>CAVYMO010000013.1:0-329583 GCA_963769625.1 uncultured Verrucomicrobiae bacterium | reverse complement strand
CCGAAGACGGTTCTTCGCATGCTGAAGCAGGGTGATGCCGTGTGGCCCCGGCGTGCGTTGGATGCCGGGCGTGGCGGCGATCATTGCCTTCACCGCGTCGATCGCGCCCATCATGGCAAAGGTGAAAATATCCGGTCTCGCGCCGTGCTTCATCAGCAATTCGGCAATGTCGCGTCGCCCCATGTGCGACGCCGCTCCGATCGCCGTTTCGAAATCGCCAAAGCCCCAATCCCACGTCGCGATGGCCAACTCTGGCCGCGCGGTCACCATCGTCCTGACCTTCTCCAAGTCCGTGTGCGCCGCACCCACCACGCCGGCAACGTCTTTGTCGTTGAGTGCGGGGTAGCGATAGAAGAGCGCGTCCTCCGTCTTGGCTTCTGCTGACTCAGCCTTTTCCTTGCCGTAAACGATTCCACCCGCGGAGGCGGCCAGGAGTCCCAAGGCTGACCGCTGAATGAAACTGCGACGAGATGATGAGGGGTTCATACCTGACACAGACGGTCCATGTCGCGCGGAGTCAACGGCGGTGAAAGGGCCGCCGCGCGCGAGGCGCGCGTTGCACAGGCATACGCCGGGTGGTAGCCTCGCCGCTCCGCGCGATGGCTCAGAACTATAAAGATACGCTCAACCTCCCGAAGACGGATTTTCCGATGAAGGCGAGCCTGACGGCGCGCGAACCGGAAATCCTGAAGTCGTGGGACGAATCGGGGCTCTACGAGCAGATCCAGAAAGCGCGGGAAGGCGCGGAGTTGTTTGTCCTGCACGACGGGCCGCCGTTTGCGAACGGCGACGTCCACATGGGCACGGCGCTTGAACAAGATTCTCAAGGATCTGGTGGTGAAATCGAAAACGATGGCCGGCTTCCGCGCGCCGTACGTGCCGGGCTGGGATTGTCACGGCCTGCCGATCGAGTTCAAGGTCGTGAAGGAAACGCGCGGCCTTTCGCCCCTGGAAGTGCGGCAACGCTCGGAAGCGTTCGCGCGCAAGTTTGTCGATATCCAGCGCGGACAATTCAAGCGCCTCGGTGTGCTCGGCGACTGGGAGCATCCTTATCTCACGCTCGATCCCGCTTACGAGGCGGAGATTCTGCGCGCCTTCGCCGTCTTCGTGGAGAAGGGGCTGGTTTACGAATCGAAGAAGCCGGTCTTCTGGAGCACTGGAGCGCAAACCGCGCTCGCCGTCGCCGAGGTGGAATATCACGATCGCGAGGATCCCGCCGTCTATGTGAAGTTCCCGGTCGCAACCGGTGCGTGGAAAGACAAGGCGAGCATCGTCATCTGGACGACGACGCCGTGGACGTTGCCCGCCAATCTCGCGATCGCCGTGCATCCGAAGGAGCGTTATACCGTGCGCGAATTCCGCAAAGACGGTGTGACAGAGAAGCTTATTCTCGCGGAGTCGCTCGTGGAAAAGTTCAGCGCGGCGACCGGTTGGGAACCGACGGCAGCGTCGGCGGAAGCATTTCCCGGCGTGAAGCTGGAAGGCATCGGCGCGCAGCATCCGTTTCTGCCTCGCACCGCCATCGTGCTCGCGGCCGATTTTGTCACCATGGATACCGGCACCGGCTGCGTCCACATCGCGCCCGGTCACGGCGACGACGATTACTCGTTAGGAAAAAAGAACGGCCTGCCGATCCTTTCGCCGGTGGACGATCTCGGGCGCTTCACCGAAGAGGCCGGCCTGCCCGCGCTCACGGGGAAATACGTCTTCGATGCCAACCCTGAGATCGTCGCTCTTCTGCGCGAGAAGCAGATGCTGGTGGCGGAGGAAAAATATCAGCACTCCTATCCGTATTGCTGGCGCTCGAAGACGCCCATCATCTTCCGCGCCGTCGAGCAGTTCTTCATCCGCATCGACGACCTGCGCGGCAAGGCGCTGGACGCAATCAAGCAAGTGAAGTGGCTGCCGCCGTGGGGCGAAGCGCGCATTTCCGGCACGGTGGAATCGCGACCCGATTGGGTGATCTCGCGGCAACGCAGCTGGGGCGTGCCGCTGCCGGCGTTTTACTCGGCGGAAGGTGAACCAATTCTCAACGCGGATTGGATTCGCAAACTGGCCGATCTCGTGGCGCAGCGTGGCTCGAACGTTTGGTTTGAACTGGATGATGAAGCGCTCGCGCGCGAACTCGGCTTGCCCGCAGGCACCACCCATCGCGGCGACACGATCGACGTCTGGATTGATTCTGGCGTCAGCCATCGAGCCGTGCTCGGCACGCATCCCGCGCTCCGCGAACCGGCCGACATGTACATCGAAGCGACGGATCAACATCGCGGCTGGTTCCAATCGTCGCTCATGACCGGGGTCGCGTTGCAGGGACGCGCGCCGTATAAGACGTGCGTCACCCACGGCTTCGTCGTCGATGTGGATGGGAAGAAAATTTCGAAGTCGAGCGAGTACAGCAAGCCGATGGACGCCGGCCACTTCGTCGGCAAACATGGCGCCGATATCGTGCGCCTCTGGGTCAGCAGCGTGAATTACACGGACGACGTTCCGTTCTCCGAGGAAATGTTCACGCGTCTCGGCGACACTTATCGGCGGATTCGGAATACGTTGCGCATTTTGTTAGGGAACATCGCGTCCGACAGGTCCGACAAGTCAGACAGGTCGGACCAGCGCACCCTGGTCGATCGCTGGATTCTCCATCGTCTGCAGCAGGTCATCGCGGAATGCCGCGCCGCCTATGCGGCCTACGAATTCCACAAGGTGTACCACACTCTCAACCAATTCTGCGCTGTCGATCTGAGCAGTCTCTACGTCGATATCACCAAGGACCGCCTCTACTGCGACGCGCCCGATTCGCCGCGACGTCGCGCCAGCCAGGACGCGATGCGCGAAGTTTTCACCGCGCTCACCAAACTGCTGGCGCCCATTCTCGCTTTCACTGCGGATGAAGCGTGGGGTTATCTCGGCCAGCCCGGCTCGGTGCATCTGCAAACGTTCCCCGAAGTGGATCCTCGCTGGCAGGACAGCGGAAGCGGAACGCACGATCGAAGAATGGCTGAAACTACGCGGCATCATCGGCCAGGCGGTGGAACAGGCGCGACAGGAGAAACTGATTGGCAATGCGCTGGAAGCAGCGGTCGTCTTGCGTTGCGATCTCAGTAAAATTCCAGACACCGCGAAGCAGGAGATCGAAGAATTTTTCATCCTGAGCGATCTCACCTTGGAAGAGGCAGCGGAGGCATCCGCCACGATCACGCGCACGCCGCATGCAAAATGCAGCCGCTGCTGGCGTCACCGCGTCAGCGTGGGCGTGAGCGCAGCGCACCCGGAATTATGCGATCGCTGTGAGGCGGTGGTCAGCGCTCCGAACTCGACGTTGGACGTTGGACGTTAAGCGTTGGACGTTCTGCCTTCCGCCCGATGAAATTTCTCCTTCTCCTCACGCTCCCGCTCTACGCGCTGGACCAGGCGACGAAGTGGCTGGCGCTGCACTACGTCACGCCGGAGGAGCCGCGCATCATCGTGCCGGAATTTTTCGCGCTCGTTTTCGTCACCAACACCGGCGCCGCGTTTGGTTCGTTCAAGAACAATAATCTGTTCTTTGTCATCCTGTCGTGCGTCGCGCTCATCGTCGTGGTCACGATGTTGTTGCGGCAGCATCCGCGCGACGGTTGGCGCGATGTCTCGCTCGCGCTTCTGCTCGCCGGCGTGCTCGGCAACCTGACCGACCGCCTGCTCCACGGACACGTGATCGATTTCCTTCTTTTCGATCTGCATGTGCCCTTCGCGCATCCGTGGCCGGCATTCAACGTGGCTGATGCCTGCATCTGCATCGCGGTCGGGTTTTTCATCGTGCACTCGTTTCGTGCGGAGAAAAACGGGGCGGGAGAAAACGCCGTCGAGCACGACTAGCCGTTTGTCGTCAGGCGCAAGCGTCCGAGTCGTCATCCCGAGCCGCGAAGACGGTCGAGGGATCTCTCCGAGCTGGATCGCTTTCCGTGACTGGACGCGTCCGGTCGGATGTAAAACGGTCGCGCGTTTCGTCGGCGCTTTGTTGGCTCGTGTGCCCGCCACATTTTTGGGAGATCCCTCGGCCGTCTGCGCGGCTCGGGATGACAGCGCGCGGCAGTCGCGGCGTGATCGGAAATTGACTTCGCGGTTCCGGGCTGCTGTCCTCGGAGCGCCATGGCCCGCTCGCTCTATGCCCGACTCACCCGCCGTTACCAACCGCAGATCACCGCTCTCGACCGGCGGGAGTTTCTCAAGTTGGCGTTGGCGGCGTCGGCCGGCTTGCTCTTGAGCGGGGGCGCGGGCTACGCGCGCACCGCGCCGTTCCACAAGGTCGGGCGCGGACGGCGGGTTGTCGTGATTGGCGCGGGTTTCGGTGGTCTCGCTTGCGCGCACGAGCTGCTCAGCGCCGGCTATGACGTGATCGTGCTCGAAGCGCGCGATCGCATCGGCGGCCGCGTCCTTAGCTTCAGCGATATGGCGCCGGGAAAGATCGTCGAGGGCGGCGGTGAATTGATCGGGTCCAATCATCCGACCTGGGTGGCCTACGCGAAGAAGTTTGGCCTGCGTTTCAATGACGTGACCGAGAACGAGGAACTCGAGGCGCCGATTTTTTTCGAGGGGGAGCGCTTGAGTGCGCGCGATGGGCTGGCGCTCTGGGAGGAAATGGACGCGGCCTTCAAATCGATGAACACGGACGCGGCGGCGATCGACGCGGATGAGCCCTGGCGGAGCCCGAACGCCCGCCAGTTTGATGCGCGCTCCACCGCCCACTGGATTCGCCGGTTGCCGGTCTCGGATCTTTGCAAGAAAGCGATCACGGTCGAGCTCACGGCCGATAACGGCAATCCGACCACACGGCAAAGTTATCTCGGGAACCTTACGCAGGTGAAGGGCGGCGGGATCGAGAAATATTGGACGGAGAGCGAAGTCTATCGTTGCCGAGGCGGGAATGCGGCCCTTGCGATCAAACTGGCAAAGACGATTGGCGATGGCCGTTTGCGCCTGGGAGCCCCGGTGCGCGAGGTGAGCGCAGCCGGCGAGAAGATAACGGTGCGTGATGCGGCGGGACAATTGCTCGAAGCCGACGATGTCGTCCTCGCGGTGCCGCCGACGACCTGGCACAACATTCGATTTACCCCTTCCCTGCCTCGCTCCCTGCGACCGCAGATGGGCGTGAATGTAAAGTATCTCGCAGCGGTGAAGCGGCGGTTCTGGCAGGACAATGGGCTCTCGCCGGACGCGGTGACGGACGGGATGATCTGCATGACTTGGGACGGCACGGATAATCAAGGGAGCGATGCGAGCGGCGCGGTGCTGAACAGCTTTTCTGGCGGCCCGCCGGCAGAGCGGGCGCGGCAGCGCTGGGCGCGGGAGAAGGATGAGGCCTATCTGACGGCGCTGACGGAAATCTACCCGGCGTTGCGGGAGAATTTCGTGCAGGGGCGTTTCATGAATTGGCCTAACGAGATGTGGACGGGCGGCGGGTATTCGTTTCCGGCGCCGAAACAGGTCACTACGATCGGGCCGATTCTGCATGCGGGAATCGGGCGGCTGCATTTCGCGGGGGAGCACGCGTGTTACAAATTTGTCGGGTACATGGAGGGCGCGTTGAATTCCGGCGTGGCGGTGGCGAAGCGAATTGCGCAACGCGATGCCGGCGCGGTGATGCCTGAGCCCGTGGCGGTGGGGGTTGGTTCCGGGTAGCGCAGGCTGCCAGCCTGCCGTTTCCGGCAGCTTGCCGGAAACATCGTGCGTGCGAACCACGCCTGGACCATGAGGGGCGTTGTGCGTACGTCGGGGTCGCGGCAGGCTGCCGCGACCAGCAGGCTGGCAGCCTGCGCTACCCGGAGTGTGTCTTCGACCGCTGTTCTCGACAGCGGGGCGTTTGAATCTGAGACTGTGCGCACGTTATGAAACCTGCGCCGAGCCCGATGGAAACGACGGCGCGCGAGATCGTCGCGCGGCTCCGAGCGGCGGGACATGTCGCTTATTTTGCCGGCGGTTGCGTGCGCGACCTCGTGCGCGGAAAAACGCCGAAGGATATCGACGTCGCGACGGACGCGCGACCGGAGCAGGTGCAGAAGATTTTCGCGCGAACGTATGCAGTGGGAGCGCACTTCGGTGTGATCGTGGTGCTGGAAAACGGGATGCAGTTTGAAGTGGCGACGTTTCGGTCGGATGGCGTTTATCTCGACGGGCGTCGGCCGACGGAGGTGCATTTCGCGAGCGCGGCGGAGGACGCGGCGCGGCGCGATTTCACGATCAACGGGATGTTCTTCGATCCCGTGGCCGACGCGATTATCGATTTCGTGGGAGGCCGGACGGATCTGGAGGCGCGGGTGCTCCGTGCGATCGGCGATCCTGCGCAACGTTTTGCGGAGGATCGTCTGCGGATGCTGCGCGCGGTGCGTTTTGCGGCCACGCTGGAGTTTGAGATCGAGGCCGCGACTTGGGCGGCGTTGCGGGAAAACTCCGCGGCGATCAGTGAGATCAGCGCGGAGCGCATTCGCGAAGAACTGGTGCGCATTCTTCTCTCACCGCAACGGGCGCGCGGTTGGGATTTGCTGGATGCGAGCGGCTTGATGGCCGTGGTGTTGCCCGAGTTGGAGGCGATGAAGGGCTGCGAACAGCCGCCGCAATTCCATCCCGAGGGCGATGTCTTCAAGCACACGCGCATCATGCTGGAGCTTTTGCCGGCGGAGGTTTCGCTCCCGCTGGTCCTGAGCGTTCTGTTTCACGATATCGGCAAGCCGCCCACGTCGACGGTGGACGAAACGGGGCGGATCCGTTTCAACGGTCACGACCGGGTGGGCGCGGAGATGACGGAAGCACTGATGGAACGGCTGCGTTTTTCGCGAGCGGAAATCGAGGCCACGGTGGAGGCGGTGCGGCAGCACATGGTCTTCAAGGATGTGCCGAAGATGCGCGTGGCGAAATTGAAGCGTTTCATGGCGCGGCCAACGTTTACCGATGAACTGGAACTCCATCGCGTCGATTGCGCGAGCAGCCACGGGATGCTGGATAATTACGAGTTCCTGCAACAGAAACGCGCGGAGTTTGCGAACGAGCCGATCATTCCGCCGCCTTTGGTGCGCGGCGATGATTTGATGGCGCTCGGCCTCAAGCCCGGGCCGCAGTTCGGAGAAATCCTGGAAGCGGTGGAAACGCGACAACTCGAAGGCGCCTTACGCTCGCGGGAAGAGGCCCTCGACTGGGTGAAACAGGAATATCGAAGCGAACGCCAGGCCTAAAAAGCAAATGTCCCGGCAGCTTGCGCTGCCGGGACATCGTTAGCCTTTCGATTCTCGTTAAGGCAGGTTGGTGCCGGAGACAGATTTGGTAGTTCCGATGTCGGAGCTATTGATCGAACCGTTTACCGTGACATCCGTGCGGAAGTTTCCGGCATTGGCAGTTTGTCCGGAATTCGCCTTCACCGAACCGATATCTGACGAGTTGACGGACTTGTTCGAGGTCACGTCACCGAGCAGGACACCCATCTGCACGGACACATTGCCGGAGTTACCGACCGTGTCCTGGGCGCTGTTCATGGTCACGGTAATGTACTGACCATTCGTGACCCCGGTGACATTGACGGTGTATTCATTCGCGTTCGGCCCAATCGCGCTGCTGCTCACCGAGCCACTGGAGACGCTGGCGCTGACGACGCTGCTCAAGGCGTTCGGGAAGGTGAAGACGATCTTGTGATCGCCATTGGCACCGCCGCTGCGTGGCTCGATCGCGCTCGTCCCGCCGAGAGGCAGAGGCAGATCGAAGTCGCCCGCGACGCCGTGGGTTTTCCGCGAGACCGCTCCGGAGGCCTGAATCTGGCTGGTGGTGACCGAGATCACGCGTTCCGCGAAGTTCAAGCTGGCGAGGTTACGCGAATCCTTCACCGTGAGCCGGGCGGGATAGGAAGCCGGCTGCGGTGTAGTTGTGCGAGATCAGGGGGCTCGCCTGAGTCACCAGGGGTGAACCGTCGCCGAAATCAAACGTGTAGAACGCGATGGTATCGGCGGGTGCCGTGGTATCTGGATCGTTCGAGCCGGAGGCGTCGAAGTTCACCATGAGCGACGCATTGCCGGACAGCGGAGTAGCCGCCAGAATCGGAACTGGCGGCGTGTTATAGCGGCAGGATTGGTTGCCGACGATGGTGTAGCTGCCCGCCGGGAGCAAGTCGTCGGGCATGTTATCGGGCGTAACGACGCCCGCTCCGACATTGACCGAGATGCGCACCAGAAACGCCGTCAAGTTTGATGCGATGGCGGGATTACCGATGCCGCTTCGGGGGACGATGATCCGGATGGTGCCGTCGGGGGAGTAAGTGCTGAGCGGATCAGCTGGAGTGACGACCGGCAGGAGCGCGTTGTACGTGCCCTGGTAGAATTCGAAAACAGGCGCCGCCGGCGTTGCTGGCGGGAAAGTGCTCATCCGCGCCGTATAAATGACACCGTTCCTCGTGAACTGAACGGGCCAGTAGGTGTCGGGCGGCACGGTGGCGAGACTGGCCATCTTCAGCGTGAAGATGATGCCTCTCCGATGCTGTGCCGAGATAGGTCTCCGCGATCTGCAGGCTCTGCACGTCGTGGAATGGCTGCATGTTGTTGGCGTCGCCGGTCGGCATCCGTCAGGATGGTCACGCCCGGGAACGATCGCACTCGCTGACGGGCGGGACCGGGGTGCCGTTGACGTTTTTCTCGCGACAGAAGCTGCCTTCACCGATCGCATTCACGGCCGTGACGACGTAGAACCAATCGGACGAATCCGGCGCGGCGGTGTCGAAATATTTGTTCGTGGTGGCGCCGGAAACACTGGCCAGGAACGTCTGCGTGCCGCTGGTGTTGCTGCGATAGACGTTGTAACCGGTGACGGGCGATCCGCCGTTGTCGGGCTCGAGCCAGGTGACCGTCACGTTGGTGGGATTGGTGCGGACCGACGGAGACCAATTGCGGTGCGGCGGGCGCGGCCGGCGACACGGGGTCGAAGGCGGAGAACAAGCGCCGTCCGCCGGATTGGCGGGCGATGACGCCCTTGGCCGAGTTCGACTGCGAAATCGCCTGGGTATTGGTGCAATTCAAGCAGCCATCGGCGTAGGACACGAGGACGCGTCCCTGGCTGTCCACGTCCACGCCGTTGAAGTCCAAAAGATTGCGAGCGCCCGAGCAGCCGATGCCGAGCAGACAGATGTTCCCGATCTGAACCGGGTCATCCGGGGTGGCGTCGACGCAGGATCCAATTTTTGCCGCCGTCGTAGGTGGTGGCGATGTAGAGATGCCAGACCTGCTTGGCGGGATAGTAAGCCGGGGCGGTGCCGAGGAAGCTGAAGGAGGCGCGATTGTCGTCGCCTGCGACCATGGTGGCGAAAACGGCTTTTTCGATCCCAAAGATCGAGCTGATATCGATATCATCCTGCCAGGTAATTCCCTCATCCGGCGAGTGCGCGACGTGGGCGTGGCTATCGCCGCCAACCCAACCCAGATAGATGGTATTGGCCGTTTGGCCTGGAGGTTTGCCAACGTTGTTTTGCCCGATACCGACGGCTGGATCCGAGCTTCCGTGCTGAAGGGAACGCTCTGGTGATCCCAGGTGATGCCGTTGTCCTTGGAGAGAGCGACGCCAGTCGTGCCGATCCCTGGGCCCGTTCCTTCGGCGCAAGCGGAATTTGGAACGTAAACGGTGCCTTGTGGCGATACCTTCACGTGACCATGCAGGCCGCCGCCGCAAAGGGTGGGCGGGAAGATGGGAACACCGGGTCCCCAAGTCAGGCCGCCGTCATCGCTGCGTGAGCACTGCGCCTGTTGCACGCCGTTTTGGGAGCAATAGTACATCGGGTTCGGGTAAGCGGGAGCTGGCGGTGTCGGGATCGGTGCATGGTATGGTCCGCCGCCGAAGGTTTCGTGGTCGGGTCCCGCGGGAGCGCCGCCGGCGACGAACGAAATCCAGCTCGATTCCGTCATTATCGGAGAAAGCAGCGGTGCTGCTTCCGGCCGCGAGCTGCAGCGCGAAGATGCGACCCGGGGTGACGGGCGGCGGATAACTGATGCCGAGCTGGACGGTGCTGAAGTGATCGACGAACCCGATCGGATCCAGCCCGGTGATGATGGGAGAATTCATGTCCTCCCAGACGTTGACCGCGGGCGATGAGCAATCATCAAAGTTGCTGCGCCATTGGTCGTTGATGGCGGTGAAGAACGCGACGCCGCCGGTATTCAATCTCGTCGGCGGGGTGACATCCTTGAGGGTGGCAACGTTTGGATTCCAATCGATGCCGATGGAAGGCTCACCCGCGCTATTGGCCTGACCGGCGCCGGAGGGATAATTCTGGAAACGCGGTGGCTCGCCCGGACCCTGCAAGGCGGTCGGGTATTTCAGCGTCAGGCTGGCCGTGCCGGTCGAGCACACTGGTTCCGACAGCGGCCGAAACCACGAGGTGATAGACGGTGCCATTCGCTGGAATCGGCAGGATAATCGCCGAGGGATCGGCGGTGGAGAGGTTGGCGGCAATCAGGGCGCCAGCGGGGGTGAGGATAAAGATGTCCATATCCACATTCGGCACCGGCCACTGGACACTCCACGTCAAATTATGCGTCGCCGCGATGCTGTTGGCGTTGACCGTAAGAATGAACGTACTGCACGACTCGGGCAGGGTGCAGATGGGTTGGCCGTTCACGAGATGCGTCGGGTTTTCGATCAAGCGGTCCGTCGGTGTAGGTGACGGTGGGATTCCCGGGCGTGAGGATGCCGGTGGGTGGGGTGGGCGCGGCGAAGGCTTGCAGCCCGAGGAAGACGCCGGCCGAGCAGAGAGCGAAGGCAGCGAAAAACCGCGTCCTGACAAAGGGGGTGGAGGAAATGATTCGGTGGAACATGATGGGATTGGGGATGCCCACGCCCTGGATGTTTTTTGGCGCGGTTGGCGGCGATACTGAGGAAGCCGGCGCCAGCGCTCAAGACAAATATTGGAAGCGCTCGCCAGGTGAAGCGCGAAAACCGAGTCGACGGTAAGGGCTGGAAGCAAAATGTCCCGGCAGCTTGCGCTTGCCGGGACATCATGAGCCTTCGGGTTTGAGGTTAGGGCAGGCTGGTGCCGGAGACCGATTTGGTCGTTCCGATGTCGGAGCTATTGATCGAACCGTTTGTCGCAACATCGGTGCGGAAGTTTCCGGCATTGGCCGTCTGTCCGGAATTCGCTTTCACCGAACCGATATCGGACGAATTGACGGATTTACTCGCCGTCACATCCCCGAGGAGAACGCCCATTTGCACGGAGACATTGCCGGCATTGCCGACGGTGTCCTGAGCATTGGTCAAGGTCACCGTAATGTACTGAGCGTTGGTGATCCCGGTGACGTTGACCGTGTATTGGTTCGGGTTTGGCCCGATGGCGCTGCTGCTGACCGAGCCACTGGAGACGCCGGCGCCAGCGACGCTGCTGAGAGCGTTCGGGAAGGTGAAGACGATCTTGTGATCGCCATTGGCACCGCCGGTGCGCGGTTCGATCGTGCTCGTGCCGCTCAGTGCCAGAGGCAGATCGAAGTCGCCGGCGGCGCCGTGAGTTTTGCGCGAGGCGACTCCGCTCAACTGAATGGCATTGCTGTTGACGGTGATGATGATCTGGGCCGGATTGGTGCTCACCTGCCCGAGGCTGTCGGTCACGGTCAGGTTTGCGGGATAGATGCCGGCGCTGGGATAGTTGTGGCTGAAGAGCGGTGAAGCCTGGCTCACCGGAGCCGAGCCGTCCCCAAAGTCGAGCGTATAGGAAGCGATCGTGCCGCAGCCACCGGTCGGGATATTCGATGACGAGGCGTCAAAGTTGACGGCTAAAGGCGCCGGGCCCGAGAGTGGTGCGGCCGTCAGGACTGCCTCTGGGAGAACTCCGTTGCAGGCAAGGTTGCCAGCCACGGTGTACGGTGCTGGTCCCGGTGGTATCGATGACCGCGCCGGACGTCTCCGTTCTGCCCTGTAAATCCGTTAAGGCGGCGCCGACAGGGAAGTTGACCGTGAAAAGCGGGTCGCCGATGGCATTGACGCCATTCAGAGGCGTCGACGTATCAAGCTTCATCACGATCGTGCCGTCGGGCAGGTAACTTCCCGTAACCGGGCAAGTGGCGGGTCCGTTTAGCGCGCCACACTGGTCATAATATGTCGCCCCCCCGCCCCACCCGTAGTTGAAGGTGGGCGTGCCGGTTTGCGCGTCCATTTCCACATACAAGGACTGCAAGACGTTGGCCGTATCTCGCGCCTTGAAGACGACCCGCCAGCTGGCTCCCGGCGGGGGTGCCGGAGCAAGCGTCGCCACTTTCATGAGAAGGTGAGCGACTTGTCGTCGCAAGCAACGAATGGCTCGCCCATGGCGACGCGCGTGATGTCCCAGTGCTGATTGGCGTTGGGCGCACCGGTTTGATCGTTGGCCGGATCAGTCAGCTTGGTCAGATATGGGAAGATGCAGGCGCTTTCGGCGGGTTGCACCCCATCGACGTTGACCTCGCGGCAGAAATCGCCTTCGCCGAGCGCGTTCACCGCGGTGACGCGATAGAACCAGTTGGAACCGGTGGTGGCGGTTTGATCGAGATACTTCAGGGTTTGTGCTCCGGAAACGTTGGTGAGGAATGTTTCGGTCCCGGAGGTGTTGCTGCGGTAGATGTTGTAACCGGTAACGGGCGAGCCGCCGTTGTCCGGCTCGACCCAGGAAACCTGCACGCCGGGAACAGGGGTCGAAACCCGGACCGCAGATAGGACGCGAGGCGCAGGCGGAGGCGCTGGCTCCACCGGATCAAAAGCGGAGAAGAGACGACGCCCGCCCGATTGCCGCGCGATCGTTCCCTTGGAAGAATTCGATTGTGCGAGGGCCTGGTCGTTGGTGCAATTGATGCAGCCATCGGCATAGGCCACGAGAACGCGGCCTTCGGCGTCGACATCGATGCCATTAAAGTCGAGCAGATTGCGGGCACCGGAACAGCCGGTGCCGAGCAGACAGATGCCGCCGATCTGGACGGGATCGATGGGTGTTTGGTCGATCAGGATCCAGCTCTTGCCGCCGTCATAAGTGGTGGCGATGTAGAGATGCCAGACCTGTTTGGCGGGGTAATAAGCCGGGCTGGTCCCGAGGAAAGCGTAGGCGGCGCGGTTATCGTCGCCCGCGACCATCACGGGGAAGACGGCTTTCTCGATGCCAAAGATCGAGCCGACGTCGATGTCATCCTCCCAAGTGACACCTTCATCGGGCGAATGAGCGGCGTGAGCATGGCCGTCGGCGCTGATCCAGCCGAGATAAATTGTGTTCGCGGTCTGGCCGGGAGGTTTACCGACGTTGTTCTGGCCGATGCCGATGGCTGGATCGGAACTACCGGTGCTGCCGGGGACGCTTTCATGGGTCCAGGTAATGCCGTTGTCTTTGGAGAGGGCGACGCCCACCACGCCGAGTCCGGCCCCCACCCCTTCGGCACAGGCGGAATTGGGGACATAAGCCGTGCCTTGGGGCGAGACCTTGATGTGGCCATGGAGCCCGCCGGCACAAAGCTGAGGCGGGTAGATCGGCACACCGGGGCCGAAGGTCAGACCGCCGTCGTCGCTGCGTGAGCAGGCCGCATTCTCCACTCCGTACTGCGAGCAGTAGTAGGTGGCGTTGGGATAGGCCGGGGCCGGCGGTGTCGGAATCGGCGCGTGGAACGGTCCGCCGCCGAGCGTCTCGTGGTCGATTCCCGCCGGGGGACCTCCCGAGACAACCGATAGCCAGCTCCCACCATCGTTGTCCGAGAACGCACCGTGGCTACCCGCCGCCGTCAACAGTTGCAGATGGAAGATGCGGCCGGGCGTAGGAGGCGGGGGATAACTGATCCCGAGCTGAACGGTGCTAAAGTGATCGACAAAGCCGATGGGATCGAGCCCAGTGATGATGGGCGAATTCGTATCCTCCCAGACGTTCAGCGCCGGTGACGAGCAATCGTCGAAGTTCGCGCGCCATTGGTCATTGATGGCAGTGAAGAAAGCGACGCCGCCGGTGTTGACTTTCTCGTGCTTCAAGATGCTCACGTTTGGGTTCCAGTCGATGCCAATGGAAGGCTCGCCCGCGCTGTTGGCCTGGCTGCCAGTGCCGGTATAATTGAAGTAACGTGGAGGCGCTCCGGCGCCCTGACCCGAGGTGGGATATTTCGGGTCCAATTTCACCGTCCCGGTCAGGAGGCTGGTGCCGGTGGTGCAAGTCGTGACGAGGTGATAAACCGTGCCATTGGCGGGAACGGGCAGTGCGAGGTGCGCAGGGTCGCTGTAGCCGATATTGGCCGCGACTAGGTTGCCGTTCTGCAGGATGAAGATGTCGCAATCGACGTTTACGACCGGCCATTGCATGGTCCAGAGCACGTTGTGCGTCGCGGCTAGGCTGCTGGCATTGACGGTGAGAGTGAAATCACTGCACGAATTGGGAGCGGTGCAGATGGGAGCGCCGCTGACGAGATGCGTCGGATTTGTCGACCAGCGGCCCGTCGGTAAAAGTGATCGACTGGTTCGCGGGGGTGAGCGTGCCGCTGGATGGCACGGCAGCGAAAGCTCGCAGCCCGAGGAGGATGCCGGCCGAGCAGAGAGCGAACGCGGTTAAAACCCGCGTCCTGACGAATGAGGTGGAAGAAGTGATTCGGTTGAACATGGGGGGATCTCCGATGCCCACGCCGGGATTTCCTCGGCGTGGCCAGCCTCGATACTGAGGAATCCAGCGCCGTCACTCAAGACAAAAAAAGGGAAATGCAGGACGACTCAAGGCAAAGAAAAAGGGCGCCCCTGAATCCCAAGGGCGCCCTTTTGGACAGAAAAACTGACTGTGGCTAAGGTGCCACCGCGCTGCCGGAGTTCGCTTTTACGGAACCGATGTCGGAACTGTTTATCGAACCGTTCGTGTTCACGTCGGTACGGAAGTTCGCGCCCGTCGTGCTCTGTCCGGAGTTGGCTTTGGTCTGGCCAATGTCGGATGAGTTCACGGAACGGTTGGCATTCACATCGCCAGCCAGCACGGCCATCCGGGCGGAGGCATTGAAGACGGCGCCGCTCACGTCAGCCACATTCTGCAAGGTGACGGTGACGTTGGTCGCGTTCGGGACACCACTGAGATTGACGGTGTATTGATTCGGTCCCGGTCCCAGCGCGCCCGCGGGCGTGCCGGACCCTTCGGAAAGGACTGCGCCGCCGACGGACGTGAGATTGCGCGCGAAGGTGAAGACCAATGAGTGCGCAGGGCCATTGCGACATTCAATGCCGATCCCTGAACCATCGATCGGGAGATTAATGTCGTAAGGCACGCCGTTGTGCAGCTTGCGCGAGACCACGCTGCTGAGCGGAGCCACCACCTGAACCAACTGGCGCGCGGCGCCCGTACTGAGCTTTCCGCGGGAATCGGTGACCACCAGTTTCACGTCGTAGAGCCCGGGTTCGGTAAAGGTGTGGTTGATCGTGGGCGTGCTCTGCACCACGTCATCCGTGCCATCGCCGAAGTTGAAGGTGTAGGTTGCGATGGTGTCGATCGTGTCGGGATCCGTGGAAGTGCTGCCGTCGAACGTGACCGCGAGCGGGATTGCGCCCATGTCTGGCGTGGCCGTGAGGCGCGAGGTCGGGGCGATGTTCGGGAGGCAGAGATTCGCCGGGCGCAACTGATAGCTGCCGGTGCCGGTGCTATCCGGAATGGTTTCGTTCGTGCCGCCGGTGCCCGGGATGGCCGAGGCCAGGCTGGCGCGGACGCTGCCGAAGATGCTGGTGATGCCTTGGCCGGGAGTAGTCGCTCCGATGGCCGACTTCGGAAGGACAAGCGTGATCGTTCCGTCGACACTGAAGTTGCTGGCGGCATCGAGATTCCCTTGTGTAACGAAGAAACGGCTCGGCACGTTCTGAGGCACACCGGTGGTGCCATAGGTAAAGGTCGGGGTCGGGCCGTCCGAAGTGACCATGGAGACGAACCAATCCTCTTGTGCTCCGAGCAGCGGATGCGGCGGCGGCGCCATCGGGGCGCCGAAGCGGATCGCCCAGCGGAAGTTCGGGGTCAGGGGCCCGGCGAGGCTCGCCACCTTGATCGTGAAGACGACTTTACCGTCGAGCGCCTGCGGCTCGGAGAGAGACACCGAGGTGATATCATGCTGGTCCTGCTGATCGCTGGCGTCGCCGGTTGGATCGACCAACACCTGGACGCCGGGGAGCAGACATGCGCCCGTCGGCTCCACGCGCGGAGTCACGTTGAGGGCAACGGTGTTACTGACAGGTCCGTCGCCCTGGCTGTTCACGGCCACCACCTGGTAGTGATAGGTGACGACACCGGCACTCGTCGTTCGGTCGGTGTAGGTAAGCTTGTTTCCCTCGGCCACGCCGATCTCGACGAGATTGAGGGGAGTGGTGCCGCGCAGGATCCGGTAGGACGAGAGGGTGGCGCCACCGTTATCCGGCGCCTTCCACGTCAGGTAGGAAGCGAGGTCGTCGCGACGTCCCGACAAACATGCTGGCTGCGGAACGGCCGGCTCGGCTGGGTCGAACCCGTCGAAGAGGGTACGGCCGCCGGATTGGCGGGCGATGGTGGCTTTCGCGCTGTAGGAATTCGGGCCTCCATTCACGCAGTCGCCGATACAACCGTCGGCGTAGGAATAAAGCGGGCGGCCCCTGTCATCGAGGGTGATGCCGTTGAAGTCGAGCAGGTTTCGGCAGGGGTTGCTGCCACCGCCATTCCAGATACAGGCGTTGCGTTGCACGGGATCGTTTGGCGTGATGTTGGACGTGGTCCACGTCAGGCCACCATTATAGGTGTGCGCTGCGTAGACATACCAGGTGCCCTGGAATCCTGCGTCCTGATGGGCGCCCGGAGTGGTGGTGCCGAGAAAGAGAACCGCGGCGCGATCGGGATCGCCGGCGACGGCGTTGGCGAAGACGGCGTTGCTCAAACCATGGCTGGCGCCGAGATCGAAGTCATTGCTCCAGGTCAGACCTTTATTCTGGCTCACCGCGACGCGCGCGTGCCCGCCACTTCCCTCGCTCGCGATGTAAGCAAAATAAATCGTGCCATCGGTGGCGATGCCCACCGTCGGATCGAGAATGCCCGGCGGCGGCGTCGCTTCCCACGGGATGCCATCCTTCTCGCCTTTGACCTGGCGCACTTGCCAGGTGATGCCGGCGTCATTTGAAACAACGACCGATTGTATGTTTCCGCAGCCGCGGACCGGGAGGTAAACCGTGCCGTCGGGCGCGACCTTGACGTGACCATGGATGCCGCCGCAGCCATCGAGGATGGTGTAAACGGCGCGCGCCGGCCCGAAGTTCAATCCGCCATCATCGCTGCGCGAGCAAAACGCGGTCACGCCTGCTTGCGAGCAATAGTAGACAGCGGAGCCTTTGTTCACCGGATTGCCCAGCGGGACGGAAGCCGGGTATGGACCGCCGCCGACGTTTTGGTGATCGTAGCTGCCATCGGGCGGATTGAGCTGGGCGGGCACCCAGTTATCACCGTCGTCATCGGTGTAGGCCATCAAGCTGTTCAAGCCGATGAGCACCGGCGACGCCGGCGGCACCACGCTGTTCAACTGCGAGACGAACGTGCGGTTGCTGCCTTGATCATGAAACAGAATGGGGTCGAGCGACTTGGTGCTCGTGAGAACGTAGGAAACGTCTTCCCACAAGGCGTCGCAGGGTCCGGTCTCCGGGAACGTGACGCGCAGGGTCTGGAGGCCCGAGATGAACATGGCGCGCTTGGTGATGAGGTTAAAACCGAGGGTCGGCTCCGCCGCAGTCTCACCGACACCGGGGCCAGGCGAGTAATTGTAGTAGCGCGGAATTTCACTCGCGGGCGGCGGAGTGGGGGTGGGAGTCGGCGTCGGACTGCTGCCCGGGATGAGGGTCACCTTTCCGGTGTAGGCAAGACCGGCGGGGATGAAGGGTTTGACTCGCAAAGTGTAAATCTGCAGCCCCGAGCCGGCATCACGGGTGTAGACTTCCGGGTTGCTGGAACTGGCAGCCTGACTGCCACTCACGGTCGCGCCCGTGGAATCCTTCACATACATATCGTAGTCCGCGCCGCCGCCGCTGGGATCACTCCAACTGATCTCCATCCGAATCTTCGAACCGGGGTTGGTAACAGCGTAGTTGGCCGGCAAATCCACCGTGAGCGCAAACTCGTCGCACTCGTCGGGCGCGGCGCACGTGTCGCCGCCGAGGCTCGGAACGAGATACGGTCCACCGGTCCACGTCACCGAGAGATTCGAGGGCGAGACGGTACCGCTGGTGGGATTCGCGGCAAAGCTGAGGAGCGCAAAAAGGGCGCCAAGGCCAAAGAGGGCAATGGTCGCAAGCGCGCGGAGATTAAAGAAGGCAGACTGGAACGATTTTTTTTCCATAGGGAGGATGAGGAGATGGTTGAGAACGCTCCCGAGGGTTTGCCCCCGGGAGACCGAGTTTCGGTGAGTGATCGATTCGGCGGCGCAGAATGGAGCAAATTCCGAACCTTGCGTCCAGCGAATTTTTCCGGACCGAACGGAAGCAAGGATCCTGCCTGCTCGAAAGAGGTTTAGGGCAGGCTGTTGCCGGATTTTGCTTTCACGACGCCGATATCGGAACTGTTGATGACGCCGTTGGCGTTCACGTCGGTGCGGAAATTTGCAGAGGTGGCGGCCTGACCGGAACTGGCTTTGGTCTGGCCGATATCGGAGGAGTTGACGGTGCCGTTACCGCCGGTGTCGCCAAGCAAGAAACGGAGCGTGAGGGGCACGCCGCCGCTTACGTTGCCAGCGGTATCGGTCACGCCTGTGAGGTCGACGGAGAGAGCCTGTGCATCGGCGACGTCGGTAAGATTGACGATGTAGCGATGCGTGTCGCTGCAGTCGATGCCGCTGCTGCTTACTATGCCTGTTCCTTGGGCGACGGTGGCACTGTCCACACTTTGCAAACGATTGCTGAAGCTGAATACAAGCTGGTGGCTCCCTGCGGGACCACCGGTTCGGCATTCCACCCCGGAGCCGCCCGTGAGATCGATCTCGTAGACGCCGGCGACATCGTGCATTTTAGCCGACGACGCCTTGAGCAGTTGCAACGGGATGAGGCCGCACGGTGCCGCGACGCGGTAGTCGCCGCCTGTGCCAAACGTGGCGTCCGCGCCGGCGCTTTCGGGAGCGCGATCGATGTCCCTGTTGCTCGTGCCCACATAGGAGTGTGCGCTCGTATCCCGCAGGACCTCGCCATTGCGGTAACGCAGAAAGCTACGCGGGATGGCAATGCGAACATAACCGTTCGCGCCCGGCTGAACCTCACCGGTAACGTTACGCAAGGGGAAGTAGCCGGCATTGAATCCACCGGTGTCGAAAGTCCATTGTCCGGCGGGATCGAGCGTAGCGCGCGCGTAGCGACCGCTGTGTTCATAACGCCAGAAAAGACCCCACGAGTAAGGCGTCGCGGGGGCACTGGCAGTGGGAACGTCGCGGAGTTGAAGCGTGGCATACAGGTTCACGTCGTCGGCATCGAACCACGCCCGCACGATATCCTGCGCCGGGGTTGCATCCGGGTTGGCATCGTCTTCGACCTGCACCGCGCCGCACACTTCTCCCAAAGCCTTCGAATGGGGAGTCGCCGAGGTTGCGGAAGGAAGCAGGATGGTCTGCATGCTGGAGGTTTGCGTGAAGGTGCCGGCCGGCGGGGTGTAATAGAACGCGAGAGGCTGGTCCGCGATGGACTGGCCCGGATTAGGAGCGGGATTCGGTGTCGACGGCGCCGGCGCGCGCAATACCGTCAGCCGACCATCAATGCCCGACCGGAAAATCGTGGGCAGGATTTCGTGCCGACCGAGCACGAGAGACTTGAGCGAACTGGTGCTGAAAAAATCCACCGCTTGAGAAAACTCGTTGGCCTGCAAAACGCCGCCGAAATCCACCGGACCCGTTTCCGTTAATTCCAGATACTGCACCGGGCTGGTTTGCACGCTCGCGCCGTCGAGCGAACGGACGCGGATCTCTGAGAGGATATAATCTGGCGGCGCGAGATCCGGCTTGCTCAGGAATTGCACAAACGCGTACCGGCGATCGCCGAGATCATAGACCGCATCAATCGTTAGACCAAAAGGGAAGACGCCTCCTTGAAGCTTGCGTGTTCGCACTAGCGACGGGTCTCCCGCCTGGCCGGTAAAAGTGACCGTGACTCCTTTGTAAACCGGCAGCACCCGTAGATCGACCAGGCGGTTACGTGTCAGGGCGATCGGCGTGCCGTCGATCACCGCGTAGGGAACGCTCACGACCTTTGCGTACGATTCTCCGCTCCCCGCCTTCCGCAACGCGCGAAGAGCGAGCAACCCTTCGCCCCGAAAATCGGGGTCGAGTGTAAGCGCGAAATTTTTGTTTCCGAGGACAAGGTCAACGGGCGCACTCAGGCTGGCATTGATGGTCGAGACCGTGTTCAGCTCGTTATTCAGCACGGGGGAACCGGCTCCCACGTCCGAAATATTCTTTTCCGCGCGCGGGGCGTTGTTCTCCAATTCCGAAGACACGACTACCCCCGCGGCGTCGCGGACGCGAGCGCCCAGACCCGCCTCGGTTTCAATCATTCCACCGGCTGGAATCGCCAATTCCCTCACCGTATTTCCATCCCCGGCGATGGCGCGCCCGCCGAGCGGCATCCGCGCGAAGGCATGGCTTTGCGCAGGAGTATCCTCCGGCGTCATCATGATGACGCCAGTCAAAGGCAGATGCCATTCGGTGGCCTGTCCGCCGCCGGGTCGCGTGTATTCTTTCGCCTCAAAAATATAACCTTTGGCGGACGCGGTCACGATTGCTTTGCCTAATGCCGGCTGCACCTCCAGCCGAAAGCCGCTCAGGTATGCCGTGAAAGGCAGGACCGTGTTGATGAGATACATCGCGGTGGTCCCGGCGGGGTAGATCCGCGGCAAATCGATCACCAAGGGCGGGACGTTCACCGTCCCACCGCGCGCATCGAGGTCACCTCCGCGTACCACCACATCCGCCCGAAAAACAATCACGTCTGCGGTGTTACTGCTGCCAGCGTGAGTCGCGTTGACCTGGCGCGCGATCAAACCTAAATCCCATCCCACCGTGCCCCCGGGTACGCCGCGCTCGCGATCCGACGGCAGGGCGCAATTACCGAGGATGTTACCCATCATCAACTCGAAGCGATCGCCCTCAGCCAACGGGAACGCCGCGGTCGCGTCGTGCAACCGGTTCGTAAAGTAAGTGCTCTCGATGAGCCGACTGACCGGATCAAATTGCGAAAAGAAATTTCCCTGCGGCGATAACCACGCGCCGATGTCCCCGGCGTCGATCCCCCAAACGCCGTCATACGCCGCCGGGTGCGCCTGCCGATCCACGCGCACTCCCGGCAAGAAGATCCCCGGTTCGAGAGGGGCCGAAATCTGGTGAGTGACGGTATAGACAACGGCCGCCTTGGAACCGGAGGATAACCGCAGCGCGGTCACATCCGACAACTCAGCGCTCGCCGCGTCCGCCGCCCCATCCGCTGCCGGGCGCATGACGATCATGCCCAGAAACACGAGAGTCGTAATCGTGAAGACGCCCCGGAAGGATGGTCTTGGAAAGGTTGTCATAGCCATAAAAAGCAGGTCAATGAATGGTGGGCGAGGCCCTCGCCAAAGATCGCGCCCGTCCGCGAGGCGATCACCTATCTCGCCGAGGGAAGAATCGGTCAAGCCAACGCCCGCGCGCCTATCGAAGCTTGCAGCCCGCGGCGTTTAATTAGTGCGCGACTGACGGCAAAGAGGAACCCGAGCGCGATTTCACGACACCGACGTCGGAGCTGTTGATGACGCCGTTGACGGTGACGTCGGTGCGGAAGTTGGCGAAACCTGTCGTCTGGCCTGATTGCGCTTTGACCTGCCCGATATCGGAAGAGTTGACGGTTCCGCCGCTGGTGGTGTCGCCGAGCAGCACCTGCATCGTGGCCGGAAGGCTGGCGCTGGCGTTGCCTAACGAGTCGGCGACGTTACTCAAGGTCACGGTGAGTGCCTGCGCATCGGTGACCCCGGTCAGGTTCACAACGTATTCGTGAGCATCGGTGCCGATGGCGGCGCTGATGACGGAACCGGTGCCGGAGGTGACGGTGGCACCGCCGACGCTCGTGAGCGTATTCACGAAACGAAAGATGAGGGTGTGGTCGCCATTCGCGCCGCCACTGCGGCATTCGATCCGCGCTGGACCGCTCAAGAGATCAATCTCGAAGACGCCGGCGCTTCCGTGCGTTTTCGAGGAAACGATGCCGCTGAGCGGCACGGACGGCGGGACGCAGGTGCCCGGGATTTCGACGGAGGTGGAGCTGGCGGCGCACTGGGTGCCAAGGCAGGCACGGGCCCAAAGATCCCATGTACCCGGTGCCGGCGCACCGAGCGGTGCGTAGTAGGCGGCATCTGCCGTTCCAGCGACGACGTTAAATTGAACTTCAGATTCGGGCGTGCTTGGCGGGGCGATGCCGGCGGTGACTTGATGAATGGGAATGACCGCTGCGGGAAGACTCATCTGATCGAGTTCGGAAACGATGCCGTTGCCAATCTCTCCGACGCCACTGAAGAGTTGCACGTCGGTGACAGCATCGCCTTCGGCGGCGCTGATCGCGGACAATGGCACGGAAATGCGCACCTCATTCCCGCTCTTGCCGATCCCGCCTTTCAGCGTGGCGACCTGATTGCAACCGGACCCGGCAGCACAAGTGAAAAGGAGGAACTGCTGGGCGGTCCCCCCTCCGCCTCCAAGTCGGGCCGCGCGGATTTCGTAATCCACTCCACCAATCTTCAGCGCGATGACATATATCGCATGCGGCGGCAGGGCCGGGCTTTCGGGTGGCAGCGAGGCGAGACGAATGCGTGCGAAGAGATCGCCGACTTCGGGCCGGTAGAGGAGGGTGGCGCCAGTGAGTTCGCCGCCGAGTTGCGCGGCTCCGAATTCGCCATCATTGGCGGCATCGCTGCCGTCGGCGATGATGGCGCCCGCGTAGCGAGCCGTTCCTTGCACGGCGACGTTGCAGTCGACCAGCGACGACTTGGCTTTAAGAACGCCGACTTCCGGGCCGCGATCGCGAACGAAAAGCGAGGCGTAGAGCTGCCCCTGCCCGGGGAAGGGATCAAGATTGCCGGCAAAAGTAGGGAAGACGGGATAGCGTCCCGAGGCGTCAATTGTTGGTGCGAAGGAGTCCTTGTTTGCCCTCGTGCCTTCGTCGGTCGCGGAAACCATTTCCGCCTGGCCGGTCTTTCGATCGACCACATAGATATCGGAGTAGTCATTGAAGTCCTCCGGAACCAGGTCAGCGGAAGCCTCGAAAGTCACGAAGCGGCCGTCGTCGCTGATACCGAGAAAGAGAGAAGCGGCGCCGCTGATGGTCGCGTTCTCCGCTCCGGTGGAAGGGAGCGAGACCCGTTCGGTCGTTCCCGCCACGCGATCACGCACAAAAACGTCGGTGTAAATGTTTCCATCCGACGGGACCAGGTTTGTCGCCTCACAAAAGAAGGCCGCGTAGCGTCCATCTCCGCTCACGGCGGGAGGACCGTTGGTAAACGGCTGGTTGTTGGCCTGCGTTCCATCCGTCGCGACGCTGAGCCGTTCGGTCACGTTGGTTTGAAGATCGAAGCCAAAAAGATCGGTGAACCCATTGGTGTCACCGGTAACGAGGTTGGTCGCGCTGCTGTAAAAAATAATGTAGCGACCGTCGCCGGAAATGGCAGCCCGGGTCGAACTACCGTTGGCCTGCACCCCGCCCGGACCGACGGAGACCCGCCGCGTGGTCCCGAGTTGCCGGTCGCGCACGAAGATGTCGCTCTCGCTGTTCGTGTCGCCAGCCACCAGGTTGGTCGCGGTGCTTTCAAAGGCGACGTAGCGTCCGTCCCGGCTGATGGAACAATAGATCGAGGGACCGTCGGATTGAGCCGCCGGCCGAGGACAGGGAAACCCGCTCGGTCAACAGCGTCTGCCGGTCGCGCACGAAAATGTCCGTCTTCAGATTCGTATCGAGGGGGACGAGGTTGGAGGCCTCACTGCGAAAGGCGACGAAGCGCCCGTCTCCGCTAATGGCAGGTTCCCAGGCCGGTGCATTCGGTTGGGTGCCGTCGCTGGCCAGCGAAATGCGCTCGCTCGTGCCCGTGAGGCGATCGCGCAGGTAAACATCCACGTTCAAATTTGTATCGCCCGGGGCGATATCGGTGGCGCCGCTCTGGAAGACGACGAAGCGTCCGCCGGGCGTAGTCTTAGGGTAGGCGGATCCCGCGCTGGGTGCGCCACCATTCATGCTCACAGCGACCCGCTCGTTGATGCCGGGCAACGGATAGGCATGGCCCAGCGTGGCGGAGAGCAAGAAGACAGAAGTGGCGAAGGCGATCAGTTGTTTTCTCATGGGACGTTGACGTCTTGTTGGGTAGATGTTCGTTGCCTCGTGATGCGGGTGTTCACGTCGGCGGTGCTATGGCGTTGGGAGATTCGTCGGCGTCCGTTTTGCCCTCGGCTGCGGCGCTGCTTTGCCGGCGCCGGGGGTTTCCACAGGCACTGGCTGTGCCCGTTCCCAGAGGCAGTCAAAGGCCACTCCGAGAGTCGACGCTACCTCCGGGTTCCGGATAAAGAGCGTTCGCCCCTGGCCGCTCGGAGTAACGAGCGGCATGAGGATGTTCTTCCGATCAAAGATCGCGAGCTTGTGTGGCAGCGCGCCTTCATGCACGCGGGCTTCTTCTCCTTGCGCCAACCACTTTGCGAAGTGCGGTGCGACCGCCGGGGTGTCGACGATTGCGCGTTCATACAGGCACCGGTAGCGCACGCCGCGGCGCAAGTTTTTCTCCTCCGTCGGATTGTCGGAGCGCGGATTGTGAATCGGAGCCTTCACGAAAAGCTCCACCCGTTGCTCGGCCTCCTGTTGCAAACGCTCAAAGCGCTCCCCGATCACGCGAGGGTCGCGCAAAACCTGAATCACCTCGGCTTCGCCGTTGGTTTCCGAGGCATCAGTCAACGGCGTGAGTTGCTGAACGAGTGCGCCAACGAGGCGTTTTCGCTGCGCGAGTTCCTCCGTCGCACGCAAAATGAAATTCGGCAAAGATTTGTCCGGCGGGACGGCAGAGAACCCACTGCCGTAGCCAGCTTCGGTCTCAACCAGGCCAAGGTTGGTCAGCTGATTGAGCGCTGGATAGACCGTGCTTCGGGCCATGCCGGTGGAGGTCGCGATGATGCTCGCGCCAATCCGGCCGCCCTGGCGCAAAAGCATGAGATAAATCAACGCCTCGGTGGCCGAGAGACCCACTTGCTCCAGCTGTACCTGCAGGTCGTCGATCATTTGTCCGTCCGAGTATGGACACCGTATGACGACAGACAAGACTTTTGTGGCGGGACTGTTCCGTCCTTCGAAAGAACGCGCCCGCCAGAAGACAGGCGGATGCGCCTCCCACCATCCATCTCCCTCTGAGCGGGAGCTGGGTGGCGGGGGTTCACACCGCGCAAAGCTCCCTACGGCAGCGTGTTGCCGGATTTCGATTTCACCACGCCGACGTCGGAGCTGTTAATGACTCCATTGACGGTGACATCTGTCCGGAAATTTGCGCCGGTGGCGGACGATCCGGATTGCGACTTGGTCTGGCCGATATCGGACGAATTCACATCCCCGGTGCCCGTGGTGTCGCCAAGTAACAGACCCATCGAGGTGGAAACGGCCGTGCTGAAGTTGCCGAGCGAGTCGCTGACGTTGTTCAAGGAAACCGTGAGCGTCTGCGCGTCGGCCACGCCGGTGAGATGGACGACGTATTGATGGGGATCGCTGCCGATGGCACCACTGCTGACAGAACCGTTCCCGCTGTTGATGCTGGCGCCGCCGACACTGGTCAAGGGATTGGCAAAGGTGAAGACGAGAGTGTGTTCGCCCGGCACGTTACTGTTGCCGACGCGGCACTCGATTCCAGGCTTCCACTGAGTGGGAGCTCAATATCAAACGCGCCGGCGCTCCCGTGAACTTTTCTGGAGACAACGCTCACCAGTCGCAATCCGAGCAAGCGCACGTCCATCGCTTCCAACTGCCATCCGGCAGCCGCGACGAACTCATCTTCCGGGTCGTTATCGAGGTTTCCTTTGGCAAGCGCGAGAACCGGGCCGTGGGTTGCGGACGCCCCGATGCGGTCTCCGTTCATTGCGTCCAACACGATCAAGGTGGCCGGTGAATATGTTCCCTGGCCACGCTCGCCTACACCGACAAACGGGCGCGGACCTCCCAGTAAGGTGACGACCTTGAATGCGGGATTGCCCTCGGTGTCGGCCTCCCAGAGGATCGATCCATCCGTGCCGGCGAGCATCCGGACTTTGCCCTCCTCTGATGCGCTCAGCACGTCGCGGACGTTGTCGCCATTGCTATCGATGGTCCACTCGCCGCCCCACGACGCTGATCCGTAATCCACGCGCCAGACCTCCGAGCCGTCGACCGTCCGCAGAAGGCGAACATTCCCGGCCAGGTCGCCCGCGGTGATTCCTGCCTCGCCGACGCTGGCCCAGTTCACGGAGTCTGGCAGATCGACTGTCCATAGCCTGCCGCCGGAGTTCCCGTCCACCACGAAGACAGCGCCGCCGTGAAACACGGAGTTCCGCGTGAGCAGAAGATCTTTCACTCCGTCGCCATTAATATCGACGAGCGAGAGCGTGGTGCGTTGTCCAGTGGGGACGGCCGTCTGCCAGATAACGTTACCTGCGGCGTCGTAACGAATGGCCCGACCCTCTGGAGTCTCGAAGCTCTTCGACGAGGCCGCGACGATCACTTCGCGCGTCCCGTCCGCATCCACATCCTCAATCGCGATGGCATCCACCGCTCCGGCGATGCCCCGGTTCCACAACCGTTCACCAGCCGCAGAGAAAAGATGCACTCGCCCCGGCGCGCCATTCGGATCGAACTCGTAAGTGCCCACGGCGATCTCTTTGCCGGGCGCCGCCGTCAGGTCGTTCGCAGCGAGGGCTTGAACCGATGGTCCGCCCTTGCCCGGGACTCGAGCCTGCCAGCGCAGGTCGCCCTTGTCGTCATGAATGACAACGTAACTATCCTCCGAGCCCTTGATGACTTCTGGAGTCGAATCGCCATCGAGGTCTGAAACGAGGACTGCCTCGACGCGGCCTCCGGCGCGGAAAAACCAGCGTTCCTGGCCGGAGAAATCGAGACCATAAACTCCTCCGCCGAGACCGAAGGCGCCGCGCTGTCCGGCGAGCACAGTGTCCTGGCCGAAAACTTTTCCGACAGCGATGGAGTCAACGTCGGCGGGTAATCTTGTGAGCCACTCGGTCGTCGGGGTGGCGCCATTGGCCTTGATGGCGAGGACGAATCCATCCTGCTCTTCCACGCCGCCGAGGTTCGTGAATCCACCGCCTGCGACGATCTCGGAGCGGCCATCCAGATCGAGATCTGCGAGCACAATCTCGCCCACGGGAGCGGGCGCGCTCACGGTCCACAGCGGGGTCGTGTCGGAATCAAAGGCTTCCACGCTGTGGGATGCGGGAACGGTGGCGAAGCTGACCGCGATCGCTACGATCTCGAGAGCGTCGTCCTGGTCGAGTTGCACCGGGATCACATTGGCAACGGCTTTCTGTTGGAACGTGCGCTGCGCGAGGGGCGCTCCGGTCAAGCCGTCGAGCACCATGAGCGCGCCGTTGCCGCCGATCACGACTTCCGGCGAAAGGCCGGGTTGCACCTGGGCGATGGCAATTGATCCCGGCGTGCCTCCGTCGAGAGAGGGAAGAGCGGGAGAGTTTTGCACCCACAGAGGTGTGGCTACGCCCGTCTGGGCAGCACCGAGACCTGAAATGGCGTGCACCTCAAAGCCAGCGTCCACTTGCCCCACGACGACCACATCGGTGAAGCCATCGCCGTTGAGGTCCCCTGCAGCGAGATCAAACACATAGCCTCTCGGCCTCGGATAGATCCAAAGCAGCGCGCCGGTTTTGCCATCGACTGCGGTGACCCGCTCATCGAGCAGTTCGGCCGAGGCCACGTCCGGTGTTCCGTCTTGATTGAAATCGCCAATTACCAACTCGTGAGCGCCATAGGCCGTCCCGCTGCTCTCATCGATATAGACCCACAAGGTCTCCCCGGTCTTTCCATCAATGGCAAACAACCCGGTGTCGCTCCCGACAATCGCATCCGCGGCGCCATCTCCCGTGAGATCGTGGAGCACGAATTCGGTCACGGTCGCATGGTCGCCGGCCACCGGTTGCCCCGCCGCGTCGAGCCATTTGTTCACCCAGCGGAACCGTCCACTCGCCAGTGAGTCCGGTGCCATGACCCCAAGGCCGCGTCCCGCCACGACGGCTTCGTTTTGCCCGTCGCCATCCATATCTCCCACGGCGATGTCTGGCACATAGCCGGTGCTGTAGCGGGTCCACAGATTCTCCATGCGCGCTGTCGTGCTCTCTTCGCCCGCCTCTGCTACGGTGCCAGCTGTTAGTGCCAAAAGCAGGGCTGCGACTGCACGCACCATCAGGCAAACTTTTCTCGAAGAACCAGAGAAGCGGAAGGCGACGCCGGCAGTGAAGGTGCTGGATTGATGCGCGGAAGCGGAAGTCTTCATTTTTATTAGAACAGCGGAAGCAGCCGTCCGGCAAACGCGAAACACGAAAAATGTTTCGATTCGGTAAAAAAAGTCCGCAGATGGAGCCGTCTGGAGACGTCACGCCCGCAAGCGGGGGACCTTTATCAAGGCAGGCCGTTGCCTGATTTCGACTTTACGACGCCGATGTCGGAACTGTTGATGACGCCGTTCACAGTGACGTCGGTGCGAAAGTTTGCGGCGTCTGTGACCTGACCGGAATTGGCTTTGGTCGCGCCGATATCGGAAGAATTCACCTCACCGCTGGCTGTGGTGTCGCCGAGAAGCATGCGCAAGGTGCTGGCGAGAGTGGCGCTGCTATTCCCAAGAGCATCGGTGACATCGATTAAAGTGACGGTGATGGCCTGGACATCGGCGACGCCGGTAAGGTGGACGATGTATTCGTGCGCGTCGGCACCGATGGCGCTGCTGGCGATCTGGCCGATCCCGGTCGTGACGCTGGCGCCGCCGACATTCGTAAGGGGATTGGCGAAGGTGAAGACGAGGATGTGTTCGTTCGCGGCTCCGCCACTGCGGCATTCGATCGCAGGATCGCCGGTGAGGGGGAGATCGATTTCGAACACGCCGGCGCTGCCGTGCGTTTTTCGAGAGGCGACGCTGACCAATGGGACGGGCGTGGGGATGGTGAAACGCATGGTGAGAGTTTGGAAAATGCCGCCGGCATTGGTGTAGTACCCCACGGCCCAGCAACTGGAGGCGGAGGGGCAAGTGAGGCCGATGAGATAGTTCGACTGGGTCGGGCTCGTGCTCGGGGTGGGCGCGATGGACCACGCACTGCCGTCCCAGCGTTCAATCAGCGGCTGATAGACGCCGTTCATGAAGGAATAGCCGACGCTCCAGCAATCGGAGGACGACGTGCAGGTCACGCCACGCAGGAAGTTGTAGTTGAACGGATTTGAGGTCGGCGCGGGCGAAGGAACAACCGACCACGCGGTCCCGTTCCAGCGCACGATGAGCGGCTGCGCGGTGCCGCTGCCGACGCCATAGTTGCCCACCGCCCAGCAATCTGTCGGCGAAGCGCAGGTCACATCCTGGAGATTATTTTCCTCGTTGGGGCTGCTGTTGGGTGACGGGAAGATGCTCCACGCGCTTCCGTTCCAGCCGAGGATGAGCGTCTGCAAGATTTCGCCAGTGAAATACCGACCGACGGCCCAGCAGTCGTTAGGCGTGGCGCAGGTCACGCCGAAGAGACGATTTTGTTTCGTCGTTTCGGTGTTGGGCGACGCCACGAGCGACCAGGCGCTGCCGTTCCAATGTTCGATCAGCGTTTGAAAAGCGATGCCGGTATCGTAAAAGCCGACCGCCCAGCAATCGCTCGCGGACGTGCACGTGACGTTGAGGAGGAAATTACTTTCCGCGGCGCTCGTGTTCGGCGAGGGCACAATCGACCACGCGCTCCCATTCCAACGCATGATCAAAGTCTGCCAGCCGGCGAGATCCAGATAATAGCCAACCGTCCAGCAATCGTCGGTCGAGGCGCAGGTGACATCGTAGAGAATGTTGCTCTGCGTCGGGCTGGTGTTGGGCGAGGGCACGATCGACCACGCGTTCCCATCCCAATGCTCGATCAGGGTTTGCTGGACACTGCCGTCAAAGAACGAGGCCACCGCCCAGCAATCCGAATCGGACACACAGGTCGCGCCGAGGAGCGTATTGTTCTGCGCTGAGTTGGTGTTGGGCGAGGGTGTAATGGTCCACGCCGTTCCGTTCCAACGTTGGATCAAGGTTTGCGAAACGGTTCCATTATGGGCGGAGCCGACGGCCCAACATTCCGGTCCCGCACACGCCACGCCCCAGAGTTTGTTGTCCTGCGTGGCGCCGGTGTTCGGAGACGCCACAATCGACCACGCGGTCCCGTTCCAACGCTCGATCAAGGTCTGCGGGCCGCTCGCGCTTTCGAAATTCCCCACCGCCCAGCAATTCGTCGCGCCCGTGCAGGTGACGTGGAGGAGCTGATTGCTCTGCGTGAGCGCGCTGCTTGGTGAAGTGACGACGGACCACGCGGTCCCGTTCCAACGTTCGATCAGGGTCTGCTCGACATTGCCGTTGAAAGAATGGCCGACCGCCCAACAATCCGAGGCCGACACGCAGGTCACACTCGTTAGGGAGTTGTTCGTCGAGAGGAGCGCGTTGGGCGAGGTCACAATTGACCACGCAATTCCATTCCAGCGCGCGATCAGCGTTTGGTTGAAGCCGGTCGTGCCATGCACGTAATAGCCGACCGCCCAGCAATCGTTCGCCGCCGCACAGGTCACGCCGTTGAAGAAGTTTTGCTGCGCCGTGCTCGTGTTTGGCGAAGTGACGATGTTCCACGCGTTCCCGTCCCAACGTTGAATCAAGGTCTGGAAGGGATTGTTGCCGTTCACGTAGTAGCCAACGGCCCAGCAATCGGAAGCCGAAGCGCAGTTCACGCTGAAGAGGTAATTGTAGTGCGACGCGCCGGTATTGGGCGAAGCGACGATGCTCCACGCGTTTCCGTTCCAACGCAGCATCAAGGTCTGCTGGAAGCCACTCTCGTCATAGGAGCCGACCGCCCAACAATCCGTCGTGGAGGTGCAGGTCACGCCGCGGAGGATGTTGTTCTGCGTCGGGCTGGTGTTGGGCGAAGTGACTACCGTCCACGCGGTTCCATCCCAATGCTCAATCAACGTCTGGAACGAACCGCCTTCGAGATAATAACCGACCGCCCAGCAATCCGAAGGCGTCACGCACGTGACCGCAAAAGTGAAATTGGAAGTCGGCGTGGGGCGGCTATTGGGAGAAGACACGATCGCCCAATCGCTCGCCACGGGCGAGGTCGCCTGGACGCTGAACGCGCCGAGCCCGAGCGCGACCCAGCAAAGCGTCAAGCCCGCGAAGGCACGCCAGGAAGTGAAGGTGGATAAAAAAACGCGGTGCGGCCTCATAGATCCAAATGCAGACCCGAGGCAGATTATGGAGCGCGCTTTTCTATGGCAAGCTGTTCCCGGAGCGCGATTTCACCAGTCCGATATCGGAACTGTTGATGACGCCGTTGGTGTTGACGTCGGTGTGGAACGTCAGCGCGGTGGTGTCCTTGCCCGAGTTACTTTTCGTCTCACCGATATCGGAGGAGTTCACGCTGCCGTTGCCGGCAGTGTCGCCGAGGAGGAAGCCGAGGGTGAGCGATACATTCGGTGTGACGTTGCCGGGGGTGTCCGTGACGGCGGAGAGATTGAGGGTGAGGAGTTGCGCGTCGGTGACGCCGGTGAGTTCAACGACGAAGCGATGCGGATCGCTGGCGTCGATAGCGCTACTGCTGACGCTGCCGTTGCCGCTGGTGATGGTGGTGTTGCCGACATTAGCCAGGGACGTGGCGAAGGTGAAGACGATGGTGTGGTTGCCATTCATGCCGCCGCTCCGGCCTTCGATGCCAGGCCCAGCGACCAAGGGTAGATCCATTGCGAAGGTTCCAGCCGGGCCATGCTCTTTGCTGGAAGCGGCGCGGAGCAGTTGCACGGTGGAATCCGCATTGCAGGGCGCGACGAGGAAATCCTCCCCACGCCCGAAGGCGGACTCGGGAGCGCCGGCAGGCGCGCGATCAGCCACGCCAAGGACGTTAAACGAAGTTGCACCCGTGTGACGAAGCAGCTCGCCGGAAACGAAGCCAGTGTTGGTGATGCTGCTGTCGGAACGCTGTGAGAGCCGGATGAAGCCAGGGGTCCCGAATTGCAGCTCGCCCGTGACGGGGATGGAGGAAATCGGATTAAACGCGGAACCTGCGCTGGGATGCAGGCCTGCGGTGTAGGTCCAGTTGCCGAGAGCATCGCGCACGGCCTGCATGCCGAAACCGACGTGCTCAAAGCGCCAGGAGGAACGGAAGCTGATTGCTCCGCCGGTAGGAGAGAGCTGCGCGACCTGGATGGTGGTGTAAAGTTTGGCGCCATCGAACTCAAACCAGGCGCGCTCGATATCGACTTCAGCCATGGCGTCCGCGGTGGCATCATCGATCACTTGTGGGGTGCCGCAGGGCTGACCGATCGGTTTCACTTCGGTGATCGGCTGCAGCGAGGTGTCTTCGATCGCGGCACTGATGGAACTGGCGTAGAACCCGTTGGTGGAGGGCCGCAGCGGCGTGACGTAAACGCCCACGGGTGCGCCGACGATGCTCTGTGATGGGTTTGCGATCGGCGTGGAGGTAATGGGAAATCCTCCGCGGACGAGTGTGAGCTGCCCGCCGCCACTTGCCCCGCCGCCAATGCGGATTTCCGGCGTCCGCAGTGCCTTGGCGGGGCCGGCGAACTCCGTGGTCTTGGTTTGCCCATCATAGGCGATGGGCCCGGGCTGCCCGGTTTCGCCATACACGACGCCCGAAATTTCCGCCGGCTCGCTCCCGGTGAGAGAAGTCACGGTGACCGACAGACCCACACTGTTGCCGAAATCCTCCGGTGCGGCCTGTTCGCCAAACGCGCTGACGAAAGCATAACGATTCGCGCCGAGATCGTAGACGGCTTCCAGTTGGAGGCCCGGGGTGCGGATGTTTCCAAAACGCGCGCGCAGGAAACTGAAATTTCCCGCATCGCCACGACCGGTGAAGCCGATGGTAATATTGGCGACGGAGGGTAGGACGCGCAGGTCGACCAGACGGGTGCGATCGAGCGGAATGGTTTCTCCATTCACGATCACGTAAGGAACCGTGGCGAGATCGAGGAAGGTCTTGCCGGTGCGGACGTGGGCAAAGGAACGCAGGCCGAGAAACCCTTGACCGCCGACGCCGGGATCGAGAGTGAACGAGAAACTGCGCTTCGCGAGAAGAAGCGGCGCGGGCTGGATGAGATCGCGATCGATGGCTGCGGACGTGAGGAATTCCTCAAGCTGGGTGCCGCCAGTGACGGATACGGCAGGAGCAGCCTCAGCCGTGCTGCGCTGCGCAGGCGCGGAGATTTTTGATTCAAATCCACGACCGACGACGACACTACTGCCGGGCGCGACCTCGATCCGCTCCGTGCGACCGTCCTCCATTTTCCAGACAACGCCGCCGGCAGGCAGCGCGCTAATGACGCCGGTGCCGGCCGGCAGTCTGCTCGGCGAAATTGTAATCACGAGATCGAGCGGAACGTGCCATTCGCGAATTTGTTTTCCGTTCGGGAGCGTGTATTCGCGCGCTTCAAAAAGATAACCGCGGGTGTTGGCCGTAAAGACGGCCTGTCCGGCCTGCGGCAGGACGTTCCCATCAATGTCTCGGATGTAACTCAGGTAGGGCGCGAACTGAGCCACCGAGGCACCGCCCACAGCGAGCGGGCCGTACATCTTGGGCAGATCGATCACCAGTGGCGGCAGGCGCACATTGCCATCGCGCGCATCAAAATCGCCGCCTCGCGAGACGAGCTCGGCGCGGACGAAGATGACGTCCATTTCGCCCGTCGTGCCACCGTAGCTGGCGTGGACGGTTTGTGATGCGGGTCGCAATTTCCCAGCTGAGTTCTCCCGTGGCGGTGGACTTCTCGCGGCTCCAGGTGAGTGGCGTGTTACCGGGCAGTTGCTTGACCGCGATCTCGACCGAATCTCCTGCGCTGAGTGGATTTCCAAACGGGGCGTCCTGAATATAATTGTCGAAGTAGGCGCTCTCAATCGTCGTGCTGGAGGGGAAGAATTGGTTCTTCCCTAAAGGCGCGAGCCAGGCGCCGTGGTAACCATCGTCTCCCCACTGACCTGCAAAGGCGGTGGGATGCTGGGCGGCATTCACGCGGAAAGCAGGGAACGATTCGCCTGCCGCCATCTCGGCCAGAATTTCGTGGGTGATCTTGTAGCCGACCGGTCCCGGGTCTCCATTGGAGAACTGGTGGTTGACGACTTCCGAGACGCTGGTGGTGGCGTTCGGCGCAGCGACGATTTCGGTTCGTTGTTCCTGGGCGAGCGCGAGATGAGCCACCGCGAGGAATGATCCCACTGCCCAAGAGCTATGCGATCTCCACGCCCGCAGTCCCCATTGCTTCACCAGACGCTCACGCGCTGGTCCCGGTTCCAATCCCTTGGAATTTCCCACCATGATTTTTTTGTTTAAGGCAAGTTGTTGCCAGATTTCGATTTCACCAGGCCGATGTCGGAACTGTTAATGGCGCCATTGGCGGCGACATCGGTGCGGAAATTGGTGCCGTTGGTGTTCTGGCCCGATTGGGCTTTGGTCTGTCCGATATCGGAGGAATTAGTCATCCGATTGGCCGAGGTGTCGCCGACGAGGACTTCCATGGTGGCGGTGAGGCTCGGGGTCAGGCCGCCAAGAGTATCGCTCACATTGTTCAATGCGATGGCGACGGTTTGGATATCGCTCACGCCAGTCAATTCGACGATGTATTCGTTCGGATTCGCGCCGATGGCGCTGCTGCTGATGACGGCGGTGCCGGCGGTGACGCTGGCGCTGCCGACGCTGGCGAGATTATTGCCGAAGGTGAAGACGAGCGTGTAATCATTCGCCGCTCCGCCGCTCCGGCATTCGATGCCGTAGGGCGGTGTCAACGGGAGCGCGACATCGTAGGTGCCGTTGGCGCCATGGACTTTGCGGGAAGCAATGCCACTGAGCGGGACGGTGGTGGGCGCGGTGATGGTGAAGTTCGTGTTCGAGATATCGAAGTAAACGTTGCCCCGCGCTGCGACCATGACGCGGGCCTTGGTCGTGGCGACAGACGGAATCGTGACCGTCTCCGAGCCATCGTTAGGCGTGTTGGCCGCGAGGACAATGGGGAACGAAGGCTCGCCCGTGGCCGGGGTCGCATCGGTGGAGAGAAGGATGTCGACGTTGGCCGTGTTGATTCCATTGGCGGTGGTGCCGGCGACGTCCCATGTGACCGTCTGGGTGCTGCCGCCCGCCCATGTCACCGCGGTGTTGGGTGTGAGGACTTTGAAACCAGTGCCGGTATTGACCACCATGAGTTTGATCGTGTCGGTTTGGTAGCCGCCGCGGTTGTCCCGCGCGGTTACCTTGAAGTCCAGTTTGCGATTCGTGAGCGGCAGTTTTTCGCCGATGGTTTGCGTGTTATTGAGGAGCAAATCCGACCACCGCGGGAAAGTGCGGCGCGGATTCGCCGTCGGGTTCCAGGATCGGAAGAGGGCGCTGGAGCCGTTGTCGGCAGCGTTGCCGGCTTTTTCCGGCCCGATATCGGCTTCTTCCCAGCAATAGGTGAGCGGATCGTTCTCAGGATCGACGCCGTCGAACGCGGTCAAAGCGAAGGGCGTCTCGTCTGGCATCGTGTAGGCGACCGCCGGGAATGCCGGAATACCCGGGCCGCGCGCGCTTACCGTCGGGGGATTATTCCCCGTGGGCGTCTGGGCCGCGCAAGGATTGCCCAGGCCGGTGTTGGTGTAGTTCCACATTTCCTGGATGCTGATGAAGTGGAAATAGGGATCGCTGTTCGACTGTAAATTGTTGTTCGCGCCGCAAATGCCAGCGTAGGCCTGGATGGTCGAGCCGCTGCCGGGTTCGTAGGCAGTGGAGGCATTTTGATTCGCGGCGCCGCAGTTGGTGCCGTTGCCATTGAAGGTATGGTTGCCGCCGAACTGGTGTCCCATTTCGTGCGCCACGTAGTCGATCCAGAAAGGATCGTTCACAGGCGGGTTTAGGCCGGTGGTTCCCGCTGCTTTCGCGCTACCTCCGTAAGAGGCATTTAATCCGCGGCAAACGACTCCAAGACCGGCCACACCGCCACTGCCGACGGTCACGACATGGCCGATGTCGTAGCTGGAAGCGCCGATTTTGTTGTCGATGAAGGCTGGATTCAAAAAGAGATCGCCGGGAGTGTCCGTGAAGGGCGTGGGATTGGTGGCCGTGAAGACGAGCTGGTCATTATTGGCGACGAGGACCATGCGGACGGCCAGCTCGTTTTGGTAGACGCCGGAGACGCGATTCACCATCGTGACCAGCGCGGCCATGACCTCAGTGACGTCGAGGAGTGGGCTGTGATATTGGCTGTATTGCGCCGAGGTCGCGCACGCCAGACGGTAGGTACGGAGCATTTTACCGGAGTTGGAGTTCTCTATGGTCAGAGGACCCTCTACCTCGGAGTTGGTATTCCCGCCGTCGACCAAACACCGGAATCTCTCGGCGTCACGGTAGAGGTCGCTCTTGGCATAGCTGATATAAAGGCGGCCATCGCGCTGCCAGTAGGGGTCGATATAGACGGCGCCATTCGGGGAAAGAATCTGCGCCTGGAAGGTGCGCTCGTTGATGTCGAGGCGGAGGCGGGCCGTGCGATCGTCAAGGCCGCGACCGGCATACGATTTGATCCCGGGAAATTTTGCCGCCAGCTCCGGCTCCATCACGGGCGATTCCTCGATTTCGAAACGAGCGAAAGTACCGTCGGGCATCGGCAACGTAATCTGGACCGGCGCTGGGCGTGCGGCATCGCTGGTAAATTCCATGGGCGCTTTGGTCAGCGCATTTCGAAGCAGACCGGCATCAAGAGTGAAGGTCTTAAACTTCGTCGGTTGAATCTCGACGCGGGCGTTGGCGGGTGCGGCGGGTAGTTTATCCGTCTGCTGCCAGAAGCCGTCCGGCGAGACGCGTTGGGCCTCGGCGCGGCTAATGAAAGAGGCGAGGAAGAGAAGCGCGATCGCAAAGAACGCGCCCAGGGTGCGGGTGGGGATCATGGATAACATAAAGGGAGGTCGAAGGTAGCCGAACTTTCGGAGCTTGAAAAGAAATGATCCGGCTACGGCACGGCCGGGAGTGATGCGCCGGATTGGGATTTGACCACACCGATATCGGAGCTGTTGATGACGCCGTTGGCGTTGATGTCGGTGCGGAAATTGGCGGCGTGTGTGGCCTGGCCGGAGTTCGCTTTCGTCTGGCCGATATCGGACGCGTTGACCGAGCCGTTGCCGCCGGTGTCGCCAAGGAGCACGCCGAAGGTGAGCGAGACTTCGTTGGTGACGTGACCGCCCGTATCCGTCACGCCGGAAAGCTGGAGGGTGAGAAGTTGTGCGTTGCTGACGTTAGTGAGATTTACGAGGTAGCGGTGCGGATCGCTGCTGTCGATCGCTCCGCCGCTGACGCTGCCTGTTCCGCTGGTGACGCTGGCAGTGCCAACATTCGCCAGGGGCGTCGCGAAAGTGAAGACAATGGTGTGTTCACCATTTGCGCCGCCGCTGCGGTTTTCGATTCCGGGCCCGCTCAGCAATGGCAGATCAATTTCAAACGCTCCGGCAGTGCCATGCGTTTTGATGGAGGCGGCGCGGAGCAATTGGACGGCGTCGCCCTGACAACCGCGCACGATGTAATCGTTCCCGAGACCGTAGGCGGCTGAAGAAGTGTTGGGCGCTGAATCAATGACGTTGGCGGTGGTGCCGACAAAGGAATAAGCGGCGGTATCGCGCAGCATCGTTCCATCTTCATAGCCGAAGGCATCCCGCGGCACGGTCATTCGCACGACGCCGTTCGGTCCAGGCAGGACGGAACCGGGGATCGCGCCAAAAGACATAAAGCTACCAAAGGTAAAACCGCCCGCGACAAACGACCACGTCCCGTTCGGCGCGAGCGTGGCGCGGACCGCGAAACTTTCGTGCGCGACACGCCAGGTCACGCCGTAACGATCGCCGAGCGGACTCACCGGTACAGTCGGCACTTCGGCGAGGCGAAAGCTGACGTAAAGATTGGCGCCGTCTGCTTCAAACCAGGCTTCCCGAATATCTGCTGACGGCGGCGCATCCGGGATGGCGATATCCGTGACGGCAACCGAGCCGCAGGCCTGGCCCAATGCGGGAGGTGCAGCAGGCGGACGCACGGGACCATTCGCGAGACCGACGCGAAAGACGGACAGGTTCCGAGTGGAGGCGGGAATGGTGGGGGGTGGCCCGGTGATCACGGTCACTTTTTGGCCCGAGATCGAGAGCGCGGAGTCGGGCGGGCGTCCGAAAAGAGGAGCAAGAGAGCGCAAACCGAATGCGTTCCCACTATAGATGCGGTCGATCGTGCGGTAGTCGGTGTTGAGGCGATGGTCTCCCACTTCGAGATGGTTGAAGAGCGAGGGCGCGACGGGTCCGAACTCGGTCGTAAACTCCGTGCTGCTGAGGAAGGCGGGCCCGGTCTCGGTGAGTTCGGCGTATTGCGTCGGGTAGGCGTGGATCGGACGGGGATCGAGCGCTTTCACGAGGACGTTGGAATTAAGCCGCCCACCGTCTGGCACGCCGCCGTGGAAAAGCTGGTGCTCCACGAAGGCATGCAGGCCGTCGCCGAGATCGTAGACAGCGTGCACAAGCAGGCCGGGTTGAAAGAAGCGCGACGAGTGGGCAGCCGTCTGGTTGAACTCTGGAAATGCACCGGTAAGCCAGCCTGTAAAACCGCCGCCATCACTGGAGGGAAAGGCGCGGAGGTCCACCAGGCGCGCTTGCTCGAGAGGGACCGGCGTGCCGTTCAACGCCACGAAGGGCAGCATCACGGCATCGGCGTAGCTCTTGCGCGTGAGGTTGTCGCGCACGTCGCGGAACGTCAGCGTCTGCGCATCGCGATAATTCGGGTCGAGGGTGAGTTGAAAGGCGCTGCTGGCGAGATCGAGTGCCACCGGTTGCGCGAGATCGTGGTTGATGGTTGCCGCTGCGATCAACTCGGCCCGCTCGGCTTGCGCGTCGCTGTTTGCGCGGGCGCCTGAGAACAAGGCCGAGGGTTCGCTGCTGGCGCCGGAAAGCAGGCTCACATTTTGCGAAGCACCTGGCAGCGCGACCAATCTGGCGCCGGGTGAAAACTCGACGCGTCGCGTCCCCTCTGAATCAAACACGATGGCAGCTCCACCGGCAGGAAGCGAAGCCGTGGCGACGGGAGTGAGCCCCGCGCCCGCACGGTCGATCACGAGCACGCCGGTGAGAGGCAGGTGCCATTCTTTCATCACCGCTCCGTTCGGGAGGGCATAGACCTGCGCTTCAGGAATGTAGCCACTGATCTCCGCATTGATGACAATCTGGCCGGCGGTCGGGACTGGAACGGTGGTGAACTCGGTGATGTAACTTAAATAGGGGCGTCCCAGCCCGACCAGACCGACGTAACTCGGCACGGACGCATACGTGCCCGGGAGCGTGATGGCGAGCGGCGGCATCTGGATGGGAACAGCGCGGGCGTCGACATCGCCTCCGCGCGCGATGATGTCAGCGCGAAACATGATGACGTCCATCTCGCCGACGACACCGGAGAACTCGCTCCGGATGGGTTGGAGAGTGACGGTGGTTTCCCACTCCAAAGTGCCGGTTGCGGCGCTGCGTTCCCGGCCCCAAGGCAGAGGCGTATCGAAGGGCACAACCGCCATGCCGAACTCAAGATGATCTCCAGGAACGGTCGGGGACGCGTCTTCGTAGAGTTCATTGTCGAAGTAAGCGTTCTCAAAGAGCGTGACGCTCGGGGAGGTGTAACGATTAAGATCTGTCATCAACGGGCCGAGCCAGCCGCCGACGTAACCAGCCTGCGCCCAGCTCCCCGCGAATTGGGACGGGTAATCCGCGCGACGAATGACCGCGCCGCCGAGACGTTCGTCCGGCGCGCTGGAGTTCACGATGTCCTGGGCGATCCGAAACGAGAGCAGGCCAAGCGAACCGGTGGTGGAGGCGTCGCCGCGTTTCACGTCGACGATGTTGGTGGTGACGTAGGGCGGCGGGTTTTGCGCAGAAAGATTCGAAGTGGCGAGGAAGGGGAATGCGGCCAGAGCCGACGTGATGAGGAAAAAGTTGCGCATGAGAAGTGGGATAGAACGCGAATTAATCACTTCGCGAAAGCAAAATGTCCCGGCAGTTTGTCACTGCCGGGACATTCGAGTGCTCCGGGTTTTAGGCGGTAGCCGGGTTACGGGATGAGCATGCCCGACTGAGACTTCACGATGCCGATGTCGGAAGCGTTGATGCTTCCGTTGGGGGTGACGTCGGTGCGGAAGTTGGATCCACTAACAGGCAGGCCGCTCTGGGACTTGGTCTGGCCGATATCGGACGAGTTGACGGTGCCGTTGTTGCCGGTGTCGCCCAAGAGGACGCCCATGATGCCGGTGACGTTGCCGCTGGCACCGAGGGAATCGACCGCGTTGTTCAAGGTCACGGTGAGGTTCTGGGCGTTGGTGACGCCGCTCAAGTTGACCGTGTACTGATTGGAGTTGGGCCCGAGCACGCCAGTGGCGGAGCCGGTGCCGGTGGTGACAGCGGTGCTGGCGACGCTGACGATGTTATTCACGAAGGTGAAGACCATCTTGTAATTCCCACTGCCATTGCGGCACTCGACCGCGCGCGTGGCCGGCGGTTGCGGCAAGACGATGTCATAATCGGTGCCGCCGTGGTTTAGTCGCGAAGCGACACTGGTTAAAGCCGGTGGGAGAGCGGAGGTGGCGGTGATGTTCTGCTGGGCCAGCGCACTGGTGAGGCCGGCTGAACTCGTGACCCTCACACTGGCTGGATAGGCGCCTGCACCGGTGTAAACGTGCGAGGTGGTGGGAGTCGCTTGCGTCACTCCCGTGCTGTCTCCGAAGTCAAAGTTGTAGGAACTGATGGTGCCACACCCGCCACTTGGGATGTTCGAGCTGGACGCATTAAACATGACGTTCAACGGCGCGCTGCCGCTGGTCGGCGTGGCGGTGAGGCCTGCCACAGGCGGGGCAGAGCACGCGAGATTGCCGCCCGATAGGTAGGCGCCATTCGCTGGCGTGGTACTTTGGGTGGTGATCAGCCCGCTTCCCGCAGCGCAGGAACAGGTAAAGGTGATGCCCGTGATGGCCGTCAGGTTTGCACCGACAGCCGGAATGCTCACCAGGATCGGGGAGCCCGTGGTGGGGCTAAAAGAGAACGTGCCGGAAATATCCAGCTTGATCGTGATGGTTCCATCCGGGGTTACTGTTCCCGTAACTGGACAAGTGGCGGTAGGAAGCGCGCAATTGGTGGTGCGATTGATGTTTTGGCCCGTGCTGGTATCAACAAACCCGAAACCGAAAGCGCCGGTGGGGACGGTTTGGGTGTTCCATTCCAGCACGATCGCGCGCGGTGTCCCGGTGGTGTCTGGAACGGTAAACTGCACCAACCACTTATGGTTGTAGGGAGCCGTGACCTGGCCGGAACCAGCGGGATCCAGCGTGCTCACTTTCATGACGAAGGTGATCGATTTGCCACTGCAGTTCCCATCGAACGGCTCACCCACGCTGACGCTCTGGACCTGCAGCGCTCCGGTGGGATCTCCGCCAAGTGGGGCGGTGCCCTGGCCTTGGACCTGCACAAAGGGAGCGGTGCATTGCGGCCCGGCCGCGAAGGCCGTTCCAGCGACAGTAAGGGCAATAAGGAGCAGGAGCGCCGGGCCAAGGAGCTGGCGACGTGGGGGATGGTGGGGATGAGAAGTCATGGAGAGGACTGTTGTCGCAAGAGCAGCGGACGGGTGTCAACCCGAAACGCCCGTCCCCCCGGGAAACAAAATGTCCCGGCAGTTCGACACTGCCGGGACATTCGAGTGCTTCCGAGGAGTCGGGGGTTCTAGGGGATGCCGGCGCCGGACTGAGACTTCACGGTGCCGATGTCGGAGGCGTTAATGCTGCCATTGACGGTGACGTCGGTGCGGAAGTTGGATCCAGTAACCGGGAGGCCGCTCTGTGCCTTGGTCTGGCCGATATCGGAGGAGTTGACGCTGCCGTTGTTGCCGGTGTCGCCCAGGAGCACGCCCATGGTGCCGGTGACGAGGCCGTTGGCGCCAGTGGAATCCAAGGCGCTGTTCAGGGAGACGGTGAGGTTTTGGGCGTTGGTGACGCCGCTCAAGTTGACCGTGTACTGATTGGAGTTGGGCCCGAGCACGCCAACGGCGGAGCCGGTGCCGGTGGTGACCGCGGTGCTGGCAACGCTGACGATGTTATTCACGAAGGTGAAGACCATCTTGTAGTTGCCGGCGCCGTTGCGGCATTCCACCGCGCGGGTGGCAGGCGGTTGCGGCAGGACGATGTCGAAGTCGGTGCCGCCGTGATTCAGTCGCGAGACGATGCTTTGGACGAGCGGCGGGCCGGCGGAATTAACCGTGATGATTTGTTCGGCAATGTTTGCGCTGGTGACGCCTCCCGCAGTTACGACTCTGACCCGTGCCGGATAGGTCCCGGGATTGGTGTAGGTATGCGACGCCGTCGGCGTGGCCTGAGTGACCTGGCTCCCGTCGCCGAAATCAAAGATGTATGAGCTGATCGGACCGCAGGCGCCCGTCGGAATCGTTCCGGAGCCCGTGAAGTTTACCGTTAAAGGGGCGTTACCGGAATTCACGTTGGCAGCGAGTGCCGCCACCGGCGGATTCGAACAGGAGAGGTTGCCGGCCACGGTGTATTGGCCGTCGCCGGTCGTGGCGGAATTGGCGATACTGAAGCCGGTCCCGGCCGCGCCAATGAACACGTCCGTATGTCCCCGGATCTGGCTCTGGATCTTGCCAGGAACCCAGGAGGCTCCACCGAACGAGCCGAAGACTTCGTCATTTAAGCCACTCAAGGGGAGCGCGCTGGTGAGATTGAAATGCATGGTGATGGTTCCATCCGGAGTGGCCGTTCCTGTTACTGCACAAGCAAAACCGGGGAACGGGAGACATTGGCTGAGGTTGATGTCGTTGATGGAATCGTGAAATCCCCAGTTGAAACCGCCGGCCGGATTGATGGTCGTGGAGTACTCGACGAAAATGGTCTGGGTTGATCCGTTCGACATCGCATTGGTCACGAAGTCCACCGTCCAGGAGGCATTCGGTGGAGGCGCCGGAGCCAGGCTGCCGACCTTCAGCACAATGGTGAGTCTTTTGGTAGTGCAGTTGAGGAACGGCTCGCCCATAGTGACGCTCTCGATCGTGTAATTCAGGTTCGGATCGGGCAAGAGGGGAATGGCGCCATCTTGAACCTGGACGTAAGGCAGGACGCAGTGCCCAGCGCTCGCGGGCGCGGCGAAGGCAAAGACGAACGCGAAAACAGTGAAGAAGACGACCGCACCGGCTCTCTGCCGGGACGATCTCGATGGGGATGGAGTAGGCATGTTTGTGGGGTTTTTTTGGGGTTGGGATTATTGAAGTTGGCGTTTTCGCAAAAACGGGGCGGGTTTGTCAACGGAAAAGCTCGACATTGGGGATGTGGGGAAATACCCCAACATCCCATCGCAAAATCCCCTCTGCGGTAGATCTTTGAACGTCTGCGCTTTACGGCAGATTTATACCGGACTGCGACTTGATCGTCCCGATATCGGAACTATTGATCGCGCCATTGACGGTAACGTCGGTGCGGAAATTTCCGCTGTTGGCGGTCTGTCCAGAGTTGCTCTTGGCCTGGCCGATGTCGGACGAGTTGACCCCGCCGTTGGCGGTAGTGTCGCCCAGGAGGACGCCCATGGGAATGGCGACATCACCGGCCCCCGCGCCGCTGCTCACGTTGGAGAGGGTAACGGCGATGCGCTGGGCGTTGGTCACGCCGGTCAGGTTTACGGTCACGACATTGCCAGTGGCGTTGAAGTTACTGACCGAGCCGGTGCCGGAAGTGACCGACGCGCCGGAGACGGTGACTGGGCTGGGGAAATTGACCACGATCTGGTGATCGCCATTCGCGCCGCCGGAACGGCATTCGATCCCGGGAGCGGGGGCGAGAAGGTCGATGTCGAAACTGCCCTGGCCGGTGTGCACTTTGCGCGAGACGACAGCGGTCGGGACGGGCGGGCCGGGAATAGTAAACGCAACGGATTGCACCGCGGAAGTGGCGCAGCCGCCACGGACGATCTGGCGCGCGTAAACCGTGTGCGTGCCCGAACTGAGGCTGGGGTAGGTGGATTGCCACGTTCCGTTCAGACTGACCACGGCGGGGGTCGGGAACGAGAACCCGGGGTCGTCGAGCGACAGCTCGACCACGCCATCCAACTGCATCCCCGTGCCGACGACGTAGGTGAATGCACCCGCAGCGTCGACCTGCACAGGCAGGCTCGAAGGATTAAAGACGTTCTCGCACGAGGCCGGGGCCGGCGGGCAGGGAACTGCGGCGAGCGGGCCGCGCTCGGACATCGCATAGCCTGTCGTGGTCTTGAGCAACGCACCATTGGGCGGATTGCCGACCAGGCTCTTCGGAATGGTGAGCGTGATCGTGCCCGGCGCCGTGTTGCTGATGGAAGTGGCGACCGAGAGCGAATTCACCGCGTCCGGGGTGTAGGTGATGTATTTCTTCGAAGTGGACGAACGAATCACGCTGAGCGTGCCGGTTTTCCCGACCGCCTGCCCGGCGCGAACTTCCGCCGCCACCCAGAAGACCTTGTCGATCGGAGCAGCCGTACTTTCATCATAGTCCCACTGCGTGAGATAAAGCAGGCCGTCGCCGCCGCTTGTCCCGGTCGCCGTGGCCATGCCGGCGAGGGTGGCGTCGGCCACGTGCATCTTGACGATCAGGTTCGTCGCCGTCTCGCTCATGTCGACCTGGCGAATATCCATCGCTGGAATATTTGCACCGATCACCGCTCCGTGGTCGGGGAACCGCGCGTCGCCCGCCTCGTCCTTGTCAAAGGTGGCGGGAGGCAGCGTGTGCGTGCCTTGGACGGTGACGGGATTGGGCACCGTCGCGCTCGCCGCCGGCGCAGTGATGGTGACCGGACCGGATTGACCCAGGTTGCCCACGGACGTGAAAAGACTCTGGCCGCAGATTTGTTTGCTGAACATCACGTAAGGCGCACCGGTCACCTCTGCGGCCGCCGCGGTCACAGCCGATTGGTTGGTATTGTCATTCCAGGTGATCTGGGCCGCGCCGCGATCGTCGAGAGTGACGGACGGGAACTCGAGGAAACTGCGGTCCTGCGAACCGGGAGGCACGGCGAGATCGCAGCCGAGCCCGCCCAAGCAGATCGTCCCGAAATGGATGCTATGCTCGTTTATTTTTTCGTAGGTCCAGGACGGATTGGTATCGAGCGCATTCAGGCTCTGTCCCATATAAATGTCCCAGCGGTTATTGCTGCTGGTGGAATTGCCCGCAATCGATCCGCGGTACCAAACGACGTCGATCCGACCGGCATCGCCCGCCACGACCCAAGGCATGATGATGGTGCCCGTGCCCGCTTCGCCCGTCGTGGGGCTCACGCGCTTGACCGCGGACCAATTCTCGCCGCGATCGCTGGAGGTCACCATGTTGATGGCGGTCGTGGTGGACCAGGTCACGTAGAGGTTACCCTGTCTGTCCAAGGCCATCACTGGAAACACGTTGGCGACGGCGCCACCGCCCGGCGTTGGGACGTCCAAGTCGTCCACGCTCGGATTCGCGCCCGTATCGGGATCCTTGATGCGCAAAATCTTAAGCCCTCCACCGGTGTGGTAGAGCTGGTAGAGGACAATGTAATTGGTGCCTCCAATGTTTCTTTTCGTCTTGTCGGTCACGAGAGGCCCGGATTGAGTGACGGTTCCGATTTGCTGGGCGTGGGGCCATGTGGTGCCGGCGTCGCGCGTCCGGTTTAAGTGGAAATTGCCGCCCACGCTGACCGCGAGATTGCGCACCGTCATGTAGCCGAGGCCATCGCCGAAACCACCGCTCCACTGCCGGTCGTCCGTGACTCCGCCCGGGTCGGAGGGACCGACGCAGGCCAGAGCGTTGGAGACCCCAAAGGTATTGCCGCCGTCCGCCGAGACCGCCGTCGTCACGCACGCGGCGCCCAGATCGGAGTAATAGAAGCGCCCCAAGGCATCGAAGTCCTGAGCCGTGTCGCCTCCGCCCGGCCCGAGGACGGCGTCACGCACGATTGGGGTTCCGAGCGGAATAAACGATCGCCCGCCGTCCATCGACTTCCAGAGCAGGCTGACGGTGGTGCTGAAGCCGAACGGCACGGAGATGAAGGGAGCGCCGGCGGGTGTGGGGGGTGCGCCGTTGACGTTAGGGCTGGGCGCCGGGATCGCCACCGGCGCGGAGTTAATGAACGGTTCGCCGCTGGTCGCGGAGAAATCGACGATGGTGTTGTGACTGAACAAGATTCCTGAAGGCGGCAGAATGGTCTCGGGCGACGCGACCGAGCCTACCTCCCCGCTTTTCTCGCTGACCGGCTCGCTTTTTTTGGAGTCGACGCGTCCGTGCAGAATTCCAGGGTTGAGCGCGAGGAAAACCAGGACGGCGCAGCTGATAAGCAACAGGGTGCCGAGGGTGACGCGGGCGGAGGGAACGAGGGAGGATTTTTTCATGGCCGATTCTTTCGGTTGAATTGGGGGTTAAGGGGTATCGATCGCGGAAAGTGCGATCGACCCGCGGATGTTGTTGATCCGGCGCGTCGAGGCAAGCTAAAATCGCGCAGCGGGCAAGTGTCGGTCAATTCGCGATAGCGTCGTGGAGTGCGCCAGTGCTCTGGCGCTGTTGTGGGAGCGGAGGGAAAAGCGGCGGAGCACCGCCGCACTCCACGACGCTGGCGCGCGTGAGGACGTGCCCATCCTTGGAAGCGCTGTAGCCACGGCGCTGCGTCGCCGTGTTTGCCGTCCCGAAACCCCGCGCCGACGCCTCGACGCAGCGAGGCGGCTACAACGCCGACGGCCAGTTTGGTCGGGTGCCGGATTACGGCAGACTGGTACCGGATTGGGCTTTGACCGTGCCGATATCGGAGCTGTTTACGGTCCCGTTGACGGTGACGTCGGTTTTGAAATTACCGGCGGTGGTCGTCTGGCCGGAGTTCGCTTTCGTCTGGCCGATATCGGAAGAATTGACGCTGCGATTACCACCAGTGTCTCCGAGCAACACGCCCATGGGAATGGCGATGTTGCCGGTGTTGGCGCCGTCGGTCGCGCCGAGAAGATTCACGGTGATGTTCTGAGCGTTCGGGACGCCGGTGAGATTGATCGTGACAGTGTTACCGCTGGTGCTCGTGCTGGCAACGGAACCGGCGCTGACATTGGCCGAAGTAAAGGTGACAGGCGCGGCAAAGGTGACCACGACTTTGTGATCGCCGGAGGCGCCGCCGGTTCGGCACTCGATCCCGGCGGGGCCGGTGAGGGGCAGGTTGATATCGTAAGTGCCGGCGGTGCCATGCGTCTTGCGCGAGACGGCGCTGACCGCGGCGAGGGCGCAGGAGTTCGCGCCGTTCAAGGGCATGGGTGCCATGCGGCTGGCGGTGGTGACTTCACCCGCGGGCTTGGTGTAGCTGATGGTGGGGATATCGTTCCCGTTCACGACGAGCTGGATGAAATCGAGGCGATGGCCGGCGGTGACGCTTTCGACGAGCTCTTCATCCCAAACCGGATTGGCTGTGTCCACGCGCGAACCGCGCAGGTACCACATTTCAGTGGCTCCGCTGCCAGACGCGGCGACCGCGATGTGAATCGTGCCGCAGTTGACGGCGAAGAATTGGTCGGAGCCGGTGTCGCCGAGGCCGGAGTTGCCGTAGCGCGGAACCGTATGCACGAAGTCGAAGCTGCCGCCCTGATTAAAGCTGACGTAGAGCTGGTCGCCGTGGAGGACGTACATGGTGCCTTTGTTATCGAAAGCGGTGTGCGCGACGGAGAAGTTCCCGCCGGGGCCGGGGCTGAGCGGATGGCGGAAGCCGGTCCAGTTGAGCCCGAAATCCGAGGTCTTGCAGACATAAAGTTCCTGGCCGCTGGAGATGGGCCCGGAGGTGGACGATTCGGCCCAATAAAACTTCCGGTCCGTGCCCCAGGCGCCGTAGCGTCCGGCTTTTTGGTTGCGGAAATTTTGATCTGCGACCCGGGTATCGCTCGGCGCGATGGGATCCTGCGCGTTTTCCTGACAGACGATGTGTTCGGCTCCGGCGCCGTTCTCGCCTACGAGCGGTGTCTGGATCGGGTAGGTGATGCCGCCATCAAAACTAAAAACAGCAACCGAGCCGATGCGCATCCAACCAGTCAAAACGTAAGGCTCGTCCGTGGGCAACGCGCCGCCCGGGCGCATGCCGGCGAAGGGCCCGAGGTAGGCCCAGGCCTGATCGTTCCCGGCGGAGGCCAGCGGATTCTGATAAGCGGTAAAGGTTTCGCCGAAATCATCGCTGTGCGCAGTGATGGCAACGCCGAGCTCGGTGCCGAAGTAGATCACATCGGTGCCGAACGCCTGCATGTCGCCTTCGATCCCGAACGGGACGGACGCAGGCGCCGGCGGATACTTTTGCACCCAGGTGTTGCCGCCATCGGCGCTTTTAAGAATGCGGTTTCCAGTGAGAAGGACGGGCAGGAGCACGTATGTGTTGTCGCCGGCGGCGCCGAGATTTCCCTCGCAACAAGTGCCGTGACTTTTGATGACCCAGTTCGGGTCGGGCGCGGTGGGGGCGAGGACGGAGTTCGACGAGTCGGGGGCCGCGTCGGCCTTGGGCAAATGAAGAACCGAGAACAGGCAGGCCGCACTCGCGGTCACCAAGGTGACGACTAAGGTCAGGCGATTTTTATTCATGGGATTGTGATCCTGGGATTCGTTAGGGAAGATTGGTGCCGGACTGGGCCTTGATCGATCCGATATCGGAGCTGTTGATCGTGCCGTTCACTGTGACATCGGTTTTGAAATTGGCCGCGGTGGTGGCCTGGCCGGAGTTGGCCTTGGCCTGGCCGATATCGGAGGAATTGACGGAAGCGCTCGCCGTGGTGTCGCCGAGGAGGACGCCCATGGAAACAGTGGCGCCGTTAAGGCTGACGCCAATGGTCTGGGCGTTGGCGATGCCGGTGCAATGGACGGTGATTTCGTTTCCTTGCACGCTGGTGGCGGCGACGTTGCCGCCGCAGGTGGCGGTGCCGGCGGTGACGGGCGCGGGGAAAGTAAAGACGATGTCATGATTGCCACCGGCGCCGCCGCTACGGCATTCGATGCCGGGACCGCCGGTGAGCGGGAGCGGAAGATCAAACGTGCCCGCCGCGCCATGCGTTTTGCGGGAGACGACGCTGGTCGGATTCACGACGGAGGTGCACTGCGGGAATTTGAAACTGCCGATGCGTGTGTGCCAGACGGTGAAGGCATCGACCGGAGTCGGATAATACTGGGTCGTATACCAAAAGGTGCAGTCGTCGCTCGGATCGACCGAGAGATGACTGTAATCGCCCCAACGTCCAATCCCGACGCCGACAAACAGAAATGGATTCTGCGAGCCGCCGCCGGCAAACATCTGCACTTCGCTTTGCGCCATCATGCCGAGCGGATCAGTCGCGAGGCGACCGGAATAGGCGATGGAGGGGAAATCCGCCTGCGAAGAAGTGCTGTAGCCGATGGCCATGTTGCCGGAGTGGTCCATCGCGATGCTGCCCATCCAGCGCCAGAGGGGAGCCGTGCCGCCGGTGGCCGGGAGCGTGCCCTGTTGATAAATAGTAGGGGTGGTGCTGAGGTTCCGCACTTCATACCAGCGGGGCGCGACTTGCTGCGTGGTGCCGTTGGCGACGACGGTGTGATTGGCGACGAGCGATTCGTGGGTGCCGAAGTTGCGGTAGGCATTCCGATACATCAGGCGATCGCCGAGCGTGTCCAGGATGTAAGGCGAACGCGGGTTGCGGGACGCAATTGGGGCCCGCGGTGCGGACGACACAATTGGGACGGGTGAAGTTGGCCACCGGGATGACGAAATTCGGCTGGCCGTTCAGCCCGTAGGTCGAGTTGGCGGTATTGGTCCAATCCACATGGAACTTCCAGATGCGCATGGCGTCGACCGTTCCGATCTCGGCGGAATCGTCCACTTCCGCGAAGTAGTTGGGCGCGCCGGCGGGCGGTGGGTTCGAGCCATCGAGGTCGGCCGGGAGATGTCCGCCGAAGGCGGTGTTGATTAGACCGACATCGAAATAAACCATCCGCGCCGGTTGCCCGAGCAGCATCTTGTCGCGTTCGAAAGCGAAAACGCCGGAGCCGACATAGCTGCTCGGGTTGAACTGATGGGTGGACATGTAATAGGCGTCCGGCCAGGTACCGAAGTGCGGGTAATCCTGGAAGCGGGTGCTGCCGCCGACGAGGAAGTCGTAAACGTAATAAGCGCCGGTGGCGTCGCCCGTTTGCGAGACGGCGATGCACTGGTGATAACCGCTCGCGCCGCCGGTGGTGGTGAACTGGCTGAGAATCCAGCGATTGGCCAGTTGATCGTACTCCACGATGGGGTCGCCAGCGTTCGCGATCCGGCACCGGCTGATGGCGGGCAGCGCACTGAACATGGAGTTGAACTGGATCGGGCCGGCGATGCGGGTGCCGGTCTTGTTGTAAACGGCGACGGCGGAGGAGTTCACCATCTGCACGTATTGCGTCGGGCCGACCGCGCCGGTGATGTCGGGCGGAATGCAATTGCAGCCGGAGTCGTCCGCGTTCAAGTCCTTCGAAAGTGATGATCGGCGCCGGCGCTGCGGCGAGGCCTTGCAGGGTCTGTGCGACTGGATCCACCCAGTTTGGCGGAACGGGTCGCGCCTCGCGCAGCGGGCCGTGCTCTTCTCTTTCCACGCGCGGCGGTTGCGGCACGAGCTGGACCAACGGCAAATCGCGCAACGCCATCGGGCTGCTGCCGTATGCGACCGCCTCGCTCGTGATGGGTTTGAAAGTTTCGGGAGCGGACGCCACGGCCGGCGTGAGATCTCCGCGGGCGTTTCCGCCCGGCGCTTTGCTGGCGAAGGTGCGCGTTGGCGCGACGGGCTCATTCCTGGAAACGATCGATTGCCAGACGGCGGCGAGGCGATTTTTCATCGGCTGCGCCGGGGCGGCGAGGCTGAGGAAGGCAAAGCCGGCGCCGAGCGCGCAGAGAGTGAGGGCGGCGACGGTGCGCAGGCCGATGAAACCGGAGTGAAGGGCTGGATGGTTTTTCATAACTTGGTCAGGGGGCGCAACAACCAGACGAGTGATCGCAGTCGCGGCCTCCGAAGCGCGCCGATGCTAAGGCGAAGCGGGGTTTGATCGCAAGCCCCTAATGGACTTTCTGATTTAAGGCAGGGAGGTGCCGGATTGGGCTTTGGTGCTTCCGATGTCGGAGCTGTTGATCACGCCGTTGACGGTGACGTCGGTGCGGAAGTTTCCCGCGCTCGCCGTTTGCCCCGAACTTCCCTTGGCCTGTCCGATATCGGATGAGTTGACCGTGCGGTTGGCGGTGGTGTCGCCGAGGAGGACAGCCATGGGCAGGGCGACATTTCCGGTGTTGGTCCCGTCGTTTACCCCGAGGAGGTTGATCGTGATCGTCTGGGCGTTGGGGACGCCGGTGAGATTGACGAAGATCTGGTTGCCGCTGGCGAGAGAGGCGGAGACCGATCCGGCCGAAACGGTGGCACTGCCGAATGTGACCGGGGTCGAGGAAGGTGACGACGACCTGATGATCGCCGTTCGCGCCGCCGGTGCGGCATTCGATCCCGACATCGCCGGAAAGCGGCAGGTTAATATCGAAGACGCCGGCGGGGCCGTGGGTCTTGCGGGAGACGCCGCTGACGGGGACGATGCCGCCTGCGCAGGCACTGTTGCCGAGGACGGTGTAGGTGGCGGCCGGGTAAGCGTTATCCGATTGGGCTTTGACAAAGGTGTGATCCACAAACGCGTTGGAACGATGGAGGTTTTGCGTTTCCGGACCATCGCCGGTGAAGGTTCTGCCGCCGACTGCGCCTAACAAGTCGCCGGGCTGCGGGTTACCAAAGGCCGATTTTGGGGCGAAGATCGTAATGGTGCCGTCTGGATTATAATTGCTTCCGGCGAGCGCGGCGATCGTGCTCTCCTCGGAGATGACGAAGACGGCCGGCACGCCGGCATCGGCGAGATAGCCATATTGAAATGTCGGCGGACCACTGGCGCCGGTGCGCATCCCGACATAGTACTGCTGGCCGGGTGAGGTGAACGAGTTCCAGGTCATGCGCCATCTGCTGTTCGGCGGGAGGGTGGCCAGGCTGTTCACTTTCATCTTGAACATGAAATTGCCCGGGCTCGACGCTGGCTCACCCACGGCAATGTAATCAATCAGCAGCGAGGGCGGCGTATTAAGTCCGGCGTTGGCCTCGGGATGGGTCGGATCGTTCTGATGGATAACAATTCCTGTGCACCCATCACCCACATAGGGAACGGCAATTTCGTTATTGCCACAGGACGTCCCGACGGCATTCACGGCGAGCACTTTGTAATAGTAGGTTTTCGTGGGGTCAGTCGCGGTTAGATCAGTATAAGTCCCGCCGCTTTGGGTCCCGGGCACGGTCGTGAGCAGGGTCTCGCCGTTGCTCGCGATGCCTCTCCATATCTGATACCCGGTGATGGGCGAGTTGCCCGTGTCCGCCTCCGACCAGGCCAGCTGGATGGTCCGGCCGATGCGTCGATGCGTCACCGAAGGCATGCCGGGCGGTTCGGTGGTGGTGGCCGGGTCCTTGCCGGCGAGCATGCGCCGCCCGCTCGATTGGCGGGCGATGGCCGCGGTGACGGTATAGGCATTTCCGGTGGCGCCGGGGCTGGCCTGTTTGCAATGGCCGCCTTCGCAGCCGTCCACGTAGCCGATCAGGACGCGACCGTCGCGATCAATCGTGATATCGAAAAAATCGAGCAGGTTGCGAGTGATGTTGGCCCCGCCGCCGCGCAACAATCCACTGCGCTGCATGGGCGCGTTTGGCGTCACGTTGGTGGTCGTCCAGTGCAACCCGCCATCGAAGGTGTGGGAAACGTAAAGGTGCCAGACCCCGCTAAAATTAGCGGCGTTGGAATCTCCCGTCCCGCCGGTGGATCCGTAGAAGGCGACCGCGGCGCGCCCGCGCTGCCTGCCACGGCGGCCGGGAAGGCTACTTCTTGCAGCCCAAACTCGGAGCTCACATCGAAAATATTTTGCCAGGTCTCGCCCTGATTATCCGAGGTGGCGACCGCCGCGATGCTCCCGTCGACCACCCCAAGGAAATAGACCCGTCCATTGCTATCAATGCCGACCGCAGGATCACTGCCGACGCCGGAACCGCCGGGCACACTGACCGGCACCGGGCGAACGCTCCAAGTGTTTCCATTATCTTCCGAAACGACCAGCGCCTGCCCACTGCCGCACTCTGGATTCGGAACATAGACGGTGCCGTCCACGGGAGAGACTTTGACGTGACCATGCAAGCCGCCGCATTCCAGGAGAGTGTAAAGCGGCACCGAAGCGCCGTAGTTTAAGCCGCCGTTATCGCTGCGAGAGCAAAAGGCAGTCGCGATGTCCTGCGAACAATAATAGATGGCGTAGGGGTAGACCGTGCCGGGCGGTCGCGGCGGGACCGGGGCGTGATAAATTCCGCCACCGATCGTCTGGTGATCGACCCCCGAGGCGAGTCCGCCGGTTTGAGTGGGCACCCAGGTAAGGCCGTCGTCGTCGCTGTAGGAGATTTTGACCGTGTTCGGACTGAGCAGAGTCAACTGACAGGAAAACACCCGGCTGGCGGGGCCGAGGAGATCGCTGAAGCCGCGATCGGTAAAGCCGATAGGATCGGAATCGATCGCGACCGCGGTCGGCGCCAGTCGGGCGACCCATGCCGAAGACTGGCCGCTGGCAGGGCAACTATCGTCAAAAGTGATAAACAAGGTCTGGTGTCCGGACTGGAAATTATCCACGCCCGTGATCCAATTGCTGCCGACCGAGGGTTCGCCGGCATTGCGCCCCATATATTCGACCGAGTCCGGTTGCTGTCCTGCCTCGGTGGTCCTTACCGGCACGAGGACGCCCGGTGCGAGGAAGTTTTCGTAGCCGATTTTCGGACCCGGATCCGGGCTCGCCGGGGGAATTTGCGCTTGCAGATTGCCGGACGCTCCGTTGCTGAAGAGAGCGAGGTTGATGGCGCAAACAACCAGCAGAATCTCAGCGAGGGTGAGGAAGAAACTTCCAGAGTTAACGCCATTGCTGACCAACCGGGGGGAGCTGTTCATAGATGTGAAGGGAAGTAGCTCGGGATGCTACGTGAAAAGCCTTCCGTGCTGCAATGTAATTGTGCAGCTGTGTGGTGACTCGAGGTAGTGTTGGTCAACTCGCGAAAGCGTTTGGAGTCGGCGTGACTAGGTTCCGGGGGTGGTCGCTCCGCTCGACCCCCGGCTAATCTCGGCCATCCCTCCGGGATGCTTGATCGAGCGCGCTCCTCGGTTTTTCAACAGTCTGCTAGGGAGGAAGCGCGGCGCCGGATTGCGCTTTGATCGTGCCGATGTCGGAGCTGTTCACGGTGCCATTGACGGTGACGTCGGTTTTGAAATTGTCGGCGTTGGTGGGTTGGCCGGAATTGGCTTTGGCCTCACCGATGTCGGAGGAATTCACGGTTCCGTTGGCGGTGGTGTCGCCGAGGAGGACGGCCATGGAAATCGGGACGGCGGCGCTGATGTGGCCGGCGTCGTCGTTCACATCCGCAAGGGTGACGGTGATGACCTGGGCGTCGGTGACGTTCTCGAGGTTGACGACGTATTGGTGCGTGTCGGCGCCAATGGCGCTGCTGCTGACGGTGCCGGTGCCATTGGTGACGCTCGCGCCGCTGACCGAGGTGAGCGGATCGGCAAAGGTGAAGACGAGGGTGTGCTGGTTCGACGCGCCGCCGCTGCGGCACTCGACCGCGGGCGATCCGGTGAGCGGTAGCGTGAGATCAAATGGGTTTCCGGGGCCGTGATCCTTGCGCGAGACGACACTGTTCAGCTGCACGGGCAAGGTGGTGCCGACGCAGCCGGGAAATTTGAAACTGCCGATGCGCGTCTGCCAATCGCCGGGCGTGGCGCCCGGAGCTTCGTAATACATTTGCGTGTACCAAAAAGTGCAATCATCGGTCGGATCGACGGACATGGCGCTGTAATCGCCCCAACGCGTGAAGCCGGCCGCCTGCGGTCCGGTGCCTTCGAAGAGCGAGGTTTCGGTTTGCGGCAAAGTGTCGATGGGATCGGTGGCGAGCCGGCCGGAGTAACGAATAGCGGGAAAGATCGTCGGGTTCGAGACGCTGTAACCCATGGCCATGTTGCCTTGCTTATCTACGGCAAGGCTGCCCATCCAACGGTAGGTGGTGTCGGGTGCGTAAGTGCTTTGCTGCACGGGCGCGGTGGCAATGACGTTGTCGGTGACGTTTAATTGATACCAGCGAATGCCGGTTTGCGGGCCGGCGGTGGGGACGATGACGGTGTGCATGTTCCAGAGGGATTCCACGCCGTTGATGTTGCGATATTGGTTCTGCATCATGAGCCGGTCACCGAGGGTGTCCAAGGTTTCGCCACCGAGTTCTGGAACGTAGGGAGCGAGATAGGGCGCGAGCCGGTAGGTTGCGACGGCGACGTTCGTCGGGCCGGTGAACGTGGCGGACATGGTGGACCAATCCGTGATCTTGAAACGATGCACGCGGACGTTAGACCCGCCGAATTGCACATTTTCCTGGATGGAAACCATGTAGTTCGGGCGTCCGGCTGGCGGAGGGGTGCCGCGGAAGTTGCTGGGCAAGAGGCTCCACTGACCAGTGCCGGTCGAGAAACTGATCTGGCGGAGCGGAGCGCCGCTGTAAAGATCGTCGCGATTGAAGGCCCACACGCGGACGCCGGCGTAATCCCCCGCGGCGTCGAAGATGTTGGCCGACATGTAGATTCCATCCGGCCAGACGCCGAACTTTGGGTAATCGGGAAAATCGGTGGCATGTGCGAGGACGGGATAAAGCCACCAACCGCCGTTGACGGGATCGTCGGTCTTGGAGACGGCGATGCACTCGTAATAAGGCCCGACGGTATTGCCGCCAGCATCGGTGGCGAAGGCGAAGTCGCTCACGATCCAGCGATTCGCGAGCGTATCGTAAACCACGATGGGATCGCCGTAATTATCGGTGTCGCAGAGCGTGCCGGTGCCGCCGCCGGCGTTGAAGAAAGTGTTGTAGGTGAAAGCGGCGAGACGGGTGCCGGTTTTGTCGTAGACACCGATGGCGGTGTTCACGGCCTGGACGTAATGATTCAAGCCGACATCGCCGACCACATCGGGCGGGTGGCCATCGCCCCACGCACTGTAATCGAGACCTTTGAAGGTGACGTTCGGCGCGGGCATGGGAGCGGCCGGGAGGGTGGGTTGCAAGGCGCGATCGACGAAGCCTTCGTATGACGGCTCTTTCATTCCTTCCGGATGACGGGTGTGCTCGCGGCGAATTTTTTGCGGCAGTGGTCCGCTCGGTGCCGGGAGGGTGCGGAGGTCGCCATCGAACGAGGCGGGCGCTTGCGAGATGGCGACGAATGGTCCGGAGATGCCGTTTTCGTCGGGCGCTCCGGCTTTGGTCGCCGCGGGCCTGGTGCGGGCGAAACTAAAGACCGCGATGAGAAGGCCGAGACCGCAGACAGTGAGGCCGAAGAGGAACCGAGGGTGAAAGAGACCGGAATGGGAGGAGGTATTTTTCTTCATGACGATAGCGGGGCTTTACCGAAATGGACCCGCGATCTTAGCGACGCGAGAGTCGAAGACTCAAGCGTTTAAGATGACGCGGGCGCCGGAGCGGTCTCAACGATGCCGTCGCCAGAATCTAAGGGAGATTGGTGCCGGACTGGGCTTTGATCGATCCGATATCGGAGCTGTTGATCGAGCCGTTGATCGTCACGTCGGTGCGGAAGTTGCCGGTATTGGTGGTCTGGCCGGAGTTGGCTTTGGCGGCGCCGATATCGGAGGAATTGACGCCCGCATTGTCGGTGGTGTCACCAAGGAGGACGCTCATGGGGATGGTGACGTCGCCGGAGTTGGTCCCATCACTCACGCTGAGCAGCTTGAGCGAGAGCGTCTGCACGTTCGCCACTTTGTGGAGATTCACGGTTACGATCTGGCTGGTGACGATGGGCGGATCGGCCATGGCCATGCTATCACTGCTGGTGACGCTGGCGCCGGTGACAGTGACGGGAAGAGCAAAGGTAACAACGACGGTGTGATCGCCATTCGCGCCGCCGGTGCGACATTCAATGCCGGGCCGACCGGTGAGGGGGAGATTGACGTCGTAACTGCCAGCGGTGCCGTGTGTCTTGCGCGAGACGACGCTAACCGGAACGGGCGGACCCGGCGGTGGCGCGAGGCACGTGATGGTGGTGTTCGGATTGGTCTTCACGGAGGGACCGCCGGTTTGGCGGGTGTACTCGGCGCGCGTGCCCTGGCCGGCGTTGTCGGCGTAGATGATGTTGGCCATGCCGTCGGGGCCGACCGCGATCTCCATGAAGTCGAGCAGCGAGCGATCGGAACTGCCGATCAAACCCCCGGTGCTGATCTGGCCGGTGTGGATGACGTTGCTGGGATTCGGCTGGACGACGGTGAAGACAGGTTCGCGCGAATTGCCGTTGAGCGATTGCGCGAAGTAGAGTTTCCACGAGGCGCTGCCCGGGAGGGTGTTCGGGTCGCCAACAGTGCTGGTGCCGTACCAGATAATGTCGACGCGCCCTTCATCGCCGGCTGCGACCCAGGGGAAGACGGCGGTTTCATCCGCGGCCAGCGGCCCGGAGCTGACCGGGAAGGGGCCGTAAAAGTTTTTGCCGTGATCGTGCGAGATCGCCATCCAGATGCTGAACTCGTTTGTGCGCGAATTGTTCATGCTCCAGGCGACGTAGATGTTGCCCGCGGAATCGATGTCGCCCGCGGGGAAGATCTGGGAGTTGTTCGTGCCGTAGCTGGGCATGATGGCCGGTCCCTGCACGGGCGGCGGGTTGTTGGCGTTGTCGTAAACGCCTTTGAAGACGAGATGATTCTGGACGTCGGTGACGGGCGAGCCGGCGTTGAGGGGAGGAGCGCCGTCGGTTTCCCACACGTTCAACATCTTGCCGAAGGGCGGATCGACGGCATTCGTGGCCGGGACCGAGCCATTGAACAAGGCGAAGACGCGGTGCGTGCTCTTATTTACGAAGATGGGCCCAGGGACTGTATTGGGAGCTGTATTGGTGAGCGGATCGAACAGTTCCGGATCGGTCATGCCGCTGGTGGCCTGCCAGGCGGTGTCGTTGACGAGGCTGGAGATGCGCATCGCTTCCGAGACAAGCTCGTGTTCCCAATGGTAGATGATCTGGTCGCCTGCATTCGGGAATCCCTGGTCGCCGGCGAGCCACTGGCGGTCGGCGGAAATGGAGACATCGCCCGCGGCACCGCCGGGGCCGGGTTTCACCCACGTCGCACCGCCGTCGGTGGATTTGCGGATGTGACAGGAGGAGAGGCCGAGATCGGTGAAGTAAAGTTGATCCGGGCGTGTGCCGGAGCCGTCCTGTTTCGGGAGCGAGATAATGTCTTCATCGCCACCGGTGAGGGTGGGCTCGTTCGCCACGGGGTTGACCGGGGCGAGGAAGCTTTGGCCTTTGTTGATTGATTTCCAAACCCACGGTTGGCCGGGCGCGGTGACGTAGATGCAGTTGAACGAGTCCACCCAAATGCTGGGCTCGGCCCCGGGCGTGCCGACGGCGAGGTTGGTGCCAAACGTCGCGGGGGCGGGTGGCGCGGGTGGATTGTAGGCGCTGGGACCGCCGGTTTGTTTGGTGTGCCAGGTGGTGGCGACGCAGTTCGACGCCGGACAGCCGTGCGATGCAATGCCGTCGACAAAGGCGAGGTGAGCCTTGCCCTCGGGATCGAGAGTGACGGTATAATATTCCGCCAGGTCGCGCGTGCCCGCGGGACAACCGGTGCCAGCGGCGCAAATGGCGGCGTCGTGCACGACCACGGGTGAGGCGAGATTGGAGGCGATGGTGGGATTGGCGAGCATGGCGTTGGTGACCTGCGCGAAATAGACGCGCCAATCGAACGGAGCCACATCGGGCGAAGCGGAACTGGATTGGTACCAGGTGATGTCCACGGTCCCGGCGCTGCCGCCGACGATCCAGGGCATGACCGAACTGCTATTGCCGACGGCGGGCGGGGCGTCGACGCGGATGGGCGTGGTCCAGGTGGGATTGGGCGCGCCGGGGTTCGGACTGCTCGTTAGCCAAACGTGGCAGTTGGTGCGGTTGCCGGGGTTGATGCCGTCGGATTGGGCGTAGACGAGGTGAAGGTTCCCGCCGCGATCGAGCGCGAAGATGGTGAAAGCGTTTTCAAGGGTGCGCCCGCCGCCGGCGGCGTAAATGGGACTGGCGGTCCAGGTGGCTCCGCCGTCGAGGGAGCGCAACAGATTCATCGTGCCGGGCGAGCCTGCGGAGGTGTAGCCGGTATAGACGTTCCCGTTGTATTGATCGACCACCATGTTCGCTTCGCGCGAGACGATGGTGGTGATGGGAACGGCGGGGAGGAAGGTTTTGCCAGCATCGATGGATTTGAAGAAGTGCAGCGTGCTCGTGCCGGGCGCCTGGCGCATGGTGAGGTAAACGGTTTCGGGACCGTAAGCGGCGAGCCACTGACGATCGTCGGCCGGGATCACGGAACCGACCGGTTGTACCTGCCATGCCTGGCCCGGAGCCACGCCGCCTGTGGCGCCATTGAACGAAGTCGAGACAGTGACGGAAGCAATGGAGAGACTGGAGACGTAGAGGAAGCCGCTGTTGGAGATGTCGATGGAATCATCAGCGCCGCCCAACCCGCCGGTGCAGGCCGGGAGCGGCGGCGTGCCGCATTGGTTCTGCGCGCCATCGGGATGTCCGAGATAGGTGAAGGTGCCGCCGTTATCGGTCGACTTCCAGAGATCGGTGCCGCCGGGGACGCCGTTGATGGCCGCGACGTAGATGTTGCCGAAGAGATCGATCTTGATCTCCGGCTCGATGTCCTGATCGAGGAAGGTTACACCCGGCGTGGGAGTGACAGGCGGCCGCACGAGGCGCTGCGGGTTGCTGAAGGTGAAATTGCCGGTCGTGTAAATGGGCGCGGCCGGGGCGAGGAGATGCGACGGGGCGCTCGCGATGGGCGCGGCGGCTTTCGGCGGGCGGGCGGAAACGTTGGATAACGCGAAGGCCGCGAGGCCAACAGCGAAGGTGAAAAGGAGCGCCGGAACCCAGCGCCGTTTGGCGTGTGCGAATAATCTGCTCATGGGGGGATTTGTAGGGAGTGAGAGCGGTTATCTCAGAACCGATTCCAATAGCAAGGGCAATTGTCCTGACTGGAGGATAGAGGAACGAAAAGTCCCGGCAGCTTTCGGCTGCCGGGACCTTCCGGGTTGCCAACTAAAGAGGAGCCCTTCTTTGGCGTCATCATTAGGGTAGGTTCTTGCCGGACTCGGCTTTCACGGTGCCGATGTCGGAAGAGTTAATCGTGCCGTTGACCGTCACATCGGTGCGGAAGTTGCCGGCGTTTGCGGTTTGCCCGGAGTTGGCCTTGGCCTGCCCGATATCGGATGAATTGACGCCTCCATTGGCGGTGGTGTCACCGACGAGGACGGCCATCCGATGCGCCACGCCGAAGTTCGCTCCTGCCGCGTCCTGAACCCCGCCGAGGGCGACGGTGACGTATTGGGCGTTGGTCACTCCGGTGAGATTGACGGTGTATTGATTCGGGTTGGGTCCGATGGCGCGACTGCTCACCGCGCCGACGCCGCTGCTCACGCTGGCTGTATCAACGCTCGTGAGGTTGGTGGCGAAGGTGAAGACCATTTGGTAGTCGTTGCTCGCGCCGCCGCTGCGGCATTCGATGCCGGGCGTTCCGGTTCCCGGCAGATCGATATCGAACGTCTGCGCGCCATGCACCTTGCGCGAAACCACACTCGTGAGAGGCGGAAGCGCGTTGACGATATACGTTGCCGTATTCGAGCTGACTTTGCCGCGTGAGTCGGTCACGACCAGCTTGACGTGGTATTCGCCGGAGGCGTTGAAGGTGTGACTAACGAGTGGAGAGCCCTGCGTCACGTCGCTGCCGCCTTCATTGAAGTTAAAGGTGTAGCTGGCGATCGTATCAATCACATCAGGGTCCGTGGATGCGCTGGCGTCAAAATTCACGGTCAACGGCGTTCCGCCCTGATTAATGTTGGCGGTCAACAGCGCCAACGGCGCGGTATTGGGCAGGCACTGGTTGTCGGGGCGGAGGGTGTAGGCCCCGGAACCGGTGAGATCCGGAATCGTTTCATTGGTTCCGCCGGAGGGCGATCCGAGACGCGTGCTCGTGTTGGTGGTGGCGATGCTATCGCCGGGACCCGGATTCTGGATGATCGACTTTGGAATGACCAAATGAATCGAGCCATCCGGGGTCACGCTGCTCAAGGGACTAATGGCACCCTTCGTCGTGAAGAGACGCGCGGAATTATTCGGCGTGCTGCTGACTCCCCAAGTGAAGCTGAAGAGGTCCCGTCGTGCCTGCGGAAGCGCCACCATCGGAGACCATCGAGACGAAGTAATCCGAGGCCGAGGTGTCTCCGGGAATGCCGGATGGCGGTGCGGTCACGAGTTGGCCATTCTTGACCACTCCGAAACGAGTGACCCAGCGCCAGCCCTGCGGGACGGTCGTCAGGTCGACGACCTTGATCGTCAGGACCACGTTGCTGGCCTTGCCGGTGCCGGTGGGATTACCGGCATCCATTGGTTCCGCGATCGAAACGGAAGTGATGTCGTGTGCAGGTTGCGCGGAGGTCGCGTCCCCAGCCGGATCCACCACCGTCGTCACTCCGGGCAATTCGCATGCCCCGGCTGTGCTTAGGCAGATTGAAACGGGCACGGAGATGGCATTGCTGGGCTGACTCTCGCCTTGCGGATTCACAGCGGTAATCCGGTAGCTGTAACTGGTCACGGCGGGGTCAACGGTGCGATCGTTGAAGGTGCGATCGCTGGGATTGGTTTGCTGACCGATCAAGGTTTCGGCTTGGGTGGCATCGCTGCGGTAGATGTTATACATCGTGATATCGGAGCCGCCGTTGTCGGGCGCAGCCCAGGTCAGGTAGGCCGCTTTGTCGTCGCGGCAGGCGGAGAGACAGGCCGCGCGGGGAGCAACAGGCTCAGCGGTATCGTGGATGGAGTATAATCCCCTCCCTCCGGATTGGCGGGCAATGGTCGCCTTCGCACTATAGGAGTTCGTCCCGCCTTTCTCGCAAGGACCGACGCAGCCGTCCGCAAAAGCGAAGAGCACACGGCCTTTGTCATCCAGCGTTGCACCGTTAAAATCGAGGAGGTTGCGGCACGGATTGCTGCCGCCTCCATTCCAGATGCAGGCGTTGCGCTGAACAGGGCCTTCCGGGGTCGCGTTGACCGTTGTCCAGGTTTGCCCCCCATCATAAGTGTGGGCGACGAAACCATACCAGGTGCCGGTGAAGCCTGCCGCTTGATGGTTACCCGAGGTGGTCGTGCCCAGGAATGCAACCGCCGCGCGATTTGAATCGCCCACCACGGTGGCGGGGAAGGCGACGTTCTGTAGGCCCAGACTCGCGCTGACGTTAGCCGGTGTGCTCCATGTCAGACCCCGATCTTTCGTGGATGTGACCCAGAGATCGTTGCCGCTTCCGCTCCCACCGACATAGGCAATGTACATCGTGTTGGACGTGGCCGGGGCGATGGGAGGGTCTTTACTAATCCCCACCGAAGGATCGAGAATTGCACCGCCCGCGGGCGAGACGCTGCCCGCAACCTGACGAAGGGTCCAGGTTGTGCCGGCATCGGTGGAGACCGCCACGGCCTGGCCGCCGTTGCATTGCGCATTGGGAAGATAAACCGTGCCGTCGGGCGCAACCTTGACGGAGCCGTGGATCGCTTGCGCACAGCCGCTGGTCGCGTTGGCATAAGCTGGGACCGCGCGGCCGAAGTTGAGACCGCCATCATCGCTGCGGGAGCAGTAGGCGATGCTGGTGATGGCGAAGACATAGCCACCCTGCCCGCAATAGTAGACCGCCTGGCCCCCATTGGTCGGATTGGACAAACTGGACAAAGAGGCCGGGTATGGACCGCCGCCCACGGTTTGGTGATCATTGCTCCCGTCGGGCGGATTAATCTGTGCCGGCGTCCAGTTGTCACCATCATCGTCCGTGTAGGCCATGAGGCTGTTCAAGCCGACCAGAACCGGAGAAGTCTGCGTTACCGTGTTCAACTGCGAGACGAAGGTACGGCCGTTGACGGGGTTGGTGAACAGGATGGGGTCTGCCGAACGCACACTGGTGGTGGGGAAGGAGACATCCTCCCAGAGGGCGTTACAGGAATCCGGCACCGAACCCAAAGGAGTGATTTTTTCCGGCAACGTGACGCGGAGGGTTTGCAGGCCGGAGATGAACATCACCTTTTTGGTGATCGGATTAAAACCGATGGAAGGCTCGGCCGCGCTTTCTCCCATGCCCGGACCCGGGGCGTAATTGTAGTAACGCGGCATGTTGGGAGTGGTGACCTGAACCAGATCCGGCTCGGAGGGGGCTGAAGGGACTTCGGTTTCGGGAGCGGCGACGGAGGAGGACGGACCCGCCTTCAAACTCACAAAGGTGAGGCCGACGCTGCCGACGACAAGAAGAAGCGCGAGCAAGACGCGCATGGTGTAGAGACCAGACTCGGGGGTGGGGTTGTTTTTCATGGGGGGAGGATCTGATTAGGGAGCTGCGTTCGCCCTGGAGCAGACTTTCGGAGTCTGTTCATCGTCCCTCGGATACCTGCGGTGCAGGAACCCACGCGGTTTGGGGTTTAATTAGTTTGTCTCGTTTTTGTCAAGAGTTTTCCATGGTCAGTGAGCTGCTTTTTGAGAGGGAAGGCGAACCGCATCGGGCGTGCGCACGCCTCGAGTATGAAAAAGAAAAGTCCCGGCAGCTTTTGGCTGCCGGGACCTTCCGGATTTCTAACTAAAGAGGCCGCAACCTCTTAGGCTTGTTCGTTAGGGAATACTCTTGCCGGACTCGGCTTTCACCGCGCCGACGTCGGAGGCGTTAATGGAACCGTTGACCGTAACATCGGTGCGGAAGTTGGACGCGGTCGCGGGCTGGCCCGAGAAGGACTTGGTCTGTCCGACGTCCGATGCATTGGTGCTACGGTTGTCGCTAGTATCGCCGAGGAGGACGCCGATCGGGATGAGGATATTTCCTGAGGCTCCGCCGGCGCTGACTCCTTGCAAGCTGACCGCGATGTTCTGCTGGTTGGTTACACCGCTCAGGTTGATCACGGCCTGGTTGGTGCCGCTTCCGGTCGTGGTCGTGACGGTTCCCGTGCCGGAATTCATCGCCGCGCCTGCGAAGGTCACAGCCTGTGGGAAGGTGAGGACGATTTGCGTGACCCCACCGGTGCGGCATTCGATTCCCGAGGTGCCGGTGAGCGGCAGGGGAATATCAAACGCTCCTGCGGCGCCGTGCACTTTCCGTGAGACGACGGCCGTCGGAACCGGAACGGGGATATCGCAGGCGAGATTGGTGAACTGAATATCATCAATCGCCCACGGCCCGCCGCCGGGAACGAGGACGCCATTATCGAGGGCGAGGCGCCAGCGGACGAGGACGCCGTTGCCCGCGAACGGGCCCATGTTTACTTCCACCCGGCTCATGGTGGGAGCGTCGTCGTTAATGAAGCTCCAGGCCTGCCGCCCAGCGATGGGGCTATCGAAGCCGGTGTCGATGGTGGAGTTGTAGCCGCCGGCGATGAACTGGTTGCCGGGAGGGCTATCGATGTCCACCCAAGTGGCGCCGCCATTGATGCTCACTTCGAGCACGCCGCCATCGTAGGAGTCTTCGAAGTTGAACTTGTGCCAGAAGATCAAACGGCTGGTGACGGTGAGGTTTTGCGGCGGCGCGATGAGCCGATCATCCTTGATATCGGGGACGGTGCCGTCGCTGGCGAAGGCGTTGGTGGGGCTGTTGGTATTCGGATCGGTCGTCAGGGCCCAGGTCGGGCTGGGCAGATTATTCTGCGCCACATCGAAGGTCCAGCCGCCCATGGGCGCGGGCTCGAGATCGTCATTGAATGGAGGCGGCGGGCATTGGACCGTGATGGTGGAGCAGGCGTAAACGCGGACGTTATCCACATACCAGCCATCGACGCCGTTGCAGCCATCCTGGCTCGCGGTGAAGCGAATCTTAATCGAGTCGCCGGGAGCGGCGAGCGGGGACAAGTCGATAATGGTCGTGCCCCAGGAGCCCGGCGGTTGATTCGACGGCGTGTTGATGTTTGTCCCATGCCAGGCGCGTTCGCCAGCGTTGGGATTGGTATTTCCGTCGATGACACTATCGAGACTGCCGTTGGGCGGATTGTAGACGTAGCGGGCGTCCGGAATGAGAGCGAAGGCTCCGCCGTTGACGCTGATCTCGACCTGACCGCCGTCGAACCCGGCCTCAGTCGCGACGTAGTGATCGAAGCGCATCTTCAGGTCGGTGGCACCGCCGGGGATGGCGATGCTCGGGCTGTCGATCGTGAACTGGCCTGAATAATCGCCGCCGGGCGCGCAACTACCGCCACCGGGTTCGCCGATGGGGATGTTCGGTGCACGGACGGCCTGACCGGCGCGGCCAGCGGGGAGCGAGTTATCGAGCAGGAAGTTGCGCAGGTTGTTGGTGGAATCATTCCAATCCACGGTCACGCCCGTGCTGGTGCGGGTCCAACCGGCATCGCCGGCTTCCCAGTTCTGGGCGTAGATATCGGTCGCAGTGCTGCAGGCCGCCGGGGCGTTGGGATCGAGGATGATGACGGTGGGGCAGGGGATAGGCGCGTCCATTTTCACCGCGAGCATGGCTTTATCGACCTGCTGACAGGTGGTGGCGGTGATTTGATCCGCTGAAGGAACGCTGGTGCCGGAACTGGTGGAGAGGGCATTCGGGAAAGTACCGATCAAATCCGTGCACGAAGCGCGCAAGGCCTGGCCGTGTGCGGCGAAATCGGTCGTCGGCGTCTGGTATACGGTCATGGCGCGGTAATAAATTGCGAGCGCGCGATTGAAGCCGATAGCGGTGACCGTCTGGCCGCCGAATGTCTTGCCATCCACGAGCATGGCGTAAGCGTGGTTCGGCACGCCGGAGTTGTAGTGCACGCCGCCGCCGTCGCCGGTGCCGCAGTAGTAATCGCCGGATGAGGTGCTATCGGGTTGTCCGAAGCGCGTCGGGGTCCACATGTCGCGCAGGATGCCGAGGACGGGCTGGTTGAAGACGTTCACGTCCTCGCCGATCTGCCAGCGCTGACCGGTCGGCATGGGGTTGACGTTGTTAGCGCCGCCTTCCGCGTCCACGCCATTGAAAAGGTCCGCGGTTTCGCCGGCGATATCGGAATAAGATTCGTTCAGCGCGCCCGACTGGTAGGAATAGATGAGATTGTGCGTCGCCTGAGTGTAGCCGTGGCCCCACTCGTGCGCGACGACGTCGTCGGCATCAAAGTCGGGGCAGTAGTTGGTGGCCGTGCCATTCCAGTAGGCGTTGGGACATTGCTGATTGGCGAGGAGCACGCTGTGCATGGTGCCGCCGGTGCCGTTCCAGGAATCGCGGCCAAAACCGGAGCGGAAGAGGTTGTAGGTATTTCCGGCGAAGAGATAGAGGTTGTTAATCGGGTCGGCGCCGGTCGTTCCGGGCGTGGGCCCCGGCGTGTAGGGATCGCCTTCGTGGCGGACGTCAAAGGGCGGGCCGTATTGCGGGGTGTAAATGATGCGGTTGAGCGCCTGGTGGCGGAGCGGGATGCGGTTCAGGATGGCGCCGGTCTGCGCGTCCATCCAAACCTGTTCGTGCAGGGCTGACCCGGAAACTTCGACGGCGTAGGCGAGGCGGCTGGTTACGTCCGTGCCTTCCAGCAAGCCAAGAGGATAAACAGCGAGCTTGGTGCTTTTGACCTGGAGATCGTTGCCACCCTTGTTCTTGCGCAGAAGTCGAACCGCGTTCTCGCCCGCGGCGGCCGCGTTCATCGCGGGCACGGTGCTGAGGGAAACATTTGGGACGAAGTCACCGCTCACCCCGGTCACGCCGCTGTCGTTCATGTGCACGACGAGCTGGGCGCCGAAGACCTCCAAACCCTTGTAGTGCTGCTCGAGTTTCACGTGCGTCTGACCCAGATCATCGGAGTGGCTTTTCAGCTCTTGTAGGTTGCTGCCGTCCACCGACGTGGCGCCGCGGCTGAGGGCGGTGCGTTCGGTTTCGTTCAATCCGACGAGCGCGCCATTCTGGGCGAGGAACTGGAGGGCCCGGCTCGAGGCGCTGGCCTTGGCGTCGGCGGGAGCGAGAACTTCGCCGGCGGGGGCCTTGACGAAATTATAGACGCCGGTCTTGCGCGAAACCGCGGCGGTGACGCCCGCCTGACTCACACCCTGAAGCTGTTGCAACGCCTGTTGGTGCGCCGGTGCCTGAGAAGCGTTTTTGGCGCCGGGCAGAGGGCCGGCGAAGGTGAGGATAGTGAGGCCAAACGCCATGGTAAACAGGGCGCCAGCGGTGAGGAGGCGCGTGCGAGACGTGCCGAATCTGGAGACGGAGTGGATTTTCATTAGTGGGGTTGGGAGGGGCGAGTGTGGCGGAATGAAGATAATGGCAAGCACCGAATTCTCAGTCACATAAATCGAGTGCCCGTTTCTGCGTGATTGACAAAGAAAAAGCCTGCCTTTTGATGGGAGCATGATGGCAAATCTGAAAGTTTTCCTTTTCGCAACGGTAGCGCTGGGCATCGGGACGACGGCCGCTTCGGCTGAACTCGTCTGGGAGAAAAAGGAGATCGAACTCCATCCCGCGGTCGGAGAGGAGAGCGTGGTCGGTCATTTCAAGTACGAGAACAAAGGCGACAAAAAGGTTTCCATCACCAGCGTGGTCAGCTCGTGTGGTTGCACCGCTGCGAGCACGAACAAGGACGGCGTCGCCCCGGGCGAGAAAGGCGAAATCACCGCCACCTTCCAGATCGGCAACCGGATCGGCACACAACAAAAGGCCATCACCGTTTCGACCGACGACCCGGCGCAGCCCACAGTGACCCTGCAATTAAAGGTGGAGATCCCGCAGGTGCTCGACTTGCAGCCGGCGTTTGTTTTCTGGCAATCGGGCGAAGAACCGAAGGCGAAGACGATTGTCGCCAAAGCCGGAAAGGATGTCTCGATCGAGAAACTGCAGGTTGCGTCCTCGAGCCCGGATTTCACGGCCAAGGTCGAGCCCGGCGCGGGGGAGGGCGAATATAAGATTCAGGTGCAGCCGAAAGCGACCAAAGAGGCGGCCAGCGCCAATCTCACGATCACGCCCGACCTGGCGACCGGAAAGACGAAGGTGTTCACTGCGCTCGCCCGTGTCCTGCCGGCGACCGCTGCTCCCTCCTCGCCCGCCGGCGCCGCGACAGCAGCTGAGAAAGCAGCCGGAGAGGCCAGCAAGGGCAAGGTCGACGTGTGCGCGTTGCTCACGAGCGCAGAGATCGAGTCGGTGCAAGGCGAGCCGATCAAAGAAACCAAGGCGAGCGGCATGCCGGGCGGTCCGATCGCGACATCGGACTGCTATTTCCTGCTCCCGACCTCGAGCAATTCCATCAGCATCTCGGTTATGCAGAAGGGCGACGGACCGAACCCGCTCGAGGTAAAAGATTTTTGGGCCAGGACTTTCAAGGCGCAAGACGAGAAGCAGACGACCGCCTCCAGTTCCGAGGAGAACGGAAAGAAAACGGACGGTGAGGAAGAGAAAGAGAAGGCCGTTCCGCCGCAGAAGATTGAGGGACTGGGCGACGAAGCTCTCTGGGTCGGGACGCGGGTGGGCGGACAGCTTTATGTTCTGAAGGGTGACGCCTTGATCCGAATCAGCGTTGGTGGAGGCGGGGATCAGGAGAGCAAGATCAAGAAATCCAGGGATCTCGCGGAGATGATTTTGAAACGGCTGTAACTTTTGCTGTGGCGCTGGGTGATTCGCGGAGCGTCGAACTGCCGGCGTGCAGTTGCAAGTGGCCGGGCACGGCAGACCGCCCGTGATTCGTGTGCCTGCTCGGTGTTCGGCGTGGGACGTTTTGCCCGGCGAGTACGTATGGTCCGCTGAGCGAGAAGCGTGCGTGCGCGAAATGCTAAGCCGCCTGGAGCGACGGCGCTCTGGCGCCAGCGCGTTCACATCATGTGCGTCGGAACGCCGACAGAGCGGGGTCGCCACAAACAAGAAAACCCGATGGCTTGCGCCACCGGGTTTTCGTTAATCGCGTCGCTCGGTTGGCCAGCAGCCACCGCGAGCGGTTACTGATGAGTTCGCCTTAGGGAGTCGGGAGCGATGTGCCGGACTGTGCTTTCACGATTCCGATGTCCGAGCTGTTAATGTCGCCATTGACCGTAACGTCAGTGCGGAAGTTCCCGGCATTCGTGCTTTGGCCGGAATTGGCCTTGGTCAAGCCGATGTCGGACGAGTTCACGACCCCGTTAGGCGTGGTGTCGCCTAGCAGGATGCCCATCGGGATCACGACGTTGCCGACGCTGGTGCCGTCGGTCACGCCGTTGAGCGTGATCGTAAGACGCTGCGCATTGCCGACGCCGCTCAGGTTGATCGTGACCTCGTTACCGCTGGCGGAAACGCCGCTGACAGATCCGCCATTGGGCGCATTCACCGTGGCGCCGCCGGTTACGCCGACGGGATTCGGGAAGGTGACGACCACCTGATGCTGGCCCGTGCCCGGCTGACCGGCGCGATGTTCGATGCCGGATGTGCCGGTGAGCGGCAGCGGAATATCAAACGGACCCGCGGCGCCGTGCACCTTGCGTGAAACCACGCCGACGGGGAGAACCGAGCCGCCGCCGATGATAAACTGCGTTCCACCGCGCGTGATATCGCGTTTGCCCTGACGCCCGGCCGGCGGTGGCAGATCGATGTCCGCGAGGACAGCGCGACCGCGCAATCCCGCGATGATCGAGCCGACGCCGATCGTCGGACGGCCCGCCGCCGTGAGCGCGGCATTCAACTTCGTCAGGCTGACTTCCATCGAGATGGTGCCGGCGCCGGAATTGAAGGAACCCGCATCGGCCGTTCCCAGCGAGGTGTAAGTGATCGTGCCATCCCCGTTACGCACGGCTTTGCCATAAGCGAAGGTCTGGGTCCCCGCATTATTGGCCTGGAGATAAAACTGATCGCCATCATCCGAAATGCCGAAGGAATATTCGCCGGTCGGATTGAGAACCGAGAACGGGGCATTCGCGGTGAAACTGATCCGCCAGAACGCGTCCTGCGGCACGACAGTGAGGTCGCTCATCTTCATTGTGGCCCTGATCCCTAGAGTCGGACCGCTGCCGATGGTTTCGTATTTGATCCATTCGATATCGATCGCATCCGGGGTGGGGACGCGGGTGACGAGACCGGTTTGCACATCGAGGGAGAAATCAGTGACCTGCTGACCGGCGGGGCCGGGTTGGGCGGGCGGGAAGACTTCGGCGAGCGGGACCGATGCCGTGGCCGGGGGCGGCGCCAACGCTGGGCCTTCGACCACGGCGGGGAGATTGCCGCCATTGATGGACGGTCCGCCGATCTGACGGGCAATGAAGGTATTGCCATCGAAATCATTGTGGTCATCGGTGTAGGCGATAACGGCGGCGCCGAGCGGATCGAACGAGACCTGGAAGTAATCGATCAGGTTGCGATTGCTGCCGCCGGTGGGGTTCAAGCCCATCTCAGAGATGTTCGAGCCGTGGATGTAATGGTCGGGCTCGGTCACCTCGCCAATCTGGAAGGACGGGGTGTTGCTGTCCGCATTGGTGCTGAAAGCGTAATAAACCTTCCAGCGGGCGTTGTCGTTGTTGAGCACGCTGGTGGTGCCATACCAAACAATGCCAACGGAGCCGGGCGTGGGGCCGGTTTCCATCCAAGGGAACAAGTTCACGTTCGTCGCGAAGGGTCCCGTGGGCGGATCGACCTGCACCGGCGAACTGAAGGACGCGCCTTTGTTGGTCGAGTGCCGGATGAAGATGTTGCTGCCGTTCGAGTACAGGGCGTAGAGCGTGCCATTGGGCGTGCCGTCATCGGCCACTTTGCCGACGAAGAAGATGTGCGAAACGCCGGCGGGATCCGAGGCGGCGGGCCGAATGGTGTAATCCGCCGCGGTGGGCGCCTGGCCCGGGACCGAAGGCGTGCCGACAGCGATGACGCCGTTATTGCCCGTCGCGTAAACGACCCCGGTCGCTTGATGCACGTCGAGGCAGCCGACTTGCCCAATCAAACCCGCGGAGGCCGACGGGCCGTAGGTGAAGCCGCCGTCGTTCGAACGCTGAATCTGCGCAATCGCCGGTGCGACGGTGCGGTAGAGGAGGTACGAGACGCTCGAGCCGAGGAACTCATGCCATTGACGGTCATCGCCGGGAGGGCCTCCGGTGAGGTTGCCGACCGGGTTGAGATTGAACGTGACGCCGCGATCGCTGGTGTTGCCGCTGGAGATATTGGCGAGCGTGAGGCTGCTGTAAGCGAGGAATGGAATCGGGCCTTCCGTCTGGCCGGACAGCGGCCGGAAGCCGACCGCGAGATCGATGTCGCCGCCCCCGTCGCCACCGGCATCGGCCGGCGTTTTCTCAGCGAAACCATCGGGCTGGCCACGATACGCGGGGAAGCGCATGAGCGGATCGAACTTCGTGCTGGCGGGGTTGAGGTCGACATACCAAAGGTCGACGCCTGCAGGGACGCCGCGAATGCCGCCGGTGTAAGAGTTGCCTTTGTAATCGGTGCGGATGCTGGGCTCGCCGTCACGCGCCGCGACAGGCGCCTTGAGGGCGGTGTTCGGGCTGAAGGTGATGCCGCCGCTGGTGTAGGTCGCGGTGCGCACCGCGGTGGATTTCGGGATGACGGTGGCGATTCCTTCATATTGATCAGCCGGACCGACGACGGAGAAATACACGATGTGGACGAAGTAATCGCCGGGCCCCGTGGCGGAGGGATCGATCGCAGCGTTGTCCACGGTGTTGGGCGCGCCGTCATTTGTCCCAGTGCCGACGATGGGGCCGGTCACGCTGTCTTTATGAACATAGAAATCGTAGTCGCTCGCTGGCAGTGCCCAGCTGAACTCAAGTGTGATCAGGTGGTTCGACCAATCGGCCTCGACGCCTGTGACCGTGATCTTAAAGACGTCGCAATTGACGCCATCCACGCAAGTAGACTCGTTAGCGGAGGCGCCGCCGGGAGCGGTCCCGACCCACGAAACCGGCGTGGGCGAGGTGGGCGAGAGGGTGGTCATGGCCGGATTCGCAGCATGTATGACCGAGGGGAAGGTGGCGCCAAGCGCAAGCGTAAGCGCGGCGACGAGGCCAAGGCGAATAAAGCCTGGCTTCGAGGGCGGCCGGGAGCCGGGAAGTGAAGACGTGGATATCATAATGTGGGGTCGGGGTGCGTGGGGTTGGTGTGGAAAAACTCAGGAGAAAAACAGGCGGAAGTCCGACGGTTATACGAATGAAAGCGCGCAGGAAGATGCATCGCTTTCGTCCGGAAGGTGGCGCTCGTCCGATTCCAAGAAAGTTACATAAGCACTATTCGCTCTCGGCTCAACTGTTCGGATCAAGGCAGATTGGTGCCGGATTGCGCCTTGGTGGTCCCGATGTCTGAGCTGTTGATGGTGCCATTGGCGGTCACATCAGTGCGGAAGTTGCCGCTGTTCGTCGCCTGGCCGGAGTTGCTTTTTACCTGACCAATATCCGAGGAGTTCACGCTGCCCGTGGGCGTGGTGTCGCCGAGCAGGACGCGCATGGGCACGCTCACAGTGCCGGTGGTGGTTCCGGTATTCACGCCGTTCAGTGCGACGATGATGGTTTGGGCATTCGGCACGCCGGTGAGATTCACGATTACGTCGTCGCCGTTCGTGCTTGTGCTGGACACGCTGCCAGCGCTAGTCGTAGCAGAGGTGAAGGTGACCGGAACGCCGAAGGTGAACACGACCTGATGGTCGCCATTCGCACCGCCGCTGCGGCATTCGATGCCGGGCGCGCCTGTGAGCGGGAGATCGACCTCGAAGGTGCCGGCAAGCCCATGCGTTTTGCGCGAGACGACGTTCAGGACGTTTAATGGCGACGTGGCCCCCCAGACCCAAGTGTCGCCGTGGGCTTGGGCGAACTCGTTATACCCACCGAAGACGACGACATGATCTGTCGATGCTTGATACGCCATGGCAAATCCTCGTCGCGGTGGCGGCGCGACGAGCGGCTGTTGCTGCACCCAGGTCATCCCGTCCCACGTCCAAGTCTCGTTTCGTAGACGGTCGCCGGATCCGCCGAAGAGCAGAAGCCCATTGCTAACGGAATCCTGGGCCAAAATCGATGACCAGCGGCCGGGCGGAACGGTGGCTGGATTTTGCTGGGTCCAATTGCTGCCATCGAAAGTCCAGGTGTCGTCGTAGAGGCCGACCCCGTTTTGGATTCCGCCAAATAAAACGATCAGTCCGGTCGCAGCATGATAGGCCATGGCCGCGCCGGACCGTGGCGGTGGTGAATTCAGGGTGGGAATGGGCTGCCACACGCTGCCGGTCCAGAGCCACGTTTCGTTAGAACAACTAGTCAGATTGCAACCGCCCCACATTACGATCGCATTGCTGGACGCATGAAAGGCCATGTTCGCTCCGAAACGCGGCTGCGGCCCAAGGGCGGTCGGTTGCGTCCAAGTGGCGCCGTCCCAAAGCCACGTGTCGGCTAGAACGATGCCGGTCCCGGAAGAACGCCCACCGAAAAGCATGGCCTGTTGCCGGACGGGATCGAATGCCATCGAGGCATTGAAACGAGCACTGGGTGAACTGGCGGGTATGGCATTGTCCCAATGCCGCCCATCCCAACGCCAGGTATCGCCGAGGTAAGTCTGATCGACGCCTCCGAAAACAATCGTGCGGCCTCTGTTGGAATCGTAAGCATACGCCGGATCGCGGCGTTTCGGCGCCGAATCCGTTGGACTCAGTTTCGTCCAGAGACCACTCGAAACGCCGCTCGGCGTCGGCTGAGTCGCGCGCAAGGTCCAATCTGTGCCATTCCACGTCCAAGTGTCGCCTTGCGAAGTTGCAACCCGATTGAGGCCGCCGAAGAGCAGGATCAAACTAGAGTTTGGCTGCTCTGCCATCGTGGTAAAATAAATTGGCGGCGGACTGTGCTGCGGATTCTGTTTGATCCAGTTGCTGCCGTTCCACGTCCAGGTGTCGTCGTAGAGACCGGTGCCGTCGCTCTTCAGTCCGCCGAAAAGGACACACCCACCGCGGACAGAGTCGGAGGCCATGCCAGGCCGATAGCGCAGTCCGGGTGCGTCCGTTGGATTCAGGTTGATCCAAGCCGTACCGTCCCACATCCAGGTATCGTTGAAAAACTGCTGTCCGATCCCGCCGAAGAGAATCAAAGCCCCGGTGTTGCTATCGAAAGCAAAGCCGGCCCCGAAGCGACGCGCCGGCATTTCGAGCACGGGACGGGGAGTCCACATACCGTTTTTCCACGTCCAAGTGTCGTCTAACGGGTTGAAATTATACTCCCCGCCGAAAAGGACGACCTCTCCGCGAACCGGGTCGGTCGCCATGCACATCGTGTCTCGAGGCAGCGGCGAAACAGTCGGACTCAATTGCGTCCAGTTGGTCCCGTCCCAAGCCCACGTATCACCGAGACTCGCACCCCCGGTCTGGACGCCGCCGAAGAGAATGAGACGCCCCGAGGAAGGATCGAATGCGATTCCCGCAACGCTGCGTTTCGGCGGTGCATTCGCTGGTTGTTGTTGTTCCCACCGGCTGCCGTCCCAAGTCCAAGTATCGTTCAAGAAACTGCCGTTGTTACCGCCAAACAAAACCATCACTCCGCGCACGGGATCATAAGCCATGGCAGCGCCACCGCGTGGGGGCGGCACAGCCCCGTCAGTGCTACTGTTTCTCGCCTCTCCCTCCTGGCGCCCAAATAAAAACGTCGCCGTCAAAACTGCCGAAAGCAGCGCGCTCGAAAATACTGTGCGACCAAAGCGCGTGATTGACGCTGACTTCTTTCTTACAGATGAACAATGTTCGGCATGCAACTCGACTCGAGTTGTCATGAATCGAGAAATGTCGATGGGATCGGTCAGTGGGAGTTTCGATTGCAAATTTCTGGTATCTTGAGATGTGGCGAAGCTCTGTTTCCGGTTGCCCGTCCCCAAAAGATCCGATTTCCGGGTTGGAGAAACGAGCCAAAATCAGCAGCCGTCGTTACCTTGATTACAAATTGGTGCCGGATTGCGCCTTCACAGTGCCGATGTCTGAGCTGTTGATCGTGCCATTAACGGTCACATCAGTGCGGAAGTTATCGCCGTTCGTCGTCTGGCCGGAGTTCGACTTGGTCAGACCGATGTCGGAGGAATTGACCATCCCGTTGGGCGTGGTGTCGCCGAGGAGCACACCCATGGGCACGCTCACATTGCCAGTGGTAGTCCCGGTGTTTACGCCGGTCAATGTGACGGTGATGGTTTGCGCATTCGGCACGCCGGTGAGGTTGACCAGCACGCTGTTACCCATCGTGCTCGTACTGGCCACAGTGCCGGCAGTGGTGCTGGCGGAGCTGAAGGTGACCGGGACGGCGAAGTTGAAGACGACCTGGTGGTCGCCGCTGGCTCCGCCGGTGCGGCACTCGATTCCCGGACCGCCCGCGAGCGGCAGGAGGATATCGAAGAATCCAGCCGAGCCATGCGTCTTGCGCGAGACCACGCTGGTGGGAGTGAGGGCTGTGGTGCAGAAGTCGTTGCCCACCACGGTGTAGTTCTGCCGGCCGCCAGCGAAGTCGGAGGCCAGGATACGCGAGGGGTTGCCGACGGTGTCTTCGCGAATGAAAACGCTCAGGAGTACGTCGCCGGTCAGGATGCCGTAGGTGGCCTTGTTGATGACCAAACGCACGCTGCCATCGGGCTGAATGCCGCTGGCCGGGTCGAGCGCACCGGCGTTCTGCCAACCGCGGCACTCGGACAAGCCGCCCGTGCCGCAGCCTGTGATCTGGCCGTTCCGATAGGATTGCACCTGCCCGGCGGTCAAGTTGAGCCGGTAGCTGATGCCGCCCCGCGGTGGATCGAAGAAGACATAGAAGTCGGACTCGCCGTTCGCGACGGCCTGGGGTTGGGCGTTGTTGACCGTGAAGACGAGCTTGCCGGGCATGTTGGCCGGCTCGGAGATGCCGAAGCTGGCGATATCGTTATTTGGAAACGCGGCGCCTTCCCCAATGCGGTCGAAATAGAGCTGGCCCGGAACGGTGCAGGAGAGGTCCGGCCGGGGTGCGTTTTGTCCCACGGTGGGCGCAAAGGCGTTACTGAAGTCGCTTTCGCCTTGTGTGTTTAGGGCGGTCACGCGGTAGCTGTAGCTTTTGGTCGGGTCCGTGTTCAGAACGATCTGGCGCTGGGTGATGGCAGAGAGAATCCGGGTCTCCGCGCCTCCATCAATGCTGCGATAAACGTTGTAGCCAGTCACGGGCAGTCCACTTCCATCGGCCGGCGGCCAGTTTAGGGAAACAAACTGCGCGGTGCGGTATCCGTTAATGAGAGGGGGTTGCGCCACGGCTGGTTCCTGCGGGTCGAACTGGGCGAGCATGCGCCGTCCACCCGACTGGCGGACCATGGCTCCGATGGTCTGGAAGCTGTTGGGCCCGCCGTTTTGCGGACAACTGCCGGTGCAGCCGAGAGTGTAGGAGGCGAGGACGCGTCCCTGCCCGTCGATTTCGCAATCGATGAAGTCGTAATGATTGCGAGGATCGCCGCCGCTGGCGATGCCCGCGAACCCGCCTTGGACGGGCAGGTCGGGCGTGACGTTATTCACAAACCAGGTGAGTGCCTCCGTCGTAGGTTGTGGCGATGTAGAGATACCAGACGCCGGGAAAGTTCATCGACTCGTAGTTGGTCATCGGGCCGTCGTAGGTGGAACCGTAGAAGGCGATCGCGGCGCGGCCGTTATCGCCTGCGGTAGCGGCGGGAAAGACCGAGTAGTTCACACCCGCGAGCGCGCCGACATCCACGCTCGGCGCCCAGCTCTGACCTCTGTTGGTTGAAGTCGCCACGTAGAGGTGGTTATCGCTCAAGTTCTGATAGGCGAGATAAACTCGTCCACTCTGGTCGACGCTGACCGAAGGATCGTTTGTCGTCAGATCGCCGGTGCTGTCCGGGACGGCGCGGATTTGCCAGGTGATGCCGGCGTCCTCCGAGACCACCACATTCACTTTGCCCTGCCCGATCACGGGCACGTCCAGACCGCAGCCCTTGTTAGGCACATAAACGGTCCCGTCCGGCGCCACCTTCGGATGGCCGTGCAGGCCGATGCACCGGCTCGTGACAGAATTGTAGATCGGCACGTTTGGCCCATAGGTCACGCCGCCATCGTCGCTGCGTGCGCAAAAGGCCGTCGCCACATGTTGGGAGCAATAGTAAACCGCGTTCGGATAGAGCGGGTGGGGGATCAGAGAACCGGTCGGATACGGGCCCACGCCTTGGCCCTGGTGGTCAGCGCCGCTCGCGATACCGCCGCTCAGGGTTGGCGTCCACGTCTCGCCGTTATCGGTGCTGATGTCGGTGACGGATTGCCCGCCGCTCAACTGCATCGCCCAGATGCGGCCCGTGGCCGAATCCCCGAGGATGAGGGGATCGAGGGTGACGTGATTACTGGCGTGAGTGGGCGAGTCCTTTGGCACCCAGGTCGCTTTCGCGGGTGAGGTGCTGTCATTGAAGCTCGTCCGGAGGATCTCAAAAGTGGCGATCAAGAATGAGTCGCCGGTGGCGGGATTGCCGAAAATGGTCGGCTCGGCGGCGAAGATGCCGAGGCTCGCGGAAGGTGCGCCCGAAGACTCGGTCGGGATGTACTGCTCGAACCGCGGCGGGATGCCAGTCGCGTTTCCGGGCGGGCCCACCGGCGCGCTCCCCGCGGTCGCGGGCCCGAGGAATATCCGGCCGTTGATGCTCTGTCCGGCAGGCAGGGTGGTGCTCACCTGCACGACAAGCTGCATGGGTGCCGCCGACGGCGGGAATCTCGACCTGCTCGAAATTGGTCGCCTGCTGGATCGAAGAAGCGATGGGAGTGCCATTGGGAAAACTGTCTCCCGGCCAGCTGGAGGCGTTCCACAGATAGAGATCAAAATCCGCGGCTGGGGTCGGCCACTCGACCCGCACGAACACGCTTTGGTTCGGATTGGTCGTCTCGTAGTTGGCGGGGAGCGTCACTGTCAACCGATACACATCACAGGGCACGAGCGGGAAGGAAGGGTCTGGATCGCATTCGGCCGGGATGGTATTCCCGAAAACGTTAGGGACGTAGAACGGCCCAGCCGTGTAAGTGATGGGCCCGGAAGTGTGAGTGATGGTTCCGCTCGGCGGCGTCGCCGCAAAGCTGAGCAGGGCGAACGAAATGCCAAGCAAGCCGAGAAAGGCGGCGAGGACGAGACGAGAAACGAACCGACGCGAAAAAGCAGCGGATTTTTTCATAGGACTGGAGGGAGGGGCGATTCGACGTGATTTTTGGGGAGCCACACGTCTATGGACGGCTCCTATTCGAAGAACAATGCCCTGAGCGGCTTGGACGGTTCTATCCGACTTTGACGCCCCGAGGCGGGGAAATTTATCGCGGAAGAGAGCAAAACTTTCAAGGGCTTTGTTTGGAGCTTACGAAAATAGTGGAAGACGTCGTCTCCAACCGGAAAACGGTTGCAAGGCCGGCACGCGAAAGGAATGCTGCGCCCTGTCGGCGGCCGCCAGAAGTTGATGAGTCGGGCGTTGCCTCCACGATCTTTTTAACGATGCGCATTCTCATGATCAGCCCGGAAGGGCCTCCGCTGGCCCGCGCCACCGCGCTGGTGGATGTGCTAGAGGCGCTGCCGCGCGAGCTGCGGGCGCGCGGGCACGAGGTGGGGATTGTCCTGCCGTATTACAGGGAGATTCGCGAGAACGTGCTGGTGCAACATATCGAGACCGGCGTGACCGCCGATGTGCGGGTGGGGACGAAGGTTTACCTCGCGGAATTCCTCAGCAGTCGCACCGCGGGCGGGGTGCAGGTTTTCTTCGTGCGCTGCGATGAATTTTTTGATCGCGCGGGCATTTATGGCGAGCACGGCGAGGCCTACGAGGACAACGCAGCGCGTTTCATTTTCTTCAACAAAGCGGCGCTGGAACTGGCGCGCCGCCTCACGCCTTCGCCGCAGATTTTGCATTTGCATGATTGGGCGGCGGCGCTGGCACCGGCGTGGGTGCGCGAGGCGCAGATGCCGTTTCGCACCGTGCTCACGATTCACCATTTGGCGGAGCAGGGCAGCTTCTGGGGATTGGATTTCGCGCTGACGAATTTGCCCGAACGTTATTTTACGCCGCGCGGGCTGGAGTTTTTCGGGCGGCTGAATTTTCTGAAGGGCGGCATTGCGCTGGCGGATCGGATTACGACCGTGAGCGAGCGCTACCGCCGGGAAATCCTCACACCGGCGGGCGGTTGTGAGCTGGATGTGGTCCTGCGCGAAAACGCGTCCCGCTTGTCTGGCATTCTGAATGGCGCGGATTACGAACGCTGGAATCCGGCGAAGGATACTTTGTTGCCGGCGATGTTCGATGCGGAACGGCTGGAAGGGAAACGCATTTGTCGCGATCGCTTGCTCAGTGCCATGGGTTTGGCGCCGGCGACGGACGCCACCATGATCTTCGGGATGGTGACGCGGCTCGTGCCGGAGAAGGGCTTCGATGTCTTGATGCCGTTGCTTGATCGACTTTTAAGCGATGAGGTGCGGTTGATTATTCTCGGCGAAGGCGATCCGGCCTACGAAACCGCGCTGGCGGTGGCAGCAAAAAAATATCCGACGAAGTTTGCCTATCGTCGCGAGTACGAGGAAAGCCTTGCGCACCTGATCGAGGCGGGCGCAGATGTGACCCTGATTCCATCGCAAATTGAACCGAGTGGCTTGAGCGCGATGTACAGTTTGAAGTACGGCGCGCTCCCGGTGGCGCGCGCGACCGGCGGCATCCAGGAGATTATCGAAGATTACGATCCGACCGCGGGCGGTGGCCACGGTTTCCTTTGTTACGATTCCTCGCCGGAAGCATTCTGGGATGCGATCAAACGCGTGCGCAAAATCTTTCATACCCAGCCGGAGGTGTGGCGGGAGTTGGTGCGGCGCGCGATGACGCAGGACTTTTCGTGGCAGGCGGCGGCGGAACGCTACGAAGAGCTTTACGCGGAGCTAAGCGGCGGCGTTGTTTCCGCGGCTTGAGCCTCTCGGGCGCGATTTGTCGCGGATGCTTTCCTCGAGCAAGTCGACGCGATAATTATTCGTTAGGCTGGGCGCGTTGTCAGGAGGATGGTGCCCGCAGCGCCGCATCGCATTTGGCGATTTCGCTTTCGAGTTCGGCCGGCTTGCCGGCGTCGGCAGCGGTGAGTTTCCCGGTGCTCTCCAAAACTTCGTAGACCGCGAGGCTTTTCGTAAAGCCCTCCCGGGCGTTCCGCCAATGTTCGCTCGCGGGCTCGTTCGGCCGGCTGGCTTTGGCGCCCCACTGCGCTTCCGCGAGGCCGAGCTGACGATAGAGAAGCGCGAGAGTCGTCTGCGCGCTGGCGTCGCCGGGCGCGTCCGCCACGAGCGCTTCCTCGATCTTGATTCCTTCGTGTGCGCTCGCGACCGACGCGGGGAGTTCATCGGCCTCTGCCTGGAATCGGCTCGTCGCCAGATAGGTGAAAGCCCATTGCCTTCGGAAATCGACATTCTTTGCATCTCGGCCGACGAGATCGACCAGGATGTCGGTGGCTTTGCGCAGGTGGCGCAGAGCTTCGGCGGGATCATTGACTCCCACGGCCATGCCCACGTTTCGATAACCGACCGCCAGTGCTCTCCGGATGGCGAAGTCGTTCGGATCGGCCGCGGCGAGTTTTTCAAAAAGCGCCAACGCTTCCCGGAAATAAGGCAGCGCGCCGGCCTTATCTTTCGCCTGCACCAGCGCGCTGCCGAGATTCCCCAGCTGCACGGCCAGCTCGCGCTGATAATACAAATTTTCCGGGGCTGCGGCGGTCATGGCCCGATTGATCTCGAGCGCCTTGTGGGAGGCCGCGAGCTGTGCCGTCGTCTCGCCGTTGGACTGGTGGATCAAGCCGAGCGCGTTATACGAACTGCAGAGGCTCTGCAAATGGCCAAGATTTCCCGGATGGTCGGCCACCAGCTTCTCCGAAATGGCCAGACACTTGCGCAAATTTTTCAGGGCGCCCGCGGTATCACCGAGGTTAGGAAGGACGGGACTGCCGAGGACTTTGCCGAGGTTGTTGTAGCAGACTGCGGCGAGGGTTTGCAGCTCTTCGTTGTTCGGTGCCTGCGCGAGCAGCGGCTCCACGAGGTCAACGGCCTTGCGAAAGTTGGCGGCTGTTTCCTGGACCGTTCCCACCGCCCAGGTAAAGCTGCCCATCGCGTTATAGTTGGCCGCGAGGGCCTGCAGATCCTTCGCTTGCGGCTCGAGGCTGTTTGCTAATTTTTCGCGCAAGGCGAGGGCCTTACGCTGACTTGTTAGGCCGCCGTTCGCGTCGCCGAGATTCGAGGCGGACACGAGAGCGCCTTTACCGGAAAGCAGGAAGCCGCCTTGCACGGCCGCCACTTTCTCGTAGGCGTCCGCCAGTTCACGGAGCAAGGTTTGATCTTCCTCGACCGCGTTGGAAAGACGATCGAGATACTGCAAGGCGTCGCTTACCAGAAGCTCGCGCACTGCAGTCGAGCCGGGCAGGACGGCGATGGCGTCGTGATAATCGAAGAGGACGGAACGCGCCAGTTGCCGGACCTCGTTGAAGCGTACGACGGCTTTCGCCTTCTCTGTGCGCGCCACTTGCGCCTGCCAGGCGGCGATTCCCAACCCGACCACAAGCGCGGTCACTACGAGCGCGGCCGCGGCTACGCCCAGGCGGTTGCGGCGCATGAACTTCGAGGCGCGGTAGCCCACCGTATCCGGCCGCGCGCGGACGGGACGTTGCGCGAGGAAGCGACGAAGATCGTCCGCGAAAGCCGCCACGCCGGAGTAGCGGCGTTCGGGTTCCTTCCGCAGAGCGGTGATGAGGATGTTATCGAGATCGCCGCGCAGCTCGCGCTTTTGGTTGATTGAACTCGCAGCCGGCAACGCGACCCTCCACGATCACGCGCACGAGTTCCGTCTCGGTGGGACGGGGCGTGGCGAAGCGATGAGGCGTCTGGCCGGTGAGCAATTCGTAGAGCAACGCGCCGAGCGCATAGACATCGCTTACGGTGGTGACAGGTTCGCCGCGCACCTGCTCCGGCGAGGCGTAGGCCGGGGTCAGACGCTGGCGCTCTTGCATGGTCAACTCGACCTCCGCGGCTTCGGGCGCGAGCAATTTGGCGATGCCAAAGTCGAGCAACTTTGGCTCGCCGTCAGCGGTCACGAGAATGTTCGCGGGCTTGAGATCGCGGTGCACGATCAGATTCCGATGCGCGAATTCGACCGCTCCGCAGATTGTCAGAAACAACTGCAGTCGAGCGTGCAAATCGAGGTTGTTTGTCTGGCAAAATTCCGTCACTGGAATGCCGGCCACGTATTCCATCGCGAAATAGGGGAGGCCGTCCGCTGTCGTGCCGGCGTCGAGGAGGTGCGCGATGTTGGGATGCGCGAGCTGGGCCAGGATCTGGCGCTCGCGTCGGAAACGGCGCAGCACTTCGTCGGTGTCGGTCCCACGTTTTAGAATCTTGAGCGCGACCTGCTTTTTGAATTCCCGGTCTGCGCGTTCGGCTAGATAAACGGTGCCCATCCCGCCTCGCCCAATCGGCCGTACGATCCGATACGCGCCGACGTTTTGCCCGATGCGCGCGTCGCGTTCCTCGGCGCGCGACCACGCGAGATCGTCGGCAAATGATTCGAGTCCCTTTCGCCCGCCGGCAGCGAGCAGCGATTCCACTTCGCGCCGGAGCGCGGAGTCCTCGGCGCAGGCGGTGGCGAGAAAGGCGGGGCGCTCGGCGGTTGTTTTCTCGAGGGCGTCGGCGGTGATTTCTTTCACCTGCTGCCAGCGTGCGGGCGTCATGCTCTTACGAGACTTCAGGCAGCGGCCATCTCGCGCTCGAGCCATAGTTTTGCCACGGCCCACTCTCGTTTCACGGTCGCGGGCGAGACGCCGATGACTTCCGCGGTCTCCTCCACGTTCAAGCCGCCGAAGAAGCGCAGCTCCACGATCTGCCCCTGGCGCGGATCGAGCGTATCCAGTTCGCACAAGAGCGAGTTCAGCGCCGAAGCGGCAATGTCGCGTTGATCGAAGACATCGAGCGCGGCATCGAGACTGAGGCTGGTCTCGCCGCCGCCACGTTTCGCGGCGCCCCGCGCTTCAGCGTGTTTCAGAAGAATGCGCCGCATGATGCGCGCGGAGGTCGCGAGGAGATGCGCACGATTCTTCCAATCGAGCGTGTGCTGCCCGAGCAGCTTGAGGTAGGCCTCGTGCACCAGCGCGGTCGGCTGGAGCGTGTGATTGGTTCGCTCGTTTCGCAGGTAACTCGCTGCGAGGTGGCGCAACTCGTCATAGACCTGCGGCAACATGCCTTCCAGCGATTGGTCGTTCACCATGCGCGTGGCGGAGTCGGGCACCAACGCAGCGAGGAGAGTCTTGGCTTCCCGGATGATTTCCTTGTCGTCGCTGGGAGGCACGAGCTGATTTTAGTGCTTTTGCGAAAAATTATCCACCAGCGAAACAGCGTGGTTCATCCCGGGGCTGGTGTTCGCAAAGTTTCTGAGCCGGTTTCGCACTTTTTCCGGCGTTATTAGAAATGGGCGGATCAGAGCGGCTTGGGTTGGGAAGAATTCTATGAGCACACACCTTTTTGCATTGGCATTTCGTGTCGGATTTCGACGCGCGGCGTGTCTCGTGGTCACCGCCGCGCTCGCTGGCGTCAGCATGCTCGCGACCACGGCTTCCGGACAGGTCAGGTGGGCGCAAAGCTATGGCGCGCGCAGCTTCGGCGCGAACGGGGCGCCGATCGACAGCGGCAGCCAGGGTTCGGGCTCAGATACCGCCACGGGCATCGCGCGGATGCCGGATGGCGGCTTCGTCGTGGCCGGACAGGTCGAATTGCCGGAAGTCTACTTGAACGTTTTTAACGCGGCCGCCGGCCTGCACCGGAACGGAGCGCTCGTTCGCTACGCTGCCGATGGAACGATCCTGTGGCAGCAGCTACTCCGACAAGATAACGATCGGACCACGCAGAACGGCACTTTTGAGCCGGCCTCCAGTTTCATATATAACGTGCTCACGGATGCGCAGGGGAACATCTTCGTCGTCGGCGGCAAGGGGAACCCGAGCAACGGCGCCCTCATTCCATTCGTGGCTAAGTTCGACCCGAACGGGGCGCTCATTTGGCAACGCGGCATCAGCGGGACTCGCATTGGTTTCACGGCCAACGGCAACACCAGGCCCTATACGGCGGCTCTGACGCGCGACGGCGGCGTGCTGGTCTCGTTGGAACAATCGACGGGATCCGGTTTCTCCGACCCCGCGCTGGCGAAGCTAAACAGCGACGGCTCGTTGGCCTTTTACGCGGTCTATGATCAGAGCGCGATCCAATATCTCGGCACGTCGGCCGTTTGTGAATCAGCGACCGAGAACAACGTGTTCGTCGCCGTTTTGAATAATGGATTCGGCGCAACGCTGCTGCGCATCGACGGCAGCGGCAATCTGCTCAGCCAGCGTGATACGCGGGACGGGAATTCGGGCCGGTCTGAAAGCGCGGTCGCTATCGTCGCCACGCCGGACGGAGGATTTGCCACTCTCAGTCGGGTGGGCCTGAACGGCAGTTTTGGCGTGGTGCTGCGCAAGTTTAACTCGAGCCTTGTGCCGATCTTCGAGAAATGGATTCAGCGCGCGAATCCCGTGAACACGAATTCGAATCAATTCATCGGCGACGATCTGGTGGCCGAAACGGACGGCGGTTTTCTCATTAGCGGAAACACAGTCGCGAATGAGGCGGGCAGCCCGCCGGCGGCAAGTGGCGGCGGAACAGAGGCGACAATCATACGGGTGAGCGCGGCTGGGGATTTGGAGTTTGTTTCCGTTCTCGGCGGCCCGAAGAACGAAGGTCGGACGCAAAACTCGGGACAGCCGAGCAGCTTCACCTATGTCGTACGCGCGGGAGACGGCGGCTACGGCCTCACGACTTCCACCTTCAGCTACCGCGGCGAAGTGAGTCCAGAGAAGTCTGATTGGTGGACGGTGAAAACCGACGCCGCGCGTCGAGTCCGAAACTTCAGCGGCATCATGACCGACCTGCCGTTGAGTTGGTTCACGGTGACGAATGCGGCAAATACGGGCAGCGCCAACCCCGCCTTCACGCGGGTGGCGGGCGATCCGACCACAGTGACAACGTCTCCGCAATTCATCTTCGAAAACCTCGCCAACAATGTCGGCATCAATTTGCCGGACGTGATCTTCCAGGGCTCGTCGCCGCGGATCGTGAGCAACCTCACCGCAGAAGCCGTGGTCGGGCAGCATTTCGCTTATCACATTTTAGCCGCCTACTTTCCCGCGGGCCAGACGCTGACTTACAGCGTCACCGGCTTGCCGGCCGGCTTCCGATTCAACACCGCGACGGGTGTGATCTCCGGCGCGCCGCAACCCGGGAGCGAGACGACCACTCCGCTTCTTCTCACGATCACCGCCACGGACGGAGTCGAGACCGCGCAAGCTACGCTTCGCCTTTCGATCGGCAGCGGTGTGCCGTTGTTCGCGGTCAATGGGAGCGACCAGCCAGCGTTTCCCACTCCCGCCGGTACACCCGTCGTCGGGCAGGCGGACAAGCCTCTCGTTTTCGCCGCGAAATATCCCGGACGCCGCGCCAGCCAGGTGGTGGGCGTGCAAGCCACCACCACGCCGAACGACGAGGCGAGCTGGAGAAGACTTGAGACCGGCACGGATGGCTACATGACGCTCAACGTCGCCACGCAGCGTTACGTTCTCTCCTCGACAAATTATCCTGCGCTCAACGGCGTCTACTTCCGGGCTCGTGTGACGGCGGATGGCCGGCCGGAGGTGAAGTCGAACGTGGTCGGTCCGTTCGATCTCGGCAGCGCGGCGCCGCGCCTTGGGCAAACCTTGTTTCACATCATCCGCAACGGGCGCCGGGCGGATCTGGACTTCCGCGTGGACATGATTTCGCCGCGCACGGACATGACGGTGAGAGTGCAGAGCACCAAACGTCCCACCGAGGAAAGCTTCCTGGAGCGACGTGGCCACTCCGAATGCCGGGCGCATGACGCAGGACGCCGATCCGAAACGTTTCTCGCTTACCACCAACGGCCTGGCGCCGGACGACGGGCTCTACTTCCGCGCCGTTGCCACCGCGGCCGGTTCGGTCTCTTCGTTGTCGAACATCATCGGGCCCTACGCGATCTTTGCCGAGACGCCGCCGATCGTCACCATCACCTCACCCGCGCGTTCAGGCTCGAACGGAAGCAGCAGTGCCGACCCGCTCATTATCAACACCGACACGAACGGGATGGCGCGTTTCCGGATCGCGGCGACAGCGACCAGCAATAATTTCATCAAGAGCCTGAAACTTCTGATCGACGGCTCAGTCCTGGAGACGGTCACAGCCGGCGCCACGCAGGCTTCGATCGAATACACCGCCACCGGTTTCGGCGATCACATCATCCAGGCGCTGGCGGTGGACGAATTCGATCTGACCGGACGCGCCGGCACCTCGCCGCTCTTCATTCGCATTCTGCCTCCAGGCGGCGTGTCGGTAAAAAACAACGCTACCGACGCGACGGAGTCGGCTACGACGGGTGCGGTCTTCCTGGTCGCAAACTCCGGTGGTCTCTGGACTGATCCGGCGACTTGGAATCGGGTCTCCGGATCCGGCTCCATTCCCGGAGCGAATGACTTCGCCATTCTCGATTCCTCGACCGTCCGCCTCGACACGCAACAGGCTGTGGGAGTGCTCTCGATCCGGGATGGAGGCCGGTTGGTTGGTCCTGGGCGCCTGCGCATCTTCGACTACGCGAACGTCTTTGGAGGTTCGTTCGACTCGGGCGTGCATCTAATCGTGGGACCGGGCGCGCATCTTGAGGCATTAAACGCCAACGCGTTCAGCTTTAACGGCGTCCTGGAAAACTTCGGCAAGGTGAACATCTATTCTGAGCAGAATATCTCAGGACTGACCGAGCTGATTAATCAGGGAGAAATCGTTTTCCAGCGCCCGGTCTCCTCCGTGCTCGCCAACCCTGCCTCGCTGCCGCTGAACCCGCCGGTTCTCTCGGCGAATCTCATCAATAACCTCGGCCGCATCTCCTCGCTCATCGGGCAGGACGGCGCTGGTTTGGTCAACCCAGCCGGAGGCAACCTCATTGGCCAGGATGGTGCGGGCATCATCTCCGGCGGCGCGGGAAATATTATCTCCGGTGGCGCGGGCAATATCGTCGCAAACGACGGCGCCACTTTAGTCGGGCAGGATGGGGCGGGAATTATCTCCGGCGGTGCGGGTAATATCATTTCCGGCGGCGCCGGCAATATTGTCTCCGGCGGAGCCGGGAATCGACCCACCTTGGGTGATCACGCCGCCGTGAACGCTGCGCCCGTCTCCTCCTTTTTCATGCAGGCTGGCGGCGAGACCGACCTCACCAGTATCGTATTGAGCGGGGACGTTACCCTCAATGGCGGCGTCTTGAGCGGGTCTGGTCTGGTGGTTGGGAGCCTGACCAATGACGGCGGCTTCCTTTCGCCCGGCAATTCCCCCGGCGCGATCACGGTGGCGGGTGGTTTCACGCAGAATGCCAGCGGCACGCTTGTCCTCGACGTCGCGGGCGGCGAAGCGGGAGAATTCGATCAAGTGCGGGTGGCAGGAGCGGCGACGCTCGGCGGGAAACTCGTCCTCAAGACGAGCAACGGGTATGTGCCGTTCCCCGGCGATCCGTTCAACCCGCTCGGCTACACCTCGGTCAGCGGTTCTTTCGCGAGCGTTACTGCCAACACGCAAGTGGCGGTGAATTCCACCGGACTCGTCACCACCCTTGATCCAAACATCGCGAATCCGCCGGCACCCAAGGCGCTCAACATCTCTACCCGCATGCGCGTGGAAACAGACGACAAGGTGCTCATCGCCGGCTTCATCATCACCGGCGCCGCTCCCAAGAAGGTGCTGATTCGCGGTCTCGGGCCTTCGCTCCCCGTGCCTGGGGCGCTGGCTGATCCGGTTTTGCGCCTCGATGGCGGCGCGGTCGTGAACGACGATTGGCGCAGCACCCAGGAAGCAGAGATCATCGCGACGACGATTCCGCCGTCGAGCGATCTGGAGTCCGCCATCGTGGTGACCGTCAACCCGGGTGGGCACACCGCCATCCTCGAAGGAAAAAATGGCGGGACCGGAGTGGGCCTCGTGGAAGTGTATGATCTGGAATCAGGGCGACCGGAGCAGTTGGCCAACATCTCGACCCGTGGCCTGGTGCAGACCGGCGACAACGTGATGATCGGCGGGTTCATCGTGAGCGGGACCTATCCGACGAAGGTCTTGCTCCGCGCTGTCGGGCCCTCGTTGGCTCAGCAAGGCGTGAGCGGTGCGTTGGGGGATCCGACGCTGGAACTGGTGGACGATCAGGGAAATGTGATCAGTAACGACGATTGGCGTGCCACGCAGGAAGCGGAAATCATCGCCACGACCGTGCCACCGACGAATGAAAAGGAGTCGGCCATCGTCGCGACCCTGATTCCGGGGAACTACACCGCGATCGTCCGTGGGAAGAACAACACGACGGGGGTCGCCTTGATCGAAGCTTACAATTTGCCGTAGGGCTGACAAAGTTCCGCGCTGACGCGACAGTGCCCGCTTGGGCGCGGAGTTTCATCACAACGTTTACGTCATCCTTTTGGACGAGAAAGCGGCGCGGCATCCGTCCGTGTTACGGGTCAATCCGGGGCGCGATCCGGCAAAGCCGTGCGTCTATGTGGGAATGAGCGGGCTGCCGCCGGAGCATCGCTTCGAGAATCACAAGCATGGCTACAAGGCGGCGTGGGTGGTGGAAAAGTATGGGGTGCGGCTGCTGCCGGAGATCTATGAACATTTAAATCCGATGCCGTACGAGGCGGCGCTGCAGATGGAGATGGAGCTGGCGGACGATCTGCGGCGGGAGGGATACACGGTGACGGGTGGGCACTAGCTCAGAAACAAAAGACGAATAGATCTCGCGGTGTCGCGTCCAAGTGTGCTCGCAAGATGGAATCTTCCGTGTCCCGACATCGTCCCCAAGAGGCAGCGCGTGCTGTTTTTGCCGGCTTATTGGTGACGCTGCTCCAACTTTCAATCGCCGTCCTGTTGCTCGCGCCGGAAGGTCCGTTGGCGGCGCGTTATCACTCGCTCGTGCAACACGATAGCTATTGGTTTGCAAGCATCGTGGATCATGGCTACGAGACCATCCTTCCGCCGATCGCGCGCAAGATGATGGAGGTCTCGAACGTGGCCTTTTTCCCGGCGTATCCGATGATCGCGAAAGCGCTGCATGACTGGGTCGGCTTGAGCACGCATCACGCGTTGCTGGTTACCTCGCAGGCGGCGGCGTGGGGGTTCTGGAGTTACTTTTTTCTCTTTGCTCAGCGCTGGAAGATTTCCGGAGCGATGCAGGCTTTCGGCGCGGCGGCGATCGCGGCCCATCCGAGCGCATTCTTTCTCGTGGCGGCGTATTCGGAGTCACTCTTTCTCATGGCGGTATTCGGGTTCATGTATTGGAGCACGGCAGAGGGGAAGACGGCGAAGGCGCTGGCGGCTTTGCATGGCATCACGATGTCGGCCACGCGCATCGTCGGGATTCCCTGCGCGGCCTATCCTCTGGTGCGGCGGGTTTTTGAAAATGGCTGGAGCGGTCTGCGTGATGTGCGCGGCTGGATGAAACGCTATGCCGGGCCGTTTGCGCTCATGGTTGTGTCCACACTTGGGGCGGCGGCGTTTTTTGTTTACTGCCTGGTGCGCTGGGGACGCTGGGATCTTTACATGGTGACGCAGGAAGCGGGCTGGAGTGTGATGCCCGATTACCTGGCGATCGTGCGGCCGGAAAGTTATCGCTGGCTGGTTCCGGCTTTGAGCGACCCGCGGCAATGGAGCCAGATGACGATGACGCTGGGGGCGCTTTGCCTGCTCGTGGTGGGCGTGGTGGAAGTGATACCCGCGCTGCGCCGGCGCACGGCGTGGCCCAAGCGGATTGGCCTCTATTTCGTGGCGGCGGTGACGTTTTATCTCGCAGTCAGCGGCGTCGCATCCGTCCAGATGGAAAGCATGTTGCGTTATCAGTTTTGCGCGCACGCGCTAATCGTGCTGGCAATCCTGCACTTTTTAGCTGAGTTTCCGCCCCTGCCGCTCCCGGGACGTGCCTTGGGCATGGCCGCGACCGCGCTCCTCATCGCGGGGGGGCTCACCCTGCAAGGGTGGTGGGTCTGGAATTTCACCCGGGGAGGATGGGTGGCTTAGAAGATTTTAAATGAAAACCAACGTAGCAATTATCGGAGCAGGACCGGCGGGTTTGACCGCGGCTTATCTGCTTTCCAAAAACAACGTCGACGTCACCGTTCTGGAGGCGGACCCGGCGTATGTCGGCGGCATCTCGCGCACCGCGACCTACAAGGGCTTCCATTTCGACATCGGCGGGCATCGCTTTTTCTCGAAGTCGAAAGAGGTGAACGATTTCTGGCAGGAGATTTTGCCGGACGACATGCTGGATCGGCCGCGCTCCTCGCGCATTTTCTATGGCGGGAAGTTTTTCGCTTATCCACTCAAGGCCGTGGAAGCGCTGGTCAAGTTGGGCGTCTTTAAATCCACGCTTTGCGTTCTCTCGTGGATGAAGGCGCGCGTGTTCCCGGTGCCGAATCCGAAGAACTTTGAGGATTGGGTGAGCAACCAGTTCGGCAAACGTCTCTTCAACACCTTCTTCAAAAGCTACACCGAGAAGGTCTGGGGCATGCCGTGCAAGGAAATCTCGGCCGATTGGGCGGCGCAACGCATCAAAGGCCTCTCGTTAGGGAGCGCGATCAAGAATGCGCTTCTCCCGCAGAGGCAGCCGAAGGATTCCTCGAAAGTGATCAAGACCTTGATCAATTCTTTCAAGTATCCCCGTAAAGGCCCGGGCATGATGTGGGAAGCGTGCGCGGAAAAGACGAAGGCGCTCGGCGGCAATATCCTGATGGGAGCGAAAGTGGTCGGCTGTGCCTACGATGGCGAGACTTCGACCTGGAACCTGCGCGTTCGCGATCAGAACGGTAACGATCATACGCTCCAATCCGAGCACGTCATTTCCTCCGCGCCGATGCGCGAGTTGGTGAATGGCTTGCAGCCCGCCGTCTCCGAGCGCGCGAAAGTAGCGGCCAATAGTCTGAAGTATCGCGATTTCCTCACCGTGATGTTGATCCTGAAAAATCGCGACGCGTTTGAAGACAACTGGATTTACATCCACGACCCGAGCGTGAAGGTCGGGCGTATCCAGAACTTCCGTTCCTGGTCGCCCGAGATGGTGCCGGACCCGGACAAGGCCTGCTACGGCCTGGAGTATTTCTGTTTCGAAGGCGATGGCCTTTGGGAGTCGTCCGATGCCGAGTTGATCGAGTTGGCGAAAAAAGAGCTGATGCAGATCGGGTTGAGCAAAGAAGGCGACGTCATGGACGGCACCATCGTGCGGCAGAAAAAAGCCTATCCGGTTTACGACGATTTCTATTCGCAACACGTCGCCACCGTACGTGACGAACTGGCGGCGCGTTTCCCGAACCTGCATCTGGTCGGCCGCAACGGGATGCATAAGTACAACAACCAGGACCACGCCATGATGACGGCAATGTTGTGCGTGGAAAATATCCTGGCCGATACCGAGCTCTACGATCTCTGGCAGGTCAACGGCGACGCCGAATACCACGAAGGCGGCGAAGCGGCGGTGGAAGAGATGAGCGGTACGGCCGTTCGTCAGGTGCCGCGCCGTTTGCCGCCCACGCCCGAATTGGCGAGCGAGCAGAGTTAAGGACGCACATTCGGTCGCTAGTGCGCAATGGACTCGCGCGCTTACTCCGGCAGGCCGTCCATCGGCACGCAGGAGCAGAAGAGATTGCGATCGCCGTAAACGTTGTCGATCCGCGCGACCGCGGGCCAGAACTTCGCCTCTCGCGTCCAGGTCGCCGGATACGCGGCGCGCTCGCGCGGGTAGGGACGGTCCCATTGATCGGCCGTGACCTGCCGCGCGGTATGGGGCGCATTCTTGAGCACGTTGTTTTGTTTGTCGGCAGTTCCGGAAACGACTTCCTGGATTTCGCCGTGGATGGAAATCATCGCTTCACAGAAACGATCCAGCTCCGCTTTCGTTTCACTCTCGGTCGGCTCGATCATCATCGTGCCCGGGACCGGGAAAGAAACCGTCGGCGCGTGGAATCCGTAATCCATCAAGCGCTTCGCCACGTCTTCCACTTCCACACCCGCGCTTTTGAATTGCCGCAAATCCACGATGCACTCGTGCGCGACCAAGCCATCGCGGCCTTTATAGAGCACCGGGAAATAGCCATCGAGTCGCTTCGCGATGTAGTTGGCGTTCAGGATCGCGACCTTGGTCGCTTCCGCGAGGCCCTGCGCACCCATCATGCGGATGTACATCCAGGAAATGGTGAGAATGCTGGCGCTGCCAAACGGCGCCGCTGAGACCGGCCCGACGCCACTTTCGTTCTTTGATTCGCGCTGCTGCAAGGTCGGATGACAAGGAAGAAACGGCAGGAGATGCAACGCTACGCCGATCGGCCCCATGCCCGGACCGCCGCCGCCATGCGGGATGCAGAACGTCTTGTGCAGATTCAAATGGCAGACATCGGCACCGATATCTCCCGGTCGGCAAAGACCGACCTGCGCGTTCATGTTCGCGCCGTCCATGTAGACCTGCCCGCCGTGCGCATGCACGATCTCGCAAATTTCGCGGATGGTGGTTTCGAAAACTCCATGCGTAGACGGATACGTCACCATGAGCGCGGCGAGGTCGTCCTTATGCGCGTCGGCTTTGGCGCGGAGATCGGCCAGATCGATATCGCCATCTTTCAAGGTCGCGATCGGCGACGACCTTGAATCCAGCCATGACGGCGCTGGCCGGATTGGTGCCGTGCGCCGAGTGCGGGATGAGACAAATCTTGCGCGCACCTTGACCGTTGGCGCGATGATATTCGCGAATCGCGAGCAGGCCCGCGTATTCGCCCTGCGATCCGGCGTTCGGCTGCAACGAGACGGCGGCGAAGCCGGTGATCTCGGCCAGCCAATGTTCGAGCTGCTCGCACATGTCGCGATAACCGGTCGTTTGCGAATCCGGAGCGAAAGGATGCAGGCGCGAAAATTCCGGCCACGAAACCGGAAACATCTCCGCGCTCGCGTTCAACTTCATCGTGCAGGAGCCGAGCGGGATCATCGAGGTGGTGAGCGAAAGATCGCGCGCCTCGAGTCGGCGGAGATAACGCAGCATTTCCGTTTCGGTGTGGTGAGTATTGAAGACCGGGTGCGTGAGGAAGTGGGAATTGCGGATTGCGGATTGCGGAATGCGGAAAGAAGAGCCGTCGAGCTTGTCGTCTGCGAAATCGCGCACATGCGTGGCGCGGAAAAGCGACATCAGGGTTTCGATATCCGCGTCGGTCGTGGTTTCGTCGAGCGCGATGCCGACCGCGTGCGGACCGAGCGCGCGCAGATTGCAGCCGACGCGTTCGGCGCGTTGCAGAAGATCGGCGCTCGCCGCTTCACCAAGTTCCACGTCGCACCGTGTCGAAGAATTCCGTGTGCGCGATTTCGAAGCCGAGGCCTTGCAAACCTTTCGCCAGCTTCGCGGCGAAATCGTGCACCCGCTGCCGCGATTCCGCGCAGTCCGCGTGGCCCATGATAGACCGCGTACATCGAAGCCATGACCGCAAGCAGCACCTGCGCGGTGCAGATGTTACTCGTCGCCTTGTCGCGTCGGATGTGTTGCTCGCGCGTCTGCAGCGCGAGGCGATAACCGGGCCGTCCTTCCGCATCGTGCGAAACGCCGACGAGCCGGCCGGGGAGGTGACGCTTATGCGCATCGCGCGTGGCCATGTAGGCGGCATGCGGTCCGCCGAAACCGAGCGGCACGCCGAAGCGTTGGGTATTTCCCACCGCGACATCGGCACCGAGTTCGCCCGGCGCCTTCAACAATGTCAGCGCAAGAATATCCGCGGCCACGATGGCGAGCGCGCCGGCATCATGCGCGCGTTTGATGAAGTCTTCGTAGTCGTGAATCGCGCCGTCGGTCGCCGGATATTGCAGGAGGACGCCGAAGACTGACTCCGAGAAATCGAACTTTAGATGATCGCCTATGATCACGCGCACGCCGAGCGGCCGGGCTCGCGTTTGGACGACTTCGATCGTTTGGGGATGGCAAAGCTCGGAGACGAGGAAAGCCTCGCGTCCGCTGACAACCGCGCGACAGAGAGCCATCGCTTCCGCGGCGGCGGTCGCTTCGTCGAGCATGGATGCATTGGCGATGTCCATCCCGGTCAGGTCCGTGATCATGGTCTGGAAATTGACCAGCGCCTCGAGGCGACCCTGCGCGATTTCCGCCTGATAGGGCGTGTAGGCGGTATACCAACCCGGATTCTCCAGAATATTTCGCTGGATGACCGGCGGCGTGATGCAATCCGAATAGCCGGCGCCAATGAACGAGCGCGCGACCTTGTTCCGCAGCGAAATCGCGCGCAATTCGTCGAGCGCATCGCGTTCGCCCTTGGCGTCGGGCAACTTGAGCGCGCCTTTCAACCGGATGTTTTTCGGCACGGTCGCATCGATGAGCGCGTCGAGGTGGTCGTAACCGACCGTCTTGAGCATGTCATCGATCGCGGCGGCGTTCGGTCCGATATGACGGCGAACAAAAGAGTCGAAGCGATCGTTGAGCAGGTCCGTGTTCACCTTGTGCATCCGGGACGCTACGGAGCGCGATTCCGGTTTCAAGAAAACCGAGCAGAGAACGCTCGATTGCTATGAATCGAAGGTCTGGACGCCGTGCGTTTTTAAACGTTCGCGGACTTCGGCGAGGTGTTCGTGATTCCGTGTCTCGACGGTGCAGAGGACGTGGACGGCGCTGACGTCGCTGCCGGCGAAGGCGCGGTCGTGCACGACCTGTTTGATGCTGGCGCCGCTGGAGGCGATTTGCGCGGTGAGGTCTGCGAGACCGCCGGGACGATCGCTGATGACGGCGGTGAAACGACAGAGGCGTCCATCAGCGACGAGGCCGCGCTCGACGACGCGGCTGAGGACGTTGGGATCGATGTTGCCGCCGCAAAGGAGGATGACGACTTTTTTGCCGGCTAGTTCCGGCAATTGGCCGGAGATGCAGGCGGCGAGCGGCGTGGCGGCGGCGCCTTCGACGACGCCTTTTTCGAGTTCGACGATGCGCAGAATGGAGAGGGCGATGTGTTCTTCGGTGACGAGAAGGCAGCGATCGACGAGGTTTTTCGCGATCTCGAAGGCGTTGCTGCCGACCGTCGGAATGGCGAGGCCGTCGGCGAGAGTAGGTTGGGTGGCGATGCGGGTGGGCTCGCCGTTCTTCATGGCGGCGGAAAAGCTGGCCACGCCTTTCGCTTCGACGGCGATGATTTTGGCTTCGGGTCTCAGTGTTTTCACCGCGAGCGCGACGCCGGCGAGGAGGCCGCCGCCGCCGACGGGGATGATGACGGCGTCGAGGTCGGGCACTTGCTCGACGATCTCGATCCCCATCGTGCCCTGGCCGGCGATGATGGCGGGATCATCGTAGCCGTCGATGTAGGCGAGGCCGCGTTCTTTCGCGATCTCGTGCGCGTGGGCTTTGGCATCGCCGAAATCCTTTCCGTGCATGATGACGGTGGCACCGAGTTTCTGGCAGTTACTGACTTTGATGAGGGGCGCGAATTTCGGCATCACGACCGTGGCGGGAATGCCGCGGAGTTTGCCTTGATAGGCGAGCGCTTGCGCGTGGTTGCCGGCGGAGGCGGCGATGACGCCGCGTTTTTTTTGGTCGGCGGGAAGCTGGGCGAGGGCGTTGGCAGCACCGCGTTCCTTGAAACTGCCGGTGCGCTGGAGGTTGTCGAGTTTGCAGTAGATCTGCATCCCGGTCAGTTCGCTCAGCGGAATGGAATGGGGACAGGGGGAATGGTAGACGGTGTCCTTGATGCGCGGGCGCGCGGCTTCGATATCCTGGAAAGTGGTCACGCAGATTTCATATACCGCGGCGAAGAGAGCGGCAATGTTTTGAAGCGAGCCGCTGATCAGACTGCTTTCGAGTCTAGAGCGGCGCGGACTTTATCAGCGAGCTGTTCGGAATCGAAGGGCTTGGGGAGGAAGAAGGTGCCATCTTCGCCGCGATCCGGCGGAAGGATGGATTCTTCGAGGTAGCCGGAGACAAAGATGACCTTGGACTGCGGGCTGGTTTGCCGGAGCCAATCGGCGAAATCCTTGCCGCTCATCTGGGGCATGACCATGTCGGTGAGCAGCAGGTGGATTTCTTTTTGGTGATCGAAGGCGATCAGACGTTGGGCATCGTCGCTGTTGGCGGCCTCGAGAACGTCGTAACCGAGGGAGCGCAGGACGCGGACTGAGAGATGACGCACGCTGACGTCGTCCTCTAGGACAAGAATGGTCTCGGTGCCGACCGGGGATTTTTTCACTCCGGGCTTTTTGTAAGCGGGCGCGGGTGGTGCGGGCACTCTCGGAAAATAGATCGTGACCATGGTGCCTTTGCCGAGCTGGCTTTCGACAGCGATGTGGCCACCGCTCTGGCGCACGATGCCGTAGGAGGTGGCGAGGCCGAGGCCGCTGCTGTGGCCGTCGTCTTTGGTGGTGAAGAACGGCTCAAAGAGATGGGCTTTGACTTCCTCGGTCATGCCCATGCCGTTATCGGTGACATTGATGAGTGCGTAATCGCCCGGCGGAAGGTGTTCGGCCCAACCGGCGGGGGTGGTTTCTCCGGTGACGCGATGCGAGCCGGTGGCGAGGGTGAGACGCCCGCCGTCGGGCATGGCGTCGCGAGCGTTAACCGCGAGATTGATGATGATCTGGGTGAGTTGGTTCGGGTCGACCTTGATGTGCGCGGGTTCGGCGGCGTGATGGAGCTGGCAATCGACCGAGACGTTATCGCCGAGAAGTGGGAGGAGAGTGCGCTCGATCTTCGCGATGAGCGGATTCAACTCGAGCACACGATTCTCTAGGGGCTGGCGGCGGCTGAAGGCGAGAAGTTGGCCGGTGAGGGCGCTGGCACGTTTCGCCGCGCTGCGAATCTCGCCAATGTGCTTGGCGGTGGAGGAAGCACGGTCGAGGTCTTCGAGGAGGAGATCGCTGTAGCCGAGGATGGTGGTGAGGAAGTTGTTGAAGTCGTGTGCGACACCGCTGGCGAGCTGACCGAACGCCTCCATCTTTTGTGAACGTACGACCTGATCGTGCAATTGCTTGCGCGCGGTGATGTCCATGAGCGAGCCGACAAACCGGACGGCTTTCCCTTCTTCATCGCGGACGATGAGAGCGCGTTCGAGCAGGTGGAGATAATGCCCGTCCGCGTGGCGGAAGCGATATTCGCCGCTCCAGGAGTCGTCCTCTGCGAGAGCGGCGCGAATGCTGGCGGCGGTGCGGTTGCGATCGTCGGCGTGAACGTGTTTCTGCCAGAAGGCGATGCCATGAGCGACGCCGTGTTTGTAACCGAGAAGGGAGTCAAGTCCCTGAGGCCAAACGAGATGGCCCTCGCTTACATCCCAATCCCGCACTGCATCATTCGTAGCCCGGGCAACGAGCGCAAGATGTTGCGCATCTTGAGGCGACGAGACTTCCAGCGCGTGAAAATTTTTTTCATGGGATAATTTCGCGGCTGGTTTGGGGATGGATTCGAGCGGGATGGGTTGTGCGAGATCGCTTTTCGCCTGAGTAGTTGTGGCCAGTCGCATGCGGTTTCAGGCGGAAAGAGCCTGCACGTTACTCAAGCTAGTATTGTGCCTGTCGGAGAACGGCATTGGGCCCGAGTCGGCGCCCGGGGAAAATATTTTGCGAGGAACATCTATGACGAAGAAGCTCACGTTTGATCAGAGGCTGCCTCTCAAAAATCAGAAAGCCATTGTCACCGGTGCGAGTTCAGGAATCGGTGAAGCGTGTGCGCTCGCGCTGGCGACGGCCGGTGCGGCGGTGGTGGTAAATTACAACTCCAGCGACAAAGCGGCGGAGCGAGTGGTGGAAACGATTTGCGCGGCTGGTGGCGAAGCGATCGCGGTGCAAGCGAATGTCGCCCGGGAGGACGAGGTCGAGGTGATGTTCGCGACGGCGCGAAAAGAATTCGGCACCGTCGACATCCTGATCAACAACGCCGGCTTGCAGAAAGACGCGGCCTTTGTCGAGATGACGTTAAAGGAATGGGAGACAGTTATTTCCGTGAATCTGACCGGGCAATTTCTTTGCGCGCGCGCGGCGGCGCGGGAATTCCTGCGGCGCGGTGTGGTGCCGGAGATCTCTGCCGCCGCGGGCAAGATTGTGTGCATGAGTTCGGTGCACGAAGTCATCCCGTGGGCCGGGCATGTGAATTATGCGGCGTCGAAAGGCGGTATGATGCAACTGATGAAGAGCATGGCGCAGGAGCTGGCGCCGCAGAAGATTCGCGTGAACAGCATTGCGCCAGGCGCGATCAAGACCGCGATCAATCGCGATGCGTGGGCGACGGCGGAAGCGGAGGCGAAATTATTGAAGCTGATCCCGTATGGTCGTGTGGGCGAAGGTGAGGACATCGCGCGCGCGGCGGTCTGGCTGGCCTCGGACGCGTCCGATTACATCACAGGGACTACGCTGTTCGTGGACGGCGGGATGACTTTATATCCCGGCTTCGCCTCGGGCGGGTAACGCGCGGCGTTTCCCGAGCGTTCGTTAGGGGAGCGTAGCGACGCGGGTAGCGTGCGACTCGAGTTCGGCCGCGACGATCGGCTGTTCGTGAGGCGTCCCTTTTCCATCGGCTACACCGCGCGCGGCGAGGCGGCCGGCTTTTGCCACCTGGAAGGAAAGTTTCACGTAACGCGCATCCACGCCCACCATGGAGAGGTGGAAGATGCGTTTGCGGGTGAAGTCGACTGCGCCGTCCACTTCCACCCATTTCGGGCTGGCGACGGGCAGGCGGTCGTTGGCGACGGCAATTTTGAGAATGCCCGCGGCCTCAGCGTTCTCGTTCAGGAAGGTAAAACGATCATGCACGACGGGCGTCGGGATTTTTATGACGAAGGTGGTCTCGCCTTCCGGCAAGGGGCAACTGACGGTGCCGTCATCGAGGATGAGGGAGATGGCGCGGTCGGAGGCGGCGTGTCCGGCCGTGCCAATGGCGGCAGTATCTTGGGGAAGCGATGACTCGTTTGCGGGAGCAAGAGGAGCGATGAGCGCGAGAGCCGCGAGAACGCTGAGATGGCGGAAGGAGGAGAGCGGAGGGAGCAACCGGATCTTCATGGGTTCCTTCAAAAGCTTAGACCGGGCCACCACACGCAGGAAAAACAGGGTGATTTCCCTTGCGGGGCCAGATGGCGTCCGGTAAAAAGGTGCCCAGACAATAGATAGGAACCAGCGTTGATCGAGGTTACGGATGAAATCTGTATTCTCACCGCTCTGGTATCACTTCTGCTAACTCAACCACATCGCCTGACTATGAGCTGCCAAACAACCGACCTCCATTATTCCACCCGTGTCCGGCAACTCGGCGTAATATTCCTCCTCCCATTTCTTCTGTTGGGAACGGGCTTGCGCGCACAGGATGCCATTCGTCCCTCTCTCGCGGGTGAAGCGGCGGCCGAAGCGCGTCGGCAATCCATCGACGACATCCCTTATAATCTCTTGGTCGGCCCGATTCGCTTTCGCCTGAGCGCGACGGCGGGCTTCGACTACAACGACAACATCAACGTCGCCGACATCAATCGCCAGGAAGACTTCATTTTCCGTCCGCAGGTGAACCTGCATTCCATCTGGCCAATCACGCAGCTTAATACCCTGCGCCTCGACCTCGGGGTCGGCTATGCCTTCTACCTCGATCACTCCGAGTACAACACCAACGGCATTCTCCTCTCGCCCAACTCGCAACTCTCCTTCGACATCTTCGTGGGCGATTTCCGGATCAATTTCCACGATCGTTTCTCGCTGGAGCAGGATCCGATCGGTGAGCCCGGCCTCAGCAACGTCGCCGATTACGGCCGCTTCCAGAATACCGCGGGCGTCTCCGTGCTTTGGGATTTGAACAAGGCCGTCGTCACTTTTGGCTACGATCACTACAACTTCATCGCCACCAACGATGATTTCGCCTACCTCGATCGCAACGCCGACATTCTCCTCGGCTCGGTCAGCATCGCCGCTACTTCCACCACCGGCGTCGGCGCCGAAGGCACCGTGGTCTGGAACCGCTACGACCAGGCGTTCTTGAACGATTCGGACACCTACAGCTTCGGTGGTTTCATTGAAACGCAGATCACCGGCTACCTGAAGCTTCGGCTCGCTGGTGGCTACCAGATGATCGATTTCGACGGCACCAGCTTTGTCGTCGCGCCGTTCCCCGGGTTCGGCGGCGGGTTCGTCGCTTTCGCCGATTCACCCAGCCTCGACGATTACTACGTCAACATCCTGCTCTCGCATCGCGTGAACGCGGCTTTCACCCATCGCCTCTCGGCTGGTCATGAATCGCAGCTCGGCGTCAATTCCAACTACATCAAGCTGAACTTCGTCCGCCACACCGCGACCTGGAACATCATCAATCGCACACTCCTCGCGACCGAGTTCTTCTACGAAGACGCCGAGGAATCGGGTGGTTTCATCAACGAAAATTTCCACCGCTACGGCGGCGCGCTTTCGCTGGGCTATCAATTGACACGCAACATCACGTTGGGCGCCCGCTATCAGTACACCCGAAAAAGTTCCGACGTTTTCTTGCGGGACTACATCCAGAACCGCGTTTCGCTCGACGGCACCTATAGCTTCTAATCCGGAGACCTTTCGAATTGCATGAGACAACTGGCCTGCACCTTCATCCTCGCGCTATCTCTCTCGAGCCCACTTTTGGCCCAGGAGAGCAGCCCGCCCGTGATGATGGCGCAGCCCGCGCCTCGCGCCACCGCGCCGGAGCCAGCGGCTTCCAGCACGGTCATGCTCACCAATTCGATGGGGGTGCTGGACGACCGGAAACGGCTCGGCACTAACGATTTCATCAGCTTTCGCGTCGTCGAGGATCGGGATAACGAATCCCAGCGCCTCCGCGTCAACGACAACGGCCAGCTCGAAGTCCCCTACATCGGTCTCGTCCAGGCGGCCGGGCGCACCTCGAAGGAACTCGCCTACTCGATCAAGTCCGCCCTCGAGAAAGAATATTACTTCAACGCCACCGTCATCATCGCGATCGACCACGTCAGCGAAAAATCCCGTGGCCGCATCTACGTGACCGGTTCGGTCCGCGGCCCCGGCCCGCAGGAAATTCCGCCCGACGAATCCTACACCGTGAGCAAGGCCGTCATCCGCGCCGGCGGTTTCGGAGATTTTGCCGATAAGCGCAAGGTGCGCGTCACGCGCAAAAACGGCGAAAACTTTGTCGTCGACCTCAAGAACGTGATCGAACGCGGCCGGAGCGAAGAGGACGCAGTTCTCCAACCGGACGACCAAATCTACGTTCCGCAGAAGCTCGTCAATTTCTAGCATGGAACTCCCACTCATTGAACGGCCCACCACGGCCTCGTGGACGACGTCTCTTATCACCCGGCTGCACCGCTTCCGGTCGCTCCTGATGCGCCGTTGGTGGATTCCGGTACTGACGATCTGCATTGGTCTCTTCGTCCAGGCATGGCTCGCCTATCAGACGGCGCCGTCGTTCCTCTCCACCAGCAAGATGATGCTCGCGGGCAAGCTCAACATCAGCCAGAACGCCGTTTACAGCGAGGACAACGTCAACTTCTACGGCACCCAGATTCAACTCATGCAAAGCGCCGAGGTGCGCCGCAGCGCCGAGGCTCTCGTGCGTTCCACCCATCCGGAAATGCAGCCGGTCGAGGTCGAAATTTCCGTCCTGCAAAAGCCGCGCACGTCCATTTTTGATCTCTCCGCCATCGGGCCCACGCCGGAATACACCCAGGCTTACCTGAACGCGGTCATGCAGAAGTATCTCGATTTCAAAAAGGGGCTGCGGGAAGACCAGGGCCACAACGTCACCACCGCCATCACCGAGCAGTTGATCCAGGTGGAGAAAGACCTCCGCATTGCTGAGGACGAGATGCTCGAGTTCCAAAAGGAAAACAACATCGGCTTCATCCAGGAGGAAGGGAATAGCGCGGCGCAATATCTCGTCCGCCTCAACCAGCAATACGCCACGCTAAAAACTGAATTTGAATTGCTCGAGAAGCTCGACCTCGATCAAAATCTCGACCGCGGTCCCGCGGTGAAATCCGACGCTGCGCCCGCCGCCGCCGCGGGGGAAAACGCACCCGCCGCCGCGCCGGCTGCGTCGCAGCAGGGCATGCCCTTTGCCGATGTCGGCCCGGAAGGCGACTACCTGCGCGCGAAGCAAGCCGTGCAATTACTCACCGCCGAGCGCGACACCCTGGCCCGCGACCTGCGCCCGCGGCATCCGAAGATCATCAAGCTCAACGACGAAATCGCGAAGCAGGAAAACCTGATCACTCTCTTCCGCGCCGACGCGGTGGAGAAGCTTGCGACCCGCCGGAACTCCATCGGCAAGCAAATGGAAAACCTCCAGGCGAACATCAAGGAATGGGAGATGAAGGCGCTCGATCTCTCGCAGCGTCTCGCGCAATTCAATCGCCTCAAAGGCAAGGTCGATCGCCTCAAGACCCTCTACGATCGCCTCACCAACAATCTCAAGGAAGTCGGCGTCTCCCAAGTGGTCGATAGCGGCGATCAGGTCGCCATCATGGAGATGGCATCGATGCCCAAGTCCGTCCGGCCCGGCTTGATCAAGAGTCTCCTGATCGGCCTCGTCTGCGGCATTCTCGCCGGTCTCGGCATTCTCCTTCTTCTCGATCGTATCGACGATCGCATGGCTTCCTTTGGCGAATTTCAGAATCACTTCACCGAAAACGTCCTCGGCCAGATTCCGCGGGAAAAAACCAAAGGCCGCGTCACCCTTCTTCAGCCCGATGATGCGCGTCACGTCTTCGCCGAATCGTATCGGAACATCCGTTCTTCCATCTTCTTTATGCCCTACGAAGGGCCGCGGCCGAAGACGCTCCTCATCACCAGCTCCGTGCCGAACGAGGGCAAATCCACCATCTCCGCCAACCTCGCCATCACCTTCGCTCTCTCCGGTGCCAAAACGCTGCTCATCGATGGCGATTTGCGTCGCGGCGCCCAGCGCGAAGCCTTTGATCTTTCCTCCAAGATCGGCTTCTCGGAAGTCCTCCAGGGCACCGTTAACTGGCAGGACGTGGTCATGCCCACCACCTATCCCAGTCTCTTTGTCTTGCCCCGCGGCAGCACCCTCTCCCAGCCGAGCGAGCATCTGCTGCGTGAGTCGACCGATCGCCTCCTCCAGGAGATCTACAATCAATTCGACTACATCATCATCGACAGTTCGCCCGTCCTCGCGGCCGACGATACCACCAGCCTCGCGCCGAAGATCGACGCCACCCTCTTTGTCGTCCGCCTCTCCTACACTTCCGCGCGCTTGACCAAGAAATCGCTCGAGTTGCTCTACAATCGCCAGGTCAACGTCCCGGGCGTGATCCTGAACTACGTCGACACCTCTCTGCCGGAGTACTATTACTACCAGTATTCGGAATACTACAACACGCCCCCGGTCCCGAGTGAGTCGCGCCATGGCGTCCCTGCGATGGATAACGGCCATCGCGCGCCCGCATCCTAGCGCTAACTGCCCGGCCCGCCGGAGGCGGTTCGCGTCCAGAACGATGAACGGCAAAGCGATGCCACGGTGCGCGTCGTTCCCGCTCTCCCGGAGCGTTTCCGTCGCATGTTAAATTTCGGATACCACTTCGCGCGCGCCGAGGGCAAGGCCGTGCGCGCGCTTTACAGAGCTCTGCTTCCGCTTCTTCCGCGGGTGCGGTCATCGGCGAGCGAGCTTCCGTTCGAGGTGTTCTCCTATTCGGGTGAGGCAGGGCTTCCCGAACAGGTGGCCTCCATCCGTTCCTTCCTTCGCCATGCCGGGCGCCCGAAACGCTTCACTGTCGTCTCCGATGGCAGTCACAGCGACCGCAGCCTTGCTCTCTTACGCGCGATCGATCCGGTCGTCGCCGTCTCCCAAGCCGCCGCTTGGGTTCCGCCCCAGTGGCCCGAGCCGGTGCTGCGCTACCTCACCACGCACCCGACCGGCCGGCAGCTCGCCGTTGTCATGTCGTTACCCAAAGACGGCGCCGCGCTCTACCTCGATTCCGACGTGCTTTTCTTTCCTGGAGCGGATGAGCTGCTGGCCCTCGATCCTCGTCCCGAAGCGCCCCTCCGCTACCTGCCGGATTGTCGGCTGTCGGCAGATGAACGCCTTCTGCGCGGCGCCAGCGAAGAACGAGCGCCGGTGAACGCCGGCGTCCTCTTTCTCACTCATCCCATGGACTGGTCTTGCAGCGTCGGGCGATTCATGGAACTCGAAGGTGCTCCCGCTTTTTTCACCAACCAGACGATGACCCATCTGACCATGCATGCGCACGGCGCGGAGCCTTTCGATCCGCAAAGATTCGTCCTGCAGCTGGGCGATCAGTTCGTCTACCGCGATCGCTACGCCGGGCCGGCCATCGTCCTTCGCCACTACGTCAATTCCGTCCGCCACAAATTTTGGACGACGCTCTGGCGCCCCTAGATGTCCACTCCGGCCAAGCCTCTCCGCATTCTTGCGGTCGTGAATCTCGCCTGGGATCCGCGGCTCGGGGCCACGCGCGTCTGGATGGAATTGGCCGAGCAATGGCGCGCCGCCGGCCACACCGTGGAAAAATTCAGTCTCTCCGATGCCTTCCCGCGTGCACACGCGGGCCGCGCCACCTTTGCCCTGCGTCAGTTTTTCTTTCCCTGGAAAGCCGCCGCCTACATCCGGAAAAATGCCCATCGCTTTGACGTCATCGACGCTTTGATCGGCACCGTGCCGCACTCAAAGCGCAAGCTCCGTTTCTCCGGCCTCCTCGTGGCGCGCTCTGTGGGCCTTTACCTCCTCTACGATCGCTTCGAACGTGACCTCGAGGCGCGCGCGCCGAAGCAGCCGAAGGGAAAATTGCTTGGCCGTGTCTTCTACGGTTTCGTGCGCCGGCGTTTTCTGCGGGATTCCGATCGCGCCCTGCAGCACGCTGATCTGGTTAACGTCCCCAACGCTACCGAGGCCGCGTGTCTGCGCGCAGAATTGGGCATGGGCGATCGCGTCGTCGTGCAACCCTACGGCCTGACCGAGGAACAGGGCGGCGCTCTCCGCGACAGCGCCATCCCCGCGGACGAGCGCCTCGCGCAACAGCGCATCTGCTTTATCGGAATGTGGAGTCCGCGGAAAGGTGCCTTCGATTGGCCCGACATCATTCGCCGGGTTTGGGCCGAGATTCCCGCGGCGCAGTTTCGTTTTCTCGGCACGATGGTTGATCCTGCTGTCATCGCGCGCGATCTCACGCCCGAGGCGGTGGCGAAGATCGAGCTCGTGGCGGATTTTCAAGCCGAGGAACTCCCGGCCTTGCTGGCGGACTGCACGGTCGGCGCTTTTCCCAGCTACGTGGAAGGTTTCGGCCTGGCCGTGATCGAGCAACTCGCCGCCGGCCTGCCGGTCGTGGCCTACAACACGCCCGGGCCGCGCGATATTTTGCTGCGCGGCTTTCCAGAGACACTCATCCCCAGCGGCGCGACGGATCAGTTTGCGGACGCGCTTTGCCGCATCCTGCGGCTGGAACCGGACGCCTACCGCGAACACATGGAACGTAGTTGGGCGGTGGCGGCTGGCTATTCCTGGCCAGCGATCTCTCACGCCACCGTCCAGACTTATCGCGCGCATTTGCAGCACGAGGGTGCGCCGATTGTTTTCGTGCAGCCTTTCAGTGTCGGCGGACCGGGAGGCGGCCCTCGCATTCTGCGCGCCTTGCTGCAAGGTGCCCCGGTACCCTGGCGCAGTGTCTGTACTTCACCCGAGACCCCAACGCCGCGTGCCCACGAAATTCACCTGGCCGTCCGGCCCTTTTTCGGCCGCATCGAGTACACCCGGCTCGCGGGTTTGCCGCACAGTGCGACACCTTTCTTTAAACGCCGTTTTCGCCAGCGCCTGCTTCACGCCTGTCGAGAGATGGGCGCGCGTGCCATTCACGTCGTCCCGCATTCCGGGCTCGATTTCGTCGAAGCCCAAACCGTGGCCCGCGCTCTCGGCATTCCCTTTCTTATCAGCCTGCACGACGACCTCGCCTACACCGCGCTCGATCGTGTCGCGCCTGACCTCCTGGAGGTGGCGATGGACCGCGCCTGGAAGGAGGCGGCAGCGCGTTTTGTCATTTCTGAGGCGCTGGGCCGCGAATACTGCCGGCGCTACGGCGAGGCGGAATTTCACGTTGTGACCGACGGCGTTTCGGAACTCAGCGAACCGCGCTCCCGACCCGACCCGCATCAGCTTCGCATTTATTTCATGGGCCTCTTCCATCGCGGCTACGAGCGCAACCTGCGCGCACTCCTGGAAGCCATCGACCGTTTCGAGCGCGCTCATCCGGTGATGAAAGTGAGCGTCACCTTGCGTTGCGAGCACGTGCGCTCACAGATTCTGACCGGGGTGAAATCCGTCACCATCCTCCCGTTTGCCGACGAAGCGCAGGTGCAGCGCGATTTCGAGCAGGCCGATCTGCTTTACATGCCGCTGCCGTTTGGCGACCAGCACCAAGGGTTCGCGCGCTACAGTCTATCCACCAAGATGGTTACCTACGTCGGGAGCGGGTTGCCGATCCTGTATCACGGCCCGGAAACCTCGGCTGCCTATCAACTGCTGCATCAACACCGGGCCGCCCTCCCGATCCTTAGCCTCGACCCGCAGGAAATCGCCTCCGCGCTCGGCGGCCTCGGCGCCGAACGCCGTCGCGCCGTCGTCGCGAATGCGCTCGAGCTGGCGCGGCGTGAGTTCATGCTCGCCGATCAAACCCGTAAGTTCTGGGACGCCACCGCAGCCTGTTGGCGAAAGTCCAAATGACCGCGCCCTCCGTGCTTTTTCTTTCTCCCGGCATCCGTCCCGGGTCCGGAGGCGTGGCGGATTACTGCGTCCACTTAAGCCGCGCGCTTGCGGCGCACGGCGTGGAATGTCATCTCGCCTCGTGGAACGAAGAGGCGGGTGATGCCAGCGCGGAACGAACATTGTTTCTTTCCGAACGCCACGGCACTTCCGTGCACGAGAAAACGGAACGCCTGCGCGTCTATCTCCAGCGTCATTCGATCGAATGGGTCAGCCTGCAATTCGTCAATTTTGGTTTTGCCAGGCGTGGTTTGATCCACGGTCTCGCGCCCGCGCTCGCGCCCGTGCTGAACGGAAAACGCGTGCACGTTTTCCTGCACGAACTTTGGCTCGGGGCGAATCGTGGCGCGAAGCTGCGCGAGAAATTGTGGGGCGCCTGGCAGAAGCGGCAGCTCTTGCAGTTGCTCGCCGCCCTGCAGCCGGAAGCTGTCTGCACCAACATTGAACTCTACCAACGCCAGCTCGCCCGCGCCGGCGTCGATGCCACGGTCCTGCCCATCTTTGGGAATATTCCCGTTTCCTCCACGCGCGCGGATGAGTTTCTCATGCGCCAGCTCAATCACGCCCCGACCAAAGGAACCCGCGCCGATCATTTCTGCGTGGGCCTGTTTGGCGCGATTTATCCTGATTGGCCTTTTCACCGGGTGATCCCGCAGGTCCTGCAGCACGCCGGAAATCGGCAGACGGTTTTCGTTCTCTTCGGTCGCAACGGCGACACGGGCGCTTTCTGCGAGTACATCGCTTCGTTCCCGCGCGCACAGGTTCTCGTGCTCGGACCGCTCGAGCCCGACACCATCGATCACGTGATGAACAGCATGGACCTGGCGCTCGCCTCTACGCCCGCCGAGGGCATTTTTAAGAGTGGCAGCGCGATCTCTTTCCTCGAACGCGGCGTGCCCACCGTGGCCGTGCATCGCGGTTTGGAGAACACCAACCCACCGGATGAGCCGTCGCATCCGCACTTGATCCTGGCGGATGAAAACCTGCCACGAAAACTGGCGGCCCGGCCTCGCACCGAACAACGTGCCCAATCCTTGCTGCCCGAGGTGACGCAACGTTATCTCGACCTCTTTCGTTCACCTGTCCCAACTCCCGACCTCGCCTGAAGCGAGAGTTCGCTTCATCATACCCCTCGCATGAGCACGCTTAAGAACGGCAAAAGGCTGTCGCCGCTCCGGTTTCTAGCCCGGGTGTTGATCAAGTTCCTGCTTCTGGAGGGGCTTTACCTGAGGAAGAAACTGCTCCTGCAATATGCGGTCCACGGGCCGGAGGATCGTCTCTCCTTCGCACACGATGCCGAACCCAACGACACCATCTTCAATACCAAGAGCGGCCGCATCACCGTGGGCAAATACACCTTCTTCGGCCACGGTTGCCAGGTGATCACCGGCACGCATCTCACTGATACGTTTCTGGCGGAGCGCAAAGGCCATCCTACGGAAGGGCGCGATATTTCGATCGGCGAGGGCGTGTGGGTGGGGTCCGGTGCGATTATTCTCGGCGGCGTGACGATCGCTGATCATTGCGTGATCGCGGCCGCCTCGGTTGTGAGGAAGGATTGCCTCACGCCCGGCATTTACGCGGGTAATCCGGCCGTGCTCGTGCGTCCGCTCTCTCCACCGAGCGAGGGAGACGCACTATGAGCGACATCAAGGTGCTCATCGTGTCTCCGTGCCAGGGCGGCTACGGCGGGATCGAAGCTTTCATCCTTGCGGTCGCGCAAGCCGTCCGGCGCGAGCCCGGATTCGAAGTGCGTGTTTGTTTAAAGAGAACGAAGGGGGCGAAGCTGCAACCGAACCTCAAAGCGATGCTGACGGGCGAGGACGTGCTTTTGTGCGACCGCGCCGATCGCGATTTGGTGGAGGCGATTCGCTGGGCCGATGTGGTTCACCTGCAGAACGCGTCGCCCGACGTCGCCTTCCTGGCCAAGTTTTTTCGCAAGCCGCTCGTCCTCACCATTCACAACTACATGCCGAAAGGCTTCGACCTGCACCGCTTTCTCTGGCGGATGAGCGCGTGGATCGCTGACGAGCGTTGGTACAACTCGCAATTCGTCTGGAATACCTGGGAGCCGAACAAGAAGCGGCCGACCAGCCGCAAAATCCCGACTACTTCCGTGCTCCCGGAAGGCTGGGCTCCGCCGGCGGAGCGCCGCGGTTTCGCATTCATTGGCCGCTGGATCGCGAACAAGGGCATCGATACTTTGGTGGACGCCTACGAACTGGCGCAGCTCGATCGCGCGCGATGGCCGCTTGTGCTCATGGGCGATGGACCGATGCGGTCGTTGATTGAATACGCGATCAAGAAGCGCGGAATCGAGGGAATCGAAATGCTCGGTTTTATCGATCCCGAAACCAAAACGGAACGAATGCAGCACGCCCGCTGGATGGTGGTGCCGCCGAATACGAAGGAGGATTTCGGGCTCACCGCGATTGAGGCGCGCCATCTTGGCGTGCCCTGCATCATCACGCGTGATGGCGGCCTGCCCGAAGCGGGCGGGGCGCAGGCGCTCATTTGCGAACCGAACGATCCGCCGGCGCTGGCGAAGTTGCTCGAGCAGGCTGCGGCCATGAGCGAAAGCGAATACGTCGAACGTGCCACGCGCACCCGCGAAGAGCTGGCCGCCGAACTGGAGCCGATCGAATTCTACGCGCGTGAGTTTCGGCGGATGGTGGACGCGCGCCGATGATCCTGGTCGCGCATCCGTCTCGGGAACGCCAATGTGCGCGCCGTCCTGCGCGCCTTCGCGGAGGCAGACCTGCTCGCGAAGTACATCACCACCGTCGGCTATGCGAAAAGCGCACCGTTTTTCTCGCTCCTGCCGGCGAATGCGCGGCGCCGCGGTTACGAGTTGCCGCCGGGAAAAATCAAGAGCTTCCCCGTGCGCGAAGCGGTGCGGCTTTTCGCGGGCGCTGCGCGCGCGACAAAACTAACGGAACACGAGCGCGGCTGGGCCAGCATCGATCGCGTCTGGCAAACGCTCGACGCCGATGCCACGCGCTGGTTCTGCGCGCAGAAGGCGAAGGAGAAGATCGACGTCGTTTACGCGTACGAAGATTGTGCGCTTCGACTCTTCGAGAATGCGCGCATTCTGGGCGCGCACCGGGTGTACGATCTCCCGATCGCGTATTACGAAACCGCGCAACGACTCTTGCGCGAAGAAGCGGAGCGGTATCCGGATTGGGAACCGACCCTCGGCGGCACGCGCGACTCGGAGGCGAAGCTGGCGCGGAAACGTCGCGAACTGGAGCTGGCGGAGTTGGTGGTTTGCCCGAGCAATTTCGTGCTCGAGTCGTTGCCGGAAAACGCACGCGCGACGAAACATTGCGTGGTGGCACCGTTCGGGTAGTCCGACAGGTCGACGACTCCGAAAAATCCGACGAGCACCGCCAGGCTCCGCATTCTCTTTGCCGGAGCGCTTACGCAACGCAAAGGCCTCGCCGATCTTTTCGCGGCGATGAAGCTGGTCGATTCCGCGCAGGTCGAGCTGGTCGTGATGGGTTCGCCCATCCAGCCGCTGAAATGGTATCGCGAGCAGTGCCCGCATTTCACCTACGAAGCACCGCGTCCGCACGGTGAAGTCCTGCGGTTGATGCGCAGTTGCGACGTCTTTGTTTTGCCTTCGCTGGTGGAAGGGCGCGCGCTCGTGCAGCAGGAGGCGATGGCCTCAGGTTTGCCGCTCATCGCAACGCTGAATGCCGGTGGCGACGACCTGATTGTGGAGGGCGAAACCGGTTTCCTGGTGCCGATTCGCTCGCCCGAGGCGCTGGCGGAAAAAATAAGCTGGTGCGCAACCCACCGCGAGAGACTCTCTGGCATGGGGATTGCAGCGCAGAAGACCGCAGCGGAGCTTACCTGGCGCGGTTATGGCGAAAACGTGCTCGCTGCCGTCCAAAAACTAACCGGCCCATGAGAGATTACGATCCCAGAGCAGTCACCCTCCGGCATATTCGCCGGCTGGTCTGGGTCTATTTTTGGTTGCTGATCTTCGAGGGCGCGTTGCGCAAATGGGTCGCGCCTCAGCTCTCGAACCCGCTCCTGATCGTGCGCGATCCGGTGTTGTTGCTTATTTTCGTGCTCGCGATCAAGGCGCGCATTTTTCCGACCAACGGGTGGGTCGTATCACTCGGAGTCATCGCGGTCCTGTCCACGCTCCTCACTTTTGTCCCGCTTTGGCCCTACGTCTCTCCTCTCCGCATCACGCTCGTGAGCGGGTTCGGGTTTCGCTCCAGTTTTCTCCATCTGCCGTTGATCTTCATCATCCCGCACGTTTTCGATCGGGACGAGATCAAGCGCCTGGGCTGGTGGACGCTCGTGCTGATGGTGCCGATGGTCGTCCTGATGGTGGCCCAATTTCAAACGCCGCCAGATTCCTTCCTCAATCGCACCGCGGGCGGCGAAGGCGAGATGATGACCTCGGCCCTCGGCAAGGTGCGCACGGCCGGCACGTTTTCGTTCGTCATCGGCGTCGTCGCTTTTTTTGCACTCGCGACCGGCTATCTCATCTGGGCCGCGCTGCGCCGCGACGTGTATCCGATCTGGCTCCTCGCTGCGGCTGGTGGCGCCATGGTCATCGGCGTGGCTGTTTCCGGCAGCCGCTCCGTCGTGGCGGCGTGCGCGGTGGTGGCTTGTTCGCTCCTGATCATTCTGGTGCTCCGGCGTGACGCGATGAATCGCTTTGGCCAGACTCTGCTGATTACGCTTGTGCTCGGGGTCATCGTTTCGCAGACGCCGATCTTCAAGGAAGGCGCGAATGTTTTGACCACGCGCTTTAACGAAGTGGCGGAGGCGGGCGACAAGGCCATCGGTCTGGGCATGGTGGAGCGAATGGGCGACGAGTTTGTCGAGGCGTATCGCATCTTCAAACAGGCGCCGTTTCTTGGTTACGGCCTCGGCGTGGGCACGAATGGCGGAGCCAAGTTCCTCACCGGCGAAAGCACCTTCCTGCTCTCGGAAGCGGAATGGGCGCGCGTCATTCTGGAGAGCGGACCGGTGCTCGGGCTGGCCTTCATTATCTGGCGTTTCGCGCTGGCGGTGGCGATCGGTTTGCGCTGCGTCAGCGCGGTCAAGGCCGGCCACATTTTGCCGGTGCTGCTCTATAGCTCCGCCTTCATTCCTTTGCTCACGGGCCAATTCGGCCAACCCACCATTACGGGTTTCGCGGTTCTGACCACTGGCCTGGTTCTCGCCGCGCTCGGGGCGACCGCGGAAGCTCCGCTCACGGAAACGAAAATGCCGCTGGCGCCCCGCGCGCGACTGCTGCCGCGCCGCTCGGCCTACGCCAGCCGCCTCCATGGTTCCGGGACCGGCCAGCCTCATCAAAATGGTGCTTCCGATCGGTAGGCGCGGCCTCGTCGCGGCGGCGACAGCCTTGGTCGCGCTCGGGCTCGTCGTCGTCTTCGGACGCGAACTCGCTTCGCTCAGCGCCATTGTGTTTTCGCGCGCAGCCGAAAAAGCGCAGGCAGTGTTGCTCCCGGCGATTCTCGATCGGCCTTACGACGAAATCGTGGATTCGAAAACGGCGGAAGCGGTCGAGATCGAGCAATATCTGGAAGAACTCGAACAACCCGCCGCGCGCACGCCGGAAGCGCTCGGACTCGATCTCTCCTCCGTGGCCGCATACGAGCGGTCGTCTTCCGAGTTGCGCGCGCGCCTCGCCACCAGCCTCGGTTATCCACCACAGGCGCCGGCGCCGTTAACCAACGCGCCTACGCTGGTGCAGTTTGCTGAAGACGCGCTCGCGACCTATTCCGATTTCAGCGTGCCTGTCTTTGCCGGAGTGCGCGCGCGTGGTGTCTTTATGATGCCGCGCACGGCCGGAGAAAAAACGCCCCTCATCATCGCGGTCCATGGTCGCGGCGGAATGCCGGAGCGCCCGCGGAACGGAAAGCTCACCGTCGTCGGACGAAGCAACCGCGATCTCGCATTGGGTGCCTTGGAAAAGGGGTATGCGGTGTGGGAACCGCAGTTGGTCTTTTATGCGAAGGATCGTCCCGCCGATATTCGTGAACGGCTCGACATGCGTGCGCGCCAATATGGAACGACACTGCCCGCGATCGAGATCGCCAAGATCCGGCGCGGGCTCACCGCGTTGCTCGACACCGGCCGGATCGATCCGACCCGCGTCGCCATGGTCGGGATGTCCTACGGCGGGTTCTACACCCTCTACACAACTGCGCTGGACGATCGCATCCGCGTCGCGGTGGTGGCGGCATATTTTAACGATCGGAAAGCGATCCTCGATGCCACCGAGCCTTTCGGAAACTCCGATTGGCGTTTCCCGAACAGCCTGAGCGTGTTTCAGGATGCGACCGTCGCCAGCCTTATCTGCCCGCGACCGCTTCAGGTGCAAGCCGGCGATCACGATCAACTGTTTCCCATTGCTGGCGCGCGGCGCGCCATCCCGGGTGCGCGTGTCCCCTACGCCAGACTGAAGATCGAGGACCGCTTTTCGTTCGTCGAGTTCGCCGGCCGGCACGATTTCAACGGCGACGCCGCCTGGAGTTTCATCGAGCGCGCTTTCAAATGAGTTCCGGCATTCTCCTTGTCGGGAACTACGCTCCCGATCGTCAACAAAGCATGCTCCGCTTCGGCACGATGATGCTGGAAGGACTGACGCGGGTGGGTGTGGCGGCCGAGCTGGTTCAGCCTGCGCCCTTCTTCGGGAGGATCCGGTTCGGGGGAATGTTCCTCGCGAAGTGGCTGGCTTACCTTGATAAGTTTGTTTTGTTCCCGCGCCGGCTGCGCGCGCATTTGCGGAAGGCGCCGGCGCTGGTTCATATCTGCGATCATTCCAATGCGATGTATGCCGAGCATGTCCATGCGATTCCCATCGTGGTGACGTGTCATGATTTTCTTGCCGTCCGGGGAGCGCTCGGCGAGGAAACCGACACGCCGGCCTCGGCGACCGGACGCTGGCTCCAGCGGTGGATTTTGCATGGATTGGGCAAGGCGGACGCGCTCGCATGTGTCTCGCAAAAGACATGCGACGACGCGGCAAAATTAGTCAGGCGCACAAAAGACAAACCCACGCTGACGGTGGTTCCGTTGGGGCTCAGTTATCCCTACCGAAAGTTGGACCGCGCGGAAGCGCAGGCACGCGTGAAGTTAACAGGCCCATTCGTCCTCCATGTCGGCTCGAATCTGCGCCGCAAGAATCGCGCGGCGGTGCTGCGAATCTTTGCGCGCGTCAAAGACCAATGGCCAGGCCAGCTCGTTTTCGTGGGTGACCGACTGAACGAACAGTTAGCCGCGGAAGCGGCCGCCCTTCAGATCACCGATCGCATCGTCGAGCTGGGAAATTGCGAGAGCACCGAACTGGAAGCGCTCTACAACTGCGCCACCGCGCTCCTGTTTCCCTCGCGCTTCGAGGGTTTTGGCTGGCCCATCATCGAGGCCCAGGCGTGCGGTTGCCCGGTCATTTGCAGCTCGGTGGAGCCCATGGCGGAAATTGGCGGCCCGGGCGCGTTGCTCCACCATCCTGATGATGAGGCGGGTTTCGCGCAGGACCTTCTTCGCCTGACCCATGCCGAGGAACACGCGCGCTGGAGCGCGCTCGCCTTGGAGAACGCGCAACGTTTCACCACCGATCGAATGATCGAGCACTACCGCGAACTTTACCGTTCGCTCGCGCCCGCATGTTAAAAAAGATCCTCATGCTTTTCTCGTTGTTCCTGCCCTGGGGACTGCGCCGTCCTTTCCTGCAGTGGCAGTTTGGATATTCCATTCACAAGACCAGCCGCATTGGTTTGTCCTGGATTTTCCCCGCACACCTTGTGATGGAGGAACACGCGCGTATCGGCCATCTCACGCTGTGTAAGAACGTGGATCGTCTTCAACTTGGTCCGCACGCGCTCATCGGGCAGTTGAATTGGATCACTGGTTTTCCTCGGGGCCAGAGCCGGCACTTTGCGCATCAACCGGAGCGGCGGCCGGAGTTGATCCTGGAACGACACGCCGGCATCAGCAGCCGGCATTTTATTGATTGCACGGCGCGGGTGCGGATCGGCGCGTTTACCACCATCGCCGGATATCGATCGCAGTTGATCACGCACAGCATCGACCTCGCGGCCGGGCGGCAATCGTCGGCGCCGATCGAGATCGGCGAATATTGTTTTGTCGGGACCGAAGCGGTGGTGCTGGGAGGAGCGACCCTGCCGCATCACTCCGTCCTGGGCGCGAAATCGTTGCTGAACAAAAAATGGGAGGCGCCTTACCAGCTTTACGGGGGCGTGCCGGCGAAGCCGCTGCGCGAGTTGTCGCCCGAGCTGGAATATTTTCGACGCCAGGAGGGTTTCGTCTGGTGAGTTTCACAGGCAACTCCGTTTGATGGCCTATGTGCGGTATCGCCATCCATTTTAATGCGTTGGGGCAGGCCACGCCGCTCGATCTGCGTTTGATTCATCATCGCGGTCCTGACTCTTCCGGCGAGTGGACGTCGCCGGACGGTTGCGTGTGGCTCGGCAACACACGCCTTGCGATTGTTGATCTTTCCCCGATGGGCGCGCAACCGATGCACGACCCGATGAATGGCAACGTCATCGTCATCAACGGTGAGATTTACAATCACCGCGCGGTGCGGGAGGAACTCGGACCCGACATCGCGTGGCAGGGCACGAGTGATACCGAAACCGTGTTGCGTGGATATGGCCGCTGGGGTCGAAAGGTGCTCGATCGGCTCAAAGGCATGTTTGCCTTCGCGATTTACGACGCGCAGATGCGGGAATTGTTTGTGGCGCGCGATCGTCTCGGGATCAAACCGCTCTATTACGTGCAGACGGCGGAGGGCCTCCGCTTCGCTTCCGAGGCACGGATGCTGACGGAAGGCGGGACGTCGATCACCTCGGAAGGGGTTTCCGGCTTTCTGCAATGGGGCGCGTCGCCGGAGCGGAATCTTTTGTATGCGGGAATGCAGGTGCTGCGTGCGGGACACGCAATGTCTTTCACAGCGGACGGAAAACAGTCGCGGTGGAAATACTGGCCGGCGCAGCCGGCTTTCGTTTCGGCGCCGACGGATGTGACCAAGGCAGTGCGTCGCTTGATCGAAACCGCGGTCGACCAACACCTGCTCGCAGACGTGCCCGTGGCGAGTTTTTTGAGCGGCGGGATCGATTCCTCGATCGTGACCGCGCTCGCCGCCCAACGTTTGGAAAAAAAATTGCAGACGTATTCCGTCGGGTTCGCTTCTGCTGAGTTCGACGAGAGCCCGATAGCGCAGGAAGTCGCGCGGCGTTATGGCACCGATCATCACCGCATTCTGTTAAGCGAAGAGGAGGTCATCCATTCCGTCACGGAAGCGGTGGAGAAAATGGATCTGCCGTCGGTGGATGCTATCAACACCTACATCGTCTCGCGCGCGGTCGCGCGACACGGAGTGAAGGTGGCGCTTTCCGGTTTGGGCGGCGATGAACTTTTCGGCGGTTACGTCAGTTTCCGCGACGTGCCGAAGCTGAAGTGGCTGGCGCGGATGCCGGGCGGATTTCGTCGCCTGCTCGGGGCGCGACTGGCGGATTTGCCTGGCACGACCGACGCCGGTGAGTTGGCGCGCTGGCGTCGTCGTTTTTTCACCGACGAGATGATTGCGGACGCAGGATTGCCGAATCCGCCGTTGCCGTTCGAGTGTGCGGTGGGACTGCCGGATGATTACGCGCGCATCAGTTGGGCGGAATTGACCGGTTACATGCGACGCATGCTCTTGCGCGATGCCGACCAGATGAGCATGGCGGTGTCGCTGGAAATGCGGGTGCCGTTTCTCGATCATGAACTGGTGGAATTCGTCCTGGGTTTGCCGGCGCAAGAAAAACGTCGCGACGGTGGAACCAAGAGCCTGCTGGTCGCGGCCTGCCGCGATCTGCTGCCGGCTTCGGTTTACGACCGGCCAAAACGCGGGTTCGCGCTGCCGATGAAGGAGTGGATGCGCGGCCCGCTCGATGACTTCGTGAGCGAGGGAGTTCGCGCAGCGGTCACGCGGGAGCTTTTGCCGGCGAAGTTCGTGGAGGAAATGACGGCTGCGTTCCGCAACGAGCGACTGCATTGGACACGGCTTTGGAGCATCGTGGTGCTCGGTCATTTCGCACAGCGGCGGAACTTACACGGCCTTCGAAATGAAAATCCTGCGCTCCATTCACACGGTTAATCCCGCGGTCGGCGGACCGATTGAATCGGTGCGGCAATCGTCCGCCTCGTTGCTACGGCGCGGCCACGAGGTCGAGATCGTGACGCTGGATTTGCCGGACGATCCCTGGACATGCGATTTCTCAGCGCCGGTGCATGCCTTGGGGGAAACGCGGAACAGCTACGGTTACTCGAAGCGTTTTCTTCCGTGGCTGCGGGAACGGCGGCAGAATTACGACATCGTGATCGTGCAGGGTGTCTGGCAATACAGCAGCTTCGGCGTCTGGCGGGCGCTGGCCGGAAGCGAGACGCCGTATGTCGTCTTCCCTCACGGGATGCTCGATCCCTGGTTCAAGCGCACGTATCCGCTCAAGCACCTGAAGAAGCTCCTCTATTGGATTTGGGCGGAAGCGCGCGTCCTGCGCGATGCGGCGGCGGTGCTGTTCACCTCGGAGGAGGAGCGACGCCTGGCTCGCGAACCGTTTCCGTTTTATCGCTGCCGCGAGATCGTGGTGAATTACGGAACGGCCGCGCCCACGACAGACCTGGAGGCAGCGCGGGAAATATTTTTGCAACGCTTTCCGCAACTACGCGACAAACGCCTGCTGCTTTTTCTGAGTCGGCTGCACGAGAAGAAGGGATGCGAGTTGCTCGTCGAAGCTTTCGCGAAAGCGCAGCGTGATGACTTGCACCTGGTCGTGGCGGGTCCGCCGACAGACGAAAACTACTTCGCGATGCTGCAGCGGTTGGTGGCTGCGCGATTCCCGTCAGGCGAACCGCCGGTGACTTTCGCGGGAATGTTGCGCGGGGACATGAAGTGGGGCGCCTTCCGCGCCGCGGAAGTTTTCGTATTGCCTTCGCACCAGGAGAATTTTGGCATTGCGGTGGTGGAGGCGCTGGCCTGCGGCACGCCAGTTTTGATTTCCGACAAGGTGAATATTTGGCGCGAGATCGTCGACGATGGTGCGGGTCTCGCCGAGAACGATGATGTGGCAGGGACGGAGCGATTGCTCACGCGCTGGCTGGCATTATCGGAAGGAGAGAAGACCGCGATGCGCGCGGCCGCGCAGCGTTCGTTTACGGCGCGCTTCGAACTGGAGCGCGCGGTGGATCATTTAGAGCAGGTGCTGCGTGAGGCGAGCGGCGCTCAGTCATGAGAATCACGATCGTGACGGGCGCCTTCCTGCCTGTGCCACCCATCATGGGCGGGGCAGTGGAGAAGTTTTGGTATGCGATCGGCCGGGAGTTTGCGCGTCGAGGGCATGAGGTGACGCAGGTTTCGCGGGCGGTGAGCGGGTTGGCCGCGCGGGAAAAGAGCGAAGGCGTGGCGCACGTGCGCGTGCGCGGTTACGACACGCCGGCAAAACTGTGGCGGCTGAAATTGCTCGATTTCTTTTATTCCTGGCGCGCGCGCCGCGTTCTGCCGCCGGCCGACATCCTCATTACAAATACCTTTTGGCTGCCTGTGCTCGTGCACGGTTCACGCTTTGGTCGGCTTTACGTGCATGTGGCGCGCGCGCCGAAAGGGCAGATGCGTTTGTATAGCCACGCGGCTCGCTTGCAGACCCCGTCGAGCGTGATCGCGAAGGCCGTGGTAGAGGAAGTGCCGTCGCTCGAGGACAAGGTCGCGGTGCTACCTTACGCGGCGCCGGCGCATGAGTTGTCCGAGCCTCCGCCCGCGGTCGCGCAACGCGCGCGCACGATTCTTTTCGTGGGACGGGTGCATCCGGAAAAAGGCGTGCACCTGCTCATCGAGGCTTTTATGCGTGAACGCGAAGACGCTCTGCGTGGGTGGAATCTGGAGATCGTGGGTCCGACCGATGTGGCCCATGGCGGAGGCGGCGAGGATTACGGCAGCAAGCTGCGAGGACTGGCGGGCGGGTCGTTGCGGGTGATCTTTCGCGGTCCGATTTTCACGACGGGGGAGTTGGAAAACGCTTATCGCGGCGCGCGTCTCTTTGTTTATCCCTCGCTGGCGGAAACCGGCGAAACCTTTGGCCTCGCTGCGCTGGAAGCGATGTCGCACGGCTGCGCGGTGCTGGTTTCCGACCTGGCATGTTTTCGCGATTTTCTTCGGGATCACGAAACGGGTTTTGTTTTCGATCATCGTGGTCCGGCAGCGGCACGAAGCTTGCAGGCAAGACTGGCTGAAACAGTGAGAGACGAAGCTTCATTGAGCCGGGTCGCGGAGGCGGGCCTGGGGAAATCCGGCGACTACGCGTTGAGTGTGGTGGCGGGCCGTTTTTTGCAGGACTTCGAAAACCTCCACGGAGCGGGCATTTGAATGCGGAGCGATCTGCGCAAGGGTGCGGCAACCGGCGCGTGATTCGCGCCATTTAAACCCCATGTCCGAAACTGTGCGCACGGTAAAGCAGGAGCAGGAACGCTACGGTTCGCCGTGGGGAACGAGCGATCGGCTGATGCGCCTGGTGTGGGAATTTTGCTGGGCGGTGCTCTGCTCGTGGACGCCGAAGCCTTTGAACGCGTGGCGGCTTTTTTGGTTGCGGGCGTTTGGCGCGAAGATCCACGGCACGCCTTTTGTGCATCAGCGCGCACGGATCGCGATTCCCTGGAACCTGACGCTGCACGACCGGGCGTGCCTGGGTGATCGGGCGAATGCTTACACGCTGGGCGAGATCGAGATCGGCGCGGGCGCGACGGTGGCGCAGGAGGTTTACCTTAGCACCGGCAGCCATGACTTTACGCAGCCGGGCTTGCCGCTGACGACGGGCAAAATCACGATTGGCGAGGAAGCGTTTCTGGGCGCGCGCGTGTTTGTGATGCCGGGCATCACGATCGGCGAAGGCAGCGTGATCGGCGCTGGCGCGGTGGTGACGAAGAATGTGCCGCCGCATGTTTTCGCGGCGGGGAATCCTTGCAAGGTCTTGCGCCCGCGATGAGCGAACGGGTGCCGATTTCAGTGATTGTCCCGATCCGGAACGAGGCCGGGAATCTGCCGCGTTGCCTAGGCTCGATTGCTTGGGCCGATGAAATTTTTGTGGTCGATTCGCGGAGCACGGATGGATCAATCGCGATCGCGGAAGCGGCGGGGGCGCAGGTGGTGCAATTCGCATTCAACGGCACGTGGCCAAAGAAGAAGAACTGGGCGCTGGAGAATCTGCCGTTTCGGAATGAGTGGATTTTCATTCTCGATGCGGACGAGACGTTGCCGCCGGAAGCGGAGGCGGAGTTTCGCACCGCGATCGCGAACGCGGGCGCGGTGGCTGGTTATTGGATCAATCGACGTTTCATGTTTCTCGGGCGCTGGTTGCGGCACGCCTATTATCCGAACTGGAATCTCCGGCTCTTTCGCCATGCGCTCGGTCGCTACGAAAAATTAACCGAGGCAGCGACGAACAGCGGCGACAACGAGGTGCACGAGCACGTGGTGGTGCAGGGACCGACGGCGCGGCTGCGCTGCGAGATGGATCACTATGCCTTTCCAACGGTGGATGTTTTTGTGGAGAAACATAACCGCTATTCGAATTGGGAAGCGCGGGTGGCGACGGATCGGCATCTGGCCGCGAGCTCGGGCGAGCTGCGGCATGAGCGGGTGAACCGGCGACGGCGTTTGAAGCTGCTTTCGCATCGGCTGCCGTTTCGCCCGCTGCTGCGCTTTCTTTACGTTTACGTCTGGCAGAAGGGATTCATGGATGGACGCGAGGGATATTACTTCGCGCGCTTGCACGGGATGTATGAATTTCTCTCCGTGGCGAAGACGTATGAGCTGAGGACGAAAATGACGAAACCCGAAACCCGAAATCCGAAACAATGACGAAGGACGAAATCCAAAACGATCGCGGGGAGTATGTTCGACATTCGAGTTTCGCCATTGCTTCGAGCTTCGGATTTCGGGTTTCGTCATTGTCCTAATGCGAGTCATCGTCTGGGGGATTAATTACGCGCCGGAGTTTACCGGGATCGCGCCACATAGCGTGGCGCTCTGTGAGTTCTTGCACGGGCGCGGGCATGATGCGCAGATGGTGACGACGTTTTCGTATTATCCGACCTGGCGGAAGCTGACAGAGGATCGCGGCCAACTTTATCGCACGGACCACATTAACGGGGTGCCGGTGCATCGTTGCTGGCACTTTGTGCCGCCGCAGGTATCGGCGCTGAAGCGGATCCTGCATGAAGCGACGTTTATCGCGACGTCGACGCTGCGGGTGCTCTCGCTGCCGCGGGCGGAGGTGATGGTGGTGGTGTCGCCGCCGTTACTGCTGGGCTCGGCGGCGTGGCTCGTGGGCAAGCTGAAAGGGACGCCGTTCGTGTTTCATGTCCAGGATATGCAGCCGGACGCGGCGGTCGGTTTGGGGATGCTGCGCGCGGGCTGGTTCATTCGCGCGCTTTATGCGCTGGAGGCGTTTGCGTATCGGAGCGCGACGCGGGTTTCGGGAATCACGCAGGGGATGCTGGTGAAGTTTCGCCGCAAGGGCGTGCCGGAAGAGAAGCTGGTTTATTTTCCGAATGCGATCTCGCTGGCGGACGAAGGTGAGGTACCGCCGCGGGGAGAGTTTCGGAACAAGCATGGGCTGGCGGAGGACACGTTTGTCGCGGTCTACGCGGGAAATTTAGGCGTGAAGCAGGGGCTCGATGTCCTGATCAAGGCGGCGCGCCTGGTCGAAGATCAGCGGATTCAGATCGTGATCTGCGGCGACGGGGCGCAACGGGAAGTGTTGGCCGAGCAAGCGCGGCAACTGGGCTTGCCGAATGTGAAGATGCTGCCGCTGCAGAAGGGGAGGGACTACACCGCGCTTCTGGAGGATGCGGACCTTTGTTTCATCACGCAGCAATCGGGCTCGGGGAATTCATTCTTTCCGAGCAAGCTCCTCGGTCTGCTGGCGCAGTCGAAACCGGTGATAACGGTGGCCGATCCGGAAAGCGAGCTGGCGGAAGCGACCGTCGTGGGCGGATTCGGATTCAACATTCCACCCGGCCGGCCGGAGGAAGTGGCGAAGGCGCTGGATGAGCTGGCGGGGGATGCGGCGCGACTACAGGCCTTTGGCGCGGCGGGGCGCGTTTATGTGCAGCAGTTTGAGAAGACGCACGTCTTCGAGAGTTTTCTGCGGGAGTTAGAGACGATGGCGCGAGCGGGGAAGCCGTAGGCGGCGCGCAGGCGAGCTCACGCGCGCCGCAAGCTGTCATCCTGAGCGGAGTCGAAGGATCTCTCCGACGAAGCGAAGGCTTTCCGAAAAGGAGGTCGGGCGCCTGATTCCAGCGCGGCCTCTTCCTTCGCGGAAAACAACACGGCTGCGGAGAGATCCTTCGACTGCGCTCAGGATGACAGGGCACGGGCGCGTGTTCCGGTTTCCTGCCACACCATCGCCAGGACGTAGCATCCGAGGTACGAGGACACGGATGACCCTAGTAGGCCGTGCGCGGTGGTCGCAGGACTTGCGCGAAGGTGCGCAGGATGATGCCGCACTCGAGGGAGAGGTTCCAATTTTCCAAATATTCGATGTCGCAGGCGACGCGCTTTTCGATGTCGGAATTGGTGCGGGCTTCGCCGCGATAACCGCGGACCTGGGCGAGACCAGTGATGCCGGGTTTGACGAAGGCGCGGACGTTGTAGTTCGCCATGAGCTGGGAGAACTGCTGGTTGTGCTCGATCAAGTGCGGGCGCGGGCCGACGATGCTCATGTCGCCGCGGAGGACGTTCCAAAATTGCGGAATCTCGTCGATGCTCAATTTCCGGAACCATTTCCCGAGCGGATAAATGCGCGCGTCGCCGTCGGTGGCCTGGCGGGCGAGTTCATGATTATCGGCGCGCATGGTGCGGAATTTCAAAATGGCGAAACGCCGGTTCTGCATGCCGGCGCGGGTCTGGACGTGGAAGAGCGGACCGGGTGATTGGAAACGCTGCGCGAGCCAGACGATGGCGGCGAAAATCGGGAAGATGAAAAGCATGACAGGCAACGCAATGGCAACATCGATGCCGCGTTTCAGCGCGCGGTTGAGAGGATTCTCGAGGGGCTCTTCGCGTAGGCCGATGAAGCGGAAGCCATCGTCCTCGAAGTGGGTGACGGGGTGGCGGAGTTTTTCCTCGAGATCGCTCAGGATGAGGAGGCGGATGCCAAGGTGATCGCAGGCCTGGATAATGTTGCGATTGACCTCGGTGAAGAGAGGGAACTCGAGGAGGATGACCTGGGTGATGCCATGCTCGCGCACGACGCGTTCGATCTCACTGCACGCGCCGAGAACGCGAATGCCTTCGGGGGTTTGCTCGAGCGGCTCTTCGGTGAGGAGGCCGATGATGCGCAAACCGATCTCCGATTTGCGCCGGAGCCAGCCGCGCATCTCGCGCGTCTTTCGGGCGGTGCCGATGAGGAGGGTTTTTTCGAGGCGTTCGCCGTGAAAGACGCGGCGGGCGAGGAACCCAGGCAGGTAATGATGGGAGAAGAGGAGGGCGACGTAGAGCCAGGGAACGAAATTAAAGAAGAAGACGCGCGAGATGAAGGCGTCCTTGGCCGCGACCAGATAAAGAATGAGGGCGATAACGCTGGCAAAGGTCTGCCGCATGGCGAGCCGGTGCTGGCGCAGCAGTTCGTTTTGGAGGAGATAATTTTTCGAGCCGTCACGCGCGAGCGCCTCGACCACCATCCCGAGGATGAGCAGAAAGCAGTAGATGCTGTAGCGGCGCCAGGTCATCTCGCCGCCATCGGAATAGAAGTTGACCATGATCGCGACCCCGAGCCAGAAGAGGGCGGTGACAATCAGGAGCTGACAGAGAAGGAAGAGGCGGTAGAGCCCTTCCGTGCGTTGCGTAACCATGGTTATGCCTCGCGGGGCAGGAGGAGCGTACGCGATGGGCGCGCGGCTTCAACTCGTGGTAAAAGGGGGGGGCACATGATGATTTCGTCAGCGAGAAAAAACAGCCTTCTTTCCTCAGCCAGCTAATCCCATACCATTGGCCCGAACGTTCACCCCATGACCCAAGTCACACAACCAACGAATCTTCCGCCGAAGCGAAAACCGACCCCGCAGTTTACCTGGGAGGATGTGGCCATCGCGGCCTTGCCGGTCCTGGCCTGCTTCCTCGGCGGCGCGACGGAGAAATGGGCCGAGGGCATTGTCGTGGCGGCGCTGGGCGTCCTTCTGATGGTGAACCCACCGCGCTTCTCCATGGGCTGGCGTTTTCACATTCTCTTGTTCGCTCTTGTGGGGTGCGCCGGATTCGCATTTCTACCCGCGGATTGGTTTTTCCAGCCGGCGTGGCGCGAGGCGTTGACGAACGACCTCGGGATCGACCTCCCGGGCACGCTTTCGCCCCAGCCCTGGATCACGACTGGGGCGCTGCTGAGTTTTCTCGCCGGGCTGTGCTGGTTCTATTATGTGGCGGGGCAGGATGTGGAAATCCGAGCCGCGCGCCGGCAGCTGAGAATTTTTGCCTTCTTCGTCATCCTGCTCGCGGGCCTCGCAGTCGTGCTTTATCTGCGGCACACGGCGTTGCCCTTCTGGCATAACCAGCGCGGCTTTGGGCCGTTCCCAAATCGTAACCAGACCGCGAACCTCTTCGGCCTCAGTGCCATCGTGATTCTCGCCTGCGCGCACGACGAGATCCGGCGTGGGAAGAAGAAATGGATCTTTTGGCTGGCGGGTTTGGGCGTGGTGGTGGCGGCGATCCTGCTGAATTTTTCGCGTGCCGGCATCGGGCTGCTCGTGGTCGGATGCGGCGCATGGCTGGTCGTGCTCGTTTTGCGTTCGGGCTCGACGGCACGGATCGCGATCGGCGCGTCGGCTTTGCTCGCGTTGCTGACGGCGGTGTTGCTTTTCGGCGGGCAAACGCTCGAGCGTTTGAATCTGCGCGGGACGGGAAGTGACATCACGACGGACTTTCGCTGGCTGGTGTTTCGGGATGCGTGGGATTTGATACGCTCCTCGCCATGGGCGGGACTGGGCCTCGGGAACTTCGAGGAAATCTTCGCGCCGTTTCGTTCGGCTTCGCTTGGGCAGGCGCGCGCGTTGCATCCGGAAAGCGACTGGTTTTGGCTGGGCGCGGAGACGGGTTGGGTGGCGGTGGCGCTCGTGCTCGTGGGCGTGCTCATGCTGGCATGGCGGGTATTTCCATTTGTCGAAGGGACCAACCAATGGTTTCGACTCGCGGCCTTCATCGGTGGGGTGCTTTTCGTTTTGCACAGCCTCGTGGACGTGGCCGGGCATCGGGTGGGCAGCGCTTATGCGGGCATTTTTCTTTTCGCGCTGGCATTGCGGCGACCGTTACGGCTGCCGGCGGGATATGCGCAGCTCTATTTCTTTCGCTTTGCGGGCGGGTTGTTTTTTTTCATCGGCATGATGTGGGTGGTGGCGACGTATCGGGCGATGCCATTGCCGGGAGGGATCGGCGCAGATTTGAAACGTCACCTCGCCACGACGGCGAACGTGGGCCGCCAGTACGACGACGTGATCACGCACGCCACTGCGGGCCTGAAGTGGGCGCCGCTCGATTGGCAACTCTACTTTTTGCGCGGGCTCGGGAAAGTGGGAGCGAAGCGTCCGCCGGGTGAGGCGCTGGCGGATTTTCGACGGGCACGATTTCTTGAGCCGAACTCATTTGAGGTGCCGTATCAAGAAGGCGTGGTCTGGATGACGCGCCAACCTGTCCTTGCGCTCACGGCCTGGCGCGAAGCGCTGCGCCGCGCCGGCCCGCAGCGGGCCGAGCTCTATGCGCGCATGCTTTCCATGGCCTCGCAATTCAGTCCGGCGGTGAAGCGACGGCTGGAGGAATTCGACGGTGGGCAACCGGATTTGGCGCTGGCGTATCTGGAGCGGGCGCAAGGAGAGGATTTCGCAGCGGCGATGAAACGCCTGCTCGCGTATGATCCTGAGGTGGCCACTTTCGCGCCGGAAGAGCAGGCGCGGATTTTTGTACTTTGGTCGGAACGCGGAGATCTGGAGGCGCTCAACGTCTATCTTCAAGCGCGGCCGCAACTGCTGTCCGCGGGCTGGCGTGGCATCGCAAAACATCGGGCGAGCACGGGCGATTTCCGCGGGGCGTATGAGTTAACCACGCGATTTGGAGCGCGCCCTGCGTTGCCCCAACTCAGCGGCGATAGCAGCTCGGTCGAGCAATTACAGACCGCGGTCTTCAGCGATCCGGAGGATTATCAGGCGGCCTTCGCGCTTTACCAGCGGCAGCGAGAATCCGGGCAGCACGACGACGCGCTCAACACGCTGCGGCGTGTAAACGAGACGCGCACCACGCCGCCATACTTCCATTTCCTGGAAGCGGAAGCGTGGGCGGAGAAGGGCGATTGGGAACGCGCGTGGAAAGCGTGGGAGGCTTTCGCCGGAGAGAGCGAGCGATAAGAGGCACAGATTAGGCAAGCGCGGCCTGCGCCGCAGCGAGACGGGCGATGGGGACACGGAAGGGGCTGCAACTGACGTAATCGAGGCCGAGGCGATGGCAGAATTTCACGCTATCGGGGTCGCCGCCGTGTTCGCCGCAAATGCCGAGCTTGATCTTCGGACGACTGCGTCGGCCTTTCTCGACCGCGATCTGCATGAGCTGCCCGACGCCGGTTTGATCGAGCGTAGCGAAGGGGTTCTTCTTGAAGATCTCGTTCTCGGTGTAGGGCATGAGGAAGTTGCCCATATCATCCCGGCTGATGCCGAGTGCCATTTGCGTGAGGTCGTTCGTGCCGAAGCTGAAGAACTCCGCGCTCTCGGCGATTTCGTCGGCGGTTAACGCGCCGCGCGGGACTTCGATCATGGTGCCGACCAGATAATCGAACTTCACCTTTTTCTCCGTCATGACGTCGTTGGCGACGCGATGGATGATTTCGGCCTGGAGATCGAACTCCTTTTTGAAGCCGGCGAGCGGGATCATGACCTCGGGTTTGACCGGGATTTTCTTTTTCGCGACGGCGGCGGCGGCTTCGAAAATGGCGCGCGCCTGCATCTCGGTGATCTCGGGATACGCGATGCCGAGCCGGCAACCGCGGTGACCGAGCATGGGATTAAACTCGTGCAGCTGCGAGACGCGCTGCCGGATGAAATCGACCTCAAGACCGAGCTTTTTCGCCAGATCCTTCTGCTGCTCCTCCGCATGTGGCAGGAACTCGTGCAGCGGCGGATCGAGGAGACGGATGGTAGCCGGGTGACCCTTGAGCGCCTTGAAAATACCGATGAAATCCTCGCGCTGATAGGGCAGGAGCTTGGCGAGGGCTTTCTTCCGGTCGGCGAGATTGTTCGCGAGGATCATCTCGCGCATGGCGTCGATGCGATCGCCCTCGAAGAACATGTGCTCGGTGCGCGTGAGCCCGATGCCGACTGCGCCAAAAGCGAGCGCATTTTCGGTCTGCTCGGGGTTATCGGCATTGCAACGCACCTTCAAGCGCGCGGCTTTTCCGCACCATTCCATGAGCTGGTTAAAGGCTTTGAACTTTTCGGTCTTTTGCGCGGCTTTGTCGCCGTGGAGCATGCCGGTGATGATTTCACTCGGCGCAGTCGCGAGCTGACCCGCGTAAACGGTGCCGGCGGTGCCGTCGATGGAAAGGTAGTCGCCTTCCTTGAAGGTCTGGCCATCCACGCGCACGGTCTTCTTCGTGTAATCGATCTGCAACGCGGACGCGCCGCAGATGCACACCTTGCCCATCTGCCGCGCGACGAGCGCGGCGTGAGAGGAGACGCCGCCACGCGCGGTGAGGATGCCTTCCGCCGCGATCATGCCGCGCAAATCTTCCGGGCTGGTCTCGTTCCGCACGAGAAGCACTTTTTCGCCGCGATCGGCGGCGGTCGCAGCGCGATCGGCGTTGAGATAAATCTTGCCGGAGGCGGCGCCGGGGCCCGCGGGCAGGCCGGTGGCGATGGCTTTGGCCTTCTTCACTTCGGCGGGATCGAAGATGGGCGCGAGGAGTTGGTCGAGCTGATCGGCGGGATTGCGTTTCACGGCGGTTTTCCAGTCGATCAGCTTCTCCTTGAACATATCCATGGAGAACTTGAGCGCGGCCGCGGCGGTGCGTTTGCCGTTGCGCGTCTGGAGCATGAACAGCTTGCCGTCCTGGATGGTGAACTCGACGTCCTGCACGTCTTTGAAATGCTTTTCGAGGCGTGCGCGCACCTGGAGCAGCTCCGCGTACGCTTTCGGCATCAACTTCTTCAACTCGATAACTGGTTGCGGCGTGCGCACGCCCGCGACGACGTCTTCGCCCTGGGCGTTGATCAAAAATTCGCCGTAGAATTCATTCACGCCGTTCGCGGGGTTGCGGGTGAAGGCGACACCCGAGCCCGAGTTCGAGCCGGTGTTTCCGTAGACCATCGCCTGCACGTTGACGGCCGTGCCCCACTCCTGCGGAATGTTGTATTTGCGGCGGTAGACGATGGCGCGGTCGTTCATCCAGGAACCGAAGACGGCACTGGCCGCCCCGTGCAGTTGATCCCAGGGGTCGTTCGGGAAGGCGTGGCCGGTGCGGCCTTTGATCAGCTTCTTAAAGCGCGCGACGAGCGCCTTGTAATCGGCCGTCTGGAGTTTCGAATCGTCGATGTCGTGCTGGCCGTACTTCTCGTCCTTGTAGTGCTCGATCGTCTCTTCGAACGGATCGTGATCCTCGCCTTCGCGTTTTTGCACGCCCATGACGACGTCGCCGTACATCTGGATGAAACGGCGGTAGCAATCCCAGGCGAAACGCTCGTTCTTCGTCGCGGTCACAACGGCTTCGACGGTCTCGTCGTTTAGTCCCAGATTCAGAATCGTGTCCATCATGCCGGGCATGGAATCGCGCGCGCCGGAACGGACGGCGACGAGGAGCGGCATCTTCGTGGTGTCGCCAAACTTCGTCCCCATGATGCGTTCCATGTTGCGAACGCCGGCCTCGACTTGGGACTGGAGCTCCGGCGGGTAGGTCTTCTTGTGCTCGTAGAAGTAGGTGCAGACCTCGGTGGTGATGGTGAATCCGGGAGGCACTGGCAAATTGATGCGCGTCATCTCCGCGAGGTTGGCGCCCTTGCCGCCGAGGAGTGGCTTCATCTTCCCGTCGCCGTCCGCCTTGCCGTCGCCGAAGTTATAAACGTAGCGCGTGGGTTTAACTTTGGAACGGGATGCGGTGCGGGATGTTTTGGCCATGAGAAAATGAAAAGACGAGACCGCGAACGCGGTTCGGCCAAGCTAAATCCCTCACCCGGGGTGTCAACGCGAGCGAACTCAGGCGGGTGAGACAGAGCGCGTCGCCCTGTGGCAATCGAACTCCGCTGCCGCTCTGAGATCGAGCAGAGCTAAAGATCAGTAGGTCACGCCGCGCGTCGGCTGCGAATTGTCTTCGAACCAGGTGGCAAACCCATAGTTCCCGCTGGCAAGGCTGATGGCGCCGGTGCCGCTAAGGGCTTCATCGCGATGGATGCTGGCCCCGCCGGAGAGGGTGAGGGTGTTGCCCACAAATGCGCCCGAGTAATTGGCCGAGCCAGAGATGGTCACGTCGTAGGTCGGTGCGTTGAGAATGCCGGTGAAATCGGATGAGCCCGAGAGGGTGGCTTTCTGCAGGGTTCCGCTACCATTTCCAGTGCCGTTGAGGACGAGCGAGGCGGCGTCGGTGTTGGCGTTGGCGATGGCTCCGCCCGAGCACGTGATATCTCCGTCGACGTAGATTTTCATTCGGACGCCCGATTGCTGCACCATCTTGGGCCGATCCCGAGATGGTCATCTTCCCGGTGATCCAAATCTCGCCGTAGACGATGCCGCCGGGGTTGGACAGGGTCAGGATATTCGAACCCGACAAGTTGAGATTGCCGCTGCCGCTGGCTTTGATTCTGGTCGGGGCTGCCTGGGTTCCGCTGATGGTGATGGTTTGTCCCGAGGTGAGGTCTTTGTTTTGGTAGGTTAGAGCGAGCGGAATCCATTGTGGACTGGGCGGCGGGGTCGGCGCGGGCACTGAAAACGGGGTAGAGATGGTTCCGGTCACGTTGGTGGTATTTTTCACCGGTGGGCCGCTGTAAGAAAGACTGCCGTACACAAACATGTTCCGGAAGTCTGAGTTTCCACTGGCCAGCGAGGCGACATCGCCATGGCTCTGACGTTTCACCGGATCCCATCTCCCGGTGGTAGATTTGAGCGGGTCGGTCGAGTCGAAGCTATCGATAAAGGAGCCGCCGCTCAAGCTAATTGAGCCTCGCAACAAGACGCCATATGGCCAGGAACTGGAATTGGGTGGCAGAGGCTTCATGATCACCTCGATATTGCGGGTGGCGCGCAACGCGTCCGTCTGGGCCAGGTTGGTGCCCGCTTTGCGATCCCGGAAAAGCGAGAGCCCGTTACGCAGCGCGTTATCGAGCCGCTGATTGGAGACGCGTTTCAGGCCAAGGCCGTTGGCCTGTCCCGCGGCGCGGATGCGGTACCATTGCTTGCCATTGAGATCGAGCGGCATGCTCGTCCCGCCGGTATCCACCGTCACCCAGCTCGAGAGTGTGTTGTTCCCTTCACCCTGTGACAGGGTGATATCAGGCGGGATAAAATAGTAATACGCGTTGGTGGCACTGGACGGAGATATAGCCCCTGCCGTAAGAGGCGTCCCGCCGGAGGGCTTCGTCGTGGGCGGACTGGCGCCGCCGCTTAGGGCCACGCTGTACCAGCCAGCCCAGGCATTCGAGTCGCCATCGGCCGCTTTGTTCAGGGCGGTAATGGCGCGGTAGCCGGCGCTCTCGGCACCGTCGAGGGCCTGTTGCCACATGGCGGCTTGCAGACCGGAGTTCGTGTTTTGGGAGACGGTGTAGAGAACGGTGGCGCCCACCATGCTGATGATCGTGAACGAAAGAATCGCAGCCATGAGAATGCTGCCTTCTTCGTGTTTTGCCGTATGTGTCGTTTTCATAACCAATTCATGGAGTTGGGCTCGGCGAACTGGGAGGGGGCGTGCTACGAGCGGATGGATTGCGGAGGAAAGTGTTGGCGTAAATGCGCGTGCCTTGGATCGCTCCCAAACTGGCGGATCTGGTGAACTTGGGCAGGAAAGTGATGCCGTAAGGAACGGACGGTGCCGCGGGAGTGGGACTTGCGGAAGGAGCAGGCGGAAGGTTGAAATCGAAGGCGGCGACGTTTCGGGCGACCGTGGTCGTGGTAATGGTGCCGTTTACATTCACCCGACGGACGAAGTTCGCGCTGCGATCGCGGTAGTAGGAGACGGTGACCGGGCCAACGCCTGAGTAGCTGATAGCGTTGGTCGCGGGGTCGAGTTGGGGGTTGGTTTTGTTTCCGCTCGCATCGTAGTAAGCCGGGAGATTGAACGTCAGCGTCGTTCCATCGGAGTTCCAACCGGTCGCGCGGCGGGCATCCATCGCGATGTAGTCGAGCATGCGCATTTGATCGCCTGCGGCCATGGAATACCCCTCCACCGCGACGAAACTTCGGGTCAGCGCGAGGCTGACCGTAATGACCCCGGCGAAAACCAAGGTTCCGCAGAAGGTCCCGATCAATAGTTCCACCAAGGTGAAACCACCCGACTTGGCTGTAGATGGAATTTTCATCCGCCGATATTGCCCTTGCCGAAGATCGTGGCGATTTGACGCGTCCGGCGGCGGCCATCGGCACTGACCCAGCTCAGCAGGATGTCGACTTTGACGAGGTCGTAGCTGGCCACCAAAGAGCTGTTGGTGTCGAGGCTTTGACCCGTAGGAAATTGCGCATTGCGGAGCCATTTGTTGGCTCGGCTGCCGTCGGTGGGATAATTGCCTGCCGTGCCCGATTTGGTGAGGTAGCCGCTGACCGTGATGGTTTCGGACAAGTTGCCCAAGGCGGCTTCGGAAGTCGTCCCCGTCCGGACGATGTCGGCGGCGGTAATATTCGCGGGAAGCTGGGGGACATTGCTGGTTACATCCGAGTAGGCGAGGGCGCGGAAGGCCTCCAGGCGCTCCTGCAGCATCATGGTGGCTGCGTTGGTTTCTTTCTGGGCCCGGAGGGATTTGAGCATCTGCGAATTCACCGCGAAGGCCCCGGTGCAGAACACCGCGCACACCACCACCGTGACGAGAACTTCGGCCAGGGTAAAAGCTCCCCGCCTGCCGCTCAAGCCGCGGCGAGCTTGGCTGCTTCGCCACGACTGGATAGCGCTGTAACCGGGGTAAACGGATGGACTGGTCATGAAACTATGACTCTTATAAGCAACTGCCATGCCGTAATTTGTGCCCGAAGTCTGCGGAAAAAGGTGCATCGGGACGCCGAGAGCCGGAGTCGGTTCAGAGCGGTGTCGAAAGCGGTTGGAGAACCCGCTTGGTCGATCCTGCAGAAGAGGGCGGGGCGGGCCCTTTTTCGACCCCGGTTACTTATAATCCGGGACGTTCCGCCCCAGAATGATGTCGCGGCGGCCGAGCCAAACGCCGTCGGCGTTCTTCGTAAGGGAGATGATACCGCTGCCGCCGCGCCCTTCTTCATTGCGGCGTTCCTTTTCGGTCAAGAGCGGATCGTCGTCGAAGTGATAGGCGTCGACGTAATACTCGTTCTTGCCCGGCTCCTTGATTGTCGGATGGATGTGCGCCGGAATGGTGGTCTTCGGATACGGCGCAGGTCGAATGGTGCGGAATTTATAGCGCCCCGTCGCATCGGTTTTCATCCAGCCGCGCAAGTGACCGTGCCGAAGCGCAACCTTTTGCTCGGCGGCCGGGGTGTAGAGGCCCGCCGCATCGGTGTGGTAGACATAGAGAATCACATCTGCGGCCGGCGTTTTGCCATCGCTTTGGTAGATCACGCCCTCGATCTCCAGTGGCTCGCCGGCTTCTCCTTTATGGGGAAGCTCCGTCTCCGGACTGAGCTTTTCGGGCATGCCCTCGGAGATCAGTTCACAGCCATCGCAGGGGCCGCCGATAGGGGCCGCGGAAGATGACGAAGGGGCGGCCGCCATTGCGACGACCAAGGCAGCGATCAATAACGACCATCCGGGCGCGCCCGGAGACGCTACGCCCCATCGGCTTCAAGCACATCGGCGATCGCGGCACGGAATTCGTCCACGCCGGTGCTGGGGACAATAATGGTATTCCGCCGACCGTGCGCTTCCTCGGTGATGCGGAGGAACTTACCGCGGTCATTCTCCCGCAACTCCACATGGAAGTGTTTGCGTTCGATCTGGAGCTGCTTCGCTTCGATGACGTTGTCCATTGGCGAAGCGGGGATTCTAACGAGGAGCACCGAGCCGAGGGAAGATAATTCTCCACCCGGGTAGCTTCCTTGAGATTCCGGGTCGGATTACGACGACCGGAACTGGTCCCTGGCGGGCAATCGGCCTACCGCCGGCGACGACGGCGGTGGCTGGGTTTCGCGGATTTAGCGGATTTGACGGGCTTCGCGGGTTTGGAGTCGGCGATGGCGAAATCGACCTGGCGTTTGAAGACGTCGACACGGGCGACGTAGACCTTGAGTTCGTCGCCGATGGAGAAGCGGCGGCGGGATTGGCGGCCGACCAATTGCCGCTGCGGCGCGTTGTAGACGTAGAAGTCGTCGGTGAGCGCAGAGATGTGGATCATCCCAGTGAGGAGGACGTCGGGCAGCTCGACGATGAGGCCGAAGTTTTTGATCTCGAGGACGGAGGCGCGGAAGATTTGGGGGTCTTTGGCGTCGAGCTGGCGCTGGAAGAACTCGAGCTTCTTCATTTTGACCGCATCGATCTCGGCTTCGGCGGCGGTGCGCTCGGTGGTGGAGATGTGCTCGGCGATGGAGGCGATCTGTCCGGCTTCAATGCGGACGCGTTTTTTCGCACTGAGATCGGCGAGCGCGCGGTGGACGACGAGATCGGCGTAGCGACGGATCGGGCTGGTGAAGTGGGTGTAATTGTTTTTCGAGAGGCCGTAATGACCGAGCGGTTGCGGGGCGTAACGGGCACGCTTGAGACTTTTCAACAGGCCGATCTTGAGGGCTTGCTCCTCGGGTTTGCCGCGGAAAGAGGCAAGAAGACGCTGGAGTTCGCGGCGCTGGGTGAGGTCGCCGGCCTTGTAATTGTAGCTCAGGACGAGCTCGCGATACTCGGCCAGCTTGTCGGGCTCGGGATTTTCGTGGACGCGGTAAACGGTGGGGATGAGCCGGTTCTTCAGCTCGCGCGCGACGGCTTCGTTGGCCGCGAGCATGAATTCTTCGATGAGTTGATGCGATTCGTCGTTCTCGATGCGCTCGAGCTGGATGGGTTTGCCCTCGCCATCGAGGCGCACTTTCACCTCCGGGAAATCGAGATCGAGCGAGCCTTGCTCGAAGCGCAGTTTGCGCAGGAGAGAAGCAAGTTCCCACGCGACGTGGAGACGTTCGCCCAGTTTGTCCTTCGGTGGCGCCTGCAAGATGGCGTAGGCCTCGCGATAGGTCAGCCTTTTTGCGCTGCGGATGACGGTGCGGGCAAAACGGCAACCGCGTGTGCGACCATCGCGGCTGAACTGGATGAAAACGGAATGCGCGAGTCGGTCGACATCAGGCCGCAGGCTGCAAACGCCGTTGCTCAACCGCTCTGGCAACATGGGGATGACGCGGTCAGGGAGGTAAACGCTGTTGCCGCGCTTCAGCGCTTCCTTGTCGAGCGCGCTGCCGGGCGCGACGTAGGCGGCGACGTCGGCGATGTGGACGCCTAGTTTCCAACCGCCGCCCTCGACGCGTTCGACGTTGATGGCATCATCGAAGTCGCGCGCGTCGTCAGGATCGATCGTGACGATGAATTGGTCGCGCAAATCCTCGCGGCCGTCGGAGAGCGAGGCATCGACGGTTTCGGGAATGTGCTCCGCTTCGTCCATGACGGCGCGTGGGAATTCTAGCGGCAGGTGATACTTCCGAATGATCGAAAGCATGTCGATGCCGGGCGCGCCGCTGGGCCCGAGGACCTCGACGATCTCGCCCTCAGGATTTACGTGGCGCGATTCCCAGGCATCGAAACGGACGACGACCTTGTCGCCGATGCGTGCGACCGGCTTTTTGTTCGGCTCGCTGACGTAAATGTTCTGCACGATGCGCGGGTCGTCGGGCACGACGTAGAAGAAATTCTTCGAGTGCTGGAGCGTGCCCACGATGGTGTCGTGTGCGCGTTCCAGAATACGGATGATGCGACCTTCCGGCCGTGCGCTCCCGCCCTTGGCGCGGGCGTATTGTTCATCGCGGGTGATGCGGGCCACGACGCGATCGCCGTGCATGGCGGTGCCGGTGTTTTGCGCAGCGATGAAGAGGTCCTGCTCGCCGGGTTTATTTTCCTGGCTGAGGAAGGCGAAACCGGCCTGATGAACATGGAGCAGACCGGTGACGAGATCGGCTTCGGAGGGAAGGACGTAACGATTCTTGCGAATGCGGGCGATCTCGCCGTCGCGTTCGAGTTCGCGCAGGATCTCGTTCAGGTTCATGCGCTCGCCGCTTTTGCGGCCGAGCGCCTTGGCCAGCTCGGTTTTGTCGAGCGGGCGGTACTTGGGCGCGGAGAGGATGCGCAGGATTTGTTGCTTAAGCTGGTTCACAGAGGGAGCCAGCACTGTCGTCGTTCCTCCCCGCGACTCAATCGAATAACCGCCCGGGTGTGATAGTCTGATTCGCATGGCCCTCTGGAAAGTCGCCGGTGAGACGATAGACCTTGGCGCACGCGCGCTGGTGATGGGGGTCTTGAACGTGACGCCGGATTCGTTTTCGGATGGCGGCCAGTTTTACGACACAGACGCTGCGGTCGCGCAGGGAATGCGGATGGCGCAGGAAGGCGCGCGCATTATCGACATCGGTGGTGAATCGACGCGACCGGGCGCGGCGGCAGTGGAGGAAGCGGAAGAGATCCAGCGGGTGCTGCCGGTGATCGAAAGGTTACATGCGGCGCAAACCGGGGCGTGGCTTTCGATTGATACGGCGAAGGCTGCGGTGGCGCGGCGGGCGCTCGAGGCGGGAGCGCATATCGTGAACGATATTAGCGGCGGCACCAGCGATCTCGCGATGTTGCCGTTGCTCGCGGAAAGCGGCGCGGGGTTCATCATCATGCACATGCAGGGAACGCCGCGGACGATGCAAAACGATCCGCACTATGATGATGTAGTGGCGGCGGTGCGGGATTTTTTTCGACAACAATATGCGCGCGCCCTAGACTGCGGCATCGACTCCATGGCGATTGCGTTTGACCCGGGGATCGGGTTTGGAAAGACCTTGCAGCATAATCTTGAGCTGCTCCGCCATCTGTCTCAACTGCGCGTGCACGAGCGTCCGCTGGTGGTGGGCGTGTCGCGGAAATCGTTTCTGGGAAAAATTCTGGGATCGCCCGAGGTGGCGGATCGCGCGGCGCCGACGGTGGCGTTGACCGCACTCTTGCGCGCGCGCGGCGCCGAGGTGATTCGGGTGCACGATGTGAAGGAAAATTTCGCGGCGTTGCGCACGGCGGAAGCTCTCTTGGGAGACGCGCCATGATGCAGCAAATCCTCCAGCTCTGGCTCGAGAAGTGGCGCGGGCTTTTTGAGATCCTGCTGCTGAGCGTGGGGATTTATTACGGCTATCTCTACTTTCGCGGGACGCGCGGGGCGAAGGTGTTGACGGGTCTTGCGATCGTTTTTTTGACGCTGACGCTGATTTCGCAACTTCTGAATCTGACGGTGATCGGCTGGATCGTGCGCAGCTTTTCCGTGTTCCTGGCGGTGGCGTTGGTGGTGATTTTTCAGCCGGAGCTGCGACGCGGCCTGGCGGCCCTGGGCGGGCATCCAATCTTTTCACTCACGAGCGAGAAACGGGAAACGGTGCACGACATCGCAGAGGCGGTGTCGCAACTGGCGAACAAGCAATTCGGTGCGCTGATCGCGATTGAGCGGGATACCTCGATCCGGGTTTACGAGGAAACGGGGGTGTCGCTGGACTCGTTATTCTCTGTCGAACTGATGCTGACATTGTTTCATCCGAAAAGCGCGCTGCATGATGGCGGGGTGGTGATGCGCAATGGCCGGATTGCAGCCGCGGCGTGCATTTTTCCGGTGAGCCAGCGGGAAACGCTGGATCGCAGTCTCGGGCTGCGGCACCGCGCGGGCCTCGGGATTACGGAGGAGTCGGATGCGATCGCGGTGATCGTGTCGGAGGAGACAGGCGGGATTTCGATTTGTCACCGGCGCAAGATCGAGCGCAACTTTACCCCGGAGAGTTTCCGGAAGCGGATCAGCGAACTGTTATTGCAAGGCCCTTATGAAGAAAAGAATTCTGAGGAATTGGCGCGCGAAATTAGTCTCCCTCCTGCTCGCGACAACCCTCTGGTACCTAATCAAAAAGAACGTAGCAACGACACCCTCACTGTTTGATTCGCCGGTGACGCCGGAGGCGGTGGAGCGGCGGTAGGTGTTGGAGCGGGCGTTCGCTTTCCAGTGCCACGAATCTAGCGCAGGAAACGCGCGAGGTTTTCTTCTTCCCAGCGGCGCGCGCGGCGGTAACTGGGATATTGCCGCTCGCGTCGATTGAACTCATCGGTGTGAACGCGCCGGCGGCCATTGGCGTCCACTTCATCCGGCACCACGGAATGAAGCATCTCGTGATAGAGGACGTACTGGAGAAACCAGAGCGGCACGAAGGGTTGATCGAGCCGCGGGTTGATGCGGATGACCCGATCTTCCTCCTGTATGGTGCCGAAAACGAAGTATTCCTTCGGGCGCCGTTTACGCCGCCGACCCCAGACGATTTTGTAACCGCGCAAACGGCCACGAAAATAACGGGCGTTGAGTCGATCAAAAATGGCGCGCAAATCGAAATAACGGCCCTCGTCCTCGAGGTTGAGCTGCTGTTGCATCGGCAGCCTCGGGTGAGCCAGTTTTCGCTTTGTTTTCTTGGCCATCGCGTTCGGCGTCGTTCGCCTAACGAATAGTCTAGACGTCTTCGGAAGGCTGACAAGAAAGCGGGATGTTTTTGTTTCCTAAAGATATAAATAGCTTATAATGAACTACTTATAATATAGTCGACAGCAGTGAACGCGACATTGTGACCCGGAAAATCCCCAAATTCCTGGCGGATCGCCCGAGCGACCCGTCCTGGGGGAGGATCGGATCCTTTCTCTTGAGGACACGGAGAGATTTACCGGCCCTTGAATATGACTATATTCGGCGCGACTTGTGGGCCGGCTCGCGCCGAACTGCGCCTCCAAATCTCATTTCATGACGCCGTTTCTTCGAAAACTTCTGGGACTGAACTGGCTCCTCCTAGTCAACATGCTGGCCCTCGCGATTTTCGGCGTCATTGCGGTTTACAGCGCCACCTACATGCGGCAGGACACGATCGCGTCGGAGTTTTGGCGCAAGCAGGCGAACTGGGTCGCCGTCGGTTTTGTCGCGTTCATGATCACGAGTCTGATCGATTACCGCTGGATCAAGTGGGGCGCCCTGCCCATGTATCTGGCGGGTTTATTCTTTCTTGTTTTGACGAAGTTCATCGGCGTGAAAGTTTATGGTGCGCGCAGTTGGCTGCATCTCGGCCCGTTCAATTTCCAACCCTCGCAGCTCGCCATCATCGCGGGCATCATGGTGCTGGCGCTTTTCCTCAGCCAATACCGCGAGATGCATCCCATGCTGCGGTTGATTTTGTGCGGCGCGATCGTCGCCGCGCCGTGTCTGCTCATCATGATGCAGCCAGATTTGGGCATGACGATGATCTGGGGACCGGTCTTGATGGCGCTGCTTTTCGTTGGTGGCGTCCCGATTCGCTATCTTATTTGCATCGTCCTGATCGTGGCCGCGTTTCTTCCGCTGGCCTATAATCTCGGGCTCAAGAGTTACCAAAAAGAGCGCATCATCGCGTTTGTGAATCCCGAGATCGACAAACAGGGCTCGGCTTGGGCGATCAATCAATCGCTCATCGCGATCGGCTCCGGCGGTTGGTCGGGCAAAGGCTTCAAGGCGCCGAACACCCAGATCGAGCTGGGTTTCCTGCCCGCAACTGCGGTGCATAACGACTACATCTTCTCCGCCATCGGCGAGCAGTGGGGATTTGTCGGCGGCGCGTTCCTGCTCGGCGCCTTCGGCTTGCTCTTGGTGACGTGTCTGTTCGTGGCCTTCTGCGCGGGGGATCAATTTGGCCTGCTCCTGGCCATAGGAATTACGGCCCTTATTTTCACCCATATTTTTCAAAATGTAGGCATGACCATTTCCATGCTCCCTATCACCGGTGTACCCCTGCCGCTCATCAGCTATAGCGGCTCGTTCGTGCTCATGATCATGTTCGGACTCGGGATCGTGAACAGCGTCTGGGTGCATCGCAAAGCCGCTTATATCTAGGGCGATAAGGGCACGCGATGGAGAGTGATTACAAGGTCAGGCTCGAAATTTTCGAGGGTCCGCTCGATCTTCTGCTTTATCTGATCAAGCGGGACGAACTCGACATCTACGAGATTTCGCTCGAGCGCATCACGCGTCAGTACCTCGAATATCTGCAGGCGTTCAAGGAATTGAACATCGATGTCGCGGGCGAGTTTGTCGTGATGGCCGCGAACCTGATCTACCTCAAGAGCCGAAGCCTGCTGCCGGTCGATCAGCAACCGCCGGAAGAGGATGTCGAGGAGGACGACCCGCGTTGGGATTTGATCCGGCAGTTGATCGAATACAAGAAATTCAAGGAAGCCGCGGCGCAGTTACAGGTGAGGCAACTGGAACAGGAACGCATTTTTCCTCGCGAACCCGCCGGACTGGACGCCGCCCTGGCAGCACCATTGCGCTTGGGCGAGGTCGGGATTTTCCAGCTTATCAACGCCTTCCAGGCCGTCATTAAACGGATTGAAGCACGCGAAGATTTGCAGGAAATTTTCGGCGAGCATTACACCGTTTCGGACAAGATCGAATGGATCCTGCAACGTGTGAGCGATGGCGTTCCGCTGCGTTTTTCGGAGCTGTTCGCGACGATGGCGTCGCGAGTTGAGATCGTGGTCACGTTTCTCGCGTTGCTGGAATTGATTCGCTTGCGACAGGTGAGCGCACGGCAGGCGAATCCGTTCGACGAGATTGAACTCGCCGCCGCGGCGGCTTGAGCGCGATGCCGCGCGTTCTCGTTGCCGGTTGTGGTTACGTCGGTCTGGCGACCGCAAAAATCTTGCATGGCGCCGGATGGGAAGTGAAAGGTTGGACCGCTTCGCCGGACTCGGCGGCCGCGCTCGCGGTTGAACCGTTTCCGATTCGCGCGGTCGATCTCACGGACGCCCGTGCGGTTGCAGATGCGAGGGACCCGGTCGATGCCATCGTGCAGTGCGCCAGTTCTCGTGGCGGCGGCGTAGAGGATTACCGTCGAATCTATCTTCGCGCTGCGGCGAATCTGCGCGCGGCATTCCCGCAGACGACGTTGCTTTTTACCAGCAGCACAAGCGTCTACGCGCAACGCGAGGGCGAGTGGGTCACCGAAGAGAGCGCAGCCGAGCCGGAGCGCGAGACCGGCCGCGTGCTCCGCGAAACGGAAGAGTTGATCCTGGCAGGCGGCGGGATTGTAGCCCGCCTGGCGGGAATTTATGGACCCAGTCGCTCGGCGCTTCTCCGCAAATTCCGCGGTGGCACCGCGGTTCTCGATGCGAACTCAGATCGTTTCGTGAACCAGGTGCATCGAGACGACATCGCGACCGCGTTATTTCTTCTGCTCCAGGAAAGGTTACAGGGGCGCCTGAGAGCGGAAGCGCTGGAGCGTCGCATCTTTAACGTCTCCGACAATCATCCGATCACCCAGCGGGCGTGCTACGAATGGCTCGCGGGACATCTCGGAAAGCCGTTGCCTCCCTCCAGCGCGACCGTGACCCAGCGACGCCGCAGTAGTAGCAACAAGCGCGTGAGCAGCGCTAAACTGCACGCGTTGGGTTGGGCGCCGCGTTTTCCGACCTTTCCGAGCGGAATGTTGGAGAGCGTGCTGCTGTAAAACCTGAGCCGCCGGGTCGCGCTCATCGGTATGGAAGCTGCTCAAACAAATCCGGATGAGGAAGATAAGGCTTACTGGCCGCGAGGCCACGGTGGTGCGCGCGATCGGATTCACCGAAGCGATGGCGGGAGTGGAGATCCAGGAATTTACGCGGATGGAACCGGAGGATGTGACTGATGCGCTCAACAGCCTCATGTCCGCCGGCTTCGTCGAGAGCAATCCCTTTTACGATCAGGTCGAAATGGCGGACATGCCTGTGACTTTGTTCGAGATCAATCCCGCCTACGTGCACGAGATCAAGGCAACCTTTCACCAGCGCTAGCTGGCGGCGTGCGCGCTCACTTCGGCCGCGGTGGTCGCGTTCAAAGTGGTGCGCTCGCCGAAGAGTTGGCGGATGACCTCTTCGACGGGCAACTCCTGGACATTGATGTCGGTGACCTGGCAATTTTCGAGCAGTTGACGACAGGTTTCCGTGACCTTCGCGCGTGGCATTTTTAACTGCACCGAGGCCGGCGTTTGCTCGATTACTTCCCCGAAGGCGGCGAAATTACGCTCGGCCTGGTCCGCGAAAGTGAGGCTCAGAATCTTGAAGCCCGAGAACCGATCGATGATCTGATTGAGCGGACCATCGAAAAAGATTCTGCCGTGATCGATGATGATGACGCGTCGGCAGAGCTCCTCGATATCCTGCATGTAATGACTCGTGAGCATGGTGACGATTTTGTGTTCGCGATTGTATTCGCGGAGGAACTCGCGCACGCGTTTCTGGCTGACGACGTCGAGGCCGATCGTCGGTTCGTCGAGAAACAGAACCCGCGGCTCGTGGATGAGCGCGGAGATGAGTTCCATCTTCATTCGCTCGCCCAGTGAAAGCTCGCGCACCATCACGTTCATCTTGTCCTCGACTTCGAGCAGCTCGCTTAAACCGCCGACGACTTTTTTGAAACGCGCGCGATCAATCCCATAGATTGCACGGTTCAGCTCCAGCGACTCCTGCGCGGGCAAGTCCCACCAGAGCGCGTTCTTCTGGCCCATGAGGAGTGCAAATTGCCGCTTCATTTCGTTGCGTCGTTCCCACGGCACGAAACCGAGCACACGCGCCTCGCCCGCGGTCGGGTTCAGCAACCCGGAGAGCATCTTTAAGACAGTCGTCTTGCCCGCGCCGTTCGGTCCGAGAAAGCCCACCAGTTCGCCTTCCTCGATCGTGAACGAGACATCATCGGCGGCGCGGGTCTCGTCGTACTTGCGCCACAGCAATCCCTTGAGCGAGCCGCGCAGCCCGCTCTCCTTCTTGTAGGTGCGGTAAACCTTCGTCAGACCGCGCGTTTCAATCACGCTCATCGTTTCGCGCGACGAAGACGCGTTAGCCCTACGCGGCGCTCGGCTGGTTCTGGCGCGGCTTTTTTTGCAAAAGCGGCAACACCTTCTCGACCAGGGCCTCGGCCGTGAGGCCGTGTTTCTTCCGCAGGATCGGAATGGTGCCGTGTTCGACGAATTGATCGGGCCAACCGATGCGCACGATCGGGTGTATGGATGCCGGCGCCATAGAGATGTTCCATGACCGCGCAGCCGAATCCGTTGTGCAGGACGTGATCTTCGATCGTGCACAGCACCTGCGTGCCGCGGGCGAAGAACTCCAGCGTGCCGGTATCCAGCGGCTTGATCCAGCGCGGGTTGATGAGCGCAACGGAGTGTCCTTGTTCCTCCAGCATGCGCGCGGCTTCCATCGCCACTTCGAACATGTTGCCGAGACCGAAGATGGCGACATCGCGCCCGTGTTGCACCACTTCCGCCTTGCCGATCTCGAGTAACTTCGGGGACGGCTTCAATTGCGCGCCGGTGCCAGGCCCGCGCGGATAGCGGACCGCGATCGGGCCGGACGTGTAGTTGGCCATCGTCCAGAGCATGTCGGCGAATTCGTCCTCATCCTTCGGCTGCATGTGCACCATGTTCGGCACGTGCCGGAGATAGCCGATATCGAACAAGCCGTGATGCGTCGGGCCGTCGTCGCCGCTCAAGCCGGCGCGATCCATGCACAGCGCGACGTTCAGATTCTGCAGCGCGATATCATGAATAATCATGTCGTAAGCGCGCTGCATGAAAGTTGAATAGATGGTGAGGAACGGTTTTAAGCCCTGCGTCGCCATCCCGCAGGCGAAGAGCGCCGCGTGTTCCTCCGCGATCCCGACATCGAAGTAGCGATCCGGATGTGCTTTTTGAAATAAGCCAAGGCCCGTTCCGCTCGGCATCGCCGCCGTGATGGCGACGATGTTTTTGTTCGAATCGGCAAACTTGCTCAGCGTCCTGCCCAATGATTTCCGAATACGTGGGCGTGCTCGCAGCCGGCGTCTCACCGGTTTCAGCCGCGAATTTTCCCAGGCCGTGAAACTTGTCCGGCTTCGCGATGGCTGGTTCGTAGCCCTTGCCCTTCTTCGTCAGGATGTGAAGCAGCACCGGCTCGTCCTGCGTCTTCAGGAACTCAAACGTTACGCGTCAGCAGTGGAATATCGTGCCCGTCAATCGGTCCGTAGTAGCGCATGCCCAACTCCTCGAAAATCACGCTCGGCACGAGCAGACCCTTCACGCCTTCCTCCACCTTGTGCGCAAACTGCACGGCAGACTTGCCGGCGATCGCTTCCACGAAACGCCGCGCCTTGTCGTGCAAACCGGCATAGGTCGGGTTGGCCACGATATTGTTCAGATACGATGCGATCGCGCCTACGTTTTTCGCGATCGACCACTCGTTGTCGTTCAGGACCACGATGAAGCGCTTCGTCTGCGACTTCGCATTGTTCAGCGCCTCGTAGCTGATGCCGCAGGTAAACGCCGCATCGCCCGCCACTGCCACGACGTGTTCATTTCCGCCGCGCAAATCGCGACCCACCGCCATGCCGAGCGCAGCCGAAAGCGCTGTCCCGGCATGCCCCGCGCCGTAGGAATCGTGCTCGCTTTCCGTGCGCAGGAGAAAACCGTTCAATCCTTCGTATTGCCGCATTGTGCCGATGCGATCGAGCCGCCCGGTAAACATCTTGTGCACATAGCCCTGGTGGCTCACGTCGAAGACGAACTTGTCGCTCGGCGTGGTAAAGACGCGGTGCAAAGCGATGGTCAGTTCGACCACGCCGAGATTCGGCCCGAGATGTCCGCCCGTGCGTGATAGAACACTGATCAACTCCTCGCGCACCTCCTGCGCCAGTTGCGGCAGATCGGCTTCCTTCAACGCCTTGATGTCGGCCGGAGACTTAATGCCGGGAAGGATTCGCGTGGCGGTGCTCGCGTTAGAAGAGTCTGACTTCGTCATGTTCGCTTTCTTGCTTGGTCGGCACGGCGGCCGTGGTGCGGGCCGGGGTCGCCGCGCCCGGCTCGAAGGCCTGGACGACCGGTTTGCCCGCGTGATTTCTGGTAATGATTTCGATTCGCTGCTCGGCGCTGGCGAGACGTTCCTGGCAGGTCTTCACCAGTTTCATTCCCTCCTCGTAGCGCACGATTAATTCTTCCAACTGCATTTCGCCCGATTCCATCTTCTCCACGATCGCCTCGAGCCGATCCATCGCGGCTTCGAAATTCAGCTCCGGGGAGGACTTCTTGGCGGAAGCAGACATGGACATTCAATTAAGCATAGCGAGAGTGGGAGAACAATGCGCGACTTCAGCCACCGCTGCGCCTCGAGACACGCGCGGCGGCTGTTTCAATCCTACTCGCCGAAATGGATTGGAAATTCTGGTCTCCCCGGGTTGGCTTCGCGCCATCCAGATCTCGGCTTTTTCGCGTAGTCGGCAGTGTCCGTGGCAGTTGAGGTGACGGCTAAAGCACGGCCACCGCTGGCACACACAATGCTATAATTACCAGAACGTTAGCCCGATGACCTTCCTCAAAAAAATCCTCCTGATCGATTACGAGCCGCGCGTCAGCGCCCTCGTGAGGGAAGCGCTCGAGGCCTCAGGGTCCTATCAGGTTAGGGAAGAACAAGATGCCCGGCTCGCCGTCAGCGCCGCGCGCTGGTTTCAGCCGGATCTCATTCTGTTCGATATCGCGCACGCTCAGCCGGACCCCGACACGGTCGCCCGTCAATTACAGGAAGATCCCGCGCTCAAAAACACGCCCGTTCTTTTCCTTAGCATCAATCCGGAGCCCGAAGGCGGCACCGTTTCGGGCGGCGGCATCCTCGGCGGCTACAGTTTTTTTGCCAATCCGGTCCGCCTCGACGAGTTCGTCCGCTACGTTGCGGAACTAGTGCGGCCCACGCGTTTCCGCGACCGCAATCGCCAGGACGCACTCGCGTCCTAGAACGGGCCTAACCGATCGCCGCTCGATAAGCGGTCGCGTCTTTGAGCTGCTTCACGTCATCGGGTGAAGCCATCTTCAAGACGAAGATCCATCCTTCGCCAAACGGATCCGTGTTCACCAAGGCCGGATTGCTGGAGAGCGCTTCGTTTGCTTCCACCACTTCGCCCTTGATCGGCGCGTAGATATCGCTCGCTGCTTTGACCGATTCCACCACCGCGATCTGCCCGCGGGCCTCCGCCTGCGCGCCGACTTTCGGCAACTCGACGTAAACGACGTCGGTCAACTCGGCTTGGGCGTGATCGGTGATGCCGACGCGCGCCATGTCGCCTTCCACGCGGACCCATTCGTGTGATTCGGTGTAAAAAAGATCGTCCGGAACGTTGCTCATGACTTCTTGTAGAGCGGTTTCTTCTCGATGACAGCAGGAAATTTTTGGCCGCGGATTTCGATTTCGAGTTCGCCGCCGACCTTTGCGTTGGCTGCGGGCAGATACGCCATCCCGATCCCCTGGTTCAAGCTCGGCGACAATGTCCCGCTCGCCACTTCGCCCACGCGTTCGCCATTCACCCACACCGGATAATGCGGGCGGGGCGGGGGACCCTTCCCCTTCATCTTGAAGGCGGCGAGCCTGCGCGCAGGCCCGCCTTCTTTGGCTTGCTTCAAAACCTCGCGTCCGACGAAATCCTCCTTCGTTAGATCGACGAAAAATCCGAGCCCGGCTTCGATCGGATTGTGTTCCGGGGTCAAATCGGAGCCGTTCAGCGGATAGCACATCTCGAGACGCAAGGTGTCGCGCGCGCCGAGTCCGCACGGCTTCAAGCCGAGCGCTTTTCCTTTTTCCAGAACCGCCTGCCAGATCGTGGCCGCATCCTTCGCCGCGAAAAAAACCTCCACGCCGTCTTCGCCCGTGTAACCCGTGCGCGCGATCGTCAACGGCACGCCTTCGTATGTAAAATCCTGGAGTTGATTGCGCGCCGGTAGCGTGGTCTCGGGCCCGAGTAGTTGCGCGAAAAGCTCCACCACCTTCGGTCCTTGAATTGCGAGCCCGGCGCGTTCCGCGCTGCGGTTTTCCAACGTCACGCCTCCCGGCAAATGCTTCTGCAACCAGGCAAAATCCTCCTCCGTGCGCGAGGCATTCACGACTAGCAAGAACTCAGCGTCCGCGGTCCGATAGAGGATCAAATCATCGATGATCCCGCCGCGCTCATTCAGCAGGAAAGTGTATTGCCCGCCGCCCACCTCCAGCTTGCCCACGTTGTTCGTCAGCATCCGGTTCAGCCATGCGCCTGCGCCCGTGCCCTGCGCGATCAACTGCCCCATGTGCGAAATATCGAACACGCCCACCGCATTCCGCACCGCCTGATGCTCATCGCTGATGCTGCTGTATTGCACCGGCATGAGCCAGCCGCCGAACGGAATAATTTTCGCGCCCGCCCGTTGATGTTCCTCGTAAAGTGGTGTGGTCTTGGACGCAGCGTCGCTCACGGGCACGAGCCTAGGCGTCGTGCTAGAGTGCGTCAATCAGCGGGGAACCATCGCCCTCGCGCGCATCCGATGATTAAACTATGACCGTGCTGGATAAACTCGAACGCCGGATCGGCTTCATCGCCATTCCCGGGCTGGTGCGGATCATCGTGCTCTTCAACGCGCTCGTCTTCGTGCTCGTGCTCCTGAATCCTGGCTTCGAGGCGTATCTCTCCCTCGATCCCGCGCGCATCATGGCCGGCGAAGTCTGGCGCCTCGTCAGCTACATCTTCGTCCCGCGCATCCAGCATTTCCTTTGGGTGCTGGTCGCGCTTGTATTTCCTCTGGTTTGTCGGCGACGGCCTCGAGCGGGCGTGGGGCGCGTTCCGCGTCACGCTTTTCTATCTCGTGGGCATGATCGGCACCACCGCCGCGGCCTTTTTCTTCGGCAGCAATTTTTCCAACGGGATGTTGAACGCCACCCTCTTCTTCGCCTTCGCCCGCTTTTATCCCGACGAAATCATCTACATTTTTTTCATCCTGCCGGTGAAGATCAAATGGCTCGCCTGGGTCGGGGCGGCGTTTCTGATGTTCTTGTTTGTCACCGGCACGCTCTCCTACCGGATGGCGTTCCTCGCCGCTTTCAGCCAATTACTTCATCTTCTTCGGCCCCGAGATTTGGCGTGAATTCCGCCATCGCAAAGATGTGAGCAGCCGGCGCCAGCGTTTCGAAGTGCAATCGCGCAGCGACTGACGAGCCGCTCCATCGCTGCGCCACCTGCGGCGCCACCGAGGTGAGCAATCCCGAGCCTCGAATTCCGCGTCGCACGCGACGGCGAGGAATATTGCGTGCCCCATCTGCCCGCGAGCAAAACACTGGCCGCCTGACGGCGACGAAACTCGCGCGCCGCGGCCTGCTCACGATTGCTTTGGAAACGCCGCAAAGATAAGTAGCGCCGAGGATGCAGCGTGAAGCATCACCGAAGACCGCTACCATCCACCACGGCAGCGTGAAGCGCTTGTCCAACCGTGCCGCCTCCGCCCGCGCTTCCGCCGCCTCTTCGTCTGCCTTGCAACGGTCAAAGATTTCCGCCGCTTCCTGGAACGCCGGCCGTCGCCGGACTCCTTCGCGCCGAGCGCGCGATGAATGCCGCCGAGATTTTGTTTCGCCACCGCCACCTTGTAGTCGTTCCGGATTTCCTCGAAGAGACCGATGGATTCGGTGCAGGCCACGAGCGCTTGCGGCGGCTGCTTTAGATTAAGGTAGATGCGCACGAGGTTGGTCAGGGTCGTGGCCTGGCCCGCGCGATCGCCTGCCTCGCGTGTGATCTCGAGATTCCGCTGAAAAAATTGCTCGCTCTTCGTCCAGTCGCGTTCATCCGCGTAAACGTTGCCGAGGTTGCTGTAAACCGGCGCGCTCCGCAGCCGATCGTCGTCTTGCTCCAGGTACTGCAGGCTCTTTTCGTAAGCATCGATCGCACGCTGGTTCTCGTTTAGCCGGTAATAGAGATTACCGAGACTGTTGTAGCCGTCGGCCAGGCTGCCGAAGTTTCCCGCGGCCTCCGCGAGCGTGATGCCTTGTTCGAGGATCTGCTCCGCTTCCTGCAGTTCGCCGGAATTGCGATAGGTCGAGCCGAGGTTGAGATGCAAATGTATGACCTGTTCGGCGCACTCCGGCTGCGTCGCGGCGAGCGCGAGCCCGGTTTTGAATGAAGCCACGGCATCGTTCCATTGCCGCTGCTGATCGCTGATGAGACCGAGACGGCAGTGCGTTTTGACCTGCAATTGCATCGGCAGGTCCGCGGTTGCGAGCACTTGTTGAAACAAGCTGCGGCTCTCGTCCCACTTGTGGCGATCGGCGGCGAGCTTCGCTTCGTGATACGTCACGGTCGCCGTCTCCTGCGCGTCCAGCACGAGATCGTACTCGTGCACAAGCTTGATCAATGTTTCGCATTCGCTCAGGCGAAGCTCCGCGCGGCGCAGCCGGCAGAGACGCTCGAATTCCGCCAAACCCTCGACTCGCGTCGCGCCGATGAGATGGAACATGCGCCGCCGGCCCGCTTCCTCCAGTGGCTCGCCGTCCGCGCTCGCTTTCGTCTCTCCAAGCTGCGCGATCTGCGCGTCGAAATATTCCACCAACCGAGCGCTCGCCGCCTGGAATTCCGCTTCTCTTTCGAACCATTGCCGGAAGAGATGGCGGCGCGGCTCATCATGCAGCGCGAGGGCGCCTCCTCGCTCCGTCACCATGGAAAGCTGCGCGAAACGCTCGCATCGCTCCTGTGCTTCCTCCGCGCTCACTTCGGGCGCGAGCGCGCGCAGAATCTGCGCATCGAATTGGTGCGGAATGGCGCAGAGTCGCAACTGCTGCGCGGACGTATCCCCTAATTGCCGCAGCAACAACTCCACGCTCGCGCCCGGGCCCTGCTGCGCCAGCTCGGCCAGCAGCTGCTGAATTTTCTCGAGCGGCTCAGCCATCGGCGAGCACCCGGATCTCGGAGTTTTGTTCCAGAATCGCGTCGAGCTGAATCGCGAGCGTGAGCGGGATGCCCTTGCTCGTGGCGAGCAACAATTTCGCCGTGAGCGCGCGCTCCGCTTCGCGCACGCCGCTCTTTTCGAGATAGCTCTCGATGTCAGTCAACCCGAGCGGCTCGAGCGCGCCTTCCTTCATGATCCGCGCGGCATCGCGATCGAGCGGCGGCTTTTCCCGACCGCACAAAACCAGCCGCACATTCCGCAACTTTCCGCTCCGCAACGCGCCCACCAATTCCTCCCAGAGCCACTCCCACGTCTCCTCCGACCACTCCTGGATGTCGTCGAAGAAGACCACGACCAATCTCTCCGCCACGATCGGCGCGAGATCCTTGATGAAGTCATCCGTCAACCGAATCATCTGTTCGCGCGGCGGGAGGGAGAGGTCGTGGCGCGGGATGTTGACCATCAGATCCTTCACCAGCACGCCGGCGATATCGCCGCCCACCTGCACGTTTTCGAGCGCCGCGCGCTCGAGCACGTTCTGCGTTCCGCTGACGTTGATGTTGATCGTGGGCGGCGGCGCGGGCTGGGTGGGATCGGGATAGAAAGCGTTGACCGTGCGCGTGAAATGCGGGAACGACTCCGCGCCCAGATCATCGCGCATCTTGCGCATGATCTTGAGGTAGTTGTTGAAGCGGTCCTTCGTGGAAAAGATTTCCGCTTTCTGCAATTTCCGCCCCGAGCAATCGTGGATGAGCCGGGCCAGCAGTGATGACTTGCCGATGCCGTCCTCGCCCCAGACGAGCATGATCGGCTTCTCTTCGCTCTCCAGCGTCTCGCGGAAACGGGCCAGCTCCGCCTTCCGGTCGACGAACGCCGTGAGCACGTCCCTCATTTTTTCCCGCGCGAATCGCCTTCCTGTTTCACGCCCGTGATGTCGCCATGCACGTCCACGTTGCGCAGAGTCCCATCGCGTAACACATCGACGTCTTGATGGGTCACGTCGCCACTCGCCGCGCCGCTCTGTTTAATCCCGGCGACATCGCCGCCTACTTGGCCGCCGCTCATTTTCAGATTCCGTCCCACGCTCACCGGCGCGCTGCCTTTGCGCTCCTCCGGTTTCACGCGGATGAACCATTTCCCGATCTCAAACCCGCGGCCGAGGGCGAGGGCGAGCGCGACCACGATCGCGATGCCGACCGCGATGATGATCCAGAAGGTGGGGTCTTTCGGTAACATATTTTTCTCCTTGGTTGGCTTTTAGCGGCGTAAATCTTCCGTCAAGGCTGCGGCATCGTAGGCTTCCTTGCGCACGCGAATATCATAATACATCAGCACCGTGGCGATGTAGAGCAGCGGAACGCCGAAGGTGATAAAGGCCACCATGAGGGCGCGAAAAGGAAAACCTTCGCTGTGGCCCGCCGCCATCGCGAAGGGCAGCAAGAGCAGGACGAGACCGACGAACAACAGCATGAAGAGCATCAGAACCACGCTCAGATTCCGCAGGTTGAATCCGCGCGCGAGTTGGAAACTGCGTTTAACCGCCCCGACGATACTTTCGTCCTCCAGCATTACTACCGTCGTCACGAACAGCAGCCACGGCCACGCGAACAGCCCCGGCACCACGTACAACCAGAACGCGAAATAGATGACAGCTGTCACCAGCGCGCAGGCCAACAGAAGTTTTAACGCCAGCTTGCCATAGAGTTTGCGGGCCGCGCGTCGGACGCTCGGCCGATTTCCGAGGCAGATATCCGCGATCGCCAGCAGGATCACGCCAAAGGCCAAAGTGCTCACGATGAACGAGCAAACATACGCCACGACATACCAGCCAGTCGCCTGGGCGGCCTGCGTCTCCACCTGCCAGATGAGAAACGGGAGGTTCGGCAGAATGCAGCTCAGCAGAATGATCCGGAAGCTCTTGCGATAGATCGCGACCGTATTGCGCAGGAGATCGGCGACCGTTTGTTGTTGGAGATAATTGGTCACCGTTTCTTCTTCCGCGACCGCGTGTCTGGACGAATCGATTTATAGAAATCCAGTACATAGTTGGCAAGCACATGTCTCTGCCGCGCAGAACGTAGCTCTCCCGAGATCAACCAGCGCTCCCAGCGCTTGACCCTCTCCAGCCTTCCGCGGAAGCTCCGGCAATGAACGAAGACGCCGGCCCACTTATTCCCGAACAAGGCTGGCATTGCCTGCATTTGTTCTACCGGATCGAGTTCGGCCAATGGCAGCTTCTCACGAACGAAGAACAGCTGGCCGCGAAGACGCGCCTCGCCTCGCTCGTGCAGGAAGTGCGGGCGCTGCCGGATACGCAATTGCTCACGCTCAGCGTCGTCACCCCGAAGGCCGACCTCGCTTTCATGCTCGTGACGCCGGATCTGCATGTCGCCAACCGCGTGGAAAAGCAGCTCAGCCTCGCCCTCGGCCCCGATGTGCTCGTGCCCGTTTACAGCTACCTCTCGTTAACCGAAGAGAGCGAGTATCGGATGACGGCGGAGGATTACGCGGCGATTCTCGAACGCGAACAGAATGTTGTGCACGGCACGGCCGAGTTCGAAAAATCGATGGCGGCCTTCGAGGAGAGGATGAAACACTACCGGCACGAGCGCGTCTATCCGACGCTGCCCGACTGGCCGGTCGTCTCTTTCTACAACATGACGAAACGGCGCGGCGACGCGCGCAATTGGTATACGCTGCCCTTTGAGGAGCGGCGCAAACTCATGCTGGGCCACGGCGCGGTTGGCCGCCAGTACGCCGGAAAGATCAAGCAGCTCATCACCGGCTCCACCGGCCTCGACGATGCGGAGTGGGGCGTGACGCTCTTCGCGCGCGACACCTTTCAAGTGAAGTCGATCGTGTATCAGATGCGTTTCGATCCCGTGAGCGCGGAGTATGCGGACTTCGGGGAATTTTACATCGCGTTGCAACTGCCCCTCGACGAGTTGTTCCGTCGGCTCCAGCTTTGAGTACTCGTGCTCCTGTTCGTGATCGGGCTCCTGATCGATCTTTGAGAAGCCGCGATTCGAGCACGATTACGATTACGAGCATGAGCGCGAGTTTACGTGGATGGGTGGCAGAGTGGTCTAATGCGCACGCCTGGAAAGCGTGTTTGCCGCAAGGCAACCAGGGTTCGAATCCCTGCCCATCCGCCAGCCTCGCTTCCTGGTTTCGTCGCGGCGGGCTCCTCCTGTTTCTTTGCGCCGCGCCGATCGCCGCCATCGCCGAGAGTGTTCCGAGTATCGATCCTGTCGAAAAGGCCGCGCAGGAGTTTCTTGCGGGCGATTTCTCGGCTGCTCTCGCACGGTTGGATGGAATGAAAGATGGGGGCGCCTCCCAGCCGGGAGCAGTCAATCTCCGGGGATCGATTTATCTCGAACAGGGAAAACTGGCGGAAGCGCTCGCATCTTTTCGCGCAGCGTCGGCGCAGGCGCCCGAGTGGGATGTGCCGCGCGTGCGCCTGGGGGACGCCTTGCTGCGTCAAAAGAACTGGGCGGAAGCGCGCACCGCCTACGAAGCCGCGATCAAGCAAACGCGCAACCTAATTCAGCATGAGCGGCTGCGTTACGCGCTTCTCGTCACCTATCTCGGCGAAAAGGATGAGGCCGGTGCCAAGACCGCTCTGGACGCCGTGGTATTTCCGACGGAATCGCCTTCCTACTACTATTCGCAGGCCGCTTCTGCCTTCGCGCGCGGGAACAAGCGGACCGCGCGCAAATGGCTTAAGACCGCGAGCAGGATTTTCGACGAGAAGGAAACCGCGTGGTTCGCACGCCCGCTCTACGATTCTGGTTGGATCAAATCCAAGCCGCCGCTCGTCCTCAATTGACGCGCGGCTCGTGCCGTTGGGTTACAATCTCTCGCGCCGCGTCAGGATCTGCACGTTCTGTCGGACCTTGAGGATGCTCGAACTCGGCAGGACGCCGCGGAAATTTGCGCCCGGGTAAATGATGCAATCGCGCCCGATGAGCGTGCCGGGATTGATCACGCTGTTGCAACCCACCTCGGCACGGTCGCCCACGATGGCGCCGAATTTTTTCAGGCCCGTGGCAATGTTGCCATCAGTCGCCACGACGTCGATCTCGCTGTGATCGAGCTTCACATTCGAGAGAATCACGCCGGCCCCGAGGTGCGCGCGATAGCCGACAATGGAATCGCCCACATAATTAAAATGCGGCACCTGCGCCTCGTCGAAAAGGATGCAGTTTTTAAACTCGCAGGAGTTTCCCATGATCACGCCGTCACCCGTGATCACATTCTCGCGGATATAGCATCCGCTCCGGATGTGGCAGTTCTCTCCGATCCACGCCGGGCCTTTCAAGACTGCGCCCTGTTCCACGATCGTGCCCGCGCCGATGAAAACGGCATCGCTGATAAATGGTTTGCCCACCAACTCGCCCAGCACTGCGGGCTTGAGGCGAAACTTCAGATAGCTGGAAATCTGTTTCAGCGCGTCCCACACATACGCCTGATTCTCAAACAGCTTCGGGTGCGCCGTGTGGCCGAGAGTAAGAAATTCTTCCGCGACGAACATTGGTTAAGTGCCACCTCGCCGCGTGACCGTCTGGCCATCCTTGGTATCGCGCACTTCCCAGCCGAGCGCGGCGAGCTGATCGCGCAATTCATCACTTTTCTTCCACTCCTTGGCAAGCCTTGCCTGCGCGCGCGCTTCCGCCAATCGCGTCACTTCCGCCGGCGTTTCCTTTTCCTCGGCCGTGAGAACGAGCACGCTGTTGACGCGATCCCACCATTCCAGCCAGCTCTGCGCGTCTTCTGGCGAGAGCGTCCCATCATCGAGTGCGCGGTTTGTCTCCCGAAGCGTCTCGAAGAGAAAACCGAGTGCCGCCGAGATGTTCAGATCATCATCCAGCGCATTTTCGAAGTCATCATTTGGACGTTGAACGTTGGACGTTGGACGTTGGACGTTTTCCTCCGCCCTCGCTCGAATCCGCGCCACCCAATCATCAATCCTCCCCAACGCCACCCGCGCCTCCTCCATTCCCTCCCAGGTAAAATTGAGCTGCGCGCGATAGTGCACCCGCATCAGCGCATACCGCACCTCGCGTCCGCTGTAGCCCTTCTCGATCACATCCCGCAGCGTGTAAAAATTCCCCGCCGACTTCGCCATCTTCTGCCCTCCCGACCAGCAGATGCGCGCAATGCAGCCAGTAGCGCACGAATTGTTTTCCGGTGCAGCCCTCCGTCTGCGCGATCTCCGCCTCGTGATGCGGGAAAATATTATCCACCCCGCCGCAATGAAGATCGAGTTGCTCCCCGAGTATGCCCGTCGCCATCGCACTGCATTCGATATGCCAGCCCGGCCGTCCCGCGCCCCACGGACTCTCCCAACGCACCGGACCATCCGCTTCATCCCACGCTTTCCAGAGCGCGAAATCGCCCACGTTTTCCTTATCGTATTCGTCGTTCTTCACCCGGCCGGTCGATTGCAATTCGTCGAGATTGAAATGCGCGAGTTGGCCGTATTTCGGAAAACTTTTGATCCGAAAATAAACCGACTTGTCGTCCGCCTGGTAGGCGAGCCCGCGTTCGATCAACGTCTCGATCATCGCAATCATCGCCTTGATGTGTTGCGCATCGGTCGCCTCGGGAAAAGTATCCGCGCGCTTGATGCGCAAGGTGTCGAGATCAGCGAAGAACGCGCTCTTGAACTCACTCGTAAACTCCGCCAACGGCACCCCCGCCGCCTGGCAACCGCGAATCGTCTTGTCGTCCACGTCGGTGATATTCATCACCCGCTCGACCTTGTAGTCGCGCAGTTCCAAATGCCGCTGTAACAAATCCTCAAAGAGATAGGCGCGGAAATTTCCGATGTGCGCGTAGCTGTAAACGGTCGGCCCGCAGGTGTACATCTTCACCGTCCGACCGTCGGCATCGAGCGGCTGGAACTCCTCCAGCTGGCGCGAGTAGGTATTGAAGAAACGGAGCGGCATTCTCTTAATTGGACGTTGAACGTTGGACGTTCGACGTTGGACGTTTCTCTTCGGAAAAAAGGCAGAACGTTGAACGTCCAACGCTCAACGTCCAACGCCCAACTGAAGACTCTAGCGGTGCGTCCATTCGCTATTGCTGCTCCACGCTCGCCACCGCCATCGCCGCCATTCCTTCCCCGCGCCCGATCGTTCCCAGCCTTTCGTTTGTCGTCGCCTTGATGCTGATGCGCGTCGCCTCAAGCTCCAGCGCCCGCGCGATCCCTTCGCGCATCGCGGGAATATGTGGCGCGATCTTCGGCGCTTCCGCGATCAGCGTTGCATCCACGTTCACGATTTTCGCGCCGTGCTTTCCCAGAATTTTCGCCACTCGCTCGAGAATCGCGATGCTGCTGATCCCGCGGATGCCTTCATCGGTGTTTGGAAAATGATGGCCAATGTCGCTTTCGCCGATCGCGCCGAGCAGCGCATCCGCGATCGCGTGACACAAGCACATCCGCATCCGAGTGCCCATCGAGTCCGACGGTGTGTGGAATCTCGACGCCACCGAGAATTAATTTGCGTCCCGCCACCAGGCGATGCGCGTCGTAGCCAATGCCGCAGCGCGTCATCATCTCAAAGCCCGAGATCGATCACGCCGTTCGACGCGATGATGCTGTATTTATCTTTCATGTCCTGACGCGGCCGCATGTCGACCTTGCCGCCAGCCGTTTCCACGAGAATAAAACCGGCCGCGATATCCCAGAGGCTGATGCCTTGTTCGATGTAGGCGTCGAAGCGGCCGCAAGCGACATACGCCATGTCGAGCGCGGCGCTGCCCATCAGACGGCATTTACGGGCGCGATGCACCATGTCCTGCAAAAGCGGCAGCCCGGCCGCGATTGTGACGCCGGTTTTGGAAAGACCGACCGAGATCACGGCTTCGCCGATTTCGCTGCGCTCGCTCACGCGCATCGGACGTCCGTTTAATTCCGGCGTCTTGCCTTTTTGCGCCGTCCACAATTCATCGCGCATTGGATCGTAGATCACGCCCACGATCACTTCGCTGTGCAAGCGCAGCGCGATCGAAGTGCAGAAATGCGGGATGCCGTAGAAAAAATTCACCGTCCCATCGAGCGGATCGACCACCCATTGATGGTCGGCGCTTTGATCGCCTACGATTCCCTCCTCGCCGTAAAGCGCGTGCTGCGGGAATTTTTTCAAGCAGCGACGTCGTGATCAAATCCTGCGTCTGCACATCGATCTCGAGCTTGATGTCGTGCGCTTCGCGCGCGTTCACGCGCTGCGGTTGCTCGAAGCCGCGACGCAAGAGTTCGCCGGCGGCGCGCGCCGCTTCGATCGCGGCGTCGAGATAATGCGTCATGATCGTGACTAATAGGAGTGCGCTCTCGCAGTGCCAAATGTTTTCCAGCGCGCACGACGCCGGTACAACAAAACCGGGAGGAGAAATGAATCCCCCTCCCGGGTTGAATTTGCGTTTTGGGACCGGGACGAAAGCCCGCAGTTCCAAGGATGATCAGTTAAGATCTAGTGGCGCTTCTTGGCCGTTTTCTTCGCTGCTTTTTTCTTTGCAGGAGCTTTCTTGGCGGCTTTCTTCGCTTTCTTCTTCGCTGGCATCGCTAATCCCCCCTTTCAATCCGCAGGTGCGGTGGGTGTGAACAATTTGTGAATAAGTTCACAACACACGTCAGTAAGCATCACGATTTTTTTGTCAAACTTTTTTCACGCGTCTGAAAAATTATTTTCATGAGCTCGCGCGCGATATTTTTTTTCGGAGCGCGCGAAATTGATTTCATTTCGCCGTCGCGAACGAAAATTGTCACCGCGTTCTCGTCGCTTTCCATTCCGGAATCGCTGCGCGCTGACATCGTTCGCCACGATCATGTCGCAATGCTTCGCGGAAAGTTTTCGGCGTGCGCTCGCTTCGATGTCGTGCGTCTCTGCGGCGAAGCCGACGACGAAGCACGATCGATTCTTCGTCGGCAGCGACGCGAGAATATCGCGCGTCGGCGTGAGACGCAGCGCGAACTCGCCGGTTTGCTTTTCCATTTTCTGCGTCGCGCTGTCACCGGTTTGTAATCGGAAACGGCGGCGCACATCACGAGCACGTCGCAGTCGCGCACGTGTGCGTGGACCGCATCGTAGAGTTCGTCGGCGGTGGTGATGCGAACCAGTCGCGCGTTTTCCGGAGGCGTGCAGCGCGGTCGGTCCGGAGATGAGCGTAACCTCGTGTCCGGTCTCGAGCGCCGCTTCCGCGAGCGCGTATCCCATTTTTCCGGACGAGCGGTTGCTCAGGAAACGGACAGGATCGATCGGCTCGCGCGTCGGTCCGGCCGTGACGACGATCTTCACGCGATCAGATTGTCCTGCGCGGCGAGGAGGAACTCGGCGCGGAAGGCGATCTCATCCACTTTCCACAAGCGGCCGACGCCTTCGTAGCCGCACGCGAGCATGCCCGCTTCCGGTCCGATGAATTCGACGCCGCGCGTTTTCAGCTTCTCCACGTTCTCCTGCGTGGCGGGATGCTCCCACATCTTTCCGTTCATCGCGGGCGCGATCAGAATCGGCGCGCGAGTCGCGAGCGCGATGGCGGCGAGCGGATGACTGGCGAGGCCGTGCGCGAGTTCGGCGATGACATTGGCGGTGGCGGGCGCGATGAGAAGAAGATTCGCGCGATCGGCGAGTTGGATGTGGCCCGGGCGCCAGTTTTCCTTTTCGTCGTAGAAGCTCGTCATCACCGGATTCTTCGAGAGCGTCTGCAACGTGAGCGGCGTGATGAACTCGGTCGCGTCCTGCGTCATGACGACGAAGACATCGTGGCCTTGTTTGTAGAGGAGGCTGGTCGAGCTCCGCGGCTTTGTAGGCGGCGATCGAGCCGGTCACGCCGAGCACGACGGATTTTTGTTTGCTGGATTCGCTCATGAGCAGGCGAGGCGGCGGCTGAGGTAACGTTCGGCGCCCATGATGTTGCGGAATTTGATCAGATCTTCCTCCATCGATTTGCTGATGATGGTGTAACGATAATCGCGCCAGAGTTCCATCTCGCGCGCGGCGTTGACCAGGCGCAGTTCGATCTGCTCCGCGGTCTCGGTGCCGCGTTTGGTGAGGCGGCGGCGGAGTTCGTCGAGATCGGGCGGCATGATGAAGACGTCGCAAAGCGAACGGCGCACGAATTCGTCTTTGAAGTTGCGAATCGAATCCGCGCCTTGCGTGTCGACGTCGATCAGGACATCGACGCCGTTGTCGAGATTGTCGCAGATCGGGCTTGCGCAGCGTGCCGTAAAAGCGTCCGTGCACCTCGGCGTATTCGAGGAACTCGCCCGCGGCGACGCGATCCTGAAAATCCTTTTCGGCGAGGAAGTGATAATCCTCGCCTTCGATCTCGCCCGCGCGCGGCGGACGCGTGGTGCAGGAGACGGAGTAAACGAAGTCGGGCGTCTGCCGCAGCGCGTCGCACAGGGTCGTCTTGCCCGCGCCGGAAGGCGCGGAGACGACGAAAAGAATTCCGCTGCGGGTGAATTGTTTACTCAACGTTTTGGATTTGCTCGCGGATTTTTTCGAGTTCGGCTTTGCAAAGGACGACGCGCTGCGAGATGGCGGCGTCGTTCGACTTTGCCCCGAGCGTGTTCAGTTCGCGAAAGATTTCCTGGGTGATGAATTCGAGCGTGCGTCCGACCGGTTCGTCTTTACCGAGGTGGTCGGCGAACTGGGCGAGGTGATGTTCGAGCCGCGTCAATTCCTCGGAGACATCGGAACGATCGGCGAAGAGCGCGACTTCCTTCAAGAGACGATCGTCATCGACGGGAAGGTCGAGGCCGGCCTTGTTGATTCGCTCGAGCAGGGCAGTGCGATATTTTTTCACCACGTCGGGAAAGAGGCCGTTCACTTCCTTGATCGCGTCGCGGATGGTTTCGAGGCGCGTGCGCAAATCTTCCGCGAGATGCTCACCTTCGCGTTCGCGCATTTTGATCAACTCGCTCAGCGCGGCAGCGAGCGCCTGTTCGACGGCCGGCCAGGCCTGCGTGGCATCGATCCCGTCCTCGGTGAAACGCATCACACCGGGCGCTTGCAGAATGGTGCCGATGGTGATCTCGCCCGGCGCGCTCAACTCGTTTTGCAAGGCGCGCATGGCTTCGTGATAGGAACGCGCGAGCGCGGTGTCGAGCGCGAGCTTGCGGTTCCCGTTCGCGCCTTGCTCGCAGGAAACGAGCACGTTGGTGCGGCCGCGCGAGAGTTGCTCGTTGATGGTTTGGCGGATGCGCGGTTCCAGTTCCGCGAAATCGCGCGGGAGATTCACGACGAGGTCGCTTTGTTTTCGATTCACGGAGTTGAGCTCGACGCTGAATTTCACCCCACCGTGGTCAACCTCGCCACGGCCATAACCGGTCATGCTTCTCATTTAGAAATCGAAATGTTCGGCGGCCTGCGCCACGTCTTTGTCGCCGCGGCCGGAGAGGTTGACGATGATGATTTGGTCGGCCGCGCAGGGTGGGGCGCGACTTTGATGACGTGGGCGATGGCGTGGGCGCTTTCGAGGGCGGGGATGATGCCTTCGACTGCGGCGAGAGTGCTGGAAGGCGGCGAGCGCTTCGTCGTCGGTGGCGTAGTCGTATTCGATGCGGCCCTGCGTCGCGCAGGTAGGCGTGCTCGGGGCCGATGGCGGCGTAGTCGAGGCCGGCGCTAACGGAGTGGGTGAGCTCGATCTGGCCGTCGTCGTTGGCGAGCAGCCAGGTCTTGGTGCCCTGCAGCACGCCGAGCTTGCCGCCTTGGAAACGCGCGGCGTGTTCGCCGTCGCGGATGCCGTCGCCGCCGGCTTCGACGCCGATCATGCGGACGTTTTCGTCTTCGAGAAAGGGATGGAAGAGACCGATCGCGTTGCTGCCGCCGCCGACGCAGGCGACGAGCAGGTCGGGCAGGCGTTCTTCGCGTTCGAGGATCTGGTGGCGCGCTTCGACGCCGATGACGCGGTGGAAATCGCGCACCATCATCGGGTAGGGATGCGAGCCGAGAGCGGAGCCGAGGATGTAGTGCGTGCTGCGGACATTGGTGACCCAGTCGCGCATGGCTTCGTTGACCGCTTCCTTGAGCGTCGCCTGGCCGGCGGTGACGGCGACGACTTTGGCGCCGAGGAACCGCATGCGAGCGACGTTGAGCGCCTGGCGCTCCATATCGACCGCGCCCATGTAGATGACGCATTCGCAAGCCGAAGCGCGCGCGCAGACGGTGGCGGTGGCGACGCCGTGCTGGCCGGCGCCGGTTTCGGCGATGATGCGCTTTTTGCCCATGCGCGGGCGAGCAGGATCTGGCCGAGGGCGTTGTTGATCTTGTGCGCGCCGGTGTGGAGCAGGTCCTCGCGCTTGAGATAGATTTTCGCGCCGCCGAGTTGCTGCGTCAGGCGCTCGGCGAAGTAGAGCGGAGTGGGACGGCCGACGTAGTCGTGCAGGAGATGGGCGAGCTCGTTTTGGAAGGCCGGCGTCGCTTTCGCGCGCGTGTCGTATTCGGCGGTCAGTTCCTTGAGCGCGGTCATCAGCGTCTCCGGGACGAACATGCCGCCGTACGGGCCGAAGTGGCCGCGTGGGTCTGGGAGAGTGGCGGCGGTTTTCATGGAGGAGGGAAAACGTCCAACGCCCAACGTCCAACGTCCAACGCTCAATTCGGAAAGAGGAGCGCGCGTAAGGCGCGGCGGTGCGGCGAGGGCACCGGAATGTCTCGGAGTTGCGGGAGCGGGAACCAGCGGTGCCGGTTGGTCACGGGCGTGGGCCGCGCAAAGACCGCGAGGGTGATGCGATGATGGGTGAACGGGAACTCTGCTCGATACACCGGCTCGGCTGGAAGCGGGCGCGCGTGGAGACGTGGGAGAATCCACATGCCGCGCCAGCGATCTTCGGATTGCTCGAGGAGGATGCGGCCGCGGCGCAGCGCGAAGGCGTGATTCTCGGTGAGCAATTCCGTGGAGGCGCGGGCGCGCTTGCGCGGGAGAGAAGCGGGGTCGGTGGCGGCGCAGAAGGCACGTACGGGACACCGGTGGCATTTGGGCTGGCGCGGAATGCAGATGAGCGCGCCGAGATCCATGAGCGCGGAATTGAAACGACCGGCGTGTTTTTTTGGGACGAGATCGCTGGCGAGGTTCCAGAGGGCGGTGCGGCCGGCGGCGGCATCGATCGGGAGTTGGAGATCGAGGAGACGCGCGAGGAGACGGGCGATGTTGGCTTCGACGATGGGGACGGATTGGTCGAAGGCGAAGGTGGCCACGGCGTTTGCGGTATAACGACCGAGCCCGGGGAGATGCTGGAGAGAGCGGGGAAACGGCCGGTGGCCGATGGCCTTGGCGGCGGCGTGGAGATTGCGCGCGCGAGCGTAGTAGCCGAGACCCTGCCAGGCGTGCAGGACGTCGGTCTCCTTGGCGCGCGCGAGGCTTTCAACATCAGGGAAGCGTTGGAGCCACGCTCTATAATAAGGGAGCACGGTCGCGACCTGGGTTTGCTGGAGCATGATCTCGGAGACGAGGATGGCGTAGGGGTCCTGCGTTTGGCGCCAGGGGAGGTCACGGCCGTTTTTGCGATACCAGGAGAGGAGGGCGCGGCGGAAGCGGGAAGCGTTGATGGGAAAACGTCGAACGCCGAACGCCGAACGTCCAACTCCGAAGTTAGAGATTATGTGTTCGACGTTCGGCGTTGGGCGTTCGACGTTTCCGGCTTCCGTTTCCCGTGAACACCTATACTCATCCGCTCACGCAGGAGCAGGCCGCCAAACTTCGCGCATTACTCGAGGAGCTGGGCTTCGTTTTTGCGCCGCGGCCTTACACGCTGTTTTTCGCGCAGAAGGAGAAGCTGAGCGTGGCGGTCTACGAAAAGGGTCCGAAGATTTTGCTGCAAGGGAAGGGGATCGAGGAGTTCGTGCAGTTCCAGATCGAGCCGAAGATTCTGGAGGAGGCGAAGCTCGGCTATGAGGAGGTGCATTCGCCGGAAATGTTTGCCGCCCATTTCGGGGTGGATGAAAGCGGGAAGGGCGATTTCTTTGGGCCGCTCGTGATCGCAGGTGTGTATGTGGATCGCGGGATTGCGCGTCAGTTCATGGAAGCGGGCATCCAGGACAGCAAACGGATCGGCTCAGACGCGCGGATTCGGTCGCTGGCGGAGGCGATCCGGCGGACGCAGGGGGCAATCGTGGATACGGTGGTGATCGGGCCGGAGCGGTACAACGCGCTTTATGAAAAGTTCGGGAATCTGAACAGCCTGCTCGGTTGGGGGCATGCGCGGGTGATCGAGAACCTGCTCGCGCGGCGGCCGGATTGTCCGCGCGCGTTGTCGGATAAGTTTGCGGATGCGCGAGTGATCGAGCGCTCGCTGTTGCAAAAGGGGCGCGAGATCGAACTGGAGCAACGGACGAAGGCGGAATCCGATCCCGCGGTGGCGGCGGCGTCGATCGTGGCACGGGAAGCGTTTATCGATTGGCTGGAGAAGCGGAGCAAAATGATCGGGATCAAGCTAGGCCGCGGGGTGTCGGCGGCGGTGAAAGAGGCGGCGCGGGCGGTGGTGGCGAAGGGTGGTTCAAGTGCGCTCCGGGAAGTGGCGAAAGTGCATTTCCGCACTGCGCATGAAATTGCCCCTGAGAGCTTTGCAGCGCCGAAGCCGCGGACGGCCTGGCGACGCTAAAACGCACTGTTCTAGGGGGTTGGCGAGGCTCCGATTGACATTTTTACGTCCGATTGGCCGTCATGGGCAAGCTTCTTGCTAGGTATTCCGTCACCTAACGGACATTTGTGGAAACTCGCCTTCTCATTTTAAACGCCGATCCGGTCTTTGAAGATCGCGCGATTTGCCTCATCGCCGAGATGAACGCAATCGAGATGAGGATCGTGCGGACGATGTCGGAAGCGATCGGCGTTTTGCTGGCGGAAAACTTCGATGGCTTCCTCGTGGAAGGCGAACAGGCGGTGGCGTTCGATCAGGCCACGAATGCGCGTCAGCATTTCCCATCGCTCCAGATCGCCTGCCTGGCGGCGAGGACCTGAGCCCGCGGGATTCAGGCAGTCAGCGGAGGCGCAAAAGATCGTGGCCATCAATACCGGCCGGTCCGACACTGGACTGCGGCACCAGATTCACCGGTTTATCGGCAAGCTGGAGACGCATTCCGGGGAGGCCTCGGAGGGGATCGACCCTTGCCATTCTTTGATCGGGAACCTGAACCAATTTTCCGCGGCGGAGATCCTGCAGATGAGCTGCCTGGGGCAACGCAGCGGTCGTTTTACCTTTAAGTCGCGGCGTGGCAACAGCGAGATCTACCTGCACCACGGCTCGGTGCGGCACGCCGTCTTCGATTCGCTGGAAGGGGAACCGGCGGTGGCGGAGATTTTCCGCTGGCGCCAGGGCCGATTCTATTTCGAGGAGGGCATCATCAGCCAGGTCCAGTCCGTGGATCGGCCGTGGGCGCATTTGTTAATCGATAATTTGCAAAAACTGGACGAGACCCTCGAGCTCTCCGCCACTGGACCCTAATGAAAGACAAGGAACTGGAAGTACACCTGCGGCTTTTAGCGCTGCAACTGGATAGCTGGAAACGGCTGCACGATCTCATCACCTACGGACTGGATAAGGCGCGGCCGATTATTTCCGCGGAGCAGGAACGGCAGTTCACGGAGATCCGGGCGAATTTGCTCCAGGAAACGGAACACGTTTTCCGGGAACTGGGCTTGCTCGGGGAGCTTTCTGGCCGGGCTATGAACGTCTTGCAGCGCGGCGTCTCCATGCGCGGCGTGCGCGAGCTTTCGAATGAGGAAGTCCGCCGCATCGAGACGGAGTGGAACGGCATTTTCACCAAGCTCGGCGTCCTGCAGGGACAGCTTAAGAGCAAGCGTAAGGTGCTGGCAGGAATGTCTCCATTCCAGTACTATTTGGGCCGAATTTTTAATCGGCAGCTAAGCCAAACGGCGGCTTAGTGCTATTCACCGTCCGTAAGCTGGACGGAATAAGTGGTTTGCGTACGGACGATTTTTTTGTCCTGTTGCGTAATACTTCCGACTGATGGATGCTCGGGAAGCGTAATTATCTGTATGGCAAAGCTTACTAAACGCGACATCGTCGTCGCCATCAGCAACCAAACTGGGATGGTGCAACACGAGGTATTCGAGGTTGTCCAGCGGACCCTCGATCAAATCACAGACAGTCTGGCCAGGAATGTGGCGGTGGAACTCCGAAACTTCGGTGTTTTCCAACCTCGGCTAACCAAGCCGCGGGTTGGCCGCAATCCAAACGAGCCGGGCAGCAGTTTTGTGATTCCGCCGCGGGCGACAGTAAAGTTCAAGGCCGGCAAAATCATGCGGCAGCGGGTGGAACAACTCTCCCGGGAGATGAAGGAAGCGGCCGACAAGGCGCAGAACGGTGCCCATGCGCAGAACGGGGCCGAGGAACCGCGCGCGGATTTCGCGGCGGGCTGATTGCGCTACCGGCCTTCCGACGGGGTGGCGGGCTCCGGCTGCAGGAGGTTGTGGATCACTTCCTCGAGGCGTTCGAAGTTAATCGGCTTTGTGAGATGATCTGAGAAGCCGGCCTCGTGCGCGCGGCTGACGTCGTTCTCCATGCCGAAACCGCTGAGCGCGATGCCGCGCAGACTCCTGCTGGCGGCCAGCTCCGCCATTAGTTCGTAGCCGGAGCGGTCGGGCAAACCGATATCGCTGATCAGGAGATCGAATTCGTCGGCGTTGGCTTTCGCCGCGGCGTCACTGGCGGAGTAGGCGACGGTGACGCGATAGCCGCGCCGCTCCAGCATCATTTTCATGCCGGTGCAGGTATCGTGGTGATCGTCCACCACGAGCAGATGTGGGGCGTTCTGTGCCACGCGATTTTTTGCGGCGAGCGTGCGCTGGGACGGGCCTGGCGCACGAGCGGGCTCGATCGGCGCAGGCGTGGCGACGGTCTCGAGCATGACCCTAAAAGTGGCGCCGCGATCCCGGCCGGCGCTGGCCACCGTGAGGGTGCCGCCATGGGCTTCCACCATCGCCTTGGAGATGGCGAGCCCGAGGCCGAGGCCGCCGAAACGCCGGGTGATGGAGCTTTGGCCCTGCTCGAAGGCGTTGAAGATTTTGTCGATCTTCTCCGGTTCGATGCCGATGCCGGTATCGGTGGTGGCGATCTCGATTTCGCCGGGTGTGGGGTTGCGGGTTTCGATGACGATCGATCCCTCGGCGGGTGTGAACTTCACGCTGTTCTTGATCAAATTCCAAAAGACCTGCTGCAAGCGAGCGGGATCGCCTTTGACGTAGGCCGATTCGGCACGGAGGCGGAATTCCATCCGGAGTTGCTTGGCCAGGATTTCCTCCCGGCAAATCTCGTAGGCGCGCTCCAGAATGTGGTGCAGATTCACCGTCTCGAAGCTGAGCTGAAGCTTGCCCTTTGAGATGCGGGTGACGTCGAGCAGATCGTCGATCAAGCGCGCTTCCAGTTCCACGTTGCGGCGGATCACTTCGAGGGCGCGGCGTGTTTCGAGAGTGTTGGCGGCATCAGATTCGAGTTCGCCCACCATCGCGATGACGGGCGTGAGAGGGTTGCGCAACTCGTGCGAGAGAAGAGCGAGAAATTGATCCTTGGCCGCGTTGGCACCGATCAACTCCTGGCGCAGGGTCACGTCGCGCGTCTTGTCTTCAACCAGATAAAGCACGCCCTGGATGCGCTGTTCGGTTCCCTGAAGGCGCAGGAGGTTCACGTTTACGAAATGGGTTTGCCCGTCGCCATCCTTGAATGGTTGCTCGACCAACTGGAAAGGCGCGCCGAACTTTAGGACCCGTTCGATGGCGTCAGCGGGCGCGATCGTCACCTCCTCGGGCGTGGCGTCGTAGATGTCCTTTTCCGGCGGAAAGCCACCGAAGGTTTTCGCCATGCGGGCGAAGGCTTCATTGGCCTGGAGAAAACCGCGGGAATCGGGGTCCACCAAGGCGATGCCACTCGGCATGTTGGCGAGAATTTTCTCGTTGAACACGACTTCGCGTTCGATGCGGCGGGCCGCCTCCGCCTGTCGGCGCGTGAATCTGCCGGCGAAAGCCGCGCCCACGGCAGTAAGCAGAATCAGCCAGACGGCGGGGAATGTGATCTTCGCGAGCAAATCCTTCACCGGACGGTAGGCGGCGGATTTGGGTTGCTCCACCACCGCGAGCCAATCATTGGGTTCGACCAGACTGAACGAGTAGAGATTGCCGTGGCGATCGAGGTGCCCGTCTTTTTGTTCCCGGATTTCCCGAATCAAATCCCGCACCTGCGTGGAGACGGGCGCGGTGTTGGGTAGAAATTTGTTTGTGAAAAGCGCCGCACCGGTCTGATCGATGACCTGGCAGATGGATTGATCGGCGAACTCGATCGTGGAAAGCCGGCGGCCCATGCGTTCGACCAGAACAGACACGCCGAGATAGCCGAGGACAGTCCCATCGGGCCCTTTGACCGGACCGACAATGTCGGTGGTCATGCGCTTGTCTGAGATGCGGGGATGGACCGGGGAGACGTGAGCGCCTGGGGCGGCAAGCGCTCCGGTTTTCCAGCCGCTGGTGGGAAACTCTGCGATCAAATCTGACGGGACGGCAGGAATCGAGGCGATAAGGCGGCCATCAGCCGCGGCGAGAAACATGCCGTCGATGCGCGGATGCGAGTAGAAGGTCTTGTTTAACCACTCCTGCCCGGCGACCTCCGGGGTCGTGGCCGTGAGGATCCCGGCCACCTCCGGCTGGGTCTGGTAGTATTCCACGATGCCGCCGGTGCGATTGAAATCGTCGCCCACAAGATGGGCGATCAAGCGCACGAAAGTCTGGCGATCGCGCAGGATTTTCGACTCGAGGGTGTTGGTCAGGATGGTGTAGGAGACCACCAGCATCGAGATCGCGGGCACCCACCCTGCCACGAGGATGGCGACGACAATGTTGAAACGCCCGAAACGGCCTTTCCCGTCTTTTGGGAAGAGGCGGCGCCAAAGTAGGAGAATTGGGAATGCCATCGGGCGTCAAACTCGGCTCATGCCTCACCCGCAGCAAGACCCGTCCGCTGCGGCTTGTAAGCCCTATCTCTCTTTCGGAAGACGACCAGCGAACGGTCGGGCTGCGTTTCCTTTTTTTGGATTTATTGCGCCTCGCGATATGGCCGGCGGAAGCCCGTTTTGAGAGGGAAAACTACCATTTTTGATTTGACGGAAGCGAGGGAAGCGGCATCATACCGCCCTTGCCGGCCCCGTGGCCGGCAATTCTCTCATTACCCGTTATGCAAGGAAGCGCTGGATATCTCATTTGGACCACTTGCTACCTCAGTGTACTGCTGGGGCTCTCGGCCTACGGTGTGCACCGTTACTTCATCATCTATCTGTTTCTGAAGAATCGGAAACGCGAGAACGTGCCCTTGGCGCATTTCGAGGAACTGCCCGTCGTCACAGTGCAGTTGCCCATCTTCAACGAAGTTTACGTAGTCGAGCGGCTCCTGCGTTCGGTGAGCGAACTCGATTACCCGCGCGACCGGTTGCAAATCCAGGTACTGGACGACTCCACCGATGATACCCAGGAGCTGACTGCGCGGTGCGTAAACGAACTGCGTGACCGCGGGTTCAATGTGGAGCGACGCCACCGCACCGATCGCACGGGGTTCAAGGCCGGCGCACTGGAAGGCGGGCTCGCTTCCGCGCAAGGCGACTTCGTCTGCATCCTGGACGCGGATTTCGTCCCGCAGCCCGATCTTCTCCAGAAGACGATCCATTTTTTCACCGATCCGAAGGTCGGCATGATTCAGACGCGTTGGGGCCATCTCAACCGCACCTACTCTCTGCTCACGCGGGTGCAGGCGATGTTCCTCGACGGCCATCTCCTGCTCGAGCAAACCGCGCGCAGCCGCAGCGGCCGGTTCTTTAACTTCAACGGAACCGCTGGCGTCTGGCGCACCTCCTGCATTCAGGAAGCAGGCGGCTGGCAGCACGACACGCTTACCGAAGATCTCGACCTCAGCTACCGCGCCCAGCTTGCGGGCTGGAAATTCGTCTTCCTCCCGAACGTGATCACGCCGGCGGAGTTGCCCGTGGACATGAACGGCTTCAAATCGCAGCAGCATCGCTGGACCAAAGGCTCGGTCCAAACCTGCAAGAAACTGCTGCCCGACGATCTGGCGCAGCAAACTGGCGCTCCCGCTAAAAATTGAGGCCACCGCGCACTTAACCTCCAACTTCGCATACCTCCTGCTAGCTTGTTTATGCGTGCTTCTTCATCCCTCAGTAGGCGGGCCGCAAACGGGCTGGCTGCGGTTGCTCCTCGTGGACGTCCCAATCTTCTGCACCGCATCGCTTTCCGTGGCCGCGTTCTACATTTGCGCGCAGCGCGAATTGCATCCGCAGACCTGGATGAAGGAGATCCTGCTCCTGCCCGCGCTTCTCGCCCTCGGCGTCGGTCTTTCGCTCAATAACGCCCGCGCCGTCCTCGAGGCCGTCTTTAATCACGAATCCGATTTCACCCGCACCCCCAAGTACGGGATCGAGCGCCAGAAGCAGACCTGGCGGACGAAAAAATACATGCCGCTGAAGTCCTTCCTGCCCTTTCTGGAAATGGCCTTCGCGCTCTACTTCACCTACTTCCTTTGGTTCGCCATCAGCCACGGCCAATACCTTTCCGTGCCCTTTCTGACCATGTTCCAGATCGGCTTTCTTTACGTCTCGCTCAGTTCGCTTTCGCAATGGTGGCCGCGCTTCAATTTCAATCCCGCACGGGTGGAGGCTACGATTCCCGCGTGACAAAACGTTAAACCCCTGTAACAACACTCGCGATGGTTCGTCTCCCCCTCCTCGCCCTCCTTCTCCTGCAATCCGCCGCGGTGGCTTTTGCTGGCACCGAGCCGCCCGCCACCATCACCAATCAGGTGATCGTGAGCGTGAAAGATCAAAAGCTCATGCTGTTGCAGAACGGCGCCAAAGTCACCACCTACCCGGTTTCCACCTCGAAGTTCGGTCTCGGCGATGGCTTCGGGAAAATGACCACACCCCTCGGCGCCATGGCCGTTGCGCAAAAAATCGGCGACCACGCTCCCGCCGGCGCCGTCTTCAAGAGCCGTCGTTTCACCGGCGAAATCCTGAAGCCGAACGCCCCCGGCCGCGATCCCATCATCACCCGCATCCTCTGGTTGCGCGGCCTGGAAGCGTCGACCGCGCACGCCTTTTCCCGCGCTATCTACATCCACGGCACGCCCGAAGAGAAAAAGATCGGTCGCCCCGCCAGCTACGGCTGCATTCGGATGAAATCAAAGGACGTCGCCGCCCTCTACAGCCAGCTCCCCATCGGTGCCGTTGTGCAAGTGGTCCCAGGCAAACTGCCCAACGTCCCCAAGGCGCGCGTCGTTTATAAATACACCGCGCCCGATGTGCCGACCGAAGCAGGCCGTCCCGCTCCCTACGTCCGGTCCAGCCGCGACACCCTCGCCGAGCGCAAAGCCGCGTTGGCCCGAGCGGTTCGCCTCGCCGAGAACAACAGTTAATCGTCCGCCCGTCCGCGGCGGTATTTGCTTCTGCCGGTTGACAAAAGCGCGCCCTGCCGCGAGCCTCCACGCCCAGAAATTTTTCCCATGGCCAACACCAAATCCGCCGGCAAACGAGCGCGCCAAACCACCGTGCGCTCCCTTCGCAACCGCAGCGTCCTCACCCGCCTGCGCAAGATGAACAAGGCGATCGCGAGCAATACCGGCGAGAAAGATCAGAAAGCCGAGCGCGCCCTCATTTCCGCGGTCGATAAAGCCGCCAAGCGCGGCATCATCCACCGCAACGCCGCCAACCGTCGCAAAGCCCGCTTGAACAAAGCGCGCGTGGCGGCCGGGTCCGCCGCGGCCTAGAGCCGTAGCGCGGGCCTCTAGCTTACGCGTCTCGATCCACGCAAGCGAGACGCTTGCGCCAGGCTTCCGCCCACGCTGGAAAGCGTGAAGTCGCTGTGCCTGTCCGATTGCCCCTCGTTTCAAAAGTCTTGGGAACGAGATTGGATTTGCGCTGGTAGCAAGCCGTCCTCTGTGGCGAGCGCGATCTGTCCCTAGAGAGGCTTGCCGCGGAGAGAGGCAGGTGAGGTGGCCCAAGTCATGAGCGCTTTTTCAGTTTTGGGGCCGTGCGCTTTCAGCCAGGCGCTCATTTCGTCGCCGAGTTTTTCGCCGTAAAGGCGATGAGAATAAACGATCGAGTAACCGGTCGAGTCCAGCATTTGGAAGCGGGCGAAGGCGACTTCCATAAATGTGGGTCGCGCGAAGACGACGACGATGAGGTGCTCCGCGGGCCGCTCGGCGGTGCGTGGAAGGGAGTCGGTAGTGAGGACGCGGGCCTGGTGCTTTTTGTAATTCTCCAGGACCGCATTGGCGGTGGCGGCGAGCCCTTCGCCATCCTGCACACCGGGATAGGCATTGATCGTGATCATGTCCGACCATTTCTTGAGGTCTTCCTGTTTCTCGGGCGTGAATTCGTGCTGATCGCCTTGCGACCAACGGTGGAAATAGCTGACGCCATTGAAAACAAAGGCGACGGGCGGAGCGGCAGCCTGGCCGGCCGTGAAGGTGCAAATGGAGAAGAGGATCGCGACGGTGGCGCGCGCGCGGGGGGATTTCATTGGGGTGGACTTTGGGAGACAAATCGTGCCGGGGATTACGCGCGGAAACAATGAAATACGATCGCGGGTTGGAGCGCGAGCCGCCCGGGTTAGAGAAGCGGATTGCATATCGCTCTAGAGTGTTGAAATGTCACCGCGCATGATCTTTGCGTTTCTCCTCATTGTCGTCGCCGTGGTCTATCGGATCGCCACCGGCATCCTGGTGCAATCCGGTGATGCGACCTGGCTTTCGAACTTCGCTCCGCTGGCCGCGATCGCGCTCTGCGCGGCCGCGTTTTTCCCGGCGAAGTATCGCTTCACGGTGCCGTTGCTGGCGCTGCTCGTTTCGGATTTTGTCCTGAACAGCTATTACGGCGCGAGCATGGTGGATCCGCTAATCCTCGGGCGTTATCTGGCGTTGATCGCGGTCGGTTGTCTCGGTTTGCTTTTGGTGAATCGCGCTTCGTTCAAGACGATGCTGCCGGCTGCGGTCGGCGGGTCGGTTATTTTTTATCTGATCAGCAACGCGTTTTCGTGGATCAGCGATCCGGGTTACGTGAAAAATTTCGCGGGGTTCATCCAGGCGCTCACGGTCGGTTTGCCGGGCTACGCGCCGACCTGGATGTTCTTTCGCAATTCGCTCGTGAGCGATCTCGCTTTCACCGTTCTCTTTGTCGTCGCCGTCCGCTATGGACGGAGCACGGAACGCTCACGCGCCACGCCGGCGCTTTCGCGCGTCGCGTAACCTGGCATGCCCATGCCGGAGCAACGCGACGAAGTCGAGATGCTCTCGCTGATGCTGTTGATCCGGCGTTTCGAGGAGCGCGCCAGTCAACAATATCAAGCGCAGAAGATCGGCGGCTTTTGTCATCTCTACATCGGACAGGAAGCGGTCGTGGTGGGTGCGGTCGCGGCGGTGCGCCCGGATGATTATCTGATCACGGCCTATCGCGATCATGCGCATGCGTTAGCGCGCGGAACATCTGCGGACGCCTGCATGGCGGAGCTGTTCGGGAAGGCGACGGGTTGCTCGCGTGGGCTGGGCGGGTCGATGCATTATTTCGACAAGGAGAATCACATGTATGGCGGGCACGCCATCGTGGGCGCACACGTGCCGCTGGCGGTGGGGATGGCGTTTGCGTCGAAATATCGCGAGGAAGATCGGGTGACGCTTTGCTTCTTTGGCGACGGCGCGATCAACCAAGGCGGCTTCCACGAGGCGCTGAATCTCGCCGCGCTTTACAAGTTGCCGGTGATTTTTATTTGCGAGAACAATCTCTTCGCGATGGGCACCTCGGTGGAGCGGTCGACGTCGCTCAAGGAAATCGTGGAACGTGCGGAAGGTTACGACATTCCCGGGTTCGTCCTGGATGGGATGAATTTTCGCGAGGTGCGCGACAAGATTGCGGAGGTCGCTGAGGGGATTCGGAAGGAGCCGCATCCGGCCTTCATGGAAATTCGCACCTATCGTTATCGGGGCCATTCCATGTCGGATCCGGCGAGTTATCGCACGAAGGAACAGCTGGAGAAATATCGGATGGACGATCCGATCACGCGGCTGCGGGCGCAGTTGACGCGCGAAGGGACGCTGACGAACGAGCAGTTCGATAAGATGGACAAGGACGCGAAGGAGACGGCGCTCGCGAGTGTGAAATTTGCGGAAGAGAGCGAGGAGCCACCGCTGGAGAAGCTCTACGATTACACCTACGTGAACGGTGAAACGGAGGCGAAGGCGTGAGAGAGATTACTTATCGCCAGGCGCTGAATGAGGCGCTCGCGGAAGAGCTGGAGCGCGACGCGAATGTCTTCCTCATGGGTGAGGAAGTGGCGCAATACAACGGCGCTTACAAGGTGAGCCAGGGCTTGCTCGATCGGTTCGGCGAAAAACGCATCGTCGATACGCCGATCAGCGAGAATGGATTTGCCGGGCTCGGGATTGGCGCGGCCATGGTGGGACTGCGGCCGGTGATCGAGTTCATGACGTTTAGCTTTTCGCTGGTGGCGTTCGATCAGGTGGTGAACAACGCGCCGAACATGCTCACGATGTCGGGTGGACAATTTAATATTCCGATCACGTTTCGCGGGCCGAATGGGCCGGCGCATCAACTCGGCGCGACGCACTCGCACGCGACGGAATGTTTGTATGCGAATTTTCCGGGCTTGAAGATTTGCACGCCGGCGACGCCGCGCGATGCAAAGGGTTTGTTGAAGACGGCGATCCGCGACAATAATCCGGTGCTCGTGCTCGAATCGGAGCTGCTCTACAGCTCGAAAGGGATGGTGGAACCGGAAGATCAGGAGCTGCTCATCCCGCTCGGTGAAGCGGAAATTAAACGCGAGGGGTCCGACGTAACCATCATCTGCTACGCGCAGACGGTGCCGATGGCGTTGGCCGCGGCGGAGCAACTCGAAGAAGAGGAGATCAGCGCGGAGGTGCTGGATCTGCGCTCGATCAAGCCGCTCGACTTGCAGGCCATCCTGACGTCGGTTTCGAAAACGCACCGCGTCGTCGTGGCGGAACAGGATCGGCCGTATTGCGGGATCGGCGCGGAGATTTGCTTCCGCATCCAGGACAATATTTTTGATGAGCTCGATGCGCCCATCGCGCGCGTATCTCAAGAAGATGTGCCGATGCCGTATAATGAACGACTGGAGGAAGCGGTCTTGCCGAACGCGGCAAAAATCATCACCGCCGTGAAGCGAGTTTGCGGCGCCTAACGAAAGGAAATCGCCATGCCCGAAATTCAAATGCCGAAGCTGAGCGACACCATGACGGAGGGGACGCTCGTGGCCTGGAAGAAGAAAAAGGGTGACAAGGTTTTGACGGGCGATGTGATCGCGGAGATCGAGACGGACAAGGCGACGATGGAATGGGAATCACCGGAAGACGGCACACTCACGGAAATTTATGTGGAGGAAGGCGGGAAGGTAGAAATCGGGCAGCGGATCGCGTTCATCGGTGCGGACGGCGAAGAAGCGCCCGCGGAGGAAGAGAAGAAGGAGGCGCCGAAAGCAGACGCAGAGAAACCGGAGGCGGAAGAAAAAGAAGAACCCGAAGCCGCGCCGGCGAAGGCCGGGAAAGAGGATAAACCCGCGCCGAAGCCCAAGGCGAAGGCAAAAGACGAAGCGAAGGCCAAGCCCGCTCCGTCCACCGGTGGCGATGAGTCGCGCGTGAAGGCTTCGCCATTGGCCCGCCGTTTGGCCGCGGAGGAAGGGCTCGAGATTTCCGAGATCAAGGGCAGCGGGCCGGAAGGACGAGTGGTGGAGGCAGATGTGCGGGCGGCGATGAAAGCGAAACCCGCGGCGAAGAGTGAGGCGAAGCCGGAAAAGAAAACTGCGAGCGCAGCCGCTCCGGCGAAAGCAGCGGAAGGTGCGCGCATTGTGCTTTCCGGTATGCGCAAGGTGATCGCGCAACGGTTGGTCGAAAGCCTCGGACCGGTGCCGCATTTTTATCTGAGCATCGAGATCGATGCCGGGCCGCTCATGACGGCGCGGGCGGAATTGAAAGCCTCCGGCGAGGGCAGCGACACCGCGAAGATCACGGTGAACGATTTTATTTTGAAGGCATCGGTCGATGCCGCGGTGAAGGTGCCGAAGGTGAACGCGTCGTTCGATGACGATGCGATTGTGCAATATCAGGACGTCGATCTTGCGATTGCGGTGGCGATTGACGACGGCCTGATCACGCCGGTGATTCGCGCGGCGCAAAACAAATCGCTCCGCGAAATCAGCGAAGCGGTGAAGGATTTGGCGCATCGCGCGCGGAACAAGCGGATGAAGCCGGAGGAGTTCCAGGGCGGCACGTTTACGGTTTCGAATTTGGGCGGCTACGGGATCGATTCGTTTTCCGCCATCATCAATCCGCCGCAAAGTTTCATCCTCGCGATCGGCGCGGTTTCGAAAAGCGCAGTGATCGATGATTGCGACAAGGTGAGCGTGGGCCATCGCATGGCGATCACGATGAGCTGCGATCATCGGGTGATCGATGGCGCGCTGGGCGCGGATTATTTGAAGGAGTTGCGCCGCCTCCTGGAGAATCCGACGCTGTTGTTGATTTAGCCGGCCGCGGGCCATGGCAACGCCACCCCCAGACCCGAAGTTGCGCGCCGCGCCTTTCGCGGTGCACGCCACGCGCGGGATCATTCGTGATCGGAAGACGCGGCGGGTGGCGATTTTTGTTCTGCTCGCGCTCGCGGTTTTGATGGTGATCGTGGGCTCGACCTTCTTGCGCGAGTTTTTGAATCCGCGCGCGCATGTCGGCTGGTTCGCGGTTTACTGGCTGGCCTGTGGTTGGTTCACCTTCACGGCGATGCTGTTGGCGCTTTTCGATCTCCTGATTGTGCGCGCGGAAGCGCGGCAGGCGCGGCGGATCTTGCGTGAAGAAGCGGCGCGGTCGACCCCGGAAGAATAGATGAGCTGGAAAACACGCGCGCAGATGGAGGCGGATGAGCAGCAGGTGCTCGCGCCTTACGCGCAGAAATCGGGCGAATCGCGCGGGCGGGTTTTTCTCGAGCCGCAGCATGCGTTTCGGACGGAGTTCCAACGCGATCGGGCGCGGATCATCCATGCGCGGGCGTTTCGGCGTTTGGAATATAAGACGCAGGTGTTCCTGAATGGGACGGGCGATCATCTGCGGACGCGGTTGACGCATACGATCGAGGTGGCGTCGATCAGTCGCACGATCGCGCGTGCGTTATCGCTAAACGAAGATCTGGCGGAGGCGATCGCGCTGGCGCATGACCTGGGGCATTCGCCTTTCGGGCATTCGGGCGAGGAAATGCTGGCGCAATGCATGCAGGGCCACGGCGGTTTCGAGCATAACGACCAGAGCCTGCGGGTGGTGGATTTGCTGGAAGCGCCGTATCCGGATTTTCCGGGATTGAATCTGACTTTCGAGGTGCGGGAAGGAATCCAAAAACATCGCAACGATGCGTGCCCGACGCTGGAAGCGCAGGTCGCGAACCTGGCGGACGAGATCACTTATTACAGCCACGATCTCGACGACGCGGTGGATTTTGAAATCCTGAGCGCGGAGCAATTGGAGGAGACGACCGTGTGGCAAAAAAGTCACGCCAATGTGAACGCGCGCGCGCCGGAAGTGCGGGAGCCGTTGCTGCACCAGTTGATCATCAACGACATCATTGATGTGCAGGTGCGGGATGTGATCACGGCGAGCGCGCGTGCGATCGCAGCAGCGGGTGTGCGGACGACGGATGAGGTGCGAGGGCGGGAGCGGCCGCTGATTTGTTATAGTGAGGAAGTGCTGGCGGCGAACCAGGAACTGCGGCGCTTTTTGTATAAGAACGTCTACTACCACCCGCGCGTGGCGGAGGTGAACCAGAGGGCGTGCGAGACTTTGCGGGAGGTCTTTGAGGCCTACGTGCTCGATCCCGCGTTGCTCGGGAGCGCGGCGACGCGGCGGATCGAGACGCAGGGAATGCATCGCACAATTTGCGATTACATCGCGGGGATGACGGATCGTTATTTACTCGAGGAGCACGCGCGCCTGAGTGCACGCGGCCAGCGTCGCTAGACCGCGTCGCCGGATTCTTCGCCGAGATATTGGATGACGAGACGGAGACGGCGGGGGACGGAGAGTTCTTCGAGCACTTTCTGGCGGCGCAGTGGATCACTGACAAAAGTGGCGGCCATGAGATCGGCCAGCATCTCCGGATCGCCAAGGTCCGCGAGATAACGGTCCACTTTCGCCGGAAACTCGCGGCCGCTGGATCTGAATTTCTGGTAAAGATCGAGGACGCGGGCGCCGAGGGCATCGCTTTCGAGGGCGGAACGCGCGGGCTTGGAAGCGAGCGGTTCGATTTCGGCAATGGGAAACGGCTCGACCTGGACGAAGCCGGAAAACCGGACGCGGTGCAACCCTTGCAGGATGAGATTGGAGGTGCCGTCGCGGTTGCCGACGCAGGCGCGGATGAGGCCGACCGTGGCAACCTGGCGGAAATCGTCAGCCGAATCCCAATCGGAATGCGGGGGCTCGACCATGGTGACGCAGAACATGCGATGTGCGGCGAGGGCGTGTTCGAGCATGGCGCGATAACGCATTTCGAAAATGTGGAGCGGCAGCAGGGCGTGGGGGAAGAGGAGCGCGCCGGGCAACGGCATCACCGGCACGGTTTCGGGGAGTTCAATCGGGTCGTTCATGGCGGGGCGCGGCCGGCTACTATTATATATACGCCGGTTTCGGCTCGAAAGATGGCGCCACTGCGGGTTTGGTTCAGGGCGGGAAGCCGTGGCACGGGCTTCGATAAGGGAAAACTGACCGGGCACGAGAGCGGTCCCGAGGTGGACGTAGTGCAGCGGCGCACCGCGGCGGACGAGCGCGAGACGTGACTTTTTCCCAAGTCGACCCGTGCCCATGACGACAAGCGGAACGCGGCTGTCGGCTTCATCAAAGAAGGCGAGAAGGCGAGCAAGATCGGCGGCGCGATCGGTGCGGGTGGCGATTTTGACGAGCTCAGGCGTGAATTTTTGCGCGCGCTCGAGGAGGCGACGCAAGCTCGGCAAAGCGGGAGTGCGTTGCAGATTGTGGACGGAGATGATGCGGGTGGTTTTTTGCGCTTCGGCGGCCAAAAGCACGGCCCGAAACGCGGGCGCGGAGCGTAATTCGACATCGACGAAGGCGGCGAGGGGCAGGAAGCGCAGGAGAAGTGTGCGGCGTTGCGCCGGGGTGAGGCGGTTGCGCCCGCCTTCCTCCGGATGGCGGGCGGTGATGATGAGCGGGCGGTTTAATTTTTCGATGAGCCGCTCGGCCTCAGGGGTGAAAGGACGGAGGCAATCGAGTCTAAGCTCAAACAGGTCGGGCGGGCGGGGGAGGCGCGATCGCCTGGCGCAAATCGGCGACCGAGGAGATCACGCCGACGAGGCGGGGAGGCGGTTTCCGTTCTTTGACCGATCTCCGCGGTGTCATATCATAATGGTTCGCCATCTGCTGGGTGTAGGCGACCCCGCACCATGCTCGCGCGCAAACAAGAATTAAATACTCAAGTGCAGCAGATCCTCGATGCGGTTCTGCTGGCAGTGGCCTTGATCCTGGCGCACCTGCTCCGGTTTTATGGGACGGAGTGGTTTGACCTTGAGAAATCGATCGATCCATTTTCGAATTACCAGTGGCTGCTGGTCGTGATCATGCCCTTCGGGCCGATTTTGCTCGATCTCCAGGGGTTCTATCAATCGCCCCTAACGAAGACGCTGTGGAAATCATTCGTCCAGGTGCTGCAGGCGATGGTGTACCTGAGCATCCTCGTCAGCGGATGTGTGATCTTTTTGCGCCTGCCCCTGGCGGCGCGCTCGGTGCCGTTGTTGTTCATTTTGGTGGCGACCGTTTTCCTCCTGGTAAAGGAGCGGATGATCATCGCGGCGGTGCGGCGGAGAGCGATGCGCGGCGAGTTGCGCGAGCAGATCCTGCTCGCCGGTGTGCCGGAGGATATCGCGGCGCTGGAGCGCTCGTTTACGCCCGAGCAGAAGATGCTGATGATGATCGCGGACCGGATCGACATCGAAAAACAGCCGCTCTCCGACCTGGTCGAAGCGATGCATCGGCACGCGGTGACGCGGGTGATCTTCGCGGCGGGCCATAGCCAGTTTAATCGTATCGAGCAGGCGATCGGCGCTTGCGAAGTGGAAGGTGTGCCCGCCTGGCTGGTGGCGGATTTCATCCAAACCTCGATCGCGAAACCGGATTTCGATGCCTTCGCGGGGCGGCCGATGTTGGTGTTTCGTTCCACGCCGGATGTGTCCTGGGCGTTGCTCGTCAAGGGCATCATCGATCGCGTGGGCGCGTTCCTGGCCCTGCTCGTTTTTGCGGTGCCTATGTTTCTTGTCGCACTGGCGATCAAGGTCACCTCGAAGGGGCATCCCATTTTTAAACAGCAGCGGGCGGGACGTTATGGGAGGCCGTTTACGATGTATAAATTTCGCTCGATGGCAGACGACGCGGAACAGCGGCGGGCCGATCTGCTGCCGTTCAACCAGATGAGCGGGCCGGTGTTCAAGATACAGGACGACCCGCGGATTACGCCGTTCGGGCGCTGGCTGCGGCGGACCAGCATCGATGAAATGCCGCAACTAATTAACGTCTTGTTAGGCGACATGAGCCTGGTGGGCCCGCGCCCGCTGCCGGTCTACGAGGTGGAGAAATTCGAGAATACGTCGCAACGCCGACGCTTGAGCGTGAAGCCGGGGTTGACGTGTTTGTGGCAAATCCGCGGCCGCAATGAAGTCACGGATTTCGGCGACTGGGTGAAATTCGATCTCGAATACATCGACCAGTGGTCGCTCGGGCTCGACTTCAAGATTCTGGTGCGAACCGTGCCGACCGTCGTCTTCGGGCTGGGCGCGAAGTAGCCGCGCGACGATTCGTTAGTCCTGCGGGGCTTAGCGCGCCATCATGCGCTCGACGTACTTCGCGAGGAGGTCGAATTCGAGATTGAGTTGGTCGCCGACTGCGGTGGTATCGAGATTGGTGGCGCGCCGGGTGTGGGGGATAACCCAGACGGCGAAACTTTCTGAGAGCACCTCCGCCACGGTGAGGCTGATGCCGTTCACGGCAATGGAACCCTTGTAGGCGACGTAGTGCGCGAACTCGTGCGGCAGGCTGACTTCGAGGCGGTGGTCGGCGCCGTTTTGTTCGAAAGCGAGTACGTGGGCGGCGCAATCGATGTGACCCTGCACGAAATGTCCACCGACCAGGCTCTGCGCGGAGAGGGCGCGTTCAAGGTTGACCGGACTGTCGCGGCGGAGCGTGCGCAGGTTGGTGCGATCCAGGGTTTCCTCCAGAAGATCGAAAGTGATTTGGTCATCGCGTTGCGCCTTCACGGTGAGGCAGCAACCGTTCACCGCGATGCTATCGCCTTTCCGGGACGCGGCCGCGATCTGCGGCGCGGTGACTTGCAATTGGGTCCCGCGCTCAGTCGCGCGAATCCAGAGGACGCTGCCGATTTCTTCTACCAAACCAGTGAACATGTAGAGACAGCATTCACTGCCGTGCCGTTGCCCGCAATAGCAGCGGTGCGCCGGACGGCTTTATAGAGGCATCGAAGGGACGCAGGGCAGAAAAACCGGGTCGACCTGCATGCAATCTGCTCAGAATTGCGGACCGGGGCGACATCGCGGTCCTCGGCCTCGTTCAAAGTTTTTTGAAAAAAGTGAAAAAAAACCTTGTCAGGCCTTCTCTCACCCATTATTCCCTTGCCCCAAACCTAACCCAACCAATGGAGAAACTAATGATAAGAAACGTATTTATTAAGGGTTCTCTGCGCTCGGCCTTTGCGGCTGCGCTCGGAGTTCCTTTCCTCATCGCCTCGAGCGCTTTTGCGCAAGACCCGGTGCCACCGGTCGAAGATTCGGCAATTGTGCCGGCTGCGGCCACGACTGGAGCCACCGCTACGACTGACCGCGTCATCGTGACGGGTTCCTACATCCCCACCGCGGAAACGGAATCGGCTCTACCGGTCACCGTTTACACCGCGACCGTCCTGCAGAAGCAGGGCGCCAATAACCCGGTGGAAGGTCTGCGCCAGTTGCCATCCTTTGTCGGCAACGCCGCGACCGAGAATGATTCCAACGGTGGCAGTGGTGCTGCTACGATTAACCTCCGTGCTTTGGGTTCCGGAAACACGCTCGTTCTGTTGAACGGTCGGCGCGCTTTCCTCGGAAACCGCTACGTCGGTGGCTCGGATATCAACGCGATTCCGATCGCCGCCCTTGAGCGCTCAGAAGTCCTTAAGGACGGCGCGTCGGCTATTTACGGCTCGGACGCCGTGGCCGGTGTCGTGAACTTCATCCTTCTGAACGGTCCCGGTGCGGCACCGTATGAGGGAGCGGAAATCGACTTCCTCTACGGTAACACAACCGACGGGGACGCTCGTGTTCTCCAATCCTACGTTCGTGGTGGTGTGGCGACTGATAAGGTCGCGATCGCTGCTGCGGCGGAGTATTATGACCGCTTGTCCATTTTCTCGCGTGATCGCGAAATCGCGGCTTCCGCCGATCGGCGTTTCCTCGGTGGTGCCAACACGGGTAGCCCGACGGCTCCTGGCCGAATTTCCTTCCGGACCAATCCGGGCCCGGTCAGAATTCCCAATCCGGCTTTCGACCCGATGGACCCTGATTCACCGCCGACCATCCTCAATCCCGCGGTTGTTGGGAGTAACCGTGCGTCCATTCTGATCAACCAAAACAACCCCAACCCTTCCGGTGCTGGAGATTACCGTGCGTATGGTGGAGGAAATAGTGCTGATCCGTTCAATTTCCGCAGCACTACACCTGCAATCCCGGCGCAGAACAAGTATCAGGTCTACGCCAATGGCCGCTACAAGATCTTCGGCGAGGCCCTTCAGGTCTACGGCGACCTCTTGATTTCAAAGGTGAAACAGGATAACGGCCTCGCTCCCGCCCCGTTTGCTTTCGGCACGGAGGCGCGTCTCAGCCCGTTCAATCCCTTCCTCACGGACGTCGACGGTGACGGCACCACAACCGCGGAAGAATCGCAGATGCGCTTGGTGCGCTATCGCTCGATCGAGGGCGGTCTTCGTCAGTCGTTCTTCGATAACGATTACTACCGCTATACGGTTGGCTTTAATGGCAACTTCAGCTTCACGGGGAATAACTTCATCAGCTTCCTCGGCTACGATGCTGGCGTCGTTTATGAGCGTGGTGATTTCCTTCGGATTGACCAAGGTGACTTCCAGTTCACTCCGCTTCTTGCTGAGACCCTCGCCGGAAACTTCAATCCGTTCCGCGGCTTGAACGCCCCGGTCGCCGGTACCGCGACTACTTACACCAATGGGGTCCCGACGGGAACGCAAGCCTACGATAACGAGGCGGCGCTCTCCCGCTCCTCCTATATTGGCAACACCTTTTTCTTCCAAAAGGACTTCCTCGCGGATGTGAAGGTTTTCGGAAATCTGTTCCCGAACATGTATCAAGGTGGCATCGGGTTTAACCTCGGTTACGAATTCCGCCATGCTCGGCAGAAGCAAATTCCCGATCCTGTGCAGCAGGCGGGCGACCAGCTCGGCTTTAACGCCGCTCAGCCTTTCTCGTATCACCAGGAAGTAAACAGCTACTTCGGTGAATTGCAGGTCCCGCTGGTTACTTCGACGATGAACATTCCGTTCGTGCGTTCGTTGGAAGCCGCGGTGGCCTATCGTTACGAAGAGTTCGACAACCTCGACTTGATTGGCAACCCGCTCTCGGGAGTCGCCTCCAAGCGGACGAATACGTTCAACAACAACGGCGACGTCCGCGTGTCGCTGCGTTACGCTCCGATCCAGGACATCCTGCTTCGATTCTCCTTTGGCGAGTCGTTCCTCTCGCCGACCCCGAACCAGTTGTTCTCGCCGGTGCAGGAAAACTTCCCGCAGCTCTTCGATCCGGTCACCAACCAGACGCTGCAGCCGCCAGATGGTGTTCAGCAGGGTGGTAACAGCCAACTTCGTCCGGAGACGACCGAGTCGTACACGGCGGGCATTGTCATCACGCCGCGGTTCCTGCCTGGCTTCACGGCCACGGTGGACTTTTATCAATTGTTCACTCGTAACGTGATTCTCAGTTCGGCGGATTTCTCGCAGATTGTCTTAACCCAAAATGGTAACGACATTAACGGTGGAGCATCTGCGCAGTCCGCTCGGTTTGGCTCACCGTTCCTCACGCCTGACCAGTATAATCGGAGTGCAAACGCTCCGACCCGGGTCATCCGCGAAGCGGGAACTCTGATTCCGCTCCGCATCGAGGGCGCCAACACTCAGAACGCTGGTAAGCGCCTGGTGAACGGCATGGACGTGACCGCCGCCTATCAGATCCCGACGACCAATTGGGGAACGTTTACGCTTTCTGCGGGCTATAACTACTTCTTCACTTGGAAAGCGGAAACCTCCGCTGGCGCCGGGTCCACTAACTTCCTGGGTGATTACAACAACGGAACTCTGCCGTTGGCTCCGGGCGGGCTGCCTTATCACAAGGGCTTCCTTCGCGGTGAACACTCGTGGCGGAATTTCGACTTCGTCGCGACGATGAACTACATCAGCTCGTTCAACGACGATTCGGCCTTCGTTCTGGCTGCCAACCAAATTGGCGGCACGGATGCTCAACCGCAGTTCGACACCTATCGCCGCGTGAGCGATTACATCACACTCGACATGCAGCTGACGTACGAGTTCGTGAAGCCTGAGATGGAGCCAATTGCAGCCGGCAAAGACTTCTCGAAAGACGGGAAGAGCATGGCGCCGGCAGTGGCTGGCGTCGAGACCGCCCCGTTCTGGAAGCGGATGCTGTGGGGCACGACCCTCAAGGTGGGCGTGAACAACGCCTTCGACCGCACTCCTCCTACGGTCTTGGGCGCCTTCAACGACAACTACGACACCTCGCTCTACTCGATCCGCAACCGTTACTGGTATGTCGGTATCAACAAAAAGTTCTAAGATAGCTTAGAGTTTAATCACGAAGAGGCAGCGGTTTCGACCGCTGCCTCTTTCGTTTGTACCGATCACTCCACGGGAAGGGCGTATCCCGGCGAAACATTAAGACGGGATGCCGGCTCGGGAACGTCAGTTTCGCTCCCTTCGCGGGAAGCCGAGCCCATCCATGGATCGCTCTCCGGGACAAGACGCCGGATGATTCTGGACGCAAGTCATGTATCCCGCCGCCACGGAGGAGCTAGCCGCGGCTCGGTTAGGCGGAATGCTCCTTTTGGGGGGAGCCGCTTGGATGGCGAGAGGGTATCGCCGAAAACCGGCGCCACTGTGAGGACCTCGATCCAACGAGGCAAGAATCGACTCCTATGCGGGGGCGCGGCGCTGAAAGGGGGCTGGAATGCGGAGCGGGCTGGTGTGGTCCGGAGCCAGCTGATTCTACATGCTGTGCGCACAAGCCTTCAAAAGTAATCAGGAAGACGTTTTCCGCTTGGAAGAGTAGACGCTTTGCGAGGGTGATTCTGGGGGGCAACAATCTGTTCGCCCCTTGTAGCGGCGGTTATCGATGTCGCTCTTGAACACCGCCCGGGGGCCGCATCACGCAATGGTTCTTGTCGATCCTGGGAGAATAATGCCATGGGCGGGACCTTTATGGCGACATGAATAGGGGTGCACCATGGCGTCTTCCGGGGCGGCAGGGGATGAGGTCCAGTACGGCGCCGCTGCGGCAGGCCTGCGGATTGGACCTCCCCAGTCAGCGAGAGAGCCAGCGCGCAATGCGGCCCATAACGGTCTAGCGGCCTTCGTTCCTCAAGGGGGGTCGCATTTGACCCAATACCAATAGGTAAGGGCGCGGAGCCGCAACGTGGACCGCAGCCGCACGACGCCGTCAAAGGCGCGCGCACTGCCACCGCGACCAATTTCGTCCATTCGGACAAACAGCTATCAGGGAGTCACTTACGCGCAAACACACGGGCCGCGGTCGAGGAAAAACGCTACCCGCCAAGACTGGCACGGCTGTTGCTATACTCAGTATAGTTATTATGATTCTTATAAGCCTCCAGCCCTTCGCTCTCAAGAAGATTCTGGCTCTCGCCAGCGCCCTCGTTTGTCTCTCCACGGCCTCTTGCTTTGCCGCTCCGTTGTTTCTCTCGGTCGATACCACCCCATACGATCGCCAGATGAGCAGAATCCGCCCGATCCTGACCACTGCCGCCAATGGTGGCACTCAAGTCTCGCTCAACCGGGTCAACCAGTGGATGGAAGATTTGCGGCAAATCCCCTACGGCTACCAGATGGAATGGAAGACGCCCCAGGAGGTCCAGAGTCGCAAGCCGGCCGATTGCAAGGGAAAGGCCGTCGCGCTCTATCAGCGCATGCACGCCTCCGGCGCTAAGAATGTTCGCCTTGTCATTGGCAAGCGCGCCCCGACCAGCAAGATGACGCACGCCTGGCTCGTCTGGGAGACGGATGAAGGCAGTTACCTGCTCGATCCGACCTTTCACTACACCGCGCGCCGCTCGGAACAGGTTGGCCGCCGCGCGTATGTTCCTCTTTATGCCTACGCCGGTGCGAAGAAATTTCGCGCGGCAGACACTGAAGGATTGTTGGCGAAGAATTAAGGGAAGATTGCCCCAGGGCTGGGGCCGCAAGGGGCCGGGCGGAGTGGGTTCCGCCCGGATTTCCGTTGGAAGGATTTTGCGGGGCCGGAAAATTTCCGGTCTCGCGTGAGTTTTTTATTGCAAAAATGGGGCGAGAGTCACTAATCTCTTTTTTGTAGATATGGAAATTATGAAGACCTTCACGTCCTGCCCCTGTGCAATCCTCGCGGTTAGTTCGCTTTTTCTCGGCAGCGTGCCGGGGCTTTATGCGGCTGACTTAACTTTGCAAAAAGTTCCGGCCCTCACTGCGGACGAAACCTCCGCGTATCCCGAAAACCTCGCACGCCACCACTTGGGGGCTCGCGTGGAGGCGGCGGGAAACGAAACTGCGAATCTAAAGGATGCGAACATCGCCCTCTTGAGTGGCGACCCTACTGCGAGCTACGCGCTGCCCGAGGGGCAGACGACTTTGCTCGTCGCCCTTCGCCAAATCGAGAACGTGGAAACGATCTCCTTCTCGAGTGTAGGCGCGAAAGGAAACGTCGCTGTCGCAACCGCCAACGCCAAGCTGGCATCGGACAGTCCGCAATGGCGCGATGCCGCCAGCCAGGAAGTGGCAGGCGAAGTAAAATTCAAAGTCGGCCCAAGTGAAGCGAAGTATGTGCGCCTGACGTTTGACCTGACGGAACCCGGCCAGATTGCCGGCTTCGGTGTCTATGCAAATTCGCGCGTTTCCGATTTCACTGCCCCGCGGAAGAGCAAGAAGACGCAGGACCAAACCGCGAGCTTCGGATTCGTCTCCTACAGTCACACCGACATGCACGCGAAAGCGCGGGCGCTTTACGTCAGCTCCGGTGCCGATGTGCGCCAGGCCAATCGCATGATCGACGACCAGACTTCCACCAGTTACACCTTCGCGGCCGAAGACGGCACGCCCACCACCGTGATCGATTTGGGCAAGTCCGTCGCTTTGCGGCGTCTCTCGGCCGTTTACGCTCCGCATAGCGGGAGCATCGAGTTTTATGTGCTCCAGTCGCTCCCAACGGAAAGCGCTACCACGGCTGCAAGCGACGAGCCAATCCCTACGCCTGAAGCCGCGCCGGCCACGTTTACTTTGACTGACGCCGCCTTGAGCAGCATGAAGACCGTTGGATCAGCCACCGATGATGGGAAACAGGGGCGCGCGTCCGTGGAATTTCCGGAAACGTCCGGTCGCTATGTCATGGTGCGCTGGCTCCCGGCCAGCCAGCAGGATGCTTCCTTCTCGCTCGCGGAAGTGGCGGCTTTCGGACCGTCCGCGAATAACACGCTGCTCGCGCAAAACGAAGTCACGGCCGAGGATCGTCCGGTTGAAACCGAGTATCAGGCGAACGCCGGCGACGGCAAAACCATGATGGACGGCAAGACCCTACTCGATGCCAAGGATATGCCGGGTGAAGGTCCGGAGGAAGCCCCTCAGGCGCCCGGCGAAGGTCCGGCTCCCACGCTCCCGCAACCTCCGCCGTTTACCTTTGTGCCGGTGTTGGTTCCCACGAGTCCGTAGTCTAAAGATTCTCTCCAAAAAAACCCGTCTGTTTGGCGCGAGCCGGCAGACGGGTTTCTTCTTTGCACCCGAACCATGAGCGATTTGTCAGCGGCACACGCTAGAGATTGTCGCGAATGATTTCGAAAAGCTCCGTGTTATCGAGGGTTCCGCGGAGCGTTTCCGCGCCGAGTCCGTAACCAAAGGCCAAAACGTCTTCTGCAATTTCTTCCCGCGTTGGCGGACGGAAAGGTTGGGGAAGCGGATCCACCGCCATCGAAATGGGACGATGGCTTGAATCGGGAGCTAGGACCAACGCAAAAGGCGCGTCCGTCGTCGCAGGCGTGAGTGTGGGCGTCGATTCCTCGTCAGACGCGTCAGGCAGGATTGCGGCTATCTCCTCCGCCTTCGGCGGCTGCCCCTCGTCCGTGCTGGAAACTGCGATGGCATCAGCCACGTCGCCACAAACAAAAATGGCCGACTTCTCGCCGGTATACTGCAAGGCCACCGCGATGGCCTGATCAAACTCTTGGGCCGCGCTCAGTCGTTGCTCCGGCGTTCGGGCGCCCCGGGCTGTCCGCATCGCAGACACGTCAATGATCAGCAGGTAGCCACCAGGATGGAACTGGAGCAACTCAATCCCGCGCCGCACCAGATCCAGCAAGGTCGGTTGCGAGACGGCAGCCCTGGGTGCGGCGTCAGGCGTGGCGCGTCCGCGGTAATCAAAGAATCCAAGCAATCGTGCGCGTGGCCAACGCGGCACCGCGTCGAGTTCATTTAGCGAACGTGCCAATGTATAGCCATCCTCGCGCGCCGCGTGCAGGAGGTCGGTTTCATCTGTCCGCCCGCCGCCCATCGTCTCGGGCCAAAAAACAGCAGATCCGCGACCGAGGATCACGTCGATCTGTGCCTCTTCGATCAGCTGTTGTGCGAGTTTTTCCCCATCCGCCGACGACTGCGCGTGACCGTAGAAGGCCGCTACAGTAGGCGCGGTGAGATCGCCATCTGTGATGAGACCGGTCGCGCGGCCCGCGTCGTGGGCGAGTGCGAGCAATGCCTGCAGGGATTGTCCCTCTTCATCGAGCGCAATGGCTCCGTTCCGCACTTTCGTCCCCGTCGCGATTGCCGTCGCCGCGGCCGCCACATCCGGCACGGAGGAATCCGCGGAATAATTCCGGAGGAATGCGGTGTAGGGCAGCGAATCCAGCGCGAGTAACTTGTCCGCACCGCCACCGTGGAGGCGGGCGGCGGCGAGTGTCCGCGCGTCCAGCCCTTCGCCGATGAAGAGAATGATGCCGAACGGTTTTTGGATAACCCAGTAGCGAAAATAGAAGACGCCGAAGCCGAGAAAAAGGACCAGGCAGCACAGCGCGAGCAACTGGTTGCGCCATTTCATGCTGCCGATGTAGAAGCGCGCCCTTGGAGATGTCAACGCAAGAAGCCGCTTGTTTGCACGGAAGCACCCGGCAGATTCTCCTTCATGGCTGGGCCCGTGCTGCTTTTGATTCGTGATGGATGGGGAATTAATCCCGGAGGGGTGGCGGCACGCGAAGCGAATGGCGATGCCACCCTGCTGGCGCGGACGCCCTTTCACGAAAAACTCTATCGCGAATATCCGGGTGCCCGGCTCAGCGCCAGTGGGCTGGATGTGGGTCTGCCCGCGGGGCAGATGGGCAACTCCGAAGTGGGCCATCTCAACCTCGGCGCGGGGCGAATCGTTTATCAAGATCTCACCCGCATTAACAAGGCGATCGACGAGGCCGAGCTGGCGCAGAGCGAAGTGCTGCAAACGTGCTTCGCGCAGGCGCGCGGTCGACGGCTACATTTTCTTGGGCTTGTTTCCGATGGCGGGGTGCACAGCCATTACCAGCATCTTGTCGCGCTCGCGCGGGCGGCTCATGCGGCCGGGGTCGACGATATCATGGTGCACGCGTTTACCGATGGTCGCGATACCTCGCCCACGGGCGGCGCCGAGTTTCTCGCCGCGTGCGCTGACGGGCTGGCCCCAAGCGGAGCACGCCTTGCGACGGTCGTTGGCCGCTATTTCGCGATGGATCGGGATCGACGTTGGGACCGGACCAAGCTCGCTTGGGATGCGATTGTGCACGGTCGCGGCAAGCTGTGCGACCTGTCGCCAGCCGAAGCGGTACGCCGCGAATACGTCGGCGACATTACCGATGAGTTTCTCCCGGCGCTCATCTTTTCGCATCCCGAGGAGCAGCGCGTCCGCGATGACGATGTCGTCTTCTTTTTTAACTTTCGCGCCGATCGTGCGCGCCAACTTTCGATCGCGTTTTTGCAGGACGACTTCGCTGGTTTCGACCGGGGCCTTCAACCTGCGGTCCACTACGTCACCCTCACGCAATACGACGCGACCTATCCATCACCCTATGTGTTCGCGCCGCAGACGTTGGACAACATCCTCGGCGCCGTGTCCAGCGCGGCAGGGAAAAAGCAGCTGCGCATCGCGGAAACGGAGAAGTATCCGCACGTAACGTATTTTTTTAATGGCGGGGTGGAAGAGCCGTTTCCAGGGGAGGATCGTCACATTGTGCCTTCGCCCAAGGTGGCGACCTACGATTTGCAGCCGGAAATGAGCGCGCGGGAAGTGACCGATGTGGTCCTCGCGAAGCTGTCGCAATACGACCTCATCATTTTAAATTTCGCCAATCCTGACATGGTCGGCCACACCGGCGTGGTCGAGGCAGGGATCAAGGCCGTGGAAACGATTGACGCGTGTGTTGGTCGCATCATCCCTGCTTTGCTCGCACTCGGCGGCAAGTGTCTGGTCACGGCCGACCACGGAAATTGCGAGCAAATGCGCAACGCTGATGGCTCCCCCAACACGGCGCACACGACCAATCTCGTGCGCCTCATCTACGTCGCCAACGACGCGGCGAGCGTTCGCGTCGAGGATGGCATCCTGGCGGACGTGGCGCCCACCCTTCTCGCCATGCTCGGTCTACCGCAACCGCCGGAAATGGGCGGACGTAATCTGGTCGCTGCCGGTCGCCGAGACTGAGTCGTTCATCCGAGCGAGCGGACACGCTCCGACTGCACGAGATCGAAGTCGATCTCCAGCTGTCGATTCAAATGGCGCGTCCCGGCGACAGCGATGCGTTGCAGGAAGCGCAGCCGGCTCTCCGCGGAGTTATCGTGCCAGGTTGGTTTCACTCGCAGCACGAGCCGGCTCTCCACTTCCACGAGCGCCCCCCAGCCGAGCGGGACTTCCGATTCGCGGAATAAATCGTCGGGCATGACGAGAAAGAAAAGATTGGCGGAGCGGTAACGTGTCAGGCATTCGAATTTTGTCCCGCCCCGCAACTGCTTCTGCAAGGTGGCCAGCTCCGCCAGCACGCGACCGTAGTTATGGTGCTCGATCGCAGCGAAGTCGTGCCCATCGAACTCCGGAAAGAGCGATTCGCCAGTGCGCAGCGTCGGGTAGTGCACCCGCAAATTTTTCTCGAGCACGTGACGCCGCCGACTCAGCGTCTCCAACCGTGTGCGCGTAGTGGCCGTGCAACAATTATCACGCCGCAAATCCGACCGCACCTGCTTGCATTCAAAGATCGCCGTGGTGCCGGCTTCGGCACCGCGCGCGCGGTAAGCCGCCACATCGGCGCGGTAACGGCAGCGCGGCAGATTCACCTCCACCGCACAGGCGGAATATCCCTGTGCCTGCGCCCACAAAACCGCCAGTCGTTTCAGCCGCCGGTGTGCTTCTGTTTCGCCGCGCCTCGGAGTTACGCCCGCGTCCATTCCGCCAGCTCCTTCGCCCAATAAGTGACGATCAGATCCGCCCCCGCGCGTTTCAGCGAAGTCATGATCTCAAGCACGGCGGCGCGTTCCTCAAAGGCGCCTTTCTCCGCGCCCGCCTTCACCATCGCGAACTCCCCGCTGACGTGATAAACGGCGGTTGGTTTGCCGAAGCGTTCGCGCACCCGCCAGAGAATATCCAGGTAAGGCAACGCCGGTTTCACCATCAAAATATCCGCGCCCTCCTCGACATCGAGGGCGGCTTCGCGCAGCGCTTCCGCGGCGTTGGCCGGGTCCATTTGGTAGGTGCGCCGGTCGCCAAACTGCGGCGGACTTTCCGCCGCCTCGCGAAACGGACCGTAAAAGGCGGAGGCGAATTTCACCGCGTAACTCATGATGCCAGTGTCCGCGAAACCGCCGCCGTCCAACGCTTCGCGAATGGCGCCGATGCGTCCGTCCATCATGTCGCTCGGCGCCACGAGATCGGCGCCGGCGGCAGCGTGGGAGACCGCGGTCTTCGCGAGCAACTCGACAGACTCGTCGTTCAGGATGTGAAAATGTTCGCCGTCTCGCCGGGTCACGCCGCAGTGGCCGTGGCTCATGTATTCGCAGAGGCAAACGTCGGTGATGACGACCAACTCCGGGCACGCGGCTTTGATCGCGCGCACGGCTTGCTGCACGATTCCGTGCTCCGCGTAGGCCGCGCTCGCCCTCTCATCCTTTTGCGCGGGAATTCCGAAGAGCAACACTGCCTGCAACTCGAGTTCACAAGCGCGTTTTGCCTCTTTCACGGCGTCGGCGATGGAAAGTTGGAACACGCCTGGCATGCTCGCGATCTCCCGCCGCGCCTGCAGTTTCTCGCTCACGAAGAGCGGCAGGACGAAATCATGCGCGGTCAGTTTTGTTTCGCGCACGAGATTGCGCAGCGCGGGGGATTGCCGCAAGCGGCGCGGACGCTGCACCAGTTTTCTCACGCGCCGAGGGTACGGCGTCGGTTGTGGAGTCGCAAGCTTGCCCGCGCGCTTGACCTTCTTCACGCTTCACGATAGCGGCTGGTTTGCCGGCCTTTCGCCATGAAGCGCTCTTCCTCTTCGCTGCAGTCTCGTTACCTGCTTATCGACATCAGTAATTCCTTCACGAAGCTGGCGTTTTCCTCGGCGCAACGTGTGGGCCAGCCGTCCCGGGTGCCAACCCGCTCACTGACGCGTGCCGCTTTGCAGAAGTATCTGCGCCGTCCCTCGCTCGACGCAGTCATTGTGTCCTCGGTGGTGCCGGCGAAGAACCGGATGATCGCACGCGCGGCGGGCCCGCGGCAGGTGCTGTTTGTTGATGCGAAATGCGATCTCGGAGTAGGCATCGACTATCCCGCACCGGGGACGATCGGCGCCGATCGGCTGGCCAACGCGGTGGCCGTGGCGCAGCTTTACGGCCGGCCGGCGATCGTGGTGGATTTTGGAACGGCGGTCACGTTCGATGTCGTTTCCGTGAAGGGTGATTATGTCGGCGGCGTGATTGCGCCGGGCCTCGAGGCCATGACGAGTTTTCTCTACCAGCGCACAGCGCTCCTGCCGAAGCTGACCTTGAGCGAACCCGCGACCGCGATCGGCAGGACGACGCGGGCCGCGATGATGTCGGGCGCCATCTACGGCTACCGTGGACTCGTGCAGGAAATTCTCACTCGCATTCGCGAGGAATCTTTTGCGCGGAGGAAAGTGCACGTGGTGGCCACCGGTGGTTATGCGGAATTGATCGCGCGGCAATTGCCGGAGATCGATGCCGTCCATCCGGGGCTGACGTTGGAAGGGTTGCGCTTGGTGGCGAACCGGAACATTCGCTGACCTTCCAAACCCGTAAGATCACGCGCGCTCCCAACCGCGGGCGGGCTCGGTTTCTGCTCGCTCAGAGCATGTTATGAAGCCGACCAAAAAGAACTTGTCATCAGGCATCGCGGCAGTTTCCATGTCAGCAGGCATGAAGATCCGCAAAATCGCAGCTATTACCGTCCTCGTCGTAAGTTCTTTCGCCGCCAGTGGGGTGGCGCCATCGAAAGCCGAACTGGAGGCGATGTATGACAAGGCCTTCCGCGAATTTGACGCGACGAATTACGAGCAGGCGCTGAAGGATCTCGACGCGATCGACGCGCGGCAGCCGGACCTGGCTGAGTCGCAAAACTTACGTGGCGTCATTTTGATGCGGCAGAAGGATTACGCGAACGCGGAAAAAGCGCTGCAGAAGGCGCTGGCAGCGGATTCCAAGTTTTGGAACGCACGCTTCAACCTCGCGGAGATTCCGTTCCTGGAAAAGAAGTGGACGGAAGCGCGGAAGCGTTTCCAGGAATTGCTCGACGGCAATGCGTCCGAACTGCAGGGCGAAGCGACGCAGCTCATCCAGTACAAAATCCTCATCACTTACCTGATGGAGGGGAAAGACGAAATGGTCGCCGCGATGACGGCGAAATTCGAGCTGAACCCGGACACGCCCGCAGTGCAGTATGCGAATGCTGCGATCGCGTTGCACAAGAAAAACGAGACGGACGCGAAGGAGGCCCTGGCCGCGGCGGAGAAGAATTTCTCGCCCCAGTTGAACAAGCTCTTCGCCGAATCGCTCTATGAAGTGGGCTGGCTGGAAAAACCGGCCGGCCAGACGCGCGCGGCGCTGGAGTTGAGCTCGCAGGCGGAACGCGCCGCGCAGTCGAAAGTGCTGGCGAAAACAAAATTCGATGAAGCGGAGCAGGCCTTGCAGCAGCGCGACTATACCGCGGCGCGGAAGTTCATCGATGAAGCCGATGCAGCTGATCCAAATCAGCCTGCGGTGATCAACCTGCGCGGCGAAATTTTCCTTGAGCAAAAAGAATTCGACCGGGCGGAGAGTGAGTTCCGCAAAGCGCTCCAGCTCGATCCAAACTATCGCGACGCGCAGTACAGCCTGGCGCAGGTGCCGTTCAAGAAAAAGGATTACGCCACCGCGCGCGATCGCTTCGAGGCGCTTTTCAGCACCACCTCCGGCACAGACAAGGATCGCGCCGCGCAACTGATCAAGTTCAAGATTTACATGACGCTCCTGCTCGAGGGCAAAGACAGCCGCGCGCAGAAAATGATGGAGCAGTTCCAATTTACGGGCGACACGCCCGCGCTCTACTACGCGCAGGCGGCGTGGGAATTTAAACAAGGCAATCAGCCGAAAGCGAACGATTGGGTAAACTCCGCGCGCAAGATTTATCCGCTCGCCCTCAATAACGTTTTTGCGGATTCGTTCTTCGATCTCGGTTGGCTTCAGGTGGCCTCGCCGGAGGCCGCAACGGTCGCCTCGGCCGACACCGCGCCCACGGAAGCCGCGCCTTCGATTGAGCCCACCCCGATCCCGGCGGTGACGCTCGCGCAAGCCGCCAAGACGACCGATCCGCTTTCGTTGGCCGCAAAAACGGATCCTCCCATTGCCGGCATGGAGGCCACGACTTCGAACGCCTCTGAATCCACGAACGCCTCCAGCGCGCTCGCCGCGGCTTCGCCGAGTGTCGAGACGCCGGTGGTGGCAAATTCCTCAGAAGCTGCTTCGCGTCCTGTGGCCGCGGTTCCTTCGCAGCCCGAACCGGCCAGCGCCTCATCGCAGACCACGGTGGCCGCTGCCGCTGCCGCGTCCAGTCCCGCCACCGTGCTTGCGCCCGCCAAAGTTCGCGAATGGTCGCAGCCGACCTGGAAAGAGCGGATGGATCAATGGGGTGTGAGTATCGGGATGCTCATCTTTCTCCTCGCCGGCGTTCTGATCCTGGCGTGGGTCGCAGTGCCGGCCTTGCGTCGCCGTTTCGCCACCGCCTCTGTCGAGGGCACGCGGTCATCCTACGCGGCTTCGGAATATGATTCCGTCGAGGCGGGTGGGGCGGTTGATGAATTTGTGGCTCCTCGCCGGCTCGCCGGCGGTCCGCCGCAAGTTTCGCTCAAGCTGCGTGCTTCCGAGCCAGCGATTCGCCGCGCGGTTATGCCCCTGAGCAAATCGGCCGGCGCGATGGGAATCGGACGGGACACCGAACAGGGCGATGGCCTTGGGACGGCTACGGTCGAACCCACGCCGGTGACAAGTTTCGCTCCACCAGAGACGAAATACGATGCTCCCGAGGCGTTCGATTCGCCTGCTGACGATGCTTTCGACGAGGGCGTCGGCGAACCCATCTCCGCCGTGACTGAGGAATCGGTGGTAGATGAGGCGGCCACGTTTGAGACCTCCGAGTTTGCACCGGTGGAGGCGTATGAGTTTGCGAAGTCCGAAACCGAAGTCACTGAACCCGTCCTCGAGACGGAAGTATCGGCCTTCGAGCCCGCTTTTGACGTCGATGAAACCGCGTTCGCTCCGGAAGAATCCTTGGCGATGCCAGACGATTTCGTCGCACCAGAAGTGGAAGAGTTTGTCCCGGTCACGGCGGAAAAAGAGATCGAGCCGGTGAGCGAAACGCGCGTCGACGAAACATTGGCCATCGCCACGCCCGAACCGGAGATCGAGGAACTCGAACCCGTCGGCCAGGGCCAGCCGATTCCATATCTTACCCCCGCGCCGATCGCGGAAAGTCCAGAAGCCGAAACCGAAACTGCCTGGGAAGAACCGGCGGCCGCGGCCGCGCTCGGCGCCGGACTTGCAGGCATCGGTGCGCTACGCCATCCTGTAGACCCGTCGCCCGTGTCCGAAGCAGTTTCGACCGAGCCGATGGCCCAGCAGCCAACCATACCAGCTATCATGCCCCAACCCACCCAACCTACTCCAACCGTCCGTCCCACTCCTTCGTCGCCTGCCACCGCTCCGAGCGGCGGCGCGCCGTCCGGGAGTTCGTCCATGCCCGGTGGTATGCACACCGCAGTGCAACTCACGCTCTCCTTCGAGATTGCATCCCTCCAACTCACGCCCACCTTCAAGATGGGCGCGCTGCAGTTGAAGCCGACCTCGAAGATCGTGACCATGCGCCTGGCGCCGTCGCAAAACCCGGCTCCGGCCATGAACCTGCAGGTCACCTTCGAGATCGCCAGCGTGCAACTCGCGGGCAACTCGATCGGCACGATTCGCCTCACTCCGTCGCAGCAGCAGCGCCCGGGCATCAGCAGCTCACCGGCGTTCAATGTGGCTGGCCTGCAGCTCGTTTCCGGTGCCGAATCCGCACCGGTGCAGATCACACCTTCGCAACAGGGTCAGGCCTCGGTGCATGTGACCGCGGGCTTCCAGATCGCTTCGGTGGAATTCTCGCCCGCGTTCGAAATTGCCTCGATCGTACTGAATTCGTCTTCCCGTAACGTCTCCGTGCAGCTGCCGGGTTCCGGTCCGAGCGCAGTGGAAGGCGCGCCTGTCTTCGAAATCACCAACGTCCAACTCGGCGGCAACGGCGAGATCAGCACCATGAATCTGAATCCTCCGGGCGCGAAGCGCGCGTAAACGCCCAGAGCGATAGAACTGCAACGGCCCGCGTGGAACTCACGCGGGCCGTTTTGCTTTGAGACGCTGGCAAATTTGCCCGCAGTCGAGGAAAGGGCGGACCCATCCGACCCGGCGTAATGATTACCGCTTTTTGAAGGCGCTGCGGTTGAGCGACTGCAGATTCTTCGGGATGAAGTTGCCGTCGCGCCGGATCAATTTGCCGTCGAAATAGATCTCGCCGCCGCCGTAATCGGAGCGCTGGATATTGACCATATCCCAGTGCACCTGGCTGCGATTGCCGTTATCGGCATCTTCATAGGCCTGGCCGGGGGTGAAGTGGAAAGAGCCCGCGATCTTCTCGTCGAAGAGGATGTCGCGCATGGGATAAAGGATGAAGGGATTGAAGGCGAGCGAGAACTCGCCGATGTAGCGTGCGCCCGGATCGGAATCGAGAATCTTGTTCAGTTTCTCGGTCTGGTTCGACGTCGCCTCCACGATTTTCCCCTTGCGAAAATCGAGCCGCACGTTGTCGAAGCCGATGCTCTGATAAATCGTCGGCGCGTTGAAGGTCACGTGGCCTTCCACGGAATCGCGCACCGGACAGCTGAAGACTTCGCCGTCGGGGATGTTGCGATCGCCGCCGCAGATGACGGCGCCGATGTCCCTGATGCTGAAACGCAGATCGGTACCCGGGCCTTTGATTTGGACGCGGTCGGTTTTGTCCATGAGGGCCTTGAGCGCCTTCATTCCGGGCTGAAGCTTGCGATAGTCGAGCGTGCACACGTCGAAATAGAATTCCTCAAACGCTTCCGTGCTCATGCCAGCCTGCTGCGCCATCGACGGGGTGGGCCAGCGGAGCACGACCCATTTCGTCTTCTTGACCCGATGGTCCTGGACCGGACGCATCTTTTTCGCGACCAGCTTCATTTGCTCGGCCGGCACGTCGGAAAGCTCGGCGATGTTATTGCTCCCGCGCAGGCCGATGTAGGCGTCCATTTTTTTCATCCGTGCCAGTTCATGCGCGGCGGAAATGTTCATCTGCCGTTCTGTCGCGTTCATCGCCAGTTCGCGACTGACGCGACCGCGCTGGATTTGGGTAAAGGGAACCGCGCCCACGTTTCGGGCCGCGCGGACGAGGGCGATCGTCATCTCGTCAGGCACGTCGAAAGCCTCGATCAGGACGGTTTCGTTGCGTTTTAAACGGGTGGAATATCCGACCAACAGCTGCGCGAGTTTATCGAAGCGGGCGTCTTGCATAGAGTGGAATGATTCCACCGGCGGTGCCGGATGCAAACGCAACGCGCTTAGGAGCTCCGGATGAGGCAGGCCGCAAATGCGCCATCAAAGCCATCGCGGAACGGCAGCACCGCTTTTTGTTCACCCAATTCGAGAAACGGGAACTCGGCCAGGGCCTTTTCCACGACCCGCTCGTTTTCTTCCGCCTCGATGCTGCAGGTGCTGTAAACGAGCACGCCGCCCGGCTCGCAGAAGTGGCGCGACGGCGCGGATAATCTGGAGTTGCTCGTCTAGCATGCGGGAGAAATCCTGCGGACGCAGGCGCCAGCGCACGTCCACCCGGCGGCGCATGACCCCGGTGTTGGTGCAGGGCGCGTCGAGGAGGATGCGGTCGAACGGAGGGGATGCCTCGCTGGGGATGACGGCGCCGGAACTCCAATCGTGTTGCATCGTCTGTGCGATGGTCACGCCCAGGCGCGTGAGATTCTCGCTTAGGACGCGGACGCGCGTGGCTTCGCGATCGGTAGCGAAGAGACAGCCGCGGTTTTGCATCAACGCGGCGAGCAGGCTCGCCTTCCCGCCGGGGGCAGCGCAGGCGTCGAGGACGTTCTCGCCGGGCTGCGGATCGAGCATTTCGCAGGCGAGGCGGGTGCTCGGATCCTGCACGTAGCATTCGCCGCGGGCGACGGCTTCGAGTGGGACTTTTGCGAGGCGCACGAAGTTGTCTGCGCCCGGGACGATTTCGCACGTCGGATGATCGAGCAGGAATTTCTCGAGCCCTGCTTTCAGCACATTGACCCGCGCATAGATTACTGCTGGCTGGTTGTTCCATTCACACAACGCTTCCGTGGCCTCGGCGCCAAAGGCCTGGAGCCAGCGGGCGAGGAGAAATTCCGGATGAGAGCGGCGCGTTGCCAGCGGCGCAGCCGCGGCAGCGCTCTCCAGTTCCGCGACCTGGCGCTGGGCCGAACGCAGAACGCCATTAATGAGCGAGCGCCGCCGCGAGGAGGCCAACGCGACAGTTTCAAAAACAGCCGCGTGCCCGGGCGTGCGCAGAATGAAGATCTGGTAAAGGCCAAGGCGCAAGAGATCGCGTGAGGTTTCATCGAGCGCGCCAGAACGGAGCCGCTCGATCCAGAAATCGAGCAGGGTCAGATTGCGCAGGACGCCGTAAAACAGCTCGGTGACGAAAGCGCGATCCGCGCCACTGAGTGGACAGCGCTCGAGACGCTCCTGCAGGATGACGTCGGCAAACCGGCGTGCCGCGCGCCATTGCTCCAGCGCGTCCACCGCGAGGGCGCGGGCGGAGGTGCTGCCTGCCGTCATTGCCCAGACTTTAGTGCGGCTTTACGCGATGCCGGCCGATGGAGTGATAATCGAAGCCGAGAGTCGCCATCGTCTGCGGATCGAAAAGATTACGCCCATCGAAAACGAGCGGCGTCACCATTTTTTCCTTCAGCGTTCCGAGATCAACGTTGCCAAACTCCGACCATTCCGTGGCCACGATGAGCGCTTCCGCGCCTTCCACCGCCGCCAGTGCTGAATCGACAAATTTCGCGCCGGCGATTTCCTTTACTTCGCGCGCCTTCTCCATGCCTTTCGGATCGTAAACCGTGACCTGCGCGCCTTCGCCGAGCATGTCGGCGACAAGATCGATCGCGACTGAGGATCGAATGTCATCGGTGTCCGGTTTAAAGGTGAGCCCCCAGACCGCGACCTTCTTTTCGCGCAGAACCCAGAGTGCTTCGCGAATCGCGCCGAGGAAGCGGTCTTTCTGCGAGGCGTTAATGCGTTGCACTTCCTTCAAGAGATTGAAGGGCACGCCGAGTTGTTCGCTGATCTTGATGAAGGCGGCGATGTCCTTCGGAAAACAGGAGCCTCCGTAGCCGATGCCGGCGTTAAGAAAATTTCGCCCGATGCGGCGATCCATGCCGATGCCGTCGGCGACCTTTTCCACGTCGGCGCCGCTCGCTTCGCAGATGGCGGAGACAGCGTTGATGTAGGAAATCTTGAGCGCGAGGAAGGAATTGGCGGCGTGTTTGATCAGCTCGGCGCTGTTGATGTCGGTGACGAGAATCGGTGCCATAAACGGCTCGTAAACCTTCTTCATCAAATCGATCGCCTGTTCGCTTTGCGCGCCGATGACGATGCGATCGGGCTGCATGAGATCGGCCACGGCGCAGCCTTCGCGGAGAAATTCCGGGTTGCTGACCACGTCAAACTTGGCGCCATGCTGGTTGTAGCGCTTGATCGATTCCGCCACTTTCTCGCCCGTCTTTACCGGCACGGTGCTCTTATCGACGATGACGCGGTAATCGGTGAGCACGCCGGCGATTTCGCGTGCGACCTTCTCGATGAAGCTCAAGTCGACCTGGCCATCCGCGCCCTGCGGCGTGGGCACGGCGATGAAAACGACCTGTGAATTTTCCACGCCGTCCTTGATGCTGCCGGTGAAGCGAAGGCGTTTCGCGGCGACGTTGCGGTGTATCACTTCCTCGAGGCCGGGCTCGTAGATGGGAACTTTGCCCGCCTGGAGGGACTCGACTTTGCGCGGGTCGTTATCAACGCAGATGACGTTGTGGCCGACATCCGCAAAACAAGCCCCGGTGACGAGGCCGACGTAGCCTGAGCCAATAATAGAGAGATCCATGAGATTAAAAGAAAACGCCGCGGCCTGACCGCAGCGTGCAAAACGAACGGGCAAATGAGAGCAAATGCAATGCCGAAGTCCGCGCTCGTTACGGCAGGGGCGCGAAGCCGCTTTGCTCTTCGCCATCCGGCGCGCCGGGATCGAAATTAAGGTCGAAGCTGAATTTCGGCAGCGCCTTGAGCGTAAAGGTGAGGAGAACGCCGTATTCCTTGACCCCGCCGTTGTTGCGAATGACGGCGCCGACGGAGGCGACCCAGCTCGTGAGATCGCGATAAACGGTGTAGCGCTGCTCCTCCACGAAACCGGTGGACCCCTCATAGCGGACAGCGGCGCCAGCGGCCCAATGATCGTCGATGCGATAGTGCGCACCGGCGGTGTAAAGGCTGCTGTTTCGGAAAAACGGACTTTCGTTAAGGAAACGATGACCGAGGGCAAGTTGCAGGTTGGCGGTTGGTTGCACGCGCACATCGGCATTTACCTCGGTGAAGCCCTCGCCGAGGAGCGGAATCTGGGTGTTCAGGTTCAAGCTGACCCACGGCACGGGATTAAAGCGGAAATTATTATAGACGTTCGAGAAGTCGGACTTGTCGTAGACGTTGTCGAAATTGACGTCGAAATAAGTCTCCAACTCGACCCAGTTGAAGGTGATGTCGTCGCGCCGGGTCTGGAGGCGATTGCGCAGGCCGACGCGCATGATGGACCAGTTATCGAGCGAATCGATGGAGGTGAACTGGGGGAAATCGATCGGCCGCAAACGCGTCGAGGGAATGTAGCGATCGAATTGCAGGATCTCCGCGGGCGAGAAATTGTTGCCGGTGACGTAGGAGAAGTTAACGAAGGGTTGAGCGATGTGGCGTAGCCCGTCGAGCCCGAGCAGGCGATTCTGCGCCTGCTCCCACGTGCGCGAGATTTTAAAGGAGGCTTCCACTCCCGCGTTCACGATCGTGCGGAAGCGATCGCCTCCCGGCAGCAACGGCTGGCTCAACGTCGGTGGATCAATCAGGAAATCGGGAATGAGCGAGTTCGGATTGGCCTGCAGCATCACGTTCCGCAGGTGGCGGGTGTCGTTGTAATAGGTGGCGCGGAAGCCGACCCGAGGCACGACCGAAAGCCAGCCGAAGTAAGTATTCGGGTAGAGAAATTGGTGAAAGGTGTCGAAGCGGAAGGTGTCGTAATCCTGCAGGAACGAGCCCTTGAAGGTAGCCTCGTCGGCGAATCTCCGGCGGAGGAAACCGGCGGAAGTTTCGCCCTCGTAAAAGATGGGCGAACCGAAAACGGGTTGCCGGACGACATCGAGTGCGACTTCCGGGAGACGCTCCGTCGTCTCGAAGAAATCGTTCATCTGGAAACGGGTGAACGCGGTGAGGGTGTAACGCGGGTTGTACTTGAGGAGTGAGACGACGTTGTCCGGCTGGGGATCGAGGCGGAACTCGCTCTGGAAGAAGTCCTGAAGGACGAAGGGGTCGCTTAATTTCGTGACCTTGGCGAAGCCGGAAATATCCTCCGTGAAGTAGGTGCGGTCTTCGAGCGAGACGCGATAACGCTCGGTCGGGATGCTCCCACGCGACACGGAAGTGCGGTTGATGGTGGGATTTTGGTCGAGCGCGAAGTAGGTGCGGATGCGCGCGTAGCTCTTGTTATTCTTCCCGTAAACGATGTCGGGCTGAAAGCCGATGGCGAAGCCGCGCCGCACTCGGTAATCGAGCCGGAGTGTTCCTCTCACATTCGACGTGATAGGAAAGGTCACTCGTCCGAGGAGCGATGCGCCCCACGAGCTCATGTAAGCCGGCGAAACGACGAAGCTCGAGGAATCGTCGAGCGATTGGTAAAGGTAGGGCCAGTAGAAGATCGGCACCCGCCCGACGTAAAAGGTGGCGTGCTTGAGGATGACGCGGTCGTTCTCGTAGAGGCGGACGCTATTGGCCCGAATCTGAAAATCGGGCTGCGCGGAATCGTGCGTGGTGAACGTGCCCCGCTCCACCAGCCGGACTTGATCGGCCGGGGTCGAGATGCGCTCGCCGCTGACGAAGAAAGGCGCGTCGAGGGTGCGAAGGTTATCGGCCTGGACCTCCTTCGTCTTCGTGTTGTAAATGGCGCGATCGCCAGTGTAGAACTCGAGGCCTTGATAGATGCGGACGTGGCCCTCAATGCGGACCTCGTTCGTGGCGGTGTTGTATTCCGCGCGGTCGCCGTAGATGTCGGTGTCGCCGCTGTGGATGGCGACATTCCCAGTGGCAGTGGCTATGCCATTCTGGTAGCTCGTTCCGCCGGTGGACGTGATCTCGAGAGGCTGGCCTTCGAGTGACGGGGGCGCGTCCGTTTGTGCCAGGGCGACACTGGAAACGAAAGCAAAAATGAGGACGGCCAGCGTACGCATCGCGGTGGCCGAAGCTACCGGAGCAAGGGAACGATGCAAAGGGCAAAAGGGACGAGGCGAATGGAGCTCGTCGGTTATTTTTGCGTGCGGTCGTAGGGGACAATGTTGTCCCATTCTTCGGCGGAGGATCGCGCCACGAAAGCGACGACCGGCTCGGTTTCGCTCAGGTTGAAAACTTCGTGGGGGATGCCGGGTTTGATGTAGATGAAATCGCCGGCCTCGTTTTCCAAGACCTGCTCGCAGCCCGGGCCGAATTCGTGGCGGACTTTCCCTTCGAGGATGTAGAGGATGAGTTCGAAGCCGACATGGATGTGGGCATAGGCGACACCTCCGGGCGGGATGGTGGCGATGTTGGCGGAGAGTTTGGTGGTGCCGACGTTTTTGGCCGACATGCCCTGTTTGTAGTGAATCCCGTTCCAATTTCTACGGGGGCCGCCGCCACGAATCGTCAGAATTCCACCGTGATCTTCCACGGCGTTGAGTTGGATATTGTCTTTGTCGTCATTCATAAGTCTCTATACCGCTTCGTAGTAGGGAGGGTCTCGTCTGAGGGTTCACCCGGAGAGGGTTCCAAGGATAGCAGGTGCGCTTTCCAGAAGCACGCGCCGGAGTGGTCTCCGAAAAAGACGTGCGAGTCCAATCGTAGGTGATTCAGGAGTTTTCTGACATGCGTGTAGGGTATTTCACCTACAAACATGTAAGGTATTGGGCCTACAATATTAACGTAAGAACATGTAAATCAGCGTTTTATGGTAATTTTGGCGCACCAGATGCTGGTTTACGGGTATGTTTTCACTCTTTCGGTCGCGCCGCGGCACAGACCCGGACCTTCCAGATCCCGAAGCGCGCCGTTGATGGCATTATATTTTTCGAGGCGCTGATCGCGGTTTGGCTGATCGGCATCGCGGTGGGTGGATCGGTTGCTTTGATGGTAACGAGCAACCAGCTCGCAGAAGTCAATCGTGCCCGCGTTGCCGCCAACGAACTCTGCCAGGCCCGAATCGCGCAAACCGTAGCGGCGACGTTCATCCCCCCGAACAAGCTGCCTTCTTTTTTTGGAAGCTGGCCCATCTCCGCGGCCAACACGGTCACCTCCACCGAAACGGTGCAGCTTTACACTTCTGTGGACGGGGGTGAGATCATCCCGGCTACCAGAACGACCAGCGTCTCGCTCGCCAACGCTTCTCTAAACCTCGTCCGCGTCACCGCCCAGGTAAGCTATGTTTACCGCGGCAAAAATCATGTGTCTGCAGCCTATACCGTGAGGTCTCCAGACTGATGAAAATACGGAGAAAACAGGGAGAAGCATTTTCCCTTGTCGAATTAGCGGTAGGCTCCGGCCTCCTGGTGGTGATCGGCGGGATTACGTGGGCGTTGTTCCGCCTTGGGCTCACGCTGCACAGCCAGAGCCTGGCGATCGGGCTGACCCATTCGGCCGGTTTGGGCGCGACGAGCAAGATGCTCATGAGAGTCGCCGCGGCCTCGGAGACACCGGTCCTCACGGACGATACGGGGGCGATTCAGCCTGGCGACGGCCCGGCGGCCGGTCTGCGGTTTTTTTCTCCGGCATCGATCCAGCCATATGTCATCGACCACGATGTCAAAGCCACCGATCTTTCCATGAAGTTCGATAAATCCGCCTCCCTTCCTCCTCCGCAGATAGGCGACAAGATTGCGATGAACGATGTCGGGTTCCAGGGAGTTATTACGGCTGTTTCGACGTCGGGCGGGAAGCACGAGATCTGGTTTGCGTCCACCATTGGCAGCGGCTTCAAACCAGCGAAGTCCACTGGCACCGTGATTCCCGAGGATTGGAAATGTTTCCTCTATCAGCCGTCGGCCTTCATTTCGGTTAATGGCACGCTCCGCTTTTATCCGCGGGGACTCAGCGTGGCAGGCGAAGGAGTTGCCGCGTTCAATAACCAGAAAAATTTCAAACCCATCGCCGTTTTGATCCCGGCGGGGGGCCAGACGAATGCGTTTCCCTTCCGCTATCTCGACCCGACTCGTCGCACGATCGACGTGCATCTTCCATTGGGCGCGCCCGCTTTCGCCAATCGAGTCACCAGTTTTTACACCTACCAAAACATGAAAACGACCCTGGCCTTCCGTTCCGCCGTTACACAATGAAAACCTCGCTTATCGCGGGCGTGAGCAGAGTCTCCGAGGCCGGCAATGCCTTGATCCTGGCCATGGCCACCATCGCCGTTTTGGTCAGCCTGGTTGCGATCACGGTTAGTTACAGCAGCGGGAACGCCTTGCGGACCACACAGGACGAAAGCTTCGTGCTCGCGCTAAATGCGGCGGATGGAGCCTTGGAATACGCCTTTGCCGCCTGGAAAGGCGCGGTGGCTGCTAACGGCCTGCGCCCGCCCTCCAATGCCACGATGAATGTTCCGGCACCGACACCAGCGCTCCACTCCGGCTTCGCGGCCGGCGGCGTCACGTTTTCAAATTTTCAGGTCTTGAACTCCAACCAATGGGGCGAGACCGTGGACAAAGATGGGAAACCGATCACGAGCCCCGTCTCCGTATCGCTTGCCACCATTCCAGGCCATCCGGGCTGGGCCGGCACCGCGAGCTTTGCCCGGGCCACAGTAACGGCCAACGTGCCTTCGCGGAAGGGTCCGGTCGCGGTCAGCGTGGGGCGCACGTTTCAGGTGACGGGTATCCCACTTTTTCAGGCCGCAATTTTCTTTGAGCACGACATCGAACTGCACCCCGGTGTCAAAATGATGGTGAAGGGGTTGGTTCACACCAATAGTGATTTGTGGACTGCCACAAGCGCTGCCGGAAACCTTCAGTTTCTCGCCAACGTCTCCTACGTGGGAAAATTCTCGGAGGCCTACCGACCGTCGACCACGTTCGGGGGAGGATCGACCGGCGCTGTCACGCCGAACCCGCCGATTTGGGCGGACGGTCTGCCGGCGAGCACGAGCGCGACCGTGGCCCAACAACTCCACCGCACCGAACGCTTAGAACCCTTCGGGACCGAGCCGGCTTTTCTCTTTAACACGACCGATTCAAACCCGAATAACGACGGTCCCCGCGAGGCGATTGAAACACCCGTCGCTGCCGCCAGCGATCCTCCGGAAATTGCTGCGACCCGTATCTACGGCAAGGCCAGTGTGCGGGTAAAGATCGACCGCACGAAGACCGGCGCCAGCCGGATCGTCATTCGAGACGGCAGTGACGGCGCGCTGCCCGCGTCAGACGACGCAGCCATCCGCGGGGCGCTCAACGTGAGCACGGCCGCGGTTTTCGATTGGCGGGAGGCTACGCCGGTTTCCATGACCAACGTGAATATGAAAACGCTCGACGCCGCCCTCGATAAAATGGGGAGCAGGTTTAATGGCGTTATCTACCTTGAGGATGCAACCGTCGCGGGGAAGAATGCGATTCGGCTGCAAAATGGCGCGGTCCTCACAAAGGATCTGACCGTGGCGAGCAGCAACGGCGTTTACATCCAAGGGGATTATAACACCGGCGGCGAGACGGGAGGCGTGCATGATCCGCTCCTTGTTCCTTCCAATAACGGAGGCAATCCCGACAATACCAAAAGTCCGGTCGCCGATGGCTACAACAAGCGCTCCTGTGCCGTGATGGGCGATGCCGTCATGATTCTCTCCAACAATTGGAATGACACTAACGCGTCGCTCGCCTTGGTTGGGCGCATCGCCTCGCACACGACGGTGAACAGCGCGATTCTCAGCGGGATCGTCCCCACGAATTTCGGCGGCAGCAATGTCTACAGCGGTGGTCCTCATAACTTCCCGCGCTTCCTCGAGAACTGGGCCGGCAAGGATCTGACTTACCTCGGGTCGATGGTACAGACATTTAACAGTGAGCAATTCGTCGGAGCTTTCGACACGGGCAATACCTACAGCCCGCCCGGGCGGAAGTGGAGTTTTGACTCCCTCTTCCTTTCCCAGCCGCCGCCTGGAACCTTCCAAAGCGTGTCCTTTTCACGCGGACGCTGGGAGCGCCTTTAGCGAAGCGGCGGGATGAAGGTTCAGCTCTTTCTGTTAGTCTCCTGCATCTCGTTGAAGACCGTTTTTGGTGGGATCGATTTCACCCTGCGGGCAGTGGATTTGGAGGAGGATGGCGTCCTCATGCACAAGCTCTACTTCACCGATGGCCCGCATCGAATTTACTATCGGCCTGATCCCAAGTGGCAGGCGAATGGGGATCGCAGGGCTGCTCTTTTTCGGGTGGAGGGGTTGCCCAATGCCTTTGTGAAGATCGAGAATGCGCCGCCCGGCTCGGCTGACCTCCCCATGGACGGCGCCGGACTGGCAACGCTGCGCAAGACCGCTCGCACTTTTCTTCCGCCCGATGCTGAGCCTCCTTCGAAGACCTGGGAGCGGCTGAATCCCATCAACCTGCAGGGTTGGAAAAGCTATGAGGCCCGTTTCCAATATCGCCGAATGGGGCACGTGATTCGTGAGAGCGTCATCTTCATCAATCTCGATCGCACGCGTCAGATTCGCCTTATCGTTTCCGCGCGGGACGCTGATTTCGATGATCTCGCGCAGCGGGCGTTGCGTTCGCTCGCAACGTGGTTCCAAGCTCCTCTCGACGCCTCGCCCCAAGGGAGAGCGCCGCTACGCTCCGAAGTCGTGTTGGCGCGGAAGGGTTGCTTACGCACTTTGATTCGGACCGCATCGTTGCGAATTTGAGCTTTCCGCCGCCCGCGTGAGGGTTATCGATACCGCGTGCCGCTTCGACCGCGCGGTCCGAATCATGACGCAGACCACTGACAGTGCCGCTCCCGTTGAATCGCCAAAGAAGTATGCGCGATGGTGGCCCTTGCAGAGCCGCACCCGAGCGTGGGCTTTGGGGCTGTTGCTCGTGGTGGTCACACTCATCGCCTATCAACCGGCCTGGAATGCCGGCTACATTTGGGACGACGACATCTACGTCACGACGAACGAGCTCCTGACGGCTCCGGATGGGTTGAAACGGATCTGGTTTTCCTTCGATTCACCGTCGCAATATTTCCCGCTCGTCTATACGACGTTTCGTCTTGAGTACGCGCTCTGGGGATTGCACCCGGCGGGGTATCACTGGGTAAACTTGATCCTGCACGCGGCGACGGCGTTGCTCGTCTGGCGCCTGCTGTTTTTGCTGCGCATCCCCGGGGCGTGGCTGGCAGCGGCCATCTTCGCCCTGCATCCGATGCACGTGGAATCGGTGGCGTGGATCACGGAGCGCAAGAACGTGCTGATGGGTGTGTTCTTTCTCCTCGCGCTGCTTGGCGTGGTGGAAGTTTGTGAAGCTGGAAGGGCGGGCGCGCTGGACGTTTTATGGTCTGGCGCTGTTTTGCTATATCCTCTCGCTCGCGAGCAAAACGACGGCGTGCACCATGCCAGCGGCGTTGTTGCTCATGCTTTGGTGGCAGCGCGAACCGATTCGGCGCGATCGGTTGGTGCAGGTGGTTCCCTTTGTCGTCCTCGGCCTCGTGGCGGGTTTGATTTCGATTTGGTGGGAGCGCTATCACCAGGGGACGGAGGGTGGGATTTTCACGCTCGGGATTTTCGAGCGCGTGCTCGTGGCAGCGCGCGCGTTTTGGTTTTATCTCGGGAAGCTTTTCTGGCCGGTGGATCTCGCGTTTAGCTATCCACGCTGGACCATCTTTAGTGGGAATTGGACGGATTACGCTTGGCTCATTGCCTGCGTGGTGCTGGGGCTGGCGATTTGGGGCGCGCGGCGTTTTCTCGGTCGCGGACCGGAAGTGGCGGTGGTGTTCTTCGCGGCCACGCTTTCACCGATGCTCGGGTTCATCATGCTCTATACCTTCCGCTATTCCTTCGTGGCGGATCATTACGTATATCTCGCGAGCATCGGACCGATCGCGCTGTTCGCGGCGGCGGTGACGATGGGGCTCGAACGCATCGAGTGGCGACGGCAGATTTTGGTCCCGGCCGTTCTTGCGATTCTTTTGTTGCCGCTCGCGTTTCTCACCTGGCGGCAGAGCGCGCACTACAAGAATCCCGAAACGCTCTGGCGCGCGACGCTGGCGGTGAACCCGGCGAGTTGGATGGCGCACAACAACCTTGCGATCGACCGGCTGCACAACGGGCATCCGGAAGAGGCGATCAAGCATTTCGAAGAAGCGCTCCGGCTCGATCCGAATTACGCGGAAGCGCATTACAATCTGGGTAACGCGCTCTTTCGGCTTGGCCGCGTGCCAGAAGCGCGGGCGCGCTACGAGCGTGCCCTGGAAATCTTTCCGGAATACGCGGCGGCGCGGCACAATTTTGCCGTCCTGCTTTTGCAAGTGGGCGAAATCGCGCCTGCGCTGCAGCAATTGGAACAGGCGATCCAGCTCGCGCCCCGCTCAGTGCCTTCGCGGCAACTCTACGGTAACGCGCTCCTGCGCGCGGGCCGGGCTGAAGAAGCGATCGTGCAATTGAAAGCGGCGATCGAAATCGAGCCGACGTCGAGCGAGGCCTACAATCGTCTCGCGGCCGCATATTTTCAGCTCGGAAGGGTGGGCGATGCGCGGGAGGCGGCAGTGCTCCTGGCGGGAGTGAATCCGAATTACGCTCCGACGCAGGTTGAAGCGGGCATGATTTTTTCCGGTCTCGGCCGCGACGACGAGGCGCGAGAGTTTTTCCAGAAGGCCGTCCAACTCGATCCGCAGAACGCGGAGGCGCATTATCATCTCGGTAACGCTTTGCTCGCCGGCCGCCAGATCGATGAGGCGATGAAGCATTATCGGCAGGCGCTAGAGATTCAGCCGAACCACGCCTCCGCGCGCCTGAATTTAGGCAATACGTTGATGGAAAAAGAGCGCCTGCCCGAGGCGATCGTGGAATACGAGAAGGTGCTCACGATCGAGCCCGAGTACGCGCTGGCGCACCGGAATCTCTCCAGCGCGCTGAACAGCCTCGGGCGATTTGATGAGGCGATGGAACACCTGCAGGCGGCGTGGAAGATCGAGGCGGCCGCGAAGCAGGAGCCGAACGCGCCGTCGCCTTGAGGCCGCACACGATATCGGCTAACCGGCGACGCGAAGCGAAATTCCGGCGACCTGCTGATTCAGCCCGCAGCTGGAAACGATGGCGCGCGAGTGGTTGAGATTTTCTTGCCGGCGGTCATTCCCCTGAATTTGGTTTTCGGGAGCGATGTGCGGAATGGGCGGCAGTTGACGGGTCTTCAGTGCCTGCGCCGCGCAGATGACCTGCCAGAGGCTGCCCGCGCCAACGCCTTCTCCGAGCGCGACTTTCGGAGCATAAACGCACGCGCCGGGACAATGACGAAGGATGGCGGCTGTTTCTGCGCGGTCGACGAAGGTGCCGTTCGCGCTGGCTACAATGACGTCGTGGTCGTTTGCGTCGAGGTGTTGCAAGACATCGCTCACCCGCGCGCCAGCCTCGCTTTGTCGGTTAAAGTTGGAACCCGAATCAATCTTCTCGATCTCCGTGGAGCCGGTGCGATCGATGAGCACCGCCGCGGCGCCTTCGCTCAAGACCAGGCCGCGGGGTCGCGCGGCGAAGACCTCGACCGGTGGCGCATCCCGGAGCAAACGCCAGCGATGAAACGCGTCGCAGAGCAGCCAATCCGCTTCTTCCGCACCGACGACCAGGCAACGATCGAGCGCCGGATTTTGCATCAGATCTTCGGCCATTTTTAATGCGAGCAGACCGACCGTGCCGTCGCCAACGAGGGTGTAACTCGCGCCCGTGATGCCGAGAATCGCGGCGAGATGGCTGGCCGGGGCGTTAAAGACTGTCTCGGGAAAAAGGAGTGGGCTCGCGGCCTGCGCGCCGGTTTCGACGACCTCGTGATAAAAGCGTTTTGTGTAAACGACGCCGCCGTTTGAGATCGCAAAAATAATCGCGGTTCGTTCTGCGCTCGCGGCGTCGAGCGCAACGCCGGCATCTTCCAGCGCGCCCAAGCCGGCCACGACCGCGAATTTCGAGATGGCGCTGGAACGGCGCAGGCGTGGATGCGCGGGTGCTCCTGCGATTGCGTCCGCAGGAACCCGGAACGCTGGATAACTGCGGGCGTTGAGGGTGCCTTCGACCGTCGTTGGCGTGGCCTCATCGCCCGCGAGCAAGCGTTGCCAGACCGGCGCCACGCCGCTGCCCAATGGCGTCACCCATCCCATGCCTCCGATGCGAAGGCTCATGCCGCCGCCTTCCGCAAAATGATGGAGGCGTTGGTGCCGCCGAAGCCAAAGGAATTCGACAGGACGGTGCGAATTTTTGCCGGCCGCGCCTCGTTGGCCACGATATTGAGATCGAGCGCTTCGTCGCCCTGGCGGAAGTTGATATTCGGCGGGAGGAGTTGATCGCGGAGCGCGAGCAAACTCACGACCGCTTCGATCGCGCCCGCCGCGCCGAGAGAATGGCCCATCATGCTCTTGGTCGAACTGACCGGGGCGCATCCGAAAAGTTCGGCGATGGCTTTGCCTTCGGCGGCGTCATTGAAGGGCGTGGCCGTGCCGTGGGCGTTGATGTAATCGATCTCGCTCGCGGTGAGCTGGGCGCTTTCGAGCGCGCGTTCCATGGCCTGGCGGGCGCCGCTGCCGGAAGGATTTGGTTGCGTGAGATGGTGGTTATCAGTGGAGAGACCGTAGCCGACCACTTCGCCGAGAATCTTTGCGCCGCGCGCCTCGGCGGCGGCATAATTTTCCAAAGCGAGGATGGCTGCACCTTCGCCGAGGACGAGACCGGTGCGGGCGCGATCGAACGGCCGGCATTTTTCCGGCGTGGCGGCCTGGAGGGAATCAAATCCCACGAAAACCAGCTCGGAGATCGCGTCGTAACCGCCGCTGAGAACGCGTTGGTAGCGACCCGAGCGGACGCATTCGAAGGCGTGGCCGATGGCATTCGAACCGGACGCACAGGCGTTGGCGATGATTTGGCAGGGCGCGGAAAGGCCGAACGCTTCCTGCGCATCCATGATCGGCTTTTGCGGGGTGTAGTTGGCGATCTGCGCGGGCGCACGGCGGAGAGTGCCTCGGCGGTGAAGCGAACGATAATAATCCTCGCCAAACGTCATGCCGCCGCTGGTCGTGCCCATGATGGTCAGTTCCGGTATGAACCCGGGCGCATGGGCAAGCGCCTCGTCCAAGGCTGCAATCATCATGCGCGCGGCGCGGTGGAGCCGCCGGGCGCGGTGCGGCGGGGCGTGACCTTCGAGTTGCTCGTCGGGAATCTGACCGGCGGTTTTGCACCGGGTCTGGGCGACGGAAAAACGTTCGACTGGCGACACGCAGTCGCGCCCGCGAAGAAGCGACTCCGCCGTGGCGTTGAGACCCCGGCCGAGCGGGCTGATCACCCCCGCGGCCACGATGGCGACGCGGGCGGGTTTCGCAATTTGATGGGTAGGCTGGGACTCAGGCATTTCACTAGGGCGGGACGTTCCCCAATTCCATTTGCTTTTGCCCACGGCAAGCCCTAGTACTTCGCCGAAGAAAACGGCAGCTCGGGAAGTTGGTGAATTGTCAGTTGAGTTTATCAGTGGCGATTTGAAATCCGATGAGCGGGAACAGTGACCGGTGCGACGTTTTCCACAGTAAACTCAGATGGGAACTAAATTATACGTAGGAAATCTTTCCTTCAACACGACCGAAACGGATCTGCAGGATCTTTTCGCTCAGGCGGGCCCGGTGCAAGAGGTCACGCTGATGCAGGACAAGTTCACCGGCAAATCGCGCGGCTTCGCTTTCGTCACCATGACGACAGACGAGGATGCGCAAAAGGCGGTCACCGAGTTCAATGGGAAGACGGTGGAAGGCCGACCGTTGACCGTGAATGAAGCGCGCCCACGCGAAGCACGTCCTCCAGGTGGAGGCGGTGGCTACGGTGGCGGCGGCGGCGGACGTGGCGGTGGCGGCGGCGGCGGCTACGGTGGTGGCGGCGGCGGCGGCTACGGCGGCGGCGGCGGTGGTGGCGGCTATGGCGGTGGACGTCGTGATGGCGGCGGACGCAGTGGCGGCCGCGGACGCTAAATCCCGCACGTAATCAATCAACAAGAAGAGCGGTCGCGCGAGCGGCCGCTTTTTTTGTGTACAAGCGCATCGACGCCCGGGGGCGGGCGGAAACTTTTTTCGAAGCGGAACAACGCAAGGAGGCCTTGGCTTTCGATGTGAATGCAAACGGTAAACATCGACCAACCTCAGAACTTCATTTTATGGCTACGAAAAATAAAAAGACATCGTCGGAAAAATCCTCGGAAAACATTTCCATCCCTCCCATCTCGAAACAGGCTGCCGGGGCGGCCACTGGTGCGATCCTCGGCAGTGTCGCCGGTCCGGTCGGGGCGGTGGTGGGTGGCGTAATCGGGGCGGTGGCGGGGAAAGCCGCATCGGGTCGGCCGGGCAACACAAAGTCGTCGAGGAAGTCGGCCAAAGGCACAAAGAAATCCGTCGCATCCAAGTCCAAAGGCGGCACCAGGACGAGTGCGCAGAAGGCAAAGCCTGCATCAGCTCGACGGAAGAGCGGTGGCAAAGCCGCGAAACCCAGGAGCGCGAAGAAACCGGCAAAGAAGTCCGCGAAAAAATCAGCGAAGTCGACCGGGAAACGCAGCGGTCGGCGCTAGGCGACAAAAGCGGCGAGAAGTGGTGGGCAGGAGTGGATTCGAACCACTGAAGGCGTAAGCCAGCGGATTTACAGTCCGCCCCGTTTGGCCACTTCGGTACCTACCCGTTCCGCGCGAGCGTTGATATAGGCTCGCGCGGATGGGGTCGCAAGTAGTTTGGGCGACCTGGAGTCGCCGCAGAGTCAGGCGACGGCGGCGATGGCGTCGCTCGATTCACTCTTGGGCGGGTGGTTGAAGAATTCTTCGATCGTCTCCACGACGAAGGTTTGCATTTCCGGCGTGAGTTCCGGGAAAATGGGAAGGGCCAGCGTCTCGCGGGTGGCGCGCTCGGTTTCGGGCAGGTCGCCTTCTTTGTAGCCGAGATTCGCGAAACAGTCCTGCTGATGCAAGCCGAGGGGATAATAGATGGCATTCCCAATCTGGCGTTCGTTGAGATGGGCGCGGAGGGCATCGCGCTGCGGCGTGCGGATGACGTATTGGTGATAGATGTGATGATTGGCGAGTCCGCTGGCGCGGTAGGATTCGGCAGGCAATCGCAGGACGTCAGTGAGGCCGTGGCGGGTGAACTCTTCGCGGTAGCGATCGGCCACGGCGCGGCGCCCGGCAGACCAGGCGTTCAAGTGTGGAAGCTTGACGTGAAGGATCGCAGCCTGGATTTCATCGAGCCGGAAATTACCGCCGACGAAGTGGTGGAAGTAGCGTTCCTCCATGCCATGTTGACGGCAGACGCGAAGGCGATTGGCGAATTCTGCGTCGCGACAAACAATGAGGCCCGCATCACCCGCGGCGCCGAGATTCTTTGAAGGGTAGAAACTAAAGTAACCGCTTTCACCCATGGTGCCGGCCTGCGCACGGGTGCCGTCGGCACGCGGATATTCGGCCCCGATGGCTTGGGCGGCGTCTTCGATGACGGGAAGGTTGTGCGCGCGAGCGACGGCGAGGATGGCGTCCATTTCGCAGCAAAGGCCGAAGAGGTGAACCGGCACGATGGCGCGGATGACCTGCCCTTTTCCGTTCGTTAGGCGACCGTCGGCGTCACGCTGGCAATGCGCGGCAAGATAGTGCGCGATCGCGGCGGGCGAGATATTGAAGGTGACCGGATCGATATCGACAAAGATTGGCGTGGCGCCGACGCGGGCGACACAGCCGGCGGTGGCGAAGAAGGTGTAGGAAGTCGTGATGACGGCATCGCCGGGACCGATTCCGAGGGCCATGAGGATGGCGAGAAAAGCGTCGGTGCCGGAGGAGACGCCAATGGAATGAGGCGCGCCGGTGTATTCGCACATCGCGCGCTCGAAGGCGTCGACCTTGGGGCCGAGGATGAAGCGCTGATTGGCGAGAATTTCATCCACCTCGGCGCGGAGCGGAGCGGCGAGGGCGCGGTATTGCTCGCTCAGGTCGAGGAGAGGGACGCGCATCGCGCGAAGCATGCCAGTTTGGTAAGGCGGTTCAATGAGAGTTTTGCGGCATTTCGCTCGCGTTGACCTACGGGAGACTGTGCGATACGATGGGCCGCATGTCGTTGCTCCGCGGGATCTTTTGGGTGGCGTTGTTCGTTTTCTTTACGTTCTGCTTCGTCGTCCTGTTTGAATATGGCACGGCAGACTTCACCAATGGCTTCAAGATCGAAGCGGAGAAGGCGAAGACCTACGTGATGGAGTTTAACAAGCCGGTGAAGAAGGCTGAGGACAGGTAGCTACTGCACGAATTCCGGCTCGACCTTGCGGTCGAGGTAGCCCCGCGCCTGGGCTTGGGCGAGAAACTGGCGGATCGCTTCGCGCCCCTTTTCGCCGTAGTCGAGAGTGTAGTCGTTCACATACATGCCGATGAATGCGCTCGCGAGGGTGGCATCCATGTCGCGCGCGTAAGGCATCGAGTGCTGCACGCCGGCTTCGCGGTGAGCGAGGCCGTATTCGATGCTCTCCTGCAAGATGGCGAGGAGGTCGCGGCTGATGTTTGGCGGGATGTCTTTGCGCAGGACATTGCCGCCGAGCGGAAGCGGCAAGGCGGTTTCGCGTTTCCACCATTCGCCGAGATCGATCACCTTCGTGAAGCCGCTGCGCGCATAGGTGAGCTGGCCTTCGTGGATGATCAGGCCGGCGTCTGCGTCTCCGTTTTTCACGGCGGCGAAGATCTCGTCGAAGGGGATCACCACGTAATCGAAGTCCCCGAGATAGAGTTGAAGCGCAAGATAGGCGCTGGTCATTAAACCGGGCACGGCGATCTTGCGGCCGCGCAGCCAGGCGCGGATTTCATCGTCGCCTGCGCCCACGGCGAGGCCGGCGGTGTCCGTGGCCACAACCATCGGGCCGTAGCCATCACCCATGCTGGCGCCGCAGGGGAGCAGCGCATACTGCGAGCTGACGAAGGCGTAGGCGTGGATGGAAATGGCGGAGATGTCGAGTTCACCGCGCATGGCGCGCTCGTTTAGAGTCTGGATGTCTTCCAGCCGATGCTCGAACCGGTAGCCGCGCAGGTCGATCTTGTTTTCCGCCATGGCGTAAAACATGAAGGCATCATCCGGATCGGGAGAATGGCCGAGGGTGAAGACGTGGGAGTCTGGCGACATGGGCGCACGCTAGCGAGCAAGGCATTCTCTGCAACGCAGGCGACTTCTCGTTCCCAGCGATGGACAACGGCGCCGGTTTTGCACGAAGCTTCCCTGTGGAGTAGGCGTTCCTTAGTGTCCGTGCATCCTCTTCATTCCATTCGTGAACTCGTTTGCCCGGATTGCGATGTGCTTCTGGATGCGCCCCCTTTGCAAGAAGGCGCCAAGGCGATTTGTCCGCGCTGCGTTTCGCCGCTGTTGAGTCACGAGCGGAATTCGATTCACCGCACGGCAGCGCTGGCGCTGGCTGCAGGGGTGCTTTTCGTGGTTTCGAATTGTTTTCCGTTTATGACGCTACGGTCCGGTTTTCGCGAAAGCGAGATGTTGCTCTGGCAAAGCGCGTCGGGGCTGGAGGAACAGGGCTACACTTATCTCGCCTTTGGGGTTTCGATCTTCATTCTCGCGGCGCCCGCGCTCCTCATCGCCGGGCTGCTTTATCTGCTCCTGCCGTTGGTTTGGGGGCGGCGGTTGCCGGGGGCGATTCCTCTTTGCCGCTGGGTCCTCGCGGCGCGGCGCTGGAACATGATTGAGATTTTTTTGCTCGGAGCACTCGTTAGTCTGCTTAAGCTGGGCAAACTGGCGGAGCTGACCCTGGGCTCGTCGTTCTGGTCGTTTGTCGCGCTCATTCTTTGCCTGACGGCGGCGCTGGCCTCGATTCATCCGCGGGAATTGTGGAACCGCCTGGAAATGGCGGACCGATGAACGCGTTTCCGCCCGAATCCGCGGCCGCCCGCGGGCTGGCACTTTGCCACGTCTGCGGGATCGCCTCGCCGGTGACTGAGGAGCGTTGTCCCCGTTGCGGCGGGGGGCTGCACCTGCGACTGCGGGAAAGCCTGCAACGCACCTGGGCTTATACCATCGCGGCGCTGGTGCTTTATTTTCCGGCGAATCTGTTGCCCGTGCTGCGGGTGGAATCGTTTTACGGCGATGAGGAAAACACGATCATGGGTGGTGTCATTCAATTCTGGCAGGAGGCTGATTATCCGGTCGCGATCATCATCTTTGCCGCCAGCGTGATGATTCCGGTGCTGAAGATCATTTCCATTGTCGCCCTTTGTCTCGCTGCGCGGACCGGCCGCCGCCCGCGGGCCATGACGCGCCTGTATCGGGTCACGGAGTTCGTCGGGCGGTGGTCGATGGTGGACGTATTCGTCGTGGCTATTTTGGTGGCGGTGGTGCAACTTGGCTCCACCATTTCGATACATCCCGGCCCCGGCGCGTTATCCTTTGCGGCCGTGGTGGTTCTCACCATGTTTGCCGCTATTAGTTTCGACCCGCGCCTGATTTGGGATGCGGCGGCCCGGGCTCGATCCAAGGCAGTTTAATCCATGCACGACGTTCTTGAACCTGATGAGCCGCGGTTGATGCCGATCGTGAAAGAGGGGCGTCGCCTCTCGCCGATCTGGATCATTCCGATCGTGGCCGCGCTTCTGGGCCTGTGGCTGGCCGTGAAATATTATGCCGCGCGCGGGCCGGAGATTACGGTGCGATTCGAGACGGCGGAAGGAATTGTCGGCGGCAAGACGCCGATCCTTTGCCGAAACGTCAACATTGGCACGGTCACTTCCGTGAACTTAACGGATAATCTAAAAGGCGTTCTCGTGACCATGCAGATGACGGCGGAAGCGACGCGGTTGCTGACGAAGGACACGCAAATCTGGGTGGTGCGTCCGCGCTACGGCGCGTCGGGCATTTCGGGATTGAGCACGATCGTCTCCGGCAGTTACATCGAGTTGGAGCCCGGGCTTTCGAAGGAACCGCAGCGCGAGTTTACCGGCCTGGAAGATCCGCCCGTGACTCCAAAGGGCGTTCCCGGTTTGCGCATCACCCTTTTCACCGATGAGGCGGGCGGGGTCTCCCCCGGGACGCAGATCGTTTACAAGGGACTGACCGCGGGCCGAATCGAGACGCGTGTTTTTCATCCGGAAACCGGGAAGGTGGAGTTCGGCGCTTTCGTTTCGGCCGAATACGCCAGCCTGGTGCGAACAAACACGAAGTTCTGGAACATGAGCGGGATCGATGTGCAGATCGGCGCGAATGGTTTCGAGCTGCACGCCGGGACGCTGGAATCGCTGCTCGTAGGTGGAATCACTTTTGGGCAACCAGAGGGCGCACCCAGCGCACCGGCGGTGACTGATGGCGAAAGCTTCATCCTTTACGACAGCGTTTCCGACACAAAGAAGTTCGTGATGAAGGACAGCCTGCCTTATCTCCTGCTTTTTACCGGCAGCGTGCGCGGGTTAAACGAAGACGCGCCGGTGGATTTTCGCGGCGTGCGCATCGGCACGGTAAAAGGGGTGAGCTTTCGCTATCTGCCGAACGACGCCGAGCGGCGGGTTCCGGTGCTGATTCAGATCGATCCCGGGATGATCACCGATTTGTCGAAGGAGAGCACGGAGCCGGCGGAGAAGTTCATCGAGGACGCGGTGCGGAGCGGATTGCGCGCAAGTTTGAAGACGGGGAGTCTGATCACCGGCCAGCTTTACGTGGATCTCGATTTCCAAAAGGACGCGCCCGCGGCGACGGTGGCGCACATAGATGGCTATCGCGTGTTGCCCACAGGCGGCTCGAGCCTGGCGGAGTTGCAGGACAAAGCCAGCGCCTTGCTCGATAAACTGCAAGCGCTGCCGATCGAGAAGACGATCACGGACGTCTCCGTGGCGCTGGTCTCGATCAAAAGCATGGCGGAAGACATCAACAAGACCGTGGGCGGTTATGGTGAGAACGGCGCGCTCTATCAGAAGCTGACCGAGACGCTGCGCCAGCTCGACGACACGTTGGAATCCGTCCGCAGTCTCAGCGGCACGATCGAGCGCAAGCCGAACTCGCTTATCTTCGGCAAGCCCGGCAAAGTGAAGCCGCCCAAGGGTACGCCGGGGGAATAGCGAGAGTTGCCATGAACGCCCCATTCCGCTTCGTCCTCTGCCTCGGTCTCGCTGGCTTGCTTGCCGGCTGTGGGTCGAAGGAGAAATTTTACCGGCTCGGTGCGGCGGACGCGCCGGCGGTGGGTGGATCGGGCTCCGGTCTCAGCGTGATGATCGGGCCCGTCTCGCTCCCGAGTTATATCGACCGGCCGGAAGTGGTCTTCGCGAGCGGGTCGAACGAGTTTCAGGTTCCGGCGGACGCACTCTGGATTGGATCGTTGAAGGAAAACATCAGCCGCGCGGTGGCCTCCGAGTTGGGACAAATCCTGCGCTCGCGCAACGTGCGCAGTTCGCTCGACGGCGGATTCCAACCGCGTTATCGAGTGGCGCTGGAAGTGAAACAATTCCACGGTATCAGCGGGCGGGAGGCGATCCTGGACCTGTCGTGGAGAATCCAAAGCGGTGCGAGTGGGTCGATTCTTTCGCGGCACAGCGGCAGCTTTCGCGAACCGATCGTGGGTGACGGTTACGGTCCACTCGTGAAAGCGGAGAGCCGCCTGCTCGCGCAAGCTTCCCAGGCGATCGCGGCGAGTTTGCGCGGTCGATAGCGCAGCGCGGTTGCGCAGGCGTGCGCCTTCCGATAGCCTGCGGCGCATGGCAAAATCTGGTCTCGGCAAAGGTCTCGGCGCACTCATCGGGGTCCGCCCGGCGCCCTCATTAAGTGTGGCGCCTGCGCCTGACCAACAGGTGGTGCTGGAACCGGGCGAGAAGGTGCAACTCGTGGAACTGACCACGATTGTCCCAAGTCCGCTCCAGCCGCGGAAGGAATTCGCTACAGATGCGTTGCTGGAGTTGACCGCCTCGATCCGGCAACACGGAATCATACAACCGCTCATCGTGCGGATGGTGAATGGTCAGCATGAATTGATCGCGGGCGAGCGACGCTGGCGGGCGGCGCGCGAGATGGGACTGACACAGGCGCCGGTGATCGTGCGGGAGGCGAGCGATCTCGAAGTGCTCGAGCTGTCGCTGATCGAGAATCTGCAACGTGCGGACTTGAATCCGATCGAGGAAGCGCAGGCCTACGCCCGGCTGGCGGGCGAGTTCGGGATGCGGCAGGAGGACATCGCGCTCAAGGTGGGCCGGAGCCGCGCGGCGGTGGCGAATTCGATGCGGCTGCTCGATTTGCACCAACAGGTACAGGGCTGGGTCACGCAAGGTCTGCTCTCAGTCGGACATGCCAAGGTGTTGTTAGGCCTGAAAGCACCGGAGGAGCAGGTGGCGGTGGCGGAAACCATTTTGCGCCGGAGCGCGACGGTGCGGGACGCGGAGCGGTTGGTGGCGAAGCAGCTCGGGCAGCACCCGCGACGCAAACGGCAAAAGGCGAGCGCGACGGTGACCTCGGCGGCGCTGGAAGATTTGCAAAATCGTTTACAACAGCATCTCGGGACACGGGTCACGCTGCACCACGGCGAGAAGCGCGGCCGGATTGAGATCGAGTATTACGGCGATGATGATTTGCAGCGTGTCTTGCAGACGCTCGGGCTGCCGCCGAGCGAGAGCTAGCGGTTCCTTTTCGGGATGAAGCTGCGTTTGCTGCCCGGGATCGCGCTGGCGTTAACTGCGTGCGACGCGGCAAAACAACCGGAGAACGACAGCGGTAAACTCTGGGAAGAATTTTCTGGGGCGAAGGCGTTTCAGCACGTGGAGCGGCTGGTGGAGATGGGTCCGCGGCCGGCGGGCAGCGATGCGCTGGAGCAGGCGCGCGTGTATGTCACAAGCGAGTTGCAGTCATTGGGCTGGAGCGTGACACGGCAAACGTTTACCGAGACAACGCCGCGTGGTCCGGTGACGTTCGTGAATTTGCTCGCGACCTTTGGGAAAGGGAAACCGGCGTTCCTGCTTTGCTCGCATTACGACACGAAGTTTTTCGAAGGCGAAAAATTTGTCGGCGCGAACGATGGCGGCTCGAGCAATGGCGTGCTCCTGGAGATGGCGCGAGTGCTGGCGAAGCGGCCGGCGCTGGCGGCGCGGGTGCAACTGGTTTTCTTCGATGGCGAGGAAGCTTTCGTGGAATTCACCGAGACCGACGGACTTTATGGGAGCCGACATTTTGCGAAGGAATTGGCGGCGGCGGGGACGGTGAGGCAATTTCGCGGTGGGATTCTTTTCGACATGGTGGGCGATCGCGATTTACGGATCACGCTACCGCCGGATTCACCGGCGGAGATGACGGCCGACATCTTCGCGACGGCGGAGAAGTTGCAAGTGCGTCAGCATTTCACCTACGCGGCCGGAGGTATCCTGGACGATCACGTGCCGTTGAACGCGATTGGCATCCCGGTGATCGATCTTATCGACTTTGAATTTCCCGCCTGGCACACGACGGGTGATACGATGGATACAATCAGCGCCGAGAGCATGGAAATCGTAGGGAAGGTGGCGGCGCGGTATTTGGTGGAGGTGGCGCTGAAGTGAAACGCGGTGTACGCAATTTCCTCCTCCTGCTCGGCGCGTGTGCGGCGGGCTGGGTGGCGAGCGATGCGCTTTATCGCGCGTCGTGGAGCCGCGACGCGATCGGTTACATCCTGGGACGCGGTCAATTTCGCGGCCTGGCGAACGGGTGGGCGATTCATGAGCGCGATCTGTTTCGGCCGGGCGATGGGCGTGCGGAGACGATGCTGGCGGCGGAAGCCTTGCGCAACGTGGAGGGCGGGAGACGGATCGCGGATGCGGAAGTGGAGCGTGAGCTGAAGCTTTTGCGCGCGCAATTTGAGACGCCGGCTGTGTTCCAGCCGGCCATGGCAAGAGCAGGACTCAATGACGAATCATTGCGCGAGCTGGTGCGCGATCACCTGAAGGTGCGGGGCTGGCTGGAAGCGCGGGTGACAGCGCAAACCGGTGTCACCGAGGAAGAGATGCAGCGCGTCTTCGAGAAGGAGCGCGGGCGATTCCAATTGCCGGATCGCCGACGGGCGAGCCACATCTTCGTGGCGGCGCCGGAGGGAACACCGGAGGAGGTGGTGGCGCAGAAGCGCGACGCGGCGCTGGGTCTTTCCGTGCGTCTGCTCGCTGGCGAAACCATGGAGGCACTGGCCGCGGAAGCGTCGGAAGATGAGGCGACGAAGAATCTCGGCGGAGACCTCGGCTATTTCTCGGCCCACCGCATGCCGCCGGATTTCCTGACGGAACTGGAGAAGCTGAGCGTGGGCCAAACTTCGCCACCGGTGCGTTGCCATCTCGGCTTCCACATCATCCGGCTCACGGACGTGCGACCGGCCCGCGAGTTGACCTTCGAGGAAGCGCGCGCGGAAATCGCGGGCGAGCTGGCGAACCAGAAAAGGGCCACCGCGGTGACGGCGATTACGGGGTTGGTGCGGCTCCCGGATTGGACGCCGGAAATGGTGGCGCGGCCCTGATTCTCCAAGTTCAGGATTGCGAAGGCGGTCTTTTGCCGTGATTTTTTACATCGCCGTGTGAAGTCGCGCGGAAATTTCTCATGTCACGTCGCACAGAAAAAAACGTCGGAATTATCGGACTAGGGATTATCGGACAACGCGTGGCGGAGAGCCTGCGACGGCGCGGCTTTTCGGTCTTCGTGTGGAACCGGACCCCACGACCGTTTCCCAACTTCGTCGGATCGCCGGCGGAGATGGCGCAATTGACGGACTTCATTCAGCTCTTCGTGGCCGATGACGACGCGCTTCTGGAGATGGTAGAGCAATTAAAGCCTGCCTTGAAAGCGCACCATGTGGTGATGGCGCATTGCACGGTGGCACCGCACACGATGCGTGAGGCGGCGGAGATCGTGCAACGGCGCGGGGCGCAATTTCTCGACGCGCCGTTCACCGGGAGCAAGCTGGCCGCCGCCAAGGGCGAGCTGGTTTATTACATTGGCGGTGATGACGCAGCTTTCCGGCGCGCGCGACCGGTGCTGGAGGGAAGCAGCAAGGAGATCATCGAGATCGGCGAGATCGGGCAGGCGACGACGATTAAGATCGCGACCAACATGGTGACGGCGGCGACGGTGCAGGTGGCGGCGGAAGCGCTCGCGCTGGTGGATAACTCGGGGCTGGCGCTGGAGAAATTCGTCGCGGCGATGAAGGGGAACGCGACCAATTCACCGACGCTGGCGATGAAGCTGCCGAAGATGGTGGCGGGTGATTTTGAAACGCATTTCTCGGTGAAGCACATGTTGAAAGACATGCAGATCGCGAGCCGGCTCGGGCAATCCTACGGGCTTTCGCTCAAGGCCACGGAGGCGGCGCGGAGTAGCCTGCAGGACGAAGTGCGGCGCGAACGCGGTGATTACGATTACACGTCCGTGATGCACACATTTTTTCCGGAAGGAACGGCGGCGCCGGCGGCGGCGGAGCCGGATCGGGCGGAAAATTTGTCGCTGGAGTTGGGCGAAGAGTCGCTGCCGGAAGCGAAGGAGGAACGCGCGAGCGAAGACGAGCCGACGCGGGAGGAACCGGTGGACGCTGTTGCCGCCACTGCGCCCGCCGGAAGCGACGAGACGGACGGGCGGCGCGGTTTTCTCGGACGGATGTTTGGCAAGAGCGCGGCGGATCGCGGCGCAGACGCCTGATGGCAGCGCCGGCGCCGGGTTTGGTCTTCGATCTTTCCGGGCGGGCGAAGCTGCGCCTCTCGGGGGCGGACCGGTTGCGCTATCTGAATGGCCAGATCAGCAACGATCTGAGAAAGGCGACGGAGTCGAACGTGATCCACGCTTGCGTCTTGAGCGCGAAAGGGAAGATCGACGCAGAGGTGTTCGTCGCGGCAGAGGGCGAGGCGTTTGTGCTCGATACCGACCTGGCGGTGCGCGAGGCGCTGCGGACGCGGTTGGATCGCTACATCATCGCCGACGATGTGCAGATCGAGGATGTCACGGAGGCGTTTGCGCTTTTTCATGTGCTCGGAGTAAAGGCGCCGGCGTTGTCGGTGCCAGTGCAATGCCGAAAGGCGTCCCGTTTTGGGGAGGCAGGTACGGATGTGTGGCTGGACATTTTTGCGCGCGAAACAGCGCGGCGGGAGCTGGCGGCGGCATCGTTGATCTGTGATGAGGAATGTGCGGAGCAGCTGCGGATCGAGCGGGGACTGCCGCGCTGGGGGCACGAGTTAACGGGAGAAATCATCCCGACGGAAGCGAACCTGGAAGCGAGCACGATCGATTACGGCAAGGGTTGCTACATCGGGCAGGAGGTTATTTCGCGAATCAAGATGTCGGGGCAAACGAACAAGCGGCTCTGCGGTTTTGTTGCGCGCGGCGAAGGCAGTGTCGCGCCGGGGATGCGTTTTTTGACGGCGGATGACGCGCAGAAAGATGTGGGATGGGTGACGAGTGTCGCGCCAAAGGCAAGGGGAGGGGAGCGGATCGGGCTGGGATTCGTGAAGCGGGGATTCCAGGAATCTCGGACGCGGCTGAGGGCACGGGCGGAAGGCGCGGAGGGCATGGTGGAGATCGTGGCGCTGCCGTTTGTCTAGCGGCGGGACGCGCGATGCGCGTTGCGCGGCTCGGCGGGATTCGTAGTTTCACCGCTCCATGGCGAGTGTCAGCTTTAAGAATATCTCCTCGGCCGCGACCGCGGGCGGGCCCGCGTTCACGAATCTTTCGCTGGAGATTCCGGATCGGGTGCTGGCAGTGCTCACAGGGCCACGTGGCAGTGGAAAAACGGCGATGCTCCGGCTTATCGCAGGGTTGGAGGCACCGGCTGAGGGAGAAATTTTCCTCGGCGAGAAGAAGGTGAGCGATCTGGCGCCGAGCGTGCGGGAGGTGGGGTTTGTTTTTGGCGATGACGCGCTCTATCCAAGCCTTTCGCTGCGCGACAATATCGCGTTCGGTTTGCAGCGGCGGAAATTTTCGAAAACGGAGACCGCGCGACGGATGGAGGACGCGGCCGCGGCCTTGGGGATCACGCCGCTGCTGGAGAAGCGTCCCGCGGCGGTTTCCCCGGTGGAGCGCCAGCGCACTTCCATTGCCCGGGCGATCGCGCGTCAGCCGAAGGTGTTGCTGTTGGACGAGCCTTTCGGGGCGTTCGACACGGCATCGCGCGCGGCTTTGCGCGCGGATTTGCGAAAACTTCACGAACGGCTGGCGATAACGGTGATTTACGCCACGGGCGAGGCGTCGGACGCGATGGCCTTGGGCGAGCACGCGGTCATCCTGCGCGAGGGTAGGGTGGAGCAGCAGGGGGCGCTGGCGACGGTTTACGAGGCCCCGACGAATCTTTTCGTGGCCGAGTTTTTTGGTGCGCTGCCGATGAATCTGATCCACGGCACGTTGAAGGCGGAGCGGGACGGGCTGCTATTTCGGGAGAGCGGAGAGGGCACCATCGAAGTGCGGTTCTCCGCGGAGCATGCGGGGGCCGCGGCGTTTGGCGGGAAAGCGGCGGTTATGGGTGTGCGACCGGACGATCTTGCGATCGGACCGGCGATCAAGGGCCAGGAACCGCCGAACAGCTTCCCGGTTTTGGTGGATTTTGTCGAAATGGTGGGCGGCGAAGCGACTTTGCACCTTCACACGGGCGCCCACGCGCTCACGGCTCGCGCGCGGGTAGAGGGCGGCATGGCGCCTGCGGGCCGCCGGATGCGGGGGCGATTCGACGAGCGAAAGGCGCATTTTTTCGCTCCGGAGGTGGGGGCGCCCGGAGACGGCGGCAGTGTAAAGACGTTTACATCCGACTGAGCTGTAGTTTATCGTTGTTTCGCGTAACGCCTTCTGTATAAGGTGGTGCTTCCCCCAAGGACCCCCCGATCGTGAACCAACAATTACTCGCCGAAATCGGCCGCACCCAGCGGCTGGAAATCCTCAATACCCTCAAGCGCACTCGCGGCCTCTCCGTTAACGAACTGGTCGCGAAAATGAAGATGAGCTACATGGGGATCAAGCAACATTGCCTGACCCTGGAGCGCGACGGCTATCTCGATACCTGGCGCCGCCCGCAAAAGATGGGGCGCCCGGAGATGGTGTATCGGCTGACCAAGCGGACGCACGATCTGTTCCCATGTGACAGCAACGAAATGACGCTCCAGCTTTTGAAATCGGGGGCGGAAATCTATGGCCCAAATGCGCCGGAGAAGCTGCTTTACGGTGTTTACGAACGGAAAACCGCCGCCCTGAAGTCGAAGGTGAAAGGGGAGACAGTGGCCGACCGCGCGAAGTGGCTGGCCAAACAGCGGGAGAACGAGGGCTTTATGTCCCAGTTCGTCACCGACGAGAAGGAGGGAGGCCCGCAAATTCTGGAATGCCATTCTCCGATCATGAATTTGCTCGATCAATATCCCATCATCGCCCGGCTGGAGCAGGATTTGGTGGAGGGGGTGCTGGGGGTTCCGGTGCGGCGCGAGGAGACGCGCACCTCGGGGCTCTACGAGTGCGCGTTTTATTTCGCGCTGTAGACCAGATGCTTGGCGACGGCGGGTTCGTCGCCGTTGGGAGTGCGTAATCCGCCTCAAAAGGGGGCATAGGCACAAGGCTGCTGGAATTTTCCTTTGGCATCCGGGCGGGTTCGCTTGAATGATGCTCAATGCCTCGAGCCTTCCCGACTGCGGTCATCGAAAATATCCAACCGCTGATCGATGGCGGCCGCTACCCCGTGAAACGGGCGGTGGGCGAGGACCTGGTGGTGTCGGCGGATGTCTTCAAGGACGGACACGATGTCGTGGCCGCGATTCTAAAATGGCGAAAATTGGGCGAGCCGCGCTGGCACGAAACCACGATGATCCACCTCGGGAACGACCGCTGGCAGGGCGCGTGCACGTTTTACGAGAACGCGACTTACGAATACACGGTCGAGGCCTGGACGGATACGTTTGCCGGCTGGCAGCATGAGTTCGCGGCCAAGTTTGGTGCCGGGATCGCAGATCTGACGAGCGAAACCCTCGAAGGCGCGGCCTTGCTCAAGGAAGCGGCAGGACGCGCGGGCGGCTCGGCGGACGGACGGCGTCTTCTTGAGCTATCGGAGCTGATTCGCACGAGCGAGACGACGGAGATCAATGCCATCGCGCATTCCGGCGAACTCGAAGTCCTGATGGCGACGTATCCCGATCGTCACAACGCCACGCAATACGCGCCGCCGCCGCGGGTGACGGTGGACCGGGTGAAGGCGCGGACTGCGGCCTGGTATGAATTTTTCCCCCGCTCGGCCGAGGGCCGTGGCGACAAGGGATCGACTTTTCGCGATTGCCTGCCGCGCGTGGATGACGCAAAGGCGATGGGATTCGACGTGGTTTATTTTCCGCCGATCCATCCGATCGGGTTCGCGAATCGGAAGGGGCGTAATAATTCCGTGACGAGCGAGCCGGGTGAGCCGGGCGTGCCTTACGCGATCGGCAACCGGCATATCGGTGCGCCCAATGGCGGCGGGCATAAAGATGTGGAGCCGGCGCTGGGGACGCTGGAGGATTTCGATTGGCTGCAGCGCGAGATTCGCGCGCGCGGGATGGAGGTGGCGCTGGATTTCGCGATCAATTGTTCACCCGACCACCCCTACGTGGCCGAACATCCGGAGTGGTTCTACAAGCGGCCCGACGGCACAATCAAATACGCCGAGAATCCGCCGAAGAAATACGAGGATATCTATCCGCTAAATTTCCGTTGCCCGAACTGGCAGGAGCTGTGGAACGAGATGACGAGCATTATTCTCTTCTGGGCCGAGCACGGGGTGCGGATTATTCGGGTCGACAATCCGCACACGAAGCCGGTACCGTTTTGGGAATTTCTCATCGGCAGCGTGCACCAGCAGTTCCCTGATGTCGTTTTTCTCTCGGAGGCCTTCACGAAGCCGAAGATGATGCAGGCGCTTGCGAAAGCCGGCTTCACGCAGAGCTACACCTACTTCACCTGGCGCGGGACGAAGGCGGAGTTCACGGAATATTTTGCCGAGCTGACGCAGACGGCGATGCGCGATTATTTCCGCGGCAATCTCTGGCCGAACACGCCGGATATCCTGCCGTTCCATCTCCAGGAAGGCGGGCGTCCGGCCTTCATGATCCGCGCGGTCCTCGCAGCCACGCTCTCGAGTGTCTACGGCATCTACAGCGGCTTCGAGTTATGCGAAAACGCAGCCCTTCCTGGCCGCGAAGAGTATCTCGATAGCGAGAAATACCAGTGGAAAGAGCGCGATTGGGACGCGCCGGGAAACATCAAGGATTGGATCACGCGGATCAACCGCATCCGGCAGGAGAACCGCGCTCTTCACTTTTACGACAACCTCCGCTTCTACACGGCGGATAACGACCAGATCCTCTTCTACGGCAAGATGACGCCGGCGCGCGACAACCTCGTCCTGATCGTGGTCAATCTCGATCCCGCCGGGACGCAGAGCTCCTACATCCACGTTCCACTGGCTGAACTAGGTCTTGCAGAGACGGACGAATATCAGATGCACGATCTCCTGACCGACGAGCGTTACACCTGGCGCGGCAGCCGTAACTACGTTGAACTGGATCCGCATATCCGTCCCGCGCACATCTTCCGAGTGCGGCGGTCGCTCGGCGATGGGCGCTTTACCTAAAAGACGGTCCAAGTTTCCCGCATTGAAGATTTCGCACCAAGGATTCGTCTGAACGATTCGATGCCGGGCAGTGTCTCTGTTCCGGTGTTGTTGCACCCCGGAGGCCCGCTGCCTATGATATTCCGAATTCACGCCATGAAACGCATCTTCCCGATGCTCGTCGCGCTGGCGAGCGCCACGCCTCTCTTTGCCCAGGATCCCGGAGCGCCGGTGTCCGCGGCCCCGTTGCCGGGTCCGGATCTGCCGCAAAGCACGTCCCTGCTCGACGCGGTCATTCATGCGGGGCCGATGATCATCCCGCTTTTCTTGCTCTCGATCTTTTCGATCATGCTCGTCGTGGTTTATTTGCTCACGATCCGCCGCGGTGCGGTGGTTTCGCATGGCTACATGGCCACGGCCGATGCGCTCCTGCGGAAGAAGGATTATCTCGGACTGCTCGCGGTTTCGAATCGGCACGGGGAAGCGATCGCGCGCGTCGTGCAGAAGATGCTGGAGTTTACGACCAAGAACCCGGGCGCCGATTTTGCGCAGGTGCGGGAGATCGCGGAAACCGAAGGCACGCGGGTGACTTCGAGCTTGAACAACAAGGTCACTTATCTGGCGGACGTAGGCACGATCGCACCGCTCATCGGGTTGCTCGGCACGGTGATTGGCATCGTGAAATCGTTTAGCGCGTTAGGCGCGGATATCGGTTCGGCGCGGTATGTGCAGCTCTCGAAAGGTGTGAGCGAGGCGCTCATCAACACCGCGGGCGGGCTGGCGATCGGCATTCCGGCACTGATTTTCTACGCGTTTTTTCGCGGGCGGGCGCAGCGTCTGATCTCGGAGCTGGAAGCCGCGGTGACGCATGTGCTGGCGCTGCTTTCTTTGCAATACAACAAGCGGACGGAACGCGCGCCGGTGTTGCTGGAAGATGAGTTTTGATTGTAGGACGTCTGTGTCAGACGCCCTGCAACATGTCCGATTCGCAAATTTTGACTCATGAATCTGCGTAAGCACGCCGTTCCTCAGCATCCCGGCATCCAGCTGGCGCCGCTGGTGGATGTGCTCATGCTCCTGCTGATTTTTTTCCTACTCACCTGGAACGCGGCGCGGAACGAGAATGAGCTGGACGTGAAGATTCCCAAGGCGTCGGAGGCAAAGGAGAAGTCGGCGCCGATCGGGGATGTGGTCGTAAATGTGAAAGCCGACGGCACGGTGGTGGTGAACCGGCGCACGTTGGCCGCGCCGGAATTGACCGAGATGTTGCGTGGGCTCGTGCAATTGGATCCTGATCAAGCGGTGGTGATTCGTGGGGATGAAGCGGGCGCCTACAAGCACGTGGTCGAAGTCTTGAACACGTGCAGCGAGGCCGGGGTCACGAACGTGGCCTTTGCCACCGCGAAATGAAACGGCGGGCGAACGCGATTGGTGTTCTCGTGATTTCGAGTGCGCTCTTAAGTGGCGCGCTGGCGCAGCGCTCGGATGAAATTCGACGGGCACAACCGGTGGACGATCCGCCCGTGCGGCGTGCGCTTCCCGTGGAAAGCGTGCCCCGGGAGGTCGCCCCGCCGCCGGCGCCGGCCACGCCGGCACCGCGTCCTTCGGTCGCAGCGACTCCGCGGGCGAGTGAACCTGAACCCGGGATAGAGGAACAGACGCCCGCGGCGCCGCCGAGCGAAGTCGAGTCGCCGGAGCAACGCCAGCTCAACTACGCGAACGGGCTTTTCTCGCGCAAGCTCTACGATCTCGCGATTCCGGAATACGAAAAATTTCTCGGGCAATTTCCCACCGCCTCCGGACGCGCCAGCGCCTTTTTTTATCTCGGGGAATGTTATCGCGCGTTAAACAAAACGGCGCCGGCGCGGACATCGTTCCAGAGCGTGGTGAACGATTATCCGGAAAGTGAGTTTGCGGGCCCGGCGGCCTACGGAGTGGCGGAGATCCTTTTTAATCAGAAGGATTACGCAGGTGCGGTCTCACTCTTTCATCGTTCGGCGACGAAAACGAAGGAGCCAGCCCTGGCGCTTTCCGCGCGCTACTTCGAGGCGCGTTGCCTCGAAAACCTGGGGAAGAAGGAAGAGGCGGCGGACCTTTATCTCGAGGTGGCGGAGGCGAAGAATCCGAATCCGTTCCGCGAGGATTCGCGGCTCGCCGCTGGCACGATCCTGTTCGCACGCGGCCGCAAGACCGATTCATTGCGTCAGTATGAAGCGCTCGCGAGCGAAACCTCGAAGCCGGCGCTAAAAGCAGAGACGACGGTGCGGGCAGGGTTGATCGCGCTCGAACTGCAGCAAACGGAGAAGGGCAAGGACAAGGCGATGCTGGAGAAGGCGACGACGCTTTTGCAAAAGGGCCGCTCGTTAGCCGAGGCGGGGAGGTGGCGCGGGATCGCGCAAGTGGGTTTATTGCGCCTGTTTTACACGACCGGACAATACGCCCAGGTCTTGACCGAGTACAAGAAGAGCGAAGAAAATATTCCCGCGGAGACGCGCGCGGAGATGCTACTGATCGCGGCGAACAGCGAACGCCAGCTCGGCCACGAGAAAGAGGCGGAGGCGCTTTACGCGCAGATCGTGGAGAGATATCCGGAGCGGGAGGAAGCGAAGGACGCGCGTTATCAGCGGCTGATCAATATCTACAACTCTGATCCGACGGCGCTGGTGGGGGCAGTCGATGAATTTCTTGCCACGAATCCAACAGCGGAGCGGGCGGACCAGGCGAAGCTCTTGAAGGCGGAGGCGTTTTACAAGGAAGGGAAGTTTGCCCAGGCCGCGCCCATCTACGAAGAACTGCGCGCGTCGCAGCTCTCGCCCAAGCTGCGCGCAGAGGCAGCCTATAAGCTGGCGTGGTCCTACGTGCAGATGAAGAGCATGCCGCGGGTGGTGGATGCGTTTACGTATTTTCTGCAGGCCTTCCCCGAACATCCGCAGTCGCCGGTGGCGTTGACGCAGCGTTCGCTGGCGCATCAGGAGGCGAAGAACTACGATGAGGCAATCGCGGATTTGAACACGCTCCTGACCAAATACCCGAAGGCGAAGGAGCGGGAGGCGACGTTGCAACAGAAGGCGTTGCTCTTTGGGCAGCAGGAGAACGGAAAGGCGATGGCGGAGACGTTCCAGCAACTCCTGAAGGAATTTCCGAAGAGCGCGGTGGCGGCGCAGGCGCAGTATTACATCGGGAAGGCGGCGTTCGAGGCGAAGGATTACAAGGCGGCGATTCCTCCGCTGGAGGCGGCGCGTAAGTTGAACAAGGAGCAGTTTTACACACCGTCGACGGTGCGGATCATTTCCGCTTATTTTTACCTGAAGAACCGGGCCGCGCTCACGGCGGAGATCGATAAGTTCCTCCTCGCGGATGCAAACGCGAAGATCCCCGGCGAGATCTTGCAGTCGGTCGGGATCGATTTTTACAACGAGAAGAAATACGCTGAGGCGGAGAAGTATTTCGCCCTCCTCGGAAGCGGCGAACAAACCAGCGTGAGCCCCGATTTTTGGTTTTATCTCGCCGATGCGCAGACGAAACAAGGGAAGCTGACGGAGGCGGAAGCGTCCTACGAAAAGTATCTGCAAACCACCACGGATCCGGCGGCGAAAGTGAAAGCGTTGCTGGCGTTGGGCGCGACCAAGATTGCGGGGCACAAAGCGGACGACGCGCAAAAGATCGCCGAGGAAATCATGCGTCTGCAACCGGAGGGGAAGGTGAACGCGGAGGCGCGTTTGCTGGCGGGCGAGGTGCAGATGGAGCGGGAAAATTTCGAGGAGGCGGGAAAAGCGTTCATGGGCGTGGCCTTGCTTTACGACGATCCGGCGATTACGCCGCGCGCTTTGCAGAAAGCCGCCGCGGCCTATGAGAAAGCCGGCAAGACCGCGGAGGCGGCGAAAGCGAGCGAGCAATTGCGCGCGAAATACCCGGAGTTCGCTGGGACGCCGTAATCGGTGGCAGCGAGTGTTGGTGCTGTCGTCCAGTGATGGAGTAATCGCAGCGCTTGGGAGAGATCCCTCGGCCGTCTGCGCGGCTCGGGATGACGTTTTCGTTCTAATAGGCGCGCCGCGTTGTAGCGACGCCGCTCCGTCGGCGTAAACCCGCGCGGCATCAGGATCATCGTTGTTTTACGGCGACAGAGCGCCGTCGCTACAACTGCACAATCCAGCTCGTCCGCAGTGCGGACATCTTCGGCGAGTTGCCGCTTCGAGAGGACGCGTCATCCCTGCACCAAAAATCACGCCCAACGTGTCGGGTAGCCTCGGGATGACAGACGCGGCGCAAGACGTCGTGGCCTGGCTTAGTTTAGCGTTAGCGTCTCCAGCGGGAGAGAAGCCAGGAAGGTTTTCGTGTCGCCGATTTGCAGAACGGGCCGGGCGAGATGCGCGGCGAGCAGGCTGGCATCGGGCGTTTGCGCGATGCCGGCGCAAGCGTTGAGGCCGCTGGCGGTGAGATGCGCGATCATGCGTTCCGTTTTTTCGCTCAGATTGCGGTCGTCGGTAAATTGCACGGTGCAAAGACCGGGTCCGGTCGCTTCCACATACGGAGCGAGGGTGTGGCTGAACTGCAGCAGCAGCTCGTCGAGCATTCGCTCTTGCTCGCGCAGACGCATTTTCACGATCAATTCCAGGCAACGCGCCAGACCCTGGCTCGCGGTCATCCCGATGCGGATGCCGGCCGCCTCCGCGGGCTGGTTTCGTTGAATGATGAGTGCTTTGGCGGCTTCATCGTCGAGCAAAGCCACGGGTTGGCCGGTGAGTTCCGGTTGGTGGCGCAACGCGGCTTGCAGATAAAAATTCGGCAGGAAGATCGTGGCGAACATCAACCGGGTTCCGCCATTTCGTGGCGGCCTCCTTGCACGCGTTGCACTTGAATTTGCAGACGCGCATCGTGCCCAGGCTGCTCGAGATCGGGCAGGCGCCAGGAGTTTTGCAGAACGAGTTTCCATTGCGCGCTGCTGATCATGCTGCGCCGGGTGAGAACGAGAAACGCGGTCGGCGCGGGTTCGACCAGACGCTGGAGTCGATACCAGCTGGCGGAGGGAATTTTGCGCAGCTCTTCCGCGGGGTTGAGCACGAGGTCGAGGACAACGAGGGGAAAATTTCCGTCGCGTAACAGCAAATCGGCGGCTTTCACCGCTTCGCTGGCTCGCTGACAGCGGATCCAAAGCAGATGCTGCAAGCGCGCCTGTCCGCACGGTGTGGGATCGAAGGAATCGCGTCCATCGATAAGCGCGAGGAAGAAACGTTCTCGCGCCGCTCTTTCCAGAAGATGGTAAAGCAGGAGCGCGCTTCCGGCACTAAGATGCGGACTCGTCAGCTCAGTGATGGCACCCTTGACCAAACCGCCAGTCGTCGCGGTATCGAGTGTGGTCAGGCCGGTGGCGACTCGAGCCTGGGGAGGTAACCGCGCGGCGGGGAATCGCTCCGCGAGTAATTGGCGGAGATCGATGATCTGGCTGCGCGCTCCCATGCCAAGAGGATGGCAAGGGAGGTGAAGATGTTCAACTGAACATTATTTCTTTAGGAGCGCTTTCGCCGCTCGGGACTGCTTGGTTGTTTGCGCACCAGGGACACCATTACCCCCTGAATGCGCAATTCCCGCGCCGGCGTCAGATTGGGGAAGAGCGGATTCTCTGCTTTCAAATAGGGGCGGCCGTGGTCGGTCACATAACGTTTCAGCGTCGTCTCGCCGTCAATCAACGCCGCCACGATGTCACCGCTCTGGACTTCTTTGCGGTCTTCCAGGATCACGATGTCGCCATCGAGAATGTGGGCGTCGATCATGGAATCGCCCCGCACGCGGAGGGCGAAAGTGCGCGCGTTTTTCCCGGCATTTACGAAGCGTCGATCGAGCGAAACATGCCCCTCGATCGTCTGCTCGGTCAGCCCCGCCATGCCGGCGGGAATTTGGCCATAGATCGGAATGTCCGTGATGCGGACCTTCTGCACGGGGGTAATGAGCGCGCGGGCCTTGCGCGCATGCCGATCGAGGAAGCCCTTCCGTTCCAAGGTCGCGAGATATTGCATGACGGAGGTCTGGCTGGCGTAGCCGAAATGTTTTTGGATTTCGCGCGTGCTGGGCGTGAGGCCTTTCTCGCGCTGCTCAGTCTGAATGAAACTGAGGATGTCCTGCTGCCGCTCCGTGAGCATGAGGAAGTGTGGACGCGCCGGCTAACGAGCGCAAGTTCAAATGAACACAGAGCGCTTACCAATTTGTGATCCATTTCGCCTGGTTGCCAATTTCATCTCCGGCCGTGCTCCAGAGATCGAAGGTTGGATTGAAACCCTCGGCCGTGCCGTTGGCTTTCGCGGTCGAATATCCGTAAGGATTGCCGAATGGATCCCGGATCGCGGTGATCGGCGTTAACGGTGCCTGGGGCGTCAGCATGTTAGGTTTAAAAGCGAAGTAGGATTTCCCGTCGCTGATTCGGTCTCCGTCAAAGTCGCCAGCAAGTGCTCGATAAAGGAATGCACTGGCCTGTTCGTAGCCAAGAAATGGCGATGTCATGGGGCTTAGCGGGTCGGTTGAGGTAACGTCTTGTGGATAGATTCCGTTATCGGCCCTGTAGCTCTCCAGCGCGGCGGACATGGCGGCGATCTCGGCCTCGGTGCGGGAGCGTTTCCCTTTTTCCTGCACGTAGCCGGAAGTGGCGATGACCAAGCCCGCCAGGACAATGATAATCGCCATCACGACGAGCAGTTCGATGATGGTGAACGCGCGCTTTTTCACGTCTGCTGCTGCAATCCGGTGATGATGCTGATGAGCGGCATGAAGAGCGCGATGACAATCGTGCCGACGACGAGAGCGAGGAAGACGATCATGATCGGTTCGAGCATGGAGGTGAGGCCGGCGACGGAGTTGTCCACTTCGTCGTCGTAGACTTCGGCGATCTTCAAGAGCATCTCGGGGAGCTGGCCGGTTTCTTCGCCCACATCGATCATGCTGATGACCATGGGTGGAAAGGCGGCGCTGGCCTCCAATGGTTGGACGATGGATTCGCCTTCTTTCACCGCATCGTGCACCTGCGTGATGGCTTGGGCGATGACGCTGTTGCCGGCGGTCTCGCGCGTGATGTGGAGCGCCTGGAGAATCGGCACGCCGCTGGTGACGAGCGTGCCAAGGGTGCGGGAGAAACGGGAGATGGCGGTCTTGCGCAGAAGGTCGCCGAAGAGGGGGAGGCGTAATTTGATACGATCGATTACGACGCGTCCGCGCGGGGTGCGGCCGAGGAATTTTACGAGGACGAGGACGAGGACGACCACGACGACGATGGTGCCCCAATGGTTTTTGACGGCGTTGCTGACGCCGATGACGAAGAGTGTGATCGCGGGGAGCGGCTTGTCGCCGAGCATGTCCTGGAAAATCTGCTCGAACTTCGGGACGATGAAGACGAGCAGGAAGGCCATGATCGCGATGGCGAGGAACATGACGATGATCGGGTAAACCATCGCGGCCACGACCTTGTTCTTAATCTTCTGTGCCTTCTCCTGGAACTCGGCCAGGCGGGTGAGGACGAGTTCGAGGACGCCGCCAAGTTCGCCGGCGCGGACCATGTTGACGTAGAGATTGTTGAAGATTTTCGGATGCTGCGCGAGGCCTTCGGAAAAGGTGCTGCCACCTTGCACGGAGTCGGAAAGGTTCACGATGGTCTTTTGCAGGACTTTATCGCGTTCCTGTTTCGCGAGGACGGTGAGGGCACGCAGGAGCGGGAGGCCGGCGTCGATGAGGGTGGCGAGCTGGCGGGTGAAGATCATGAGGATCTTCGGTTTTACGGTCTTGCGCTCGAAGAGGACGATATGCCCACGCGAGCCAGGCGACGCGGCCGCGCGCGCAGTTTTCGTTTTCTTCTTTGCCTCCTTGTCCGGACGCGGTGTGCCTTTGCCTTCCTCGAGGACCTCGGTCGGGAAGTAACCGGCCTGCCGGAGTTGGGCGATGGCCTCGTTCGTCGAAACCGCCTCGACCACGCCGCTGGATTCCTGCCCGCGGGCGTCCAGAGCTACATAATGATAACGGGGCATGCGAAGCGTGGCGTTCCTGGCTCAGGTATATTTCAACACTTCCTCGACGCTGGTGTCGCCTTCGAAAATGCTGCGCAACCCATCCTGCCGCAGCGTTACCATGCCGAGCTCGATGGCTTTTTGTTTCAAGACGACGGTGGGGGCGCGTGCGTTGATGAGCTCGCGGAGCGGGTCACTGATTTTCATCAACTCGTAGATGCCCTTTCGGCCTTTGTACCCGGTGTGATTGCAGACGTTGCAGCCTTTGCCGTAGTAGAATTGCTTCCCGCCGATGTCGCGGCGCGCGAGCTGGAGTTGATCGAGGAATGCCTGGGTGGGCTGGTAGGTGGTGCGGCAATTCGGGCAGATCGTGCGCAGCAAGCGCTGCCCGAGGACGGCTTCGAGCGTGGAAGAAATGAGGAAGGGTTCCACGCCCATATCGATCAAGCGCGTGATCGCTCCGGGAGCGTCGTTCGTGTGCAAGGTGGTGAAGACAAGATGCCCGGTGAGCGAGGCCTGGATGGCGATCTGTGCGGTCTCGAGGTCACGTGTTTCGCCGACCATGATGCGGTCGGGATCCTGGCGGAGGAAGGCGCGCAGAACACGGGCGAAAGAAAGACCGATCGCTTCGTTTACCGGCACTTGCACGATGCCTTCGAGGTCGTACTCGACCGGCTCTTCCGCCGTCAGGAGTTTGGAATCGATGGTGTTGATCTGGCGTAGACACGAATAGAGCGTCGTGGTTTTTCCGGAACCGGTTGGGCCGGTGACAACGAAGATGCCGTTGGGGCGATTGATGACCTCGAGGATGTAGGCGTGGATGTAATCCGGCATGCCGAGCGCCGCGAGATCGAGATTCACCGTCGAGCGATCGAGCACGCGCAGGACGACGCTCTCGCCAAATTGCGTGGGCAAGGTCGAGACGCGCAGATCGATCATGCGGCCGGCGACGTTCTTTTGAATGCGACCATCCTGCGGGAGCCGACGCTCGGCGATGTTCATGTTCGCCATCACTTTCACGCGCGAAATGACGGGAAGCGCGAGATGTCGTGGCGGCGGAGCCATTTCGTAGAGGGCGCCATCCACGCGGTAGCGGATTTTGAACTCGTGCTCGAAGGGCTCGAAGTGGATGTCGCTGGCGCGATCCTGGATGGCCTGGAACAGAATCAGATCGACAAAGCGGATGATGGGCGTGGCGTTGGCGTCGGCTTCCGCGCTCGCGCTGTCGGGGCTGTCGGTTTGCGTCGAGAGGAGCTCCCCCACTTCGCCGAGCTGCTGGAGGATTTCCTCCATGCTGGTGGTGTCGCTGCCGTAAGCGCGTTTGATTCGTTCCTCGATTTGCTCCGGCGGCGCGACGACGACGTGGATGTCTTTACCCAGCGCGAAACGCAAATCCTCCGCCGCGCGAAGATCAAGCGGATCGACGAGGGCGACGGAGATGCCGTCGTGGCTTTGGCCGACCGGAAGCGCGCGGTGCAGGCGCGCGAGACCGCTGGGGATGAGCTTGAGCGTTTGCGGCGCGATGTCGGCGGAAAGTGAAACCGATTCCGTGCCGAGGGCGTCGGCGATGATCGCGTAGAATTGCGCCTCCTCGAGCAGGCCGTGATCCACCATGGTTTGCGCGAGGGTTTTGCCGTTAAGGTTGGCTTCCTGGAGGACGTCGTCCATTTGCGACGGCGGGAAGGCGCGCTGCTCCAGAAACAGCTCGGCGATTTGGTTGTTGTTCATCGCGAAAACGTTTTCTTCAATTCGCGTCCCCCAAAGTGATGGAGATGACTTCCTCCGCGCTGGTCAGTCCGGCCAGGACTTTGCGGGCACCATCTTCGCGCAAGGTGCGCATGCCAAGTTCCCGGGCCTTTTGGCGGAGAAGGACCGTGGGCTTTCTCTGGTTGATCATGTGGCGGACGTCGTCGTCGATGACGAAAATCTCGAAGATGCCCATGCGACCGCGGTAGCCGAGTCCCCGGCAATGCTCGCACCCGACTGCGTGCATGACGTGGGTGTCGCGCAGTTGGGTGCTTTCAAGGCGAAGGGCGCGCATTTCGGTTTCGCTGAGTTCGCCCGGCTGTTTGCAATGACGGCAAAGGCGCCTAACGAGACGTTGCGCCATGATGGCGCGGACGGAGGAGGCGACGAGGAACGGTTGCATGCCGAGATCGACGAGGCGGGCGACGGCGGATGGGGCGTCGTTCGTGTGCAGGGTGCTGAAGACGAGATGGCCGGTGAGACTGGCGTTGGTGGCGATGGAGGCGGTTTCGAGATCGCGAATCTCGCCGATCATGATGATGTTCGGCGCCTGGCGGAGGATGGAGCGGAGGGCGGCGGGGAAAGTCATGCCGATCTCGGTGTTCACCTGCACCTGGTTGATCCCGTTCATCTGATATTCGACCGGCTCTTCGACGGTGATGATCTTGCGGTCGGGCTTGTTCATGTAATTGAGGCAGGCGTAGAGCGTGCTCGTCTTGCCGGAACCGGTGGGGCCGGTGACGAGGAGGATGCCATCAGGCAAGCGCAGCAAACGCTCGAACGTTTCCTGGTCGTCGCTGAGGAAACCGAGTTCGGGCAGCCCGAGCATGAGGCTGGACTTATCGAGCAAACGCATGACCACGCTCTCGCCGTGGTTGGTCGGGATGGTGGAGACGCGGAGATCGAGCGGCTTGCGCGCGATCTTGACCTGGATGCGGCCGTCCTGCGGGAGGCGCTTTTCCGCGATGGACATGGAACCGGTCATGATCTTGAGGCGGCTGACGATGGCGGATTGCAGACGTTTTGGCGGCGCCTGCATTTCCTGGAGGACGCCGTCGATGCGGAAACGAACGCGGAATTTTTTCTCGAGCGGCTCGAGATGGATATCGCTCGCACGGAGGCGATGCGCTTCGACCAGGAGCATCGAAACCATGCGAATGATGGGCGCGTCTGCCTCGTCGCCGCCGGTGAGGTCGCCGCCTTCGGTGATCTCAAGGCCGAAATCGACTTCGCGGCCAAGGCGTTCCTGCAGAACATCCGAGGCTTCATCGGCGGTGCCGTAATATTTGATCAGGGCCTCGCGAATCATTTCCGGACTGCTGCAAACGAGTTCGATCTCGCGTTGGAGGAGGAAGCTGAGGCTGTCGGTGGTATCGATATCGAGCGGATCGCTGACCGCGACGACGAGGCCGCCATCGCCGAGCGCGACGGGGATGACCTTGAACCGACGCGCGTCTTCGGGGCGGATCTGGTTGATCACGTCCGGCGGAATGAGGCGAACGGAGAGATCGATCCAATCCATGTGCGCCTGCGCGGCGAGGGTGCGGGAGACGTCGGTCTCGCTGAGGATGCCATCATGCACGAGGACACTGATAATGGCGCGGCCGTCGTCGGCGCGGGAACGAGCGCTGGCGATTTGCGCGTTCGAGACCAGCCCGACGTCTTCGAGGAGGCGGAGCACATATTCGTCGTTTTGCGGCACGGTGGCGCAAGTTTCCGGCTTGCAGGGCGCCGGATGCAAGCTGGAAGGTTGCGCCATAAATGAACGAGCCAATCCGCATCGCGATGTGGTCCGGGCCGCGCAATATCTCGACCGCCTTGATGCGGGCATGGGAGAACCGCGCGGACACGGCCGTGATCGATGAGCCCTTTTACGCGTATTACCTCGCGCAAACAGGCGAGCCGCATCCCGGCGCGGCGGAAGTGATCGCGCTCGGGGAAACGGATTGGCGTAAAGTGGTGGCTCAGCTGATCGGCCCGGCGCCGGAGGGGCGGCGCGTTTTTTACCAGAAGCAGATGACGCATCATCTGCTGCCGGAAATCGATCGCGGCTGGCTGCGCGAGGTGGTGAATTGTTTTTTGATTCGCGATCCGCGTGAGGTGATCGCGTCTTATTTAAAGAAGAATCACGAACCGTCAGTCGAGGATCTTGGTTTTGCGCAGCAGGCGGCGCTTTTTGAATGGGTGCGCGCGGAGACGGGGCAAATACCGCCGGTGATCGATGGGCGCGACGTGCTGGAGCAGCCCGAGAAAACGCTGCGTCTGCTTTGTGAGGCGGTGGGCTTGGAGTTCGACGGGCGGATGTTGTCGTGGCCGCCGGGGGCCCGCGCGACCGACGGGATGTGGGCGAAACATTGGTATGCCGAAGTGAAGCGAACGACCGGCTTCCAACCGTATGTCGCGAAGGAGATCGAACTCCCGGCGCAACTCGAGCCGGTGGAGGACGAGTGCCGCGCATTCTATGAGCGACTTTTTCGTGAGCGGTTGAAGTGATTTTTTATGCAGCAAAAATTCGATGAGCGGAATCGCGATCTTCTGATCAACATCAACGGCGAGCTGCTGCCTCGTGATCGCGCGGGGATCAGTCCGTTCGATTCGGCAGTGCAGGGCGGAGACGCGGTGTGGGAAGGCTTGCGGCTCTACGCTGGTCGCGATTTTCAAACTGCACGAACACCTGAGACGGCTGCGCGCTTCCGCGGAGGCGTTGGCGTTTGCGGAAATTCCGACGGACGCAGAAGATCATCGAGGAGATCAAACGCACCTTGTCGGCCAACGTGATGCGCGATGGCGTGCATATTCGCCTGACGCTCACACGAGGGGTGAAGGTGACTTCGGGGATGGACCCGCGCCTGAATCAAAGCGGGCCGACCTTGATCGTGCTCGCGGAGCACAAACCGCCGGTTTACGCGAAGACCGGGGTGAGTTTGATCACGAGCAAATTCCGACGACCGCCGCCGGAGATTCTCGATCCGCGAATCCATCATGCGAATTTGTTGAACTCGATCCTGGCCAAGATCGAGGCGAACGAGGCCGGCGCGGACGACGCGCTGATGCTGGACCAGCGCGGTTTCGTGGCGGAAACGAACGCGACGCACGTGTTCATCGTGCGCAATGGATGCGTGCTGACGAGCCGGGTGGTGGCTTGTCCAGATGGAATCACCCGCGCGACGGTCTTGGAAATTTGCGCGGCGAACGCGATCGAATGCGGGGAGGCGGACCTGTCGGTGAACGATGTTTACGGAGCCGACGAGATGTTTTGCACGGGGACGATGGGGGAGTTGGCGGCAGTGACGAGTGTGGATGGAAAGACGATTGGGAACGGCGAGCCGGGGCCAATGACGCGGCGGTTGACCGAGTTGTTCGCCGCGCGCACGGCGAGCGAAGGTGTGGTGGTGAGTTAGAGCGCCTGCGCGCCCTCACGTAGGCTGTCATCCCGAGCGTGCACGAAGGATCTCTGACTATTTCCGGGCTGGCGCGCGGGTGAGCGGAGAGCATCAGTGCTTCCTTCGGACAGGCTCAGGATGACCGATGTTCGGGAGATGCCATGCGGCAAAACTCGCGCCGTCTACGCGCCTCGGGATGACGTGAGCGTCGCGGCGTGACAGTGGACGCCGCATGCTGATACGGTGCGCGAAATGGACGCTGCCGATTGGACCATACGCTCAGCGACCAGGAATTGCTGGAGCGGCGGATTTCGCGGCTTGGTTTGAAGTTGGATGGCACGTCGGTGGAACCGTTGATCTGGCGGCTCTACGAGGAACTGTCTTCGCGGAATCTGGCGTTCCTCCCGCCATGTCACATCGGGGATGAATGGTTCGTGCCGATCGGCATACCGGCGATTTTCATTCCGTTCTTTCTCGTGCACGAACGGCTGCGGGCACTGGAACGGAAGATGATGCTGGAGGTGGAAGGCGAGACGACGGAGTGGTTTTTGAAGTTAATGCGGCACGAGGCGGCGCACGCCTATAGCTATGCCTATCAGTTGCAGCGGAAGAAAAAGTGGCAGCAGTGCTTCGGTAAAACTTCCGTGAGGGTACGCCGGACACGTATCGGCCGCGTCCCTTCAGTCGCAGCTACGTGGTGCATCTCGACGATTGGTATGCGCAGAGTCATCCGGACGAGGATTTCGCGGAAACATTCGCGGTCTGGCTGACGCCCGGGCTGGATTGGCGAAAGCGTTACGCCGGCTGGAATGCGCTCCATAAACTGGAATACGTCGATGAGCTGATGAAGTCGCTCGCGGGGAAACCGCCGGTCCACGCTCCGCCATATCGGGTGGCGGACTTCGATTACCTGAATCAGAAACTGAAGACGTATTACACGCGGAAGCGGAAGTTTTTCGCTGATCAGTATCCGGATTTCTACGACGCCGAGTTGCGCGAACTCTTCGCCGCCTCCGCGGGACCGGGGCGGATCAAGGCGAGTTCGTATCTGCGTCTGCGACGGCGGCGTTTGATGAATTCCGTCTGCCAATGGACGAACGAAAAAAAATTTCGCGTGAACAAACTGCTCGCGCGTTTGATCGATCGTTGCGATGAACTGGAACTGCACGTGTTGAATGACGATCCGCAGCAGGATTTCCGCGTGGCGTCGTTCATCACCACGCTGGTGATGAATTATCTCTTCACCGGCAAATTCAAGCGCACGAAATAAATTGAAGAAAAAGCTTAAAGTCCTCGCCCTTTTCGATGCGATTCGACCGACGACAATCGATCAGGATCTGAGCAAGGAGATGCAGACGGAGGATTGGAAAACCGAGGCGCATCTCCTGAAAGCGCTCGCGGCGCTCGAACACACGACCGAGCACCTCGCCATCTTCGACGATCTGCATCTACTCCGGGACAAGATCGAAAGCTTCGCACCCGACGTGCTTTTCAACCTGGTCGATCAGTTCAAGAACAACCGCGGTTTCGACCAGAACATCGTTTCATTTTTCGAGATGCAGGACATTCCGTTCACGGGTTGCGGTTCGACCGGTTTGCTCCTCTCGAAGCACAAGGGCATCTCGAAAAAGATTCTGAGCTACCATCATATTCACGTGCCCGAGTTCGTCGTCATTCCGCGCGGGCAACGCATTGGTCGACCGCGGCGGCTGAAGTTTCCGCTGGTGGTGAAGCCGACGAAGGAAGAAGCGTCGCTCGGGATTTCGCAGGCGTCCTTCGTCGAGAGTGACGAGCAATTTCGGGAGCGGGTGGCGTTCCTGCACGAGAAATACGACGCGGACGTGATCGCCGAGCAATACGTCGATGGGCGCGAGCTTTACGTGAGCGTGCTGGGGAATCAGCGGCTGACGGTTTTTCCGATTCGTGAGCTGGTCTTCCGCGAGGTGCCGGCGAACGAGCCGAAGATGGCGACCTACAATGCGAAGTGGGACGAGGCTTATCGCAAACGGAAGGGGCTGGAGAATCAGTTCGCGGAGGGACTGGAGCCGGCGGTGGTGGCACAGATCGAGGAGACGAGCCGGAGGATTTATCGCTTGCTCACGATCGATGGTTACGCGCGGATCGATTTTCGATTAACCGCGACGAACGAGCTCTATTTCATCGAGGCGAATCCGAATCCGCACCTGGCGGAGGACGAAGACTTCGCGCAATCGGCGGCGAAGGCAGGCGTGTCGTATCCGCAATTGATTGAGCGCATCATCCGCGTGGGGATGAAGACGGTGCGGGATTGATGCGGAGAGCACGGTGCGGATTGAGCGTGTCATCCTGAGCGGAGCGGAGCGAAGTCGAAGGATCTCCCACTCGCTGGAGGCGCGCACGCGAACGGGCGGTTGCATTCCACGCTGTCCGAAAGGTAGAGCGGCTTGGTTACGGGAGGTCGCCAGTGCCGTTGTGAGATCCCTCGGCCGTCTGCGCGGCTCGGGATGACGCGTGCGGGGGTTCGCGCTTCTACTCCGCGCGTAAAGCTTCGACTGGATTAACGAGCGAGGCGCGACGGGCGGGAAGGAGGCAGGCGACCAACGCGGCGACGGCGAGAAGCGCGAGCGTGCTGAGGAGGAGGACGGGATTGTGCGCGGAGGTTTCGTAAAGCTGCGCCGTGATCAGGCGGCCGAGCGCGAGCGCAGCGGCGAGGCCGGCGAGGAGGCCGAGGAGGACCGGCTTCATGCCCTGGCCGACGACGAGGCGGAGGACATCGCGGGTTTGCGCGCCGAGGGCCATGCGGACGCCGATCTCGCCGGTGCGTTGCTCGACGCTGTAGGCGACCGCGCCGTAGATTCCGACGGTGGCGAGAAGAAGTGCCACCGCCGCAAAGACGCCGAGCAAAATTGTCGTGAGGCGAGCCTGCCCCATGGCCTGGGCAACGACGGTGTGCATCATCTGCGGCTGGGCAATGGCCAGGGTGGGATCGACGCTCGCGAGCGCTTTCTCGGCCAGGCGAGTGATCTCGGCCGCGGGCAAGGTGCTGCGGACGGTGAGAGAGAGAAATGGGAAATTCTCCTGCGCGAGCGGGCGATAGAATTCCATGTCATTGCGTTGGGCAGGATCTTCCGAGCGGACGTCGCTCACGATCCCGACGATTTCCGCCGGGACGCTGTTGCTGGTGACGAGGAGGGTTTTACCGATCGGATTCTCGTCGCCGAAAACTTTGCGCGCGCCGGCCTGGCTGATGAGCATGACGGGCGGGCGATCGGTGAGGTCGCGTTCGTCGAAGTCGCGGCCCGCCAGCAATGGCACGCTCCAGGTCTTGAGATAGCCGGGTGAGATGTCGTGCGCGGGCGCGGTAGCTCGCTGCTGGATCGGCGTGCTGGAGTTTTCCGGTTTGGTGTAGAGAGTGCGACCGCCGCCGGCGAGGGGGATGTCGCCGCTCACGCTGGCGGTTTCAAATCCCGCAACCCCGCGCAGCGCTCGCTCCAACTGGTCCGCGAAACGGGCGCGCGTGGGCACATCGGGATAATTGGTCGCGGGCAGGGTGAGGAAGCCAACCCAGAGATTCTCGGGGCGAAAGCCGAGGTCCTGCCGGCTGAGCCGGAGGAAACTGGTGATGAGCAAGGCGGCGCCCGCGAGCAAGGTGACGGAAAGCGCGACCTGCGTGCCGACGAGGATCTTGCGGAAGCGTTGTTGTTTCACGCTCCCGCTCGAGCCGCGTCCGCCTTCCTTGAGTCCATCGACGAGGTCGGCGCGTGAGCTTTGCCACGCGGGATAGAGTCCCATGACGAGGCCGGTCGCGATCGAGAGCAGAACGGCGAAGACGAGGACGGGCGACGAGAGGCTGGCGCTGCTGCCGGGCGCGAGCGGAAGAAAATCGGAGGCCAGTTTGGGGACGAGGGGAACCAGTTGCCAGGCCAGCGCCGCGCCGGCGAGGCCGGCGAAGAGACTAACGAGCAAACTCTCGAAGACGAAGAGCCGGAGCACGCTCGTGCGTGACGCGCCGAGGGCCATGCGCAGGGCGATTTCGCGCCGCCGGCCGCTGAAACGGACGAGGAGAAGATTGGCCACGTTGCTGCAGGCGATGAGGAGGACGAAGGCGACTGCCGCGAGCAGAGTCCCGAAAGCCGGCCGCAGCTCGCCCGCCACATCGTCGGGCAACGTTTTGATGAAGTTGATCATGTCGAGATCGAGCTTCTCCGGGTGTTGGCTGCGGTAGCTTTGCGCGAGCAACTGCAACCCGGCGTCCACTTGCTCGACGGTCTGGCCCGGTTTCATCCGGCCGATGACGCGCAGGAACGCGGTGCCGCGCATCATGCGTTCGTAGGAAAAGCCGGGGAGGACGAACGGCTTCGTCGTCCAGACCTCGTTGCCATTCGGGCCGACCCATTGCGCGGGCATGTTCGGCAGCACTCCAACGATGTTATGCACGACCCCGTCGAGCGTGAGGCTGCGACCGATCACATTCGGGTCGCCGCCGAGACGCGAGCGCCAGAATTTCTCCGAAATCAACGCGACATCGGCGGCTTCTTCTTCTGCGGGGAGAAAGGTGCGGCCGAGAATGGGGCGCACGCCGAGGACGTCGAAATAATTAGCGGTCGTGCGGAAGCCCTGGAGCAAGACCGGCGTGCCGAGGCCGGTGAGAGTGTAGGCGGCGTTGGTCTCCGCGGCGAAGCCGTCGAAAATCTGCTGGCTCTCGCGGTAGTGCATGAACCGCGGGGCGGAGAGCGGCCAGTCGAAGGTGTCGCCGCGCCTTTGGCTTGGTGAAGAGATGGACGACGCGGCTGGGTTCCTTGAAGGGGAGGTCGCGCAGGAAGAGGTCGTTAATGAGGCTGAAGATGGCGGTGTTGAGTCCGATGCCGAGGGCGAGGGTGGCGACGGCGAGGAAAGTGAAGCCCGGCGACTTGAGCAACTGGCGGAGAGCGAAGCGGAGGTCGGTCATCATGGCGGGGAAGCGACAATAATGAGATGCGCCTAAAGGGCGTTTGGATTCAATAAAGAAACGCCGCCGCGGCGTTCTTTTGTCTGATGATTCACGCTGTTCGGCGCGTGGGACGCTGGTTCTGCCGGGAGGCCGTCAGTGCCACGGAGGGATCCCTCGGCCGTCTGCGCGGCTCGGGATGACGGGGTGGGCGTTTGGATCTGGCTCGCGCGGTGGAACGCGAATCCGCGCCGGCTATTTCAAGAGGTGCTCGCGGATGAACTGGATCGTGGCGTAGAACTGGAAGTCGGCGTTTTTCTTTTTCGCGAAGCCGTGGCCTTCGTCGTTCGCCATGAGGAACCAGACGGGCGTGCCTTGTTTCTTGAGCGTGTCGACGATCTGGATGGCTTCGCTTTTTGGCACGCGCGGATCATTCGCACCTTGCACGACGAAGAGCGGCTTGGTGATCTTGTCCGCGTTATTCAGCGCCGCGATTTTCTCCATGAACTTCGCCACCTCGGGATCGCGTTCGTCGCCGTATTCGGCGCGGCGCAAATCGCGGCGATAGCTCTCGGTGTTCTTGAGGAAGGTGGCGAGATTCGACATGCCGACGACGTCGAGCGCGCAGCGGATGCGATCGGCGTAATTGGTCGCGACCTGCAAGGTCATGAAGCCGCCGTAGGAGCCGCCGGTGACCATGACGCGGTCGGCGTCGAGGCGCGGCTGAGCGGGCAGCCAATCGAGGAGCGCGGAGATGTCCTTGTAGGAATCTTCGCGCTTCAGGCCGTTATCGAGCTGGAGGAACGTCTTCCCGTAGCCGGCGGAGCCGCGCACGTTCGGCAGGAGGATGGCGCAGCCGAGTTCGTTGATAAAGTAATTGTTCCGGCCGAGGAAACCGGGACGGTATTGCGCTTCGGGGCCGCCGTGGATGTTGATGATGAGCGGGCGTTTGCCGGGGAATTTCGCCGCGTCAGGCGTGTAGAGGAATCCGGAAATCTCGCGGTCGTCGAACGATTTCCATTTCACCAATTCTGGCTGCACGAATTGCGACGCGGCGATGCCGCCGGTCTCGCTCGCGGTCCAGCGCGCGGTGAGGCTTTTGCGATCGACGAGCGACCAGGTGTAAACGTCGGAGGGCGATTGCGCGCCGGCGACGTTGAAGGCGAGGAGATATTGCTTCGGATCGCGGTGGAATTTTACGCCGGAGATGACGACGGAACCGAGCGCGGGCGTGAACTCCGGATCGGGCAGCGGGCGGGCGGTGAGCGCTTTGTCGCGCGCGGAAACGTCGAGCATGTGCAGCGAGCTGACGCCGGCTTCGTTGAGCGTGTAAGCGATACGATTGCCGTCGTGGCTCAGGTCCCAATCATCCACGTCCCATTTCGGATTCGGGAGGAGGTAGCTGTGTTTGCCGGAGGCGAGTTCGATGTAGGCTAGGCGCTGGAACTCCGACTCGCGATCGGTGGTGACGAAGAGGCCTTTGCTGTCTTTCGAGAAGAGCGCCTTTCCGTAGGAGACTTTCTCCGCGCCTTCCGCGGCGCGGGGCGTGATTTCTTTCTTCGCGCCGCTCTCGCTGTCGAAAAGCCAGAGGTAGCTTTCGTTGATCGAGACGTATTCCATCACGAGCAAGTGCTTGTCGTCGGGCGACCAATCGAGCACCTGCCAGCCCCCGCCCTTCACTTCCGCGAGGAGACGATCGGTTTTTTGGTCGTTAGGCGACTGGAGATAAATGTCGGTGTCGGCCCCGTTGCGACGGGTGGAGGTGTAGGCCACGCGGTCGCCCTTGTTGCTCCATTCCGGCTCGGAGTTGCGCGATTTCCCATCGGTCAGGAGCGTGACGTCGCCGGTGGCGAAATCGTAGCGATAGTTTTGGTTAAACTCGTTGCCGCCCGCGCTCTTCGTGAAGATGAAGTAATCGCCCTTCGCCGGTTCCATCGTGGCGCCGAGGATGCGATCGGGGAAAAACGTGAGCTGGGTGCGGGCGCCGCCGGGGATGGTGAGGCGGTGGATTTGATTGGTATCGGCGAAACGCGTAAGGATGAGCATCTCCGGGCGCGTTGGATGCCAGGCGGTGAAGCTGGCGGAGCGCGCCTCGGTGTAGCGGCCGACCTGAGCGACGATCTCGGTCGGGATGGGAGGGATGCCATCGACCACCAGATTTTCGGGCGGTGTGATGGTTTGTGGATCGGCGGCTCGAGATGAGGGGAAACGAGGAGGAGGACGAGGACGACGACGGAGCGAATCATGCGGAGATACTAGGGGGAATTTTCGCTTCGGCGCAATCAGCGGAGGAAAGAGTGTGGTTCCACGAGTTCGTAGCCCGGGGTGTGCTGGACGAGATGGCGCAGCCAAAAAGAGTGACCGCCGCCAAAGACGACGAGAATGCGATCACCAGGTTTCGCGAGTTGCGTCAGTTTGGCGAAAATCTTGGCGTTGCGCTCATACCAGGCGGCGTTCAATGTCGCGCCGGGTTGCTCCTTCTCGTTCCCGAACGCGAGCAGGCCGTAGTAAAATTGGGCGTGCTCGGAGGAGATGCGAGCCGGCTCGTTCATCTGGGCGAGCATGAGCCGGATGGGCGTCGTTTTTTGCGCGGCCTCCATCTCCTTTATCATCTGTGCGACCCCTTCCTGCAGGCGGGCAAGCGTCGTGGATTGATCATGCGCCTTCGCATAGGCGTCGACTTTGGCATAGGGGAAATAATCGATGGTGTCGCTCTGCTCATCGATAGCGTAGAGCGATTCCTGGCCGAGTTGCAGCGCGAGACGAAAGGCGATCTGGACGCGTTCGTCGGGATTGGTCGTGAGCGACTCCGGCGTCCAGTTCTCGACTTTCTTGTTGGAAAAATGTGGTCCATCGGGCCACGCTTCGATGGCGATTTTAGTGGGCCTAAATTTCGCCAGGCGTTTGGCCACGTCGGCGAGTTCGGCCTGTTTCTCCGGCGTGAGCACGCTCTCGACTTTCATGTTGTGCAAATCCTGGCCGGGATTGCCAAAGTGGTAGGTGCCGAGAACCAGGACCTGGATCGGCGCGGTCGGTTCGGCCGACATGGAGGTGGTGGCGACAAGGAACGCACAGCAGACGAGGCGGAGGGTGATCATTGTGCTGGTTGGATGCGCGCGGGCGCGTGCATGGATTCAAGTTTGCGCTCCGCACCCAAACATTCCTTCTTTTGACGGCGCTTTTTTGCATGATCGTGGGCAATGGCTGAAACGCTGACGCCCATGATGCAGCAATACCAGCGGCTGCGCGCGAGCGTGCCCGCGGATACGTTGCTGCTTTTTCGACTGGGCGATTTTTACGAGCTGTTCTTTGAGGATGCGAAGGATGCCTCCGCGCTGCTCAATCTGGCGCTGACGAAACGCAACGCGCGTGCCGATGTGCGGGATGCCATATCACGCCGCGCCGGGTTATATCGCGAAGTTGATCAAGGCGGGGCGGCGGGTGGCGGTGTGCGATCAGACGAGCGATCCGCAGCCGGGGCAAGATCGTGGACCGCGAGATCACGCAGATCATCAGCGCGGGGACGGTGAGCGAGCTGGATCTGCTGGAGGCGAAGCGGGCGAATTATCTGGGGGCGATTTATGCGGGCGAGGGCGCGTTTGGGTTTGCCTATGCGGATCTGAGCACGGGCGAGTTTCGGTTGAGCGAAGCGGGAACGATGAGCGCGTTGCGCGATGAACTCGCGCGGGTGGCGCCGGCGGAATTGTTGGTGAGCGACCAGCAGGCGGACGCCTTTCGCGAGATCGAGGGGACGCTGGCGCATGATGGTTACGCGTTTTTGCCGGAGCAGGCGGTGTTTATTTTATGCGAGCACTTTAAGGTGAAATCGCTCGATGGCTTCGGCTGCACGGAGATGCGCGCGGCGGTGGCGGCAGCGGGCGCGATCGTGCATTACCTGAAGCATCAACTGCGGCGGAAGATCGATCATCTGACGGCACTGCGTTGCGATGTGCCGGCGGCGCATGTGCTGCTCGATCTGGCGACGCAGGCGAATCTGGAGTTGGTCAGCTCGCGCGGGGCGCGGGACATGAGTTTGCTCGCGGCGCTGGATCGGACGGTGACGCCGATGGGTGGGCGGAAGTTGCGGAGCTGGATTTTGCAGCCGTTGCGCGATCTGGCGGAGTTGGAATGCCGCCAGCAGACGATCGCGGATTTGTTGAGCGAACCGGAATCGCTGGGCGCGTTGCGCGACGCCTTGAAGGCGGTGCGCGATGTGGAGCGGGCGATCGGACGGCTGAGCCAGGTCTCGGGGAATGCGCGGGATTTGGTGGCGTTGCGGACGTCGCTGGAGCAGATGCCGGCGCTTGAAACGGGAGTTGGGGACGCTGGTGGAGCGGGTGACGTTTGGGACCGATAAGTCGGAGAGGTCCTACGCGACGCATCTGCGGGCGGAGCTGCAGGAGATGCCGGAGCTGGTGGAGAAGCTGCGCGTGCGCGGTGGTGGAAGATCCGCCGATGACGCTGAAGGACGGCGGCATTTTCGCAGATGGCTTTAACGCGGATCTCGATGAACTGCGGCGTGCTTCGCGGCAGGGGAAAACCTGGATCACGGAATTGCAGGAGCGCGAGATCGCGAGCACGGGGATCAAGTCGCTCAAGGTGCGTTTCAATTCCGTCTTCGGTTATTTCATCGAGATCACGAAATCGAATCTGGCGGGCGTGCCCGCGCACTACACGCGCAAGCAGACGACGGTGAACGGCGAGCGCTTCATCACGCCCGAGTTGAAGGAAATGGAGGCGCAAATCCTCGGTGCGGATGAGCGCAGCCGGCAGCTGGAGTATCAGCTTTTCCAGACCTTGCGGGAGGAGACGCTGCTGCGACTTGGCGGCGATCCAGGCGACCGCGGCGGCGGTGGCGACGCTCGATGCGGTCTGCGGCCTGGCGGAAACGGCGCGGCTCTTTCATTACGCGCGTCCCGTGCTGGAGACAGTCGCTACGTTTGGAGATTCGCGATGGACGGCATCCGGTGCTGGATCAGAATCTGGCGGAGGAAAAGTTCGTGCCTAACGACACTTCGCTCGATGGCGCGGAGGTGCGCCTCGCGATTATCACGGGACCGAACATGGCGGGGAAATCGACCTACATCCGACAGGTGGCGCTGATTGTCTTGATGGCGCAGATCGGGAGTTTTGTGCCGGCGGCGAGCGCGCGGATCGGTTTGGTGGATCGGATTTTCACGCGCGTCGGCGCAAACGACGATCTCTCGCGCGGCCAGTCCACCTTCATGGTGGAGATGAATGAAACCGCAAACATCGTGAACAACGCGAGCGCGCGGAGTCTCGTCATCCTGGATGAGATTGGGCGCGGCACTTCGACCTTCGACGGGCTCTCGATCGCGTGGAGCGTGGCGGAATTTCTGCACGACAAGATCAAGGCGCGCACGCTTTTCGCGACGCATTACCACGAGCTGACGAAGCTTGCGGAGGAACGGAAAGGCGTCTGCAATTTCAACGTGGCGGTGCGGGAATGGAACGAGCAGATCATTTTCCTGCGCAAGATCGTGCCCGGCGGCGCCGACCGCAGCTACGGCATCCAGGTGGCGCGGCTGGCGGGGTTGCCGAAGGAAATCCTGGACCGGGCGAAGGATATTTTGGCGCAGTTGGAAAAGCCGAACGGCGCTGCAACCGAAGCACCGGTGAAGAGTAAACGCGGCAAGCGGGTGCGGCCGGTGGCGGAGAAGCCGCAGATGGAGTTGTTGTAGGAATGACGAAGCCCGAACTGACGAAGCCCGAAGTTCAAAATTGCGCGGTGGCGTTCGTCATTGGTCATTCGTTCATCGTTTTGGATTTCGGGCTTCGGATTTCGTCGTTTCCCTCTTATGCCGGTTAAGACTGAGAAAGAGCTGAACGAAACGCAGCGCAGCCACTGGCTGAAAGCGGTCGCGGCGATCGAGCTGCGGAATTTTGGCTACGCGATTTCGTTGCTCCAGGGAATCCTGAAGCAGGAGCCGGAGTTTCTGACTGGTCGGCAGTTGTTGCGCCGGACGGAGATCACGAAGACGCGAGCGGAGAAAAAGGGGTTCTTTAATGTTTCGACCTCTGCGCTGGCGGTGATGAAGGCGCAGCGGGAATTGAAGAAGGAACCGAAGCGCGCCATCGAGACGATCGAGAAGGTGCTGGAGGACGAACCGTTTAACCGGCAGGCGAACCTGGTGTTGAAGGAGGCCGCGGTGGCGGCGGGCTGGCCGGAGATCGGGGTGCTGGCGTTGCAGACTTTGCTGGAGGAGAAACCGCGCGACACGAAAATTTTGCATGAGCTGGCGCGGCTATACCACCAACTCGGCGAGAATGAAGAGGAGGTGAAAATTTACAACCGCCTCGCCGAGGCCGACCCGACGGATGCGGAGGCGTTGCGCCTGGGGAAGGACGCGGCGGCGCGCGGGTCGATGAAGACGGGTGGCTGGACGCAGGCGGAAAGCTATCGCGACCTGATCAAGGACAAGGAGTTGGCGGTGTCGCTGGAACAACAGAATCGGATGGCTCTAACGGGTGATTCACTCGAGCAGCAAATCGCCGAGACCTACGCACGGCACGAGGCCGAGCCGCAAAACGTGGAGCACGCGCGCCGGCTGGCGGCGTTATCGGAGCAGAAGGAGGATTTCGAGAGCGCCATCGCGTGGTATCGCTACGCCTGCGAGCTGGTACAAGGAGTCGATGCCGGTTTGGTGCGCAAAATTTCGGACCTAACGATGAAGCGTTCGGAGCAGGAGATCGTGGAACACGAGAAGTATCTCGCGGAGCAAAGCGCGGAGGATCCGGCGTATGCGGAACGGGCGGTGGCGTTGGAGGAGGCGCGGCGGACGCGCGCGGAAATCGTGATCGACGAGGCGCGGAAGCGCTCTGAGCGCAACCCGACGGACCTGCAATTGCGTTTCGAGCTCGGCCAGCATTTGCTCGAAGCGGGTGAATTCCGCGCAGCGTTGCCAGAATTGCAACGTGCGCGCCAGCACCCGAACGCGCGCCTGAAAGCGATGCATCTGCTCGGGCGTTGCTACCGCGAACTGGGGATGCTCGACCTCGCGGCGAAGCAATTGGAAGAGGCGGCGCGCGAGATGCTGACGATGGACGCTACGAAGAAGGAAATCGTCTACAGCCTCGGGTTGGTCTATGAACAAATGGGCGACGCGGGGAAATCGATCGAGTGCATGAAGCAGATTTACGAGAGCGATTCGAACTACCGCGATGTCGCCGCCCGGGTGGAGGCTTCGTATCAGCGACCCCCGCCACCGCCTTAGCGCAATTGCGGGTAGCGTTGCGCCCTCGGAGTAAGACATGGCGTGCGCTGTGCGAAGAAAATTCCCCGGGAGAACGAGGAAACGGGTGGGAATTTCACGGCCAAAACGCTAGGTTGGAGCGAAAAGTGATTGCCGGGGTTACCGGCGACTGACCAATAACCAACTTATTATGAAACAACCTCTTAATTTAATCTCCCATTTTGCCGTGGTCGCATTGGCGACTGGCGGGCTCTGTTGCGCTAACCTGGCGTCTGCGCAAAACGCCAGTGACCTGCAAAAACCCGAGCCGAGCAAGGTGGGCTCCATGGCTCCGGTGGGTTTGAAACCAAGCAAAGCCGAATTGGCTAAAATGGAGGCCGAAAAAGCGGCTAAGGACGGACAAACCAAACCCGCCGACGCCAAACCGACGGCTGCGACCAAGACCACCACGGCGGCGCTTGACCCCAAGGATCAGGCATTCCTCATGGAAGCCGCCAAGGACGGCATGATGGAAGTGGAGATGGGCAAAATGGCGACGAAGCAGGGCAAAAGCGACGAGGTCAAAAAGATCGGCAAGATGATGGTGGCCGACCATTCCAAGGCGAACAAGGAACTGATGGCCCTCGCGAAAGCGAAGGGCGTGAAGCTCCCTGGCCCGGCGAAAATGGCGAAGATGAGTGACGATAACTTCGATAGCGCTTATCTCGACCAGATGGTGAAAGATCACCAGAAGGACATCGCGGAATTCGAACGTGCGGCGAAGAACAGCAAAGATGCCGAAGTGAAGAGCTGGGCCGCCAAGATGGTGCCGGCCTTGAAGCAGCATCTCGCGGCGGTGAAAAAAGCGCAGAGCTCGATGAAGAAAGCCCTCTAAAGCGTTCCTCGCTTTAACAAACGCGGCACGCCGGTTCGGTGTGCCGCGTTTTTCTTTGCGCGCGTGGCGCTGACCGCCGCACGCTCGACAACTTTCCGTACTGCCATCATCGACCGATCCAGATGACGAAAGCAGAAGTGGCCGCCGCCTTCGCGGAACAGGAACCGTGGATCAGCCGGTTCGTCATCGATGGAGTCGCTTACGGCGGAGCGTTTGATGCGCTAAACGATCCGCGGGTCGCGGTTTTCTTTCGCACCTTTCCGGTTGTCGCGACCATTTTGGAGCTGGGCTGGCTGGAAGGTGGACACACGATCGCGCTTTCCCAACCTGCGGGAGTGAAGTCGGTGCTGGGCGTGGAAGGTCGCGCGGCCAACCTGGCGCGGGCCCGTCTGTCGGCGCGTTTGTTGCACGCGGAGAAGGTGGAGTTTTTGGAGGCCGATCTGGAGCAGGTGGAGCTGGCGCAATTCGAAAAATGCGACGCCATTTTTTGCTGCGGACTTTTGTATCATTTGCCGGAGCCGTGGCGTTTGCTGCGCCAATTTCCGGGAGTCGCGCCGCGTATGTTTCTCTGGACGCACTACTGTCTCGACGCGGAGGCTGACACCAGCGTGGAGGGTTATGCCGGTCGCATGCAAAGCGAAGGCGGACCCGACGAACCGCTGAGCGGCCTATCGAGTCATTCGTTTTGGCCCACGCTGGGGGGGCTGGAGCAAATGCTGGGCGACGTCGGATTCGCGCGCTGGGAAATTCTGGGAAACGAGCCCGACCAAACCGACGGGCCCGCGGTAGCGATCGCTGCCTGGACGGAGACGGTCTAATCCTTGGTGCCGCTGACTCGCAGTCGCAGTTTGAGCGAAAGCTCTTCGGTCGCCGAAACTGGAAGGGGCGGAAGATAGAGCTGCGGATCAACGCCCGTAATTTGCACGCGGAGATGTTCGGTGTGAGGGAGGCGTCGGGCATCTCCTTCGACGCGGATGCGGTCGAAGTCAGCGAGGTTTTGCGCGACGAAAAGCGTTTCGTTGGCGCTAAGCACCTCGAGTTCGCTGAGATCGATGACGGTGAACGCGCTGTAGAAATCGAGACGCAACGGTGCTGCGCCTGCGCCGCGCGGCAATCTTAGAACTACGTCTTTCCACTCATCGTGGCCGACGCGCGTCGTGACGGAATTTTCCTCCGAGTGAGCGCCATCATGCGTGTGGAAAAGTTGCAGCGTCGTTTGCAACGCGATCGCGCATTGCCGGATGGTGCCGTCCTGCCACGCCTGCCAGATCGTCCGTTGCACGTCCTCTGCGCGCTCGTGGTAGTAACGCGTCAGATCTTCCGGCGCACGAAAAGTTCTTCCAAAAGCGGCGGCAACGGAACCCGGCGGCGGCTTTTGCCAGAGGCCGAGGCCCGGACCTTCAGCAAATGTGTAAGTGCGATCACTACGGCACATTTCCTCCCACACTTTCCAAACGCCAAAACCGCGCGCTCGCACCGCGGCATCGTGCATGAGGAGAATGGCGCCCGGCGCGAGCTTCGGCAGCCAGGCCGCCAGGTCGGCGCGGACCGCGCTTTCCGTGTGCAGTCCGTCGAGATGCAGGAGGTCGATGCTTTCGGGCGCGAACTGCGCGAGCGCGTCTTCGAAGCGGGCACGGAGCAGGATGGAAAACTCGGCATAGTGTGCGCGATTGTGCGCGGACACTTCTTCAAATGTCGTTTCGTCATACGCGCCGCTGTGTTCATCGCCGCGCCAGGTGTCGACCGCAAAACAGCGCGTGCCCGTTCCATTCTCCGCCGCCGCCTGGCAGAAGGTGAAATAGCTTTCGCCGCGATCGGTCCCCAGTTCGACCAAAACACGTGGCTTCAGAGCGGTCACGAGATGGTACGCAAAATGCAGGTGCGGCGTCCATGCGCCGAGACCGAACAAAAGCGGCGTAAAATTCGCCGACGGGAGATCGAGGATAGTTTCCCGCGGCTCGCTCATGGCGCATGATAGGCTTTCCTGAGATCGAGGCCAACATGTCAGACAAAGCAAAGATCATCCTCCCGGAGTCGAAGCTCGCGCACGAGCTGCTCGACGGGTTGGACGGAATCGAGATCGGCCCGGCGGCGCACAATCCGTTTGGATTAAAGACGCGCACGGTCGGGCTCTCCGCGGAAAAAGACGCGCGTGATTACGAATACTACGAGCAGATGCAGCGCGACATGTGCGGCGCCGTCGCGCCCATTGACATCGCGGCCGACGCGGAACGCCTGCCGCTCGCGGAAAGCAGCGTCGATTTCGTTTTGCATTCGCACGTCTGGGAACATCTGCCGAACCCGCTGCGCGCGCTGGAGGAGTGGGTGCGCGTGGTCCGCGCGGATGGGTTCATTTTCGCGATCGTGCCGAAACGCGATGCCGACCCGCTCGATCGTCCAAGGCCGCTCACCGCCTTCGCGGAGTGGGAGTACCACCATGCGGAAAAGAGCAGCTACGAAGACCGGATCGCGGAGATGAAAGGGCCGGCGCGCAGTCATTACACGGTTTTTTCGCCGGAGTTGCTGCGGGAAATCAGCCCGTGGTTCAAGCGCTGCCATGCCAGGACGCGACTTGAGGAAATCGCTTTCCAGGAGACGGACGACAAGGTCGGGAACGGCCACACCATCGTCTGGCGGGTGCGCAAGCGAGCCTGATCGCTTCAGGCCAATTCCCGGAGCAGCACCGTTTCGATCTGACGGGCGGAGTGGCTCCAATCCATTTTGCGCGCGCGTTCGTACGCGTTGTCGATCAACCGCTCCCGTAAGGAAGCATCTTCCAGCAGTCGAACGATGCCGTCGGCGATCGCGCTCGGGGTCGGGGCCACCAGCCACGCATCGCGCGCATGCGTGGCGATGCCTTCCAGGCGTTCGCTCGCGATTTCGACGACGGCGCAGCGACACGCCATCATTTCCAGCGGGACGAAGGACGGATTGCTCAGCGAGATGACCAATCCGACATCGCAGCTCGAAAAAAGGTCCGCCAGGCCCTCGGCGGTCACGAGTCCACGATCGATGAAGGGAAACGCGGGTGTCGGTTCCGGACTGGCGGTTCCATAGAAGACGATCTCTACCTCGGGCACTCGTTCCTTTACCAAACGCAACGCTTCGATGCCGATCTCGTAGCCGCGGCGCGGCGTGGCAGGGCGGGCGTAGAAGCAGACGCGCCGCGTGGCGTTGCGGAGATTGGCTTTGGGTCGATAGATTGTGGGATCGACCGCAAAGTCGAAATAATCCGTGGTCGCGCCGTAGCGCTCGCGCAGCAGCTTCGCCAGCCAGCGGCCCAGCGTGGTGCAATGAAATCCGGCGCGGTAGGTGTTCTCGGCGCGCTCGGTGTGGTGGGCGTCGCCCGGATAAAACGATGGCTCGAAATCCTGCACGAGATAAAAGCGGCGTCCGCCATTCGGCAAGGCGAGAACGTTCTCCGCGGTCGGCCAAAACGTCGCGAAGGTGCCATCGGCATCCCGCACCGTGCCATTCCACTTCTCGTAGCGCGCAGGCGTGGCGCCGAAATGTTTGCCGACATACGCGCGGATTTGCTCCGTGGTGTAGTCGTTCATCAAATTATAAGGCACGACGTAAACGCGGCAGTCGTGCCCGAATTCCGCGAGCAGGCGAATGATGCGAAAGAGGCCGACGTCGCCACCGGCACCGGGAAAGGGTTCGGGCACGAGCCAGTTGAGTTTCATGACAGCAATCGTGGCAACAGCTTCGCCAGTTCGGCGGTGCGGGCGTCCGGAGTGTAGTCCCGCAAAATCTTCGCATGGGCGCGTGCGCCGACTTCACGCCGGCGCGTGGGGTTTTCGATAAGCCACGTTAGTGCTTCCACCCATTCTTCCTCGTTCGCCGCGAGGAAGCCATCCTCGCGATGCAAGATCGCGTTTTCGTAGGCTTTTGTCCTCGAAGCGACAGTCGGGACGCCGAGCGCGGCGGCTTCGACAAACTTGATTTCGCTCTTTGCGTCGCAGAAGGCGTTTTCCAATTCCAGCGGTGCGAGTGCGATATCGAATTGGTGCGCGCGTTCGAACCAACCTCGCCAATCTGTCAGCGGAAAATGCCGGATGCGTTCGCCGTCGGCTTTGAGTTCGGCGGGAACGGCGAGGGGACCGACGACCCACAACTCGACGTCGGGAAATCGATGTAGGATCGTGCGAAGCGCGCCGGCTGTTTCCAGAAAGTCGGCATCGTGCGTGGCGGTCCCACTGCCGTAACCGATTACGACTCGTGCGCTTTCCGACCGGGCCGGGAGGTGATTCGCGACCTTGAGCATCTCGCGACCGAGCGCGTTGCGGTGCACGAAGACCGGCTTGCCGCGCTGCGCGGCCAGCTCGGCGAGAAAAGGCGTGGCCACCGTGACGACGTCGCACGATCCCAGGGTTTGCAGATAACGTCGCACGCCTTCGGTGTGTTGTTCCTGCTCTTCCGGACTGAGTCGATCGACCCCGCGTTGGGTATGCACCAGGTCGGGCTCAAAGATGAGATCGTCGGTGTCGAAGATGACGGGAGTCCCAGCGCTCTGCGCGTTCTCAATCAGGCGCGCGAGCGCGGGAGACATCGGCAGGCGATAGAGAAAAATTGCGTCGTAGCCCTCCGCCTGCATCGGATCGACGCGCGTATCATCAAACCATTCCGCGATGCTCGCTTCATGTCCGAGCGCGGTCAGTTGCTCCGCCAAATGCACGCAGCGATAGAGATGCGTGGTGGCAATCGCGCAGCCGCTGGCGATGAAGAAGCGCATGTGCGGGCTAGAGCGGCTTCTGGATCACGCCGGCTCCGCAGAAATCCTGGTAGATCAGGTGCGGCGTCTCCTGCGCGGAAACATTGTGATTTAAAGAGAAAGCCTGCGCTTCTGGATTTGCCGCCCGCCATTCCGTGAAGGCGCGGCGGACACCGCCTTGTTTTGTGGTGTCGAAGCTGGCAGCGAACTCGCTCGAGTCGTGGAGGACGATGAAACCGCCGGGCGCTATTTCCGGATACCAGAGCTCGAGCTCGGCCAGCGTGCTGGCGTATTCGTGCGAGCTATCGATGAAGACCAGCTGCGGCGCGCCTTCGAGAAACTCGCGCGCGATGGCGGGTGAAGCTGGATCGAGCGAATCGCGAAACTCCACGTGGATCGAAGAGTCGAGACCGGCGCGCGCGATCCATTGGCGCGTGTAAACGCACAGTGGTTCGCCAATTTCAAAAGTGCACAGACCGCGCGGTGCGCGCATTTGTCGAAGGAAGAAGCCGAGGAGCAGAGTGGAATAGCCGGAGAAGGTGCCGAGTTGAACGAGACGATGGAGGCCGTTGCCGGTGATGAGGCCGTGCAGGAGCGACATGATCGGGACGGCGCACTCGCCGATTAAGTTCTCGCGTGTGGTTTCGGCATACCACGCTTCCATGATTTCCCATTCCGCGTCGCTCAAGCTGGCGTAAACCGGCGGGACGTAATCGTTGCCGGGCAGACGATGCCACCAGAAGCGCGGTTCCTTGGACGAAGTGAAGACGCGGGAACGTTGGACGTTCATAATTCTTGCAGGGCGATCTCGCCGGAGATTTTCTCGCGTTGCACACCGAAGACGGTGGCGCGCGGTTCGAAGCGCCCCAGCATCTCGCCGTAGCGCTCGAGGAAGCAATGCACCAATTCGAGCTCGAAAAGATTGGTGGTGTTAATCATGGAAGTAGCGTGGTGCCGGTAAAGACAGAGCGTGTTGGGAACAAAGGCGACGGCGTCGCCGCGCTGCGCGATCCTCAACCACAACTCGTAATCTTCCCAGCCGAACCAGCCGATCTGGTTCAGCTGATTGTCGTATCCGCCCAACTCGAGAAGGACATCGCGGCGGAACATGGCCATGGCGTCGATGTAGGGACCTTGCACGAGGATCTGTGGATCGAAATCGAAATGCGAGAGCAAGCCGACGTGGTTCGTGGGCGATCCGCGGAAGCGGCAGAGCATGCTGTAGGCGGCGACGAAATCGCCCGCAGTGATGGTGCTGAGCAACTGCGCGAGCGCGGCCGGGAAGAGAAGGTTGTCCGCGTCCATCATGAAGATGTAGGGCGCGCGCGCGAGTTGAGTGCCGATGTTGCGCGCGTCGGCCAGGCCGGTGTTGAACTTTTTGTCGACGATACGGAGCGGGAGTTTGGACTGAGTTTGCAACTGCGTGGCCCGCGCGAGCGAGCCATCGGTTGAGGAGTCGTTCACGATCAAGACTTCCAGCGGAACAGAGAGACGCGCTGCGGCCGCAGTGATGCTGGCGAGGCATTCCTCGATATGGCGCTCGTAGTTGTAGAGCGTGACGAGGACGCAAAGCTGCGGGTCGTGTGTCGCGCCATACGCATCGTTGTCGTGCAGTTTCCAGGCGGGTTCGCCGTGTGCGCGTGTTTCCTCCTGCTGGACAAAACGCGCATGATAGGCCTCTCGTTTTGCGATGACGACATCGCGCTTCTCTGCTCGTTCGGTGGGTGAAAGTTTTTCCGGTTTCTTCTCGATTGCTGCGGCCGCAGGCCGAAACAGGTTTCGCAGATCCTTCCGCATGGCAGCACTGAGCGAGTGTCGACGGCGGCGGGCGATGCTGCGGGCAAACTTACCGCCCCCTTCATCCGTCGGGGAGTCGGGAGGGAGATGGAAGGCGTGTAATCCCTCTTCATCTCCGCGCAGTTGCGCGAGGTAAGCACCGCACGTGGCAGCCTGGCTCAATTGCGTCCGCACGAACTCGTAGCCGGCGCGGCCGATCGCTTCGCACTCTGCGGGGTGAGCGAGGTAATGCGCGCAGGCTTCCTGTAAATCCTCCGGCTCGACCATGACGAAGTGGCGACCAGGGACGAGCGCACCATGACCGGTACTCGCTTCCGAAATAATGCAGCAGCCATTCGCCAACCCGAGGAGCATGCGGTGCCACTCGAAATAGCGTTGGCCCGAGTAGTGCACGTTCAAGAGCACGCGCGATTGCCCGAGCAGCGCGTTCCGATCCTCGGCGCTGAGGTAGCTGCGGGTCTCCTTCGTTTTCGCAAAGCCGAGGGGCACGAGCCGAAGGTGACAGGAGCGGGCCGCGAAAAAATCAGCGTGCCGGGCGAAAAACTCTTCCCGTCGCGGCGTCATCGAACCCAGAAACGTGAGGTCGTGCCGACGTTCGGCGTGGGCGCGCAGCGCGGAACCATGCTGCAAGAGCGGGTGATAACCGAGCGCGAGGTGAAGCGCGCGCAAGCCTTGGGCGCGATAAGCAGCGACGCCGAGCGGGTTGATATCGGCCACGCCGAGGGCGTGGCGGGCCCAGTGCAGATTGGTTTCGAACCAATGGGTATCCGGTTGCTCCGTGCAGAGCAGGTGGACATGACGCGTCAGCTCCAGGATTTCTGCGGGCGTGATCTGTTCGGCGAGGAAGAGGTTGTAGAACTCGTGCGGCGTGACCACGATCTGCAACGTGCCGGCGGCTGGCGTGGCAGAGGGGAGGGTGTCGAGATGAAGGTGCGCGTCGCAACCCAGTTCGCGAAAACCCGCCGCGACCAACTCTCCGATCTCGAGGATGAAGAGATTCGATCTGGAGGTGGCAAACAGATCGACGCGACGCGGATTGCCAGCGGCGATTGACGGTGGGGGGCGCGAAGGGTGGCCCGCATGCAGCCGCGGAGGGCTGGCGAAACGGCGTTGGAGACCGACAGCGACGAGGCGTTTTGTATGTGGCAGCGCCCGGAGAAAATTGAGCGGATAACAAACGACCGCAGAGGTGTGAAACGTCTGCCAGCGCTTCTCGTGATCGAGCACCTGGAAAGCCAGACGGTTACGGCCGAGGCCGAGGCGCAGTTCGAAAAGGAACCCGCTCGACCAGGCGTCGGGCAGATCGGGGAAAGCGGCCGCGACTTCCGGGCGCCGGCGTTTGCGCCGGGCGGATTTACTGCGCGAGCGCAGAAGATCGCGCCGGATGACGACGCGAATGCCGTGAATCGGTTTGCCTTCGCGCTGCACGAACCAGCCGCTCAACTCGAGATCGCCGCCGAAGATGACCGGCTTCAGTTCTTGATCGAAACGAAAGACGAAGGATTCGCTCATGATTTCGTCCAGGGCGATTCAACGCGCGGAGGATGGGCGAGGGTGAAGAGATCTGCGGCGAGCGCGAGGTTGGGATTGTAGAAAGGATCAGCGGCCAGGGCGGCGGGCCAGCGTTTCTTCACGTAGTTCACTTCGGCCCAGAAGCGTTCGCCTTTCTCGCGTGTGTCTTCGAGGCCGCGGCTGGCCGATTCCCAATGGAGGAACTCGGCGTAGGGCGTGTAGATGATGCGATAATCGCGCTCGCGCAGGCGGAGACAAAAATCGACATCGTTAAACGCGACGCGGAGGTGCTCGGTGTCGAAGCCGCCGACTTCGAGATAGGCGCTGCGCCGCACGACCATGCAGGCCGCGGTGACGGCGGAGAGTTCCTGCGCGAGAAGCGCGCGCGCGAAGTAACCATGATTGTCGCGCGGCGAACCTTTATGCGCGTGATCGGCGAGTCCGCCGCCGCCGGCGCCGAGAATGACCCCACCGTGTTGAATGCGGCCGTCCGGAAAGAGCAGGCGAGCGCCGACTGCGCCCACGCCGGGTTGCAGAGCCTGGCCGATCATTTCTTCGAGCCAGTCGGGCGTCTCGACGGTGAGATCGTTGTTCAGCAGCGCGACAAACTCGGCCTTACTTTGCTCGACCGCGAAGTTGTTCAGGCGGCCGTAGTTGAATTCTTCCTCACGCCGGAAGATGCGCACGCGGGTGTCGGCACGGAGGCGATCGAGATAAGCGAGCGCCGCGGGATCGTGGGAGCCGTTGTCGATGAGGAGGATTTCGTAGTTCGCGTAGCTGGTGCGTTGCAGAATGCTTTCCACGCAGGGCTGCAGCCGCTCGAGCAGATCGCGCGTGGGGATGATGATGGAAACTCGCGGCTGCACGTCCGGCAGATGGTAACGGATGCGCTGGAAGTCTTCGAGAGCGGTGCGCTCGACCTCCGCGGCGATGCTGCGGCGATCGAGGTGTCCCTGCACGGCGCGGATGGCGGCCGCGCGGGCTTTGGGTTTCGAGCCGATATTGAGCGCGGCGCTTTCTGCGGACATGCGCCAGTGGTAGAGGACGCGTGGAAGGTGACGAATCTGCGCGGGCGCGATTTCTTCCACGGCGCGGAGGATGAGATCGTAATCCTGAGAGCCTTCGAAGCCGGGGCGAAAGCCGAGGCGCTTGATCAAGTCGGCGGCGAAGACGCTGAGATGGGAAACGTAATTTTGCGCGAGAAAGAGGGTGTGGTTCCAATCCGACTTGAGGTGCGGATTGGTGCGCCGGCCGAGGAGGTCGAGTTTGTCTTCATCGCTGTAGATCAACTGCGCGTCGGGGTGGCGGTTGATCTCATGCGCGATGTGATAGAGCGCATGCGGCGCGAGGACGTCGTCGTGATCGAGGAGGGCAACGTAATCGCCTTGCGTGAGCGCGAGCGCATCGTTCGAGGCGGAGGCGATGCCGCCGTTGGTTTCGCGGAGGTGGACACGGATGCGGGAATCGCGCGCGGCAAAGCGGGCGAGGAGCGGGCGGACATGCTCGGCCGTTGAGGCGTCGTCGACGAGGCAGAGCTCCCAGTGCGGATAAAGTTGAGCGCGCACGGAATCGATCGCAGCGCGGAGATGGGCGGCGTCGGCGTTATAAACGGGCACGATGACAGAGATGAGCGGACGCTGCGCGAAGCTCTCGATGTGACGGCCGATTTGTTTCCTGTCGTTGGCCGACAAGGTGTCGTAACGACGAATCCATTCCGCGTAATCGCCGACGGCTTCCAGTGTCCGCGAGTGGGTCGGCGAGCCTAACAAGCCGCGCAGATGGTGCTTGAAAAATGACGCCCACGGATTGTGACGACCGCGCGCCTCCAGCACGAGTTCTCCACCGGTGCGCGGGACTTCGAGATCGAGGGTAAAGCCGCTGTGGAGGGCGCCCGGTTGTCCTTCGAGAGCGGCGGCGACATCCGGGCGAACGATTCCATAGTTGGCTGGGAAAACGCGCCGTCCGATCCGCGCGCGTAGTTCGGTGATAGGGTCTGCCGTAGCCGATACACACCAGCCTGAGACGCGTAAGTCGCGAGTGGGTTGCGACCAATCCGCGGGCCCGTCAAACCAGTATCGGAATCGACGCTGCTGGTCGGCCGTTTCTCTCTCGCGCTCTTCAGTCCCTTCTCTCGCGCGGACGAAAAAAGGACCCCAGACGTTACGTGCGTAAGCCTTGAACCACTTCCCGTCCGCCCGCGCGACTTGCAACTCCACACGGCCGCGGCCGAAAGGAACGTGGACATCGACGGTAAAGCCGCACCAGCGCGGTGCGTCCGGCATCTCGCAGATGGGTCGCGACTTCGGGGCGCGTGCGATCGAAGAAGCCGGGGAAGATTTTGCCGCGCAAGCGTGCTCGGATCGCGGTGAGCGGACCGTCCTTGATGGAGACACACCAGCCGGAGAGACGGAGATGGCGCACTTTGCGATTCCAATCTACCGGCTCGTCGAGCCAGAGGTGGATGCGACGGGAAACTTGTGTGTGCGGATCGTTCATCAGCGATGTGACGCCGGAATGAAAGTGACGCCCGCGAGAGGATAAAGCTTTTCGGTTTGCAGATCGACCGCCCAGGCGGCGATCGCAATGTCGCCAGGAGGAAAATTTTCCGCACTGATGGCGCCTTCGAAGAGGAGACGAAAATCGCGGGGCCCGCGGGCTCTTCCGCCATCGCGCGGGCGAGTGGTTTCCAGGATTGAGACGGGCTTGTAGGAGCCGGCGGCAGCAACGACGCCGATGACGATGCAATCGGGGGGCTGACTACGATTGGGCAATTTCGCGCGGCCAGTGAGGCGGAGATTACGGTCCGGCCCGAACGCGCAACTTTCGAGCTGACCAAAGGATTGACCGTCCACGGGTCGGGGCGTTTCCCTTACGGCGTCTGCGAGATTCGGCGAAACGAATGGGAACCGGAGGACGCGGTGCTGCCGAAGCAAGCGTATGCGTTCGAGTAAGGACGGAGGATAAGGCAGGACGTAGCGAAGAACGGGATTATCCGGAATAACCTCGCTCCATTCGAGCGCACGAAGGAAAACGCGATTGCGCGCGACGAGCGTGCGTTGGTGGGACAAACCATCGCGGTAACAACCGATCCAACTCCCGAGGCCCATCAAGGCAATAACGATGCATCCCGTCAGAAAAAGTCGGCGCGGGCGCGCGTCGGCGTGGATGAACCGAACTTGGTGGAGCGCAAAGAGGAGAGCGGCAAGAGCGAGAAAAAAGAAGAGGCTATAGGTCCGGTAGCGGCCATCGAGCGCTTGGTCGACACCGAATCCAATCCGTCCCGCGACCGTGATGGCAGCGGTCGCGCAAGCATAGGTCGCGATCAAAAATGCCGGATAAAACGGTCGCCAATTGGCCTGCCGCCAGGCAACCCAGAGACTTCCGAGAAGAGCTGCGGCGAAAAGCACGATCGCGACGGCACCGCCGGCGAAGGGGTGAAGCAGGCTAAATTTGAGATAGGAACCCACCCACAGGATCAAATAATGGGCCAGTCCGAAAGCGCCGGCGTTTCCGGCGAAGAATGCGGGATGATACGACGGTTTAGTATAGTCGATAAAGTAGGCGCCGATACTCAACCCAGCCGCGATTATGTAGCCCCCGTAGAGCGAGAGCTTCCGTCGCGTCGGGACCTTTTCGCCACGCGCGGGCAACGGAATCCCCAGCAGCCAGAGCAACATCCCGTGCGCGGCGGTGTAGGTGCAGATGAGCGCGAGCAAACCGTTGCAGGCCGCTTTTTGAGTTAGCGACAGGTGTGACAGATTGATTGCCGCGAAGCCGAGGACGGCGAGGCCGAGAAAAAAAGTTTCGAGTTGGATGCCGGCGATGAAATTCTCAATCTGCACGGGCGAGAAACACAGGAAGGCGGCGATCACCCAAGCGACAAGAGCAGTGTGGGTGGTCGCACCCGGGAGTTGACGCATGAGGCGGCTAAAGAGAAACGCAATCGCTCCGACGACGAGAAGAGTGATTGTCATTTCCTTGCGCATATCCCAACCGCCGAACTGCGCGAGCGCGAGATAGAGCAGGCGGGGAAAAAACTTCCGGCTCTCGTTGTGCTGCGAGAAGAGGTGTTGCCAGGTGAGATCGCCGTTGGCCCACGCCGCCAGGGTCGCGCCCGGAGTGTGCCAGTCGTCCCAGTAGGGCAGCGGCAACCAGGAACGCAAGACGGCGCTGACCATGAGGACAACGGGCACCAGACCGAGAAAGACGAGTGCCGCCCGGGTGAGGACCGGGCGTGAGGTCCAGCGGAAAAAATGCATCCCGAGGAGTGAATCCTGCGCACGCACCTTGCGCAACCATCTCCGGAGCGCGCAGAATGCGGCGCCCATGAAGTATCCGCCATTCCTTTGCCTGCTCGGCCTCGGTGTCGCGGCCCGGCTCGCGTTGATGTTCCTTTATTTTCCGGCGGTAATGTTGTGGCTGGACGCGCCGCGTTTCGCACGCCTGGGCGGGATGGGACTGTTCGCGGATTTCTGGATGCCGGCGGGTTATCCGATGTTTCTGCAGGTCGTGCGCGCGATCTCGTCGGAGATGTGGTTCACGATCGCGGTCCAGCATGGCATCGGCGTCGGGACCGGCGTGCTGGTGTTTCTGGCGGTGCAACGAGCCGGGGCCGGGAAATGGCCGGCCTGCCTCGCGGCCGCGGTCGCCTTTTTTTCCGGGGATCATCTTTATCTGGAACACATCGTGATGGCGGACTTCCTCCTTACCTTTCTGGCGGTCGCAGGTTTGACGGCGGCACTGTTCGGCCTGGCGGAAGGCGTGCGGTGGAAATGGCTGGGCGTGGCGAGCGCGCTGCTCGCCAGCGCCGCACTGGTGCGCAGCGTCGGGATTGTGTTACTGCCGATACTTTTTCTCTGCGTCGTGGTCACGGCGAGAAAGACGGGACGCGATCGGCTGGTGGCGATGGGCGCGGCGGTTGGGCCGGCGTTGATTGTTTTCTCGCTGTATGTGGGCGGCTTCTTTCTGGCGGGAGGCGGATATCTGGGCCTGACGGATATGCGGGGCTGGAATCTTTACTCGCGCGTGGCGCCGTTTGCGGATTGCCGGGAATTTAAACCCGCGCCCGAGACTGCGGTTTTGTGCGAGGAGCGTGCGCCGGCGCAGCGGCCGGGGCCGTTTGGCTACGTCTGGGATCTGGAATCGACGCCGCGTCGCAGCTTTGTCATCGGACCGGAGAGCGGAGAGAAACTGGGTGCCTTCGCGCGGAGGGCGATATGGCATCAGCCGGGCGATTATTTGCGCGCGGTCGCGCTCGATCTGGCGCGTTACATCGAGCCGAAGCTTTCCGGGCCGCGACCGTACTCCGGGCAACCGCGGGAGATTATTTCGTTTCGCTGGCGGGATCGGGAGGTGGAACGCATGGTGGTGGAGCAGATGGCGACGGGATATCGCGGCACGAGGGTGCGGACGCGCAGTGAAGCAATGCTCGGTGCCTATCAAGACGTGATGCGAGTGGGTGGGCTGCCTTTGTTGGCGGTCGCGCTTTTGACCTTGCTCGGGATGGCGGTGGGACGCGGAACGCAGCGGCTGGCGACCTTTTTATTCGGCTTAAGCGCTTTCGCTCTCTACGTTCTTCCGGTGCTCACTCTTTCGTACGATTTTCGATATGGTATTCCGCCGGCGACACTGCTCGTCGTCTCGGGATTGACGGGCGCGACCGCGGGCTGGCAACGATTCCGCGCGGCGCGCCAGAGAAGTCATGCGTAAGACGAAGATCATTTGCACGATCGGGCCGGCGAGTGAGAAGCCGGAGACGTTGCGGGCTGTTGATGGCGCAGGGCGCGGATGTTTTTCGGCTCAATATGAGCCATGCCAGGCACGAGTGGGTGCGCGCGATCGTGCCGGAGATTCGGCGGATCGCGGCGGAGATCGGGCGGCCGGTGGCGGTCTTGATGGATACGCAGGGACCGGCGATTCGGACGGGCGATCTGAAGACGAATCTCGAGCTGAAGCCGGGCGACATTCTGGAGTTCACGGTGCGGGGCGCGAAGAGCGAGGAGGCGTATTCCGTGGATGTGAATTACGACGGCCTGGTCAACGACATTTCGGCGGGCGACACCGTGCTGGTCGATAACGGCGTGATCCAGATGCTGGTGCTGGAGAAACGGCAGAACCGCATTCGCTGCAAGGTGCTGACGCCGGGCACGCTCGGTTCGCGGCGACACATCAATCTTCCCGGCGTGCGGGTGAATCTGCCGCCGTTGACGGAAAAGGATCTGGCCGATGTGCAGTTCGGCGCGGAGGTGGGCGTGGATTTTTTTGCGCTCAGCTTTGCGCGGCAGGCGAGCGATGTGGAGGAATTGCGTCGCGCGGTGCAGACGCTCGGGAGCAAGGCGCAGATCGTGGCGAAGATCGAGGATCAATCGGCCGTGCGCGACATCGACGCCATGATCGAGGCGGCGGACGCGATCATGGTGGCGCGGGGCGATCTCGGGATCGAATGCCCGATGGAGGAGTTGCCGATCATCCAGCGCAAGATCGTGAAGCAGTGTCTGCGTTTCGGCAAACCGGTGATCGTGGCGACGCACATGCTGGAGTCGATGATCGAAAATCCGGTGCCGACGCGGGCCGAGATCACCGATGTGGCGAACGCGGTTTTCGAACAGGCGGACGCGATCATGCTGAGCGGAGAGACGACGACGGGTCGTTATCCGGTGAAATGCGTGGAGGTGTTCGATCGGGTGGCGCGGCGGATCGAGCGCAGCGGCGGGGCGCAATTTGCGCGCGAGGCGAGACCTGCACGATCCGCGGCAGAAGACGGTGGCGGCGGCGGTGATGCTGGCGAATTCGTTGCCGAAAGCGAAGCTGATCGTCTTCACGCGGCACGGGACGATGGCGCGTTACGTTTCCAACATGCGGCCGGAACGCGGCGCCGATCTTTCGCTTTCACGCCGAGCGAACACATTTGGCGGCAGCTGGCGCTCTGCTGGGGCACGCATCCGGTGTTGCTCGAGTTTACGGGCGATCCGAACAAGACGATCGAGGCGGCGGCGAAGCACCTGTGCGAGACGCGACTTGACGCAGCCGAATGATAATCTCGTGATCTTGAGCGATCTGCGCGCGGGCGATGCGCAAATCGATGCATTCAGGTGCGGCAGGCGAAGGGTGGCGAGCCGATGCCGGAGGCGGGGACGGTCGCGGCGCAGGAATCGATGATGGATTAGGGAGCGGGCGGTTTGCGGGCGACGAGGGTGGAGTCGTGCCATTTGTTGCTCTCGCTATCATATTGCGGGAGGTCTTCCCATTGTGTCGTGGCGACGAGAGTCTCGAGGCCGGCGTAGCGCGCGACGGCGCGGAGGCCATCGGCGATAAACACGCCAGCAATCGACCGGGTAGCGATGCTCGGGTCCGCTGGAGGGTGCGAGCATGCAGCAGAGGCCGCCGGGTCTTCAGCGCACGGGCGATTTGTTGCAGGTGAGCCAGAAGAACTCGGTGTGCTCGAAGGTCTGGCCGGAGATAAGGACGTCGATGGAGCCGGGTTCGATTTCGCGCCACTCGTCCGGATCCTGCAGACAATGTCGACGTTGCTTGCGCGGAGCCAGTCGACTCCGAGATAACGCCACGCCGGCTCAGAAAAAAGCGGACGATAGGAGCCGTTGATGTCCGGCTGCCGCAGATCAAGAATCGTGAAGAGGTTCGGATTCGTGTCCTGCGAGGTAATCGCGCCGGAAGGCGGCCATCTTGTCGTAGCAACTCGGATGCATCCGCCGCAGTGAAGCGCCGCCGAAGCGAGGTGGCAACGCAAAGCGTCCCGGAAAATAAAAACGCGCGGACGTTTCCATCCGCGCGTTCTCAAATTTTTGAGATCGGGTGTTACGCTTCGACGGGCAACTCCACGTCGACCGGGCGTTCCTTCTTGCTCAGAGCGCGGCGCAACTTCGAAAGGGCGATGTTTTGCAGCTGACGAATGCGCTCGCGGGTGACGCCGAACTTCTTGCCGACTTCCTCAAGCGTCTTCGGTTTGCCGCCATCGAGCCCGAAACGCGAGAAGATGATCTTGCGTTCGCGATCGTCGAGCACTTCGAGGAGGCCGCCGACTTCGTTGCGCAGGTTTTTGTCGCGCAGGAGTTCGAAAGGCGTCTGCGCTTCCTCGTCTCCGACGATTTCGCCGAATTCGGTGGAATCGTCGTCGCTGATGGGCGCGTCGAGAGAAGCCGGGCGAATCGAGACCGTCTTGAGCTGCGACACTTTACCGCTGGCAATGCCGATCTCTTCGCCGAGTTCGTCGTCGGTGGGTTCGCGGCCGAGCTCTTCGCTCATTTGGAGCGAGACGCGGCGCATTTTCGAGATTTTGTCGACGAGATGGACGGGGAGGCGAATCGTCTTTGATTGGTTGGCGAGGGCGCGTTTGATCGACTGTTTAATCCACCACGCGGCATATGTGCTGAGCTTGCCACCCTTCGCCGGATCGAAACGCTCTACGGCTTTCATCAAGCCAATGTTCCCTTCAGAGATCAAGTCGAGCAGAGGCAGGCCCAAGTTCGCGTAATCATGCGCGATCTTGACCACGAGACGGAGGTTCGAGCGAATCATAAGGGCGCGCGCTTCGCGGTCGCCTTTCTTGATCTTCGCTGCGAGCTCAATCTCTTGATCGGGGGTCAAAAGCGGGATTTGCCCGATTTCACGCAGGTAAATCTTTATTCCAGTATCGCTATCTTCAGCAGCCATAAAACTTCTCATGTAGGGGGGATCGGGGACCGGGGCGTCGCGGTCCTGTGATTACGTTTCTCGACGCCTCCAAGGTTGCACGGACGACCAAATTCAAAAGTATTTAACCAAGTTAACTATCGCATTATTGACACGTTGTCAGCCGCATTCGTTCAAACATTTTGAAGCATTGCGCAAAATGTTGACCGCAAGCCGTTTATGCCCAATAACGGCCGGCTGTGCAAGCCCATTGTTTTCCGGCCGAATTTTGCGCCATTTCCGGGGGGAGCCAGCGTGTCAAATATCGCTTGCCTGAGAACATAAACCATCTGTCAAGCGCCTGCCCCCCCCCGACGCGTGTTTTTGCCCCTCCTTCCCGTCACAGCAGGGTCACTCCGAAGATGATGGTGGAGATTTTGCCCATCTTGCGACAGAGTAGGCGCGCGCGAGGGGAACGACGAAGCGCGGGCCGTGGTCCGCGCAATCCACGGTGACCGGGCGCGCCGGCTTTTTTTTGCCGACTTTTTATGTGACAGGAAAGTGACAACTATGAAAAACAAAATCCGCGTCGGCATCATCGGTGTCGGCAATTGCGCCTCCTCGCTCGTGCAAGGCGTCGAATTTTATAGGAACGCCAGTGAGGATGATCTCGTGCCCGGCCTCATGCATGTGGACTTGGGCGGTTATCACGTGCGCGATATTGAATTCTCCGCCGCCTTCGATATCGCCACGACCAAGGTCGGGCGCGACCTCGGTGAGGCCGTCTTTGCGGAGCCGAACAACACGATCAAGTTCGCCGACGTCCCGAAGCTCGGTGTGAAGGTGCATCGCGGTATGACGCACGACGGTCTCGGGAAATACCTCAAGAAGGTGATCAAGAAATCACCGGCCTCCACCGACGACATCATCGGGATTTTAAAGAAAACGAAGACCGACGTGGTTATCTCTTATCTGCCGGTCGGCTCCGAGATGGCGACAAAATGGTATGTCGAGCAGATCCTGGAGGCGGGCTGCGCGTTCATTAATTGCGTCCCGGTTTTCATCGCTTCCCAGCCCTACTGGCAACGGCGCTTCGAGGAACGCGGCCTGCCGATCATCGGTGACGACATCAAATCGCAGGTCGGCGCCACCATTGCGCACCGCGTGCTCACGAATCTCTTCCGCGATCGCGGCGTGCGCCTCGACCGGACCTATCAGCTGAACTTCGGTGGCAACACCGACTTCCTGAACATGCTCGAGCGCGAGCGGCTGGAGTCGAAAAAAATCTCCAAGACGCAGGCCGTGACCAGCCAGATGGGCCACGCCTTGCCGGCGAATAATGTGCATGTCGGCCCGAGCGATTATGTGCCGTGGCTGACCGATCGCAAATGGTGCTACATCCGCATGGAGGGCACGACCTTCGGCAACGTCCCGATCAACTGCGAGATGAAGATGGAAGTGTGGGATTCGCCGAATTCGGCTGGCGTGGTGATGGACGCAATTCGTTGCGCCAAGCTCGCGCTCGATCGCAAGTTGTCCGGTTCGCTCGTTGCGCCTTCGAGCTACTTCATGAAGTCGCCGCCGGTGCAGTTTACCGACGATGAAGCGCGCACGAAAGTGGAGGAGTTTATCCGTGGCGACGACGATCTCGTTCTGCCCAGCCCCGCCAAGCGAAACGGCAGCGGTCAGCGCAAGGCCACGCGCGCCAAAAACAGTCCGAAGCCGAAACGCTAGTCACGTTTCCCGGATCACCTGAGTCGCTTTTTTGTCCTCGCGTAGGGCGAGGAATTTCGCGTGGCGCAAGTTTCCGGCTTCGGTCCATTCCACGAAGCCGACCTGCGCGACGAGCTTCGGCTTTAACCAGCGGCACTCCCTCATTTTTTCCGCCGTAATCGCTTCGCCTCGGCGCGCGTTCTTCTTTTCCGGCAGGTTCACGAAGGGACACTTCTCCGTCTGCAGTCCTGAAAAATGGGCAAACACTTCGTCGCGCAGGCGCGGCACGAAGCCGTCCTTCACTTTCGCGACGAAGATCAGCCGCTTCTTCTCGTAGACGCCCACGAGCAGGGAATCGAACCCGCGCGAACCCGGCACGTAACCGCCGATGACAAACTCCTGTGACCGATCGGCGCGTTGCTTGATCCATGCGCCCGAGCGTTCATCCGCTTCGTACACCGAACCGTCGCGCTTCCCGACCACGCCCTCGAGACCGAGTTTGCCGACCGCGTCGAGCACCTGGCTGGCGGGCGCATCGAGCAGCGGCGACAGACGCAACGGATCCTCGGGCTTGGGCAGCAACTTGTGCAACTCCGCGCGCCGCTGCGCGATCGTCTGACCTTGCAACTCTGCGCCGTCGCGATGCAGCAAATCGAACGCGTAGTAGTAGACGTCGAGCGCGCGGCCCACGTTATTTTGCAGCAATTGAAACGACGGCCGTCCGTCGTCATCCAAAGCCACGATTTCACCATCGAGCACGAAATCGCCGGCAACATTTCCGAGCGCCTCGACCACGTTCGGAAAGCGCGCATTCAGCTTTTTTTTGTTCCGAGAATAGAGCGTGACCTTGCCGTCATCCTTCACTGCGATGCAGCGGTAGCCGTCGAACTTGATCTCGAAAGTCCACTCCGCTTCCTCGGGCAATTTTGTCACCGTTTTGCATTTCATCGGCGCGACGAATTTCGGTGCGCTCTTCTTCGCACCGCCTTTCCGCGCGGCGGGGCGGCTGCTGTCCCACTGCGCGTCGTTGTCTTTCGCAATCGCCGCCATCGAGCGACCCGAGATGGCGGAGGTATCGTCGACTTTTTTGGAGATGGGCCGCATCGATTCGCCGGCCTTGATCAGGAGCCAACGATTGCTTTCCGGCTCGCGTTTATCCTTCACCAGAATCCATTCGCCCTTCAGTTTTTGGCCCTGGAGGACGACGTGCATTTTGCCGGCGTGGAAGGCGGCCGCGGCGTCGCCCGTAATGTCGTCGTAGAGACCGTAGTCCCATACCATCACGGTGCCGCCGCCGTAGTTTCCCTTCGGGATCGTGCCTTCGAACTTTTCGTATTCGAGCGGGTGATCCTCCACGTGCATGGCGAGGCGCGCCTCGCGCGTTTTCGTCGGCGGACCTTTCGGGACCGCCCACGAACGCAGGACGCCCTCCATCTCCAGCCGCCAGTCGTAATGCAAACGGCTGGCCTCATGTTTTTGAATGACGAAGCGGTGATGAGCGTTTTCGGATTTCCGTGCCGCTTTTGGCGCCGGCTCCGCAGTTTGTTTGAAGTCGCGCTTGGCGGCGTATTCGCGCAGGCTGGGAGAGCGCCCCTCCTTGGTGTTGTGCGGCCAGCGGCTCAGCTTTACGGCCGGGCCGGTCGCGAGCGCTTTCGTGAACGCGGCGGGCAGTTTCTGTTTCAACTTGAGCACCGGCGCGAAGAGATCGCCGACTTTCTTGATCCGCTTGATCGCGGCTGCGGGCGTGAAAAAGAGCGCTTCCGCCTTCTTGCGCTTCACCGCGCGCGCCAGCTCCTCCCACGTGATCGGCAACGAAACGAACGGCGCCGTCTTCTTGGCTCGCAAAGCGTAAACTGCCACCGTGGTTTTGAAGTCGGAGTTCTGGCTCCAATCGATCAAGACCTTGCCTTCGCGAATACTTTTCGCCATGCCGGAGACGACGAGTTTCGGCCACTGATGCGCGCCCAATTCCGCCACCGCTTTGGCAAACGGCTGCGTCATTTCGTAAGTCGCGCCGGAGTTCAGCGGCACGCTCAAGTGTAATCCTTTCGAACCGGAAACTTTCACGAACGCCTCGAGTCCCCACGCGGCAAAGAGGTCCTTCAAGTGCAGCGCCACCGCGCCGCATTCCAGGATGCCGGCGGGCGGGCCAGGATCGAGATCGAAGACAACGGAGGTCGGCTTATTCAGCTTCGGCGCGCGCGCAAGCAGGACGTGTTTCTCGATGTCTCCCAGGTTCGCCGTCCAGAGCAAGGTAGCGCGGTCGTTGCAGAGAATGTAATTGATTGCCGGCCCACCTTCGCTCCGCGGCACCGCGAACGTTTTCACCCAAGGCGGCGTGTGTTTGGGGGCGTTCTTCTCGTAGAAATATTCGCCCGTCACGCCTTCCGGCGAGCGTTTCATGGTCAGCGGTCGATCGCGCAGGTGCGGCACGATCACATCCGCGATCGCGGCATAGAAATCGATCACCTCGCCTTTGCTAAACTTCGTTTCCGGGAAGTAAATCTTGTCGCGGTTCGAGAAGCTCAGCTCCCGCCCGTCGATCTTCACGCGCTCGGATTGTTTCGCCATCATGATCGCAGCTGGCGGGAAACAAAATCGCCGATCGCGTGGAGGATGCGTTGATTCACGTCGTCTTGCGTCTCGCCCGCGCTTTTGAGCTGGCTCTTCGTCACCGCCAGAGAATGATCGCCGCCTTCCACCACCAGGAGTTCGTTTCTCGCCGTCATTTCGCGCGCGCACATTTTCCAGCAGTTCGAGCGGGCACAGTTTATCCCGCGTCCCTTGCACGAAAAGAATCGGCGTCCGGATTTCGCGCAATACTTTGTCGCGCAGTTTCGTCGGATCACCGCCGCCGCAGAGCGGGTAACCCAAACAAACGAGGGCGTTCACTTCATCCTCCAACGAGACGTGACAGCCGATGCGCGAGCCCATGCTCTTGCCGATGAGAACCACGGGACCGCCAGCAGAAGCGCGCGCCGCTTGCAGCGCGGCTCGATGCGCGGCGATGAGAACGGCGGGCGGGTCTGGGCGCTTCCGGCCTTCGCGCATGTATGGGTAATCAAACGCCTGCACGGTTCCGACGTTTTCCAGCAGTTCACTCCACGCGCGCATCCACGGGTGCGAGGCAGGCGCGCCCGCGCCCGGTGCGAAGAGGAAGTGCGGCCTGGCCACACGTATGGCTAGCAGATGTTGGGCGCGCTCAAAGTGCGGGATGGCGCCGTCGTCCGGAGAATTTTAGCTGCCAGGGAGCGGGCTTCGGAGGATAGTTCCCGCCATGGAGCGCACGAATTTGAGCGGCAGCAGCCTGCGGACGGCGTTCGTGTTGCTGCTCGTGCTTGGGACTTTCGTGCTCTTTCTCGCGGTGGCGTGGCCGTTCATAACCCCGCTCCTGCTCGCCGCCATTCTCGCCACCCTCTCGCAGCCGCTCTTCCGCGCCATGACGCGTCTGCTCGGTGGGCGGCGCTCGTTAGGCGCGCTTTTGACCTTGCTGATTTTGTTCGTGCTCGTGGCCGGTCCGCTCAGCGCCTTTGTCGGCGTGGTGGTGGGACAGGCGGTGAATGTGAGCAACCAGGCCATTCCGTGGGTGCAGCAACACTTCGGCGCCGCCACCGCGTTTAACGCGCACGACTGGCTGGTGGAACGTTTTCCTGCGATCGAGCGGTATGTGCCCGAGCAGGAGCAGATCATGGAAGGCGCGGGTAACGCGGCCAAGGCCGCGGGCGCGTTTCTCGTCGCCGGCGCGTCGCGCATGACCGCGAGCACGGCGGTCTTTCTCCTCGATTTGTTCGTGCTGCTCTACGCGATGTTTTTCTTTTTGCGGGACGGTCAAAAAATCGTGGAGAAGATTTTCTACTACGCGCCGCTGAATCATCGTGATGAAGCGCGGCTGCTCGAGCGTTTCACTTCCGTCACCCGCGCCACGATCAAGGGCACGCTCGTCATCGGCGTCATCCAGGGCACGCTGGCCGGGCTCGGGTTTTGGGCTGCCGGGATCGAAGGTGCGGCGTTTTGGGGCACGCTCATGACGATTCTTTCGGTCGTGCCGGGGATCGGTTCCGCCCTCATCTGGATCCCGGGCGTGGCCTATCTCTATCTCACCGGCCATGCCCTCGCGGCCACGCTCTTGCTCATCTGGTGTGCGGCCGTCGTCGGCACGGTCGATAACGTTTTGCGTCCCACCCTCGTGGGGAAGGACGCCAAGATTCCCGATCTGCTCATCCTCGTCGGCACGCTGGGCGGGCTTTTTCTTTTCGGTCCGATTGGGTTCATCGTCGGGCCGCTCGTGTGTGGGCTATTCCTCACCGTCCTCGAGATCTACGGGGCGACGTTCAAGGATATCCTCCCGCCCGTGCGCAGCCTCAGCACCGGCGAAATGAAAAATCCGACCGAACCCTTCGCGAAGAAATAGGGGTAGCTGGCGAGGGTTCTGTTGACCGCTCGCGGAGCGGACGGTTAGTCTGGCCGGGTGATTGTTCAGCCAACATGCCTGTGTGCTCTCGCAATGTTCGTCGCGACGGCCGCCATCGCGCCCCTCGCGTCCGCGCAAGAAGATGCTGGACGCGAGCGGGCGGAACGTCTTCTCGCTGCGATGGGCGGTCGTGAGGCGTGGGCGAAAGTAAAATTTATCCACGTGGAAGCGGTTCACGACGATCTCGGCCTTCGCGATTCCTACACGAACAAGATTTGGAACGACTTTTCGGCGCCGCGCGTTCGCTTCGAAGCGAAGAATGCAGAGATCGACCGCCGCCACGCCCTCGACGGGGAGAAAGGCTGGCGGTGGCGGGATGGGAAGGAGACGCCGCTTTCCGCGGAGCAGTTGGAAGACGAGCGCAAATGGTGGGAGGCAAATGTTTACCGCACGCTGCATCGCCTCGCCTTGAACGATCCTGATTTGACCGCGCGCGCGGTCGGCGAGCACCGGGTGGAAATTTTTCGCAAAGACGGGAAGCGTTTGAATTGGTTTTCGCTCAACCAAAAAGGCGAACCGATGTTGTTCGCCACTTGGGAGAGCGAGGCCGCGACCGCCTTCGGTCCGCTCGCCTCCAGCGGCGCAATCAAGTATCCGAAATGGGGCGCGCGTCCGGACGGTTCGTGGCGCTACGAAATCGTGCAACTCGTGGCGGCTGAACGCGTTCCCCCCGAGGTGTCATTCTCCAAGCCTTAAGCTGCGGGAACTGCGCGTTTTTCTCATTGGCATAACAGGAGTGCGTTACTAGGATTCGGATGCATTTCCGGACGGTGAAACTTTGTTGCGACAGATGAAGTAGCGAACCACCCAAAACCCCATGAAAAAGCCCTCCAAAGCAAAAGCCAAAACGAAGCCCGCTGCGAAAGTGAAGGACCTCAAGCCGAGGAAAAATCCCAAGGGCGGTCTTAAGATCAAATTGCCGGACGTCATAGTCACAAGCGCCAGGAACCGGCCGTAGGTTGGGTCCGACGTGCACGGAATCAGAAGCGTCCGAAATAGTTCCACAGTCTGGCGAGCACCACTAAGCGTGCGTCGGCGCAGCTAGCGCGTGGCGTGCGACAAATCTACGAGGACCATCCCTACCCGGCAGTGGCCTCGGACCCTGCCGCCGATCGCTGGCAGCTGCCGCCACTGGATTGGCTCCGCGATTTGTGGCCACCTCTCGCATCGTTTCCCGCCAGCATCCTGGTCGCCGGCTGCGGCACTGGGAACGAAGCGTTCGCTCTCCGGGCGCATTTTCCCGAGTCGAGAATCGTTGGCGTCGATTTTTGCGCGAGCTCCATCACGCTCGCGCGACGGTCGCAACGCACGCGCGGGCTGCGGGGGATTCGCTTCGCCGTGGCCGATCTCGCCGCCCGCGATTTAAGCCGGATTGCGCGGGGAAAATTCGATTTCATCTCCTGCCACGGCGTCCTGTCCTACATGCCACAACCGATTGCTCCCGCTCCGCAACCTCGCGCGATTGTTGAACCCCGATGGCGTGCTTTATCTCGGAGTGAATGGTGCCGCCCACTTCAGCACACGCTGGCGCCAGGCCCTGCCATTCTTCGGCTACGATCTCGCGCGCATGCCGGCCGACGAGCGGCTGCCGAAAGTGATCCAGCTCTTCGATTCCATTCTCCGGCGATCGGATCGCAAAGCCGGCGAGTCGCGAGGCGAGTTTCCTTCCGAGCGATCTTTTCGGGCCTTTCATTCGCACCGCGTCCCTGCGCGATTGGCTGGAGGATGGCGACGCGGGCGGGATTGCACTTCCTCGGCGTCGAAGGGCGAGTCCGCGCCTTTGCGCCGGTCGGTCGCGAACGAATCCTACGCCGCGCTTTGGCCCCGGTCGCGCGCGGAGGTGGCGCAAATCTCCGATGCGCTCTGTCCCACGCCATTTCATCGCATCCTTTTTTCAAAACGCAGCGTGCCCGCGATTCCGTGGGACCAACCACAGCTCTTCGCCGGCTGGCGTCCAATCCTGGCTCCGCACCTGCGCGAGCGTCGCTGGCCCGAACGTCGCGGCGGCTGGAGCACCATGCGCCATGCTGAAGATGCGAAGCCCGCTCCTGAATTTGCAGGTCGAATTGCGCACCCGGGAATGGATCGTGGAAGTGCTGCGCGAAAGCTGCGGCGAGATGTCGCTCGGTCAGATTTTGACGCAGAGCCGCGGCTCCATTCGGAATGCGACGCTCCAGAAACACCTCTACCTGTTGCACCAGCTTTACCTCCTGAATTTCCTCCCTCCCGAAGAATAAGCGGCCATCTGAGACCTGCCACGACCGCTCCGAAATTCGGGCCTTCACTTTGCATCTTTTCGCCGCCCGCTTCTCTGCCAACGTCGGCCCGCATGCTGGCGAAGATTTACTCCGCCGCCGTTTACGGCATCGACGCTTACGAGGTCGAGATCGAGGTCAACGCCGCGCGCGGCGATCCGAAGATCATCATCGTCGGGTCTGCCGGACACGGCGGTGAAGGAAAGCCAGGATCGGGTCACGACCGCGGTCCGCAACAGCGGCTACTTCTGGCCGCGCGGACGGACGACGATCAATCTCGCGCCGGCCGACATCAAGAAGGAAGGACCGAGCTTCGATCTGCCGATCGCGCTCGGGCATGATCGTGGCGACGGAGGAATTCGGCGCGCCCGAGCTGGAGCAATACAGCTTTGTCGGCGAACTCGCGCTCAGCGGCGCAGTGCGCTCCGTGCGCGGCGTTTTGCCGGCCGCGATCGAAGCGCGGCGCCGCGGCAAGAAGGCGCTCTTCGTGCCGGAAACGAACGCGCGCGAAGCCGCCATGGTTGAAGGCATCGACATCTACGGCGTGCAGAATTTGCGCCAGACCTACGATTTCCTCAGCGGCAAGAACGACAGCCTGCAACCGACGCGCGGAGATTGGTCGGAGTTCTTCGCCAATCATCAAAACTACGAAGTCGATTTCAGCGACGTGAAAGGGCAGGGCCACGTGAAACGCGCGATCGAGGTCGCAGTCGCCGGCGGCCACAACCTGCTCATGATCGGCCCGCCCGGCTCCGGCAAATCGATGCTCTCGAAACGCATCGCCACCATCATCCCGCCGATGTCGCTCGAAGAAGCGATCGAGAGCACCAAAATCCACAGCATCGCCGGGATGTTGAACGGCGAGCAGGCCTTCGTGGCCACGCGGCCGTTCCGTTCGCCCGCACCACACCATCTCCGATGTCGGTTTGTTAGGCGGCTCCGCCAAGCCCGCGCCCGGCGAAGTCAGCCTCGCCCATCACGGCGTCCTCTTTCTCGACGAGCTCCCCGAGTTCAAACGCTCCACCCTCGAAGTCATGCGCCAGCCGCTCGAAGACGGCAAAGTCACCATCTCCCGCGCCGCCGGCAGCGTCACCTTCCCCTCCGAGTTCATGCTCGTGGCCGCGATGAATCCGTGCCCCTGCGGCTACTTCGGCGACCTGAAACGCGAATGCCGTTGCAGTCCGATACAGGTCCAACGCTATCGCCAGCGCATCTCCGGTCCGCTCCTCGACCGCATCGATCTCCACATCGAAGTCCCCGCCGTGGAATACCGCGACATCTCCAGCACCCGCGCCGAAGAAAACTTCCGCTGCCATCCGCGAACGCGTCGTTGCCGCGCGCGAACGCCAGCAAACTCGCTTCCGCGTCCGACAAACAAACCAACTGCAACGCCCGCATGGGCCCGCGCCAGATCAAACAGCACTGCGCAGTTGACCGACGAATCGCAGGAGCTGATCCGCATCGCGATGACGGAGCTGAACCTGAGCGCCCGCGCCTACGATCGCATCCTCAAAGTCAGCCGCACCGTCGCCGACCTCGCCGGCGCCGACGACATCACGCCCGAGCACGTGAGCGAAGCCATCCAATACCGCACGTTCGATCGGACGCTCTGGGTGTGACAGCGCGGCGAAACTAGAAAAAGCGCCCGAGGGAAAATGAAATAGCAGGAAGATTCTTTGCCCGCCATGCCAAGCCGCGATCTGCACGACAAACCATTTGACGAAGGTACGAAGAAGAAGCTTGCGATCTATCGAAGTTACGTTCGCGCATGGCTTCAGGTTTTTCTCCATGCCTCCGCATTCATCGGGAAGCCTCTTCAGTTCTTCGACTTCTTTTGCGGCCCGGGACAGGACCCGAACGGTGAGTCGGGGAGTCCGCTCATTCTCCTCGAAGAGCTTGCTCGGGAGGGCTCCTTGATTGCGGAAAGGCGTCACCAAATCAGAATATTCTTTAACGACAATGACGCGAAGAAGATCAAAACATTACGGTTGCTCTGCGCCGAGCGGGGTTTCCTTTGGCAGCCGCGTTTTGAGTCTTTGGACTTTCAAGAGGCCTTCGGGGAGGCGCGAAGTGAGTTCAACGCCGGGCCTGCGCTCGTTTTTATTGATCAGAACGGCGTTAAGCACATCACCAAGCCGATCTTTGAAGTCTTGACTCAGGCGGAAACGACGGACTTCCTGTTCTTTACGGCGTCTTCTTTCAAATGGCGTTTCGGCGACCTCTTGGCACCAGAAATTTCATTTCCTGCCGATGTATCGTATCTCGATGTGCATCGCGTGCTCGCTGATCGATACCGAGAATGGGCGCCGAACGACGTCTTTGTGGGACACTTCTCAATCAAGAAGGAATCAAATATTTACGGTCTGATATTTGGCTCGCACCACTGGAGGGGAATGCAGAAGTTTCTCGAGATCGCCTGGAAGCTAGACGCCGAATGTGGAGAGGCGAATTACGAAATCGAGGGCGATACAACCCAGGGACAGATGTTCTTTGAACAGGGACAGACTGGCTTTAAAAAACGGAAGATCGAAGTCTTCAAAGAGAAGCTCGAGCAATTTATCCAATTCCGAGAGTCGACCAGCGATCGAGATGTTTTTTTATATTGCCTCACAAATGGCTTTTTGCCTCGCGTCGCCAAAGACGTGTATGAAAAAATGCGCCAAGAGGGCCTCTTAAAGAATGCTCGAATCGAATTTCCGCGATATTCTGATAGTGCCATGAAAGAACCTCGCCGTCTTGTCATCTGATGGCTGCGAATTCACACATCGAATGGACTGAGGCAACGTGGAATCCGGTGACGGGTTGCACGAAGGTCAGCGCGGGCTGCAAGAATTGTTATGCCGAGCGGCTGGCGTTGCGTTTGCGTGCGATGGGCAGCCAGCGGTATCGCCGTGGTTTTCGCGTCACGCTGCATGAGGATGTGCTCGATCTGCCGCGCACGTGGAAAAAGCCGCGCCGGATCTTTGTGAACTCGATGAGCGATTTGTTTCATCCGGATGTGCCGCTTTGGTTTATACGCCGCGTCTTCCAGACGATGGAGGAGTGTCCGCAGCATACCTTTCAGGTGCTGACGAAGCGGAGCGATCGTGTGCGCAAGCTGGGTGGGAAACTTCCATGGCCGCGGAATGTTTGGATGGGAGTGAGCGTGGAGGACAGCCGCGTGTTTCATCGGATCGATGATCTGCGAGAAGTGCCTGCGGCCGTACGCTTTCTCTCCTGCGAACCGCTGATTGGATCCCTCGCTGGGATCGATTTGAGCGGTATTCACTGGGCCATCGTCGGTGGTGAGTCCGGTCCGCATTCCCGATCAATGAACATCAAGTGGGTGCGCGAGATTTTCGCCGCCTGTCGAAAACAGAGGGTACCTTTCTTTTTCAAACAATGGGGTGGCGTACGGAAAGATTTGACCGGTCGACAGCTTGGCGGGCGCACTTACGACGAGATGCCGAGAGAGATGGCGGCCTAAACTCCGAAAAAGTTTCACGCCGGCTTGCAGATGTCCTCGCTGGGATCTGGCGCAATGCGTGCGCGATACGCGGGTGGTGCAGATCGATGGCCGGCGCAAAATCATCCGTGATGCGGCGGCGATACAGGAAAAGTTCGGAGTCGATCCGCCGCTCATCCCAAGCTGGCCGAGCCGGCTCGCCGGCTCCGTGGGAAAGATACTCAATACTCCTTGGAAGATTCCCCGGGGATGCCTATTCCTTATCCTGAGTCGCGACGCACCATCTGATTCAATTCGCGGCTATCGCTTATGAGAATCAAAGATCTCTCCCGCCTCGAGCCGAGCCGGCCTGGTCTTAATGAAGCGGAGAATCTTGCCCCCTCTAGCTCGCAACGACGACGATCGAAATATTTGCGGCTCCCCCGAGTCCTACTCATCGCCACAATCCTATCTCGCCACGATTGCTTCCGATGCGTCCCAGGACGCAGTGATTCGAGCACAGCTGATTCTCCCTCGGTCTCCGACGACACGCAGACTGCTCGAGAGCACACGACCCGAAGCCTGCCATTGTAGAGGATGTGACCCCGATTCGTCCGGGCAGGTGGCTTTCAGCAATGGTGGAATGGCAAGGCGGCCCTGGCGACTGGTTTGGCGTACGCTCCGCATTTGCGTGATAGCGGCGTCGACACGTTTTCGGCAGCTACGAAGCCGACTGGCGGCCAACGTCTCCGGCGGCCGGAGCACAGGCGCTGCCTATGCGGACAACTTCGATTTTGGAGTGCGCTTCGATCTGGAGAAAATCGCTCGCTGGAAAGGCGGCACTTTCACCGTGGATTTTTCGCAGCGCGCCGGCACCAGCATCACGGACCGTCATGTCGGAAACTTCTTCCAGGTCCAGCAGCTCTTCGGCGTCGGGACGTTCATGCTCTACGGCGTTTATCTCGACCAGAAGTTCCTCGAAGACCGGTTCTCGCTCAAGATCGGCCGCTTCGCCACGAACGAGGACTTTGCCACCTCGCCGATCTACGGCCTCTACATGGGAAATGGCATCGACGGCAACCCCAAGACGCTGGTGGCGAGCGGGGCGTTCTCCTCCTATCCCGGGTCGGTCTGGGCCGCGCGGTTGCGCATGAAGACGTCGAAAGAAACCAACCTTTCCCTCGGTGTTTATCAAACCAATACCCGCCTCTATAATCCGGACCAGCATGGATTCGACTGGACCATCAGGGGCCGCGACGGCCTTCTTCTGATCGGCCAGATCGGCTGGTCTCCCGAGTTCTTCAAGAAGCCCGTCACCGTCGAGCGCGACTCGGGAAAAACCGTCTCAGACGGAAAGCAGATGGCGTCGAGCAGCGAGAGAGTCGAAATGAAAGGGCTCCCCGGTCACTACTGGGTTGGCGGCTACGTCACCTTTGGGGATTACGCGCAATTCGGCACGAACGAAAAAGGCAACGGACCTTATGCGTACTACTTTCACGCAGATCAGATGATCTACCAGGAAGAACCCGGAAGCGACCAAGGCTTGACTCTGTGGGCCGATGTCGTTGCCCAACCCGATCAGGCCGTCAACATCATCCCGTTGCAGGTGAACGGCGGCGTCGTTTACAAAGGCCTGATTCCGCAACGGGATCGAGACGTGACGATCTTCGGCGTCGTTTATGGCGAGTTCAGCGACGACTATGCCCGGACCGTCTCCGCCGCCGGGGGCGGCGATCCCTCCCATGAGATCGTGCTGGAAACAGGCTACCGAGTTCAATTCACCAAGTTCGCCTATGTGATGCCGGAGCTGCAATACATCATCAATCCCGGCGGGACCGGCCGGTTGAATGATGCCACGGTCCTTGGTCTTCGCCTCGGCATTACCTTTTAACCAAACCACTTCATCACCATCCCGCGGAATCTCCACCGAGGAACCAATATGAATGCAGAAACGTCCCCCCAATCCATTGCCGGCATGAGGCCGGAGCAGTTGCCCATTCCGAAGCACAAGCTTCATGGGTGGCGGCACTTCGTGGGGCTTTACGCGGGCGAGCATGTGGCCGCGACCGAGTTTGTGATCGGCGCCACGTTTGTCGCGCTCGGCGCCACGACCAGGGATATTCTGATCGGGCTGCTGATCGGAAACATCCTGGCCATCCTGAGCTGGACCCTCATCACGGCGCCGATCGCGGTCCAGACGCGGCTGAGTCTTTACACCTATCTGCATAAGATGGCCGGGGACTCGATGACGAATCTCTACAACTGGGCGAACGTGATCATCTTCACCGTGATCTCGGCGGCGATGATTACGGTGTCGTGCAGCGCCGTGCGGATGCTGTTCGGCATCCCGGCGCAGCTGAACTGGTATCCCACCAACGCCATGTTTGTGCTGGTCGTGCTCGCCGTCGGGATGATCGTGGTGTTCGTGGCCATGTATGGCTTCTCTGCGGTCGCCGAGTTCTCCGGCCTTTGCGGGCCGTGGCTGGTGGTGATGTTTGTCAGCGGAGCTCTTGTCCTGTTCCCGGCAATCGCGGAGTCCGTCCTGGGCCGCACGCAATTGCTGGGCTTCGGCGATTTCATGAAGATCGGCGATCAATCCATCTGGACGGGAGTGAATAGTCGCGGAGAACCGGGAATCGGTCTGGTGTCGGTGATTGGATTCGCCTGGGCGGCGAATACCATCACGCACTTCGGATTGATCGACATGGCGCTGCTGCGCTACGCGAAGAGTTCGATCTACGGGCTGTGCACCGGTGCGGGGATGTTGTTCGGGCACTATGTGGCGTGGATCGCAGCGGGCATCATGGGCGCCGGCACCGCGGTGCTGATGAAGACGACGATCGTGAAACTGGATCCGGGTGATGTCGCTTACTACGCGCTGGGGCTTTCGGGATATGTCATCGTGATCATCGCGGGATGGACCACGGCGAATGCGAATCTCTACCGGGCGGGCCTGGCGGCCCAGGCGATCTTTCACCGGCATTCGCGGAAGGGCGTCACTTTTACGGTGGGCGTCATCACGGTGATCGTGGCCTGCTTCCCGTTTGTGTTCGGACAGATGCTGCCGCTGCTGACTTATGCCGGCTTAATCGTGGTCCCGGTGGGTGGCATTGTCTTTGCCGAGCATGTGATCTTTCCTCGCATCGGATTCACCCGCTACTGGGTCACCTATCGGAAGCTCACGCATAGCACACCGGCCGTTGCGTCGTGGGGTGCGGGTCTGGTGTTTGGCTTCGGTCTGAATGCCATGCATGTGATGTCCTTCTATTATCTTTTCCTCCCCACGTGGGTCTTCACGATCATTCTCTATACTCTTCTCGCGAAGCAATACGGCGCCGCGGAGAAGTATCCGGTGGAGGAAGAGGCGGAACGCAAAAAGAACGAAGCCATCGCGGAGTATCAGGCGCAGCAGGCGATCGACGAGGGGGACCCGGTGGAGGATCACTCCGCGTTGTCGAAGGTGTTGCACGGACTCTCCCGCGCCAGCCTGGCGATCATCATGGGGCTCGCGGTGATGGTGATGTTTTGGAGCCCGGAGATGGGCGTGTATGAGAAGAACCGCGCGATCTTCTACACCTGGGGGTTTGTCTTCACCATTGTGTATTTCGTGGCCGCCTATTGGACGCTACGCCGCACGAAGGCCCTGAACCCGCACCATTAGAAACGGAGAAAGCCATGAGTGAACCTGTGCAGCTAAATCAGGAAAACCTTCCGCGGGTGCCCGCGGAGATCTCGAGACCCACCTACGATCGAAGCAAGGTGACGGCTGGGATCGTGCATATCGGCGTCGGCGGATTTCATCGTTCGCACGAAGCCTACTACACCGACGAACTGATGAACTCGGGCGAAGCGTTCGATTGGGGAATCTGCGGGGTCGGCTTGCGCGAGGCGGACCGGAAAATCTGCGGCGTGCTCAAGAACCAGAACTTCCTCTACACGCTGATCGTGAAGCACCCGGGCGGGAAGATCGAGAACCGGGTGATTGGCTCGCTGGTGGATTTCATGATGGGGTGCGACGATCCGGAGGCGGTCATCGAGCGGATGTCCAACCCCGAAGACCAGGATCGTCTCCCTCACCATCACGGAAGGCGGCTACAATGTGGATCCTTCCACGGGAGAATTCGACACTCGCAATCCCGATGCGCGCCACGATCTGGAGAATCCGTTGCTACCGAAGCTGGTGTTTGGATATCTGACGGCGGCGCTTAAGAGACGAAAGGAACGAGGGATCCCTGCCTTTACCATCCAGTCCTGCGACAACATTCAGCACAACGGCGATCTGACGCGCCGGATGGTGCTGGGCTTCGCGCGCGAACAGGATGCCGAACTCGCCCAATGGATCGAGAGCGAGGTCTGTTTTCCGAACGCGATGGTCGATCGCATCACGCCGGTGACGACGGCGGCGGATATGAAGTATCTCGAGAATGAAATGGGACTGCGCGATGAGTGGCCGGTGACCTGCGAACCGTTTACCCAATGGGTGATCGAGGACAACTTCTCCAACGGACGGCCCGCGTGGGAAAAGGTCGGCGCTCAGTTTGTGCCTGATGTCACGCCTTACGAGAAAATGAAGATCCGCCTGCTCAATGCGGGGCACTCCGTGCTGGGGATCCTGGGCGCGATGTATGGATATGAGACCATCGACGAATGTGTCGGCGACCCACTGTTCGCAAAGTATCTACGCCGCTTCATGGACAAGGAGGCGACTCCGGTGCTGGACGCCGTGGAGGGGATCGACCTGGATGCCTACAAGGATACTTTGATCGAGCGATTCGGAAATCCGAACATCAAGGACAAGCTGGCCCGGATCTGTCTGGAAAGTTCCAGCAAGCTGCCGGTCTTTCTGATTCCCACGATCCGGGAGAATCTCGCGCGCGCCGGCAGCGTGAAGTATGCGGCATTGGTGATCGCGGCCTGGTGCCTGTATAGCGACAAGGGCGTCAACCAATACGACAAGAAACTCGAGATCGTGGATGAGATGGAGGCGGCGCTGCATCAGGCGGCAAAAGGCACGCGAGACGACAAGCTGGCCTTCCTGAAACTAACGCCTGTCTTTGGGGATCTGATCGCGAACGAGCAATTCACCAAAGTTTATTCCGAGATGATCGACCGGCTTTATGAGAACCCGGATGTCTCGGTGCCGATGCGCACGATCTTGTCCGAAGATGAGTAAATGACAGCCGAATTTTATGCCTTCGGCGAAATCCTTTGGGACTGCCTGCCCTCCGGCCGTCACGCGGGAGGCGCGCCCTTCAACGTCACCGCCCACCTCGTCCAATTGGGTGCCTCGGCATCGCTCCTCTCGGCCATCGGCAACGACGAACTCGGCGACGAAATCCTGCAAGTGGCGAAAGACAAGGGGGTCAACACCGAGTTCATCGCGCGCCATCCGAAACTGCCGACCGGTACGGTCCGCGCCACCGTCGATGCCAAAGGAAACGCCACCTACGACATCGTGGCGCCGGTCGCATGGGACGAGATCGAAGTCTCGGCGGAAGCCTTGGAAGCGGTGGCGAAATCGCGCGCGTTTATTTTCGGTTCCCTCTCCTGCCGCTCGGCCCACAACGTTCGACAGCTGCGCGCCCTTCTCGATCTGAGCGGCCCGATTAAGTTCTTCGACGTCAACCTCCGACCGCCTTATGCCGACGCCGAATGCATCGTCAAACTCGCCAGCCCGCGCGGACGTCATTAAACTGAACCACGACGAAGTCGGAAAGCTCGCCGCCTGGATTGAAACGGGAGATATGAGTTGCGAACCTCCCATGAACTCCGGCGCCGTCGGTCGCGCCGCCGCCATCCTCGCCGAAAAGACAAACACGCCGCGGATCTGCGTGACGCGCGCCGAGAACGGCGCCGCGCTTTGGGACAACGGAAACCTGATCACCGTTCCAGCCCCAAAAGTCGTCGTGAAAGACACCGTGGGCGCGGGCGATTCCTTCATGGCAGGCCTCATGATCGGACTGACCCGCGGCGACGATCCGCAGAAGCTTCTCGAGAACGCCTGCCGTGTGGGTGCCTACGTCGCATCGCACAACGGGGCCACGCCGCTCCTGCCGGAAGAGATCGTTCGCCTGTTTGCGGAGACAGCGTGACCGCCCGCGATTTCGCCAATCGCGCAGTCACAAGATCTATCGTTGACTCAAGATGATCGTCCACCTCATCGACGGCACCTACGAACTCTTTCGTCACTTCTACGGATTGCGCCGGTTCACAAAAGGCGTGGATCGACCCTACGGCGCCGTCGTTGGCGTGCTGCAGTCCGTGCTGCAAATCATCGAGAGCGACGCCACCCACATCGGCGTCGCCACCGACCACGTGATCGAGTCGTTTCGGAACAAGCTTTGGGCGGGATACAAGACAGGGGCCGGGATCGAGCGGGCTCTTCGCGCGCAATTCGATCCGCTGGAGGAAGCGCTGGTGGCGATGGGTGTGGTGGTGTGGCCGATGGTGGAGTTGGAAGCGGACGATGCGCTCGCGTCGGCGGCGCATCTCGCGGCGAAGGATAGGAAGGTGGAGAAGGTCGCGATCTGGACGCCGGATAAGGATCTGGCGCAATGCGTGCGCGGGGAGCGCGTCGTGCAGATCGATGGCCGGCGAAAGATCGTGCGCGATGCGGCCGGGGTGCGCGAAAAGTTTGGGGTCGATCCGCCGCTCATCCCGGATTTGCTCGCGCTCGTCGGCGATGCGGCGGATGGCTATCCCGGCATCGCGGGCATCGGCGCGAAGACGGCGGCGACGCTGCTAAACCAGCACGGTCCGATCGAGAAGTTTCCGTCGGGCGTTCTCGGTGAACAGCGCGATCGGGCGCTCCTCTTTAAGAAGCTCGCGACGCTGCGCACGGATGCGCCGCTCTTTAAAAAGGTCGAGACGTTGCGCTGGCGGGGACCGACGCCCGCTTTCGCGGCGTGGGCGGAGCGGATGGAAGCGCCGCGGCTGCTTGAGCGTTGTGAAGAAGCGGCGGGTCGATGATGGCGCGGCCCCACTGTTAGACCGAGCGCGATCGGTTCAACGGTGGCTTGCAGCGTCGCCGCGATTTGACAGCTGCTGGCCGCTGTCCCGGAGAACCGGGGGCGTCCTTACGTGCGCGCACCCCGGGGCTTGGTGGCGGAAGTGGGTTCTAATCCGTGGCGTGTTTCCAGGCTTTCTTGTAATGCTCGATGGCGTCCTTGGGATCCGCGCTGGCATCACCCTTGGCCAGGTCCTCGAGGGCTTTTTCGAGGTCCTTGCCCGTCGCTTGCGGGAGAACGACTTCGACAAGGATTCGCGCCGCGAGGACCTCGCGGTTGATGGAATCCTGGACGGCGAACGCCAGCGACGGATGCTTTTTGGCGAGGTCTTTCAACTTCTGCACGCCATCCTTTTTCCGATCGAAGACTTTGTTGCCGTGTTTCAAGTCAAGGTGCGAGTCGTCAATCCAGTGACTCGGGATTGTTAGCCTCGTTGAGTTTGTCGATCGCGTGGTCGAGTCGGCGGATTTGATCCTCGATGGTTAGCGTTCCACGCAGAATTCCGAGTTGGACCAGGACATCCATCTCCATCGCGCGCGGACCGCGGACGGTGACGGTGAACTGGCAACTGTCCATATTGTTCGACGAATCGGTGGCCATGGCCGTGACGATAGTGGTGCCGATGGCGAAGGTGGTCCCGGGATCCTGTGAGTAGGCTATCGCGGGCGCGGGGTCACAGTCGTCGGTGGCGGTGGCCGCGAAGTTGACGACGGCGCCTGCGGCGGAGGTGGCGTCGAGGATGATATCGGCGGGGCAGGTGATCTCTGGCGGGAGGTCGTCGTCGGGCAGGATGGTGATTTCACCCATCATGCCGAGACCGGCGTGAGAGAAGATGTGGCAATGGTACAGCCAGCGGCCGACGACTCCGCCGCAGTCGGTATTGGCGCAGGGGGCGAGGACGGGGCCGGGGTTTGGAGGTGAGTCGGGCGAGACATCGCAGATCTTCGGGCGATCGTCGATGCGGACACGGAAGACGTAGGTCTGGCCTCCGTAAACGTCGATGGTGTCGAGGAACTCGTCGTAATCAAATTCGTAAAGCGTGTTGCCATCGTTATCCGTCATGCGCACGGGCTGCATGGAGAAACCGTGGAGGTGATACGGATGCGCGGCGCTGGTTTCGTTCCGCACGGACAACTCGAGGAGGTCACCGACGTGCGCATAACGCGAGGTGGGCGGACGCGGCAGGAGCAGGAAATCGCCGTTGCCGGTATTGGACTCGAGCGCGGCGGAGAAGCCGTCGACGGAGGGGGAGTTGGCCTTCATCGGGCGGGTGGTGGTGAGGCGAATGGTCTCGTCGCTGCTTCCGGGAAAGGGGGGTGCGTCTTCGAGCGGGGTGACGCCCATAAGGGTCTTCAGGTTCTCCACGTCTTCGGCGGTGCCGGCGAGAACGGGATCGCCGGCCGCGGGCGGAGTATCCGACGCGGTGCCGCTGATCTCGAAGTAGGCGACCGGATAATCCGCCGGCAAGCCGCTGCTGACGCTGAAGGGGCCGGGAAGCGGGTTGCCGACGAGGCGGATGATCTCGCCCGGGTTGCCTGTGGGATAAATGATGACGTCGGCGCGATCGCCCGAGCCGAGCGCGATTTCGCCGAGATCGTATTTCGTGTCCCAAGTGCCTTTGGTGCCGCCGTTCAAGACCACGTGATCGAGCAGACCGCCCTGGCCGCCGATGCGGTAGAGTTTGTTATCGCCGCTGCCGATGAGCTTGAGGCGGAAGTGACGGGAGAGACCTTCGCTCAAGAGGCGGAGCCTGATTTTCTTTCCGGAGGGCACGACGAAGCGGGGCGTTTGCGCGCCGGCGTCGGGGCTCTGGCCATTTACGAGAACGGTGCTGCCGGGCAAAGTGGAGATGCTGCACGCTCCCATCTCTCCGCCGGGTTCGCCTTCGGTGGAGAGGTGACAGAGTTCGACCAATTCGTTGATGGTCTTGGTCCCGCCCATGAAGGACTTGCCGACCTTGCCCATGGCGTCGAATTCGATGTCGCTCAGCGCCAGCGTATGCGTATCAGCCTCGGCGGGGAGGATGGCGGGCCGGTCGGGCGAGGACTCGATGTCGTTTTCAATAATCATCGCGCCATACATGCCGGCGAACGCCGTGTTCCCCGGCATCATGTGCGAGTGGAACCAAAAGAGGCCGGGGCGGAAGGTGAGGAACTGGTAGGTGTAGGTTTGCCCGGGAAGCACGGCATCCTGGGTGACGGCGGTGCCGTCGCTGTCGTTATCGAGTTCGATGCCGTGCCAGTGAATGCTGGCGCTTTCCGCGGGGAGTTCGTTCACGAAATGGCAGATGATGAGGTCGCCTACTTTGACTTTGATGACGGGGATGGGAATGCCGTCGCTGCCGGAGGGCGCGGGCACCGATATGTCGCGATAGACGGTGGCATGGACGTTGGAGCCGGCGATGGTGACGTCCTTGTCGTTGGCGTTGAGGTAGCACTCGAAGATGTTCGGGTCGGGATTCACATCCGTGACGGAGTAAAGCGCGGCGCTGGCGCGCGGCGCGAGCAGGCTAACGAAGAAAAACGCGAGTACGCCGAGCGCGGCAAAGGTGCGGGGGTTCATGGATTTGATTCTCTTCTAGGGGTTGCTGACGTCGGATAAATTTTCGCTCGTGGCGCCGGCTGGGCTCGCGCCCTGCGCTTCTTTCAAGGCCGTGACCAACGCCTCCACGGCCGGGCGTTCCTGATAGCTAACCTGGTAAAGCTTCGAACGGATGATGCCCTTCTGATCGACAATGAAGGTGGCGTGATACGCGACGCCTTCGTACTTCTCGGGCACGTCCAGGTTGCGGATGGCAAAGGCGTCGATCGTCTTGCTGCCTTCATCCGCGAGGAGGGGAAAGGTGATGTCGCTCCGCCGGGCAAAGTCTTGCAAGGCTTTGGTGGAATCGTAACTGATGCCGACGATCTGGCCGCCGCTGCTTTCGATTTCCTTGAGGCTTTTTTGCAACTGCACCATCTGGAGCTTGCAGTAGAGACACCAATCCGCGGAGCGATGGAAGACGACGGCGACCGGTCCTTTTTTTAACAGCGCGGGCAAGGCGACTTCCTTCCCTGTTTGATCTTTCAGCGCGAATGATGGCGCGGTCTGACCGACGGCCAGTCCCGGGTCCGCCGGTTCATCTGCGACCAGGTCGGTCGCGAGAATCGCGGCCACGCACAGAAGCGAACCAAGTTGTAACGTTTTCATTGCTGGGAGGGGGAGCCCTGCTTTAAACGACGCTACTTTTATGCGTTCGCGGCGCGGGGACGGTCAAGCGTGGAATTTTTCCGCGCCAGCGCAGAGCGAACCAGCGCCGCGGCGCTGCCGGGGGTAAGCGCCTGCGCGGAAGGAGGATGATTGCCGCCGCTCGGGCAGAGTCGGCGGGTGAAATACGAGTCTCAGCCGGGACAAACGAATCGTGCCGCTTTTCGGGGGGGGGTTGCGGCAGGGGTCCGCGGCGGCTAAGGGACAGCTGGCAATTTGTGCTGGCTGCGCCGCCGGTTTGCCTTTTTCGCGCCGCTTCCTTCGGGCGCGAGCGATGGGAGTTCGATCCATCCTGGCGCGGCAGTCTTTTTGCGTGTTTAACAATTTCTACAAAGAGTGGTTCTCCAATGTGCGCGGCGATTTGCTCGCCGGCATCGTGGTGGCGCTGGCGCTCATCCCGGAAGCGATCGCGTTTTCCATTATCGCGGGCGTGGATCCGAAGGTGGGGCTTTACGCGTCGTTTTGCATCGCGGTGTTGACCGCGATTTTCGGCGGGCGGCCGGGGATGATCTCGGCCGCGACCGCGGCGACGGCGTTGCTCATGGTGACGCTGGTGAAGGAGCACGGCTTGCAATATTTGCTGGCGGCGACGGTGCTGACGGGCGTGCTGCAGGTCATCGCGGGCGTGGCGCGGATCGGGAACGTGATGCGTTTTGTTTCGCGCTCGGTCATCACCGGTTTTGTAAATGCGCTGGCGATTTTGATTTTTCTCGCGCAGTTGCCGGAATTCAAAGGCGCGGGCGTGCTCGTTTACGCGATGGTGGCGGCGGGGTTGGCGATTATTTATCTACTGCCGCGTGTGACGAAAGCGGTGCCTTCGCCGCTGGTGGCGATCCTGGTGCTGACGGTGGTGTCGGTGATTTGGAAACTCGATGTGCGGCACGTGGGCGACCTGGGCGCGTTGCCTTCCACGCTCCCGCTTTTCCTCTGGCCGCAGGTGCCGCTCACGTTCGGCACGCTTTGGATTGTGCTGCCGTATTCGCTCGCGATTGCGGCGGTGGGCCTGCTCGAATCGCTCATGACGGCGCAGATCGTGGATGATCTCACCGACACGCCGAGCGACAAGAATCGCGAATCGACCGGGCAGGGCATCGCGAATTTCGTCGCCGGACTTTTCGGCGGGATGGCGGGTTGCGCGATGATCGGGCAATCGGTCATCAATATTAAATCCGGCGGCCGCGGACGGCTCTCCACTTTCGCCGCGGGCGTCTTTCTCCTTTTGCTGCTCGTCGCTTTTCAATCCGTGGGTGAAACAAATCCCGATGCCCGCACTCGTGGCGGTCATGATCATGGTTTCGATCGGCACGTTTTCGTGGGCCTCGTTTCGGAACCTGCGCGTCCATCCGAAAAGCACGAGCCTGGTCATGATTGCGACCGTGGTGGTGGTGGTCTGGACGCATAACCTCGCGCTTGGCGTGGGCGTCGGCGTGCTCCTGAGCGCGCTTTCGTTCGCGCGGAAAGTCGCGCAGGTCATTCGCGTGCGGAGCGAGCTCGATGTCGCGGGCGAGACGCGCACTTACACCGTGCAAGGCCAGATCTTCTTTGCGTCTTCGCCGGAGTTCCTCGCGGCTTTCGATTTCAAGGAAGCGCTCGCGAAAGTGCGGATCGATGTGAGCCAGGCGCACCTGTGGGATCTCACTTCTGTCGGCGCGCTCGACCAGGTGGTGTTGAAATTCCGCCGTGAAGGCGCCGCCGTGGAAATCATCGGCCTGAACGACGCCAGCAGCACGATCGTCGATCAACTCGGCCTGCACGATAAACCCGGAGCCCTCGAGCGTTTGCTCGACCATTAGCCTGACGACCATGCCTGCCATCCTCGCCTGCACCGACGGTTCGATCTACGCGCCCAGCGTTTACGGCCATGCCGCCTGGGCGGCTTCTCGTTTGCGCGCGAGCGTCGAAGTCCTGCACGTAATCGATCAACACCGCGAGCGTGCGCCGGGGGTGGACTTGAGCGGAAGCATCGGATCGACGCCAGCGCGCATTTGATCGAAGAGCTGACGCAACTCGAGGAGACGCAGGGCCGCGTGGCGCGCCTGAAAGGAAAAGCCATCCTCGAAGATGCGCGCCAGCAATTCGCCGCGGCTGGCTTCTCCGAGATCACGGCCACGCAACGGCACGGCACACTCGTCGAAACGCTCGAGGAAATCGAAGCGCGCTTCGATCTCGTCGTGCTCGGAAAACGCGGGAACCACGCCGATTTCAACACCGGCCACCTCGGCGGAAACATCCAGCGCGTCATTCGCACGGCGATCCGACCGGTCTTGATCACGGCGCGTGCGTTTACGCCGATCGAGCGCTTCCTGATCGCATTCGATGGCGGTCCAAGCGTCACGCGCGCGATCGAGTTCGCGCTCGCGAATCCGCTGCTGGAAGGCTGCGCCTGCCACATTCTCCGCGCCGGCAAACTGGACGACAAAGCGCGTTGGTATCTCGAGGAAGCCGCTGGAAAGCTACGCCACGGCGGATTCGATGTGACCAGTCATGCTGTGCGTGGCGAACCCGAGACCGCCATCGCCGATGCGATCAAACGCGAAGGCATCCAGCTTCTCGTCATGGGCGCGCACGGCCATTCGCCGATCCGCCATCTCATCCTCGGCAGCACGACGACCACGATGGTGCGCACCTGTCAGGTCAGCGTGCTGCTGTTTCGCTAGAGTCGGTCGAACGAGACGCACCGCTAGCGTCGACGCAGGAGCAGGATGAAGAACAATCCGCCGCCGGCGAGGAGGGCGGTGCCGACGGCGATGGGGCCGGCGGTGGTGCGGGGCGCGGTGGCGATTTGCGGATTCAGGTCGGTGGGGTTGACGGCGGTGGGCGTGAAACCGGAGGCGATGAGCCAAAGGCCGAGCGCGACCAGGGCGGTGGCGAAAATGGCGAGCGCGAGACGCATTTGGGGAGTATTCCCGGCGCGTCGACGGCGATCCAGCATTTTTAGGTGCGAGAGCGGGATCGCTTCCCGGATTGGGAAAGGTGTAATGATCGAGGCGCGTCTGTGTCCTTGAACGTTGCATTTGTCCGGTTTTTTCTTCTAACGAGCGGGCTCTTCGTGCTCGCGGCGTGTGATCGTCCCGCGCCCACGTCCTCGGGCGTCCTGCCGCAACGCGCTTACCTTTGGCAACGGGATTGGACTCCGGCGGTGGCCGATGCGGTGGGGGAGATCGAGCGGCGCATGGATGGCGTGGTCGTGCTGGGCGGCGAGATTCAATGGAGCGCGAACGGGCCGGAGCTGCGGCGGGTGGCGCTGGAGTGGGATGTCTTGCAGAGCGCGAAGATGTCGCGCTCGGTGGCCCTGCGGATTGCTCCCTTCTCGGGGCCGTTTACGGGAGATGATGCGACGGCGGATTTCATCGCGGGCGTGGTGCGCGGGTTAATCGCGGAGGCGGAGGCGCATGGCGTGACGCTGGAGGAACTGCAGATCGATTTTGATTGTGCGCAACGCAATCTGGCCGGTTATCGGAAGTGGTTGCGACGGTTGCGCGCGGTGGTGAAACCGCCGATGCGCCTCGTGATAACGACGCTACCGGCGTGGCTCGAGGAAGCGGAGTTCACGGCGCTCGTGTGCGAGGTGGATGGCTTTGTCTTGCAAGTCCATTCCGTTCCGACACGACGGGAGAACGGGCGGACGGAGTTGTTCGATGCTGGGCTGGCGCGGCGGTGGGTGGCGCGAGCGGCGAAGCTGGGTCGGCCGTTTAGTGTGGCGTTGCCGACTTATCGCTGCATCGCGGGTTACGATGATGCGGGGAAACTCCTCGGCGTTTACATGGAGAGCGTGCCGCCGAAGTGGTCTGCGGGAACGATTACGCTGGAGTTTGCGGCGGATGCGGATGCGATCGCCGACGTGGTGCGGGCGTGGACGGAGGCGCGGCCGCGGGAGTTGCGCGAGCTGATTTGGTATCGCGCGCCGGTGGCGAGTGATGTGCGGAATTGGCGCTGGCCGACGCTGGCCGCGGTGATGGCCGGGCGCCGGCCGCGACATGAACTTCGGACGACGCAGACGGGCGAGAATCCGGTGGACATCGCGCTGCTGAACGCGGGCGAAGCAGAGGAGCCGCTCGCCTCGGTGGTCGCGGCGACTTGGCGCGGTCAGACGCTGGAGGCGGCGGATGCGCTGGAGGGTTGGAGCGTGGTGGTGGCGGAGGAAAGCGCGCGTTTCATTCCCGCTTTGCCCTCGCGGACGCGCCTGGCGCCGGGTGCGCGGCGGAGTATTGGCTGGCTTCGTTTTGCGCAGCCCGCTACGGTCGAACTCCGCGTGGAAGATTAAAATGAAACGCTTCATTCTCATCGTCGCGTTCGCGATTTTCGCGACGAGCGGTCGGTTGGACGCGACCGGTTATCATGGGCCGGATTCGTATCTGGATCGGGGCGGCGCGAATGTGCTGGCCTCGCCGGAATTCTATTGGGATCTGGAGGTGAAGCGGATCGCGCGCGAATTCCCGGCGCCGGAAAAACTGGTGCCGGTGCGGCGCGGAGAGGAGCCGGACTGGAGCCGGCGAGGCGCGGCGAAGGAGGCCACAACAGAGGCGGACACGGCGGACTTCGCGGCGGCGTTGCGGGAGGGGCGGATCAAGCCGCCGGATGCCGCGCTCGCGATCGAACAGCATGCGGAGGTGCGGGCGTTGCTCAGCGAGATGGCCGCGGAATCGAGCGCGACGTTGCCGGAGGAATTTGAGTCGGAGTTTGCGGATTATCATCGAGCCGCTTTCGCGTATCAGCGCGGGGAGGCGCATTGGGAGGAGGCGCGGCAGGCGTGGACGACATTGCTGGCGCGGCCGGCGGGGGAGCGTCATTACCGGACAGTGTGGGCCACTTTTATGCTCGGGAAATTGGCGCTGAAGAAGCGGGACCCGGAAGCGAGCGCGCTCTTCCAACGAACCCGCGCGCTGGCGAGCGATGGGTTTGCGGATTCGTTAGGCTTGGCGGCCGAGAGCTACGGCTGGGAGGCGCGGAGCGAATGGAAGCAGGGGCGACCGGAAAAGGCGGCGCCGCTTTACCTGACGCAGCTCGCGCTCGGGGATGAGGGCGCGGTGGTTTCGTTGAAGGCGCTCATTCCGGACCGGGCGCCGATTTTCGGGATGTTGAATTACGGCCCGGAAGAGGAGGAGCGGAGCGCGTGGACGGAGGAACAAAAAAGCGCGCAGGCCGAGAAAGAGCGCGTGGCGTTGCAAGCGGCGGCGCGCGATCCGCTGCTGCGGCGACTGGTGACGGCGCACATTCTCGCGACCTCGACGGCGCCGAATTACTGGGGCGAAGACACGGGCGTGGCGGCGGCGCGCTCGAGGCATTGGCTGGCGGAAATCAAGGCCGCGAAGCTGAGCGCGCTGCCCGATGCGGAGTATCTCGGCTGGGCGGCTTACAGCTGCGGGGAATACAAGGAGGCGGAGAGCTGGCTGAAATTGAGCGAAGGCGAAAGCGCGGCCGCGTTGTGGTTGCGCGCGAAGCTGCAATTGCGCGCGGGAAAAACCGCGGACGCCGCGCAAAGCATGGCGGCGGCATGGAAAGGCGTGCGTGATTCCGCGACCTACACGGAATGGAAGGCGGTGGTGGCGGAGGAGAAGGAAGATACTTCATGGATGCGCGACGGGCCGAGCTGGAGTTTTGCGCAATCCGCGAGTGGCGATCTGGCGGCGCTGCGCCTGACGCGCGCGGATTTCGTGCAGGCGCTGGATACGTTTCACAAGGGCCAGCTGCCATTCGATGCGGCCTTCGTGGCCGAGCGGGTTTTAAGTGTGGCGGAATTACAAAAATACGTGGAGGCAGCCCCGCCAGAGGAAGAAAACGGAGAACTCGGCTACATTTTAGGACGACGGCTGGTGCGCGAGGATCGCTGTGAGGCGGCGGCGAAGTATTTGCGCGCGCCTTACGACAAGATCGTGGCGATCTACGCGAAGGCTTTGCGGGACGGGGCGGACGCGACTTTGCCGAAGCCGGAACGCGCGGCGGCGTTCTTTCGCGCGGCGTGGATCGCGCGTCATGATGGGATGGAATTGATGGGGACGGAGGTCGCGCCGGATGGCTTCATCACGGATGGCGCGTTTCCGATCGAGGACGTGGCGCAGGCACGCTTGTCGGGAAAATATCGAAAGGTGAGCTGGGAGGATGGGGAGGAAAAGGTGGCGATGATTGCGATTCCTTTGCGGCCTGCGAAGGAGGAGATGCAGCGCTTGCGCACGAACAAGGTCACGCCGGAGGTGCGTTTCCATTATCGATTGATCGCCGGTGCGCTGGCGATGAAAGCGGCTGAGTTGTTGCCCGATCAATCCGAGGAACTGGCGGACGTGATCAACACCGCGGGCAAGTGGGTGAAAGACCGCGACGAGAAGATCGCCAATCGTTATTTCAATGCGCTGACGCGACGTGCGGCGCAGACGGAAATCGGACGCGCGGCGGGTGCGCGGCGCTGGTTTGTCGATGCGACCGGGCCATGGAGCGAACGGGAAGGCGCGGCCGATGAGGCGATGCACCGGGAGTTGGGGTCCGAGCCATGAAGGTTCCGTTCGCGGCCTTTCTGGTTTTCCTGGCCGTGCCGAGTGTTCTTCGCGCGAACAACGATGTGAGTAAATGGCGCGCGGCACACGAACGCGCGATCGTGGCGGAGCTGGCCGAGCTGGTGGCGATCCCGAATCTGGCTTCCGATACGGTGAACATCGAGCGCAATGCGGAGGCGTTGCGCGCAATGTGCGAGAAGCGTGGAATGACGGTGCAGCTGCTACGGGTGGAAGGCGCGCCGCCGCTCGTGGTGGCCGAGCTGAAGGCAGCGGAGGCGAAGCAGACGGTCGCGTTTTATGCGCACTACGATGGACAACCGGTGGACGCGCCGAGATGGAAGAGCGATCCGTGGAAGCCGGTGATGCGCAATGGCGCTGGGGCGGAGGTCGATTGGCGCGCGGCGGAGAAACTGGACCCGGAGTGGCGGCTTTACGGGCGCGCGGCGAGCGATGACAAGGCGCCGATCGTGGCCATGCTGGCGGCGCTGGACGCGTTGCAAGCAAGAGGCGTGAAGCCGATGGTGAATCTGCGTTTTGTTTTCGAGGGCGAAGAGGAAGTCGGTTCGCCGCATCTCGCGTCTTACTTGAAGAAATACGCGGAGGCGTTGCAACCCGACGCCTGGATTCTTTGCGACGGGCCGGTGCATCAGAGCCGGCGCAGGAGTTTGTTTTTCGGCGCGCGCGGCGTGGTCGATCTGGAGCTGACGCTGTACGGACCGGCGAAGGGTTTGCACGATGGGCACTACGGAAATTGGGTCGTGAATCCGGCGGCGGCGCTGGCGCATTTGATCGCTTCGATGCGCGATGAGACGGGGCGGATTTTGATCAAGGGATTCAATGATGAGGTGCGTCCGCCCTCGGCAGCGGAGATGGCGGCGCTGGAGAAAATTCCGGACATCGAGAACGATTTGCGGACGCAGTTTCAGATTGCGGGAAATGAAGGGGAGGGGAAGCCGTTGGATGAGCTGCTGATGCTGCCGGCGCTGAATGTGCGGGGCATGGACGCGGGCGGAGTGGGCGAGAAGGCGGCGAACGTGATCGCGACAGAAGCGCGAGCGTCTTTCGATTTTCGGCTGGTGCCGAAGCAAACGCCGGAGTCGATCAAGCGCTTGGTGGAGCAGCATCTGCGCGCGCGCGGCTACAAGATCGTGAGCGAGACGCCGGATGCGGAAATGCGCCGGCAGCAGGCGAAGCTGGTGCGGCTGGAGTGGGGCTCGGGTTATCCGCCGGCGCGGACCGCGCTCGATCTGCCGCTGGCGCGCGAAGTCGTGGCGATCATGAAAAAGGCCGGGCCGGAGCCGGTCTTGCTCCCGACGATGGGTGGAAGCATTCCGATGTACCTCTTCCAACAGCCTAACGAGACGCCGGTGATCGGCCTCCCGATCGCAAACCACGACAACAATCAGCACGCTGCGGACGAAAACATCCGGCTGCAGAATTTGTGGGACGGGATCGAGATTTTCGCAGCGCTGTTTTCCGAACTCGGACGCGAATGAAGTGCGGGTTTATTCCCGGCTGTAGATCCCGACGAAGATCGTTTTCCATTCCTTCCCGTCGTCCGAGGTGGCCCATTCCTGTTTCACTTTGCCTTCGGGCTGCGGCGTCCAGGTGATGCGATTCCGGGATGTCTTGGTCTGACCGGGATTCTTGTTGTCGCCTTCCAGGACCATGGCGCCGTTTTTGAGTTCGCCTTCCAATTTGAGGATGGCACCACCGCCGCCGACCCAGAGTTGATGCCAGTGTTTGGTCTCGGGGTCGTAGTAGTTAATGCTGGTGCCAGGAAGGCCGCGGGCGTCCTGCCATTGTTCGAGAATGGCGCAGTCTTTGCCGGCCCGGCTGATCTCGCTCGTGCCGATCGTTTTGCCGTCAGGCGAGCGGACGGTCCATTTGCCCAGCCAGAAATCGAACTGCCGATGCTCGGGGGCGGTGCAAGCGGCGGTGGTGGCGCGGTGGCGGGGCGTGGGAGTGGTTTGCGCAAGACGGAGGAGAGGCCGACCGCGGTGAAAACGAGGAAGTGGTGACGAGATTTCATGGGTGGGGGTCGAGATACTGCGCTCTTCCGTGTTGGGTTGTCGAACTGCAAGACGTGCCGAGCTTTCCGGTTAGCGCGCGGCTTCATCCCGGGTGCGGACTCGCGCCCGCGCGTTTTTGAAAACTGCTCGGAGTGATGCCGTGCCGGCGCTCAAAGGCGCGGCGAAAAACATCCGTGCTCTTGAAACCGACGGAGGCGGCGACGTTCTCGATGCTGAGCCGTTGGGAGACGAGACGGCGCTCGGCTTCGTTGATGCGGAGTTGTTCGACGAAACTGGCCGGCGTGCTGTGGAAGGTGCGCTTGAAGAGGCGGGTGAAGTGGCGCGGGCAGAGACAGGCGCGTTGCGCGAGCACTTCGACGGAGAGATTCGCGCGCAGACGGCTCGTGATCCAACCGGGCAATTCGGCCAGGCGATCTTCGATGTCGGGTTGATAATCCGAGGGATCGATCTGTCGCTCGCCGTCGCTGGGCGGGCGCAGATTCATGACGAGTTCGCGGGCCACATTCAGGGCGGCGATGGCGCCGTAGTCTTCGCGGATCAAGGCGAGGCTCATCTCGATCCCGGCGGTGCCGCCGCCGGAAGTGTAAAAACGGTCGTCTTTAATGAAGGAAGCGGCGTCGTCCACCTGCAGACGGCGGAAGGTGCGGGCGACGTTCTGCGTGTGCCGCCAATGCGTGGTGACGCGGCGGCCATCGAGCAAGCCGCTGCGGGCGAGCGGGTAAATTCCGGTGGAGACCGAGGCGATGCGGCGCGCTTCGTGGCCGCGTTCGAGCAACCAGTCCGCGATCTTCTGGCTGGTGTCGCCGGTGGCGAGGCCCGCGCCGCCGGGGATGATAATGGTGTCAAAAATGGGCGCGTTCTCGATCGTGTATTTCGCCTTGAAGATGGCGCCGGACCGGGCCACGCACGTCTTTCCGCCGACCCCGACGAGGACGGTCTCGTAGCAAGGCGTTGTCGTCGTCTTCCCGGCGCGCGGCGGCAAACGCTTCGAGTGGTCCGGTCAAATCGAGAACCGACATGCCGTCAAAGCCGAGGAAACCGATCTTGAGGGGCGTGCTGCCCGGCCCGGGTAGCTGCGAGAAGTAGGTCATCGTGCTCTCCGGCCTGGCGCTGGTTTAAAAATCTGCCTCACAACCAGTAAAGCAACGTCGGCGCGCAGAAACGGCTCATTCTTTTTCAGACTTTTTCGCTGCGCCGAAGGGACCGGTGCGCGGGCGACGGAGGCGAACGCTGGAGTTCCGCGCCATGCGGGCTAGGATTTCTGCGCCCCATGTCCGCCACCGACTGTCGCGTCATCCGATTCCGCGGGGGAGACGGTGACCGCTCCGCGGTCGTCGCAGAGGCGCTGTTGCCGAGCGAGAACAAGACCGCGGCGCTGGAGGAGATGATGCCGGCGGTGTACGAGGAACTGCGCCGGCTGGCCAGGCTTACCTGCGGGGAGAGCGCGCCGAGCATACGCTGCAACGAACCGCGCTCGTCCACGAGGCCTATCTGCGTTTGCGTCATCAGGAACAGTTGGAATGGAAGAATCCGGCCCACTTCGTCGGGATTTTTGCGCGGGTCATGCGGGAGACTTTGATCAACCACGCAGTGGCGAAGAATCGACTGAAACGGGGCGGTCTGGATCGGGTCCGGCTGACGCTGGAATTTTACGAGGACCGCAGGATCGACGTCACAGCGCTGGATGAGGCGCTGCGGGAACTGGAGGCGTTGGATCCGTCGGCAGGCGCAAATTGTGGAGTTGCGTTTTTTTGCCGGCCTAACGATACAGGAGATCGCGGACACGCTCGCGATTGCCCCGGCGACGGTGAAACGGGACTGGGCGGTGGCGAAGATTTGGCTGCGGCGGGAGTTGTCGGCGACATAGAACAAGAAATGATCAGCAAAGGCACCGTTCATACTCCGGAAGAGATCGATTCCGCGCGCTGGGAGCGATTGAAGAGCATCCTGGGCGACGCTCTGGAACTATCGTCCGGCGGCGAACGGACCGCGCTCCTGGAGACGCGTTGCGCGGACGATGCGGCGTTACGCGCAGGAAGCGGAGGCGCTCGTGCGGGAAGCGGAGGCCGCGGCGCGGAGGCGACGGATTCTTTTCGAAGATTGCGCGGAGCACGCCACGCGCGCGCTTTGGCAGGAGGAGAAGCTCGCGTCGCGGCTGGCGGCTGGGGCGCGTACGAGGTGGTGCGGGAGCTCGGACGCGGTGGAATGGGCGCGGTCTATCTCGCGGCGCGGGCGGATGGGCAGTACGAGAAGCAGGTCGCAATCAAGGTGCTGAAGCGCGGCACGGATACCGACGAAGTGCTGCGACGATTCGCGGCGGAGAAACATATTTTGGCGCGACTCGAGCACGCGAATATCGCGCACCTGCTCGACGCGGGCGTGACGGATGACGGACTGCCCTACTTCGTGATGGAGTACGTGGACGGCCTGCCGGTGACGCGTTTTGTGCGCGAGCAAAATCTCTCGATCGAGGAACGGCTCGGCATTTTTCTAAAGATCTGCGCGGCGGTGGAAGTGGCGCACCACCATCACGTGATTCATCGCGACCTGAAGCCGGGCAACATTCTGGTCAACGCCGAGGGAGAACCGAAGCTGCTGGATTTCGGGATTGCGAAACTTCTCCGCCCGGGCGCGAATGAGACCGAGCTAACCGCGCCGAGCGAGCAGCGCCTGACGCCGATCTGCGCGTCGCCGGAGCAGACCGACGGCCGGGCTGTGACCGAGACGAGCGACGTCTACGCGCTGGGCGCGCTGCTCTACGAATTGTTGAGTGGCCGTCAACCGCACACCTTTGCGAGCGGGCATCCTTCGCCGCGAGGAGGTCGCGCGGGTGGTGCGCGAGGAGGAACCGGCACCGCCGAGCGCGCGTGCCGCCGCGCCGCAGATCGCGCGCCGGTTGCGCGGCGACCTGGATGCGATCGTGCTCCGTGCGTTGCGGAAGGAACCGGAGGCGCGCTACGCGCGGGTGATGCACCTCGCGGCGGACGTGCGGCGGTATCTGGCGGGCGAACCGGTGTTGGCGCGCCAATTCCGCTCGCTGATCGGGCGCGTTCGATCTTTCCGCGGCGACAAGTGCGATGGGTGGCGGGCGCGGCGGCGCTGGTGATGATCGGCGGTGCGCTGTGGGCATTGTGGCCGCGACCGCAAGCGGCGCCCGAGACGGCCGCGAGCGCGAGTGACCCGCGAAAGAGCATCGCGGTGTTGCCATTTGAAACCGTAGGCGAAGACAACCCGCCCTCGTATTTCGCCGACGGCGTGCAGGACAACATCCTGACGGACTTGGGTCGCGTGCGCGATTTGAAGGTCATCAGCCGGAGCGGCGTCGCCGTTTATCGCGGACGGACGCGGAGCATCAAGCAAATCGGCCGCGAACTCGGCGTCGCGAATGTGCTGGAGGGAAGCGTGCAGGTGTCCGGTGATCGTGTGCGGATCAACGCGCAACTGATCGACACGCATACGGACACGCAAATCTGGGCGGAACAATACGATCGCAAAGTGGAGGATATTTTCGCCCTGCAAAGCGAACTGGCGCAGACCATCGCGGCGCAATTAAAGGCCACGCTCTCGAGCGGCGAACAGGAGGAACTGTGGAAAAAACCCGACCCAGGATCTGGCGGCCTACGATCTCTATTTGCGCGCGCGGGCGGCGATGAACGATCCGCTGCAACGCGGCCAGAAGAGTTGGGAGACGGCGGCTTCGCCTTCCTGACCACCGCGACGGAGCGCGATCCCAACTTCACGCTGGCGTATTGCCTTTTGAACGAAGCGCACGTTTATCTCTACCGCTTCGGTGAGGAGCATACCCCGGAGAATCTGGCGGCCGCGAAAGAGGCGGCGGAAACCGCGCTGCGGCTCGAACCGGAACGGGAGGAAGCGCGGCTCGCGCTGGCGCGCTACTATTATCATGGCCTCAGCGATTATCGACGGACGGAGGAGGAACTGTCGCGCATTCCCGCGACGACGCCGCATGAAGTGGAATTCTTCACGCTGGCGTCGCTGGTGGAACGGCGCCTGGGGAAATGGGAGGAGGCGATTCGAGACGGCGAGAAAGCGGTGGAACTCGATCCGCAGGATGCGGCCCTGGCGGTGAATCTGGTGCAGACCTATTCCGGCTTGCGACGATTCAAGGAGTCGGAGCGAGTGGCGGAGACGGCCACGCGGCGTCTGGGTGAGGCCGCGACCGCGCGGCTTTGGATCGTGAAAGGCGAGGCCGCCCTGGGCGCGGGCGATCTGGAGCGCGCCGCGGCGACGATCGAATCGATCCGGAGAAAAGAGAACCTGGAGTATCAATCCATGCGCGTCTGGATCGCGCTCCTGCGAAGAGACTCCGCGAGCCGTTGCCGCGCTGGTGGCCGCAGCCGGCGAGGAATTGAAGAAGGTGCCGAGCTTTTGGCTCATGGCAGCAATGAACGCGCGCGCGCAGCAGGACGAGGCGAGGCGCGCGAGGCGTTCGCCGAGATAGAGCGGCTCGCGGAAGCGTCCTCGGCGCGCCGGCCGGACGAGCCCGAGGCGCTCGCGGATCTGGCCGTCGCGAAGGCGGGCCTCGGCGAGAGCGAAGAGGCGGTGCGGCACGCGCGGCGCGCGGTGGCGATACGTCCGATCAGCGCCGATGCCCTGTTTGGACCCAACCTGCAGTTGCGACTGGCAGAGGTGTTGATGATGACGGGAGACCGCGAGGGCGCGCTGAACTTGTTAGGTGAGCTGGTGCAGGTTCCCTTTGGACCGAACCGGGGCGATCTGCAATTCAGTCCCGTCTGGGACGACATCCGGACGGATGCCCGCTTCGAGGAACTGCTGGCGCAAGTCGCGCGGCCGCTTCCGATCGCTCGTTAGGGAGGGATTGCTGCGTTTTCTCCGGGCCCGCCGCGCGAGCGTCTTGATTCGTCTCTTCAATGTCCTAACGGATTCTGCAGGGATGGCGCTATCACTCCCGACGCCGAACGAAGCAAAGAAGAGAAACAAATTATCAGAACTGCATTCCGAAAAACCCGCGCCGCGGCCGCCCACAGTCGAGACATCCTCACTGGCTTTGGCATCGCTTTGTCGTCTATTCAGCTGAAGTTATGAATGCTCACCTCTCTCGCTTTAGTCTTTCGCTGCTGGCACTGGGTTGCGGTATTTCCGCCTTCGCGCAGACGTCGCTGAAACTGCCGGAGACAAGCCCGGAAGCGATGGTGCGGCAGCGCGTGGGCATCACCGACATCACGATTACGTATCACCGGCCGTTGGTGGCGGGGAGGAAGGTTTGGGGAGGCTTGGTGCCGCTCGGGCAGGTTTGGCGCGCGGGCGCGAATGAGAACACGGTCATCGAGTTCAGCACGCCGGTCCTGGTGGAAGGAAAGCCGCTGGCGGCAGGGCGCTATGGCCTGCACATGATTCCGACTGCGGAAATGTGGACGATTATCTTTTCCAAAATGGCCGACGCCTGGGGCAGCTACACTTATAGCGAAAGTGAGGACGCCTTGCGCGTGCCGGTGAAGCCGCGCGCGAACGAGTCGGACGGAAGCGCTCGAATTTGACTTCGAGGATTTGAAGCCCGAGTCCGCGGTCGTGACCATGACGTGGGAGAAGCTGGCCGTGCCCTTTCAAGTGGCGGTGACGGATGCGGACAGCGTGATCCCGAGCATTCGAAACGAGATGCGCGGCTAGGCGCAGTACGATTGGCGGAGGCTGAATGAAGCGGCGCAATACTGCCCGACGAAGAAGGTGAATCTCGAGGAGGCGTTGCAGTGGGCGGAGAAATCGATCGAGAACGAGGAGCGCTTCGAAAATTTAATGACGAAAGCAGATCTCCTGAAGGCGATGAACAAAGCCGAAGAGGCGAAGGCCGCCGAGGCAAAGGCGATGGAGAAAGCGAACGCGCTCCAGCTTTACTCCTACGCGCGCGGGTTGCACCGGAACAAACGCGCAGCCGAGGCGATGGCAATTTATCCCGAAGTGGTGAAACGTTTTCCGGAAAGCCTTGGTGGTTATCTGGCGCAGGCGCGCTTGCAATCAGCCGCGGGCGATTTTGTCGGCGCGGCGGAGTCGGTGAAGAAGGGCCAGGCGATCGCGACTTCCGAAGAACAAAAGAACGCGCTGCAACCTTTGCTCGAGAAACTGAACACGAAACAGGACATCAATAAGTAGCGGGGGCAGGGTTGCGCCGGAGGCGTCGCGCCGGTAGGTCTGTGGGGCCGCTCTTCCTCTCGCGAGAGCCATTTCAATATGAAAAACTCAACAATCCGTTTTACCACGATGGGCCTGCGCCGAGGGGCGCTGGCGATTTTGTTTACCATGACCACTCTTGCCTACGGGGGTTCGCCCACGCCGACCGCGGCGCCAAAAGCCACCAGCGACGCGAATCCGCTGATGAAGGAAAGCACGCTGCCGTTCCTCTATCCGCCGTTCGACAAGATCAAGGACGAGCATTTCCAGCCCGCGATCGAAGCGGGCATGGCGGAGCAATTGCAAGAGATCGAGAAAATCGCGAACGCGTCGGAGAAACCGACGTTTGACAACACGATCGTGGCGATGGAGAGAACCGGCCGGTTGTTGCAGCGCGCGAACCGTGCGTTCGACAACCTGAACTCGGCCCACACCAATCCGATCATGCAGAAGATCGACAAGGAGCTGGCGCCGAAACTCTCCGCGCACCGGGATGCGATCCGGCTGAACGGTCCGCTCTTTAAACGCATCGAGACGCTGCACGAGGGACGCGAGAAGCTCGGGCTCGACGCGGAGTCGAAGTTTTTGCTCGAGCGCTACTACAAGGATTTCGTGCGCGCGGGGCGAAGCTTTCCGACGCGGACAAGGAGAAGCTGAAAGCGATGAACTCGGAACTGGCGACCCTGCAGACCGATTTTTCGCAGAATGTTCTCCAGGAAAAGAACGCCTCCTCGATCGTGGTCGAGACGAAGGAGGAACTGGACGGCTTGCCGAGAACGCCATCGCCGCCGCCGCGAAAGCGGCGAAGGACGATGGGAAGGACGGCAAATACGTCATCCGCATGATGAACACGACGAGCCAGCCGCCGCTCGATTCGCTGAAGAATCGCGCTTTGCGCCAGCGCATCATGGAGACGTCGATGCAGCGCGAAACAGCCACGGCGGCGAGTGGGATAACACGAAGACGTGGCGCGGATCGCGAAGCTGCGCGCGGAACGGGCGGCGCTTGCTCGGCTATGCCAGTCACGCCGCTTATCAGCTCGAAGAGCAAACCGCGAAGACGGTCGAGAACGTGAACGGGATGCTGGCGAAGATCACGCCGCGCGCGGTGGAGAATGCGCGCAAGGAGATCGCCGATATGCAGGCGGTGATCGACAAGCAGAAAGGCGATTTCAAACTCGCGGCCTGGGATTGGGATTTCTACGCCGAGCAGGTGCGGAAAGAGCGTTACGCGTTCGACGAGCCGCAGCTTCGTCCTTACCTGGAGCTGAACCGCGTCCTGATCGACGGCATTTTCTTCGCCGCGAAAAGCAATACGGCATCACGTTCAAGGAGCGGAAGGATCTGCCGGTTTATCGTCCCGGACGTGCGGGTGTTTGACGTCTTCGACGAGGACGAGAAGCCGCTCGCGATTTTCATCGCCGATTTCTATGCGCGGCCCTCGAAGCGCGGCGGCGCGTGGGCGACGGCCTACGTGCCGCAATCAAAATTGCTCGGGACGAAGCCGGTGATCGCGAACCATCTCAACATGCCGAAGCCGCCGGACGGCGAGCCGACCCTGCTCACGCTGGACGAAGCGCGCACGGCGTTCCATGAATTCGGCCACGCGCTGCACGGGATGTTTTCGAACGTGAAGTATCCGCGTTTCAGCGGCTCGAGCGTGCCGCGGGATTTCGTCGAGTATCCCTCGCAGGTGAACGAGATGTGGCAGAACTGGCCGGAGGTGTTGAAGAACTACGCGAAGCATCACAAAACCGGCGAACCAATCCCGACCGAGTTGCTCGAGAAGGTGACGGCGGCGGAGAAGTTCAACCAGGGCTTCAAGACGACGGAGTATCTCGCCGCGACCCTGATCGATCAGGCGTGGCATCAGTTGAATCCCGACGAAGTGCCGACGGACACGATGAAGTTCGAGGCGGCGCGCTGAAAAAATACGGCGTCGATCTCGAGGTGGTGCCGCCGCGTTATCGCAGCACCTACTTCTCGCACACCTTCGCCGGCGGCTATTCGGCCGGCTATTATTCCTACATCTGGAGCGAGGTGCTGGACGCCGACACCGTCGATTGGTTCAAGGCGAACGGCGGCCTCACGCGCGAGAATGGCGATCGTTTCCGCGCGAAATTGCTCTCGCGTGGCGGGAGCGACGAAGCGATGAACCTGTTCCGCGATTTCATCGGGCGCGATCCGAAGATCGAGCCGCTGCTGAAACGCCGCGGCCTGGAGGAGCGCCCGTGGTGGAGAAGGGTGCGCCGCCGGCCACGAACTGATCCGGGCATGTTTCTCACCCACCTCGAGTGCACCATGTGCGGTGCGCATTACGAATGGCGAGACGCTGCAGAATCTTTGCCCGAAATGTCAGCGACCGCTTTTTCCGCGCTACGATCTGGCGGCGGCAGGGAAAACTTTGACGCGGGAGGCGCTGGCGACGCGGGAGAAATCGCTCTGGCGTTATCGCGAAGTGTTGCCGCTGCCGCGCGAGGGTCGAGCTGGTGACTTTTGGCGAGGGCGGGACGCCGCTGCTGCGCGCGAAACGCTTTGGTGAATCGCTCGGCGTCGCGAATCTCTGGGTGAAGGACGAAGCGCAGAATCCCACGCAAAGCTTCAAGGCGCGCGGGATGACGACCGCGGTCTCGATGGCGAAACACTTGGGCGCGAAAAAGCTCGCGGTGCCGAGCGCCGGCAACGCGGGCGGAGCGATGGCGGCTTATGCGGCGCGGGCGGGATTGGAAGCGCACATCTTCATGCCGGCGGATACGCCGCGAGCGAACATCATCGAGTGCCGCGAGACGGGCGCGCACGTGACGTTGATCGACGGACTCATCACCGATTGCGGCGCGGAGATCGCGAAGCGGAAGGAAGCGGAAGGCTGGTTCGACGTTTCGACGTTGAAGGAGCCCTACCGCGTCGAGGGAAAGAAGACGCTCGGCTACGAACTGGCGGAGCAGTCGAACTGGGAACTGCCCGACGTGGTGCTTTATCCGACGGGCGGCGGACGGGCCTGATCGGGATGTGGAAGGCGTTTGAGGAAATGGAAACGCTCGGCTGGATCGGCTCGAAGCGGCCGCGCATGTTCACGATTCAAGCGAGCGGTTGCGCGCCGATCGTGCGGGCGTTTGAGGCAGGTGAGAAAACGGCGACGGAGTTTCCGAATGCGCACACGGTCGCGTCAGGTTTGCGCGTGCCGAAAGCGGTCGGGGATTTTATTATGCTCAACATTCTGCGCGAGTCCGGCGGGGGCGCGCTCACGGTGGAGGATGAGGAAATGATTCGCGTAACGCGCGAAGTCGGCGCGGCGGAAGGGCTTTTCGTGGCGCCGGAAGGCGCGGCGTGTTTCGCGGCGCTGCGTTCCTTGTTGGCCGACGACCGGGTGAGGAACGACGAGCGCATTGTCATCTTCAACACCGGTTCCGGAATCAAATACCTCGAGTGTTACGAGTCGCGCGTCGGCGGCTCTTAACGAGCTTCCTGCTTACCTGCCCTGGACGGTCGTCGTAGCGAGTTCCTCTCCGGAGTCGGTCAGGATGTAGCGATAGGTTCTCCCCGCCTCAACCGGGACCGGGCGGGTCCCTTTTCCCTGTTCCACGATTTGCGTGGCGTCGCCGCCGTCGACGGAAACGTGGAAGTTATAAAAATCCCCTGCACCGGTGAGGAACCAGCTGCCGCTGACATCCCATGATCTGCCCGTGGCTTCTGCCCGACCGGTCGAGAGTGCGATCGCAGCAATGATCAGACATGCATCAACCGCAGCGATCGTTGTTATTTTCATTCTGTCGTGGTGCAATTGGGCGGGTTTAGATTTTCGATTACTTGCCCCGGACGGTTACCGTGGCGAGTTCCCGCCCGGAGTCGGTCAGGATGTAGCGGTAGGTTTTCCCTGGCTCGACGCTCACCTGACGCGTGCCCTTGCCTTGTTCGACCACCTTCGTCTCGTCTCCTCCGTCCACGCTCACCCATACTTCGGCGTAAGGGTGCTCCGGCCCAGCGTCCCAGCCTAAAGTCCGCGTGTTGGGAGCTTGGTTGGCTTGGTTGAACGTCCCGATCTTGGGCGCGCCTACGGGCGCACCTGCGTCCGCGGGCCCCTTGCCTTTGTGGCTGATCACCCGTTTCGAGTTCGTCGCCGCCGGAGCCGGCTCCGCTGTTTTCGGCGCGGTCTGCAGCAAGTTACCGGATAAGATGCGCGAGGTCGAAGCACTGATGTTTTCCGGACATTTCATCAGGTTGGGGCTAACCCAGGTCATTTTTCTCGATGAGGCGCCTTTGTCGTAGACCGAGCCCTCGATCCTGCCCTGCGATCCCACTTTTCCGCGATAAACCCCGATCGAAGTGGATGACCACCTGATCTCGGCGAAGAAGTCGTCGCCCGCGATATTGCCGCTAACGAGGCCGTTTCCAGACACGAAGTCTTTTCCTTTGAATGGGGCAAGCAATCCCTCCGGGTCTTTCGTGGTGCTGTAGGTGGCTGTGCCTGTCACCGTCTTGCCGCTTTGCCGTAGAGTTACATACACTGTCAACCCGTCACTCTGCTCCATCATCCACTGTCCACTGACGTTCCATTGCGAGCACTGGGCCTGCGCAGAAGGCAGGAGCGCGAGGATCGCAAGAAGCAAGAGTGCGCCAAGGCCTGCGCCAAACCGCCGGAGACGGTTCGCATCGGCCAGGGGTTCTATGAGGACGGGGGGTTGGGCTTTGTCGGGGTTCACTTTTGGATGGTTCATATGGTTGATTATTTCCCTTTGACGGTTGTGGTGGCGAGTTGCTGTCCGGAGTCGGTCAAAATGTATTGGTAGGTCTTGCCCGCCTCGACCTCATCTCGCGGGTGCCTTTTCCTTGTTCGACGACCTTGGTCTCGTCCGCGCCGTCCACCTTCACCCACACTTCCGCATAGGGGTGGTCCGGCCCGCCGTCCCACGTGAGGACCTGAGTGCTCGCTTGTCCGGGTTTGTTGAACGCGGCGATGCGGGGAACGCCCGCGGGCGCGCTCGCTTCGGTCCGCGCCTTGCCGCTGCTTTTAATGAGACGTTTCGGGCTAGGCTGAGGAGGCGCGGCAGGCGGTGTCGGTTTCGTTTTCTTATCAGCTTTATCCGCGCAAAACATTGATTTCCGGCTGACCCAGTTCCAAATATTCGTCGGCTTCTCCTTGTCGACGTTGACGGTCCCTCTGATTATCCCGGTTGGTCCGATCACGCCCGTGTAGATTCCTCCTGATCCATCGTCCCACTCCATGTCGAGCGTGATGTTGCTTCCGTCGATGGTGCCAGCGACTTTGCCTTTGTGAGGTACCACCTTGCCACCGCCGATAAAGGGGCCGCGGTCTACGCTCTTTACACTCTCATGGTCCGCCTCTCCGTTGATGCTGTTGCCGCTTTGGCGCAGTCGCAAATGCACCTCGAGGTCCCCTTGTTTAAGGCTCCACTCGAAGCCGACATGCCATTCGCGGCACTGAGCCTGCGCTGACGAGGGCGGGAGCGCGAGCACTGCGAGGAGCAAGGTCCCAGCGAAGATCATGGCGACTGATCGCCTGCCAAGCGGAGACGTCCTCTTTGGTGCTGGCGCGCCGTGGTCGGCCGCAGTGGCTGGCCAGATGGAGAGATGCTTTGCTTTCATATACTCGGTTCCTTGATTGGGCTGATGGGATTCAGACGTTTTTGAATGCTGGCGGGGTTGTTGGTCTCAAATCTCTACCGGGGTTCGACGGGCGTATGACGCTCGCTCTACCGGGTAAACGCGCAGCTCGGCGCCGATTCACGCCAACTTTTTTCTGTTACTGTCTCGGGTCCGATATGGCATCGTTGGCGCATTCGGCATTTTGGATTCAACGCGCGACGCATCCGGTGAATACTCGTCCCCAAGATTCTGAAGCCCCCGGCGAGGAGCGCCGCGTTCCCGAGAGAGGCGAAGTGACGCGCTGGCTCGTGGCGGGGAGCAACGGTGACGCCGAGGCGTTGGAGTCGCTCCTTCCGCTGGTTTACGACGAACTGCATCGTCACGCCGTGCGCTTCTTTCGTCGGGAGCGTGCGGGACATACGCTGCAACCGACGGCGCTCGTGAACGAGGCGTATCTCCGGTTGATCAATCAACACGAGGTCACGTGGCAAAACCGCGCGCAATTCTTCGGTGTGGCCGCACAGATGATGCGTCGAATTCTCGTCAGCCACGCCCGCAGTCGCGAAGCGAAGAAGCGGGGCGGTGGTGCCCAGCAGATCACGCTCGATGAAGGAGTGGCCGCAGCGCCCCAACGCGACCTGAACCTGCTCGCGCTCGACGACGCTCTGAGCCGGTTGGAGACGCTAGATTCGGAGAAGGGCCGGATGGTGGAGCTGCGTTTCTTTAGCGGATTGTCAGTGGAGGAAACCGCGGAAGTGATGGGCGTCTCCCCTCGAACCATCGACCGGCAATGGCAGACGGCGAAGGCCTGGCTGCATCGGGAAATCAGCGCGGGAAAGGCAGCGTGACCTCCGAGCATTGGAAGCGGATCGAGGCGCTGTTCGAGCGATGTCTCGAAACTTCGGCGCCCGCTCGGGCGCAGTTTCTCCAGGCGATCGAGGATGATGAGACGCGGCGCGAAGTGGAGTCGCTGCTGCAAGCGCACACGGAAGCCGGCAGGTTTCTCGACGAGCCGGAGGCCTTCCTCTCGATCGAAAATGCAGAGGGCTTCGCGCCCGACAACGTCGTTGATCGCTATCGCATCATCCGGGAGATCGGGCGCGGCGGCATGGGCGCGGTCTTCCTCGCCGAGCGCGCGGACGAACAATATGAAAAGCAAGTTGCGCTCAAGCTGATTAAGCGCGGCACGGACACGGACTCCGTCCTGCGCCATTTCCGGAACGAGCGTCAGATTCTTGCCGGCTTTGATCATCCGAACATCGCCCGACTGCTCGACGGTGGTACGACCAGCGTTGGCCTGCCCTACTTCGTGATGGAGTACATCGATGGACTTTCGATCGATGAATATTGCGCCACGCATGCGCTTTCCATCGCGGCACGGCTGGAACTTTTCCGCGCGGTCTGCGCCGCCGTCTCCTACGCGCACCGCCACCTTGTCATTCATCGCGACATCAAACGCTCGAACATCCTCGTCACGGCGGAAGGCGTCCCGAAACTACTCGACTTCGGAATCGCCAAAATTCTCCAGCAAAGCGAAGAGGCCGCGCCGTGGGCCACGCTCACCGGTCAGCGCCAGATGACTCCGGAGTCCGCCAGCCCGGAGCAGGCACGCGGCGAACGAGTGACGACCGCGAGCGATGTCTATTCCCTCGGCGTCGTCTTGTATGAGCTGCTCACCGGTCAATCACCCTACGGTTCGATCACGCCATCACCGAAAGATTTCGAGAAGGTCATCAGCGAAGTGCAGCCGAAAAGGCCGAGCACCGTGTTGGCAAAGATCGAAAATCCGCAATCCGCAATCCGCAATCCGAAATTCCTGCGCGGCGATCTCGACAACATCGTCCTTATGGCTTTGCGCAAGGAACCCGAGCGCCGCTATTCATCGGTCGAGCAATTCTCGGAGGACATTCGGCGACATCTGGAAGAGCGACCGGTGCTGGCCCGCCAAGATACCACCGCTTATCGCGCCTCGAAGTTTATGCGCCGGAACAAGACCGCGTTCGCCGCGGCGGCGCTTGTTCTTCTGGTTCTCCTCGGCGGCATTATCGCGACCACTCGGGAGGCGCAAAAGGCGCGCGCCCAGGAAGCCGTGGCGAAAGCGGAACAGGCCCGGGCTGAGCGACGTTTTAACGATGTGCGCAAACTGGCCAACCGCGTTTTGTTCGATCATTACGACGCGATCAAGAATTTGCCCGGCGCGACAAAGGCCCGCGAGCTCCTGGTCAAGGACGCGTTGAGTTATCTCGATAGCCTGGCGGGCGAGGCTTCTGGCAATCCGGGACTCCAACGTGAGTTGGCGGACGCTTACGAAAGAGTTGGTGACGTCCGGGGCGGCATATCCGTCGGGCACCTTGGCGATCGAGCCGGAGCGTTGGAAAGCTACACGAAATCTCTGGCTATCCGTGAGGCGGTCGTGGCGTCAGGCCCCGGTGATGCGCAAGCCCGACGCGACCTTGCGGTCATCCACAAAATAGTGGGTTACGCCTACTTGAACACGACAACTCCTGGCAAAGGCTTGGAACATCTCCGAACCTCGGTGATCCTCTATCGCAGTCTAACACAGGAGCGACCCGCCGATAGCGGACTGCAACTCGCGCTTGCAGATACGTACAACAAGCTGGGCGCGGCCCTTAAGGTTGAGGGCGATCTGGCGGCAGCGCCGGAACCGCTTGGCGCCGCGCTCGCAATCTGCGAGCGCCTTGCCGCCACCGGCCCGCTCGATCAACTGCGACGTCGCGTCCTGCTCTCCACCAAGGAAGAGATGGCAAATACCTGGCATCTCCTAGGCGAAGACCTGCGCGCGATTGCGGCCAATGATGAAGCGCGGACGTTGGCAGAAGCATTGCTCAGGGAGACTCCTGAAAATCTGGAATACCGGCATGCCCTTCTCCGAAATCTGCATCGGGCGGCCGACTATCGGAAGCAGAGCGAACCTGACCGCGCGCTGGAGTTTTTGCAGCGGTCACTCGGGATGGAAGAAGAGTTGATCGCGGCGGATCCGGTCAACGCCGTTATCCGCGCCTCGATTGCCGAAACCCACAAGCGGATCTCTGACTTCGCGGCGAATCAGCACAAAGACGCAGAAGGCCTTTTGCATTTCACCAAGGCTCTGGAGCTTTTTGAACAACTGGGAACGGAAGCACCTGACGATTTGCCATCGCGGTTTAACGCAGCCGCTTGTCGCGCCGGAGCAGCCGGGATGCAGGCACGGCTGGGTGACCTGGACTCCGCGTTGCAGAACTGCCGCCGGGCGGATGAACTTCTGCGCGGAATAGCCGAGCAGCCGACGAACGCCCGCCACCGCGTTCTCAGAGCGGAGGTGCATGGAGTATCTCGGCTACGCCTACGCTGCGCTGGCGGCGTCCCCGAAAATTCCGGCCGGCGAGACCAGGCAGCACGTGAGCGCTTCGCGCGAAATGTTCCAACAAGGCCGAACTGTGCTCGAGGACTTGCGAGACCGTGGCAAACTCGACGCTGCCAGCGCGGGTTGGCTCAACCTGATAAAGAGCGAGATCGCCAAGTGCGACGCAGCGCTCGCAAACTGAGTGCAGGCAATTCCACCACCGGGTTGAGATCGCAAATCCAGTCTTGCTCCGATTAATCGCAGCGATCATTTCTTGTCCATGAAAACAGTCCGCCTTCGTTTCGGTTTCGCCTGCCTTCGTCTAGTCGCTGTGTGCGCCGCGGCCCTCAGCGTTTTCCCGATGGCCCGCGCGCAGGACTCACTCACGAAAGATGTCGCCGGCCGCGACCACCCGATTCTCAAGCGCTACGAAGGTTCGTTCATCGCCGCCTACAGCCAAAAGGAATACGACGAATACAAGGTCCCAGTCGGCAAGGCGCTCAACAAATCTTCCGAAGGCAGCAACGGCCGCCACATTGAGCAGGAACAAATTGTCGAAGGCAAAATAACGCGCATCACCTACTACGCGCCGAAGGGACGATCGGTCCTCGAGGTTTTCCGCAACTACGAAGCCGAAATGAAAAAAGCGGACGCCGAGATTCTCTTCTCCGGCTCCGGCCCGGAGGAACTCGGTTATGACTTCGGCGCTCTTCCTCAGTTCGACGTCTTGGAAAGCCAGCTCTTTCCTTACAGCCACACCGAAGCCCGCTACGGCGCGTATAAGATTGGCGATACCTTTGTCGTCATCTACGCAGCCGCTTTCGAAAACGGCTCGCCGAAACAGCCGATCGAAAAAGGTCAGACCGCGGTTCAGGTCGACATCATCGAGGCCAAGCCGATGGAGGAAAAGATGGTCACCGTGAGCGCCACCGAAATGGAAAAGCAGATCAGCAGCACCGGCAAGGTCGCGCTTTATGGAATCCTCTTCGACTTCAACAAAGCTGAGGTGAAACCGGAATCGGAGCCGACCCTGAGCGAGATCGCCAAGTTGCTGAACGAAAGCCCATCCCTCCGGGTGCTGGTTGTCGGCCACACGGACGCGCAGGGCCGCTTCGAACCGAACAAAGTGCTCTCGCAGAAACGCGCCGAAGCGGTCGTCGCCGCCTTAAGCGCCAAAAAAATCGACGCCCAACGCATGTTCCCGGTCGGCGTTTCGTTCGCCGCCCCGCTGGCGACAAATAACACCGAGGAAGGCCGCGCCAAAAACCGCCGCGTCGAACTCGTTGAAATGCAAGCGGCGCCTTAGCGACGGAGATTGAGGTGGGCGGGCAAGACGTTTTGCATGGTGATCGTTAGGCGCCTGCCTCCTGGCGTCGCGTCGGGAAGGACGTTTGGGGTCGAATGTCGCGCCACTTTCAAAACCCATGCGCGTGCCCGCAGCGGGAGTCGCCGCGTCAGCCGGGCGAAGAAGGCAACAACGAGGTCGAGGAGTTTGAGTCGATTTTCAGTTCAGCGCAAAGACCTCGACCAGGCCGACCCCGGTGGTGCCGTTCTTTCCCCGCACGATCGCGGTGTGGGGCGAGGGACTGAGGGTCACGACGACGGCTGATTCCAAGTCGTTTGCTGGCGGAACGGTGGTGGCGATGATCTCCGCCTCCTGCGACGTGCGCCAGTTGTCGTTTTGAGCGAGCAGGGCGCCGTTTTGATCGACCAATTCCAGGGTGGGATCGGTCAGTTTCCCGGTCACGGGCAGGGATGGGCCGATGGCGCGCACGATCACTTTGCGGGGTGAGTTTCCGACCAGGATGATGCCACCGATCATGACGTTGTCCCCTGTCTGCACGAAGCCCCGCGTCGAGATGTTGGCCAGTTGCGAATTCACGCTCGAGTCCAGGTCATACACCTCCACCAGACCCACTCCGGTCCCCCCGTTGGCTCCGCGCACGATTGCGGTGTAGGCAATGTTGTTGGCTGGCAGGGTGGCCACGATGGCCGACTCCAGGTCGTTGGTCGGCGGCACGGTACTGGCGATGATTTCGGCTTCCTGCGATGAGCGCCAGTTGTCGTTCGACGCGATCGTGCCGCTGGGACCGACCAGTTCGAGGGTGGGATTGGCCAGCTTGCCGGGGAGGGGCAACGACGGACCGATCGCGCGCAAAATAACTCTCTTGGGTTGCGTGCCGGTGACGATGAAGCCGCCAATCAGAACATTGTCACCAGTCTCGACGCGCAGGCGTGTGGAGATGTTGCCCAAGTAGGCCGGGCTGGGAGTAGGAGTAGGAGTAGGAGTAGGTAGGAGTAGGAGTAGGAGTAGGAGTAGGAGTAGGAGTAGGAGTAGGAGTAGGAGTAGGAGTAGGAGTAGGAGTAGGAGTAGGAGTAGGAGTAGGAGTAGGAGTAGGAGTAGGCAGCAGAAAGACGTTGCGGATCGATTCCGCTTCGCTTTCGGATACGTTTAAGTAACCGCCGCGATAGGTTCCGCGCGCCCGGATGTAAATATTCTGCTGAGTCGAAAGATTGAGACCGGTGAGCGTCCAGTTGCTCCCGTCGGCCACGCCATTACCAAGGAAATTGTAGCTCACCCCGTCGGTGGAGTCTTCGAACAGAACTTTTTCCAGTTGGGGGCTGGACCCGCTCCGAATCCAAGTGACAGCAGTCCGGGTGACGACGAGTTCCTGCTGGGCACTGGTGTCGTTGCGCAAGCGGGCGAAACCGGTCACGGAAGAACCGCCCGCGCTGGTGATTCGACCGCCGATCAATATCTTCCCGTCTGCCTGAAGCTGGACCGAAAGGACTCTAGCATCGGTGACTGGATTGAAGGAGTCGGCTGCTCCCGTGGTGGGGGTGAGACGAGCCAGATACGCGCGCGTTTGCCCGCCGATACTCGTAAAGCTGCCTCCCACCAGGACTTTTCCATCCGCCTGCAGGGCGATGGAATTGACAAAGCCTGAGGCGTCCGGGTTGAAGGAGTCCAGCCCCGAGGGGCCAAGACGCGCGATGCGATTGCGCGGCTGCCCCGTTACACTGGTGAAGCTGCCGCCGATCAGGATTTTCCCATCGGGCTGGAGCGCGATCGTGTTGACGGCGCCGTTTGGGTTGGGGTCGAATGAATCAGCCAGACCCGTCACGGGATCGAGGCGCGCGAAGCCGGAGCGCGGTTGACCACCGATGTTGGTAAACGCTCCGCCCACCAGGATTTTGCCGTCCGGCTGAATCGCCACCGTGGAAACAAAACCGTTCGCATTGGGGTTGAACCCGTCAGCCAGGCCAGTGACTGGGTCGAGGCGCGCGATTCGGTTTCGCGCTTGACCACCGAAAGTGGAGAATGAGCCGGCGACGACGATTTTTCCATCGGCCTGGATCGCCACACTGCCAACGGAATAGTCCCCGTCGGAATCGAACCCGTCCGGCTGCCCGGTGGCGGGATCAAGCCGCGCCAGCCCCACCCGCGTCTGGCCGCTAACCGTGCCAAACACGCCGCCCATCAGGATTTTTCCATCGGCCTGTCTCGCCGCGGTCAGAACTCGCACTCCACCGATGTCACCATCGATGAAATCAGGATCGAACGCGGGGTCGAGAGTGCCATCGCTATTGAGCCGCGCGCCGGCGCGGCGAGTGACCCCCAGGACGCTGATAAAATCGCCGCCGAGCAGGATTTTGCCATCTCTTTGGACGAGCGTGGCCGTAACGTAGGGATCATTGTCGGCGGTGAGGGCGAGATTGCCCAGCGTGCGGTCGAGCCGTCCATCTTGTTCCAGCCGGGCAATATTGTTGCGGGTGAAACCGGGGCCGCCATTCGGCGTCAGACTGGCAAAAGAACCACCTACGAGCACTTTGCCATCGGATTGCAGCGCGACCGAATAGACGCCGGTGGCGCTGGAGTTGGGATCGAAGGAATCGGCCGCGCCATTAGCCTGACTGAGCCGCGCGATGCGGTTACGGGTTTGCCCGCCAATGCTGGTGAATGTCCCCGCGGCGAGAATTTTTCCGTCTGGCTGGACGGCGATGGAATAGACGTTTCCGGTGTTGGCATTCGGGTCGAAGGAATCGACCGCGCCGGTCACGGGATCGAGGCGCGCGATGCGGTTGCGGAGTGCGCCGCCGATGCTGCTGGCGCCATTGAACGCGCCGCCGACCAGAACCTTTCCGTCCGCCTGCAGCGCAATTGTGCGCACCAGACCGGTCGCGCCGGGGTTGAAAGAATCGGCCAGGCCCGTGTTGGGATCGAGCCGGGCGATGCGCTGGCGCAGCTGCCCGCCGATGCTGTTGGCGCCGTTGAAGGCGCCGCCGATCAGGATTCTTCCATCGGGCTGCACCAGCAGCGCGCGCACGGTGCTTTGTGCATTCGGATCGAAGGAATCGGCCGCGCCCGTCGTGGGGTCCAGCCGCGCGATGCGATTTCGGGTTTGAACGCCGATGCTGTTGGCGCCGTTAAAATCGCCGCCCACTAAAATCTTTCCGTCGGCCTGCAAAGCGATGGCGAGGACTTCGCCGTTCGCATTCGGGTTTAGGGAATCGGCCAGACCGCTCGCAACCTCAAGGCGGGCGATGCGATTGCGCAGCTGCCCACCGATAATCGTAAAAGCGCCGCCGGCCAGAACCTTGCCGTCCGATTGAACCGCGATGGCGCTGACCGTACCGTTGGCGTTTGGATTGAAGGTGAGATCGAGCGTCCCGTCCGGGTTCAAACGTGCGATGCGGTTGCGCGTGACCGAGCTGCCGCCATTGGGCGCGAGGCTGGTGAAGTCGCCCCCGAGCAGGATCTTGCCGTCCGCCTGCACGACGACGGCGAGGATGGAGCCGTTGGCGTTCGGATCGAATCCATCCAAAGCGGATTGCGCGTGCAGCGTGAGCGCGCAGGTCGAGAAAGAGCAGAATACCGGAACGCAATCGTCTTCAGGCAGGGAAGCATGCCGGTTTTTACGCCAAAGCCCGATCCGATGTCGATGGATTTAGCGAGCTACGGCACAAACTGACCCGAGCGGGATTTCACGAGGCCGATGTCGCTGGCGTTGATCGAGCCGTTTAGGTTGACGTCGGTGCGGAAATTGCCGGACGTGGGGCTCTATCCGACGGGCGGCGGCACCGGCCTCATCGGGATGTGGAAGGCGTTCGACGAGATGGAAACGCTGGGCTGGATCGGCTCGAAGCGGCCACGCATGTTTACCATCGAGGCCACGGGGTGCGCGCCGATAGTGCGCGCCTTCGAGGCGGGCGAACAAACGGCGACGGAATTTCCCAACGCGCACACGGCCGCGTCGGGATTGCGCGTGCCGAAAGCGGTGGGCGATTTCATCATGCTCAACATCCTGCGCGATTCCGGTGGCGGCGCGATCACGGTGGACGACGAGGAAATGATCCGCGTCACGCGCGAAGTAGGCGCCGCCGAGGGCCTCTTCGTCGCGCCGGAAGGCGCGGCCTGTTTTGCGGCCCTGCGTACCCTGTTGGGGGACGGTCGGGTAAAGCACGACGAGCGCATCGTCATCTTCAACACCGGCTCCGGGATCAAGTATCTCGAGTGCTACGAGTAGGGCTAGTTGCTCAAGGCGTAAGCTTCCACCAGCGCCACGCCCGTCGTCCCGCCTTGGCCACGCACGATCGCTGTATGGGGAGCGGCCGGCAGGGTGGCGACGATGGCCGATTCCAAATCGTTCGTGGGAGCGACCGCGGTCGCGATGATTTCCGCTTCCTGCGCCGTGCGCCAATTATCGTTCGCGGCCAGGATGACCCCGTTCTGATCGGCAACCTGCAGGGTCGGATCGGCGAGTTTCCCGGGGAGCGGTAGCGATGGGCCGATTGCCCGCACTATGACGCGCCGCGATCCAGGGCCGACCAGAATCACGCCGCCGATCATGACGTTGTCGCCGGTTTGCACGAGGCCGCGGGTGGAAATGTTCGCGAGTTGCGAATCGACCGTCGAATCAAGGTCGTAGACTTCAACCTGCCCGACGCCAGCGGTGTGCCCGACGCCGCGGACGATTGCGGTGTAGGCGCTGCTATTCGCGGGCAAGGTGGCGACGATAGCCGATTCTAGGTCGCTCGGGGGCGGGATCGTGCTCGCGATGATCTCGGCTTCCTGCGCGCTGCGCCAGTTGTCGTTCAATGCGATGGGTCCACCCGGACCGATGAGTTCAAGCGTGGAATCCAGCAAGCGTTCGGGCAACGGGATGCCGTTGACGCTCAGTGACGGTCCGATGGCGCGCAGGATGACTTTTTTCGGTTGCGTGCCGGTCACGATGAATCCGCCGATCAAGACGTTGTCGCCGGTTTCCACCCGCAGGCGCGTGGAAATATTTGCCAACGTGGTCCGAGTTGGAGTCGGGGAGGGAGATGGCGTGGGCGTCGGCGCGAAGTCATTATCAATGATGGTGAGCGTTTGAGTTGAAATGGCGCCGGCGGTTGCCCCACCCGTGAGATTCGTCAGCGTGAGCGTGAGAGTTTCGTTCCCTTCCACGAGGGCATCGTCCACGATAGGAAGCGGAATGCTTTTGTCGGTCGGGTCGCCGGCGGCCCAATTGACGAAGAGATCGCCCTGCACTCGTGCAATGCCGGCGCGCGAGATGTCGTTGTAAGTGCTGAATGCGCCACCGATGGGAATCTGGCCGTTGGCTTGGATGGCGATGGTACGCACATTGACGCTGGCCGCCCCAGTCCCGGGATCAAATGTCGTGTCCAATGAGCCGTTCGGGTTGATCCGTGCGATACGTCCACGCGCGACGCCATCATAGTTAGTGAATCCGCCCCCAATGATGATTTTGCCATCCGATTGCGCGGCGATCGTCTTCAGACTCTGATCTGCCCCCGTCCCCGGAGTAAATGTCGCGTCCAATGAGCCATCGGCGTTTAGCCCTGCGATGCGATTGCGCGCGGTGGCGTTATAATTGGTAAACTCACCGCCGATGACAATCTTGCCGTCCGGCTGCGCGACAACGGCATACACATCGCCATCTGCGCCTGTGCCGGGATCAAACGTCGTGTCCAGGGTGCCGTTGGCGTTGAGCCGGGCAATATGATCGCGCGAAACCATGGTATAACTGACGAAGCGACCGGCGATGAGGATCTTGCCATCCTGGAGGGCGACCGCATTCACGTCGTTGCTCGCCCCCTCGCCGGTATTCAACGTCGTGTCGCGCGAGCCGTTGGCGTTCAACCGTGCGATCCCCACGCTGAGGACGCCGTCGTACCGGGTGAGAGTCGCCGCCGATGACGATCTTACCATCGGCCTGGAGAGCGATCGCACGCACAGCGGCCTCCGCCCCCATGCCGGGATCAAAGGTCATGTCCAGGGTGCCGTTGGCATTGAGCCGGGCAATATGATTGCGCGCGGTACCTTGATAGGTAGTGAAAGAGCCACCGATGATGATCCTCGCGTCCGGCTGCACGGCGAGAGCGAACACACTGCTATTCAACCCGATGCCAGAGCCGGAATTAAACGTTGTCTCCAGTGAGCCATTGGCGTCGAGGCGGGCGACACCAATGCGCGAGACGCCGTTATAGACGAGAAAGTCGCCCCCGATGAGGATCTTGCCGTCCGGCTGCACGGCGATGACGTTGATGCTGCGTTGAGCGATCCCTGTGCCGACCTCAAAAGTCGTGTCCAGTGAGCCCGGAGCGAAGATGTAATCTGCCGAACTGGTTGTTCCATCCGTGATCGTTACCCTGCCCGTCGCGTTGTAGTCGGTCCCATCCGTGCGCGTGAGCGTGACCATGGCGTTTCCGGCGCTCTCGTTCACGTTGGTGGTCGCCGCGGAGAAGGAAAGGGCGCCGGGTGCTGCAAGCGCTCGGCGATGCGGTTGCGCGTGACCCCATCGTAAGTCGTGAAGGTGCCCCCGAGAAGGATCCGGCCGTCGGTTTGCACCGCGACCGCATACACAAAACTGGACGCAGTCGCTCCCGTTCCGGGATCAAACGAAGTGTCCAGTGAGCCATCCGTGTTGATCCGCGCGATCCCACCGCGCGTCGCCCCGTTGTAACTGGCGAAAAAGCCGCCGATGAAGACCTTGTCGTCTGGCTGCACGGCGACCGCGTAGACATTCCCCGGGCCCGTCCCCGGATTGAAGGTATCGTCCAAAGAGCCATTCGGATTTAGCCCGGCGATTCCGTTGCGCGCAACGCCGTTGTAGGTGCTGAAGAGACCACCAACGATGATCCCGCCGTCGGATTGCACCGCGACGGCTAACACGTTGAAATCCGCTCCGGTGCCGGGAGCGAAAGTCGTGTCCAGCGAGCCATTCGCGTTGATCCGCGCGATGCGATTGCGTCCTGTGCCATTATAACTGGTGAAGAGGCCACCGATAATAAACTTGCCATCTGGTTGCGCGGCGATGGTAAACACACTGCCGCTCGCCCCGGTGCCGGGATCAAAGGTGGTATCCAGGGAACCATCGAGATTGAGCCGCGCGATGCGATTGCGCGCGGTGCTGTTGTAACTCGTGAAGGCGCCGGTGATGACGATCTTGTTGTCGGCCTGAATCACGAGCCCTCGCACCTCGCCGCTCGCCCCAGTTCCTGGATCGAAGGTGGTATCCAGCGAACCATCGGGATTGAGCCGCGCGATGCGATTGCGCGCCACCCCGCGAGCGGTGGTAAAGGCGCCGCCGATCAGAACTTTGCCGTCTGCCTGTAGCGCGATGGCATAGACAACGGCGTCCGTTCCCGTGCCAAGAAAATCAAATGTCCCATCCAAGTCTCCCTCCGCCGAGAGCCGAGCGACACGATTGCGCCCGATTCCGCGTAAGGTGGTAAACGCACCGCCGATGATCATTTTGCCGTCGGGTTGCAGGGCGATCGCGCGGATGTCGCTGTTCGCCCCCGTGCCCGGATCAAACGTCGTATCTAGGCCGCCACCTGCGGCAAAAAGATTCGCCGAAAACAGCCATGCAATCAGTAGCAGGACAACGCCGAAACGAGTGTGGCCCAAGAATTGGCAGACTCTGCGCCGGGCCGATTTCATTGGTGCTTCCTAGAAATCGCGGCTTGGCCGCCCAACCCAAACCGTCCTTACGCTGCGAGATGCGTTAAACGGCAAGTTGCGATCGAGCGCATTGTTTCCCGGCCCAGCGAAATCTGTCCAGACCTATTACTCCCCAAAGAAGAGGTTTGTGGCGAGTAGCCTTGCCCTCAGGCTGGCGTGAGGAGACTTCCACCACGTGCCGGTGCTGTCGTCTTGCCCGTGCATCGCAGCAGCCCTGTGCACCGGCGTTTGCCCGACAGTCGATTCGAGATCGTAGGCTGGCGGAACCGTCACACTAGGGCACGCTTTGACCGGAGCGCGATTTCACGAGGCCGATGTCGCTGGCGTTGATCGAGCCGTTGATATTGACGTCGGTGCGGAAATTGGCGGGCGTAATCGCTTGGCCGGATTGGGCTTTGGTCTGGCCGATGTCGGAGGCGTTCACGGTTTTGTTCCCGTTCGTGTCGCCCGCGAGCACGACCATCGGGATGGAAAGCGAGCCGGTGACTCCGCCGGAAGTGACGTGCAGGAGCGTGACCACGATGGTCTGGGCATTGCCGACATTCGTTAGGGGGATTGTCACCACATTCCCGGCCACGCTGACGGCGCCGCCATTACTCGCGCCGCCGGTGCCGATCTGCGCGGGCCTGGACAGAGGCGTGGGGCAGACTGCCCACTGAGGTGACGGCGGCAGACGGGAAGGTGACAACAATTTGGAAATCGTTCGTGCCGCCGGAAGTGCGACATTCCACGCCGGCGACCCCGGCGAGCGGGAGCGGAATGTCGTAGGTGTCGGCGCCATGTGCCTTGCGGGAAACAGCGGTGACCGGTGCGCCGCAGAGCGGTGGCTTGAAGGTGAGTTGCCAGCCGCCGTTGAGGCTGCCGGTGTCCACGCCGAGGTCATCGGTGAGGTAGAGGTTCCAGCTTCCGTTTGGATTGCCACCGGTATAACGAGTGAAGGCGGACGCGAGAGTGGCGTCGCCGGCGGTGGCCGGGGCGAGATAGGGTGCGGGCGGCGCGGGAGCGGGAAATAGATCGCCGGCATCCGGGCTGCCATCATAATTGGTGGGTCGATAAATTCCCGAGGCCGGCGGCGTGCCGAAGGGCGGCAGGAGGTCGGCGGCGTCGTCGTCGAAGGTGTAAGTGCGGTTGGTCGTGGCTTGATTACCGATTGTGTCGGAAGCGACCAGAAAACGCCGCCCGGTCGGCGAAACGACCAGCGCGTCAATATCGGACGGGAACGAGTGGCTGAGGCTCGCGAGTGTGACCGTTACCTTGCTCAGAAAGGTGGGCGCGCCGCTGACCGTGATGGTGGCGGGGTAAGGCGTGGCCGGGGAACCGCTGGGAGCGCCGGTGCCGGAGGCGGGAATGGTGATCGTGCCCGGATTGGAAAACGTCTGCGCGGCAGGCGAGTCCGCGCCGAGCCGGAAGGTGTAGAGGACGTCGCCGAGATCGAGCGCGCCATCTTGCAGCCGCAAGGTGACTCGAACGACGTCGCCGCAGACGCCGCTGGCGCTGAAGGTGAAGGCGCGCGCCACGGCCGGCCCGGCTGCCGCGATCGCGCCGTAATTTTGCGAAGTCGTGATCGGTGTGACGCCGCCGGAGTTCTGCAGCGTGGCGACGAGGTTTGTGGTGCTGGTGTCCGCCTTGGTTTAGCAGAGGCAAATCGACCGTGAGGGTCTCGCCGACATCGGGCGCACCATTCGCCGGGAAATAATCTTCCGCCGTGATGATGGGTGTCTCGCCGCGGAGGCGTGGGAAAAATTTCGCCCACACCGTTTCCGTCACACTTTCCGAGCCGTTGTGGTAACCGCTCGCACGAAACCGCGTGCGCGAACGTAGAAATTTTGTCCGGCGGGGAGAGTCACGCCGGTCAGATTCCAATGGCTGGCCGTCTGCCGTCCCAACGCCAGCAGGAGTGTAGTTTGAACCGTCGAGCGAGGACTCAAAGGTGGTGCGCACGAATTGCGGACTGGAGCCGCCGAGCGTCCAGGTGATCGTGTCGGGCGTGACGACGAGGTCCTGCTGCGCGGCCGTGTCGTTGCTTAAACGCGCGAACCTATCCGCGTACCTGTCCGCCAATGTGTCGAATGACCGCCGGCGAAAATCCTTCCATCCGCCTGTAGGGCGATCACGCCGCGTACGACGCTCTGCGCGTCGGGGTTGAAGGCATCGGGGACGTTGCTGTTGGCGGGATCAAGCCGGGCGATGCGATTGCGGGGGGCACCGCCGCCATGCTGTCGAATGATCCGCCCACCAAGATCCGCCCGTTTGCTTGCAGGGTGATGGCGACGACCGCATGCTGCTCGCATTCGGGTTGAACGCGTCGGCCAGACCGGTGGCGGCGATCGAGCCGGGCGATGTGGTTGCGGGTGGCTCCGCCGATGTTGCGCTGAATTGTCCACCCGACCAGAATTTTCCCGTCCGGTCTGGAGCACGAGGACACGGACCACATGGTTCGCGTTGGGGTTAAACGAATCCGCCAGGCCGGTGGCCGGATCGAGACGAGCGATGTAATTGCGCGTCTGGCCGCCGATGCTGGTGAAAAGCGCCGCCGACTACGATCCGGCCATCCGTTTGCGTCGCGATGGACTCGACCCAATCGCTGGCGTTGGGATCGAAGGAATCGGCGAGGCCGGTCCGCCGATCGAGGCGAGCGATGCGGTTGCGGGCCTGTCCTCCGATCGTGATCGGACTTGAAGGTTTTACCGCCCACCAGAATACGGCCGTCCGTTTGCAGAACGATCAGACTGAGCCGGTTGTTAGCGTTCGGGTCGAATCCATCCGCCGCGCCGGTGGCGGGATCGAGCCGGGCGAGGTAATTGCGCGCTCTGGCCGCCGATGCTGTAAGAAGTGACCGCCGACCAAAATCTTGCCGTCGGCCTGGAGCGCCATGGTCTCAACGCGGACCGTTCGCGTTCGGATCGAAACGCAGCGTCCACCGTGCCATCGACCTTCAGCCGAGCGAGAGGTCGCGAGCCACCCCCCGACGTGGTCGAAACTGCCCCCGAGAGAATCCGGCCGTCGGGCTGGACACGGTGACCGCCTGCCCAACCTCGGGAAATCATAGATCACGTTCGCCACGAGCGTCTGATCGACTGCGCCATTCCTTTCGAGCCGGGCGATGCGGTTGCGCGTGACGCCGGCGCCGCCATTGGGCGAAAGGGTGGTGAAAAGGCCGCCCGCCAGAATCTTCCCGTCCTGCTGGACCGCGATCGCGAGGACCTGGCTGGTCGCGTTCGGGTCGAAGGCATCGGCCAGGCCGGTGACGGGGTCGAGGCGTGCGATGCGGTTGCGCGTTTGTCCGCTGATGCTGGTGTAAATGCCGCCCGCGAGGATCTTGCCGTCCGTTTGCAGGGCGAGGGCGAGGACGTCGTGGCTGGCGTCTGGGTCGAACGAGTCGGCCAAACCGGTTCTCGCCTCCAGCCGGGCGATGTGACTCCGCGCCTGGCCGCCGATGTTGGCAAAAAGACCGCCCGCCACGATCCGGCCATCCGCCTGGACCGCGAGCGCGCGGACGGTGTTGTCTGCGTTCGGGTCGAACGAGTCCGCCAGGCCGGTGACGGGATCGAGGCGCGCGAGACGGTTGCGGGCCACACCGGCGATGCTGGCCGCGCCATTGAAGGCGCCGCCGACCAAAATCCAGCCGTCCGGCTGCAGGGTGACGACATTGATCACGCCGTTGGCGCTGGGGTTGAAAGAATCCGCGAGACCCGTCGTGGGCGCGAGGCGCGCGATGCGGTTGCGCGTCTGCCCGCCGATGCTGGTAAAGGCGCCGCCCACCAGAATCCGGCCGTCCGGCTGCACCGCGAAGGAAAGGACGGTGCTGCTCGCGTCCGGGTCGAAGGAATCCGCTGTGCCCGTCCCGCTTTCGAGGCGGGCGATGCGGTTGCGCGTCTGTCCGCCGATGCTGTTGGCGCCGTTGAAGACGCCGCCGACGAGAATCTTGCCATCGTCCTGCAAGGCGAGGGCGCGGACGGAACCGTTCGCATTCGGATTGAAGGCGAGATCGAGAGTGCCGTCCGGGTGCAAGCGCGCGATGCGGTTACGTGTCGTCGTCGCGCCCCCATTGGGCGCGATGGTGGTAAAATCGCCGCCGAACAAAATCTTTCCGTCCGGCTGCACGAGGACGACGTGGATCGCGCCGTTGGCGTTCGGATCAAAACCATCGAGCGCGGATTGGGCCTGGATCAGCCGGGGGCCGAGGACGAGGAGCGCGAAGGTTACGAGGGAAGAAACTCGCCACGTCGTGCGAGCAGCAGAAGGAAGGGCGAACATGGGGGTGTTCCTTGTGGGCGCGGGGGTGTGGTGGGGATTGCTCCAGGCAGACGCCTCCGTTTCCGTCCGCCAACGGAAAGAGACGGCCTTCCATCCAGAGTGACTGCTGCCAGTGAGACAGACCGGGGCGAGAAAGTCGATCACGAAAGCAGACAATTCGTTAGCCGTTTCGTCTGCCCGGGAGGGTCTTGCCGCGCTACGGCACGAAATTGCCCGAGCGGGATTTCACGAGGCCGATGTCGCTGGCGTTGATGGTGCCGTTGATGTTCACGTCCTGGTAGAAGTTGGTCGCGTCCACCGTCTGGCCCGACTGCGCTTTGGTTTGGCCGATGTCGGAGGCGTTGACGGTTTTGTTCCGGTTGGTGTCGCCGGCGAGGACGTTCATGCTCACGGCGGTGTCGGGAAGGACCTGTGCGACGATGTCGGTGACGTTGCTCAAGGTAACGGTGATTTGTTGCACGTCCGTTACGCCGGTCAGGTTCACCGTCATGTCGTTGCCCGAGAATGCGGGCGCGCCCGAAACGCTGCCGGTTCCGCTGGTGACGCTGGCGTCTCCGCTGGCGACGTTATTGGTGAAGGTGAAGACGAGCGTATGCGCTCCGCCGCTGGAGCGACACTCCAATCCCGGCTGGCCCGCGAGCGGCAGATTGATCGC
>CAVYMO010000012.1:0-771604 GCA_963769625.1 uncultured Verrucomicrobiae bacterium | reverse complement strand
ATGGCTGGCGATTCGCCACCAGCACGAACGAGCGCCCGCACGGCAAATTCTCCCGGCCTCAATTTCAAAGCGATGATAAACCCGTAACGCCACCCGAATGATCAGCGAGACGAGCGAGCGCAATCCGTAGATGAGCATGTCCGGCTCGCGGGAAAATTCGCAACCGCTCGACCATGGATTTGTCGAGATCGCTCGCGGGAGTGTAACGCCAGCGTTTCATATCTCAAGCCATAATAGTAGCCGGCCATATGAAAGAATAGCGGCGAGACGTAAATCAGGCTGTCGATGCGATCAAGAATGCCGCCGTGCCCCGGAATGACGGTCCCCATGTCTTTGATCGCCACGTCGCGTTTGATGACACTGATCGACAGATCGCCGACCTGTCCGCCGACGCCGACAATCAACCCAGTCAGCAGCAATTCCAGCGGGCCGAAGTGCGGAAAGGAAAACCACATTGCCCATGGCAGAACCATCGATACGGCGAGGGCCGCCAAGCGCCCTTCCCAGGTTTTCTTCGGGCTAATTTCACTGCGCAGCGGATGCTTACCCCACATCCGCCCACAGATGTAGGCGACAATGTCGCTGAGCTCCGCCGCGAAAATCAAAAACAAAATGTAGCCGTAGGCGTGCACGCGAGTTGGCGAGGAAAGCGAGATGCCCGAACATCCAACCGATAAATGAAGCACGAGCCCGCCAGCGACATCGGCTGTAGCTCTCCTTTGCTGCTGTTGCGGACATCGGCACGAGCAGAATCGCGAGATGACGTACACCGCCCGCGAGGAAGTAGCCATGTACCATCCCGTCCCAGCCGGCCGCGCGGCAGGCGGACATGGCCAGACACGCCCACCGCGCGACGATTCCGGCCATAGACCGCGACGGTCGCATCTACCACGTTCTGCGAAAGGCCCGTCGCTCTTGCGAATTCCCCGAACGAAGTCCACGCAGCTAGAGCCGCCGATGAGAAGAGAATTTCGCGACCCGTCCGAGGAACACGGCGAGCGCGAGCGGCGTCATGAACAGCCAGGCGCGAGAGGCTTCCAGTGGCGTGATCTGCCTTTTCGCCGCAATAGCTCACCAAACCCAGGCCAGGCCAGCGACGACCAGTAAGCCCACGACCAGACGTAAATCAGAAAGATGTTGCTGGCAAGCGCTGCCCGAGGGGTCATCGATGGCCACTTTTTAGGTGCCTGCGCGATGGCCGAGATCGCGCCAAATTCGGGAAAGCCGCACCGCGAGTCGGTTTGCACGCAGCCAGCGATGATGCACGATCAGCGTCCAATCCAAAATGCTGAGGGCGCCGAAGCGATACTGCCGTCGTCCACCGAGCCACACATCAGCGTGATCCACGAGCCGACGTGCAGCACGACCATGCGCCACGGCTTCGACATGATGCCGCCAAACTGCCGCCGGACTCCGACCGCTTGGCCGAGCATGCCGACGTAGGCGGTGAGCAAGGCGACGATGGCAGCCAATAGCCAGAATGGGAACAACCAAGTCCGCTGTGCGCCACGCCGACAAAAGATCATTACATCCGAAACACGATCCGGCAAGTCGTTCAAAATCCTCTCCGCGCAAACCTCGCCTGGCCCGACGCGAGCGCGACCATGCCATCGAGCATGTTGCGACGCAGAGTCGCAGGTAACAGAAGCCTGGCGCCACCAGCAGCAGCCAGTGCCGCGTGCCCGCCTGCCAGAAACAGATCGCAGCCGCGGCGGCGAACGCCATCGAGGCATACGAAATCGCGTCGGGATGAATCCGCCAACGCACGCAGAGCGCGGTCGCCAGGCGCGCGGTCACGCGCAACGCATCCGCAATGGGCCGCCGCGCGGTAGGTTCGGCAGAATCCGCACGAGTCCCGAACTTTCCGGGTGATCCTAAGACTATCGGCGGGGCGAATCGCTTCCAAGATGTTCTTACTCGGGTGCCGCAGCAACCCTGCTCGCCTCCGCGCCATTCCTACGTTAAATTCAGGTTGCACAGCGTCGACCTTCCCATGATCTCCGATGATCTTCCATAACGCGGCCGTCGCCGTCTCCCCAAACACCTGCTTCAATTCGCGGTCGATCAGCGTTACGACGATTACACGCCGGTCGATCACGCGGTCTGGCGTTTCATCATGCGGCAGAACGCGTTTTTCCTGAAGGAATACGCGCACAAGGTTTACTTTCGGGTCTGCTCCGAGACTGGCATCTCCTTCGAGCGCATCCCGCGCATCAGCGAGATGAATCACATCCTGGGCAAGATCGGCTCGGCGCGCGGTGGCGGTGGATCGGTCCATCCGCCGGCGGCCTTCATGGAATTCCAAGCTTACAAGGTGCTCGTGATCGCGTGGCGACATGCGCCAGATCCATCACATCGAATACACGCCCGCGCCGGACATCGTGCACGAGGCGGCAGGCCACGCGCCGATCATCGTCGATCGCGATTCCGGATTACCTGCAGCGCTTCGGCGAGGTGGGCGCGAAGGCGATGCAATCGAAGAGAGACTTCGACATGCTCTACGAAGCCATCCGTGCGCTCTCGATTCTCAAAGAGTTGCCGAACTCGACCCGGCGAAAGTGGCGGAAGCGACCAAACTCGTGGAAGAGCGCCAGAAGAATCTCGGCGAACCATCAGAGATGGCGCTGCTCTCGCGGTTACACTGGTGGACGGTTGAGGACGGGCTGATCGGCACCCTCGAGGAGCCGAAGATCTACGGCGCCGGCCTGCTTTCCTCGATCGGCGAATCCGTCTCCTGCCTCGAGCCGCACGTGAAGAGCTCTGGTATTCCGTCGATGCCGCGAAAACCGCGTTCGACATCACGACGAAGCAACCGCAACTCTTCGTCTGCCGCGATTTCACCCACCTGACAGAAGTGTTGGAAGAATTCGCCAGCCGGATGGCATTCCGCGTCGGCGGGTTGGAAGGTGTGCGCAAAGCCATCGCCTGCCAGAACACGACCACGTGTCAGTATTCATCCGGCTTGCAGGTGAGCGGCACGTTTACGGAAGTCCTGACCGACGACCACGCCAACGCCATCTACCTCCGCACCACCGGCCCGACCGCGCTCGCCTTCGCCGATAAACAACTGTCCGGACACGGCCGCGAATACCACGCCGAAGGTTTCGGTTCGCCGATCGGGAAGTGGAAGGAAACCGAAATCGCCGAAGGCAAAACCGCCCGGCTGGAGTTTGAAAGCGGCATCACCGTCGAAGGCAGCTACGAAGATGCTGCGCCAGGACGGCGAGCTTCTCGTGATCTCATTCTGAGGATTGCACCGTCAAACACGGCGACCGTGTGCTCTTCGAGCCCGCCTGGGGCACCTTCGACATGGCGGTCGGCGACAGCATCGCTTCCGTCTTCAACGGCGCGGCGGACAAGGATTCCTACAATCAGGTCGCGCTCGTCCCGAAGGACCGCACCATCAAAGTCCCGTCCGATGCGAAACGCCGCAAACTCGAGAGCCTTTACCAGCAGGTGCGCGACATCCGCGACCGCAAAGTCGGCTACGAACGCCTCGGCGAAATCTGGAAACCCAGCAGGCCCAACATGCCGATGATCGGCTCCTCTCGATGGAAATCTTCGAAATACTTGACGACGCGGCCGAGCAGAATGCGTTAAAGCAGCACGTCGTGAGCTTTTTGAATGAGAAGAAGCTCACCGACAAGAGAAGGCCACGCTGATCGAGTGGGGTTTTCGGCTTGTCATCTATCATAAAACTCAATTGCAAACCCACTGACAGCCCGGGTGCGCCGCGCGGTCTTCTCTTGTCACTCCCCTTCCGGAAAGAGCAATTCCCGGGTTTTTTTCATTTCCGCCATCCGCTTGCGGGCTGCGCCACCGGGCACCGGCTTGGCGAGCGGGGCTCCGCCGATTTCCATTTGCTCTGTCTCGCGCACTTTCTCGTGGTAAGGGGACGACCAACCTGTTGGCCGGAACCGCGAGCTGGGGCCGGGGACTAACGGATGCCTCACGCGGATAAAGGAAATAGACCGCACTCACACCCACAATGAAAAGTAGGAGGTATTCATACTTAAGGTTCCAGCACAAGACGGACCCGATGCCCTCTCTTTTTCTTCCCGGAGCGATTTACTCCCACCAACCGCCTTGTCGGCCCTCCCGGCCGCGACGCCCTTTTCTGCGGTGAAACCGGTGCGCGTGGAGGTGAACGATGAGATGCAGAAGAGCTACGTCTATTTTCGCACGAAACCGATGGGGCGCGGCTTTCGGGCGGAGTTTAAACCGGAGCTGGCGCCGAAAGAGATGCTCGCGCTCGGTGTCTTCGGCGGTCGCTACATGACGGATTGCCGGGCAGGAATTTCCGGCGAGCTGGTTCAAGCAGGCGAAGCTCTGCCCGGAGCGACATGAACGCGTCGCTCAATTTCTTCGGCGTGAACGCGTCGCAGCCGCTCGCGGTCTGGCAGGCGAAAGGCTGGATCTACGAGGAGGATCCGCGCGGTTGGTTCCAGTGGTACTGCCGCTACTATTCCGGCCGGCGATGCGCGGACGATGAGCGTCAGATCAAACGCTGGCGCGCGGTGCGGCGGCACATTGCGCAGTTGAAGAAGCACTGCGCGCGCCGCGATCTCGACCTGCCGCCGCAAGCAGCGGCAGGCGCTGCTGCATTGGGCGTACGATTCGCGCAAGATCTGAGCCCGCGTGCGCAAGGCAGCTCCGGCTTGTCTTTCCACGGTCCGCTGCCGACGATGTTCGCATGAGCAAACAGCTCCGCTTTGCCATCGCCACCCTCGCGATCACCTGACATGAAGCGAGTTTTCGACACCCTCTAATTCCTCCACCCATTACCACCAAAATCAATCCAATGTCAAAGAACATCAAAACTGTGCCCACCCAGGATTATGCAGACGTCGTTGCGACGGTCACCAAATACGTCGAGGGACTGCGCGTCGGCAACGTCGCTGAACTCGGCGAAGCCTTCCATCAGGACGCTGTGATGTATGGCTTCACCAACGGCGAGTTGCTCGGCGGCCCGATCAAGAATCTCTACGACTTCGTTGCCGACCAACGGCACTGCCCCTGACATTCAGACGCGGATCGACGTGTTGGCGATCACGCCCACGACGGCAGTGGTGCGCGTGGACATGGAGAAGGACGCCATCGGCGCGGACTACACTGACTTCCACACCCTCATCAAGCTTGACGGCGCTTGGCGCATCATCGCCAAAACCTACCACATGTATGAGCGCTGAATGGCGTCTTGTATCTGGCCGGCGCTTCCGCTAGAGATATCGCAAAGGAGAGTCGACCCATGAAGATGTTTTGTTTCGTTGCGACTTTGCTGGTGCTTTCCGCATTCCCCGCCGTGGCGCAAACGGCCCCTTCCCCCGTCCAACCGCACACGGAGGTGGAGCGGGAAATTATTGAGCTGGAGAAGCAATGGGCGGCAGCCATCAAGCGGCAGGACGCGGCGGCGATGAGCCAGTTCCTCGCGGAAAGTTATTTTCTCGCGATCGCAGCGGCGGGGCGGCCGCTCCAGGTGGTTCCGCGGGAGGAATGGCTCGCGACGTTGAAGGACTATGTGACCGAGTCCAGCACGATCGATGACATCCGCGTGGGCGTATACGGGGACACGGCCGTCGTCCTGATGCTCTATACGCAGAAAGCCACCGTGCGGGGGCGGGATCGCAGCGCGCAGTTCGTGCTCACGGACATTTGGGTGAAGCAAAAAGATGGGTGGCGGGTGGCGGAGCGCCACTCGAGCAGGCCTGAACCGGCGCCGGCACCGCGCCCATAAGCGTTAAGCGTATGGGAGAGATCATCGATGGCGGATGTTTGTGCGGAGGGGTCCGCTACCGGCTCCACGCCATCCCGAAACCGGGGAGCGACTGCCATTGCGAAGACTGCCGGCGGGCTAGTGCGGCTGCCTATGTGACGTGGTGCAGTGTTCCCGGCAAGGCATTGGAGATTCTGCGCGGCGACATCGGCCAGGTTACCCATGCCAGTCGCTTCCGCTCGTTCGCTTCATGTTGCGGCACGCCGCTGTTCATCCGCGACGCACCGAACTCGGAGTGGATGGATGTGACCGTGGTGTCGCTCGATGATCCCACGAAATTTCCTCCGCAGGCTGCGATCTGGACGGACGACAAACTGCCGTGGGTGAAGCTCGATCCCAGTTGGCCGGCATTTCGGCAGAACAGGGATGAAAACTGAGCTTTCTGAATGCTAAGAAAACCCACCGTCGTCATGGGTGGGAAGCGCTTCGCTTTGACCGACTGACCACTCCGACCGCTGCTTTTCGGCCGAGGCGCTTCGTTCCATAGAAGCGCCTTTTTTTTGACCAACGCCATTGGTATTTCGTTTACCCAATGGGCCGAAGGCAGTGCGCCTCGAATTGCGGCTTTCTTCCCAGCCTGAGTTTGTGTAGCGATGGCGCGGAACCGTCGAGGATGAATCAAGCCTCCCCCACAACGCCAACGCATGGACGCCTGGAGTTCATCGACTCGCTGCGCGGTTTTGCGCTGCTCGGCGTGTTCTGGGCGAATCTGCTGACCTTCGCCGGGATCGCTTACATGAACGATGAGCAGCGGAACGCGCTCTTCTCCCCGCTCGATTGGTTCTGCTTCCAGGGCGAGCTGTTTTGGATCGAGAACAAGTTCATGGGGCTGTTCTCGATCCTGTTCGGGGTCAGCTTTTGGTTGTTCCTAAGTCGGGCGGAAGCGCGTGGCGCCAGCGGCACGAGTCTCTTTTATCGCCGCATCTTCTGGCTCTTTGTGATTGGCCTGGTGCACGGCGGGTTACTTTGGTGTTTCGATATCCTGCGTTTCTACGCGCTGTGGGCGGTTTTGCTGCCGCTTTTCCTGCGGACACCGCCGCGGCGTTTGCTCGCGGTCGCACTCGGGTGCGCGGTCGTGGTGCCGGCCGTGGTCGCGGGCATGAAGGCGTGGCTGGGGGCTCCGTCGGCTCCAGCCGTGAACCCGGACGCGCTGGCGCTCACGGCGTTTTCCACCGGCACTTACGCGGAGGTGCTGGTGGCGAACTGGCGTTACGACTGGCATCTCACGGCCTCGATAAGCCAGATCGGTTATCAGGTGTCCATTCTCGGGCGACTCCTGCTCGGGCTCTACCTCGCGCGTGTGCTCAACCTTCAGAATCTCGAGACGCATCGGCCATTGCTTGGGCGCGGATTTTGGGGCGGGCTCGCTGTGGGGATGATCGGAAGTTTCGTCTTTGCCGGGGATTTTTTCCCGGGTGCGAGCACGGCACCCGCATGGGCGACGCTGAAACGGTTTGTCGTCGAAAGCGGGAGCCTGGGCCTGACTCTTGCCTATGCCTGTGGATTGGCGCTCGCGTTTCACAACGTCCGTGGCCGACGAATCATTCGTCTCCTGGCACCGGTGGGTCGAATGGCCCTGACGTGGTATTTATTCCAAACGCTCGTGGGCCTCTGGATGTTCTACGGTTTCGCCCCCGGGCCCGACTTGATGGGTAAAGTGGGTGCAGCCACTCTGGTGTTGATTTGCCTCGTAGGATTTGCGGCGCAGGTCGCACTCGCGCAGGCCTGGTTGCGGCATTTCCGGTTTGGCCCGGCGGAATGGCTGTGGCGCTCGCTGACGTACGCCAAAGCTCAACCCTGGCGGGCATGATTCGGCCGGCGTGATTAAATCTCGCGCCGGACAAGTCCAAGGACGCAGCCGCGCCGATATAGTTACGAAGCCCAAGGCGTGCTGTTTTGCGCGCGCGGTCTTCCCGATAAAACGACCACCAGCCTGCCTGACGTGCTCTCCGCTGCCACCACTCGCGCCCGACCGATCGCCCAATCCTTGCGCGAGTACGCGCGCGGCATTACCGGCGGCTTAATCTTCAGCCTGCCCCTGCTCTACACGATGGAAGTGTGGTGGGCCGGATTCACGAGCCAGCCCGAGCGGTTGCTTGTCTACATGGCGGCGACGTTTCTCCTGCTCCTCGGTTACAATCGCTACGCCGGGATGCGCCGGGACGCGACCTGGTGGGAGGTGGCGATTGATTCCGTGGAGGAAATGGGACTCGGGCTGCTGACGGCGGCGCTGATTCTGGTCTTGTTAGGCCAACTTAATGGCGAGATGCGGGTAAGCGAGGTCACGGGGAAACTGGTGATGGAGGCGATGACGGTCGCGATCGGCATCTCGGTCGGGACTGCGCAACTCGGCGGCGGCGAAGGCAGGGACGGCGAGGATAAGGGTGTCCGCAAAGGCGGGGCCGCAAAAGACGAAACGCGTTTTCTCGGACAGCTCGTGATCGGGCTCTGCGGCGCGGTCCTGTTTGCGGCCAATGTGGCGCCGACGGAGGAAGTCGTGGTCATCGCCCACGCGGTTTCGTCGTGGCACTTGGTGGCGCTGGCGTTGCTTTCGCTGGCGCTGGGGGTGTTGATCCTTTTCTACAGCGAATTTCGCGGTGCGAAGCGGTTTGTGACGAGAGATGGAGTGAGTCACGTGTGGCGGATGAGCGCAATCACCTATGCGAGTGCGCTCGTCGCCTCCGCGTTGATCCTCTGGTTCTTCGGCCGGTTGGATGGCGAACCGCTGATTACGTGCCTGGGAGAAACGGTGGTGCTGGGCGTGGCCGCAACCCTCGGGGCGTCGGCCGGCCGGCTCTTGTTGCAATGAAGACACCCGACAAGAATTGGCTGGAGTGGATTTGCTTCGGCGTCAGCGCCCTGCTCGTCGCCGGCGTCATCGGTTATCTGACCTATGATGCGTTGACCGGAGGCAAAACCCCGCCGCGCATTGTCTTCCAGCTGGAGGCGCAACCGTCGGACGATGGAAGGCACGTTATCCACGTGATCGCGGAGAACCACGGGGACGAAACCGCGGAGGGCGTGCACGTGGAAGTGCTCCTGACGAGTGGCGGCAAGGACGAACGCGCGGAGTTCGTGATTGATTATTTGCCGCGGCACGGGACGCGCGAAGGCTTCGTCACATTCATGAATGACCCGGCCCGGGCGGAGTCGCTCCGGGCGCGGGCTACCGGCTACGCGCGGCCTTGAGCAAGACCCTCAAATACGCCTCGACACGCGGAGCGCTGCTTCGTTATCTCCTCTCAAGAATCATGAACCGGCGAACCACACGATGTCGCACTGTCGGAGCGCGCCACCTGTTGCTCGGAATCGTCCTCCTGTTCGGGCTGGGCGCGCCGAACCTTCGAGCAGAGGAGAGCGGCGATGAAGCCGAGATCCTTCAACTGGAACGAGCCCTGACGGCCAGTTGGGGCAAGCCCGGCGGCAGCGACGCTCGCGAAATTTTGGCTGACGATATGCAGTATTGGTCGTTCAAAGGCGTAGGTAAGACCAAGGCGGACTTGCTGCGAACGATGGAGACCAGCGGTGCCGGCACTTCGTAAGTGGAGGAGCCCCGCGTCCGTGTCTACGGCAATACCGCGGTTTACACCGCGCGTATTGTGGACCGGATCGAAAAAGCGGGGGCGGCGCCGTCGACCGTCAGCACCTGCGTGGCGGATGTCTTTGTGCGGCGCGACGGAAAATGGCGATTGGTGGCGTTGCACGAAACAATCGTGGCGGACGAACGCACGCCGAAACCCGAGTAGGCTTGACGAAGCATTTTCACACCGCCGCCGCCAGTTTTGGAAACGCTGGCGGACCTTCCGTTCCGCAAGCAGACTGACGGCATGGTAACCACGGCGTCGGCGTTCGAAATTATTCCCACCAGTCAGATTCGTGCGCACTTTCCCGCGCTCGCGCGCACACACCGAGATCAGCCGGTGGCTTATTTCGACGGGCCGGGCGGGACGCAGGTGCCCCGCCTCGTGGTGGAGGCGATGAGCGACTACCTGCTGCACCACAACGCGAACAGTCACTGGGCATTTCCGACGAGTCTCGAGACGGACGGGATCATCGCCGACGCGCGCGTTGCGCTGGCGGATTTCCTGCGCGCCTCACCGGGTGAGATCGCTTTCGGCGCCAACATGACCACGCTCACGTTCCACCTCGCGCGCGCCCTGGGCCGCAGCTACGACAAGGGAGACGAGATCGTGCTCACCGAGCTGGACCATCACGCCAACATTGCGCCGTGGCGCGCGCTGGAAAAGGAGCGCGGTGTCACGATTCGCGTGGCCAAGATGATTCCGGAAACCGGGCAGCTCGACTGGGAAGATCTCGGCCGGCTCTTGAACAAGCGCACAAAGCTGCTCGCGATCGGCGCGGCCTCGAATGCGCTCGGCACCATCACGGATGTCGCGCGCGCTGCGGCGATGGCGCACGCTGCGGGCGCGAAGGTGTTCGTCGACGCCGTGCACTACGCTCCCCACGAGCTCGTGGATGTGCGCGCTTTCGATTGCGATTTCCTTGGCTGCTCCGCCTATAAATTCTACGGACCGCATATTGGTGTCTTGTATGGCAAACACGATCTGCTCGCGGAAATTGACTTTCCCAAGCTGCTCCCCTCGCCCAACACGGCGCCAGAGCGCGCGGAAACTGGAACCCAGAACCATGAGGGAATGGCCGGTGCCGCGGCCGCGGTCGATTTCCTCGCGTCGCTCGGCACGGGCGGATCGCGGCGCGCCCGCCTAACGAATGCCTTCGCCGGCTTGCATGAACGCGGACGAGCTCTCTTCGCGCAAATGCGGCAAGGTCTGTCAGCGGTCGACGGCGTCCAGGTTTACGGACCAACACCGGAAGCGGCGCGCACGCCCACGATCGCCTTCACGGTGAAGAACGTGGCTTCTCTCGAAGTTTCCCGGCGACTCGTTGAGCACGGCGTCTTTGCCTCCAACGGCGACTTCTACGCCACCACCGTCGTCGAACGGCTTGGCCAAACCCGCCATGGACTCGTGCGCGCTGGCTGCGCTTGTTACACCACCACCGAGGAAGTGGAGCGATTGGTCGACGGCGTCCGCGCGATCGCGAACGGTAAATAGATTGGAAGCTGTCCCCGACCACTACGCGACGCTCGGGCTGGATCGCGGTTGCACCACGGCGCAAGTGCGCGCCGCCTATCGCGCCCTCGCGAAAGAGCATCATCCGGATCTCCACGCCTCTTCCCCGGAAGCGGCGGCGAGGATGGAGGCGCTCAATGCCGCGCACGAGACCCTGCGCGATCCCGCGCGCCGGCGGGCCTACGATCAGGCGACCTCGACAAGTCGCTGACACACCGCACGAGAGGGCGCCATCACCCGGAATATCGCGCAAGACGTGCATCTGCGGATCGAAGAACTCTTCCGCGGGACCTCACTCGACGTGCGAGGTAAGGGATCCGGCGAATCCGGAAGAGCGAACACTACACGCTCACCATTCCGGCGGGAACCGCTCCCGGTGCGCGTTTTCGCATTCCACGCGATGCGCCCTTCGAAAACGGTGCGGTCCAAGTGCGGGTGCGTGTCTCGCCGAACTTTCGTTTCAAGGTTCGCGGGTCCGATTTGCGCTGCGACCTTCGGATTTCGGCGGAGCAAGCCCGGCGTGGCGGCACGGAGAGTTTGCCTGGTGCGACCGGTTCCCGCCTCACCGTTCGCATCCCAACTGGCATTGGCCGCGGCGAGGTCATCCGGATTGCCGGCGAAGGACTGCCGAAGGCTCGCGGTGGCCGCGGCGACCTGCTCGTCCGTGTGACCTATCGCCCGGACGTTCGCATCTCCCGCCGACGCGGCGATTGAAGCGCAAGAAAGCTTTGCGTTTCCCGGCTGGTCGCTAACGTTTTCGGCGCAGACAACCCCGAACCGAGAAAAACACTATGGGCATCATGAGTTTCATCCGCGGCCAACTGATCGAAATCATCGAGTGGACCGATGATTCGCGCGATACGATCTCGTATCGTTTCGAAGACAACGACGCGGAAATAAAACGCGGCGCGCAATTGATCGTGCGCGAATCGCAGGTGGCGCAGTTCGTTTATCTGGGTGAATTCGGCGACACCTTTGGGCCGGGCAAGCACAGCCTCACGACGGATAACATTCCGATCCTGACCACGCTCAAGTCGTGGAAGTACGGCTTCGAGTCGCCCTTCAAAGCCGACGTTTATTTCGTCAACACCCGCCTCTTCACCGGCAACAAATGGGGCACCTCGAACCCGATCATGATGCGCGACCAGGATTTCGGGATCGTGCGCGTGCGCGCTTTCGGCACCTACGATTTCCGGGTGAGCGATCCCAAGCTCATGCTCAAGGAAGTGGCGGGCTCGGACCACAATTTCCGGCTCGATGAATTCGCGGAGACGATGCGTTCGCGTATCGTCAGCATCTTCAGCGACGCGATCGCGAGCGCGAAAATTCCCGTCCTCGATGTGGCCACGCGCTACCAGGAAGTGGGCGAAGCGCTGCTCCCGCTCATCAACCCGATCATCCAGGCCAAATATGGAATCGAGCTGGCGAGTTTCGTGCTCGAGAACGTTTCCGTCCCCGCAGAAGTGGAGCAGGCGATCGACAAGCGGTCGAGCATGGCTGCGGTGGGGAATTTGAACGACTACGTCAAATTCCAGATGGCGCAGGGAATGGAGAAAGGCGGCAGCGCGGGCGGAGTCGCGACCGAGATGGCGGTCGGGCTGGCGATGGCGCAACAGATCATGCAGCAGCAAAACACGATGCAATCCGCCGCGCCGTCGGGCGGAGCGACGGTGACGGGCGGAGCGGCCCCAGTCGCCTCCGCGTTACCCGAATTGCTGACGCCGGCGCAGGCGGCAGAAGCGATGGGCGTGAGCGAAGCCGACGTGATGCAAAGCATCGAGAGCGGCGATCTGAAGGGAAAAAAGATCGGATCAAGCTATCGCGTGACCCGCGCAGCATTGAACGATTTCCTGCAGAGCTAGCGCATGGACGAATCCACGGAGCAGCCCCTTCCGTCGGCTGGGCGGGAAGGCCCGCCGCCAATACCGACGAGCAGCGGCCAGACGCCGCCACCGTTGCCTTCTTCCTCCAGTAAACCACCGCCGTTACCGGTCTCCCGTCCCCAGTCCGACAGCGCCGCTGACGTGACCGCGCGCCAGCGTTTCGATTGTCCGTCCTGCGGCGGCGCGGCGGAATGGTCGCCTGCGAAACAGGCGCTCGTTTGTCCGTTCTGCGGCGCCGTCTCGCCGATGCAGCCGGGCATCGCGGCCAAGGGCGCGGTGCAGGAACTCGATCTCGTCTCGGCGCTCAACGCCATTCCGGAGAGCGAGCGCGGCTGGGAAACCGCGACCCGTTCGGTGAAATGCCAGAGTTGTCAGGCGATCTCGGTCTTCAAACCGGAACGCGTTGCGCAGAATTGCGATTTCTGTGGTTCGCCGGCGCTCGTCCCCTACGACGAGATCAAGGCGCCCATCCGACCCGAGAGCGTGCTGCCGTTCCAGCTCAGCCAGGGCGATGTGCGCGAGAAAGTGCATCGCTGGTATCGCAGCCGTTGGTTCGCGCCGAATCGTTTCAAGAGTCGTGCGTTTACCGACACCATCCACGGGGTTTACCTGCCCTACTGGACCTTCGACGCGCAGGTCGCGGCCACATGGACGGCAGAGGCGGGGCATTATTACTACACCACCGAGACGTATCGCGATTCGAAGGGCAACAGCCAGACGCGCCAGGTGCAGCACACGCGCTGGGAGTACGCCAGCGGTGCGCTCGAGCATTTTTTCGATGACGAATTGGTGCCCGCTTCCCGCGGAGTGCCGGCGAATTTGCTGCGCCGCATTGAGCCGTTCCCGACCAAGGACCTCGCGCCCTACGATGCCGGCTACGTCTCCGGTTGGGTGGTCGAGCAATATCAGATCGACCTCGTGGCCGCGGCCCGGCATTCCCGCGAAACGATGGATGAGAAACTGCGCGCTCTTTGCGCGGCGCAAATTCCGGGCGACACGCATCGCAACCTGCAGGTCCAGGCCGATTACAGCGCGCAGACGTTCAAGCACGTGCTGCTGCCGATCTGGCTGCTCAGCTATCAATATGGCGGGAAGACCTACCGCATTGTCGCGAATGGATTCACGGGCGCGCTCGCGGGGAAATATCCGAAGAGCTGGATCAAGATCGGTTTCCTTGTGCTCGCGATTTTGATCGTGCTCCTCATCGTCTTCGTCTTCGCGCAAGGCTAGGCGAGCTTCGCCGCCAGTTTCGACACCGTGGTCGAATTCCGCACCGTCATGGGCATGCCGAGCAGTTTCTCGAGGCGCGCTCCGGAAAATTCCGACTCGCTGAAACGCTTTCGACAGAGCCAATAAACTTCGCGACCGCTCACTTGGAACGCATCCACGGCGCTTTGCTGGCTGGTTAAAAAATCCATCGCTGTCGGTGTCGGCGTCTTTTTGAGAAAGGCGACGTAAACGACCGCACCGTCGGTGGCGACTTCGGTGGCGGGAAACGGGCGATGCGCCGCGACCGCCGCCACTTCCGCTGCACTACGCAGAAAGGTGATCACCTCGTAGCCGAGCGTTTCCCGCAAATGGCGCTCAATCTTTTTCTCGAGCGCCTCCGCGCTTTTCGAGCGGGTCTCGAAAATGACGTTCCCGCTGGCGATGAGCGTCTCCACCTTCGCGAAGCCGAGTTCGGCAAAAAGCGCCCGGAGTCGCTCCATCTTGACGACACGTCCGCCGACATTGATGGCGCGGAGAAAAGCGAGCGTAGCGCGGCATCCTCTACCGTCGACCGCGTCCGCCACCGCTGCCACCGCGCCGCCCAAAAGAGTGGCTGGATGGTGCCGGCGGCCGATGCGACGCTCCCGGCACGGAGCCGGCGGGACGATTACGGCGTTCGCCCGCGTTGGCGCGGGGCTGTCCGCGGACGCGATCTTCACGCGGCGGCGCCGCCATGTCGTAATCGAAACCCTCCGCGCGCTTGCGCACGATCCCGCGACCGATGAACCGCTCCAGCGAGCGCAACGGTCCATGATCTTCCGGCGTGATGAAACTGATCGCGTCGCCCACCGCGAGAGCGCGACCGGTGCGGCCGATGCGATGCACGTAATCCTCGGAGTGCATCGGAAAGTCGTAATTCACCACATGCGAGATACCGTCCACATCGATCCCGCGCGCCGCAATATCAGTGGCCACAAGAACACGCACCGCGCCGGATTTAAAATCCTTCAACGCCCGCAGCCGTTGATTTTGCGAGCGATTGGAATGGATGGTGCCGGTCTTGATCCCCGCGCCTTCGAGCCGACGCGCGATGCGGTCGGCGCCGTGTTTGGTGCGAGTGAAGACAAGCACGGTGTCGAACTCGGGATCCTTGAGCAGATGCAAGAGCAGCGACGGCTTCAGGTGTTGCTTCACTTCAAAAACGAACTGCGTCACCGTCTCGGCCGGATTCGCGCGCCGACCGATCTCGATCACCTTCGGCGACTGTTGAAACTCGTGCGTAAGCGATTCGATCTCGCGTGAAAGCGTGGCGGAGAACATGAGCGTCTGGCGCTTCTTCGGGAGCGCGCGCACGATCTGCCGGATGGGCGGGAGAAAGCCCATGTCGAGCATGCGGTCCGCCTCATCGAGGACGAGAAATTCAATCCCGGAAAAATTCGTGTGCCGTTGCTGCATCAAATCGATCAAGCGACCGGGCGTCGCCACCACCAATTCCACCCCCGAGCGGAGAGCCTCGATCTGCGGGCGCTCGCTCAACCCGCCCACGATCGTGGCCATGCGCAGCGGCAAATGTTTGGCGTAAGCCCGCACGTTTTCCTCGATCTGCATGACGAGTTCACGCGTGGGCGCGACCACCAGCACGCGCATGCCTTTGCGATTCCCCTCGCCCAGCCGCCGCGCCAGATGATGCAGGATGGGGAGAACGAAAGCGGCCGTCTTGCCGGTGCCGGTCTGGGCGATGCCGATGACGTCTTTCCCCGCGAGAATCTCCGGGATGGCCGCCGATTGGATCGGGGTGGGTTCGGTGTAACCAGCTTCCTGGATGGCTTGAAAGATGCGGTCGTCGAGACCGAGAGATCGAAAGGGCACGAGCCGGGCACTATCGTTCAGCGGGCGGGAATCACACGCGGTTTCTTCGTTAACGCCCGATCGCACTCCTGTTCGCATGATGCCGCCAGATGGAACACATTGAGCGCATGGCCGAGGACGCCCCGCCTGCCCCGCTCACCGGCCACAAACGCCGGCCGCGTTATCGCGGGAACAATCCCCGTCGCTTCGAGGAGAAATACAAGGAGCACGATCCGGCGCGCCATCCGGAGACGGTCGCAAAAGTGCTGGCCGCTGGAAGAACGCCCGCCGGTTCGCATCGGCCCATCATGGTGGCGGAAATTCTCGACGTGCTCGCGCCGCAGCCGGGCGAAATCGCGGCGGATGCCACGCTCGGTCACGGCGGGCATGCCCAGGCGATTCTTGCGCGACTGCAACCGGGCGGGCGTTTGTTAGGTCTGGATGTGGATCCGCTCGAGATCGAGAAAACGGAAGCGCGGCTGCGCGTGCTCGGCTTCGGCGCAGAGACGTTCGTTTCGGAACGCAGCAATTTCGCCGGGTTGCCGCAGGTGCTTGCTCGGCGGGCCCTGGTCGGCGCCGATGTCGTCGTCGCGGATCTCGGCGTTTCCTCGATGCAACTGGACGACCCGGCGCGCGGTTTCTCGTTCAAGCTGGAGGGGCCGCTCGACATGCGGATGAATCCGACGCGCGGCCAGTCCGCTGCGGTTCTGTTGCAGAAAATGACACCGACCACGCTCGCTGATCTTCTCCGCCAAAACGCCGACGAGCCTCACGCGGGTGAGATCGCCGTCTGGCTCGCCCGCAAACATATTGCCAGCACGACCCAGTTGGCGGAAGCCGTCCGGGCGGCGTTGCCGCGATTGCAGGAAGACGAACGGGAACAATCGGTGCGGCGCGTTTTTCAGGCCCTTCGCATCGCGGTGAACGATGAGTTCGCCGCGCTCGAGATGTTCCTGCGCATGCTGCCGGATTGTTTGAATCCCGGCGGACGCGTGGCCGTTCTCACGTTTCACTCCGGCGAAGATCGCCGGGTGAAAAAGGCATTCCAAGCCGGTCTGCGGGCGGGCCACTACGAGGCGATTGCCGACGACGTGATACGTCCGACAGCCGCGGAGCGCCATGCGAATCCGCGTTCGACGGCGGCCAAACTGCGCTGGGCGCGACGGGGTGGCGAATGAAGCTGGCGCAGAATCAGGTCTGGCAACGAGGTGAAGATTACCTTCGCATCGTGCACGTGGATCGACGCGAGGTGCGCTACAAAGCCATCACCAACCTGCTCGCCGGCACGGGCACGCACCACCACGTGAGCAAAAAGGAATTCTGCCGCCTCCTGAAAGAGGCAAAATTGCTGACGCCGGGCGAAGTGCGCGCGATCTGGTTGCAGTGATCCGGCGCGCGCCGATTACTTCTTGGCCTTTGGCTTCTCGTCCTTCGCTTTTTCGGCCTTCGCCTTCTCGGCTTCCAAATCGGCGACCAAGGCCTGCTGCGTCTGTTGGAGCTTTTGCATCATCGATCCCATCATTCCCTGGACCTCGGTCATGGTATTTTGAATGACCACCGGCATTTTCGTGATCATCGCCTGGCCGGTGGGCGTCTTGTAAAACGCGATCATACCGTTCACTTCGTCCTGGGTGAGTGATTTTTGGTAAACGCGCAGATAGATCGGCTCCAATTTTTCCCACACCAGTGTCTCGGCCAGCGTCGCCTTCATCTCGGCCACGTTTTTGTCGACAAGTTTCTGCTCTGCCGCCGACACTTCCTCGCCCTTCGTCGCTTCGCTCACGGCATTTTGAATCATGCCATCCATCTGCGCCATCATGGCATCGACGGTCTTTTTGGAATCGGTCACCGTGAGCAACTCACGGACGGAGGCTTCGCTGGGAACACTGTCCGCAGCGGCGGCGAAGACGGAACTGACGAGAAGAAGGAGCAGGGTGCGCATAAACATGGAAGGAGTCGGGCTGGTTAATGGTTGAGGGGGTCGACGGGAGACGGCTCCCGCGCGATTTCATTTCGCACGTGAGCAGATCAAAGCAAGCCGTCGAGCACACCGGCCGCGAGTTCGACCGCCGGCTGACCGCGACGGAAAAGACGTGCGCCGGCGGCGCCCTTCAAAGCACAGGCGCCGTTCTCGATCCGCAAGAGCGCGCCTTCGCGCAGGCCGAGTACGGGGACATCGTTTTCCTCGAGGAATTGCACGATGCGTTCCTCACGCGTCTCGCCCATGTGGGTGGAGCCGGGGATGGGATCGAGGTAATGCGGATTGATCTGGAAGCGCACGAGCCCGAGCGCGGTGAAAGACGCCGGCTCGACGATCGGCATGTCGTTCGTGGTGCGAATGGTGGGCGCGGCCACGTTCGAGCCCGCGCTCGAACCCATGTAGCGCATCCCGGCGGCGACGCGCTCCCGGATCACGTCTAACAAGTCGAGGTCCTGTAACGTTTTGAGGAGCCGGAAGGTGTTACCGCCGCCGATGAAGATAACTTCCGCCTGCCGCACGCTTTGGTGCGGGTCAACCGCCTCGTGCAGCGAATCCAGCTCGACCGCAAAGGCCGCGAAACGCGCCCGCACTTTGGCCGCATAGCCCGCGCGATCGTGTAATGCGAAGGGCACGAAAAGCAGCCGTCGCACGCCCTCAAGAAAATCGCGCACTTCCGCCTCCGCATAGTCGAGATACCCGCCACCGTGGACGGTGGAGGTGCTGAGGAGAAGAAGTCGTTCGTGCACGGGTTTAGGTAATCGAGAAGCGACGCAGCGAAAGGAATTCCACGTTATGCCGCGAACCGCCGTCCAACGCCAGCCCGGCTGCGATTTCGCCGACAACGGGTGCAAACTTGTAGCCGTGGCCGGAGAATCCTCCGCACAGGATCAGATGAGGATTATCCGGTGCGCGATCGATCACGAAGTGCTCGTCCGGTGTAAGCGTGTACATGCAAACGGAGGCGTCGCGCAGACGATGAGGCGCCTCCGGCATCCACGACTCGAGGGCGCGAGCGATCGGGTCGATATCGCGCGCCGCATCGATCTCGCGATTAATTTGCCCGACGGTGGTTTCCGCACCGCCGCCGTGAAACGCCGCTTTCACGCCGTGTCCGAAGTCGGGGAAGCCGTAGATCGGCGCCGGCAACTCGTGGCGATCGACGAGAAAGGCGGGGAAACCGGCCGCCCCGTAGGTGTCGCCGGCGGGTGCGAACCAGGCCTGCACGTTGCGCTGGACGCGGATGGGTACGCCAAAGGATTCGAGCGTGTCCTTGAACCAAGGTCCGAGCGAGAGCACGAGCGTGCGCGCGGAAGCGCGGGTGCCATCGGAAAGGAAAATCTCGAAACCGGCGTCGCCCGGTTCCCATCGTGTCATCGTTAGGCCGAAGCGCGCTTCCGCGCCTTGCAGCCCGGCGACCTTCAGGTGTGCTTTCACCGCGCCTTCGGGATCGAGCACGCCGGCGTCCTCTTCCAAAACGGCAATCTCCCCCGGCAAAAGGCGCGCTCCAGGATACCGCGCGGTCACGTCGCCTCCACTTAGCGTCGTCAACGGAAGATTGTGTTCCCGCGCCGCGCGTTGGGCCCCGGCGAGGATGGCGCTGGTCGGCTGACCCACGAGCAGCACGCCCGTGCGGGTGAAAATGACCTCGCCCGTGGCGCGTTCCAATTCCCGCCAAAGCTCGTAGGCGCGCCGGAGCAAAGGCACGTAGGCCGGGTCCTCGAAGTAGGCCTTCCGAATCATCCGCGTCCGTCCGTGCGATGAGCCGAGAGCATGCGCCGGTTGATATTGCTCGATCCCCAGCACGCTCGCTCCGCGGGCGCTGGTTTGCGCAAGGATGGCGCTTCCCATCCCGCCCAGCCCGATCACGGCCACGTCGTATTTCATTGCGTCACGGTTATTCGTCCTAGCGAACCCGTCCGTATTGATAAGCGGCGATCACCGAATGCGACAGCGAAAGCTCGACGGGCGCAATCTTCGCGCGGATGATGATCCGCGATGGACTACGTGATTCGTCCCCTCACCCCGACTGATGAAGACATCATCTGGGAAATGCTCTACCAGGCGTTGCAAGGCGCCGACGGGAGCACGCCGCCGCGTGAAATCGTGCACCAACCGGAGTATGCCCGTTATGCCGAGAATTGGGGCCGCGACGGCGACCGCGGTTTCGTCGCGCACGATTCGAACGATCACGGATTGCTTGGCGCGGTGTGGTTTCGCCCACCCGCAGGTGACGCCACGCCTGAACTCGCTTTCGCCGTGCGTCCCGGCCATCGGAAACGCGGCATCGGCGCCGCCTTGCTCACGCAATGGGTCCGGGCCAATCCCGACCAAAACGAAATCTCACTCCACGTCAGGCCCGGCCATCCCGCGGTGCGTCTTTACGAGCGCTTCGGCTTTCGGGTGACGACGGAGGGCGATGCCTTCGTCACGATGCGTCGCGAGGGTTGATCTGCGACCTCCGCTCTTCGGTTCCGTAAGGACAATTGCGGCAACCTTCCCGACAACATTGCCCACGCCGGAGTAAGAAAGCGCGCGACAATGCTCCGTCCTGATCGAAATCCTCCGGCCGGGCGACAATCTGCCGTCCCGTCTCGGGCGCGGTCGTTGGGACGCGCCGCATGCGCCTTTACGCCGCCGCCGTCTTCATGCTCTCGACCTGCGCCTCGTCCTTCTCCACCAAGGCTGCGACCTGGGTCTGGAAGGCATCCTGCGCGCCGTAGAGATCGCCGACCGCTTCCACGAACTCCTTCTGCTTCAGTTCGTCTTCGATCGTCAAGATCAGACCCGCCAGCGTTTCGATGTTTGCGCGGGAGTGGAACTCAAACTCTTTCAGCTTCGAAAGCACAGCGATCGATTTATCCAAATCGGACGGCCCGTCCTCCGTGGCGGCCGGCGGCGCGGTCTTCTCTTCCTCTTTTTCCTTGGTCTCCGCGGCCGGCTTCTCGTGTTCCTTCTGTTTCACCTTCTTATCGTGCGCGACATTTCTTGGATCAGACATGACGCAGTCTACACCCGTTCGCGCGATGAATCCGGCACGACTTTTCTTTCTCACCACGCTCGCGCTCGTGGCCTTTGCCGGGAATTCGCTCCTCTGCCGTCTCGCGCTCAAAGAGACCGCGATCGACGCGGCCAGTTTTACCTTTATCCGCCTCGCCTCCGGAGCGCTCGTGCTGTGGCTCATCGTGCAAATGCGTCATCGCTCGCGCGAGAAGCTGGGGAGTTGGCCTTCCGCCTGCGCGCTCTTCGTTTACGCAGCCGCGTTTTCCTTCGCCTACCTCAGCCTTTCCGCCGGCACCGGCGCGCTCCTGCTCTTCGGCGCGGTGCAGGCGACCATGATCGCGTGGGGCTTGCGGCAAGGAGAACGCTTCCAAGGACCGCAAATGATGGGCCTCGCGCTCGCCTTGAGCGGGCTCGTCCTGCTCGTGTTTCCCGGCCTCTCCGCACCGCCGCTTGCCGGCTCGGTCCTGATGTTGACGGCCGGCGTGGCCTGGGGCGTGTATTCACTGCGCGGAAAGAGCAGCGGGAATCCGATCGCATCCACGGCCGGAAATTTTATCCGCGCAGTGCCCTTTGCCCTCGCTCTCAGCCTGGCACTGCTCTCACAGGTGCGACTGGATTTACTGGGCACGCTCTACGCCGTGCTTTCGGGCGCGCTCGCCTCCGGTCTTGGCTATGTGATCTGGTACACCGCCCTGCCCGCCCTTAAAGCCACCAGCGCCGCCACCGTGCAGTTGAGCGTGCCGGTTCTCACCGCCGCCGGCGGCATCGTGCTGCTCGGGGAAACGATGACGTGGCGCTTCGTCCTCGCCACCCTCGCGATTCTCGGCGGCATCGCACTCGTCGTGATCGGCCCATCGCGACGCGTCTAGCGCTGGCAGACGACGGTTCGGCGGGCTCTTTCGGAGTTGGCTTGCGCCCGGAATAAGTTCACCTTCGCGAGCATGAAGGTCGTCGCCATCATCGTTCGCACGCTTCTCGGACTGATGTTCGTCGTCTTCGGCTCGAATGCGTTCCTGCATTTCATGCCCATGCCGCCCATGCCCGGCCCCGCGGGTGAATTCATCGGAGCCATGAACGCCACGGGCTATTTGCAAGCCATCGCCGCGCTCCAGGTTCTCGGCGGTCTGCTTTTGCTCATCGGTTTTGTGCCGATCGGATTGATCGTGCTCGGTCCGGTGATCGTGAACATCGTCTTTTTCCACGTCTTCATGGAACGCGACGGTCTCGGCATGGCGCTCATTGTCGCCGCGCTCTCCCTCTTCCTCGTCTGGCAGCACCGCTCTGCCTTCGCCGGTTTGCTCAGTCGGAGGAACTGAAATGGCCAACCAGGTCGGCACCGTGGAAAGCGTCTGGCGCTATCCCGTGAAAAGCATGCGCGGCGAGGAATGCGCGGAAATCTTCGTGGGCTTCGCCGGCGTCTATGGCGACCGGCTTTACGCCTTTTGCAGTTCGGCCAACCGCGTCGGGTTTCCCTTTCTCGGCGTGGGCGATCAACGCACCCTGGTGGGCTGCCGTCCGCATTTTCGGCATCCGGAAAAATCCGTCGCCCCGATCAACCTCCTCGAGGCCGAACGCATTGCGCCCGGCGCCACGCCGCTTCACGGCAGCGTCGAAGATCTCAGGCTCGATGTCGAAACGCCTGACGGCCGCACTTTGGCGATCGACGACCCCGCCTTGCGTGAACTGCTCAGCGCGGGGCTCGGTGAACAACACCAACTCACCCTGCGCCGCTCTGAGCGCGCGATGACGGATTGCCGCCCGCTCTCGCTCTTCAGCATCCAGACCGCGCGCCAGCTCGCGGACGAGAACGGCTCTCCGGTCGATAAGCGGCGTTTCCGCTCCAACATCTATCTCGACCTCGCCTCGGATGACGGTTTTGGCGAAGACCGTTTCGTCGGGCGTTCTCTCCGCCTGGGAGAGAAAGCGGTCGTCTCCATCATCGAACGCGACCCGCGTTGCGCGGTCATCACCTACGATCCCGAGACCGGCGAAACGTCGCCGGAAATTCTCAAGACCGTGGCGCAGAAGCACGACGGCGGAGCGGGAGTTTACGCCGCCGTTCTGGTCGAAGGGATGGTTCGTCCCGGCGAGGCGGTGACATTAGTCGAGTGAACCCGGACCTCGCTCGTTAGGGCGTCTTGCTGAGCACGACATGCTTCTCGCTCGTGATGCGGAGGCGCCCCCCCGAGGCCAGCACCCTCATCGTGATTTCAAGGTGCCGGCGGACGCGCTTCTTCGTTTTCTGATTCGAGAAGTCGCACCGCAATCTATAGGTGATCTTGCGCTCGTTTGATCTGCGCCCTTTGCTGATCGAAAAAGGATCGCCCACCGTCATTTCCATTTGGGGCCATTCGCGCAGGACACGTTCGTAATCCTGTCGAATGAAATCCCGCCCGCGCGTTCCCTTGTTTGTCCACGCGACCTTCGAGGCGTAGTCGCCCATGAAGCTTGTGAAATCTCGATCCAGCAGCGCCTGGTGATGCTCCATCACGAACTGCTGCAGGTTCACTTTTCGGAAAAGTTCGGCCCTGCTCCTGGTGCGCACGGGCGGCGCGGACGCTTTTGGTGGCGCCGCGGCAGGTGGCGGAGTGGGCGTGGCGCGCGCGGCGATTTTCTGCGGAGACTTCGACTGAATGACGGCGCGATAGCCAGCTTGAGGCGCGCCCGAGGCCTTGCCCTCCGCCCCGGCCCTCACAAGATCGCCCGCAACAGATTTTACCTTCCAAGTGCCGCGCAATGGCACCGTCCCCGAGCCCGGGATCTCGAAACTCAGTGTCACGGGGTCGCCCGCCTGCGGAACGAGCTTCCCCTCAACCCGCAGCTCCACCGAGTCACCGGAGACCGAGACCACTTTTCCGGGAATGTCCTCTCCGAAAAGATCGCTGGCGAAGAAAATGATCAGTGCGGCCAGTCGGCCAGGCATGAGAAAGAAAGATGAATTCATGGTGTGGATACGGGTGTTTCTGCGGGTGGGATATCCCCGAGCAACGCCGCCAGACCGGCCAGACGCGCCCGCTCGTCTTCGTCCTGCCAGTCGGTTTCTTTTAGCCAAAGCGCCAGCGCATCGAAACCGACCCGTAACACTGCCATTCCCTCCGGGTGGGCGCGCACCGCCGCCGCCAGCGCGGGGCCATGCTCGTAATACCAATCAATAAATTTCCGTCCGGGTTCACTCTCTTGCAGAACCTCGTCGCGGAAACGGCGAAACTCCTGCACCTGCCACGCGTCGCGATTGCCGGCATAGACTGCGGTGGCGACAAAGCAGTCGAAGTCGACCACGAGTTGCTTCACCATCTGGAGGCAGGCGCGCTGCATGTTGAGCGGCCACCCTTCGACCAACGGGCCGCCCGTTAAGTCGATTTGCATCTGCGCGTCGCTTTTATGGAGGGAATACTTCCCATCCGCGCCATCTGCCAGCATCGCAAAAGTATCTCCCGCGACCGGCGGCACGCCGGGTGTGGATCCCATGCTTTTGAGCAGGAGCGCGCCCGAGACGTTGGCGCTTTTGCCCTGCGCGCGGACCCGCACCTGGATGGGAGCTGAGTATTGTTTCCCCGGGGCAAAAGCGTCGACCGCATACGCCTCCAGGCCGGCGCCGTCCACGGCAAGGATGATGGGCTTGGATTTGCCTTCCTTTTGTTTGCCCAAGACCCACCTCACGTCCCGGACAGAGAGACGGGCGAAGTAATCCTTATACTTCACCTTTTTGGGTTTCGGCCTCTTTGGTTCCGGCATGAAGACGTTAAACTTTACGTAAAAGGGCTCGCCCGAGCCTGACGCGACGGGTGGTGGAGGCGGCGCGGCTGCCGCACCGGGCGTCGGCGAAGCCTGCGCGACCGGTGGCTCGTATTTTCCGTGAATGATCAACGCCACGGTCTCGCCCGGTTTGGCGGCGGCACCGGCGGCGGGCTGTTGCGATTGAATGGTGAAACTCAAGTCGCGCGACGGCGCGGGGTCGCCGCCCGCGCGCGTCGCGGTAAATCCCGCGCCGGTAATCATTCCTTCCGCTGCGTCAATCGTCAGGCCGACGACGCTCGGGACCTGCACGAGCGGCTGATGTTCGCCGTAAATGACCAACGTCACCGGCGCGCCCGGTTTCGCTTCGTTCCCCGCAGCCGGGGTTTGAGACGCGACGGTAAAGCTCTTCTCTTTTGCGGGCGCAGGATCGCCTCCCGCCCGCGCCACCTTGAAACCCGCTCCTGCAATCACCTTCTCGGCCTGCTGAATCGCCATGCCGATGACGGCGGGCACAGCCAACATGGGATTGAAATCGCTGTAGACCACCATTTGCACTTCGCTGCCCGGTTTTACACGGGCGAAGGGCGCCGGGATTTGCCGCTGCACGGTAAATCGTTTTTTCTCACTAGGTGCTGGATCGCCGCCGGCGCGGTTCGCCTTCAGGCCTGCGCTACCCACCGCGGTTTCCGCTTCCTTCAGCCCGAGACCGACCACCGGCGGCACGGAGGTAAAGAAGGGCGTTTTGATGATATTCGTCGCCACGCGCAGACAATTTCCAGCCGACGACGTGAGATCGACGATCGCTTCCCAGTAGGCCTCCGCCAGGAGGATGGCGAGTTGCGCTTTCTCCAAGTGCGCATCGCATGCCCCCGCGATTTTGCTCGCGGCCAATTTGGCGGCCAGCTCTTTCCCGCGTGTATCCTGTTTCGCCTTCTGCTCTTCGAGCGTCGCTCGCTTCTCCGTGGGCTCCTTCATGGCGGCGAGCGCCGCGGCGGGGCAATTACCCGCGCTCGCGTGCAGGGCCACAACTTGCTCCTGCAAAGCCTCGATCTCGCGCAACGCTTCCGCGATGGCCGGCTGTTCTTTGTCGGGACCGAGGATGCGCGCGGCTTCGTCGTCGATGGCCTTGCCTTCTTTCTCGTCCTTCGCCAGGCCGGCAGCTTTGCCCTTCGAGGTCTTGAGCGACTCCTGGCTCGCGACGAAACCCGCTCCGGCCTGCTGCAAGCCTTTCCCCGCCTCACCGATGCGTGCGCGAATCGCGGCGAGGTCGGGTAGCGCCGCCGCCATCGCGCGGCAGAGCTCTATTAGTTGCGCTTCCGCTCCGAGTAATTTTTCCCGCAAGGTCTCCGCTTCGCGTTTACGCGCGACAAATTCCAGGCCCGCGGCGCGCGCCGCTTTTCCAGCCGCCGCCCGTTCCTCCTCGGTGGTGGCATTCTGCAGGCGCGCCGTTTCCTGGCACGTCTTCAAGGTGGCCTCCTCACACGCGTGCCGGAGCCGGCTGAGCTGCGCCGCAAGGTCTTCGATAGTCTGCCGCAGCGTGGCTGACTCCTGCTTCTGCGCGATCAACTTGTCGAGCAGCGCCGCCGCCGCCGCCAAAGCGCGCTCGCTCTCCGCCAGGGTCGCCTCCGCCGCGCGGACGCGCGCACTGGCTTCCTCAGCTTTCTCCCGTCCGAGCGCGCAAAGCTCGCCAGCATCTTTCGCGGTCGCCCCGGCCCGGGTCGCAACCGCGCGCATTCGTTCCAACAAGTCGTTAGGGTCGATCGTCAGCGTCCCGCCCGGCGAAGGCGATGGCAGGTCCTTTGGCAACGGACCGAGCCAGTAGACGGTCTTCGTTTCTGTCGCGCTCACGCTCGGATCACTCTTCGAGGTCATGGTGAAGACGGCATCGAACTTTGCCACCATGAGCTCCTCATCCTCCACCTCGCGCCCGAGCAAGGTGCGGACGTCGTCACGCAGCACTTCCTCCGGCCGTTGCCCTTTGTATTCGCCGGTCTTTTTCCAGATCACTTCTCCGAGTTCGAAGTCGACGGGCGCTGGCGCCGCCTGTGCATCGGCCACCACCAAAATATCCACCGGGAGGTTGCGACCCCGCGCACAAACGGGGCGCGGAATGTTCACCACCAGGCGCGGTGGCTCGGGCTTGTATTCCGGCTCGCCCGCAGCGGCGCCGACCACGCTGCCCTTCATTCCTCCAACGGTCTTCTCGTTCCAGAGCAGGCCCTCAAGCTGTTTGTGCAATTCGAGCCGTCGCGCATCGAGGCCTTCCTCGGCGATCTGGTCGAGGCCGTTGCGCACGCTTTGTTTGTAATCAGCGGTGTTCGCTGCGCGCTCGGCATCCTTCTCCACCATGGGCGCCTCGAGATCGAGCAATTCGCCCTCGCGGAACATGGCCACGAGTTCATCCACCGCGGCCTGCCGCCACCACGGCGCGACTGTGTCCAGATTATAGAGCATCTCGCCATGTTCCGGCATGCTCTTCTCCCATTCCTGCACCCAGCTCCGGAAATAATCCGTCATCCAGATCGTCTCGTGGTCCCAGAGGCCATTGACCGTGCGCGCTTTTGGATACTCCGCGAGCAGATCGCTCTCACTCATTTCGAGGAGACGCGTCGGCGGAACTTTGTCGATGCGCTGCCAGTTTTGATCGCTTGTGCGCGACTGGACCCAGCGGAAGAAACCGATGTGCGTCTGCTGGTAGAAAAAAACGCGCCGCAACCAGTAATGTGAGTCGCGCTCGAAGCTGCGCAGGGCGCGGTTGCGGTCCACTTCCCAATCGCTGAACTGGCCCGGCGCAGAGCGGCCGCCCGCTGTCGCCTTCTGGTTGGCCGCGACCAGGAAATGCGCGCGAATGAGCTGTTTTCTAAAATCGGCCGGCAGCTGAGGCAGGGAAAATTTGTTAGGCAGGATGGCATTCTTCCGCACGAGTTCGCCCTCGAGCTTCAGGATCGGGAAGCGGCTCCGCTCCGCCCCCCGCGCCATGCTGGCATCGCCCATCAGGACGAGCGAAATACCTTCGCTCTGCGTGGGCACACCGTAGAAATGCCACCCGAGCTTGAAGAGCGATTTCTCCAGTCCGTAAAGCGCCATGGCATAGGAAGCCGCGCCGCCATAGCCCACTTCTTCCGCCGCGATCTTGCCGATGAACTGCAACGTCGGCGACCAATCCCCACGCTCGCCCGCCTTCAACGCGCTGGCCGCATTGTAAAACGTGCCCATTCCGGGAATGGCTCCGATGACCGTGTTGGTCACCTCCGATTTTGCGCCCTCGAGATCGCCGGTGGCGTAGGCGGCGATGATCTTGCCCGCACTGTCCACCGTCCCCACATCATAGAGGCCGTTGAGGGTGCCCTTGAGCAAACCCGGGCTGTTCGGCCCGATGTGCGCCGCGAAAAACGCCCGCGTCTGCTCGGCAGTCACATTCGCGGCACCGCGTCCGCCTTTGATCAGCGTGTCCTTCATGATGTGCCCGATCCCGGTGCGAGCTTCGGCATCCGAGAGCGCAAAGGAACGCACGCGCGTCTGCCCTTTCACATTCGGCACATCGTCCGTGCCAATCCCGAGCCTCACCATGAGCCGGCGCAGCGCGGCATCGCTTTCGCCAAGTTGCTCCGCGGTCGGTCCATCGAAAGCACCTTTCCGCTGGATGACGGCTTCCCGTTGCGCACGCGCGATGTCGGCGATGTTCTTGATGATATCGTGAGTTTCCGCGGGCGCGGTCTCCAGCACCATCTCGGTCACTTTCGGGTCGGACTGAAACGCGAGCGCCGCGTGCAATCCACGCACCCGCTCCGCCAGAAGCCGCCGCGCGGCATCGTCGCCATGGAGGTGACGCTGGCGCGTAAAACCGTCGCGGGCGAAGACGTCGTTGAAAACGCGACGCGCCGCCACCACGGCGGAGAGTCGGGCCAGGCCGCGGGCCTTATCGCGGAAAGCGCTCTCGGCCATTTGAATCAGATCCGCTTCCGCCAGGTCGAGCGCCGCGGGCGAGGCGTTGCGGATGGCGTCATACTCGGCTTTGAAATAACGCTTCTTTGTCTCGGCCTGGTTGATGTCACGGGCCTTGTGACTCCGCCACTCCCCGGACCAGTGCTTCGGCCGCGCCTTGCCCTCGTAGCCACTCACCACTTTGTCCAGCTCGATCCGGGTGAGCGTCTCGAGGGTCCGCTGCACATCGTCGAGATCAGCGAAATCCCCCGGCAGGAGACCCTTTTGCGCGAATTCGCCAAAGAGCTTCTCCACCATGCGTCGACGCGCGCCGTCATGCCCGCGGAGCATGAGCTGCCGGAAGTCAACTTCCAGATTCGTTAGGCTGACCAGGCCGGTATCGATCCAGCGATTGCTGTATTTCGCGTTCTTCATCGTCGCCGTCTCGGCGCTGGCGCGATGGAAGTTTCCCAGGACGGCTTCGAGCGCGCCCGTGCGATCGATATCGAACGGCACGTTGCCGTAGAGGCGCGACGCTTCGCGCGTGGACATGACGGGGCTCACGCGCACGCCGGGTGGGAGATCGTCGAGCTGCTGTCCGGCATTGGCCTCGGGATCGAGGACGGGCTCGATTACAATCGTCTTGCCTTCATCACTCAAATAACGGCCATAAACCTGCGGCTTGTAGGCGCCCGGGATGACGTAGGTCCCCGGTTGGCTGCCGAGCTGCGCGATCGTCGCGTCCACTTGCAGGACGAAATCGCTCCAGTGCTGCGTGGACATTCGCCAATCCTGCAACAGCCCGTCGCCGCGGAAGGTGCCCATGTCGAACGCCTCCGTCCCCACCCCAAACCGTTGCCGCCAGAGCGCCTCGTGCCTTTCCAATAACGCGTCGTGAATTCCATCCGCCGGCACGTCCGGCTTCAGCGGCATCACCTGCACATCGGTGTAGAGCGTATTGTCGAGATCGCTCAGGGCCCCGTTGGTCTTTCCCGCATTGTTCAGCTCAATGCGGGCCCCCGTTTCCGCCACCACCTGCGCCCAGATTTGCAGATTCGCTTCATGGCGCAGCCGCCCGATCTTCTCGTTAATGGCCGAGTAGCGCGACGAGGTCAGGATGCGCTGCAAGGCCGGGGCGGCGTTATTGCTGGCGTAGAGGCGCTTCAGGAAATCAACGTTGATATCCGCCTCGCTGATCCCCGGCTGGCCGTGCGCGGTTTCGCGAAAGATGTTCTGGCGCAATTTTTCCACATCCGCATCGCTAACCTTGGTCGCAGCGGCGGCGGCAAACTGCGCGAAGGCCAAGCTGGCCACGAGCACGGCAGTCCTGACCCACTTTCGGATTCCAGCGGAGCATGGCTCCGCCATCATGGCTTGCGTATCCATCTTTGGGACCCCTTCCCGGCAGAGGGGATTCTGCGATGAACCGGGAGCAGAACGATCTTGGGGAAATCACGCCCTGCCTGCAAGCCTTTTTCCCGCGGAAGTGATTTCCGCACAGGCAGATGCAAGGAGATTGTCGCTCTCAGTTCCGCCAATGGCGGCGGCTCAACGACCCGCAGGAAACCGGCGAATTACCCCTCAATGATCGAGCGGCTGGCGCGCTTCCACCTTGGTCAACGTCTTCATCTTCTCGCCCGCTTCGGGGATCATTTCTTCCTTCCAGAAGACGCGGATGCTTCGGCCTTTGAGCTGGCTCGGATTCTTGACGTAGGGCTCGATCGTCTTGTTGTCTTGCAGGACGATGAAGGAAACTTCGTGACCGGTCTTGTCCTTGATCTGGAAATGCAGGTAATCGCCCTGCTCGATCCCGGCGAAGGTGCCTTCCGTCGTTCCGGTCGCGCCTTTCGCTTTCTCGCTCGCCTGCGTGGAGCCAAACGCGACGAGGAAACAACAGACAGCGGTGAGGAAAGTGCGGGTGAACTTCATGGCAGAGAATTCAACACGGAGCGCTGCGCTGCGCAATCGTGATCCGCGTTCGCCAACGCCCGCATTTCATCGGAGTGGTTCGGCATGCGAATCGGTCTTACCGGCGCCACGGGTTTCATCGCCAGCCATCTGATTCCGCGTTTGCGCGAACACGCGCACACGTGTGTGGCATTCAGTCGCGATCCCAGCCGGCGCGTCGAGGGCTGCGAGGAAACACGCGCCGTCGGTGGCGAGGCCGCGCCTGACCTGGGCGCGTTGGACGCACTCGTGAATCTCGCGGGCGAATCCATCCAGGGTTACTGGACCGCGGCGAAAAAGGAACGCATTCGCGCCAGCCGCGTCGATCTCACGCGTGCGCTCGTCTCCGCACTGCCGGGAAGCAGCGTGCGCGTCCTCGTGAACGGATCGGCCACCGGCATCTACGGCGATCGCGGCGACGAAGTGCTGCCGGAATCCGCCCCGCGCGGGGAAGGTTTCCTCGCCGATGTTGCGGCGGACTGGGAACGCACCGCCCTGGCCGCGGAACAACACGGCGTGCGGGTCGCGGCGTTGCGCACAGGCTTCGTCATCGCGTCACGCGGCGGCGCGATGGACAAGATCCGTCCGCTCTTCCGCCTCGGGCTCGGCGGTCGCCTCGGCTCCGGCAAACAATGGATGCCGTGGGTGCACATCGATGACGTCTGCGGGCTCATCATTCATCTGCTCGAGAACGACAACCTTTCCGGCGCATTTAACGCCGTCGCCCCGGCGCCGGTGACGCAACGCCGGGTTCACGCGCACGCTTGCGGCCGCGCTGCATCGACCCGCGCTCCTGCCCGTCCCGGAGTTCGCGCTACGCCTTGCGCTCGGTGAGCTTTCCTCGCTCGTCCTCGACTCGACCCGCGCAGTTCCGGAAGCGACACGCGCGAGCGCTTACACCTTCGAACACCAGACACTCGCGCGGCATTGGCCGCGCATAAATCGGAGACACCACCGTGAAACGTTGTCCCTGGGCCACGGCGGAACCCTCGCTCACCTATCACGATGAAGAATGGGGCGTGCCCGTGCACGACGATCGCGTGCTCTTTGAATTCCTCATCCTGGAAGGCGCGCAGGCGGGCTTAAGCTGGACCACGATCCTGAAGAAGCGCGAGAACTACCGCAAAGCTCTCGACGGTTTTCGCGCGGAAAAAATTGCCCGCTACGGCGCGCGCGACGTGACACGTTTACTGAGCGACGCCGGCATCGTGCGCAACCGACTCAAGATCGCAGCCACGATCCAAAACGCGAAGGCGCTGCTCATCCTGCAAAAAGAAACCAATCTGGACGCCCACCTCTGGAGCTTCGTCGGCGGCGCGCCGAAGCAAAATCGCCGGCGCACCATGTCACAGGTGCCGGCGCGCACGCCCGAGTCCGACGCGATGAGCCGCGACCTGCTCCGGCGCGGCTTCAAGTTCGTCGGCTCCACCATTTGTTATGCGCTCATGCAAGCCACCGGCATGGTGAACGACCACCTCGTGACCTGTCCGCGTCACGCCGAACTCGAGCGGTCGCGTGATCGAGTTAGGTCGACCGTCTATGGCAACGCGTAGACTTCCACCAACGCCACTCCGGTTGTGCCGTTTGCCCCACGCACAATCGCCGTGGTGGCGGCGTTCCCGGGTAAGGTCGCGATGAGGGCCGATTCCAGGTCGTTGGTCGGCGGCACTGTGGTGGCGATGATCTCGGCCTCCTGGCCTCCTGTGCGCCAGTTGTCGTTCATTCGGATCGTTGTCCCATTGGCGTCGACCAATTCCAGGGTTGGATCAGCCAGCTTGCCGGCCACCGGCAGCGACGGCCCGATCGCGCGCACGATGACTCGCCGCGGATTAGCCCCCACCGGGATGAACCCCCCGATCATGACGTTGTCTCCCGTCTGCACGAAGCCCCGGGTCGAGATGTTGGCCAGTTGCGAATTCGCGCTCGAATCCAGGTCAAACACTTCCACCAGGCCCACGCCGGTCGCTCCGTTGGCTCCCCGCACGATCGCGGTGTAGGCACTGTTGTTGGCCGGCAAGGTCGCCACGATGGCTGACTCCAGATCGTCCGTCGGCGGGACGGTGGTGGCGATGATCTCGCTCTGCTGTTCGGTGCGCCAGTTGTCGTTGCTGCTGATCAAGGTCCCGGCTCCGTCGCGAAGCTCCAGGGTCGGATCGGCCAGTTTCCCCGCTACCGGCAGGGAGGGCCCGATCGCCCGGATGATCACTTTCTTGGGCTGAGTGCCGGTGACGATAAAGCCTCCGATCAGCACGTTGTCGCCCGTTTCGACCCGCAGACGGGTGGAGATGTTCCCCAAAGTAGCTGGCGCGGGAGTTGGTGTCGGTGTCGGTGTCGGTGTCGGAGTCGGAGTCGGAGTCGGGGTCGGAGTCGGGGTCGGGGTCGGAGTCGGAGTCGGAGTCGGAGTCGGAGTCGGAGTCGGAGTCGGAGTCGGAGTCGGAGTCGGTGTCGGAGTCGGAGTCGGAGTCGGAGTCGGAGTCGGAGTCGGAGTGGGTCGGAGTCGGAGTCGGTGTCGGTGTCGGTGTCGGTGTCGGAGTCGGTGTCGGTGTCGGTGTCGGTGTCGGTGTCGGTGTCGGTGTCGGTGTCGGTGTCGGTGGGTGTTGTCGGTGTCGGTGTGGACGGTGTCGGTGTCTGGGTGTCGATGTCGGTGTCGGTGTCGGTGGAGTCGGTGTTGGAGTCGGTGACGGACATGCGTCGGCGTTGAAGATCAGCGAGAACGCGCGCACGCTGCCGGTGTCATCGCCCTCATTATCGCTCACGGTGATCTGCCATGTGCCATCGGCATCCTGGCCGTTAAACGCCGAGAGCGGATTACTGGGCGCGAAATCGCCGCTCGGGAAGGCGTCGTCCGTGTGCGCTCCGCATTGATCTTCGACCGGCGGCAGGCCGCCGTCATCGTTCAAGAGGAGTTGGAAAAAATTGTTACCGTGGCAGCTGCCGACGATGGGACGATCCACAATGGTCACGGTGGTGCCGAGGGGCGAAGTCACCTGCACGATGAGATCGCCCACATAGGAGTGGTTGAGTCCGACCGTGGTGGACAACGGGTCGGCGCTCGGCGCCGTCCCGTCGAATCGGAAGTTGAGATCTCCGATCGTTCCGACGCCCGCCACGTTCAATGGAATGGCGATGCCGGCTGGATTGTCGTCAGGTATTGCCACCGCTCCTCCGGTGTAGCTGACGGTGCCGGCGCCCGGGCATGGCGTTGGCGTCGGAGTTGGCGTCGTTATCTGCGCCGCAGCGGAAAACTCCGAGGTGTTGCCGTTGGCGTCAGTCGCCGTGGCCACGATGTAGTCGCCGACAGTCGCGGAGCTGGAGGGGAATGAGGCGGTCGGCGTCGTGCCTTGCGCATACGATTCCAAACCGAGGAACGTCCGGCCTTGTCGATCCATGCCGTCGGCGACGAAGAATTGAACCGTCAGGGGAAACGCGGAGTTGGGCGCGATACTGGGCACTGAGTAGGTGATGTCCAGATTCCCACCGTTGAGCACGACGGTCTGAAGCGCAGGGAAGTTCTGCAGATTATTAGGGCCGGTGTCGGGATCATTCGGATCGTTGACCGTCACCCCGTCGAAGCCCAAATCGATGCCGATGCTCGCATTGCCGAAGATCGAGTTCCGCGAAACGCTATTGCCGGTGGCAGTGCCGCCGATTTCCACGCCGGCAGCGGTGTTGTAGGCGATAATATTGGCTTCGCCCGGCGCCGGGCCGCCAATCGTGTTCGAAACGGAGTTAATGATAAGGACACCCGGTCCGTCGTTACCCCGGTTGCCTGTCCCTGTCACATCGGTGCCGATGTGATTCCCACGGAGGGTATTGCCCCCTCCATTTTCCAACCGGACGCCGGCCGCGGCGAAGCGGTTGATGACCAGGCCCCGGACCTCGCCGCCGCCCGAGAGCTGCAGCCCGTTGGCGCCCGCTCCTGCCAAACTGCCGTCGATTTCAATCACCGGTGTCCCCGCATAACCTGGCTCGGTGGTGCCATCAATGATCACCGGTTCGGTGAGGGCGGGTAATTCAGAAAGCGGTGCGATCGTATGCGGTTCCGCACCCGGGATGTTGAAATCAATCAGATCGACGCCGGGCGTGGTGTTTGCGCACTGGATGGCGTCGCGCAGCGAACCGGTCCCATTGTCGGCCGTGTTGGTGACGGTGGTGGAACACGGCGGTGGCGTCGGCGAAACGTCTAAAGTATCCGTCGCGGGTGCCCCAATCACACCTTCGCCGTCGATGGTCGCCGTGATCGAGCTGGTCGTATTCGGATACATGCCCGATGTCGCCCCGCCCGGAACCTCAAGCGTGACGCTGAATCTGCATGAGTCACCTGGCATTCCAGCTGCCGCAAGTGAGCCGCCGGTAAAGCTCAGCGTGGTCGTTCCCGATAGTTCCGATCCGCAGACATTGGCCGGCAATCCAACCGCCGTGAGACCGGGCAGGGTCGCGTTAAGGTCATCAGTAAACGCGATGTCGGTCGCCGTCGCGAACGCCTGGTTGGTGATCGTGAATTCAAGCGTCACCGTCCCGCCCGGCGTCACCGGATCATCCGTAAATGATTTTGTAAGCAGCGGGGCAGGGTATGGGGTCGGTGTTGGAGTTGGGGTCGGCGTCGGGGTCGGCGTCGGGGTCGGGCGTCGGGGTCGGGGTCGGGGTCTGGCGTGGGTCGTTGGCGTCGGCGTTGGCGTCGGTGTTGGAGTCGGTGTTGGCGTCGGTGGCGGACATGCGTCGGCGTTGAAGATCAGCGAGAACTCGCGCACGCTGCCGGTGTCGCCGCCCTCATTATCGCTCACGGTGATCTCCCACGTGCCGTTCGCATCCTCGCCGTTAAACGCCGAGAGCGGATTATTGGGCGCGAAATCGCCGCTCGGGAAGTCGGCGTCCGTGTCCGCTCCGCATTGATCTTCGACCGGCGGCAGGCCCCCGTCATCGTTCAAGAGGAGTTGATAGAAGTTGTTGCTGTCGCAACCGAAACCCGACGTCGTGCGGCCGGGACGATCCACAATGGTCACGCTCGTGCCGAGTGGCGAAATCACCGTCACGATGAGATCGCCCACCCACGAGTGATTGAGTCCTTCTTTGGCGCTGGCCGCTGTTCCGTCGAACCGGAAGTTGAGATCTCCGATCGTTCCGACGCCGGCCACGTCCAATGGAATGGCTATGCCGGCTGGATTGTCGTCAGGTATTGCCACCTCTGGTCCGGTGTAGCTGACGGTGCCGGCGCCCGGGCATGGTGTTGGTGTTGGGGTTGGGGTCGGAGTAGGCGACGGTGGCGGACATGCGTCGGCGTTGAAGATCAGCGAGAACTCGCGCACGCTGCCGGTGAAGCCGGTCTCATTATCGCTCACGGTGATCTCCCACGTGCCGTCGGCATTCTGGCCGTTAAACGCCGAGAGCGGATTATTGGGCGCAAACTCGCCGCTCGGGAAGGCGGCGTTCGGATCCGCTCCGCATTGATCTTCGACCGGCGGCAGGCCCCCGTCATCGTTCAAGAGGAGTTGGAAAAAATTGTTACCGTTGCAGCTGCCGCCGCCGGGACGATCCACAATGGTCACGGTGGTGCCGCGTGGCGAAGTCACCTGCACGATGAGATTGCCCACCCACGAATGATTGAGTCCGACTGTGGTGGACGACGGGTCGGCGCTGGCCGCTGTTCCGTTGAACCGGAAGTTGAGATCTCCGATCGTTCCGACGCCGGCTACGTCCAATGAAATGGCTACGCCGGCTGGATCGCTGTCAGGTATTGCCACCGCTGGTCCGGTGTAGCTGACGGTGCCGGCGCCCGGGCAGGCAGGGATATAAGCCTGGGCGATGAAACGGGACTGGGTTCTGCCCGCCGTGGTGAAGTTTCCCCCGCGTAGAGATTGTCAGTCCCGTCCACCGCCAGCGCATTGACGATGTCGTTCATGCCCGAGCCGAGGGCGGACCAGAAGCTCCCGTTCCATTGCGCGACGCGGCTGGCCGCCGCACCGCCCGCCGTGGTGAACCCTCCGCCGCGTAGAGATCGCCAGTCCCGTCCACCGCCAACGCCTGGACCCTGGCGCTCATGCCCGAGCCGAGGGCCGACCAGGCGTTGCCGTTCCATTGCGCGATGCGGTTGGCCGCCATCCCGCCCGCCGTGGTGAAGAACCCCCCCGCGTAAAGATCAGTGCCGTCCACCGCTAGCGCGTAGACCCCATCGCTCATGCCCGAGCCGAGGGCCGACCAGGCGCTGCCGTTCCATTGCGCGATGCGGCTGGCCGGTACGCCGCCCGCCGTGGTGAACTCTCCTCCGCGTAGAGATTGCCAGTGCCGTCCACCGCCAGCGCCTGGACGGTGTTGTCCATGCCCGCGCCGAGGGCCGACCAGGCGCTGCCGTTCCATTTCGCGATGTTGTTGGCCGCCACTGCGCCCGCCGTGGTGAAGAATCCCCCGCGTAGAGATTGTCAGTCCCGTCCACCGCCAGCGCCCGGACGATGCTGTTCAGGCCCGAGCCGAGGGCCGACCAGGCGCTGCCGTTCCATTTCGCGATGTGGTTGGCCGGCACGCCGCCCGCCGTGGTGAAGAATCCCCCCGCGTAGAGATCGCCATTGCCGTCCACCGCCAGCGCATTGACGGTGTCGTTCATGCCCGAGCCGAGGGCCGACCACGCGTTGCCGTTCCATTTCGCGATGCGGATGGCCGCCACTGCGCCCGCCGCGGTGAAGAATCCTCCCGCGTAGAGGTCGCCAGTGCCGTCCACCGCCAGCGCCAGGACGGTGTTGTTCATCCCCGAGCTCGAGGGCCGACCAGGACGCTGCCGTTCCATTTCGCGATGTGGTTGGCCGCCGCTCCGCCTGCCGTGGTGAAGTCTCCCCCGGCGTAGAGATTGCCAGTGCCGTCCACCGCCAGCGCCAGGACGTTGTTGTTCATGCCCGAGCCGAGGGCCGACCACGCGCTGCCATCCCATTTCGCGATGCAGCTGGTGTTTGCCACTCCGCCCGCGGTGGTGAACGCTGCCATTCCATTTCGCGATGCGGCTGGTGTTTGCCACTCCGCCCGCCGTGGTGAAGAATCCCCCCGCGTAGAGATCGCCATTGCCGTCCACCGCCAGCGCATTGACGCTGTCGTTCATGCCCGAGCCGAGGGCCGACCACGCGCTGCCGTTCCATTTCGCGATGTAGTTGGCCGCCACTCCGCCCGCGGTGGCGAATTCTCCCCCAATGTAGATATTGTCCGTCCCGGAACCGTCCACCGCCACGGCCCGGATGATGTCGTTGGCGCCGTTGGCTCCGCCGAGACTGGTCCAGTCGGCGTCGCTGAAAGTGGGGTCAATCCGCACGGGATAAATGGCTCCGGCATCCGCCACGCGCACCGCGAGGCGATGGGAAGAGAGCACCTGCAGCGTGGCCGATAGTTCCCGGCCGCTGGCATCGGTGACCCGCACGCGGTGGTAGGCCAGCTTCCGCCCGGACCCGTCCAGGATCAGACGCGCGCCATCCGCCGCCGCCTCGGCCTTCGCCCCATCCAGAGCCAGGTCCACGCGCAGATCGCCCGGGCCCGCCGGCCGTGTGGCGATCATGAAGTCCTGCCGCACTCCATCCACGCTCACGGAGTATTCCTCGGTCAGCCCGGGCCGGGTGAAGGTGACCACTTTTTCGTCCACTGCGACGGTGCCGGTGGCGGGAAGGGCTTCGGAGTGTCGATCGCGCCCGATGGCGCTGGCCCGGAGCCGCAGGTCGCCGCCTTGCTCGGCCGTGGAGTCAATTCTGAGCCCGTCGCGCGTGACTGTGCCGGAGAGTTTTTGGAAAGCGGTGTGCAACCGTGCGCCCGCCGCGGTGGCGCGAAGACCGATGGCGTCGCCTTTGTAATCGGCGGTCGCCTTGGCCCCGATTTCCGAGAACGGAATCGGCGCGGTGCCCTTTTCTTGCTGATTGAAAACGCTTTCGGTTTTTGTCGGTTCAGCAGCAGTGGGCCCGAAAGGGAATTTATCCGGCGTGGTCTGATCGAAGGTGGTCGCCGTGCTGCCCATGAAGGCAGGCGCGGCCAGGAACAAGAAGCAGAGGCAAAGCAAGGAGCCGCCGCGAAGGAGAGTTTTGTCGTCGTAATTGTTTTTTCACGTCTGCTCTTTGTCGAGTCGCTAAGGCGACCTGAGAACGAGCGCGAGAACTGACGACAATGAATTTGCGTGACCACAACGTCCCAGTCACCGCGCGGAGTGCCAACAGGCTTGGCGCGTAGCGAAAAACGCCACACGCTGGAAACCGCCGGTTCGGGACCCGGTGCGCGAAAACCGTCTCGCTTAACCGACGTAATCCCGTGAATTCTTAATCGGTGGCGGAAGCACTCGGTTCACGGCCAGTGAAAGCGGGGTTCCCTGGTCGACTTCGCTGGGCGCATTCTTCCGTGTGGAGGCGAACTGAGACGTCCGCACCGGCGCGGATTCAAATTCGTCGACTCGAACAGTCGGATGCTCGATCCCGGTGATCGTTGCCACTTCGCCGTTTTCCAGCAGCACCCGACCGCCCAATTCCGCTGCGAGCAGCGCTTTCCCATCGGGCGAAATCCAGCTCAAACCCCCGGGTTCAAAATCCAACTCGTCCACGCCCACAATCCGTCGCGTTGCGAGGTTCCCCTCCGCGTCGCGCATCGTGACCCGGGCGCCAAACGCGACTTCCTTCGCGTCGCCATGCACCGCGTCGACGATCGTGACCGAAGCGAGGATGCGCTGCAGTTCCACGCGCCGCGCCGCGTTCCGTTCTTTCTCCAATCGCTCGCGCAAGCGGCGCGCGCCCGCCGCAGTGATGTAATTGCTCGCACCGGGCGGCAAACCCGAAGCGGACCGCACCCGGCCCGAGCGTTCCGGTGGATCGACGTCTTCCTTCGTGAACGCTTTACTCATCGCACTCGTATCAAGGGATACGTTCCCGCCCTTCCCGACAGCCGCATGGCGGCGCGGTGGCTTTTTGTCTTTGCCAGTTGAAGAGCGGCCTGAGCATACGACTATCTCCGCGATGAGCACAGTAAGAACGCAAAGCGCCGTCGTTTATACCGAGGCAGAAGAAAGCCGCGCCGCGGGCGAGGATCTCGGAACGCAAATTTCCACTCAACTCGACGGGTCGCCCCCGGATGCGGTGATCCTCTTCGTCTCGCCACGTTATGCGGCGGCGGAGCTGGTCAAGGGCCTGGTGGAAAAATCCGGCGCCACGCTGGTGGTCGGTTGTTCATCGGCCGGGGAATTTACGAACAAAACGCAGGGCGAGGGAAAAGCCTGCGCGGTCGTCCTCCGCTCTTCCCATCTGCAATTCACGGCCGGCATCGGGCGCGGGATTGGAGTCAGCCGCAAGCAGGCGGCCGAGGAGATGGTGCGAAACTTTCGCTGCGGTCAGGAAAGTTCGAACGAATATTGTGCCGCTCTCATTCTGACCGATGCCCTGGCCGGACATGCGGATGACCTCCTCGAGGAGCTCACGCTCCAAACTGGCGGGAGCCACCAATTCTTCGGCGGAGGCGCTGGAGACGACGCCAATTTTCGCCACACCGAGGTGTTTATTGGGACGGAGGTCGCCCACGATGCCGCGGTCGCGCTCGAAATCATTTCCGATCGTCCCATCGGGATCGGCGTGCGGCACGGTTGGACGCCGGCGACCAAGCCAATGCGGGTGACGGAAGCGCAAGGCGCCACCTTGAGCAGCCTCAACTCCACTCCGATTCTCGACGTCTTCCGCACGCACGCACAGGAGACTGGGCAGAAATTCGACGAAGCCGATCCGATGCCCTTTTTCCTTCACAACATTCTCGGCATCGACACCGGCGATGGTTTCAAGTTGCGCGTCCCGCTCGCGGTCAACCCGGACGGCTCCGTCCTTTGCGCCGCGGAAATTCCGCAGGGGCTGACCGTTTGCATCATGAACACCGATGCCACTTCCGCGCAGGAGGCGGCGAGCAACGCCACGCGCGCCGCGCTCGATCAATTGCATGGTCATAAACCGGCTGTTGCCTTATTCTTTGATTGTGTGGCGACGCGCTTACGATTGGGGAAAGACTTTGGTAATGAACTGGATGCAATTAAACAACTGCTCGGACCGGTAGAATTCGCAGGCTGCAACACCTATGGACAAGTCGCCAGAACGACCGGGCAATTTAATGGCTTCCATAATTGCACCGCCGTCGTTTGCGTCATCCCGGAATAGACGAGAGACGGAACGCGAGGGCCGCCTGCTCAGCCTCGTCGCTGGACTGACCGACTCCAACAACCGGCTGACGGCGGCCAAGGATCTCGCCCAGCATGCGGGCGCGGAGCGCTTGATCGTTTTCCTCATGGATGCGGAGCTGGACGTTCTCCTTCCGGCCCCGGGTTTTCCCCAAACCCTCCCGGAGACCAAAAGGTGGGAGGCCTTCCTGGAGCAATCTCAAAGCGTGACCTTCCATCAGGATTGGTTGCCATTTCCGAACCCCACCACCATGACCAGGGCCACGGGCGTGGCCGCGGAGGAGGGTTCAGTGCTGGTCCTGCTCGGTGGCGATCCTGAGCTCGACATGGCTACCGATATCAGCCTGCTCCTGCCCATCATTGCCGCTTCGCTTCGCGGCGAACGCGCGGCCCTCGTCGCCGAGGCTCATGCCCGCCTCGCCCGGCAATCCGCCACCCAGGCGAAGCTCCTCGCCGCCTCGCTCGAGCGCGCCCGGCATGAGTTGCGACATGCCTTGACGGAAGCAAACCGCGCCAATGCGGCCAAGGACCGCTTCCTCGCTGTGCTCAGCCACGAACTACGCACGCCCCTCAACCCCGTGCTGATGGCCGCAAGCGCGATGGAGTTGGATCCCGATCTTCCCGCATCGGTGCGCGCGGATATCTCGATGATTCGCCGCAACATCGAACTCGAGGCCAACCTGATCGACGATCTGCTCGATTTGACGCGAATCGTGAACGGAAAAGTGTCACTGAACCGCAAGATCGCCGACGCTCACGGGCTGTTGCAGGAGGCCATCGCAATCGTGCATGGCGACGCGGCCTTGCCTCGCGGCAAGATGGGTCTCGAGTTGGGCGCCGGCGCGCATCACGTCGAGGCGGACGCGGCGCGGATTCAGCAGATTTTTTGGAACCTGATTCGCAACGCGGTCAAGTTCAGTCCGAACGGCGGAACGGTGACAGTTCGAACTTCAAACCCGCGCGCAACCCTGCTCCGCATCGAGGTGAGCGACCGCGGCATTGGGATCGCGCCGGATGCGCTCGGGAAGATTTTCAATGCTTTTGAACAGGGCGATCCAAAGATCAGCCAAACCTTCGGCGGTCTGGGACTGGGCCTCGCGATCTCGAAAATGCTCGCGAACCTGCACGATGGGACACTTCGGGCTGAAAGCGCGGGCTTGGGGAAAGGCGCCACCTTCACCCTGGAGTTGCCGACGGCGGTATCGCCCTCTCCGCCCTCTGCGCTGCGGTTGACCGCGGAGAACCCCGGCAGGCCTTCCCGGATATTATTGGTCGAAGATCATCCCGCAACCGCCCACGTGATGGCGCGGCTCCTGGAAAAACGCGGGCATTCGGTTGTGTCCACCCACAACAAAACTGACGCCGTGGCGACTGGCCGCGCCCAAACCTTCGACATCGTCATCAGCGATCTCGGTTTGCCGGATGGGAACGGGTACGAGGTGATGGAGACGTTGCGCTCATTCTCCGATCCCATCGGGATCTCCGTGAGCGGATATGGCACCCAGGCGGATGTGAACCGAAGCGCACGCGCCGGCTTTCGTCACCACCTGACAAAGCCGATTGACGCCCAACAGCTGTACGATCTGATCGACCACGTGACCGCGGAGTTGCCCGCCCCGACCGGCTCCAAGCCTCCCTCCGCGTCCTGATTCGCTGAACTCCCCGCGAAGTAGCGTCAAACGGACGCGGGCGCGTCGGCGGCCAGCGATTTCCGCCACGCGATGAACGCGCCACCAAGCACCGCGCAGATGGCAAGCACGCTGCTCCCCGCCAGATCGAACCAGACCGGGCCGCTGCCCTTGGCGATGACGAAGGCGGTATCGAGCGCGAGAATAATCCAGACGCCGAACGCGTGGAGCACGGGCGCGCGCGGCGCGATCAGACCCGCCGTCATTCCGCCCGCGAGACCGGAAAGCGCCGCGCCAATTGTGCCCGCGAGCAACTGCCAAGGCGGCGAAGCCACGCTGACCTGACCGACAATGCCGTTAAACGTCAGCACGGTGCCAACCGCGATGACGATGTAACCGAGCACGACCGCGAGGAAGCTGCGAAGGCCTGAGATGAAAGACATTCTCATCGCGTCCCCTCACCCTAACGACTGTGCGCCATGCCACGCAACTCCGCATTTGACCCGGCCTCCGCAACCTGAGAGAAACCGTGATGCAATTTGAAGAGTTCAAGGCGCGCGCGATCGGCGAGTGGCAGGGCACAAAGCAACTCTATCTCGCCCCGCCTCCCGCTGCGCCGGCCTCGTCGGCCTCCACGCTCACCGTCGCACCGATCGCCGGAGGCAGCTTTCTTCAGTTCAATTACAACTGGACCTACGAGGACGAGGAACAAACGGGCGTACTCTGGATCGGCTGCGACGGTGATGGCGCCACGGCCACCGCGGCGTGGGTCGATTCGTTTCACATGAGCAGCAAGATCATGTCCTGCACGGGCACCGCGGCCGACGGCGTGATCGACGTGCGCGGTTCCTATGAGGCACCGCCGGGGCCGGATTGGGGCTGGACGATCAAGGTCCAAGCCATCTCGGCCAACGAGTTGAAGATTGTGATGCACAACATCTGGCCCGAGGGGCAGGAAGATCTCGCGGTGGAGATCGCTTACACCCGTTAGGCGGCCGGCCCGGCGGCGACGAGACGTTTGCGCCGGCTGTAGAGCACACTGAGCGCTACTCCGAGCACGACGAGGAACATCCCGAGCATGGTGTAACCGGTGTAGCGTTCGCCGAAAATCAGCACGCCGAAAGCGAAAGCATAGATCAAACCCGTGTAGTTAAGAATCGACACGTTGGCCACGGTTTCCGCCTGGAGCGATTTCGTCAGGCACACCTGCCCGACCTGGGTCAGCACACCGCACATGAGGAGGGAGAACCATTCCCACGGCGTCGGCGGGCGCCAGTTAAACAAACTGAAGACGAGCCCTGCGACCACGCCGACCAATTGGAAGTGCAGCACCACCACGAGCGGATGTTCCTGCTCGCGCAAGCGGCGCACCAGATTGTAAGCGACGCCGGAGCAGACTGCCGACGCGATGCCCGTAAGCAGATACACGGTGGCGATGGTGGAATCGAACCCCTTGATCACGAACACGCCGGAGAACGCGATGGCGTAAAAGAGCCATTGCAAGGCGCGCACCTTTTCGCCCAGAACGAAGACGCCGATCAAGACGGTGAAGATGGGCGAGAGGTATTGAATCGTGACCGCGGTGGCGAGCGGCATGTTCTGGATCGTGACGAAGAAGGCGAACAGCGCGAGCGTGCCGAAAGACCCGCGCGCGATGAGCAAGGCGTGATTGTTCCCCTTCCAATCCACCCGGCTCCGGCCCAAGCCCAACAAGCAGATCACCGCCGCGACGAGGCAGCGAAAAAGCACGATCTCCATCGCCGGGATGCGGTCCAGCTGCTTCACGAAGACATTCATGACCGCGAACGCAAACGCGGCCAGCAACATGTTCGCCGCCGCCCCGCTGATGAAGCGCGACTTCGGTGCGGCGGCGTGCGGGTGCATGAAAGACTTATACGCGAAGGGAGGGAGCGTTCGCCCAGCATCTAGCGCAGCGTCGCGTCCTTGGAAACCTCATCTGCGACAAGGGGAAAACCGTAGCGCGGTCGCCTTCGCGCGGATTTGGGCGAATTGGGCCGAATTTTTACTTTGCTTTCATGGAAGGTGATTTAAATACGGCACCTCATGAAAAGAACTTTGATTTTGCTCGGCGCGCTGGTGGTTATCTCGGGAACAGTATTTGCAGAAGACAACTATGGCTCGATCGCCATCTCCGATGCCACGGGCCGCTGGGGACTCGCTTACGACCACGGCAGCCGCGCCGCGGCTGAACGCGAAGCCGTGAAGCAGTGCGGCGCGTCGGATTGTGCAGCGGCAGTCTGGTTCCTGAACAGCTGTGGAGCAGTGGCGAAAGACGATACCGACGTTTCCTATGGCCTGGGCGATACCCGCGCAGAAGCCGAGGAGGCTGCCCTCGATGAACTGGACGGTGGCGGAAAAATCGTCGCCTGGTCCTGCACGACCCGCTAAAGCGAAGTCGGTGCCGGCGCTGGGTTACCCAGCCGCCTGGCTACGACGTTCAATAGTCGATCTGAGAGCACCAACGTGCTCGTTGCGCCATCGCGATTGTGCACGATCTGTTCGCGAACAGATCATTAGCGTTGACCTTGGAGAGTGCTTTCCCCCAAGATGGTGCATCGCCAAGATCTGAACCCAGACGCGCGGCTTTCTAAAAAGTTCTTCCTCTTTTTGTCAGGATTGCTGTCGTCGCAGCCCCGCGAGGGAGCAAGGAAACGCCATGCAAGACAAAAAACTCCGCCACCATTTGAAGATGCCTCGCGGTTATTCACTCGCGCGCTCGCCTCGGCGCGCTTTTTTTACAAAATTACTCACTGCTGACGCGGGCCCCGGCCGGTTCCTGTGCGGCGCTTTACTCGCCGGTCTCATGGCCATACCCGCGACGTCATTTGCCGTCCCTGTATCCTTCGGCACGGGGAGTCTCATCATTCCGATGGACGCCAGCCCGAGCGGTCAGAACGACGGAATGCTGCGCGCCTACGGTCTCGTGTATGAGCTTCTGAGCAATGATGTGCCGGTAAACTGGGTGATCAATCCCGCAAAAACCGCGGGCGGCACCGATTTCTCGAGCAGCATGAGCGATGCGCTGCAAGACTTGAGGACGGGTGCATCCATACCGGCGCGTAGCTACCGGGGTGGTCCGTTCGTCATCGCAGCCTCGGATGCGGCCGCGGCGCTGCCGATCATCTCAGCCTGGCAAGCGACGGTCGGCGACCAGACCGCAGTTCACCGATTGGGGGCCGGCTCGATCAACGCGGACGTGTCCCGGGCGCTCATCCGCGCACCGAGGATTGCCGTTCTCGGAGGTGGCAATGAAGGAATCGCATTCACCAATTTGAATGCGGCCGGGATTCCAGATTCGCTTGGCAACACCTGGAGCCTCAGTTCGCCGGACCTGCTAACCGAGGCGGCCGTGGCAGGCCCGAGCCCCACCATACCCAACGACGGCGCACTCTTCCATCAACCGAGCAAGGTCACGCGTTATGGCTTCTTTGCGGCCATGCATTACAACGCCACCTCCACCACCCCGTCCGTCATCCCCGAGATTCGTGCCTGGCTTAACGACGGCCCTCTTACCCATGTCTTCGCGCAGTGCAAAGCGGCCGAAGTTTTTGAAAATGACCCCGGTGGTCGCTTCCTCACGACCACCGGTTTGGAGGACGATGGGAGTGCCCCGAGTCATATCACCAATCACGCCCCAGCCCACCCTCTTATCCAATATGACGGATCATTCGAAACCGACAGCGGCACCGTCGACTCCATTAGAGTTTTGAGCAGCTATAAGAGTCGGGGTCCAGACCCTGATCAACCAAGTGGGGAATTCGCTGACCGAAAAAATCGCGATGTTGGCCGGACGGATGGACGGGGCCAACGACAACGGCCGGGTGACGTATCTCGCCGGCCACGATTACAGCGTCCAACTGCCGATGAGTTCGAATCCCCAGACGAACGGGGTCCGCCTTTTTCTGAATTCCATTTTCGAGTCCGAATGCGCAATTGATGCGGGCCTGGCCTCCACGGAAGTGACGCTCAACATGACGGGGCCGACGACGGTTAATGACAACTCGGCCTCATATACGATCAACTACTCTAACCCCGCGGGCGCGCGGTTGGCCGATAACATCCGTCTCCATTACGCAGTGCCCCCAAACGCCAGCTATGTCGGCAGCACCGATGGCGGCGTTTACTCCGGCGGTTTTGTCATCTGGAACCTGCCTCCGCTGGACCAGAACACGAGTGGGTCCGTGGCCGTTACCGTAAGTTTAAACGCCGACGCGACTTACTCTAACAGCGCTGGAATGCGGTATTCTCATCTCACGGTGCAGAACGTGTCCTCCAATACCATCGTTACCACGAGAGATACGTCGACCCCCGGCCCCCCGGGCCCGCCTGGGCCCCCAGGACCGCAAGGTGATCAAGGCGAGACTGGCCCTGCCGGTCCACAAGGCCCGCCAGGAGAAATGGGTGCAACGGGACCAACGGGTGCGCAAGGTCCTCCAGGTGCCAAGGGCGACCAAGGCCTTCCAGGTCCTACCGGTCCTCAAGGCCCGCAGGTCCACAGGGTCCGCAGGGCATTCAAGGCGAGACTGGCCCCGCCGGCTCAGGCTTGGCCACGGGCGATCTCGTCTTGCGCGTTTCCCCGTCGGCCGCACCGCCTGGCGGCTTCACTCTCATCGGGACCACCAAGCAAAACATCAAGGACCCCTCGGGGAAGCCTCTGAATCTAACCCTCGACGTCTACCAAAAGAACTAAGGTCCCGACTGCTCTATCGGCAATTTTTCCACCCACTGCCGAATCGTTGTCCCCATCGTCATCGACATGAGCGGGCTGCCGTTGCAGAGAATCACCCGTACGTAGCGCCCGGTCGCGTCGAACACCAACTGTGCGCTGGCTCCGGGGGCGCCGGCGTTGACCGCCTGCACCCGGCGACGCAGGTCGCCGGTGGAAAGGCTCACGTCCGCCTTTTGCATTTTCAAAACACCCTCCTGCGCCAAGGCCTGCTGTGGGAGAATCGACGCCAGCGTGACCGGAAAGCAAAATACCCAAAGCAGTTTACGACGCGGAAGAGGAGGACGTCGCCAATCGAGTCTTTTGTCAGTCTAAATCGTTCTTTCGCGCCCGGTGGAAGCGTTCCCTGCCGATATCCGCTTCAATTCTTCCGGGCCTGCTGCCAAGGCCAGCGTCCCGTGAGTTCGAGCTGGATCGAGAAGCTCAGAAATGTGCGGATAAGAACCACGATGGCGAGCACGGCCACGGTCTGAAAGGTTAACTCGACCACGACCGTGTGAATGATATCGGCCGCGACGAGAAATTCGAGGCCGAGCAAGATGCCACGCCCGAGCCGCTGACGCAGCAGATGGAATAGCTCGTCGCCCTTGTTGCGCCGAAACAACCCGACGGACGCGGTGGCGAGAGCGTAAAATGCAAACAGGGCGATGATGAGGATGCCGACGGTCTCCAGGGCGGCGGCGCATACCTCCGCGATCGGTTTGGCCGAGAAAAGCATCCCGTTACCATTTCGCCTGCGCGTCTGGTGAACAAGGGCGAATTTTAAAGGCTTGAGAGCGCGCGTTGTTACTCGTGCTGGAACGAAGAAAAGTTTGTCAACGGCGGGGCCCGCACATAACAACCGCCAGGCATGACAAGGATCTCGAGAAAGCCGAGAGCGAAGAAACCGCGTGTGGGGCGCCGCTGGAAAATGTTTCTCATCGTGCCTGGCGTCCTGCTCCTGATCCCGCCGCTCCAGGTGGCGGCGGTCCGGTTTGTCAATCCGCCGCGAACGTTGCCGATGTTAATCGAACAAGGCGGCAGGCTCTTCTCTCGTGAGCCGGCGGCCCCGCTGCGCTATCGCTGGATTGATCTGCCGCAGATGCCCCGGATATTTCTGAAGCATCTCTGGATTTCGGAAGATCAACGCTTCTTCCAGCACGATGGCTTTGATTGGAAGGAGATCGACTTCGCGATGAAGAAAGCGGAGCGGACCGGGAAGCCGGTGCGGGGCGCTTCCACGATCACGAATCAGTGCGCGCGCTCGATCTTTCTCTGGCAGGGACGTTCCTGGATTCGGAAGGGATTGGAATCTTATTACACGTTCTGGATGGAGGCGCTGCTATCGAAGCGACGCATTTTCGAGCTGTATGCGAACGTGATCGAGATGGGCCGCGGCATCTACGGGGTGGAAGCGGCGGCGCAGTATTATTTCGGCGTCCCGGCGCGCCGCCTCACGCGCGAGCAATCAGCCATCCTCGCGGCTGTCCTGCCGAATCCGAAGGGCTGGAATCCAGCCAGACCAGGTACCGCTTTGCGCCGGCGTCAGCAGCGCATCCTTCTCCGGGAACCGCGGGCGCGGTTCCCGGAGAATCTGTTGCGCTAAGCGCGATCTAGAGTCGTTAGGGCAACGATGTGCCGGACTTGGATTTCACCAGTCCGATATCCGAACTGTTCACGCTGCCGTTGACATTCACGTCGGTGCGGAAGTTACCCGCGCCCGTCGGCTGGCCTGATTGCGCCTTGGTTTCACCAATATCGGACGAATTCACCGAACCGTTCCCGCCGGTGTCGCCGAGGAGGAAGCCGATCTGCACGCTCGCCGAACTGAGCACACCGCCACCGGCCGCGGTCAGGTTGGTCGCGGTCAGGGTCAGGCGTTGTTGGTTGGTCACTCCGCTCAAGCTAATGAGGATGTTGTTGCCGTTCGCGGTGACGGAGGTGACGCTGCCGATGCCGGCCGTGACCGTGGCACTGCCACTGAGCATGGGTTGGTCAAAGGTGAGGACGGCGGTGAAATTGCCGCCGGCATCGCGCGGCTCCACCCCGGAACCATCCAAGGGCAGTGGCACATCGAACGTCCCCGCTCCACCGCCGTGCGTGAGCCGCGAGGCGGCGCTGACGAGCATCGGTGCCGGCAATCCCGTAGCGCAGGTGTTGCGCAGCCGGATATTGGTGACCGCGATGTCATCCAGATAGAAGCCCTTGAATTCTGCGCCGGGGTCGGAGGTGAACCTCCACCGGAACCGGATGGTGTCGCCCACGGACAGGCCGGTGAGCCGGTGGCAACGGCGGCCATAGGCCGTCAGGTCGCCCGTAGGGACGGCGCAACCTGGATCGGGCGCGGTGGGTGGACCGTTAATGGTCATCTTGGTGGCGGGGTACCCGCAGGCATTAATCGGCGGGTTATCCGTGCAGCCGAGGGTCTGATAGTCGAGCGTGACATCTGTCGCCATGCAGCCATCGGGCACCGAGTTACTGGGCGCGGGCAGATCGGTCCACACACCACCATTGCGCGAATACTCGATCGCGACGCCGTCCCAGCCTTTCTCGAACTGGTGGCGTTCCCAATACGTCAGATTGAGCGTGGCGGCGCCGACGATCAGGGCCGGCGTTTCTGCGACTGCGCACACGTTGGAGGAATAGATCGCGTTCGGGCCGGGCCCGGTGTTTCGGTAGGCGTAAGCGCCACCGGGGGTATGATTGGCCCCCGGGTCGTCCGCGGTCCTCACGATTCGCCAGGCCGGATCGGCCGTATTGCCAGATCCGGACGGGTTGAGCCGGAGGAAGGAGGTCGCATCACCGCCGCCATCCGTCCAGGTGCCGGTCGTGACCTGCGTTCCGGCGCCGTAGGGGGTGCCGGCGATATGCGCGTTATTGGATTCCTCGCTTCCACCGCATGCGCCTCCGCCGCCCGTGCCGTTATCCTCCGCGCGCACGACGTAATGATAGGTGTTGCCGCTGATCAGGTTGTCGGTATCGACAAAAGACGTCGGACCAGGAACGCAGTCGGCGACCCGGTTCGCCGCAGAGGGCACAAAATCGGGCGTCGTCCCGCGGTAAATGTTGTATTTCACGGTCGGCGCGAGCGGGCAGCTCGAAGTGCCCGCCACCCAGTTCAACGTGACGCCACAAGTGGGTCCGTCGAGGCTGGTAGCGCTGGTCACGCCGGCGAAGATCGGTTTTAGGTTACAGGTCCCCGTCGCAGTGGCACTGACGCCGCCGCTGCGCACGAGGGCCTGGCACTTGCCGGCCGCATCGCTGGCCGCGATGACACGATAAGTGTAGGTCACGCCGCCCTGGGCTGCGGTGTCCGTGAAACTGGTGGAGGCGCCAGCGACGAAGCCGACCGGCTGATAGAGGCCTTCGCTGCCGATCGCGCCGACAGCGCGTTCGATGGCGTAGCTGCCAGCGGCCGGCGTGATGGCGGCCCACGTTACCTGAATCTGGTTAGGGCCCGGGGTGGAAGTGGTGCCAATAATTGGCGCGCTCGCCGGACGGGAGGTGCAGGTCGTCGGCTGACACTGCCCGACAGGAAAACTGGCAGAAGCGACGCGGGTGTGCCAATTCGCGTTGGTCGTGCCACCAGCCAAATAATACTCGTTGTTATGCCAAAAAGTGCAGTCGTCGAAGGGATCGATGCTCGTGCTCGTGTAATCGCCCCAGCGCGCGGGCGAGACGTTGGTTTCGTTGACCACATTGCGCGTGCCGGTAAAGATGACGACTTCAGGTCCGGTCATCATCCCCAGGGGATCGTTCTTGGCCCGGCCAGTGTAGCGAATGGAGTGCGCGTCGGTCGCTTCCACCGTGCCTGTCGCGCTATAGCCGACGAGGATGTTCTCCGCGCCATCCATGCTGACGGAGGGCATCCAGCGGGAACGCCCGTTAGGCGCGTCCGCGATCGTCCCCTGTTGATAGGTGCACGGATAAGACGAGCAGACGCCGTCGGGTATTCCGGAAATGCGGAAGTCGTACCAGCGGACGCCAGAGACGACGCCAGCGATGCCGGGATCGACCGAGTGAGAAACGACGAGCGATTCATGATCGATGAAGTTTCGGTAAGCCAGGCGGAACATGAGACGATCGGCCAGCGAGTCGATGGTAAAAGCGCTTTGGGGCTGGGGAATGCAATTACCGCCGCCGCAGGCCGCGGCCGCCGGGGCGATGGGCATGATAGCTTGCAGCGTGCGGGTGGTGTTCGCCGGGGTGGCGAAATCCACCTTCATCCGATAGAGGTACATGCCATCCCCGTGCAGCGAGGTAAAGATGCCGGGAGCACCTCCCGGGGGCGGAGCAAATCCATCCAGATCCGCGGGCATGTGGCCGCCTTCCAAAGGATCGAGGATGACCACCCAGGTGGCGGTCGGATCTCCTGCCAGCATCTTGGTGCGATCCATCGCGCCGAAGAGGGCGGCGACAAAGGAAAAGCCGCCAGGAGCGTTGTCAAAGTTATGCGCCATCACGTAGTAGGCATCGGTCCAGACGCCGTAGTGCGGATAGTCCCCGAAGTCGCCCCCGTTGGCGCCGTTGCCGTCCGGCACCGGAAACGCGTAGCGCGCATACGTCCCGGTCGCGCTGGCCGTGGTCGAGATCGCCACGCACTGATAAAAGAGACCGCTCACCGCGGCGGAAGTAAACTGCGAGATCAGCCAGCGGTTGGCCACTTTGTCGTAGAGCACGATCGGGTCGCCGGAGTTCTGCGTCTGACACGCGCCGCCGAAGCCTGCCCAAAGCGAGTTGAGATTGGCGGGGCCGAGAATTGAGGTGGCGGTATTGGTAGCCCGGTTGAGGGACCACACTTGATAGCGCGAATTGACGGTTTCGACATACTGGTTGTTTCCGACCGAGCCGTTGTTGTCCGGCGGGAAACTCCCCGCACCGCTCATGCCCGCGAAGTTGAACCCGGTGGTCGGCGCCGCGGGAGCCGAAGGCGCGCTGGGGTGCCTGCTCGGTGGCACCACCTGAGTCACGGGGTCGGGTTGATTGGAACGCGGAGTGCGCCACGGCGGGAGTTGCAGTTCCGGGAGGACCGGGGCGGGCAACTCCGGAGCGGAAGTAGCCAGCTCGGTCATGGGCCGCGAGATATCGAAATTCGAGGCCGGTATCGAATAAACAGTCTGGCCGAGTGCGTTTTGGTGCTCGCTGATTCCCACGTCCTGATTGCGAAGCGTGACAGTTTGCGCGGCACCGGCAGGATTGGCCGCCTTCCCGCCCGCGGTGGTCTTGGCCGCGCTTCCGCGCGCAGTGAGATTCCTTTTCAGGTCGGCCGCGCTGGGTTTTTCCGGCGAAGTGCTTTTCGCACCGCCGAAGCGCAGCGGCCAGGTGAAACCTTCTTTCGAGAAGGGATTCGGAACCGCCCCGACAACGGCAAGCGCGAGGAAGCACCCGATGAGGCAGAGGGTTAACGCCGCCAAAGCGCGAAGCTTAAAGAAAGCAGAACGACTGAATGATTTTAGTTTCATAGATTGAAGGAGGCTGGGGCAGCACGCGCTGCGGATCGATTCTTTCGAACGAACTTCAGCTGTGAGAATGCAAAAAAAGGCGGCTCTGCGTCAAACTAATTTCCCGAAGCCTTGCAGCCGAGTAGGATCGGTGGATATGAACATCCCTCGCGCCGTCTTCATGGCTTTGGCGACCCTCACCACCGCTTCCTGCTCCGAGAAGTCAGCGCCCGATCGCGAAGGCGCCACGTCCGCCACGCCACACGAATCGAGACAAGGAACGCCGGCGGAAGTGGCAAAACGAGGAGAGCAGCCCGACCAACGCAACATCGGACAGGATTGCGTGGCCTTGGTTCGCTCGACCAAGGCTGTTCCCGCTCGCACCCGAAGCGCTGATTGCCCGGAATGTCCCGCCGCAGGGACCGACGTGTTGACCTTTCGGCACGCGACAACGGACTCGGTCACCTGCTCGGGCGATGCGTGCACCGTGGTGGTGACGATTCACGCAGACTTTAATCCGGGCTCGGGCGAAACAATGGCCGGAGGATTGACCGCCTGGATCCCGGTGGAGCAGCGGACCGCGTATTTGAGTGGTCAGACGCCGTCAGGCGAACAATCCTATCGCGTCCAGATCACCTACCACCGCCGTGATGGACTCTGGCAAGCGGTCGAATTCGATCGCGCGCCGGTCAAATAATTGCGGCATCCGATCCGTCGGCTCAAACGTAAATAAATCAGTTCGGTGCTTGACAGTAATAGCAAAGAATCGTTTTTTCCTAATCCCTCGGAAGTTCCCTCACCATGAAACATAAAAACCCCGCCCGCTCCGCATTTTTCACCTTACGCGCACTCGTCGCATCCACCCTCTGCCTTGCCGCAGGATTGCTCGCCCTCTTCGCCTTTGGATCGGTTACCGCGCCCACGCAACCCGCCAACGGTGGAGCAATCAAACTCGACAAAAACCCGGCCGACCGTCCGCTCGTGCGGGCTCAAACCGCGCCGGCCCGCCCCTACAGCGGCCCGCCGGTTGACCTGCGCCCGGTGCAGGCAGTTCGCAGCGGGAAGTTGCGAGACGTGGCGCCGATCGATGCGGAGACGGTTCTGAAGATTGCTCATCCGAGATTGGCCCTTCCCGACTTCCCGACCAAGAGTGGTGGCCCGGACGGTCCGATGCAAACCGAGGTGGGAGAATCGACCGCAGAGGCGGTTCCTGGGGTCAGCTTTGACGGTGTCGGCGTGGGCCTTGGTGCCTTTCGCGTTGGCAGCAATCCGCCCGACGTAAACGGCCGTGTGGGCGCGACGCAATACGTGCAGTGGAACAACACCAGTTTCGCCATCTTCAACAAGAACACCGGTGCCCTTGAGTATGGTCCTGCTGCCGGTAATACGCTCTTTCAGGCGCTGGGCGGCATCTGCGCGACGCACAACAACGGCGATCCTGTTGTCTCGTACGACGTTCTCGCGGGCCGTTGGGTGCTTTCCCAGTTCGTTGTCGGCGGGCCGACGGGTGGCTACTCCCACCAGTGCTTCGCGGTTTCCACGACGTCGGACGCGACGGGAGATTACTACCTGTATGACTTCCTGACCGACCCGGTGAACTTCGTCGATTACCCGCACCAAGCCGTATGGCCGGATGGTTACTACATGGCCGCGCATATTTTCAGCGCGGGGCCGGACGGTCTGCCGGCCGCTGTCCCGAACGCCTTCATCACCAGTCGCATTTATGCCTTTGAACGGGAAAAAATGATCGCGGGCCTGCCGGCTCGGATGCAAAGCGTGGATACCGGCCCACGAGCCGGCATCTTGGTGAGCGATCTTGACAGTTTGACTCCTCCGCCGGTCGGCGCGCCCGCCTTCGCGGTCAGTCCGAACGAGGGGCTCACGAACATTACCAACTCGTATCGAGTGAGTGTGACGTGGAACCCAGCTCCGTCGATGGCGTTTACGCGCACTGAAATTGCGACCGCTGGCATCGGCAACGCCGCGTGCCTTGGCACCATCTCCCGTGCCTGTGTGCCGCAACCTGCACCCGCCACCGCGGCCGACTATATCGACAACCTCTCCGGCCGCTACATGTATCGGCTCGCCTACCGCAACCAGGGCACGCAAGCCGCGCCCGACGAGTCGCTCGTGGTCAGTGCGACGAGCACCGGCACCGCGGCGAATGGATCGGTGGAATGGTTTGAGTTTCGGAACAACGGAAACCCTCTGACGCACCCGACGGTTTTCCAAAACGCCACCTATAACATCGATGGCAGCTATCGTTTCATGCCGTCGATTGCGATGGACAAAGATCGCAACATTCTGCTGGGCTACAGCAAATCGAGTTTAACCATAAATCCGGGCATCTACCTGGCCGGCCGTTTGGCGTCGGATCCGATCAACACGCTTGGCGACGAGATCGAAATGCAAGCGAGCACCGGCGTGCAATTAGCCGCCGGGAATCGCTGGGGTGACTACTCCGCCATGACCTTGGATCCGATCGATCAATGTACGTTTTACTACACAAACGAGTATCTGAAGACGACCGGTTCCTTTCACTGGTCCACCCGCATCGCCAGCTACAAATTCCCTTCCTGCACCTCGGCCGCGAATGCTTACGGCACCGTCACCGGCACGATCACTTCGGCTGAAACAGGCACTCCGATTGAAGGGGTCAGGGTGGCGTTGAGCAACAATTTCGCGGGCGCCAGTAACGCCAGCGGCGTTTACACGATTCTCGTCCCGGCTGGCACCTACACCGCCACCGCGGCCGACGCAGACCGGAACTGCACCGGGGCGTCGCCTAATTCTGCCACGGTCATTCCGCCCGGCGGCGGCACCGTGATTCAGAATTTCACGATGGCGGGCGTCTCGAAGCTGGAGGCCAACGGGGTCACGATTGATGACTCGCTCGGCAACAACAACGGCATCGTTAACAAGGCCGAATGCGTACGGGTGAACCTTGGCATCAAGAATAATGGCTGCGCCAGAGAGACGGCCATCTCTTCTACGCTCACGACCACGACTCCAGGCGTCACCGTGACCGATGGGACTTCCAGTTATTCGAACAAAGCGATTGATGAGAGCGGCACGAACGCGACGCCGTTCAAGATCTCGGTCTCGCCGACCTTCGTCTGCGGCACCCCGATCGCGCTTTCACTCAACCTCACCTATGCGGGTGGAAGCAAATCGATCGCGTACACCGTCCCGACCTGTGCCGGCGGTCCCGATCAACTCATCCCGCTCGCCCGGCTTACAACGAGCGATTCGACTCAGGCCGATCGCATGGGCCGCAATCAAGTCCCGAGCACCTGCTCCGGTAAGGCTGCCCCCGGCGGCGGTTTCCCGGGAACCAAGTATTACAAAACCTACAATTTCACTAACACGAGCGGTGCGGCCCGTTGTTACACGGTGACAATCAACGCGGAACTCGGCGGCCCGGGAGACATCCAGAGTGTCGCCTACGACACGGTGTATGATCCGGCTAACCTGACCGCGAACTACCTTGGCGACAGTGGTCTCAGCGGCCTCGGGACCACGGTGGATCAGGCGACCTACTCGTTCGTTGTCCCGGCCGGGAATAACTTCGTGATCGTGGTGAATACGACGGGGACGACGGAGTCCTCGAATTTCAGTGGCATCGTCTCGGGCTTTGTCGATAACACCGCCGGACCCGGCGACTGTGCGAACCTGCCGGTCCTTCCGCAACTTACGGGAGCGGCCTCACGGCTTACTCACGGCACCGCAGGGACGTTCGATGTGACCATGCCGCTGGACGGATCCGGCGTCGAGCCGCGCGAGGCGGGCGGCAACTTCACCGCCGTCTTGACGTTCGACCGTCCCGTCCAAAGCGGAAACGCAAACGTCTCGGCCGGGAATGGAACCGTCACTGCGGTCAACTTTAGCGGCAACGACATGCTCGTCAGCCTGAGCGGAGTGACCAGCCCACAGCGCCTGACTCTGAACGCCACCAACGTGGGCGCGGTCGGTGGCGGGACACCCGGTTCGGCGAGCGTCGGCATGGGATTCCTTGTCGGCGATACCGGCGGGAACGGCTCTGTGAACTCGTCCGACGTCGGTCAGACCAAGGCTGTCTCCGGCCAGCCGACGAACGCGGGGAATTTCCGCACCGACGTGACTCCCAATGGCACGATCAACAGTTCAGACGTTGGTCTGGTGAAATCCAAGTCGGGCACCTCGCTGCCTGCGTTGCCCTAACGAAGCGTCGTCATGGTAATGCCGGACGATCTGGATAAGATCGTCCGGCTTCCTGTTGGAGAAGAACCTGCGCGCCGCGTCATTGCCACGCCGCGCTTGAGCGCCACGCTTAACCCCGTATCCTCGCAAGCCATGCATCGTGACTATCACCGTTGGTATTCCCACCGCCTCAATCGCGAAATGGGCGTTGTCGTTTACGGCCACTACGGCCTGCCCATCCTCGCCTTCCCCACCAGCGGTGGCGATGAATGGGAGCAGGAAGGCCAGGGTATGATCCGCACCCTCGCCCCATATCTCGAAGAAGGTCGACTCCGCATCTTCTCGATCAACGGCGTGAACAACGATTCCTTCCAAAACAAGAGCGCACACCCGTTTCACCGCAGCTGGCTGCAGGCGCAGTACGACGATTATGTGGCGAGTGAGGTCTTCCCCTTCATCGACTCCCAATGCCAGACGGGAGGCATCCCGATCACCACTTACGGCGCCTCGCTCGGCGCCTTCCACGCCGCCAACAGCCTCTTCAAGCATCCCGATCGCGTGAAACGCTGCTTCGCCCTCTCCGGCGTTTACGACATGCGCGATTCCATGGACGGGTTGTACGACGACAATTTCTATTTCAACAACCCGGTCGACTACATGGCCAACCAGAGCGACCCCTGGTTTTTGCAACAACTGGCAAGTTGCGACATCCATCTCGCCACCGGCAACGGCCCGTGGGAAGTGCCGGGACCGACTTACCAAATGTCCGCCGTGCTTGCGAGTCGCGGCATTGCGCATCATCTGGACGATTGGGGCCCGAAAGGCGGGCATGAATGGCCCTACTGGCACCATCAAATGTGGGAATACGTGGGCGGCCACTTCTAAGAAACGTCGGCCCGCCGCGACGCGCTGTATGGTGGTGACTGCATGAAATCGCACACCGAACATCTTTGGTTCGAAGTGGCGAACCGGCGCGGGTTTCTCAATATCACCCCGAAGGTCGAAGAACTCGTTAGCCAAAGCGGCGTGCACGAAGGCCTCTGCCTCGTCAACGCCATGCACATCACCGCCTCGGTCTTCATCAACGACGACGAAAGCGGACTCCATCACGACTACGGGGTCTGGTTGGAAAAACTGGCGCCGCATGCGCCCACGAGTGCCTACCGGCACAATCGTACGGGCGAAGACAACGCCGACGCCCACCTCAAGCGGCAGATCATGGGCCGCGAGGTCGTCGTCGCCATCACCAAAGCCAAACTCGATCTCGGGCCTTGGGAACAGATCTTCTACGGCGAGTTCGACGGTCGCCGAAAAAAACGGGCGCTGGTAAAAATCATCGGCGAGTAGCCGGACTCGGGCTGGGCTGTGACATCCGCCGTTTTCCCTGCGCGAGCAGTCGCCCGCGGCCAGACCGCACGGTGGCCGCTAAAACATTTTGTTTCTCCTCCACCTGCCACTCGTCCGTATCCGTGCGTATAATTGACGCAACCCAATTTTATTCACCATGAGCAACGACGCCTCCACCGCAGCTAAGTGCCCTTTTAACCACACCGCCGCCACCGGACAGGCGCCCACCGATCACAATTGGTGGCCCAACCGGCTCAAGGTCGAACTGCTGCATCAGCACTCGGCGAAGTCCGATCCCATGGGCGCAGCGTTCGATTACGCAAAGGAATTCCAGAGCCTCGATTATGCGGCGCTGAAGAAGGATCTCGCGGCGTTGATGACGGATTCGCAGGAGTGGTGGCCGGCGGACTTCGGCCATTACGGCGGTCTCTTCATCCGCATGGCGTGGCACAGCGCGGGCACTTACCGCATCGGCGACGGGCGCGGCGGCGGCGGGCGCGGTCAGCAACGTTTCGCGCCGCTCAATAGCTGGCCGGATAACGTGAGCCTCGACAAAGCGCGTCGGCTGCTCTGGCCGATAAAACAAAAGTATGGTCGCAAAATCTCGTGGGCCGACCTCATGATTCTGACCGGCAACGTCGCTCTCGAGACGATGGGCTTTAAAACTTTCGGCTTTGCCGGCGGACGCGAAGACACTTGGGAACCGGATCGCGACGTCTATTGGGGCCGCGAGATGACATGGCTCGGTGGCGATATCCGCTACGGCCATGGTTCCGAGGGAGTGGAAAAAGGGGGTGGCGTGCTCGTTTCCGACGACGACGCCGACGGCGACGTCCATAGTCGCGACCTGGAGAATCCGCTCGCTGCGGTGCAGATGGGCCTGATCTACGTGAACCCCGAGGGACCGGACGGCAATCCCGATCCGCTCCTCGCCGCGAAAGATATTCGCGACACCTTCGGTCGCATGGCCATGAACGACGAGGAAACCGTCGCGCTTATCGCCGGCGGTCACTCTTTTGGGAAAACTCACGGCGCCGCCCCGTCATCAAACGTGTCCCCTGAGCCCGAAGCGATGGCGCTGGAGCATCAAGGCTTCGGTTGGAAGAACAGCCACGGCACCGGCAAAGGCCCCGACACCATTACCAGCGGCCTCGAAGTTACCTGGAGCACCACGCCGACGAAGTGGAGCAACGGCTTTTTTGAAAACCTGTTCGGTCATGAATGGGAACTCACGAAAAGCCCCGGCGGCGCGCATCAGTGGGTGGCGAAAGATGCCGCCGCGACGATTCCCGACGCGTACGACCCTGCGAAAAAACATCGTCCCACCATGCTCACCACCGACCTTTCCCTGCGCATGGACCCGGCCTACGAGAAGATCTCGCGCCGCTTTTTCGAAAATCCAGATCAGTTCGCCGATGCCTTCGCGCGCGCCTGGTTCAAGCTCACCCACCGCGACATGGGCCCGCGCGCGCGCTATCTCGGACCGGAGGTTCCCGCCGAGGAACTACTCTGGCAGGATCCGATTCCCGCGGTCGACCATCCGTTGATCGATGCGCAGGACGTCGCATCGCTGAAGACGAAGATTCTCGCATCCGGTCTCTCGGTTTCGGAATTGGTGTCCACGGCATGGGCCTCGGCTTCGACCTTCCGCGGTTCGGACAAGCGCGGCGGTGCCAACGGCGCCCGCGTTCGTCTCGCGCCGCAAAAAGACTGGTCAGTGAACCAGCCAGCCCAACTCGCGAAAGTGCTCAAGGCCCTCGGAGACATCCAGGCGGAGTTCAACAAGGCCGCCACTGGCGGCAAGAAGGTGTCGCTCGCGGACCTGATCGTCCTCGGCGGCTGCGCGGCGGTGGAGAAGGCGGCGAAAAATGCCGGACACGAAGCGTCAGTGCCTTTTGCTCCAGGCCGCATGGACGCTGCGCAGGAGAAGACCGACGTCGAGGCCTTCGCTCCGCTCGAACCGATGGCGGACGGTTTCCGTAATTATCTCAAGGCCCGCTACACCGTCCCGGCGGAAGCGCTCTTGATCGACAAGGCCCAATTGCTAACCCTGACCGCGCCCGAGATGACCGTGCTGGTGGGCGGCATGCGCGTCCTAAAAACAAACGCCGGCCAGTCGCAACACGGCGTCTTCACCAAACAACCCGAAGCTTTGACTAACGACTTCTTCGTTTCCCTGCTCGACATGGGCACGGAGTGGAGTCCGGGCTCGCAAGCCGCGGACGTTTTCGAAGGCCGGGACCGCAAAACCGGGAAAGTGAAATGGACCGGCACGCGCGTGGATCTCGCCTTCGGATCCAACTCCGAGCTGCGCTCGCTCGCGGAGGTTTATGGTTCCGTCGACGCGCAGGCCAAGTTCGTCCACGACTTCGTTGCTGCTTGGAACAAGGTGATGAATCTCGATCGCTACGACCTCGCTTAACTCCCGCGGATAGCACTGTGGCGTGTGTCTTCCCGAAACTCGGCCGCAGCGGAATCGCGCGAACGATTTCACTCTCGCTGCGGAAGCGGGTGCGCCGCTGCTAAGCCAGATTTACGGCGAGTTGCGCCAGATCGCGCGGGCGAAGATGTCGCTGGAGCGGTCGCGGCACATCCTGCAACCCACGGCGCTGGTGCATGAGGCGTGGCTGCAATTGGGCGGTCAATGTTCCGCCAACCGCGCGCACTTCTTGGCTGCGACGGCGGCGGCGATGCGACGCATCTTGGTGGAGAGCGCTTGGCCGCGCGAGACGCTTTCGCCAGCTCCTCACTTCACACCGCTCGGCGCACGCGAAGCGACGATCGCTTCAAAGCGCGGGTCGCCGCGGAGCGGATCCCACATCGGGTCGAGCTTGAGGTAGCCGTAGTGGAAACCGGCAGGCGTGACTTCTTCGAAACGGCGGATCTGCTCGAGGGCGAGCTCATTGTCGCCCACCCATGCTGCGATCATCGCGAGGTGCGCGATCATATGAGGACCGCGGATGGCATCTTTCTCCATCGGCAGCAGCTCGACGGCGCGGCGGCCGAGGCGCAACGCTTCCTCTTTGTTCCCGAGGCCGGCTTCGATCAGGCCCAGCACGGACACGACCGGGCCGTAGTCTGGCTGCGCTTCGACGAGCGCGAGCTGCGAGATGCGAGCGGCGGCGAAGGCCTGGCGCGCCCCCACCTCATCGCCCGTCATTCGTGCGAGCAGTCCTTCGCCGAACTCGCGGCTGAAGCGCGCCCAATCAGCTCCGTAGCGACGATCGCCCAGATCCGCGAGCGCATCCGCGATGGCAGCGAAGTCGCGCTCCGCGAAAGTGAGCTTCAGGCGCCAATCCATCTGTGCCCTCGCGCTGGCCGGGTCTTCCTTCATTTTCGCATCGAGGACCGCACGCATGGGCCGCGTGTCGGCGTGTTCTCCTAGCGGCACCAGGCCGCGCACAAGGAGCAAGCCGATGCGATTCGGCCGCAGCACGATGGCACGGTCCAGGACGGCGGCCCACTCGTCGTAATGCCGGAGCGCATCATAATTGCTCGCCAATTCCTGAAGGAGATCGGCGTTGAGTGGATCGAGCACGAGAGCGCGCTCGAAGTCGCGGGTGGAATCCTGCCAGCGGCCCTGCCGGCGATGAATGAAAGCGCTGAAGACGGTCGTGCGCGGGTCGTTAGGCGAATGCCGTCGCGCGATCTCCAGCTCTTCGCGCGCGAGGTCGTATTGAAACCCAGCGTAGAAGACGTAGGCCAGGGCGAGATGCGTATCTCCGGAGTCGGGCGAAAGCTGGCGAGCGGCGGCGGCGGCAGCATTCGCCGCAGCCAGACGCGTGGGGGCGTTATCGAGGCCGAAAAGGATCATCCCCGAGTGCGCGTAGGCCAGCTGGCAGTGTGCGACGAGGAACTGCGGATCGCGCCGGATCGCTTCGTTTAACAATTCGATCCCCGCCGCGAAATTCTTCTCCGCATCATTGCCGGTGCGCGCCTCCTCCAGCAGCGTCCTGCCGCGGGTGTAAAAGTGAAAGGCGCTAAGGTCGCGCGTCGGCGGACGTTCGATTTCCGCCTTTTCGGCTGGCGACAGGGTCGCGCGCAACTGCCGCGCGATCGCCTGCGCAATCTCGCTCTCAATGGCGAAGACATCCGACAACTCGCGTTCGTAAGTCTCCGCCCAAACCTGCTTCTTGCTCCTGGCATCCCGAAGCTGCGCGTGGACTCGCACCTTCTCGTCCGTCCGTTCCACCCGGCCTTCAAGGATGTGAGCGACGCGCAACTGCTCGCTGATCGCGCGCAGGTCACGGGGTGCGTCGGCTGGATAACGGGTGACAGAGGCCTGGCCGATGACCTTCAAATCGGGGAGCTGGGCCAAACCGCTCCGGATCTGGTCCTGCACACCGTCGGCAAAGGTGCCGTCTTCATCCGGGCCGGCATTCTGAAAAGGGAGGACGGCGATCGACTTGTTCGGAATCTCGTTAGGGCGCGGCCCAGTGCTTCGTTCCGCCGTCTGCTGACCGATGAGGAAAATGCCTGCCACGAGCGCGAGCAGGAGCGACGCGACCGCGGCCCACCGCACATTGCGCGAGCGCTGGTTCGCGCGCTGCCGAAGCGAGGCCAGCCTCGCTGCTGCAGTTTCTTCAGTGCCGGAGGCGAGGCGTCGCAGATCGTCGCGCAGGTCGGAGACCGATTGATAGCGGCGCGCGGGATCCTTCTCCAGCGCGCGCCGGACGACCAGGTCAAATTCCTCCGGAAGCGCGGCATCGACCGCCTGCATCGGCGGAGGCTCTTCATTGAGAATGCGATGGTAAGTCGCGGCCTCGCTTCCGCCGGCGAAGAGGCGGCGCCCGGTCGCGATCTCATAAAGCACCACGCCGAGACTGAAGATGTCGGTGCGATGATCAAGCGGCTGACCGAGCGCCTGCTCGGGCGACATGTAGTTGACCGTGCCCATGACCCGGCCGGGCTCAGTCACATCCAATTGCTTCGAATCGGGCGACGAAGCCAGCTTGGCCAGACCGAAGTCGAGCACTTTGACGTAGCCGTCGCTGCGCAACATGATGTTAGCCGGCTTGATATCTCGATGCACGATGCCGGCGGCGTGCGCCGCGGCGAGCGCACCGGCGGCCTGGCGGCCGATGTCGAGGACCTGCGCCAGAGCGAGCCGCGATTCCTCCGTCTTTTCAATGAGCGTTTCGCCTTCGATGAACTCCGAGGCAATGAAGTGAGTGCCATCCCATTGCCCGATCTCGTAGATGGTGATGATGTTCGGGTGATTCAACGCGGAGGCCGCGCGCGCTTCCTGTTCGAAGCGCCGCAAGCGATCGCCATCGCGGGTAAACTTGCGCGGGAGGAATTTGATCGCCGCTTTGCGCTGCAGCGTCAGGTCTTCCGCAAGGAACACTTCCCCCATTCCGCCCGCAGCGAGCGGCGCGATGATGCGATAACGACCGAACGTTTCCCCGATGAGATCGGGATGATCGTTGGCGGTCGTCCAATCTGCGGCAACGCCTGCCGCTACTTGCGCCAGGTCGTCCGGCTCGCTGTCCGCGACCAGCAAGGCCTCGACTTCGGAGCGAAGGAGCGCATCGTCCGCACACGTTTCAGCGAGGAAGGCGTCGCGCTCGTTCGGCGATTGCGCGATAGCGGCTTGAAACAGCTCGTCGATCTTCTGGAGACGCGCCGGGCTCATGAATCTGGAGGGCCGGTATGATTCCGCCCTTCCCCGCGAAGGCGTGCCATCATGCTGCGGTGCTGAGCTCGTTCCGCAGCCAGGCGCGCGCGAAGCGCCAGTCCCGCGCGACCGTTTCAGCGGAGATGGCGAGCGCTTCGGCCGATTCCTCGACTGTGAGCCCGGCGAAAAAGCGCATCACCGCCACCTGGCTCTTACGCTTATCAAGCTGCTCGAGTTTATGCAGCGCTTCATCGATCGCGAGCATTTCGCTGGCATTGTCCTTTGTCACCAGCATGGCCTCGTCGAGCGTGACCTGCTGCGCCCCGCCGCCCCGCTTTGCGCTCGAATGCTGCCGCGCGTGATCCACGAGGATGCGCCGCATCAACTGCGCGGCCACAGCGAAGAACTGGGCGCGATTCTTCCAGGCGGCCCCGCGTTCGTTCCTCAGCTTGAGGTAGACCTCGTTGACCAGTGCGGTCGCCTGCATGGTGTGTCCGGGGCGCTCGTGCGCCATCCGCCCATGCGCCATGCGGCGCAGCTCGTCGTAAACATGCGGGATCAGGTCGTCGAGCGCCGCGCGATCGCCGTCGCCCCATTGTCCGAGTAGTTGCGTAACGTCGGCAGGAATCGGCTCGGGCATGGGTCCGATAATCTGGGGCAAAAGCGTAAGAATGAAAGCCGCGCTTGCCGGAGCGCCGCATTTTGATCGGCGGCAGAAAGAAAACTGCGATTTGCGTGACAGGGTTTCGCACGGCTTTCCGCGTCTCCTCTTGAAGCCAACTCAACAAGAGCCTCGAAACTATGAAAAACTTCCTCCGCCTCCGCACTATTGCAGTCATCCTCATCTGCCTCGCGCCCGCGCTGCCGGCCCAGGTGCCGCAGCTCGTCAACTATCAGGGCCGCGTCGCGACCGGTAATCCGGCGGTCAACTTCAACGGCTCCGGCCAGTTCAGGTTTGCCCTCGTCAATGCCGCCGGCAACACCACCTACTGGAGCAACGACGGCTCGAGCGTGAACGGCTCCCAGCCTACCACCGCCGTCTCGCTTCGCGGTGGCGAACGGCCTTTACTCGCTCCTCCTCGGCGACACGACCGTCGCGGGCATGACGAGCGCCATCCCAGCCAGCGTCTGGACCAATCCTGATGTGCGCCTGCGCGTCTGGTTCAACGACGGCAGCAACGGCTCCCAGCTTCTCACGCCCGACCAGCGCCTCGCGCCGACCGGTTACCTCGCGGATGGCGCCGTCGCTGGCCCGGCGCTCGCCACCGGCGCGGTCACTTCCGCGAAGATCGCCAGCGGCGCGGTCGGCAGCGCGCAACTCGCGGCCAACGTGGCGGTCCTGGACTCTGCTCAGACGTTCACCGGCCAAACCACTTTCAATAATCCGGCCAACAGTTTCACCGGCAGCAGCTTTACCCTTGGAAATGGCGCCGGCTTGATAGGCGATCAGGGCGGCTCGCTCGAGCTGGGTGATTCCCTGCAAACGGGAACATCGCCCTTCATCGATTTCCATTTCGGCACCGGCACGCCCGAAGATTTTAACGTGCGGCTGATCAATAATGGCGCTGGCCTGCTGTCGTTGCTCGGCCGGTTGAACGTCTCCGGTGCGATTAGCGCACCCAGCCTCTTCGTGAACAATGGGATTATCCAGCGCGGCGGCGCTCCTCTCGCCGCGACCGCCGACCTCGGGCTGTATTCACAGCTCGACGGGGCCTTCGTTCGCTTTGTCACGAACGCAGCGCCCTTCCAGTGGTACAGCGACGGCGGGGTCGGCACGACGCCGAGCATGGCCCTCACTCCCGGAGGCAACCTGGGGATCGGGACCACCGCGCCCCAGGCGCGTCTGCACGTCGCCGGCAACCTCAGGCTCGATGGGGATGCTATGAACGCTGCTGGCCGGCTCCACCTTCAGACGGGCGAAAACCTTTATCTCAATCCTTTCGGTGGCGACTCGTTTGTCGGCTATGGCGGCGGACCCGGTAACCTCTACGTGGGCGGCAATGTGGGCATCGGGACCGATTCTCCTTCCACGAAGCTTGAGGTCGCCGGCGCGATCAAGGCCACTTCCGCCACCATCCCCAACCTCAGTGGCAATGTCGCCATCGGCGGTGCTCTAAGTGCCGCTTCGGTCACCTTCCCAGTTTTGAACGGGAACGTCGCCGTCACCGGGACCCTCAGCGCGCCGTCCGCCACCATCCCGACCTTGAACGGCAACGTGACCGTGGCAGGCGAAGTTACGGCCAATGTCGTCACCGTCCTGGGTGGGAGCGATGTGGCCGAGCCGTATGAAGTTGCGCCTGCGGGCGACATTGAGCCCATCCCCGGCATGGTGGTGGCGATCGATTCACGCCACGTCGGCCAGATGCGGGTGGCGGAGCGGGCTTACGACAAGACCGTCGCCGGCATCCTGAGCGGCGCGAACGGCATCGCGCCGGGGATTACCTTGCGCCAGGTCGGGACGGTGGCCGACGGTTCGCGCCCGGTCGCGAGCATCGGGCGCGTCTGGTGTTATGTGGACGCGGATGCGAACGGCCCGATCGAGGCCGGCGACATGCTCACCACTTCCGACACGCCGGGGCACGCCATGAAAGTGGACGACCACACGTTGGCAAATGGCGCCGTCATCGGCAAGGCGATGAGCGGGCTCGCTTCCGGCAAAGGCCTGGTCCTGGTGCTCGTGAGCCTGAAGTAACCCGTTCGGGATGGCGCGCATCATGAAACTCCTTCTTCTTCCCTGGCTCGCAGTCGCTCTCCTCGCGAGCAGCGCCTCTGCGCAGTGCATCATCAATCCGAGCGTGACCAACGTGGGCGACGGCGACGCCGGCTCGCTCCGTCAGGCGGTGCTCGATGCCTGCGCGGGCAGCACAATCACCCCGGCCGTGACGGGCACGATCCGCCTCACGACCGGGCAAATCGTCCTGACGAAAGACGTTACCATCCAGGGCCCAGGCGCGAGCCTGCTGACAATCACGAACGACGCCGACGCGGTGTCGATCAGCCGAATTTTCGCGGTCAATTCTGGAGTAACTGCGGTGCTCTCGGGGCTGTCGGTCACGGGCGGAAGGGCGGGCACTACCGAGCAGCCAAGCACCGGCGGCGGCATTTACAGCCAGGGGAACCTGACCCTGAACCGTTGCATGGTGTCTGGCAATCGCGCTACCGCCAACGGCGGGGGCATCCACAACGCTTCCGGCAGCCTGACGGTGAACGACTCGACGATCGACGACAACTATGCAGAAGGGCCTTCCGGCACCAGCGGCGGTGGTATTGCATCTGACGCGGCGCTGATTATCCGCAACTCGCAGATCACACGGAATCAGTCGCCCAGAGGAGCGGGCGTCGCGGCCAGAAGCGGGGCCGTCACCATTTCCGACTCAACCATCGCGCGGAATTCTGCCACGAGCACATTTCCACGCGGCGGTGGCCTCTACGTCCAAACCAGTGGGACCGTTACAAATACGACCATCTCGGACAACACGCTAAATGCCACCAATCAAACCAGCAACCCGCCTGCGGATGGCGGCGGGATCTGGATCAACGATGGAAATTTGACCCTGTTAAACGTCACCATCACCCGAAATAAGTGCGTGCGAAGTGGCGATCCCCAAACTGCAGGCCAATCTGCGGGCCAAGGGGGCGGCGTCTACAACGACTTCGGTGCAGGTGGAACGATTTCCGCGCGCAATACACTCGTGGCAGGAAATACAGCCACCTTTGCCCGCGACTATTACGGCGACCTAAATTCCCAAGGTCACAACCTGATCGGCGTGAGAACTTTCACGATCAGCGGTGACACAACCGGCAATATCGTGGGGACAGCCGGCGCGCCCGTGAACGCCGGTCTCGCCCCGCTCGGCTTCTACGGCGGAGCGACCATGACTGTCGCGCTGGCCGCCGGTTCGCCAGCAATCGATGCGGCGAACACCACCGCTGCCCCGCAATCCGATCAACGTGGCGCGCCTCGCATTTCTGCCGCAGATATCGGCGCCTTCGAACTGAATAATTCGCAGAACGGAGGCAGCTACCGGCCGCAATTGCCCGGTGTTCCGGAGGGCGAGGCCTACGACTTCCTCCTCGCCCCGGACGAAGGCGCCTTCAGATATTCCGTCACCAGCGGCGCTCTTCCCTTCGGGATCGCTATCGTTGAACCACCGTCCACCACAAATTCTATCCGGCCCGTTTCGATCCAGGGAACCGTGCGGCAACGCGGCACCTTCAATCTCTCCATCACCGCCACGGACGGAACTCTCTCCAGCGTGACCGACTACACCATTGTTATCCTTCCGCGCGTTGATTTTTACGTGGACGGCGCCGTCGGGAACGACTCCGGGACAGGGGCAGCGGGAAGTCCCTTCAAAACCGTGTTCAGAGCGATCGATAGCGCCAGCGCCGGCTACAACATTCACATCAAGCAAGGCAACTACGGCAGCGACCGGCCCCGCATCACAAAGCGGCTCAAGTTCTACAACTGGACGGGCGTCGGGCGCGCCAGCATCGGGAAACAATAATGAGCGTTCTTCGGCTACGATTGCTTGCGCTGCTCGCCGGCTTTTTCATGGCCGGAGAGGCGGCTTTGGCGGCCACGTTCTATGTGTCTCAGGCCGGGAACGACTCCAATCCTGGCAGCGCGTCGCAACCTTTTCGCACCGTCGCTCGCGGCATCGCCGTCGCCGTGAACGGCGACACTGTCCAGGTCGCCGCCGGCACTTACGCGGAAAACCTATCCGTCGCTGAAGACCTTGTCCTGCAAGGCGCTGGTGCAGGCCAAAGCATCATCGATGGCGGCGGCACCGCGCCCTGCCTCGTCCTCTCCAGCGTGCCGTCCACCTGTCGTGTGGCGGGCTTCACTTTTCGCAACGGCATCAACGGAGTGGTCAGCAGCCTGGGCAGCCCCACGATCACCGACTGCGCCTTCAACAACAACCTCAGCGGCGGCCAGCAAATCTCCGGTGCGTTCCAGATGAACGGCGGCTCGCCGACGGTGCTTCGCTGCACTTTTGCCGACAACTCGGTCGGCGGAATCGGCGGCGGGAGCGGAGCGCTCACGGCGCGGGAGTGCAGCTTCACGAACAACGTGGGCCAGGTCTACGGCGGCGGAGTTTACCTGCGCGCGAACAGCGGCCCCGTTTCCGCCGTCCTCACCCGTTGCCGCTTCTTCGGTAACCGCGCGCCGTTCTCCAGCTCCAACATTTTTCTGGATGGCGCAAATTTCACTCTCACCGATTCGCTCATCGACACGACCATTCCGGCCGGCGGCACCGCGGTCGGAATCGAGACAACCAATGCCCAGGCCTACGTGACAAACTGCACGGTGACCGGCGCGAGCGCGATTTTGCGCGTCCGCACCAACAGCTACCTCGAACTGCGCAACAGCATCGTCTGGGGATCGGGAACGCAGGCCGGGATCGCCCTGCTGACCGGTTCGAGCCACTTCGTCGCCACGTCCGATGTGCGCGGCGGCACCGCTTTCACTACCACCGGAAACATCGAGGCCGATCCGCAATATATCGACCCGGCCACCGGCAATTACCATCTCCGCTCGACCTCGCCTTGCATTAACACTGGCGCCGGCAACATCGGCAATCTCGGCCCGACTGATCTCGATGGACTTCCACGCAACCTCGGCGGCAACCCCGACATGGGTGCCTACGAATTATGGACGGCAGCCACGGGACAGTGGTTTGTCGACAAAGCTGCGGGCAACGACGCCACCGGCACCGGTGCTCCCGGCGCGCCATTCCAGACCGTCGTGAAAGCCATCACCGCTGCCAGCCCGACGCACCGCATCCATATCAAGCAAGGCAACTACGGCACCGACCGCCCGCGCATCACCAAGAACCTGAAATTCTCCAACTGGCTTTCCACCGGCCGCGCCCGTATCGGCCAGCCCTAACAAGACATAAAACACATGAAAACCCTACCGCCGATCGCTCTCTGCAGCCTCCTTCTGCTCGCCTCCCTTTTTAGTGTGCAGGCCGGTTCACGCAGCTCCGCCAGCTACAGCGTCGCGGCTGATGCCGTCGATGCTGGTGGCAAGACAAACCGCCAGCACGGCTTACACGAACACCGGCAGCGCCGGCTTGGCCAGCAGCCGGGCGAATGGTCCTGGCGACGCGCTTCTTCGTCGAAAGCGGCTACATCGCCCAACTCCTCGACGCGCCCCTTCAGCTCGTCGAGCGCCGCTCTCCCGCAAAGTCCACGGCAGCGCGCGACTTTCGATATCAACCTGCCCGTTGCCGGACCTGCGGGAATCGAATGCCGCACCGGTGGCGCGGGAGGAAGTCATCAGGTCGTGGTCGTCTTTGCCGGTCCCGTCACCGTCGGCGGACTTTCCATCACAAGCCGCGACGGCATGGCCAGCGGCACGCACAGCATGAGTGGCAATACCGTCACGATCAACCTCGCCACCGTCGCAAACGCCCAGACCCTCGGGATCACCCTTCTCAATGTGAACAACGGGTCGACCACCGGCGACATCGCGATTCAAATGGGCGTCCTCGCTGGGGACACGAGCGGGAACGGATTTGTGAACTCATCGGATGTCGGCCTCACCAAATCGCAATCCGGCCAGACCGCGAGCGCGGCGAATTTTCGCAACGATATCAACTTTAGCGGCGCCGTTAACGCCTCGGATGTCGGCCTCGCCAAGGCCAGCGCCGGCACTCGATTGCCCTGATTGAGAGCGTCGCAAACTGATCCGGTCAGGCCAGCTTGCGTAGAATGCTGCTGACGTTTGCGTCCAGGTCGGCGAGCGGGAAGGGCTTGATCAGCACCGTCGCGTTTACGCGTCGGAAGAAATAGTCGAAGGTCGGATTGTTCGGGTGGCCGGTAAAGAAGATGAACCGCTGCGCCGTCGCCGGGCGTAACCGCGTCACCGCCCAATAGAACATCTCGCCCCCGCTTCCCGGCATCAACATGTCGCAGATGATGATATCGAAGGCGCTTTTCTTGATTTCGCAGAGCCCCTCGACGCCGCTTGGCACCGAGGTCACTTGAAAGCCCCGCATCGTTAGGTGCTCGCGCAGAATCTCCCGGAAGTCATCGCGGTCTTCCAGGAGCAAGACCTTCTTCGCCAGCCGCCCAGCCGCATCCACCGACCGCGCCACGGCCTGCTTTGGGGGAGCGTCCGGCACAATCTCGAGCGTGACCATCCTCTCGGGATTCGAATAAGGGTTTGCCGGTTGGGGCCGCATATCTCCCTCTTGCTTAGCAAGACAAGTGCCCTTGGGCGACCTGCGTGCATGCCGGTCTGGGAAACATCGTTTCGATGTGACCTCGCGCCATTCTCAAACTCCTCTCCGAGTTGGCACTGCGGAGATTATTGGCACCGCGAAGTTTTATCGAAGGAGCCATCCAGCCAACAAGGCCGAGAATCGCCTTCACATAACTCCTGCCTGCTGTCAGGATCGGCCCCCGCCATCGATGAACGCCGATCCCGGAACGGTCATTGGAATCACGGGCGCGCTGCTGGCTTTGTTTTCGCTGGCCTACACGCGCTCGCAGGCCACGGCGCAGCGCGCGCAAGTGGACGAGATGCGCCGGCAAACCGAGGAGACGCGTCGCGCGCAACATTTCCAGACCAGCCACGACCTGATGCGCGATGCGATGCATGCACGCCACGTCTGGATTGAGCATTTCAAGCCCGATTGGCTCCCGCCACAGGCCGCCGAGGAGATGACGGCGTTACTCGAAATGGTCGGGGACCTAAAGGGCTTCTCCTGCCTGCGCATGTATATCGAGCAGCTGCAGGAAATGTACTTCGCGCGCAAAAGCGACCTCGTCGCGGACGATCATTGGATCGCGATGCACAGCATTATGCATGGCTTCTTCGGCCCCGAGCCACAGCGCCGACTCTTTCAGATCTACGCCCGACTTGGGATGATGACCTCCGAGTTTGCTCAGTTCGGTAATGAATTCGCCGAGACCGGCCTTTGGAAAGATCCGCTGGGCCGTCTGGCGCCTCAAACGCGACTCGGACCGAAAGCCTAGGATCGCTGCGGCCGGGCCCGCAGCTATGAAGTGCTCGTCTCGGGCAGGGGTTCACCTGTTTCCAAGAGGCTCTTCAAGCTCGAGAGGATCATGGGCCAGCCGTTGGAAACCGCACCGATCAACTTCGATCCAGCGCGGTCCATCTGGTGTAGCACGGTGAGCTTCACCAACTCCCCCTGCGGCTCCAGTTCGTAGCTCAATCTCGAATAACCCTCGGCTTTCAGTTCCGGTTTGAACTCGTTGCGCCATTTCAGGACCAGCAACCGCGGAGGATCGATCTCCAGGATTTCGCCGCTGTCTTTCACTTCTCCGTCGGAGCCGATGGCTTTCCATTCCGCGCCGGCCTTCCAGTCGGACTCCATGACGATTCCGAAAAAGAACTGGCGGGTGAACTCCGGCGCGGTCAATGCCTGCCAAAGCCGTTCCGGCGTGGTGCGAATATAAGTGACGTAATTGAATATGCTTTTTTCCATGGTGTTCATTTATTTGGTTGCTCGAGACCCCGCTTCAACTCGCTTAACGCCCGGAGGCGTCCGCGTTCGAATTTGCCGATCCATCGCTCGGAGATCTCGTGCAGCGGGACCGGATTGAGGAAATGCAGCTTCTCGCGTCCGCGCCACGTGGTGGCCACAAGGTTCGCCTCTTCCAAGAGAACCAGGTGCTTCGTCACCGCCTGCCGGGTCATGTCCAGATGCGCACATAATTCCGACAAGGTCTGCCCATTGTTCGTATGCAACACATCGAGAAGTTTCCGGCGACTGGCATCGCCTAGCGCTTTAAAAACCGCATCCACGGAGGGACTATATGCAACCATTAGGATGCATGTCAAATCCTCGCTCTGGACCTGTTCGTCGGTCGCTCACCGGGCGCGCGCAGGGGGCTTCTCTGCAGCGTGGGCGGACGGCTCATGCTGCGCATTGAGGCGGGCGAGCCGCTGCGCCTCCTCCAAATGAATCCCCGCCTCAGCGTATAAACGCGCCAGCGCGCCCAGCGTATAGTATTCGCCAGCATCAATGGCTCGACGGTAACCGGCCTCCGCGACTTGAAAATGTCGGGCGGCCTCTTTTTCGCGCCCCAACTTCCGGGCCATTCGCCAGGCCAGCTGATGCAGCAGCGGATGGCCGCTTTTTCTTAAAGCTCTCTGATAAACCCGCATCGCCTCTTTCCAGTGGGTCGAAGCTTCGTGATACTCACCCCAATGAATCGCCAGCGCGGTATCGCCCGGGATATGCTTTTCCGCCATCTCCAGGTAGGGCCGTGCCGCCGCGGATGATCCGTCATCGAGAAGACAGCCGGCCTGCTGGACCCGCGCCCAGCCAGCGAGGTCCGCGCGCCCCGCGGTTTCGGCGAGGGTGGCCGCGCGCGCGAACGCCTTCGCGGCGACAGCCCGCTTTCCCTTCGTTGCCAGTAGGCGCGCCCGGGTTGCCACCCACTCGAATCGGTCATCCCCCTTCCCCGCCGGTGGTAGCGAGGGCTTTGACTTCCTTCGCGCGTCCCAAAGCCAGCAAGGCCTCAAATTGAATGAGGCGAATCTCCGGCGTCGGCTCACCGCTGGCGGAAGCCTTCGCCGCCCGGTCGGCCCATTTCAACGCTTCGTTGAAACGATGAGCGAAGTTCTCCACCCGAGCGAAGACGAGGAAGGCCTCGAAGGTCTCCTGCAACTGCAGGCTCCGACGCAGCTCCGCCCGGGCTCGAGCGACCCAGGCGGGATCGAGCGTCTGCTGCGCCTGGGCGAGACAAGCTTCGGCCAGGGATACCCGCACCGGATAACGTTCCGGATGTTTCTCCAAAATTCGGCTATAGCGCGCGATCTTCGCGGCGTTCTCCTTCGCCGGAGAAGCAGTGCTCACGCACGCGCCCGCGATCAGGCCGAGGAAGACCGCCAGGACACACCCTGCCCGCCTCACGGCGCTGGATGCCGCGGTGCCAGATAGGGAAACTCGCTCAGGAAGGGAACATCGTTTTCCGAAGGGAATGGGGCGTCATTGCCCAACACCCGGGAATCCCCCACCAGATCTACGACGTCGTCGGCCAGTTCACGTCCGTTCGGATAAACCGCGGGGCGCGAGGTATCGTATATCATCACATCCGGCACCACACCCATCCGCCGGAGATGGTCGGACGGGTGCAGGTAGTTCATGGCGTCGTTCTCGGGAAACATTGATCGCAGCGACCGCCCGGCGTGATCGTCGATTTTACCCGCCGTTTCAGGCACGTCGGTGGTGCCCCAGATGAGCAGTTCGGGCTGTCGATGCAGAACTTCCGACAACGGAATCGCGATCACGATGGCGGCAACATTACGCCCGATGCGCGGTCCCCGAATAAACGGATCATCGCGCAGGCCGGCATAGACTAACGAGTCGCGCAGCGCGGGCGTGCTCAGACCTTTGGCCTTCAGCCGGGGCTGATTGAACTGATCGAAAGTCACCGTCAGGACGATGTGGTCCTTGATCTTGTCCGGCTTCACGATCGTGCCGCCCATCACGGCATTGGCCTGGGGGTCGGCGAACGAGACCGCGCTCTTGTTGTCGATGTGAAATTCGACCACGAGATCCGAGCTGAAAATGTACTCCTGCACCGACGGCGGCACCGCGGGGTTGAGAGACATGGCCACGACAAGGTAATGGCCTCGACGAAAGGCGTGGAGGTCGGTGATGCGGGCGTCGTTTCGGCCGAGGTTGCCCAGTTGCGGGAGGTCGGAGTGATCGCTGGCGAGCAGCGGGCCGTGTAGCGCGCACGCGATCAACCCGACGACCACGGCACGAATGAAAATATGGCGCATGATGAACATTCTGCCCAAACGACCGAGAAATGTCGATGAAAAGCCCCAGGCGGATTCGGCCGCGCTCGTCGGATTGATTCGCGAAAGCGACCCGGTTGAGTTGTTAGATTAACCGGTCACTGGCAGGTCACTGACATGACCGTCCCCGTTCCCGCCTGGCCAGGGCTCGAGCCATAGCCAGGGTCGGGTCGTACGGTCACGATCTTCATGTTATTCCCGGTGATCACAGCTCCGGACTTGGTGATCGAACTGGATGCGATCACGCTGATAAGAGATGGAACACTGTTTGGCTCGGAACTGTTCCCGGAATCGGTCATCCACGAGCCGCCGCAATTTGGATTCGGTCCACAGCTCGCGCTGGCAAAGCCTTTGAAAGAAGAAGGCGCCTTCCCTTGACTCAAATGGTTGTTTTTTGACCACTGTGAGCCCCAGAAATAAACCTTTTGGCCGACCACGGCATCGAGATCGCCGATGACAAAACTCCCGTTCCCGCCCGTGGGAACTGGTGTTGGCGTTGGCGTTGCGGTCGGGGTTGGAGTCGGCGTGGGCGTGGGAGCCGCCGTGTTCACCGTGAAGGATAAGCTCGCCGTCCCGATGTTGCCGACGGTGTCGATGGCCAGCACCTCCAGGCTATGCGGGCCGTCGACCAGAGGGGCGCTTGTAAACGGCGAGGTGCAGGGTGCGAACGAACCACCGTCAATCCGGCACTGGGCGCCCGCGGCGCCGTCGACCGTGAACACGAAGCTCGGCGTGTTTGTCGTAAAATTCGTTTCGTTAGGCGGGACCGGGACGGTGACGACAGGCGGGCCGGTGTCCACCACGAAGGAAAAGCTCGCGGATGCGCTGTTGCCGGCGGCGTCGGTAGCACGGACCTCAAACGAGTACGAGCCGTCCCCTAACGCGGCGCTCGTAAACGGCGATGTGCAATTTGCAAATGCGTTCGTTTCCACTCGACACTGAACGCTGGGGATCGGCGTGGTCGCGCCAGGATTGTCGACGCTGAACGAGAAGGTGGGTGTGTTGGTCCCGAAATTCGTCTGGTTAGGCGGCACCGGGATCGTGACGATCGGAGCGGTCGTATCAACAATGAAGTCCAGGCTGGCCTGGCCACTGTTCTGCGCCCCATCAGTACCTATAACCGTGAGACTATGCGAACCGTCGCCCAGAGGGGCGCTCGTAAACGGCGACGTGCAGGGAACAAACGATCCCGCGTCGACGCCACATTGGAATGTGACCGGGGTGCCGCCCGGGTCTGCAAGAAAAGTGAACGTTGGCGTGGTGTTGTTCGTTGTGGTGATGTTAGGCGGCACCGGAATGGTGACAACCGGAGCCGTCGTATCAACCGTGAATGCAAAAGTGGCGGCCCCAACGTGCCCGGCAGCGTCGAAGGCCTTGACTTCAAAAGTGTAGGCGCCGTCGGCCAGAGAATCAGCGACTTGACAACAACCACCCCTCCAGCGACTCCCGGCACGGTTCGAACGGGGGCGATTGATTTTGCGCGCCGACGACGCGGCACCTTACATCCGCTGGGTCGCCGCCGACCGTGAAGCGAAGGGTCGGCGTGGGGTCGCTGGTGGCAGTCGGGTTGATAGGATGACCAGGGATTTCGACCGTGGGGGGAATTGTATCCACCCGAAAATTACGCGTGGCAGTACCCTGGAGGCCGCCTTCATCGGTGACTCGAATTGCCAAGGAATACATACCGTCGGGCAGAGGCTGGGTCGTGAACGGCGATGTGCACGGTGTAAAGGGGGGATCAAGATTTTGCTCGCTGGCGACGCGGCACATTATGCTTGCCGGGTGGTCTTCGACGTACCTGAAGACGAAGCTCGGCGTGGGGGTGCTAAAGAGGGATGGGTCTGGGGGGGTGAGGGGCATAGTGATACTGACAATCGGAGCGCGCGAGTCGATCGTGAACGTGAAGCTCGCGATCGGTCCGGTGTTACCAGCCGCATCCTGGCCGTAAACTGAAAATGTGTACGTCCCGTCGGGCCGGCCCGATGTCCCGACGGGTGAGGCGCATTGGGTAAATGGCTCACCCGCGAAACTGCAAAACGTTATCGTTTCCGTCGCGTCGTCCACAGTGAAAAAGAACCTGGGAGTGGAACTACTCGTTACCGTGGGGTTGATCGGCGGACCGGGAATGATGACGACGGGAGGGGTCGTGTCGACCTCAAATGCGCGGCTGGCCGATGCAGTGTTGCCGGCGGCGTCCGTGACCCTAACGACAAAAGTATGGGGGCCGTCGTCCAGCGGTGCACTCGTGTACAAAGCAGGATCAGGGGCGCACGGAGTGAAGCCGACATTGTCGATGGCACACAATTTCGTCACCGCGCTGGGGTCCGTTGTGAAGCTGAAGGTGGGGGTGTTGTCGTTCGTGACACCGGTGGGACCGGCGACGATGGCGACCGAGGGCGGCACTGTATCCCGCACTGTTACCGCCGGCCCCGATAAAATCTCTCGCACCGTCATGTGCGAGAACCGCATATGAGCGGCGTTCGAGTAGGTTCCGTCCGTCGCCACTGCTGCTACGAAGGTCACGGAAGCGCTCGCGCCCGGCGCCAGCGGCGGCAGGTTCCACGTCAACACTCCGCCCGAGACGGATGTTGGGCTTGGGTTTCCGGAACCGGCGACATAGTTCGCGCCCGCGGGAAGTTCATCGATGAGCTGGACGTTCTCGACCGGCTGCGGGCCGGGGTTTGCGTAACTAATGGTGTAGGCAATCTCGTTCGTGTTGGTGAACTCCGGCGCGGCCTTCGACAGTGTGACGTCGTTCTGGCCCGGCTCGCTGGCGCAGTCGGCTGCGAAGATCGAATTCAGAAAAAGCCGCGCCCCGTTGGTCTCCGGATTAGTGCTGACCGGCAGCTCAACGGTGTAATCGTGACCCGATCAGATAGGTGACCTGACCGTTCTGTCGATTGTCCGTCCAGTCGTCCGGTCAGGAGCACGATCCCATTTAAAAGATTTTTCGAAGTGTCGTGGATGAGCGTGGTGACGCCGGTTCTGAAGCCCGAGCCGCCAGCCAATTTGATGCCGTCGACTGTGCCGCTATCGGGTTTGAACGTACCACTCATCTGCACTAACGGATGCGCCCCGGCGGGCACACTCGTGAACGAGGGCTTCGAGTCCGAGGCAATGCCGTTCGTGGTGAGGAAGTGCCCCGATGCGCTGTTTTCAAACACGGACGTCGCCTGACACTGCATAAATGCGAGAGAGGAAGAACTGGTGTTGAGCCAGGAGCGGACTTCCGCTATGACGTCGTTTTGCAGGCTCGAGCTGTTGTAATGCATCGAGGCGAGATGGCAGTAGCGCGGCTGGCCATTGGCGTGGAAGAGGACACCATCGGCGAGAGACGTCGTCGTCGGTCCTGCCACATCGGCTTCCGTCAGCAGGTCTGGAGATGCGTTCGTCCATGTCGCCCCCGTCGAGTCGGGAATTCCGGCCGCGTTCAGGTTGTTGAACGCAATCGCTTCGTTGCCGCCTCTGAGAATCGCAATGCGAGGAGCCCTCACCAGCGTCTTCGCGACGTTCGCGGTGATCGTCACTGTTTCCCAGCTTATGCACGGTGGTGGTGTGCCCCTGGTTCAGCCAGGCCTGGATGATGGGAATCGCCGCGGCCGAATAATCCAGGTGAACCAGGAACGGGCCGCCCGATAACTCCTTGCGGAGACAGGGCCACCCTTCCAGTCGTCACGCTGGTGCCCGAGAGCTAGCCTTGAAATCCTCGCCGCCGAGCAACCTTTGCCGGATTGATCACCCAATATACCGGCACGCCCTTGCGCAGAAGCTCGTAGACGAGACCGTAGGCGCGAAGCATTCCCAAGTCCTGGACGCCGGTGTCCATCGGGATAATCAAGCTTCCCGGCCCAAACGTCACCGGGGCTGCGACCGAAGACTTCAAGGCCGCTCCCGTTAGGACAATCGCGATCAGGAATGCGGGAAGGATGCGGCCCGCCAGCGGGGCGCCCAAGAGAGAGTGCGGTATATTTTTCATGGGGTGGATTCCTCTTCCCCATGCGACCTGGCACGCTGGCCTCGACACCTTCCCTTAACCCCATGGCACACCCGCCGAAACATTCTGTCCAGCTTAAATGCCACCTGCTCGCCCTCATCAGCCGCGCGGTATGATCACGGCGCCGGAAATAAATTCTTGTCTCCCCAGAGCGTGCCCATCATGCTGAATCGCTTGGAGTCACTCCGGCAAGTAGAGCTAGCCGGAACCACTTCCCCGTCGCCATCGGGAGAACCAAAGGGGCCACGGGGGATAACTCAGAACCGGAAAGGATATCCCATGAAAAGAAAAATCGGTCTCGCACTCATTGCCGCCTCTGCCATCCCGTTGCTCCTCCTCGCAGAGGACAAACCAAAGGATAAGCCAAAGGGTAAACCACACGACAAGCCTGCGGAAAATTTCTCGCTCAACTACGAGAAAATATCTTTCGCAAAGGTGCCGGCAGGGAAAAAATATGTCGTCATGAAAAATGGTCGAAAAGTGAAGGAGTTCACGGCCGGACAAAAGACGACCATGACGACTGACTGTGCTCAAATCCCGTGCCCTAAGAGTTTCAGCGACGATGTCATATGCTGGAAATGTGTGGAACGCATTAAAGCGAAGTAGAAAAGAGAAAGACAATCGGCTTGCTGCGCACTCCCGAAGTGGACGTGCGCTCGTCTCGACTTCCCGCGGTGCGGACGCTAGGCTCCGCGCATGAAGCTTCCCCCCCACTTCGTCACCCTCCATCCCTACTTCAAAGCGCACCCGGGCAAGCTGGATGACTTCACGGCCGGTCTGCCGGCGTTCTGCGAGAAAACGGCTACGGAAGAGAAGAATCTCTTCTACGATTTCACTCTCAACGGCGACGAAATTTTCTGCCGGGAAGGTTACGCGGATGCCGAGGGTTTGCTCGCGCACCTTGATAACATCGGTGCCGATCTGGCGGAAGCGATGAAGATCGCCGACCTGACGCGCCTCGAGGTTCACGGCCCGGCTGCGGAGTTGGAGAAACTCCGGCACCCGCTGGCTCATCTCAAACCTCAGTGGTTTGTGCGGCACGAAGGCTAATCGATTGGCGCATTCTCACAGGGCGCCGGTCCCGCCTTGGTCTCCCGAAACGTCAGAGCAACCAGAGCTAAAACATTCGCGATTTGCCGGGTTGGCTTCCGCGTTATTATTCCGCCTATGCCTAACGTCCCCGGCCTGCGCAGTTGCTACGACAAAGTCGGGCGCCTGATCTATTTCGGGCGGATGCTCGATAAGATTCGCCTGCACGCCGCCGGTCAGCTCCCGCCCGATTACGTGGAAAATCTCGGCGAGCCGCAGCCGTTCACCCTCGATGGGCGCTGCTGCCGCTTTCTCGGCGTCCCCTACTCCGCCATCCGGGAGCGGACGCTCGCTGGCGACCCCGACGAAGCCGTCCTCGCCTGGGCGCATGCGCACGGCAAACCGCGCACCGATGAAGAATGCCTCGTCTGGAACCGCTTCATCGCCAAGCTCGGCTGGCGCGACGAACGCAGCCACGTCCTCCCGCAGCGCATCCAGGAAAGCGGCCTCACCGGCAAACCGGTCGAGACCCTGATCGACCACATTGAGTTCGACGAAGGCCGCGACCCCGTGACGGCGCGGGCTTGGGAAGCCATCTGACGAAGGCAGTCCGCTAAAACTCGGAGCTTGGCGGGCACTCCCACGGCTTGCCATGCTCTGGCCTCAGCTCGTGGATGGCACGAGCTGACAAACTTAGCCGCATGACCACCGACCAGATTCTCCTCTTCGCCCTCTTCGGTGTCGTGCTCGCCATGCTCCTTTGGGGGCGCTTCCGTTACGACCTCGTCGCGGTGTCGGGTTTGCTCTGCGGCGTCGTGCTCGGGCTTGTCCCGGAGAAGGCCGCGTTCACCGGCTTCTCGAATCCGGCGGTCATGATCGTCGCCCTCGTCCTGATCGCTTCGCGCGCGTTTGAAAACTCCGGCGCGCTTGGGCTGTTGACGAAGATTGCCGCGAACGAGAAACGCTCCGCCGGTTCGCACATTGCGGTCATCGGCGGGATCGGCGCGGCGCTTTCGGCCGTGATCAATAACGTGGCAGCGCTCGCCATGCTCATGCCGGTGGATGTGCAAGCCGCGCGCAAAGCCGGACGCCCGCCGGGCCTCACTCTCATGCCGCTCGCCTTCGCCACCATCCTCGGCGGCATGGTCACGCTCATCGGCACGCCGCCGAACATCATCGCTTCCGCTGTGCGCGAGCAACAGCTCGGCGCGCCCTATGGCATGTTCGACTTCACCGCGGTCGGCGGCGCGGTCGCGATTGCCGGGGTGATTTTTGTCGCTCTGATCGGCTGGCGGCTGGTGCCGCAACACAAAGACCGGCCGGCCGACCTCGATCCCTCGGAGTTCGTGGCCGAGTTGCTTGTGCCGGAAGAGTCAAAACTCGCCGGACGCGTTGGCGTCGAGCTCGATGAAGAAGCGGAAAAAGCGGACGTGCTTCTGGTCGGTTTGATCCGCGATGGCAAACGTCACCCCGCCCGTTTCCGGCGTATCCAATCGGGCGACCGCCTCGTCGTCGAAGGTGCCACCGACGCCATTGCCGCCTTCATCAAGGCGCTCGATCTGCACAAACCGAAAGAGGAAGAAGAGGAGCAGACCCCCGCGAAGAAGGAGAAAGCGGACGAGGAAGAAAAGCCCGCACCGAAGGAAGAGGAATTTCGCGGCCCGGAGATCATCGAGGCCGTCGTTAGGTCGGACTCCCATCTGGTCGGGCGTTCCGCCGCCTCGATGAAGATGCGGCCGCGCTTCGGCATTACTCTTCTCGGTATCGGTCGCGCCGGAACGATGGCGCGCCAACAAATCAGCGACCGCCGGATCGAGGCTGGCGATGAGCTCCTCATTACCGGCGCGCCCGCCTCCTCGCCGCGCACGCTCGAGCAACTCGGCCTGGTCGCGGTCAATCGCACCAGCGTCGCGCCCTTCCGCCCGCTCAACGCTGCGATCACCATCGGCCTCTTTGCCGGCGCCATCGCCCTCGCCACGGCCGGTTACCTTTCGTTCACCGTCGCCATCGCCATCGCCGTGGCCGCGTATGTCGCGCTCGGGCTGGTCCCGGCCGGCGAGTTATACCACCAGGTCGAATGGCCGGTCGTGGTCATGCTCGCCTGTCTCCTCCCGCTCGGGACGGCCTTCGAAGAAGTCGGCGGCACGGCCTTGATCGCCAATTCCATCGTGGACCTGACGCACGGCTACTCCGCCGTGGTCGCGCTCGTCGCCATCATGGCGGTGACGATGATGTTATCCGACGTGCTCAATAACGTGGCCACGATGGTCATCACCGGCCCGATCGCGATCGATCTCGGGCAACAGCTCGGCGCCAACCCCGACACCTTCCTCATGGGCGTCGCCATCGCCGCCTCCTGCGCCTTCCTCACACCCATCGGCCACAAGAACAACACCCTCATCATGGGCCCCGGCGGCTTCCGCTTCTCCGATTACTGGCGCATGGGCCTGCCGCTGGAACTGGTCGTCATGGCCGTCGCCGTGCCGATGCTCCTCTGGGTCTGGCCACTGTAAGACAGTCTAATTTTCAGCGTTTCAGCTTCTCAGTGTTTCAGCATTTGAAGCTTTGCTCTAGGTCTGGCCGCTCTAAGACATCCCAGTCGGTCGTCTAAGGAAAGGCACGCCTTCGCCGCAGACGCTCGTCAGAGCGTGAGCACGATCTTGCCGAACTGCGTGTTGCTTTCCATGTAGCGGTGCGCCTCGGCCATCTGGTCGAGACCGGAAAACACTTTCGAGATGATCGGCTTCAATTTCCCAGCCGCGATCCCATCGACAACGAACTGCTTCGCGCGCGCCAGACGTTTCGCATCGCCGGTCACTTCCGAGAGGACGTAGCCGCGCACGGTCAACAATTTCCCGAGCACATCGAAAAGCGGGAACGGCGTCGGCTCGGTGCTGAGCGCGCCGTATTCGAAAATGATCCCGTGCTGCTTCGTGGCTGCGGCCAGCTTCGCCAGCGTCGGCCCGGCCACCGGATCAAAGACCAGACGCGCGCCTTTGCCGCGCGTCAGCTTTTGCACGCGCTCGACCAGGTCCTCCTCCTCCGTCGCGATGACATGCTTCGCGCCCGCATCGAGCAAGGCCTGACGCTTCTCGTTCGTGCGCGTGAGCGCGATCGGCGTCGCACCAATCACGTTCGTGATTTGAATCGCGGCCAGCCCGACGCTGCTCGAGGCCGCCGGGATGAGGACCGTGTCGCGCTTCTTCATTTTCCCGAGCTCGATCAACGCGCCATAAGCGGTCACATATTGCATCCAAACCGCGGCCGCCTCCTCCCATGAAAGCGAGGACGGATGCTTTACCACCATCGCCGCCGGCGCGAGGACGACTTCGCCATAGACCCCGTATTGGTTGAGCGAGAATCCTGGGATCGTGCTCACCGCGTCGCCGGGTTGCAGATCTTCTACGTCAGCGCCGACCGACTCCACCGTCCCCGCGGCCTCGTAACCGTTGCGCGCGGGAAACTGCGGCTCCTCCAGATACTGCCCGTTACGGAACATCGACTCCGCGCGGTTCAAGCCGAGCGCCTTCACCGTGATGCGGACTTCGCCCTGCTGCGGTGCCGGCACCTCGAGGTCTTCGATCTGGAAAACTTCCGGACCGCCGGTTTGATGAAAACGAATTGTGCGCGCCATGAGCTGCAACCTACGCCCGCGCGCGCTCACAGCGAGCGCTATCGCAATTCAACGCTGGCGCGCATGCCTCTCCTTATCGGCCACAAGAACAACACCCTCATCATGGGCCCCGGCGGCTTCCGCTTCTCCGATTACTGGCGCATGGGCCTGCCGCTCGAAGTGGTCGTGATGGCTGTAGCCGTGCCAATGCTGCTTTGGGTCTGGCCGCTCTAAGGTTGCGCCTTGTTTCAGCGTTTCAGCTTCTCGGTGTTTCAGCGTTTGAAGCTTTGCTCTGGGTCTGGCCGCTCTGAGGATTCGTGGCCCTTCGTCGGGCCAACCACGCATTGTCAAAATTTGCACACTGACCCCAATTGGACGCCCTCCAATTGGACGCCGCCCAATTGGACGCATCAGAAGAAATGTCGCCCGCACCGATGAAGGTGCGGGCGTCACTTTCATCGTTCCGGCTTGCCCGGCGGCGTCGGTGATGGCCGCGCGGAGTTTAATTTAAACGGCGGTTGGTCGGGTGCCTTCGACGGCGTCGCCCGGATGAACGGCGGGACCTCGCGAACCTTGGGCGGCGTGGCCCGCGTCGGCGGCGGCGGTGTGTCGCGCCCGAAGTTAGGAGGCAGCTTCTCTGTCCCCGGTGGGCGGGTCGGAGGTGGATCGCGCGGCGGCACTTTCTCCGGCTCGCGGCAATTCGCTCCCGCCTCGCGCTGGGAGGAGTAACACTGCAGTCCACGCGCTTTCGCCTGTGACACCGGAAGTTGCGTCACATTCCCACGGATGCAGACCCAGCACTTCTCTTCCACCTCGTCTCGACAATTCTGCCTGGCCTCTTCCTGTGATCCGTAGCACCTAGCTCCCCGCGCCCGCGCCTGCGCCGGCGTGAGCCGCGCGACTTGGCCGTTGATGCAAACCCAGCATTCCCTCTCGACGGTGTCGCGACAGTTCCTCCGCGCCTCGGCTTGTGAAGAGTAGCACGGCAGGTTCCTTGCCTGCGCCGCTGTCGCGGGGATCTCGCTTACTTTTCCGTCCACGCAGGTCCAGCAGGTCTTGTCGTCGCGGCAGGATGCCTGGGCTCGTTCGCGCGAGGGGTAGCAACTGAGACCTTCCGCCTTGGCCTGCGCTTCCGGCACCCTGGTCACATTCCCGTCGCGGCAAACCCAGCAAGTCTTTTGGTCTCCACCGCACACCGCTTGCGCGCGTTCCCGGGAAGGGAAACACGGAATGTTCTTTGCCTTGGCCTCAGCTTCCGGAATCTGGACGACCTTTCCATCAATGCAGACCCAGCAGAGTCGTTCGCCGCTGCAAGACTTCCGTGCTTCTTCTGCGGTGCCGTAGCAGCGAAGGCCGCGCGCTTTGGCCTGCTGCTCACTCAACTGCACGACTTTGCCATCGATGCAGACCCAGCAAAGTTTCCCGCAATCTCGTCGCGCTTCTTTTTCCGTCAGGTAACACTTGGCCCCTTGCGCCTTCGCGTCTTCCTCACTCACCTGCGTGACTTTCCCATCCACGCAAATCCAGCACTGCTTTCGGCAGTCCTTCAGGGCCTCTTCCTTGGATGGATAACAAGTGCCGCCCTTGGCCTCGACTTCCGTTTGTGGCAGCAACAGAAGGACTCCTCTCACGCAAGTGTAGCAATACTCCGGCGGCGGCCGTTGCGGAGGGCAATCGAAGCATCCCGGCGGACACGGCAGCGGCCACCACCAGCAAGGGGGAGGTTCCGGCGGGCACGGCGTCTCTTGGCCCGGAGGGCCATGCCAGGTATAGCAACGGCACTCCGTATCCCACCACCAACCACCGCCTTCCTGCATCCAGACCCACTTGCAACACATGTAGGTCCAGTTCCCGCCGTTCACCGGCGTCGGCGTCAGCAGGAACGCGTGTTTCTCACCGCCATTCGTGATGCCTTCACCGATGATATGAACGGAGTCGCTGATCGACTTCGCCGAGGTCAGCACCTTGAAGTCGCTCAGGGTGAGATCGCAGAGCGCGTTGAGATCGTACATCTGCCCGCCAACGAAGAGAAACGCATGGTCGGCGCCGTCGGCGGTGGAAGAGGTGCCAACGACCATCCCGGCCGCGTTCTGGGCCTGACCGGAAACGCTATTGGCTGAACTCGTCGTGCCTCCGAGCGTCCCAAGGTCGGTCACGGTGAATGTTACCTGCGCTTCCGCGGGTGCGATCGCGACCAAGAGCAGAAGTGACAACACGAAGCGCCTAACGAATTTTGTTTTCATAGGGGGAACCAAGAATGGAAGTTGGTGTAGGGATTTCGCCCTGCCGGAGCAAGCCCAAAGACAAATCAATCCTCGAGCGTCGCGCCAATGCTACCCGCGCCCGCCAGCGACGGAAGCGTCCGCTTACGGCACGCATATTTCCTGAGCGTAATCCTGCTTCTGCGCTCGCCGTGTCGCTCGCAGGGGCTTGGAGGAGCAACTCTTACAGCGCAAAGACCAAAAGCAGCAAGATGATCGCGAGAGCGACCGCGAAGCGGATGACTCGTTTGCTGCGGCGGCCGGTGATCATCTGCCAGAGCCCATAGCCGAGCGCCGTCAGCCCGAAGGCCAGCACACCTCCAAAGATGGCTAGAACCATTCGTGCCTTGCCCGCCGCGCCGGAGAACCCCATCCCTCCTGACACTTCGATGGTGTTAAGCAATGACGGCACAGTCACTAACACCGCGAAGCTCATGAGACCGCAGATGACGAACCCGCAGACGACAAGAACAAGGCCGAAACGCCGTGACCATCGCCGCGATTGCAGAGTAGTCCCGCACTTCGGGCAATGCGACCGGAACTTATGCGTCTCAAAGCCGCAGTTGTAACACGTGCTGAGATCCTCCGCCTCCGTCCCATCGCCGCGTCCGTGGAAAAAGTCCGGCTCGCCCGGCAGGTCACCGCCGAAATGCGCCACCGCTTGTCGGGCCTCGGCCAGAGCGCCTGGCGCCACCGGAAAACGCAACGCCGTGTAGCGTGCGGGTGACATCCCGAAACGGGTGGCGTAAGGCGCGTGATAGAGCAACAGCTCGATGATCGCCGGCGACCCCTCGTGCAGGCGCGCCTCCGTTATCTCCGGAGTGCTGCGCGGCGAGAGCCGATGAATGCTCTCGCCGATAAGCACTCCCGCCTTCCCGACGATCACCTCGACGCCATTAGGCTCCCTGTTCTTGGAAGGAACGAACTCGTTCCAGCGGCCGTTCGCGTGCGAAGACCATTGCGGGTCCGTCGCCACGAACCGTTGCCAATCTTCCGCCTCCACCCGCCAGCGCGCGATGATATTTTCGCCGCGTGCGAGTGCTTGCTTTGCCCGCACGTCTTGGTGCTGGAACAAGGCCAGTAGGCCGCCTACCGGGACACCCAAAGCCCCGCAGACGAACAGGGCAACCCAGACTCCGGTGCCGTGCCCGCTGCCTAACCAGAGGACAGCGAACGAAAGCGCTCCGAGGCCGACACAGCAGAGCCCGATCGTTCGCCCGCGATTTGGATTGCGCATGCTTTACCCGCACCATGATCAAGAGCCCGCCGCCACTCAAGCTCGGCCTTGGCGTAAAACCACGCACGCCTGACTCCCTCGGGTCCGCTGCAGTCAGCACGCTAACCCCAATCGGGCCTTTCCTGAATCCCCGTCAAGGCGAACGCCACCCACGGGTCCTCCCGGCGCATGGTTCTTCCTTTGTAGATCCGGACCGGCAGGCGATGCCTTATCTTCGTCTCCGTTTCGCGAAAACAAATCGGGCGGGCCAAAGACCCGCCCGATTGATTGCGTTAATGATCGAAGGAATCAGCGAACTGACTCGCCCTTAACATCACCAAGCTTCATGTAGGCGGCTCCACCCTTGACGTCCTTCTCGTCGGCGACGGACATGTCTTTGTTTTTGTTTTCGACCTTTTCGTTCTCCGCGGCGTCTTTTGTTACTTCAGATGAATGTGCTCCCGGTTCATCTGCGTTTTTTTTGCCCGGGGGACCGCGATCATTTCAGGAGACTGCTGATTTGCGAAGAACAAAATGAGGAAACGCGCATCGACTAACCGGCCAAAACTTGCGTAACAACCTTGGCCGGAAGGATACGGCCCTGAAACAAGTCCGCGGGCGGCACAGGCGCGCCCAACCCAAGAAAACAGGACGCCGAAGTTCGCGCGAAGGGCGAAAAGTAGTGGGCGCTGGGAGCTTCGGACGTGCGTTATTTCTCGGCTGACTCCGTTACCTTCGCCAGCGCGATCATCTGCCAATGCAGGTATTCGGGTTGGCCGTCCTTGCCGCGCAGAACGAGGAACGCCGTCGCTGCCTCGCTTCCCGGCACATTATAGGCGAAACGGTCGCGGCCGATCTTTCGCACCGGTGCCTCGATCTCCCAGCCCGGACCTTCGCCAACGGTCGTTGGATAGCTGACCTTCCAGTGCCACTTTCCATCGCGGATGAGCAGCTCCGCGCGGAGCAGGCCGTTGCGATACGTGCCGGCGATTTCTCCCATCTCGGCCTGCGTCAACGACATTTCCTCGACTGGCGACGACGGCGCTTCGGGCGACAATTTCAGGAACATCTCCATCGCTTTCTCCGTCGTCCTTTCCAGGATGAGCGCGGTTTTGTTCGTGATCGTGATGACCGCGAAGTGTTCTTCTGGCGCGAGCGCCATGAAGGCGCCGAATCCCGGGATGGTCCCGCCGTGGAAGGCGACCGGCCGTCCGCGATGCTCGTGCATGAAGAACCCGTAGCCATAGGTCGTGCCCGTCCAATATCCCTTCGGATCATCGAACGAAGGCGGCACTTCCGCCCGCGGCTTGGTCAGCGTCGCGAAGAGAGTCGGCGCGAGCACTTGTTTGCCGTCGATCTTGCCGTTGTTCATGAGCGCGATCGCCAACCGCCCGAGGTCGCCCGCCGTGGTGAAATAGTACCCCGCCGGCCAGTCGCCCACGTTGTTGGTCACCGGCCGCACCACCGTCGGCTTCGCCTTGCCCTCGGCGTCGTGCCCCTGCGCATGCGGGTAAGTCATGGCCATGGTCGGCCGAATAAAGGTGTGCGTCATCCCCAGCGGCGCGAACAACCGCTCCTGCATCGCATCCGCGAAAGGTTTCCCGTTCAGTTGCTCGATCGCGTAACCGGCCAGGATGTAGCCCGTGTTCGCGTAGGAAAAGATGCGGCCCGGCTCGGTGAAGAAATAATCTTCATCGCGATAGGCGCGCACCTCCCCGGCCAGCGCACTCTCTTCCTGCGCGCAACAAATGCGCGCGGAGGAGATCAGCCCCGCCGTATGACTGAGCAACTGCTCAAACGTCAGACGCGAGAGCCGTGGCGCCAGCCCCGGTGCCGCCTTTTCCAGCGGCGCATTCGTCGGAATCTTGTTTTCCTCAAGAAGCGCAAGCAGCACCGACGCTGTCAGCATCTTCCCGATTGAGCCCGACCGAAAAAGCATCCCCGCCGTCACCGGCGCCCCACTCTCGACATCCGCCACGCCGAACCCCTTCTCATAAATCACCCGGTCCCCGCTCACGATCGCCACCACCGCGCCGGGCGTATTCTTCTCCTGCAACTCCGCCCGGATCACCTTCTCGAGTTCACGAAAATCCCGCTCCGCTCCAGAGGCAGGCGGATGCCCACTTGAAATGAGAGCGAGCAGAACAAGGAAGCCGATCCGCGGCGGCCTGATTTTCACAGTCGTGAACCTAAGCAATCGCTCCGCCAAGTGCACTCCGAATTTCCTGTTCCGGTTCGCGGACTTTTGCCGCATGGGCCTCCCGCTGGAGCACGTCGTCCTCGCCGTCGCCGTCCCGATGTTGCTCTGGGTCTGGCCGCTTTAAAGCTTCGCGGTCGCGCTACGGTTTTGATCCGTTCAGCGGAACCAAATGAACGCGCCCCTTGCTGACCGTGATAAGGGGCAACCCGAGACGTCGATTCTCGGCCCGAAGCTGACGCGCAACCCGTCGAAAAGCGCGGCGGGCGGAAGCAAGGAACTGATCTTCCTGACTTTTCTGGTGATGCGTTTTACCCTTCACTGCGCTTCAAGAATAGCCTCCAATCCCGCACGCGTGCAAGTCTTCGACTCTGCGAGCAGGACCGGTGGCACGTTGTTATTATTCCAAACCGCCCAGCGATCGGCCAGCGGCGCGTAGTCGGTGACCAAGTGCGCAAGACTGCGGCCAAATCGCCTCCTGATGTCGGCGAACGGGACGTTATGCCCGCCCTTCTTCACGCGCTCCCGCACACGAGCAATCGCGATCGCGACACTCGAAAGCCAAAGATAATGAAGGTGGATGACGAACCCCTGTGTCTTCGCCTCGCGAATCTGCCGCACATACGTTTTGCCGCTCAGAGTACTTTCCAGCGCGAAGGTTTCCTTGCGCCGGATCGACTCGCGGACTTCGGCCAGCAACAGCCGCCCCGCTTTGAAATCCGCCGCGGCGGGATCGAGCGGAGAGAGACCGCGCGCCAGTTCATCTGCGTTATAGAAACGAAGGCACTTCACTTCGTGCGGCAGAAATTGCTTCGCAAAAGTCGTCTTCCCCGCGCCGTTGCAACCCGCAATGAGATAGATCGTTGGTTTCGGAGCAGCCATCGTGGCGGTCTACACAAGTCGAGATTCACACGCTTCGCCAGTTCCATTAGACTCCAGCGAAAATTGAAAACCAACCTCACTAAACGGCGCTTTAAGGCTCCAAAGAAAAGCGCCTGCGGATTGTGCCAGCCGCACCAGCGCGGATGGGACGACAAGAAGACGCCCGGCGAAATGCGAGTCGCCGTCAAGCACGCACACGAACTGAGAGAACAAGGATTCACCGGGTGATTGTGATCGTATGATCGAGATCGAAACCAAGGCATGCGGGTTGAGCCACTCATATACGTGACTCACGTATATGATGTATTTTCGCTCGCCTGTGATCCCGCCGGCGCTGGCGATTCAGTTTTTCTGCGGCAGCGTCGGCCGCGCAATCTGAAATTCAGGAACGAATTGCCTGGTTAACCGCGGTCAACGCGAGGCCCTGGGGCCGAGCGCGATTCTGTTCCCACTCCTGCAGCGTGCGGGTCGAGATCTTCAATTTCAGCGCGGCCTCGCTCTGCGAGAAATCGTTCTTGCGTCGCCATTCGTAAAGGCGTCTCGCCAGATCGTCGGCGGAGGGCTTCCCAGTCTTGCGGGATGCACCTTTCCGGATTCGACAGCTCATTCGATGTCGCGCCTTCGAGTTTGCGTTAGTGACATACGTGAGTCACGTATATGCGCCGTCAGGCGAGCAGGCAAGTCGCAAGGCGAGGGCGGCTGGGCGAAAGAGGTAGAGGACCCACATCAGCTGACGGACCCCCCTCGCCTAATCGCAAATGAACGGACTCTCGGGAGCGTGTGTGTTGATAGCCCGTGTCCCGATTCGACTCCCAACTGGCGCGATCAAATCTGCGCCGCCCTCGCCGTCCCCGCCTCCAACACCCTCGCCTGAGATCGTGATATACGTGAGTCACGTATGTGCACCGCTCCGGGCGGACAAGCTAACTCGCCGGCCCAGTTTCCCTGATCTACGTGAGTCACGTATATGAACCGCTCCGGTCGGGCAAGGCTCACTCGCCGGTGCCGTTTCCTCGATATACGTGAGTCACGTATATTCACGGCGCCGATCGGAAGGGAGTTTGGCTACAACCGGCATGATTGTGGAAACGACTGTGCTGCGCATGGAGCGAAGGCGATGCGGTGCGAACCGCACTCGTATTGTGATGCCCGGAGGGCTGGAATCGCGACCCGGGAGGAGTGTTTAGCGATCGAGCATCGCGGCGGCGCGCGAGATACACGGCGAAAGCAAAGAAGTGACGTCGGCGACGGCCTTCAGGCGAAAGCGAAAAGTGGTGGCCGAAAGCCTCGTGTCCAGACTTGGCGCGATCAATCCTGCCTAAAATCATGACATACGTGAGTCACGTATATGCATCGACCCCCAATCGGGCGGGGGGAAACCAAGACCCCCATGAATGTTCCCGCTTTCGCTGATATACGTGATTCACGTATATGCACGGCCCCGATCGGAGAAGCGTTTGGGCAATGCTTGATTGTGGAAACGACTGTGCTCCGCATGAAGCGAAGGGGATCCATCCCTGACCTATTGTTCTGTTAAGGCAGCGCCTTCGCTCTTCCAATTTCCCCTTCGGTTCATCATTCTGAAACTTGCTCATGCGTTCATTTCTCCTTCTTGTCCTGGCCGCGCTCGTTGCCATGGCGCTTTGGGCGGGTCTGGTCTTTTGGGGCACCCTGCACGGTTGGACGCGCACCGCGCTCGCACCCGCCGGCGACGCGCCCGCCTTCATCGCCGCGGCGGAGAGAGAAATCGCGAGTAAACATCCCGGCAACGCCGCCTTTCGCTTGCTCGAGAACGGGAAGCTCGCCGGTGAGTATTTCAGCGGCGACTCCGTCGACCGCGACACGCTTTTCCAAGTGGCCTCGCTCAGCAAATGGCTCACCGCGTGGGGAGTCATGACCCTGGTCGACGCGGGCCGGCTCGATCTCGACGCCCCGGTGGCGAGCTACTTGAAACGCTGGTCCCTGCCCGAGAGTGAATTTGATAACAGCCAGGTCACAGCCCGCCGGCTCCTGAGTCATAAAGCAGGTCTCACCGACGGTCTTGGTTATGGCGGCTTTCCTCCGGGCGTCCCGCTGCAATCGCTCGAGGAGTCACTCACCCGCGCCGCCGATGCTTCCCCCGGAGCCGACGGCAGGGTGCGCGTCGGCATCGCCCCCGGCACGGAGTGGAAATATTCGGGCGGCGGTTTCACCCTCTTGCAGTTGCTCATCGAAGAGATCACTGGCGAACCCTTCGCGTCCTATATGCAGCGGGCCGTTTTTCAGCCGCTCGGCATGAACCGCTCCACCTACGCGATCGAACCCGGGCTGACGCCAAATGTCGCCGACTTATACGGAACGGACGGAAAGGTGCTGACGCCTCCGCGCTTCACGGCCATGGCCGCTGCCTCCTTTTATACCAGCGCGTCAGATCTCACGGCCTTTTTGCAGGCGCATCTTCCCGGTGCCGCTGGTGAGCCGATCGGCCGCGGCGTGCTCAAGCCGGAGACGGTCAAACTCATGCGCCAGCCGCACGCGGCCCAACTCGGCGCCGATATCTGGGGCCTGGGCACGATGCTCTATGCCCCGAATGGCGCGGGCGACTTCATCATCGGGCACGACGGCAAACGCAGCCCCGCCATTAACTCCACCGCCCGTCTCAATCCCTCCACCGGTGACGGCATCGTCCTTTTGGAAAGCGGCCATCCCCTGCTCGCCACGCTCGTGGCCGGCGACTGGGTCTTCTGGAAGACTGGCACCATCGACTTCCTCGCGTTCACCCTCGTCGCCAAAGACATGCTCGCGATCATCCTGCTGGGCTGGGGCGCGATCATCCTGGCCGCTCTCTTCATTGGCTGGCGTCGATCTCGCAGAACGAAGGAAACAAATTCAGCCTGACTTTCAGAACTCGGCGCGCTCGCCCGAGCAGAATCGCCACAATGAACGTCGACTGTTTGGACGCGACTCTATTCTCCGCTCCTGCCAGTGCCTGTGCTTATGTCAAGATTTGCACACTGACCCCAATTGGAACCCTCCTTAGCGGCGATTTGAGCCAAACCGAGGCGAGACCCTGCCTGCTATTTGATGTTTCCGACTATTTGAGACGAAGTGTCAGACCACTTCTTTTGCGTGTTCGACTTCGAATCACCGCCGCGAACATCCTTTGCGCGCTGCGTCTCCATGTCCCGTAGCTTCTCGTGTGGAACCGCGGATTTGCCGTCTCGTATCGCTGCCGGCTGACGTTTGGTCTTCATAGTTAGTCCTCCTGTGAATCGGGTAACCTCTCTCCAATTGAATTGCCTCGCAAGCATTCTCAAGGACCCGCCACTGTCACCCGGCGGGCGCGACGAACGCTCACAGACCCCGGTCGTTAGTCCTGGCCATGCGAATTCTGATCGTCTGCCCCTCGCCTCCCTTGACGTCCTTCCTGGATTTCAGATCCGTGACTTTGCGCTGTTGTTTTTTGCCGGTCGATTTCGCGTTCTTTCTTGCGGTGGCCATATATGTCTCCTGTTGGTTGGCTGCGGATGTGAAAATCGGAGCGTCCAGACACGAGAAAAATTCTAAACGCTTGGGATTGCTTGTGGCCAACCGTTTCGAGCGGCCCCTGCAATTGTCGCGGCGCCTTGCGCGGAAGCCTCGCCGGGTTCTCTGCTATGCGTGAGTCATGTTGATCGACAGATGCCGGTCCGGGGAGGTGTTGCCTGTCGGTGCCAACATCGGCGGGACGAGAGGCAGAGCGGCGGTGCGGTTTCTTAGATCTTAATTCGTCTCCGCGGAGGAGCACATGGCCAATTACCGAGCGGCGCGGGCGACTTCATCATCGGGCACGACGGCAAACGCAGCCCCGCCATTAACTCCACCGCCCGTCTCCCGCCACAACCCAATGTCGAATATTTAGACGCGACCCCATTCTGCTGCTCCCCTCGACGTGCCAGCCGAAATCGAAAGAAAAAAGGACTGACCCCTCGCCTGCCGCGCGGCTCATGCGTGCCAAGCGACTCTTCGCCCGGCAACGCTCCAAATATCGGGTGCGCACGACCGACAGTCGGCACGGCGGACCGATCGCACCCAACCGCCTCCAAAATTTGACCGTGCAACCGCCCGATCAAGTCTGGGTCACCGACGCCACCGGCATCCTGACCGGTCAGGGCTGGTTGTATCTGGTCGCGGTGCTCGATGTTTGCTCGCGGCGGGTGGTGGGTTGGGCGATGCATCAAAGCCTCGACGCACGCCTGGTCAGTGCCGCCCTGCGGATGGCCCTTTTGCAACGCCGTCCGCGCACCAGCCTCATCGTCCACTCCGATCGCGGCATGCAGTTCGCCAGCGCGCGTAATTTCCTAGGCCCTCAGCCTCTTGCTCGCTCGAGGCGGATACATAACCGGCCCCAGATGCGATCCGATACGCTGTTCCGCTTTGTCAGTGGTTGGAACTGCAGATGAACTCGTAAATTCGCGTGATCAACAGCTGCGCTTCATCACTCAAATCCGTGAATGACTTGGTGTTAGCGATCGCGCGATCACAGAACGTCAGCTTGTCGGAAATCGCTCCTGATTCGGCCTATACGAGCCGCGACGCAGCTTCTGCACCAAAAGATGCGCCTCGATAAACTCACCCAGCCGAGCGTCCTTATAATCTTGGTATCGCACCGTTTTGAGCCCGGCATTATCTCCCTCATATTCGGCGACAACCGCCGCTAGGACCTTAGGCGGAAGCAAGTTCTCAATCTCTCGGCACTCCAACGGTAGTACCGCTCTCCGAGCTTATCCGCCAACTTGGTATGACGTTCCTGTTTGGTCGTGTCAGTTATATCGTCCCGATCGGTTATCAGCATCAAGCGGCTGCAAAGCCGCTCGACCTCGATCGGGTCGTCAATCTCATCGAGAAAAGACCAGTGCGTGATATTGGAGCCGGCGTACTCGACGAATGAGTAATGCAGGTCTTCTTTGACGAGGAGCGGCTTAGCCGCTCCCGCTGCGTCTGCGTCATGACGCAAGTGTTCTTGATAGAGGTCTAGAAAATGACCGAGGTAGCGGCGATCGGTGATTCCCTCTACCCAGATTGTGCAGTTTGCCAGAAAGACCGGACGAATTGCGCGTCCCCAGTAGTTGGAGCGTACGATGATCGTGACTGCTCATCCTTTCGATCCTGAACCGCGCATGTTTCTCCGCGGCATCGGAATCCTCAAGTTCTTTGTGGAATGTGAAGACTGACACGCAGTCAAACTCCAGGCTTAGGTCGAGAAGGTGGTTGGAGTGGGTGGCCACAAAATACCTGTTCTCAGGGAAATCGATTAATGTCTTGAGCAAGACGCGCTGGAGCCCGGGATGCAAAAACAGCTCAGGTTCCTCGATGCAGACGATAGCCGGTTTGCCCGCGTTCTGAAATAAGGGGAAAGTGATGATAATAATCATCTGGATCCCATCTCCTAAGCTATAGATTGGGAGCTCTACCTCTTCCCCAATCTTGATATACAGCACGCCGGCGCCTTTACGTGGGATCAACGCAACATCTTGCCCGCCGAAAAACGACCTGCTCAGAAACGTTTGAAACCGCTCCACGCTCTTCCGCGCTGCTAGATCACCCAGGAGCAGAGCCTCGAGTTCCGTGTGAAGCGTTAGCCCAGTAAAGATTGTCGGGATTGGTGTGGTGCTGAAATAATCCGTCTGAGTGCGTTCAGCGTAGCAATCTCCAACCCCTTGGAATGGTCGTAAGCCGCGCAGGGCGGGAATGTAGAGCCTTAGCAACTTCGGTGGCGTCGGCAGCGTAGCGAAAAACACGTCCGCTCTCTGCTTTGTCTGCTCCCCGAGTTGCTTGATCTGGCGCGTCAGCTCGCCCGACGTCGTTCCATACGTAGTCGTTTGGATCGGGTGTGAAGCGGGGTCGGCCGTCGCCGCTCGATCGATGAGTGTTCTAAGGTCGTCAAATGGCTTGTCCGCTTCGGCGATGAAGTCGAATGATGGATAGCTGCTGGTTCCGCTTTTAAAACCGCCGATTTCCGTGACACCGCCGCGGATTATGGCGTCAATTCCGGTCTTGAAGTCTTCCGCGATCTTCGCCATCTCAACAAACCCGCCAGCAGGGCCGAAGCGCAATTTGTCAATGCGGGTTAGCTCTCGCAGGAATCGACTCTTACCGGAATTGTTGGGACCGACTAAGAAATTGACTCGCGACAGGCCAGCGAGAATCCCAGTTGGCTGATTTGCGTCGCCGGTTACCGTGTAGCGCCCGAAATCTGCGCCATCCAAGAGGAGACTCGAGAAGATGTCGCTCAAAGGGTTTTCTTCGCTACCTTCGTTTTGTTCGTGCTCATGAATCGATCAACTGCCGGGCAAAATCTATATCATTTCGGTCGCTTGTAGCGAGCCGTTTCGCCTTAATCCCCCGGCTGTCCCAGATCACCCAGCGCGTGGCAAGCGGCAGGTAATCTTTCACCAGGTGGGCTCGGCTACGGTCGAACCGACGCCGGATATCAACAGCGGGAACGGCCCGAGCCGGACTGGCAGGTTGCAGAGCCCGGATAATCGGACGCGTCTTCGCGCACGCGCGGCGTCTTTATCTTTCGAGAAAGCCGTACCAGTTCGCCGACCTTGCGGATTTTTTCTTCGAAGGGCTGCCGGGCCAGCTGACGGCGCATATCGGTTTTCATCGCTTCTCGATCGTCAGGTTATACCGCCCAAGGATGTCGTCCAAGAGCGTTCTGTCGATCTCGGTTTGCTCGATCAGTTGCTCAATTCGCGCAAGGTCTTTGTGCCGTCCAACGCTGGCCGCAATGGCGATGATGTGCTCAGGTCGGAACACTTTTGCGGGCACGCCTTCGTATTCAATAGCGCGGGCTTCGCGGACAGCTTCTTCGGTGAGCCCGGCCGCGGCGAGAAATTGAACCGGGAAGCCGTGGACAAGAAGATGCTCGCGCTCCACACGCCAGCCGCGTTCTTGCAAATGCGCGTAGATCGCAGGAATGCCAGCGCTCAGCCCTTTCTCGGCGGCGACGAAGATGATGTCGGCGTCGTAGGTGGTGAATGGTTCGACGTAGTAGATCGCGGCCAGGGCGCCACCGAGAGCGTAATCTTCGATCAGGCCGGCGGCGACGAGGTCATTTGCGGCACGGAGAACTTCCGCCAGAGGAATCGCTGAGGGTTCGTCGCTCATACCGAATCAAAGTTCGTTTCCGCAGAATGCGGAAACCAGCATGCTGAAAGCATGCGCTCCCCGGAAAGAGGTCACGCCTTTGCGTTGTCTCCATCCCCTCTGGGCCCACAGGCTCTGTTCATCGTGAAGAAAATCATACTGGAAAATCGCGACGAGCGGAGTGCCAGAAATCCATAATTTCGATCACTTGCTCGTCTTCACGCAGACGATAATAAATCAGATACGGTTTACACAAGAGCCGACGCACGTGAGGTCGTTGCCGATAGGGTGTCCCGAGTTCTGGAAAGTCCGCGAGTGACTCGGCGCGGTCCACCAAATGATCGCCCAACCGAATCGCGGCCGGCGGGTCATCTCGTGCGATGAACCGGACAATCTCTTCCAGCCGGGCGTGCGCTTGAGGAGCGAAGACTACTTTACAGCCCATCGGCGGATGTCCTCGCGGACGCGCGCGATGGGAATACCCTCACCAGCGTCGAGCTCGGCTGCGGCTTTATCGAGCGACGCGAGGAGGGCCGCTTCTTCGGCTTCCGACATCACTGGCTCTTCCTGTGATTGGAGCCACGCGCTCAGCGCCGATTTCTCGTGGGCCGGCAGGCGCACAATCGCTTCCTGGATTTCCGTGATCGTACTCATCGCGTTTGCAGTGCCTCCTCGAGGGGCCGGTAGTGCAGCTTTTTTTGGCGCGCCTTTTTTAGCCAGGTGACGTCTTCGGCATCCTCAAGCCGCTCTAGCATCTCCTGATACTGCTTGATCGGCAGTATCACCGAAATCGGTTTCCCCTTCTTCGTGATGATCTCGGGTTCTGGAAGCGCGGCTTTCATCCAAGACAGATTATCAGCTTTAGGCCTTCGAGTAAATCTCAGCGCCCGCTTCGCTGAATTCGCGGGCTTTCTGTTCCATGCCGGCCTGCAACGCGTCGTCTTCTGAGAGCTGTTGTTCGGCCGCATACTTGCGGACGTCCTCCGTTATCTTCATGGAACAAAAATGAGGCCCGCACATGCTGCAGAAATGTGCGGTCTTCGCTCCCTCTTGAGGGAGCGTTTCGTCATGGAACGACTGCGCTGTTTCCGGGTCCAAGGACAAGTTGAACTGGTCGTTCCAACGGAACTCAAACCTTGCCTTTGAGATTGCGTTGTCGCGGTATTGGGCGCCGGGGTGGCCTTTGGCGAGGTCGGCGGCGTGGGCGGCTAGTTTGTAGGTGATGACGCCGGTTTTGACGTCGTCTTTGTTTGGTAACCCGAGGTGTTCCTTCGGCGTGACGTAGCAGAGCATGGCGCAGCCGTACCAGCCGATCATGGCGGCGCCGATGCCGCTGGTGATGTGGTCGTAGCCGGGGGCGATGTCGGTGGTGAGCGGGCCGAACGTGTAGAAGGGCGCTTCGTGGCACCACTCGATCTGCTTTTCCATGTTCTCTTTGATCAAGATGCATGGGGACGTGGCCGGGGCCTTCGTTCATGACTTGCACGCCTTTGGCCCAGGCGCGCTTGGTCAGGTCGCCTTGCACTCGGAGCTCGGCGAATTGCGCTTCGTCGTTGGCGTCGGCGATGGAGCCGGGGCGGAGTCCGTCGCCAATACGAGAAGCTGACGTCGTAGGCGGCCATGAGGTCGCAGATGTCGTCCCAATGTTCATACAGGAAGCTTTCCTTGTGATGGGTGAGGCACCATTTCGCCATGATGGAGCCGCCGCGGCTGACGATGCCGGTCATGCGTTTCGCCGTCATGGGGACGAAGCGGAGGAGGACGCCGGCGTGGATGGTGAAGTAATCGACGCCTTGCTCGGCCTGCTCGATGAGGGTGTCGCGGAAGATTTCCCAGGTGAGGTCTTCGGCGCGGCCGTTCACTTTCTCGAGCGCCTGGTAGATGGGGACGGTGCCGATGGGCACGGGCGAGTTGCGGATGATCCATTCGCGGGTGGCGTGGATGTTTTTGCCGGTGGAGAGGTCCATGACGGTGTCGGCGCCCCACTTGGTGGCCCAACGCATTTTCTCGACTTCTTCTTCGATGGAGCTGGCGACGGCGCTGTTGCCGATGTTGGCGTTGATTTTGACGAGGAAATTGCGGCCGATGATCATCGGCTCGAGCTCGGGATGGTTGATGTTGGCGGGGATGATGGCGCGGCCGCGGGCGACTTCGGCGCGGACGAACTCGGGGGTGATCTCATCGGGAATTCCGGCGCCGTAGCTTTCGCCGGCGTGCTGGTGCGCGAGGGAATTGCGGACTTCGGATTGCGGATTGCGGTTTGAGGCTCCATTCCGCATTTCGCCTTCCGCATTTCGCATTCGCCTCCCGTTTTCGCGGATGGCGATGAATTCCATCTCGGGCGTAATGATGCCCTGCTGCGCATACCAGAGTTGCGTGACCGGGTGGCCGGCGCTGGCGCGAAGCGGTTTGCGCTTGCGAGCCGCTGAAATTGTTCGAGGCGGTTCTTGCGCTCGGCGGTGCTGGCGAATTCTTCGTGGCCGCGCGTGAGGTAGCCGTTGTCCTCGGGCTTGATCTCGCGGCCGTCATACGCGGCCACGTCCCCTCGCCGGCTGATCCATTCGGCGCGCAACGGCGGAAGGCCTTTCGCGGAATCGGGCGTCTGCTGCGGGTCGCCCCAGGGGCCGCTGCAATCGTAAACGCGGACCGGCTCGTTCGGCTCGAGGTTGCCGCTGAAATCTTTCGTCGGCGCGAGACTGATCTCGCGGAACGGGACGCGGACGTCGGGATGGATCTCGCCCTCGACGTAAACGCGCTGCGAGTTCGGCATGACGTAGTCGGAGGATTTCGGTTCGAGGGAGTCTTTGGTCGCGATCATATTTTCTTAGCCACAGATAGACACAGATGAAACACGGATGGGCAGACGAGCTGATTGGCCGAATCTGTGCCGTAACGCAGCCCGTAAGGGCGAGGCCGGGCTTTCCAAATCTGTGTTCATCTGTGGCAAAACAAAAAAGCCATGCGCGAAAAACGCATGGCCTTGAACTCCTCGCTCCCTACGACGGCATTACCCGCATCAGGTTTAAGGGGTCTCCGGCGATTTCCTCGCCGAACTCTCAGCCATGGGCTCCCCCGCAGTTGCTTCCACGATGCGGGACGCCGTGGGCGAAGTCAATGCCGCGGATGCAGCACGCCCGGAGCCGGACGCGCTGCTCGCGAGGAAGTTGGCGCTAGTTTTCTTCCTTCTTCTGCGCGTCGGGCTCGGAAGAATCCTCCGCACTCGCGGCCGTGGCCGCGGCCGCGGCCGCACCCGCCGCGGGCATGTTGGTGTGGAAAATGGCCATCCATTGGCCCTTCTCCAGCTTCCAGACCGAGCCGGCATTCTGCGTGCCGGAGACATCCTTGCCGTCGACAGTGCCTTCCACTTTCACCTTGTAGGAGGTGACGATGACATTCTTCTCATCGGAATGGGCCTTGAAGTCGCTGATGGTAAACGACTTTATTTCCGACTTCTTCATGTCGGCCAATTCCGCAGCCATGTCGTTAATGCCGCTGGAGTAAACGCCCACGATGTCGTGGTCGACCACTTTCTTGAAGGCTTCGGCGTCCTTATCCTTGTAAGCCTGCCAGGCGGCGGTTTCCCTAGCCTTGATCGCGTCTGTGTCTGGGGACGCGAGCGCCGCGAAGCTCGTGGCGAGGAAGGCTGCGAATGTATACGTGAGGTATTTTGTCATGGGTTCCTTTGGTTCGGTTTCGTTAACAGGGTTCAGCGTCGGGCGTGCGTGGCCTAGTGCTTGTGCGGCACCTCTTTCTCGTCGGCTTTCTTCTCGATCGCGGGCTTGGGTTCAATTTTTTTGATCACGGCGTCAGCCGGTCCTTCCGCGGGCAGGGCGGGTTCGGCCATGGTGTTCGCGTTCATCGTGCACTGCCATTCGCCATTCTTCTTGTGCCAGACCGAGACCGCGTTGCGGTCGCCGGAGATATCCTTCCCGTCGAGGGTGGCCTCGGCTTTCGCCTTGTAGGTCACGACCGCGGTGTCGGCGTCGGGCATGGTGATGACAAAATCGCTCAGGGCAAAAGATTTGAGGTCGATCTTGGACATCAAATTTATCTGCTTATCGAGCGAGTAGATGCCGTCCGGGTAGACGCTCTGGAAGTCGGCGGCGAGGAACTTCTTGTAGACGTCGCCTTTCTTTTCCTTGAACGCCTGCCAGGCGGCTTTCTCCCGAGTCTGCAGCATTTCGGTTTCGGGGGACGCGAAGGCGACAAGCGTCGTCGCGAACAGGGCTGCAAGAGCGCAGCTGAGGGTTCTTTTCATTGCGGATTCCTTTCTCGTTTAGTGTTTTTCTCGTCCGGGGCAAAAAGGCGCGTAACTCCCGTTTTGGAGGAGGTTTAAGCCTAACGAGAAACCGGGAAGCGGGTCAACCCTATTCGGCCCCGCCGACGGACGGCTAGACCTCGAAGATCATCAGCGTGGTGATGACAACGGCGTGGATCCAGACGAGGACGATGAGCCACATCCGAAGATTGGCCGAGGCGTAGCTGTCCCCTTCTTCCCCGTGATAACCGAAGAATTGTTTCCGGTGCCGGAAGATGTAGAACCCGGCGGCGAGAACGAGCAGCAGCAGCAACCCGAAAAAAACGCGCAGGCCGGCGGGAGCGGCAGTGGCGGCGAGGAATTCCATCGCGCCAAATATGCGCGCCGCAAACGGACGCGCGACGAAAAGGTTACTGCCGGAACTTCGGCGGCGGGTCGAGCTTCAGGACCCAATAGGTGCGCGTGACCGTCGCAGCGGGAGCTTTCGCGACGACCGGTGCCGGCGCGTCGCCGGGCATCCTCGCCTCGATCGTGGTCGGCTCTGCCGGCGCCAGATCCGAGGCCGCGGGCATACTCTCGCTCGGGTCCTGCGGTTCGCTCATCGGTGGTTCCACGATGGCCGCGGCCAGTTCGGCGGGCGCATCGTTGACGGATTCCGTGGCCGCTTCCAAAGCGGGCGGTTGCGCGTCGGGTTCGGCGCGAAACGCGCTGGTCGTAAGCTGGGAGTTCACACCGATCTGATAATTGGCGGCGGGAAGAACCGGCGGAGCGGCGTCAGGTGAAGGGGTGGCATTGCCGTCACGCGCGACGAGCACACCATCCAACTGCCGACGATAATCGGCCAGCAAGGCGGGACGCTGTTTCTTCTCCGTGAGGAGGCGATAATTATCGATGCCGACCGCGATGGATTGCGCGAGCTGTGCCCGCCACGAGGGCTTGGCGATGAGGCGGCTTTCCTCGCGCTCGGTGAGGAATCCGCCTTCCACCAGAATGGCCGGAACCTGCGTGAGCCGGAGGACGGCGAAGCGGGCGCGTTTCACGCCGCGATCGAATTCCGGCATGTAGCCGAGCATGGAGTGATAAACCGCAGTGGAAAGGATGAGGCTGGCGGCATCGACCGGCGTGCCGGCCTGCATATTGGCGAAATGAGAACGGAGCCCGGTGTCCTGCGTGGAGGGAGCCCCGCGCGGCGTGAGCGAGTAGATCTCGAACCCGGTCGCTTCCGGGTTCCGGTCGGTCGCGTTGAAATGGATGCTGACGAAGATGGAATCCCGGGTGGCGTTGGCGATGCGTGCCCGCGTCGGCAGCGGCACCATGTCGTCCCCTTCGCGGGTCATGACCACACGGAGGCCTTTCGCTTCCAGCATCGGCTGGAGACGCTTGGCGACATCGAGCGAGAATTCCTTTTCGTTGCCGTAGCTGCTGGCGGCGCCCTTTTCCACGCCCCCGTGGCCGGCGTCAATCACGACCGTCTTTAGCGGCCGGAGGCCCTTGATCAAATGCGGGCGAAACTGCGGCTCGATCGTTTTCGCCAGGTCGATGCGGGAAACGAGATACTGGCCGTCTTTTTCGATGACCGGAAAGCACAGCCAGTTGCGCACGCCGTTCACCATCGCCTCGCGGCTGTCGAGCGTGACCTCGAGCTGGTTGCGGCCATTATCGAGGCGGATCGTCTTTTCGATCGGAGTGATATCACCCGTGAAACCGTAGAACTGGGCGATGTTCTCGACCGAGAGGTAATCCCAGCGGTCCACCTTGATTACCTTCCATTCCGCGGCGGCGCGCGCCGAGTCCACGGCCCAGGAAAGGGCGATGGCCAGGAGCAAGACGAAGCGGAAACGGGGAAACATGAATTGCCATTATGCAACAATTAGGCCGTTTTGACAATTATTGACTCATATTGTCGGTAAAAGGTCATCTGCGTCCCCAGAGCGACGTGGACAAGGGAAACGATCGGGCGTTTGTTCTCCGATGTTCAAGTTCACCTCTCTCGTCGTCGCCACGCTCTTCGGCGCGTTGACCTTGCAGGCTCAAACCGAGCCGCAAAAATCGAAACCGCTCGGCGGCGCCACGCCGCCGCCCCACGTCAGCAAGCCCTCCAAGCCGCCCACCGGCGACAAGATCCCGCCGCCCGCCACCGTCCCAGAGACGAAGGCCGGCGAGGAAGCACCAAAGGTGGCGCTGGAGAAGAATCCCCCGGCATTCGATGTCGCGAACATGGATACGTCGGTCAAACCGTCCGAGGACTTTTACACCTACGCCAATGGCGGCTGGCTGAAAAAGAACCCCATCCCGGGGGAAGAGTCGCGCTGGGGCAGCTTCAATATCCTGCTCGAGAAAAATAACGCCGCTTTGAAGACGGCGGCGGAGAACGCCGCCACGCAAACCAGCAGCGATTCCGACACACAAAAGGTGGGCGATTATTACGCCAGCGGGATGGATGAGAAGGCGATCGAGGCCGCCCGGGCCAAGCCGCTTGCGACTGCGCTCAAGAAAATCGAAGACATCAAGGATGGCGAGGGATTGGCGAAGATGGTCGGGCATCTGCACAAGCTCGGGATCAACGCGGTCTTCGGTTTCACCTCCGGCCAGGACGACAAGAACAGCACCATGGTCATCTCCCAGGCTTTCCAAGGCGGCCTCGGTCTGCCGGATCGCGATTATTACACGAAGGATGACGACGCTTCGAAAAAACTGCGCGAGGACTACGTGGCCCACGTGGCGAAAATGTTGACTCTGCTCGGGGATCCCGCGGCCAAGGCAGGCGAACGCGCGAAGAAAATTCTCGCGCTCGAGACGGCACTCGCGACGGCCGCACGCAAACGCGTTGAACTGCGCGATCCGCAGAAGAATTACAACAAGATGTCGCAGGCCGACCTCGAAGCCATGGTGCCGAACTGGAACTGGAAGGTTTACTTCAGCGAACTCGGCCTCGCCGAGCCGGGCGACATCAACGTGGGCCAGCCCGATTTCTTCAAGGCTGCCAACGGCCTGCTCAAGACCGCGTCGCTCGACGATTGGAAAACCTACCTGCGCTGGCATCTCGTCAACGGCGCCGCCACCGAACTCTCGAGCGATTTCGTGAACGAGAACTTCAAGTTCTTCGGCACCGCCCTCTCCGGCGTGAAGGAACTCAAGCCGCGCTGGAAACGCGTCATGACCTCGACCGACAACGCTCTCGGGGAAGCGCTCGGCAAGATCTACGTGGCCGAGAATTTCCCGCCGGAATCGAAGGCGCGCATGATCGAGCTGGTGAAAAACGTGCAGGAAGCCATGGCCGACAGCATCAAGTCGCGCGATTGGATGGACGAGAAGACGAAGGCCGAAGCGCTGAAGAAGCTCGCCGCCTTCACGGTGAAAATCGGATATCCCGACAAGTGGCGCGATTACTCCGCGCTCAAGATCGACCGCGGCCCCTACGTGCTGAACGCCGCGCGCGCCGCCATGTTCGAAAGCGAGCGCCAGTTGAAAAAAATCGGCAAGCCAGTCGACCGCAACGAATGGGGCATGAGCCCGCCAACGGTGAACGCCTACTACAACCCGAACCTGAACGAGATCGTCTTCCCGGCCGGCATTCTCCAGCCGCCGTTCTTTAACGCGAACGCGGATGACGCGATCAACTACGGCGGCATTGGTGCGGTCATCGCGCACGAAATCAGCCACGGCTTCGATGACCAGGGCCGGCAGTTCGATGGAGAGGGAAATCTGCGCGATTGGTGGACGCCTGAATCCGCCGCCAAGTACAAGGAGCGCGCCGATAAGATCGAGCAGCAGTATGCCGAATACGAGCCGCTCCCTGGCCAGCACATCAACGGAAAGCTCACCCTCGGCGAAAACATTGCCGATGACGGCGGCGTCAAGCTCGCCTTCGCCGCGCTGAAGAAAGCGCTCGCGAAAGATCCCGAGAAAGCGAAGCAAAAGATCGATGGCTTCACACCGGAGCAACGCTTCTTCCTCGGTTGGGCCCAGGTCTGGCGCGCCAATACGCGCGACGAGGAGATCAAGCGCCGCCTCGTCATGGACACGCATTCGCCCACGAAATATCGGACCAACGGCCCGCTCGCGAACTCGCCCGAGTTCAAGCAAGCGTTCGAGCTCCCGGACGATTGCCCGATGGTCCGCCCGCCCGACAAAGTGGTAAGCATTTGGTAAACGGGCTCCGCTAATTCAACCGACCGCCGCTCGTGGGTAACCGCGAGCGGCGGTTTTGTTTTTGCAAAGAGGCGCTCGTGACGCGAAGTCCACAGGGAGAGCATGATACGCACGGTTTTGCATACTCCTTCCACGGGGGAGACGAGGAGCGGCGGCGAGGAATTGATCGACGCCTGGCAAGCCGATCCCGCGGCCCTGATCTGGGCCGACTTCGACGACCACGAACCGACGGCGGAGAAGCAACGCCTGATTACATCTTTCGGGCTGCATCCGCTCGCCATCGTCGACGCACAGCGCGATCGTCACCCGCCGAAAATTGAAGCGTTTGCCGACCACGTCTTTCTCGTCTTGAAAGGCTTGGGCTCCCTCTCGGACGAATCGAAATTCGATTTCAACACCATTCAGCTGGCCCTGTTCATCGGGCAGCGCTTCCTCGTCACGCGCCATGTCGGCCGCTCGTTCAGCATCGAGCAATTGCGCATGGAAACGGAGGCCAATCCGGCCTTGCTCGCCGGCGGGCCCGACGCCCTCGCCCTGCGGTTTTGCCGCATCATGGTGGATCGTTACATCAAGAAACTGCTCACGCTCGAGCCACGACTCGACGACGTCGAAATCGAAATAGTGGAAGATCCTGACGACGCGATGCTCGCCGAGTTGATCGGCTACAAGACCGACCTGCGGAAATTCCGCCGCGTGCTCGCATATCACGTGCAAATCTTTGCCGAACTGATGAAAAACCCGCCGCCGCAGGTGCGCGCCGCGCACGTGCACGAACTGCGCGACGTTTACGAGCACCAGGAACGGGCCAACAGCCTGGCGTCGCTCTATTACGAAGTCTCCTCCGACCTCATCGACGGCTACATCTCGCTCGCCTCGCATCGGTTGAACAACATCATCCGGGTCCTCACCATCATCACCGTCATCTTCGTGCCGCTGACTTTTCTCGCCGGCATCTACGGGATGAACTTCGAGCACATGCCCGAGCTGAAGTCGCGGCTGGGTTACTTCATCATCCTCGGGCTCATGGTCTCCATCGCGGTCGTCCTGATCCTGCTCTTCCGCCGCAAACGGTGGTTGTGAGGAACCCGAAGCGCGCCACCGATCGCGAGCCGCGCAAATTGTTGGTCAGTGAAGCAAGGTGCGCTCGACCAGCCAGAACGCGCCGACCGCGGCGACAATGATGGAACACGCCGGCACGCCCACGCGCAAAAATTCGCCCCGCTCGCGCAGCTTCCAAATGATCGGCAGGACGATCGCGGCAATCGCCAACTGCCCCGCTTCCACCCCCAGGTTAAACGAGAGCAAGGGAACGAAAGCCGTCGCAGGTTGGTCCGCCACGCCCATCTCGCGCAGGACGCTGGCAAAACCCAGCCCGTGGATGAGCCCGAAAACAAGCGTAAGCAACCACCGCCCACGAAATTGCCCATCGCGGCGCACGAGATTCTCGATGCCGACGTAAAGAATCGACGCGGCAATCGTCGCCTCCACCCAGCGACTCGGAAGATTCACCAAATCGAAAGTCGAAAGCGCGAGCGTGAGGGAATGCGCCAGCGTGAAACATGAAATCAAGAGCAGAGCCGTGCGCGGCCCGCGGCAGACGATGAGCAAACCGAGGAGAAAGAGCAGATGATCGTAACCGGTCACGATATGATGCACGCCGAGGAGAAAAAACTCTGAGAACCGAGCCCAGCCGCTGGAAGATACGATCGCGCCCTGGCCAACGGTGAAACGCGCCACATGGTCGCGCCCACTTAGAACCTGACGCGCCAGCGCTTCGCCACGCGCGTCGTTCGCCGCAAAAGTCTGGCGATGTCCGAACGACATTTCCGCCAGCAAGGCAGACTCGAAGGAAATCTCAGCCGCACCGTTCAACGCTGGAAAACGATAGTGAAACTCGACGTTGTCATTGGCGTCGACGACGGCGGTCATCGACATCGCCGTCTGCGACTCGCCCTTGATGGCAAGAACCACCGCCCGCTGCACGGTCGCGTCGAGCTTCCGCTGCACCTCGGCACTTTGGGCGCGTAATTCCCCTGCTTCCATTCCCGCCACCGCAGCGAGATCGCGTTGGTTAAAGGTGAGATTCACCTCCGTTCCTGTCGGCGCGAGCTGGAACGTAGCCGAGCTTAGTCCGGGATCATGCGCGAAGGCGGAGCCGCACGTGGCGATGAGCCAGAGCGCCGCCGCGACGATGCATTGATGGGGAGAGAAGGTAGTCTTCATCACATGGGTGGAAGCAATGCGGGCCGACCTGGAATAAACCAGATCGGCCCGCACCATTGGCCATTCTGTTTAACTACGATTACGGCACTTCGTAAGCTTCGACCAGGCCTACGCCCGGCGAGCCGTCCTTGCTCCGCACCACCATGGTGTAGTTGCCGGGAGCAAGGCTGAGAAGGATCGCGGATTCCGCATCCTGCGTCGGGGCCAATCCCGTCGCCTGGATCTCAGTTTCCTGCGTTGAACGCCAGTTGTCGTTCTCCGCAATCTTCGTCGAGCCCTGGTAAACTTCGAGCACCGGGTCGGCCAGCGGACCGCCGATCTGCATCCCGGACAAGGAAGGCCCGAGCGCACGCACCACGACACTCTTGCTGCCGCTGCCGCCGATGATAATACCGCCGATGAGCACGTTCTCGCCGGTCTGCACGAGACCGCGCGTCGAGATGTTCTGGAAGCGATTGGTGAATCCGGCACCGGCTGCCGCCACGTTGTGATGCTCATGGTTGCGACCGTTGTGCGGCGTGGCCGCATATGGGAACACCTTGCTGTAAACGCTGTCGTTCTTGCTCACGTTATCAATCCCATCCGCGGAACGGATCGTGGGCGGCGAGGTGCGCAGGTCACTGATCACGGCCGTGACCGCGATGTCGATGACGTCATCGCCGAAGCGGCGACCGTTCGGCCAGCCACCGGGAACGGTGCCGTTGCCGAAACCCGCCTGCACCGTGCTGGTGAGGACGTCACCGCCGAAGATGCTCATGCGGCTGAAACCGTTGTCATCGGGATTGGCGGGGAAATTCGCTCCGCCACCGGCGAGACGCGCGGCGCCCGTGGAGAGATCGACCTTGATCACGTCGGGAATGAAGATTCCGACAAGATCGGTGCGGTCGGTTTCCGGGGCCGGGCCCGTTCCACCGAACACGATCGCGTTAATCAAGCGCGCCAACTCGGGATTGCGCGCATACTTGTCGAAGTTCGCCGCGTCCGTCGCAGGCAGCGTGCGGCTGTAGAGATCTTTATCGGCGATCGCCACCAGGCCTTCGTTGAAGAGCGGGTTGCCCTGGCGCCCCACTTGCACAAACTCGCCGGCGCCATCGTTGGCCTTCGCGGCCGGCAATACCGAAACCGTCCGGCGGCTGGTCGTGGCAAATACGCCCACGATCTGCTGGTCGCCGCCGAGTTCGCTCATGGGAATCTCGAGGGCGATGTTGTGCACGTTGAAACCAGCCTGGCTGTCGAAAGTAGCCTTGCCGCTGCGCAGTTGCAGCAGGTCGAAGATCGACTGGATGTCGCCGTAGAAACCGTCTTCGCGCTGGCCGGCGAAGGAACGATAGTTCGCGCCGCCCGCGCTGAGCGTGGCAATGGTTTCCGAAGTGTATTGATCGAGCTGAGCCGCGGACGAAACGCCGGGCTTGGCTGGATTCCCGACCATCATCGCCGGTGTTATAGAGCGGCGTCGCGATGCCCTGGTTATTCGGCGGAACAAGGCCGCTGCCGATCACCGTATTGCTGCTGTCGCGGCGATCCACCTTCGTCACCTTGTAGCGCTGGGTTAGGTTCTGGTTGGCGTCGTCTGTGTTCTGCACCACGCCCAGATACGATTGCAGGATCGTGCCCGTATTCTTGTAGCTGGTCGTGAAGCGGAACTGATACGTCAACGTAGGATTGCCGAGGGCGACGTCTTCGCCGAGCGAGAGGTGGATTTCATAGAGCACGTTGTCGTCGAAGTTGTATTTGTTCGGCCCGATGCCCGGCTCTTCGAACGGATAAACCGCGAGCGAAGTCGAGAGGACCTTGGCGCCCTCGCGCGCCGCGGACAGAACGCGTAAACGTCCGTCGTGTTCGCGGCGGGATCGATGGTAATGAGCGGCGCATCCATGTGACTGGAGGCCTGCGCTGGCGGCGGCAACATTAGCGCCAGCGCAAAAAGCGCGGCACCGGGCAGGACCGAGCGTTGGAAGAATTGTTTGGATATCATGTTGTCTGTCTTTTTGTGTGTGGCTGTTTTGGTTGCTTTACTTTGCGGAAAATTGCGGGGCGGCCTGGAGGAGCGCGATGACAGCGCGGCCTAGTCGCTGCCGCTCCGAAGGCAACAGCACCTGCTCGATGGCGCGCGCCTTGTTTAAAAATTCGAGGGCACCCGCTTCGTCGCCGGCGGCCGCCGCAATCGCGCCCGCGTGATAAAAGAGGCGCGCGTCCTGCGTGCCTTCGGCGAGAGCGCGGTGCATGTTTTCCTGCGCTTCACTGATCCTGCCATTGGCGAGCTGCGCCCAGGCCACCGCGTCGAAAGTGAAAATATCCTGACGCTCCTCGAGTTCCGCCGTGGCCAGTCGCAAGGCCTGCGCCGGATTCTCCCGCTCCGAACTCAGATAGACGGCGAAGGTGCGGGGATCGGCGCTCGCGCCGGATCTCGCCAATTCTGCGGTGACGCGGTTCGCTTCCTCGGTCTCGCCCGCAGCCTGGGCGGCGTCCGCCAGAGTCCAGAGGTAATCCGGCAAAGGGTTGATCTCCGCCGCTGCGCGCAACGGCGCGAGCGCGTCGTCAAATTTCTCCTGTGCCAGGAGGATGCGCCCCTGGGCTAACAGAGCCGGCGCATACTTCGGCGCGAACTGAAGCGCCAGCGCGGCGCTGCCTTCCGCTTCCGGCAGCGCCCCGGCCTGCAATTGATAAAGAGCCAGACGCGAGCAAGCCCATGCCGTCGCTTCCGGTTCACGCGGGCTACCCGAGGCCACCGCCAGACGCATGATTTCCATCGCGCCCGCGAGGTCGCCCTTCAGCCAGCGCATGTGCGCGACGCGGCTGTACGTTTGCAAACACGGCTTCAGGTCCACCATCTTTTGGTAAGCGCCGACGGCCTCCGTCATTTTTCCTTGCTCCATAAGCACATCGCCGAGAAGCGCGTAATCGAAGACGAACTCCCGCTGCGCGATCAGATCGCGCGCAATCTTCTCTGCCTCCGCAAAGCGATGCTCCGCGTGGTAAATGTGAGCCTGAAGCAATCGCGCCGCGGGTGCGTTCGCGGAGGCTTCCTTTAAAAGTTGCGCTGCCTTTTCGGCCAACTTGTAGTAACCGGGATCGCTCGTTAGCCGCGCCTTCGCCACGAAAGCCCAGCCCAGGCGCTCCAGCAGGGAGTTACGCTCTTCCCCACGCGTAATCCTTGCCTGCGTGTCGCGAATCTCGCGATCGACCGCCGTCTCGCCCTCGAGCGGGATCATGATCACTTCCAAAGCTGTCAGTGCCGGCACGCCTGCTGCCGGTTGCGGCGTGGGCGGCATCATCCGCCACAGCCAAAGCCCTAAAGCGCTCACCAAAGTGAGCGCCGTCAGGCCGAAAACGTATTGAATGGGGTTTTTCATCTCGAGAGACGTGAGTCTCGCGAGTAGTTACGGTCGCTTCGTGGTCACGGATGCGTGACCGGTGCAGAAACCGCTTCCGCACCCACGGCGGCGGCACCGCACGGCGGCACCGACGCGCGCTTATTCGCGCGCGATCTTTCCACCCCAGGAAAGAATCTTCGCCTTCGTCCCCGCCGCCTCGGCTTCCTTGATGTCGCCGTTGCGATTGTAGAAGAGCGAAAGGCTGGTCCACCCGATCTGATCGTTGGGCCGGAGTTCCGTCGCGCGTTTTCCCGCTTCGATCGCCTCCGGAAACCGCCCCACCTTCATCAACGCCATCCCCAGCGCATGCCAGCCATCGAAGAACTGCGGATCCAGTTCCACACAGCGGCGATACTTCTCGACCGCGCTCTCCAATTCCCCGATCGCGAGATCGCCGTTCGCGTCGTCGAAAAGATCGTCGCGCGCTTCCATCCTGCAGGCGGGGCTGAATCAGCCGGTGACCGGCGGCTGCTCGGGTTGCGGTGTGGTTTGTACGCCTGCTTCCCGGCGGCGTTCGCGCATCCACTCGTAGAAGGCCATTTCTTTTTTGCCCTCCACCATGCGTTCGGTGAAGGAAGTCTTGTTCTTCTCCGCGCTCGCGGGATCGGGCGGGTCGCGTTGCGCGACCACGGCGACGGCGCCACCGGTCGCGGTCGCGATAAAATTGCTCACCTCGCCCGGCTTCAATTCCACCACCGCATTCTTGATCATCCGCACATCGGGCGCTTCGGCCTGCGGTGGTTTGCCGGGCTCCACCGTTGTCGCGGGCGGATCAGCCAGCGCGAACACCGGCAGCGTCTCCGTGGCCAGGCCAGTTTGTTTCATCGCCGCGTCCAGCGGCGTGCCGGCCTTCAACGCGTCGCGAAGTTTCTGCGCTGCGGCCACGCCTTTCGCCGCCACCAGCTCGCTCGTGCGCTGCGTCTTCAGCTTCTCGGTCAACTTTGGTTTCGCTTCCTCGAGCGTGAGCGGCCGCGGCGCTTCGCTTCCGGCCAGATGCAGGAGATAAAATCCGTCGCCAACCTGGATGGCGTCGCTGTTCGGTTGTTCTTCGGTGAGTTTGAATGCGGTCTCGACCAATTGTGGCTGACCGCTGAACGCGGGCGGCGGCTGGCTCCGGGCAAACGCCTCCGTGGTCACGATCGGGACCTGCATTTTTGCCGCCACCTGATCGAACTTCGCGTCCTTTTCCAGGAGCGCTTGATTGAAATCGTTCGCCCGGTCGGCCAGTTTTTGCAGCACTTCCACGCGCTCCTTCCCGGTGAGTTTCTTCTGCTCTTCGTCGAGGCTGAAGGAAACGAAGCCGATTTGCCGCTTTTCTTCGCTTAGGAGTTCGGATTTGTGCTCCTCGAAATACTTCGCCACGTCCTCATCCATGATCTGCACTTCCTTCTCGACGTCTTCGGTTTTGACGCGCGCGACCGCGACCGTGAGCCGTCCGTAGGCGCGTTCGTAGTTTTCGTTCACCTCCGCTGCCGGCACGGTGGCGCCGGCGCCCGCCAGTTTCTTCAATTGCTCGAGGATGAGCTGATCGGCGGCGAGTTCCTCGATCTGCGCCTCGCCAAATCCCATCGTGGGCAGAATGGTCTGCGCGAACTGATTGTATTTCGAGATGTCGAAACCCTTCTCGCCCCGGAAAGCCATCAAGCCCTTCACTACCTCCGCGATTTCATCCTCGGTCGGCGCCAGGCCGAGCCGCTCCGCCTCGCGATGCAGGATGAGGTGATTCCAGGTGAAATCCGTGTAGGCCTGATCTTCCGATTGCGCCCCCGCGACCATGTCCTGCAGGAAAGTGAACATCCCCAGGTTGCGCGCCAGATTCAGGAGGCGGGCGCTGCGTTGATACTCCAGCTGCGAGATCGTGCGGCCGTGGAACTGGCCGAGATTTTGTTCAAAATCGGGGCCGCCCGTCGGCGTGTTGCTGAAATAAAAGACGAACGGAATACAGAGCAGCGCGATGACAATCCAAAGGCCCTTCTGATTTTTGCGGAGGAGATTGATCATAGGAAATCCCGGGAGCAGCTGCGATCCTCGATGCGACGGTCCGCGAGAGCGGAGAAACTACCGCATGCGACTGGCAGCGCCAGCCTCTTTTTTGCCGCGCACCCCATCTCGCAGGCGCCGTGCGAAACCGCTCGTGCAGCACAACGCACGACGGGGCGGCGATTTAATCGCCGAACGAAATCTCGACGTCGCGCGCGGTCTGCACCAACTCGCCATCGGCCGGCACCAGCTTCAATTTGTTCACCGCCTCGGCGAAGGGAACGTGGCGCACCTGATAATTCTGGTAGCTCACCATGGAGCCGAACTGCTTCTCCGCCACCAGTCGCACGGCCTTCACGCCGAAGCGCGTGCCAAGGATGCGATCGAGCGTGGTGGGCGCGCCACCGCGTTGCAAATGTCCGAGCACGGTGCAGCGGGTTTCCTTGCCTGTGCGTGCTGCGATCTCGGAGGCGACCACGCCACCGATGCCCCCAAAACGATCCTCGCCATCTTCCGCGCGCCGCTTGACCGCCTGGCCATCCGCGGGGCAGGAGCCTTCTGCGACGACGATTAGGGAATAGATGCTGCCCTTTGCTTCGCGCATTTCGAGGGCACGGATGATCCGGTCGTAGTGGAAGGGAATCTCGGGAATCAGAATGACGTGCGCGCCGCCGGCGATGCCGCCATACAAGGCAATCCAGCCCGCGTGCCGTCCCATCACTTCGAGAATCATGATGCGCTTGTGGCTTGTGGCCGTGGTGTGCAACCGATCAAGCGCATCCGTCACCGACGCCACCGCAGAATCAAAGCCGAATGTCATCGCGGTGGCGGCAAGATCGTTGTCGATCGTCTTCGGCACGCCGATGCAATTGATGCCGGCTTCCTGCAATTGCAGCGCCGTCGTCATGGAACCGTCGCCGCCCACGATGATCAACGCTTCCACCCGTTCGCGCGCCAGCACCGCCCGCGCGCCGGCGATGACCTCGGGATCGATCGCCGCTTTTTGCCCGGCCCCGACCTTGGCCACGAAATGACCGCGGTTGGTCGTTCCGATCATGGTTCCGCCGCGCGGCATGATGCCGCTGGTGCTGCGGCGATCGAGCACCATGAAATCGCCCGGCGGCAGCAAGCCTTCGAAGCCATCGAGGAAACCGAGCACCTCGAAGCCGAGTTTCTCACCTGCCAGAGCAACGCCGCGGAGGACGGCGTTCAATCCCGGGCAATCACCTCCACTCGTGAGAACGCCGATCCGGGGCTTCATCGCTGCGCCCGCCTTCACGTTCAAAGCGCGCGTTTCGGTTCCACCATCCGCCCGGCCGCTGCCCATTGTTCGTAGAGCTGCCAGCCTTGCGCCAACATCGCGCGTCCTTCGCCAAAGCGATCGGCGCTGCCGAGGAGGACGACAATGATGTGGCGCGGAATGACAGTGGTACTGTTGGGCCCGTGCTGGATGACTTCGGCATCGCGTTGTGCGGAGAGAATGAGGCAATCGCCCGCCCGTGCCGTGCGGCCGGTCTTTACCCCCTCCACTCCTTCCACGCCAAGCAGTTCGTTGGTGTTGCGCAGCTTGTATTCCAGTTGCCTGCCCGCGCGGCTGAAGGCAATCGCCCGTTCCTTCTGCGAAACGTAAAACCGGAAACCGGGCTTATTCATCGCGTAACGGGTGAGGCGCGCCATGTCCGCGGCAGTCGAATAGGGCAGCGGTTTCACGTTCGCGTCCTGGCCGTGTGGATTGGAAAAAAGCGTGCGCGTCATCCCGAGCGTCTTGGCGAGCGCATTCATCTGGCCGACAAAAATGGCCACCGCCGAGCCATTGCCGGTCGAGGAGACGGTCCCGCGCAAAGCGTTCCCCACGTGATCCGCCAGAGCGTAGGACGCGATACCGTCCGATTGGACCAGCGCCGCGTACAGCAAATCGCGTAGCGTCGCGGTGTCGCCGGGTTGAAAGCCGATGATGTTTTCTCCGCTCGCGGCCAACGCTTCCGGAGGGATCGTCGCCACCTGACCGAGATCGCCACCCTGCTTTTCCGCCCAATCGAGCACCACCATCGCGGTGGCAACTTTGGTCAGACTGCCGACCTGGAGCTTTTTCTTCGAATCGCGCTCCTGCAACACGTGCCCTGTCTTGGAATCGACGATCATATAAGCCTTCGCCGCGTGTGCCGCATGGGCGGCCCCGAGCAAGAGAACGAGCAGAAAAACGGAAAAACGGATGGATGCAGTCACAATTTTTAAAACCGCTGCACGTTAAACGCAGAGGTTTTCTGCGCAACCCCGCGCCTCAAATGACGGGGCGGTGGCGGCAAATTGATGAAGCGTTCCCGGACGTCAGAACGGCGCTATGGGTGACAGCGGTTCCCTACCGCAACGCGACGCTCGAGCGTTTGCCGAAGCGATGCACGTTCGGCGAGAGCGCCAGATAGATGCGTTCCGCGGCATTCTCGAGATCGAACGGCGTCGCTTTGCCGAGGCCGCTCGCGCGGATCGTGCCCGCAGGACCTTGCAGACGGCTGCCGCCCGCCACATCAAACTCATAAATCACGACGCCCTTATCGACGTCCGTAATCCGCACATGCATGGAAAGAAACGAGCGCCCGGCGCCGAGATGCCCGGCAAAGAAGCGGCCCAGCGGGCTGCCGCCGTCCACGATTTGGAACTCACCTTCGACCAGCCAACCGGTGTTCGGGGTTTCGTCTTCCTCGAGGATGCGAGTGGGCGCCATCTTCTCCATCTGCTCCTTCAAGCTGCCGGCAAAGGAAACGGGCACGAGCGCCTTGCGGATCGGCATTTCGCCCTCCGAAGCGGCCTGGTCACCGGTAAAGGTTGCATTGTCGATGCAGAACGGGCGGATGTAGATCGCTTTCGGGTTGGCCGCGCCCACGCCACAGGTCGTCATGTGAATCCCGGAGCCGAAATCCTTGGGATCGATCGCGGTGGAGGCCGCACCGCCCGCGGTCGCGACGTCCGTTTTGTGGACGTACATATCGGCGCACGAGCAAAGCAGCAGGCTGCTGGTAAAGAGAGCGAGGAGCGATTTCATAGTCGGTAATCTTAATCTCTGAGCCAGCCTGCCTCGACGGCACGCCAGACGGATGGTTGCGGTTTTTGATGCAACTCCCGTGCCGCGGCCCACGGAAATTTCTTCATCCCGCCTTCTGCGCCACGTAAACCGTGCTGGCCGACTCGGAATCCAGGAGCGGATTGGCAAATGTGACCACGTGCGCGCGGACGTCCGCAAACACCGTATCGATCACGCCCATGAACTCCTCGTCCGGCGGTTCATCCGACCACATGGCGAAGAGACCACGCGGATGCAACTGCGCCGCCAATCCTTCCAGGCCCGCCCTCGTGTAAAACGAGGCGTTCCGCGGGTTTAGCAGATCCCGCGGCGAGTGATCGATATCCAGCAAAACCGCGTGGAACCGCCGCCCCGGTTCATCCCGATCAAAGCCTTCGGTCGACCCCGCGAGCGCAAAGAAATCTCCCTCCATCAGGCGACAACGCGCATCTGCCATCAGCGTCGCGCCGAGCGGAACCAGCCCGCGCTCATGCCAGCCGATCACTGGCTGCAACGCATCCACCACCAAAAGCGACCGGACCTCCCGCTGCTCCAGCGCCGCCACGGCGGTATATCCCAAGCCCAGCCCGCCCACCACCACATCCCATTCGCCGCCCACCAGTTCCCCCAGCCCCAGCCGCGCCAGCGCCACCTCCACCTCGTGAAACAGGCTCGACATCAGAAACGCGTCCCCCAGCTTCACCTCGTAAACCGTCAGGTTGTCCAGGGAACGCAAGACCCGTCGCCGCAGGATTAATTCCCCCAGCGCCGTTTTCCGATAGTCCAGCTCTTCGAAGTCGCGGCTCACGGGGAGATCCTACGCCACGATCGACCGCGTGGCGCCATCTTCACAACGCGCGCTCCGCCTGTCGCCTGAGCTGTGTCACCTCGGCGGCGGCAATGCCATCAAGCCCGACCGATATTTCTCCGTCGGCGTCCAGCGCGGGCCGCCGCCGCTCCCGAGCGGATTGAACGGGCTCGTTTCAAGATTGTTCACGGAAGCAAGCGGGCGCGTGGAGTGCGCTTCGATCACCGTGCCTTCAAAGCCCGGAAAGACATGATACCCCGTGTGCGCCACCCCGATGAAAAACGGCGCGTCACGAAACGCCCGCGGCACGTGCGTCCCGAACCCGACCAGGAGCGATTTGTCGTCCACCTGGTTGAAGTAGTAATTCCCGCGGTTGTTTACCGTTGCGTATCGGTAGGCGTGCCAGCCTTTGCTCCGCCAGTTGCGCTCCTCCGCGTCCCAGGCGGCGTTGTTCTGCGGCGCCGGATTCCAAAAATGCACCCGCCAACCCAGCTTTTGTAGCGCATGCAGGACCGCGCTGCCATCAAGGTCGTTTGCGCGCGCGTATTGGTAAATCTTTTGGTAAGCGCTCTCCAACGCCGCATCGCCCGGCGCGCGAAATCCCGTCGCGAGCGCATTGAGCGAAAGCCCGATGCAACTCGTCGGCACCAACTGATCCACCAACGCCACCGGCGCGCCCGCGCGTTGCAGGGCCGCGATCCGTTTCGCGCGCGTGTTCAAGAGCGTGCTTCTGTCGCCGTAATATTTCGACACCCCGTGCCGCCGATGAAACGCCAGATGATCGCGATAGACGTCCTCCAGATAACGCCGCGCCTGCCGTGTGATCGTCCTGATATGCCGCTGGTGCGCGTCCTTTTCCTCTGCCGTGAACTCAACCGATCCGCGGAAGCCCGCGCCGTCCGCTGTTACCGGCAGCGCCGCCGCCAAGAGAAGCGCTAGAAACAAGTATCGCCTCGCCGCTATGGTCATACCCTCACGCATAATAATCCTTGCCGCTGGCGTTGCGCGACCGCAGCCCGGCCAGCATGTCCCTTTCGCTGCCGGTGGCCCAAGGCGGGCGCAATTGAAAATGCGGCTCGTCTTTGATCGTCTTCCAGTTGCCACCCCAATCGAGGCCCAGTTCCACCCCGAGCGCACCCACCGCCTTGTAGCTCGGCGATTCCGGGATGTAACTCGATCCCTGGAAGACGCCGACGTCGAACGCGATGCCGAAGTTGTGATTGGAATAACCGCCGCGCGCATTGGTCACCTTTCGACCCGGCTTCGTCCGCCCCTTGGCGTAGAGCGCGTCCTGCTCGGCGTAGGTGCGCAATCCACTGATGACTTTGATCGTGATTCCGATCGCCGCCGCTTTCAGCACCAGCGTTCGCGCATACGGCCGTACCTCCGGGTGCAGAGTCGCGATCGTCTTCTCGCTCCGCGCATCCACCGACCCCCCAGCCGCGGCGGGCAAACGTGCCGGCGTCACCGGCGCGGTCGGTTCGTCTGGTTTCATGCCCTTGATGCGCAAATAAATCGCTTTCCACGTCTGCGGCCCGGCCTTGCCGTCCACCCCGATGCCCAACTCCTTTTGCACCGCTCGAATGATTGCTTCGATATCCATGGTTTTTTATGAAGTTGCCCGCAGTCTCACCCGGAGACGCCGGCCTTCTTTCCTTTCCGTTTTTGTACTCTTTTCTTCCCGGGTTTGCCTTCGTCGCCACAGATCGATACCAAACGGCGTCCCGGCCAGCCTGACCTCGATCCGTCCGCCGAAAATTTTCTCGTCCCATGCGAGGCAATCCTCGGTTCTCATGCTTGCTCGACGGCGCCAGCATGAGGAACGCAATCGCGCGCGGCAAGCGCAAACCTCTTCCGCGCGAGGGTTGCGACCCCGTTCAATTAAGCGACGGCCAGCGCCGCGCTTCGCCTAACTCTTCGGAAACTTCGGGTCCGCCTTCACTTCCAGGATTTGCGCGGTGTGGCGTTTGCAATGTGCACCGTTGAAGATGAGCCACTGATACGCGTCCAGCGTCTGCAAGCCGGGGTGTTCCTCGAAATGGCTGCGCAAGTCTTCCTTCGTCGTCTTCACGTAGTCGATCTCGGTCGCACGCGTCTTCTCAAAATCCTTCACCAACTCCGCCCGCGTCGCCCATTTCCCGGTCGGCTGCAATTGCTCCGGCGCCTGCGCCTTGCGCGTGCGTTCGGGAATCTTCGTCAGAATAATCTCGTCCTTGCCCTTGACCGATTCCTTCTTCTCCGGCGCCGCCGGCGACTTCATCGCCTTCTTCACCGCACCCCAGATCATATCCTCGCTCACCGCGATATGCTCCGCCGTTTCCGCGATCGACCACTGCTCCGGCGCGGCCTTGAATTTCCACTGCGTCTCCGACAATCCTTCCGTCGCCGCGAGGAAATCCTTCTGCGTTTCCTTGAGGTAATCGATCGCGCGGGTGCGCTCCGCCTCCGTCAATTGAGCGGGTGCGGCGGTGGTTGACTTCGCAGGAGCCGGCGAGTCCTCACCGAACGTGGGAACGGCCAGGATCGCCAGGAAGAGACACAGGGGGAGAACAGTTTTCATGACGCACTTTAGTCCCTCCGCCCGCAATGCAAAGCCGCGCGCATTCGGAGGTGACACCAGCGCTCCGGCCCGTCATCTTCCGCTCGTGCCGCCCGCATTGTCTTCCTGGCTCACCTTCCTCGGCCGGCTCGGGCAATTCGCCAAAGGCGTCGTTTATATTTGCGTGGGATTGCTCGCCGCGCAGGTCGTGTGGGCCGGCGGCGGCCAGGCCAGCGGCTCGCGCGCCGCCATCCGCACGATCGCGCAACAACCTTTCGGTCGTGTCCTTCTCTTCGTCCTCATCGGCGGCCTCGCGTGCTACGTTCTCTGGCGCTTCCTCGAAGTCTTCCTCGATGTGGAACGCCGCGGCACCGACCTGAAAGGCATCGCCTTGCGCGCCCGCGCTTTCATCATCGCGGGCATCTACAGCGGCATCACCTATGGCGCGATCAAGACCCTCCTCGGCCAAGCCGGCGGCAAGGGCGGCGATGGATCGGCCCAAGATTGGACCGCGCGCGCCATGTCCCAGCCCTTCGGCGCCACGCTCGTCGTCCTGATCGGCCTCGCCATCATCGGCGGCGGACTTTACAAAGTGTGGGGAGCCTTCTCGCGAAAATTTGAGAAGAAACTTCAGCTCGCTGAACTCTCGACCGATGCCCGCCGATGGATCTTGCGCGTCTGCGTTTTCGGCATCGCGGCGCGCGGGATCGTCTTCGTCATCGTCGGCCTCTTTCTCGTTCAGGCCGGCTTCCACTCCGATCCACAAAAAGCGCGCGGCCTCAGCGGCGCCCTCGAAGCGTTACAGGCGCAACCCTACGGCCGCTGGCTCTTCGGCCTCGTCGGCGTCGGCCTCGCCGGCTACGGCATCTACAGCTGCGTCCGCGCCCGCTACGGTCGCTGGGACCCCGTCTAAGGGCCAGTCCCCCGCGACAGCGTCATGGAGTGCGGCGGTGCTCCGCCGCTTTTGCCCGCGGTCAACACGAAAGCGCCAGAGCACTGGCGCACTCCACGACGCTGCCGCGACCTTCACCGCGCCTTTCGAGTTGATCAAGCAGCCGACCATTCGTTAACCTTTCCAACATGGCAGGCGTGTGCGTGATCGTGGCCTACCGGCCAAAGCCGGGCAAAGAGAACGAGCTGCTCGCGCTCGTCCGCCGCCGCGTCCCTACCTTGCGAAAGGAAGGTCTCGTCTCGGATCGCGCCCCCACTTTGATGCGCACCCGCGATGGCACCTTTGTTGAAGTCTCCGAATGGAAATCCCACGAAGCGATCGAAGCCGCCCATAAGAATCCGACGGTCCTCGCGATGTGGGAGGAATTTTTCGCGCTCTGCGATTTCATCCCGCTCCACGAACTCGACGAAGCGAAGGAGCTGTTCGCCGGCTTCGAGCCAGTCGATCTCTAAGTTTCGCCGTCGTCCGGTGTCTCACTCCTGAACATCAGGAGGAACCACACATGACGACCCCATTCTTATCACGGTCCCGCGCGCGTTTCAGAATCTGCCTCGCGTTCGCCGGCTCCGCCTTGCTCCATGGAGCCGCGCTCGCGTTCGCGGAACTTCACGATCACCCGGCACCCCTCGCAGAGATGGGCTCTTCGTGGGATGCGTTCCCCGAAGTCGTTCTCGAACCCAGCGAGCCATCGCCGCCGCCGGATTCTCCTGATCTTTCCCCGCCGCCACCGCCGGAAGATCCGCCACTCTTCGCCGATGTCGCACCGACCGTCGCACCGCAACCATCCAAACTCTCACGAATTCCCAAACCTCCGCGCCAACCCTCCACCACCACCGCTCCGCGCTCCGCTCGCGCTCTCGCCGTGCATGCGCCGCTGCCCGCTTATCCCTACGAAGCCCGGCGCGCCCGCACTACCGGCGAAGGCGTCGCCGTCTTGAGCGTCGATCCGGCAACCGGGCACGTTCTCTCCGTTGCCATGACGCGCAGCACCGGCAGCGCCGTTCTGGATGATGCCGCCATTTCCGGTTTGCGCCGCTGGCGGTTTCGTCCCGGCACGCCGGCGCAGGTGCGCTGTCCGATCACATACACGCTCACCGGCGCGGCATTGTAGAGGACGCTGGCTTGCCCAAGGAGCGGCGCTCTCCCGGCCGCCGCGTTCGTTAGGCGATCGGCTCCGGCTTCGAGTCTGAAACGGGGCGGCCTGGAGAGCGCCCCTCCTTGACGCAGCTACCGCGGCGCGAACTCGAACTCGGCCTTGTCCTTCTTCTGCGAGAGAATGAGGTGGGCGGCGAATTTATTCCCGCGCTTCGAGACGAAATCCTCGATCAACGGCGACTTCCCGTCCGCCAGCAACGCCTGCACTTCCTCGGGCGTGATCTCGTGCTCGCACAGCTTCTTCGAGAGCTTGAAGACCTGGCGATTTTCCTGCTCCGGCTTGCGCACATAGTAGGCGTCGTCCAACTCCACCAGCTCGCCGCCGTGCGTCTTGCTTTCGCCGATCACCTTCGCTTTTGAGAGATCGACTTTTGCGCGGGCCTTGCTCGCGATTGGCTTGCCATCCTTGTCCACCTTGGCCGCGCGCGGCGGAAATTCCCACCGGATCTTCTCGCCCGCCCGAACCAGGAACGCGTCGAACGGACGGCCCTTCTTCGACGTGAACGCCTGGATGAGATCCGTCTTGCCCTGCTCGATCAGCTTCACCGCCTGCTCGCGCGGGATCTCTTTCTTGCACATCAAGCGCGGCAGCCGAAACGCCTGTTTCCACTCGCCATTCTCGCGCTCGCGCAGGACGTAGTTCGAACCGACCTCGCACAATTCGGCTCCCGTCGCCGGATCAGTCCAGAAAGACTCGACCAGGCCGAGGTCGACCTTGTCGCCAAAATCGTACTCCGCCTTCCACTTCTCCGTCTTCTCGTCCTTCACCAGTCGGAGCGTGGCCGCGAAGTTGTTGCGCGTCTTCGCGGAAATAAAGCCATCGAGCGGACCCACCGTGCCCTTCTCGACCAGTTCGCGGATCTCGCTCTCCTCCATTTTGCGACCGCCGATGACCTTGTAGATCATGAACTCGCCGTCCTGCGACTTGTAACCGCGCAGCGTCTCGCGCAGCGGCTTCCCGTCCGTGGGCGAAAGAATATCCGTCTCGCGTGCGACCGAGTCGTCCTCCTCGAAACCCTTTACGCGCTCGACGATTCCTTTCGTCTCCGCCACGATCTCGGCCATGAATTTCTCGCGCGGAAATTTCCCGTGCTCCATCAGCCGCAGCTGTGTTCCCATTCGCCAGTCATCGCGGGGCTGGTGATGTCAGTCGCCTTCACCGCTTCGAGAAATTGGATGAGCTGCTCCGCCTTCGCCGTCGGCACGAGCTCACGCTGCTGCCGATCCATGTACTTCTGATTGATCAGCCCATCGATCGTATCCGCGCGCGTCGCCGGCGTGCCGAGCCCGCGTTCTTTCATCGCTTCCGCCGCGTCTTCGTCGTCGACCAGTTTGCCCGGCCGTCTCCATCGCGGAGAGCAACGTCGCTTCCGTGTAGCGTGGCGGCGGCTTCGTCGTCTCGGAGTGCAAGATCGCTTCGAACGTCTTCGCCTGCTGTTTGTCCTCCGCGCTCAACGCCGGCAGCGCCTTGTCGTCATCCACCGTGCCTTTGCCGTAAACCGCCAGCCAGCCCGCGGCCGTCAGCACTTTGCCTTCGGTCTTGAACTTGTGCGCGCCCACCTGGCTGATGCGCGTCGTGACATCGAACTCCGCCGCCGGAAAAAACACCGCGACGAAGCGCCGCGCCATCATGTCGTAAATCTTCGCCTCCGCTTCATCGAGGCTCTTCGCCTCGGACGCGGTCGGGATGATCGCAAAGTGATCGCTGATCTGCGCGTTGTTGAAGATGCGCTTGTTCGGCCGCACCCAATTTTGCGCCAGCACTTTCTGCGCATGCGTTCCCGAGAGCGCCGCCCAGATTGCCGAGCGTCTCCTTCACCACCGGTTGATAATCCTCCGGCAACGCGCGCGAATCCGTCCGCGGATACGTGATCATCTTGTGCCTCTCGTAAAGCGCCTGCGCGATCTGCAACGTGCGCTTCGCCGAGAAACCGAAACGCCCGTTCGCTTCGCGCTGCAGCGTCGTGAGATCGTAGAGACGGGGCGCGATCTGCGTGCTGGCTTTCTTCTCCTCGGTGACGTCGGCCAGCGGCTGGCCCTGGCACGCGGCGACGACTGCTTCTGCCGCCGTGCTGCTCCCAAACGCGATCGATCCGATCGTGCTCGTCGTCGTTGCGTTTGAAATTCGGCCGCTGATAAACGCCTTCGTATTCGCCCTTCGCGATTTCGAACTTCGCCGTCACCCGCCAGTAATCGCGCGGCTTGAAATTCCGAATCTCCAGCTCCCGCGCATACACCATCGCCAGCGTCGGCGTCTGCACGCGGCCGACGGAAGCGACATTCCCCGCGCGCGAACCGAACATCCGTTTCGTGATCGCGCGCGTGCCGTTGATGCCGATGAGCCAGTCGCTCTCGCTGCGCGAACGCGCCGCATCCGCGAACGGTTTCATCTCCGCGCCATCGCGCAGTTTTTGAAAGCCATCGCGAATCGCCTGCGGTGTCATCGATTGCATCCAGAGCCGTTTCACCGGGTGCTTGTTCTTGGCCAGTTGCGTCAGATAGGTGAAAATCAGTTCGCCCTCGCGGCCGGCGTCGCAGGCGTTGATGACTTCGTCGATGTCTTTGCGCGCGATCAGTTTCTTCAGCTGATTGAACCGGTCCTTCGAACTCTCGCTCGGCTTGAGTTCGAACGTCTCGGGAATGATCGGCAGCGTCTCCAGCCGCCAGAAGCCGTATTTCTTCTTGTCGATATCCTCCGGCATGAGCAGCTCGACCACGTGACCGACCGCGGAGGAAACGACGTAGCGGTCGTTCTCGTAGTGGTCCCCTTTCTTGGGGATTTTGCCGAGGACACGCGCAATGTCGGCGGCGACACTGGGCTTCTCCGCGATGATGAGCGACTTGGACATGAAGGGATGCGAACTAGACCTCCGCGCGGAAGTTTGCAAGTTATATGCAGCAAATCCCGGGCGCGGCACTTCTTCCGAAGGCCCCTCGGATGCTCCGCGACCGGGGATGGTCAAAAAGGAATAGAACGTGGGCGCGCCCGACCGGCGCCTTTGGTGGGTTCGACGCCGTTCGGTCGATCGCCTCCCGGCGGTCAAGGCCTTGAGGCCCACGCTGGACCGCCCAACGAACGAGGCGGCCGGCGCAGTCTTGCCCGTGACTGCGCCGCCCGCTCTTCGCCACTCCTCTTTGGGTCCAGCCCCGAGGGGCGAAATCTAAAGAGGGTCGACCTGGAAACTCCAGGCGATACTCGCCATTACCTTCGTGCGCGGTGTGCCCCACCCTCACCACGAAGTTTTGGGAGGCGTTAATGGTCACAGAGCCCAGAGCTCACGCAGTCAAACTCGCCTGGAGGAATGGTGCAACTTAGCGCCGGGGAAGCGACGCCAGAATCGAAATACGGAACCACACTAATGGTAATGTCTTCCGATCCCCGACGCGACACCTGACCTATCAAACCTCTTCACCCGTAAGTGATGTGTCGAGACAGTAACCTCAGGTCCCGGCATCGTGACAGACGCAGGTTCGTGAGACGCCTTGGGGGCTGAGCCCAACAGGGGCGAACCACCTTCGTCGAATCCCGCGGTGTTCTGCCAGATCGGAGGTTCCACCCATAAAAAACGAAACGCCGGCTGCACCTGCAGGTCCTGTCGCTCCTTGCGCCCGGAAGGCCCCGCTGGTCCGTCGCCGGCCGGTCCCGTCGCTCCAGCCGGCCCATGAGCTCCTGTTCTCCGGTCCCGGATCTCCGGGCGGCCCTGCCGGCCCATCGGCTCCTGTAGCCCCCGTCGGCCCGGAAGGTCCCGCCGGTCCGCGGCCCCACTGCTCCTGTAGCGCCAGCCGCTCCCGCAGGGCCCGCTGGTCCCGGGGTTCCGGCATTGCCCAGGGTCACGTCCACGTCCGACGGCCCGCTCTGGAGATGGAGCGGATAGGTCCCGGGGTTCGTCGCCGCAGGCAGCGTCGCGACGATCTGCGTCGGAGTCCTCGAAACCACCGCAAGGGTGACGCCACCGAGCGTGACTGCCTTATCGCCCGTGGGGAGATCCGTTCCCACGATGGTCAGCGTGTGCGCGTTTAAATCGCCCACCACGCTGGTGATACTCTTTCCGGCCTGGGCCGTAGCTGCGCCTAGCAAGCCGATCGATACGATCGTAAGAAAAAAGGCTTTCCCGAAAAGCCTCTCAAGACTGTTCCTGTTCAACATAGTCATATCCTCTGGTTATTCCCGGGATGTGACTGGCTCACCGCGGAATCCGAAAGCGGGAAGAGGCCCCAGGATAAACCTCCGCGTCGCTTTAGGATCCAGTTAGCTGGAGGCAGCCTAACGAGGCCTCCCCTCCGGGGTCAACGCCAAAATCACTGCTCAAAAAACCTTTCCCACGGCCCCCGTCCCTCCACCTCGCCGTCGGTGGCCGGTAATGTCCCGGCGGTCGGCTACGGCGTGATCACCACCCGTACGTCGTCGCCGAATTTTTCGAGGCGATCCAGAACCTCGTTGATGGCCGCGGCCTCGAGCGGAACCGTCCGAATGACGCCGTGGGCGAGGTCCAGTTGGCCAGTGCGCGCCAGGTCCAACAACGCCGGAAGCTCGCTCGCCAAATGATCGGAGACGCCGATGATTTCCGCTTCCTTGTTCAGGATTTCCGCATAGGGCGCGATCTCGAATGTTTCTCGCGTAAGGCCGACCAAGGCCGCGCGACCGAGAATGGCGAGCGATTGCACAGCCTGCCGCATCGTTTGCGGCAAACCGATCAGTTCCAAGGCCACGTCCACTCCGCGTCCGTTGGTCAGAGCGCGAATTTGCGCCACCGGATCGCTCTGCGCTGCATTCACCCCAATGGCGCCGAAACGCGCGGCGAGGTCCAGTTTGCCGGGATTGAGATCGACCGCGAACACCTGCGCCGCGCCCAGAGTCTTCGCCAGTTGCACCGCGGAGATGCCGAGTCCGCCGATGCCGTAGATCGCCACCGTGTCGCCCGCCTGCAGCCGCGCCTTCTGCAACGCATGCCAGGAGGTGGCGGAGGAACACATCAGGATGGCCCCCTGGTCGAATGGAATTTCGTCCGGCAATCGGAACACGCTGCGCGCCGGGACAACGACGAACTCGGCGAAGCCGCCAGCGCGATCCTTGCCGATCATCTGAACTGAGAGACAAAACTGCTCCGTGCCGGCCGCACAGAAGCGACAGCTCCCGCACGTGGCGAGGTAATGCACGCAAACGCGATCGCCTGCCCCGAGAGCGTGGACGTCGGGTCCCACGGATTCCACCACACCGGCAATTTCGTGGCCAGGCGTGAGCGGCAGCGATCGGAGAACGGAAACGCCCGCGCGGTAATGCGCGTCGGAGTGACAAATTCCCGCCGCTCGCACGCGCACGAGCACATCGTCCCCGCCAATCGATGGGATGGGAATTTCCTGCTCTGCCAGCAGCGCACCGATCTTGAGCAAGCGAACGGCTTTCACGGCAGGGGGGCGGCCTCAGGCCAGCTTCACGAAGTATTTTCCAGGCAACTGTTTCACCAGCCGCTTCAATTCCAGGCGGAGCAAAGCGGACGACACACTGCCGCTCGGCAGCTCGGCTTTGAGCGCGATGTCGTCGATCGAAGTTTCCGTATCGCGAATGGAATCGTAAACCCGCCGCTCGTCTTCCGTCAGCTCCGGCAAAGGTCGCGCGGCGGCTTCGGGCGACGGTTTGGATTCCGGAAGGAGAATGCTCAGATCATCAAGAATATCATTCGCGTCCATCACGAGCTTCGCGCCCTGTTGGATGAAACGATTCGAGCCCATCGCGCTCGGCGCGTTGATGTGACCCGGCACCGCGTAAACCGATTCGCCCCTGCTCCAGCGCCTGCGAGCAGGTGATGAGCGCGCCGCTGTTCAGCCCCGCTTCCACCACCAGAATCCCGTGGCTCCAACCGCTGATGATGCGATTGCGCATCGGGAAAGTCTGACGGTCCGGCTCGATCTCCATCGAAAACTCGGAGACGACGGCACCGTTGCCGCTCGCGATCTTTTCCGCGAGGGCAGCGTTCTCCGGCGGATAGAGGTGGTTCAATCCGGAACCGATCACCGCGATCGTGCGACCTTTCGCCGCCAACGCTCCCTGATGCGCGGCGGTGTCGATCCCACGCGCCAGGCCGCTGATGACGGTGAGTCCGGCATACGCGATTTGATACGAGAGCTTCTTCGCTGACTCCGTCCCGTAATGCGTCGTGCGCCGCGAACCGATCACGCCGATCGCGTGCTGGTCGCGATCGAGCAATTCACCCCAAACATATAGAACAATCGGCGGCGCATGTATCTCGCGCAGTTGCCGCGAATACATCGGCGATTCCGCCGTGATCACGCTCGCGCCGAAGTCGCGGATGCGCGCCAACTCCGCGGAAAGGTCGACCGTCTTTTCCCAATTGACGATCTGGTCCGCGACCTCCGCGCCGACTCCTTCCACCGCGCGCAAGGCCGACCCGCGGGCCGTGAGAATATTTTCCGGCTTCCCGAACACCCGAAGCAGATTCCTTAGCCGGACCGGCCCCATCTTCGGGAGCATGTTCAGCGCGATGCAGGCTTCGGTGGAGGTCATCAAGCTCGAACCAAGGCAACAAACTCATCCGGCGCGTAAACCGGAACAGGGGCATTACGATAGTCGCGAAGATTCCGCGTCACGATCGCTCCCACGTTGACCGTGTATCCGGCCGCGACCTGCAATGCATCTTCGAAATCGCTCATTCCCAAACGAAGAGCATGTTCGACCGCGCTATTGCCTCCGCTGGCCACGATTGCGAAATGGAGCACATCCACAATGAACGCACGTGCCTTGGTGTCACTTCGGGCCGCCCGGAGGACATAGTAGAGATTGGAGATCGTGTGCCAGGCCACGACAGCAGAATGCGGTGTTTGCTGGCACCATTCCACAACGCGACCACTCTGCTCGATGAAGGGATCGCGATCGAGAGCGACGTCAACGAGGACGTCCGCATCAAGCAACGCCTTCACTTAATCGTGGACGTACTTCTTGAGAAGATAATTGAGCCGCGGATCTTTCGGATCCGGCTTCGGAACCTTGAATTGGCCGCGCCACTTCTCGACGAACGACTCACCGCCCAGGCGATTAAATTGCCCCTCAACCAGTTGAGACAGCGAGGTCTTTTCTTTTTTCGCAAACGCTTTCGCGCGCTTGATCGCCTCGCGATCAATCGTGAGAGTCAGTTTTTCCTTCATGACACGTGCATCGTACCGACTGCACGTGTCGTGGTCAACGGCAAAGCCTAGAACGGAATCTCGTCGTCGTCCGGTTCGGACGCGGCGGGTTTCGGAGGAGGTGCGCTGGAACGCGGCCGATTGCTCGAACGTTCCCCAGCTCCGCTGTCCTCGAAATCTCCACCGCCACCGCCGCCCGGTTTGCCACCGAGCAATTGCATGGTCTCGCCCACGACTTTGAGTTTGCTGCGCTTTTGCCCGGAAGTTTTGTCGTCCCACGTGTCGAGCTGGAGACGGCCTTCGATCAGGACGGGCCGGCCTTTCTTGAGATACTCGCCGGCGACTTCGGCGGTGCGACCCCAAAGAGTGACATCGACAAAGGTGGTTTCTTCGCGCTTCTCTCCACCGTCGCTGGCGGGGATGAAACGATTAATTGCGAGCCCGACTTCGGCGACCGCGGTGCCTTTGGGCGTGTAGCGCACCTCGGGATCGCGCGTCAGATTCCCGAGCAGGATGACTTTGTTGAAATTGGCCATTCCGCTCTTCTAGCGAAACTACTTCTCTTCCGCGACTTTTTTCGCGCGCGCGGCGGTTTTCGGCCGCAGCTTCTGGTAGTGCTGGCGGTAGACTTCCGCGTCGAGCTTGAACTTGGAACGCAGCTTGGTGATGAGCTGCGAGTCGGCGTGGAAAATGAAGTTCACGAAATGCCCGGCATCGAGTTCGCCCGCTTGATAGGCAAACTGCCGTTTATCCATCTTCTGCACCTGCTCGATCTCGGCGCCTTCTTTTTGAAATTCGGACTCGAGTCGATCGACGATGTCCTTGACGGTGTCCTCTTTGCCTGTCGCATTCAGGACGAGCAGGGCTTCATAACGGTTCTTCATGATTCGGGAATTTTGTTGAACGTGTTCATCGCGGAAACGACGCCTTTGTCAATCGCCCATTTCACCGCTTCGACCGCGCGCGCGACGGTTTTTTCGACCAATGGCTGCTCTTCTTCGAAGAAGCGACCGAGGACGTAATCGACCGCGCCGGCCTCAGGCGCGGCGCCAATTCCGACACGGAGGCGCGGGATTTGATCGCTGCCGAGCGTGGTGATAATGGAGTCGATGCCGTTATGGCCGCCCGTGCCGCCTTCGAGGCGAATCCGGAGCCGTCCGAGCGGCAGATCGAGGTCGTCGAAGATCGCGAGGATTTCTTCCGGCGCGATTTTGTAGAACTGTGCGACAGCCTGCAATGGTCCGCCACTGCGGTTCATGTAGGTCATCGGTTTGACCAGGATGGCGCGCTCGGCTTTCGCCCAATACGCGCCCCACTTCGCTTCGCGTTCCCACGCCACACCCCAATCGGCCGCGAGCCGATCGAGCACCATGAACCCGATGTTGTGCCGGGTGCGTTCGTATTCCGCGCCCGGATTTCCCAGGCCGACGACCAAACGAATACCGGCAGCGTCGGGCGGCAAGCGATCTCAGGCGCGGAGCGTGCCCGCGTCTACTTCTTCTCTTTGTCCTTATCCTTCGCCGCGGCGGCCGCAGCTTCCGGGTCTTCCTTCTTCTCCTTGATGACTTCGGGGCCAGTCGGCGCTTCTGCGCTCACCACCGGCTCTTCTTCCACCGTCGGAGCGAGGACGGAAATAACGGTCAAGTCCGGAGACACACGCGTGGTGACGCCTTCCGGAAGTTTGATTTCCTTCACGTGGATGGCGTCGCCGATATTCAACTCGGAGACGTCGATCGTGATCACATCCGGCAAATCGCGCGGGAGACACTCGATCTCGAGCGAGCGCAGGCTCTGCTCGAGCAAGCCACCGAAATTCTTCACGCCGTTCGCGATTCCCGTCGGCTCGATCGGCACGTCGGCTTCGATCACTTCATCCATCGAGACCGCGTGGAAATCGATATGCAAAACATCGCCGCTCACCGGCGCGTGTTGCACTTCCTGCACCAGCGCGGTGCGTTTCACGCCGCCGATCTCGAGTTCGACGAGAATGTTTTCGCCCGAGGCGTGGCTGAGCATGGCGTTGATGTCGCGCCGGGAAACCTGGAGCGCCTCCGGCTTGTCCTTCGCGCCGTAGATCACGGCGGGAATGGCGCCGAGCGCTTTTAATTTCCGCACCGCGCTTCGTCCGAGACCGCTGCGTGGTTCCGCGGTCAATGTCACTTGTTTAGCCATGATGAGTTACTCTTTCTCACTCTCAATTTTGAACAGCGACGAAACGGACTCGTCGTTATGAATCCGTTTGATGCCCTCCCCGAGAAGCTCGGAGATGCAAAGGACGGTGGTCTTAAAACCTTCCACCTCCCGCACCGGCGTGCTGTTGGTCGTTATTAATTCCTCGATCTGGGATTTTTGCAACCGGGGAATGGCAAGGTCGACCAGGACCGCGTGCGAAACCGCGGCGTAGATTTTTTTTGCCCCGTGTTCCTTTAAGACCGCGGCCGCGGAACACAGCGTGCCTGCCGTTTCGGTAAGATCGTCCACCAGCAGCACATCACAGTCCTCCACTTCGCCGATGACGTATTGCACCTTCGTTTCCGTCGCGCTTTTGCGTTGCTTGGCCACGATCGCGAGAGGCACCCCCAGGGTCTGCGAATAGGCGGAAGCCATTTTCAGCCCACCCACATCAGGCGAGACGACGACCGTCTTTCCGGTCAACTTCGTCCGCAGGTATTTGATCAACACCGGCATCGAATAAAGATGGTCCACCGGGATGTCGAAAAAGCCCTGCACCTGCTGCGCATGCAGATCCATCGTGAGTACGCGGTTCACGCCGGCGGCATATAGAAGATTTGCCACCAGCTTGGCCGTGATCGGCACCCGCGGTTTGTCCTTGCGATCCTGCCGCGCGTAACCAAAGAACGGAATCACCGCCGTGATCCGGTAAGCACTGGCGCGTCGCGCCGCGTCCACCATGATGAGCAGCTCCATGATGTGCTGGTTCGTCGGCGGACAGGTCGGTTGGACAATGAAGACATCGCGGCCGCGAATATTCTCCTCAAACTTGACGTAAGTCTCCGTGTCCGGAAACGAACTGATGGTGGCCTCGCCCAAGGGCGCGCCGATGGCATCGCAAATCTTCTGGGCCAGGTCGCGGTTGGCGGAGCCGCTGAAGATTTTCATCTCGGGTTGGAGGGCGTAAGTCATGGCGAGAGGGGCGGGTAATCTAGGCGCACTCGGGTAAAGATGGCAATCGGCATTAACTACTTTCGCATTCCTCGTGTAACACTTGAACCACCGGAGACTTAGGGTGCCTCATGGCACAGTGACTGCTCGGAACGGGCTTGTGAATTTCCATAATAGGAACGGCTCGTCGAGTCGACGAAACCGGCAATGGGAACGTGGTCGCGACGGCTTTACCCTGGTTGAAGTGGTGGTCAGTAGCGGGCTTCTTGCCCTTGCTTTCAGCGGGGTCGTTTGGGGGCTTACCAGCATGAACAGGACGGCCAGTGTAAACCGAAATTTCACCGGCGCTTACACTACCGCGCAGAAGCGAGTCGATTGGATTCTCTCCAGTGGACCGTTCAATCCACAGAAAAGCCAGATACCGCAAGAGATCGTGAAGACGTGCACGGGCGCCGGTGATCTCTATTGCGGTTGCAATTCGCAGACCAACGCCACCCTCAAGCTCGCTCCCACCAACTCCACCACCCCGGCCACCTACACGGAATGCGTCGCCATCTACAATGATCCGCCCTTACTCAATGGGCTGCTCCAGTTCCTGACCCCGTCCGCCCCCCCGACCTTTGGAGGAAAAATGACGACGACCATCGCCGACGTCAGCCAAACCCCCGGCGCCCCTCCCTATTTTTATCGAGCCACCGTGCGGGTGGACTACCAATTCGCGGGCAAAGCCTATTCCTACACCATGAATACCGTGCGGGCTGCTGACCGATGAAAATCAAACTCAAAGCCTCCAGCGCCATGTCGTTGGCGGAGACGATGCTCGCGGTCGGGCTGATCGGCGGCGCCTCCATTGCCATCTATTCTCTCCTCACGTCCGGTCTGGTCCTCGGCGCCAAGAACACTGCCATGAATACTGCCCACCAGCAGGCTCGTGTGGCCATGCTCCAGATGGTGCAGGATCTGCATTCCTCTGTTTCGCTTCCCCAGTTGGCTGACGAGAATGGCAACCCGCCGCCGCCCACCACGCCCAGTCCTCAACCCAGTAACACTCCAATTGCCACACCCACGGCCACACCCACGCCCGCCGCGGGTATCTCTTTCTATCTCTGGCGGATCGGTCCACTCCGCGTCGCCGCCGACGCCAACCCGGGCGACACGACCATCCAGGTAATCATTCCGCCGGGTGTGGAAGTGCCAGTAGTCGACCCGTCCCCGGCGCCGCGTCCTCGCCTCGTCGTCCAAGGCCACGGTGTCGAAGAAGATATTGTCGCCGTCTCCGGCGTAACAGGCACGGCCGGTGGCACAGCCACTTTTACCCTGGCGCGCCCGCTGCCCACGGCGAGCCCGCCGACCTTTCAAGGCGTCAAAATCGCCGGGAGCACGTCTCGCATTGTCTGCTTCGTGGCCGATCGCTGTTCCTACGCGGTCAAAAACGTCGCACCCAGCGGCCAGCCACCCCAACTGCAGTTGCAGTGGCGCGGCCCGTCAAACCGCTCATCCCTCGCCACCATGGCGACCGGCATGACCAATCCCACGCCGTTCACGGTCAAGATTTCCCCGAAGAATGCCCCGCTCTACCAGATCGTGGCTGCCTTTGATCTCTCCACCGCCGACCCGAGTTATTCGAATCGCGGTTTCAAGTCCTCCAACATCCTCCTCAAAGGCGAGGTCCCCATTCGGGCCCGACTCATGGATAAGCAATGAAAAGACCATCCCTCCGCCGCCACGAAGACGGTAACATCATTCTCATCGTCCTCGCCGTCCTCGCCATCCTCATGGTTATCGTGGCCGCTGCGACCCAGTATACCGGCACCATCAACCGCCACGTTCAGCGCAGCAACACTCACGCCGGTGCGCTCGCCATGGCCGATGGATGCATCGATGTCCTCTTCTCGGGCTGGCGACAGAAGGCCGCCGGTCTGGTCACTCCCACCACCAACGATCTCCAGACCATCGCCCTGCCCACCCAGGCCATGTTTCCCGAAATCCCGAACTTCACGGCGTCCCGGACCAGCGGCTCCGCCACGGTGACAAATTATCAGGTCATGGCGGTTGATCCGGAGTTGAACCCGATTGGCGCCACCGCCACGGTCCCACCCAGCGTTGGCCAGGACAGCGGCCATAATCTTTACAGCTATCTCGCCACGGCGGAGGTAACCCTCCAAACCGCCAGCGGCCCGGTCTCCGCCAGGGTCCAGCGCGTCTTCCAGAAGGAAGTCATCTCGCCATGGAACTTCGCCATCTTCTTCATCGACGACCTTGAGATTCACCCTGGCCCGCAGTTCAACGTTTCCGGCTGGGTCCACACCAACGCGAGCCTCTACACCGGCAGTAACACCCTTAATTTTCTGGACAAAGTCACCTACGGCCAGGACTGGGTCATCGGCTTCAAGCCCGGAGACAGCGCGCATACCAACACGCCCACTTCGCCCACCTGGTTAAGCAACCTCCCGCCAGCCCAGGAAACCACGAAGGAGCCGTTCGGCTGGGATCCCACTGTCTTCAACACATCCGACTCGAACCAAGACAACGACGGTTACCGCGAAATCATCGAACGGCCCGTCAATCACGCCACCGATCCGCTGGCCGGTCAGCGTTTTTACGATCAGGCCACCGTGGTCGTCGAGATCACGGGCAGCAATGACGTGGAGGTTTACAAAAGGCAGCTACGCCTTCCGCCACTCCTTCACCGGTGGGTCCAGGCAGCCCGAGCGCCGAAGACCGGGCGCTTTATCAGATGATCGCGGACGCAGTCACCACCCCGCCCGCCTCCTCCAACTCGCCCACCGCGATGTTTCATGATTTCCGCGAACAGTCGAGCGTTCGCCCCACCACCATCGATGTCAGAGAGCTCATTTATTTGAACAACTCCGGCTCCTCCGGAACCGCGACAAATTTTGGCGATTACAAAGCCGCGAGCTTCAACACCTCCCCCGTGATTTACGTAATCGACCGCCGGACATCACTCCCGCTGCCCGCCAATTTCAAACCCGGGATCAAGATCGTGAACGGGAGAGTCCATCCCCTACGGAGGCATCACCATCGCCAGCGCCAATCCCGTCTATATCCAAGGCGATTTCAACACCGGTATTTCGCCGCCATCCAATAACACCAGCGGTAACGATCCGACCCAGCCGCAAGGCAGCCGCGGGACCGTCCCGCAGCAGGTTTCCCCCGGTTCCTACACTTCACTCGGCACGTACACCCGCCAACCGTGCGCCGTCATCGGAGATGCCGTCTACATCCTTTCAAACTCGTGGAGTGATGTGGGCTCCGCCGTTTCCCTCGGCACCCGATCAACCTCGAACACGACGATCAACACCGCCATTCTTTCCGGCACGGTGCCCACCGGCACCGTCGGGAATAACTACAGCGGGGGCGCAGAAACTTTCCGCGTTTTCTGGAAGACTGGGGCAACAAGCGGCTCACTTACTACGGCTCGATGGTGCAACTCTTTCCGAGCCAGCAAGCCACCAAGCCCTGGCTGGGAACCGGCGGCAGCATCAATGTCTACAACGCGCCGATCCGGCAGTGGTACTTCGACAAAGGCTTCAGGAAGACCCCGCCCCGTGGCGTATTCAACGTCGTTAATTACATCAAGGGTCGCTGGACGGTTTATTAAGCCCGCGTCTGCCCCCGCGCTCAGACCAGGGATGGAGGGCTTCAAGCCCGCAGGAGCCCTCTAAGTCAGGAACCAAACCTTCATCGAAGCCCAAGCGGCCCGAGAAGCTCGCCAGGCTGTTGCCCACTAGGTCGGAGATTTGCCCCTCATCTCTCGGCCAGGCTCATACGACGCCCAAAAGCGGTCTACGGCGACGGTCAGAGGGTCTCATGCGGAGTGCGAATGGTCGCCGTAACAACTTGGTCCACCCCGCTTCGGCCGCTCAAACGGCCGGCCTCCAGGAAAAAACGAAGGCGACAGTTTTCACTGTCGCCTTCGCCAAACAAAATACGCTTTAACTACAGGTTAAAGCGCCAACTGAGCAGCTCTGCGCTTCCGCAGAATAAGGGTGGAACCGACCGCCACCCCCACACCAACGAACGGAAAAAGTGAACTCAACTTCGCGGCCGGCACTACGTTCGCGATGAAACTGGAGGCTTGGGCCCGATGAGCAGCCGAGTTTAACCCCGCGGTTTTGTTCCCGAGATCGGCGGCGCTGGAGGAAGAGGCGAGAATGACTGCGCAGAAGACGCCAGAGACGGCGAGAAGCAAGGCGCGGTGTTTTGTGTGATCCTTCATGAATTCAATAATTCTCATAATTGTTTCTCATAGTCCACAACAATTTTCATGCCTGCGATGGTTTTTTAGACACTTTTGATCCGGAAATTCGTGTTCTACCCGGGAGAAATGCGTTCCAGCGGGACTGAGAGAAAAGGATCTCGAAGAAAGTCGACGGCTGGCGACCGTGCCTCAGCCACCCCAAGACTCGTGCCAAGTGCCCCTACTTTCCAATATCCGCCCCCGTTCGTCCCACCAAGTCACTCCCTGAAGTTGACGCCTGCCGCTACAGCGCCGAAAAATGCCTGCGCTCCCATCACCCCAAGATGACTCCCGACCCGATCCGCACCGAGCGTCCCCAGACAGACTCGAAAGTCTTCGCCCATACCCGCTGGGACGCGCTCCCCCTGCTCGCAGGCCTCTTCCACCTGGCGTTCTTCTTCGCCATGTTCTTCCTCTACCCGCACGCCCCGCTCTGGTGGATGCTGATCATGGGCTTCACCTACTCCCTCATGGTGAACGCCAACATCAACGGCGTGGGCCACAACTTCATTCACAACCCCTTCTTCCGCTCCCGCCTGCTCAACCGCCTCTTCGGCGTCACGCAATCGATCGCCTGTTGTTTCTCGCAGACCTACTACGACGCCGTCCACATGCAGCATCACAAGGGCAACTCCGACCGCAAAGACGAGAACGGCGACACCATCGATTGGCTCTCCATTTACCGGCACAGCCACGACGACCAGCCTGAGAACCCGTGGCGCTACGTCTTCCTCAGCTTCTTCCGTGACAATCCCGCGGCCATCGCGCGTGAACTGCGGAAACGCGGACGCGCCGAGCTCATCTGGGGCAACCTCGAACTCGCGGCCTTCGCCACCACGCTCCTCGTCATGTTCCTCTTTAACTGGCGCTATGTGCTCTTCTTTTTCCTGCCGTTTTTCTATCTCGGCCATTGCTTCAGCTACCTGAACGGCTATTTCCGCCACTACGACGCCGATCCCGACAAACCCATCGCCTGGGGCGTGAGCAGCTACGGCAAAATCTACAACTGGCTCTTTTTCTACAACGGTTACCACGCCGAGCATCATTTCCGGCCCAAGGTGCACTGGACGAAAATGGAAGCCTTCCACGCCCAGATCGCCGACCTGCAAAAAGCGGAAGGCGTCCGCGTCATTCGCCACGCCCACATGCTCGGCTTCCTCGATTCCCAACTGCCGAAACGCCACGAGATCCGCCGCGGAACCGAAGCGACGTTCCAACCGTAAATCAGCGCGGGTCGCTCACCCGCCCGATAAACAAGCACGCCCCGCTCGGCACGTGCTGGATCGCGTAGAGAAACGGGCGATCCACCTTCACCTCGATCGGCTTCGGCTTCTCGCCCGGCATCGCCGTCATCGCCATCATCACCACCGCCGTGGCGGCCGCAGCTTCCGTCCCCTTTTCATCCACGGCGATGAACGTCTTGTGGAAGACCTCCGAGATCGCCAGGTAATCCTCCGGCTTCCGCGGCGCCATCCGGTCGAAATTCGCGCTGCCCGAGGGAACGTCGAAAGCCGTCTTCATTCCCAGCGCCTTCAGTTCGTCGGCAAGCGGAATGGTCGGCGGCTCGAATTTGAACTTCGGCAACCGCAGATCGACCTCCGCCTGCTGCATCCGCGCACAGGCCTGCCATGTCTCCGCCTTCATTTCCTTCTCCAGCCGGTCCAGCCCGCCGGCGTCCGGCAACAGAACGACGAACTGCAACTCTCCGCCGATGTAAGGCAATGCCACCGCCGTGTAGCCGTCGCTTTTGGCATAACCAAGATGCTCCACCGCGCGCATCGTCGGCACCTGCGCCACCGCGCCGTCGCCCAGATGGAACGGCTCCGGCTTCGTCGAACTCTCGGAAAACTCATCCGCCCACGGCGCCTTGAAGTAGACCGCATTTGCCAGCACCAAACGCGTATCCGGCGACAGTGGCTGCGGGATTAAATCGCGAATCCGATCCCGCGTTTCCTTCGCCACCCATTGATTGATCCGCTTCGTCGTTTCGCCCGCCTTGCGTTTGAAGTCCACCGGCTCGGGCGCGGCCCCATACGATTCCTTCACCCGCGAAAGAAACTCCGGGCGCAAGGCGAAGCCGCTCTGCGGAAACAACCGGTTCGCGATCGCGAGCTTGATCGGCTCGACCGGTCCGCCCCTCTTTTTATTCGATTGCGCGACCTTTTCCGTCGCCGCCGCCGATTGTGCCAGCGCCTTCCCCAAATTGGCGAAGGCACCATCCACGTGCGCTTTTTCGCTCCAGTGCAGGACGCGCCCCATCTCCGTCCGCGTCTCGCCCTCCGCGCCCGCATAGGTCATCGCCAGCGCCGCGCTGATCGAATACGGCGACAGGCAAAGATTCCCCGGCCGCGGCGCGATCTGCCGATAGAGATCGACGCCCAATCCGTTAACGGCGTCCGCCGCTGGTTGTGTTTCCGCCGCCCCGACCATCGGCGCGCATATTGCCGCCGCGGCCAGCCACGCCAGCGTGCTACTTCGCAAAGTCGGCACGCAGCTTTTCCTTTTTCGCTTCGCAATCTTCCTGCAACCGGCGCACTTCCACCACCAGTTGCTGCTTCAGCGACTCCGCATCCTCCGGACTTTGCGCCTTCCGCATCTCATCCGTCAGAAACAATTCCTTCTCCGCAATCTTCGCCCGGTAGCTGGAATCGATCTCCGCGATCTGCGCCTTCTGCGCGTCCGTCAGCGAAACGCTCGGCGCGCTCTTCTCCAGTCGTTCCATCGCCAGTTCATACGCAGATTTCATCTGCCAGACCGTGGCGCGTTGCCGGACGAAATCAAATCCGTAGGTTGGCGATTCCATGTCTGCGCCGATTCGCCTTCTTAGCACCGATTTCGATGGCACCCTCGTCGCGCATCACAGTGATCCGGTGCTGGACCCGGCATGCATGGACTTGATCCAGGAGCTGCAGAAAGGCGGCACCATTTGGGCCATCAATACCGGACGGTCGCGCGATCTCCTCGAATCGGGCCTGGTCGATTTCGATTTTCCGGTGCGGCCCGATTTTATTCTCACCAGCGAACGCGATGTCTTCCGCCCCGTCGCAAACAGCGCGAAATGGGAGGCGTTCGGCGATTGGAACAAACGCGTCGCGCGCGATCACGCCGAACTCTACGCCACCGCCGCCCCCGATCTTCGCCGACGTGCTCGATTTCGTGCAGCGGCAGACGGGCGCCCGCGTCATCCACGAAGTCCACGGCCCGGAAGGGCTCATCGCGCAGGATGAAGAAGAGATGGCGCGCATCATTGAGTTCATCGACGAAGCCCGCGCCGCGCACCCGAAGTTTCACTACCAGCACAACACGATTTACCTCCGCTTCTGCCACGCCGATTATCACAAAGGCGCTGCGCTCGCCGAGCTCCAGCGCCTGATTGAAATCCCGCGCGAAGAAACCTTCGCCGCCGGGGATCACTTTAACGATCTTTCCATGCTCGACGGCCGCCACGCGCGATATCCCGCATGTCCCGCCAATGCGATCGATGAAGTGAAGAACGCCGTCCGCGAGGCCGATGGCTACGTGGCCCGGACAGCGTGCGGCGCCGGTGTCCGCGAAGCGCTACTTCACTTCCTCTAAGCGGAGGCGTTCGTCCTCGCGTAACACCTCATCCAGCGCCGGCCATTGCACTGCGCTATCCATGTCGCGGAAAGCGTGCAGATAAACCGCCACGGTCTCTGCCGGATACTTCTCCAGCAATTTCGCCACCGCCGCTGCGATCTTCTCCTTCGGCGGGCAAGCCGGAAGGTTCTCCACCGTCCCGTCGTCCTCGTGAGCGATCTCCAGGGCGTCGAGAAAGTCATTCAGCATCGGCTTCTGCGCCGCCAGCAGCCAGCCTTGCAGGAGATGACTCGCCAGCGCTTCGCTTAACGGCCGGCTCAGCGCATTCTGCAGCCACGGGTGTCGCTCGACCGGCGGTTTTCGCTCGATAAAAACTCCACGCAGATTCCTTTGGCTCGCCAATCCCTGGATGGCGGCCTTGTAGACGGGCTTCTGGTCGCGTTGCAGGAAGGTGAAAATCTCGGCCGCGAGCGCGGGCGACATCTGTTTGAAAATTTCGTGCGATCTCATCGTGGGTGCGGCACAGCGTCCGCGGCAGCAAGGAAGACGTTGTCGCCGAATTGTCGAAGCAAATATTCGCCGGCCGCCGGTTGTGGTAAGATTCGGCGTGGCCACCGTCCGCAAACCCACCATCCATTCCATCGTCCTCGAAGAACTCGCCGCCCAACTCGTAGCCCGCGGGCATCGGCCGTATCGCGCGAAACAAATCACCGATTGGCTCTACAAGAAACGCGTGCCCGCGATCGACGACATGACCGATCTCCCTCAAGCCTTGCGGGCCGAACTCGCGGAAGCGTGGGATATGACCAAACCGGAAGTCGTGCGCGTGCTCGGCGCCAAGGACACCACGCAAAAATTTCTCTTTCGTCTGCGCGACGGCAACCTCATCGAATCCGTCCTCATCCCCGCCACGATCGGCGATTCCGGCGAACGCTCCGACCGCCGCACGATCTGCGTTTCCAGTCAGGTCGGCTGCGCCTACGGCTGTAAATTTTGCGCAAGCGGGCTCGACGGCTGGACGCGCAACCTCGAAGCCGGCGAAATCGTCGCCCAACTCCTCGCAGTCGAAGAACAAACCGGCGAGCGCATCGACAACGTCGTCTTCATGGGCATGGGCGAACCGCTCGCGAATCTCGACAATCTCATGCGCGCCATCCGCATCATCAATTCGCCTTGGGGCCTCGAGATCGGCGCGCGCCACATCACCGTCTCCACCAGCGGCCTCGCCCCGCAAATCCGCGAACTCGCCGCCGTCCCCACGCAATTTCGCCTCGCGCTCTCCCTCCACGGCGCCACCGACGAAGTCCGCAGCCAGATCATGCCCGTGAACCGCAAGTATCCACTCGACGAGCTCCTGGAAGCTTGCGATTACTACATCGCGCGCAAAGCGCCGCATGCTCTTCGAGTACATCCTCATCGCCGACGTCAACGACACCGACGAACAAGCACACGAACTCGCCAAACACGCCCGCCGTCTCTCCGCGAAAGTGAACCTCATCCCCTACAACACCGTCGAAGGTCTCCCTTGGGCGCAGCCGACGCGCGCACGCCAGGAACGTTTCCACCGCATCCTGCGCGATCACGGCATCGTCTCCACCCTCCGCCTCGAAAAAGGCCACGACATCGACGCCGCCTGCGGCCAACTGCGCCTGCAGGTGAAACGCGAAACCGCTAACGAGTCGAGCCCAGCGCTCCCGAGCCCGTCATCCTGAGCCGCGCAGACGGCCGAAGAATCTCCCAAGCGCTCTCCGGGCACACAAGACAGAAAGATCATCGTCGCCAGAGTGATCACCCGTATGTGAACAGTTCCCTACGTCGGCGAGATCCCTCGACCGCCTTCGCGGCTCGGGATGACAGCATTAACGCCTCCCTCCCCCTTCCCCCACTCGCTTTCATCGCGGTGAAAACTCTTTTGCACCCTCCGCCAAGCTGCCTTAAAGAAAAGTTCATGCCGGGCTACGATCACGAGCCGAACCGTGCTTGGGACGAGTACGAGTGGGAGCGTTTCCTCCAGCAGCAGGATCACAAAACCGAGAAGTACATGGAGCTGCTCGAGAAGTATCTCGACCACCCGCACCGCGACCAGATCATCGCGCGCGAAATGGGTTGGACCCAGATCCTGCAAGGCAAGCGAATGGAGTGACGAAGTCGATGCCCTCCTCGCCGATGAAGCCACCTCCGACCAGGCCGAAGAGTCGATCGAAGAATCCGAACAGCCCGAAGGTGTCCTCGACGGTTTCGAAGATCACAGCCTATACCGCGCCGCCTTCGCTCTCACCGTCCGCATCGATCAACTCTTCGACGAAAATCCCGCCCTCCAGAACGAACCCTCGGCCGTCAAGCTGGCCACGCATTCCGCCCTCGCCAGCGCCAAGCTCGCTGCCGCCTTGAGCGACGACGACGTGGACGAAATCGGGATGACGATCGCGTATCTAAAGCGGTCCCTGAAAGCCATCACCGTCTCCATGGAAGCCGGCCGCGCCATGCTCGCCGAGCGGCTCATTACTTCGCGCGAACATTCCGTCCTCGAGCAGCGTCTCTTTCAGGTGCGCGACGGCATTATCACCCTCATGGGCGAATACCGCGGCGAGTGGCTGCGCCGCTTCGGCAGCCTCTAGGGGTTGGGCGTTGAATGAATCCGCCGCCCATCCGTCTTATTTAATGCCTACGGAAGCGACTCCGGCCCCGGCCGAAATATCGGACGCGGATCTGGTCCAGCAATGTCAGGCGGGTGATACCGCCGCATTCGACCAGTTGGTCGGTCGTTATCGGACGCGAGTTTTTGGTATGATTTACAACATGGTGCACAGCGAACAGGACGCCTGGGATTTGGCCCAGGATAGTTTCCTGAAGGCGTGGAAATCGATCGGCCGCTTTCGCGGTCAATCCTCTTTCTACACCTGGGTCTATCGCATCGTCATGAACGTCACCATCGATTGGCTGCGCAAGAAACAGATCAAAGGCAGCGGTGCCGAGTTCGACGACGCGATTCAATTGAAGGAGATCGATCCCGCCTCGCGCACCTCGCCGAAGGCGAATGCGCTCCCGCACGAGCGCATGCAGGACAAGGAAATCCGCGCCCGCATCGATGCCGCCATCGAACAGCTCTCGCCCGATCACCGCGCCGTCATTTTAATGAAGGAAATCGAGGACATGCAGTATAACGAGATCGCCGAAGCGCTCGGCTGCTCCATTGGCACGGTCATGTCCCGGCTCTTTTACGCGCGCAAGAAACTGCAGAATCTCCTGAGGGATGTGTATGAAAACGTTTGAAGAAAAGTGGACCGCGTGGGTCGACGGAAAACTCAGCGAGAACGAACTCGCCGAGTTTAAAGCGTCGTTACCCGATCTCTCCGTCGCCGAGATGGAGAAACAACAGGCGCTCAAGCTCGGGAACCTCCTCCGCGAAAAGATCGGCGTCCGCGCGATGACAAACGAGAGCTTCTTCCACCACCAACTCATGCAGGAAATCGAGCGCGACGCGCATGCCGCCGAGGCGCCCGCAGCGCGTGAGCCCGCCATGCGCGAGACCTGGTGGTCCATCGGTCGCATCGTCTGGACGGGCGCCGCCTCGCTCGCCATCCTCACTCTCTGCACTTTCCTTCTCCTGCGCGATCCCGACGTGGGCGGTCAATCGACCTACCTCACGCAGATTATCAACGCGCGCATGGGCCCCGAAGTTAGCCCCGATGCCACCATCTCGATCTTCGAGGCGAAAGAAGACAAGGTCACCGTCGTCTGGGTGGAAGGTCTGCAATCGCTTCCTTCCGAGTACGCCGCCAAGTAAAGATCGCCTGATCATGTCGCGCCGCCTCCTCCCCCTCCTCCTTGCGCTGGCGTGTGCGCTGAGCCTGTCTGCGGCCTCCGCGGAAACCGTCTGGAGCGGTTTGGTCATGGCTAACAACGTTCCGCAACCGACCCCGATCCCGGCCGAGCTCACCCGTCTCGAAGGCACCCTCAAACAACTCTTCGGCTACAACCAATTCCAGGTCATCGGCCAATCGCGCAAAACCTTGAAGAACGGCGAAGAAGACTGGCTCGCCACGAGCAAATATTTCTCCCTCCACGTCGATTCCAAAGGGACCAACGACCGTTCCGCTTACCTCCTGAATCTCCAGCTCTTCCAGGAGAAAAAGCTGCTCCTCGAAACCGAGGCCAAGCTGAGCAAACGCAGCCCGCTTGTCATCAAAGGCCCGCAGATCGGCGACGGCCAGCTCGTCCTCCTCCTCGTCGTCGAATAGCGCGGGTTGACGCAACCGACCAGCAGACGCTGTAGCCACGGCGCTGCGTCGCCGTGCCGCGCGCAGATTGTTTCTTGAAGACTGGGAAACGCCTCGACGCAGAGAGGCGATTACAGCACCACAACGGATGTGCAAAATTTCGCAGGCGTTGTTAATTCCGCCATGCGCCTCCGTTCCCTCCTGTCCTTCCTCGCGCTCTCGTTTACATTCCTCGCCACCATGAGCGCGGAAAAGCCTTTCGATTTCAACAGCACCCCCGGCAAACTTCCCAAGCACGTCGTCCCGATGGACTACGCCATCCGCATCACGCCGGACTTCAAGAAATTTACCTTCACCGGCTCGGAGACGATCAAGCTCGACGTCCGCAAACCGATCCGCGAGATCGTTCTCAACGCGCTTGAAATTGAAGTCGCCAGCGCCGCGGTGGACGACAAAGCCGGTCCCGCGAAACCGGATCAAACTGGATGCGACCGAGCAAACTCTCACGATCTCCTTGCCCGCCGAGTTGCCGCCCGGCGCCCACACCTTGTCGCTCGTTTTCTCGGGCAAGATTAACCAACAAGGCCAGGGCCTTTATCGCGCGCCATATCAAGAGCGCCGACGGCACCAAGAAAATGATGCTCGGCACGCAATTCGAAGCCACCGATGCGCGCCGCATGTTTCCCTGTTGGGACGAGCCGATCTTTCGCGCCCGTTTCCAGCTCACCGCCGTCATCCCCGAAAACATGGTCGCGGTTTCGAACATGCCGATCGAACGCGAAGCGAAAACCGATGGCGGGCAAGGAAGTGCAATTCGCCGCCACGCCGTCGATGGCCAGCTACCTGAACGTGCTTTGCGTCGGCGAACTCGACGCCATCGAAAAGAAAAGCGGCGGCGTCCTGCATCGCGTCGTCGCCACCCGCGGCAAGGCCGAGATGGGCCGCTACGCGCTCGACAGCTCCGCGCAGGTCACCGAATACTTCGACGAATACTTCGGCACGCCTTATCCGCTGCCGAAGCTGGATGAGATCGCCGTTCCCGGCGGCTTCGGCGGCGCCATGGAAAACTGGGGCGGCATCACCTATTTCGAATCGCGCCTCCTTTACGATCCGCGAGGACATCCTCCGCCGAAACCAAGCAAGCCATCTACTCCGTCGTCGCGCACGAGATCGCGCATCAATGGTTCGGCAATCTCGTCACGATGGCGTGGTGGGATAACCTTTGGCTGAACGAAGGCTTCGCTTCCTGGATGGGCAGCAAGGTGACGGCAAAATTCAATCCCGACTGGGAAGTCTGGCTCGAGCGCGACGTTCCGCGCGATCCCACTCGCCGCGCCGGCATTCCGAAAGAGACCGCGATGGAAAGCGACGCGCGCTCGACTACGCACCCGATTCAACAGCCGGTCGCAAACGAAGCCGAAGCGGGCAGCGCGTTTGACGAGATCACCTACAAGAAAGGCCAGTCCTTCATCCGCATGCTCGAAAGCTTTCTCGGCGAGGAAGACGTTCCGCGACGGCATGCGCAAATACATCGCGCGCCACAAATATTCGAACACGACCACGACCGATCTCTGGAACGCGCTCGGCGAAGCGTCCGGCAAACCGGTGGCAGAGATCGCGGCCAACTGGACTCAGCAACCGGGCTTTCCCATCGTGATGGTGACGCGCGAACCCGACGGAAAAATCAAACTCAAGCAGGAACGCTTCACGATTAATTTCCCCGATGCGCCCGCCGTTGCGTCTGGAAGATTCCCCTCACCTACACCGTCGCCGGCGCGAAAGAGCCGGTCAGTCGGCTCATGGAAGAGGAAACGACCGAGATTGCCGACATCGCGCCCGAGCGCGCGGTGAAGTTCAACGTCGACGGCGCCGGCAACTACCGCGTCCAGTACGACGACGCTTCGTGGAAACTCCTCCTCGCCGAATTGCCAAAAATGAGCGTGCCCGATCGCGTCAATCTCCTCAGCGACGCCTGGGCCCTGGTGCAGGCGAAGCGCGTCGCCACTCTCTCATTACCTCGATCTGGTCGAGAAATTGCCCGGCAAAACCGAACTGCCGGAGCGCGAGCAAGTCATGACCGCTTTCGCCCACATCAGTGGCCTACTCGCCGACGAACCGCAAGCGCCGGCCTTCAAAAAATACGCCATCTCGATTCTGCGACCCAGCTTCGACGAACTGGGTTGGGACGAAAGAAGGGCGAATCGACCCGCAATGCCACGCTCCGGGCCAGTCTCGTGACGGCGCTCGGAAAACTAGGCGACGAAGAAATCATCGCCGACGCTCGCGAGCGCTTCGCCAATACTTTCCGATCGCAAATCGCTCGACCCCGACCTCCGCGGCGCCCGTCTTGAAAGTCGTCGGCCGCTACGCCGACGAGAAAACCTGGAACCAGCTCCACGAACTCGGTCGCAAAGCCACCAGCCTCGAAGAGAAACAAAATTTCTACAGCGCCCTCACTTCCGCCACCGATCCGAAGCTGGCGGAACGCGCCCTCCAAATCGCCCTCACGGACGAACTGCCGACCAGCCGCGCCGTGCACATCGTGCCCACGGTGGCACGCGACAGCGGAGACGCCGACCTCGTCTGGAAATTCGCTCAGAAGCACATGAAAGAATTGCTCGCGAAAGCCGACGCCCTTGGCGTGAACAGTTACGCCCCCAGCCTCTTCAGCTTCTTCTCCGATCCCGCACGCATCACCGAACTGCGCGCCTACGGCAAAACAGAACTGCCGCCCGCCGCCGCCAAGCCGATCGAGAAAGCCGCCGACGAAATCACCTACCGCGCCGAATTCAAACAGCGTCTCGTGGAGCAGATCAGCGTTTGGGACGACCAGCCACGCGGCTAAAGCATCGGCGGCCGATCCGGCGGATAGGCTTCGCCGCGCGCGATGGCATCCGCTTCCTCCTGCAAAATCTTGGCCTGCTTCCAGCCGACCACCGCCTGGCTGATCAGGAAAAGACTGAGCAGAATAAACAGGATCGAGCCGAGCGAGATGGCCCAAATGGTAATCCCAGCGCCCCCGATCAAACCGATCACGCTCGCAATCTTCAGGCTCTGAATCCGTCCGAACGGATACCAGAGGAGCGAACGCAAAATCTGCCCGCCATCGAGCGGATAAATCGGGAGCAGGTTAAAGCACAGGATCAGGATGTTGATGTAACCCACCATTACCACGAGCCGAAAGACGTCCGGCGTTTGAAAGGCGATACCCGATTGCGCGAGCGCCAATTTTAGAATGTAAAAGATCGGAATCAGCGCCACGTTCACGAGCGGCCCCGCCGCAATGCTCCATAACTCCGCCCCCGGCCGCGGTGGCGGCCTGACGAACGCCACGCCTCCAAACGGCCACAAGAGAATGCGATTCGCCGTTCCGCCTACCTGTCGACAGGCCAGCGCGTGCCCGAACTCGTGCAACAGCACGATCCCGAACAGCGCCAGATATTCGTAGAGCGCAAAAATCGGCGAGACGTATCCATGTCGCCGTCCGGCAAATTGATAGAAGGCGATGAAGAACCACGAGAAGTGAAGGAAGACCGTGATCCCCGCCACCTGAAATAAACGTATCGATCCGCCGGGCATAAGAGTGAGGAAGCTCGTGCGCCCGGCTCGTTTCCGCCACCCGCAATTACGAAAACGCTCGCCCCGCCTCCGCTATAACGTGATCTCGGGCTTGCCCTCGTTCGGCGGCAAAAGCAGACGCATCGGCATCATCGAGGATTCATGGAAGCCGTGCCTTTTGAAGAACGCCTGCGAACGCAACTCCGGCCGGTCGGTTAACAAAGTGATGCGCATAAAATTTTTCTGCTTCGCAAACTCGATCGCGTAATCGAGCAGCTTCGAGCCGTAACCCTTGCCCTGGAATCCTTTGTGGATCACCAGATCCTCCAGCACCATCACGAAACCGCCCTCCGCGGTGCTGATGGTAAAGAGCAGATTGATCATGCCCACGATGGTGCGGTCCTGTCGGAGAACGAAAACTCGTCCGCGATTCGGCTGCTCGAAAATGAGGCGCAGGCCGCGCAGTTGCTTCCCCTTGTCCGGCCGGAAATCGCTCTCCTCGCTAAACAACTCGCCCAGAAGGATGGACAGTTCGTCCAGGTCCTCGAAAGTGGCGGGCTCGATCACGACTTCTTCTTCGCTCATTCCGGCTTGGGTTATTTCACAAAGGAAGGAGGGTGGCAATGCGCATATCCGCGGCGAGGTTTGACAAAACGGGGCTCATCCCTAACGTAGCCGCTCTTCGCCCGCCCCAGAAGCGGCCCCACGTCCTATGAAACGCACCTTACAACGCTCCAAACGCACCCGGAAAAATCAGCACGGTTTTCGTGCGCGGATGAGCACCAAGGCCGGGCGCGCCTGCCTCGCCCGGCGTCGTCAGCGTGGCCGCAAACGTCTTCTGCCGAAGGGCGCCGACGTGCAATACGCGCGTCACACCCAGCAGTAAAATCAGCGCTGCAATTCGCGCAGCGGGCCCGCGTATCCGGTTAACTCCAGATATCCGCGCCCTGTGACCGGTTTTCCGTCGCGCGTGCCGGAGATTTCGACCGCGCCTTCCCAGTAGGCCAATGGCTGGAGGGCGAGTTCCTGGTTTACCAAAACCGCGCGCACTTCCAGCTGCACCGCCTCTCCCGGAACCTCGACGCGCCAGGCGATCGGATAAATGGCGCTCGTCTTGTCGCTTTTCCACGAATCGAGAGACGTCATTTCAAAAGCCTCGCGTTTGAGATGCGTGTTCTCGCCGTTGGCCGCTACAAACGTCCCGCTCGAAGTCGGGTCCGTCGCACCATCCGCCAATCGCATTCGGTAGAGCATCAATTCCGTGCCGTCGTCCAGATGGACTGAAAGCCAATCCCATCCCACCTGCTTCGCCGCGAGCTGGTTGGTCGCCCATTCATGATCGAACCAGCTCTCGCCCGTCACGCGAAAGTCTGTTCCGTCCATTCGCACCACGCCTACCGTCGCCAGGCGCGTGAGCGAGTAATAGTGCGACGCGTGCCCTTCGCCGGCCGCTTTGCGGCTGATTCCTTCCGTCCCGTGAATCACTGGAGGTTTGCGCGACGCCAAACGCAAATCGACCGCCGCCTCCGTCCCTTCCGCGCGTAAATGAAACGCATGCGCCCCGTCCATCCGCAGTTCCCACGAATCCAGCCAAGCCAGGCGTTCGCCCTCATCGAATCCCGCCTCACCAAAGGCCCCGCGACTCGTCTTCTGCTGAAAACGGAACCTCCGCCCCGCCACGTCCGTCACCGTAAAGTGCGCGAACTTCAGATCATCCACCACAAACCGCGATCGCTCCGGGTCGCGTTGCGGCGGCGGAATAATCCCCTGGCGAAAGAATGTGAGCTGGTAACCAAATTGCCGACCCGATGCGTCCGCCAGATTGCCAGTAAAGTACCACCACTCCGTCTTGAACTCGCGGTGCGGGCGATGATCGCGCGGAAATTCGTAACGCCAGCCCGGCTCCGCCGTTCGCCAATCCGCCGCCAGACAGCCAAGCGCCAGCAAGACGAGTAAACGTTTACTCTTCACGCAACGCCTCCGCGATCACCAACTGCCCCGCGCGCCACGCCGGCAACAACCCCGCGACCACCGCCGCGGCCACGATCCACAACGGCGTCACCGCCAGCGCGCTCCACGGAATCGCCAGCTCGATCGTCCAACCGAAGAACGCGCGATTGATCACACCCGTCAGCACCAGCGACAAGCAGATACCCGAGAACAGACCGACCACAGCGGCCAGCAGTCCGATCATCGCCGCCTCCCACAGCAGCAACTTCCGCAACTGCCCCACGCTCGCCCCGAGCGCGCGGAGCAAACCCAACTCGCGCGCCCGTTCCGTAATCAAGGTCGTCAGCGTGAGCGCGATTCCAACGATCGCCACCAGCACCGCGATCGTGCGCAACACATAAGTGACCGCAAACGTCTGATCGAAAATCTCGAAGACGCGCCGCCGCAACTCGCCATTAGACAAAATCATGAACTGTCCCGTTTTGCTAAACTCCGCGCGAAATTGCGCCGTCAGCGCCTCCGCCGACGCACCCGGTCTCAAATAAACCGCCAGGCTGTTCACGCGATCGTCCTTCCACAGCGGCAGGAACGTTTTCTCGTTCATATAAACGACCCCTTGATCCCGCGTGTAGTCGTAAAAAACTCCCACCACCGCAAAACCACGCGGCCCCTCCGGCGTCATAAATTCAATCGCCTCCCCTTCCCGCACCCCATGTCGGCGCGCGAAACTTTCCGAAACGAGCACCCCTTCGCCTTTTGCAAAGCGCCCCACCTTCTCCACCGCATCTCCACGCACGAACCGCAACCGCCGCCGCTCCGTCCCCCTGATCACCGCCACCGCCACCGTCTTCCCACGCATTTGCAAATTCATCTGGCGAAAAGTGTCGATCTCCGCCACGGCCGCGTGCCTCGCCACAAAATCGATCGCAGCCGGCGGAATAAACGAGGACGGCCCCACGATTTCGTTCGCCGCCGGCGCGATGAAGAGATCGGCCACGAGCGTCTGCTCGATCCACGTTTCCACCGTGCGACGAAAGGAGAACACCATCACGCTCACGCCAATCGCCATCGCCACCGCCGCAGCGAGCGCAGCAATCGTGACCGCGTTGCGCACCAGCGCGCGGGAGACATTGGCCGCCGCCAACCTCGCTTCCACGGGCCGGCAGAGCATTCGATCCGCCAGCGCGCTGAACCAAAGCGTGACGCGCGGCACCAAGAAAGAAAAACCCGCGAGCACAAAGAAGGCAGCGCCGAACCCGAGCGACGCCGGACCGGTCGCCAGCGCCAGAATCGAGAGCACGAGCGCGAGCAGAACCGCCAACAGCCCAGACCAATGCCACCTCGGGGAAAGACTCTTCGCCTGTTCGATGATCGAACCCGCATGCAGGGCGCGCACCGGATCCATTTTCGCCGCGGCGTTGGCGGGGAGCCACGCCGCGAGAAGAACGGACGCCAGCCCGAGCGCGGCCGCCGACCCGATCATCCACGGCGTCACCACCACATGCTGCACGTTCAACAAAACGTAGAGCGACGAGATCGTCTCCGAGACCGGACCGACCAGTGCCCGCGCCAGAAAGACGCCGCCGATCAAACCGACGAGCACGCCCACCGCGCCCAGCGCCAGCGCTTCGGCCAGAAAGAGCGCACGAATCTCATTCCGCTTCACGCCTAACGAACGCAGAATTCCGATCTCGTGCCGCCGCCGCACCACCGAGGCCGAGACCGTATTGTAAATGAGGAACATTCCGACCAGGAGCGAGACCAGGCTCATGGCGGTGAGATTGAGTTCGAAACCGCCGAGCATGTTCGCCACCTGCGCGCCGCGCTGGGCTGGCGTCGTTACCGTCGCATCCGGTGGCACGAGCGTCCGCAGACTCGTCATCACCGCTTCGAGTTCCCGCGGATCGATCAGCCGCAATTGAATCGCGCTCAATTTTCCCCGTTGGCCGAAAAGTTCCTGCGCCCACCCGATATCCATTGCCGCAAAATGCTCCTCCAGCGCCGCCGGCCCGCTCGCCCGCATGATAAAGCCCACCCGTAGCACGCGATCGACGCCGTCCAGCTGCGCCCGCAGCGCGTCGCCGGGCTGCAAGTGATGCCGCCGCGCAAACGCCTCCGCGACCGCGATCGTATCCGGACCCGCCAGCCAGCGCTGCACATCGAACTCGCCAACCGCGAAATCACTCAGCTCGAAAGTGCGAAACGATTCGTTCGTGAAAATATCGAGCCCGAGTATCTGCAAATACTCACCCGGCAGATCCGGCAGCGTGACCACGCCGCGCACAAGCGGCGTTGCCGCCGCGATACCGGGCTGCCGCATCACTACCGGAAGAACTTCCTCCGGCAATCCGCGGCCCGGCCCCGTGATCTGCAATTCCGCCTTGCCCGCAACCAGGTCAATCGTGGCCGCAAACGCGCGATTGGCGCTGTGGTTCGCGATCTGAATCGCAAGATAAACCGCCACCCCCAGCGCCACGCTAAAGATATTCAGAGCCGCCAGCACACGATGCCGGGCCGCGTGCCGCGCGACCTGCCACCGAAACAATCGCCAGGAGTGAGCAACCACGGAACGGGGAAGATTGTCCGGACCCTACTTCGCGCGAAGAGATCGCAAGCGGCGCCACCAAGGCAATCGCACCAAACGCAAATGGTGAACGCTCATGCCCAGGACGCGCTCGTCGGGATCGTTCCCCAACAACTGACTGGGCGAAATCGCGTCCGGCGTTCGAAATTCTAGCAACAGATAATCGCCACTGCGCGTGGCCGCAGCGGGGATCTTTGCCCGAAACCATGCCGGCCCCTCGATCCTCCAGTCCGCTATCTTCTGGCTCTGGGCGTAAATCTCCACGTGTTGGACCGGCCGCGCGGGCGCGTGGACGAATGCGCCTGCGAATACCTCGAGTTCGAGCGGATTCGACTGCGGCGAAACCCGCAACGCGATCTGAGCCGCGTGGCCTACCGACCAGGTAAAGCGTTGCTCCGTCGCTCCCCAACCGCCGAGACGATAGGGCTCGGAATTTCCCCTCGCGCCAAAGTCGATCATCGTCCCGACGGTGTAATCCAGCGGCTCCAGCGCGGCCAACGGCCCGTGGAGCCATTCCACCATCAAGCTTGTCGTCGCGCTGGCCGAGAGTGGCTCCTTCGCGCCGCTGGCCTCGTGTTTTAGAAGCGCCTCGCGATAAAGGCGGCGGATGGCAGGCGGAATCGGCACACCCTCGCCTATCGAGCCGTGGCCGTAGGGTTCGTCCTTGCTTTGCGCATAACCTTGCGCGCGCAGCTTGCCGCTGTACTCGGCGAAAAGACGCGCGAGCGCCGGTTCATCCTGCAGACGCACACGCGGCGCGCTCCCTTGGAACTTACTTAACACTTCCGGCCGGTCCGGGTCGTAACCGCTGTAGTGAAAGAAGCGCAGCGGTCGTCCGTTGACCTCGTAGCCGGCCTCGCTCCCGCGCAGCCGCCGCTGCCCCAGATTCCAATAGGCGACGTTGCAGCCGGGATCGCGCAGGATGTGATGCGGAAAGAGCGCCGGGACGAAATCGACCCAACGTTGATCGGTGAAGAGCATGTTTGCGGGATCGACAATCGCGTCGCGCCGCAGCCGCTCCGCCCACCACTTGAGGAACGGTTCGCTCCCCCGGCCCACGGCGATGAAGCCGAGATTATAGATGCCCGCGTGCATGATATCCCTCTCCGCCGGACGCAAACCGTCGCGCGGAATCGGTTCCAGGATGTGCGGAGTGAGGACAATGCCGTGCTCCCGAGCGAGCGCGGCCAGATCGGTGAGCGCGGCGAAAATTTCGATGTCCGGATCAAAATATAGGACCACGTCGGCGCCGGAGCCCATGAGTCGTTGCAAGAGCCACGGCTTTACCGCGGTGGAAAATTCGAGGACGTCATAGATGAGCGCCATCCGCGTGATTTCGCCGGAGTCGAAACCGAGATCATGCAATTGCAGGATGTTAAAATCATCGTTCGCCTCGGGGGGAGTGCCGGTCCTGTCGAGCAGGAGCACGGTGAAGGCGCCCTCGGGATGATGCGTGCGAAAGGAGCGCGCCAGTGCACGCGCCTGCGGTAAATAATTCCGGGCTACGATGGTGCAGGCTTGCATGGCGAAGAGCTGCCGCCAGGCTCTGCGTGCGGCCCAGGACAGCGGCGCATCATACCATACTCGCATCCCCGGCAAACGATCCAACGAAACCGGTTTTTGGTTGCCCCCGCAGAGTCTTGATGCAATGAGACGTGCAGACTCGATTGTCTGCCCTTCATGCTCGAATTCGCACCGTGAACCAGACCAGCGACAGGGTAGCTCCCATTTGTATCGCCGGCGCCCATCGCTCTGGCACTTCGATGTTAACCCGGCTCCTGCACGAGGCAGGGCTCGAGCTCGGACCTGATCAGGACCTGATGCCGCCACAAGCCGACAACCCGGACGGCTTTTGGGAGAACCTGCGCTTTGTCGCCATCAACGACGAAATCTTGAGCGAGCTCGGCGGCGCGTGGGATCTTCCACCGGCGGCGAAAGAAGACTTTCGGAACACCCGCCTCGATCCGTTGCGGCTGAAAGCAAAATTGCTCATCGAGAGCTTCCGGGCGAGCGGGACATTTTGGGGCTGGAAAGATCCGCGCAACAGTCTGACGCTGCCCTTCTGGCAGGGACTCCTGCCCGCGCTCAAGATCATTGTCGTGGTTCGCAACCCGCTCGAGGTGGCGTACTCTCTGCACAAGCGCAATGGAACATCTCACTCCTTCGGCTTGCGGCTTTGGGAACTCTACAACCGGCGCCTGCTCGCGTTCTCCTCGAAGAGCCGACAATTGATTTCGGTATACGATTCGTTTTTTTCCGATCCGGAAGCTGAGATCGCCCGCGTCGCGGATTTCATCGGGCTGCCCGGTGATCGAATCCCCGCAGCGATTTCGCTGGTGGCGCGCAATCGGCGGCACACGTCGTTTACGATCGACCAACTAGTCGATGCCCGCGTCTCGCCGCGGATCATCGAACTCTATCGCAATCTCGTGGCAGGGAAAACGGCCGGCACGATTAAATCCCGTCCGCCCGGAGAATTACTTCAGGGCGCCCCGAACCGCCTTCGCGCCTCTGTTACGGAACAGTTGGAAGTTCGCGAAGAGCTGGCGACGCTGCGGGGCGCGAAGGTCGAACAAGAGCGTCTCCACACCGAGGTCCCCTACCTCAAACAGATCGCGCAACAGGAAGGGCGCATTCAAGAACTTCAGGGTCAGCTCACAGCGGGAAGCTGTGAGCTGGCTGAGTCCTCCCGGAGATTAGACACTCAAAACGCGGAGCTCGGAAGTCTTCGCGAGCGGATCCACCAAAAAAGCTCCGAGATCAAATCACTGCATCAACGGCTGGTGGAGGACGAGCGACGAGTGCAGGCTCAAAACGCCGAACTTGGAACCTTTCGCGAGCAGGTCCAGCAAAAGGACTCCGAGATCGAATCATTGCGCCAACGGCTCCGGCGCGAAGAATTGGAAACCGAAAGCGTCCGCGAACGTCTGCTGGCGGACGGCGACGAGTGCAGCTCAAAACGCCGAACTTGGAACCCTTCGCGAGCAGGTCCAGCAAAAGGACTCCGAGATCGAATCATGCGCCAACGGCTCCGGCGCGAAGAATTGGAAACCGAAAGCGTCCGCGAACGTCTGCTGGCGGACGAGCGACGAGTGCACGCTCAAAACGCCGAACTCGAAACTCTTCGCGAGCGGGTCCAGCGAAAGAACTCCGAGATCGAATCATTGCGCCAACGGCTCCGGCGCGAAGAATCGGAAACCGAAAGCCTTCGCGAACGCCTGCGTCAGGCGGATCGACAAATACAGGAAGCCGGCGACCGTCTGAAGGAGAGCGACCGACGCGTGCACTTGCTGACCGGCGTACTGCGCAAGTATCTGGATGCCGTCGCCAACCTGCGCGACTTCCTGGACCGCGTGGCGGCCGCGGCGAGCCGGTTGCGGGTCTCACGGCGTTGGAAGTTGGCGAACCCTATTCCCACCTTGCGCCACTCCCTCTTCGGCCGGCCTCTGCTCGGACCCGGTGATTTGGAACGACTGGTTGGCGCCTACGAGAGTTGGAAACACGCGAATCGGGAGATCTTTCAGTCGGACGCTGCGCATTCCATTCTCGCGGCCACGCAGCAGGCGCTGCCTCCGATCTCGCCGTTTCCGCCCACAGTTTTGACCAACCCGGTGGAATTCCCGCTACATGACGACGTTGATGTTTCCATCATCATCCCGGTCTTCAATCAAATTACGCTGACCCAGAGGTGTCTGGCCGCGTTGCAAGAGAACGCTGGCACTGAACCTTTTGAAGTGATCGTGGTCGACGATTTTTCCACTGACACGACCGCGGATGAAATTTCAAAAACTCCCGGCGTAGTTTACTTGAGAAACGAGGTCAACGCCGGCTTCATCGCCTCCTGCAATCGAGGCGCACGGGAAGCTCGAGGAAACTTTCTTGTCTTTTTGAATAACGACACGGAGGTACGTCCGGGCTGGCTGAGCGCGCTCCTGAGCGTTTTCAGATTGCGGACAGATGCCGGCCTTGCTGGCGCGAAGTTGGTCTATGCGGATGGGCGTTTACAGGAAGCCGGCGGCATCATTTGGCGCGACGCATCTGGGATTAACTACGGCAAGTGGCAGAACCCCGGCCATCCCGCTTACAACTATCTGCGCGAGGTCGATTACTGCTCGGGCGCATGCATTCTTATCCCCCGCGCATTGTTCGAGGAAGTCGGGGGCTTTGATCCCGCGCTCGCTCCCGCCTATTACGAAGACACCGATCTCGCCTTCAAGATCCGCCAGGCGGGACGCAAAGTTTACTATCAACCACTCGCCACCGTCATCCACCACGAGGGCGCAACTTCCGGGACCAGCACCGAGAGCGGCGTGAAACGCTACCAGTTGGTGAACCAGGAGAAATTCCGCGCCAAATGGCAGGACGCTTTGCGCCTCCATCCTGCGGGCGAAGGCACCGATGCCGACCGTGCGAAAGATCGCGGAATCGCCAAACGGGTACTCGTCGTCGATACGCGAATTCTTTGTCCCGACCAAGACTCAGGCTCTCTGCGCATGCTCAATCTCCTGCGCATCTTTCAACAGCTCGATTTCAAGGTCACGTTCCTCCCGGAGAACCTCCAGCGCCCTTCGCCCTACACCGAGCGGATGCAGGAACTCGGAATCGAATGTCTTTACGCCCCGTTCTTCACTGATCTGACAGAGTTCCTCCGAGAGCGACGCGGGGAATTCGATTTGATCATGCTCTCGCGCATGGAAATCGGCGAGAAAATGTTGATGACCTGCCGCGCGGAGGCCCCTTCGGTTCCAGTGGTTTTCGATACGGTGGATCTGCATTTTCTCCGAGGCGAAAGAGAAGCTGAACTTTCCGACAGTGAAGTGAAGCGCAACGCCGCGGCCGCCACGCGTGCGTTGGAGTTGGGCATCGCGTCGCGCTGCGACGCCGTCATCGTCGTTAGCTCCTTCGAAAAGGAAATGTTGGACCGGGAACTGCCTGAACAACACGTCGCGCTCGTCTCCAACATTCATGAGGTATCGGAAACGGTGCAGCCCTTCGCCGGCCGCGGCGATTTCGTTTTCATCGGCGGCTTCGAACATCCCCCAAACGTCGATGCCATGCTCTGGTTCTGCTCCGAGATCATGCCGCTCGTCGTCGCGGAAATGCCCGACGCCCGCTTGCACATCATCGGCAGCAAGATGCCCGAAGCAGTGCGAGCGCTCGCGGGCGCGAATGTCGTCACTCACGGCTATGTCGAAAACGTGGTGCCGTTTTTCGATTCCTGCCTGCTCTCGATCGCACCTCTTCGATATGGTGCCGGTGTGAAAGGCAAGATCAACCAAAGCATGAGCTTCGGCACGCCGGTCGTCTCGACCACGATCGGCGCGGAAGGCATGCATCTCGAACACGAACGCAATATCCTAATTGCCGACGAACCCAAGTTGTTTGCAGCTCAAATCGTCCGGCTCCACCACGATCCGGAGCTTTGGGAGCATTTGTCTTACGAGGGATTGCAAAATATCGAAGAACACTTTTCCTTCGCCGCCGCGCAAGCAAGCCTGGAACAGCTTCTCTATGAACTGAAGGTACTGCCCAGGATCTCGCCCAAGAAGCTTCCTGCCCGGGCACCCGGACACGCGGTTGAGGTTAGTCCTTAAGGAGGAAACTGGCCTTCTTCCAACACATCCGCGCGGCCTGCGCTATCCTTGCAAGTTCGACCTTTTCGGTTGAAGAGAACCCCGTATGAAATCTCTCGACCTCTTCTCTTACAGCATCGCCGCCGCGTTCCTCCTGGCCAGTTGCGATAAAACCCCTTCAACCGCCCAAAATCCGTCGTCCTCGTCTCCCGGCCAAAACTGGACCGCCGCAGGCGTAACACTGACTGCGTCGCCTAACCCGGTGCCTTCCGGAAGCGATCCCGGAACGACCACCATTGCTTGGAACAGTGGCGGCAAGGCTAGCGCTGCGGTTTACGTTTCCATCGATGGAGGTGAGGAAAAACTCTTCGGGACGGCCCCGGAAGGAACATCTGAGGCCCCTTGGATCCAACCCGACATGACCTACGAATTCCGCCTTTACGCGAGCGTGGAGCGGAAGGAACTTTTGGGCCGGCTATCCGTCGCTCACGCGAAGTAAGAGGGCCATAGATTATCGGTCGCTAATGCGTTGCCGCCTCCCCGGTTTTATCGACTGGTTCAAGATGGCGATTTATCCTTACTTCGGCTTTTTGGCCGAGAGCGGCAAGGACCAAGGATCTGGCCAATAGATACCGTGGGAAAAATCGGGCTCCTCGTGAACCTTGATTTCTTCGAAGCCGGCCGCCTGTAAGTGTCCGATCAAATCAACTCGGGCAAAGACGCGCAGTTCCAAGGTCGAGCCGGGACCACCGTGAAAAACTAGGTCGCTCCATTCCTGCACGCGCCCCTCGCGCGTGACGTTGCGCAGGACGTAAGCGCCCTGCCTTTCCAGCACCTCGAAATCGTACAAGCCCGGAAAGTGCTCGATTGTGCTCTTCTGGTTCCCAAATGGGGTTGTGAGAACAAAAACTCCACCCGGCTTGAGCAGCCGATAAACATTATCAAACGCGCGTTGCACCGGCGGAGCGATGTGCTCAAAGACCTCGGATGAGATAATAAAATCGCTCTGACCCACCCGTTCCGGCGGCATTTGAGCCGCAGCGATATCGAGCTGCGGCTCCTGATGATAGAATGTATTTTCATACCGGAATTTTTCCGCCAACCGCCCGGCGTAGCCGTCCCAATCGGTCATGCCAAATCCACTCAGGTCCCGCCGCACAGGAAAATCCGGCAGAGCTAAATCCTCTCCCAAGAGAGTGAGCGAAAGCGCGCGAATGATGCCGCGCAATCGCCCAGTCGACCCACAGCTCGCGCATGAGACCAGCTCCCGCCCGAGCAACCGTATTTCGGAGCAGCAATTTTCCCCGCAAATATTGCAGCAGAACCACAAGCTTCCCGGAGGTGGAGGTGCATTCCTCGCAAGCAGCGTCACACGGCGGAATAGAGCGAGGGGCATCCGGATGTCGACACATCTTTTCCGCCTGCCAGTCGCCCTACAGGCAGGCCTCAAAAATGCCCCAACACCATGGTCCACGGGAAGGGCTGGAGCTGACGCGCAACCTGGAAACCGTGGCTCCCGAGAAACCGCCGGAACCCATCCGGCGACCAATGATTCAAGTGACCGGGGGTATTTCCCAAGGCGGTCCAATATTTGCCCCGACAAACATTAAGCACCCTCCAGATCGGTTCGTTAGGCACGGAAAAAATATAACGACGCGCTTTCGCCCGGCGCAGCGCCACCAGTCCCGCCCCCGGATCCTCCAGATGCTCGAGCACCTCGCAGCAAAGAATCAAATCCGCCCCATCCTCGACCTCGGTTAAGTCATAGATACTCCGGCACACGAACCGGATCTCCGCCGGGCCCTGCCGGAGATTTTCCTCCGTTAATTCGCGGGAGAAATCCGAGGCCCGAAACGCCACTGGGTAGCGACCATGGATCATGCGCGCCAGCCGACCTTCCCCGCAACCGACCTCGTGAATGTTTTTCGGATCAACCTCTTGCAGCAAGGCCAGAATAGACCGGTCAAAATTTGCCACCATGCGTCGCGCAAGCGGATTCGCGAGGTGAGCCTTATCCACCTGGTTGCCGATCAAAATTCCGTCCTGCGCTTTGGTGCTCATGTCTTCGAGGGAATCGGAGCGAAGGATATTTTCCGACCGCTGAGGAGCCATCCCCAAGCGATCAGAGCCGACACCACCAAAAAGCCCAGCAACAGGATATGCAGGACGAAGCCAACCGCCAGCACGCCGCGCGGTTCAAAACCAAGGACCGAGAAACCGAAAGTCCAGCCCGCCTCGAGAGATCCGAAACTTCCAAACGCGTTGATCGGGAGGACGTGCGAGAGGCTGGCCATAGTCGAGCCCAGCACCGTCTCTGCATAGGAAATGGCAAACCCGCTGAAGCGAAGCGCCTGCAGGAAGACGAAACAAGTGTTGAACCAGATCGCGACCGTCAATATCCAGGACACACCGCGCCGCGCCGGCGACACCGGCGCAGTCCATTCCAGGCACAAGCGATCCAAAAAATCGGCCAGACGACACTTCCGCTCCGCCCACGAGGAAAACCAGCGCCGGTTTTGCAAGATGGCGGATGCCAGGCGCAGAAGGATGGGCACTAGTCGAAATGCAAGCCCCAGAGCGAGCGCCCCTCCAGCAGCGACCGCGAGGAGCCAGCCGACCGACCCAGTTCCCTTCACGAGCAAAAGCCTCCACACCACCGCCCCTCCGAAGAACACCACCAACACGAAAAGCTCCTGCAAGCGCACGACCAGCAGGACCGAAACCGCCGCGGCTCCGGAAACCGAAGCATATCGTTTCATTAACAACGGAAACCCTGCTTCGCCGAGGCGCAACGGGAGCAGATGGTTCAGGCATTGGTGAATCGCCACGATGGAGAGGACGGCGCTAAAGCGCGGGCGGGTCGGACGCGGAAAGGCAAACCAGATCCTCGCCGTCCGCAGAATTTGCGTGGTGGCGTAGAGGGCGATCACAATCCCCGCGCCCGACCACCCGATTGAGGATACGACTTGCGCGATGGTATCCGGTCGGCTGAACGCGACAATGGCCACCAGCGCAACAACGGCCGCAAGACCGGCCAGCCACCAGCGGCGGCTCGAGCGAACCCTCGTCGCGTCCCCAGTCAATTCAGCCATCGCTCACGTCGTCTGTCCCGGAGCCCAAACGCCCCGGGAGACTCGAGGCCGCTCCCGAGACGCGTCCCTCTTGCAAATCTTTCACGGAATCGCCGATCTGCTTGAGCTCCAAATCCAAGCGCTCGAGCATATTTCGATTCACCGCGATCAGGTCCGCGAGCAACCCCACCACCACGAGAACAAAGCCGATCCCGATCAGCAGCACGGCCAGCAAAAGCGATTGGATCATTCCCTCGCCCTGTCCGAGCAGATAATGATAGAGAAAGCGCACGCCCAAAGCGACACCGGGCAGCGCAAACACGAACGCCGCAATGGTGAAGAAGCGGAAAGGCCGGTAGGTGATGAAGATTCGAAAAATAGTCATGATGGATCGACGCAGGTAGCTGGGAATGCTTTTAACCAGACGCGATTCTCGCGTGGGCCCATTCACACGAATCGGAACCGAGTGCACCGCGATCCCCTTCTGTCCGGCCTGGATGATGGTTTCTAGAGTGTAGGTGTAGTCGCTAAAAACACGCATCTGCCGCGCCGCCGAGCGTGAAAATGCCCGGAACCCGCTCGGGGCATCCGCCACCCGCGTGCCGCTCACAACGCGCACCACCATGCTGCCCATTTTCTGCAGCATTTTTTTCGCGGGCGAGAAATGGTCCACCGACGAGATGGGCCGCTCGCCGATCACCATATCCGCCTGGCCGCTGAGGATGGGAGCGGTCAGCAGCGGAATGTCGTCGGCGCAATATTGATTATCGGCATCGGTGTTGACAATCACATCGGCGCCCAAGGCGAGGGCCCGCGCCAGGCCGGTTTCAAAAGCCCGGGCTAACCCTCGGTTTCTCGTGTGGCGGACGACGTGTTGCACCCCAGCCGCGCGGGCGACGTCCGCGGTGTCATCGAGACTGCCATCGTCGATCACCAGCCACTCCACCGCCGCAAAGCCCGGAACGCTTTTCGGCAGACAAGCGAGGGCCGCCGCCAGGTGCTCGGACTCGTTGTAGCAGGGAATTTGGATGATCAGTTTCATCGCAGTTTCGCCATCACACTTTTCTCAGCTTGCGCCGATGCACCCGAGGCCGAAGGCGAACCGTCGACCATGGCACGAACGAAGTTAAAAATGAGCGTGCCGTCGCGTCCCACGACGGGACGTACCTCCGTGGCCGCGCCGGCCCCATGGGCAGCGGCTACCATAGCGTTTGTGCGCTCCGGAAATGTGCAAAGCACGATGTCCTTCTTAGCCATAAGAACCTTGGGGAACCAGGTTTTCGGATCTTCAAACGCGACAAAATACGGGACTGTTCCCTCCGTGAGGTAAAGAAATTGCAGGTGAAAGCCCCAGTCCGTAAAGACGAGGAACGAATCCGGATACAACTGAGGTTTCAAGATTGAAACTTGCCCTAAGCGCTCGTTATACAATCCCACTCCCCCATTCTGCCGCAGCGCTTGCACTACCTCTCTCTGCTGAACGATCGCGGAAAAAAATAAGAAAAGCGGAACCGCCATGGGAATGGAATAAAAGAGCCAGGGTCTCGCCTTGCTCGCGAGCTCTGACACCCTGACGCACAGGTATCCCAACGCAAGATAAGCAAAAGGAAGCGTGCTCAGCATATGGTGAAAGCCGACGGAAGCGAGACCGACCACGATGCACGAAAATCCCAGCAGAGGCCCGATTACAGCCATCAATGTGAAGCTCGCTTCCCTGCGCTGCGCCCGACGACGAAGCGAATGGATCACGAAGGCGAACGCCAGAAGCATCGCGGAAATGAGAAGATACGATTTTACCACTCCCAGGCTGAGAGGGCCCACTCCCGTGAAGTTCAACGCCGGACCGCCAGTAAAGTATTTAAAATACTCCATCGCCGCGCCCGACATTTTGCCGAAAATCGGCACCGCAGCCTTCTGCTGCGCCACGACCGCGAAGCCAGGCATTCCGAAATTCTTAAAAACCTGAGGTGTCTGCAGATAGACGGAAATCAGCGCATAAAGATAAGGGCTCAGAAAGATAATGGTCGCGATCAGCAGGAGTATGAGGCGCCCCTTCCTGCGGGCGAGATGCATCGCAGCGAGATACGGAATCGCCATGAGAGGAGCGCCCACCCAATAGGTCGATAGCGCCGCCGCGGTGCAACCTCCAAGACCGATGGCCGCACCCGATGAGAGAACGTCTCGTTCCCAGCAACTCCGCAAGATCAGAAGCATAATCAAAATAGGAATCAGCATGAGCGTAAAACCGTAACCCACCGTCCGAACTTGGAAGGTCAGTAACGGATCGACCGCGAGGCAGCAGGTAATCGCCCACGCCACCCACGTCTGCTTCAACCAGCGCTGAGCGAGCTGATAAAAGAGAAGCAGGACGATGAAGGACAAGAGAGCCTCGAACAACCGCTGTGTGATCAAGGTAAAACCCCAAACTCGGTAGAGCGGTGCTGCGATGTAAGCCGTCGCGACCGAGTTATACAGCGAACCGCCCAAAATCGGAAAGCGGGTCTGATTGCCCAGAATATTATCCGGGAGCCGGTAATGAGGCTTGTTGCTCGCGCCCGAGTTCAGAATCGCCGGCGCAAACGCAGGATGGTTCATCTCGTCCATGTACGCTCCAGGCAGTTCCAGTTCCTGAAGCGCAAACAGCCAAAAAAGGAGCCACGGCAGCAAGAAAACAAGCGTCCGTGCCGCAGAACTAAAAGCCGGTACGGCGTGCGGCGCGGTGGAAGCGGTTGAGTTCATGCCTTGGTGAAACCTGTCAGTAAAAGGACGGTGGCGGGGCAATCATTTTGCATTCATGTCACCGAAATCAGTGGCCGGTAGGGAAGCCCTTATATCAAGTCAGCCCTCCCTGACCCTTAGCCAAATGTGGCCGCCACCGTTTTCGGCGATCAGGGGCGCGTTTTCCTGGATCCAAGCCTCGCGCGTCAGGTTGAAATAATCGGAGAAGTAGAGGATTTCCCATTGTTTGGTTTGCTGGAGGAGCGCGCGCAGCAGGTAGGCCTCATTCCAGGCCCGACCTTCCTGGACCCAATGCGGCGGGTACTCGAAGGGCCAAAAAATGTCATGAATATGAACCACGACGCCGGGCTTGAGACGGGGCAGCACTTCCAGATAGAGGTGGTTCACATCGCTGCCTAATTTTGCCACATGGGTCGAATCCACGAAGAGGACATCGCCTGTCTCCAAGGCGGCGAAGACACTCACGTCCACTTTTTGCACGGACGTGGGAATTACCACGGCGCGCGCATGGTCTTCCGCGCGAAAAAAGGAGAACAAGAGCTCGGGGTAAGGTTCGATGAAGGTCAGGTCAATCTGATTCCCAAACTCGCGCTCGTTCGTGTCCAGCATGAGCGCGGAGGAAAATCCCGAGCCCACCTCGACGATCCGCCGCGGGCGCACATGCCGCATCATGGCATAGAGCGAAATGCCATCGGCATAGGCGTAGGCCGGATTCCGAAAATAGTAACGCCACGGCTTCGCACGGTGCTCAGGGAAAGGGTAATTGACGGCTTCGGTCTGGATCCGCTCGAAGTGCGCTGCCATCGTGGGCAGGTCGAGCGCAAGGCCGGGGAGTTCCGTCCTTTCCCTCATTCGCGGCCAGGTCTGCGCCAGTTCAGTCCGCACTTCGAGCGACGGGATGACCGAATAAAAATGTCCAGCCGGCACAAACTCGGCCGTAGCGCGAGGGCTGGACGCGAACTCCACACTGGTGAGGATGCTCTCCAGAAATTTCTCGAGCGAGACGCCATCGGCCAACTGCCGCCCGCAGGTGGTCGCTTCCTGCTCGCTCGGAGCGCGACCGAGCAGAGCGCGGAAGCAGGCCGTGACAGTTTTAGAATTTTCCATCGGATCTCGAGCGAACGCGCAAAATGGCCCCTGCACGAAGGTGGAGCAAGCGTAGGATGTGCCGCGCCGCGCGCGCGAGGAGAATTTCACGTTGCCTCGCCGGAGTTACTGCGGGAGATTCCGCGTCGATTCCGGTCTCGCTCGATTCAGACGATCTCGCGCGGCCAGGTCGGCAAATCCACGCACCGCTAGCTCAATTGGCAGAGCAGCTGACTCTTAATCAGCGGGTTGTTGGTTCGATTCCAACGCGGTGCACATCCTTTCGGAGGCGTTACACGGCAGCCTCTAACTCATGAACGCGATACGCCTAAATCGCCGACTGTAGCGACCTTGCCAACCGATTTCCAAGGGCCTACTACTCCGTAGCTGTGCGTCTTTCCGTCCTTATTCCTTGCTTCAATGAAGCGGGCACCATTGCGTCTATCATCCGCGCGGTGAGGGCGTCTCCCGTTCCGGAAATCGAACTCATCGTCGTCGATGACTGTTCGACTGATGGGTCCGCACAAATTTTGCGAGGAGAGGTCGCGGCGCTGGTCGATAAGGTCATCTTTCACGAAACGAATCAAGGGAAAGGCGCCGCGCTTCGTTCCGGCTTCGCCGCGGCCAGCGGCGACATCATCCTCGTCCAGGATGCTGACCTCGAGTACGATCCGCAAGAATACCCGCTTCTCCTCGAGCCAATCATCGCCGGACACGCTGACGCTGTTTACGGCTCACGCTTCATGGGCGGGCGACCGCATCGCGTCGTGTATTTCTGGCACATGGTCGGAAACAAATTCCTTACCCTGCTCTCAAACATGCTCACCAATCTGAACATGACCGACATCGAAACCTGCTACAAAGCCTTTCGCGCTCCCATCCTCAAATCAATTCAGCTCGAGGAAAACCGCTTCGGCTTCGAACCAGAGATCACCGCCAAACTGGCGAAAGCAAAATGCCGAATCTACGAAGTGGGCATTTCCTATCGGGGCCGGACTTACGACGAAGGAAAGAAAATCAATTGGCGGGATGGGTTCCGCGCCCTCTACGCGATTTTGAAATACAATCTCCGCCGCTAGCATCCCGCGGATGACTCGTTTCGAACCTGTCGCCGCTCAACTTACATAGCGCTGCGCGATCGGCATGCGCCGGCCGATGCCGAAGGCGCGGCTGGTGACCCTGAGCCCTGGTGCCGCTTGCTCTCGCTTGTATTCATTCAGATCAACGCGGCGCTGCACCCAGCGCACCGTCTGCTCTTCGAAGCCGCGGGCCGCGATATCGTCCGCGCTCAAATTTTCCTCCACGTAGAGGCGGAGGATTTCGTCGAGCACTTCGTAAGGCGGGAGCGTGTCCTGGTCGGTCTGGTTTGGTTTCAATTCCGCGCTCGGCGGTTTCTCGATCGTGGCCCGAGGAATGATCTCGCGTTCTCGATTAAGCCAGCGCGCGAGATCGTAGACCATCGTTTTCGGGACGTCGCTGATCACAGCCAGCCCGCCCGCCATGTCGCCGTAGATGGTGCAATAACCGACCGCGAGTTCGCTCTTGTTCCCGGTGGTGAGCAGGATGTGGCCGAACTTATTCGAGAGGGCCATCAGGATCATGCCGCGCAGACGGGATTGCATGTTTTCCTCCGTGGTATCTTCGGGTAATCCGGCGAAAACCATTTCGAATTGTGCTTTAAAGACGCGTAGAGCTTCGCCGATGGCAATCTGGTGGTATTTGATCCCGAGACTATGCGCGAGCGCGAGCGCGTCATCCACGCTCCCGCGCGACGAGTGCGGGCTCGGCATGAGAACCCCGACCACATTTTCCGCCCCGAGAGCATGCACCGCGATCGCCGCCACCACCGCGGAATCGATCCCACCGCTCAAACCCAGGACCGCGCTGCGGAAGCCGCACTTGTGCATGTAATCGCGCACGCCTAACGACAAGGCATCGAGCAAATCCGCGCATAGTTCGCGGTCCTCTGGGCTGACGCGCACGTTCGTTTCGGTATGGACCAGCAGGTTCGCTTCGCGAAATCCCGGGAGCCGCGCGATCAATTCACCGCCACGATTCACGGCAAACGAATTGCCATCGAAAACCAACTGATCGTTCCCACCCACAGCGTTGCAATAACAGATCGGCAATCCGTGCTTTTGCGCCAGCGACGCCACCATTTCCCGCCGCACGGCCGGCTTGCCGAGATGGAATGGCGACGCGCTCAAGTTCACGATCAACTCCGCTCCGCCGTCGATCAACGATCCCAGCGGGTCCAACTCATAATAGGGCCGCGGCAGATACGGCTCTGTCCAGATGTCCTCACAAATGGTGACGCCGATCTTACGGTTGCCGATTTGCAGCGGCGCGACGCTCTGCGCCGGTTCGAAATAGCGATCCTCGTCGAAGACGTCATAAGTCGGCAAAAGCGACTTGAAGGTTCTTTGCCGCGGGCGCCCATGCGCGAGCAACGCGGCTGCGTTATGGAAAGGTTTCCCGCGTCCCTCATTCCGCTCCACATAGCCCACGAGTAGAGCCGTCTCCTTGCTCACCTCCGCCTGCAAACAGTCCAGCATTTCGAGGTTATGCGGCACGAAACTCGACTTGAAGACCAGATCCTGCGGCGGATAGCCGGTGATGGCCAGCTCAGGCGTGATGACCAGTTCCGCGCCCGACGCCGCCAGTTCGCGATAGGCCGCGGTGATCTTGGCCAGATTCCCGCTCAGGTCCCCGACGGTGGAATTGATTTGCGCGCAGCCGATCTTCATGACGCTCACGCAGGTTAGGCGTGGGCGCGCAGGCGGCAAATCGCTTTACTTGCGCGGGGCGGTGCCCAGCTGCTTCTGGCCGGTGTGCTTGTAGCCGCCGTTGAGCGCCTCGTCCGCCCCGGTCACGAAGACCTTGCCCCATTGGAGAAGGCAGGCAGCGAAGAACCCCAGGACCGCGCAAATGATGACCTTTTGGAAAAACGTGGCGTGCATGCTGAAGGGATAATCAGCAGGAGCGGTGCCATGCCGGGACGCCTGCTGTACGCCCATCCCGCTCTACCAGAAGCCCCACTGCTTCGTGTAAACAATCCAGAGCCCGAGGAGCAAATTCGTCACCGCATGCGCCACGATGCACGAGAGCAGGCTCCGCGTGCGATAGGCCACCAGGTTGTAGAGCACCCCTGTGGCCGCGGCCGCCGGCCAATCAGCCGAAGAATGCGCAAAGGTAAACGCGATCGTGACCACCCCGAAGGACATCCAAGAAAACTTCCCAAACGGCACCGCGCTGAACTTCTCGTCGATGAGATAGCGCAGGAGAAATCCCCGCCAGAAAATCTCCTCCACCAGCGGCACGATGATGACCAGTCGCAGAAAACGCAGCACGAGCGTCGCCCAATAACCCGCCGAACCGACGGCGAACGTTTCTGGATTGAATCCATCCGTCCGCGCCGCGCCTCCGAAAAACGCCTGCGGCGAAATCCACAGGACGAGGACGAGCAAAGCGAGGGCCAGCGTAAAGCCGACACGTGCCAGCCGGTGCCATTCATACTCGCGCCGATACCAAAAAAGCAGCCCCGCGCAGAAGAGCGTCTGCAAGGGATAAAGCCAGTGCTCGGCCGAGGCCAGCCAGAAGCCGTCGCCCATTTTCTTCAGCAGCGGCAGCGGCGCGAGCCAGAGCAGGAAGGCCACGAACGGCGCCACGTAGGCTGCCAACTTGCTTCTCTTCTCCGTATTGGTTACAGAATTCACCATCGCGTTACGCCCACACCTTTCTTCTGAATGAAGCCAGACGACAACCCCAATCCGCTCAAACCCAGCCCGGCGGAAATAGAAAAGCTCCTCGAAATCGAGCTCATGCAAAAGCGCGCCAGTTGGCAGCGCGCGAAAGCACAGCGCAACATCTGGCGCACGCTGAGCTTTCTCTTTCTCTTCGTCATCATCGTCGGGGCGCTGGTGGGCTATTTTGTTTTCCTTTCCCCATCGCAACTGGACGAAATAAAATCCGGCAACCTCATTTCCGAATCCCCTTCGCCGACGCCGGAATAGGGCTCTGCTCCCGGGCATTTTTTGGCGTCGCGAAACTTTTGCGGCGCGAAACAGTGACGAGGCCACACAATTACGCCAAACTGCATCAGTGCACGATCTCCAGCGCGAAAATTTTACCGACCACAGCGAGCTGATCGAGAGCGCGCACGACAGCATCATTCTCATTGACGCGGCCGGAACCATCCTCGCCTGGAACCGGGGCTCGGAACGCCTTTACGGCTGGGCGAGTGCGGAGGCGGTCGGCCACCACGTGGATCATCTCCTCAAAACGACGTTTCCCGACAAGCCGGCGACGATTGCGGCAAAACTCCAGGGGCAGTCCCATTGGGAAGGCGAACTCGAACAGGTGCGACGGGATGGCTCGCGCCTGTGGGTGACCAGCCATTGGACGCTGAAGGAGCCGAACTCCAAATCGCCCCGCCTCCAGATTAACATCGACATCACCGCGCGCCGAAAAATGGAGCGCGCCCTGCGTCACAGCGAAGAACGCTACCGTCGTTTTGTCGACGAGGACCTCACCGGCAATCTCCTCATCGATCGCGATGGCGCGATCCTCACTTGCAACGCGGCCTTCATTCGCGCCTTTGGCTTCGCCTCCGCGGAAGAAGCGCTGGTGGAAAATTTCACTTCCCTGCTGCGCAATCGCCGCGATTGGGCTGATCTCGTCGAGCACGTGCGCGAACATGGTTCCTTCGAACGGCAGGAACTCGAAATGCGGCAGCCACACGGCGAGCCCGTATATGTCGCCGCGCGCTTCGTCGGAAGTTTCGATGAAAACGGGGAACTGAGCGACCTGCAGGGCTATCTCTTTAACGACACAAAACGAAAACGTCTCGAGCAACAGCTCATTCAGGCGCAGAAGATGGAGGGCCTCGGCACTCTCGCGGGCGGCATCGCGCACGATTTTAACAACATCCTCAATATCATTCTCGGCTACGCCAGCCAGCTCGAAGATGGCGAAGCGAAACCGGAACGCACCGCCACCGCGGTGAAGGTCATCCGCGAAGCGGTCGAACGCGGCGGCGCGCTCGTCCAGCAGCTCCTCACCTCCGCCCGGCAAACGGAAGCACGCCTTTCCTCCACGGATTTGAACGCGCTGCTGAAGGAAGTCGAGCGCATGCTCCAGGCCACCTTCCCGAAGATGATCAACTTCGAACTTCAGCTTGAACCGCTCTTCCCGCTCGTCACCGCCGATCGCGACCAGTTGCACCAGGTTCTGCTCAATCTCTGTTTGAATGCTCGCGATGCCCTCCCGCACGGCGGCACCATTTCGCTCGAAACTTCGCTCATCTCCGGCGAAGAAGTTGGACGTGATTTTACCGGTGCTGATGCGGAGCGCTACGCCTGCATTTCTGTGCGCGATAACGGAGTGGGGATGACGCCCGAAGTGAAGTCGCACATCTTCGAGCCCTTCTACACCACAAAGGAGCGCGCCAAGGGCACCGGTCTCGGCCTCTCCGTCGTTTACGGCGTCGTGAATAACCATCACGGCTTCGTGCAGGTGGAGAGCGAGCCGAACGTCGGCACCACGTTCTATGTTTACATCCCGGCCACGGACGAGTTTCCGAAAAATCCGATCGATGTGTCCGAGTTTGGTCCGCGCAAGACCGGACAACCCCAGACCATTCTCCTCGTGGAGGATGAGGAAATGCTGCGCGATCTCGGCGTCGAGATTCTTTCCGCGGAAGGTTATCATGTCCTCGCCGCGCGCGATGGCGTGGAAGCTGTCGAAATCTTCGCCGCGCAGCACGAAAACGTCGGCCTGGTCGTCTGCGACCTGGGGTTACCCCGCATGGGCGGCTACGACGCCTTCCTCAAAATGAAAGCGATTCGCGCCGACGTGCGCGCGATCGTCGCCAGCGGTTATCTCGAACCCGGCCTGCGGTCCGAAATTCTGAAAGCGGGTGTGATTGAAACCCTGCAAAAGCCCTACGACTTCCGCGATATGCTGCAATGCATCCGCAGCATTATCGGCAAAGCACAGAGCGAAGACGACCACCCGCAGTTGTTCTAGGTGCGCTCGCTGCTCGGGAACGACGTTCCCTGAGAATTACTGCGGGACGATTTCAGCCGACGGCCGCTCCGCCTGCACCAGCATGGTGCGATCCTTGCGCTCGTTCATGACGAAGGTGTTGTTATCGCCATACTTCGCCCACGGCCCCGGCGGCACGTCCTTGAAGTCGACAAACTTCCAGTCCGTCACATCCGTATCCTGCATCCCGAGAAAATCGCGCACCGCAGGTGACACATCGAGCCCGGCGCCTTTGTTCAAGTTCGGCTTTGGCCGTTCGTTGCCAAAGACATACTGCCAGTGATCAGTCCGGAACGGGCCCGCATCCTCCCATTGGGCGTAGGCCGTCCGGTTGCCTTTGCGGATCGCGATCCACCGTCCTTTCACGGTGGAAATGCCCGGCCCTTGATATGCTTCCTTAAACCACGGCACCACTTTCGACGCCTCCGGGCGATGGCCTTCGCGCGCCTTGTCATTATACGGCAGTGCGATGTAAAAAGGATTCTGCCGCGGCGTGAAATTCGCCGGGATGTATTCCCGACGCCGCGAAGGATCCGGGTTGTCATAGCCGCCGTAGTTTTTCGTCCAATTCCTGTCCCACGAGCTGGACACGTTCGGCACTGGATTATTTTTTGTCGGCTGTTCCCCGATCCAAAACGTGGTCGTAACAATGTTAGTCTTCCAGGCAAACTGATGCCCCGGTCCGGACGGTGGCGGCATCATCCCGGCGGTGGGCGCAAAAATAAGCGAGCCAGAAACTTTGTTCTCAGCGCCGGATTTTTTCTCGGTTTTCTTGCTCAGCTTTGTCTTCGCAAACGGCATGTGGATCGGCACGGCCTGCGAAAAGACAGACGTCACCGATGACAGCAAGACTGCGAGCGTATGAGTGAGGGTTCCTGGTTTCATCAAAAGGGGCAAACTTCGGGATAACCGAAGAGTGAGGTGTCCACTGTTGATTCGAATCTCGGCAGCTTTTTGCGTGCTGTCGGGCCGACCTTCTCTTAGTCTGGCCACGAGGCGCTGCGCTGAATCAACAAGCGTTTTTCTGTTCTTTCCAACTAGGCCACAAATCGGCCTCAAGTCAAATTTTTCGACCCCGCGCTCGCCACGCGCGCATCCGTCATGCACGATGCCAGTAAGGATGCCTGACGCTCGCATTTTGCAATTTTGAGCTGCTCCCGCCCATCGCATGTCCGTGAACGTTTCCACCGCTAACGGCCCCAGCACTGCCTCACGCGCGCTCAGTCCCTGGCGGGTGGACTGGCTCGCCTTATCCGCGTTCGGATTACTCTGGCTTCTGATCGTCGCGCGGATGCGCATTGAGTGGTCGATCAATCCTCAATACGGTTACGGTTGGACGGTGCCGTTTCTCGCGGCGTTCGTTTTCTGGCGACGCCTTCAAACTGCCCCATCGCCCGCAGGGCGCCGGACGACCTGGCTGCCAACGTTTCTGCTCCTCTCCGCCGCACTTCTTCTCATTCCGGTGCGCCTCGTCCAGGAATCGAATCCGGATTGGCGCGTCTTGAGCTGGACGATGGCGCTGTGCGGCGTCGCGATTTCATTCGCCGGGCTCTATCTCGCCGGCGGCTTGCGCTGGACCCGGCACTTTGCGTTTCCCGTTCTGTTCTTTCTCGTCGCCGTCCCCTGGCCCACCAAGTTCGAGCAGTTCGTCATTCAAGGCCTGATGCGCGCGGTCGCCTTGATCAACGTGGAAGTATTGAACGCCATCGGCATTTCAGCCGTGCAAATGGGCAACGTCATCGAAGTCAGCTCCGGCTTCGTCGGCATCGATGAAGCCTGCACCGGTGTGCGCTCGCTCCAGGCGACGTTCATGCTCTCGCTCTTCTTCGGCGAATTTTACAGCTTCACGCCTCTGCGCCGTGTGCTCCTGATGATCGCCGGCGCGCTTCTCGCCTTTGGCTCCAATCTCGTGCGCACGTTTCTTCTCGTTTACATCGCCGAACAGCGCGGGACGGAAGCGATCAAAAGCTGGCACGACCCCGCGGGCATGACGATTCTGATGGTTTGTCTCTTCGGCCTTTGGGGCATCAGCATGTTAATGGGTGGCGGGCGAGCCGCTTCCCCCGCTGCACCCCTCACGGGATTATCGGGAGCCTTCCGGCTCTCGCGTTTCGTTCTCGCGTTGCTCCTCGCCTTCGTCGCCGCCGCGGAGGCAGGGACGCAAATTTGGTATCGCATCCACGAAGCGCGCGCCGCCAAAGTTGAACCGTGGAGCATCGCGTGGCCCACCGCGGCGCGCGATTACAACGAAGTGCCCATCGCGAAACAGGCGGAGGATCTCTTGCGTTACAACGAAGGCGGCGGGGGATCGTGGATCGACGCTGCAGGTCACCAGTGGACGATGTTTTTCTTCAAGTGGCTGCCCGGTCGCACGGCCGGTCTCTTCATCAAGAACCATCGACCCGACATCTGCCTGCCCGCCAGCGGCATGACCCTGCGCGGCGGCGTGCAGCACAAGCGTTTCACTGTGAACGGCGTCACGCTTCCTATTCGCGCTTACGTTTTCGAGGCCGGATCCACTTTGCTCCACGTCTACTATTGTTACTGGGACGGCACGCCGATTGAGGTCGGGGCGCAGGATCAGGAAAACTGGACCGCGGCTGGACGCCTCGAAGCCGCGCGCCGCGGTAAACGCGATGTCGGCACGCAAATGCTGGAAGTCGTGGTCGCCGGTTACCACGACGAGGCGGAAGCAGAACGCGCCGTGCGCAGACAATTGTCCGAGATCGTCCGCGCCGATTGAGCGCACGTTCTGGTCGCGCCCGCGCGTGATTTCCGATAGGGATACCGGATGCATCGCCTGCCTCCCGTCTTTGCTGTCGGCCTTGTCTCGCTCATTCTCGCCGCCGCTCTCCTCGCGCAAAGCTCGCCCTGGCCTTTCCCGACGCGCAGTGCCGCCCCGACCAGCGCAGCGAGCGCGCCAGCCTTGCGGGTCGCATTCTGGAACGTGAAATGGTTCCCCGGCGGTCGTCCGAACGCCTACAGGGGCGAAGAAGTCCGCCAGACCAAGGCCGTCCACGCCGACATCGCGAAGCTCGCGGCGGACGTCATCGGTTTCGAAGAAGTGCGCGATTGGGATAGCGTCGCGCTCGCCGTGCAGCCACTGCCCGGCTTCAAGGTCGACGTCTGCTCAAACTTTGCCGCGCGCGAGGGGCAGGCCGTTGCGCAGCAGGTCGCCATCGCCAGCCGCCTGCAACCGATGAGCGCCTGGGCGGAGGAATGGAAAGCCGGCGGCGCCATCAAACCACCCCGCGGTTTCGCCTTTGCCGCCTACGAGGTCACGCCCGGTCACATGCTGCTCGTTTACGCCCTGCACCTGAAAAGCAATCGTGGGGAACTGGTCGAGAACGTCGCCATTCGCGAAGAATCCACCCGTCAGCTTCTCGCGCACATGAAAGATATGGAGGCCGCCTATCGCAAAGTCGGCACGCTCACCTGGATCGTCGGTGGCGATTTCAACACCGCGCCCGACGACCCGCGTTTCGCCAACGACAAATCCCTCACCACCCTGACGAAGAATGGTCTCCTCTGGGCCTGGCAAGGCATGCCCCTCGATCGCCGCGTCACTCTCCCTCCGGACAAGCGCTTTCCCGCGGCCTGCTTCGATCACATCTACTATCTCGGTGCCGCGCTCCAGAAAGCCGAAGCCCTTCTCACCTCGGACGTCTCGAGCGATCACCGCGCCATCCGGGCGGAGTTTATTCTTCCGAGCGCTCGTTAGCCGCTACTCGACGAACTTGCCGGGATTCGAGAATCCCGTCGGGATCGAGCGCGTGCTTGAAGCGCCGATGGACCTCGCGCGCGACATCGCTTGTCGCCTGTGGCCACCAGCGTTTCTTCGCCAGGCCGATTCCGTGTTCACCCGTGATCACTCCGCCCCAGGCGAGCACCTGCGCGAAAAGTTCATCGAGCGCCGCCTCCACCTTCTCGCGCACGACGGCATCGCGGTTGTAGCGGTCGGCCATGATGTTGACGTGAATGTTTCCATCGCCGGCGTGACCAAACGCGGCCACCGGAAAACCGTGTTTCTTCTGCAGCGACTCCGCGAACTCCACCAAATCCACCAGCCGGCTCCGCGGCACAACAATATCCTGGTTCAGCTTCGTCAGGCCGGTGGCGCGCAATGAATTGCTGAACTCCCGCCGCAACGCCCACAGCCGCTCGCAATCCGCTTCCGTTGTTGCCACCTCCAGCGCGGTCGGCTCTTTCGCTTCCACCAGTTCGCGCAGTTTCGCCATTTCCATCCGCACCGATTCCGGTTGCCCATCGAGGTCGACCAGCAAGTGCGCGTTACCCGCCGCCACGATGGCCGCGCCCAAATCCCTTCGCGCGGCTTCGAGGGTAAAATGGTCCGCGATCTCCAGCGACGATGGCAAAAATCCCTGCGCGAAAATTTCCTGCACGACCGCTGCCGCCGTCGACATTTTTGCGAACGCCGCCGAAAGCGTCGCTCGCGCCGGCGGCAGCGGCAGCAGCTTCACCGTGATCTCTGTCACGACGCCGAGCATTCCTTCCGAGCCCACGAAAATTCCGATAAGATCAAAACCCGTCTTGTTTTTGTGCACGCGCCCGCCAGTGCGCAAAATCTCTCCGCTCGCCAGCACCACTTCCAGTCCGATGACATAGTTCCGCGTCACGCCGTACTTAAGGCAACGCGGCCCGCCCGCATTCGTGGCCACGTTTCCTCCCATGCTGCAACTCTTCAGGCTCGCCGGGTCCGGCGGATAAAACAAATGCTGCGCGCGTGCCTGTGCCTGCAGCACGCCCGTGATCACGCCCGGCTCCACGATCGCGATCGCATCCGCGAAATGGATCTCCTTTATCCGATTCATGCGCGCGAGCGAGAGCGCGATACCGCCCTGCACCGGCACGCACCCGCCCACGTAGCCATAGCCCGCCCCACGCGCCGTCACCGGAATTTTGTGTTCCGACGCGAAGCGCAAGAGGGCGCTCACCTGCTCCGTCGATTCCGCCAAAACGACCACGTCCGGCGTCTGCGCAGCGAACCACTTATCGCCCGCATGTGCAGCGAGCGTTTCTGCGTCGTCGAAAACAACGCTGTCCCCCAATACCGAACGCAGCTGAGCCGCGATGCTCACATTCCCATGATCTGATACCCGCCGTCCACGTACAGCACCTGCCCGGTGATCGACGCCGCGCCATCGCTCGCCAGGAAAACCCCGGTCGCGCCCAGCTCCGACGCCTCACAGCTCCGCTTCAACGGCGCGTGCTCCTGATAATGTTTCAGCATCGCGGTGAAGCCCGAGATGCCGCGCGCCGCGAGCGTGTTCATTGGCCCGGCGGAAATGCAATTCACGCGGATCTTTTTCGCGCCCAGATCGTAGGCGAGATAACGCGTCGAAGCCTCCAGGCTCGCCTTCGCCACGCCCATCACGTTGTAGTGCGGCACCACTTTCTCCGCACCGTAGTAGCTCATGGCCACAATGCTGCCGCCGTTCGTCATCAGCGGCGCCGCCTCGCGCGCCAGCCCTACGAGCGAATACGCGCTGATATCATGCGCCATGCGAAACGCCTCGCGCGTCGTGCTCACGAAATCGCCCTCCAGCGATTCTTTCGGCGCGAACGCCACGGAGTGCAGCATCAAATCCAGGCGATCGGTGTGCCCGCGCACCTTCCCGAAAAAATCCGCGATCTCCTCATCCTTCGAAACATCGCAGGGATAAAGCGGCGTCCCCTCGCCGAACTCGCTCACCAGATCCTCCACATTATCCTTCAGCCGTTCGCCCTGATAATTGAAGATCAACTTCGCGCCCGCCGCGGCCCACGCCTGCGCGATCGCCCACGCGATGCTGCGCTTGTTCGCCACGCCGAAGACCACACCGGTTTTGCCTGCCAGAGGTTGCTGCGTCATAACGCGTCACCATACGCAGGTTGAGCGGCCCGCCAATCACGGCCGCGTAATGCTCTGGCGCTACCGCAAACTTCGCGGCTTTCGAAGCCCCTGTTCTCCGCGCCTAACAGGCGATGGCGTGGCGCTGGCAGACCCCTGAGAGCAGGTTCCACAGCGCGTCGAGCACCCGATCGACTGATGCTTTCACGGACGACACGTTTTCATCCGTCACGTGCTCGCGCAGCATCTCGCGCTCGGCGGCAGCGTGTTCGCGGTCCGCTTCCACGTGCACACTGAAATATTCGTAGGCTTTCGGATCGTTCATGCCGTAATGCTTTCTCAGGCCGTCGATCTTCGACTCGGACACCGTGGGGATCTGGCTTTCATAAGCGTAAAGCGCAGCGAGACCATCAGCGGTCGGTTGCTGGCCACACACGGAACGGAAGGTGTCGATGAGCGCGGCCGTTTCCGGCTGCTTCGCGGCGGCACGAACTTCTTCCCGGCTGGTGCCGAGTGACTCGGCAAACTGCAGCCACAGTTCCGGATGGTTCGGGTCACCAGCTTCTTCGTCGATCAGGTTATTGAGAATCTGACGACGGGTCGGTTGATCGTCGCACTTTGCGTGCACCGCGGAGAGGTAGGTTGGGAACGCAGCCACGTGATGATAATACTGCTGCGCGTAATCGGTCAGCGCTTCTTTGCTCAGTTCGCCGCGCGTCCATGCCAGATAGAACGGGTGCGTGAGAAGATGTTTGGCTGCGATTTGTTGATCGATGGTGTCGAGATGTTGGTTCATGGCAGGAATGAGTTCGTCGGAAGGGTGTCCCAATTTGTTCGCCTCTGAAAGTAAATCTTTTACCGAACAAATGGCCCTAGCTTTTCTGCAAAATATGCTTGATGCCGCGGATCGGGATCACAACCCAATCCGGCCGGTTGTTTAATTCGTAGCCGACTTCGTAAACCGCTTTGTCGAGCAGGTATGCTTCGAGCAGGATCTGGAACTCAGCCTCATCCTTGGGGATAAACGCCGCGCCTTCCGTAGCGGCGAGATAGCTCTGGAGAAAGACGCTGCTCATCTCGCGATACCAGGTATCGGCCCAACGCTCGAGGAACGGAATATCCTCCGGCCGCATCGCAGGCTGCCAGAGCGCGCTGTAGGCGGCGTATTGAAATGAACGCATCATTCCCGCGACATCACGCAGCGCCGAACGCTTTAACTTTCGTTCGCTCAAGGCCCGCGCCGGTTCACCTTCAAAATCCAAAATGACGAAATCCTTCCCGGTATAGAGCGCCTGCCCGAGATGATAATCGCCGTGGATGCGGATCTTCGCCGCGGACGAACGCTGCTCGAGGATGCGCTGCTCGTGCGCGAGAATTTGCTCCTCGGCCGCGAGCACTTCCTTCGCCTCCGCCCGGAAAGCCTCCGGCAGGGTCAGCAACTTTTTCTCGAGCAAATCAAACGCGCGCCGAAGCGACCCGCGCATGGATTGGAAAACGGAGCGTTGCGCGAGCGCATTAAATGGCTCGGGCGCGAAGGCTGGCTCATCCGGCGCGGCCAGCGCCTGGTGCAATTCTCCCGTGCGTTGCCCGAGCAGCTTCGCTTTCTCGGCGTAAACGCCGCCGATCAGTTCGCTCAGTAGCGCTGCCTTGGGGATGGCCGTCTCCAGCAAATCCGCTTTCCGCGCCAGCACCCGTTCGTAGTAGCGGCCAACCGAATCCAGCGTGAGCGCCCACGCATCACCCTCATTCGCCGCCGCCGCCTGCAACAAGCACACCACGGTCGGTTCGCCCTGCACACGACGATATTCGATCGCGCCCGCAAACGCCGGCACCTGCGGGAATTGCCGTTTCTCAGTCAGAAAACTCGTAACCTCGACGTCCGGGTTCACCCCGTCCTCGAGTTTGCGGTAGAGCTTTAGAAAATATTTGTTCTCGAAGAGCATCGACGAATTGCTCTGCTCTGCCGTGAGCACTTGTGAATCCGGAACCCGCATTTCCTCCGCCAGCGCGGAACCGGGAACGCCGATCATTTCGCCGCTCTTGCCGCGGCAGCTTCCGCGCTCCTTGATCGTGCGGAACAGTTCCGCGCGGAAGGCTTCGTCCCAAATCGCGTCGTGCAGGATCGCCTCTTCGGCGCCAGCCAGGCGCGCGATGATTCCCTGCGGCGCCTTTAGCGCGATCGTGTGCGCGGCTTCGCCGGTCGCGATTTGCACCGGCACCGAGTAGGTCTCCGGGGCGCCGTCGATGTAATTTACCTCCACGAGCCAGAACTGCGCGCCGCTCCCGGTCATCGCCACCTGCTCCACGATGCGCATGCCGCGAACGGTGCGCGCCTTCCCGCCGAACCAACGGCAGCGGCGAATGAAATCCGGCAACACTTCGCGTTCGAAAACGCTCCGCAGACCATCATGCAGCAAGGTCTCAAGAACGGGCGCGGCCTCGATCGTCGGCACGACGCGTTCTTTTAATTCCCGCGAAGATTCCGTCTGCGGACGAATAACAAACCAAAAATGCGCGTGCGGACTGAGCGTGATCGGATAAGGCGCGTCTTTGATGGACGGGAAAAGGTTCTGACTAAAAACCTCCATGAGCGAGTAGCCCGCGAAGCGCGCCAGATCCAGTTCCGCCGCCTGCGAGTAGCGCGAGAGATTCGTCACCACAAGAACCGTCTCGCCTTCGAACTCGCGCAGAAACGCGAGCACCTTCGAATTTTCCGGATGGAGAAACTGGAGCGAGCCCCGCGAGAAGGCTTTAAAATTTTTCCGCATCGCGATCACGCGCCGCATCCACCAGAGGAGCGACGAAAGATTCTTCTGCTGGTTCTCGACGTTGACCGCTTCGTAGTGGTACTCGGGATCGATCGTGATCGGCAGGTAAAGCTGTTGCGGGTTCGCCTTCGAAAAACCGGCATTGCGATCCGGGCTCCATTGCATCGGGGTGCGGCAACCGTTGCGATCGCCGAGATAAAAATTATCGCCCATTCCAATCTCGTCCCCGTAGTAGAGCACCGGCGTGCCCGGCATGGAGAAGAGGAGAATATTCAGCAGCTCGACTTTACGGCGGCTGTTCGCGAGCAAGGGCGCGAGCCGGCGGCGAATGCCGAGATTGATACGCGCGGTTTTATCCGTCGCATAAACGCGCCACATGTAATCGCGTTCCTCATCCGTCACCATCTCGAGCGTGAGTTCGTCGTGATTGCGCAGGAACATGGCCCACTGGCATGTCTCCGGAATCGCCGGCGTCTGCTCCATGATGTCGATGATCGGAAACCGATCCTCCATTTGCAGCGACATGAACATTCGCGGCATGAGCGGGAAGTGGAAATTCATGTGCGACTCGTCGCCTTTGCCAAAATAAGCGACCGCGTCTTCCGGCCATTGATTCGCCTCCGCGAGCAACATCCGGCCTTCGAATTTCGCATCCACATGCGCGCGGAGCTTCACCAAATACTCGTGCGTCTCACGCAAGTTCTCGCAGCTCGTGCCTTCGCGTTCGTAGAGGTACGGCACGGCGTCGAGGCGGAGGCCGTCCACTCCCATCTCCAGCCAAAAATCGAGCACCTTCGCCACGGCTTCGTGCACGGCGGGATTGTCGAAATTTAAATCTGGCTGGTGCGAATAGAAGCGGTGCCAGTAGTAGGCTTTCGCCACCGGGTCCCACGACCAATTTGAAGGCTCGAAATCCTTGAAGATAATGCGCGCGCCTTCGTACTTGTTCGGCGTGTCGCTCCAGACATAGAAATCGCGCTCCGGCGAACCCGGCGCCGCCCGTCGCGCCTTCTGGAACCACGGATTCTGATCCGAGGAATGGTTGATGACCAACTCGGTGATGACGCGAATCCCGCGCGCATGCGCCGCCGCGAGGAAAGCCTTGAAGTCCGCCAGCGTGCCGTAGTTCGGATTGACGTCGTAATAATCCGCGATGTCGTAACCATCATCGCGCAGCGGCGAAGGATAAAACGGCAGAATCCAGATCGCGGTCACGCCCAGTTCCTGGAGGTAATCGAGCTTCTCGATCAGCCCGCGGAAATCACCGATGCCATCGCCATTGCTGTCGTGAAACGTCTTCACGTGCAGCTCGTAAATGACTGCGTCCTTGTACCAAAGCGGATCGACAGGCAGAGTGGTGGAAGCAGGGCCGGGCATCCGTTAACTCTTGCCGCACATTGCGCAGACGCGCAATTCCTCCACTCGCACAGACATAGCTGGCTCCGATATTTCCCGCGATCACGCGATAAGGTGCTGGACGTTGGACTGCCCTTCGGCTGTCATCCACCGCAGTTCCCCCAATCCACCCCCCTATGAGCACTCCCTCCCGAAACACTCGGGCCTCACGCGCCCTCGCGACCATCGCACTCGTCCTCGCATGGACTCACTCCGCCGCCTCCTCCGTGGGGCCTGATACGAATTTCCACTCGTCGTTCTTCGCCCGTCCTAATTCCCCCTCCCGCGCGCTGTTACTGCCGAACGAGAAGTATTTAGTCTTTTTTGCCACGGATACGCTGACTGATCAGCGCACGGGAGCGATCACCCGCTTCCTGTCGGATGGCACCCTGGACACGTCTTTCCAGTTTGACCCTGATTATAATTATGTAAGCGCGGCGGTGGCAGCCGGTGGGGGGAAAATCTACATCGCCGCGAAGAAATCGGGTTACGGCGAACATCACCGAACGGAAATCTTGCGTCTTAACGACGACGGATCCGCCGATCCCACCTTTCCACCCGTCTTGGTGAACGAGGCCGATAGCGAACCGGTTTACGAGCTACGTCTGCAGCCGGATGGAAAGCTTCTCGTGTCGGGATTCTTTACCAGCTTCGGCGGAGAGAATCGGCAAGGAATCGTCCGCCTCCTGACCGACGGGAGTATCGACCCTGGATTCGCGCCGGTGGCGATGATCGGCGCCGTCTATGCCACCGCGTTGCAATTAGACGGAAAGATTTTGATCGGCGGTTCGTTTAATTTCGTGAACGACACGTTTCCTCTCCGCGTCGCGCGGTTGAATTCGAATGGCTCGCTCGATACCAGCTTTACCGCCGCCGGTTTCAGTCTTCCCACTCAACCGATTCGCGGGCTCCTCGTGCTGGACGACGGAAAAGTGATCCTCTCGGGGCGGATGCGGACGGCATCTAATCAACCGTTTGTTCCGTTGCTACGACTCAACGCCGACGGCAATCGCGACACGACCTTCATCCTCCCGTCTGGAGTCGTCACGACTTCCTCGCGAGATCTGGAGTTGCAGTCCGACGGCAAGATTCTCGCGGCCATCGATCGCACGCTCTATCGCTTCAACACGGATGGCTCGGTGGACAACGGATTTACCCGACCCCTGACGACAGACAACACTTTCGGCACCGCTGGGAGCGTCTTTACGGTCGATCGTTTTGCCGATGGCGATATCCTGATCGGAGGCGGCTTTACCGATATCAATGGCTCCGCCCAGCCCTCTAACGCGAATTTCGGTGTCGCTCGGCTGAATCCCGATGGCACCCTGGATGCGAGCTTGGCCACGGTTCACCAAAGTGGATTCGTGATCGCACCGCACAGCTTCTCTCGCCGGCCGGATAATTTCACCTACATCTCCTTCGGCGAACTACGGTCACGGTTTCAACCGGTCACTCCGTTTGGCTTTGGCCGCCTCCTCGCCGACGGCTCGCGCGATGCGGCCTTCACGCTTTCCTCGGCCAGCCCGGCTGGCTTTCTTTCCAATGGGTTCGTCGCCTTCAACTTCGCGGCCTTGAGCGATGGCGGATTCTTTATCTTTGGTGGGAACGCGGCGTTTGCATTCGCGTCCGGAAAAGCGTCGTCGAGCGGGACGGAGGACACCGGTTTCGCGCAGAATGTGGCCCCGTATCACAAGGAGGCGATCGGTTTACCGGAAGGGAAGGTTTTGCTCTCGGCCGACGACGACCTCAACGCCACCCTGGCTGCCACTTTGACACGCCTGCGCGCGGACGGCACCGCGGATGACACCTTCCAATTTCCGACTGCGATTCGCGAGCAACAAGTCCGGCGCGAACAAGGCACAAACGCCCTCCAGGCGATGTCGGTGGGCAGTCGCGTCTTGGCGGTTTTGCCCGATCAAAAGTTGCTCTTCGAATACTTCACGCCGGGAGAGTTTCACGTGGTGCGGCTGCACGCGGACGGCTCACTTGATGGGAGCTTCACTGAAATCACCTTCCAGCGCCCCGATTACCTGTTCAGCTTCAAGCTCGTCTACGATCCACTAACGCAACAGAGCTATCAGGTGGAAGTGAGCACCGCCGCCCTCTCGGTCCGCGATGCCGCAGTGCAGCCCGATGGCCGCCTCGTACTCGCGACGCGCGCGGTCGGGAGCCAGGCTCGCGGGCTCATGCGCATCGAAGCGGATGGAACTTTTGATCCCACGTTCAACACTGGTGGTGGCGCACAATGGGTCGAGACCACCGAGACTGCGAATTCCGTCCCCAAGGTGGAAGGCGTCGTTCTCCTGCCGAACGGCAAATTCCTCATCGTCGGGACCTTTGAGGCGTTCGATGGAAACCCCGCGCCGGGAATCGCTCTCCTGAATGCTAACGGCTCGTTCGATCCTTCGTTCGTGGCGCCCGCCCTGCGGAACAGATACGCTGGCGGCGAAGCACGCCTGGAGCGGCAGGACGACGGCTCGTTCCTGCTCGGCGGCCCATATTATCTGCCAGGCGAACCGGCGGCGACGGCGCCTTCGTTGATCCGCATCCTGGCGGCGCCCGCCATCACCAGCGCGCTGACAGCCGCGGGCAACCAGAACCAGTCCATCAATTATCAAATTACTGCCACCGGCGCGCCGACCAGCTTTGGCGCCACGGGATTGCCCGCGAGCTTATCGATCAATATCACCACTGGCCTCATCAGCGGCACGCCGACCGTGAATGGCATCTTTCACGTCACCCTTAGTGCCACCAACGCCGTGGGCACAGCCAACGCGACCCTCACACTCACAATCGCGCCCGGCGGCACGGTGAACATCTCCACCCGCCTCGCCGTCGGCACCGGCGATAACGTTCTCATTGGCGGCCTCATTATCACCGGCGACGCGCCCAAGAAAATTCTCGTGCGCGCGCTGGGGCCCTCGCTCACGGTCAACGGCAGTCCCGTGCCCGGCCGGCTCCTCGATCCGGTGCTCGAATTGCGCGGCGAGAGTCTGGTCGTGCTCAACGATGATTGGCGGGCGACGCAGGAAGCGGAAATCGCGGCCGTTCTGCCGCCGAACGACGATCGCGAATCGGCCATCATCGCCGTGGTCAATCCCGGGGCCTTCACCGCCGTCCTGCGCGGGAAAAATGGCTCCACCGGCGTCGGGCTCGTCGAAGTTTACGATCTCGGCAATCCCACCACGCCTTCCACCGGCAGCGCCTCGCTCGTAAACATCAGCACCCGCGGCCTCGTCCAGACCGGCGATAACGTCATGATCGGCGGCTTTATCATTACCGGGGCGCCGACGCGTGTAATCGTGCGCGCGATCGGACCCGACCTGACCAATCGCGGCATTCCCGGCGCCTTGCCGGATACCACGATCGAACTCTTCGACGCCAACGGCATCGTCGCTGCGAATGACGATTGGCGCACCACGCAGGAACAGGAAATCATCGCCACCACCGTACCGCCGAATGACAACCGGGAGTCGGCCATCGTGCGCCAGCTCCCGCCCGGTGGTTACACGGCCGTGGTCCGAGGTAAGAATGGCGCCACCGGCGTCGCGCTCGTGGAAGTCTACGCCCTGCCCTAGAAGTCGTTAGGCCCGGCCGGCGCCGTGCGCGTGACCGCTGGCAGCGGGCGGTTTTTTTTGCACACCGACCCTCCGTGGTCAACGGTGAGAGACAGATGAACGCCTCGATTCCCGACCTGACGCGCGCGCACGGCAACACTTTGCGGCGCGACCGACTCCAGCAGAAAATTAGATTGGGGTTGTTCCTCGCATCGGTGTTTGTCTCGCTCTTCGCAATTTCGACTGGAAACGCGCAAACCGTCAGCGCGACCCTGACGAGCGGTGGTTCTGCCAGCGCAACGATTGGGAGCAGTGAGGAATTTCCGGTGACATTCACGATCACGACGAATTTCGTTTCGAACGGCATCACCTATTTCCTGCAGAGCGACAACGGTTCCGGGTTTTTCCAGATCACAGCACGCGACGCGTCGGCGTCGCCTTATACAGACCACACGACCTCGAACGCGGTGGCCTTCGGCGGCACCGCTGGAGTCCTGAATCCAGTGAACGATTTTGACTTGGGCGCCACGGGCTCGAATACCGCTGCGGGTACTCACACCATCGGAATCCTCACGATCAAAGCATTGAATGCTCCGCCCGGCTCCTACACCATCTATCTGGAAGGCCGTAGCACCGTTTCGGATCAATTCTTCACCGATGTTCCGGTTCAGGCGACTCTGTCACTGACCGTCCCTGGGGCCTCCAAGCTGGCCAATATCTCTACCCGGTTACGCGTGCAGACGGACGACAATGTCCTCATCGGGGGGTTCATCGTGACCGGCACCCAGCCCAAGAAGGTAATCATACGTGCGATTGGCCCCTCCCTGCCGGTGTCTGGCGCGCTGGTAAACCCGACGCTCGAATTGCGAGACGGCGCGGGCAATTTGCTCGCAAGCAACGACAACTGGCGGAGCCACCAGCAGGCGGAGATCATCGCGAGCACGGTTGCGCCCACGAACGATCTTGAGTCAGCCATTGTCGCAACGCTGCCGGCAAACACGAGCTCCTACACGGCGATCGTGCGGGGAGTGAACAGCGGAACCGGGGTGGGGCTGGTGGAAGTCTACGATCTGGATACCCCGGCCGATTCGCAGCTGGCCAACATCTCCACGCGCGGTTTTGTGCAAACGGGCGACGACGTCATGATCGGCGGGATTATTCTGGTCGGGAATACACCGCGGAAAGTCATTGTCCGCGCGATCGGCCCCTCGTTGCCGGTGCCGGGGAAATTGGCGGATCCGACGTTGGAAATCGTCGACCAGAACGGAGTGATGATCGACAGCAACGACAACTGGCGCAGCGACGATGAGGCGGAGATCATCGCGTCCAGCGTGCCCCCAAGTAATGACCTGGAAGCGGCCGTTATCGGGACGGTACCGCCAGGCCCCTATACGGCCATCGTGCGCGGGAAGAATGGAGCGACCGGCGTCGCGCTCGTGGAAGTCTACGGTCTGCAGTAGCGCGATCCAATCCAGAGCGGCAGGGTGCGCAGGGAGGCATTACGTTTCCTCCGCATCCACGGTCTCGGAGGCTGTAAGGTCGTTAGGCGCGGCCTGCCGCCACGCCAAACAGCTTCATCCCGAGCCAGACCGCCGCAAAGCCGCACAGCACACTGAGCGCCGCGTAAGCGAAAGCAATCGCAAGCTCGCCTCGCCGGATCAGGTTTACCCCCTCCGCGCCAAAGGCCGAGAACGTGGTGAAGCCGCCAAGCAATCCGGTGAAAACCAAGAGCCGCACATCCGCGGTGAAGACGAAATATTTCTCCGCCAGACCAGAGAGCACCCCGAGCGCGAAACACCCGAGCACATTGATGCAGAAGGTGATGATGGGAAAGCGCCACGGCAACGAGTGATGCCAGACCATCGCGCCCAGCTGGTAGCGAGCGATCGAACCAACAAAGCCCCCTAGGCCGACGAGGAAAGCCGCTTTCATGGAAACGGCGGCGTTACGCGCGAGCCTCGGGACGCGGGAAGAAAACGCTGACTACGAGCGCGAACGTCCACACTCCCTAGAGATCGGTCGTCTGGCTGGCGATGCAGCGCCATATTCCGGCCCGTTTCACCCAGGTATCAGTGAAGCGGCGGGCGGTGCGGAAACGCTGCCCGCTGGGCGTCGTGCCGGCTTCACGGGTGATCCCAGTCACGATGGCGGTGTCGTCGCCAGCGGTGCGCACTGACATGCGGCTGGCCTCGACGGAGGTGTAGACGTTCTTGTCGCGGCGCAACTCGGAAAGAAGTGTGGATTTCGATCCTACCCGGCCGGTGGAGGAGGTGCCGACAAAGTCTTCCGCGAGCAACTCCCGCAGGGCATCGACATCATGATTGCGGATCGCATCCTGCCATCGGTTTTCCATGCGCTTGACCTGGGTGGCGATGCCGCGGTCGGCGCGCGGCGAGAGATCGAAGGTGGGTTGCACCTGCCTGGGGCGGCTGATCAGATCGTCATCCCAAGGCCGGCGTTCGCGCGGTTCGACGGCGCGGACTGGTTTCTCTCTCCGGATGCGCGGGCCCGTCGTGTCGGCGGGCGGCGGCGCAACTTCGGGCGCGGCTTCTTCTTTTTCCACTGCTGGCTTGGACACGGTAGGCGTGGCGCTAGGGACGGGCGTGGCTTCCACCGTCGGCTCAGGCGTAGCTGGCGGCGGTATTTCCTCTACCGAAACTGGAGTAGCCGTCGGCTCCGGGGTTGGCGTTGCCGTGGCGGTTGGCATTGGTATCGGTGTCGCCGTCGGCTTTGGCGTGGGTGTCGCAGTGACAGTGGGCGTGGGCGTTGGTGTTGCGGTCGGCCTCGGCGTGGGTGTGGCTGTGGGCTTAGGCGTCCCGGTAGCGGTCGGCGTTGGCGTTGGCGTTGCGGTCGGCCTCGCCGTGGGTGCGGCTGTGGGTTCCGGCGTTGGCGTTGGAGTCGCCGTCGGTTTGGGAATCGGTGTCGATAGCTCAGGCGTCGGCGTCTCTTGGGCGAGCGGTGTGGGCTCGACGGTGAGCGGAGTTTGCGAAATAGCGGGGGTGGGCTCGGGCGGCGTGATTTCCGGCGTGGGGAGGGCCATGCCGTTACTGCTGCGCGGCGGGCCGGAAACTTTCGGCGCGGTGGCAGCGGGTCGCGGCGTCGGGGTCGGCGTGACCGCTTCATCCGCCTTGCCCAGCGGAGTCGGAATGGGCTGTACGGGCGTGGGCGAGGTGCGACGGATGGGCGCAGCCGCGTCCTGCGCCTCTAGCGGAGCGATGGCGGCCAGAGCAAGGAGAAGAATGAATGGTTTAAGGCGATTCATCGCAGGAAAGGTGCAGGCAAAACTTGCGCGGGATCGTAGTGCGGCGTGCTTTGCCCGGTCAACACGTTTCGCCGGACTTGCGAGATTTTCCATTTTTCACCCCGCCAACGGAGCAAGGACTGGACGAACAGGAGCGCGCAGATTAAAGCAAGGGAATTCATGTCTTTCTTTTCAATCGCGCGCGCCGTTCCCCGCAGTCGGCGTCCATTTCCTCCTCTCGTCTAAATGGCCGACCTTGGGACCGAAGACACACCGGCCACGGGCGGTGAGCCGACCACGAAAGCAAACACGACGACCGTGGCGCTGGAGCCGGGCGCGCCGACGGATCTGGAATTGATGCATGCCATCCAGGAGGAAAAACCGGAGGCGCTGGAGCAGCTCTACGATCGCTACAGCGGGATTCTCAAGGCGCTCATCCTGCGCGTAGTCCATAACGAGGCCGAAGCGGACGATCTCCTCCAGGAAATTTTCATGGAGATCTGGAACCAGGCAAAAAATTTCTCCGCGCAAAAGGGCAAGCCCCTGGGCTGGATGGTCACGCTGGCCCGGCGACGCGCGATCGATGGCTTGCGAAAAAAACAGGCCTACGCGCGGGCGGGCGAGCGGTTGCAAAACGAAACCGAGCAGCAGCCCGACGCTTGGGTCCACAACGCCACCGAGGAGGAGATTACCTTCGCTGATACCCGTCTCCTGGTCCGCCGCGTCATCAATACGCTGCCCGAAGCCCAACAAAGAGCGATCGAACTGGCATTTTTTCGCGGGATGAGCCAGCGCGAAATCGCCGCTCATACGAATACACCCTTGGGAACCGTGAAGACCAGGCTGGAACTGGGCCTGAAAAAACTGTACGAAGGCCTGAAAGAACTAAAAGATGAGCTTTGATGAATTTCAAAATCAGGCTCGCCTGTACGTGATTGGCGCCTTGGAGCCGGACGAGTTGGCCGAGTTCGAGCAGGCGCGCGCCACCTTCGGGGAAAAGGCCGACCGCTTCATCGCCGAATGCTACCGCCTGCACGAGGCCTTTGCCCTAAGTTTGCAGCCGGAAAAATCCTCCGATACCCTCAAGCAGCGTCTAATGGCGAGGGTGCGCGAGCGTAAGACCTGATCAGCAATCCGGCGCGACCGCCGACGAAGTGGCGTCGGCTGGCGGGTTGATTTCGTGCAGGATGAATTCCTGCAGGAAACCGTAGAAATTCACCTGAAACAGGCTGAGATCGCGCCGCGAGCCGATAGGCGAGCGGTAGTGATCGCAGAGTTCGTCTTCGGTGAAGGCAAACTTGGCCGCAATGACAAGTCGCGCCTGATTCAACGCGCCCAGCCACGCCTCGGCATTCCTTTTCGGAATGCGCAGAGTGCAATTCGCGAACGGCTTCTTGCAGCCATCCAGCATCTTCAAGTCTGCCCTCACGATCTCGGTCGCGCTGCGGAAAAGGCGGCGCAGTTCCGGCTCGACATATAGTTTCCACTCCGCACAGACCGATTGATCTGAAGGGTCGGGCGAACTGAAGAGGCGCTCCTCGGCCGCGACCGCCCCCTCGGGGTTGGTGCTCTCGGGGATCTGGCGCAACAGCTCGGCCAGGAACGGATCCAGTTCCGACAGCTCAAGCACGTCTTCGTGTTGGCGGATTTCCATCAGTTCACACGTTCCAAGGTGGCGAGGAGAAGGTGGCCGTGCAGTTGCTGCACATACAATTCCGCTCGTTCGCGCAAACCGCTCCAGACCACGGAGCGGCCTTTCTCGTGTACTTCCATCATGTGGCGTTCGGCCTTCTCCCGGTTAAAGCCGAAGACCTTTTGAAAAACCATCGTGACATAACTCATGAGGTTAACCGGATCGTTATGCACCACCACCTGCCATGGTAAATCGAGCTCTTCCTCCGTGCGCGTGTCCTGCTCGATCACCGGAGCCGTGGTCGAGGTGAGGACGAGAAACTCCGGTCGCGAGAACTCCGATCGATCCCGCCCTGGCTTCCAACTCATGGCCAAAATGTTACCATACGCCGCCTTCAGTTCAAACCACCCGCGCGGCAAATCTAACCGCCATCGGCAGAACGCAGCCGGCGCATGATTTGCGTCTGCGCCTGCTCCATCGCGCGCGTCAGTTTCGGCGTGCGGTCGTCGAAGCCGAGGAGATGGAGAAATCCGTGCACGAGGTAGAGACGAATTTCGTCTTCGAAATCGTGGCCGAAATGCCGCGCATTTTCGCGCGCCGTCTCGACGCTGATCACAATCTCGCCGTGTTGGAAAGTCAGCACGTCCGTCGGCCCGGCAATCTGCATGAAACGCTCGTGCAACTCTGCCATCCGCCGATCCGACACCAGCATCACGCTGATCTCCGGCAACGTGGCCACGTCTGTGAGATCGGCCTTTGGCAACGCACAGCATTGCGCAAACGCGCGCTGGGCAAAGCGCTCCAAACGCGCTGCGTCCATCGGCAGCCTGCGCTGTCCATTTCGCACGCGGATGCACGGCAGCGTCTTCACACGATCGTCGGCGCGGCGTTGAGCTGTTTCAGTTCTTCGTACAGCGCGCTGAGGTGTGGCATTTCCATCCCGGCTGCCCGGGCGCGTCGCAACGGCTCGCCCCAAATCGCTTCCAGTTCCAGCGGTTTGCCAGCCTCAAAATCGATCAGCGTCGATGGCTTGTAGGTGCCCATTTTTTCGGTGCGTTTCATTTGCTCGAGCGCTTCCGCCGTCGGCAAAGCATAACCACAACGAGTCGCCGCCGCGATCACTTCATCCATCAAGGCCAGCGCTTGCGCGCGCAATTTGTCGTTGGCCATGATGACCGCGGTGTCGATTCCGCCCGCGGTCACGGCCAGACCGTTAAAGGGAATATTCCAGACCAGCTTCCGCCAACGCTCACGTCCGAGATTTTCCGCCACGCCGCATACCACGCCGCAACGCTTGAACTCCCACGCCACGTCGTGCGTCCGCGGCAACGGATAACGTTGATATTCCCCAAGCACGATGCGGCCGTGACCGAACTGTTCGATCACTCCGCGCGATTCGCGAATGAGGCAGACGAAACAAAGCGCACCCATGACGCGCTCCGCCCCGAAATGCCCGGCCAAAAACTCCTCGTTGCCCAAACCATTCTGCAACGTCAACAGCATCGTGTCCTTCTTCAGGAGCGGCGGAATGAGATCCCGCAATTCGTCATTTGCGGTCGCTTTCAGCGCGATCAACACCAGATCGCACGGGCCGATTTCCTCCGTCGCGTTGTAGCAATTCACTTTCGCGAGCCGGAAGTTTTCCGCCTTCCCGCGCACCCGCAGGCCAAACCGCCGGATCTCACGCAAATCGCCGCGCATCAGGAAATGCACCTCGCGCCCGAAGGAAGCCAGCTTCGCGCCGTAATAACCGCCGATCGCACCCGCACCCACGACCGCGATGCGAAAATTCGGGAGGACGTAACGCGCTCTCACCAGAAGGGCGCGCGTTGTTCCGCCTGGAAGTTCCGCGTGATGAGGCGGGCGCCTTTATTAAACGTCACGTAAGCCCACGCCCATTGCAGGAGCACGGCGATACGATTGCGGAAGCCAACAAGAAAAATGATGTGCACAAAAAGCCACGCCAGCCATGCCGGCAATCCGCGGAAGTGCACGTAACGCAAATCCGCCACGGCCTTGTTTCGTCCGATCGTGGCCATGCTCCCCTTGTCCCAATACCAAAACCGCTGTGGCTTCCGGCCATCGAGCAGGCCGAGAATGTTGCGAGCGGCGTGCCGCCCTTGTTGCATCGCCACCGGCGAGACTCCAGGCAGCGGTGCACCGGTTTGATGTGAAAAATTTGCAAGGTCGCCGATCACCTGCACCTCCGGATGCTCGGGAATCGTGAGATCGTCATTTACGATTACGCGTCCCGCGCGATCCACTGGCGCGCCCAGGGTGCGACCGAGCGCCGAGGCCGCATTACCCGCGGCCCAGATTTTGACTCGACACGGAATGAACTTCCCGGCCACTTCCAGACCTTCTGCGGTCAGGTTTTTTGCGTGCTGGCCCGTGATCACTTCCACGCCGAGCGCCTGCAGTTGCTGCAACGCGCTCGCGCTAAGATCCTCGGGAAATGCCCCCAGCACCCGATCGCCGCCCTCGATCAAAATCACCCGCGCATTCGAGGGATCGATGTGCCGAAAATCTTCCGCCAGGGTGTAGCGCGCGATCTCCGCGATCGCTCCCGCCATTTCCACGCCCGTCGGTCCGCCGCCGATGATGGCAAACGTCATCGCCGCCTCGCGCCCCGCTTGGTCCGTCATGCGATCCGCGTATTCGAAAGCGAGGAGCAGGCGCCGCCGGATTTCCACCGCGTCCTCCAGGCTCTTCAAACCTGGCGCCAGTTTCTCCCACTGTTCATTACCGAAATAGGAGTGCCTCGAACCGGTCGCAAGAATGAGATAGTCGTAAGTAACCTCCCGCTCATCCGTGGTCACCTTCTTCGCCATGACATCGATGGATTTCGCCTCCGCCAGCATCACGTCCATGTTCTCGCACTTCCGCAACACCGCCCGGATCGGCGCCGCAATATCTGCCGGCGACAAAGCCGCCGTCGCCACCTGATAGAGCAACGGCTGGAAGAGATGATAATTCGTGCGGTCAATCACCGTCACGCGCACGGCCTCGCACTCGAGTCCCTTCGCTGCCTCCAATCCCCCAAAGCCGGCCCCGATGATGACCACATGCGGTTTTGGTAGGTTCATTTCCATAAGTGTGTGTTCGTTGCCCAAACCCAACCGCGGACCCATGCCGTTTGCTTCGACGATGGGATTGATCGTCGAAAAGAATTCAAACCGCTTGTTCGGCCACGCTCATGCGACAGATTACCCGCCCGCCACTGCTGCGCAACGCACGCCCCCCGGGCGCAGGAAAGCGGTTGTCTCCGGCGAAAAACCACCTATCTTCCGCGCCTTATGCCGAAGTCCATTGCCCGCAGTAAGACGCGGAAAGCCGTGTCCAAGCGATTCAAGATCACCGGGACCGGCAAGGTTTTGCGTCAGCACGCCTCGCGCCGTCACTTGCTCTCCTCGAAGAGCGGCAAACTGAAACGCCACATGGCGAAATCCGCTGTCGTGCACAAGACCGACGAAGCGCGGATCAAGATGAACATGCCCTTCGCGTAAGCGACGCGCAGGTTCGTTCTCGAAACCTTCAACCCCGGCGATTTACTCGTCCGGGAAGGAAATCACGCCGTGCGGCGACGTCGTCGTCGGATTGGTGGCGCGCACCGGTCCCGTTGCCGGGCCCCGCGTGGGCGGCGGTCGCCGATGCCATTCCTCATAACCCTCCGCAGGTGAGCGATAGAGATCGCGCCGATTTTCCAGCGTGGTGCAGGAAACGCCGCTGAGAGCGACGGCAGCGAGGAGGAGGAGCAATCTCACGCCGGCGATGCGATCAGATGTTCCCGTTCCTGTCAACGTCCCGCAAAAGACATCGTTGCATCGCGCGCATCTCTCGCACAAATTGCGTCTCCGTCAGGGGCTATGGACTGCGGACTTACGAACCCCGCCAGGGCAGGAATGCAGCAACGGTAGTTTGATCCTCTTTGCCGTAGTTCTCTGGCGGACTTTTTTTGCCACGACGCCGTGACGGCGTTCATGTTTCGCCGTTCGCGTTGGCGTGTAATTTTCTACGATCCATGAGCGAGAGCATCATTCCGACGAACGCGCCGAACGCCGGCTCCTTCTCGGATGAAGAACGTGCCGCTACTCGCGTCATCTCATCATGCCCGAGGTCACGCTCGCCGGGCAGCGGCGGCTGCAAGCGGCGCGCGTGTTGTGCATCGGTGCGGGCGGGCTGGGCTCGCCGGCCGCGCTTTATCTGGCTGCGGCGGGCGTCGGCACACTCGGCCTGATCGATCCCGACGAAGTCGATCGCTCGAATCTGCAACGCCAAATCCTTCACGGCACCGACGATATCGGTCGACCAAAACTGGACTCGGCGCGCGATCGCCTCGCGTCCGCGAATCCCAACGTGGCCGTGGAGCTGCATCCGGGACGGTTCACGAGCGAGAACGCGCTGGACGTGGTCGCAAATTACGACGTGGTCGTCGATGGCTCGGATAACTTCCCGACGCGTTATCTTTCGAGCGACGTTTGCGTCTTCGCGCGGAAACCGAACATCTACGGCTCCGTGTTTCGCTTCGACGGTCAGACCACGGTTTTTGCGCCCCATCTTGGCGGGCCCTGTTATCGCTGTCTTTTCCCCGAGCCACCCGCGCCGGGCACGGTGCCCAATTGTGCGGAGGCGGGCGTGCTCGGCGTCCTGCCGGGCGTAGTAGGAATGCTGCAAGCGATCGAGACTCTCAAGCTCATCCTGGGTTTGGGCGATTCGCTCCTCGGACGGTTGCTGCACTTCGACGCCTTGAAGATGAAATTCCGCGAATTCAAACTGCGCCGCGATCCGGAGTGCCCCGTTTGCGGCGAGAACCCTGCGATCACGGCTCCGATTGATTACGAAATATTTTGCAATGCCGGAGTGAGCACAGCATCCGGTGGAATGCCGGAGATTAGCGTATCGGCGTTAAAGGAAAAATTAGACGCAAGCGAGCCGCTCATCCTGCTCGACGTGCGCGAGCCGCAAGAATACGAGATCGCGCGGATCGATTCGGCGCGGCTCATTCCCTTGGGAGAACTGCCGGCGCAAATGGAGGAACTGGACCGCGAGGCGGAGATCATTGTGCATTGCCACAGCGGGGTGCGCAGCGCGCACGCGGTGGAGCTTCTCCGCGCGGCGGGTTTCTCGCGCGCGGCCAATCTGGCGGGCGGGATTGAGGCTTGGTCGCTGGAGGTGGATCCCAGCGTGCCTCGTTATTGAGCAATTGGAAGCCGGCGGCTACCGGGCGCTGGCGAGCGCCCCGGATATTGCACCCGGAGATGGGACGCCGCTCCAGCGGGCGACCAGTTTGCCGGCGCCGTTGAAGATGAAAACTGCTATCCCCTGCCCTCGCCCGGACAAGCCCAGTCGCTCGATCGCGCTGCCATCGAAATCTGCGATTACGTGGATGTCGCGACGCGGGTCCCGCAGGATCTTTTTGGCCAGATAGTCCCTTTTCAATTCTCTCGCCTCCGCCGCGAGCCGGGTGCGGATGATGGCGCGGGTGAGACCTTGAAACGGGCTGGCAATCTTGCGCTCGAAATTTACCAGCGTGATATAACGAAACTTTTCGTCGCCGACATAACGGTCAGGAATGAGATCGGCCACCTGGCGCGCCTTATCTTCATCCGCCCGCGTGATCACGGTCACGATCGTGACGCGGCCGTCGTTGGTGGAGAGATCGTTCCCATCCACATCCCGGAAAGTGAGCACATGCGCACCTCCGACCTGGAGCGGCGCCGGAAACACCGCTGGTGCCAGCGCAAGGAACAGCGAGAGAATGACCACGCGATGCCTCATCGTGTCCTGCACGTTGAACGCATTCGCCGTCCTGACAAGTCTGGTTGCAAAAGACTCTGCCGTTTCGGAAAATTTCCGTCTATCTTCACCCGGTGAAAGATTTTCTCATAGGCAGCGCCGTCCTGGTCGGCCTGCTCAGTTTGGGCGGATGCGATCGCATGGTCACGCCGCGGAGTGACCAGGCGGTAAAGGATGCGAAACGCAAGGCGGCCGCAGGCGAGTTTCTCCCGGCGATCGAGCTTTACGAGAGCGCGCTCGACGACACCGCCCAGGCGGCCGACATCCACTATCAACTCGCGCTCCTCTACGACGACAAAATGAATGAGCCGCTGCACGCGCTGCATCATTTCAAACGCTACCTGACGCTGGCGCCCACCGGCCCGCGCGCAGCCGAGGTGAAGAACTTTATGAAGCGCGACGAGCTGGAATTGATCACCACGCTCTCCGGCGACGCCGTGGTGACGCACTCCGAGGCGGCGCGCTTGCGAAATGAAAACCTGAGCCTCCGCAAAAACCTCAACGAACGCAGCGTGGCCTCAGCCGCCGCGGCGGCGAATCCATCGGACAAAACCAAGCGCGCGAATAAAAGCGCCACTGGTCCCCGCGCACACGTGGTGCAAACGGGCGACACCTTATTCTCGCTCTCGCGCCGTTATTATAATTCACCCGATCGCTGGAAAGACATTATGAACGCGAACAAGAATAGCGTGAGCGATCCCGGGAAGTTGAAAGTGGGCCAGACGCTCACAATTCCCTAGCAGCCCTTGCCGTCACTGATCAGAAGTGAATAGTGAATCGATTCACCACCTCCCACCGTTTCGCTGATCACCGTTCATCTCCCCTGTCATGACTCCCGTCACCCGGATCGCGCCTGATGTTGGCTGGCTCCCGATCAGCTTCGTAAACGTCTATTTCATCGGACGCGCGGGCAGCGCCTGGGCGTTGGTGGATGCGGGGTTGCCGGGCCGCGCGAAACAAATCTACGAAGCCGCGCAGGCGCGTTTCGGTGCGAGCGCGCGACCGGAGGCGATCATTTTGACCCACGGCCATTTCGATCACGCCGGTTCCGCGGCGGAGCTGGCGCGAAAGTGGCAGGTGCCGATCTATGCGCATCGGCTCGAGCTGCCCTACCTGACGAAACAATCGGCCTACCCGCCGCCGGATCCCACAGTGGGCGGGGCGATCGCGTTTCTCTCCCGCTTCATGCCGTCCGGCGCGTATGATTTTCGCGAGACGATCCAGCCGCTGGAATCGAGCGCCGTGCCGGGCTTGCCGGGATGGGAATGGGTGGCCACTCCGGGGCATTCGCCCGGCCATATTTCGCTCTTCCGCCCCGCAGATCGAGTGCTGTTGGCGGGCGATGCCTTCGCCACGATGAACATGGATTCGTGGAGCGGATTGGTCTCGGGCCATCAGGTGCTGGCGCGGGCGGGCGCTCCGTTTAATTGCGATTGGGAGGCGACGCGCGCATCGGTGCAGGCGCTCGCGGCGCTGCGACCCAATGTGGTCGGCTGCGGACACGGCATCCCGATTTCCGATCCCGATTTGCCGGCGCGGATGGAAAGATTTGCGGATCGTTTTCGCGCGCCGCGGAAAGGCCGCTATGTGCGCGAGCCCGCGCGAGTGGATGAGAACGGCGTGGTGGCGCTGCCCCGCGCGCCGTTCGATCCCGTTCCGTTTGCGACCGCGGCTTCGCTCATCACGGTGGGAATCGCGCTGGGCGCGGGATACCTCGATCGGGAACGGCGGCGCTAACGAGTCAAACTACGGGACCGCGGCGCTGCCTACATACCGCCGGGCGACGGCGGCGGAACGGCGGTCGGGCGCGTTGGTCCCCCGCTGTCAAAATTAGGGGCATCCTCAAGAGGTTGCGGTGCGTTCGCGCCCTGGCCGGTGAAGCTGCCATTGTTGGTATTGCCGGGATTGCCGGGGAACCCGGTATTGTAGTTGGGATTGTTCGTGTAAACGTTCGCGGCGTTGCCAAGGATGAGGACCTGCACGTTGGGCTGGATGGTGACGGTGTTGGCGGCAAGGTCGATCGCGCTCCCGCTGCTGAGCGTGGTGCTGGCGATGAAGTTCAGTTCGCCGTTGCTCCCGGTGGCGTAAAGGCGGATCAGGCTGTCCGCGTTGAGGAAGCTGTTGCCGATGTTCAACTGCCCATTTTCGCCAAACGCGCCGGCCTTGATCACGTCCGCTCGCATGTTGGCGCTGCTGGTCGTGCCGCCGATGTTAATGTTGCCGTTGTTGCCTTCGTGCCGGACTTCGATCGTGCCGCGAGTGGCCTCCGAGTTCCCGTTGACGTTCACATCGGTGTTCGCGCCGGTGGCCTGAATCGTAATTTGACCGCCAGGGCCGGTGGCGGCGGCGTCGAGCAGAGCGAGAAGCTGGCTGCTATTGTTCACTTGAATGGCGACGGCGCGACCGGTAGCCGCGCTGCGGCCGCTGGTGATTTTGATTTTGCCGCCCTTATTGCTTAAGCGACGGGGGCCGGGCGTCGGCGATTGCTCCGGTCCGACGGAGGAAACCTCAACACGGGAATTCACCGTGACGCTGCCTTCAGCCGAGTTCAGTTCGACCGAGCCACCGTCGCCGTTCGGGGTGACGCCATCCTGGACGACACCGCTGGTCGCTTCCAAAGCCGTGTCGACAATGATATCGCCGGTGGCATTCGCGACGAGGCTCCCACCACCTGCGGCAGAGAAACCGGGGACGCCTGAACCGTCGCCACCATTCAAGGTGACCGGTCCCAGGATGTTGAAGAGAGCCGGCGGGATCCCTTCAGGCGACTCCTGGATGAACGCCCCGAAGTAAAGCGCGTCGGCATTGAGGGTGAGCAGGCCGCCGTTCGTGGCCTGGGAGAAATCGCCGTCGGCATCGAGGCCGTTGAAATCAATCCCGCCCTGGGATGCGATGATGGGCGCGGTGAGAATATGCTCGATCTGGATCGGGACGCCGAAGTCGACGAAGCCGAAGCGCCTGATGCCTCCCGTGCCCACGACAATGGCATTGCTCGCGAGCACGTTAGTGCTGGCCAGGGTGCCGGCGCTGATCACATCACCGGCACTGACAGTGCCGAGAACGCTGAGAGTACCGAAGAGCGTTATCTGGCCCGCGGAGGTGATGTTGACCGAGCCCACCATCCCTGAGGGAAGATCGAAACTGAACGAGTCATTAATGTAGGCGGTGAGATTGGCCTGAAAATCCGAGTTGCCCAAAATGATGTTGGCTGCGCTGACGTCAATCGACGCTCCCGGGATAATGATCGCGCCCTCCGGACTGGCCGGGCGGAGGAAAAACTCTGACTGCTCGATTATAAAACGTGCGCCGTCTGCGCCCGTGGTCAGATCGCCCGTGATATTGAAGTCGATCGTCGCGCCGTCCGTGATCGCGCTCAAGCCTCTGATCCGAGCATCGATCCCATCCGCCGACAAGCTCCCCCCAATCGTGGCCGTGATGTCGCCTCCCGCGTCTACAACCGCGCCGTTAAGAAGAGAAATGCGCAGTCGCAACCCCACCGGTTCGATCTGCATGCTGGTGAAGGTGGCATCTCCCGCGCTTTGCAGGGTGATGTTGGCGCCGTTGCCAAGGTTGCATGCATTCAGGATCACCGCCGCGTTTAACGAGTCGCCCAGCAAGGCGCCGCCCGAGGCGATGCCAATATTGACGCCGTCGCCCACATCGTTACTGGCCCCGGTTTCGAGGTGGGCGGTGCCGAGCGAGGCGTCGCTGCCGGAGATGAGAGAGATATTTCCTCCACTCGTTAACCCGCTGGCATCGGTGCCGAGAAAGAGACTTTGCAGGATGGTTAATTGGTAGCCCGCATCGAAAGTCAGATTCAAGCCCGTGCTCGCCCCGGAATTTCGCCTCCCGATCTCCACGGTGTCCAAGTTGATTGCGAAACCCGACGTGATCGTGACGGCGCCGGACGAATCACTTACCGGCACGAAAGCGCGGCCGTCGAGGATGGAGAACAAACTGCCTCCCTGGATGGTTTCGCCGGCATTCATCTCGAGTGTAACGGCCTGGAGCGCGACTGAATTTTGCACGCCATAGAAGAGGTTTCCGGCCGAAGAGATGCGCACGATCTCCGCGATCAACGCCGCGTTAAACCCGTCGATGGTGATGGACTCCGAGGCGCTCGTCGGCCGGTCGTTCAGCAACCCGTCGTTGCCGATCAGGATGGTTCCGCGATCTGCGCGGATGATGCCGTTGGCGATGATGCTTCCCCCGTCGCTCATGACCTGAATGAGGCCGCCGGGGCCGGGCGCACTTTCGTTGAGCAGGGACAGCAGCTGGGAGGATCCAGAGAGCGTGATCGCCTGACCGATATTGAGGCTGCTCTGCAGGGTAATGAATCCACCGCTCGCGCTTTTCCGACTGCCAAGAATGCTGATTTCGCGACCGAATTCCGGGTCATCGGACGACACCAAGATGGTCGAGTCGACGTTTAGCATTCCTCCGCTGTTTAGCGTCACGTGTCCGCCCGCGCCGGCGCCATCGCTGGCGACATTCGGATCGCTTACGCCCGTCGTCGCGGAAATGAGCTCGCCCACAAAAATGTCGCCCGTAGCGCTGGCAAACAAGTCGCCCCCGTCGCCTCCGTCAGGATTGTTAGCGGTAAAATCAGCGCCATTAAAATTAGTAGTGCCGATGCCGATTTCGGCATCCCAGCGCAAAGAACTGGCAAAAATGTCGAGCCGGCCGCCGGAGCTGAGACCGGCCTCGGCGTTATACTGATTGCCGTTGAAATCGATCCCGAGCGGCGACACGATCGAGTCGACGGTAAAGGTGTGCTGCTCAGCCGCACCGTTGCTGGTCACCATGGGGAAAATACCGCTCAATGCGTTCAGGACGCCGGGCGTGTTCAGCGTCAAAATCTGCACCGTCTGGGCGGTGACGTCGCCCCCGGCCGTGGTGTCGAAGGAGGACAAATTACTGGCAACGTCGATCGTGCCCCCGGCATTGATCGTAAACCCATAGAGAGACCCGCCGACCGAAACGAAATTACCCGTCTCCAAATAGGCTGTGATGACATCGCCATCCGCGGTGAACGCGCCACTGGCGATGAGATTATCCGCCCCGAGAACGCTGCCCACGGTGATATCGCCGAGCGAGGTCCAATCGAACTGCGCCGAGGCCGCGAAGTGATCGAACGCAATGCCGGAAGCATTGATGCCGTCCACGCCAGCGAAGAAAATGACCTGAGTATCCTTTTCGAAAGTGATGCCGCCCGTCTGGAACAGATCGAGGAAGTTGATCCCCCCTCCATCGAGCCGGACGGAGTTCGCCCGGGCGAAAATGCCCACATCAGCCGTGAGGGTGAGCGTGATGGCTTTGGCGGCCGTAAGGGTCACGTCGAACCCGAACCCGTCCCCGACCGGGAACTGGGCGAAGTCGAAATTAATATCGTAGGCCGCGGTGATGTTGAAGACACCGCCGCGGATGGTCCCGGTGCCGGCGAGAAAATCGCCTCCGCTATAGGAAGTGAAAATGGACGCTGAGACCGCTCCATTTATTTGCACGTTTTTCTCACTGAAAAGATGCAGTCCATCACTTGCCGTGACGTCGGAATTGATCGTGAGCTCCGAGGTCAAGCCGCGGGCGTAGAGGAAAATTCGCGGCACCTGGAAGGAGACCTCGGGCCCGAGCGTGATCGAACCATTTTGGGTGGCGAGGAGAAGAATGTTAATTCCGGCAAAATTCAGAATCGGCGCGCCTGCGGGCGCGCTCCGGCCGGGCAAAATCTGCGCGGTCGTAATATCGCCGAGGGAAATCAAAGCGAGATTCAGCGCGCCACCATTGGAAGTATCGATGGTCGGATTGCCCAGCAATTGGAGCGTCACGAATTTAAACGCAGCCATTTGATCGAGTTGGCTGGTGACGGCGCCACCCTCGAATCCACTGGCAATATCGAAGGGCGAAGTCGCTCCGAAAAGCCACACCGTGCGCGGGCCATCCTGGGATTCATCGCGATAAATCCGGCCTTCGCCCGTCTCGCCATTTCGCGTGATGATCGGATCGGTCTGAATCAACGTTCCTTCGTCGATCACTGACAGATTCGGCGAAGAAATAACGGGAGGGGTTCCAAATTTCTGCGGCGTCGGGCTCGGCGTGGGCGTCGGCGTTGGCGTCGGCGTCGGCGTTGGCGTTGGCGTGGGCGTGGGCGTGGGCGTGGGAGTCGGAGTCGGAGTCGGCGTTGGAGTCGGCGTTGGAGTCGGCGTTGGAGTCGGAGTCGGAGTCGGAGTCGGAGTCGGAGTCGGAGTCGGGTCGGCGTGGCGTTCGGGCGTTGGCGTTGGCGTTGGCGTCGGCGTTGGCGTCGGCGTTGGCGTCGGCGTTGGCGTCGGCGTTGGCGTCGGCGTTGGCGTCGGCGTTGGCGTCGGCGTCGGCGTCGGCGTTGGCGTCGGCGTTGGCGTTGGCGTTGGCGTTGGCGTTGGCGTTGGCGTTGGCGTTGGCGTTGGCGTCGGCGTTGGCGTTGGCGTTGGCGTCGGCGTTGGCGTTGGCGTTGGCGTCGGCGTTGGCGTTGGCGTCGGTGTTGGAGTCGGCGTCGGCGTCGGAGTCTGGGTCGCCGCGAGGTTTTGATCTATCGTCCCGATCGGCACCGGTTCGTACTGCGTCGCCACGTTGCCCGATCCGAACCGTTTGTCGGCTTCATCCACAAACTCGCCGTCGGCCTTCTGCTGGTTTTGTGCATCCTTGCTCGCGAGGATCAAATCTTCACTGGGAAGCGGAGGAAAATCCTGAATCAAGAGCGAGTCCGCAACGAGGCGCTCGATGTCCACGTCCACCGGCCGGGAGAGCGGCTTATCCGCCCTGCCCACCAGCATCTGGCCCGGGCGGAGGTCCACGCACTCGCGCGGCAAGCTGTTCTTACACACCTGCATCGAACCTTCCAGGGTGATGAACTTGAACAACGCATCCGGGCAGGTGGCTCTCTCTCCCAGGGCGATTTGATTCGGGCAGTTGTATTCCGCCATCACGGTTGTGCCGGTAATCGCAGCCGTCACCGCGGCGGTATTGATCTTCGCGCCACCGGAATTTTTCGGCACCCGCAAAAGAATGGCCCCGCTCCCGAGATCGACGGCGCGTTCGCCTTTGTCGAAACTGAAAATCGTGTTCGCGCCCAGGCGCGCGATGGTGAGGTCGAGGAAGGTCAACTCCGTGCGCGAGTCCTGTCCCGTGCGCACCGCCGTTTCCACCGTCACCCGGTCATTGACCGCAGCAGGTCGCGGGTCGGTCTGGCCCGCGAGGAGCTTCACGTCCTGGATGATTTGGGTGACGCGCGCTTCTTTTAATTGTGCACGCACCGGAAACGGCATGAGCAGAGGAGCGAGAACAAGGCAGACGAGAAATCGTTTCATAGTCGAAAAAGAAAGTCGCAGCGAAGACAGGGCCGATTGAATAGCAATCTGCGGAAAATCCAAGGCGAAAGTGCCGGGGTCAGCCGACAGGCGGCGGCTTCGTTGCCAACCGGCGAAAACGTCTGGTCTGCGGCAGCGCTAGAAGCGGCTCCGCGAAAAAATCCGGTCCTCATCGTTTCCGAGGTGCAGGCAAGGGCGACGCCGCCGGTTTGGCGGAAGGCGGCAGGAGGTTCACCAAGGTGCCCCGGCCGAAGATGACGAGGTTGGTGGGGATGAATCGCGGGTCGTTCTTCTGCTTTTGGATCGCGCGCAGGATGGCCTCGCGGCGCGGAAGCGGAGCGAAGTCGTTGTTGAGGAGAAGCGAGGTCTTGTAGAGATGCTCGATCGCGAAGTGCACCGGCTCAGGCAACCCTTCCCCTGTTGGCGAAGTGATGAGGAGCTGACCCGGCGTCATCACAATTGATTCGCCGAGGCGCCGGGTGAAGACACGCGCTTCGCCCTCGAGTACGAGCACTTTCGCATAGGCGTCGCCATTGCGTTCGATCAGGCCGGTGCCGCCCCGGCTCGAGAGATTGAGTGCGCCGGTTTGAATAATGGTTCCGCCCGCTCGCTCCGGCACCTGAAAGAGGATCAAACCTTCCGCCAGCTCCACGCCTTTGTCGGTCAACCTCACCGCGGTCTTCCCACCCAGGCGCGTGATCACCGCGCCCGGCAGTGTCACCTCCGCCTGCGCCTCAGCGCTCGTGCGCAATGTCGCGCCTGCTGGCACCGCGGCCCCGGTTTTCGCCGGGCGCGCCGTTCCGTTCTGCGCGTTCAACGTCACGCGCTTCATCACCCGGGTGAGCTGCGCCGCGCTGGTCTCGGCCGCGAATGCCGACGGCGCGGCCGCGCTCACCAGCGCACACCCGCCAACAGCAAATGCCAGCCGTAACCACCGGCGCGGCGACCCTTTCATGACAAAAGCTAGAACCTCAGATTCAGCGCCAACGCCCCGCCCAGGTTGAAGACATCGTAATCGAACACGTTCTGGTTGGACGCGTTCGTGGCCAACGTACTAATGGCGCTCGCGCTCAACCACTTGTTAAACCGGTAGTTCGCGCTTAAGGCCAGGATCGCACTCAGGTCGATCCGATCTCCCTCCAGGTAATCGCGCACCGCGAAACGGCCCACCGCGTTCAGGGTCAGGTCGCGCGTCACATTTACTGAGACGCCAAGGAAAGTGCTGTAGTCATGTCGCGCCGGCATCTCCGGCCACGCCGCGAGGCTGAAGGAAAAATCCACGCCACCCGACACCTGGATCGCCCGCCCGATTCGCACCGGGATCTCCGCCCCGAGCGTCACGAAATGGTTCGAGAAAAACTCCTCGTCCAGGCTCTCCGAGCTCAGGCGATTAAAACCGTAATCCGCCCGCAGCAACAAATTATGCAGCCGCGGGATCACGTAGGCGAGGCCGGCCCGCGCGTCGAAGCTGGCAAAGTTCAGCTCATCGAAACAATTGTAATAAAAAAACTGCTGCGTCAGGCTGAAGTTCGCATACAGCGTCTTCGCGATCCGCGGCGCATAGCTCACGCCCACCGCCGGGGTGAATAGCGTATCGCTCTCTGCTCCGCTCCGCACCAGCGCCACGTTCGAGGTGTAGGAAAAAGGCGCCGAGGCGAAGAACGTCCACGCCTCATACGCCTCCGACCGCTTTAAGATCGCCTGCTCCCCGAGGTCGGGATCATTCGGGCTCGCCACCGCATGGGTCGAGTCCGTGCCCGTCTCATCATCCATACCGTCATCCCGCAGACCCACCGGCGTGCGCAATAATTGCGCGCGATCCTGCGCGCCACCTGGATTCTGCGCCCTCAGCGGGACGATCAGCATCCATCCCATTACCAGAACGCCCGTGAGAAAAGCCGGCGCAAAGCGCGGCCGGGAAAGACAAGATCGAGTCATGCGAGGGAGTAGTTCTGCCCATCGCGGGAACAGGCGTCAAGCAGAACCACGCCTCGATTAGGATTGACCGCCATCCCCACCTCGCACTTAACTGCCTGCCGAGATGAAAATCCTTCTCGCGGTGCTGATGTGCGTTGTGCTGGGCGCTGCGGAATGCTTCGCACTCAAGGGCGGACCACCCTATCCAGGCCGCGGCGCCAATATCGCTGGCTCGTATGCCGGAGTGATGGTGCCAAACGGTGGCGCGGCCAACATCCTCGGGCTCTTTACCCTCTCCATTCCGCGGACCGGCGGGACCGCGGGTGTCGTCGTGATGTTCGTAGAAGGCCGAACTTTCGTCGGCACTCTTTCGGGTATAGCGGATCCAAACAAATCCCGGCTGAGCGGCGTGATCGAGGCCGCTCGAACCAGCAGCGTCTCCTTGTGCAATAGCGAGGGGGATCCGGTTTCGGAAAGTGTGACCGATCGGGTTTCGGCCTCTTTGGACGCCAGCGTGCGCACCACGCCGCGCGCGAGTTTCACGATCTCTGGCACCCTTCTGCTCGGCACTGTCGTGGGCGCAGCCACCGCCACGACTCGCGATCCGAGCTTCTGCAATCTTACCGCTGAAACCACACAGGATCTGGACCTGTTCGTAGACGGTTTCAAACAATCGAGCGGCTAACGTGCCGCGACGCCCAAACGCCCTCACGCTTCTCGAGGCGTTGGTGGTCATAGTGGTCGCGGCTGTTCTCGCGACCCTCGCGGTTCCTGTCTTCTCAAAATTTCGCGCACGTGCGCAACGCGCCCAGTGCACCAACAACCTGCGCAACCTCCATGTCGCGGCTCAACTTTACCTGCAAGAGAACGGCATGTGGCCGCAGATTGACACGAACGCGGCGGAGGAATCGCGCGAGAATTTCGCGGACGCATGGATCGCCGCCCTCACTCCCTTCGGGCCGACACGCCAGACCTGGATTTGCCCTGCCATCCAAAACTCATTGGGCAATCCCGACTACTCCTCGCCGGCGTCGGCGCGGGTGGATTACATCGCCACGCCTTTCGACGACAAGCCGGGGACTGCTCAGAAGTGGCCGCGTCAGCCGTGGTTTGTCGAAAGGGGTGATGTCCACGGTCACGGACAACTCATCATTTTCGCCGACGGCAGCGTGAGCGATTTAAGAACGATCATCGCAGGCGCAGGCGGAACGCGCTGAAAATCGTCTCGCGAAAGCCAAGGCGCGCCGCCTTACAGCTCGAGCAGTTGCCGTTGCCACGGCACCAGCAGATCGGCGCTGCGTTCCTGGTCGACGGCGATGGATTCCATCGTCGCGCGAGGCGCGATGAAGGAAGGATCGAGGCCGAGTTCCTGCGCTTTCAAGTCGCGCCGTTTGCGCAAATCTTCGGCCAGGCGTTCCATCTCCTGCGTGGGCCGCACGCCTTTGCGCCTTATGCGGCGTGGAAGTTCTTCGTCAGGAATTTGCAGAGCCTCCTCGGCCGCGTCCATGAAACCGCGGCGACGACGCGAGGTGAGGTGCCGATACTCGGGCACGTTCCCCGCCTCGAAACTCTTCGCGCCGTCGATGAGCAAATGGTTTTGCAGGATGTGAAACGAGGGCCGATCTGCGGCCTGTGCTTCGCGATCGCGCCAGCGCCAGAGCGCACGCAAAATCGCAGAGGCCCGCGGCGACAAGGTGCCGGAACCGGTGATGCGCCACGCTTCTTCTTCATCGCGCACCCGCTCCACCCCGGCCTGCACGCGGCCGCGCTCGCAGGATTGCTCGAACCATTCCCAGCGCCCTTTCTCGCGCAGCTCGCCTTCCATTTTTTCCGCCAGCGGCAGGAGGTAGCGCGTGTCGTTCTTGGCGTATTCGGCCATCAAGGCCGGCAGCGGACGCTGCGCCCAATTCGCTTTTTGCGAGCCTTTGCTCAGGATGACGCCGAAATAGCGTTGCACGAGCGCGGCGAGGCTGAACTCGCGCAGCCCGAGCAGGCGCGCCGCGACCACAGTGTCGAAAACTTTGCTCGCGGTGAAGTCGAACGCGCGCTTCATCAGGCGCAAATCGAAGTCCGCGCCCTGGAGCACGATCTCCTTGCCAGCCAGTGCCGTTCCGAGCGGCACGAGATCGAAACCCGCCAGCGGATCGACCAGGTGGTCCTCACCCGCGAAACTTAATTGCACGAGGCAGAGCTTTTCGAAGTAACAATGCAAACTGTCGGCCTCCGTATCCACCGCCACGCGCTCGACCGATCCGAGTGCGGGCAGGATGGTCGCGAGTTCCTCATCCGAGGCGATCGAGCCACTGTCGTCGGACGCGGGTCGGCCTTCCCCGGTCGGAACCACGGCGGCCATTCGCGCTGACTTCGGCGCCACGGTCGCCTCGCCCGTCTCACCAGCGGCCTTGCGCCGCACTTCTTCGAGGTATTCTTCGCGCGTCATGGTCGTTAGCGCAACCCCGCCAGCAACAACTCCGCGTTCGAGTTCGTCGCCTCCAGATTCCCGATCAACTGCTCCATCGCTTCGATCGGCGGCAATTGCGCCATCGCCTTGCGCAAGACCTGCACGCGCTCCCATTCCTCCGGGTGATAGAGCAACTCGTCGCGCCGCGTGGCCGACTGTTGCGGGTGGATCGCCGGATAGAGCCGCTTCTCCACCAGCGCCCGGTCGAGATGCAACTCCATGTTTCCCGTGCCCTTGAATTCCTCGAAGATCACCTGATCCATCTTGCTTCCGGTATCGACCAGCGCAGTCGCGAGAATCGTCAGGCTGCCGCCCTCTTCCACTTGCGCGCGGAGCCGAAAAACTTCTTCGGTTTCAGCAGCGCCTTCGCCTCCACGCCGCCCGACATGGTGCGGCCTTTGCCGGGTTGGAGGGAATTATAACCACGCGCCAGCCGGGTGATGCTGTCGAGCAAGAGGACCACGTCCTTCTTCATCTCGACCAGTCGTTTCGCGCGCTCGAGCACGATCTCCGCCACCTCGATGTGGCGCTTCGAATTCTCGTCAAAGGTCGAATTGTAAATCTCGCAATCGACTTCGCGTTGCAGATCGGTCACCTCTTCCGGGCGCTCGTCCACCAGTAGAATGATGAGGATGATCTCGGGATGATTCACGCGAACGGCTTTCGCGATTTCCTTGAGCAAAATCGTTTTGCCGACCCGCGGCGCGGCCACGATCAAACCGCGTTGCCCGCGGCCGAGCGGCGTGAGCAAATCCACCGCGCGCGCGCTGATCGAGTTCGTCGTCGTGTTTTCGAGAATGATCCGGCCATCCGGATAAAGCGGCGTGAGATGATCGAACTCCGGTCGGCGCTTCCCATTCCGAGAGCGGCACGCCTTCGATCGTAAGCACCTCGTCGAGCATGAGCGACTTCTCGCGGTCGCGCGGCAGGCGCACGGTGCCGCTGATCTTTTGCCCGGGCCGAAAACGGAAATGCTGCATCGTCGCGCGCGGGATGCCGACATCCTCGGGCACGGAAAGAAAGTTCAAAGCCGGATAGCGCAGCCCGCCAAACGAGTCGCCAATGAAAACGAAAAAGCCTTCCACCGTCACCCGCGCATTCCGACTGCACGCCGCGCGCACGAGATCGACGATGTGCTGGTGCCGCGTCCGCCCCGGATGCAGGCGCACGTCGAAGGTGCGGCTAAGTTCGTCCAGCTCCGCCGGCGCGAGCGTTTGCAGCTCGTTCAGGTCGAGCGCGATCGAAGTCGGCGACGGCCTCGCTTTCTTTTTCCGCCACCACGGTGGCGGTTTGAGTTTCTTCGTCCATTACTTCGCGTGCCGACAAGTATCGGCCAAAATTTTCGCCTGCGCCGCAAGCACGCTCAGCGGCCCATTATTCCAAACCACGTGATCGGCCCGCGCGATCTTATCCGCCAGCGGCATCTGCGCCGCCACGAGTTGCTCCGCCGCCGCCTGCTCGAGAGACGAACGCCTCATGAGACGCTCCCGCTGCATGCGCGCCGAGCACGCCACCACGACCACGCGATCGCATAGAATTTCACCACCGGTTTCATACAAGAAGAGGGATATCAGCCAGGAAAAGTTCCGTGGAGTCGCGCCGGCTTTCGGCTTGGACCGCCCACTGACGCCGGATGCGCGGATGCAGAATCTGCTCGAGCGCCTGTTTCTTTTCCGGGTCGGCGAACACTATGGTGCGAAGCTGGGCCCGGTTCAAGTCTCCTTCCGCGGAATAAATCCCGTCGCCAAAAGCGGCGTAATCCAGATCCCGCACCTCCGGGTCACGATCCGTCAGTTCCCGCGCCGCCTGGTCCGCATCGAAAAACACCGCCCTCGGCAGGAGCCGGCGTAGTTCCGCGCAAAAGCGCGCTCTTCCCCGTGGCGACTCCGCCGGTGATTCCAATGGCAGGCATTTGGTCAGTGGTCAGTGGTCAGTGGTCAGTGGTCAGTGGTCAGGTCGTGGTCGAGTGGTCGGTGGTCGGTGGTCGGTGGTCGGTGGTCGGTGGTCGGTGGTCGGTGGTCGGTGGTCGGTGGTCGACCACCCGTGGGCGCGCCCGACTTTGCAAGCCGGAGGCTTGCCAGACATTAGCCGGTGGTTGAGCGAAGCGACACCACCGGACTCGGCCAGACAACAAAATCCCGCGCCCCGGAGGGGTGCCGGAGACGCCACGCCACGCACAGCGCTCAATCCAAATATCGCTCATCGTATTCCACCCCGGCCTTCGCCAACATCTCGACCAATTCCTCGCGAAAACTCCTTTTGCGATGATGCTCCGCCTGTCTCGCAATGTATTCCCGCACCGCCTCCCGCGCGCTCGGACTCACGGTGAACGCCGCATACCCCTCCTGCCAATGGAAACCCGGCAACCGAATCTCCTCATGGATCCAGACCGACGATGCCTTCTTCAGTTCCCGCATAAAATCGGCCAGCGTGTGCGTGGCCTTTAACCCCACCAGAAGGTGGATGTGATCGCCGGTGCCTCCCACCGATTCGGGAACGCCATTCATTCCACGAACCGTTCCGCCTAAATACTCATACAGGCGTGAACGCCACGAAGGTTCGATCCAAGGCTCACGTCCCTTCGTCCCGAAGACGATATGATAATGGAGACTGAGATGGGTGGATGACATTGGTGACACCACGGGAGCTGAGCCTCTCGCACCCTCCAGGGTGCGGCCGTTTGACGGGATCGTATACCGGAGGTTTCGCTTCGCTCAACCTCCGGCTAATCTCTTTTAAACCCTCCGGGTTATCGGAAAAAGAACGGAGTGCCTGAGTGCCATCTTCGACCAGGTTGCGGCCGGTGGCGAAGTGCCGTGCTCTGTAAAGCAGGCATCGAAGCGTGAGTTTCGTTGGCCCAGTGTGAGAAGCAGACTCTGGACTCTGCAGTCGGCAGTCGGCAGTCGGCAGTCGAAGATCGGAGATTCTGAAACACCACGAGCGCGCGGATGCCGCAAGCCGGAGGCTTGCCAGAAATTAGCCGGTGGTTGAGCGCAGCGATACCACAGGAAACCACGCATCCCGCGAATCCCGCACCCTGAAAGGGTGCCAGAGCGCGCGCCCCACAGCAGCACCGCCTACTTCGACGGATGCGCCACCGGTGGATCACTGGCGTTGATGCGCGCGGCTTTCGTCGGGTCGGTCCCCAAGGTCACGCTGACCCGCATGCCGGGCTGGAGATCGGCGAGGGTCGCCTTTTGTCCCTTAAACAAAATCTCGGTGAAACGCGTGATCGCAACCGTCTGGCTCGCGTTGTTATCCGTCACCGTGATCGAATCGGCGCTCACACTGGCGATGATCGGGCCTTGCGGTGGGAGCGGTTTTTTCTTCTTCGCCCCGGCGTCGGCAACGGAAACGGCCACGAGCAAACTCGCCAAGACCGGGACGACGGGCGCGAACCTGAACATACTTATGACTTAGCAGCTTTGGACGCCCAATGCACTTGCGAAGCGCGCGCAAGCCAATCGTCGCCTCACTTCTTATCGAACGGCACCGGCGGCAGCTCGGGCGGGATCACATAATCTTCCGATTCCTCCTGCTCCTCGGTTTGATTGACAAGTTGGCCGCCGGGATTCACCAGCCGCGCGGTGACGAAGATAATGAGATTGCGCTTCAGATGCTGTTCGGCATTCGTGCGAAAGAGGCGACCGACAAGCGGGATATCGCCAAGGATCGGCGTGCGGTCTTCCGTCTTCTGCACGTCCTCGCGCATCGAGTCCGCCGAGCACGACCGTCTGCCCGTCCCACACGCTCACGCTCGTTGTCACTTTGCGCGAGCTGAAGATCGGTTGATTGATGATGTTCGGCGTCAACTCAATGCTGCTATCCACTCCCGTGACCGCCGCCGGCACGCCGAGCAGCCCGAGCAACGCCGGATTCACCGTCTTGATTGGGCTGCCGTAGTTGATGAACCCTTCGAACTCGACCACCTGCGGCACGAGATTCAGATCAATCGTGACGCCGTCGGGTCCGATCACTGGTTCGACTTCGAGGGTGACGCCGGTGTTGCGCGTCTCAAAGGCGGACGGCGTGGCAGGTCCCACCACCGGAAGAGAAATCGAAGTCGTCGTGGCCGTGCTGCCTCCCGCGCCACGAATCTCAGGAATCTTCGGCTCCGCAAATTGGGTCGGATAACGAAACTCGCGTACGATTTCGATCAATGCGCGTTGCCCGCTCTTCGTCGTCACCCGCGGCGCGGACAGCAGATCGACGCCTTTCTTTTGATTCAAGGCCCGCACCACCACCTGGAATTGCGGGTCGGTAAACACCCCGCTCAAGCCAAAGATGCCCGGCGCGAGCGAACTCGCTCCCTGCGTGGCGAAGAGCAAGGCGTCGATCGCGCTCGCGCTGATCGCAGTTTCGACCACTGCGATTGCCGGAGGTGACCGGAAATTGCCCGACCGGTGGACCGCCCGGCGGGACGAACGGGAAGTCACCCGCGTTCACGTTCGGGCCAGTGCCCGAGGTGCCGCCGCCGCCAAAGACACGTTCGTTGCCGACGTTGAACTGCCCAAGCAACCAATCGAAGCCCAGCTCCTTGAGATTGCTCTGCGTAATCTCAACAAACTTCGCCTCGATCTCGACCTGCTGCGGACCGGTTACGCTGGCCTGCTCCACCAGCGCATCGACGAGGTCGAGATTGTCCTGCGTGTTCCGCACGATGAGACGGCTGCTTTGCGGGAGGAAATTCGCGCTCGCGCCGGGCGGAAATTGCACGCCCTGCGCCGCGAGAAAATCCTTCGCGGTCTCGCGTCCCACGAGCTGGCGACCGCCGGTTGATTCCTGCGTATCGCGACCGGTCCCGAGAGGCGGCGCACCCGCCACCGGTTGCGCCAAGGCGGACGTGCCCACGTTCACCGTGCTGGTGATGAACCCCGGCGGAACGCGATATTCTTTCGTGAACATGTCGTTGCTCTGCTCGCTGATGGGAATGATCGAGACCGCATACGGCTCGATCTTCACCTTCAAGCCTGCCTGACTTGCCACGTAGCGAAGCGCTTCGCCGAGCGGAATTTGATTCAACGTGATCGTGATGCGCGCATCGGCGGGCGCGACGGGATTCACCGGAGCCAACGCCGGCGCGGGCGCAACCGGAGCCGGCGCCACGGTGTCGTCGTCGCCGTCGGCACCAGGCAACGGGGCCAGTGTCGTCGTCGTGGTCGTCGTCGTGGTTTCGGAAGCGGTGCCGAGCTGATTCAAACGCAAAACAAGATCGACGCCCTTCCGGCCATCTTCCGCGGGATCATGCGCCGCCGCTTGCTGGCGCAGGAAATCCATCGCCTCGCGGATGCTGGCATCGCGGAACTCGATCTTCGGGATGATGATGGTGGCAAGCTTATTGGAAATGCGCGCCGTCCCGGTGGCATCGCGCGCGAACGTTTCCACTCCCGGTTGCGTCGCCTCACCGTATTTCCGCACCGGATTTTCCCAACTTTGCTGCACCTGCCAGACCGCGCGGGAGCGGGTCTCGTTATACGCTTCCTCGCCGTAACGCGTCTTTTGATTGTTAATCTTCTCCTGCCCACGACGCGCGGCCGTGTTGTAGGGATCGAGCGCGAGAATCTGTTCGTATTTCTTGAAAGCGAGGTCGTAGCGACCGCTGTTGTAATAGCCGTCCGCATCCGTGAGCAAACGCCGCACCTCCTCGACCTTGTTGATAAACTTCGGCCCCATCGTGCGATTGATCTGCCCGGGCTCCTGCAGCCGCGCGAGCAATTGCATCGCCGGCCGACAATTCGGATCATAGCGATCGCTTAGGATCTCACGGCAGATCGCCTCCGCCTCGGCGTATTTCCCTTCCTGCACGAGCTGCTCCGCCAGCTTGATTCCGCTTTCGCAAAAACCTGCGACCGCTTCATCGTGCGCATTTCCGCTCGCCACCGCATCGGGCAAATACGTCACCGCCATGCGAAAATCCTCGTGCGCCTGGGTGTAATTGTGCGCCTGCATTGCGATCTTCCCGCGCGCGAGGGCTTCGTTCCCCCGCGGCAACGCCGCTTCGCGGCGTGCGATCTCGCGTTCGGCCGCGCGTTCCACCGCCGTTTGCGCCTGCACGGTCGCCCCACTCACAGAAATCAGGAGCGCCAGCGCCCCGGACGGGAAAACGGTTCTGTTCATTTAAGGATTGAACACACCGACCTCGATGCGCTCTTCGGGTTTCTGCGTATTGACGATGACCGCTCGGCCGGGTTGCACGTCGATCAGTTTGTATCTGATCTCCGTCTCGGGCGGCAATGAGAATTCCTGATCTTTTTTGATCACCAGCTCGCGCGGCGTGCCCCAAGTGTAGACGAACGTGCCCACCGATTCGGGCGAGATCATGATCTTCTCCTTCACCAGATCGAGCCGTTCCCCGCTCTCCACGTTCTCGATCGTCAACTCAGAGACGTCCACTTCTCCGCCCTGCTGATTCGTCTCCGTCCGCGGCGTGAACTTCACGATCTTGAATTTCGTCCCGCGGATCGTGTCGCCCATTTCCAGGAACTGCGTGGGCTCTTTCAGGTCGCTCGTGTTGATGAGGAAGGTGTCCTCCGTGCGCGAAGCGAAGACGAGCCGGAACGGCTCCCGCACCGCCGACTTCACTTTCAACTTCGAGATGAACGGCGCGTGCGACTCCTTGTCGGTCGGGTTCGATTTCCCCTCCCATTCCTCCAGGTTGGTGAAGCCGTCGCCGTCCGGGTCCTGCGTCAGCACGTTGCCCTCCGCGATGGGCAGGCCGTATTGCTCCAGCCATTCGTTAGGCACAGGCGGATGCACCTCGGTCTTCTGCAATGTCGCCGGCAGGCCATCGGGCCCGAGGAAATGTTTCTCGGGCACGAAAAGCCCCGAGCGCCCGCCAAAGGTCCATTGCGGTGGCTTCTGCAAATTCGCCAACGCCGTCTGCACCGCGAGCGCCTTCTCCGTCGGCACCGCCGCTTTCGGGGGACCCGGCTGCGGAGGCACGAAGCTGGCCTGGAAACCGGACGCGCGTTGCCAGATAAAAAAAGCGCAAAGGGCAAGAAAGAGAACGCCGCCAAGAACGGCCACTCGATCGTAATGGGAGCGGAGCCAGTTCATGCGCGGAACGCGACCCTCCAGCTGGCGTGTTTTAACGCCGTCAAAACGCAAACCTCACCATCTCGATCCGTGCCACGGTCTGGACCTGTTCGTTCCCTACAATGAACTGGAGTGCGCTCGTCGCGTCCGCGCTTCCGGCTACCGGCGCCGGCGAACTCCCCTCGCCCCCTCGCGGCGGACCGGTCTCTTTTTCATTCACCACTTGCAGCGTGCGAATAACGTAAAGTTGCTGGCCTGCGCTCGAGATTTGATTCAAGACCCGCCGCATCGCACCAGGCGGACCCACGAAGGCCACCTCAATCACCGCCCGTTCCACCACCGGCGCGGGCGCAGCCGTCATGGTTCCCGTCCGCGCGGCCGGCGTCGCCGCGACGGATGGCAGCTCGCCCCGCGCCACGCGCTTCAACGACGTCACGGCCTGCACCCGTGCATCGATCAACACCGTCACGAGCAACTCCACCTGCGCAAGTTCCCGCCCGAGCTGCGCCGCCGCTTCCGTGTCGGGCAATTTCGCGCCGAACTCCTCGAAGCCGAGGTAAAAATTTTCCGGCAACTTCACATTATGGACGCGCGCTTTCTCCGCCACGCTCGTCATCGCCTGCCGCAGTCGCGTTTGAAATTCATTCGGCTTCATCGCCGCCGGCAACGGCAGCACGCGCGTCTTCAAATCTTCCTGCAAAGCCGCGAGCGTGGTCCCGTATTCCTCCGCCTGCGCTTTCATCTTCCGCAGGTTCTCTTCGCTCGGAAACGGATTGTGACTCTGGAGCGCCGCCAGCTCCGTCGCCCGTTGATCGAACTCCACCTCCGCGTCGCCAAACCGGCTCATGCTCCAGCAAAGAAAAAGCACTGCCACCAGCGTGCCAACGCCAGTCACGACGAGGAACGTCCCGAGAAAACGATTGCGCGAACCACTGTTTCATGGCAACGGCACCGGTTTCTTCAAATCCAGACGCAGCTCGTACGGAAACGCCCACTCCGTGTTGGTCGGCGTCGTCGGCCGCATCACCTTCGCCTGGTTGTTCGGATCGATCGCGAAATGCGGCGACTTCACCAGTTCGCGAAAATAATCGACCACCACCTCCTGTTGCTTCGGATTGAAGAGATAAAGTCCGCGCACAAAAATCCCGTCGATCGCCGGCACCACTGGCTTCGCCGTCCTGCCGCGCGGCCCCGGGCTCGGCGCTGTCCGTGGCGCTCGCTGCGCCGACCAGCGCGCACCTCACCACCGATCGGTTGTCCGGCCGACGTGGCTACGAGTTCCGTGATCCAGATATTCTCCGTCGGCAAACGGCGCATTCAAATCCTCAATCATCTCCACCCAGAAACTGCGATCGTTCACCGCCGCCGTGAGCGGTCCGGCCACCGCATCCAGCGCCGTCGTCTGCTTCCGCACCGCATCCATCTGCGTGGCCAGGCGCCGCATCCCTTCCACCTTTTGCGTCAACGCTTCCGTCGCCTGTCGCGTCACGCTCGCCGCGCGCAGATAATAAAATCCCCAACCGAGCAAGCCCACGATCAGGCAAGCCGACGCCAGCACGAGAAACGGACGTCGTCGCGTCAGATCCTGCGCCCGCGCCACGCTCGCCGTACGCAAATTCAACTCCATCGGGCAAGTCGTCGTCGCGCGCAGCGCCAGCCCGACCAGTTCGCCTAACAAATGCGAAGCCTGCGCCACCTCCGCCGCTTTCGTCGCGTCCGCGACGGCGACATTGCGCAAGGGGTGGAAGAACTCGACCGGCAATTGCAGCTTCTCATGAAAGAACTCGCGCAGGTAAGGCATGCTCGCGCCCCCGCCGCAGAGAAAGACGCGCGCCGGCGCGCTCCCCTGCTGTTGCGACCGGTAATGGCTGATCGAACGCATCACCTCCGCGTGCAGCCGCGTCATCGTGCTGCGCACAATCTTCGAAACCCGCGCCACCTCCGCATCGGACGGCTCCGCATACGCGCCGCCCAGACTAACGAATCCATCGCGCCGCTTCCGGAATTCCGCCGCCGCCGCTGGCTCGTTGAATTCCTTCGCCAGCGCGGCCGAGATCGAGCTCCCTCCGATCGGCACGCTGCGCGAAAAGACTTTCCCCGGTTCCACGAAAAGCAGATTCGTCGTGCGCGCGCCGAGATCGACCAGGAGCGAGCAATCCGTCAGGTCGCTGTAGTTGTAACGAAAGGCGTTGTAGAGCGCCATCGTGGCCACATCCACCACCGCCGTGCGCAGCCCCGTGCCCTCGACCGCGCCATTGATTCCCTCCAGCAAATCGCTCTTGATCGCGACGAGCACGACCTGCAGTTCCGGATCGGAACTGCTGCCGACGAGCTGATAATCCCACACCACTTCCTCGATCGGGAAACGGCACATTTTGCTGCGCCTCAAATGCGATGATGCGTTCGATTTTCTCCTCCTCCACCGCGGGCAATTTCACGAAACGCGCGAAAACGGATTGTGCCGCCACGGCATAGTTGACCGCGCCGTTTTTCACGCCCAACTCCGTCATCATCTCGCGCAACGCCGCGACGATTTGCAGGTTGCGCGCGGTCTCGTTGCCAGCTTCGGCGAGGATCTCGCGCAGCGCGTACCGACCAGGACCAGCCCGCCCTGCGGCTGGGCGCGAAATTCCGCCAGCCCCACGGTCTGCGAACCGAGGTTGAGGCTGAAAATTCGAGCGGCGGCGGGCATGACAATCGTCTAACGAGACTGGAAACGTGGCGGCGCGTCTCCGCCGAAGAGTATGGCACCAGAAAACGCAGCGGATTGCACAGGAAAGACGGAGAGGGAGAAGCACGGTTCTAGCGCTCGCGGGATAAAGGCCGCAACCAGAAAAGCTGGCGCGATGGGAAACGCTGCGGCGCCCAACCCGCTATCTTCCTGCGCGCGTCATCCCCCGGCGGACGGGGCTAGATTGAAAAATTCCGGCAAAATTTTCTCGCTTCTCCCGCAGCCGCGGCGGTAAGAGCGAAGAGGAGGCGAGGCGGGGAAACGGCCCGCGCGCCCGACAAAAAAGAAAGGACGAACCATGCCCGTAGCAAAGAAGAAAAATGCGAAAGCGAAGACGAAGGTGAAAGACCTGAAGCCGAAGAAGAACCCCAAAGGCGGCCGGAAGGCCGGCGAAGGGCAGAAGGACTACCTCTGACCAGCCCGGCTGGTTAAGTAAGATCAGGAACCAGCAACCCGCGGCTCCGTTGGGCCGAAATCCCAACGCGGTTCGCTCCCAACGGAGTCTCGCGCGCTTGCCCCAATGTGCCGCCCGGCGCGGTCCTCCGCTTAGGACTGCGCGGAATTTCGCCGAACGCGGCCGGCGAGAATAAAAGAGCGTCGCTCAGGACGCCGCGCTTCCCGGCGGTGCGTCAGGCGGTCAAATCCGTCCGCTCGCCCAGCAGCCACACTCAATGCAGCCGGGGAAATATTCGATCGTCTCTTTGATCCCCTAGGCGAATTCCAACTCCACCTCCAGCCAGCGCTCGCGTTGATCCGTCTCGTACTTCCGCCCTCATGGACGAATTGCGGCGCGGCCACCAGATTTTTCGTGATGCGCGTGATCTGGACCTCCGGCGCCGTCCCGCCCTGCCCAGCGGCTCATCTGTGCGGTCAAACCAACCAAGATGAGGCAGGGCAGAAGTAGGAACGATTTCATGCAAAGGCCAGTCCGCCCGCCTCGTTCTACTGTCCACAGAACACGTGCCGCAACCAAAGAGCCAAGGTGGCGACGCAGCGGTGAAGCCCGGCCCGGGACAAGGCGGTGTGGAAGCTGCTTTACATCAAGCCGCCCAAGCCAATATCTCACAGTTCGTGATTACCCCCACCCCTTGCCGCTGGCCGGAGCGGCTGTCGCGGTCCCTGCGCCGGCTATTCGTCTGCATATGGCTGATCTTGGGATGCCGTCTGGTGGCTCAAGTGCCCACATACACTGGCACGGAGATCAACTCGCAGTTCCTTCCCACCGCCATCAACGCCAGTGGACAAATGGCCGGCACCGTCGACGCCCCACCGGATAGCGGAGGGACTGTTTACGTTCATGCGGCTCGGCTTTCCGGTGGCGTGATCACCGACCTCGGCACCCTCGGTGGTCGGCGCAGTGAAGCCACCGGGATCAATGCGAGCGGTCAAATCGTGGGCAACAGCGAAAGGGCCGATGGCCTGACCCACGCCTTCGTGTATTCCAACGGCGCCATGATCGATCTCGGCACGCTGCCGGGCGGCGCCACCAGTTACGCCACCGCAATCAATGACGCGGGCCAGATCACAGGCTGGAGTGACACCGTCCGGCCCAACACAAACTTTCCGCGCCCCGATCACGCTTTCCTCTACAGCGGCGGATCCATGGTCGATTTGGGGAACATCTCCACCGCCCCCGACAGCTTTGGGAATTTCAGTGTGGGCACTGCCATCAACTCCGCGGGCGAAGTCGTGGGCTGGAGCATCGACGCCAACTTTAACACCCATGCCTTTCTCTATTCCGGCGGCCAGATGATGGACCTCGGCACTCTCGGGGGCACCGAGAGTCGGGCTACGGGTATTAATGACAGCGGCATCGTGGTCGGTTTTAGCAATACCACCGGCGACGCCGCCACCCATGCCTTCAGGTCCAATCACGGCGCCGGTCTGGTCGATCTCGGCACGCTCCCAGGCCAGAACGGCAGCAGCGCGACCGCGATTAACAACGCCGGACAGATCATTGGCACGTCTCGATTCAGCGGCACCCCCGCCTTCATCTACACGGAGCAGACAGGCATGGTAAAACTGGATACGCGCGTCAGCGGCGATTCCTGGACTTTGTCGCGCGCGCTTGCCATCAACAGCCCTGGGCAGATCATCGCCAGTGGAAGCACTTCCACTGTCTTTGGCGGCTCGTTCCTCCTCACCCCCACTGGCGGTGCTCCCACTGCTCCGGGAAACATTTCCACCCGTCTCCGCGTGGAGAGTGGGGACAACTCTCTCATCGGCGGATTTATCATCACCGGCACCCAGCCGAAAAAAGTCATCCTCCGCGCGATCGGGCCGTCCCTGCCTGTGCCCGGGAAACTGGCCAATCCCATCCTGGAATTGCGCGGTAGCAACGGCGCCCTCATCGGCAGCAATGACAACTGGCGCACCGCTCAGGAGGCGGAGATCATCGCCACCACCGTTCCGCCGAGCGACAATCTTGAGTCTGCCATTGTCGCGACGCTCCCGGCCAATAATAGCGCTTACACCGCCATCGTCCGGGGAGTGGGCGGTAACAGCGGCGTCGGCCTGGTCGAAGTCTATGACCTTGATCGCGCGGCCGACTCGCAACTGGCTAACATCTCGACCCGCGGCTTCGTCCAGACGGGCGACGACGTCATGATCGGCGGGATCATCATGCTGGGCAGCGCCCCTCGGCGCATCATTGTCCGCGCCATCGGGCCGTCACTTCCGGTCACGGGCAAACTGGCTGATCCCACCTTGGAATTAATCGACTCAAATGGTGCCACCACTGCCAGCAACGATAATTGGCGCAGCACTCAGGAAGCGGAAATCATCGCCACGAGCGTACCGCCGACCAATAATCTGGAATCGGCCCTAGTCACCACGGTGAATGCGGCGCCCTACACCGCCATCGTCCGGGGAAAAAATGGTGGGATTGGCGTGGGTTTGGTCGAAGTCTTCGTGCTGAACTGAGTTCAAGGCTCAGGACCGGTCAGCCGAGGATTTCTCCTCCTGGCGGCATAAATTGCTCGTCATTTTCGCCCAGTTTTGGTAGGCGAAAACGAACGTGCGTTACACAACGCAACCATAGAAAGGAATCCTATGCCCACAGCGAAGAAACAAAACGTCAAATCGAAGTCAGCCGTCAAAGTGCAGGACCTCAGGTCCAAGAGAAATCCGAAAGGTGGGGCTCCGACCGCGGTGGAAAGTTCGAATAAAGTTACACCCACGGGGCTGCTTCTCCCGGCAATACAAAAAGTCCGCGGCTAGTGGTCGCACGAGCTCCGTCGCACTCAGGCAGGCCTCTGCCGGGTGCGACGAAGTTTCCGCGCGTTCTTTTGCTTTGCGGGCGGGAGCAGGTTTAACAATTCAAGCAGATAGAAGAGGTAAAGCTGTGAGCGCAGCGCGCTCGGAGTAACCCGGTGTTTTGTCTGCGCGAGAATTTCGCGCAACGACAGCTCGCCCCGGCCGGCCCGAAGCACATCGATCTCCCACCCTGCGCCACGTAGTTCGATTTCAATATTCGCGCGACGATTCCTCAGCGCCACGACACCGAATCGAACGCGGACGGGCCAGCGAAACTGAGCCAGATGACTCGTCCGCGAAGGTCGCCAGCGCAGGAGAGCGCGGTGCTCAAACCACGGCGGGCTCAGCTCGGCGCGTCGCGAAAAAATGAGAGCGTGAAAAGCGCCAGGTTGAAGCCGATCCAGCAACTCAGCCACCGCACCGCGCGGCCGCGGCAGGAAAAGATCGAGTTTGTCGGCGTTGATGGCCGGCCAGAGGCGACGCTGCATGCCTTCGCGCCCGCAAAGATGCAAGCCGGCCTGCCGCGCGAGCCTGACCCATTCGCCAAGCGAGAAGTTTTGAAAGACCGGTCCAAATAGATCCGATGCCAGATAAGCGACCCCATGCTCCAGCACCTTCACCTTCGTTGCCTCCTCGAGACAGGCGGTGAGCTCAAGGTCGCGCCAAAGCGGCTTTCCCCCACGCCATGCATCCATTTCATGACCGAAGCCAGGCAAGAACTTCCGCCAGCGTTCGCTGAAATGGGCGGCACCATTCACCCCGAGGTAAAGCAAACCAGTCGGAGCCAGACAGGCCGCCAAATTACGCAACACGCGCCCCGGCGGGGCCACATACGAAAGGACGCCGTGACAGGAGACAAAATCGAAATCGCCCCCAGTGGCCTGCGCAAGTCCGCGCTCTCTTAAATCACCCCGGAGAAAGCGGATCGATCGCGTATCTTTCCCACGCTGTTGGAGCCGGCGGGCGATGCGAATGGAGGCGGCGGAAAAATCAATTCCAACCACTTCGGCTTCTGGAAATCGCCGTCGCATCGCGAAGGCCTCCGCACCAGTTCCGCATCCCGCGACCAGGATGCGCCCTGGCCACCCGGGTGCGGTGGGCGCAACCGATTGGATCCATTCCACCGATGGCAATAGCCACGGCGGACACCGGACGGTTTCACGCGTGACGGCCGGATAGGGACAATGTTCGTAACCTGCCCGAACTCCTTCCGCCGCCGGCCGCCTCGGCATGGCTTATCCCCCTGCTCCCGTGTCCTTCCCCATTCTCTCGCCGAACATGCCGCGCTCGATGCACCCGCGGAAGTAATCGATCGTCTGCACGATTCCTTCCTCAAAGGGCACCTTGCGGTTCCCAACCGAGCACCTTTTTCGCCCGCGTGATATCCGGTTGCCGCACCTTCGGATCGTCCACCGGCAGCGGCTTGTACACGATCTCCGATTTCGCCCCGATGATCCGCCGAATCTCTTCCGCAAACTGCTTGATCGTCATCTCGCGCGGGTTGCCGATGTTCACCGGCTCGTGGAAATCCGATTGCGACAGCTTGAAGATGCCGTCGATCAAATCCGAGACGTAACAAAACGAACGCGTCTGCGAGCCATCGCCGAAAACCGTGATCGGCTGCTCCGGTCAACGCCTCGCCGATGAACGCCGGCACCACCCGCCCATCGCGCAACCGCATCCGCGGACCGTAAGTGTTAAAGATGCGCACGATCTTCGTGTCCATCCCGTGGAAGCGGTGATACGCCATCGTCATCGCCTCCGCGAAACGCTTCGCCTCATCGTAAACCCCGCGCGGCCCGATCGGGTTCACGTTGCCCCAGTAATCTTCCGTCTGCGGATGCACCAGCGGATCGCCATAGCACTCACTCGTCGAGGCGAGCAAGAACGCCGCGCCCTTCGCCTTCGCCAGGCCGAGCGTGTTATGCGTGCCCGAGCGCGCCCACCTTCAACGTCGGAATCGGCAACTCCAGGTAATCGATCGGACTCGCCGGCGAAGCGAAATGGAAAACGAAATCCAGCTTCTCCTCCGGGAGAAAGATGAAATCGGAGACGTTGTGCTTCACGAAGCGGTAATCCTCGTTCCCCGCCAGATGCTCGATGTTCGCCAGGTTCCCCGTCACCAAATTGTCGATCGCGATGACCTTGTGCCCCTCCACGAGCAGGCGATCGGTGAGATGGGAGCCGAGAAATCCGGCGCCACCGGTGACAACGGAGATTGGTTGGGCATGGCCAGACATGAGAGGCTCTACTTAAGAGGCACCCTGCCGGTTGGCCAGCAGAAACGCACCGTGCCTCGCTGCTGGTAAAAAAGCGCGGCCCACGCTACAAGAGCATGTGGTGAAGGCCCCTTTTCTCCGCGAGCTCCGGCGACGGAAGGTTTTTCGTGTCGCCGCAGCATACGCCGTCGCGGGCTGGGCGGTCATCGAAGTCTGCGCCACCGTCATCCCCGCGCTCCATCTGCCGGAGACAATCACGACCGTGGTTGTCCTGTTCACGCTGGTTGGCTTTGCCCCGGCTCTGCTTCTGGCCTGGGCTTTCGATGTCACTCCGCGCGGCGTCGAACGCACGGCTTCGAACGATCCACCGCGCACCCGCCGCAATCTCTGGCTTGTAGGCACCATTGGAGTGCTCATCGCCCTCGGCGCCGGCGCTCTCTTTTTCTGGCCGAAAGCACCACCGGTCGCGAACGCGCCATCCCGTGTAATGAAATCCGTCGCCGTTCTGCCTTTCGTCAACATGAGCGGCGATCCGGCTAACGATTACTTCAGCGATGGCATCACCGAAGAGATTCTCAACGCCATCTCGCATCTGCCCGATCTGCGGGTCGCTTCCCGCACCTCGGCTTTTGCCTACAAAGGCAAAAACCAGGATATCGCCGACATCGCAACCGCTCTCCGGGTCACGAACGTCCTGGAGGGGAGCGTGCAGCGCATGGGTGAACGGGTGCGGGTCACGGCGCAGTTGATCGATGCCAAGAGCGGCTTTCACCTTTGGTCGGAAAAGTTTGATCGGGAGACGAAGGATCTCTTCGCGGTCCAGGACGAGATCGCGCAATCGATCGCCCGCGCCTTGAAGCTGAAACTGGGCGGTGCCAGTTCGGTGGCCCACCGCGGGACAGAAAATATCGACAGTTACGAGCTTTACTTGAGGGCGCTGGAGAAACGGGAAAACTCCCTGCCAAGCGCACTCGAACTTGTTGAACGCGCGCTCGCCCTCGATCCGAAATTTGCGGCCGCCTACGCTCTGCAGGCAAAGCTCTTCAGTTCACTCGCGTTTGCCAGCCCGGAGAACAAAAGTTGGGACCGATATATCGAGCGGGGCGAGCAGGCGGCCCGGCGCGCGGTCGAGTTGGATCCCCACCTGGCCGACGCTTATGCCGCCCTTGGGGAAATGGCCCGCCGCCGGGGTGACTTCGCGGCCGCACGGACAAATTTCGAACGCGCGACGAAACTGAAGCCGGCGGACCCGGACGTGTGGCAGGGCCTTGGCCTGGCCCTCAGCTCCCGCGATCCTGTCCAGGCCGAGCAGCAGTTCCTAGAGGGCGAGAGAGCTCGGGAGCGAAAGTCTGTATCTTGATCGTCAACTCGCTTACGTGCGTGATTCGCTCGGCCGCACCGAGGAGGCCCATGCCACGATCGCGAGCGCGCACGAAGCACATCCAGAGTTCATCCCGGCGATCAATGACCTCGGCCGTTACGAACTCTGGGTGCGTGGCCGACCCGATCGCGCACTCGCCTGGTTCATGGAGGCCTACCGCAAAACGCCCAACTTTGTCGATGCCCAGGTGCCGATCGCGTTTTATCCATTGCTCGTATACGCCCTGAGCGATCATTGGCCGCAGGCCGAGCAATGGCTCGAACGCGAGATGGCAACCGCTCCGGAGGCAAACGCCGTCGTCGCCTCGCAGCTTCTCTTTGCCGGCATGCGCGGCGACCGCGAGAAAGCCTCGGCTGTCCTCCAGCAGTTTCTCGCCAATCCGCAGGATCGCCTGTTACGCGGGCTCTATGCCGGGGATGCCGCCCTTCTGATCGGGGATTGGAAGAACGCCGCCGGATGCTATCGAGCAATACAGGCGGAATCGCGAGACGTCCGGTCTTCGGCACGCTGGCGCCGGCTGCAAATGAAACTCGGTTTCGCCCTGCGCATGCTGGGGGAGGACGCAGAAAGCTCGCGTCTCCTGCAGGAAGCCAGCATTGGTTTGGAGCGCGCCCCGCGTTTCGCGCTTCTGAACTGGACGATTAATCCAAACAACGCCGTGCAGTATCTGGACGCGGAAATTTTCGCGCTCCGCGGCGAGACCGAGAAAAGCCTCGACGCCCTGGACGCCATGCTCGCGCTGCCGGATGACGGATTCATTCCGATCGGAGCTCTTCCGGTTCCAATCGAGGATTCTCCCCTGCTCGAATCGTTGCGCGCCGCGCCGCGCTTTGCCGACTTCAAAAAGGAAGTCTCTCGCCGACGCAAGCTCATGCACGAGCGAGTCGCCGCCAGCGCTGCTTTCGGCGAATGAAATGGCGCCACCTTGCCAGAACACCCCGCCAACCGCGATTATGAGCTCGGTCGGATCGCCGGGTCGAACCAGTCCTCCTGCCAGCTCTGCACGGTATAGTCGAAGGGTTTGCCCTGTTCGGCCAGGCTCTCGTCGTAGTGCAGTTGGGATTCGTCTTCCATCTTGATCTTGCGGGCGACGATTGACCCATACATGTGTCGCCCTGGCTTTAGTTTGAACTCAATTTCATGGTCGGGCACATAGACAACGGCCGCCAGGTCGGTCTTGATCTTGAACTTCCTTTTCTTTCCGTCTCGCGTTACCCCATAAAACTGGAAGGCACCGGGATCGGGCGCAGTGCCGGTAGGGCGTGGAAATCGTCGTTTTGTTGAGAACGGCGGGGCGGCTTTGATCTTTCTCCTCCAGTGAGACATTTTTCCCGCAATAAAAGATTGCCCGGGCTCCGTTTTCGATCTCGATGTTGCCCTCGCTATGGACGACGAGGTCGCCGGTAACGTAAATTTCCGCGACGGCCGTCGGGATCGAGATGGTTCTTTCTTGATCTTGAGCTTTTTGTGGATGTGAATCTTGTCGTAGCGCCGCTTCGGTGCACTGGCGACCCCGATGTCGATGTCGCTGCTCGAACTTTTCAGTTCCCCCATGTAGGTGAAACTGCTGTCGCCGTAAGGGCTGCGGACGGGCTTTATTTCGCGATAAAATCCATCCTGGATCTCTCCGGTTACGGTGGCGCTGCTCTTCACCTCCGCCGTGCCGCCACCCTTGGCCGCGCCTCCGCGAAGCGTGACGTTTTCAAGGCGGATGATTTCCTTCTTGTTGCCGTTCGTCGCGATGTTGCCGGAGGTCCGGGCTTGCGGACACTTCATATTTCCCGATCGCTGGGTCATAACTATCCACCACCATATTCTTTCCACTTTTGATATCGAGTTGCTCGCGCACCTGAATTGCGAGCGGAAAAGGGAAAACCGGCGTAATGATGGCCTGGATAACGCGGTTGATCTGAGGCTTACTCACCTTGGCTTTGCTCCGAAAATCGGTGAGAAAGCTCACCTTTCGCAGGGCCAATTCCGACTTGTTCACCGCGATGCGAGTAGGTCCCGGCACATCCGCCGTTCCGGTCGAGCGCACCAAGTAGGCCCATTTGTAGGATTCGTTGCTGTTTATGCCCTTGTTAATTGTATCGGAGCCAGTGGGAACAGTTACTTCCACCATGGCACGGACGTTGGTGTTGCCCTCGCCCTCGTGGCTCATGAGCTCAGCGGGGGTGATGAATTTTTTCGCAAATGGAGTCTCGTAGCCGGTCTGAAAAAGACTGGGTTCGAGCAGTTTGTCCCAACCGTCCCAGCCGGACTCTCCCTCGACCAGCGAGCGGCGTAACGCGTTCAAAGCGATCTCGACGCCGCCTTCCGCGGCCGCTCCCGCTTCGTGCCAACTGGCAGCCTGAAAGGGAGCCGATTGCTTGCTCGTCGTCACCGAAAGCAGCGTTCCGGCAATGATGAAGAGGATGGCCATGCCCATGATGGTGATGATTAGCGCACCTCCCTGAATGCCGCTTGTTCCCGCCTCCCTGGCGCCGCGTCTGCAATTTGATCTACGCATAAAATTAGTAGTCCGAGTAATAGTACTCCCGCATGAAGGTGGTCCCAACCAGCGGTGGCGGCCGCGACGCCAAGGGATCGGCGTCCTTGCGGAGATTGTAAGACCGAAATTCAATCCGGGTGCTGACCGTCGGGTTGGCATCGATGGCCGCCAGCATTTGGTCGGCCGTGAAGGCAGCGATCTGCTGCCGGCGTCACATTGGGCGAAGGCGTGGCAGAAAAGGTCACATCCCGGACGCGCTCCGCGACTTGCCGGGCGGGCCGAGTTCCCTCCTTGCGGAAAAGCGCGCCGTTCGCCAGGTAGTACTGCACCGCGATGGAGTCGCCGAGGTTGTTGTAATGATAATAATAACGGGCCTCAACAATCTTGTGCTTCTTTTTGGTGCTCTTCTTGTTCGTGGTCGTGACCTTCGTCCGCTCCGGTGCGTCTGGCGTCCGCCCATCCGCGGCATGGAATTTTGGCAGGGTAAGATTGAGCGGCAGGGTGAGCTTGTTGCCGCTTTTGGTGAAGCTGTAGGAGGACGCGCGCCGAAGATCCAGCGTCAGGAAATCGGCCGCCGAGAGCTGCCCGACCGAGTAGTTTTGGCTGCTGGAAAAGACATTCGTAAACGTGGTGGTCGCGGTCACGATCGCCCCAAGCACAATCGCCAGCGTCGTGAGGCTGATCGAGAGCTCCACCACCGAGAAACCACTCCCAGCGCCCCGGCCATGAGGGGATTTCATTACTTGTCGCCTTCCGCCGTGAAGAGAGTCACGGTCTGCTTCGTGCGCTCTTTGCCGTCCGTCCCGGTCCACTTGACCGTGAAAGTGAGACGAACCGTGGTTGCCCAGAACCAGATTCGCGTTGTGCGAATCCACGCTCACGACACCCTGTGCGCGTTTGACCTTGATCGACGCCCCGGTACTGCCGTAGGGCTCGACTTTTACCGTCTCGACCACGTCCTTCAGCTGCGCCGCCGACGCGGTGGGGAGCGAAAGAAGTTCCACCATGCCTGGGGTATTCAAAGCCAGATCCGAGACGTCATCCGGAAAGTCCGTTGGATAAGGTGTCGCGGATGGATCCGCGGTACGGCGGCGGCGGATCTCCATTGCTTTCGTTTTCAAAGCTCTCGTTGCCGGGCTCGTCGTCCGCTGGAGGATAATCGCAAGTAATATCCGTCCAGGACGCCCGCCGGAACTGCTCCATCCGTTCCTGGATCAGTTGAGAGGCAAACGAAGCCACCGTGCTGCGGCGCAAGGTGCGCACCGAGTGCGAGTAGATCGCCGCGACCGAAGTGAAACCGATGGCCATGACGCCGACCGCGCAGAGGAGTTCCACGAGACTAAATCCGCCCATCTGCGCGCGGCGCATCCTCGATTGTCGAAATTCCATAATGAACAAAATCTCTAGCAATCGAGATGCCGCGCGTGGCCGATCGTACCCGGATGGAGCGCTCCGAGGGGTCTCCCTCGCCTATCGAGTTGTCGCTTGGAACGCTCGCAATCGACCCGCAAAAGAAAGGAGAAGGTCAGTGATCCGACGCTATATCTTGCCGGGCCTGAGCATCTTACCATCGGATCTTCGCGACTGCGCCACCTACCAGTTTCTCTCGCGCTGGGCGGCATTCACTACCCTCGCGTCCACGCAAACACTCGATTTTTCGGCTGCAAAAAAATATGCTAGGAGGGCTGGAAAAACCATTCCCGGCGGCTCTAAACCGCATTTTTGCGAATGACAGCTTCTCAGATCAGAAAGCGATCGGCGATGTGACCCGCGCCGCCAAATTCCGCGTTGGACGTCCGCCGTTCGACGTTCGACGTTCTGCCTCCGTTTCTTATGCGCATCCTTTCCGGCATCCAACCCAGCGGCGTCCTCCATATCGGTAACTATTTCGGGATGATGCGGCCCGCGATTGCCCTCCAGACCGAGGGAGAGGCGTTTTACTTCATTGCGGATTATCACGCACTCACCAGCCTGCACGACGCGAAGGCGTTACAGGATAATAGCCGCCGCGTCGCGCTCGATTTCCTCGCCTGCGGACTCGATCCCGAACGGAGCGCGCTTTTCCTCCAATCGCACGTGCCGCAGGTGACGGAGCTGGCTTGGATTCTTTCCACCGTGACGCCGATGGGGTTGCTGGAGAGGTGTCATTCTTACAAAGACAAAACCGCGCGGGGCATGCAGGCCTCGGCCGGGTTATTCACCTATCCGATCCTGATGGCTGCCGACATCCTCATCTACGACAGCGACGTCGTGCCCGGTGGGCAAAGACCAGAAGCAACATATTGAAGTGACGCGAGATATCGCGATCAAGATCAACGAGACCTTCGGGTCCGGGCCAGATGGCCCGGTCTTCAAACTCCCCGAGCCGCGCATTCAAACCGCGACCGAGACCGTCCCCGGCCTCGACGGCCAGAAGATGAGCAAGAGCTACGGCAACACGATCGACATTTTCGGCGAGGAAAAGGAGACGCGGAAACGCATCATGAGCATCGTGACGGACTCCACCGCCGTGGAAGCGCCGAAGAATCCCGATGCGTCCACGATTGTGCAGCTTTTCGCGCTCGTCGCGACCGAAGCGGAAACGACCGCGATGAAGGAGGCGTTTCGCCAGGGCGGGACGGGTTACGGCGACTTCAAGAAGCAGCTCGCCGGTCGGGTTTGGGAATACTTTGCCCCGATGCGCCAACGCCGGGCCGAGCTTCTCGCCGACCCTGGTTATATTGATCAGGTGCTGAAGCAAGGCGCAGAGAGTGCGCGGGCGGTCGCGGAGGACGTGATGGCACGAGTGCGCCGCGCCGTCGGAATCGCTCCTTAATCCCGCAATCCTTCTTTAAAAGCCTTGGCCTTCACACTGGGCCTGGCTAATTTCGTGCTGTTTAAAAGCCGCCCCCCGAACCCCACATAACTTTCATCTCAAGATGCCCGACACGTCTCCACAGCCCCGCTCGCCCAGGCTCCACATCCTGATCGCTGAAGACAATCCTGTTAATCAAGCCGTGGCTGCGGCCATTCTTGAAAAACAGGGACACCGACTCAGCCTCGCCGCGAACGGGCGCGAAGCCGTCGCTTTGTTCGAACGCGACCGCCCCGATCTCATCCTCATGGACGTGCAAATGCCCGAACTCGACGGCGTTGGCGCCACCCGCGAAATCCGGGCTGCGGAGAAAAGCGGCGGGCGCAGCGTTCCCATTATCGCCATGACCGCGGAAGCCATGAGCGCCGATCTCGCGCGCAGTCTCCTCCCCGGCATGGACGCCTATATCTCGAAGCCGCTGAGCAAGGAAGGTCTGCTGGACACGATCGAATCCCTGGTGAAAAAGCCGGACGTGGCCACGGCCGACCTGGTCAAGACCGTTGATCTCCCCACTTTCAACCGCTCCGAGCTTCTCAAGAATCTCGACGGCGACACGGACTTGTTTAACCAGGTCACGCAAGTCTTCGCCCAGAACACCCCGGGGCACCTCGAGCAAATTCGCCGCGCCATCAAAGATCGCGACGGCGCCGCGCTCGAAAGAGCCGTCCACGTCCTGCTCAGCTCCCTCGGCGTTTTCGGCGCCGCGCGCGCGAAGGAAATCGCCATGTCGCTGCAGACCGCAGGGCAGCTCCTGAACTTCGAAGATGCCGAAGACGCGCTTCGCTGAACTGCGCGACGAAATCGACGCCATGTACGCCGCGATGGCGGACGAGGTGTAGTTTAGCGCAAGCCGCCGACCCGTCCGCTGCGGAGCTAGATCCGCCCAGGTAGGATGCCAGCCGGAGCAGATCGGCAAATACCCCAGCAGCGGTAACGTCCGGCCCCGCCCCCGGTCCTTGCACAATCAAGGCCTGCGTATGATACCTCGCGGTCGTGAACGCCACGATGTTGTCGCTCCCCGTGGTGCCCGCGAACGCGTGTGTCCGCGCATAGCTCTTTAATCCCACCGAGCACCGACCCGTGGCGTCGATCACGCCCACGCAACGAAGCACTTCCCCACGCGCCTGCGCTTCCTCGAATAGTCGCGCGATCGCGGCGTCGTGCTCCGGCAGCCGCGTCAAAAAATCCTCCACCGAGCCCGCCTCTAATCCTTCGGGCACCAGGCTCTCGATCTCCACCGCATCGAGTTCAGCTTCCAACCCAATCTCGCGCGCAAGGATGACCAGCTTCCGCGCCACATCCATGCCCGAAAGATCGTCGCGCGGATCAGGCTCGGTGTAACCCTTCTCGCGGGCATCCTTCACCAGCGCCGAAAACGGCGTGCGCCCATCGAAAGTATTGAAAAGATACGAGAGTGTCCCCGAGAGCACGCCCTCGATCTTGCGCACTTCATCGCCCGTGTGCACCAGATCGCGCAGCGTGTTGAGGATCGGTAACCCCGCGCCCACCGTCGTCTCATAAAGATAATGGCGGTTCCGCTCCCGCGCCGTCGCTTTCAAGCGACGATAAAAATCCAACGTCCCGCTGTTCGCCTTCTTGTTCGGAGTGATGAGATGAATCCCCCGCTCCAGCCAGCGCGGATACTCCGCCGTTAACTCCACGCTCGCCGTGGCATCGACGATAACCGCATGCGGCAAATGCTCCGCCTGCACGTGATCGACGAACTTCGCCAGGTCGCGCGTTGTGGCTCTGGCCGCGAGCGCGTCGCGCCATCCCTCCAGCGAACGTCCTTCGCTCAAAAACATCTCCCTCGAGTTCGCAATTCCACGCACGCGCAGATCAATCTTGAACTCGCGCTTCAACTTCTCCATCTGCGCCGCGAGCTGGTCGAGCAACGTCCCGCCAATCAACCCAGCACCGATCACGCCGATCGAGATCGTCTGATTTGAAAGATAAAATGCCGCGTGCACCGCACGCAGCGCGCGTTGCGATTCCGCGCGATCGATCACGGCCGAGATGTTCCGCTCGGATGAGCCTTGCGCGATCGCGCGAATATTTATCCGCGCTTTCCCCAGCGCAGTGAAAAACCTTCCGGCCACCCCGGGGTGATCGACCATGTTGTCGCCCACCGCCGCGAGGATGCTGCAATTCGGCATCACATCGATCATCTGGATCTGGCTGTGATGCAGTTCGGCGAAAAACGCGCGCTCCAGGGTGGCGCGCGCGAGGTCCGTCTGCGCCTCCGGAATTGCAAAGCAGATGGAGTGCTCCGAGCTGGCCTGCGAAATCATCACCACCGAAACGCCCACCTCACGCAGCGCGCCAAAAAGCCGATTCGCCACGCCCGGCACACCGATCATGCCCGTGCCTTCGACGTTGAGCAGCGCCATCCCATCCACCATCGCGAAGCCCTTCACCGGGTGCGCCGAGACCGTGCGCTCGTGAATCTTGGTCCCGGGATGCGACGCGTTAAACGTGTTCCGAATCCAAATCGGAATCCGTTTCTCGATCGCCGGCGCCATTGTGTTCGGATGCACCACTTTCGCGCCGAAGTAAGCCAGCTCCGTCGCCTCCTCATAGGAAACGTCATCGAGCACAACCGCGTCCGGGACCAGCCGCGGATCGGCGCTCAGCACGCCATCGACATCCGTCCAGATCGTAATCGCGCGCGCATCGAGCAATCGGCCGAAGATCGAAGCCGAGAAATCGCTCCCGTTCCGCTTCAAGGTCGCGGGGATGCCGTCCGCGGTGGCGGCAACAAAACCGGTCACCACCACCCATGACGTCGTGAGGCCGGCCAGCCACGATTCGATCTGCGCCTGCGAGCGCGTCCAATCCACACTCACGGAACTTTCTCGCGGCTCCACCACCAGCACCGTGCGCGCGTCGAGATAACCGGAATCAATTCCTTCCGCATTGAGATGGGCGTTCAAGAGCTGCGCCGACCAGAGCTCCCCATGTCCGGTGATGAGATCGAGCGTGCGCTCCGAACAAGTGCGACTCAAGAACACACCCCGCAGCAGTTCCCGCAGATCGCGAAAGTCAGATTCGAGCACGTCGGAGAATGCTTGCCGTCGATCGTCGGGAAGGAGCGCGGCCATCGTCTCGACGTGGCGTGCCTTCAGCGCATCCAGACGTGCGAGATAGCTCTCGTCGCGTCTCCGCGCCAAATCCACGATCTCGACCAGAGCATCCGTCACCTCCCCCATCGCAGAGACGACGATGGCCTTTCGTGCACCGTCCTCGGCCCGCAAAATCCCCGCGACCCGACGATAACGCTCCGCGTCGGCAAGACTGGTTCCGCCAAACTTATGGACGACCCATTGCGAACTCATAGAAGCCTCAAGCGCGCGTCTGGCCGTTCCCGCGCACGACGTACTTGAAGGTTGTCAGTTGCTCGACGCCCACCGGCCCGCGCGCGTGCAGTTTCCCCGTTCCGATGCCGATCTCGGCGCCCATGCCGAACTCGCCTCCATCGGCGAACTGCGTGGAGGCGTTGTGGAGCACGATGGCCGAATCGACCGCGGAAAGGAAACGCTCCGCCGCCGCGACGTCCTCCGTCACGATGCATTCCGTATGCTGCGACCCGTAGCGCGCGATATGAGCGATGGCTTCCTCCACCCCGTTCACCATGCGCACCGAAATGATGGCGTCGAGATATTCAGCGCTCCAATCCTCTTCCGTCGCCAGGGTGGCGGAAGGATAAATGGCGCGCACCTGCTCATCGCCGCGGATTTCACAACCGGCTTCCGCGAGAGCATTGAGCATCGGGCCCAGATGCGAGCCGCCCACGGCGCGATCGACCAGCAACGTCTCCGTCGCCCCGCACACGCCGGTGCGTCGCATCTTCGCGTTCAAGACAATGGCGCGGGCCTTCGCGAGGTCAGCGCGAGCGTGCACATAAGTGTGACAAATGCCTTCCAGATGTGCCAGCACCGGCACCCGTGCCTCCGCTTGCACCCGAGCGACGAGGCTTTTTCCCCCGCGCGGCACGATCAAATCGATCGCGCCGGAAAGTCCGCTCAGCATCGCGCCGACCGCGGCACGGTCCGTCGTCGGCACGACTTGAATGGCGGCTTCCGGCAGCTTCGCTTGTCGCAAACCTTCGCACAGCGCCGCGTGAATCGCGGCGGAAGATCGGAATGATTCCGAGCCGCCACGCAGAATCACGGCGTTGCCCGATTTCAAACAAAGCGCACCCGCATCAGCGGTCACGTTGGGCCGGCTCTCGTAGATGATCCCGAGCACGCCGATCGGAGTCGCCACGCGCGCGATATCCAATCCGTTGGGCCGCGTCCACCGCGCCAGCTCTCGCCCGACCGGGTCGGGTAGCGCCGCGATCTCCTCCACGCCGCGCACCATCGCCTCGATCCGCGTTGTGTCGAGACGTAGGCGATCAAGCAACGCCGGCGACAAACTTTTCGCCTCCGCCGCGCACACATCCTCACCATTGGCCGCGAGGATGTCTTGTTGGTGCACCCGAATTGACTCCGCCGCAGCCAGCAACGCCGCGCTTTTCGTATTCGCCGAAGCCTCACGCAACACTGCCGCCGCCGTGCGCCCCCGTATACCGATGGCCTGCATCTCTGCTTCGAGCGCTTGCTTCATTTCGCCAGCACCAAATCATCACGATGAATCATTTCGTCGCGACCACGATACCCAAGAATGCTTTCGATCTCGACCGTACGCCGGCCCACGAGCAACCGCGCCTCAGCCAGATTGTAAGCGACAAGGCCGCGCGCGATCTCGCGACCTTCCGCGTTCTTCACCAGCACAACATCGCCGCGCTCGAACTCGCCTTCGAAACTGGTCATCCCCGCCGGCAGCAAACTCTTGCCCGACAAGAGCGCGCGTTCCGCTCCGTCATCGATCACAATCGCCCCGTGCGCCGCGAGCCCGCCCGCGATCCAACGTTTCCGTGCCGCTCCGGGCGAGACGTGCGGAACGAAAACCGTATGTCGCGCCGAGGCGATCGCGCGCAACGGATGGAGCGGGTGACCATCCGCAATAACAACCGATGCCCCCGCCGCCGTGGCAATTTTCGCGGCCGCAATTTTCGATTCCATGCCCCCGCGACTGATCCCCGAGACCGGCCCTTTCGCCATCGCTTCGATCTCCAGCGTGATCGCCCTCACTTCTGCAATGTGTTGCGCCGCCGGGTCGCGTTGCGGATTCGCTGTGTAGAGCCCATCAACATCGGAGAGCAGCACGAGACAATCCGCCTCCACCATCCCGGCCACACGCGCGGCGAGGCGGTCGTTATCGCCAAAGCGAATCTCGGCCGTGGCGACGGTATCATTTTCGTTGATCACCGGGACCGCGCCGAGCGCGAGCAGCGTGCGCAAAGTTTCGCGCGCATTCAAGTAACGCCGGCGCCCTTCCGAGTCCTCCAGCGTAAGAAGAATCTGGGCCGCGGTCACGCCCTGTGCGTGAAACGCCTCCACGTAGGCCTGCGCCAAGTGCACCTGCCCGACCGCCGCCGCGGCCTGGCTCTCTTCCAATCGCAACGTGCCGGTCTTGAGTGCGAGCGCGCGTCGTCCCAGCGCTACCGCCCCCGACGAGACCAGCAGCACTTCCCGCCCTTCGGCGCGGAGCGCCACCAGGTCGGCGACGAGACTGGCCAGCCATTCCCGCTGCAACGCCCCTGAAGCCGCTTCCACAAGCAAGCGCGAACCCACTTTGACGACCAGACGTCGCGCGCGGGCGAGCGGATCGTGCATTGCTGCCATCTCAGACATATGGGACCTATACGACCGATCCCATGATCCGCATCGAGCCGATTTCAGGCGAGCAATGGCTTGTCACCGTGAGTGGAAAAACGAAGACGCAACATCGTGTGAGCGTGAGCGCAGCCGAAGTGCAACGCTATGGACGCGGTTCCGCGAGCCCGCCCGAATTACTCGACGCCAGTTTTCGCTTTCTCCTCGAACGCGAACCGAACACCGCGATCATGAGCGCGTTCGAGCTATCGGTCATCAGCCGCTATTTCCCGGAATACGAAGACGAGATTGCGAAGTATTTTCGCTGAGATCCCGGGGGTGATGGAGTTTACGCAGCGCCCCTCACCCCGACTTCGCCGAACCGACGCCGCGCGGCGCATTCCCTTTTAACTCGGCAAACACCAGTCGGCCTGCTGAGGATTGGAGCGCGCTGGAGACGACGACGGTGGCCGTGGTGCCAAGTTGCGTGCGCGCATGATTGACCACGATCATCGTCCCATCAGGCAAATAACCGACCGCCTGGTGCGCTTCGCGTCCCTCCTTCACCAACGCCAATTCGAGTTCGTCCCCCGCCGCCACCGCCGGCCGCAAGGCGCGCGCGAGATCGGAAAGATTGAGCGCCGGCACCTGCTGTAAACGCGCCACCTGGCAGAGCGCGGCGTCATTCGTTAACAAGCGCGCCTGCAAAAGTTTCGCCGTGCGTACGAGGCGCGCATCGGTCGCGAGATCGCCTTCGTCGGTTGACTCGTGAATCGTCAACTCTACCTCGCGCGAGCTTTGCAGTTGATTGAGAATCTCGAGACCGCGCCGGCCGCGGTCGCGCTTCAGCGGATCGCGCGAATCGGCAAGCGTCTGTAATTCGCCCAGGACAAATCGCGGCACAATGAGCGATTTGCTCAGGAAACCGGTCGCGCACAAATCGCCGATGCGGCCATCGATGATGACGTTGGTATCGACCACGAGCGGCTCATGCTGGGTCGTCTCCCGCGCGAAGCGGACATAGGGAATGATGAGCGAGAACTCATCGCGATTGCTCCGCATCGCCAGCATCATCCCGAGATAACCGAAAACGGAATAACTGATCAACCGCGCCACCCAGGCGGTGGACTCGGATTGAAAATGCAGAATATCGGAGGCGATGAGGAGGTTCGTGAAAAACAACCCGAGCAAAAGTCCAAGCGTGGCGGAGGAAAACGCACGCAGGGAAAGCCCCTTCAGCATCCGATCAATCAGGACGACTACGAGACCGAGCGCCGCCCCCATCAAAATGCCCGGCAGAATGCGATCGAGAATCTCCGTTGTAACCAGCGCGCCGATGGTGGCGCAAAAGACCACGAAGAGAACGCGCAGGAGGTTGAGGGTGAATGACGGGGTCATGGGCGATCCTTTCTCACTTCTCGCACAGTCTCAGCCGGAAGCAGCAAGCTCGCCTTCATTTCACGGGCTCAGCACCTGAGTCTTCATCCGGGGGCGCAGCTCGTTCGGAATGGCGCCAACAAAGCGCGGCTCCAGGCCAAGCCTGCGAAAGACAGCGCGGATTTCGCGGAACGCCACGCTCGCGTCGTCCAGTTGGAGATACACCAGGTCATGATTGCGATCGACTTTGCAACGGACTCCGGAGAGTGTCTCGAGTTCGTGCCCCAGTTCGACGATCTTGTTCAAATCGCGCACGCCGGCAGCGTAAACTTCGAGCTCGAACATCGGCTTCCAAACTAGAAGGTGGCACCGCGCGATGCAAAACCAGTTTGCGGCGCAAGGCACCAAACGGCCCCCGGCCAAACCGCAGGTTGGAAACTTACGCCACTCTGTGCGATACAGGTCCCGTCACCTATGAAGACCGCATTTCGCTTCCTTCCTTTGCTCGCCGCTTCCCTCCTCCTCGGCGCCTGTGCCGGTTCCGCCAGTCGAGGGATTCAGGGGGCGCGCGCCGCCGCTACCGCCAGGATCGCATCCGAAGCGCCGGGCGATTACTACATCGGCCGCCGCTATTACAAACCGCAGTTCAAAGTGTGGGGATACGTCCGCCGCCCGGGCCAGCCCTGGAGTGGCGCGCAGCTCATCATGATGAACGAGAAGCAACGACTCGCGCCCGATCGCGAGGCGAACAAACTCGGCAGCGACAACAACTACGAGTACAAACTTTACGGCGAATTCAGCGGCGATAAGGTTTACGAACCCGCGAGCAACCAGATTCTGCCCGAGTTCGTTCTGAAGAACTACGAAGTCATCAGCACTACGCCACCGCCTATTTTCAAGAGTCAGCGCACCGGCGCCAGCAGCCGGGTCTGGATTGAAAAGCCCGAGTAACGAAAAGAAAGCGCCCCCCGCCCACGATTCGCTGGCGGAGGAATTTCTGCGTTATCTCGAAGTGGAGCGCAACGCTTCGCCTCGCACCCTCCTCGCCTACCGGAAAGCGCTCACCGCTTTCCGCGCGCAAGCGCCGCCGTGGAGGAAGTGCACGCCGGACGATTTCCGCGATTACCTTTTCGACACGATGAAGAGGCGGCAGGCGCGTTCTTACATTCGTCTGCAATTCTCCGCTTTCCGCACCTTCTATCGTTTCCTAGTCGAGCGAAAAGGACTGCGTCGCGATCCCGTGCGCGAATTGGAACTGCCGAAAGCGGAGAAGAAACTGCCGCTCGTCCTCACTCGGCAACAAATCGACCAGCTTCTCTCCGCACCGTTGCGCGTGCCGAAACATCGTAGCGCGCCCACCTGGATGCCGCTGCGCGACGCCGCCATCATGGAAATTTTTTACAGCAGCGGTCTGCGCTTGAGTGAACTGGCCTCGCTTAACGTCGCCGACGTGGACATCTATACCGAGTCCGTCCGCGTCCTCGGGAAAGGCCGGAAGGAGCGCGTCTGCCCGGTCGGCGCGCCGGCCCTGGAGGTGGTTTCGCGTTATCGCGCGACAGCGAACGTCCAAACCGGGCCGCTTTTCATCAACAAGACGCGCACCCGCATCTCGCCGCGCTCGATCTGGCTGATCTTGAAACGCTATTTGCGCCACACCAGCATTCCCATTTCCGTCAGCCCGCACAAACTGCGGCACAGCTTCGCCACCCACATGCTCGATGGCGGCGCCGATCTGCGCAGTGTGCAGGCCCTGCTCGGCCACGCCAGTCTTTCGACCACGCAGATATACACTCACGTCACGGTTGAGCGCTTAAAACAAGCCTACGACACCGCCCATCCTCGCGCGTAACGCGACTCAGTCTCCAGCGCCTGGCAAAACCTCGAACGTCACCGGTTCGCAGCGCTCCAGTCCGTTGAAGCCGACGACCGTGAGCGATCTTTGGCACACCTCCTGTAAAAGCAGGTGCGGCACGAAGGCCGTCAACGAAGCGCCGCACCCATCCGTCTTCAGGACGGTGTCATCCATCTTCAATTTCACCCCCGGCTCGGCGCTCCGCGACAAGCGCACCCAAATCGCTGACTCGCCATTCGGTTGCACATTAAACGCCTTGCCCGCCCGCGTAGATTTCGGCCCGAAGTCCGTGATCACAAACGGCGCCTCGTCTGGCACCCAATAAAAGCCGCGCGCCCAATCGCACACGTGTTCCCATTTCGCATCGAGCACCTGCGGACAATCGATCCTCCGCGAAGCGAAGGCGCGCGCGAGAAATTCATCGAACAGCGCCACGCGATCCTCAATCGTCAGCTCCGCGATCGCGAGAAAATGTCCGGCCGCGTGCGGCGAAGTGAGCCGTTCCACCGCAGCCAGCCACAGGAGCCGCATCTCCTGCGTGGTAGCTTCAACCTGCATCGACTCTTCCAACATGTTCACGCAATGCGCTGACCAGGCCGCCAACCGCGTTTCCCTGGGCCAGGCCCACCATTTCGATTCCGTGTTACTGGAATGGTAGCGCTTCCGATAAAGCGGTGCGGGCACGTGATGCAACTCCCCGCTGCGCGCAATCGCGGTCATCCAGCAGGTATCGACTCCGAAATCGGTGACATCATTTGTCGGCACACGCCCGGCTTGCCGCAGGGCCGCCACCCGGGTCAATCCGCGAAAAGCGAACGCCGGAAAATGCTCATGCAAGAGCGTCATCATGCGCATGAACGCCGTTGCGCCGCGCACGGACGCTTGCTGAATGAACGGCTCCTGGATTCGCCCCATCGGAACGACATCGCAGTAAACAAGCGCCGCTTCCGGGTATGCGCGCGCGTGTCCGAGCAGCACTTCGAGATAATCCGGTGCCACCAAATCGTCCTGCTGATGGAAATACCAAAAATCCGTCCGCGTTTGCGCCATCAACCAGTTGATATTTCCCACCCACCCCAGCCGCTGCGGCCGCTGGCTCATCGTGAAACGCGAATCGTCGAGGAATTTTGCGCAAATTTCCGCGCAGCCGTCGCTCGGTTCGTCGAGCGAAATCAAAACCTCGAAATCGCGATGCGTTTGCTGCCGGATGGAGTGCAGCGTCTCCTCCAGAAAATCTTCACCCCGATACACCGGCACCCCGATCGTCACCCGCTCACCCGCCATGCGATTCCTTTCCGAGAATTCGATCCGCGGTCATCTTTCCGAAATAAGGTGCCAGCGTCAGCTTGCCCGTATCGATGGTATGATAGCGCCCGTGCGAAACCGGCCCGACGGCAAATCGTTCATGCAGGCCGCTGCCGCGATCCGGGATATCGGTGCTGCCCCACGCCACGATCACGCCGGCTTTCACCCGACAGGCCTTGGTCAAATCCGCCGGCAAATTTCCTGCTCCGGGAATGACTGCAGCGAGACCGGAGAGAATTTTCTCCCGCATCACCGCGGCCGCTTCCGGTGCCAGATCCAACGGCCACGCCGGCGGTGCGATCTCGGAGGAAACAGCCGTCATCCCAGCCGGATACCACGAGAGAAAGGTTTCACCATTCGGAAAGCGAACGATGTCGCCGAAGGGTCCCAACACAATCGTCGTCGTCGGCAGCGCCGCTCCATTGCCAGGCGAGCTCAGGCGGAGAAAATATTTTACGCGATAAAGCCATGGCCGCGGCGCCGTCACTCCCGCGGTCCGATCAATCGCCAGACGTCCATCCCACAAAGTGTTCACGACGTGATCGTATTTCTTGCGTGCGGACACGCCCGCTGTTTCCGAGAAAACGGTCGCGCTTTCACTTCCAGGATCGACGGCCCGAACCGCGGTTTGCACACGGCAACGAATGTTGGGCGTGGTCGTTAAACGAGAGCGCACCACATCGGCCAGCGCTTCGGAATCAATGGCAATCTCCGGGGTGCGATACGCCGCCAGGATCGACTCCGGGGCAAAGTACCGCGCGCATTCCGCGTTGCCTAAACGCGCCGGTTCCTCCCGGCAATCGCGTCCAAAGTCCTCGCTCGGCCCTCCCTCATCGTCCTCCGCCAGGATTCGCTGCGTTGCGGTGAAATGTTCTTCCACCTCGGCGAGGTCCAGCAGGCTCTTCCGATGCACCACATAGTGGAACGGCGCCGAGACCGGGATGGAATCGATCGCCGCTCCGATCCAACGACGCAGCAGCGGCTGAAAACAACGGGCACCTCTCGCCATCGTCCGCGCCGTGCGCCGCGTCGCATCGTTCGCGTAAACGTAGCCGAGATGAATTTTGCCCTCGTTGTGCCGGGAAGCGCGGGAAACGCAGCGTTCGTCTCGTTCAAAGAGATCGACCTCGATGCCCTGGGCCGCGAGTTCCAACGCCACACAGGCGCCCTGCAATCCGCCGCCTAATACGCCAACTCGCATTGGGGCGAAACTATGGTAGGCCCTGCCCTCGTCAGGCAAGATGAAGTTCGGTCGCGCCGCTCAGGTCGCGCTAGCTGCTTCGCTGTTTTGCGGCTCGGCCACATGGAAGGCGAGCTTGCCCTCGGCCACGGTGACCTCGACCATATCGCCGCCCTTGACCGCGCCTTTGAGCAGTTCTTCGGCAAGCGGATCCTCCAGGTAACGCTCCACCGCGCGGCGCATCGGGCGCGCTCCATAGGTGGGATCGTAACCCTTTTCGATCACAAATTCGTGCGCGGCGGTGTCGAGCGTGATCTCGATTTCCTTGACCCGCAGCCGCGCTTTCACCTTCTCCACTTCCAGGTCCACGATCCGGAGCAAGTCCGGCCGCGTGAGGGTGTGGAAAACGATGATCTCGTCGAGGCGATTCAGGAACTCCGGTTTAAAGACACGCTTCGTCTCTTCCATGATCTTGCCGCGCATCGTGTCGTGATCGCCTGAATCCGACGGCGCGCCAAAACCCAACGTCTGCTTTTTGATCAAATCGGCACCGACGTTCGAGGTCATGATGATGATCGTATTTCGGAAATCGACCTTGCGACCAAGCGAGTCAGTCACCTTTCCGTCTTCCAAAATCTGGAGCAGCAAATGCATCACATCGGGGTGCGCCTTTTCGATTTCGTCAAAGAGGACCACAGAGTAGGGCCGCCGCCGCACGGCTTCGGAAAGCTGGCCACCCTCTTCGTAACCGACATAGCCGGGAGGCGACCCGATCAAGCGCGAGGCGGTGAACTTTTCCATGTACTCCGACATGTCGATCTGAATGAGCGCATCCGCGATCGCCAAACATGAACTCCGCCAGCGTGCGCGCGAGATAGGTTTTGCCGACTCCGGTCGGTCCGAGGAAAACGAAGGAACCAATCGGCCGTCGCGGATCCTTCAAATCCGCGCGCGAGCGTCGCAGCGCTTTGCTGATCGCAGTGACGGCTTCGTCCTGGCCGATGACCCGCTTCCTCATATCGCCTTCCATCGCGAGAAGCTTGGCGGTTTCCTTTTGCTCCATCTTCTGGAGCGGCACGCCGGTCATCTTCGAGATGATGTTCATCATGTCGTCGGCGCTGACGAGCACTTCCTTCTCTTCCCGCTCTTCGCGCCATTGCGCGAGAATGGCTTCGAGCCGGTCTTTGGTTTGCTTCTCTTTGTCGCGGAGAGACGCGGCTTTCTCGAAATCCTGCGCCTTGATCGCGCCTTCCTTTTCCAGCCGAATCTCTTCGATCTCGCGCTCGATTTCTTTCACGTCCGGCGGACGGGTCATGGCGTTGATGCGGGCACGCGCGCCCGCTTCGTCCATCACGTCGATCGCTTTGTCGGGCAGGAAACGTCCGGAGATGTAGCGATCCGAAAGTTTCACCGCCAGTTCGAGCGCTTCGTCGGTCAGCTTCGCTTTGTGATGCGCTTCGTATTTCGGACGCAAGCCTTTCAAAATCTGAATCGCCTCGTCCACCGTCGGCGCTTCGACTTTCACCGTCTGGAAACGCCGCTCCAGCGCCGCGTCCTTCTCGATGTATTTGCGGTACTCGTTCAACGTCGTCGCGCCAACGCACTGCAACTCGCCGCGGCTCAAGGACGGCTTGATAATATTGGACGCGTCCATCGCGCCCTCGGCGGAACCGGCGCCGACGATCGTGTGCAATTCGTCGATGAAGAGGATGACGTTCTTCGAGCGGCGAATTTCATCCATCACCGCCTTGATCCGCTCCTCGAACTGACCGCGATATTTCGTGCCCGCGACCATGAGCGCGAGATCGAGCGTGATCACCTTCTTGTCGCGCAATAGTTCCGGCACGTTGCCGCTGGCGATTTCCTGCGCCAGACCTTCCGCGATCGCGGTCTTGCCCACGCCGGCTTCGCCGAGGAGCACGGGATTATTCTTCGTGCGCCGGCAGAGCACTTGAATGACGCGCTCGATTTCGTTCTGCCGGCCGATCACGGGATCGAGTTCGTTTTTCTTCGCCAGCTCCGTCAGGTCGCGCCCAAATGCACGCAAGGCCGGCGTCTTCACATCTTTCTTCCCGCCCGCAGTGGTCTCGCCACCCCCGTTCTCGTCGCCTTCGGGCGGCGTGAAGTTCGGATCGAGTTCCTTCAAGATTTCATTGCGCGTGCGCTCGATATCGACTTCGAGACTCTTCAAAACCCGCGCCGCCACGCCTTCGCCTTCGCGCAACAGCCCGAGCAGGATGTGCTCCGTGCCGACGTAGGAATGATTGAGCGCCTTCGCTTCCTTGCCCGCCAGCGCCAGCACCTTCTTCACCCGCGGCGTGTAGGGAATATTGCCGACCATCTTCGTCTCCGGACCGGAGCCGACCTGCTTCTCCACTTCCATCCGCACGGTCTCGAGGTCCATGCCCATCTTTTGCAGAACGTTCACGGCCACGCCCTGCCCCAGTTTGATCAGGCCGAGCAGGAGATGCTCGGTCCCGACGTAATTATGGTTGAAGCGATCCGCTTCTTTGCGAGCGAGCGCCAGCACCTGTTGGGCTCGGGGTGTAAAATTATTCATTAGTAGGAGGCCCGGAAGTCGCACCGTTCCCCGACTCACGGGCCACTTTATTAATATCAGGTTTAGGGAAGACCCGCAAACGGTCGCGGATGATTTGCGCGCGCAACTCGTCGCGTTCCTCCGCATTCAGCTTCTGCTGCGAACTTTTTTGCAAATGCGCCGGCTGCGTGTCGATGAAGAGCTCGTCGATCGGCAAACGTCGATCTTCCGGGAACGCGCCCAGGTCCACGCCGAGCTTGATGATCGACAAGAGATTGAGCGCTTCCTTCGAAGTCATGGCGTGGGCGAAGGTGAGCACGCCATACGCGCGCCCGATCTGATCCCAAAGCGTGTTCGCCTTCCGCTGGATCAAGGTCTGCCGCGCGTCGTGTTCCTTCTCGATGATGGTTTCGATCACCTTGCTCAGGCGGCTGATGATCGCGTCCTCCTTTTCGCCCAGCGTGGTCTGATTCGAAATCTGGAAAAGATTCCCCATCGCCTCCGTGCCCTCGCCATAGAGGCCGCGGACCGCGAGACCGATCTTGTTCACGGCCTGGATGACCTGATTGATCATCTCGCTCAAGACGAGACCGGGCAGATGCAACATCGCCGAGGCGCGCATGCCGGTGCCGACATTGGTGGGGCACGCCGTCAGATAACCGAGCTTCGAGTCGTAGGCGAAATCGAGTTTGCCTTCGAGCGTGCTGTCCACTTTGTCGACCAGCTTGAAAGCGTTCTTCAACTGCAACCCGGAGCGAATCGATTGCATCCGCAAATGATCCTCTTCGTTCACCATGATGCTAAGGGTCTGGCGACGATTCATCACCACGGCGCTGCCCACGCTCTTCGCCGCCTGTTCGCGGCTGATGAGGTGACGCTCCACCAGCACTTGTTTCTCGAGCGCGGAAAGATCCTGGAGCAATTCCGAAAAAGAATCCTGCATCTCCGGCAGCTCTTCCACGCGCGGCTTGATCAACTCCAGCACCTGCGTGCGCTCCGCCTTTTTTGCCCAACCGGGAAAAGCATGATGACGAAGATTCCGCGCCAGCCGCACCCGGCTGCTGATCACGATCTGGTGATGCGGCCCCTCCCCCCGCAGCCACTCTCCGCCACTTGCCAGGACATTGGAAAATTTCATGGGTCAGTCCGCCAGTTGCGTCTCCAATTGTTTGATCTGATCCCGCAGCGCCGCGGCTGACTCGTAGTTCTCCTCCGCCACCGCCTTCTGCAGATCTTCCGTCAACGTCCGCATCCGGTCGCCCAGCTCGATCTCACGATGCGCCCGCTGCGGCAGTTTGCCGACGTGCTCGGTGCCTTTGTGCATCGCTTTCAAGAGGCTGCCCAATCCTTCCGCAAAGGTTACGTAGCATGCGCTGCACCCCAGACGCCCCGTTTTTTTAAAATCCGCCTGCGTGAATCCGCAAACCGCACACTTCTCGGTCGGTGTCCCCTTCTCGATCTCCTCCGCGGCGCCAATCCCGAGGAGTAAATCGGCCAGGGCAAAGCCGGTCGGATCCTGCACCCCCTTCTCCTTCGAGCAGGAATCGCAGAGGTTCACCTTCTGCATCTTCCCCTCCACGATTTGGGTCAAGAAAACCGTTGCATCATTGCATTTGCAAACGTCGCACAACATCTCAGTAAGTTAGACCGTTTGGCGCCGAAATTATTTCAACGACCTGGCGACGCGTCCGTCTCAGGCATAAATCGGCGTCCCGCCCACGCGCACCATCTCGCGGAACCGCGCGATCATCCGTCCGCTGATCTCGCCGGGCTTGCCCGTTCCAATCATCCGCCCGTCTGCCTTGATCACCGGAATGACCTCCGCCGCCGTGCCCGTCAGGAAACATTCGTCCGCCACGAACACGTCGTGCCGTGAGATGTCCGTCTCTGTGATCTTGATTCCGAGTTCGTCTGCGATCTCGAAAACGACCGCGCGCGTGATTCCCCGCAACGCCCCCGCGCTGATCGGCGGAGTAAAGATCTGGCCCTTCTTGATGATGAAAACGTTGTCCGCCGTGCATTCCGCGACGTTACCGGTGTCGTTCAACATTAACGCTTCATCCGCACCCGAAAGGTTCGCCTCGATCCGCGCCATCACGTTATTGAGATAGTTCAGCGACTTCACCGCCGGGTTCAGCGTGGCCGCGCCCGCACGCCGCGTCGGGCATGTCACGATGGTGAGGCCGTTGCGATAAACGTCTTCCGGATAGAGCGCGATCGTCGAGGCGATGATGATCACCGTCGGACGCTTACATCCCACCGGGTTTAAACCGAGATTGCCCACGCCCCGCGTCACGATCTGCCGGATGTAACCGTCCTTCAGTCCGTTCCGTCGCACCGTTTCCAGCAACGCTTCCGTCATTTCCGCGCGCGTCATCGGAATCTCGAGACAGATCGACCGCGCCGAATCCCACAAGCGATCGTGATGTTCCTCCAGGCGGAAAACGCGCCCGTTGTAAAAACGAATGCCTTCGAAAATCCCGTCGCCGTAGAGCAAACCGTGATCGAACACCGAAACCTTGGCCTCGCCTTCCGGCAAAAATTTCCCATCGACGAAAATCGTCAACGGCTTCGCGGCGCCGGCCGCGCTCGCGCGTCCTTCGTTCGCGGGCTTCACCACAGCCTCGCCCGCTTTCGGTTCATCCATCACCATCGTATCGGCATCGCTCGTTTTTGTAGACACGCAAAAACGTCGGCCCTTCGTCAGCCAATTCAAGAGTAAATGACGGTCGTGACTTTAGCCGAGCATGCCGTCCACGATCCGCAATTCGCGATCGCCCCGCTCCGCCAGATGGCTGTCGTGCGTCACCACCAGCAATGTCTTCTTCCGTTTCCGCGCCAGCCCCAGCAGCAAATCGATGATCGTTTCCCCGGTTTTCGAATCCAGGTTTCCGGTGGGCTCATCCGCGAAAATGAGATCGGGATCATTCGTTAGCGCACGTGCAATCGCGACCCGCTGCTGCTCGCCGCCGGAGAGTTCCGCCGGCAAATGTTGCATCCGCTCCGCCAGCCCCACATCGCGCAAGCTCGCTTCCGCGACCACGTGATTCGGCTTTCCACCGATCAAGCCGGGCAGCATCACATTCTCCAGCGCCGTCAACTCCGGCAGGAGAAAGTATCCCTGGAAAACGAAACCCATTTTCTCATTTCGCAGCTTCGCCTGCGCCGCCGCGCTGCCTTGATAGAGCCGTCTCCCTTCAAACTCCACCGTCCCCGCCTCGGGCCGCTCCAGACCGGCCAGCGTGTAGAGCAGCGTCGTTTTTCCCGCACCGGATGCGCCCACGAGAAACACAGCCTCACCTTCCTGGACCTCGAGCGAAATCCCGCGCAAGACCTCGATCCGGCGGGAACCGATACGGAACGATCGTTGCAGATCGCGAGCCACGAGCTGCGCAGATGCCATGGCCGCAGCATTCGCCCAAAGCACGCCCTCCTGCAATCGCGATCGCACAGAACCGCAGGGCGCCGTCGCTCCCACTAAACGACAACCGCGCGAGAAATCTCTTCCTCGCGCGGGTCGGATGTTTCGGAGTGGGCGCGTGTTTTTAGTTCAATCCGAGCGCGGCCAGCGTAGGTCCATCGATCGAGCGGGTCACCTCGAGACCCAGATCGCGCTGGTAAAGACCCAGCGCCGAACGCGTCTGCGGCCCGAGCAGCCCATCGATCGATCCCTCGTAATAATCCTGAGACTGCAATTCGTTTTGCACATTAACGATCACCTGCTTCGGAGCGAGATTGTTATAGCCGTAGATCGGCTCGTCGTAGCGATAGGTCGAATACCGCGAATCATAGCCGTATGCCGGGTACCAATAACCGCGGTCGTAGTAGTAGTATCCACCCGCGAAAAGGGCGAAGCGGCTGTAATTACTCCGGTACCAAGCGCGATTATGCCGACGGCCGCGGTGATGCCGGCCCCGCGCCTCGCCAAAAGACCACGCGAATTCGCTCGGGCCGCGCCGTGAGATACTGCGACGTCGATCGCCGCCGCGCCGGCCGCGCCGTGACTCACGCACTCGCACATCACCGTTCGGGCGGGTGAGGGCGTCGACAAAGGAAGCCGCAGACCGCACCGCCTCGCGGCCCGCACGATTCCGTTTCCCGTCCCGCCGACGTCCATCCTTCCGTCGGTCGGATCCAGCCTCCCGCACGATATTTCGCGCATTGTTGCCGCTTCGCTTGCCTTTCTGGAAACGCTCCGTCTTCTCCGTGCGCTTTTTCTTTCTATCTCCGGGTTCGGCTTGCGCGGTCATCGCCAGCGCGAGTCCGAAGCAAAGGGTGAGGGTAAACAGGCGTTTCATGGTGTCCTTTCGTTGAGGGTTCTCTGGCGGAAAGAGGATTCTTCGCCGATTTCGCGTCCGCGGCGATGATCGCGGACCGGTTGCAAGCACAACGAGGAGAATTATTTCGCCCTTTAGGGTAAAGCTGTGCGCGACGTTTGCGACCCTTTTTTCAAATCGGCGTCGCCCAAAAAAAACCGCGCGAAGAGTCTCCCCTTCGCGCGGCTGCGAGTGTCTGTCTCTTGCGAGGATACCTTACGTCAACCCGAGCGCGGCCAAAGTCGGCCCGTCGATCGCGCGCGTCACATACAGCCCGCGGTCGCGTTGATAGCGCGCCAGGGCGGATCGCGTCATCGCTCCGATGAGACCGTCGATCGATCCGCGGTAGTAACCTTGACGACGTAGCTCGCTCTGGACATTCACGATCACCTGGGAGGGATCGAGCGAATTGTAACCGTAGATCGGTTCGTCGAAACGATAGGTCGAATAGCGACGGTCGTACCCGTAGGCGGGATACCAGTAGCCGCGATCGAAATAGTAGTAGCCGCCGGCGAAAAGCGCGAAGCGATTGTAGCGGTTGCGATACCAATCCCGGTCGCGCCGCACGCCACGGTTGTGGTAGCGCCGCGCCTCGTCGTACGACCAGGAAAAATTCGCCGGCCCGCGGCGGCGAACGTTGGCGCGGCTGCGCTTGTGTTCGCGCCCCACTGCCACTCGCACGTCTGCGCGATCAAAATCACGCCTGCGGTTCCAATTCCGCCCGCGCCCGCGATTCAACTTTCGCTCAAACTTCGCCTCCTTTTTGGCGATCTTCTCCTCCATCTTGCGCAGCTTTTTGCCGCGTTTGTCCTTGTCCTTCGCCTCTGCCGCCACCATCGAAGCGAGGCCCAGGCAGAGGATTAATGTCAAAATGCGTTTCATGTTTCCTTTCGTTAGAAGTTTCTCTATCGCGCAATTTTAGAGGAGACCGAGTGACTCCAGGGTCGCCTCATCGATTTCACCCGTGGCCGGGAGATTGTTGTCTTGTTGATACTCCAGCAACGCCTCCCGTGTGGCGGGGCCGAAATCTCCGTCCACCGGTCCCGGATTGTATCCGCGCCGCTCTAATTCCGCCTGCACATTGCCGACCACCGCCGCCGGCTCGAGCCCATCGTAGGCATAGAGGGGCGCATTATAAGTGTAAGTGCTGAAATACGGATCGTACCCATACGCCGGATACCAGTAGCCAGAGTTCCAGTAGTAATAGCCGCCGCCGAAGAGCGCGAAGCGGTTGTAATTATTCCGCCACCAACTCCGATTCCGATGCCGACGATCCCAATGCCGATGCTTTCCACCGCGATGACGATTCCAGTCCCCGCGATGATCCCCTCGACGCGGATTGCCCACGCCATCATTTCCTCCACGATCGCCGCCCCGCCAGTTTCGGTTGCCTCCGCGATTGGAGTTGCCATTCCAGACGCGCTCGCCGCCGCCACGATGAGGCTGGCCGCTCCAGACGCCAGTGACGCCTGCACTAGGATTGCGCACACCGCCCGGGTTGTCCCCGCGATTCCGTCCGCGACCATCACGATTTCCCCCACGACGCGGGTTCGGCGCCGCGTCCGGCTGCCCGGCGCCGGAAGGCGTGAAGACGCGAGTGCGCGCACTGGCGGAGATCCCGGAGTTCGCCGGGACCGTTCCCCTTGCCCCGTTAAAATTACCGCGCGATCGCACGGGCTGGCTCACGTCCGCATTAAAGCGCGGCGACTGGGTCACCCGGCGCGAGCGCGCAGCAGCGGCGGCGGGTTGCGCGCTGCGGCTACGATTGGCGCCGCGCGTAACGGGCGCCTGGTTGGGGCCACCTTGGAAAACGCGCGGGACGCGGGGTGCATCCGCGTCATTTCGACCGCGGCGGCCTTCACGCGCGCCATCCTCAGCGGAGGCAACGGGCAGGATGGCAAACGTCAAGAAGAGGGAAAGTAGAGGAAGACATTTCATGATTGTAATAAAGTTAGACCGCGAGGGTCTCGCTTTATTCAACCGCGAGGCCCGCGAATCGACTCGGTGCGCTAATATAATAGCGCCGACCGTCAGAAATCACGCCGATCTATCGCCGTCAACGACTGCCTGCCACACTATCTTGTGGAGGGTCGCCAAATCATGCCTCTATTTGGTAGAATTGTTCTTGCCAGCACCGCGTCATCCGCGGTTAAGTGAGTTGCCGGTTCGTCGGTCCTCTACGCATGCACCTCCAATCGCTCGAACTCTTCGGGTTCAAATCGTTCGCAGATAAAACCCTTTTTAATTTCAGCGATGGCGTAACTGCCGTCGTCGGCCCCAATGGGTGTGGGAAATCCAACGTTCTTGACGCCGTGCGTTGGGTCCTCGGCGAGCAATCCGCCAAAGCCCTTCGCGGCGGCGAAATGGCGGACGTTATTTTCAATGGCACCGATTCGCGGAAGCCGGTCGGCTTCGCGGAAGTCTCGCTCACCTTCACCGATTGCGGGCAGGAACTCGGCGTCGACTGGCACGATGTGCGGGTGACGCGGCGCGTTTACCGCGATGGCAACTCTGAGTATCTCCTCAATAAAACCGTCTGCCGCCTGAAGGACATCCAAAGTCTCTTCGCCGACACCGGCGTCGGCCGCAGCGCCTACTCCATCATGGAGCAAGGCAAGATCGATTTGATTCTCAGCTCGCGCCCGGAAGATCGGCGCACTGTTTTCGAGGAGGCCGCAGGCATCACCAAATACAAGGGCCAGAAAAAAGAAGCGCTGCGCAAATTGGAAGCGACCGAGGCGAATCTCCTCCGCATCGGCGACATCATCAAAGAAGTGAAACGCCAGATCGGCTCGCTTCAACGCCAGGCCGGCAAGGCGCGACGATACCAAACCTTGATGGCCGACCTGCAGGTGCTGGACACTCATCATTCCCGCGGAAAACTTGAACAACTCGAAGCCGAACTCGCGCAATGCCAGGAAGCCATCGGCCGCTTTGAAGAAACCGAACGCGCCACCCTCGCGAAGATCGAGGCGAGCGAAAACGCGGTCACCGACAAACGCGCCGCGCTCGACGCAATCGACAGCCGCATCGGCGACGCCCGCGGCGAGGTGCAACGCTTGCACAGCGAGATGTCCGCACACCGCAGCCGAATCGAATTCAACAAGCAGCGCGCCGAGGAAATTAACGAACTCATCGCGCGCTACCGGGGCGACATCGCCGCCGCGGAAGCGAAGCGGACCGAGCAGGCCGCGCAGATTGAGGAAGCGGATGCGTTGATCGAGAAAACCAACGCGCTCCTCGCATCCAAGCAAACCGAACTCGCCGAACTCACGACCCGCGGCACCAGCCTGCGCACGGAACGCGCTGAGCGCGAAAACGACCTCCACACCTTGCAACTCTCGCTCTCGAAAGCTGAGACGCGCATGACTTCGTTGCAGGACGAACTCGCCGGCACCAAAACCCGACGCGAAGCCACCCACACGCGCATCGCGGATCTCGCGACGGAAATTAACGCCGCCACCGCCGCGCGCGACGAAGCCCGCTCCGCCGTGGAACGCGCGCAGGCTGCGAGCGCGACCGAGCAACAGACCGTCGAAGGACTTTTCGCGGCCCTGCACGCAGCCGAAGGGCAATTGCGGACGCAGCAACAGGAGTTCGCCGATGCCGAAAAGGATGCGTTTCGCATCGAGCGCGCCGTCGCGGAAAAGCAATCCCGCCTCGAGATTCTGCAACAATTGAATGAGGAAGGCGAAGGCCTTGCGCAGGGATCCCAGGCCGTTCTGAAAGGCCTCGATGATCCCGAGCGCATTCGTCCCGCGCTGGCCGGTGCGCTCGTCTCCGGGCTGGATGTGGAACGCGAATTTGTTCCGGCGCTTGAAGCTGCTTTCGGCCGGAACATGCATGCGGTCGTGTTGCAAGACGCCAGCCTCGCCTCCGAGATCCTGCGTCATGTAACGGGCAATAATCTTGGCCAGGCCGCGCTCGCCCTACCCGAGCTGACCTCAGTGGCCACCGATGACCACTTGGTCGATCTTCCGAGTGCCGCAATCGCGTGGGCGATCGACAAGATCACCGCGCCGCCCGCCCTTGCCCCGGTCGTTAGGCGTCTACTCCGGGGCGTCGCAATTGTTTCCGATCTCCCCACTGCGCTGCGCTTGAAAAAGGAGAACCCCGTCCTCCAATTCGCCACCATCGCTGGCGAATTCATCTCCACCGCCGGCGTCGTTTTCGGCGGCAGCACGCAAAGCCAGACCGAGTCGCTCCTCGGCCGCAAATTGTTGATCAGCGAAACCGCTGCCGAACTTTCGCGTCTCGAGAACGAAGCCTCCGCTCGCGCACAAAGCCGCGAGCAACTGCGAGGTCTCGCCGCCGTCGCCACCGGTGCCCTGGAGGAGGCGCGGCGTCAGCATCAAGCCGCTCATCTCCGCCAATCCAGCTCCGCGGCGCAGATCGTTCTCCTCGACCACGAACTGCGGGCAGCGGATGAGAAGCTGCGCCAACTGCAAAACGAACGCGCGACACTCGATCAACAAATCCGCCTCGCCGACGACAGGATCGCCCAGTTCGAAACCGAGTTCGAAGCCCTCACGACCAACCTCCGCGAGGAACAAGCCCGCCAGACCACGGCGGCCGACGCCAGCGAACAGGCCCGTTTGCGCGAAGTCGAAACTTCGGAGCAACTCCAGTCGCTCCGCCTCGCCGTCGCGACCGAGCAACAGCGTCACGAAAATCTTCTCAGCCAGCGTCAGCCCATGGCCGCACGCGCGGATGAGCTCGGCGAGTTGATCGACGCCCGACGCGCCGATATCGCGAACTACGAGCGGCGTCTCGAGTCCCAAGTCGTCGAATCCGAGGACGCCGAGAACACTCTGCAAGCGCAGGCCGCCCAACTCAAGACCGCCGAGGAAAAGGTCGCTGCCATCGCGGAAGAACGCGCCGGCCACCTCGCCGCCGTGAACAATTTTGAAGCCGAGCTCCGCGCGGTGCGCAATTCCCTGAACGAACTGCACGACAAGCGCGGCCAGGAACAGGTGCGGCAGACGCAATTGCAAATGCGCACCGACAATTTGCTCGAACATGTCTCGCGGCGCTATCAGGTCGATCTGCGCGATTTCACTGCCGATCACTTTGCCTTCCAGAAGACGTTGCGCGTGCAATTGAAGCAGTCCGACAAAGCAGAGGCGCCCGACGAGGCCGATCCCGCCAAGCTCGAGTCCATCATCGCCGAACTGACGCGTCAGCTCGACAACATGGGCCCGGTCAATCTCGACGCCGTGCACGAGTACGACGAACTCGAGGAGCGCCATCGTTTCCTTGAGACGCAAAACAATGACCTGACCGCGTCGAAAAAAGAACTGCTCGACGTGATCGCAAAGATCAACGCCACCACGCAGACGCTCTTTGCGGAAACGTTCGCACAGGTGCGAGTCAACTTCCGCGAAATGTTCGCGGAACTCTTCGGCGGCGGCCGGGCAGACTTGACGCTCGTGGACGAAAGCGATCCGCTCAACTGCGGCATCGACATCATGGCCAAGCCGCCCGGCAAACAACTGCAGACTGTCTCGCTTCTCTCCGGCGGCGAACGCACCATGACGGCAGTCGCGTTGCTCTTCGCCATCTATATGGTGCGCCCGAGTCCGTTCTGCATCCTGGACGAAATGGATGCGCCGCTCGACGAATCGAACATCAATCGCTTCATCAAAATGCTCGATCGTTTCGTTGAACAAAGTCAGTTCATCATCATCACGCACAACAAACGCACGATCGCGAAGGCGGACGTGCTCTACGGCGTGACCATGGAAGAACGCGGCGTGAGCAAACTCGTCGGCATGAAACTGGCCGCCGAGAAAGGTGCCGACGGTGAACTCCGAGCCACTCCACACAAAAAAGCACCGGAGCCAAAGTTCCCGAACGAAGGCGCGGAACACGAAGGCGAACTCGCCCTCTCCCGCTAGTCATCCCGAGCCGCGCAACACGCACGCACCGCGGGGAAATCATTTGCCGCGTCATACCGATGCTGCCAAAATCGTCGGATGCTGCAAACCGCGGAACGCAAGGCCCCGATCCAAAACGATGCGCTCCCGCACGAAAAATATCTGGAAGCCTTCCGTTGGATGCTGCAGACGCGCATTTTTGAGGACAAATTGGCCAGCCTTTATCGCGGTGGCATGATCACCGGCGGCGTTTACGTCGGCCGCGGCCAGGAGGCGATCAGCACGGCGTGCGGGATTTTTTTGCAAAAAGGCGATATCTTCGGTCCGCTCATCCGCGACCAGGCCGGGCGGGCCGCTTTCGGCGAGCCGCTCCTCGATGTCGCGCGCACCTACCTTGGATCGCGTCAGGGCCCGATGCGCGGGCGCGACGGCAACATCCACCGCGGCCGTCCGAAGGAGGGCCAGCTCGCCATGATCAGCCATCTCGGGTCCTTGATTCCAGTGGTGGTGGGGACGTTGATGGCGAAGCGTTTCAAGGGGGAAAAGAACTTCGTCGGCCTTACCACCCTCGGCGAAGGCGGCATGCAAACCGGCGCCACCCACGAAGGCATGAACATCGCCGCGGTGGAGAAGGTTCCGTTCGTCCTCGTGGTCACGAACAACCATTTCGCCTACTCCACGCCTAACGACCGGGAGTTCGCCTGCGAACACTTGGTCGATCGCGCCGTGGGCTATGGCTACGAGGGGCATAAGGTGGACGGAACCGATTTGACCGCGTGTCTGGAGACGATCGGCGGCGCGGTCGCGCGGTCGCGCGCCGGCGGACCGCCGCAATTGGTGGTCGCTTCCATTTTGCGTCTGGCGGGCCACGGCGAACATGATGATGCCAGCTACGTGCCGCCGGAGATGAAGAAGGAGACGTGGGCGCAGGATTGCGTGAAGCGCACCGAAGAGTTCGTCTTGGCGAAGAAGTTCCTCGACGAAGAAACGCTGAAGCAATGGCGCGCGGAGATTGCCGCGGAAGTGGAACAGGCGGTCGAGACCGCGCAACGCGAGGCTGCGCCCGTGGCAGACGAAGAGGATTGGTGCGCCATCTCCCAGCGCGAACTGGTGGACCAAATCTTGTGAGTGTCACCTACCTCGAAGCCATCCGCGAAGCGCAGGCGCGTCTCTTGCGCGAAGACGAGCGCGTTTTCATTTACGGACAGGACGTGGCCGGCAAGTTTGGCGGCGCGTTCAAAGCGACGAAAGGACTCGCGACCGACTTTCCGGAGCGCGTGCTCAATACGCCGATCAGCGAAGACGCCATGATCGGCGCGGCAATCGGTGCGGCCATGCAAGGGATGCGGCCGATTGTGGAAATGCAGTTCGCCGATTTCTCCAGCGTGGCCTTGAACCAGATTCTCAACAACGCCGGCACGCAATACTGGCGAACCGATCTCTCCTGCCCGATTACAGTGCGACTCCCGTCTGGCGGGACCAAAGGCAGCGGACCATTTCACAGCCAGAGTATGGAGGCGATCTACGCGCATTATCCGGGAATCATCGTGATGACGCCGGCCACGGTGGAGGATGCTTACACGATGTTGCTCGATGCGGTTGCGATCGACGACCCCGTCATCTTCTGCGAACACAAATATCTCTATTACCATCTCAAGGCGGACGCGTTGCCGAAGGAGGCGATGCCCATCGGCAAGGCCCGAGTCGTGCGACCGGGACGCGACCTGAGCATCGTGACCTACAGCGCGATGGTGCACGAAGCCTTGACCGTGGCGGAGGAATTCAGTGCGAACGGATTCGAAATTGAAGTGGTCGACCTGCGCACGGTGAAGCCACTGGACACTGATACCGTCCTCGCCTCGGTCGCCCGGACAGGGCGGTTGCTCTGCGTCGGGGAGTCCTTTCCGTGGGGCGGAGCGACGGCTGAAGTAATCGCACGCGTGGCGACGGATGGCTTTCATCTCCTGGATGCCGCTCCCGGTCGCGTCAACGCAAAGGATACACCGATCCCGTACCATCCGAATCTTTGGGTCGAACACCGCCCCAACGCGAAGTCGATCGCCGCAAAAGCCCGCCAGATTTTGGCCGAATAATTATGCCGCAAGTTCCCATAACCATGCCTCAGCTCGGCGAGTCGATGGCCGAGGCCACGATTGTTTCCATCAAGGTGAAACCCGGAGACAAGGTCGCGGCTGATCAGGAGATCATCGAGGTCGAGACGGACAAGGCCGTCATGGGCGTGACCACGCCTTGTCCCGGCAAGATCGCCAAGATCGACGCGAAAGAGAAGGGCGTTTACGCGGTGGGTGCGGTTCTCGGTTACATCGAAGCGAGCGAAGGCGACGCCGCGCGTTTCCAGAAGAACGTAGCCGAACCTCCCAAGGGCGAAGTGGCGAGGGAGGTGCCCGGTCGCGAAGAAGAAACCGCGAGCAAGTCGGGCAGCGGTTCGCATTTTCAAGTCGATGACACCGCGCTCAAGCCCGTTCCCACGGGTTCGCACTTTCAGGTCGACCAAAAAGGAGTGCTCCCGGTGCCGGCGGGCGCAAAAGGAGCGGGCTATCTTTCCCCGCGCGTTCGCGCACGCATGACGGAGTTGAAACTGACGCAAGCCGATCTCGCAGGCATCGCCGGGAGCGGTGCGGCTGGACGGTTGACGATTAAGGATTTCGAGACGTTCCTCGGCGGGCTGGAAAATCAAGCCGTCGAAGACGTAAGCGCGATTCGCACGGGTGTGGCGGATGCAATGCGGCGCAGTTGGACACGACCGTTGGCCACGGTCGGGCTTTCGGTTTGTCTCGATCCCGTTCTGGAGGATCGGAAAAAGCGTGAACCGAAGCCGGGACCTGCGCTTTACGTTTTGCGCGCGCTGGCCCTGGCATTGGCGGAGAACCCGTCCGCCGCGGCCCGCCTGATCGGCACGCGGGCGGTGCGCTCGGATTCCATCGATATCGGAGTCGCGGTGGAAGCTCAGGATGGGATCATGGTTCCGGTGATCCGGAAGGCGGACAATACGTCGTTGGGCGACATGACCAAGCGTTATACCGAATTGGTGGAGCTGGCGCGGAAGCGTCGCCTCGGGAAAGAAGAAACCTCCGGCGGGATCGCTTCGGTTTCGAATTTCGGCACGTTTGGACTCGATTGGGGAACGCCCATTCCGTTGCCGGATCAAACTTTCCTCCTCGGCCTGGGCGCCGGCAAAAAATCGCCGACTTGGGACGAGAAGAAGCAGCAGTTTCTGCCGACGACGCAAGCAGAGCTGACGCTCAGCTTCGATCACCGCAGCCTCGATGGCGGCGGCGCTGGACGTTTGCTCAAGCGCGTGAGCGAGCTGCTGAGCGATCCCGCGAAGCTCTAAGACGCGTTTGTCATCCCGAGCCGCGGAGACGGCCGAGAGATCTCTCAGTCGCAGGCACGATCACACCGCCGGTAGAGGCGTGCCACGCATCGCAGTCGGCAAAGGTTCTTCCTTGCGGGGACGTCGTGGCCCGTTCGGAGAGCCCCCCGACCTGCTGCGCGGCTCGGCATGACGGTGCGCGTGTTGCGCATTAGTTCGACGCCTTTACCTTTTGCCCCATGAGTTTGTGCACGACGATCGATCCCAATATCACCATGCGCGAGCTGCTGGCACAGTTCCCGGGCGCTCAGCGCGCGATGTTTCGGAAGTATCACATCGGCGGCTGTAGCAGTTGCGGATTCAGCCCGGAAGAGACGCTGGCGGGCGTTTGCGTGCGGAATGAGAATGTCGACGTCGAGGAAGCGATCGAGCACATCATCGCGAGCGACGCCGCCGAGCGCGCCATGCAGATCGAGCCACGGGAATTAGCCGACCGCCTGGCCGCGAAGGAAATCACCAACCTGCTCGACGTGCGGACGCGCGAAGAGTGGGAAACGGTCAAACTCCTGGACGCGCATTTGTTCACGCAGGAATTAATGCAGGAGATTTCGAGTAAATGGTCCCGTGACGATCTCGTCGTCGTCTACGATCACCAGGGGACGCGGAGCATGGACGCGGCCGCGTATTTTCAAGGTCACGGTTTCACAAACGTAAAGAGCCTGCGCGGCGGAATCGACGCTTACAGCGCGGAAGTGGACGCCTCGCTCCCACGTTATCAACTGGAGCAGGCATGAGCGCGAACGAGAATCTGGAGAAGCGCATCGAAGAGGCGGTCAAGAATCCGCGCAATCTCGGCGAAATGGAGAATGCGGACGCCGTTGGGACGGTCGGGAGTCCCGATTGCGGCGACATGCTGCGGATGTGGCTGAAGTTTAAGGAAGAGGACGGTCGCAAGATCATCGATCGCGCCAGCTTCCAATCGTTCGGCTGCCAGACGGCGATCGCGGTGGCGAGCGTGGCGACGGAGTTGCTCGCCGGCAAAACGCTCGAGGAAGCGAAAGCGATGTCGGGCGAGGAACTGGCGGCGCCGCTGGGCGCCCTCCCGCCGGTGCGAATTCATTGCGCGCAGCTTGTCGAAGGTGCGTTGCGCAACGCATTAGGCGATCAAACGGACGCTGCTTCACCAGTAACGACGCCGCAGTCCCCGACGCTGTTCGATCAGCTGTCGCCAAAACCAGGCGGAAAAGTGAAGATCATTTTGGAGAAATAAGTCATGCACGAGAACACTGAATTCAGTTTAACCCGCGATACGGAGTCGATCCAGATTCCGAGCGGGAACAAGGTCACGCTGCCGGCGGGGACGACCGGTGTCATCACGCAGACGCTGGGCGGCAGCTACACGGTGGCGACTTCGCTCGGCCTGTCGCGCATCGCGGAAAAAGATCTCGATGCTCTCGGGATTGATAAACCGCAACCGACCAACGGCGCCGCGCCATCTCTCACTGGGACGGTCGGTGAAGTCGACGACAAGGCGGTCTGGGACCAACTGCGCCAATGCTACGATCCGGAAATTCCGGTGAACATTGTCGATCTCGGCCTTGTTTACGATTGCCAGCTTAAGAAGGGCGAAAACGGCGGCACGAAAGTGGAAGTGAAGATGACGCTGACGGCGCCGGGTTGCGGGATGGGCCCGGCCATTGCACATGACGCGCAGAGCAAAATCATGAGCATCGAAGGCGTGGACGAAGCGCAGGTCGATCTGGTTTGGGACCCACCTTGGAACCAGAACATGATCAGCGAAGCGGGGCGGATGAAGCTCGGGATGGTGTAGCGCACGCTCTGCCAGAGGACATTGCTCCGCGGCCGGCAGATAATTTTAGGCCCGCGTTGACAGTCATCCGGCCCGCCCTATAATCGGACTCCCTTGCTGCACGCGCAGCGAGCTACTTGTCTCGAGACCTTATCGCTATGCCTTCCACCGAAATCATTCTCACTGAAAACATCCCCGGACTCGGCGCCGAAGCCGATGTCGTTAAAGTGCGCCGCGGGTTTGCGCGGAATTTCCTTTTGCCGCAAGGCAAGGCCTACGAAGTGACGAAGTCGAGCATGCGCAAACTCGACATGCTCAAGGCGAAACGGGCTGAGCGGGAAGCGAAGGAACTCAACGAGGCCGAAGAGATCGCACGTCGTATTGGCAAATCGAAGATGGTCTTCACGCTCGAGACGGGCGAGTCGGGCAAGGCCTTCGGTTCCGTAACCGCGAACGATATTGCCACGCGCTTGAAGAACGAGATCGGCGCCGACATTGATCGCCATCGCCTCGCGCTGGAGCATCCAATCAAATCGACCGGCGAACACGAAATTTCCATCAAGCTCCATCACGACGTGACCGCGACCTTGAAGATCACGGTCAAATCGGCGAGCGAGCCGAAGCCGGAAGCCAACGGCGACTTGGAAGCGGATTCCAAGTCCCGTTCCCCACGTAAACGCGAGACCAAATAAGTAATGCCGAGAGATCCCCACGGGAGTAATCCTGAGGGGCCTCGCAAGACAGCGACGAATGGCGCTGGCCGAGGCTCGGCGGCGCGGAACGGCGGAAAAGTTACTCACACGCCGTCCACAGCTTCTCCGCAGGATGTTGGTCGCACCCTGCCTCACAGCATCGAGGCCGAGCAGGGCGTCCTCGGTTCCATGCTCATCTCGCCGCGTGATATCATCGCGGAATGCGTCGAGAAAATTAACGAAGAGTATTTCTACATCCCGGCGCACCAGATCATCTACTCCGCTTTGGTGGAACTCTGGACCGCCGGCCAGGGCATTGATCTCATCACGTTCACGCAAGTCCTGCGCGATCGGAACACTCTCGACGCGGTCGGCGGCGCGGCCGCCATCACGAATCTCTTCACCTTCGTGCCCACGGCCGCGAACGTGACCTACTACCTCGAGATCGTGCGGGACAAATTCATCCTGCGCCAGATCATCGCGGCCTGCACGGAGAGCGTGCGTCGCTCCTTCGAGGAACAGGACGAGGTGACCAATCTACTCGACGAAGTGGAGAAGAAAATCTTCGCGGTCGGCGAAGATCGTTTCAAAGGCCAAATGCCAAGCATGCGCGAGCAGGTAATGGAGGCCATCGAGTCCATCGAAGCGCTCTATGCGAACCGCGGCAGTATCACCGGCATCTCGACTGGATTCAAAATCCTCGACGAGATGACCAGCGGCCTGCATCCCGCGGAAATGATCGTGATCGCGGCGCGTCCCAGCATGGGCAAAACCGCCTTCGCCATGAACGTGGCCGAGCATGTTGCGATCGAAAGTCGCAAGCCGGTGGCGATTTTCAGCCTGGAAATGAGCGCGCAGCAACTCGTGCAGCGACTCCTTTGTTCGCGCGCGCGGGTGAACTCGAAGAAGGTGCGCGATGGTTTCCTGGCGGAGCGGGATTTTTCCAGTCTCACCACGGCCGCATCCAAGCTGGCGGAGGCGCAGATGTTCATCGATGACACCGCGGGACTGAACATTCTCGAACTACGCGCGAAGGCGCGACGCTTGAAATCGCAACACGATATCCAGCTCGTGGTGGTCGATTATTTGCAGCTGCTCCGTTCCACCAGCCGGCGCGGCCAGGACAATCGACAGATCGAAATCTCGGAAATCTCCGCTGGACTGAAGAGTCTGGCGAAAGAGCTGAAGATCCCGGTGATCGTGCTCGCGCAGTTGAACCGCAATCCAGAGAACCGCACGGGCGACAGCAAGGGCCGCCCGCGTTTGAGCGATCTGCGCGAATCCGGCAGCATCGAGCAGGATGCGGATTTCGTGGGCTTGCTCGTGCGGGAAGAGTACTACGCGGACACGGACGAAGAACGGCAGGAATCCGAAGGCAAAGCGGACCTCATCATCGCGAAACAGCGCAACGGTCCCACCGGCGATGTCCCGCTCACATTCATCAAGGAATACACTCGCTTCGAGGATCGGGCGCGGGACACCGCGGACGCCGCCTAGCGCGCGGGCGCTTTAACTACGGCTTCACGAAGGTGAAAACGCCGTAGCGCATCGCCCCGATCTGGTACGCGATCCAGATTCGCAGAATGGTGAGCGCGAAGATGCGGTTGTGCGCGTGTCGACTCAGGAGAAAACGGAGATAACGTGGATTGGCCGCCAGTTTGGTCGACAATCGCCGCACGATTGCCGGCCAGGTCCGCATCACACCGCGCGTGACGTCTTCATGCTCTTCGAGACGAAAGGCCGCGCCCTCGCCCCAGGCGCGGTAATCGTTCGCGTCGCCAAGTCGCGGCATCCGGCCTTCACGACAGATCGGCTCCAATAACCATCTCTGCGCGAACGACCCTGCTCCCTCGGCCGCGAGCCATGCGCAAACAATGAGCCGTCCACCAGGACGCAGAATGCGGTGCGCTTGTTTAAAAAAGCATGCGATGTCCGGCATGTGCTCCGAACTTTCGATAGCAATCGCGGCGTCGAACGCCCCCTCGGCAAATTGATTCGCCAGCCAATCGCCGAGAACGAATCTCGGATTATTGGTCGGCTGTTGTATGGCGACCGCAAACTGGGCGGGAGAAATAGTTATCGCCGTCACCTCAGCGCCGCGGTCGGCCAGAAAGCGCGCGGTCGCTCCATAGCCGCAGCCGATGTCACACACGCGCACGCCGGCCCCTGCGTGGGCTTTCTTCGCTACCACCTCGATCAATTGCTCGACGGCACGCTCGCGCGTTTCATCGCCGCGCCGCCACAGACCGTGGTGGACATGATCGCCCCAGACGTCGCGGTAAAAATGATCCAGCTCGTCGTAGTGCGACGCGACCGCATCACAGTCGATCGGAAGACGGGAGGTGATCAATCAGCGGTGCAGGTTACAACGAACGTGCGGCATCGATGACATGCTGGGCGTCGATGCCCAACTCCTTCATCACCTGGTCGCCCGGCGCGCTGAGGCCAAAACGGTCCACGCCCACGACTTTGCCATCGAGCCCGACGTATTTATACCATAGACTGGTCACACCAGCTTCGATTGCAACGCGGCGACGGCAGCTGGCCGGAATAACCTCTTCGCGATACTCCGCCGACTCGCGCTCGAAGCGCTCGAAGCAGGGCATCGAGACGACACGCGCGCCGTCACCAAGTTGTTTGGCCGCGGCGAACGCGTGTTGGAGTTCGCTGCCCGTCGCCAAAAGGATAAGATTCAGTTCCGCCGACTCGCGCTTCGCGATGTAACCACCACGTGCGACGCCTTCGCGGCGCAGGTGAACATCGATGTCGTTCAAGATCGGCACGGCCTGTCGTGAGAGAGCGAGCAGCGTGGGGCCGTCGGTCCGTTCCGCGGCGGCGGCGAAAGCGCCCGCGGTTTCTTCCGGATCGGCGGGTCGGATGACATCCAGCTGCGGGATTACGCGCAAACCGCTCACCGTTTCGACCGGCTGGTGCGTGGGCCCGTCTTCTCCGACACCGATCGAGTCGTGCGTAAAGATGTAGATGTTCGGCAGGCGCGAGAGCGCAGCGAGACGAATGGAAGGCCGACAGTAATCCGCAAAAACGAGGAAGGTCGCACCCGAGGCGCGGAAGAGGCCATGGTAGCCGATGCCGTTCATGATCGCGCACATGCCGTGTTCGCGGATCCCGAAACGGATGTTGCGTCCACGATGGTTATCGCGTGTGAAATCCTCGCCGCCCTCGATGTAGTTTAAAGTCGAGCCGTGCAAATCCGCGCTCCCGCTGATGAGGAATGGCATCGCTTGCGCGAGCGGTTGCAACACTTCGCTGCCAGCCTTACGCGTGGCGATCTTGGCATCGGCAGGGAAGGCCGGGAGCTGGGCGAGCAAATCCACCGGCACTTTCTTATCGAGCGCATCGTCGAGAAGCTGCGCCTGCTCGGGATTCTGCCTGCGCCATTCCTTGTAGGATTTTTCCCAGCGCTTGTACTGCCGCACCATGCTCTTCTTGTGCTTCGCGAAATATTCTCGCGTCTCCGCCGAGACGAAATAATGCTCGGCAGGCAGTCCGAGATTTTTGCGCGCCTCATCCACAAACTTTGCGCCCGCCTCACCGTGCGCCTTGGCAGTGCCCGCCACTTCCGGGATCCCCTTCCCGATCAAGGTCTGCGCGATGATCATCTGGGGTTTGCCGTTGTCGCGCTTCCTCGCCTTGTTCAAAGCGCGCAGGAACGCGGCCATGTCGTTGCCGTCGACCTTCTGGACGTCGAAACCATAAGCTTGATAGCGCTTGCCCGTATCCTCGCTCTGCGTCGCGTCAGCCATGGCGTCGAGCGTGACGGCGTTGGAATCGTAAATCAGAATGAGGTTATCGAGTCCGAAGTGCCCGGCAAACGCACTTGCTTCCGCGGAGACGCCCTCCTGGAGGCAACCATCGCCCGCGAGACAGATGATGTGCTGGTCGAAAATCTGGTGTTCCGTCGTATTGAAGCGCGCCGCGGCCATCTTCGCCGCCACGGCGACACCGACTGCGTTCCCCACGCCCTGACCCAGCGGACCGGTGGTGCATTCCACACCCGGAGTCTCAAAAAATTCCGGGTGCCCCGGCGTTTTGCTGTGCAACTGGCGGAAGTTTTTTACTTCTTCCAATGAAAGATCGTAGCCGCTGAGATGGAGCCAGGCGTAGAGGAGCATGCTGCCGTGACCGGCGGAGAGAATGAAATAATCGCGTCCGATCCAACGCGGTTCGTTCGGGTTGTACTTCAGCGCGTTCCCGTAGAGCACCGCGCCGATTTCCGCGCAACCCAAGGGAAGTCCGAGATGTCCAGATTTCGACGCCTGCACGGCATCCATGGCCAGGCCCCGTGCTTCATTGGCGGCGCGGGAAAGAGCTTCGACGTTCAACTTCATCCCACGCTTATACGACGGCTGGCGAGGCATGGAAAACGATTTCCGGTGAGGAAACGCGCGCCGCCTTGCATTCGTTCCAAACCATCGCAGAGGTGAAGGACGGCGCGTATGAACCAGCCCCTTTTTCTTCACATCGTCGAACGGCTCGAAGGTTTTCTCGGGAAACTGCCGGCCTCGATCCAAAAACCGGTTTTGCAGGAGCTGACGCCGCTGAAGGAACTCTTTCTCAAGCAGCGCGCGCCGCGGCTCGTCTTCACTGGAGCGCACAAACTGCCGGTGCAGGAAGTGGTGGCGGCACTCTTCGCCACCGCGCAGCCCGGCGATCTGCGCGACGTCTTAATGGAGGTCTACCGCTGGCAGGATGTGAGCGTGGGCGGGCATGGCAACGTCTCTCTGCTCGACGCGCGTGGCGCGGACGCAGCGACCCTGAAGAAGATCCAACAGGAGCTGGAACGCGAAGCCGCGGATGTTTTCCTGCACGTGGTCGACGGGAACAGCGCGCGCCCCGTCCTGACCCGCGACCTCGAGACGCTGGCGGGGTTGGTCGATCTCCCGCAGCCAGAGGGCGCGACGGGCCATGTCATCGGTATCTCCTTGACCGCGCCGCGCCGCGCCGTCACGGAGCACAACGGTCACGCCATTGACGAGCGGGGCGCGGCGGCGAAATTGCAAACGGCGCTCGGGGAACTGCCGAGTGTGCGTGAAAGGTTGCTTCAGGTGCTGGAGGTGGAGTTGAGCGGCACCAGCACGCCAGCCGAGAACCCCGGCGCGATGCGTTTGATGGCTCTGCTGGCTCAGGAGTTACCCAACGAAGCGCGGGTGGAAATGATTCGCATCTCCCGCGACCGGCAGGCGCAGGAACAGATCGCGCACACCTTGGTGAAATCCACGAGCGCGATTTGCACGGCCATTGGGGCGCAACCGATTCCGCTGGCCGATCTGCCAGTTTTGACCACGCTCCAGCTCGTCATGGTGTCGGGGATTATGTATATCGCTGGCCGCGAGCGGAGTTTGCGCGCGGCGACGGAGTTTGTCGCGGCGCTGGGGGTCAACGTGGGCGCCGGCATGGTGCTGCGCGAGGGCGCGCGGGCGGTTCTGAAGTTTTTCCCGGGCTGGGGTAATGTTGTTTGCGGGATGGTGGCGGGCGCGGGCACCTACGCCCTGGGACGCGCGGCGACCGTCTACTTCCTCGAAGGCGTGACCCTGAAGGATGCGCGCCGGATTTACCTGAAAAGCCGGAAGCGGAAAGACGCGCCGCGGACCAAGCTCCTGCGGGAATCGGATACTCCCCGGCGGGCGCGGAGCGGTCGATGAATGGGCAGCGGTTTTCGGGCTTTTCCGGGGGTGTTGAATAAGTTGTGAATAAGAAGCGGATTCCAGCGGGATTTGTTCACACCAAATTGTGAATAGCAGTGCACTTTTCCAGCTCCCCGGGGCGCCCGGCCGAGCGCGCCCATGAAGCTCTCGGAGATCTCTGCGACCCTGCGCGAAATTCGCGTCTCACCGGTCAAAACGCTCGGGCAAAACTTCCTCCATGATCGCAATCTGGCGCAGTGGATCGTGGCTCGCGCGGAACTGCAGCCGAATGATTACGTCGTCGAAGTGGGGCCGGGCCTGGGTGCTTTAACCGAGTTTGCGCTTGCCTCCGGTGCACGAGTTCTTGCGATCGAAAAAGACGCCCGACTGGCGAATTTCGTGCGCGAACGTTTCCGCACCGATCGCCTCGAAGTCCTGCACGCTGACGCGCTGGAGTTCGATGTGCGCCAACTCTACGCGCACCCGCGGGTAAAGTTCATCGGCAATCTTCCTTACAATATTTCCAGCCAACTCCTGCTCCGCTTTACGAAATGGCCTAGTCCGATCTATCTGTGTTTGTGCATGTTACAGAAAGAGATGGCGCGACGATTGTCCGCCGCCGCCCGCACGCCGGACTACGGCGCGCTAACACTTCTCGTCCAACTCCACCATGAGGTGGAATACCTGCGCACCGTGCCGGCTAGCGTTTTTCTGCCGCGACCCGAAGTCGATTCAGCCTTCGTAAAGATCAGCCCACGAGCGCTCGGAGCCCTCCCCCACCACGACCCCGAATCGTTTGCCCGCTTGGTGCGATTGGGTTTTTCCCAACGGCGAAAGCAACTGCAAAAACTTCTACGCGAGGATATTTCCCAGTGGGACGAGGCGTCGCGCGTTGGCGGATTCGATCCGAAAGCCCGAGCCGAGGAATTATCGCTTTTGCAGTGGGTCCAACTCACCAATTTCGCCGCGCCGGTGGACCCAAACCCGGCGCTTTCCCAGACCACCGAATCCTTCGCCGTGGTGGACGCTCAGGACCGCGTCGTAGGCGCCGCGCCTCGGCTCGAGGTGCATGCGAATAACTTGCTTCACCGTGCTGTCCACATCCTTCTCTTCAACGCCGCCGGTGAAGTCTTTTTGCAAAAGCGTTCCCGCCTGAAAGATCGTCACCCAGGGGCTTGGGATTCGAGTGCCGCCGGCCACGTCGATGCCGGCGAAGCATACGATACTGCCGCTGCGCGTGAACTTCAGGAAGAACTGGGGGTGCAGGCGCCGCTGGAACGGGTTCTCAAACTCCCGGCGTCCGAAAAAACCGGGCACGAATTCATCTGGCTCTATCGGGGGCGTCACGAGGGCCCTTTCCGCCTATCGCGCGAAGAAATTGATTATGGCAATTTCTTTCCGCCCGAGCTGGTAAATGCGTGGATGCGTGCCCGACCGGCCGACTTCGCGCCCGGCTTTATGGAATGCTGGGATGCCTGCCGGCAGCGCGCTTGAAGACGCCGCCGCCGAGCGACGCCCTACTTTTTCCGGCCCTTGACGCCTTTGCGCGCCGGACGACTGACGGTTCGCTTGGCGGGCTGTTTCGCCTTCGGCTTCGACTTGGCTTTCGCCTTGGGCTTGGTCCGGAGTTGCGGCTTCGCTTTTCCTCGCGCCTTTTTTGCGCTTTTCGGTCCGCGAAAAATACGCTCTGGCAACGCCAGGGTCGTCGCACGTTTGAACTTCCGCGCCGCCCGCCGGGCGCTTTCCTTCCCGCCATAAACGGTGTCGCTAAACATCTTCGTCACGACTTCGCGGCCGCGGAGGAAGTGCACCTGGAAGCCGTGCGTTTGCTTTTGAGCCCGCGGTTTGGAATCAATCCGGCGGATGTTTGGTTCGGAATCTGGATTTGCGCGTTTTCTCATGAGAATTGGCCTAACGAGACGGTAGTGTGAAAATGATTGATTGCAACCCCGCCGTTATCGCGCGGCGGTTTGAGCCACAGGCGGCGGAAGGTTCCAGCGTTCCCAACGGCTCGCGTATTCTGCCGCGGGAAGCAAGGCATAACAAGGATTTCGCGTCGCGCGCAACCACTTGATCACGCGCACGAGATCGGACTCCGCCATCGTGGTGCAGCCCGCGGTCGGCCGTGTTACTCCGCGCCGGATATGAAAAAAGATTGCGCTCCCGTCGCCCGCCACCGGTGGATCGGAGTTGTGGCGAATCTCGACCAGCCAGCGATAGGCAAAATCGTTGTGCCGCATTTTCTGCTTTTCGAACCACGCCGGCGGATTCGCTGGATCAGGGATCGTCACAAATCGGTTGTAGTCCGGATGCGCGGGATCGTCGATCCAGGCGTCGGCCGTCGTCACCTGCCGAAACGGAAAACTCGCGCCTGTGGGTAACTTCGCATCGTAGGTATAGATCTTGCCGATAGTGAAAATGCCGGCGGGCGCCCGGCCATCGCGTTCCTTCTTGCGGGGACCGTTCGTTTGTTCCTGGCCGGCGATGCCCGTCCCCCAGGCCAGCCCGCTCTTGCCGAACAGCACCGGAATCGCTCCACCGCGCGCCGTCCATTTGCCGCCGCGAGCACGCTCGAACATTCGCATTTCGCCTTGGGCGGAATTCCAATCCGGCGCTGTGGCCACAAGCATCTGGGTGCAATCGTCGGGCACACCAGCGGCTGCCCCCCTGGGGGCGAGCGTAAGAGCCAAGAGGAATACACCGCGGCAAATCCGAGCGATAAACATTTCAAATCTAAACGCGCATCTTGTCGTTTCTGTCCACCGCATTTCGTCAAAAAATTGTAACTGCCTCTCGCACAAGAATCTGTTCCCGTTCCGTTTTTTGCCGCTCTTATCCACACGCGCAGCGAGACCTGCAGGTCCGAAGGTAATGCGACGCGACGCTGAATAACGAGTCGTCGCTTCACGTCAGTTCACAGCAACAACCTATGAAAAAACTCATCCTCATGGGAGCAACTATGGCCATCGCGGGTCTGGCCGTTGCTCCGTCTCAAGCTCAGACCCAGTCCACCACCACGTCGACGAACTCGACCGGTTTCGTGCAAAGCAGCAAAATCATCGGTTCGAAGATTCGGAGCGCAGATGGCTCCGAGGTCGGCGTGATCAAAGACGTTGTTCTCGATCGCGACACCGGCTGCATGGCCTACACGGTTTTGGAAACCACCGGCGCGGCCAACGTGGCGTCGTCCGGTTCCAAGAAGACAAGCACCACAACCACCACGCGCAAGACGGTGGCAATGCCTTACACGGCGTTTCAGCCCACGAGCGATCCGACCGTCTACACCACCACGATCGAGCGCGAACGCATCTATGAAGCGCCAGCCTACGATTACACCCGCATCGAGCAGTATAATCGTCCGGAGTACATCAGCGGCATCTACAGCTATTACGGCGTGCAGCCGGCGGTTGGCGTCAGCATCAGCGCTGGCACTTCGCGGACTTCCAACGTGACCACGCAGACCGGTTCCGCCGCCTCCACGAACGCGACGGCTACGCCGGCGGCCACAGCGAGTGCGACTCCAGCGGCCACCGCCACGGCAACAGCATCACCGAGAGCAACCGCTTCCGCCACTCCGGCAGCTACCGCTTCGCCGTCGGCGACAAGAGCGTCGACTCCGGCAGGCACGGCGACCCCGAAACCCACCGCGACCGCAGCTGGCAGCTCCTCCAAGGCCGCGACCACGCCAGCGACTTCGAGCTCGTCGGGCCGGGACGCGAGCGATTCCGCCAAGAAAGAGAGCAGCAGCTCCTCGAGCAGCGCCAAAGAAAAAGCGTCCGACGATTCTTCGTCTTCCGCCAAGTCCAATTCGTCCAAGAGCGGCGACAGCACCTCGACGAATAGCAAAAGCGACGAGGATGACAATTCATCCGCCGCCGCCAAGCCGACACCACAGCCCTAACAACGAAAACGCGGGCAATCCCCGTGCAAACGAATCCACGGCGGGAGCAACTTCGGTTGCTCCCGCTGTTTTCGTTACGTCCTCGTCAACGGCGGCCCCTCCACCGCCGCGGTGTCCGCCGCCAGAAATTTGGTTCCGGCCAGCCAGATTACTCCCGACACGAGCATCACCAGCGACACCGCCAGAAATGCGAAGTTCATGTTCGTCCGATCGGCGATCGCGCCGAGGAGAGGGGGCGAAATGGCGTCGCCCAGCGCATGGATGATGAAAATGTTGAGCGCGAACGCCGTCCCGCGCAGCGATGGATGAGTCACGTTGATGAGCGCGGTGTTGGATGGCCCGGTATTAAAGAAGAGGAAGAAGAGCGCGATAAAAAGTGCGCCCCATGCCCACGGAAACGGGATGAAAAGCATTAGGACGGTAAAGGGAAACCCGATCATCATTCCCATGCCGGAAACGAGAAAATACGAGCCTGGATAACGCCCCCGCAGTCTGTCCCCCGCCCAACCACCAGCGAGCGTTCCGAACAGCCCCGCCAACACCGTCAGTCCGCCAAAGATCATGTTGATCTGCGCCAGGCTTCCGACTTTTCGGTATTCGTAAATATAGCTCGGCGTCCAAAACGCGAGCCCGCCAATCGCGAAGGTCATGGCCGCGGTGGCGAGCGTGTTCAGGACATAGGAGCGCGTTTTGAAAAGCGTCGCGTAATCGCTCCTCCGGCTGCGACTCTTCTGCACCACCGCTCCGCTGCTTTCGCCCCGTCGCGGCTCGCGCATGAACCCGCAAAGCGCGGCGAGAATTATCCCCGGCGGCACCACCAGGTAGAACGCCCACCGCCAATCCCAGTGCGATGCCACTGCACCGGCAAATCCGTACCCCAGCGCACCGCCCACCGGAATCGCGAGGAAGAACACTGACATCACGCGCCCCCGCAGTTGAATGGGATAAAGATCCGCCAGGATCGTTGGCGCTGCCGGTCCATAGGCGCCCTCGCCGATGCCGACAAAAATTCGCGTCACCAACAAAATCGCGAACGATCCCGCCAGCCCCGTCGCCCCACTCGCCAGGCTCCACACCGCCACACCGGCGCCAATGATCCACCAGCGCGAATAACGATCCGCCAACCGACCAAAGATCGGTGCACTCAGCATGTAGCTGAGCAAGAACGCCGTCGCCAGTGCTCCGGTCTTCGCCTTCGCATTCGGATCGTCGAGAGCGAAAAACGCCCGACGAATCTCCGGCTCCACCGCCGCCAAAATGTAGCGGTCGATATAGTTGAAAAGATTGATTCCGAGCAGCAGCGCAAGCGCGGGCCGCGCACCCGGCAGCGGCGTGGAAGGACGTTCGCTCATCGAATTGCCGATTGCAGTAGGCGCGCCACCGATTGTAAATGACAAATGATGCAGCACTCCTCCACCGCGGAACGACTCTTTTACGCCGTCGGTCTCGGTCTGGCGCGTCTCATCTATCGCGTCACCCCCACCGGACGCGAGCAGCTTCCCGCCGGCGGCTTCCTGCTTTTGCCGAATCACATCACCTGGGTCGACGCCATCGTCTTGCAACTTGCCTGCCCGCGTCCCATTCGCTTCATCGTCGACGACGGATATTATCGCCATCCGGTTCTGCATCCGTTCCTTCGCCTCGCCGGTTGCATCCCCATTACATCACGTCGCGCGAAGGATGCCTTGCGCGGCGCGGCCGAGAAATTGCGCGCCGGCGAGATCGTTTGCCTTTTTCCGGAGGGTCAGCTTTCCCGCTCCGGTTCGTTGCTCCGCTTGCGACGCGGCTACGAATTGATCGCCCATCAGGCCGATGCGCCCGTGGTTCCTGTCTGGCTCGATCAACTTTGGGGATCGATCTTTTCCTTTCAGGGCGGACGCTTCTTCACGAAATGGCCACGCCAGATTCCGTTTCCCGTGGCCGTCGCTTTTGGTCAACCCATTCCTGCAGAGGCCGCTGACATCGCCACCGTGCGCGAGGAATTGCTCAAGCTCGGCGAGGCCTGCTACAGCCAGCGTCCCGTTTTACGCGGGCATCTCGCCCACGCCGCTCTCCGCGCGCTCAAGCGACGCCCATTCCGCACCGCGGTAATCGATGGCCTCGATCACACCACGCTTTCACGCGGCAAACTGCTCGGCGTCGCCACCGCTCTCGCACGGCATTTGCGCGCGAAATGTCCCGAGACACGCATCGGCATTGTCCTGCCGCCTGGCAAAGGCGGCGTCGTCGCCAACGTCGCCGTTGTCCTCGCGGGCAAGATTCCGGTCAATCTCAACTTCTCCAGCGCGCGGGAATCGATCGAGTCCGCAAAAACCCAGGCCGGTCTTCGAACCATTATCTCCGCGAGCGCGATGGCGCAGAAGTTCGAGACTTTTCCGTGGACGCCTCATGTCATTCATCTGGATCAACTCCTGCCCACGATGAAGCCGGCCATCCTTTGTTGGTGGATGATCTGCCTGCTCACGCCCACGGCGTTGCTCGCGCGTCTCCTGCACGTGCCGCACGTTGGCGGCCACGAAGAGGCTCTCCTTCTCTTCACCAGCGGCAGCTCCGGCGCGCCCAAAGGTGTTCCCCTCACCCACCACAATCTCCTCGGCAATGTTTCGCAGTTCAGCGTGATGCTCGATTCACCCGACGACACGTTGATTCTCGCGTCGCTGCCATTCTTCCACAGCTTCGGCTCCACCGTCACTCTTTGGTATCCGATCATCGAGGGCATCCAGACCGTCACCTATCCCAGCCCGCTGGAGGCGGCCAAGATTGCGGGCCTGGTCGAGCGTTACCGCACCACCATCATGTTCGCCACGCCTACGTTTTTGCGCGCTTATCTGCGCAAAGCCGAGCCGACACAGTTGCGCAGCTTGCGCCTCCTTATCACCGGCGCTGAAAAGCTTCCCGGCGATCTAGTGCGGGCGTTTGAAGAGCGCTTCGGCATCTCCGTTCTCGAAGGCTACGGACTTACCGAAACCTCCCCCGTCGTCAGCGTGAATCTTCCCGACCCGCAACCGCCCGGCCCGGGCGACCCGGTCCAGCCCTCGAATCGTCTCGGCTCCACGGGAAAGATGGCGCCCGGCATGGCGGCGGAGATTCGCCATCCCGACACCGGCGAAAAACTGCGCCTGCATGACACCGGCATGCTTTGGTTACGCGGCCCAAATATTTTCGCCGGCTACCTGAACGATCCGGAACGCACCGCGGAAATTCTCCAGGACAATTGGTTCAAGACCGGCGATCTCGCGCGTTTCGACGAGGACGGTTTTCTTTTCATCGAAGGCCGCCTTTCGCGCTTTTCCAAGATCGGCGGCGAGATGGTGCCGCACGAACTGATCGAACAAAAAATCCTTTCCGCGCTGAAGCTCGATGCTCAGGCGGAACGCGTGCTCGCGGTCATGGGCGTGCCGGACGAGACCAAGGGCGAAGCGATTGTCCTCCTCAGCGCCATCGAGATCGACGCGCAACAATTGCGCGCCGCCTTGCGCGAAGCCGAAGTGCCGAACCTTTGGATCCCGCGCACCATTCGCCGGGTGGAGGCGATTCCAATCCTCGCTTCCGGCAAGCTCGACATCGGCAAGTGCAAAGAACTCGCGGCCTCTTGACCCACGAGGTGAACTCGACGCTGCCTTAAGCCGGAGGCCGGCTCTTCACCAACGCGTTCGCGCAATAGCTTAGGACGACATCGCCCTTCTGATTGCGCATCACATTACGCACGCGCACGATACCCTGACCAGCCCTGGACCGGGACAATCGCGTCTCCAGGATTTCGGTTTCCAATTGTAGTTCATCATCCGGACGCACCGCGGTGGGCCAGCGCAGTTCGTCCACGCCCAGCCCAACCGCGCCACCCACAAAACGGAGAGGGCCTGTCATGAACAAACGCATCGCGACCGCCGCGGTGTGCCAGCCACTGGCCGAAATACCCTGGAAAACGCTCGCCCTCGCCGCCGCAGGATCCAGATGAAATGGTTGCGGGTCGAACTCGCGGGCAAAAGCGATGATTGCTTCCTCCGTGATCTGATACGTGTCGCTACCGTACCGTTCACCGATCGCAACATCATCGAGATAAAGATCGGCCATTTGAAGAATGGAAGGAATTATCTGCCAGGGGGGAGAGTTGAACTCCCGACCAAGGGCTTATGAGTCCCCTGCTCTACCACTGAGCTACCCTGGCGAAGGGGGACAAAATTGGACGCCCCGCGCGGTCGTGTCAACGCGGCGTGGCGGCGGCAGTCGGTTGGGCTGCTGGCCGCGCCAGGTAAGGCGCGAATTCCTTCCGTTTCCCGCGGATCGCGGCCATGAAACAAACCCCGTCACTCACCCGCACCGCCCCGGTCCAGCCCTCGTGCTCGAGATAACGCCAGCCCTCAAACTCGACCGGTTGCGCGTCCTTCGGGTTGCGTTCCGCCGGGAAAAGAAAAAGCTGCATCCGGTTTTCCTCGAGCGTGATCTGCGCCACGCGCCGCCCCTGATCATCATCGAAAACACGCAGCGCTTTCGTCCGCAAATCCGCGAACTCCGGCGGCACATCATAATGTTCCAGCCGGTACTTCATGAAAAAGAAATCGCTCAGCGAGCCGGCTTCCGCCTCCACCGGATCAAGCGAGACCCCGCGCATCGCGCCGGCCGTGACCAACAATTTGCGCGCACTCTCCGAGCCGGGGAATTCGTTCATCCGCTGGCGCACCCCGTAGACAACGACGCCAACGATCACGACGACGGCGAGTGCGATGGAAACGGCCACAGGATTCAGCACCGTTCTTTTCCAACTGCGCCGTTTTTGCGGCATCAGCTTCTCGTTGCGGAACCACTCCGAGATCTCGGCGGAAACCGGAATCTCCCGGACCAGCGCTGCGACCGCGCGATCGAAATTCTGTTGCTGCGCAAAGGCGACCGCAGCCGGTCCCTTTTTCTTCGCCTGCAAGACCGCGGCGCGCATGCGGCGCTCCGTGCCGGCCTTCTCCGTGATTGGAGCGATGCGCGCCAGCATTTCCTCGCGCTTCGAATTACCGAACAGACTCATGCTTCGTATTGCGGCGCGATCGCATTCAGCCAGGCTTGAAATTGGCGTCGGCCACTACCAATCAACTCGGCGAGCTCACCCGCCTTCAGCTCCAGCAGCGTGCGCAATTCGCTCACGGTGAACTCATCGAGATAGTAAGCCGCCATCGCGCTCCGCTGCGGCTCCGGCGCGCCGGAAATCCAGATCGCGAGTTGTTCGGGTTGAAGTTGCTCGATTTGCGCCGGCGAATCCGCCGTCAACTCCGCTTCCTCCACTTCCACCGCCTCGGCCTGCAGCCCGCTCTCGCTCGCGATGAGCGATTGCCAGCGCGCATCGCGAAAAAACCAAAGCCGATCCGGCGCCGGCTCGCCTTGCGTGGCCCGCGCCGCCGCTGCGCGCAACGTGCTTTGAAAGGCCTTTTGCGCTTTCGTCGCCTCTCCCGTCATGAGGAAGCAAAAGCGATAGAGCTGCGGGAGATTTTCGTTGGTTTCGAGCACGGGAGTTTTCCGCCGGCATGTTACGCGCGAGACCGCGCGCGACAAGCACGCGCTGCCGCGCCCGTTTCTCTACGCACGCGCCCGCAAGGCCTCGAGCCGACGCGCGACTTCCTCCGCATTCGTCCGGCTATTGAAAGCCGAGATGCGGAAATAGCCTTCCCCGCAAGAACCGAAGCCGCTTCCCGGGGTGATGACCACATTAAGATCGTGCAACATGCGATCGAACATCTCCCAGCTCGTGAGACCATCCGGCGTTTTCACCCAGATGTAGGGCGCGTTCGTCCCGCCGAAGACACTCAATCCCACTTTCAGCGCTGCCTCGCGCAGGATGCGCGCATTCCCCATGTAATGCTCTACCAAGCCGCGCACCTGCGCCTTGCCCTCATCGCTGTAAAGCGCCTCCGCGCCGCGTTGCACGGGATAGCTCACGCTGTTCGCCTTCGTACTCCAGCGGCGGTGCCAGAGCGGATGGAGCGGCAACGATCGTCCATCGACCGTCTGCGCCTTCACCGCGCGCGGCATCACCGTGAACCCACAACGCACGCCCGTAAATCCGCCCGTCTTCGAAAAACTGCGAAACTCGATCGCACACTCCAGCGCGCCGGGAATTTCGTAGATGGAATGCGGAATCTCCGGCTCGCTGATGTAGCCCTCGTACGCGGCATCGTAGAGCAGCAGCGCCTTGTGCTCGCGCGCGTAATCCACCCAGCGCGCCAATTGCTCCCGCGTCGCCACCGCGCCCGTTGGGTTATTGGGAAAACACAGGTAAACCAAATCCGCGCGCGCCGGCGGCGGCTCCGGGACGAAATGATTCGCCTCCGTGCACGGCAGATAAACGATCCCGTCGTAGCGGCCGCTCTCTCGCGCCATGCCGGTGTGGCCGGCCATGACATTCGTATCGACATAAACCGGATACACCGGATCGGTGATCGCGACTTTGTTCTGGTTGCCAAAAATATCGAGGATGTATCCGCAATCCGATTTCGAACCGTCCGAGAGAAAAATCTCATCGTCCGCGATCTCCATGCCGCGGTCGCGATAATCCTGCTGCGCAATCGTCGAGCGGATAAACTCGTAACCCTGCTCAGGCCCATAACCGCGGAACGTCTCGCGATGCGCCAACTCCTCGACGGCAGCGTGCATGGCCGCGATCGCCGCCGCCGGCAGCGGTTCGGTTACGTCCCCAATGCCACAACGAATCACCCGCGAGGCGGCTTCTGGATTCGCCTCGCAAAATTCCTTCACCCGCCGTGCGATCTCGGGAAAAAGATAACCGGCCTGAAGCTTTAAATAGTTCTCGTTGAGGTACGCCATGATTCGCTAGCCATCCGAGGTTGGTCCTTCCGCTACGCACCATAGAAATGGCGCGGTAATGAAACAAAAAAGCCGGAGCGCTACTTCTCGTAGCGCTTCCCCACTTCCGCCCAGTTCACAACGTTCCACCACGCCTTTAGGTAATCCGGCCGGCGGTTCTGGTAGTTGAGATAGTAGGCGTGTTCCCACACGTCCACTCCGAGAACCGGGGTGCCTTCGCAGCCCGCGATCGCCTTGCCCATGAGCGGGTTGTCCTGGTTCGCGGTCGAACAGACTTCAAGCTTGCCGCTCTGGTTCTTGACCAACCACGCCCAGCCGCTGCCGAAACGACCCGCACCGGCGGCGTTAATCTTTTCCTTCAAGCCATCCAGGCTGCCAAAGGCGGCATTGATGTCGTCGGCCAGTTGCCCGGAAGGCGAACCGCCGTTCGGCCCCATGATCTGCCAGAAGAACGAGTGGTTCGCGTGGCCGCCTCCGTTATTCCGCACCACCGTGCGAATATCCTCCGGCACCGCGCTGAGGTCGCTGATCAAATCCTCCACCGACTTCGCGGCCAGCTCCGGCTTGCTCTCGAGCGCCTTGTTGACGTTCGTGATGTAAGCCTGGTGATGCTTGGTGTGATGGATCTCCATCGTGCGCGCATCGATGTGCGGCTCGAGTGCGTCGTAGGCGTAGGGAAGTTTCGGTAATTCGTAAGCCATAATCCCCTAACGTCCGATGCGCAGCGCAACGCGTCAATCCGCGCTCGTGGAACGACGGCCGCGTCGTCCTATCCGCAGCGGTAGAAGCTGGGATAGTGCCCGAGGCCGCTGCGATAGTTCACATACGTGGCCAGCGCCATGAGGGGGAAATTCTGCCGGTACATATCGTACTTCAGATAAAATACGCCCGGAAATCCCGTCCCGGTGATCTGTGGTTCGTCCCACGCGCCATCGCTCCGTTGCGTCGTCAAAAGATAACGCAACCCGCGTTGCACGCTCGGCCGGTCGAGATCGCCGCACGCGCAGATTCCCATCAACGCCCACGCCGTCTGCGAAGCCGTGCTCTCACCCTTGCCCTTCAAAACCGGCGCGTCGTACGAAGCACAGCTCTCGCCCCATCCACCGTCCTCGTTCTGGCAGCTCTCCAGCCAATCGCGTCCGCGCAAGATCCAGTCCTGCGTCATGTCCGCCTTGATCGCGCGCAACCCGCGCAGCACCTGCCAGGTCCCGTAAATATAATTCACGCCCCAGCGTCCATACCACGAGCCGTCGTCGTCCTGTGTCTCGATCAAATATCGCACCGCGCGGCGCACCCACGCCGGCTTTCCGTCCACGCCAAGATAGCCGAACAACTCCAGCGTCCGCGCGGTCAGATCGCTGCACGTCGGATCGAGAATCGCGTTATGATCCGCAAACGGCATGTCCTCCAGCCAATGCTGCGTCACTTCCTTGTCGAACGCCGCCCAGCCGCCGTCCTTGCATTGAAAACTCAATTGCCAGCCCAGCGCGCGCTTGAAGAGCGCCTCGAATTCGTCCTGCTGCGTCGGCTTCGCCAGCCGCAAACCCATCAACACCATCGCGGTGTCGTCCGTGTCCGGATAATAGACATTATTGTATTCGAAAGCCCACCCACTCGCTTCCGGATGCGGATTGTTCACCGTCCAATCGCCTCGCACCCGCACCTCCTTGCTCACGAGCCACGCGGCCGCTTTCTGTAGCGCCGGATGATCCGCCGGCAAGCCCGACTCCCCCAGCGCGATCATGTTGATCGAGGTATCCCACACCGGCGAGAGACACGGCTGAATCCGAAAATCCTCCGGATCATCCACAAACAAGCCGCGAAAATCCTTCATCGCCTTCGCGTAGGCCGGATGCGTGCTCGGATAACCCAGAGCCCGCAGCGCGATCAACGCGTTCAGCATCGCCGGGAACACCGTCGCCAGTCCGTCGCTCCCCTCACCGATCCGTTCCAGCATCCAGCGCTCCGCCTCTTCGAGTGCGCGTTTCCGCATCGGCCGCCAGCCCAGCTTCGAAATCAGCTTCAACGCGTGATCCGCCCGCAGGAAAAAATTCCGCCACGCGAAGAAGCGTTGATCGCGCGGGAGAGTGAAATCCTTGTGCTCCGTCCCGAGCGGATACAGCTCGTGCAATTGCTTCAAGCCCGGCAGTTCACGCGTCGGCTTGAAGTGATTGATGATCGCCAGCGGCACCAGCATCGCCCGACTCCAGGACGACATCCGGTAGAGATTAAACGGCGCCCACGTCGGAAAGAGAATCATCTCCACCGGGATCGACGGCAGATAATGCCAGGGAAATTGTCCGAGCAACGCCAGGTAAAGTTTGCTGAAGGTATTCATCCGCGGAATCCCGCCCAGCCGCAGGATGTTCGCGCGCGCCTCGCGCATGAACGGCAGATCCGCCGAATGTCCCGCCAGTTTGAGCGCGAAGTACGCCTTTACCGACGCGTTCACTTCACTGGGGCCTGCGTAGTAAATATTCCAACCGCCATCCGGCAGTTGCCGTTTCATGATGTGGCGTGCGCAACGTTGCTGCAGCGTCTCATCCACCTCGCCCAGCCAGTGCATGAAGAGCACGTAATCGGAGCAGAGCGTGCTATCGACCAGCAGCTCGCCGCACCAATGCCCGTCCGGCTGCTGCTGCCGCAACAGATTCTGCTGCGCCCGCGCAATCGCGTCACTCAGATCCGGCAAGCGCCGGCGAATAGGTCGGCGTCGTCTCAGGCGACGCGCTCGGCAACGGAATGACGTTCGAGGAAACCGGAGGCACGACTACGACGCGACGGCTTCGAGTTCCGCTTTCTTGCCCGTGAGATGTCCGTTCCCGGACGTCACGCCATTAAACGCCAGCACCTCGCTCCCTCGTCCGGTCGGCATCGGACGCGCCCCGAAATTAAACTTGATCGTCTTCCACGTGTCGCCCTTCTGCGCATTCAAACCCAGGCTCGCCGTCGGCTCGTAGCCGCAATGCGTCATGCAATTCTCGCAACGCGGATCGCGCGCCACGCCATCGACCACGCCGTACTTGTCCCAGTCCACGTCCTCCAGCAGTTCCGCGTAGCTCTCGTAGTGGCCCTTCGTCCCGACCTTGTCGGTCATGAAATAACACGGCGCTTTCCAGCCCGCCATGTTCCGGGTCGGGATCGCCCACGCCGAGCAGGTCAGGTCGCGTTTGCCCGCGAGGAATTCAAAATAAACCGGCGTCCCGAAGAACGTGTAACGATTCATCCACTCATCCATCTTCGCGAATTTCTGCACCGTCAGATCGCGCGTAAGGAAGAAATTCTCCGGCTTCAAGTCCAGCCGCGCGATCATGTCCTTCTTCGCCGCGTCGTACTCGTAGCCCGGCGTGATCGTGTGCCCGTCCACGCCGAGGTCCGACAAGGAAATCGAACATCTGCTCGACCTCCTCCATGTCCGTCTCCTTGTAGACGGTCGTATTCGTCGCCACCTGATAACCGAGCAGCTTCGCCATCTTGATCGCGAGAATGCATTCCTTGAAGACGCCCTCGCGTTCCACGATGAGATCATGCGTCCGCTCCAGGCCATCGAGGTGCACGTTCCAATACATCCAATCGCTCGGCGCGATCACCGGCTTCGTCGCGTCCTTCGGTCCCTTTCGAATCTTCGCCGCGTCTTTGTCTGTGATCAAACTCTGCGCGAGAAGCGCACCGATCTTCTTCTCCACCAAAGCCGCTCATCCGCTTACCCGCGTCGCCAACCACTCGCGCATCTTCTTGCGCATGAACATCGCGTTCGTGCACACGTAAACGATCCGCTTCCGCTCCAGCAGCCCACCGATGAGCGACTCGATGTGCGGATAGATCAGCGGTTCGCCGCCGCAGATCGAAATCATCGGCGCTTTGCACTCATCCGCCGCGCCGAGGCAATCCTCCAGCGACATCATATCCTTGAGCGACGTCGAGTATTCGCGGATGCGGCCGCAGCCGGTGCAGGTCAGGTTGCAGGTGTGCAACGGCTCAAGCTGCAAGACGGTGGCAAATTTTTCGGTTCGGCGCAGCTTGTGGCCGATGATGTACGCCGCGATTTTGCTCGTCAGCGCGAGAGGGAATCTCATAAGGGCGACATGGTAACAAGGGCTTGTAGCCTGTCAATACAACCACCTGCTCCCCGCCAGCCGTAATCAACGTAAAATAAACAGCTTGAACATGTCACCCACCAAAAGCGAAACCGTGGCCGTCCTCGGCGCCTCACCGAAACCCGACCGCTATGCCTATCGCGCCATGGAAATGCTGCGCGAGCACGGCCATCGGGCCGTCCCCGTCAATCCTGCCTTTCCCGAAATCCTCGGCGAAACCTGCTACCCGGGCATCGCTGACATTGCCGCACCCGATCGACACCGTCACCATGTATCTCGGCAAGCAACGCTCCGACCCACTCATCCCGGCAATCCTCGCCGCCAAACCGCGCCGCATCATCATGAACCCCGGTGCCGAGAACGACGATCTGGCCGAGCAAGCCCGCGAGGCCGGCATCGAAGTCGACTACGCCTGCACTCTCGTTTTGCTCCAGACTGGATCGTTTTGATCAGGGCGACTGCCAGCCACGTCGGATCAGACTGACTGCAATCGCCGCCAACAAAAGCGCGATCAATTTCGAAATCCCGTTCAGTCCCTGCTTCCCGAGCAGCGCCTCAATCCGCCGCGCGTGGCGAAACCCGATCTCCACCAGCAGCAGATTCACCGAAAGCGAGAGCAGCGTGAACCAAATCCCCACCGTATCCAACAAGAGCAGCAGCGCCGTCAGCAACGCCGGCCCCGCGATCAGAGGCATCCCCAGCGGCACCACGCCGAAATCCAACTCTCCTCCACGCGGATTCTCCCCAAATCCCATCAAATCCCGCACCGCCAGGCCGAGCAAAATCAACCCGCCCGCCACCTGAAAATCCGCCACCGAAATCCCCAGCGCGGCAAAGATCGCCTTCCCCAGGAAGATAAAACCGATCGCCACTCCCAGCCCCGTCAAGACCGCGAGCAAACCCTGCCGCTGCCGATGTTCCCGCGAGGCATTCGGTGCGAATCCCATGAAAATTGCCACCAACCCAATCGGATCGATCGCCACGAAAAGCGGGATGAACGCCAGCAAGAACTTCTCGATAAACTCTTGCATACTCACAGGGGCAACTTCGCGGCCGCGGCAATGATTGCCTTTATCCCGCCCGTCTTCTAGTCAATCTTGCGCCGTGTTCCGCACGCCGCTCGCCGCCGCCCTGCTTGCAGGCGCTCTCCCCTTCGCCGCCTGCACCAAACCCGAAAGCAACGTGGAGAAAGGCAACCGCCTCCACATCCTCCACAAAGGCAACGGCCAGGAAATCGAGGACCTCGACCCACACATCGTGCGCGGCGTCAGCGGCGGCAATATTCTCGCCGCGCTCTTCGAGGGGCTCGTCGCGGAAGACCCACGCGATCTGCATCCCGTCCCCGGCGTGGCCGAGCGTTGGGACATTTCCCCCGATACGAAGATCTATACCTTCCACCTCCGCCCCGATGCGAAATGGTCGAACGGCGAACACATCGTCGCGCAGGACTTCGTCGAATCCTATCGCCGCATCCTCTCGCCCGCGATGGCCTCCAGTTACGCCTATATGCTCTACCCGGTGGCCAACGCCGAAGCGTTCCACAAATCGAAACTCACGGACTTCAATCAAGTCGGCTTCCGCGCGCTCGATCACGCCACCCTCCAGGTCACCCTCACCCATCCGACGCCGTATTTTCTCTCGCTCCTCACCCATTGGTCCTGGTTCCCCGTCCCCGTCCGCGCCATCGAAAAACACGGCCCCGCCTACGCGCGTGGTTCTCGCTGGACGCGTCCGGGGCGTTTCGTCGGTAATGGCCCCTTCGCGCTCGAGGAGTGGCGCTTGAACTACCACGTTCGCGTCAAGAAAAGCCCCACCTACTGGGACGCGCCGACGGTCACGCTCAACGGCATCGTCTTTCACACCATCGACAGCAACGACGTTGAAGAACGCGCCTTCCGCTCCGGCCAGATTCACCTCACCGAGTCGATCCCGGTCAACCGCATCGAAAAATACCGCCGCGAACGACCCGAAGTCATCCGTCTCGATCCCTATCTCGGCAGCTACTTCTTTCGTCTCAACGTCAACCGCCCCCCGCTCGACAACCCGCTCGTTAGGCGCGCACTCGCCCTGTCCCTCGACCGCAAAACGCTCGCCGCGGCCGTCTGGCGCAATGCCATGCTCCCCGCCGCCAATTTCACCCCACCGAACACCGTCGGCTACACCGCCGCCGCCTCCATCCCCTTCGATCCCGCCCAGGCGCGCGAACTTCTCGCCCGGGCCGGTTACCCGGGCGGCCAGGGTCTGCCGCCACTCGACATTCTTTTTAACACCTCGCAAAACCACCGCATGACGTGCGAAGCCGTGCAGCAGATGTGGAGCGCAAATCTCGGGCTCAAAGTCACGCTCACCAATCAGGAGGAGAAGGTATACTTCGATACCCGTCGCCGCATGGACTACGAAATTTACCGCTCCACCTGGATCGGCGATTACCTCGACCCCACTTCATTTCTCGACGTCTGGCTCGGCGGCGGCGGCAACAACTACACCGGTTGGGCCAACGCCGACTACGACCGCCTCCTCGCCGAGGCCGCGCAAGCCCCCGACCAACCCGCGCGTTACGCCTTCTTCCAACAAGCCGAGGCCATCCTCCTGCGCGAGGCCCCCATCATTCCGCTCTTCCACTACACGCACGCCTTTCTCATTCATCCCAGCGTGAAAAACTGGCATCCCACCCTTCTCGACCACCACCCCTACAAGTACGTTCGGCTCGAAAACACAAACCCCGCTCCATGAAATTATTCCCTCTTCTGCTTGCTTCCTTTGCCTCCATTGCTCTGGGCGCCGACGTCGATCTCCCGCCCAAGGCCGCACTCGACGCCATCAAGGCCGAAGATTTGCTGAAGCACATCAAAGTCCTCTCCTCCGATGAATTCGAGGGCCGGGCTCCCGGCTCGAAAGGCGAGGAACTCACGGTCAAATACCTCACCGAGCAATTCAAAGCCATCGGGCTCAAACCCGGCAATCCGAACGGCACCTACACCCAGGAAGTCCCGCTCGCCGGCATCATCACCCACCCGACCGCTTCCTTCCGCGTCGGGGACGAGAAAATCCAACTGAAGTTTCCCACCGACTACGTCGCCTCCTCCGCGCGGCTGCAGGAGAAGATAAAAGTCGAGGATTCCGAGATGATTTTCGTCGGCTACGGCGTGGTCGCTCCGGAATACGGCTGGGACGATTACAAAGACGTCGACGTCAAAGGCAAAACCATCGTCATGCTAATCAACGATCCCGCCATTCCCGATCCCGCCGACGAATCCATGCTCGATCCGAAAATGTTCAAGGGCCGCGCCATGACCTACTACGGCCGCTGGAGCTACAAATACGAAATCGCTGCGCAGAAGGGCGCCGCTGCCGCTGTCATCGTTCATGAGACCGAACCCGCCGCCTATCCGTGGTCGGTCATCGAAAGCAGTTGGGGCACGGAGAATTTCGAGATCGATGCCCCGAACAAAAACATGGATCAGGTCGAGATCCGTTCCTGGATCACGCTTGAGACCGCGAAGAAATTATTCCGCACCAGCAAACTGGACTTCGACGAGCTAAAAAAACGCGCGCTGCAAAAAGACTTCCGTCCGGTTCCGTTGCAATCGAAAGCGAGCTTCGCGCTCCAGCAAAAGGTCCGCACCTTCAAGTCCCACAACATCCTCGCCCGGATCGAGGGCAGCGACCCAAAGCTGAAAGACGAGTGGATCATGTACTCCGCGCACTGGGACCATCTCGGCCGCAATCCCGAGATGAAAGGTGACAACATCTACAACGGCGCCCTCGATAACGCCTCCGGCGTCGCCGCCATCCTCGCGCTCGCGCAAGCGCACGAAAAACTTCCGCAGCCGACGAAACGGTCCGTCCTCATCATGGCCACTACCGCCGAGGAATCCGGCCTCCTCGGCGCCAAGTTCTACGCCGAGAACCCGCTCTACTCCGCTCGAAAGAACGCTCGCCAATATCAACATCGATGGCACCAGCGTCTGGGGAGAAACCAAAGACATCGAAAGCATCAGCGACGGCAATTCCACCCTCGACGACATGTTAGGCGAAGCCGCCAAACGGCAGGGCCGCGTCATGACCCCGAACAGCAAACCCGAACGCGGCAGCTTCTACCGCGCCGATCACTTCGCCTTCTCCAAGCTCGGCGTCCCCGCCCTCTACACCGGCCGCGGCGTCGAAGTGCTCGGCCAGCCCGCCGGGTGGGGCCAGCAAAAGCGCGAAGAATACGTCGCAAACATTTACCATCAGCCTTCCGATGAAATCGATCCCGCCTGGGATCTCTCCGGCGCGGTCGAAGACATCCAGCTCTTCTTCGAAGTCGGCTATCAAGTCGCCAACGGCGACAAATGGCCCCAGTGGCATCCCGGCACCGAATTCAAAGCCAAACGCGAAGAGATGCTTAACAAAAAGCAGCCGTGAGATTCAGCCACAGATGAACACAGATCGACACAGATAAAGGGCCGGCCACAGGCCGCCCTCAGAAAATCTGTGTTTCATCTGTGTCAATCTGTGGCTAAAAAAACACCCTGTCGCCACGCTTGCCGGAAGGACACGCGATTGTATAGGGTGCGCCCGCCCGCCCCATGCACGACCTCATCCGCGACATCACCTTCAGCATCGCTGCCGCCTGGCTGCTCGGCCTCGTCGCGCAATTCTTTCGCCAGCCCGTCCTCCTCGCCTACCTCATCGGCGGCTTCATTCTCGGCCCAGCCGGCTCGGGCCTGATCGAGTCCGCCGAGAGCATCTCCGCCATCGCCGAGCTCGGCCTCATCTTTCTCCTCTTCATGATCGGTCTCGAGATCGATCTGAAAAAAATCATCAGCGCCGGCCGTTCCATCACTCTCACCGCCCTCGTCCAGATCTCCGTCGGCGCCATCCTCGGCGTTCTCTTCTTCCGCCTCTGCGGCTTCGGTCTCGGCGGCGGCCAATGGGACGCGCTCTACCTCGGGGTCGCCGGCGCGCTCAGCAGCACCGTCATCATCGTCAAGGTTCTCTACGAGAAACAGGAACTCGACACTCTCACCGGCCGCATCACACTCGGCGTCCTCGTCCTCCAGGATCTCGCCGCCATCCTCTTCCTCGCCGTCCAGCCGAATCTCGAAAATCTCGCGCCGACCATTCTGCTGATGTCGCTGGTCGCGCGTCGTCCTCCTCGTCGCCGTCACATTGGTCGTTAGCCGCTACGTCCTTCCCGTCATCTTCAAGCGCGTCGCCCGCTCGCCGGAACTCGTGCAAGTCGGTGCGCTCGCCTGGTGCTTCCTCATCGGTGAACTGGGCGAACGCCTCCATCTCTCGCGCGAGATGGGTGCCCTCATCGCCGGCGTCGCCCTCTCCACCTTCCCCTACGCTCTCGACGTCACCGCCAAGGTCACCAGCCTGCGCGACTTCTTCATCACTCTCTTCTTCGTCGGCCTCGGCATGCAGATCCCCATGCCCACGCCCGTCCTCATCGGCTGGGCGCTCGTCTTCGCCGCTTTCGTTTTCATCACCCGCTTCCTCACCACCTTCACGCCGCTCTACCTCATGCGACAAGGTCTTGCGCACCAGCCTCATTCCCGCGCTCAACCTCGGACAGGTCAGCGAATTTTCCCTCGTCATCCTCGCCCTTGGCGCCAGCGCCGCACCATTTCGGCAATCCCTCCACCACCGGCATGGTCGCGCTCGCCTTTACCCTGCTCGCTGCCGTCTCCTCCTTCGGCATGTCGAAGTCCGATACCTTCGCGCGGCGCATGATTCCCTGGTTGAAACGCCGCGGCCTGCGCGATCTCGACCACGCCACTGACGACGTTCACGCCGAAGGCGGCCACGGCCACGGCAAAGCCCGCATCCTGTTCCTCGGCTTCTTCCGCACCGCCAGCTCGCTTCTCGAGGAGATGCAACGCCATGCGCCCGATCTCATTAACGACACCGCCGTGGTCGATTTCAGTCCCGTCGCCCGCGAAGGCCTCATCGAGCGCAAACGTCCGCGTCATCTACGGCGATATCAGCCAGCGCGACACCCTCCTGCATGCCGGCGTCGAGCATGCCGAAGTGCTCATCTGCACCGTCCCCGATTCCGTCCTCAAAGGCATCAACAACGAACGCCTCGTTCGCCTTCTACGCAGCCTTAATCCCACCGCCAAAATCATCGCCACCGCCGAAGTGCTCAGTCAGGCAGAGTTCCTCCTTCAAGCGGGCGCCGACTACGTCAGCCTGGCCCGCCTCCGCGAAGCTGACGACCTGCTGCAAGCCGTCCGCGCCGCCACCGAAGGGTTGCTCGGCGAAAAGCGCGCTGCGCTGCAACACATCCTAAGCGGACGCGCCGAAGTGCTCTCTTAAAGCGCCACTCGGAGGCGCGGCGTCCGTAGCCGGCTAATGCCGGAAATGCCGCACGCCGGTGAAGATCATCGCCATGTCGCGCTCGTCCGCGGCGGCGATGACTTCTTCGTCACGCACGGAGCCGCCGGGTTGGATCGCCGCGGTCGCACCGGCCTCCGCTGCGGCGATGAGTCCATCGGCGAACGGAAAAAACGCGTCACTCGCCACCGCGCTGCCCGCCAGCGACAAGCCCGCTTCGTTCGCCTTCCAGACCGCGATGCGCGAAGCGTCCACGCGCGACATTTGTCCCGCGCCCACGCCCAGCGTCCGATCCGCCGCTGCGTAAACGATGGCGTTCGATTTCACGTTCTTCACCACGCGCCAGCCGAAGATCATGGCCGCGAGTTCCGCCTCGGTTGGCTTGCGCTTCGTCACCACCTTCGTCGCGAGATCGACGAGTTCCCCCGCATCCCTGTCCTGCACCAGCAACCCGCCGCAAACAGTCCGCACGTCCATTTCCGGCTGCGATTTCTCCGCCGCCACCAGCTGCCGGATGAGACGCAGATTCTTTTTCTTTTGGAAAATGCCGCGCGCGTCCGGCTCGAACTCGGGTGCAATGATGACTTCGCTGAAAATTTCGCTGATGGCTTTCGCCAGCGCTTCATCAATCGGGCGATTGCAGACAATGATGCCGCCGAACGGCGCCTGCTTGTCCGTGGCAAACGCCTTTTCCCAAGCCGCGCGCAAATCCTTGTCGCTGCCCACGCCGCAGGGATTGCTGTGCTTGAGGATGGCGACGGTTGGCTCTTTGAACTCCGCCATCAGGTTCGTCGCCGCGCTGATGTCGAGAATATTGTTAAACGAGAGCTCTTTTCCGTGCAGCTTTTCGAAGCAATTGTCGAAGTCGCCGTAGAGCGCCGCCGTTTGGTGGGGGTTCTCGCCGTATCGCAGCCGCGTCACGAGTGGGAGCGATAATGAGAACGAGGCATCCGTCGTCTGCTCCCGATTCAGGAAATTCCCGATCGTGCGGTCGTACTCGGAGGTCTTGATGAAAGCCTTGATTGCCAGCCGTTCGCGCAACCGCAGCGTCGTCTCGCCCTCGTTATCCGCCATCGTCTCCAGCACCGCCGCGTAATCCGCCGGATCCACCACCACCGTCACCGACTCGTAGTTTTTCGCCGCGCTCCGGATCATCGATGGCCCGCCGATATCGATCTGCTCGATCGCCTGCGCCAGGGTCACGTCTGGTTTCGCGATCGTGGCTTCGAACGGGTAAAGATTTACCACCACGAGATCGATCGGCTGGAAACCCTGTTCCCTTGCCTGTTGTTCATGCAAGGCGTTCCCGCGCTTATATAACAAGCCACCGTGCACGCGCGGGTGCAGCGTCTTCACCCGCCCTTCCAGCACTTCGGGATAATCGGTGAAGCTCGAGATATCGCGCACGGGCACGCCAGCCTTGCGAAGCAACTCGGACGTGCCGCCGGTAGAAATAATGTCGACACCCTGCTTCTCCAGAGCGCGCGCAAACTCGGCCACACCGGTCTTGTCGGAAACAGAAATAAGTGCACGCGCGATTTTCATAACGAAAAAATAAAACCGCCAGCCGGCGGTTGGAAATCAGCGATCGAGCACGACGCTCTTCGCCATCGGATAAAGCGCGGGGCAGCAGCCGATGGTTTCGCAAAAAGCCTTGCTGAAATGACTCAAACTCGAATAGCCCACCTCGGTCGCGGCTTCGGTCACATTGTAGCGGCCGCTGCGCAGGAGTTCGGCCGCACGTTCCATGCGCAGATTCCGCAAGAATTGCGGAATCGTCAGTCCGACCTCGCGCGAAAAGCTCCGGCTCAGATAAAACGGACTGCAACCCACCTCCTGCCCCAGCATTTCCAGCGTCGGCGGATTGGCCACATCGCGCGCAAGCAATTCCTTCGTGCGCTGCACGCGATCGCGCGCCACCTGTTTTTGCCGCATGCAGAACAGCTCCGGATCCTTCGGCGCGAAGAGAAAATGCGCCATCAACTCGAGCGCCTTACTCTGGTACCACAGACTCTGCGCGGCACGCGGCACCGGCGGTTGCAGTAAACTTGCCACCACGCTGCGTTGCGCGCTCCCCATCGGACGCGGCGTCGAAACGATGCTCGCTGCTTTCGTGGGAAAAATCGCCCTTCGCACCTGCGGATCCAAATCAGCCTCGCAATCGGCAAGCTGTTTTTGCAAATGATCGCGCGAAAACTCCACGGTCACGAATTGATGTCGCTCCCCGCCCAAGCGCGTCGCCGGCAAGGGCGCATCCAAGACCGAATAATAGCCGGCGCTGCCCGCCACGTAATCACTCCGCGTCCGCGCGCCAATCGCGCCGCGTCCTTCCAGGTTTAGGCAAAACTCCACGCTCCGCGGCCGGAAGCTCATCCCCCAATCGAGCGTTTCGCGCGCTTTGAAGTCGTGCCACTCCACGGTAAGACCCTGCTGCTCGAAATCGCCATAGAGTGGACGCCAGCCTTGGTGCAGGTCGCTCCACGCATGTCCGGCGTGAGGTGCGGGAGAACTCATGAGCGCCAATTAGGAAGCAACCGACCCGAATTGCAAGACCACAAAGCGATCCCCCTACCGCCTCCGGCGCTCCACAAATTCATCAAACGGCCGCCGCACCCGCTGGAACAGCCGCTGCGCGTCGCGCTTCGTGCGCCGGAACATCTGTTTGATCCGCGCCTTCACGATATTCTCGTCGCCATCGTCCTCCGGGCCGATCTCAGCGTCATTGTAATCGTCCGGTTCCGCTTGTGCGTAGGGTTCGTTCCCCAACGCCTCCTGCGCCACCGGATCATTCGCCAAGCTGTCCGGCGGATCCTGCTCCACGTTGGCCATGTTGGCTCCGCGATACAACCCTTCCACACGCGTGACATTGCCGCGATTGGCCGAAATGTAGATTATGCCCACCGGCGCGCGCGCGGTGTCCAGAATGGTCACGACCCAAACTGGCACGCCGCGATCGTTCGTGCGCAGGGTATAGGAGACGGAATCAAAATTCGTGTGCGACTTGTCGGCCGTGTAATTGGCAACCGTAAACGCGCCGTCCGAATCGAGATTCAACTGTGCGGTATTGATCGTGGCCCCTTCGGTCGAGCCCGTGATCCGATCGCGCGGCGTCCTGTTGCCGATGATCCGCCCATCTGCGACCTGCAATTCCCGCACCCCGCCCGGCGCATTCCGATCGGCGACCAGCACCGTCCACTCCATCGGCTGGGGATCGCCATCCACGCCGGTAACGGAAATGATGCGCTTGAGCGCCGCACGATGAAACTGCTCTCCCACCACCAGGAGCGCGTCATAGGCGGTGGTCTGCTGTTGCCCACGAGCGATCGTGAGCGTGAGAAATAAAACGAGCGCAAACCTCCACATACGAGGAACCAACGGTCGCCTCCTCCTCACTGTCCAACCGTTTTCGTTTGCGGACTTGCTCCGGCACGTGTGTATGTTCCCACCGCCCGCGGTCGATGAAGAAGAAAGCCAAATTCTCCAGCCACACAGAAAATCTGGCTCAGATGCGCAAGTTCGTGCGCAGTTTTCTCGATACTCAGCCATTTTCGGAGAAGGAACGAACATTGATGGTCCTCGGGGTAGACGAGGCCTGCACCAATATCATTCGATACGCCTATCATTTGCGTGATGACCAGACGATCGCGTTCTGCTTGGAAGCTCGGCCCGATTGTGTGTGCCTGCGCTTGCGTGATTACGGCCACCAGAGCCCTCCGGAGAAAATGCAGGGCCGCTCCCACGATTTGATCAAGCCGGGCGGGCTCGGCCTCCATCTCATCCGCACTGCCTTCGACAAGGTGGATTACATTCTCAAGGCCAAAGGAACCGAGTTGATCCTCACGAAACGGCTGGGGTGATGCGCCCGCAACGCCGTCGTCGCCAAACCTTCCCGGCAAACGGCTGGCGTTTCCCGGAAACGCCCTGCAATCTTAGGACATGAACGGCGCCGCGCTCAAACCACCGGAACTGGATCCCGCGCTCGAGATCTCGTTGCGGCCGCCGATGTTCAGCGAGTTCACCGGCCAGTCGAAAGTGTGCGAACGGCTGGCCGTCTTGGTGGAAGCCGCAAAAAAACGCGGCGACGTCCTCGAGCACATCCTGCTCAGCGGCCCACCCGGACTGGGCAAGACCACGCTCGCGCACATCATCGCCAATGCGATGGACGTGAACGTGAAGAACACGAGCGGGCCGGTGATCGAAAGAGCGGGCGAGCTCGCCGGCCTTCTTACCAGCCTGGAAAAAGGCGACGTCCTCTTCATTGACGAAATTCACCGTCTCCAGCCGACGATCGAGGAATATCTTTACCCGGCAATGGAGGATTACCGCCTCGATATCATTATCGATCAGGGGCCACAGGCGCGCAGCTTGCGGCTGCAATTGCCGAAGTTCACCCTCATCGGCGCGACCACACGCGCCGGCATGGTGAGCGCGCCCTTGCGTTCACGTTTCGGCATGACGGCGCGGCTCGATTACTACACCGCCGAGGAGATGCACAAGATCATCACGCGCAGTGCGGGCCTGCTCGGCGTGGAGATCGACCACGCGGGCGCGTCCGAGATCGCCGCCCGCACCCGCGGCACCCCGCGCACGGCGAACAATCTTCTGCGCTGGGTGCGCGATTTCGCGCAGGTCAAAGCCGATGGCAAAATCACCGCCGACGTCGCCGATCGCGCGCTCACCATGCTCGAGATCGATCGTGATGGGTTCGATCAGTGGGACAAGCGCATCATCGAGGCGCTCATCCACAAGTTTAACGGTGGGCCCGTGGGTTTGAACTCGTTAGCCGTCGCCATCGGAGAAGAAGCCGGCACGCTCGAGGAAGTGAACGAGCCGTATCTGATCATGGAAGGCTACATCAAGCGCACCCCACAGGGCCGCGTCGCCCTGCCGCACGCCTATCGCAAGCTCGGCCTGAAACCGCCGGCCGGCGCGCAGAGCGAACTTTTCTCGTAGCCTTGCAAAGCGACTTCTTCCAGCAGACGTCAAAGGTCCTTACGGTCGCGGAACTGACCCGCGCCATCCGCGGGACGCTGGAGACGAAGTTCGGCGCCGTCTGGGTGCAGGGAGAGATTTCCAATTACAAACTCCACCCCTCTGGTCACCAATATTTCACCCTCAAAGATCAGCGCGCCGCCATCGCCTGCGTCATCTTTCGCAATACGATTCCTTCATTCCGGCAGCCCCTCGCCGACGGCGCGCAGGTGCAGGTCTACGGCGCCGTCTCCGTTTTCGAAGCGCGCGGGCAATATCAGCTCAGCGTGCAGATTTTGCAGGAGCGCGGACTTGGTGTGCTTCAGGCGAAGTTCGAAGCGCTCAAGTGCAAACTCGAAGCCGAAGGTCTTTTCGATTCCGCGCGCAAGCGGCCCTTGCCGCACTTCCCCCGTCGCATCGGCATTGTCACGTCACCCAGCGGCGCGGCCATTCGTGATATGCTCAACGTCTTGCAACGCCGCGCCCCCGCGCTGCAAGTATTGATCAGCCCGGTGCGCGTGCAGGGTGCCGGCGCCGCCACGGAAATCGCCGTCGCCCTCCGCGAACTGGCCACGCCCGGCAAATTCTGGGAACCGCTCGATCTCATCGTGGTCACGCGCGGCGGCGGCAGCATCGAGGACTTGTGGGAGTTCAACGAGGAGATTGTCGCCCGCGCCATCATTGATTCACCGGTCCCGGTCGTCAGCGCGGTCGGTCACGAGGTGGATTTCACAATTGCCGACTTCGTCGCCGATCTGCGCGCACCGACCCCGAGCGCAGCCGCGGAGTTGATCGTGCCCGACATGCTCGATCTCCTCCGTCGCGTCGATCAACTTTCCGCGCGCTTGACGCGCCATCTCCAAACGTTCCTTGCGCACACGCAGACCCGGTTACGCTTTCTCTCCGAAAAAACGCTCGCGCGCGAGCTGACGAAACGACTGCAAGAATCTCAGCAAACCATCGACCTGCTGCGCGAATCCTTCACGCGCATCGTGAACCGCAGCATCCTGCAGGCACGCTCCGCGCTCGGCAGCCGGGCGCAGACATTGCAAGCGCACTCTCCGACACGCGAACTCGCCACCCGCACCGAACGCGTAAAAGAACTCCACCGTCGTCTCGCCGCGTTGCCCACGCGCAGTGTGCAGACCGCGCGCCAGCGTTTTCAACAAACGGAAGGGATCCTGCGCGTGCTCGGCCCCGATGCGACCCTGCGTCGCGGCTACAGCATCACGACCGACACCAAAGGAAAGTTGATCCGGGAAGTCGCGCAGGCAAAACCCAAGCTGCACATCCGCACGCGCGTCAGCGATGGGACTTTCGAGTCCGACGTGCGGGACTAGAGCGGCGTCGAGCTATTGCGGCGGCGTCAGAACGATGCCCGCTGTCTCACTTGCGGACGGTTCGTCGCCCGGCGGCGTAGAAGTGAGGACGCCCACCGCGTTCTGAAATTTTTTCAAGTCCCCGCCGGTGTTCGCCTTGGTCGCCTGCTTTTTGCGAAAGACCGACGCGTCGCCGCCCTTGCGCATGACGATGAAGCCCTTATCGCCGTAAGGGACGGCATTCGCGGGCAGAGGTTGGTCGTAAGTGTAATTTGAGCTGACAGCAAAAATGGTGTTGGAAGGATCGCTCTCCTTGATGCGGTAGACCTTTAACGCGCTCGTACCGGTCAGATCCACCGTGGCGTTTTCATCCGCAGGCGGTGTCACCTGGCAGGTCGTGCCAGGCGCATTCAGGATTTTCTGCAAGTCGCCCGCCTTCAGATAATCGTTCTGCACCAGCTTCGTGCAATACTCTTCGAGAGTGGTAATCGTATCGTTCCCGCCGGGCCAGGTATACTCGGGGTCGGAGTTGGTCGCGCCATCGGTCGCCATCTGGAATCCAGCCAGATAGAGCTGCCGCGCGTTGTTCATCGTCCCGGTCATCTGTCCCCGCGCGAGCGCATTGGTCAACGCCGGGACGGCGAGGGCGGCCAAAACCGCGATGATCGCAATCACGACCAGTAACTCGATCAGCGTAAAGCCGGCGGACGTTTTTTTGTTCATGCCGGTCGATATGAAAACGGAGTCGCGGGAGCGGGGTCAAGCTTCAACTCTGATAGAAGCATGCCGCCACTCACTTTCCGGCGGTCGAATCCTTGACCGCGCTCGGTGTGACCGGCACGGGCACCTCCAGCTTAAACGCCAGCGTCGCCAACGGCGGCACCTCTATCATGAGCGAATGCGTCCGGCCTTGCCACTCGGCGGCGGCGGCTTCGAGCCCGCCCATGTTGCCCACGTTGCTTCCGCCGTATGTCTCCGCGTCGGTGTTGATGATCTCGCGGTAAAACCCGCCCTCGGGCACTCCGAGACGGTAACCATGCAAGACCTGCGGCGTCGCATTCACGACGAACACCACCGTCTCGCCCTGCTTCGAGCGCCGCAGGAACGAGACGACGCTGTTATCGGCATCGTGGAAATCAATCCACTCGAAGCCTTCGTGCGTGTCGTCCTGATCCCAGAGCGCGGGCTCGTTTTTATAGGTGAAATTCAAATGCTGCACCAACCGGCGCAGGCCGTCGTGCTTGGGCTGCTGAAGCAAATCCCAATCGAGCCCGCGATCGTGATTCCACTCGCGCACCTGGCCAAATTCCTGGCCCATGAACAACAGCTTTTTCCCCGGATGTCCGTACATCCAGGCGTAGAACATGCGCAGGTTGGCGAACTTCTGCCATTCATCGCCGGGCATTTTCCCGATCAATGAACCTTTGCCATGCACCACTTCATCGTGGCTGAGCACGAGCACGAAATGCTCGCTGAACGCGTACATGATCGAGAACGTGATGCTGTTGTGATGATAACGGCGAAAGATCGGATCGAGCGCCATGTAATGCAGAAAATCGTGCATCCAGCCCATGTTCCATTTCATGCCGAAACCGAGACCGCCGAGATAAGTCGGGCGCGACACGCCCGGCCACGCGGTCGATTCCTCCGCGATCGTGACGATGCCCGGATGCCGCTCGTAACAGACCTCATTGGTGCGCTTCAAGAAATGCACCGCATCGAGGTTCTCGCGTCCGCCAAACGCGTTCGGAATCCACTCGCCCGCTTTGCGTGAGTAATCGAGGTAAAGCATCGACGCCACCGCATCCACGCGCAGCCCGTCGATGTGATATTCCTCCAGCCAGAAAAGCGCATTCGCGATCAGGAAATTGCGCACCTCATTGCGGCCGAAATTGAAAATCAACGTGCCCCAATCCTGATGCTCGCCCTGTCGCGGATCGGCGTGCTCGTAAAGATCGGTGCCGTCGAATTCCGCCAGACCATGCGCGTCTTTCGGGAAGTGCGCCGGCACCCAATCCATGAGCACGCCGATGCCCGCCTGATGGCATTTGTCGACAAAATGGCGAAACTCGTCCGGGGTCCCGAACCGACTCGTCGGTGAGTAGTAATTCGTCACCTGATACCCCCACGAGCCTTCGAACGGGTGCTCCGCGATTGGCATCAATTCGATGTGCGTGTAACCCATTTCCACCACGTACGGGAGGAGCGCCTCCGTTTGCTCGATGTAGCTGAGCGCACGCGTCCCTTCGCCGCCCGTCCGCCGCCACGAGCCCAGATGCACCTCGTAAATACTCACCGGACTCTTGTTCCAATCCTTGCTCCGGCGCGCGTGCATCCACTCGTTATCCGACCATTGGTAGCGGCGGAGATCGTAAACCAGCGACGAGGTTTCCTTGCCCCACTGATTGAAAAACGCGAAGGGATCACTCTTCAACAAGAGCGCCCCATTCTGCGTGCGGATCTCGAATTTATAGTGCGCGCCCTCGGTCGCGTCCGGCACGAAAATCTCCCACACGCCGCTGCCCAGAAGCCGTCGCATCGGATGCATACGGCCATCCCAGCCGTTGAAGTCGCCCACCACGCTCACGCGTTGTGCATTAGGCGCCCAGACCGAGAAATACACGCCCGCGCGCCCGCCGATTTCCTTTAGCTGCGCACCAAATTTCTTCCACAACTCGAGATGATTGCCCTCGGCGAAAAGATGTAAATCCACCTCGCCCATGATCGGACCGTGACAATACGGATCGTGCACCACTTGCTCGGAGGCATCCCAGCCAATCACGCGCACTCCGTAATCGAGCTCGCGCTTTTTCCCGGGCAACACCGCCTGGAAGAATCCGTCCGCGTGCAAACGATTGGCCGTCACTTCCGCTTCGCTGTCGTTCACGATCCGGATTTCGCGCGCGTCGGGCCGAAAGACGCGGATGACTAAATTCTCGCCTACGCGATGCGGGCCGAGGATACGAAAAGGGTCCGGGTGTGCGCCGGCGAGAAAAGCGTGCATCTCGTCCACCGGCAATCCAAGAATTTCAAAATTACTCATGACTACGCCGCCAACTTAGCCCGTGCGCGCGTCCTTGGAAACCCACAGCGTCCCGATGGCCCCACCAACCCGCTGGTTGAGACCCGCTTACCCTTTTTCTCGTTTCCATCAAGCTCGACGCATCAGATAGTGCGAACGCATGGAACCCGACTTTAACGGCGCCGTGGAAGACCTCCTCCGCACCTACCGCGAGAACGGCGGCATCAATTACATCGAAGCCGCCGCCACCCTTCCGTCGCGGCCGGCCATCGATGCCGCCTGTGTTGAACTACTCAGCATTTTGTTTCCCGGCTTTCACGGGGAACCGCTCAATCAAGCAAGCGACCTCCCTGCCGTCACCGGCAAGCGTATCAAAGCCCTGCACGCCCGTCTCAAACCCGAAATCTGCAAAAGCCTGCAAGCCGTCAAATCTGGCCCCGCCACCGCACACGATGCCGAGGAAATGCTGGCGTTCTTCTTTTCCCAGCTCGCGCACATCCGCGTCATGCTCTGGGCTGACATTGACGCCGCTTACGAAGGCGATCCCGCTGCCATCAGCTACGAAGAAATCATCCTCGCCTATCCCACGATCGAGGCCATCGCCATCCAGCGCATGGCGCATCTCCTCTATCAGAAACAGCTCCCGCTCATTCCGCGCATGATGACGGAATGGGCCCACGGCCGTACCGGCATCGATATCCATCCGGGCGCGCAAATCGGCTCACATTTCTTCATCGATCATGGCACGGCTGTCGTCATCGGCGAAACCTGCGTCATCGGTGCACATGTGAAGCTCTATCACGGCGTCACGCTCGGCGCGCGCAGCTTTCAAAAAGACGACGCCGGCAACATCCGCAAAGGGGGCAAACGCCACCCCAACGTGGAAGATCACGTCACCATCTACCCGAACTCCACCGTGCTCGGTGGCCAAACCGTCATCGGCGCCCGCACCACCATCGGCGGCAACGTCTTCCTCACCGAAAGCGTCCCGCCCGATTCGCTCGTTTATTACGAGGCCAAGCAAATGAAAGTCGTGCCAAAACGAGACCGCCACGCGGTGGGCGCCGCCCGCTTCTAAGTGATCTACCTCGACTACAATGCCACCACGCCGCTCTGTGCTCCAGCGCGCGCGGCCATGGAGCCGTATCTCGGCGAACACTTCGGCAACCCCTCGAGCGTGCATGCCGCAGGCCGTGAAGCCCGGGCCGCGATCGACGACGCACGCGATCGCCTTGCCTCATTGATGAGCGCGAGGCCCGGCGAACTCGTCTTCACCGCCAGTGGCACGGAGGCGAACAACCTCGCCGTGCTGGGTCTCGCGCGCAGCCAGGAGAAACGGGGCCGGCATCTCATTTGCAGCGCGGCAGAGCATCACGCGGTCCTCCATACCTGCGAACATTTGCAGAAGCGCGAGGGGTTCGAAGTCACATTTCTGCCGGTAAACAACGAAGGCCTGATCGATCCCGCTCAGCTCGTCGACGAGATCCGTGCCGACACCACCATCGTTTCCATCATGTCGGCCAATAACGAGACCGGCGTCGTGCAACCACTTCGCGAAATCTCCGCCCTCTGCCGCGAGCGCGGCGTGCTCGTGCACAGCGACATGGTGCAATCCTTCACCAAACTCCCGACCGATCTCGCCCTCGTCGACGCCGCCAGCTTCGCCGCCCACAAATTCTACGGACCAAAAGGCGCGGGCCTGCTCTTTTTGCACGCAGGTCTGCCGATCGAGTCCATCCAGTTCGGTGGCGCGCACGAAAACCAACGCCGACCCGGCACCGAGAACGTCGCCGCCATCGCCGGCATGTCTGCGGCCGCCGACTGGGCGCTCGTCGAGATGGAGACGGAACAGGATCGCCAGGCCCGCCTGCGTAATCGGTTGTGGGAGAAAATCCAAACCGCTTTTCCGTCCGCGCACCAGAACGGCAGCGTCACACAGCGCCTCGCCAACACTCTTAACGTCAGTTTCCCGGGCGTGAGTTCCGAAACCATTTTGATGGCGCTCGACCTCGAAGGCGTGGGCGCCTCCAGCGGCTCGGCCTGCATGGTCGGCTCCGTCACCGCATCGCACGTCCTGCTTGCAATGGGCCTTGGTCCCCAGCGCGCGACTTCGGCCGTCCGCTTCTCGTTAGGCAAACAGACCACGGCGGCCGAAATCGAGGCCGCCGGAGAGATCATCAACCGTCTCCTTGATCGCTTCAGCGAGCAAAATCGCGATGCCCATGCTGTGGTATAAGCAGCTCGACTTTTCCTTGGCCCCGCTGGCAGAGAAGGCCGTCGGATTCCCCGGCCGCGAACGCTCCAGCCGCGATGTCGCACTCGAAGCCCACGCCCGCGAATTGTTACGCAACCTTGAGGCCCCACGCCTCACTCCCAGCGTGGAATGGAACCCGCGTCTCCGCACCGCCGCCGGTCGCGCCGACTACCGCGCCAATCTCATCTCTCTCAACCCCCGCCTCCACGAGCACGGAACGGGCGAAATCGACCGCACCTTGCGCCACGAGCTGGCGCACCTTCTCGCCCACTTCCGCGCCGGCCGCGGCCGCATCGACCCCCATGGGCCGGAATGGCGTCAGGCCTGTCGCGATCTGGGCCTCGCAGACGAAAAACGCTGCCACACCCTCCCGTTTCCCACTCACAAACCACGTCGCCGTTTTCTCTATCGTTGCCCGAAGTGTGCGCGAGATTTTCCCCGCGTGCGTCAGGTCCGCCGCGCCGTCGCCTGCCTCGCCTGCTGCCGCCAACATAATCGCGGCCGATATTCCGCCCGGTTCCAGCTCCAGCTTGTTCCTCCCGCCGGTCGCATCTAACGTTTCACGTGGTCACCGTTAAAACTCTGCCCATCCGCAGGTGCCTGATCGCCCTGCTTTTGCTCGCTTTTTACACGAGCGCCGCGCCGTTGTCCGCCTTCGATTCTGATGGCGTGATCTGGACACGCAATCGCACCGTCGTCATGCATCTCTCGCTCGGCGGCCAGATGTTTCTCTCCGACGGCTTCCGCTCCTTCAATGAATCGGCTGCCGACGCGCTCAACGCCTGGAATGCGCACCTCGTGCACATGAAGTTCTCGCCCTTCGTTGACTCGTCCCTTCCGCCATCGGATTCCGACGCCGACAATTCCGCCTTCTTCTCGAGCACGATTTACGGCGAAACCTTTGGCAGCCAGACCATCGCCGTCACCCTCACCTCCACCCGCAATTCCACCCGGCTCGAGACCGACGTCGTTTTCAATAGCAACCGCAGTTGGGATTCCTACCGCGGCGCTTCGCGTCACCCCGACCTGGATTTTCATCGCGTGGCCTTGCACGAGTTTGGCCACGTCCTAGGCCTCGATCATCCGGACGACGCCGGCCAAAGCGTGGCCGCGCTCATGAATTCACAGGTGAGCAGCCTTGATGCCCTCCAGGCCGACGACATCGCTGGCGCCCATAGCCTCTACGACGCCGGACCTGCCTTCCTCGCGGCGAATCCTGCGCCCAATCTGGTTAACCTTTCCACCCGCGCCTTCGTCGGCACCGGCAACAATGTCTTGATCGGCGGTTTCATCATTACCGGCTCACAGCCGACCACGGTCATTCTCCGCGCCATCGGTCATTCCCTCGCGGCCCGCGGCATCTCCAATGCTCTGCGTGATACCTTCCTCGAATTGCGCAGCAGCACCGGCGCGCTCATTGCCGAGAACGACGATTGGATAACCAGTCCCGATGCCGAAACCATCGCGAGTTACCGCCTGGATCCCTCGAATAGCCTGGAGTCCGCCATTATCCGCACCCTCGCTCCGGGAAATTACACGGTCGTGGTAAGCGCGTTCGATAACGGCGACGGTAACCTCACCGGCACCGGACTGGTCGAGCTCTACGACTTGCATCCCAGTGCGACGAGCGGGCGCGCGGCTAACATTTCCACTCGCGGTCAGGTTCTGGCGAGCGACCCGATGATCGCCGGTTACATCGCTGGCGCCGGGCAGAGTAAAGAAGTGGTCGTGCGCGGCCTCGGCCCTTCACTTACTTCCGCTGGCATCTCCAACCCGCTTTCCGACCCCACCCTCGAACTCTATGACGCTTCCGGTAATCTGATCCGGTCTAACGACAACTGGCAGTCCGACCCCAACGCCGCCCGCGTGCAGAGCGCCGGCCTCGCCCCGAGGGAACCGGTCGAAGCAGCCCTCAATGCCACCCTCGGTCCCGGCGCACACACCGCCATCCTTCGTGGCCGGAACGGCGGCACCGGAATCGGCTTGGTCGAGGTCTACGACCTGAGCCCGGCGTCAAACTAAGCCTTTCGCCGCGCGGCGAGAGGCAAAAGAATCTCGGCCGGCGGCAGGCTAATCGATGTCGCTGCTTTCGCCCTTTTTCGCGGTCAGTCCGCGCAATTTAGCCTGGATGAACAGGTCGATCTCGCCATCCATCACGCCTTGTACGTTGCTGGTTTCCGCGCCGGTGCGGTGATCCTTCACCATTTGATAAGGCTGGAAAACATAGGAACGAATCTGACTCCCCCACGCCACGTCGCCTTTCTCGCCGTATTGCCGGTCGATCTCTGCGCGCTTTTTGTCCTGCTCGATTTCGTAGAGCTTCGCTTTCAACATCTTCATCGCCAGTTCACGGTTCCGCCCCTGGCTGCGTTCGGCCTGACAGGCCACAACGATCCCGCTGGGCTTGTGCACGATGCGCACCGCAGTCTCGACTTTGTTCACGTTCTGGCCGCCTTTGCCGCCGGCGCGGTAGGTATCGATCTCCAGGTCTGCCGGATTCACTTCAATCGGCGCGGAGTCGGCGATTTCCGGAACCACATCCACGCTGGCGAAGGAAGTGTGGCGGCGCTTGTTGGAATCGAAAGGCGAGATGCGCACCAGCCGGTGCACCCCGCGCTCAGTGCTGAGATATCCGTACGCGTATTCGCCGCTCACGAGAAACGTCGCCGACTTGATCCCCACCTCCTCGCCCGTCTGGATGTCGATGGTTTGCGATTTGAAACCGCCGCGCTCGATCCAACGTCCATACATGCGCAGGAGCATGTCGGCCCAATCGCACGACTCCGTCCCGCCCGCGCCGGAGTGAATCGTGACGAACGCGTTCGAGCGATCATTCGGACCGGAAAGAAATTGCCGCAGCTCGAATTCCTCCAGCTTGTGGACCAGCCGCGCGTATTCGCTCGCGACTTCTTTTTCCGCCGCCGCGCGTTGGGCGGCGTTCTCCTCTTCCGCGGCCAACTCCTGCAAGGTGCTGAAATCCTCCGTCTCGCGTTCGAGTTCGCGGAAGGGATTGATGAGCGAACGAAGCCGCGAAACCTCCTCGACATCGCCCTGCGCGCGTTCGCGATTCGACCAGAAATCGGGCGCGGCCATGCGCACCTCCAGCTCGCCTAACTGTTTCTGGAGCGCGGCGACGTCAAAGAAACCTCCGCAGTTCCCCGACGCGCGACTTCAATTCCTCTGCGTTGATTTCCGGTGCTTCACTCGCCATGACGGCAAGATAGCGGCGGGTCTTGCCCGCGCCAGCGCCGGATGCGCACGGCCGCAATTCACATGCGTTGCGCGCGCGGTGCGAGGCTGATACAAACTTCGGAGCCGCTTCGCGGCAGCTCCCACCCGCGCGCAAAATGGTCGGCAAAATCCTCATCCCGGAAATCAAGAGCCTGATCGACGAGCGCCATTTCGGCGCCTTGCGCGAACTCTTTTCCGATTGGCCGCCGGCCGACGTGGCCGAGGTCATCCTCGACATGGAGGAAAGCGATCAGGTGATCATCTTCCGCGTTCTGCCGCACGATCTCGCGGCCGATGTTTTCGAATACATCGAGGTCGACGCGCAGCAGCAACTTCTGCGCGGCATGGCGCAGGAACAGGTGGTCGGCATTCTCAACGAGATGTCGCCGGACGATCGCACGGCGCTGCTCGAGGAACTGCCGAGCGCGGCGGCGCGGCAGCTCATTCAACTGCTCACCCCGGAGGAACGGCGCATCGCGCAATCGCTCCTCGGTTATCCGGAGGACAGCGTCGGCCGTTTGATGACGCCGGATTTCATCGCGGTGAGTTCCGATTGGACGATCAAGGACGTGCTCGACTTCGTGCGCACGCATGGGCGCGACTCGGAAACGCTGAACGTGATCTACGTGGTCGATGCGCGCGGAAAATTGCTCGACGATCTGCGCATTCGCGAAATTTTGCTCCAGCCCCTCGAGTCGCGCGTGAGCGATTTGATGGACGAGAATTTCGTCGCGCTCAAAGTGGGCGATCCCGAGGAAGACGCGGTCAACGTTTTCCGAAAATACGATCGCACCGCCTTGCCGGTGACTGATTCCAGCGGCGTTCTCGTGGGCATCGTGACGATCGACGACATGCTCGACGTCGCGGAGGAGGAAGCGACCGAGGACATCCAGAAATTCGGCGGCATGGAAGCGCTGGAGGATCCCTACATGCGCGTGCCGCTCATGACGATGGTGTGGAAACGCGCGCCCTGGCTCGCCATTCTCCTCATCGGCGAAATGCTCACCGCGACCGCGATGGCGTTCTACGAAGAAGAGATCGCGAAGGCGGTCGTGCTCGCCGTTTTCCTGCCCATGATTATTTCCAGCGGCGGCAATTCCGGCTCGCAGGCCTCGACGTTGATCATCCGCGCGATGGCCCTGGGCGAGGTGACGCTGCGTGATTGGTGGCTCGTGATGCGGCGTGAGTTGAGCGCCGGCGCGCTGCTCGGATTACTTCTCGGCGCGATTGGTTATGCGCGCGTCGCGCTTTGGGCGATCATCGGTGAACGCTATTTGCATCGCGCGATTTACGGCGAGCACTGGCACGAAGTCGCCGCCACTGTCGGCGTTACCCTGGTGGGTGTGGTGCTCTGGGGTTCGATCTCCGGTTCGATGTTGCCCTTCGCGCTGCGTCGTCTCGGACTCGATCCCGCCACCTCCTCAGCGCCGTTCGTCGCCACGCTGGTCGATGTCACCGGCGTGATCCTCTATTTCAGCATCGCCCTGCTCATCATGCGCGGCACGATGCTCTAAAGACTTCGGCGTCGTGCGAGGCCGCTCAGGTCTCGATCGCCACCCAATCGTTTTTCTGGCGTGAATCCGCCACCGCCTGCACCACACGCATATACTTTACGCCATCCTCGAAATCCGGATGCGGTCGGCTGCGTCCGCGCGATTTCACCGCCGCGATGAAATCATCCTCCACCGTCCAACCGCCTTCGAGATCGGGGGTCAACTCAACTTCATGGAGCGCGCGATCGCCGGCCTTGCCTGCCTGGATGACATCCGTTCCAAAATCATACGTCATCGTCCCGACATCGCCGTAAACCTCGAGTTGATCGCCGGCCGAAAGCGCGTTGATGCCGCTGAACTCCAGCACGCCTTCCGCGCCATTCGCAAAGGTGCACAGAATCGTCACCAGATCCGGCACCTTCACCTCGTAGCCCTGGCGCACTTCATTGATGGTTTTCTCGCGCGCATACACGCCTGTGATATCTCCGAGCCAGCGCTGCAGCACCTCCACATAAATCCCGAGCGCGAGCACGTTCTCGCCGCTGATCTCAATCCGCTGCCGCCAATGCGCCGGAGCTTCCGCATTCAGATACGCGCCCGTGAAACATTGCAGCCGGATGTGGTGCGGCTGGCCGATATAATTCTCCGCGAGCAGCTTTTTCACCAACAAATCGCCGCGCAACCCAAACGGCGGCGGGCAGAGCATCGTCACCAATTCCGGAAAACGCCGCGCCGTCGCCAGCATTTCCTCCGCTTCCGGCAGATCCATCGCCATGCGGGCCTGACAAAACACATGCTTCCCCGCTTCCAACGCGGAGACCGTCACCGCCGAATGCATGTAGGGCGGCGTCCCGATCCAGACGATGTCGATCTCGGACATCGCCAGGAGATCGGCCCAATTTTGCATCGGGATGGCATTGGGCGCGTTCTCTTCGCAAAACTTCTGCGCGCTCTCGTAGCTGGAATTTGAAACCGCCACCACTTCGACCTCCGGATGTTTCTTCAAGGCTGGCAAATGCCGCGCGCGCACGATTTCCCCAGCGCCTATGATTCCGATGCGAAGTTTGTTTTGATTGGAACGAGGCATGATGTGATGTCAGCTTTCGGCGCCATTAGAAACACCCGCGGCCCAGCTGAGCAAGCTTTGACCGCGAAATGGGAAGCGCGTTCAAATTCCCGCCCACCTCGAACTCCAGCGCGCGGCCAAGGAATCGCTTGACCGGGCCGCGCAGGGCTGCCAGCTTACGCGACTCTTTTTCCAGAGATCGTTATGTCAAAAGTTTGCAGTATCACAGGAGCGAAAGTTTCACGCGGAAGCATCATTCATCGTCGCGGTATGGCGAAGAAGAAGGGCGGCGTGGGCCGGCACGTGACCAAAAACGTGCCCCGCACCTTCAGCCCGAACCTGCACGAACATCGTGTCTGGGTGCCGGAGCTGAAGCGCTACGTTCGCATCAAGGTGACTGCGCGCGGCATGAAGACGCTGAATAAAAACGGCGCCTACGTGACCTTGAAAAAGGCCGGCCTCATCTCGGCCTAGGGTTTCGCGCCAGGCTCTCGCGCTGGTGTGGCGGAAGACCGGCATCGAAGGAAGCCGATGGCTTCCTCTACAATCGCTCCTCTTCGCTCGTCGGCGCGTCTGCATTCGCGGGCGGCATCGGCTCGGTCGTCTGCTGCACCACCATTCCGCCATCCTCCGGCGTATCGCGCCCTGACTCCGCGTTCTCGGCCACGTCAGGAGAGGCCACCGCAATCGCCGGTTCACTCACCGCCACTGCCGGATCATCCGCCGTCGCCGTTGCTTCGCTCGCCGGGGACGCCTCTTCCGCGGGCACCGCATCCGGCGCAGCGGCTTCCGCGCCTTTGCCCGCTTTCGCTTCCGGTGGCGGCTGTTTCGCCCGCGGCAAATCCAGCGTGCCGTCGTTAAACTCAATCACGTAACCTTCGTGGATCAGCCAATGCAGATCGGAGGCGAGCGATCGCTTCACGCGTTCCACCTCCACCTGCTCGCCTTCCGCTGGCGCCAGCTTCTCCGCCAGTTGTTTGCGATTCATCCCCGGAGTCTCCGTTACCTTGTCGAGGATGCCGTTGATTGAGGCCGAGACTGAAGCGCTCTCGTGTCCGAAGGCCCGAATCCGAAACGGCGACACAAAAAGCATCCCGCGCCGGTGGCGGAAAATATTGAGCCCCGCCCCGCGCAGACCCGCCGAAAGTTCCTGCATCATCTTCGACGGCGAGCGGAATTCCGATGCCCACGCGTTCTCGATCACGCGTCCAAGACCGCGATCGCCCAGGCGCCGGCTCGTCACACCGTCGATCGTCATCTCCTGCGCGCTCCGCAACAACGTCGGTAAATGCGTCTGCCGAAAGTGTCGCTCCGCATCCGCCGCATTCTTGAACTCGATCTCCGGCTCCAGTCCCCTCGTCTTGTAGGTCGTGAGGCTGCGCGCCTGCTCTTTCCATTCCTCCACCACCGTCGGGTCACTCACGATCTCGATCTGGCGCTGGTAATCCTGGAAGCTCATCCGCCGGCTGAAGCGTTGCTCGTAGAGACCGCGCAATTGCGGTTGATAAGCGTGATGATTTGTCGGCCCGAGCAACGTTCCGCTCAGGCGGCACCGCGCCACGTTGGTAAAGTTTCCCTTCAAGGGCTCCGTCTGCGTCTGCTCCACCGCGTAGAAATCGTCCTTCGCGTTGACAAATGCCGTCGTCTCCAGCGTGCGCGGATCGGTTGCGACCGCTCCGCTTTCGCCCAGTTGGTGCAGGACCGCGCCCTCGGCCGCTTTCAGCTTCACATCGTAACGCTCCGGCTTGTCCAGAAACAGACGGGCCAGCGCGAAGACGGAATACGTCACCGCGCTCGATTTGATCTGCGCGATCACACTTTCAAACGCGGGCGCGTGCGGAATGAAACGCACTTCCACCTGCGGCAACGGCGCTGGCGCGTCACGCGGCGGCCGGCGATCGTCTTGCCGCTCGGGCCGGCGCGAATCTGGGCGCCGCGGTCCGGGCCGTTTGCCACCGTCGCGTTGCTCGCGTCGTGGACCGGAGGGGCGCCCTTCGCGGCCACCGCCATCACGTCCCCGCGGCGGTCTGCGCCCGCCGCGCTCAAACGCCGGCCTGTCCTCCTCGCCCTCGTAGTTCGAGTAGTCTTTTGCGGGCGCGGATTCGTTCACCCACGCGGGCATCATCTTGAGATCGAGAAGATCAGGCGGTGGGTTCGGCTCGGACATGGGCCTCTCTTCTACCGCCTCCCGTGGGGGAAGTAAACCAGTCCGCGATCTCGCACGCAGGAAATTAATCGACCGGTGCAGCGTTCGGGGTTGACAAGGCCGCTAATTGTTTTACTTGCCATCCTTGTCGGGACTGGCTTAATGCCTCCCCCTACCGAAAGCCAACCAAGGAACAGTTTTTATGACGGACAAATCCATTGAAGAGAAGGTCAAAGACATCATCGTCGAACAGCTCGGCGTTAATCCGGAACAAGTCACGCCGACCGCTTCCTTCATTGAAGATTTGGGCGCCGATTCCCTCGACATCGTCGAGCTGGTAATGGCGTTCGAAGAAGAGTTCTCGGTCGAAGTGCCCGACGAGGATGCCGAAAAACTCCAGACCGTCGGCGACGTCATTAAATACATCGAGGACAAGGCGTCGAAGGAGTAAGCGCCGCGATCTAATTTTTGCCCCTTCGGGCAGCGAAAAACACGACTTCGGTCGTGTTTTTTTGTGTCCCTGGCTGAGACTGGAAAATGGTGCACCACATTTGGAGCACCTTGCACTAGGCTAACCGGATGAATTTCGAGTTTTTCGAAAGTCCCCTCTTCCACGTCGGGCGCCATTACGTGACACCCGCCGGTTTGCTCGCGTTTGCCGGACTTTTCGTCTTCGGCTTCATCCTGGCGCGCGTTTTCCAGAGCGCCCCCTTCCGGCGCATCTTCAGCCGCCTCAAGCTCGACCCGAATTTCACCGCCATCGTCACCATGATCCTGAGCCTGGCTTCGATGGTGTTCTTCACCGTCGCCGCCATCAACGCCGCGGGCTTTCCCCTCTCCTGGGATGCCCCCATGCCGGGCGTAAAGCTCAGCCTTCTCCAGGTCCTGCTCCTCATCGTCATGCTCGTGGGCGTCTTCTGGCTTTCCTCCCACACCAAGCGCTTCCTCTTCAACCGTTTCCTCGTTAACAGCGGCCTCGATCGCTCCCTCCAGTACGCCCTTTCCCAAGTCGTAAGTAATGCCGTCCTCGTCATCGGCGTCCTCATCGTCCTCACCAACACCGGGATTAATCTGGGCGCCCTCGCCGTTTTCGCCGGTGCCATCGGCGTTGGCATCGGTGTCGGTCTGCAAACCATCGCCAGCAACTTCATCAGTGGTCTCGTTATTCTGGCCGAGCGCCCCATCTCGTTAGGCGACCGCGTCGAGGTCGGCAACGTCACCGGCCAGGTCGAAAAAATCCGCGCCCGCTGCACCATCATCCGCACGAACGACAACATTTCCATGATCGTGCCGAACTCGAAGTTTATCGAGGAACCGGTCACGAACTGGACCTATGGCGACCCGCGCGTGCGTTTCCGCATCCCCATCGGCGTCGCTTACGGAAGCGATCTTGAGAAGGTTCGCGAAGCCCTCATCGCCGCCGGCAAGGAAAACGAAAACACCCTGGCCGATCCTGAGCCGAGTGTTTTCCTCGATAAATTTGGTGACAGCTCGATCGACTTCGAGCTGGTCGTTTGGAGCAGCGAGATGAGTTACCGTCCGCGCCGCTACCGGAGCGATCTCTATTTCGGGATCGCGAGAAAACTCCGGGAAGCCGGGATCGAGATCCCCTTCCCGCAACGCGATCTCCACATCCGCAGCGGCAGCCTTCAGGTTACGGACGGTGCCGGCAAAGCGGAGAAATCTGCCTAGCACCGTCGGACTCCACCTGCCGCAAGGTTCGCATGTCACCGGGCGAAACCATTCCGATCCCGAACGGCCTGGCGCGCGTGGTTTCTCTCGCGGAGCTGCGCGCGCTTCCTGCCTGGAGCGATGCTTTTCGCGACAAAGCCAAGGATCATCGCTTCTACGAAATTGTGGAAGAAACGATCCGCGGCGGATTCGAGCATCATTACCTTCTTCTCGAAGATCGGGCCGGGCAGGTTCGCGGCGTCCAACCGTTCTTCTTCGTGCAGCAGAATCTCATCGAAGGCGTGCCCGCCCTGCGCGCGCCGGTCGATTTCGTCCGCCGCACGCTCCCGCGCTTTCTCACCATGCGCGTCCTCATGGTCGGCTGTGCCGCAGGCGAAGGTCATCTTGGCGTTTGCGCTCCCAACGATAAAGATTGGGTCGCGATCGCCCTTTATGAGGCGCTTGCCGTCCTGGCGCATCGTGGTCGGGCCTCACTCGTTGTTCTCAAGGATTTCTCCGCCGCCTATCGCACCACCCTCACGCGCTTCGCGCACAACGGTTACACCCGGGTCCCGAGCATGCCGATGACGCAGCTTGCGCTCGTGGCATGGAGCTTCGACGAATATTTCGCGCGGCTCAGCAAGGCCACGCGCAAAGATCTGCGGCGGAAGTTTCGAAGAATCGAGAAGGCCGCGCCCATCGAGCTTCAGGTCACGACCGACGTCTCCCCCTGGGTCGACGAAATCTATCCGCTTTATCTTCAGGTGCAGGAACGCTCACCGCTGAAATTCGAAACGCTCACGAAAGATTACTTCCGCGCCCTCGGCCGGCGACTCCCGGATAAAGTGCGCTTCTTCCTCTGGCGCCAGGAGAACCGCATTATCGCTTTCAGCACTTGCCTCGTGCATGACGGCACAATTTACGACGATTACCTGGGCCTCGATTACCGGGTCGCACTCGATCTCCATCTCTACTTCTACACCTTCCGCGATATCCTGCGCTGGGCCTTCGCACAGGGTCTTAAGCGCTATTGCAGCAGCCCGCTTAATTACGAACCCAAGCTGCACCTCGATTGTGAACTCGCGCCGCTCGATCTATACGTCTGGCACACCACCCCCTGGGTGAACCGCATTTTCCCGCCCGTGCTCAAACTCCTCGAACCCACGCGCCACGATTCGATCCTCCAGCGTTTCCCGAACGCCGCCGAACTTCACTAACGTGCGCTCTTCTCCCACCGGCTTCGGCCATCCCTGGCTGCAACTCGCCCTCAGCACGCTCTGCGTCACCATCTCCGAGATGTTCCTGAAAACCGGAGCCGATGTCACCGCGCAGCGCACCGAAGGCTGGGATTGGACTGGAGTCAGCGGGCTCGGCTCCTCGCTCGTGTGGATCGGCATCGTCTTCCGCATCCTCTCCTTCGTCACCTGGCTCTACACCCTCAAGCATCTTCCGCTCTCCGTCGCTTTTCCCGCCTCCCAGGTGGTTCACGTTCTCGTACCCTTGAGCAGCTGGCTCGTCCTCGGCGAATTCATCAGTCCGCTGCGCTGGAGCGGCATCGCGCTCGTCCTGCTGGGCCTCGTCATCGTCGCCCGGCCCGCTGCGCAACTGGAAGAAAAATTATGACGCTCCTGCCGCTGACTCTCATTTTCATCGCGCTCCTCACCTTCGTCGTCGCGCAGTTGCTCCTGAAGCACGCCATGGAATCCACCGTCGAACGCGGCTTCGGGCAGCGCACTTTTCGCGTCAATATCGCGCTTGGCACCTTCTTCATGGCCATCTCGTTCTTCCTCACTCTCGGTCTGCTGCAGCGTTTCGACCTGAGTTACCTCTACCCCTTTGAAGGTCTCACCGTCGTCTTCATCATCGCCGCGGCGGCGATTCTGCTGCGCGAAAAACTCACCGCCAAACTAATCCTCGGCTCACTCCTCATTTCGGCCGGCGTCGTTCTGGTCGCGATCAGTTAGCCAGGATTGGCCACAGCCGCTCGAGCGCCCTTTGATTGATCGCGCGCGCTTCCGCCAGATTCACCTCCGGCAGGCGCGGATGATCCAGCGTCGCCACCAGGCGCTGTTTCCAGCGCGCATACTTCTGCGGCGAATACGCGCCGCAAATATCTCCGCCCACCACCCGCGTTTTCCCGCGCAGTTCTCTCAAGGCCCACGCCACATCCTCCGTCGAGAACTTCCCGTTCTCCCAATTCGTCACTGCCTCCCCCGCGCGTAAACAATCCATATCCACCGTCACGTAAACATCGCCGCCCTTCAGTCCGTCCACGAAGCGCGCGAAATCCTCCCGCCACGTCGCGCGAAAAATCGCCCCGCGCCGTTGTTGTTGCGCCAGCGGCCGATCATCTGCCCACGCGTGCACCTCCAGCGTCCCCGCCCGTTCCGCACGCCGATTCCCAAACGCCTGACCCGGCCACCAGCATTCGAAATTTCCGCAACCCCACACGCTCACCTTCCGCACCTGCGGCAACTCCAGCGCCCGATTCACCCACCCACCACAACACCAGCGCGGAGGCCGCACATCCCAATCCGGATGGTTGTCGAACGACACCACCACGAGCGGCTCGGCGAAACGCCGCAGCCAAAGCGCGCTCAAATGATGAAAATCCCCCGAGCCATAAACCAGAAATGCCGGCAGCCGATCGGCGAACGTCTTGTAAAATTCCTCCACCGTTCGAGCCGGCGCCGAGAAACGCAGTCGCGGGCCGCACTCCCGGGCATCGATCGCTGGCATGGCGCCCGTTTCGACATCCCAAGCGTCGTCGAGATTGAGATGCGGTGACGGAGACAACGCGTTCACGCTAACGACCACGCCCGTAAACGCAACGCCAGCCCCAAGGCGGTGTTAATCGATCGCGCGCGCCGTTCCCGTGCGAATGAAAGGCTTTCCGCTCGGGCACAGCCCCAGAATTTCGCACTGCCGGCAGTCCGGCTTCCGCGCGAAGCAGCGCCGGCGCCCGTGCCAGATCAGCCAGTGACTCCACATCGTCCAATGCCGCCGCGGCACCACTTTCATCAAATCCGTCTCAATCTTCTCCGCGTCCGTTTGTTTCGTCAGGCGCAAGCGTTGCGAGAGCCGGGCCACGTGCGTATCCACCACGACACCCTCATCTTTTCCAAACGCGTTTCCCAACACCACGTTCGCCGTTTTCCGCCCCACCCCGGGCAACGCATGCAGTTCCGCCATCGTTCCGGGCACTTTGCCGCGATGCTTTTCCACGATCACCGCCGCGGCGGCACGAATGCTTTTCGCCTTGTTCCGGAAAAATCCGGTCGAGCGAATCATCGATTCCAACTCATCAGGGGAAGCCTGTGCCAACTCGGTCGCCGAGCGGTAACGCTGAAAAAGCGCGGGCGTGACCATGTTCACCCGCTTGTCCGTGCACTGCGCGGAAAGAATTGTCGCCACCAGCAGTTGGAGGGGCGTCCTAAAGTCCAGTTCGCAATGCGCGTCCGGATACACTCCGGCCAACGCCTCCACGAGCTGGTCCGCGCGTTCCCGCGTCGTCATTGTTTGCGCTCGCGCGTCTTCCGCGGCTTCACCCGGCGTCCCACAAACACCCGTCCACGCCGAACGACCCGGCGCGCCCAGGCAAATTCCCCGGCCAGGATGGCAAGCCCAATCAGAATCACCAACAACCCCGGTCCAGGCAGGACCAGCATGGCGATGCCAATCAGCAGGACCGTCGCACCCAACACCGAATAGATGAGCTTGCGGATCACGGGCATTCGATCCAAGCCCAGCCTCTCGTTCAGGCGCTGTTGCCACGCACGTTTCCGCGCCTGGTAGCGATGGCGGGGCGACACTTCCACAGGCATGACAAAAGAGCCGGGCGCCTACTTCTCCGCGAAAGCAGCGAGCTTTTGTTCCAACTGCGGAGGCACATGCGCGACGATCACCGCCGCTTCGCCTTCGTAGCGCAACTCGAGCACGCGCCCGACGCGATGAATCTCCGCGATCAACCCCGAGTCCGTCAACGGAATGCGAAAACGCAGATTCAAATGCCACGAGGTGACCCTATCCTGCAACGCCTGGACCAGTTCGCTCACGCCTTCGCCCGTGCGCGCAGAAATCGCCACGCTTCCCGGGAAGCGATGTTGATACGCGACGATCGCTTCCGGGTTTTCCAGAGCGTCCACTTTGTTGAAGACCAGAAGCGTTTGCTTGCCGTAGGCCCCCAGTTCCTTGGTCACGGCATTCACCGCTTCGATGTGTTCGTCGACCCGCGGATGACTGAGATCAACCACGTGCACCAACAAGTCCGCCTCGCTCACTTCCTCCAGCGTGGCCTTGAACGACTCGATCAACATGTGCGGCAGGTTGCGCAGTGAATCCCACCGTGTCCGTGAGCAGCATGCGCTGTTTGTTCGGCAGCGTGATGCTGCGCGTCGTCGGATCGAGCGTGGCGAACAAACGATTGGCCGCGATCACATCCGCGCCGGTGAGCAAATTTAGCAGCGTGGATTTCCCGGCGTTCGTGTAGCCGACCACCGCCGCCACCGGCCATTGATGGCGTCGCCGCCCCTCCCGCTGCACCGAACGAACCTTGCGCACCCCTTCGAGTTCGCGCTCCAGCTTGGCGATGCGCTCCTGCACTCGGCGACGATCCACTTCCAGCTGCGTTTCACCCGGGCCGCGCATGCCGATGCCACCGGTCTGTCGCGACAGGTGTGTCCACATTCTCGTCAAACGCGGGAGCAAATACTGCAACTGCGCCAGTTCGATCTGGAGCCGCCCTTCGCGACTGCGCGCGCGTTGCGCAAAGATGTCGAGAATAAGCTGCGTGCGATCCAGCACCTTGCGCGAGAAGAGATCCTCCAGATTCCGCCCCTGCGCCGGCGACAGTTCATTGTCGAAAATCACCGACGTTACCTGTTGATCGCGGAACGAATCCTTGATCATCTGCGCCTTGCCCTTGCCGATGTAATACGGCGCAGTCGGTTTATCGAGACGCTGCGTAACGGTACTCACCACCTGCGCGCCAGCCGAACTGGCCAGTTCACGCAGTTCCTCCAACGAATCGGCCAGATCCCATTTCGAGACTCCCTCCTGCTCGAGTCCGACCAGGAGCGCCCGCTCCGGTCCCTTTTTTGCCTGCACTTCAATCATCGTTCATTTGGCGCGAAGGAGAGACGAGCCTTGCGCGCGATCCATTCGATCGCTTCGGATGAGCCAGTGCGAGAGAGGTTCAGCGCCTCGAAACTAGTTTGCCGCTCGAAACCAGGTCAATTGCCTTTTCGCATAGCGCCGCGTCGCGCGCTGCATCTCCGCGATGCACTCCGCCTCAGCAATGCGACCCGCCAGCAGTTCGCAAATCTGCCGGTAACCGAGCGTCTGCTCCCGCCGTCGCACCCACGTCTTCAGCCGCGCGCACTTCCTCCACCACGCCATCGGCGAACATCGCTTCCACGCGAGAGTTGATCCGCACGTACAGCTCCTCGCGGTCGCGCAAAAGGAGCACGCCGACCGGTTCCTGCTCCAGCTGCGCGCGCTGACGTTGCGCAGAAATCGGACGTCCAGTGAGCAGACAAACTTCCACCGCGCGCACGAGTCGCCGCTTGTTCCGGCGATCGATCATTTCCGCCGTCTCCGGATCCAACTCAAGCAACTGCGCGACCAGTTCATCTTCGCTGCGTTGCTCGAGGCGTTCGCGCAGCTCCGCATCGGCACGCGGCAACGGCGAAAGACCGTGCGTCAGCGCCTGCACATACATCCCCGTCCCGCCGACCACGAAGGCCGGCTTCCCGCGCGCATGAATATCCGCGATCGCCTCGAGGGCGGCGCTCCGAAAGATCTCTGCGTTCATCTCGGCGCTCAACGCCGTCGTGCCGATCAAATGGTGATCGACCATACGGAGCGTAGGCTCCTCCGGCTTCGCCGTCAGCAGATCGAGCCCCGCATAAATTTGAAACGCGTCCGCGCTCACGACTTCACCATTGCAGCGGTGTGCTACCGCCGCCGCGATGTCCGATTTCCCCGCCGCGGTCGGCCCCACTAGGAAGAAGACGTTCCTCATCTCACGCCTCCATGTTTTCGCCGATCACGCGCTCCGCGACAAAAAGAAACGGGAGACGCGCGGTCCATACCGCCACGTCTCCCGTTTGCAAAAAAAAGCCTCAGCTCTCGCTGGCCGAAGTATGATGCTCGCTCGACTTCGCGCCGCTCACGAGCAGCTTGCGACCGAGAAACTCCTTGTCGTGCAACTCGGCCACGGCGCGCTGCGCCTCTTCCACCGTGTTCATTTGCACGAAGGCGAAACCCTTCGAACGCTGGTTATGCTTGTAGGTCACGACCTCGGCGTTCTGCACCTGGCCGACCCCGTTGAACAACTCGAAGAGATCGCTCTCCGTGGCGTCGAAGGACAAGTTGCCCACGTAAAGACGCGGCGTCGTGACTTCGACCGATTCAGGCTTGCGCGTCGTGCGCACAGACGAACTGGAGGCCGAGCCATTGCGCGCCGTCTCCGGCACGCGCGCGATCGGCGGATTTCCATTCGAGAAAAAGCCCATGATTTTGTCCCAAAGCGACTTCTTCGCCGGCGCCTTGGGTTTTGGATTTTGCCGGTAGGAGCGATCGCCGCCCCCCCTGCGTCGGGAACTGCCGCCGCGCGGACGCCGCGAGCCTCTCCCGGATGATTGAGATGCCATTGTCTGGATCCTCTATGTTGACCGAATTGTTATTTCGGCGGAGCGCATTCGTTAATGCCCGGTCCGCAGCACGCCGATCCCGAAAGATCCGTTGCAAAAGCTCGAAAGCCGTTGGCGTGGCCGCAGGAAACTCCGCCGCCTGGCATCGGGAAAAGCATCGAAAAGATGGGCCCGCCGCACCCCACCGAAACAGACGAGTCGCGAACACTCGCAGAGAAAACTTTCTGGTTCGTGGGGAAAAACGGACGGCCCGAGCTTCGAAGCCAATTCCCGACATCGGCGGCTAACATGGCGTGGAAGGCGACTTTTGCAAGGGGCGCCTATGCCACGCCCCAAACGCTCAACCATGCGGCGCTCGCGGTTTAGCGTGGCACGTTCTGCGTTCGCAGGAACCAATCTACAAACTTCGGCAACCCCACCGCGAGTGGCGTCGTTGGCTGATAACCCAAGAGCCGTCGCGCTTTCGAAATATCCGCGCAGGTCATCGGCACATCTCCCGGCTGTTCCGGCAGCCGATTTATCTCCGCCTTCTTCCCGACTTCCCGCTCGATCGCGGCGATCAATTCCCGCAGCTCGATCGTCTCGCTTTCGCCGAGATTAAAAATGTCGAACATCGGTCCGCCATACTTCAACGCCGCCATCACGCCCTGGATGATGTCGTCGATATACGTGTAATCGCGCCGCGTCGTCCCATCGCCGAATTGATCGATCGGCTGGCCCGCATGAATCCGCCGCGTGAACTGATGAATCGCCAGATCCGGCCGCTGTCGCGCGCCGTAAACGGTAAAGAAACGCAGAGCCACCACGCGCATTTTGTAGAGATGCGAGTAGGTCGAACAAAGGAACTCCCCCGCAATTTTTGTCGCGGCATATGGGCTGATCGTCTGCGTGAGATGCTGTTGCTCTGAAAACGGCACTACCTTCGACACGCCGTAAACCGACGAGCTCGACGCAAAGATAAAACGCTCGATCCCCCTCGCGCGCGCTGCCTCCAGGAGGTGCAGCGTCCCGGAAACATTCGTGTCGTAATAGAGCTGCGGGTGACTGATCGACGGCCGCACCCCCGCGCGCGCCGCGAGATGCGCAACCATCTCAAACTTCTCGCGATGGAAAAGATCACGCACCCCGTTCGCATCACGCAGGTCAAGCGGGTGGATCTGCACCTCGTCCGCCACCGCCGCGAGATTGGCGCGTTTGATCTGCGGATCATAATAATCGTTGAAGTCATCGAGGATCGCGACTTCATGTCCGGCTACGAGTAGCTTCTCGACCAGATGCGAACCAATAAAGCCCGCGCCGCCGGTAACGAGGATTCGCATCGCGCGAGCGTAAAGATGAAGCGGAAAACGAGCAAGGGTAGATCAGGAGGGGGAATGTTAATTACCCTCCTCGCCGTTTTCCTGCTCACGACGCTCGGGCTGCTCGCCTTCCGACTCTGGCCTGAGATGCAACGCCCGGCGCCGCTGGATCCCGCTTTCCAAATTGCCTCCCCTTTCGATCTCGCCGCGCTCCCCACGGCGACGCGTTTCGATTTTCCGCTCGGGAGCGAGCACGGCGCCTTCGCCTACAACGCCCAGCCCTTCACCGAGAACCGTCACCTCGGCGACGACCTCAATGGCATCGGAGGCGAGAACAGCGATTTCGGCGATCCTGTCCGCGCCATCGCCGATGGCCGCGTCATCTTCGCGCGCGAGGGCGGCCCTGGCTGGGGCAATATCGTCATGGTCCTGCACGCCTATGAAGAGAACGGCGCGCGCAAATACATTCAGAGCTACTACGCCCACGTTGACCAAATGCTGGTCACGCCGCCGCAGAATGTCCGCCGCGGCCAACCCATCGCCACCATCGGCAGCGCCAGTGGCCGATACCTCGCGCATCTGCATTTCGAGATGCGCGAATTCACGACGCCCTTCATTGGGCCGGGCTACCGCGACGACACCCGCGGCTGGATCAATCCCGCAGAGTTCATCCGTCAACATCGCGGCGCCAGCGAGGACGACATCGGCCGGACCGCTCTCCCGCCGGACTAGTGCCGGAGCACGTAAAGCCAGTTCGCCAGCCCCACGAGCAAGACGATCGCCACCACCACCTTGCGCGCCCCGGCGCGCGGCAGCGACACGCGCACCCGGCGCGACCGCGTGGTGAGAACGACGAGCGCATAAAGGTCGAATACGATCACGGCGCAGATTCCGAGAAACACGAGGGGGTTAAAACGCCACGCCTCCGCAAATTCTCCGTGAAGAAAGGCCAGCGCGCCACGCGTGGCGCCACAAGTGACGCAGGGCCACCCCGTGAGCGCGCGGAAGGAGCATGTGGGCCACGGCAAACCGAGCGCAAGCCAGGAGAAGCCCAGGACCGCCGCGCTCCCCGTCACGAGAAGCCAGATCAACTCATGATCCAATTCTCCCGCGCGCAGGCGCCGCCATTCGACGCGCATGATCTTGCGCACTTAGCGCCAGTCCGCGCCCGCGGCGGCCAGGCCGCCCATCATCACGGCGATGAAGATTCCGCCGCCACAACAAACGATCACCGGCGACAAGACCGCCACCACCGCCCGCCAGGTATCCGTCTCATGCGTCCGCGCCAGACCCATGCAGTTGAGCACGATCGAATAAATGGTCGCGAGCAACCCACCGCAGATGGGCACGATTTGCAGAATGTTGGCCGAGCCGGAGCCGAAGCACACCACCCGCACCGTAGCTTCAAAGGGTTGACTGGCGCCGCCCAGCAGCATCAAAACCAAATGGAAAATCCCGGCCGCGATGAAGGTGAAGATCACGATGATGAACGGCATGAAGATGAGCAGGAAGAACGACATCGCGCCCATCCCGAAAAGCGCGCCGAGCCCGCCTTCCCGGCCGACCCCGAACGATTGCAGGCCAATCGAAAAGATGAAGGAAACGATCGCGCCCACCATGCCGAGGATGACCGCGTAGAGAAGCGGATCCATCAATCCCCCTTCGCGCCGCATCGCCGCAAACGCCTCTGCCGGGCGCAGCAGGACCATCTGGATCGTCTCCAGCAGCGCATTAAACCAGCCGGTTTGTTCGCGATTTTCCCAGGGCAAACCGGAGCGCGCAGATGTTGCCGCGACCGCTGGCGTTGCAGTCAATGCCGTGGGCGCCGCCGCACCCGCTGCCGCTGCCGGTTCCGCAGCGGGCGGCGGAGCAGTGCGGAAGTCCTCCAACTCGGAGAGCGGACGCCAGGTGGCCATCCCTTCCATCCAGCCGAGATCGGTTCCGATAAACTCGCCGGTGCGCAAACCTTCCCGCACTTTCTCTTCTTCAAAAACACCGAGGGTCGCACCGCTGCGGCTGACGTGGATGGTAGCCATAGCCTCGCGTTTTAGAAAGCGCAGCCGGCAAAGTCAATCCGTCTCCAGCGCGCGCCAGAAATACCAGGCGGCCGCGGAACGATACGGGCGCCATTTTTCGCCGAGGCGTTGGAGTTGTTTTGGCGTCGGCAATTTTCGTTTCCCAAAAGTCTTCGCGTAGCCTTTCTGCACGCCGTAATCGTGCACGGGCCACACGTCGGGGCGGCCGAGAGCGAAGAGCAACAACATCTCCACCGTCCAGCGCCCGATGCCGCGCACGGTGGTGAGGCGGGCGATGATCTCATCATCGTTCATGCGCACGAGCGCGGCCGCGGTCGGCACCGTACCATCAAGCGTCTTCGCCGCCAGGTCCTTTACCGCCACAGTCTTTGCTCGCGAAAGACCGCACGCTCGCAGCGTTTCATCCGGCGTCGCCAAAACTTGGTTCGGATCGAGCCATTTTCGGCGCGGATAAAGCGCCCGCACCCGTCCCCAAATCGTGGCGGCGGCTTTGCCGCTCAGTTGTTGATAGGCGATCGATTCCGCCAGCGCATCGAACGGCCGCACCAGCGCGCTGGTGGAGGCCACGAACGGCCTGGCACGCGCAATCAGGGCAGCGAAACGCGGATCGGTGGCGGCGAGGTGTCGGGCAGCGGCGTCCATCCGCTGTTTGGTTTAGCGGGAACGCGCTCGCGTGAAAATTCTTTTCCGAGCGCAAGGGCCCGGCGTTTTGGCCTTCTCGAGAAACTCCTTTATCGGCACCCCCGTCGCGCCCATATTGACCACCAATCATGAAAAAGCATATTTTGCTGGCCGCGCTCTTTTTTGCCTTCGTCGTTGCCGCGCGCGCCGGCTCGGTCGAAACCCGTTTTACCGCCGATTCTGAGACCGAGCGTCCGGCGCTCGATCTCTTCAGCTTCGATTCCTCTTACGTTTTCGAGAGCCAGATTTCCCGCCGCAACATCGACTTCGGCGAACAGGATGCGTTTCAGTTGAGCGCGGAGTACAGCCATCGGTTTCTGCTCACCGGTCGCATCTACTTGCGCCTCGGGGTGGCTTACAACCGGTTCGAGTTCGGCCAGACTTTCGCGCCGGTGCCGGATCAATTGCAGAGCCTCGCCGGCATCGTGGGTCTGGACTACATGGTGGGCAAGGATCTGGGCGCGTTTCTGCAATTGCGGCCGGGCTTTTACACCGATCGAACTTTTGACGGAGACAGTTTCGACGTGCCGATCACGCTCGGCCGTCTCTGGATTTTGCAGGACAAGCGTCTCTATCTTCTCACCGGCGTGAACTACGCCTTCCTCCGCGGGCAGTATCCCGTGTTGCCGCTCGTCGGGTTGATTTGGTACCCGAGCGATCAATGGAGCGTGTTCGCGATTCTTCCTGAGCCGCGCATCACCTACAAGCCGAACTCGAATCTCGGCCTTTGGGTCGGGGGCCAGCTGACCGGTGGCTCGTTCCGCACGGAGGCGAGCACCACCATCCTGCCGCGACGCTTGAGCAACGCGCAGGTCGACTACTCGGAATACCGGGCGGGCGTGGGCGTGGATTTCCATTTTGGCCAGGCGGTGACGCTGAGCATGGCGGGAGGTTACGCGTTCGAGCGGCGCTTCAATTTCGATCGCGCCGGGTTCGAATATGAAACCGATCCCGCGCCGTATGTGCGGGCGACGTTGAAAGCCGAGTTTTAGTCGGGCTTATTGCTCGGTCCGGCGCAGGAGGAACGCAGCGCCCACAAACGTGAACAGCGTGCCCACGCACAGCACGATCAAACTTGGTGCGTAGAACGCCGGGCCGGCGTGATACAGATTCACCAGGCGAAATGCGCGACAAAAGTGCGTGAGCGGAAAGAGCTCGGAAATCCAGCGGATACCTGCGGGCAGTTGCTCCAGGGGCGCAAACGCGCCTGAAAGCACGAAGACGGGCAGGAGAAAGAAAACGGAAAACTGAATCGCCTGCGTCTGCGTGCGGGAAATCGCGGAAATGACCAGCCCCAGCCCCAACGAGCACAACAGAAAGACCACGCAGATGAGCGCGAGCACGAGCGGCTGATTGAACGCCACCTGAAAATGCCAGCCCGCCAAGAGCGCGATCATCACGATCAACCCGATCGAGATCGCGAAATACGGAATGATCTTCCCGATCACGATCTCCCATCGCCGCAGCGAAGTGACCATGAGTTGATAAAGCGTCCCCGATTCCCGTTCCCGCGCGATTGTGCAGGCCATGAGCGTGACCGTGATCAATTGCAGGATCAGCCCAATCACACCGGGAATGACGTAATCGATGAAACGTTCCTTCGGGTTGTAAAGCATGTGGCCTTTGACCGACCATTGCTCCATGGCGGAGACAAATTTCTTCCGCACTTGCACCGGAATTTTTTCCGCCAGGTCGAAAACCTCGTCCGGCAGGGTGTCGATTAATTCCTGACGCTCATCGAGCTGGAACGCGCCCGCGGTTTCCTGGATACTGCCGAGCAACTGCGGCGCAACGTTGGTGTCGCTGGCGTCGAGAAAAAGTTCGAGCGGGATCGGTTTTCCGTTTTCCAGGCTCTCGCTCCAGCCCGTCGGAATCACCAGCGTGGCCTGCACGCCTTGCTGCAGAAGGTCCTGGTTGATGCCGCCGGCCGGCGATTGCACGCGCCATTGAAAGGTCTCATCCGCCATCACCTTCTTCACGAATCGCTCGGAGCGCGGTGTGGGATCGGCATTCACGAGAATGGCCGGCACTCCCGTCATCTCGCCCGCTTCGAAAGCGTGGCCGAAAACCAAAGTGAAAATCGGCGGCAGAATCAGGAGCAGGATGAGGACGCGCCGGTCGCGATAGATGTGGAGGAACTCCTTGCGAGCCACGCTCGCGATGGCACCGGGGGATCCCTGGTTCATGATGCGAGCGGCTTCAAAACCGCATGATATCCCTGCGAGTAAGCAGTGAAAACATCCTCCATATCCGGCTCCACCCACCGCTCTCCGCGCCAGCGGATATCCGGAAATGGCCACGCGGTCTTCCAACGCGCGACCAGTTTTTCCGGCTCCGCCGCATACAAGCGCAACGCCCCGCTCCGCAGCGACACCCCGAGCACATCCGGCTCATCGCGGAAACGCACCAGGCCTTCCATCACCGGCTCGACCTCGATCTCGAGCAGCTTCGTATTGAAGCTCGACTTGAAGGCGCGCGGCGACGCCTTCGCCAGCAACTTGCCGCGATCAATAAAGCCGACATCGGTGCAGCGCTCCGCTTCATCCATGTAATGCGTCGTGATGAAAATCGTGATGCCGTCGTGGCTCAAATCGTAGAGCAAATTCCACATTTGCTGGCGATGCACCGGGTCGAGGCCGGATGTCGGTTCATCGAGAAACAACAAGGGCGGCTCATGCACGAGGGCGCACGCAATCGCCAGCAACTGCCGCATCCCGCCCGATAAACTTCCCGCTGCCACCTTGCGTTTTGCCGCCAGGTCCACCAGGTCAAGCAAACGCGCGATGCGCTTTTCCAATTCGCCGTTCGGCACCCGACAGGCGCCACCGAAGAAGCGCATGTTTTCCTCCACCGTCAGATCACGATAAAGACTGAAGCGCTGCGCCACGTAACCGAACTTGGATCGCACCTCGTGCCGTTCCTTCCACACCTCGAGGCCCGCGATCGTCGCGTTGCCCGCGGTTGGCCGCACCAGCCCGCAGAGCATCCGCATGGTGGTGGTTTTGCCCGCGCCATTGGCGCCGAGGAATCCAAAGATCGAACCGCGCGCGATCTCCAGGGAGAGGCTGTCCACGGCCTGAGTAGCGCCGTAGCGCTTGCTCAGGTTTGCCAAGGAAATGACCGCTTCGCTCATTTTGAATATTTCTGCCGCCCAACCGCCCAAGTTTGCCGGTCCTGCACTATGCGAATAGAAGTGACTTCTTGGAAATGAAAACCCACCGCTTGTTCTCACCCCGCCTCCTCGTTGCTTCGCTCATCTTTGCCGCCACGCTTTCCGCCTCGGCCGACGGCGTGAGCGAAATGAAAAGCTTTTCCGTCTTCGACACGGTGGATCTCGCCCAACTCGCACAAGGCGACGCCAGGGCCGTGCGCGGCGCGCCGATGAGCACCTCGCGTTTTCTCTCCGTGCAAAGCGCCTGGGTCGCGCCGGGCACACCGGCGCAGGTGGGGGCGGCGCTCCGGCGCTGGAGTCCGGCCGGGCACTCCGAGCTGCGCGTCATCATGCACAACAACGGGACAAACTTCTCCCGTCTCTCGCAGGCGCCTAACAACTCCGCCGTGCAGGCTCTGGTCAGCGCCACCACCAGTAAATCGCCCGAACTCCAGATCAGCCGTGCCGAGGCGGCGAAACTTCCCGACGCCGCCGCGGGCAGCACGATGTCGGGGGCCGTGGCGAATTTTTGGTCGGGCGTTTTGAGCGGACGCGCGCAGGCCTTTGCCTCCGGCGGCATCTCCGCCCAACCCGCTTACGATCACAGCGCACAAGGCATTCGTCCCGGAGCGGAATTGAACGCGCTCCTGAGTGAGCAAGGAAAAATCCGCAAACAATTCTCCGGCTTGCTCAGCGGCAAGGCGGACCAGTTCTGGGAATTGGTCGATGTGGAAAGCAAAGGCGTGCTTACACTCGGTGGTTCCTACAACCGCGCCGCGTCCGGCGGCAGCCAGCAAGCAGCCGATATTCTCTACTACGCGAGCGGCGGTTATTATGTCGCGCTCACCCTCTACCAGATGTGGCCGGTGGAGCTGAACGGGAAACCTTCCACTCTCGTCTGGCGCGGCGACATGATCTCGTCGCCGGAGCTGGCCGGACTCGCTGGCGTAGAACGTCTCGGCGCCGAATCTTCCATGATCAAAGATGTTTCGCGCGCGATTCGTCTCTTTCGGCGTGACACAGGCGGGTCCCGGTAGGCAATCTCCGACCGCCGCTTCCATTCTCTTATGAAAAGACTCTTTCTCTGCCTCGCGCTCGTTTGCACCAGCACCGCCGCCTTCGCCGGCACGATTAATGATGCCGGCGCGCCACCGTTGGAAACGAGCGTGCGCATCCCCTTCGAATTCGAAGCGGAGTACAGTTACCTGACCGATGGCACCGTCGTGCGCGGCACGCGCGAGGTTCGCGATTTCGACGAAACCCACGCGCTCTTGCGTCTGGTTTACACTCCACGGGTCAAGGTGGGCATCCTTCGCCTCGGTGCGACGTGGGAGTATTTCAGCTTTGGTTTGCCCGCTGGCGTACAGCTGGAAGACACCCTGCAATCGGTTGGCGCGGTCGTGGGTCTGGACACGAAGTTTTCCGACTCCATCCTTTTCCGCATCGAGGCCCAGCCCGGCTTCTACGGCGGCGAGGACTTGTTCGACAGCGAAACGTTCAACGTCCCCTTCATCATCGGCGGGACCTACCTTTACAGCTCCGATTTGCAATTCGTTCTCGGCGCCAGCGTCAATTTCAACCGGCAGATCCCTGTCTTCCCGGGTGCCGGCATTCGCTGGCGCCTCGCCTCGCAATGGGTCCTGAATGCGGTCATGCCCTCTCCGCGGCTCGAGTTCGAATACAGTCCGAACATGATGTTTTACGTCGGCGCGAACCTGAAGGGCTCCACTTTTCGCGTAGATCAAACTTTTGGGTCTCGCCAGGCCGGCGATTTCCGGCTCGATAACGCGTGGATTGATTACAGCGAGATTCGCACCGGCATCGGCGCGCAGATCAAGCTCGCACCCGAGGTCACCCTCAATTTCGAAGGCGGCTACGTGCCTTATCGCGAATTCGACTACCACCGCACGCCGGTGCGCTATCACCACGAAGAAGGCTCGGCTTACGGGACGTTTTCCGTCCGCGCCGCATTCTAAGCCACGGCGCCATCGCGGTCATCACGCGAGAGTCTTATCAAGCGCGCCAATCTTCCGCGTCTCCGGCCAGACCGCGGAGACACCGAAGACCACGAGAATTGTCCCGACGCCGCCCGCAACCACGGAGATTACCGGTCCGAACAGCGCCGCCGTCAGGCCTGACTCGAGCGCGCCCAATTCATTCGATGTCCCGATAAAGATATTGTTCACCGCCGAGATGCGTCCGCGCATCTCATCCGGCGTGAGCAATTGAATGATGGTGTGGCGAATGACCACGCTCACGCTGTCGAACACGCCCGTGAGAAAGAGCATGACGAGCGACAACCACAGCCAGTGCGACAAGCCAAAGCCGATCGTGGCCAGCCCGAAACCGCCTACCACCCAAAGCAAGGTCCTCCCCGCGTGCTTCATCGGCGGCAGATAGGCGATCAACAGCGCCATGACGAACGCGCCGATCCCCGGCGCCGCCCGCATCCAGCCCAGCCCGATCGTGCCGCAGTGCAAAATTTGATCGGCAAAAATCGGTAACAACGCCGTCGCGCCTCCGAGCAACACCGCCACCATGTCCAGCGTGATCGTGGCCAGGATTACCTTCTTGCTCAGCACGAAGCGCATCCCCGCGACCAGACTGCGCCACGGGTTGCTCTCGGCGCGGCCGCCCTGGTCACCGCTTCGAATCGGCAGCACCAGGCCAAAAAACGACAACGCGCAAAACGCGTCGAGCAGGTAGATGAAGTGAAACCCCGACCACACCAGCAGCAATCCGCCGACCGCCGGTCCGACCACGGAACCAATCTGAAACAGGCTGCTGTTCCATGTCACCGCGTTGGAGAACGTGTCGCGCGGCACCAGCTTCGGGAAATACGCCGCCCGCGCCGCCCAGCCAAACGTCCGCGCTGTCGCTGAGATGAGCAGGACGAAATAAATCAGCGGCAACGACAGATCCGTGAACTGATAAGTCGCATGCCGTTCGAACAAGCCCGCGATTGCACCCAGCCAATCATTCCCACTCTGCAAGATCGGCCACGCCGGAATCACAAGATGTTTCCAGGAAATAAACGCCAGCGCGATCGAGCAGACCGCGCTCACGGCCTGCGTCCAGAGCAGGATGGTCTTGCGATTGTATCGATCCGCGATATGACCCGCCGGGAGCGAGAGCAGCACCACCGGCAACGCAATCACCAATCCCACCAGCCCGAGCGCCGTGGCCGAATTCGTGCGCGCGTAAATTTCCCACTCCACCGCGATCATCAGCATTTGCCGGCCGATGACCGAGATCAGATTGCCCGCCGCGTAGAAGCTGAAGTTTCGAAAACGAAACGCGCCATACGGATCGTGTTTTTGCTTCGGCTCCAGCGCGCCCTCTGCGCTCGAAGGACGCCGCGACGACGGCGCCTCGAATCCGGTTCTGGGCGCGTGCGGTTTCTCGTCGGGCATTTGGCACCGCGAATAAACCCGAAGAATCGCAAATGGGGAACGCCGGATTTTGCCGACGCGCTAGTCGAGCCGATAGACTTCGAGTAATCCGATCCCAACTCCGCCATCCGCCCCGCGCAATGTCGCAGTGTACGGCCCGGGCGCGAGGGTCAGCACACTGGCCGCCTCAAAGTTGTCTGTCGGCGGGAGCGTGGTCGCGAAAATCTCGCCTTCCTGCGTGTCGCGCCAGTTGTTGTTTGTGGCGAGCACCGTTCCGTGGGAATCCCGCACTTCCACGCTCGGGTCGGCCAGCGGGCCGGCCACCCCAAAACCTGCGAGGGACGGACCGAGTGCGCGCACCAGGACGCGCAACGGCGCCGTGCCGCGCAGTATAAAGCCGCCGATCATGACGTTGTCGCCGGTGCCGACGAATCCACGCGAGCTGATGTTGACCAGATGTGCCGGCGAGGTCGGATTAATGTCATAAACCTCGAGTAACCCAACGCCCGTGCCCCCACCCTGGCCGCTGAGGCTCGCGGTATAAGCACCCGGCCCGAGCGTGCGCAGGATCGCCGCCTCGCCATCGCGCGCTGGCGCCAGGCCGCTGGCCAGCAGTTCATCACGCTGGGCGTCCCGCCAATTATCATTCCAACCGATCACGGATCCGCCAGCGTTGAAAAGATGAATCACCGGATCGGCGAGCGGACCGCTCACCCCGCTGTCCGCAAGCGAGGGGCCGACTCCGCGTAGCACCACCGTCTTCGGGCCGGGGCCAGTGATAATGAAACCGCTGATCGTCAGCCCGTCGCCCGACTGTACCTCGACCCGGGTGGAGATGTTCGCCAGGTCATCGCTCGGCAGCGACAACGCAGCGATCACCGGAAGGATAACCGGCGTGATGCCAGGTCCCCCCTCGGGATCGCGGGGGAATTTCGCGTAAGGCAAACGGGTGCCGCCAAAGTTGAACTGGTCCGCGCGGATCGGATCGGGCGGAAGAAAATTCGAGGTGCCGGCAGCGCCCACGATATCATCCTGATCCACGCCATCGCCGCTGATGCCGATTGCGCCGACGAGTTCGCCATTGCGATAAAGCGGAAAGCCGCCCGGAAAAATCGTGATTCCATTCGGGAACTCCGGTTTGGGCGCGAACGGCGGATCGGAAAGCAGCGCCGCGGTCGGCACCAGGTCGGGCAGTGCGGCTCGATCGAATCCGGATGCCTCCTCCTGCAAGCCATTGAACGGGCCGGGCGATTCCGGATCGATGCCCGGAGGATAATTAATCTGCGCGAGGAAGCCGACCGTGCGGGTGGAGAACGCGGTCGCGCGGTCGGAGAACGCGATTGCTGTGCGCGCTTTCTGCGCCGCCACGTCCCAACTGAAAATCGTCGCGTCACCTGTGCGGAAGGTCCCCAGCACCGTCGGTCCCACGCCGGGAATGTTCGGATTATTGACCACGGAAATAAACGCCTCCATCCGTTGGCCGACCGGCAAACGGATCCCGGCGCGTGTGGTGCGCACGCGGTCGGCCGCGAGCGTGATGATCCCGGCGACTTCGTCAGCAGTCAACCGCGGCTGACCGTTGATCGTTCCCGGCAGCGGATCGCTGATAATTGGCTGGCGAATCTGGCCATCGACCGTCGCGAAAGTCGCGGTCGGATACGGGAACGGCGGTGGCGACGCAATCACCGGATACATGCTCGCGGCGTTGCCCGTGACGGCGCCACCGGCCAGGGAACCTGCCGCGCCTTCCACGTACGGGAGCGAGATGCCGTTGATGAAAACATCGGAAGCAAAAATTTCAGAGCGCGGCGCGTAGCCGAGCTGCCCGGCGAGGGCTACGTCTTCATCCTTCGAGTAGCCGGTGACAAACTCCGTGGGCGGGAATTCCACCCCCGAGCCGCTCACGCCGACACCGCCGACGAGGACGTTATTCTTATACAGCGGCACGCCGCCCGGGATGCCATTCAACGAAGTGAGCGGGACGGACGACCCGAATGTGCCGGGGGACGCGCTGCTCGGGATGAAGTCGGCTTTCTTAAAGCGATTTACGTCGGAGAACGGGAGGTTCGAAAAACCCACACCGACGAGTGGGCCGGGCGGAAGATTGCGCACGCCAGGCGGGAAATGCTGCTGGATGATGAATCCGGCAGTGCGGCTGGTGAAAGCATTGGTGTTGCTGCTGAGAAACGCGGCGGTGCCGGCCTTGCCGACTGACGTGGCCACTTCCAGCGCGGTCGGTTCACCGCCACGCACCACCCATACGGCGAGGACGTAGCCTTCGCGATCCGACACCGCGATGACGCTGTTCGGCGCGATCCTGTTCGCGCGGCGCGTGGCCTGGTCGATCACGCGTTGCACATCCGCCGCGGTGAGTTGCGCCTGCGCGGGCGAGGCGGCGGCGAGCAGCGCCAGAACGACGAGAAGAAGGCGCGCGCTCATCGCCACGTTCTAGCGAAAGGAGAAAACCTTAGCCAGATGAAATCGCCCCCGGCTGGATCTCCGCCCTGCCAAAGCCACCCGCCTGATGTACTTGCACATCGGGCCGGCAGTTGCGCATTCTTGTCGCCATGCGTTTTGCCAGATCGGTGCGCGCCGGCAGAATCGCGCTCGCTCTCGTTTTCTCCGTCCTCCCTGTGGCCTCCGCACAGACGATAGAGACGACGGCGCGCGTTCCGGCGTCGGATTCCGCACGCATCGCCTGGCTGACCCCGGACGACGATGTGGTGGTGATCGAGCCGCCGCTCCCGCCGTCTCAATTCAATCCCGACCCCGGCGCGCGTCAGACCGATGAGATGGAAGAGCCGCCGTATCTCTTCCCGCCCATCCTGCCGCAACTGCCGGACTACGGCGAGGAGCCGGTCCCGCGTTCGCTCGGTTTGCCTCGGCGCGGCGTGCGCGAAGTGGTGCCGAAACGCAAGAAGCTCAAGTATCCCGAGTACCGAGGAAACGGCGGAAGGTCGCGGCATTCCTCCGGGGAGCGAACCAGTGCCGAATCGCTGGTTCATCGGCTTCGGCCGCTGGCAACGTTACGCCGATCCCAGCGCGGAGACGCCTTACCAGACAGGCGACCTGAAACTCTGGCATCCGTACCTGCAGAGCGTCATGAAGGGCGATGCGCCGATCTACGGCCAGGACATCTTTCTCAATCTGAGTCTGATCAACTTCCTCCAATTCGAAGCCCGCCGCCTGCCGGTGCCGAGTGGGGTGAGCGCGGCGCGCCCGGATTCCTCGGAGTTCTTCGGCCGGAGCGAACAGACTTTTCTGGCAAACGATTTCCAGATCGGGATCGATATTTTCAAGGGCGAGACCGCCTTCAAACCGGTCGATTGGGCGATCCGGCTTCTCCACGTTTACAACATCAACTACACCCGCGCCGAGGAGGCCAACGTGCTCGACATTGATCCGCGCGGCTCGAACGGGATGCGCACTTCGCGCCAGAAAGATTTCTTCGCCTTGCAGGAAGCGTTCTTCGAATACCACATCCGCGATCTCAACAGCACATACGATTTCATCTCGTCGCGTTTCGGGATCCAGCCGTTCGTGAGCGATTTCCGCGGTTTCATCTTCAACGATTCCAACCTCGGCATCCGCATCTTTGGCAACCTGGATAACAACCGCCTCCAGTACAACCTCGCCTTCTTCGACATGCGCGAGAAGGACACCTACTCCGACCTGAACGAGTTCAACGCTCGCGATCAGCGGGTCTTCATCGCCAACATTTATCGCCAGGATTTTCTCGTCAAAGGTTACACCGCGCAGCTCAGCTTTCACGCCAGCTTTGATGAAGCGAGCCGGCATTATAATAACGACGGGTTGATCGTGCGGCCCGCCCCGATCGGCAGCGTGCGCGATCATTACGTCCAATCGTATTACTTCGGCTGGGCGGGCGACGGGCACATTGGCCGGCTCAATCTTTCGCATGCCTTCTACGCCGTGCTCGGCGAAGACAGCCACAACGGAATCGCGGGCCGGCGAACGTCGATCTTCGCGCAAATGGCCGCGCTCGAACTCTCGGTCGACAAGGACTGGTTGCGCCACAAGCTCTCCTTTTTTTACGCAAGCGGCGATTCGACTCCAAAGAACGGCCAGGCCAGCGGCTTCGACACGATCCTGGACCGGCCATTTTTTATCGGCGGCCCCTTCAGCTATTACGTCCGTCAGGGTTTCAACCTTGGAGGAACGGCGATCAATTTTAAGCAGCGCGACAGCCTGGTGATCGACTTTCGAAGCAGCAAGACCGAAGGACAGGCGCAGTTTGTAAACCCGGGCGCAGTCATTGTCGGCTATGGCGCCGATGCGGAAGTGACGCCGAGGTTGAAAGCGTTCTTCAACTGTAACTACATCTGGATGGCGACGACCGAGCCTACCCGCCGCGTCCTGTTCACCAATCACGCCAGCAACGAGGTGGGGCTCGACGTCAGTCTCGGCCTGATATGGCGCCCGCTCCTCACCGACAACATCATCATCAGCGCCGGCTTCGGTGCGCTCATCCCGGGCGCGGGTTACAAGGATATTTACCGCGCGAACACGCGGCCGGTCTCGGGTTTTCCGCAGGAGGAAGTGGGAGCTGTAGATGATCTTCTTTATAGCGGGATCGTGACTGTGACGCTGACTTACTAGGGATGAAGAAAACGCCGAACGCCGAACGCCGAACGCCGAACATCGAATGGCTGAAGGACTCGCTTGCACTTTCTGTTCGTGAGGACGAGCCGGTTTATGGAACAAGCGATAGCGTCGCCGTGTCCGAAAAGAAGCGGTACGATCTAGAGGAACGCTTGCTCGAATTTGCTGCCCGGATTGTCCGTCTGGTGGACGCTTTGCCTGCCACGCGAGCCAGCAATCATATTGCGGGACAACTCTTGCGGTGCGGCACCTCGCCGCTCGCCAATCACGGGGAAGTCGAGGCGGCCGAGTCGCGCAACGATTTCATCCACAAACTGCGAATCTGCCTGAAGGAACTACGTGAAACCAGCCGATGGCTTTGCCTCCTGGAACGAGTCAAGCTGGTTCGTGCCACCAAAATTCGTCCTCTAATCGAAGAAACAAACGAGCTGGTAAAGATCTTCGCCAGCAGCGTTCGCACCGCCCGAAAGAACCGAACGTGACAGGACCTCCCCCATTCGACGTTCGACGTTCGACGTTCGGCGTTCGGCGTTTCCTCCCCATCGCCGTCCTGCTCACCACCGCCGCGACCGCCCAGGATCTCCCACCCACATCAGTCTCCCCCAACATCCCCATCACCCAACCGGCCCGTCCTCCCGCGCGCAACCGGATCGACCAAACGCAATCCCAAGCCGACGCCAAGAGCATCGGCTGCAACCAATGCCACGCCGGCGTCGAGCCGATGCATGCCTCGCCCCATGTCGTTCTCGGCTGCACGGATTGCCACGGCGGAAATCCGGCGCGCGGCCTCACGAAAGAACAGGCCCACGTCCCGCCCAAGCACAAAGAATTCTGGAAAACCGCCGCCAATCCTCCCGGACTCGAACGTCTGGCTCAATCACGAATCGGCCGAGTTCATCCGCTTCATGAATCCCGGCGACCTGCGCGTGGCCGAGCAATCCTGCGGCCTCTGTCACGGCGACATCATTCGCAATGTGCAGCACAGCATGATGAACCACGGCGCCACGCTTTGGGGCGCAGCGCTCTACAACAACGGCAGCGACCTCTACAAGAACTACCGCTACGGCCAGGCCTACGGCGCCGACGGCGTCCCGCTGCGGTTGAGCAATTACACCCCGGTCACGCCCAGCGACACCCAACGCAACGGCATCCTCCCGTTTCTCGATCCGTTGCCGCGGTTCAATCTCAGCCAACCCGGCAACATCCTGCGCATCTTCGAGAAGGGCGGCGAGAAGCCGCTCCAGCTCGGCGTTCCCACGATCAACGAACCGCCGGGCAAACCCCTGCGCCGGCTCTCGGAGCGCGGCCTCGGCACGCTCAACCGCATCGATCCCGTTTTCCTCGGCATCCAGAAAACCCGCCTGCACGATCCGCTCCTCGGCTTCCTCGGCTCGAACGATAACCCGGGCGATTATCGCTCCAGCGGTTGCATCGGCCTGCCACGTCGTCTACGCGAACGATCGCTCACCTAACAACTCCGGTTGGTGGAGCAAATACGGTCACCAGGGTCTGAGTTTTTCGGAAGACCCGACGATTCCGAAAAGACGAGAAGGGCCACCCGATCAAGCATCAGTTCACCCGCGCGATTCCTTCCAGCCAATGCATGAACTGCCACATGCACCAGGGGAACATGTTCGTGAATCCGTATCTCGGTTACACCTGGTGGGATCAGGAAACCGACGGCGAGTTGATGTATCCGAAGCAGCAGCACGATCCCACGGACGAGGAGATGGTGCGTGGCTGGCGCGGCGCAATCCCGAAGGCGCGGCCGCGCGCGGCCTCTGGGGCGATCCGGAATTTCGTCGCGCGCGTGGCGGAGTTGAATCCGCAATTGAAGAGCACCCAGTTTGCCGACTACCACGGGCACGGCTGGGTCTTCCGCGCCGTCTTCAAGAAGGATCGCAAAGGCAACCTGCTCGATCTGAAGGACGACAAAATCGCGCACGACGATCCGCAAAAATTCGCGAAGGCCGTGCACCTGAAGGACATCCATCTCGAGCGCGGGATGCAGTGCGTCGATTGCCACTTCGATCTCGATGTCCACGGCAACGGCCAGCTCTACGGCGAGCCGCGCAACGCGACCACGATCACGTGCGTCGATTGCCACGGCACCGTCAGCGCAACGGCCGACCCTGATCACGAGCGGCAACGCCGGGAAGGTCGATCTGCTCAACACCAGCAACACGCCGTGGGGTCCGCGTTTCACCTGGCAGGGCACGCAGCTGTTCCAGCAATCGATCATGTCGCCCGATCTGCGCTGGGAAGTGCCGCAGACGATCGACACGGTCGATCCGCTCTCGGCGCACTACAACGCGAAGAGCGCTTACGCGAAGACGCTGCAGCGCGACGGCACGACGTGGGGCGGGATGCTGCGGGCCGAAGATGAGCCGGCGACCGGGCGCTCTCGCGCACGACAACAGCGACGATGGATTGCCAGATCTGCCACACCTCGTGGGCGACGAGCTGTTTCGGTTGCCACCTGCCGATGAAGGCGAACCAACGCGTGCCGCTGAACAAATTCGAAGGCGCGATGAACCGCAACTTCACCACCTACAATCCGCAGGTGGTGCGCGACGATGTCTTCATGCTCGGCATCGACGGCACGGTGAAGAAGAACCGCATGGCCGTGATCCGCTCCTCCAGCGCCGTCGTGGTCAGTTCGCAGAACCAGAACCGCGAGTGGGTTTACTCGCAGGCGCAGACGGTCTCGGCCGAAGGCTACAGCGGGCAGGCGTTCAATCCGCATTTCCCGCACACCACCAGCGGCGTGGGGACGACGAAGAACTGCACCGATTGCCATCTCTCGAAAGTCGAACGACAACAACGCCTGGATGACGCAGCTCCTCGGCTTCGGCACCGGCACGGTGAACTTCTTCGGCCGTTACGCCTACGTCGCGGAAGGGACGAAGGGCTTGCACGGCGTCGTCTGGACCGAAGCACGACGAACCGCAGGCCGCGATCGGCAGTCACCTGCACAAGATCGCCTATCCGGCGAACTACCAGAAGCATCTCGCCGCGCATCTGGAGCTCGAGGAAGCGCACGAGCATAGCGGCAAGGATGTGCAGGATCTCGTCCTGCGCGGCGAATATCTCTACACCGCGAACGGCCCGGGCGGGCTCGAAGTGTTCGATGTCGCGAACATCGACCAGAAAGGTTTCTCCGAACGCATCGTCACGGCGCCCTTCTCGCCGCTCGGTCAACGCACCTACGTCGCCGACGCCGTTTGCGACCTCCGTCGCGCTCCCTAGCACGCTCGCGCTCGATCCCGGCCGCGTGCGTTTGCCCGAGAACGAAGAGCAACCCATCGACCCGTTCTACGCCTACGCCTTTGTCTCCGACCTCGAAGAAGGCCTCGTGGTCGTGAACGTGGCCACGCTGGTCGATGGCGATCCGGATAACAACTTCCTCAAAAAAGGCGTCGCGTTTAATCCCGGCGGCATTCTCAGCGGCGCCAGTTTCGTTGCTACCGCCGGACATCGGCTTTACCTGACCACGCCACGCGGGCTGCACGTCATCAACGTGAGCGACCCGATGCAGCCGCGGCTGGAAGGTGAAGTCACGGGTGGTTTTCTGCGTAACCCGCGCTCCGTCGCGATTCAATTCCGCTACGCCTTCGTCACCGATGATGACGGACTCAAAGTCCTCGACATTACCGACCCGTCGCGCCCAGTTCCGATCCGTGACGCCGTCGTTCGCCTGAACAATGCGCGACGGCTCTACGTGGCCCGCACCTACGCCTACGTCGCGAATGGTCCGGAAGGCCTCGCCATCATCGACGTGGAAAACCCAGAGCGCCCGCGCCTCGACCAGATGTTCAACGCGGACGGCAAGCTCAACGACACCCGCGCCGTCCAGATCGGCAGCGTCAACGCCTCGATGTTCGCGCTCGTGGCCGATGGCCACAACGGCTTCCGCGTCGTCCAACTCATCTCGCCGGATACCGTGCCGGGCGCGATGGGATTCAGCCCGCGCCCGAATCCGCGTCTCATCGCCACCTATCACACGCACGGCGACGCCCTCGCGGTCTCGCGCGGACTCGATCGCGATCGCGTGGTGGATGAAACCGGCGGCCAGACCGTCGTTTTCGGCCGGCGCGGCGCGCGACCGTTTCATCTCGATGAGCTGCGCCGCTTCTATTGGCGGCCCGGCTTCATCGACTCGAAAGACGGCGGCGCGACGCGCGGCGGCGGCCTCTATCGCGTGGAAGACGTGAACATGCGGGACGGCCAACTGATGACGCGAAGCGGAACGCCGCTGCAACCACTCCCGACCCCGACGCCCGAGCCGACCGAACCGCCGATCGAGCCCGAGCTCTTGCCGCAAAATTAGGCGACGCCGTTCACCGTCCCACCATTTCTGCGACTTCTTCAGCACAACCCCACGAAAGCGTGAAGCCGGCACCACCGTGGCCGTAGTTGTGAATCACGCGCCGGCCATCTCGCGTCGGCTCGACGCGCAAACAAACACCGCCCACGCGATACGGACGCAACCCGACGCGCTCTGCCAGCACCGTCGGCGGCGGCACCTGCAACGCCTCGCTGCATTCCCTCACGATTGCAGCCGTCTGCTTCGGCTCGACCTCCAGGTTGTCGCTCACCTCATTCGTCCCGCCAAAGACACAATCCTGCGCGCGCGGAATCGCATACATGAGCGGCGCGTCATCGCAAACGAGCGCATACGGCAACGCTATCTTCGGCACGAGCGCGACCTGTCCGCGATGCGGCTCCAGCGCGGGATCGGACACCAACGTGCGCGCGCCGATGCCAGCGCAGTTGACGATCAAGGCGAACGCGGGAGCGATTTCCTCCACGCGCTCGAATCGCTTCCCCGTTTCAATCCTGCCGCCGGCCACCATAAAACGCTTTTCCAGGTAACGTAGATACGGGTCGGTATTCATGAGCGGCACCTCGAGGGCAAACCCGCTCGCAAAGCCCACCGGCAAGACAATCGCCGGCAGCGGCGCAGCACCGAGCACGCCCGCCCAATCGGGTAATGCAATCGCGCCGCGCCGCGCGAGACATCGCAGTTCGATCAATGACACACCCGTCTCCCCGCACGCGCTTAACTTCAACAACCGTTCCCGCGTCACCAGCGCCCGCGCGATCACCGTCGCCTCCGCGCCCGCGTCGTAGGGAAACCAAATCGCCGCCGCGGCCGCCGAAGTCGTCCGGCTTCCCGTCTCCGCCGCCAGGATCGTCGTCGCCCAGCCCCGTTCGGCCAGCACCACACCACAGGTTAATCCCGACACGCCTGCGCCAATGATTGCTATTCGGTCGGCCATTGTGATTACTGCTTGCAGCAGGATCACCCTAGCCAGCGCGACCGCGCACAGGAAAGAGAAAGGCGCGGACGCGTAAACCACCAATCACACCCGATTCAGATGCACGAGATGAAAAGCGAAAGCGAACCCGGGTCGGCCGCGAAAAGTCCGACGGAAGAGATTCCCCTTGTGCCGGACATCGCCGCCCAACCCGCGCCGCGTCTGCGCGTGCCGCAGTTGCTCCAGCGTCCCTTCGACATCCGTTCCTTCGCGCTCACCGGGCTTTTCATTCTCGCGCTCTTTTACACGATGTATTTCATGCGCTCGGTCCTGCTCCCGATCGTGCTCGCCCTGCTCTTGAGTTACCTTTTCAAGCCGCTTCTGCGCGGTCTGGGGAAATGGGGCATTCGGCCCGCGTTCGCGTCCGGCATTCTCCTGCTCGGTCTCATCGCACTCATCGGCTACGGCCTTTACTCGCTCACCGTGCCCGCGGCCGGCTGGCTCGACAAAGCGCCCTACGGGCTCCAGCAGTTGCAGCAAAAATTACTCCCGCTCCGCAAACCCATGGCGCAGGTGGTTAAGGCCAGCGGCGAGATCGATAAACTCACCGAGCCGGAGCATGACGTGACCGAGCCTGCGCCCCCGGTGAAAGTCGAGGTGAAACAAACGCGCATGGCCGACACGCTCCTCGGCGCCACCCCGGAATATGCTGTGAGCACATTTCTCCTCCTCATCCTGCTCTACTTCCTCCTCGCCTACGACGAGGTCTTTCTCGGCAAGGTGATCAAAATGCTGCCGCGGCTCGAGGACAAGAAACGCGCTGTCTCCATCGCGCACGAGATCGAGTCGCATATCTCGCGTTATCTGCTCACCATCACGCTCATCAACACGGGCCTCGGCATCGCCGTCGGCACCACCGTCGGCCTCCTCGGCTTGAGCAACCCGATCATGTGGGGTGTCCTCGTCGCGGTTTTGAATTTCGTTCCTTATCTCGGCGCCCTCGTCGGCATCGCCTGCATGACCATTGGCGCCATCCTCAGCTACGACAGTCTCAGCTACGCCATGCTTTTTCCCGCCAGCTATCTCGTCCTCACCGCCATCGAGGGCAATTTCGTCACCCCCTGGGTCATGGGACGCTCACTCACCTTGAACCCGGTCATCATTCTGCTTTCCCTCACGTTCTGGGGTTGGATGTGGGGCATCGCCGGCGTCATTCTGGCCGTGCCCATCCTCGCTGCGTTTAAGATTTTCTCCTCTCACATCAAAGAGATGGAGCCGATCGCGGAGTTCCTGAGTTAGCGAAGAACAGAACCGTCGACCTGCGGTCACCGCCGCTTCATCACCCGCTCGAGCAACTGCGGGCCCGTCAGGCGCACCGCCGCTTCGTGCGGACACGAAGCCACACATTGCGGCGCGGGCGCGGACCGTTCCCCTTCCGCATCGCACAGGTCGCACGTCGCCGCCTTGAGTTGCGCCACGCGCGTGGTCGCACCGGGCGCGTCCGGCATCAGGCAGGCGCAGTATGTTCCGCTGGTTCGGCACCATGAAGATATTGCCGTAGGGACAATTGGAAGCGCACAAGCCGCAGCCGATGCAATGATCCTCGATCACGATCTGGAGATGCTTGCCACGATGAATGGAATCGACCGGACACCCCGCCATGCAATGCGGGTCGGTGCACGAACGACACGACGTGGCCACGAGGAAGTCGCCAAAACGGCGGCCATCCCGCAGCAGTCGGGTGATGGGCAGGCCATGCGATTCGTCGCCATGCTCCCGCACGCAACCTTTGGTGCATTCATCGCAACGCGTGCACAAATCCATGTCCAGCGCGAGAATGCTCTGTCCCTCGTAAAGCCCCTGCTCCACATACTCCGCCAGCACCGGATTCGTCTCGCGATCGTTTCGCAAGAGGCGAAGTGACTGTTCCACCAGGCGGCGCCGCACGACGGGGAACAAGCGCACCATCTCGAGAAAATCCGCGCGTCCGATGCGGGCCAGTTCGAGATAATTCAATGCCGAGCAGGTGGCCGAGCGAATCCCTGTGGGAATCGCGCTCGTGATTTCGCTGCCCGCACTTTCCAGCGCCGCGGCCACCGCGGCGTCGACCTGTGCCACCGTTCGATCTGCGTCCTCTGGTGAGAGCGCGAGCAACCCGACCTCGCCAAAAATGGTTCCCGGCCCACGACTCAGCACCCGCACTTCGTTCTGATAACGCTGCACGCCCACCCGCAGGTGGCCGAGACGAATCAAATAAAGATCGCGCGCCGGCTCGCCCTGTCGAAAAAGCACCTGCCCGGGCCGCACCCGCAGGAACGAAACCTTCTGCCGCAGATAGTCGACGACCCTGCGGAAATGCGACTCCTCGAGATCGTGAAACAACTCGCTGCTCTGGAGAACAAGATCGAGCGAGCGGTCGCGGTAGGTCGCTTCGAACTTCTGCCGCCGGCTTGGCAGCCGCATCAAACGATCGAGCAGGTTGCGCCGCACTTCCCAGATCTCCGCATTCTCGGTCACGGTCACATCCGCCGAACGCGGCGAGCCGCTCAGGCAGGCCATTTCGCCCACGACGAAATCTGCCGGCGTCAGTTCCACCCGAAAACGTGAGCCGCGCGCGCGGCTCATCATTCCACCCCACCAGCCATCGCCGGCCTGCGCGCCAGGCCGCGTCACCTCGATCTCCAGCTTGCCCGAACGAATGATAAAAGCGGTGTTCCCGGGCTCGCCCTCGCGACAAAGCACCTGCCCGCGGCGCAATTGCCGGCGGACGACCAGGCCTTTCTGCCACAGCAGAAACTTCGGCGGCACGCCGACGAAATCCGGATCACGCAGCAACTCCGCCGCCGAAATAATCTTGGCCTTGCCGGCGCGATGCCGTGGTTGCACCCGCGCCACGGGCTTGAACGTGATCGCGGTCGTCGGGCAAGAGACCATGCACTCGCCGCACTGCACGCAGCTTGATTCGCCCATCGGCACATTCAGGTCGAACCCGATGCCCGCCGTGTTCCCCTTCCCGGTCCGGCCGATGACGTTGTTCTCCATCACGTCATCACACGCACGCACGCACCGATCGCACAGGATGCACGCGCTGTGATCCACCGTGAACACGGGCGATGAAGCGTCCAGCCCGCGGCGCCCCGTGCCCGGTGGCGGCAGAGGTGGCGGTTGGGAAAGCACATCGAGCCGGAAGCGCGACTCGCTCGCCCCCGTGCGTTCCGCCATCAAGCCCAGTTCGTTAAACGGCGAAAGTTCCCGCGCCACTTCCGGCACCGGCGCCGGCTTCAAATGATCCGCGGCTAACAACTCCGTCACGACTTTCACCGCTTGGCGCACCCGCTCCCCGTCCGGCCCCGGCGCGTCCATGGTGAAAACTTCCATCCCGTTCTTCACCGGATGCTGGCAGGCGGGGAGAAGCTTTCGCTCCGCCGCGCGTTTGCCTCGTTTCTGGCCGTAGATTTGGACCACGCACAAACGACAAACCGCCACCGGATTCATGTGCGGCAGATGGCAGAGCGTGGGGATGGGAATCTTCGCCTCGTCTCCCGCGCGATGGACGTAGAGTTTCACCGCCGCGTCGTAGATCGTGGTGTAGCGCGGTGTGGTCCGCCCCTCCAAATCCTGCACCGCGTTTCCGTTCGCATCCTTCAACGGCTCCGCCAACGGCACCGTGACCGTTTGCCCATCGATCTCGAGCGTGACTTGCTTGTCGTAGTCCGCCTGCGTCGGCGCATCCAGCCTCACGAGCTGTCCGTTCACGTCGCGGCTAAAGAGCCCCTCATCGTCATCCCGAACGAACAGGCCCTCGGGTCTTTCCGGAATTACGGCCGCCATGATTTGCCCTTCTTCGCTGTTTCCGCCCGCTGGGCGGATAAATGCTGCGCCACATCATCACCGAAGTAGTTGATCGCCGAGCGCAAGGGCACCGGCACCGAGCGGCCCAACCCGCAGATCGAAGCCATCTCGATCGCCTTTCCCATTTCGGAAATAAGCGGCACCAACTCGTTCTCCCAACGCTCGGGCGAGATCTGCCCCGCGAGCAAATTCATCCGCGAGCGACGCCATCTTTTGCGCCCCGAGGCGACACGGGACGCATTTGCCGCACGATTCGTTCCGGAAGAACTCGATCGAGTTCAAGGCCTGCGCCGCCATGTCACGACCCTCCGCGTAGACCACCAGCCCGGCGCCCAGCGCCTGGGTGGGGCTGAGCGCGCGAAAAAGATTCAACTCCAGCTCGAGATCGAGCAGGTCCAGTTCGGTCGCCTCCGGATCGAAGCCCCGCCGTTCCGCCAGCGCCTGCCACGACTTGTTAGTCGTATGCTCGCGCGGCAACCCCGCTCGCGCCGTCAACTTCGCGGGCAAAAATCCGCCCGATGGTCCGGAAGGCGCCACTCCCTTCGAGCGCGCGCCCGCCCGCGATGCCGCGGCAATATTGCTCGCCGCAGATCAGTTCGCGCAAGGTCAACCCCATCGGCACTTCGTACACGCCCGGGCGCTCCACATCGCCGAGACAGAGAACAAACGCCGCCCCCGCCAGCCGTTCACACCCTCTCCGGCGTAGGCCGCGCCGCCGCGCATCACGATGTACGGCACCCACGCGAACGTCTCCACGTTGCTCACCAGGGTCGGCAAATCATACAGGCCGTTCGTCTCCAGCTTCGGCGGCATGTTGCGCGGTTCGCCGCGGCGATCCGACATCGCCTCGATCAACGCACTCTGCTCGCCGCAAATATATCCCCCCGGACTAACGAACACCGACACCGGAAACGGCCGGCCCAGCAACGACGCATTCGGCCCGCAAAATCCCAACTGCTCCGCGCGCGTGATTTCCGCCCGGCAGGCCTTGATCTGCTCCGGATACTCGTGGCGGATGAAAATGAAACCCTCCGTCGCATCCGTCACCAATCCGGCGAGGATCACGCCCTCCAGCACCAGATACGGCGTGCGCAACATCAGCTCACGATCCTTGAACGTGCCCGGCTCGCTCTCATCCCCATTGGCCACGATGAACGCCCGCGAGTCATTCCGATTCTGCGAGGCCGCCCGCACCGCATCGCGCACGTCGCGCCACTTCTGCGTGGCCGGGATTCCCGCCCCGCCCATCCCGCGCAGATCAGCCTCCTTCAATTCGCGTAGCAAACCTTCCGACCAGTTTCCCAGCTCCTCGCTCTCCGCCCAGTCTTGCGCCCCCTGCCAGCAACGCACCGCCGCCGTCACCTCGTCCGACATGATGCTGCGCACGGCCGTTCGCACCGCGCCCGCGCGAAATTGTTCCACCTCCTCCTGCGTCCCGCCGAAGCCTTCCGCCAATGTTTTCACCGCCAGCGCGATCGCGCGGTCGCGGGCGGCGAGCACTTTCCGCAGCGCGCCATAACGCGGTTCACCCTCCGTGTAGGGATCGATCGTCGTCGGCGCGGGCGACATCGGCTGTTTCGCATCCTGATCCTCCGGTCGCGGCTCGCCGCGCAGCCAGTCCTCCACGATCCCTTTCAACTCCGCGGCTGAGCGCGCCACATAATAGTATTCATGCTCGGCCCCGGTTACGCTCACGCACGCCGCCGGCGCCCGATCGCAACGCCCGAGACACGACACTCCTTCCACCGCGATGTGGCTGTTCGTGTTTTCCAACTCGCGCAGCATCTCGCGCGAGCCCGCCATCTGGCAGGCCATGTCGCGGCACACCCGCAGCGTCACCGGTTTCGGCGGTTCCAGTTGGAAATGCGGAAAGTAACTCGCGACCGAATGCAGTCGATACAGCGGCACGCCCGATTCCTCGGAGAATTGCCGCAACGCCTCCGGCTTTAGAAAACCGAATTGATCCTGGATGCGTTGCAGCGCGGGAATGAGTTGGGCCATGGGCGAATTACGTTTTGTGCACGCGTCTCGAGTGTGCGCTGTGCGCGCGCCACGGAAAAGACGAAACCGCCCGCCCTCCTCGCCTCGACGCCGAAATCATGGCGCGCTCCCGAGTAACATTTCCTTGAAAGAAACCTTCAACGCGCCCGCGACCGGCGCGACCTGCGGATCGGGCGCGTGATACGTGTGGCAGGTCGCGCATTCCGCGCTTGCGCGTTTCGTCGGAACCGCGCTCACGCTGTGGCAGCTCACGCACGTCTCCTTTACCGGCATGAGCACATCCGCCGTCAACCGGCTCGAAGCCGCCGCGGTGTGACACTCGCGACAACTGCTCACCGCCTTCATGTCGCGCGTGGCTGAAATGCGCATGCGGCATCCAGCGATCGATGACGACCGGCGCCACGATCTCCGGCATGGGAAACGCACCCCCCGCGCCCTGCTTCACGGTATGACAATAAGCGCAGCCCGCGTAGTTCGCGCGCGTCGCCGGATCAGAAGTCTGCGCGGCGCGATACGGATTCTCGGTGAAGAAAACCGCGCGTTCGATCTCCTCCGCGCTCCCGAACTGCGCCAGCAATTGCCTCACCTGCGCGCTCGTGAACTCCGCGACCTGGCGGTCGCTCGTCAGCCCCCGCTTCCGCCGCGCGAACTCGCCATACTGCGCGGGCAGCGTGCGCAGAAACGTGCGCACGAGCTGCGCGTCGCCGTGCGGCAATTGGAAATCCGGGTTGCGCACATCGAACTGGAGCGCGTGACACGACTGGCAGTTCGCCTCGAAGCTCACGCGCTGCATATAGCGGCCGTTCGGTCCGGGTTGATGACAGGAGGCGCAATCGAGGCGGCTCCCATCCTTCAGCGGCGGAATGTCGGCTGCGAGATGGCGTTGATGATTAAACCGCAGCGCCTCCGTTTCCCGCGCCTTCTCGCGCTGCAATTGAAACTCCGGATGCCCTTCGCTAAACGACGCAAACGCCTCCGTGTAACCTTCCGCGGGACGCGGGAGCTTGAGCACATTCGGCCGCCCCCCGCTGGCCGCGACGACCTTCGGGTTCAAGCCGAATTGCGCAGGCGGAATCTGTTTCCCGCGCTGCGCCGCGGTCTGCATCAGGCTGCGATCGTTATGGCACGACGCGCAATCCTGCGTCGTCGTCACGGCCATCGGTCCCGGGCCTTCATGTTCGGTGTGACACGCGGAACAGGAACGATTCTCCACCACGTTCGGCTGATGAAAATTGTGCGCCTGGTGACACGTCTGGCAGGCTTGGTCGATCCGCACAAAATTCGGCGCGCCCTTGCGGAACCGATCAACCAGCAATTCGGCGAATTGACCCGACCCAAGCGTTTCCGGCTGATGACACGCCGCGCAATCGTTCTCCAGCGCGCGATGATGATGCGAGAGAGGCCCGGTGTTAAAAAACTGCGGCGACGCTTTTTCCTGCGCGTAATAAAGCGCCACCACGCCGCCCACGATCGTCAGGCAACTCGTCCAGAAAAGCGCCCGCCGCCACCGGCTCTTGGTGTAATCGACGCGGTTCGCGTAGCGCTGTGCGATCTCTTTCTGCGTTCCGCGTTCTTCATCCATGACGTGGGCCCATCAAAAACGAAAGAGCGTGACGAAGGCGTGCCACGCCGTCAGCAGCAACAACAGAAAAGACAACGGCGCGTGCACGAAAAGCCAGCCGTGCATCCAATGATGCAGCCGCGTCTGCACATCGAGCTGCCGCCGCTCGTCGCACCACGCGCGCATCTCCTGCACCCGGCCGCGATACGGCTCCGCCACCTGCAATTCCAGATAACGAAAAGTCTCTCCCGACTCCCGCGCCCGGCCCAACATCATTTTGTCGCCCCGGCGCGCCTCGAGGTATGGCAGCAAATCGCGCTCGATGAACCGGAGCATTCGCTCTTCCGACGCCGGGTCGGCCACTTCGTGGTGGATCACCGCCGCGGTCGTCATCTCCCGCGCCGGTTTACTGCTCGCGGGCGCGGCCAGCGCGCCGGCGGCTTGCGCGCGTTCCGCCCGCAACGTTCGCTCCAGCCTCTGCGCGGACGCGCACAATTGCGCGCGCAGGTTCGGAATCTGTTCGTAGACCAGCTCGGCCGGCAACTGTTCCTTCATCCACGCCGGCATCTTTTGTTGCAGCACGAGCCCGTAGATTCCGCTCAGCATCACCAGCGTATACAACCCCATCAGCACCGTCGTCATCGGGCTGCCCAGCCGGAAACCGCCGTGCAATAAAATCAGCGGCACCGTCAGCAGCGTGAGCCAGATGTGCGCGCGCAACCAAGTTTGCACATGGCCGGGAAAAAGGCGCGGCAGCCGTTTCCGCATTCCGAGGAGCGACGCGAAAATAAAAATCGCGAACGCGATCGTGCCCAGCACGAGACCGAGCGGCTGGCCTCCGATGGTCGCTGATCCCGGTGGCGTTTCGCCAAAGAATCGCAGGTTCGCCGGAACACGCTGCGGAGAAAAATTTGCCACGTAAAGCACCGTCGCCGTCGCCGTCGCGAGGAGGACGAACAGCGCCCACGGGATATGCGCCGGGCGAAGTATCTTCATCTCAGGTCATTCATGATCCGATCGACGCGATCTTATGATGCCGGCCGCCGCACAGGAAAGCCCTTTCCCTGCGGCCACCCCCGGCAGCATGCGAAAAATTGTCGCCGCCCGTGCCACCGTTCGTTAAGCTCGCGAGTTGTGGGCCGCCTTTTCCTTCCCGCCCTCCTCGTTTTCTTCGTGGGCGCAGCCAATCTTGCCGCGCAGCAGACGCGAACCCGCGAGGCGCGCTTCGTCGGTGCGCAAAATTGCAGCTCCTCCAGTTGCCACGGCGGCGCCGGCGAAAAACGCAGCCAATACTTCACCTGGTTGCGGAAGGATTTTCACACCCGCGCCTTCGCCATTCTCACCAATGCCCGCTCCGAGCGCATCGCCGGCGCGCTCGGGATCGATGACGCCACCCAGAATGCTCGTTGCACGACCTGCCACGCTCCTTTCCACGCCGTGCCGGCCACGCGGCTCGCCAGCACCGTCGATCCTCGCGACGGCGTTTCCTGCGAGAGTTGCCATGGCGCCGCGGGCGATTGGTTGCGCGGCCACACCCGGCCCGATTGGACTTACGCCACTCGCGTCGGCGCCGGGATGCGCGACCTCAAAAGCTTCTACGTCCGCGCCAACACCTGCGTCGCCTGCCACCAAAACCTCGACGCCGATCTCACCGCCGCCGGCCATCCCGACCTCATCTTCGAGCTCGACGCCCAATCCGTCGCCGAGCCCAAACACTGGCGCGATCCCGAAGGCAGTGGGCCGCGGGCCTGGCTTGTCGGGCAGGCCGTCGCCTTGCGTGAGACGAGTTGGAAGCTCGCGCACAATCCCGAGGCCAACGAGCAAACCCACGCGCAATGGCACGGTCTCGCCTGGCTGCTCGCCAAAGTCACCGCTTCAGATGAACTCGGCGCCCGCATCGAACCACCCGCCGCAGGCACCGCCGCAGATTACGCCGGCACCCAGCAACAAGCCGACGCCCTCGCCCGCCGCACCGCCAAACAAAATCTGGATCCCGCGTTCACTCGACGCCTGCGCGCCACTCTCGCCGGCACCGGCAACGAATTCGCCGAAACCACCGGCACGCCTCGCGACATTCTCTTTCGCCGCGCGCAACGCCTCATCCTCGCCCTCGAAGCCCTCGACGCCGAAGACAAGTCGTTAACCGAACACACGGACACGTTGCGCCACGACGTCCGTTCCCTCGCGGAGTTCGACCCCGCCTCCTTCGTCACCCATCTCGAAAAACTGCACGCCGCTCTCCCCGAAAGCGAACGCTAAGGCAAACGCCCAACGCCCAACGCCCAACGCCCAACGCCCAACGCCCAACGCCCAACGCCCAACGCCCAACGCCCAACGCCCAACGCCCAACGCCCAACGCCCAACGCCCAACGCCCAACGCCCAACGCCCAACGCCCAACGCCCAACGCCCAACGTTCAATGGCAGAGGCGAGAATGGCGGCTTCTTCAATTGGACGTTGAGCGTTGGACGTTCCTCCCCCTTCGCTCGGCGAATACCCCGCGAACCTCAACGCGCGCGCCTCGTCATCCCGAGCCGGCGCAGCGCGGCCGAGGGATCTCTCCGAACAGTGTGCCCCTCCGCGAAAGGCAGATGTCCAGTTCACTAACGCCTCCCCGCCAAAACCCAATCCAGCTCCCCCAGCACCTGCTCCCAATCCGCCATTTCGACCGGCGAATTATGCGACGCCCCTGCGAGCGAAATCACGCGCTTCTCGCCAGCATACGCCTCCACCACCACGCGTTGATATTTCGGCGCCACCACCTCATCCCTCTCTGCCAGCAAAAAAATCGCCCGCGCCTTCGACGCTCGCGCATTCCCCGCGCTATCGAGTGCATCGGGAATCCGCTGCGCCCATGGTCCCGCCAACAGCCACAGATTCCACCACCCAAACTGCCCCAGGATGATCTCCCGAATCGCCGGCGGATTGTGCAAAATCAAACCCGCCACCGGTCGCTGCGTCGCAATATGCAAAGCGGTCGTCGTTCCCAAACTCGCTCCGAAAACCACAATCGGCCGCTCGCCCGCTTCGGTCTGCAGCGCATCGAACGCCGCCAGCGCCGCCGGCCCCATCGTCGCCAGGCGCGCCGGTCCCGTCCTCCCGCCATACCCCGGATAATTCACGCCCCACACTTCCACCGCGCGCCCGCCCCACATCTCCGCCTCGTCTGCCACCCAGCGTTCCGCGCGATCCGCGTTGCCATAAAACCGCAGGACAAAAAACTCCGCGCGTCCCTTCGTCGCCTTCCGCGAAGCTGCCCGCCACACCTCCACTTCCCCTTCCTGAAACGGCACCGCCACGCGCAGCCCTCCACCCGCGTCGATCCGATTCGTCGTCGGAAAGAGAATCAAGCGATCAGGCAATGCCGGCATCGCCACCAACATGCCGTAGAACCCAAGTGCGACGAATGGCGCGATGAATTTCCGCTTCATGCCTGCGCGAAGCCTAGCGCGTCCGCCTCCCACCTGGGCATCCGAAAATACCTCCGTCCTTCGAGCTGGCCGCTCGGACGGATACGATTGCCTCCCGGCGCAAAAATCGTCATCCTCCGCCCTTCGCACCTCACCGCCATGTCCAACGCGCCCGCTCCGAAATCGCCTTACACCCGCCAAAATCCGTTCCCCGGAAAGCTGGTCGTGAACCGGCGCCTCAATCCCGGTTCGCAAAAAGACACCCGTCATCTCGAAGTCGATCTCACGGGATGGGGACTCAGCTTCGAGGTCGGCGACTCCATGGCCGTTTACGCCTCGAACGATCCCGAGCTGGTGGAGGAAATCATCCACGCGCTCGGCGCGACCGGCGCTGAGATCGTCCCGCGCCCGAAAGGCGATCCGCTGCCGTTGCGCGACGCGCTCATGAAGGAATATCTCATCACGCAACCGACCCCAAAGTTTCTCAAAGCCATCGCCAGCCGCGCGTCCGGCGCGCCCTTGTTGAAGGAGCTGCTCCACTCCGATCGCAAACATGACCTCGAGTCCTACGTCTACGGGCTCGAGGTGATCGATTTCCTCGTCGAACACCCGTCGGTCAAATTCACGCCGGAGGAATTGGTCGGCCTTCTGCCGAAGCTCCAGCCGCGTCTCTACTCCATCGCTTCCAGCCCGAAGATGTTCCCCGATGCCGTCCACTTCACGCTCGATGTCGTCCGTTACGAAAGCCACGGACGCATGCGCAAAGGCGTTTGCTCCACCTTCATGGCGGAGCGCGCGAACGAAGGACCGTTCCCCGTGTTCCCCACCACCTCGAAGTTCCGCATGCCGGAGAATCCGGACACGCCCATGATCATGGTCGGTCCCGGCACCGGCATCGCGCCCTTCCGCGCCTTCCTGCAAGAGCGCAAAGCCACCGGCGCCCGCGGCAAGAGCTGGCTCTTCTTCGGCTCGCAAAAAGTGAGCTGCGATTATTTTTACAAGGACGAGTTCGATCAGATGCGGAGCGAGGGCTACCTCACGCGGATCGATTGCGCCTTCTCGCGCGACCAGGAGCACAAGGTCTACGTGCAACATCGCATGGAGGAAAACGCCGCGGAGCTCTGGCGATGGATCGATGAGCGAAGGCGCGCACTTCTTTGTCTGCGGCGACGCCAAACGCATGGCCAAGGACGTGGACGCCACGCTGAAGAAGATCATCCAAACCCAAGGCAACCGCTCGCCCGACCAGGCGAACGAATACATCGAGCTGATGAAGAAGGACAAGCGCTACAAGCGCGACGTCTACTGAGGCTCCAAACACTCCCATGTCGCGCCGCCTCTCCTGCCGTGTTTTCGGAGTCGGCATCTTCCTCCTCCTCACTGGCCTCGCGCACGGCGGGCTGGAGCGATTCTCCGAGCTCCTCGTTGCTGATCCGCCCGGCCAGCGCACATCGCACGGCGGCATCCGCGTCACCTATCTCGGCGTCAGCGGCTACCAGTTCGAAGCCGGCTCACACGCGTTGCTCGTCGATCCCTACTTCACCCGCGCCAGCCTCTGGCGCGTCGCGACCAATCAAACCCTCACGCCCGACCCCGCCCGCATCGCCGCCGGGCTCACGCACATTCGTCCGCGCGTCGATGCCATCCTTGTCACGCACGGCCACTTCGATCACCTCCTCGATGTCGGCCCCATCGCGCGCCAGACCGGCGCGAAGATCATCACCGGCCCGACCGCCGCGAATCTCGTGCAAGCCACCGGCATCCCGCGCGCGCAATGTTCCGTGGTCAAACCCGGCGACCGCCACTCCATCGGCCCGTGGAAAATCCAGGTCCTCGCCGCCGCGCACGATCACGTCATCGGCTCGCAGCCGCCTTATCCCGGCACGCTCCGCGAAGTGCCGCCGCTGCCCGAGCGCCCTAACGACTGGAAACTCGGCGAGCCGCTCGCCTTCCTCATCGAAGCCAACGGCCAGCGCATCTACCTCGACTCCGGTGGCACGCCCGGCGTTCTCCCGTCGCGCACCGGTCGCATCGATCTCGCCATCCTCGGCGTCGCCCTGCCCGACAGCCGCCAGCGCTACGCCGCCGCCGTCCGCGCCTTGCGCCCGCGCTACGTCCTCCCGAGTCATCAGGACGATTTCTTCGCGCCCGCCTCCCGCGGTTTCGTCTTCGGCAAAATGACCAGCTTCCCCGCCGTCCGCCGCGCGCACGAAAGCGAACGCCTCCCCGGCCGTCTCATCCTCCTCGATTATTTCCGCCCGTGGACGCTGCGCTAAACAGCCCGGAGCGAAGCTGGGCGCGCCGGCACGCGCTCCTCATCACCGCCGTCTCGCCCATCCTCCCGCAGGTCCTCGGGAGCATCTTCAACATCTGGTACAACATGGTCATGATCGAGCCGCTGCTCATCGCGGCCGGCCTGAAGGATCGTTTCGTTCTCACTCTCATCGTCTGGAACCCCATCATCTTTTCCGCCGCCATCGGTCTCTGGGTTTGGTGGGTTTCCTCGCTTCGGCCCACCTTTCAGAAACTGCTCCGCGGCGACCCGGTCACGCCCGACGCCCTCGGCTTCGCGCGCCGCCGCGTTGTCCACCTTCCGTGGTGCGTCGCCGTCATCTCCGGCGCCGCCTGGCTCATCAGCGCCCCCGCGTTTCTTCTCGCGCTCGGCACCGCCGGGCCGCTCGATAACCAACTGCTCTGGCATCTCCCCATCTCCTTCGTCGTTTCCGGTTTCATGGCCATGACGCAGAGTTTCTTCGTCGTCGAGCTCACCAGCCAGTGGGGCTTGTTTCCCGTCTTCTTCCGGGAAGAACGCGCGGATCGCTTGAAAGGCCTCCGCCCCATCTCGCTCCGCACCCGCGGTTTCATGTGGGCCATCTCCGTCGGCATCTGCCCGATCGGATCGCTCCTCTTGTTAAACTTCGCCCCGCCCTCGCCCGGCACCGATCCCCAATGGTTCGGCCTTTTCGTCGGCATGATCGGCATCGCCTTCGGCCTCTGCTCCGCCGTCCTCATCGGCCGCTCCGTCGCCCAGCCGATCGATCAACTCCACGCCGCCGCCCTCGCCGTCACCGAGGGCGATCTCAACGTGCAGGTCCCGCTCCGGCGCGCGGACGAATTCGGCGCGCTCATCGGACAATTCAACCGCATGGTCACCGGCCTGCGCGAGAAGGAACGACTCCGCCGCACCTTCGGCGCGCACGTCGGCCAAAAGATCGCCGAGCAAATCCTCGCCCGCGATCCCGGCGTCGGCGGCATCGAACAGGAAATCACCGTCATGTTCGTCGACATCCGCGGCTTCACCGCCCGCGCCGCGCATCTCGACCCGCACATCGCCGTCGGCCTCCTCAACGAATTCCTCGAGGCCATGGTCGAGGTGGTCGAAGGCCAGCACGGCGGCATGATCAACCAGTTCATGGGCGACGGCTTCATGGCCCTCTTCGGCGTCGGCGCCGACACCGCCGAGCACGCCGATCGACGCCCTCGCCACCGCGCAAGCCATGCTCCGCCGGCTCGACCGTCCTCAACGCCGGCCTCACCCCGCGCGGCCATCCCCCGCTCGCCATCGGCATCGGCCTCAACACCGGCCCCGCCATCGTCGGCAGCATCGGCTCCTCCGCAGCGGATGGAATTCACCGGCATCGGCACCACCGTCAACGTCGCCTCCCGCATCGAAAGCCTGAACAAAACCCTCGGCACCACCCTCCTCCTCAGCCAGGCCACCCGCGCCGCGCTCCAAACCCCGGTCGACCTAAAAACGCTCCCGCCCCAAATGGTCAAAGGCGTCGACGAACCGGTCGCCGTCTTCACCTTGGCGAATTTATCGCGTCATGACAACCACGCAGTCGTGATAGACGAAAAAATGTTCGCATTTAAAGACGAACTTTCGTCTAATTCTCGTTAGACCTCGTCACTCCACCCCCATTCAGTTACAAAGTCACGTGAATCACTACTGCAAGTATTGCGGTGCTCGTGCGTCGAGCATCGCCAGTCTCACCGGTATCTTCCGTCCACGTCACCCGAACGGCCCACATCGGGGAAAACACATTCTTTACGAAGGCAGCGAGGAGTCTCGGTACGAATGCCGATACTGCGGTGCTGGTGCGCCCAGCATCGCCAGCCTCACCGGTTCATCATGCCCGCGCCACCCCAGCGGTGCAAATAAGGGCAGGCACGAGCCCGCACTTTGAGTATGCGCACTTTCGATCCTTGGGTTGGGAGCCGATACACATCTGAGGGCATCGGCGGCAGGCGCCTTCTAATTCTCGGCGAGTCCCACTACGGCGGCTCAGATTGTGAGTATGCCGCGTTTACGTCCGAGGTGATTCGCGACATGGCGCTCCAGAAAAACCGCTTGGCCTTTTTCTCGCGCGTTCTACGGCTAGTCACGGGCGGCCGTGGGCCCCTTTCGGATGCGGAGCGTTCTGACTTTTGGGAGCGAGTCGCATTCTACAACTACGTTCAGTCGTCACCCGGCGATGGGCCGCGCTGCCGCCCATCGGCTGAGATGTGGATAGCAGCGGCGGAGCCGCTGCTATCCACGCTTCTCGAGCTCTCACCGGACGTGATGCTCGTCCTCGGGTTGGAGCTCGCGAACAACCTCCCTCGATCCCACCGGGAATCACCGTTTGCGGCGTGCGTCACCCCTCCTCCGCGGGATTTCGATACGAAGATTGGCAGCCGAAGGTCGCCGCTGCGTTGGCCGCTAACGCGCCCAATGCAACCGAAGTGGGATGATGGTAGAGGGAACTTGGTATGTCGGTCAGAAGGTGACCTGCATCGACGGCCGTTTTCATAGGGGCGTCTCAGACTGGTGCATTTCACTGCCCAAGGCCGGTGAAATCTACACGATCCGCCGGATACAACTTGGTCCCGATCCTTACACCCAAGATTATGGCATCGGTTTTCTGCTGCAGGAAATCACAAACCCGAGAACAGACAATGGGCGCGAAGCAGGCTTCTTCAGCTCTCGATTTCGTCCAATATCCGCCTACACCTCACTCATCGCTCGCAACGACCAGCGTGAACCCATCCGGCCAGGCTCAACTTTGCAGTGGCACATTTGCTAGCGAATTTGGATTGGGGTCAGTGTGCAACTCTTGCCAAAAACTGTCACTTAAGTTTTCGGATCCATCGAACAGACTTTGTCTGTCAGAATTTGCACACTGACCTCGATCCCCTTGCCTCCTTCTCAGCCAGGCCACGCGCGATCGGTCAATCTGAAAACGTTTCCACTTCAAATGGCCAAAGTCGTCGACGAACCGGTTACCGTCTTCACCATCGCGAATTTTATCGCTCCATGACCACCGTGCGCCGTGATAAACGAAAAACTGTTCGCATTTAAAGACGAACCTTCGTATTATCCTCGTTAGGCATCAATGGAAATGTTAGGGCGTGTTTTTCAGCCGACTCATCGCGCTAATGGGGCGTTCTTGCGCGTCATGTGGTCCGAACGCGCGCGCCTTCAACTCATCGAACGGTCGGGGTTTTCACAGTTCTTCTATCTGACGTTGTGCGGGTTCATTGAAAGTGCCTTAGCGCTTGTGATTAAGAGACGCCTCCATTCAATCAGAAGCCTCAGCTACAAGGCGTCACCGGTTCGTTTTGACGACAATGGTTTGGAGCACGCCCTCACGAATCAAGCCATCGTTGATTCTCTATCCATTTACATGGAAGCTTCGATGTCCAGCCTCAGTAGCGCACCCTTGGGCAAGCTGACGGAACTGTATTCCCAACTGTTCCCAGAAAAACTAGTCGACGTCCTCGGGAAAGACCTCTTTGACGACGTCCAAGCGCTTGTCGCACTTCGCAATCTGTTTGCACATGGACGTGACATCTACTTGGAGCTTGTCGGAGAACTTGGGGGAGACGCGCAAGTGGTCCTCGATGGTAATCCGCTGCAGAAGCCCCTATCGCGTCTAGTAGCCGCGGGATTACTTGAAACGACCAAGGCGACAGCCTCAAATCATCCTGAGATGACTCGGCAAGCTCTACGCCGATAAGGCCCTCCTATACTTCTATCCAGCTGCGAGAACAGCCCTAGAAAAGCTTGAGGGCGCGAACATTTTCCTTCCCGAAAGCAAAATGTATGGGTTTTTCCCTGAGTTGCCTGCGCTTGAGGCCTAACAAGCGCTTGAGTCCTAATTGAGTGAGTCCTAATTGGGGTCAGGGTGCAAATCTTGACAAATGCTTTCGCTCAAGCTCGCGAGCGTCGGGCGGATTGAGAACTGAACCGAGCCACCACTTGCTGACACCAGCGCAACCAAACAAAAGCGCTCCAATGAAATCTGACATGACTCCAAACCTGAAAGAAAGACCAGATCACCTGACCCTGGAAAAGCACATGAAGGCCAATGCCGCCGATCTCTACAAGGCTTGGACAGAAACTTTTGATCTATGGTTTGCCCAGCCCGGCGAGCTCATTATGACCCCCGAAATCGATAAACCTTTCTTCTTTTACAACCGACACGACTGGGGGCGGCATGCTCACTACGGAAGGTTTCTTGAGTTGGAACAGGACCGACTCATCGAAATGACCTGGTTAACCGGCAAGGGAGGCACTTTCGGAGCCGAAACCGTCATTAGAATCGAACTCATTCCGCAAGACCAAGGGACAATGTTCCGCATGACTCACTCGGGATTCGAGGACGAGAAAGCGGCGAAGGCTCACCAAGACAATTGGCCACTCGCCCTGGACGAGCTCGATCAAAAGCTCACGGCTTAGCCGCAGCAAATTCGCGTTTCACGGGTCGGTCCTAATTTGGGGTCAGATGCAAATCTTGACAAAAACTTCCCACCGGAGAGTTCGCCCCTCACGACGCCGCGAATGCTTGGCAGGGCCTGCACACTGAGCCTAGTCTAGACCCGTCCCGCGCGCCGCCATGCCCGACTCCGCCGACAAAACCACGAGATCACTCTACGACTATACCGATAAGAGCGTCCCGCAGGCCGGCTACGCGGCGATCGCCTACGCCATCATCTCGCTCTTCGGCGCCTTGCTCGCGCTCGTGCAATTTTTCCTCTATCACAGGCCGGCGAGAGGCAGCGTTCTGCCAGATGGCTTCGCGGCGCAGCAGTATCTTCAGCACACGCCGCTCGTCACCGCGATGGTTGTCGGGTTCAGCGTCATCGTTGCTGCCGTTTCCGGTGTCCTCGCATTCTTCATCTTCCGGCGCAGTCGAGTCGCCGTGATCGTGATGCTCGGTCTGGTCGTGGTGCTCCAGCTCTACACGTGGTTCGTCGCGTTTTCGTTCACTGGCACAGTGATCAGTGTAGTGGTCGTGGGGTTTCTGCTGCGCGGCGCCCGAAGAATCTTTCAGGATCAGGCCGAGGCTAAACTCAAAGCCACGAAAGATCGGTAAGCCTGGTGCGGGGGTGCGCCTTTTCTCATTTCTCGCCGTTAGATAGCTGGGCGATTAGTAATTCAGGACTGCCATGAAAGAATTGAATTTGCGGAACGTCACCTTGATGGCGGTGACCGCCAGTTGCTTCACCCAGATCGGCGCGCAACTCTTCGCGCTGGTCGTCGTGGCCGGAACCGTCTCGGAAGCTCCGCCGCGCTCCTTCGCCATGTTCGAGGGGGAATACGGTTATAACAGCAGCGCTTTTTGGGATACGGTTCCCTCGATCACGTTCGTGCTGTTCCTCATCGCCGTGGTGACCAACTGGAAGACCGCGCGCCGAAACCTCCTGCTCCTGGCGCTGACGCTCTTCGTCGTGGCGGGCCTCGTGGCGGGTCTCTTTCTGGAGCCCGTTTTCGCCGAGATGAAAGCCATGGGCTACAGCGACAGAGTGGATCCGGTGCTGCAAAAGCGGGCGGCGCTGTGGTATGCCCTCGATTGGGGAGTGTGGGGGATAGCCTTGGGGGCTGGGTTGGCCCTTTTGCTCGCGCTCGTCCGCCCGGTCACGTCTAAGGTTTGACATTCCGTCCAGCAGGCAGAGACGCCCGAGGAAATGACGTCCTCGTTTTATCCTGACCCGGAGGTTCCTTGTTCGATGGTCCTGCTCGCAATCGGCGGTTTCGAGCAGCGCCGCCCGGCAAGGTCGAGAGGGAACCGACCTGCTCCGAGCATGCCGCGCCCCCAGATAATTGTCTGTTTGGCGCGAGAGTCGCTTTTCTAATGGGTCTGCCCGAGGCCACCCCCGACCTATGTCCACTGACTTGAGACCCGCTTTGAAGATCGAAACCGCGCAGGTGCTGTGCGTCGAGATCGTGGCCGGACCCGATGCCGCGCCCGAAGACCAGGCCAAGTCTCTTGAAATCCTCAACGGCGTGCTCCGCAAGAGCGACGCTTATCGCGGGGCGGAGGCGACCGGGAAACTGCGTCAGCTCCCCCGGCCCGGCGGCATTGCGCTCGTTTTCTCAGGCACACCGGACGGCCCGGTGCGGTGCGCGATCCAAGTGGCCAAAGGATTGCGCGCTCATGCGGGATTAAGCGTCCGCATGGGAATCTATCGCGGACCGGTCGCCGACCTGACCGAATTGGATGACGACGCCGAACCTGCTTCTGGCCTGCGGACCGCGCAGCGCCTCATGGAATGCGGCGACGCTGGCCACATCCTGATGACCCGTCGGCTGGCGGAGAGTCTCTCCATCTACCGCCACTGGCAGCCCCATCTCGAACATCTCGGCGAATGCCAGACGCCGGACGGTGAAGTCATCTCCGTGGTCAACCTCTACACCGGCGAAGTGGGAAATCCGGAGATGCCGTCCAGGATTCACTTCGTTCCCGTCGCGCCGCAAGACGCCGCAGATCGCATCGTGCGGTGGCGCATCCTCCTGGCTGTCCTGGCCGCCTTTGCGCTCGTTCTTCTCCTGCTTTCCTTCGGTCTCCCGAAGTTTCTCCGCCAGGATCCTGCGCCCGTGCTGGCCTCCGTCGAGCCCGAGGTTGCCATTCCGGAAAAGAGCATCGCCGTTCTGCCACTCGAGAACATCGCCGGCACCGCGGAGAGCGCCATGTTCACCGATGGCGTGCACGATGAAATCCTCGGCCAACTGGCCAAACTCTCGGATCTCAAGGTCATCAGCCGCACCAGCGTCCTGCAATACAAGACACCGCGGGCCCGCAATCTTCGCGAGATCGCCCGGCAGCTCGGGGTGGCCCACGTCCTCGAAGGCACCGTGCAGCAACTCGAAAACCGCGTCCGCGTCAGCGTCCAGTTGATCGACGCCCGGACCGATGCGCATCTCTGGGCTCAGACCTATGATCGCGTCCTGGCCGACGTTTTCGCCATCCAAACTGAAATCGCGAGCACCGTGACCGAGCAGCTCAAGGTCAGGCTCACGCCGCGCGAACGCGAAGCCCTCGCCCGCGCTGCCACCACCGATCTGGTCGCGGAAAAGCTCTTCCGCCAGGCCTGGCAACATGTCACGACGGGCGACAACCCCGATGGAAAACGCAACCTCCACCAGGCCATTCGTCTCCTCGAAGAAGTGGTCGAGCGTGATCCGCAATTCATGCGCGCCTATCAGCTGCTGGCCAATTCGCAGCTCGATCTCTACTGGCTGGGCTTCGATCATACCGATGCCCGCCGGGAAGCCGCCCGCGAGGTGGTCGAGCGGGCGGTGCGGGTTAATCCCAATGCCGGCGAAACCCACCTTACCCAGGCCATCTTTGCCTATCATGGCTACCGCGATTACGATCGCGCCCGGGCCGAGCTCGAACTGGCTCGCAACCTTCTCCCGAACGATCCGGTCATCCACGTCCACGCCGCCGCGATGGATCGCCGGCAGGGCCGCTGGAACGAAGCGGAGCGCAACTTCGAGCGCACGGTGCAGATCGATCCGCGCAATTATCGTTTCCTTGTCGAAGCCGGTCTGACGTCGGAGGCTCGCCGTCATTATCCGCAGGCCAGCCAGTTCTACGAACGGGCTCTCGCCGTTACTCCGGGCAACCCCTTCGCCCGCACCCAGGCGGCGGCCGTTCCCTTTCTCGAACACGGCAACCTCGAGCCGCTCCAGGCCGAGCTGGCCGCGATCTTAAAGACCGACCCGACCGCTTCCACCGCGGTGGCGAACACGCTCTTCCATGTTTCGCTTGCGACGCGCGATCTCGAAGGAGCCAAGCGCGCCATCCACGCCATCCCGCAGGAAGGCTTGCGCGATTTCCGCAATAACTCGCTCTGGGCCCGGGACTGGTTTGTCGGGCTGGCCGCTCGCACTTTTGGCCACGAAGAAGCCGCACAGGCCGCCTTTGCCGCCGCGCGTCAGGTCGAGCTGGACACCGTCGGCAGCCAGCCAGATTACGCTCCTGCCTGGGGCCGGCTCGGCTTGATCGAGGCGGCGCTCGGCAACAAGGAGGCCGCCCTGCAGGCCAGTCGCAAAGCGTGCGAACTTCTTCCCGTGGCGCTCGACACGCTCGATGGCACCAACCTCCGGGTTCATCTGGCCATGACTTATCTTTGGGTGGGCGAAAAGGAGCTGGCCCTGGCCGAACTCGAAGAGATCACGAAACTTCCCGCCAGCGTGCATTTCGGAGAACTCGCCCGATATCCGCAATGGGATGCGCTCCGCGGCGATGCGCGCTTCGAAAAAATCGTGAACTCGCTCCGTGCGGTCGATGCCCGTCCCTAGGACAGGCCGTGCAATCCAAAACCGCACAGATCGGATCAGGTAGTCATGGCCGACGCCGAGCGCTAGCCGGTGTTCTTCAAGCCGCTGGAGATGCCGTTGATCGTCAGCTCGATCGCGGCGCGCACGTTGGCCGCGGCGGCCGGCTTCAGTTTGCCGTCACGCAGGCGGCGCAGGAGTTCGACCTGGAGATAATTGAGCGGGTCGATGTACGGATTGCGCAGCTCGACGGAGTTGAGCAAGACGGGTTCGCGAGCGAGCAAATGTTTCTGGCCGGTGATGGCGAGGATGGCTTTCTCGGTGCGGGCGAACTCCTCCACGAGCAGCCGCAGAACGCGGTCGCGAATCGTCTTGTTCCTGACCAGCGAGGCATAAACACGCGCGATTCCGATGTCGGCTTTGCGCATGGTCAGCTCGGCGTTGGCGATGAGCGTTTGGAAGAACGGCCACGCCGCGTGCATCTCGCGCAGGAGACGTTTCCCTTTCGGTCCTTCGTCGAGCAACGTTTCCAGCGCGGTCCCGAGACCATACCAGCCGGGAAAATTGAACCGGCTTTGCATCCAGGAAAACACCCACGGGATGGCGCGGAGATCGGCCACGGACTCGGTCTTTTTCCGATAGGTCGGCCGCGAGCCGAAGCGGAGATCGCCGATGAGATCGATCGGCGTCGCCTCCCGCCAGAACTCGAGAAACTCCGGGTCGCTCACCGCCGCCTGATACGCGACCACGCTTGTCTCGCTCATGCGCGTCATCGCGTCGGTCCAGCTCTGCGGCAAGGTCGCGGGCTTTTGCGCGGCGTGACTGCCGAGCAACACGCCGTAGGTCATCTGCTCGAGCACGCGATGCGCGAGATCGGGATCGTGGTAACGCGTCGATAACACTTCGCCCTGCTCCGTGACGCGGATGCTGCCGTCGCGCAGGCCGACGGGCTGGGCGAGGATGGCTTTCGCCGCCGGGCCGCCGCCGCGGGCGATGCTCCCTCCGCGACCGTGGAAGAGCGTGATCCGCAATTTTTTCGCGGTCGCGACCGCCGCGATTTCCTCCTGCGCGCGGTAGAGCGCCCAGTTGGCCGCGAAGTAGCCGCAGTCCTTGTTGCTGTCGGAATAACCGAGCATCACATGCTGATGACCGCCGTGGCGTTTCAAGCGCGCGGCGTAAACGGGTTCCTCGGCCAGCTCCGCGAGAATCGCGGGGGCGGCAACGAGATCGTCGAGCGTCTCGAAGAGCGGCGCGATCGGCATGGTCGCGCCCGCCAGCCGCATGAGCAGTTGCACCTCGAGCAGGTCCGAGACGTCGGTCGTCATGCTCACGATGTAAATCCCGAGCGCTTCCGGCCCGAATTTCCGCGCGACCAACGCGGCGAGACGCAGCGGCTCGAGCACGTGACGCGTCGCGAGCGAAAATTCCACCAGCGCCATCAGGGCCAGGGGACGCGCGGACGCGATCGCTTGTGCGAGCACGCGGCGCTTCTCCGCTTCGGCCAGTTTCGGATAATCACGCCGACCGCTGATCTCGGCGACCGCCGCCGCGTGCGCGCCGGAGTGTTGCCGCAAATCGAGCCGCGCCACATGCAGGCCGAAAACGTCGAGCCGTTGCATCGCGGTCCGCAGCTCACCCTCGGCCAGCATCGCGCCGCGGCCGGCGGCGAGACTCTCGCGGATCACCTCCAACATCTCGCGCACCGTGTCGGCCTGGAGAAATTGCGCGCCTTCCACGGATTCGCTGGCGAGGCTTTTCTCGTCGCCGATTTCCTCGAGACCGCGCGCCACCTGCCCGCGCACGACATTGAGCAGAAGCCGATACGGCTCGTGCGGATATCGCTCGCTCATCTGCCGCACCTGTTTCGAGAAATTGCGATACTCTTTCGCGCAGCGACGCACCGCTTTCGAGATCACCGCGCGCTTGTCCGAGACACTGACCGACCACGAAAGCTCGCGCGCTTCCTGTTGCAGTTTGCTCAAGGCCAGTTGCCGATGCAGCAGCAGCACCTCCGCCGTGACGGCGGCAGTGACGTTCGGATTGCCGTCGCGATCACCGCCGATCCACGACCCGAAGGTGAGCCACCGCTCCGGCGCCCGCACCTTCGGATAATGATGCTGCAACGCCCGTCGCATGTCGTTCTGCAAACGCGGCAGGGTCTCGAAGAGCGTGGTGTCGAAATACCAAAGGCCGGTGCGCGCTTCATCCGTCACTTCCGGCCGCGCGACCCGGCTGCGATCGGTCAGCCAGAGCGAAACAATCTCGCGTTCCACCTGCGCGGGCTCGAACGTGCCGGCCTGCATCTCCGGCGCGTGGCGCTCGCGCAGGATCTCCGCCATCCGGCGCAGCTTCGTCAGGAGGGTGCGGCGTTTGGATTCCGTGGGATGCGCGGTGAAGACCAATTCGATCTCCAGTTGATCCACGAGCGTCTGCATCTGCGCGGTGGAAACACCTTCGTCCTTCAGCTCCTTGATCGCCGCCTCGATCGACTCGCGGATCGGTTCGCCCACCGGTCGACCCTCCTGATCGCTCCGCGCGACCCGCCGTTGACGGAGCAAGGCGACGCGAAAATTTTCTTCGGCCAGGTTTACCAGCTCGAAGTAAAGCGTGAACGCCATCGCCTGGTGGATCGCGTCCTCCGGGGTGAGGCGCGCGACCGTCTTTGCGAGCTGGGCCGCGGCGCGGCGGTCTCCGGCGCGGCTCGCCTTCGCCAGCGTGCGCAATTTTTCCACCGTCTCAAACGTCGCCCGGCCTTCCAGCCGCGAGATGACCCGGCCGAGCGCGTCGCCGAGAAAACGAATCTCCGCGCGGAGCGGCGACAAATTTTTCAACGCGGACGAGTGCGGGCGAAGATTGCGGGCAGGCATTCGACTGCAGTATAGCGACACGATCGGCACAAAGGCACTTCATTTGGGGCGGGGTCGAGAATTCTGAGATCGCGCGCGTGGTTTTTGCCCTTCCCTCGCGACGCCTGCCTGCGCTAAAGCTGGCTCCGCCGCCACACCTTCCCCACACCGCCCGAATGCACCAAACACTCCTCGGATTGTGCCTCTGCCTGCTCACTTCATCCTTCGCTTTCTCCGCCGAGACACCGAAATCGCACGAGCAACGCGTGCGGGATTATGTCGCGGCGTTTAACAAACAAGACATCGACACCATGCTCGGAATGGTCACGGACGACATGCAATGGATCAGCCTCGCCGGCGACAAGATCACGGTCGAAACGGAGGGGAAGGCGAAGTTGCGCGAGAGCCTGACGGGCTACTTTAAATCGACCCCCGGCGTGCGCTCGGAACTGGAATGGGTGCAGGCAACCGCGTCCCGGGTCGCCGCGCTCGAGCGCGTGAGTTGGGCAGGCAAGTCCGGCCCGAAATCGCAGGCCGGCCTTTCGGTTTACGAGTTCCGCGAGGGACTGGTCATGCGGGTGTATTATTACCCCTCCGAGAAGTAGGAAAGGGCGCGGACATCCGCGTCAGCCCGACGACTTGCGCCGAGGAAACGCCAGACCCGCGATGCATACGACCGCACACGCCAGCGCGATCCCGCCGCCCTTCACAAGCCATCCCGGACGATAACTCAAGACCAACCGACCGCTGCCGCCGGCTGGAATCTCCACCGCTGGAATCAATCCGCGCCACGAATTCACCGGCACCGCTTCGCCATTGAGCGTCGCCTCATATCCGCGAAAGAACGGCCGCGAGAACGTGAGCAATGCCGGATGCGTCCCGTCCGGCACCGTCACATCCACACTGACGCGATGGCGCGAATCCTCCCGGATCTCCACTATCGCCGCCGCAAAATCTGCGTTTGTGGATTGCACCCGCGGCAACGGACCACCGCGCCGATGAAAGACGCGGCCTTCTTCCGATTCGTGCACGAGCTCCCACTCCGTGGCAGGCGCCGGCGTTACCTCCAATTCGCGCGCAACGATGATTCCATCCACGCCCAAACGCGCCAGCAGCCCGTCGTTTCCGCCCTGCCATTGCGGGAAATACTCCGCCGCCCACGGCGCCAGTTCGCCGTGGATCGCGACGTCGAACTCGCGGGCCACACCCGCAGGCCGGATCGGGCTGTAGCCGTTGATGAAACGGATCCCGCCCCACATTGAGGTGCTCCCCGGCCGCACCACGAGCCCGAAGGGTTCCGGCTTCTCTTCGACGCGATAGTTCAGTTCCGGTGCCGGATGGACGCTGAGATAAAGCCGTTGCGGATCGAGCGGCGCCGCTCCGGTCAGGCGCGGATCGAGATGGTATTTCGGCACGCCTCCATTCGGTGGAATGCAAAGATAAGTCGCCAGCAACGAGAGCAAAGTGATCACCGCCGGCGCCCACGTCTTCGCGCGCGACCGGTCCATCACCAGCCAAACCAGGGCGACCGCCACCAGGGCCACGAACGTGGCCACGCCGAACCTGCCCGCGGCACCTGTCAGCCACATTGCCAGCCCAGTGCCGAGCAAAAGCAAAAGCGACCAGGCCGCCGGACTCCGAACGCGGGCATTGCCATTTCCCCGCAAGGCCTCCGCCGCACAAAGCGCGAGGACCAAATGTAAAAACGGCAGCCAGCGAAAACTCCAGCGAAACACGCTCGCCGTCGGCAACATCGCCAGCACGAGCACCACTGCGAGCAATCCCAGTTCCCAACCCATTTGCCTAACGAGCGCGCGGCCTTGCGTGAGCAAACCATAAAGCAACGCCACCGGCGCCACCAAACCCGCCGCCAGCTCCGTCGCCGTATGCGGAATCATCCTCGCGGAAAAATCCGCCCACGGCACCGTCCACGCCGGCAGAATCAATCCCGGCCACGCACTCGGCGGGACAATCCATTGCCAATGCGCCGAACTCGCCTGCGCCCCGCGCACCGAGCCGCTCATGTAATCGAGCAACGCCAGCCACGCCGGCGCCGCCAGGCCGACACCGAGCACCGTGCCTACGATCAACGGCCACACGGCCTGAACGCTTTTCGTCTGCGAGATCGTTTGCAACGCCAGCCACGCCAGCAACAGCCCGAGCATCACCACGGTGTAAGGAAAACCACCGGTGATTAACAGATACACAAAAGGCGCAGGCCATAACCAGCGCCTCGGGCCGCGCTGCGGATCCAGCGCGCGCTCCGCGCCCCACCACGCCCACGGCAGCCACGCGAAGGCACCCAGCGCTCCGAACCAATCCGTCGCGCCCCAGCACACGATCCAGCCATTCAAGGCTGCGATCAGGCCCACCATCATCGCCAGCCTTGGTTCCAACCTGCGCTCCCGGCCTAACAAATAACCGCCTATCGCGAGCACGAAGAGATGGACCAGAGAAAGCGCCGCCGCCTGCTGCGGGAAACTGAGCGGAAACTTCCAGATCAGGACGACGATCGCGTTGACGAAAATCGAAAAAGTTCCGTATTGGAATTCGCCGGCGAGATTGCCGCAAACCCACGAGTAGGGACTGAGCAGCGGCAAGCTCCCTTCCGCCCAACTGCGCGCGATGTCAGCAAAGACCGGCAGGATCGAGAGTTGATAATCGTCGTTCCAAAACAGCAACGGATCGCGCCAGAGAAGACCGAGAAAAAAAACGATCACCAATCCGCCGCAGGACAGCGCGCCCGCGACATCTCCTCGTCCTCGATTAGGCGCGTTCAAAGTCGCGGAGCGAAGGACAGGAACGACTACAACACGACCGGCGCGCCCTCGGTCATCACCAGGATTTTTCTCTCGATCCCGGCTTCGCGTGCGCACGCCAGCAAACGCGCCGGCGGTTCATCGAGCGGCTCGTAACCTAGTCGAAAACTTCCGTAGTGCATCGGCACCAGCGTCTGCGCATTTAACTCCTGAAACGCCTGCACCGCCTGCTCCGGATTCATGTGCACCTCGCGTCCACTCGGCGGGTCATAGGCGCCGATCGGCAGCAGCGCGATCTCGATGTTGTAGCGGCTCCCGATTTCGCGAAAGCCGTCGAAGTAGGCGCTGTCGCCGCAGTGAAAGATCGAACGGTTCTCCGCCTCGATCACAAAGCCGCCAAAGCCGCGATGCGAATCGTGCAACATCCGCGCGCCCCAATGATGACACGGCGTCATGGAAACGCAGAGCGGGCCCGAGCTCAAGCCGCTGATAATGATCCATCTCGTGCACGATGTTGAATCCGAGATCGTGCACCAAATTGCCGACGCCGACCGGAACCACGATCGGCTGTTGCGCCGCCACTTTCCGCAGCGTCCGCCGATCGAGATGATCGAAGTGCGCATGCGTCACGAGCACGAAATCGATCTCCGGCAAGATGAAACAAATCGAAGCCGGGCTTCTTCAAACGCTTGATCACTTTCAGCCACATCGACCAGTTCGGGTCGATCAGGATGTTCACGTCTGGCGTTTGCACGAGGAACGAGGCATGCCCGATCCACGTGATCCCGATTTCGCCGCGTTTTACCTTCGGAAAAAGCGGCAGCCCGCCCTTGCCTGCCCGCTTCGTGAAAAGGGACGGGATGAGCACGCTGGTGAGGAAATTGCGCTTATGCCAGTCCGCGCTCGGGCGCAGTCCCACCTTGGTGTGGGCGGCGGAGGCAGCGCCGTTTTCCGCCGGCGGAAGCACATGACGCTGGCTCTTTCTGGAAAAAGGAATCGGCACTTCGGCGCAACAATATAAGCTCGAAGGGGTGAATCAAAACCTTTCACGACCGTGAAAACGACGAAGGTCTGGCCACGTCAGCCTTTCATCGGCCTCGCGCTCGCCGCGGTGGCCGGCATTCTTGCAGCGGAGGTTCATCCTCACCCCACGATGGCGGCTGTGGCTCTTTCCGCTCGCCGCGCTCTTCGCCTGGTGGCGCCGGAACTCCGCGGCGACGTATCTCTGCGCCTGCGCTCGTTTTCTTCCATCTGCACGCGGCGCAGCGGACGAATTCGCCCGGTTTGCGCCTCGCCCGTGCGTGGGGCCAGGAACCACAGGCGCATGGCCGTCGGAGGATGGGTCGTGAGCGAACCGACCATGTCCGCGCGCGGCATGGCGTCGTTTCATCTTCGCCTGCTTTGGTATGAGCGCGATGGCGTGCGACATCCGGTCGGACGCCACCATCCTCGCCCGCTGGCGCGGTGAGCCGCGCTACGGCGACGAACTGCAACTCTTCGGCGTCGCGCAGCCGATCGACGGCCCGCGCAATCCGGGCGAATTCGACATGCGCGCTTATCTCGCGCGGCGCGATGTGCGGCACGTCGTGATCACCCGTTATCCGGAGAACGGGCGAATCCTGCGGCGCGATGGCGGCAACCGCTTCCTCGTCGCGGCGCAAGCTTCGCGCCGCTGGATGCAGCGCGCGCTCGCGCGCGGGTTGGAGGATTCGCCCGATGTCGCCGGTTTGATCAACGCCATGGTCCTCGGCGCGCGCGACGACACCGCGGACGAAGTCGAGGAACAATTCCAACAAACCGGCACCATTCATCTCTTCTCCGTCTCGGGATTGCACGTCGGGATTGTCGCTTATTTGCTCTGGACCATCGCGCACACGCTGCGCGTTCCGCGCAAAGGGGCCGTCGCCCTCATCATTCCGGCGCTTTTCTTCTACGCCGCGATCACCGGCCTTAACACTGCGAGCGTGCGCGCGGCGCTGATGGCGGCGTTCCTGCTCGGCGGCCTCTTCTTTGATCGTAGAGTTTTTCCGGCCAACAGCGTCGCCGCGGCGGGCGTCGTGATCCTGGCGTGGGATACCAACCAACTTTTCGCGATCGGCTTCCAGCTCTCCTTCGCCGTCGTGATTACGATCATTCTCGCCGCTCCGAGCGCTCTACCAAATGTTCCTTCGCTGGGGCGCGCCCGATCCGTTTCTGCCCCTCAGCCTGTTCAATCCCTGGCAGCGATTTCAGCAGACCACGTGGGGCGCGCTCGCGCGGGGCGCGTCGGTATCACTGGCAGCGTGGCTCGGTTCGGTCCCGCTAATTCTCCCGTATTTTTATCTCGTTACGCCCGTCTCGCTTTTCGCGAACCTCGTCGTGGTGCCGATCGCCTTCTTCGTTCTCGCGGTCGGGATTGCTCGCGCTCCTCACGACGCCGGTCGCACCCGGTCTCGCGGTCATTTTCAACAATGGCAACTGGGCGCTGGCCAGCGCCATCCTCGCCGCCACCAGTCTCTTCACCCGCGCGCCGGCAAGCCATGTTTATGTGGAACTACCGCCTTGGCGTAATGACGCGGCAGCGGAAATCACCGCGCTGGATGTCGGTGCCGGAGCCGCGGTGCACGTGCGCACCCCGGACTCCGATTGGTTGATCGATTGCGGTGCGGCGAGCGATTTCAAACGCATCGTGCGCGGCTATCTCCGCTCCCGCGGAATCAATCGCCTCGATGGAATCATTCTCACGCACGGAGATTCGCGGCATCTCGGCGGCGGCCCGTCGCTGCAGCGCGCTTTTCATCCGCGAACCTGGATCGACACCGCCGCGTCAGACCGCTCCAGCGCCCACAAAACGCTCATCGCCCACCTCATCGATGCGGGCATCGAGCGACAGTTCGTCGCCGCGCCGGCCGAACTGAGCTTCGGCAATTCCGTGAAGGCGCGATTCCTCTTCCCGCCGCCGAATTTCCAAACCGCCAACACCGACGACAAGACCATCGTCCTCCAAATCGAGGTCGCGCAACGCTGGCGCATTCTGCTGATGTCCGACAGCGGCCTCGAAACGGAACCCGCGCTGCTGGCCAGCGGAGTCGACTTGAAGAGCGACATCCTGATCAAGGGACAGCACCACACTGGCATTTCCGGCTCGGCTGAATTTCTCGATCGCGTGCGGCCGAAGTTGATCATCGCTTCCTCGGTCGATTTTCCGCAGACCGAACACTTGAAGACGCAATGGGCCGCTGGCGTCGAAGCGCGCGGCATTCGGCTCCTGCGTCAGGACGGAACCGGCGCAGTGACGCTCCGTTTCTTCCCCGATCGCTGGGACGCGATCCCGTTTCTTAAAGAGGGCGACTAATCTTCCTGCCGTTTGCCGCCACCGAGTTGGCGCTGGAAAGCGCGCTGCGGACTCTCGAGCAGCTGGCGCTTGGGGCGCGTCGGCGCGACCAAGGCTCTCTCATTCGCGTCCGGCTCGCTCGGTGTCCCTGCGTTGGCTGGCAAACCGATCACCGCGGGTCCGGTCGGAACTCCGTGACCGCCGCCGCCAACAACACCACTACCGGAATAGAGGTAACTTACTTGGGCAGAGACCACCCAGCCGGTGGCCAGGTAGCGCCGCAACTTATCGGCCAGCAATGCATCTGGTCCGGAAAAGGTCAGCACCTGCGTGAGGTGGAATTCGTCCTTCCAAAGTTCGGTGAGCACGCTGCAGCCGACCGAAGCATTGAATTCGGCCATCCGCTGCACGAAGCCGGTCCGCTCGGCATGCCAGATAAATTCTGGCTTCCAATCCACGATGAGCTGGTTCGGCGCATGCGGCTGCAGCACCACAGAAGGATCGAAGGGCGGGGTGGGCTCACTGGCCAGGCCGCGTTTGGTGGCCTCGGGGATCACCTCGTTCGGACCGAATTCCTGACCAAACTCCCAAGGAGCCAGAGCGTTATACGAGGACACCGGCACTACGAATTCCACTACCGGAGATCGCTCCAACATCGCCATGGCCGAATAGGCTTGAGCTTCGGTGAAGTAGCTCGGGAAGCCAACCAACTCGATATACTTTCCACCTCGCGCTCGCTCGCCGTAAAAAAGGTCTGATCCGGCAAAGAGCGATCCGGCAAAGCGGCGGATAACCCTCAGGTCCAAACTCGCCTCCAGCGTCGCCAGCGTCTGCAATTGCGCATCAAAATCGTCCGCCAAGCGGATCGACTGTTTTATCACCACGTGGACGGGCTCTGGGCCGTCATCCCTCATGATCAGGGCCGAAGCATCGAACGCGGTGAGCATGCTGCCAAGCAGCGCCAACAGGCGCAGTAACCGGGGGGAGGTCATGCCGCAGGTATCTGCCTCCGCTAATTGATAGTCAATGAAACAACTTAGGGGTTGTCATGAACTTTCGCGCCAAACAAGAGATCAAGCCTGGAGGGCTTGCAGAGGTTAGCCGGGGGTTGAGCGCAGCGATTACCCCCGGAATTGACCCCAAAAAATTACCTCGACCCCCGGCCGGGGTCGGGCGCCTTGCCCCGCGAATCTGTCCGGGAGTAGTCGCTCTCGCTCGACTCCCGGCTAATCTCTTCAACCCCTCCGGGGTTTTGGACCCCCAGCACGCTAAAAATTCATGACACGCTCCAGGGGCCAATGCCGTTAGGTTATGTTCGTCGATTGTCAGTTCAGATCGAGCAGACGCCGGCGCGCGGCGGAGCGGCTATGCCTTCCGATGACCGATCATCTCACCGGCCATCGTACGCGCATCGACCCGCGAGAGGTGTTTCTCCAACCCACGCTGGAGCAAAGGCGTATGCGGGATGTCGCAAAGATGTTCGGCGATGAACCAGATCGGCTTCCTCCGAGGTCATCCAATCGAGATGATCGAAACGCGCCAGATTCACCGGTCGCGAATAGCGACGCAGCGTGCGCTCGCCGCGCAGGTTGAAGTAGATCGGGAAGTAACTCAGGGCCAGCTCGCGCAACGTGCGATAAACCGGCTCGCGATAACGGCAGCCCGGAGAAATTGGACTTCGCCACCGCGCCCCAGTGGCCGCGCATTTTGAAAACCGCGATGACGTGATCGGTATCGCGATCCGCTTCCAGATCGAGAATGAGCGGCGGAAAGCCGAGCACGCGCAGCGCCGCCGCGGCAAAGGTGGCGCCTTCCAGGCAATGCGCCGAGCCCGTGCGCAGGACGATGCGCGGCGAGCGCGAACTGATCGGCAAATGATACGGGATCGAATCCAGATAGCGCTGCACTCCGGCGGGCGTGCGCATCGCGCGCAGCTTCCGCAGCTCCGCGGGCGTGAAGCGGGCGATGGCCTGGCGTGATCGTTTCAACACTGCGCGCATTTACGCTTTTGCGCGCTGAAGAACAAGGCGACGAATTTCGAGGCCGTCGGCGCGGAAGCGATTCTCAAACGTGGTCGTGAAGGCGATTTCGTTGCTCGCTTCCGGGCAGGCGGTGAAAACGGTAACGCCCTGCGCGATGCGTTGCATCGCGGCGAAGTAATCCGCGTGATCGGTCGCCACTCGTAACAAACCGCCGGGCAAAAGCACTCGCGCCGCCGCCTCCAGAAATTCCTCCGAGAAGACACGCCGTCCATGATGGCGACGTTTCGGCCACGGATCGGAAAACAACAGATGACACACCGCGGCCGAACGCGCCGGGAGCAGCACACGCAGCGTCTCCACGATTTCCGCCCGCAGAACGCGCGCATTCGGAATCTGCGCGTCGCCAATTTTCCGACAGGCCGCGCGCACGCGTCCCGGCATTCGTTCCACGCCGAGAAAATTCCGCTCCGGATGTGCGAGCGCGAGCGCAGCCAGAAAAGTCCCGTCGCCGCAACCCAGATCCACCTCCAGCGGCGCCGCGCGACCAAAGATCTGCGCCACGTCCAGCGCCGTCGTCCGCTCCGCCAGCGTGATCTCCGCCGCAGGAAATGTTCGTTTGTTGGTTCGCATCTTGATTCGCGAGCAACCGCCGCCCGCGCGCTGGCGAATAATCTCCACGCGGCGGAATATTCAAGCCCCCGCTCGCTCCCATCATTATGAAGAAGACTCTACTTACGCTCCTCGCCTTCCTCGGGCTGGTCGCGCCCCTCACGTTCGCACAAGACGAGGCCGCCGCCGCGACCAGGACGGCCGTCTTCGCCGGCGGTTGCTTTTGGTGCATGGAAAAACCCTACGACCAGACGCCCGGTGTCGTGAAAACCGTGGTCGGTTACATCGGCGGAAGTAAAGACGATGCGAACTACAAAGCCGTCGCCGCGCACAAGACGCAGCACCGCGAAGCGATCGAAATCACCTACGATCCCGCGGTCACGAGCTACGAAAAGCTGCTCGACGTTTACTGGCGCAACATCAAACCGACGCAAGCGAATGGGCAGTTCGCGGATATCGGCTTGAGCTATCAGGCCGCGATCTACTTCGCGAACGAGGAGGAAAAAAAGGCCGCCGCCGCATCAAAGGAAGCGCTGGCCAAATCCGGCAAGTTCGATCAGCCGATCGTGACCGAAATCCTCCCCGCGCAATCGTTCTATCCGGCGGAGGATTATCACCAGGAATATTACAAAAAGAATCCAGCCGACTATAACGCGTACTACGTCGGCTCCGGCCGCGCTGGTTACCTCAAGAAAACCTGGGGCGGCGAAGGCAAGGAGTAGTCACGTCGTTGTCCGGTTTTTTTTGCGACGCCGGAGAAAACATCTGGTCACATCTCATGGCGACTGCTAAGCACCACACATGGGCAGAAATATCTTCTACATTATCGGCGTCATCGTGGTCATCGTGGTGGTGCTGAAAGTGCTCGGCTTGTTCTAGCCGAAATCGAACGCGGCGCTGCCTGGCGACCGCGCGCACCGCTCGCGCCGGAAAATTCTTTTCCGCATCGCTGCGGCTTGCTTTGTTTAGGTCCATATTTGCGCTCCCCGGCCGATGGACCTGATCAAACCACTCAAGCAACACTTCGGCTACGATGCCTTCCGGCCATTGCAGGAGGAGATCGTGCGCGACTCCCTCGCCGGGCGGGATGTGTTTGCGCTCATGCCGACGGGTGGCGGAAAGTCGCTTTGCTTTCAATTGCCCGCGCTCTTGCGTGAGGGTCTGACGATTGTTGTCTCGCCCCTGATCGCGCTCATGAAAGATCAAGTCGACGCGCTCCAGGCGAGCGGCATCGCGGCGACGTTTTTGAATTCGTCGCTCGACGGAAACGAAGCGCGGGCGCGTTTGCGTGGACTCTACAATGGCGAATTCCGCATGCTCTACGTCGCGCCCGAACGACTCATGCTCGAAGGCTTTCTCGAGAAGGCGCAGCAGTGGAACATCGCCCAGATCGCGATCGATGAAGCCCATTGCATCAGCGAGTGGGGCCACGATTTTCGGCCGGAATATCGGGAGCTGAACAAGCTGCGCACACTTCTTCCGGAAGTGCCGACGATGGCGCTGACCGCGACCGCGACGACGCGCGTGCGCGAGGACATTCTCAAGCAGCTCAAATTGCGGGAGCCGAAATGTTACGTCGCCAGTTTCGATCGGCCGAATCTGACCTACCGCGTGGTGCCGAAAGCGTCGCCCTACGATCAACTGCGCACTTTTCTCGAAGCGCGCCCGCAAGAAAGCGGCATCGTTTATTGCGCGAGCCGCAAATCAGCCGACTCGCTCGCACGCAAACTGAACGAGGATCGCATCCCGGCGAAGCCCTATCACGCCGGACTGGATTCCAGTGAGCGCGGGCAAAATCAGGAGATGTTCCTGCGCGATGACGTGCGCGTGATCACGGCCACGATCGCGTTCGGGATGGGGATCAACAAACCGAACGTACGCTTTGTCGTGCATCATGATCTGCCGAAGAACATCGAGAGCTACTACCAGGAAACGGGACGCGCCGGGCGCGATGGTCTGCCGAGCGAGTGTGTGCTGCTTTTCAGCGCCGCCGATGTGGTCAAGCAAACGCGTTTCATCGAGGAGAAGAGCGAGAGCGAAGCGCGGATCGCGCGCGAGCAATTGCGCCAGATGGTGCATTACGCCGAGGCGCGGGAATGCCGGCGCACCACGCTCTTGCGCTATTTCGGCGAGGAGCGCCCGGACGAGTCGTGCAACGGCTGCGACAACTGCCTGACTCCCCGCGAGACTTTCGACGGCACGATCGCAGCGCAAAAATTTCTCTCCTGCGTCCATCGGGTGCGGGCGAAGAGCGGCTTCAGCTTTGGGCTGAATCACATCGTCGAAGTCCTGACCGGCGCCGATACGGAAGCGGTCCGCTCGCGCGGCCATAACGAAGTTTCGACCTACGGCATCGGGAGCGATTTGAAACGCGATGCCTGGCAATCGATCGGGCGGGAACTGCTGCGACTGGGCTTGCTGGAAGTGGCGTCGGGTAAATTCGCCACCATCGAGCTGACCGAAGCGGGCCTGGCCGCACTTCGCGAACGCACGCAGATCACGCTGACAAAACCGATCGACGTCCCGACGAAGACGAAAACAAAAGGCCGCGCGGGCGAGATTGAATGCGACGAAGCGCTCTTCGATGAACTGCGCACCGTCCGCCGCACGCTCGCCGACGAACGCAACGTCCCCGCTTACGTCATTTTCTCCGATGTGGCTTTGCGTGAAATGGCGCGCAGTTATCCGACCACGCCCGCCGACTTCCGCCGCATTCCCGGCGTGGGCGAACAAAAACTGCGAGATTTCGCGGAGCCGTTCCTGGGCGCGATCACCAACTACCTGGAAACGAACAAGCGAAAAAGCTTCGACACGCTCGCCGTCGCGCCGCCGCCGCGCCGGAGCACGAGCTTAAACGACAGCGAAGCGGAAACGCTCCGCCGTTTTCAAGTCGGCACCTCGATCGACGACATCGCGCGCGAACGCGGCTTCGTGCGCGGGACCATTTACGGACATCTCGCCGCCGCGATCGAGTCCGGCGCGCCGCTCACCTGGGAACAATTTTTCACTCCCGCCCAGCGGGCCGAAATCGCGGGCGCCTTTCACGAAGCCGGCCTGCGCAATTTCACCGGCGCGCTTGAGCTGCTGGGGGGGAAATATGACGGCAACGAGTTGCGCATTTTCCGGGCGCTGGCCGATCGGACATAAGAGCTTCCTGCCGGACGAAGATTCTGCGTAATCTCCACGGCGACAAGACCGAACGCGCCCGCCATCCGATTCCAGATCAAACATTTGCCGATGAAAGCCAACCCCATCCTCGCCGCCTTCCGCCCCTACATTTCGCCCGGCACACAGATGCGCGAGCTGACGTTGCGGGCGCTCATCGTGGGCTCGCTTCTCGGCATGATCTTCGGCGCATCGTCGCTCTATCTCGTGCTGAAAGTCGGCCTCACCGTCAGCGCTTCGATTCCGGTGGCCGTGATTTCGATCACGCTCTTCCGCATGTTCTCCAAGCTGGGCATGCGCGACGCCACCATCCTGGAAAACAATATCGTGCAAACCGCCGGATCGGCTGGCGAATCGATCGCTTTCGGTCTCGGCGTCACCATGCCCGCGATCATGATTCTTGGGTTCGATCTGGAAATCACGCGCGTCATGCTCGTGGCGACGCTCGGCGGACTGCTCGGGATTTTGATGATGATCCCGCTCCGGCGTGCACTCATCGTCGAGCAGCATGGTTTTTTGAAATACCCGGAAGGCACCGCGTGCGCGGAAGTGCTCAAGGCCGCGGCGGCGCCGGGCGACGAAAAACTCACGAGCGATGTCCCTGATGAGCAAAGCGCGAGCGGCGGCAAGATCATTTTCAGCGGGTTCGGAATCGGATTTTTTTATCAGGCGGCAATGGGCGCATTCAAAACCTGGAAGAGCGAACCGGAGAAAGTCTTCGGGGCGCCGTTCAAAGCCGGCTCGGTCGCAGCTACAATCGAACCGGCCCTGCTCGGCGTCGGTTACATCATCGGCCCGCGCATTGCCTCCATTATGTGCGCAGGCGGCGTCCTGGCATATTTGGTTTTAATTCCGGCGATCAAATTCTTCGGCGAAAAAGTGGTGGGTGTGGTTCCGCCGGGGACGATGCCGATCAGCGAGATGGGACCGAACGATATCCGCGGCGCCTACGTTCTTTACATCGGCGCAGGCGCGGTCGCGGCCGGCGGGATCATCAGCCTCTTTCGGTCCCTGCCCACGATCTGGCACGGACTAAAAGGCGGTCTGAAGGATTTGCTCGGCAGTCACGGAGCTGGAGAGAAGGCGCCCCGGACCGATCAAGACCTGTCGATGAAGTGGGTCATCATCGGCTGCCTCGCCATCGTCGCGGTCATCATGAGCATGCCGCAGTTGCACCTCCAGTGGAACATCCTCGGCGCCCTCCTCATTGTCTTCTTCGGCTTTCTCTTCGTCACGGTCTCGTCGCGGCTGACGGGCGAGATCGGTTCGAGTTCGAATCCGATCTCCGGCATGACGGTGGCCACGCTCCTGCTCACCTGTCTCATCTTCCTCATTGTAGGCTGGACCGGGCCGAACTACTTCGTGACCGCGCTGTCCATCGGCGGCATCGTTTGCATCGCGTCGTCCAATGGCGGCACCACCTCGCAGGATTTGAAGACGGGGTTCCTCGTCGGCGCGACGCCGCGTTATCAACAGATCGCCATTCTCCTCGGCGCCCTCGCCTCCGCGCTCATCCTCGGCCCCATTCTCCTCAAACTGAATGACGCTTACACGGTTTACGTTCCGCCGACCACCTTCGAAACCGTGAGCGATGGCGCCATCGTCCCGAACGCGACCGCGCTTCCGCCATATTCCGGAAACCTAAAGCCGGCTCCGGAAGATTTTCGCGTGCTCGTCAATCAAGGCGGCAGTTCCACCGTGCCCGGGTTGAATCCTGGCGAATATCTCGTGAACAGCGCCGGTCAGATCACGCACAAGGTCGTGCAGAACTTCCCGTCGGATCTTCGCGCGGAAGGCGGTTCCTTCGGCCGCACCGAGAAACTCACTGGCCCGCAAGCGATCGGCGATCAGAACACCTATCGCTCGTGGTTCCGGCCCGACGCGGCGGGCGGCGCGCCCCAGCGTTTTCTCGTCAACGACGCCGGCCAGGCCATTTATCTGGTCGATCCGGGTATCAATGGCACCCAGAGAACCCGTCCCGACGGCAGCGTGGTGGAAAAGTTCGATGCCCCCAAGGCGACGCTCATGTCCTACATCATCAAGGGCATTCTCAGCCGCGAACTGCCGTGGGGCCTGGTGTTGTTAGGCGTGATGATCGCGATCGTGCTCGAAATGAGCGGCATTCCGTCGCTCGCTTTCGCGGTGGGCGTTTATCTGCCCCTCAGCTCCTCCAGCCCCATCTTCATCGGCGGGATGATTCGCTGGCTGGTCGATCGCTACCTGCGGCGCGAGAAATTCAAACACAAAGAACTCTCTCCGGAGGAACTGACCGCCGAAGGCGACAAGAGCTCCGGCGTCCTGCTTGCCTCCGGTTACATCGCCGGCGGCGCGCTCGCGGGCATTGTCATTGCGATCATGCAAGGCGTCCCCAACCTCGCCCCTTTCAGCCGCAAGATTGAAGAATGGTCGACCGCACACAATCCCTTCTTTAACGGTCCCTATGCGGATGTTCTCGCGCTGATTCCCTTCGCCGTCCTGATCACGCTGTTGTATCTGGTGGGCCGGGATCGCTTGCTGGCCTCAAAAACTTCGCCGACGAAAGCGTAAGCGCCGCAGCTTTCCTCTCTCGGGTGCGTCCAAGAGCTGAATCGGCCGCGCAAGTTGCGGGTGCACCATGCGGAAGTAACAGTAATCATGCGCAAGTCCCTGCCGTTTTTCCTCCTCGTTCTGGTTGCAAGCCCAGCCTTTACGCGAGCGACGCCGGTTGATCCCGCAAATTTCTCCGAATCGAGTTACGTCTCGAGTTCTCTCATCGGTTCCACCACGGGAATAGCGTGGGCGCCGGACGGCTCGGGCCGTCTTTTCGTGGCGCGCAAAGGCGGCTTCAGCGGACAGCAGAACGCCGAGGTTCGCATCGTGCAAAACGGCTCGGTCCTGAGCCCGGCTTTCGCGATCGAGTCCGTCTACACGACAAGCGAGTGCGGCTTGATCGGGATCGCGTTCGATCCGGATTTTGTCAGCAACGGCTACGTCTATCTCTTTCTCACCGCCTCCGCTGCCGAGCAAAAAATCGTGCGCTACACCGCCTTCGCCAACGTGGGCACGAATCGCACCGAGATTGTTACCGGTCTGCCGACCAACGGTCTCAATCACGACGGCGGCGGCATCGGCATCGGGAATGACGGACGGCTCTACTGGTCGATTGGTGACCTCGGCGCAGGCATCGGCGTGGACGGCGACCTCATCTCGATGGCGTCAAAAATCGGACGCGCCAATCGCTTTACCGGCGCGGCCTTGAACGACAACCCGTTCTTCGACGGCCCCGGTCCCAATGACGATCGCATTTGGGCGCGCGGATTTCGCAATCCGTTTACCATGACTTTTCAGGTCACCACGGGCCAACTCTGGAGCGATACCGTCGGCACTCTTTGGGAACAGGTATTTCTGCCCAAGCGCGGCAGCCACGCGGGTTGGGACGATTACGAAAACAACCAACCCAGCGGCTTCCTCCCGCCCGCCATCGCCTATCGCACCAACGGCACCGACTCGCGCACCATCGCCGCTTCCGGCGCGGTGCGTTCCAATGGCGTCGTCACCATCACCACCACGACCGCACATCCGTTTCGCAAAGGCGGAATGGCCACAATCACGGGCACGGGCACTTTCAACGGCACCTTCCCGGTCGCGAGCGTCCTGCCGGGTTCGCCCGATCCTCAGCTCTCGATCCGCTTCACCTATCTCCAGCCGGGCGCGAATGAAACCGGCGGCGGCGGCACCGCGACCACACAATATATCGGCGGCGTCGTCACCGGCGGGGCCTTCTACGACAGCACCGCCTTCCCTGCCGCTTATCGCGGCAATTTTTTCTTCGGCGAATACAATGCCGGCAAAGTCGTGCGCGTGCCCTTGGACGCGGCCAATACCCCGATCCGCGTCGATGAATTCGTCACCGGCATCGGCTCACAAGTCGATCTCGCGGTCGGCCCCGATGGCGCGCTCTACTATGCGAACCAGAGCAGCCCCGGCACGATCCGGCGGCTCGCCTACACCGGCGCGGCGCAAAACGTGATCGTCCACCCGACCGCGTTCAGTGTGCAGGAAGGTGGATCCTCCGTCGTGTCCGTCCGCCTTGCACAAGCGCCCGCGAGCAACGTCACCGTCACCGCCGAACGCGTGAGCGGCGACACTGATTTGAGCATCACCAGTGGCGCGGCGCTGACCTTCACGCCGGCGAATTTCGCGACTCCGCAGTTGATCACGGTCGCGGGCGCGGAAGACGCCGACCTGGAAAACGACACCGCCACCATTCGCGTCCTCGCTCCGGGCATCGCGAGCTACGATCTGTTCGTGAACGGCATCGACAACGACGAGCCCCAACTCGTCGTCTCCACCACCAGCCTGACCGTGAACGAAGGCAGTACGAATACTTTCACCGTCCGGCTCGCCAACGCGCCCGATTCCCAGCAAGACCGTGACCGTCGCGCGCACCGCGGGCGACACCGACGTCACTGTTGCGGCGGCGCGTCACTTGTTTTCACCCTGCTCGATTATCGCCACCCCGCAAACCATCACGATCGCAGCCGCAGAGGATCCCGATAACACCAACGACACCGCCACCATCACCGTCTCGACGGCCGGCGAAGTTCCGCGCAATGTCGCCGTGACCGTCATCGACAACGATCCCCTCGCACCGTCCTTCACGAGCAGCCCGGTTTTCACTGCGGTGGACGATTCCAATTACACCTACGACGCCAACGCGGCCGGCAATCCCGCCCCCACCTTCTCCGCTCACGACTGCACCCGCCGGCATGAGCATCGACGCTTCCACCGGCGTCATTAACTGGCTCCCGACCAACCCCGGAAATTTCAACGTCGTCGTGCAAGCCGCCAATGGCGTCCTCCCGAACGCCACGCAATCCTTCACCATCTCGGTCAACCCGGACGCCGCGCCGACCGCCGCGTTAACTCGACCGGTCGCGGGCGAAATTCTCAGCGGCGCCACCGCGGAATTTTTCGGCGACGGCTTCGATGATGTCAGCACCGTGAAGGCCGAGTTCTTTGTCGATGGCGTTCTCGTTTACACCGATGTGAACAACGGAAATCATTTCCACTTCGGCGGCGCGCACGGCTTGTTCGATACCGCGCAGTTCACCACCGGCTCGCATCTCTTCCGCATCCGCGTCACTGATACCAAGGGCCAGAGCGGCGAAACCGAAGTCCGCGCCACCATCGGGAGCGGCGGCGCCAATCCGCCCACGCCGCAGAGCGCGGGCTCGCGTAAAGGGCACGGCGCGGAAGGTTCCTTCGACATCAACCTGCCGCTCAGCGGAACGCCCGGCATCGAATGCCGCTCCGGCGACGCCACCGGCGATTATCAGGTCGTGGTCACCTTCGCCAATCCCGTGACGGTGAATGGAAATTTCCAGGCCGACGTCATCGCCGGCGTGGGCGCGATCGGCACCGGCGGCGTGTCGAACAACGGCATGGTCACGGTCAACGGCGCCGTCGTCACCATTCCCCTCACCAACGTCGCCGACGTGCAAACGCTCACCCTCATGCTCTTCAACGTAAACAACGGCGCGGGCGCGGGCGACGTCGCCATTCCGCTCAGTATCCTCATCGGCGACACCACCGGCAACGGCACCGTCAGCTCCTCCGATATCGGGCAGACGAAATCTTTGAGTGGCAGCGTCATCGACAGCAATACCTTCCGCGCAGACGTCGCCCCCAGCGGGATGGTCAACAGCAGCGACATCGGAATCGTCAAATCGAAATCAGGCAATGCCCTGACCGGGCCGCCTCTCGGCCGGAAAACGCGTTCGGATTAAACCAAGGGCTGCGCGCGATCCGCTGAGCGATCGAACAAACCCGGCCCGGGCGGTAACACGCGACCTGCCGCGAACGCTGCTTTCGCCTCGTCTCTGGTCGGGAAACTCGGGATCACCTTATCCAGTCGCACGATCTCGAAGATGGTTTGGAGCGAATCGCTCAAACCCACCAGGCAAAGCACGCCGCCGTACTCGGCCGCGTCGCGAAAATATTCAATCATCGCGGCGAGCCCCGAGGAATCGATGAAGCTCACCAGATGCAAATCGAGGATCAGCGCCGGACAACGCGCGCCAATTTTTCCCTGCAACAACGAGCGCAGCACCGGCGCATAATGCAGATCGACTTCGCCCTCGAGAACGAAGACGTCGATCCCATCATCCATCGTTTCGTTGAGGCGCATGGTTTTCTCTAATTCGCTTATGATTCACGAATCGGCCGTGCCGGTCCGAGCCGCCGCCGCCCGCTTTCTCCACGCCAGATAAACCGGCACGCCGGTCAACACGAGAAGATAGCCCATCCCGGAAGTGGAAGGCGCCAGATAGGCCAGGTCAACGATCAAAAGACCGGCGATCGCGATGTAGATGAGTGGCACGATCGGATAACCCCACGTGCGGTAGGGTCGCGGGGCGGCGGGCATTTTTCGTCGCAAAACCATGACCGCGCCCACCATCAAAACGTAGAAGACGAGATCGACCGAGATAATGTATTCGAGCAACTGCGTGTAGACATTGCCGTAGCTGACCGCGCCCGTCGCCGGATCGGTGAGCACCGTTCGCGGGAGCGTGAGCAGCGCCGCCCAAATCCCCTGCGCGAACAAGGCGACCGCCGGGGCCCGCTTTTCGTTCAGGCGCGCGGCCGCGCGGAAGAAAAGCCCGTCCCGCGCCATCGCAAACGAGACCCGCGCGCCCGCGAGGATGAGCCCGTTGTTGCAGCCGAAAGTGGAAACCATGATCGCGAGCGCCATGAGCACGGTGCCGATCGGGCCGAGCATCGCGTGCATCGCCGCCACGGCCACGCGATTCTGCGGCGCGCGTTGGATTCCTTCCAGCGGCAGCGTGGCGATGTAGGCGACATTCGCGAGCAGATAGAGCGCAACGACCACGCCGCACCCGATCAGCAACGCCCGCGGCAGGACGCGACCGGGGTCGCGCACTTCGCCCGCCGTGAAGGTCACGTTGTTCCAGGCCGATTGCGCGAAAAGCGGACCGACCATCGCTTTGCCCAGCAACATCATGAGCGCGAACCCGCCAGTCGCCGCGAGACCCGGCTGCGCCACTTGCGGCAACCATCCGTTGGCCGACGAATCCCACCAGGCCGCACTGCGCGCCGCGCTCGTCGCACCCCATCCCAGCGTCAAACCGACCACGATCAAACCGAAGAGCGCCGCCGTTTTCGCGAAAGTAAAACTGTTCTGCACCAGCTTCCCGAGTTCGAGCCCGCGCGTGTTGCTCCAGGTCAGCAGCAGAATCATCAGCACTGCCAAGAATTGCTCGCTCGAGAGACTGATCGCGTAGCTGCCGCCGAGATGAACCGGCGCCACCAGATAATTTTCCGGCGCGATCGCCGGAAACAGCACCCCAGTGAACTTCGCGAACGCCACCGCCACCGCCGCGATCGTGCCCGTCTGGATCACGAGAAAAATCGCCCAACCAAAAAGAAACCCGGAAAGCGGCCCGTAAGCCTCACGCAGGAAAACATATTGGCCGCCCGCCTTCGGCATCATGGCCGACAACTCCGCGCAGCAAAGCGCACCCGTGATCGTGAGCAAACCCGCCAGTCCCCACGCCACCAGCAACCATCCGGGCGAACCCACCAACCGCGCCGATTCCGCGGACGTAATAAAAATTCCCGACCCGATCATCGAGCCGATCACGATCATGGTCGCGTCAAGCTGGCCGAGCGAATGCGCGAGCTGTCGCGGCTGGTTCGAACTCGGCGAAGCGACGGCCTTTTTCATCGTGAGAAGAAGTTTTCGCCACAGATGAACACAGTGGAACACAGATGAGGATCGGCTCCCTCCTTCCCCATCTGTGAAAATCTGTGTTCATCTGTGGCCCTCTTTTCCTACGAACCCACCGGCGCCACCACCACCCCCATCTGATGCAGCGCCAGCCGCAGCTGCTGCGCGAACTCCACCGCGCCCGGCGTATCGCCATGCACACAGATCGTATCCACCTCCACCGGCACCGCGCTTCCATCGATCGCGCGCACCTTCCCATCCCGCAGCATGCCGAAGACGCGATTCGCCGCCGCCTCCGGATCGTGCAACAACGCCTCCGGGCGATCGCGTGGCACGAGCGCGCCATTCGCGAGGTAATTCCGATCCGCGAAAACTTCGTGCGCCACCTGCACGTCCATCCCTTCCGCCAAACGCGCGAGCGCGCTGCCGCCCGGCGCGAAAAGAATCAGTTTCGAGTCCACCTCGCCAACTGCGCGCACGATCGCATCCGCCGTTTCCTCGTCCCGCGCCGCCATGTTATAGAGCGCGCCGTGCGGCTTCACGTGCCGGGGTTCCACGCCGAGTGATCGCGCCACATCTTGAAACTCCCGCACCTGCGCGAAGACGAGCGCGAGTAACTCGTCCGCCGGGAGTTTTATCTCGCGGCGACCGAAATTTTCCCGGTCGTCGAAACTCGGATGCGCCCCCACCGCCACGCCCCGCTCCTTCGCCGCCAGGATCGAGGCACGCATCATCTCCCCGCCGCCCGCATGCCGGCCGCACGCGATATTGGCGGAGCTGACCAGCGTCAGCAGCTCCTCGTCGTGGCCCGCGCCTTCCCCGAGATCGGCGTTGAGATCGACACAGAGGTTCATAAATGCAATTCGAGGCCAATCCGGAATCGCGCCAGATCGCTCTCGCGCTCGGCCAAAAGATGCTGCGCTTCCGCCAGCGTCACCTCCGCGAAACGCACCTCGTCGCCCGGCCGCAACTGCGCCGCGGAAGGGAGATCGACCGTGATCACATGCGCGATTTTCGGGTAACCGCCGATCGTTTGGCAATCACCAAGCAGCAGAATCGGTTGCCCGCTCGGCGGAACTTGCAGGGTGCCGGGCGCCACCGCCTCCGAGAGCAAATCGTCGTCGTTCGTCCGCAGCAATGGCGCACCGTCAAATCGAACGCCCATGCGATCCGATTCCGGCGCCACCGTGAAAGTCTTCTCCAGCAGCGCGCGCTGCGCCTTCTCCGGAAGCAACGCCCAGTCCGCCCCCGCCACCATCCGTAGAAACGGATGGCGCGGTTTCGGGCTCACCCACTCCATCGGCGCTCCCCAACTGGCGATTCTTTTGTCGCCCATCGTCTGCTGAATCCTCGTCGCTTCCGTTAGTGGCGCGCCCACCGGCAAGACATCGCCATCGCGCAGCGCACGTCCCTCCCAGCCGCCAAACCCGGCGCGCAAATCGGTCGAACGACTTCCGAGAACGAGCGGAACCTCGACGCCGCCCGCGATCGCGAGCCAGGCCCGTCCACCCGCTGGCGACGCAATCAGGCACAAGCTCTCGCCCGCCCGAATCACCGCCGGTCGTCCCGCCGGAATCTCCGTCTCCCCTGCCCGCACCTCAAAAGCTCCGCCGGTCCAGGCGACGAGACATTCTCCAGTAAACGAGATGCGCAGCTCGCCCAGCGTGCACTCAATCCCCGCCGCCGATGTTTCATTGCCCACGAGTAGATTCGCCACCGCGAGCGCGTGCGGATCAAGCGCCCCGCCTAACGAGACGCCGCTGGCGCGATGACCTTTGCGCCCCAGATCCTGCACACTACTCAGGAAACCGGAACGCTGAATCGTTGCGCTCACTCGGAGAACTCCTCGAATTCCGAGCGTGTGATGCGCCGAAAACGCACCGTGTCACCCAAGGCGAGGAACGCCGGCGGTTCCCGTGTTGCATCAAACAAGCGCCGCGGTGTCCGCCCGATGACGTTCCAGCCCCCGGGCGTCTGCTGCGGATAAATACCGGCCTGCGTCCCCCCGATCGCAACCGATCCCGCCGCGACCTGCGTCCGCGGGGTCGCGCGCCGCGGAGTGGTCAGTGCCGCGGGCAATCCGGCAAGATAGGGAAATCCCGGCGCGAAGCCGACGCAGGCGACGCGATACTCGGCCCCGGCATGCGTTGCGATCACATCCTCCAGCTTGAGCCCGCTCGCTGTCGCCACCACCGGAAGATCAGGCGCAAACTCCGCGCCGTAACACACCGGGATCTCAACGGTTCGATTCCTCTTCACTCGACCCATACTCACCCGACCAGAGAGCGCCGCCTGAATCTGATCCCTCAGCCACTCGAAAGTTTTCCCTTCCGGCGCACCCGACACCGCCACCTTCGCCGCATCGTAAAACACGCCCACGCTCGTAAACGCCGGCGCCAGCTCGATCACGCCAGGCAGATCCGCGATCTTCAGCCGTTGCCACACCTGCGCGACTTCGCGCCCACATTCCTTGGCGTCCTTATCCCGTGGCGTCCGCACCCGCACGATCAAGGCGGAGTCTCCCAGTGGCGTGATGGTCATGAAAAAATCCTGTGCCTTCCGCATCCCTGTGCTTTCGGTATCATAGTCGGATTGTTCCCATCCGACCAAGACAGATCAGCCCCATGCACCACAGCCTTCTCGCCACCCTCAATTTGTTTGCCCTGCTACTCCCGCTGGCCGCGCTCGCGGGCGTCATCGCGCAGAAGCAGTGGCGAGGAAACGGAAACGCGGCCGCCGTTTTCTTGATCGTTCTCTGCGGACAAATCTGGCTCATCCCGCAGGCCATCAGCTTCTTCGTTCTCCATTCGGCCGAGCTTCTCTACCCGCTCTGGTTCGGAAACTGGCTTGCGTCTGCCGTTGCCATCATCGTCTTCACGCTCACCTTCCGCGGCACCTCCTCGCATCTGCTCGATGCCGCCCGCATGGACGGCGGTGGAATCTATCGCCATGTCGTGTGGCCGACGGCGAGGCCTGCCCTCGGTGCTCTTGCCGTCATCCTTTTCATGGCCACGTGGATGGAATTCCTAAGGCCGCTCCTGCCCACGCGAGAAGGCGTCGCTCCGGCGTGGACCGTGACCGTCAACGACCTCACCCTTGTCGGCGCCGCGTCCTTCCTCGCCACTTTGCCTCTCGTCGCGATCTTCTTCGCGCGCCGCTGCTTCCTTGCAAAATTGGCCGCGGATTAACCGCAGGCTCGACAATCGCACGCCGTCCGCGAAGGCTCCCTGCCTTTGATGCACGACGACAATACAGCGCCACCCTGGATTTCCGGTGTGCGCCTGCGGATTTTTCTTCTCTCTTTCGCGCTCCTTTTCTTCGAGCTGCTCTGCATTCGTTGGATTCCGGCCTACGTCCGCTACCTCAGCTACTTCACAAACTTCATCCTCCTCGCGTCGTTTCTCGGGATGGGGCTTGGCCTGCTCGCGGCGCGACGACCGACGTTTCGTTTTCCGTCGTTTCCGGTCCTGCTTCTGGCGCTGGTCGTGGTGGTGGCGGTGAATCGCTTCGAGCTAAATATCGCCAGCACCGATGTGCTCTATTTCGGTTCCGGCACGACGGGTTGGGCGCGGGCGGAGAGTTTCATTCTGCTGCCGCTCATCTTCACCTTTGTCGCGGCCGCGTTTATTCCGCTCGCGCGCTCGCTCGGCTTGCTCTTTACCAAAACCGCGCCGCTCACCGCTTACACCTTCGACATCCTCGGCAGCCTCGCGGGGACGGCGGCGTTTTTCTTTATCAGCTATTTTTCGCTCCCGCCGATTTATTGGTTCGGCGTCTTGGCGCTGCTCCTTCTGTCGCTGAGTAATCGAGGAACGTATCTGCGCACGATCGTGCTCGTGGTGGCGGCCGCGGCGATCGCGCTCTTTCTTCAGCGCGGCACCTACTGGTCGCCCTATTACAAAATCACGCTCACGCCCGCGCAACCGACCGGCTACGAGCTGGACGTGAACAGCATCGGCCACCAAAGCATGATCCCGTGGCAGGCGAAGGAACCGTTCTATCGGCGCGTTTACGAAATGTTCCCCGACGCCTCCTTTCAGCATGCGCTCATCCTCGGCGCGGGCACGGGTTCCGACACCGCGACTGCGCTCGCCCACGGTGTGCAAAGAATCACCGCGGTCGAGATTGATCCGGTGATTCAAGAACTGGGCGCAAAGCTGCATCCCGATCGGCCCTACTCCGATCCGCGCGTGCGTCTCGTGAACGACGACGGCCGCGTCTTCCTCCGCCACACGAAGGAGAATTACGATCTCATCATCTTCGCCCTGCCCGATTCGCTCACCCTCACTTCCAGCATCGCGAATCTCCGGCTCGAGAGTTTTCTCTTCACCCAGGACTCGCTAGCCGCGGCGCGCGGCGCGCTCGCGCCCGACGGCGTGCTCGTTCTCTACAACTACTACCGCGAGCCGTGGTTGATCGAAAAACTGGCCGGCATGGTGAGCCGGACGTTTGGACGCGATTCGTTCGTCTCCACCTATGGCGGGCAGGGGCGCGGCGCGGTCATCATCAACGGCCCGCGCCTCGCCCGCATTTCGGAGAACGTTGCGCCGTACCGCGAAACTACCGCCACCGAACCGAGCACCGAATTGCGCGTCACGGGCGAAGGCCTCATGGGCGGCGGCACCATCGCACCCGCGACGGACGACTGGCCCTTCGTCTATCTACCGCGCAAGTCTTTTCCATCGATCTACCTTCGCGGCCTGGCCGTCGTGATTGCGATCTCGCTCGCCGGCATCTGGTGGATCGCCCCGCCGCAAACGCTGCGGCGGTTCGATTGGCACATGTTTTTTCTCGGCGTCGCTTTTGCGCTTCTGGAAGTGAAGGCGCTCATCACCTTCGCGCTCCTTTTCGGCAGCACCTGGATCGTGAACTCGCTCGTTTTCTTCGCCATCCTCACCAGCGTCCTCATCGCCGTACGCGTGAACGCGCGTTTTGCCGTCCGCCGGATCTGGATCTTCTACGTGCTGCTTTTCGGCATGCTCGCGCTCAATCTCGTTGTCCGTCCCGACGCGCTGCTCTTCGAGAATGTCTGGGCGCGCTATCTCGTCGCGAGCGCCCTTATTTTCGCGCCCGTTTTCCTGGCCAACGTCATCTTCTCCCATTCCTTTCGCGACACAGACCAGGCCGACGTTTCCTTCGCCTCGAACCTTCTCGGGATCATGGCCGGCGGGATGCTGGAATATCTGAGCATGCTCTTCGGTTATCACGTACTGCTGTGGTTCGTGATTGCTTTCTACGCGCTGGCGCTGGTGTGGCGCGCGGGAACACGCACCCCGACACTGTCATCCTGAGCGAAGCCGAAGGATCTCGCCGACGGAGGTTTCGCTTTCCGTCGAAGATGGGCGTCGGATCGCAGCGCGGCCTCTCACGTGCCGGAGCGTCACCGGGCCGCGGAGAGATCCTTCGATCGCGCTTCGCCGACTCAGGATGACGTGGCCGCGCGTAACGACTTCAGAAGCTCCGTCCGCGAGCGCGGGAGTTTCCCGAACAGACTCGCCAGCGCCATTGCCGGATCGTGCTTCAGCGCTTTCACGTCATGGACGCCCGCGATCCGCGCCAGCTCCATCTCGAAATGCGCGATTGCGCGCAGGGTCGGTTCTTTTTCGCTCAGAAAACCAAACGCCCGCTGCAAAAGCGCGAACAACTCCGGCTCGTCGTGATCCGACTCCGTGCAAATCTCGATCAGCTCCACGAAGTAGGACGCCGCCTGCATCCGCGCATAGCTGGCGCGAATGCCGGGAAACGGATTTGTCAGCACGACTTCGCGCAGCGTATGCAGGTCGGATTTCCGGCTGCGCACGAGCGTGATTTCCGCTTCGTAGAAAAGATCGAGCTTCCCGGCGAAAGTGCTCTTTGCCGCACGCGCGCCTTTCGCCACCGTCCGCACCGTTCCGAGCGAGCTGGTGCACCACGAGATGATGAGGCTCGTGTCGCTCAGCTTGCGTTTGCGCAAGAGGATCGCGTGGGTGGATTCCATTCGCGCCCACTGTAGCTGTCCCGCCACGGCGGCCAAGCAGCGGCGTGCTTGAGACTGCTCATTGTGGCGTATCTTCCGGCTTCGATGGAAACCGCCAAGACTGCCCACGTCCCGGAAGAAATGACCGGGCGGTCGCGGCGGACGCCAGTCGGCAAAATCTCCCTCCGCGATACTTTCCGCGCGCTGCGCCACCGGAATTACCGGCTCTTCTTCTACGGTCAGCTGGTTTCGCTCATCGGGACGTGGATGCAAACGACCGCGATGAGTTGGCTCGTGTATCAACTGACGGGCTCGAAGTTGCTGCTCGGCGTGGTCGCGGCCGTCAGTTCGGCGCCGATGATCTTCTTCTCGCTCTGGGGCGGCGCACTCGCGGATCGTTATCCGAAACGAGCGATCATTCTCTGCACGCAAGCCGCGCAGATGTTGCCGGCATTTTTGCTCGCGGGTCTGGCCTGGGCGGGAATGGCCACGCCGCCGATCATCATCGCCATCGCCGCGGTCAGTGGCATCGCGATGGCATTCGACATGCCGGCGCGGCAGGCGTTCACACTCGATATGACGAGCCGCGAAGACTTGCTCAACGCCATCTCGCTCAACAGCTCGATCTTCAACGGCGCACGCATTATCGGGCCCGCGCTCGCGGGATTGGTCATCGGCAGCGTCGGCACGCCGGTGTGTTTTTTGATCAACGGGATGAGCTTCATCGCCGTCATCATCAGTCTGCTGATGATGCGTCTCCCGCCCTACGTCCCGCAGCCCGCGGCCGCGCGGGCGAGCGCATGGAGCGGGCTGCTCTATGTGCTGCGCCACCGCCGCGTGCGCACCATTCTGGGATTGCTGGGCACGGTGGGAATTTTCGGCTGGTCTTACGCGGTGCTGTTGCCCGCATTCGCGCGGGATGTTTTCGGATCGGGGGCGAATGGCTACGGCGGGTTGATGTCGGCCAGTGGCGTGGGTGCGCTCGCAGGGGCGCTCACGGTCGCGACGGCGGGCCACGTCTTTCCGCCTCGTAACGTCGCGCTCGCCGGCAACTGGCTTTTCTCCGCAGCCCTCATCGCGTTCGCCTACACGACGAATTATTATCTCGCGTTGGTTCTGATGTGTCTGGGCGGCTTCGGCATGTTGCTGTTCTTCTCGACCTCAAACACGGTCATGCAAACCATCGTGCCGGATGAAATGCGAGGGCGCGTGCTGGGAGTGTGGGGTCTCGTTTTCGGCGCCATGATTCCGCTCGGCAGTCTCGAAGCGGGCTGGCTGGCGGAATGGCTGGGCGCGCCCTTCGCGCTCGCGTTTGGCGGCGTGGTCTGCGCCATCGCGGGGTTGGTGGCGTTAGTTGCAATCCGGCGACGCGAGGCGGAGACGACGACGCAGCATTCCGGGTAGCGCAGGCTGCCAGCCTGCAGTTTCCGGCAGCCTGCCGGAAACATTCGCGAGACGTTCCAAGTGCACTCAGTTTGAACGCCGCAGGTCGTCGGCTGGCAGCCGACTCCTGCAGGCTGGCAGCCTGCGCTACCCGACCGGGGAATTCTTGCTACCGATTGCCGATATGGATCGCCATCTTGTTCACGGCGAGTGCGGCTTCTTTCACCGCTTCGCTGTGCGTGGGGTGCGAATGCACGGTGCGGCCGAGATCCTCCGCGCTGCCGCCGAATTCCATCACCGCGACGCACTCCGCCATCAAATCTGAGGCGGCGTGCGACATGATGTGCGCGCCGATGATGCGGTCCGTTTTCGCATCGGCGACAAACTTTACGAACCCAACCGCGTCATCCGCAGCGAGAGCACGGCCGTTGGCAGCGAAGGGAAATTTGCCGACGCGAACTTCCATCCCCTTCTCTTTCGCGTAGTCCTCGGTGATACCAACGCCAGCGACTTCCGGGTTGGTGTAAATGATCCCAGGGATGACGTCGTAGTTCACGTGGCCCGCTTTGCCGGCGATCATTTCCACGCAGGCGACCCCTTCCTCTTCGGCTTTGTGCGCGAGCATCGGACCGGCAATGACGTCACCGATGGCGTAGATGCCTTTGATATTGGTGCGGAAATTTTTGTCGACCTTGATCCGCTTCTTGTCGTCGAGTTCGACGCCGAGCTTGTCCGCGCCGACGCCTTCCATGAAAGCGCGTCGTCCGACGGAGACGAGCACCTTGTCGGCTTCAAACGTCAACTGTTCCTCGCCCTTGGTCGCTTTCGCGATCGCTTTGCCGTCCTTCACCTTCACCTCGCTCACTTTGGTTTCGAGATGGAATTGCATTCCCTGCGCGGTCAGGACTTTTTGGAGCGCGTTCGCCGTTTCCAGATCGAAACCAAGCGCGATGCGAGGAAGAAATTCCAACACCGTCACCTCCGAGCCAAGGCGACTCCAGACCGAGCCCATTTCCAAACCGATGGCGCCGCCGCCAATGACGAGCAATTTCTTCGGCACCTCGGAAAAGCTGAGCGCCTCGGTGCTGCTGACGATGACCTCACCATCGAACTTCATGCTCGGCAGCTCCACCGGCACGCTGCCGGTGGCGATGATGATATGCGTAGCTTCGATTTCCTGGGCATCGCCTTCGGCGGGCTGGACTGATACTTTGCCCGGCGCCGTAATGACGCCTTTGCCTTGAAACGTGCTGACCTTGTTCAGCTTCATCAGGCCGCGCACGCCGCCGGTGAGTTGCTTCACCACCTTGTCCTTGCGGGTGAGCATGGTGGGAAGATCGAGCCCCACCTCGCCGAGCTTGATTCCATGTTTGCCGGCTTCCTTTTTCGCGAAGGCAAAATGATCGCTCGAGGAGAGGAGGGCCTTGCTCGGGATACAGCCGATATTCAAACAAGTGCCACCGAGTTCCTTGTCCTTCTCGATGATGGCGGTGCGAAGGCCGAGCTGCGCGGAGCGAATCGCGGCGACATAACCGCCGGGACCGGAACCAATGATTACAACGTCGAATTTATCCATAGCGAAAAGTGAGACACTAAAAATCGAGTGGCAGCTTGGTCGGATCTTCGATGCACTCCTTCACCTTGATCAGGAACGTGACCGCCTCCTTGCCGTCCACCGCGCGGTGATCGTAGCTGAGCGCGAGATACATCATCGGGCGAATCACTACTTTGCCATCGAGCGCCACCGGCCGCTGCTGGATCGTGTGCATGCCGAGAATGCCGCTTTGCGGCGGATTCAAGATCGGCGTGCTCAGGAGCGAACCGTAAACGCCGCCATTGGAAATGGTGAAGGTGCCGCCCTGCAACTCCTCGATCTTGATCTTCCCTTCGCGTGCCTTGACCGCATAACCAGCGATGTCGCCTTCGAGATCGGCGAAACTTTTCTTCCCCGCGTCGCGCACCACGGGAACCACCAGACCGCGCTCGGTTCCCACCGCGACCCCGATATCGAAATAGTGGTTCTGGATGAAGTCCTCGCCTTCGATGCGGGAATTGATCGACGGCACGGCCTTCAATCCTTCGACCACGGCTTTGATGAAAAAGGACATGAAGCCGAGCTTCAGGTTGTGCTTTTTCGTGAAGGCGTCCTGCGATTTCTTGCGCAGCGCCATCACCGCGGTCATGTCGCATTCGTTAAACGTTGTCAGGATCGCGGCGGTCTGCTGCGCCATGACGAGCTGGGCCGCGATCTTGCGGCGGAGCGGCGACATGCGCTTGCGGGTCAAACGACCAGTTTCCGATTGCCCGGAAGACTCTGGCGTAGTTTCGGCCGCAGCGGCTCCGGTCGCAGGCGCAGCCCCGCGTTTCTCGACCGCATCGAGGACGTCGCCTTTCGTTAGGCGCCCGCCTTTGCCGGTGCCGGTGAGATTGCCCACGTCGAGATTCTCTTCTTCGACAATGCGGCGAACGGCAGGCGACATGACCTGGGCGTTGGGAGATTTCTTCTCGCCGCTTGTGGGAGCTTCGGGACGATTGGGATCCGGCTTGTCCTCAACGTCAGCCGGCGTGGCAGTTGTAGTGGCGGCTTCCTTGGCTGGCGCGCTCCCGGCGGCGGATTCGTCGATCGTGGCCACGATTTCGCCGATTTTCACTTCCTGACCTTCGGCGGCGATGGTTTGGAGGACGCCGCCTCGCTCGGCCGTGATCTCAGTCGAGACCTTGTCGGTTTCGAGAGTGAAGAGCGGATCGCCGGCCTGCACCTGTTCGCCGTCTTTCTTGTGCCAGACGGAAACGATGCCGCTGGAAATGCTTTCGCCGACTGCCGGGATTTTGACTTCGATGCTCATGCGCGTCCCACAGTATGCGTAAACGCGGCGCGCGGTCGAATTGAACCTTGGCCAACTCTCAGCCGGTCCAAACAATGACAGGGCGCGCCCCGGTCATCCCGAGCTTGTCGAGGGATCTCCCCGAGGCACGGCACGTCACCTTACACTAGAAGGACGTCGCCACTCCGATTGCGAGATCCCTCGGCCGTCTGCGCGGCTCGGGATGACAGGCGCGGGTGCGCTGCTTGGCTCGCGTGGTTTTTCGCTGGAGCCGATTACAGACTCAACGCTTCCCAAATCAGCTGCGCCTGCTCGACCTTGTGCAAGGTGAGCGCGCCAACAGCGGGACTGGCGCTGGCATTGCGGCCGGCATAGGCGATCTCGCGATTGAAGAGCGCGCGCAGGCGCGGTTCGATGAAGGTCCACGCCCCCATGTTCTGCGGTTCTTCCTGACACCAGACGAGGTTGGCGTCGCTCGGGAAGGCGTTCACCAGCTCGCGCAATTTCTCCTCGTGCAGCGGGTAGAGTTGTTCCACGCGAATCAAGGTCGCTTCCGTGATCTTCTGCGTGTCGCGATGCTTCAGGAGATCGTAATAAACTTTGCCGGAACAAAGGACGACGCGCTTGATTTGCTCGGCGGGACCCAGCATGGGCGCACCAAGAATTTCTTCGAAAGCGCCCTTCGTGAAATCTTCCGTGCGCGAGGTGGCGTGCTCGGCGCGGAGCAGACTCTTGGGCGTCATGATGATGAGCGGCTTCTGGAATTCGCGCAGCATCTGCCGGCGCAGAACGTGGAAGTATTGTGCGGGCGTGGTGAGATTGCAGACCTGGATGTTGTCCTCGGCCGCGAGCTGCAGGAAACGCTCGACGCGTCCGCTGGAATGCTCGGGGCCCTGGCCTTCGTAACCGTGCGGCAGCAGCAAGACGATGCCGCTCGGGCGTTGCCATTTCGATTCCGCGGAGACGATGAACTGGTCGATGATGTTTTGCGCGCCGTTCGCGAAATCGCCGAACTGCGCTTCCCAAAGGCAAAGCATTTCCGGATAATCGAGCGAGTAGCCGTAATCGAAACCAAGCACGGCGGCCTCGGAGAGGAGGCTGTTGTAAATGCAGACGCGCGCCTGTTTCTCGGCCAGATGCAGCAGCGGCACATACGGCTTGCCCGTCTCCGCATCGTAGAGAACGGCGTGACGATGGCTGAAGGTGCCGCGGCGGCTATCCTGACCCGAGAGCCGCACGGGCGTGTCCTTCGAGCAGGAGCGAACCGAAGGCGAGCGCTTCCGCGAAACCCCAATCGTACGGTCCGCCGGCCTCGTGATTTTTCCGCCGGCGATCGAGCACGGTCGCTTTCACCTTCGGCAAAATCTTGAATCCTTCCGGCGCCCGCGTCAGGCCATCGACGATTAGTTGCAGGGTCTCCGCGCTAATTGCGGTCGGCGGCGAACCGAAGGAAAACTCCGGTTGGAAAACGGCGGTCGATTCGTTGAACTGCTCCTTGCGGTCAGCCGGCTCGGTGGCGTGCGCTTTCACGTCATCGAGCGCGGACTGGAGACGTTGCTCGAATTCAGTTTCCAAGGCCGACGCTTCCTCGTCGGTCAAACGCCCCGCTTCGATTAGCTCTTTCTTGTAGAGTTTCCGCACCGACGGCCGCCGATCGATCTTCGCGTAGAGATCGGGCTGCGTGAACGACGGCTCGTCGCCTTCGTTATGGCCGTAGCGCCGGTAGCAATACATGTCGATCACGACATCGCGGCCGAACTCCTGTCGAAAATCGAGCGCCAGTTCGGTCACGAACATGGTCGCGAGCGGATCGTCGCCGTTCACGTGGAAAATCGGAACCTCGATCGTCTTCGCGATGTCGGTCGCATACATGGAGGAGCGCGCATCCTCGGGCAAAGTGGTGAAGCCGATCTGATTGTTCACCACCACATGGACGGTGCCGCCGGTCGAGTAACCGGGGAGCTGCGACATGTTGAGCGTTTCGTAAACGATCCCCTGCCCCGCGAACGCGGCGTCGCCGTGGATGAGTAACGGCAGGACCCGCCGCCGATGTTCCGTGTCGCCGCGGATGCGCTGGCGGGCGCGAGTCGTTCCTTCCACCACCGGATCGACCGCTTCGAGATGGCTCGGGTTTGCCGCCAAACGAATCTCGACCTCGGCGCCCTCGGCCAACTTTCGAATCGTGCGATAGCCGAGATGATATTTCACATCGCCGTCGCCGCCCACGAGATTGGGCACGTAGTTCTCGGTGAACTCGGTGAAGATCACGCGGAAGGATTTCTGGAGAAAATTCGCGAGGACATTGAGCCGGCCGCGATGCGCCATGCCCATGCAGATTTCCTCGATCCCGCTGCCGGGACATTTGTGCAGAATGGTGTCGAGAATCACCATGAGCGACTCCGCGCCCTGGAGCGAGAAGCGCTTCTGCCCGACGTATCGCGTATGTAGGAACGTCTCGAAAAGCTCGGCTTCGAGGAGCGCTTTCAAAAGCCCGACCTGTACCCGCTTGGAAGCGCTGTGTTTGGGCGGACGCGCTTCCAGGCGGTAACGCACCCAATTCCGAATGCGCGTGTTTTGAATGTGCTGGAACTCGGCGCCGATCGCGTCCGCGTAGATGCCCTGCAGTTTCCCGATCATGTCGCGCAAAGACATGCGCGCGTTATCGAGGAAGAATTTTGAGGATACCTGAAGGTCGAGATCCTTCTCGCTGAAGCCCAACTCCCGCAGAGTGAGGAGCGGATTCTCCGGTCGTTTATCGGCGAGCGGATCCAACTGCGCGACGGTGTGGCCAAGCGTGCGATACGCGTAAACGAGTCCATCGACACGCGTTTGCAGCGGGCTCTCCGCGTCCGGCGCACGGGTGGCGGCAGGCGCGGCGGCGCCGTTGCGTTTCTCCAGATTTCCCAGCTCGAAGCCTTCGAAAAACGCCGACCATCCCGAATCGACTGCCTCCGGATCCTTCTGCCAGCGCCGGTAATTTTCCTCCAGCAGATCGAGGTTGAGATGGGTGGCAAACGACGGACGCATGTGCCGCCCAATCTGCGACCGCCGCGCGGGCAGGGCAAGTTGACAGTGCGGAAGCGGACTCGTTACTTCCCGCAAGATGACCCGGCGAGCGAAATCCTGGTGGTGGGGCGTGGGCGCGAGCCTGCTCGGAATCACGCTGGCCACTCCAGCCCATGCGGAGACAGAGCCGGCCTCGGAGCCGACCGTCCTCGCGGTCGCGAAGGTTTTGCCTGCGGTGGTGAACATCAACACGGAGCGCGTGGTGCGCCGGCGGGTGCGCGATCCGTTTGAGGATTTCGCCGCGCAATATTTTGGGAACTACCGCTCCCGCCCGCGCGAGATCAGGCAGACGCTGCAGAGCCTCGGCTCCGGGTTCATCGTCGATCCCGCGGGTTACATCATCACCAACCAGCACGTAGTGGAACGCGCCGCCGATCTCAAGATTGAAGTAACCCTGAGCGATGGGAAAACCGTGAACGCGCGCTACATCGCGGGCGACGAAAAGCGGGACCTCGCCTTCATCAAGATCGACGCGCCGGAGCCGTTGCCGTTTATCGACCTGAACAATCCCTCGCCCAATCTCCTCGGCCAATCCGTCATCGTGGTCGGGAACGCGCTCGGCTACAGCAGCTCGATCAGTCGCGGCGTGCTCAGCGGGGTGAAGCGCGACATTACGATCGGCGAGTTCGAATACAAAAACCTGCTCCAGACCGACGCGGCGATTAATCCGGGAAACAGCGGCGGCCCGTTGATCGATCTTTCCGCGCGACTCGTCGGAGTCAGCTCGGCCAAGATGGCGTTCACGCCGCAGGGCGTGCCTGCGCAAGGTCTCGGGTTCGCGATTCCGGCCGAGACGGTGCGGGACGCGGTGGTGGAATTCAAACGGATCGCCGAGAACCAACCGGCTTCCCAAGCCACACCCGCGGACGATGCGCTCGGTCCCTCAAACGCCGAGCGTCTCTTCGGCATGCAATTGCAGGAACTCACGCCCGTCCTCGTCGACGCGCTCGGTCTCACGCCCGGCAAAGGCGTCCTCATCAGCGCGGTGGAAGGCGGCAGCCCGGCCGAAGAGGTGGGGATCGAGCGCGGGCTCGTCATCTACCGCGTGGGCAAATACGATGTGCGCAGCGTCGGCCAGGTGGAGAAGCTGCTCGCGCGCGCGCAGACCGGCACGCCAGTCGATTTCACTGTCGGGATCGTACGGAACGGTGGACAGTCGCCGCGCGTGGCGCGTGTGACCTTGACGGCGCGTTGACCGCAGAAAAATATCTGCAACGCGACGCGGTCCCGGTTGTCTCACAAAAAATCTCGCATGATTAAAGTCGAACATCTCACCAAGCGCTATGCCGGCCACATCGCCGTGCAGGATTTGAGTTTCGAGGTGGGCAAGGGCGAGATCATGGGCTTCCTCGGCCCGAACGGCGCGGGCAAAAGCACGACGATGCGGATTCTCTCCAGCTTTATGCCGCCCACCTCCGGGCGTGCCTCCATCGCCGGCTACGACATCTTCGAGCAATCGCTCCAGGCGCGGCAGCATCTGGGTTACATGCCGGAAAATGTGCCGCTCTACACCGACATGCGCGTGACGGAGTATCTCGATTACCGCGCCGCGCTCAAAGGCGTGCCGCATCGCCGGATCAACGAACGCGTCGGCGATGTGAAGGAGCTGTGCGGGTTGAAAGAGGTGGAGAAGAAATTGATCGGCGCGCTCTCGAAAGGCTTCCGCCAGCGCGTCGGTTTGGCGGATGCGCTCGTGCACGAGCCGGATCTCCTCATCCTCGATGAGCCCACGAGCGGTCTCGATCCGAATCAAATTCGGCAGGTGCGCGATCTGATCAAAAATCTCGGCAAACAACACACCATTCTGCTTTCCACCCACATCCTTCCCGAAGTGGAGATGACGTGCAGCCGCGTCATCATCATCAACAAAGGCCGCATCGAAGCGTGCGATACGCCGGAAAATCTCCTCGGCGAAATCCGCACCGCCACTGGGGTGGTGCTGGAAGCGAAGGTCGGCCAGGATAACGGTGCAGAGCAGTTGAAACAAATCGCGGGCGTGCGCGATGTGACCAGCGCCGCGGAAGGCGACTGGGAGACGTTTACGTTGCGCGTCGAATCGGGCGCCGATGTGCGCGAAGAGGTTTTCCGACTCGCGAGCGCGCGGCGCTGGTCGGTGCGGGAGTTAACGCAGCGCAAAGCCACCCTCGAAGACGTCTTCGTGGAACTGACACACGCGGAATGATGAACTCCCACGAGCAATCTTCGCTCGTCATCCCGAACCGCGCAGACGGTGAGGGATCTCCCCGACGCAGTGTCGGGCACGCGAACCCTAACGGGACATCGTGCGCGTGGCGGCGAGATCCCTCGGCCGTCTGCGCGGCTCGGGATGACATACACGGAGGCACGATCCGATGCGTAAGTTCTACACCCTGCTGAAGCGCGAGGTGCGGAGCTACTTCTACTCGCCGATCGCGTACGTCGTCCTCGTCTTCTTCCTCTTCCTCAGCGGAACCGATCTTTATTTCCAGCTTTCCTACATGAATGGAAAGCCGGTTGGCTTTTCCATTCAGGAAGCGTTCTTCAATTCCATCTTCTTCTGGTTCGCTTTCGTGCTGACGTTCCCACTCATCACGATGCGGCTCTTTGCGGAGGAATTTAAACTCGGCACGATCGAACCGCTCATGACCGCGCCGGTGCGCGATTGGCAGGTCATCCTGGCGAAGTTCTTTGGCGCGCTGTTCTTCTTCATCGTGCTCTGGATTCCCACCCTGCTCTACTTCGCGATCTTCCAGTTCGTGACCAAACAGCCCGCCGCCACTTCCACCGGCGCCTATTTCGGCAGCTACCTCATGCTCCTCCTGCTCGGCATGTTCTACATCGCCATCGGTTGCCTCGCCTCCGTCCTGACCCGGAACCAAATCGTGGCCGCGATCATGTCGTTCTGCGTAATCACACTGCATTTTTTCTCCGGCCTGCTCGCGTTCATTCTCCAGGATGTCAGCTCCTCCACCCGGCAATTGCTTGCGTATTTTTCCGCGATCGAGCAGATGGGCATGCTCTCGCGCGGTGAGATCGATACCCGACCACTGGTGCTTTATCTCAGCATGACGGTCGTGGTGTTGGTGTTCACCCACATGGCGTTTCAAACCCGGAAGTGGAGGCTGTGACGATGGCGAACGAATCCAAAACCGTGCCGGGAAAAATTCATCGCGTTCGCATCGGGCTGAATCTGCTCGTCCAGATCGCGCTCCTCCTTTTCCTCGCCACGATGGTGAACTACCTCGGCTTCGAGCATTACAAGCGTTGGGACCTCTCGCGCGATAAGAAGTACGCGCTCTCAGACAAGTCGAAGCGTTTCCTCGAAACCGTGAAGGGCAAGATCCGCCTCACGGTTTTCTTCGATCAGAACCATGCCATCGCGCAGGACGTGCAGAATTTGCTCACGCAATATCAGTACGCGGCGAAGGATAAAATCGACGTCGAGAACATCGATCCTACCCGCAGCCTCTCCCGCGCGAAAGAGATTTTCGATAAATACAAAGTGGTGAGCGACGAGAGCCTGATCGTGGTCGATTACGAAGGCCGCCACAAAACCGTGAAAGCGTCCGAGATGGCGGAAATGGACGAAGGCAACCCCATGTTCGGCGAAGGGCCAAAGGTGACCGCTTTCAAAGGCGAGCAAGCCCTCACCAGCGCAATGATGGACCTTGTGGAAGGCAAAAAAAACGTGGTCGGCTACGTCACCGGCCACAAGGAACCGTCGATCACAGATGCCGCGCCGACGATTGGCGCGAACATGGCGCCAGTGCAGGGCGAACGCAGCCCGATCTCAGTGCTGCGGACGTTGATCGAGAACGACAATATCAAACTCCAGGAGTTGAATCTCTTCGAGGTCCCGGCGATCCCGCCGGAAATCAAAACGATCATGATCGTGGGCCCGCAGTACGATTTCTCCGAGCGCGAAATGAAGCTGCTGCGCGAGTTTTGGGATAAACAGGGACGCATTCTCCTCCTGCTCGATCCGACGGCGAAGACGCCAAACCTGGAGGCGTTTCTCCTCCCGCTCGGGGTCAAGACTAACGACGACCGTTTGATGGCGAACATCAAGACCGGCATCCAGGAAGTGGCGCGGGTGCGCGATGTCATCGGCCGTTTCCTGCCGGACAGTCCGATCACGAAACGTCTTGCCGGCGTGCAGGCGCCGTTCCTGGGCGCGACCGCTTCGATTGATCCGGCCCCCACCCCGCAGAGTTCCGCCGGCTCTCCGAATATCCAGCGCCAGGCATTGGCCGAGGCGGAAAAAGGTTACTGGGGCGAAGTGGATTACAATTCCACCGACGAAACCACGCTCCAGTACACGCCGGGGCGCGATCACGATGTGCCGTTGCAGTTCGCTGTTTCGATCGAAAAAGGCGGCAGCGAAGACGCACGCGTGCAGGCGAACTCATCCCGCATGGTGGTGGTGAGCAACTCGACCTTCGTCGAGGACAGCGCCCTCTCGCAGGGTCAGCAGGGCCTCGACTTCGTCTCCGGGAGTATCAACTGGCTCCTCAACCGCGAACAACTCATCGGCATCGCGCCCAAAGTGATGCAGACTCTCACCTTCAATCTCGACGACCACGCCATGCGCAATCTCCGCTGGCTCGTCCTCGTCCTCATGCCGCTGCTGCCGGCGTTGATCGGTTTTGCCGTGTGGTGGCAACGCCGCGCCTAACCAGAGCAAGCGATGAAGACCAGGACCACGCTTTTCCTGCTCGGCCTCGTCCTCGCGCTCGGGCTTTGGATAAAACTCTACGAAAGCCAGGGGCCAAACACCGAGGAAGCGAAACGCCTCGCGGGAAGCGTCCTTGATTTCGAGCGCGAAAATCTCGAAGGGATCGAGATTCAAAATGGCGAGGAGACGATCGTCTTGCGACGTCGGGAGGGGAAGTGGCGCCTGGACGCACCGATCGACGACCAGGCCGATGTCCCCGCGGTGCAGACCTTGATCAGTGATCTCGAAAGCTGGCAAAAAGACGAAACGATTTCCGCCGACGAAATCCGGGCCGACAAGGCCCGCTTGACCGAGTATGACCTCGTGAAGCCGAAGCTGCGGCTCAAGCTTCTGGGTCCGAAGATGCCGCCGGAGATTTTATTCGGGAAAGACGCGGCCTTGGAAGGCCGGATGTATGTGCGCTTCGAAAATGCGCGTGAGGTTTTTCTCGTCCGCCAGACGGTCAAGAACGACATCGCGAAGAAGCCGGAAGATTTTCGCGACCGCAAGCTGACGGAAATCGCCACCGCGCAGGTCGCGCGTCTGGTGTTAAAAACCGCCGTGGGCGAAATGGAAGTCCAGAAATCCGGGGCCGATTGGGAAATCGTGAAACCACTCCGCGCCCGCGCCGATAATGAGAAGATCGGGGATCTCATCGCGCAGATCACGAGCGCGCGGATCGAGCAATTTGTGGCCGACGATGGTGGCGACCTGCAACCATACGGGCTGGCCGAACCGCGTGGTTCCATCACTCTCTTCACGGGCGACGAAAAAGAAGGCCGCACCTTGCAAATCGGCGCGGTCCCCGAAAAACAAGCGGAGCAGGTTTACGTGCGCTTCTCTGCGCGCAGTTTCGTCTACACGTTGCCCAAGGCGATCGAGAGTATCCTCTCTGCCACTCCTACGGAACTGCGCGATCGTCATCTGGTGCGAATCGACACCAACATGCTCGACCGCATCACAATCGAAGCGCCCGGAAAAACCAAGACCGTCCTCGCGCGCAAAAACCAGTCCTGGACGATCGCAAATCTGAACAACCAACCGGCCAACGGCGCGGAAGTGGAGCGTTTCCTCGAGACCCTGCAAAGCGAGCAGGTCACAAACTTTGTCGCCGATGTCGCTTCCGATCTGGCGAAGTATGGCCTCGATCGACCGCAGTTGCAGCTCACGCTCAGTTCGTTCGCCTCGGAGAACACCGCGGAATCGCCGGCGGGCGAGCAACCGCTGGCGACCATCGCTTTCGGTCGTACCGAAGGCGAGGAAGTTTTCGCGCGCATGGGCGACGAGCCTTTCATCGTCGCGGTGCGTCACGAAGTTTTGCCGGATCTCCCCGCTGATCCAGTGCAATGGCAGGAGGTCGGCGTTTTCAGTTTCAAACCCGAGGAGGTGCAGCGTCTCTCGATCACGCTCGAGCAGGAAACCGCGCTGACCCGAGGAGCCAACGGCGAATGGAACGCCGCCGCGGGCGACACGCCGATCGATCAAGCCACGGTCGGTGCCGTCCTGAAGACGCTGGCCAAACTGCGGGCCGTGCGTTGGATCGGCGGCGAGACACCGGCCCAGGCGTTTGAGAAAATGCAGATCGTGATCCGCCTTGCCACCACTCCCGACGACAAGACGAGCCAGCAGTTGACCGTCGGCAGCGCAGCCGGTGGAGGAATGTGGTATGCGCGGGTAGAGGGACGTCCGGGCGTGTTCGTCTTGAGTAATCCCGACTTCAACGCGCTGCGGCAATCTTTGACCGTCGAGGCAACGCCGGCGCCTTCGCCCAGCCCGTCCCTGACGGCGGCGCCGCAGTAGCGTTCATTTATTGCGTGTCGCGCAATAAATGGTGGCGATGCCGCCGCTCAATTGCGTGGCCGTTGCATCACGGAAACCGTTGGCATTGATGAGCGCGACCATCGCTTCCCCGCTGGGAAACTTCTCGATCGATGCTCCGAGATAATCGTAGGCGTCCTTCTTTCCAGTCATCACCGCCGCCAACGTTGGCAGACAGCGATGCAGATAGAATCGGTAGAGCGGTTGCAAGGTCGGGATGGGCTTTGAGAAATCGAGCACGAGCAAATGCCCGCCCGATGTCAGCACGCGCGCCATTTCCCGCAGGGCTGCGCCCCAATCCGCCATGTTCCGCAAACCAAACGCCACCGTCACGACCTCGAACGAGCTGTCGTCGAAAGGTAACTGCATCGCATCCGCGACCATCGTTCGCGGCACGCCTTTCCGCGCCGCGATCGCGAGCATCTCCGGCGAAAAATCCGCCGCCGTAATCTCCGCGTCCGGCAGCTGGCGCATGACGGCGAGCGCAAGATCGCCCGTGCCCGTGGCTAGATCGAGCACGCGACGCGGTTGCCAGTTTTGCACGATCTTCGCCGCACGGCGCCGCCACCAGAAATCGATCCCGCCGCTGAGAAGATGATTGGCCAGGTCGTATCGCCGGGCGATTCCGTCGAACATCGCACGCACCGCACCGGGATTGCGCGTATCGGCGGCGGCAACAAGATCGGAAGGCATGAAGCAACTCTAGCGGGAAAAGCATCAGCCCCAAACTTTGGAGCCAGCGCCAGACGCGGCCGGGAAGGACCATTGCCGCCCTTCCCTGCTCACGAGAGGAGTCGAACCTCCACGGGTTTCCCCATACGGTCCTGAGCCGTACGCGTCTGCCATTCCGCCACGTGAGCTTACTTCGGGAAACGGCTGGCAAGATGCGCGCGGGGCGTGGCCGCGCAAGCGCAAAGGCGACGGAGGCAGCGCCTATCGCATCTTCTTGCGCGCGCGGGTTTCGATCTGGCTGGCCTGTTTGGCTTTGCCGAGTGAGCGCAGAAGATCGGCGTAATTCGAGGCCACGATTTCGTAGTCGGCGGGCGGTTTGGCGGCGGTTTCCTCCCAGACTTGCATGGACTCGCGGTACAAGCTCGGAGGCGCGCGGGTAATCGCCGCGGGAATGGTAGACGACGGCGAGGTTGCACTTCGATTGCGCGATATCGGGATGGGACGCGGGATGAATTTTTTCGCCGGATGGCGAGCGCGCGGAGGTGGGTCTGCTCGGCCTCGGCGTAGCGCCGCTCGTTGGTGTAAAAGACAGCGAGATTATTCAAGACGGAGGCGACGTCGGCGTGCTCGGGGCCGAGCTGTTTCTCGTAGAGATGCAGCGCGTGCAGGTAATAGGGCTCGGCGGCTTTTTGCCGACCGGACTTGCGGTAGAGCAGGGCGACGTTGTTGAGCATGGTGCCGAAATCCGAGTAGGGCAGATCGTCGAGCTGGGTGGCGGCCTGCGATCGGCTTTTTCGTAGAACGTGATCGCTTCTTCGCTTTCCTTTAGCTGCTCGCAGAGAAAACCCAGCCGGCGCGCGGAGCGATAAATGGCGCGCTGATCGGGCGGGTCGGCTTGCGCGAGGATCTCGTGCGCTTTGATGAGGTAAGGTTTCGCCGCGGCACGGTCGCCGGCCTGATCGTGCAGTTGCCCGAGCTTTTCCAGGCTCAAGGCGAACGATGGGTCGGTCGGGAGAAAAGGCGCGACGGCGCCAGTTCGAGGGCGCTTTCCGCCACCCGCACAGCGCCGGCCAACTGCCCGGAAACACGCAGGAGATCGAGCTTCTCGTTTAAGAATCGCCCAGAGTTTTTCGTCGCCTTTGCCCACGGCTTTCACCAGCCTTCGCTTAGCTGGCTGACAAGTCGCACCGCCATATCCTCGGCCGCCAGGGGCAGGGCCTGTCGTTCCTCCGTGGTCACATCCGAGCCGACGAAAAAACTGGTGGAACCGGAGACGCCGACGGGGCCCACGAGCGGTCTCCCATCGCGCCCCTCGAGAGTGTAGGTGACGAGAAGACCGAGATTAAATTCGGTCGTGGCGAGGACGTTGCCGCGGACGGAGCGGGCGGGGTTGCGGCCCACGCTGGTGATGGTGCAGCGGAGGACGGCATCGGCATTCTCCTCACTCGCGATGCGGAAGGTGCCGTCCTGCTGGAATTGCTTGATCACGGTATTGGTGACAAGCGCTTCGACGCGCGGGAGGAAGGTCGCGTTCTTGAACGTCGGTACCGCGATGCTGTGGACGTCCTTGAGATAATTCGGCTTTACGTCGCCAATGCGATAACCGGCACAGCCGCCTAACGAGACGGCGAGGAGAAGCGCGCAGAAGATTGTTTTCACTCGGCCGGCGTCGCCGTGGCCTCGGGCGTGGGCGAAGGACTCGCCTCGGGAGTGGGCGCCGTGGCGGCTTCGGCCTCGGACGTCGGGGACGGCTTCGCTTCTTCCTCCGGCACATCCGGAGCGAGCGTGGTGCCGGGCGTGAGCGAGGCCGGCGGCGGCAGCGACTCATCCGCTTCGGGCGGCGGCAGTGGCGCGACATCATCCGGCGAAGTCCGCATCATGGGCATGCTCTCTTCGCCTTGGGCGACGGAGGTGGGAGCGGGCGGCTTGGGTTTTTTCGCGGTGGCCGCGGTGATGGCGGCGTCCTGCAACGCGTCGTCTCCCACCTTCGCGCGCAACTCAGCCACGCGCTGCTTGGCTCTGTCGCTCTGCGTCGAGCCGGGCTGCTGGCGAATCACATCGTTGTAGTAAATGACAGCGGCGCGATAATTTTTTTGCTTGTCGTAAAACTTCGCGATCTGAAAGGCGTTGCTGGTTTGTTTTTGCTCGAGGATGCGCAGGTTTTCGCGGGCCTGTGCGGCTTTTTCGCTCTTCGGGTAGCGGAGGAGAAAATCCTGGAAGCCGATCCGTGACGTTCGCCGCCGCCTTGGCGTCGTAGGTGCCGCTGCGGGCGGCTTTGAACCAAAGGTAGCCAATCTGATATTGCGCATCGGCCGCGACAGGATCGCTCGGGAATTTCTCCACCACCGCGGTGTAAGCGGTGACGGCCGACTCCGCGTTGCCCTGCTTTTCCGCGGCGAGACCGATATTGAACTGGGCGCGCGCCGTATACTTGCCGTAGGGCGCGGTGCGGACGATGGCGGCGAAGATCTCGATCGCCTTCTCCATCGAACTCTTGATCGGAATGCCGAGCAACTTCAGCTTCTTGCCGTTCAGATACATCTCGCCGATGCGGAACTGTGCTTCGATCGCCTCGTTAAAATGCGGGCTCTTCGGGTAGTTCTCGACCACGCACGCGATAGGCGGCGGCCGCTTTCAGTGGATCGCCATGTCTTCTCCTGGAGAACGGCATAACGATAGGCCGCGCTCGGGGGCGAGCGTGTCTTTCGGGTAACGCCGCACGAGCGCGCGGTAGGCTTTGATGGCGCGGCCGGGATTGCCGCTGTTGTTCCGCGGCCTGCGCGATCTGGAAGAGTCGTTGCGCGTTACCGCTCATATTTTCCTCGCCCGGCGTGACGTAGCGCGCCTTTTCCTCGGGACGAAAGACGACGGCGGCGGGAGCAGCGCGGGCCAGGCGACGGCGCCCACGAGGAGGAGACGCAGAGATGGAGAGGTAAAAACGGTCGTGCATCGGCTCCGGCAGGGTAGTTAACCTTGCCTGCCCCGTCAAGTTAGGCACCCGTTTCCGACGCCCGCGCTTCCGATTCACGATTTCAGGAGCCACATTTTTTGAATCTCACCGCCCAACAAAAGATCCGCCTCGGCGCCTGCGCCTGGAGCTTCGAGGAATGGCGCGGCGCCTTTTATCCAGCCGACCTGCCGCCGGAACGCTGGCTCGAATTCTACGCGCACTATTTTCCCGCGGTCGAACTCGACTCCACCTTCTACACACGCGCCGGCGGAGAAATCCGTCCTGCGCTGGGCCGAGAGCACGCCGGCCTCCTTCCGCTTCGCCTGCAAGCTCCCCCGCGCGATCACCCATGCCTGTCGTTTGCGCGATTGCACGCCGGAATTGACCGCGTTCCTCCGGGTGATGGAGCCGCTCGCGGAGAAGCTCCGCGTCATTCTCATTCAACTGCCGCCCTCCTTTGCGCCGAAAGAGGGCAAGCCCGTCCTGCGCGGTTTTCTCGAGCAACTGCCGCGCGATTTTCGATACGCGATCGAGTTCCGGCACCACGGCTGGCACCGGCCGCAGATCATCCGGCTCCTGGAGAAACATCGCGTCTGCTGGGTCTGGGCCGACACCAGCCCGCTGAACGAGCGCAACCTCGCACCTTTCGAACCGTGGCCGCACACGACCGATTTCCTCTACATCCGGCTCCTCGGCGACTACGCGACGAAATATGACGACGCGGGCGAACGCGTGCATCGCTACGGAAAGTTGCTCTGGAAACGCGAAGCCGCGCTGGAGAGCTGGGCGTTGAAGATCGAGCGTCATCTCGAGGAAACGCGCAGCGTCTGGGCCTTCGTCAACAATCACTTCGAAGGCTTTGCACCCGAGACCTGCTCAGCGCCTCGCGCAGCGGCTCGGCTATCGAACTGCCGTTGCCGTCGGCGCTGGAGACGGCATCAGCTAATCCGGGTCAGCTCGATCTATTCCGCGGCGACGAAGACTAGGCCCGGATCTCCGCCGCACCGAAATACGGCTGAATCGCGGGCGGCAACTTCACCGAGCCATCCGGTTGCTGCCCAGCCTCGATCAGCGCCGCGAACAGGCGTGGAAGCGCCAGGCCCGAACCGTTCAGCGTATGACAAAAGCGATTTTTTCCTTCGCCGTCCTTGAAGCGCAGATTCATCCGCCGCGCCTGGAAATCCTCAAAATTCGAACAGCTCGAGACTTCGAGATACGCATTCTGTCCCGGCGACCAGACTTCGAGATCGTAGGTCTTGGCCGAGCCAAACCCGATGTCGCCCGTGCAAAGCTCGATCACCCGATAGTGCAATCCGAGCAATTGCAACACGCGCTCGGCATTGGCCGTAAGCGATTCATGCTCCGTCATACGAAGTCTCGGGCGTCGTGATCTTCACCAGCTCCACCTTGTCGAACTGATGCACGCGGATGATGCCGCGCGTCTCGCGTCCAGCCGAGCCTGCCTCGCGGCGAAAGCACGGCGTGTAGGCGGCGAATTTCTTCGGCAAGCTCACCGGCCGCGAGAATTTCCTCGCGATGAAAATTCGTCACCGGCACTTCCGCGGTCGGGGCGAGGAACATCTCGTTCTCCTCCAGCCCATACATGTCTTCCTCAAACTTCGGCAACTGTGTCGTGCCGACCATGCAATCGCGCCGGACCAGGAACGGCGGGCTCATTTCCAGGTAACCGTGCTCGCGCGTGTGCAGGTCGAGCATGAACTGGATGCAGCGCGCGCTCCAGCTTCGCGCCGGCCCCGGTGAAACAGATGAAACCGCTCCCGCTTAGCTTTGCGGCGCGCTCGAGATCGAAAAGTCGCAAACGCTCGCCGATCGCGACATGATCCAGCACCGTTTCGCCTAACGACGGCTTCTCGCCCCACTCCCGCATGACCGGATTGTCGCTCGCATCCTTTCCGATCGGCGCCGCCGCGTGCGGGAGATTCGGAATGTGAAGCAGCAAATCGCGTTGCGTCGTCTCGCTCGCCAGCCGTCTGCTCATTGAGCATCGCGATCTGGTCGCCGATCTCGCGCACCTGACTCTCCAGATCTTCGGACGCCTCGCCGCGACTGCGCTTTCCACCGATCTCCTTGCTCAGGCGCTTCCGGTCCGCATTCAACTGCTGCAGCGCGGTCTCATGCTTTCCGCCGTTCCACGTCCACCTCGAGCAACTCATCGATCTTCGCCGCATCGTCCCCGCCTCGCGTCGCGAGCCGTTCCTTCACCAAATCCGGCTGTTCGCGGATGAGTCGGATATCGAGCATCACTCGAATTATCAGCGACACCCCGCAAACGCAAACAACGGCAGCCAACTCGATCTCCCGCGACCGGCAATCCGCGATAAAGCGCCCTTCCATGCTGTCTCGGAAAAGCGCGTGACAATCGCCGCCCAGCTCCCATAATCCCGCCGTGAAAAGCCTCGCCCTCGCCAGTTCACCAGCGGGCGAGCCACCCCGTCCGTCCCCCCGAAAGCAGACTCGATGATTCCGGTCCGCATTGGAAAATGGCGCTTGGCGCGTTACTGACGAGCGCGTTCGACTATGCCACCTCCGCGGCCGGCAGATATTTGTGCCGGTGCAGCCTGAGCCGAAAGAAATGATCCCCAGAGACAAGGCTCAGCGCCGGCTGGTGCACATCTACAACCGCATGATGGTCGAGCGCACTCAGCGTCGATATTATGGCGACAGCGGATTCTACAATTTCGGTTACTGGGCCAAAGGCGCGCGCACCCAGCGCGAAGCCAGCGAAGCGCTGGTCGATGCTCTGCTCGATCGCATTCCGCAAAAGGACGGCCGCATCCTCGATGTCGCCTGCGGCCTCGGCGCCTCGACCAAGCGGCTGCTGAACCATTATCCCGCCGAAAACATTGCCGCGATCAACATCTCGCAATTCCAGATCGAGCAGGCCCGGGCGCGCGCCCCGGGCTGCGACTTTCACGTCATGGATGCGACGCGCCTCGATTTCCCTGATAGTTCCTTCCATGCGGTCATCTGCGTGGAGGCGGCCTTCCATTTCGACACGCGCGATGCCTTCCTCCGAGAAGCGTGGCGAGTCTTGGCACCGGGCGGTTCCCTCGTGGTCTCGGATATCTTGATGCGAAATGTCGTCCGCCTTTTCGCCGCGCAATCACAAGTGCCGCGCGCCAATCTTCTTCCCGACATCGCGACCTATGCCGAGCGTCTGCGCGCCGCGCGTTTCGAGGAGGTCGACGTACAGGATGCCACGGCAGCGTGTCTAAGCGCGTTTCGGCGCCATCTCTCCGGGTGGGCCTCCGCCGAGCACCGCGCGGGTCGCTTGCGCCTTTCCCGCAGCCTCGGGATTGGTTTCCTGGCACGAATGCTCGCCGCTTATTTCGGCGTGATCTGCCGGGATTATCTTTTGGTCTCGGCCCGAAAGCCTTGAGCGCCGACGATTCGTTAAAACCGAGGTGACAATCCGGCGCCGTGCCGCATATTTCCCTTGTGGAACAGCTCAACCTTCTTGGGGTTGCACTCGGGCTCGCCACTCTCGCGGGCATCAACCTTTACTTGACCGTCTTCGTGACCGGTCTGGCCGTGAACCAGCATTGGATCACGCTCGCGCCACAATACCAAACGCTCGAATTGCTCGGCCATCCTGCCATCATCGTGGTGGCGGGCGTCTTTTATTTTCTCGAGTTTTTCGCTGATAAAATTCCATGGGTCGACTCCGCATGGGACGCCGTCCACACCGTCATCCGGCCCATCGGCGGAGCCTTCCTCGCCATCCGCGTCCTCGGCAGTTCCTCTCCCACGTTTGATGTGTTGATCGTGCTCCTCGCGGGCGGCACCAGCCTGATGGCGCACACTGCCAAGGCCTCCTCGCGGCTGGCGGCTAACACTTCGCCCGAACCTTTTTCGAATATTGGCCTCAGCCTCGTGGAAGACGCGGCCGTTTTCGGCGGGCTCGCACTTATCTATTACAATCCTCTCATCGCCCTCGGCGTCTTTGTCCTGGCGATGGCGGCGTTCCTTTTCTTTGCACCCAAGATTTTCCGGGCGATGAAGGCCAAGATCTGGCTCGTCTTCAAAAAACTCAACGGCCCCGCCGACTCCGGCGAACCGCAGATGCTGCCCGCCATCCTGCCCGGCGGCTCTGCACGAGATCTTCAGCCAGCACACCGTCCTCAACGAAACCATCGCGTGGGCCGTGCCGTGTTTGAGCGGGCGCGGCCGACGTATCCCGAACAATCTTTTCGGCGCGCTCGTGGCCACGAATGAAGAGCCCCGCCGGCTTGTCTTTGTCGCGCGCAAGGGCAACGGCCTCGCCCAGAACATTCCGCTCGATGGCATGTCGGTCGCACGCGAGCCGAAATTTCTCTCCGAGAATCTCCTCATCTTTCCCGCCGCCGGCCGAGGTCCTCGTTACCTCTTCATTTTCCCGCGTTCCAGCGCTCCGTTGGTGGAGGAGATCACACAATATCTGCGTGCGCGTCTGGAAGCGCCCACGCCACCGCGGAATCCTACGAGCCGCGGGAGCCTGCGCTCCATAGCTAACCGCGAGGCGCTGCGGCGTGACGGCTGCCATCTCCGCTGCCGATCGCTACGCTGGACTGCGTGCGCGTGGCCGCGTGGCAGACCGGGCTCTTTTCTCCACGACGCGCCAACCGCACGAGCTGGAATTGCAGGCGCGCTGGTTTGCCGGCGACTTCGGTCGGCGCTTTCGCACCACCTGTGACCGCGAGATCACCATCGTGCAATTCGGAACGTGGAACCGCGAAGCCGGACCGGATTTTCAAGGCGCCGCCATTCGCGTGGACGGCTCGGAACTCCGACGCGGCGACATAGAATTCGATCTGACCGATCGCAGCTGGGAGTCGCACGGCCACGCCACCAATCCGGCGTTTGAGGAAACGGTCCTCCATGTTTTCGTCGATACGAGCGCACATACGTTTTTCACTCGCACTCGCTCGCATCGCCACGTCCTCCAGGTGCGAGTGGACCTGGCCGCGCTCCCCGGAGCATTTTCGTCCCACGTTCCCCTCGCTCGCCCCGGCCGTTGTCAGGCCCCCCTGCGGGATATCCCGGAAGCGCGCGTGCGCAGCGTGCTCGAAGGTGCGGCGCGTTTCCGCTTCCAACGGAAAGCGAATCGCTTGCGGACTATGATCGAGACCCACGGTCCCAACGAAACGCTTTTTCAGGAGCTGGCCGCCGCCCTCGGCTATAAGCAGAACAAGCTCGCGTTTACCCTGCTCGCGCAACGCCTGCCTCTCACTATGCTGCGCACGCACAAGACGGAAGCCGAAGCGCTCCTCTTCGGCCTCGCCGGATTCCTCGAAGCGCCCGATCTCTCCGTCTATGAGGATGACACGCGCCTCTATCTCCGCCAGTTGTGGGACCAATGGTGGCCCCAGCGCGACGCGTTGCAACGTCTTGCCCTCCCGCCAAAAACCTGGCGCTTCAGCGGCGCGCGACCGCTCAACCATCCGCAGCGCCGCCTCGGCGCTCTCCGGCAACTTGCCCTGGAATGGCCTGCTCTCCTTCGTTCGTTAGGCGAGGAGAACCCGGTGCGCGCCTTGCGCGATTTTCTCCACGGTCTCCGGCATCCTTATTGGAGCCGCCATTACACCCTCCTCTCCGAGCCAACCGCGAAGCCGCTCGCGTTGATCGGAGATTCCCGCAGCGCGGACATCCTCGCCAACGTCGCCCTCCCCTTCCTCGCCGCGCAGGGCGCGGAGGTCTGGGACGATTTCGAAAGACTCCCCGCCCGCCTGAGCAATCGCCGCGTCGAAACCGCCGTCGCCCGGCTCTTCGGCGATCGCGCGCAGGGCGCATCCATTCACCCGCACGGTCTCCCACCAGCAAGGCCTCCTCCAGATCTACGAAGATTTCTGTCTGCAGGATAACTCGGATTGCGCCCACTGCCCTTTCCCCGAGCAAATGCAAAAGTGGGTCTAACGAAAACTCCTGCTCAATTGGACGTTGGACGTTCAGCGTTGGACGTTGGACGTTCCAGCCATCGCATGAAGGAACCGTTTCGATCTCACCCGGCCTTCACCCTGATCGAACTTCTGGTCGTCATCTCCATCATCGCCGTCCTGATCGGCCTCTCCTTCCCCGCCTTTCAAGCCGTGCAAAACACCGCGAAGAAAACCCAAGCCAAGAACGACCTCGTGCAGATCGTAACCGCGGTGAATGCCTTCTATACTGAGTATGGAAAGTATCCCATCGAAGCAACGGACCGTTTCGAGCCCGGAAACGACAACACACCGCTCTTCAATGTTCTCCGCGGATTACCCGCCGAGCCGTTAAATCCCCGCCAGATCGTTTTCCTTTCGCCCCCGGAAGCGAAAGATCCCACCAACCCCCGTGGCGGCGTAACGACCGATGGCAAATTCTACGATCCGTTTGGCAAAACCTACGGCGTGGCCATGGATGGCGACTACGACAACAACGTGTCGAATCCGTATGACGCCGGCACGGGAGCGGGCGGCACCGATCTGCGCCAGGGAGCAATCGCCTGGTCCTTCGGCAAGGACCTCAAGACTGGCCGCAACAAGAACTCCGGCGACGCCAAAGACGACGTCATCTCGTGGCAATAGCCTTTGACTATTCCTCCTCCACCGCCCACCATTCCTTCGCTTTTGCGGGTGTAGTTCAATGGTAGAACGCCAGCTTCCCAAGCTGGACACGAGGGTTCGATTCCCTTCACCCGCTCTCTCATTCCGCCGCCGGCACGCGAAACTCGCGCTTGTCGGGCTACGGCATTCAGCCTAGAAGGACACGGTATTCCGCAACCCGTTCCCGCTCCGCCGCATCCTCATGAAGAAAACCTGGCTCGCCCTCCTTTTCTCCTCACCGCCTGGCTCTCGTAGGCGCTGGATGCGGCTCCTCGCGTCCTGCGACTTCAACTTTCCGGGTGATCCCAATGCCCGCCCGCCTGAGACCGGGACCAACATCCCGCGCGACCTTCGCGAGCCGCGCGTCAGGAGCGCACCCCAGGCGCGGGCATCGACAAAGCCGCAAGGCTGCAGCGAGAAAAACGCCCAAACCGCCAACGCCAAGCCATCTGCCCAACGAAGAAATCATCACTCGTGGCGGTTTCCGATAAGACTTCGACTCCTCTCGCCCTTCGATTCAGCTTGCCCCTCGGGAACCGATTTTCCGGGGTCCGCAGATGATCCTTTGACATGGAACGCAATCTGCTAATATTAATCTCGGTTCAGCTCGTTGGGCTTGTGTTAGTGAGCGCTAGGCTTCCCCGTGAAGGGCGCTAATTATTCAGTCTCAACAGCTATCGACACACGGATGTCGGCCACGGGGCTCTTCGAGGAGTTCCGCAGTATAAATAGCTCGCTGCTGGCTTCACCGCTGGCGGCTTTAGACTAGCGCAGACTCGAAGTCTGCGCGTGTTGAGACATGAAACCTACATTGAAATCAACCGACCCGGTCGGTCGAGCGGCTCGTCCGCTCAAATCAGCAAGCGTCCGATCACCGATTGGAGCTTCCAAACATCGGCACCCGTCCTGCGGGGTGGCACCACGCCCTTCCACCCGGGCGTGCATCACGTCGCGTTGCGGCCGGGCTTCCACACCCTCAGCCAGGGATTCTTCGCCCGCTGAAGCGGGCGGCGAGTCCCGCTTCGAAGGTGCAGCCTTCGGCTTGATCGTGGCTCTCGCGGCATGGCCTATCGCCCTTGCGATGCAAGCCGCGTCGGTTCTTGATCAAGTAACTTGCTCCCGCCCCGCGGCGTTGGCATTTCGCCAAAGCCGCGGCGGCCGGGTGGCCAGCCGTTTCCGGTCGGCTATTTTCGTCCGAAAAACTTTCGGACTGATTGGAAGAATCGATTCGGCAACGCCTCTGCGCGCTCCGCGCGGCCTCAATCTGCTGGGCCAGCTGCGTCTGGTAACCGCCGTGGAGCTGACAGGTCGCGCGCGGCACCTTGTCCGCCGGCAATCGTCATCTCGTAGGCCGCCCCCGCGGCGACGCATTCGTTCGTCGCCAGCTGATTCGAGCTGCTGCAAAACATCGCCCTGGCCTGCTGCATCGTAGGCTGGAACTCTCGCGCCGGATAACGCTCCGACGCCGTCTTCATCGTGCTCGTCCAGACGGGCAGCGCCAGCGCTGAGCCGTAGCCGCGCGGAAACAATGGTCTGCGGTTGATCGAATCCCACCCACACGCCACAAGTCAGCGCCGCTGGTGTAGCCGATGAACCACGCGTCCTTGTAATCGTTCGTCGTTCCGGTTTTGCCTGCGGCCGGGATCTTTTTGAAGCCGGACGACTGCGAGCGACCCGCCGTTCCTTCCGTCATCACGTGCTCCAGCAGCTGCGATGTCATCCAGGCCGCGCTCGAATCCATCGTCTGCGTTGAAACGTGCGCGGCGCGGTAAATCGGGTTGTGATCCGGATCGTCGATTCGCTCGATGATGTAAGATTGCTTGCGCGTGCCGGCGTTTGGAAAAACCGAATAGGCGGAAGTCAGATCCTTTAGATTGCTCTCGAAAGACCCGATATAAATCGCCGCGCCCTGCGGGATGTCGTGCCCAGTCCGAGCGTGATCGCTTCCCTCTGCACTTCTGCCGCCCCGGCGATCGCGCCCACGCGCACGCTCATGGTATTGCGCGAATGAATCAGTCCGTAGGACGCGTATTGGATACCGTTGAATTTGCCGTCCGAGTTCCCCGGGCTCCAGTTGCCCGCTTCGGGAATCTCGCCCGGCACGATCGGTCCATCATCGATGCTCGCGCCCGGAAGCATGCCACGCGAAAACGCCATCGCATAAACGAAGGGTTTAAAGGCCGACCCCACCTGCCGCACCGCCGGCGCGATCGCGCGATTGAATTTGCTGTCGCCATAATCGCGCCCGCCCACCAACGCGCGCACGCCGCCGCTGGCGTTGTCGATCACCACCACCGCGCCCTGCAAATAAGGCATGGCCGCATCCTCGCCTTCTGCTGGCGCACGATAGCCGGCCTTCTTGGGATGGCGGAAGTTTCCCTGCCGTTCCACTTTGCTCAGGTGCGATTCGAGCGCTTCGGTGGCGGCGTTTTGCACCTTCGGGTCGAGCGTGGTGTAAATATAAAGGCCGCCGAAATCGATCTGCTCCGGCGTGAGCAAAAGATTCAAATCCCGCTGCACCGCATCCATGGCGTAATTCTCCTGGACCTGGCGCATCCGTTTCGGATTCGAGGTCACCTTCATCGCCTTCGCCGCGCGTGCTTCATTGGCGGTGATTTTCTTTAACTCCAGCATCCGATCGAGAACCACGTCGCGCTGCGTGGCCGCACCCTGCGGATTTTTCAACGGCGAAAATCGATTCGGGCTTCGGATCAGACCCGCCAGCACCGCCGCTTCCGAGAGATTCAGCTTCGAAGCGTTCTTGCCGAAGTAAGCCTGCGACGCGGTCTCAACCCCATAACAACCGGAACCGAAGTAAATCCGGTTCACGTACAACTCCAGAATCTGTTCCTTCGTAAACTTGCGCTCAATCCGCAGCGCCACCATCGCCTCCAGCATCTTCCGCCGCAGCGTGCGACCCCCCAGCGGCAGGCTGTTGCGTGCCAGCTGCTGTGTGATCGTGCTCGCCCCTTCCTTCACCGACCCGCTCGAGATGTTCCGGTAAAGCGCGCGCAACAAACCACGCGCATCCATCCCGCCGTGGTTGTAGAAACGCGTGTCCTCCCGCGCGAGCACCGCCTCGAGGAAAAATGGCGAGACTTCCTTCAGCGGCACGATGAGGCGATTTGCCCCCGCCAGCCGGCTGTAAATTTTCCCATCGACGTCGAAGACGGTGTTCCGCTCCGGCATCTCGCCCACCTTCTTCATGTCGAGCGTCTGCGCCCAGAGGGCGTAGAACGTCACCAGGCCGAAGCCGCCCGCGAGCACGATGGCCGCGAACAAGGCCATCCAGCCCCAGCGCGGTTTTCGTTTCTTACTGCTCTTGGACGAAACCCGACGGGCAAACAGTTTCATCGTGGGAGGGGCACCCCGACAACGCTCAAACTTTCCGAAAGCGCGGCGGCAACTTTACAATCGCATCCGCACCGGGCTTTCGTGCTGCTCGGTGGGGCAGGGCGCGTTGATCGGCACCGCAGGCTGGGCATCGCTCCCCTGCACCAGCTTCTTGCTGATCAGGTATTGCTCCACTTCCTCGCCGCTCACATCCGCCACCATCTCGCCGTTAATCTCCACGCAGGGAGAAAGCGGTTGCCCGCTTTTCGTTTCCATTTCCCAACGGAAAGCCGGGTTCTGGATGATGTCCTTCTCCGTGAAAGGCAGATTGTATTTCGCGAGGACCGCACGCACTCCCGCGCTCCATCCGCAATGCGTCTTCAAATAAGCTGTGATCTGAGGCGTTTCCATGTTCGCGCAACGTAGCACGCACCGCTTGCCTCCGCACGAACTTCAAGAGCGCTCGTCGTCCAGAGTCGCCGCGGTCCCTCGCCTCCTACCTCCGCGGCTTCAGCAGCGGAAAAAGAATCACATCGCGAATCGATTCCGCGCCGGTCAGGAGCATCGCCAGCCGATCAATCCCCAGCCCGAACCCGCCAGCGGGCGGCATCCCGTGTTCGAGCGCGAGCAGGAACTCCTCATCCAGCTTCTGCGTCTCCTCCCCGGCCTGTTCCAGCAACCGCCGCCGTTGCACCACCGGATCGTTCAACTCCGAATAACCGGGCGAAATTTCCTGGCCGTTGATGATCAACTCGTAAACGTCCACCAGCGAATCGTCCTGCAGATTCTGTTTCGCCAGCGGCACCAGTTCCTTCGGGCAATGGGTGACGAAGAGCGGATCGAAGGTTTTCTCTTCCACCAGTTTTTCGAAAACCTGCTGCGTCACTTCGTAGTCCGCCATGCGCGGATTGACCTCCACGCCCAGCTCCGCGCAGCGTGTGCGCCGCTCCTCCGTGGTGTAATCGAACCACTTCAGATCAATCTCGCGGATCAAATCGCGATAACGCGCCCGCCGCCAGGGGCGGCTCAGGTTCAGCGTGCGGGTGACGGTGCCTTCCGCGTCCTTGTGTTCCACCTGGAGCGATCCGCTTACCTTCATCGCCAGGTGGCAAATCATTTCCTCCACCAGTTCGCCATCAACTCGAAATCAGCGTAGGCCCAGTAAGCCTCCAGCATGGTGAACTCCGGATTATGCCGGCGCGAAATACCTTCGTTTCGAAAATTTCGATTCAGCTCGAAGACCTTGCTGAATCCGCCCACGAGCAAGCGCTTCGAGATACAAGCTCTGGCGCGATCCGCAGTGAAAGATCGAGCCCAAGCGCGTTGTGATGGGTGCGAAATGGTTCCGCCGCCGCGCCACCCGCCACGGCCTGCAGCATCGGCGTCTCGACTTCGAGAAATCCTCGGTCCTCCAAGAACCGCCGCATCTCGCGCACGATCAGGATCCGCTTCTCAAACACGGCGCGCGAATGCTCATTCGTCGCCAAATCCAGATAGCGCTGTCGATAACGCGCCTCCACATCCTGCAGTCCGTGCCATTTCTCCGGCAACGGCCGCAGCGCCTTCGCCAGCACCTGCAACGACGTCACCTTCAAGGTCGGCTCACCCGTCTTGGTGATGAAACACTCGCCCTCGACCCCAACGAAATCTCCCAGATCCAGTAGACCGAAAACCTCCATCACTTCCGGCCCGAGTTCCTTCGTTTGCACGTACGACCTGGATGCGGCCCGTGGCGTCGCGCAAATCCACGAAGTGGCTCTTCCCCATGTCGCGATGCGCCGTCATGCGCCCCGCCGCGCGCAGGCTCGTGCCTTCGGCAAATTTCTCCCGCACTTCCGCGATTGTCCCCGAAACCGCAAACGCTGCCCCGAACGGTTGCACGCCACGACCCTGGAGCGTTTCCAGCTTTTGCCGGCGTAACGCGATCAATTCATTCTCCTCATCCATCGCGGCCGACTCTAAACGCAAACGCGGCTATCGACAGGAGCAAAATCGTCGTATCGCCTGCCATGGCCTCCCGCCCCCGCGTGCTCTTCTAAAGCGAGCTGCCGACCGCACTCTTCACCTGCCCGATATCGGAAGCATTGATTGCGCCGCTCAGGTTGATGTCGGAACGGAAGTTGGTCGCGTCCGTCGTTTGCCCGGAAACGGCTTTGGTCTGCCCGACATCCGAACTATTCACCGAGGAGTTTTCGGTCACGTCGCCGAGAAGGACGTTCATGCTCACGCTGGCGGTCGGACAGAATTTGCGCAAACTCATCGGTCACGTTGCTCAGCGTCACGCTGATTTTTTGCACATTGGTCACTCCGGTGAGGTTCACTGTCACGGTGTTGCCGCTGAAGCTCGGGCTCCCGAACACGCTCCCCTCTCCGTTGGTTAAGCTCGCGTTCCCGCTCACCACATTGTTACTGAAGGTGAAGACAAGGGTGTGACTATTACCCGCACCCCCGCTGCGGCACTCGAATCCCGGGGTCCCGGTCAGCGGGAGCTCGATGTCGAATGGCCCCTGCGGCCCGTGCGTTTTGCGAGACACCGCGCTCACCAGACCCAGCGCCGCGCAGGCAGCGGGCGCCTGAACGGCGACGGTGATGGGCGCGCCCGTCTTGTAAAAACCGACGGTCGCGTTGGCACTCGTGGGCGGACGGCTGGAATCGAACCGGAAATTGTAAAGCGTGCCCCAGCGAATGGCGTTCGCATTCGGATTTTGCGCATATGTGTCAGTGCTCCACGTCAATGCGCTCCGCAGTTTGGCTCGTCGTCCACGGCGGCGTTGCTGAAGCCGGCATCGCCGAGCGTACCATCGCGGGGCCAGCCCCGTTCGTTGCCGGGCGCGCGGAATCCCACGTTGCTGACCGCACTTCCGCAAGCGAGCGGAACGCTGAAAGATTGGATCGATCGATCGAGCGTGAGATTGTTCACCGCATACTCGTAGTGCCACACTCCGTTCACCGGGCCGGTCACTTTGTGAGCGACGTAGCCGATGCCGTCGAGGCCAGGGGCAGGCTCGATCCTCTCTACCGTCGCTCCCGTCCAGGCCGTAATCGCCGGCATCGTCCGCATCGTGTGATCCATTCGAGGAAAAACCGAAAGCTGGTCGTGCCGCTGACGTTGAAACGTCGATAGGAGGCGTTGTTATACATATTGCATGCGCTGGGGTTCGCCTGGCACCACGCTGTACTCATGCGGGGTCACGTAAACGCGCCTCGACGTAGTAGGTGGCACCCACGTTCAGAGTGGTGTTGAGGTCAGCCACCTCCACGGCGATGCGGTGGTGGGGGCTCGGATGCGAGTGGCCCGTGTGATCATTTGACGTGGGTTGGCCCGTGGTGGGAGAAGTGCCGCCCGGGAAAAACCCCGTAAACGGATTGACCCACGCGCGAGAACCGATCCCGGGCTGGTCAGCATTCAAACCCGCGGTGTAAGGATCGGAGCATCCCGGGACCGAGCTGAGTGGGGGCGGTCGGTGTGCAACGGACCGCAAATATTTTCCTGCAAAGCGAAGAACGCATGTTTCAGCCAGGACTGGCCGATCTGCTCGAAACGCTCATCGTTGTTCGCTCCGCCGCTCATCCGATAAAGATTTTGCGGAATGACCGGATGATCGGTCGCCGGCAACTGAAGCCAATTCAGGGTTGATCCCCGATGTTGCAGGATGTGGTCGCGACCGCAGGCCCGACTTTGCCTCCATCGACCCGCCAAGTTGCTCAGACCACGGCAGGTCACCGACGATCACGTCCGGCCCTGCGTCAAGGGCGCACCGTCGGCGCCGGCCGGCAGACCCACGACTGCCGCTCGCCATTCACCACCTTGCGCTCACTTCGATCGGCCGCATCCGCGCCGTGATCGACATCGATCCCACCACCGCACCCGCCTCTGCCGGTCGTCCCAGATTTTTCGCAAAACTTTCCGACAATCAGCACGCGCCTGCTCGCAATCTGGAGCGACCGCGAGTTTCGGCCGTCGTAGTCGACTGAATTGCCTTCGATCTTGAAAAAGACGAAGCCCGTCTGGCCATCGCGCACGATAGGTTCGCCATCGGAACCGTCTGTTCTCGAGCACGAGGCGATGCCAGAACGCAGTCAGCTGCGGGGGAGGGCGACCGCCTCGCGGGAAAGAAGCCCGACTCGCACCCGGCCGTGCGCCGCGGACGCGCCCTTCGAACACGATGCACCGGGAAAAACGAATCCGGCGTCGCCTGAAACCGCAACGTCGTCGCGTCCGGCCGTCTTGCGCAGCGCTTCCGTGAGCGGAGTCGAGATCCAGGACCACCTCGCCGTGCGCCACGATTAATGTTTCCAACGTGCCAGTTTCGCCACGTTTGCCCAGGCTTCTGCGCCAGCGCCGCTCCAACGAGTGAGAACCGCCAGGCAGCAGCAGACAGCAAAACAAGTGATGATCGTTTTCATGTTTGGTTCTGCTACTGACGAACGCCGAATACCGAGAAGAGCGTCTCGAGGTTGAAAGGTTTTCAATGGTTTTTTCAAACCGCCTGAATGCGTTACGCTCTTTCCCCGCACCGGCCCGCCGAACTATCTTGAAAACTGGCTGTGAAAATAGGGACCCAAAGCGAACAGCGCGCTCCGTGACCTCGCCACGCACCGCCATGCTCGCGGCCGGGATGCGCAAATCGCAAACAAGCCGCTGGCGCGCGATCGCGCTCGCCTTGGTCAACCTCCTCATGGTCGCGCACATCATCCATTGGTGGATCGCGGGCCGCACCATCTCGCCCATCGAGCCGTCGGAAGCCATGCACACGCTTCAGCGCGGTGCGCTCAATGCCGGCTTCATTTTCTTCACCCTCGCCATCCTCGGCACGATGATCTTCGGCCGCTTCGTCTGCGGCTGGGGCTGCCACATCCTCGCGCTGCAGGACGGCTGCGCGTGGTTGCTCAAGAAAATCGGGATCACGCCGAAGCCGTTTCGCTCGCGCCTGCTCATCTACGTCCCGCTCGTCGCCGCGCTCTACATGTTTGTCTGGCCCACGTTTTACCGCGCCTTCCTAAACCCGGAGCCCGGACCGATCATTCCCGCCTTCACGAACCATCTCGTGACCGATAATTTCTGGGCCACCTTCCCGTCGGTCGCGGTCGCGATCCCATTTCTCTTCATCTGCGGGTTCGTTACCGTCTATTTCCTCGGGATGAAAGGATTCTGCACCTACGCGTGTCCCTACGGCGGCTTCTTCGTCCTCGCCGATAAGCTCGCGCCCGGCCAAGATCCGCGTCACCGATGCCTGCAACCAGTGCGGCCATTGCACCGCCACCTGCACCTCGAACGTGCTCGTGCACGCCGAGGTGAAGCAATACGGCATGGTCGTCGATCCCGGCTGCATGAAGTGCATGGATTGCATCAGCGTTTGCCCGAACGACGCGCTCTACTACGGCTTCGGAAAACCCACGGTGGCGGTTCCCGAAAACACAAAGCCATCCCGCGAAATTACTCCCTCACCTGGCCGGAGGAAATTTTCGGCCTCGCCGTCTTCCTCACCAGCTTCCTCGCCGTCCGCGGCGTTTACGGATTGGTCCCGTTCCTGATGGCTTTGGGCTGTGCCGCGGTCAGCACTTTCCTCGCCTTGAAAACCTGGCGCCTCATCACCGCGTCCGAAGTCTATTTCCACCGCTTCCATCTCAAGATCGCCGGCCATTTCCAGACCACCGGGTGGGCGTTTCTCCTCGGCGCGACTCTCTGGCTGGGCGTCACCGCTCACAGCGGCTGGATTCGCTATCACGAATCCCGCGGCAGCCAGGCGTTCGGTCGGTTGCGCATTCCCGACGAACTGGCGCTCGCGCAATTAAACCCCGCCCGCTGGCTCAGCCCGGCCGATCGCGCCCATATTTCCGCGGGCGAAAAACATCTGCGCACTGCCGCCAATTACGGCCTGTTCCAAAACAGCGACGCGCTCGCGAAGCTGGCGTGGTTGGATTATCTCCGCGGCGACGCCGAAACCGCGAGCGTGCGACTCGCCCAGGCCGCCACCGGCCAGAAAGACCAAGCTAAAGCGCTCAGTCTTTATTATCGCGGTGCGATTCTGAACCGGCTCCGCCGTTTTGACGAAGCCCAGCTGGCGCTCGATCAAGCGTTGGTCGACCGCGACGATCTCATCCTCGCCCGGCAGGAAAAAGGTGAATCGCTCTGGATGCGCGGGCGAAAAGAAGAAGCGGTCGCCGTCTGGTCCGAGGCCGTGCGCCGCAATCCTTCACTTGTGCTCGTGAACAACCAGCTCGCCGGCGCGCACCGCGCCCTCGGTCGCCGCGACTCTGCCGCCATGCACGAACGCCAGGCCGATCACGGGACGCCGAACGATCCCCTCTATCACTGGATGCTCGGCCAGCGCCTGCATCATCTCGGGATGACGGAGCTGTCCGAAAAACACTTCGCCCGCGCCCGCCAACTTAACCCAGCCTTCCGCGAACCGTAAAAACACCAGGCAATCATCCCCGGCATCCCCAGAATCCGTTTGCCAACAAAACCCACCCGGTGACATAGTGCGCGCTCCGCGCACTCGTCGCGTTTTGTCACCTTCCCTCTCCATGCCTCTCGATCTGCCCGAAACCACCTCCAAAATCGATGGCCCACTCGTGCGCCAATTCTCGGTTTTCCTCGCCAACAAAGTCGGCGCCATGCTCGAAGTGGTGAAGCTTCTCAATGCCCACCACGTCGACGTCCTCGCCCTCAGCATCTCGGAATCGACCGATTCCGCCATCGCCCGCATCATCGTGAGCGATCCCGATTCCGTGCAGAACCTTTTTGGCGAACACAACGTGGCCTTCGGCGTTTGCGAGATGGTGGTCGTGGAGATGACCGAGGTTTCCGGTCAACTCGCCAAGCTTCTCGCCTCCCTCCTTATGGCTGAGGTCAACGTCCACTTCACCTATCCCCTCCTCACTCGCCCACACGGTTTCGCTGCGATCGCGTTGCACGTGGACGATACCGATTGCGCCTCGTCCGTTTTGCGCGGCGAAGGGTTCAAAATTCTCAGCCAGGCCGACATCTCGCGGTAACGTTTCGCCCTCCCGCGCGCGTTTGACACCCCCGACGCCGCGCGTTTACAGAAACCAGCATGCCAGCGACCATGTTCAACTCGCCGGGCCGTCCCGATAAAACGTTCACGATTGCCGTCGTCGCCGCGGCCGTCATCGGCGTCGCGGAGTTTATCGCTGTCGGCTGGCATTACGCGCGCCAGCCCGCCGCCCCGCAGACGGCTGCCACCCCACCGGTCGCCATCGCACCCGCCACGCCCCCTCCGGTTGCCGCAGCCACCGCCACGGCCGCACCCATCCCCACCGCCACCGCTGCGGGTGAACCAAACAACGCCGTTCTTTCCGTCGCCGAAGAGTTACTGAAAGACGTGAGCCTGATGCGCGAGCGTGGCGACACCAATACCGCCCTGGCCCGCCTCCAGCAGGCGACCGAAAGCGATCCGCAAAACGCGCGCCTCCTCGCCGAAATGGCGATGATCTACGAATCGATGCAGCTTTTCGATCGCTCGAACCAAACCTGGCAGAAAATCCAGGAAATCGGTCCCTCCGCAGGCCCGCTCTACGAGTTGGCCGACATGAAATTAAAGGAAGGCGTCCCGGCCGCTAACGGCTCGGCTGCCGCCGCCGGCCCCGGTTTTGCCGGGGTTTCCCCGCTCGATGCCGGCACCATCCGCAGCAGCCAGGATGGTATTCCCGATGGCTCCACTTTTGGCATCACCGAGGCCACGCTCACAGAAAATCCCGACGCCGAGGCGGAGTCGAATCTCACCCTGCGGGTCGCGGTCAAGATGCGGCCCGACAGCATCGTCGATCACACCAAGGTCAAGATTCAGGTTTATTTCTACGACATGGTCGACAACAACAACATGGCGTTAACCGACGCCGAGGTGAGTTACGAATGGATTACGCCCGATCATGATTGGAAGAAGACCAATCCCGAGATCCTCAGCGTCGGCTACCTGCGCCTGAAAGGTGGAGCCCTCTCCACTGAAGCCGCGCTCACCGAAGCTGCTGCCGCCGTGACCCCGCCCATCGGGAATCGCAAGGCCTCCATCAAACCGCCCTCGGCCAGTTCGGCCAACCGCAAATACGCCGGTTACCAGGTTCGCGTTTATTACCTGGACCAGCTGCAGGACGTGCGCGCCGAGCCCACCAAGCTCCTCAATCTTTTCCCGCCTCCGCTCACCCTCTCCCCTCAGTAATGCAACTGCTCATCGTCCACCACGACGCTGAGGTCGGTGAACAATTGGTGCGGCTGGTGAAGGAGTATACGGAGCACGATTGCGGCCTGGCCGATTCCGAACGCGCCGCGCTCGATTGGGCCCGCGGCGTCCCGCGCTGCTCCATCCTCCTCACGCAACTGCACGGCGAAGGCATCAACGGCCTGAACCTCGCTGCCACCATGAGCGAAACGTTTGCTGGTCTGCAAACGATGTTTCTTCCCGATTACCCGGCCGAGCAACAGCGGCTCGCCATTCCCGAAACCAAAATTTTTCCCGAACCCATCGATGGGGAACGGCTGCTCAACGCCCTCGCGCTCGCCGAGGCGCGCCGTCAGATCGGCCTCGATCTATTTCATGCGCTCGACATCCTGCAAATGTGTTGCCTCAGCGAGCGCAGCGGCGCCGTGCAACTGGTGAAAGGCTCACAGACCGCCGTCGTCTTTCTCCTCAGCGGCCGCATCGTCCACGCGGAACGCGGTACCGCCCGCGGCCCCGATGCCCTCTATGAACTCGTGTTATGGGAAGCCGTCGAATTCGCCTACGATTATTCCGTCCGTGCCCCCGTGCAGACGATCAAGACCGAATGGCACGAGGCGCTTATTAACGCCGTCGCGCGGCGGAAAGCGCAAGCCGTGGGGAGCCTCAAGAGCACGGTGCGGGAAACGCCGCCGCCCCCGGCGCCGAAAGCCAGTCGATGGTTCGGTTTGAAATAACGAACTTCAAAACCTTCGAGCACGTCATTCGAGTTTCGTCATTCCCATCGTTGAGGTATTCTAGGCGCTTCATGCGGCTCCCGGTTTTCCTCTTCCTCCTGCTTGCACTCGCGCGCCAGGCCTTCGCCCAAATCCAGGTCGAACTGAAATTCCCGCGCCTCCAGTACATCGCCTACGAGCCCGTCGTCGCCACCCTCCAGATCACCAACCTTGCCGGCCGCGACATCGAACTGCGCGACGCCGACGGCCAACGCTGGTTCGGTTTTGAGATCACCACGCGCGATGGTCAGGTCGTTGCCCCTCTCGGCCGCGACGTTGAGATGCCGCTTCGTCTCGAGACCAGCCAAACCGTCACCCGCAAGATCAACCTCACCCCGCGGTCCAACATCCATGAACTCGGCACCTATCACGTCCGCGCGAATGTTTTCTTTGCCGACCTCAATAAATTTTTCTACTCGCCCAGCCGCGTTTTCCAGGTCGCCGATGCCCGCCCTTTCTGGCAGCGCACTGTGGGTCTTCCCGAAGGTTCCGGCGACAGCAGCGAAGTCCGCACCTACTCGCTGCTGCGCAATCGTTTCCCGGATCACACCAAGCTCTACGTCCGCGTGGAGGACAAAAGCAGCGGTGCCGTTTACAGCACTTTCCCTCTCGGCCGCGTCCTCTCCGTCGCCGAACCCCAGGCCCAGCTCGACCGCGCCAACCGTCTCCATGTTCTGCATTGCGCCGCGCCCCGCACCTGGGCTTATTCGCGCATCGGCTTGAATGGCGAACTCCTCGCCCAGTCCACTTTCATGGAAACCAAATCGCGTCCGCGTTTGCACGCTGCGCCAGATGGGGCTATCGCCGTGCGAGGCGGCGTCCTTGAACGGCCCGCCAGGTCGGATGTCAAAAAGTCAGGACCGAAACTTTCGACCCGGCCGACCGACCCTCCTGCAGAGGATTAAGAATTTGCACCAATGTTATTTTATCCAGCCCGGCTGAACTTCGCCAAAACCCTCGCCGCCCTCTCCCTCGCGCTTCTCTTCTGTGGCGCGCACGCGCACGCCCAGTCCAAGACCATCATCATCGATGCCGGCCACGGCGGCCACGATCGCGGCGGTGTCCCGCGCCAGCGCATCGCGGAGAAAACCCTCACCCTCGACGTCGCGCAACGCCTGCAGAAGGTCCTGCAATCGGCCGGCTATCGTGTGATCATGACTCGCACCAGCGACGTCTTCATCCCACTCGGTCGCCGCACCGCCATCGCCAATTCCTATCGCGGCGCCACCTTCGTCTCCATCCATTTCAATTCCGCCAGCCGCTCCGGTGCCAATGGCATCGAGACCTACTATTACCGCGGCGACAGCGCCGGGGTTGCGGCCAACATTCACCGCAACGTTGTCGCCATTGCGCCCACCGAAAATCGCGGCATCCGCCGTCGCGGTTACTACGTTCTCCGTCGCACCGGCATCCGTGGCGTTCTCGTCGAGTGCGGTTTCCTCACAAATCCCAGCGAAGGTCGCTACGCGCTCCAGGCCAGTTACCGGCAAAAACTCGCGGAAGCGATCGCGCGCGGCATTCAGGGCCAACGCGCGCCCCGCAGTAAGCCGCTCACTCCCGGCGCCGCTCGCTCCGCCGATGTCTTGCCGCAGCGCCTCGCCGGTCCCGATTTTGTGCAGGCCGCCCCACGCTCCCGGCGCTCCATCAAGCGCTCGAAGAAATCCCGCAAAAAATCTTCTGGGAAAAAGAAAAGCTCCAGCAAAAAGAAGAAGAAGAGTTCCAAGAAAAAGCGGAACCGTTAACAGGAGCCTCCCTTGCAATCCCCGGTCGTCACTTCCGCCGCCATGCGTGCCGCGGAAGATGCGGCCTTCGCCCGTGGCGTCACCGCTGAGGCCTTTATGGATGACGCCGCCGCCGGCATCGCGCGCGCCATCGAGACATTCTTCCCCACGCCCGGCCACTGCCGCGTCTTCGCGGGCAAAGGCAACAACGCCGGCGACGCCTTCGCTGCCGCCCGTTTTCTGCAAGAACGCGGCTGGACCATCGAGCTTCGCCTCACCTCTCCGGAAAAGGACCTCGGCAAACTTCCGCGAAAGAAACTTCGCGCTCTAAACAAAACCCCCGCGCACGCATCGTCTCCCCCTCATCATCCTGGATGGCCTTCTCGGTCTCGGCGCCCAGTCTCCCCTGCGCCAGCCCATCACAGGCGCCTGCCGCGAGATCAACCGCCTCCGCCGCGAAGAAAACGCCTACGTTTTCGCTCTCGATCTCCCCACAGGCCTCGACGCGGATTCTGGTGCGACTGATCCCGACTGCGTCATCGCCGATTTCACCCTCACGATCGGTTTCGCCAAGACCGGTCTCCTCGCCGATCGCGCCCTTAACCACGTCGGACGCATCGAACGCATCCCGCTCGCCGACCTCCCCACGCCGGAACGCGCGACCAATTCCATCCTCGCCGATGCCGGCGCGCTCCGCGCTCTTCTTCCGCGTCGTCGTTTCGACGCCTACAAGAATCAATTTGGCCGGATTGGCATCCTCGCGGGCTCGCCCGGCCTCACCGGCGCCGCCGTCCTCTGCACCACTGGCGCCCTTCGCGCCGGAGCCGGCCTCGTCGAGCTCTTCGTTGGGAAAAACATCCACCCCATCGTCGCCGCCGCCGCTCCTCCCGAAGTGATGGTCAAGCCCTTCGCTTCACTGGAATCACTTCACCACGAACCCGTCGGCGTCTGGGCCATTGGTCCCGGCTTGGGGAAAACACGCGCCGCTCAAATCCGTCGCTTCGTCAAAGAAGCGACGGCGCCGATGGTGGTCGACGCCGATGCGCTCAACCTCATCGCCGAGGCTCCCGCCCTCCTCGCCCGCTGCCGCGGCCCGCGCCTTCTCACCCCCCACCCCGGAGAAATGAAAAGGCTCTTCCCATTGGAGAAAGTCACCCGCGCCAAACACGCCAAACGCTTCTGCGCAAAGTATCCCGTCACGCTTCTCTATAAAGGCAGCCGCACCATCGTGGCCGCAAGCGAAAGGCCGATCAGCTACAACACCACGGGCAATCCCGGCATGGCCACCGGCGGCATGGGCGACGTCCTTACCGGCGTTTGCGCCGCCCTCCTCGCGCAACACCTCGCCCCCTACGATGCCGCTCGTCTCGGCGCCTGGCTCTGCGGTCGCGCCGCCGAGTTGGCGCTATCTCATGGGCGAGCCAGCCAGGAATCGCTTCTCCCCACCGATGTCCTTGCCAATCTCGGCTCTGCCTTCACCGACCTCCGCGCATCGCAGGCACTCTAGTTCGCCCGGCTTTCAGAGGACGTTTACTTCGCTGCGGCGAGCAATCGTTCAAAGCGCGGATCACTCCGCAAGGGATCCCAAACCCAGCGCGCCCGCAGATCACTTAATGTCACGCTATAGAGCGTGCTATCCACCGCTCCCGGAGTCTGCAGCAGCCGTTCGAGCATCTCGAAAGCACGATCCCGCTCGCCTACCCGCGCGTAAATCAGCGCCACAAAACATTGGATGATCGCCCCGTCGACCGCGTCTTTCGAGATCGGCATCAACTCCGCTGCGCGCAACCCTTCGCGAATCGCCTCTTCCTTCTTCCCCATGAACGCGTAGAGCAATCCTAGATTCGCGTGGCGAGTCGCGTCCTCCGGCGATTCCTGCACCGCAGCCTCGAAAACCGGGCGCGCGGTCTCGAAACTCGCTTGCGCCGTCGCGGCATCGCCTTTTGCCAAAGCCACGCAGCCTTCCAAGAAGCCCTTCGCCGTAATGACCCCGTTCAAATAGGACACCCCTGCCGGCGGACAGCTTTCCAGCGCGCGTTCCGCCGCCGCGAAATCGCGCTCGATTAAAGCCACATCCCAACGCGCCGCGGTCACATTCCCATCGGGGTCCACGCCCGGCGGAATGCTCGCCAGCGTCTTCTTCAACGCCGCCGTGCTCCCCTGCCACGAGAAGTCCACATAGGCGGCCTGGATCTGCACCACCGTCGCTTCCGGCACGAGCGCGCGCAGGCGTCGCACCGCCTTGTCCGCCCGCGGCCAGTCACGCACGGCCGTGTAAGTGAAAAGGAGATTGCGAATGATATTTGGATTGCGCGGGTCCAGTGCGGCCACCCGTTCGTAGGCGTCGACTGCCTCCTGCCATTTTCCCTGCCGCCGCTTGATCGCGGCCATCAGGGAACGAACCCACGAATCGTTAGGCGACGCCGCCAGCGCGGCATCGAACTCCAGCAACGCCCGCTCGTAATCGCGCTCGGTCCAGTAATAACAAAGCCCGAGCGCCAGATGTCCCTCGCCCAGCTTCGGTTTCAGCCGGAGGGCCTCTCGCGCTTCGACAAACGCCCCCGTCTTCCAGGTTTCCGTCGGCTCGTAATAGTGAAAAATCGCCGCACGGGTCGTGGCCAAACCCGCGTGCGCGAGAGCAAACTCCGGATCCAGGGCGATCGCCTCGCTATAAAGCTTCTCCGCCGCGCGATAGTCCTGCAGCAACGTGTCCGGAGAGTTTTCGTACTGCCGCGCGCGCAGATAAAAGACGTAGGCATCCGCATTGTCCGTCGGCTTGGTCTTGATCAATTCTTTCTCTTCCGGACTGAGCGTGGCGTGGAGCGCATTCGCGATTTCCTGCGCCAGTTCGCTCTGCAAGGTGAGCGCGTTCGACATTGTGCGGTCGTATCGATTCGCCCAGAGATGCCGATCATTCCGCGTATCAATCAGCTGCGCCGTCACCGCCACCTGGTCGCCCGCGCGCCGCACGCTTCCCTCCAAAATCGTCGCCACCCCGAGCGCCTCGCCGATCTCCTTCAGATTCCGGCCACTCTGGCCGCGATATGGCAGCGTCGATGTGCGACTGATCACCTTCAGATCGCCGATCTTCGACAGGCTGGTGAGGATGTCGTCCTGGATACCATCTGCAAAAAACGCGTTCTCCTTATCCGCGGTCAGGTTCGCAAAAGGCAACACCGCGATGCTCTTCTCCGGCACGCTCCCGGGGCGATACCGATCGAACAGCAACAACGCCACCGCCAACCCGAGCACGCCCATGATGACAAAATCAATCTTCCTCCCGATCGCCTTGCGTTCCGCCGGCGCGACCTCCTCCTCGCGCACCAAACCTTCCGGCGTCAGCTCATAAATCCACGCTACCAGCATCGCGATCGGGAACCCGACGATCGAAACGATCACAATCCACCGCACCGTCGCATTTGAAATTTCGAAGAACGGAAACACCTGTGTCGCGATCTGGATGACCAACCAGCTCACCGCGCAGTAACCCACCGCCGCGCGGTACACGTTCCGGCGTTTCAGTTCGGCGAAAAAATTGCGGGAGTTCACTCGTTCGAAGGCCAGGCTCAGGCGATAGGCACCCGAGGGGAATACAGCCGCCCATTCTCCTGCGTCAAACCAGCGCTCCGCTCATTCCGGCGCCAGCTCGGCCACGATTCTCTCGAACTCCGCATCGCCCCGGAGCGAATCCCAAACCGGATGCAGCTTGAGCAAACCATAACCCAGATAGTTCGGCACCCGCTGGATCGCGGCAATTTGTTCGACTGCGAGGTCGACCTCACCCGTCCACGCATAGATTTGCGCCAGATTGGTGGCCATGACCACACCGTTGATCGCGTCGCGAGCGATCGGCACCATCTCGCAAGCTCGGCGTCCAGCACGCCACGCGTCTTCCTTTCGCCCCAGTCCGGCATCGATCAAACCGAGCAGGCTGAGCGACGCCGCCGATTCCGGCTGGCCGGCGATCGCTTCCTCGACCTCGCGGCGCGCGGCGGAGAACGCCGCTTCCGCTTTCGCAGCGTTTCCGCGCCAGCGCTCCACTGCGCCTTCCCAATAGGCTTTGGGATACTTTGCGCCATTCATCACTGCGCCTTCGTTCGGATAATTTCTCAGGGCGCGCTCCATCGCAGCCTCCGTCCGTTCGCACATCGCAAAATTTACGTCCTCCATCTCCGCGCCGAGCGCGGGATTTTCCGCGGTTAACTCTGCGAGCACCCTTTGGAAGGGCTCGATATCGGCGTGCCAAAGCACCTGCACTTCCGCGCGGAAAAGCCGGGTGGTCGGATCCCCCGGCAAAACCGAGAGCGCGCGCAAATAAATCTGATCCTCCTCCGCGTAGCGCGCCTGCGCTTCGTAAATCAACGCCATTTGCTGGAGCATGCGGAAGTTGCGCGGATCCAGTTCGAGTGCGCGTTGCAGATTACGCGTCGCTTCTTCCCAACGCCCTTCGCGCCGATCGATGTAGGCCGTGTATTCGTAAAGTTCCGCACTGTTCGGCAGGGCCCGTCGCGCGATCGCCAGCTCGGCGCGCGCCTTCGCGAAATCGCGGAAGCCATAGTTATAATACCCGGCCAGCGCCAGGTGCGCTTCGCCGGAATCCGGTTCCAGGCGCAACGCGGCCTGCACCGCGGCGTGCGCGAGCTCCAACCGCTTCGGGGTGCGATCGTAGGCCTGCGCATACATGTTTCCATGGATGCGCGCGAGCAGCGTCCAGGCTGAGAGGAACCTGGGGTCCAACGCCACTGCCTCATCGAGCAGACGTGCCGCTTCCGGCAACCCCTTCTTCGCCGCGCCGAGGTCCGTGTTATGCGCAAAGAGATCCTGCGCGCGTAGATAAAGATCGTAGGCCGCGAGGTTCGTCGTGGCCGGCCGTTCGATCGCTGCTTCCTCCGGCGGCGAGATTTTGGCTCGCAACTGTTCCGCGATGGCGCGCGCGATTTCGCTTTGGATTGCGAACACGTCCGCCAGATCGCGATCGTAGGTTTGTGCCCAGAGATGCGCGTCGTTTCGCGCGTCGATCAACTGCGCGATCACGCGCACACGATTATCTGCGCGTTGCACGCTGCCCTCGAGCAAGTGCGCCACGCCCAGTTCCTGGCCGATCTCGCGCAGGTTCCGGGGGGTGCCGCTGCGATACTGCATCACACTTGTGCGGCTGATCACCTTCAAGTCCGCGATCTTCGCCAGGTTGGTCAGGATCTCATCCTGCACCCCGTCGGTGAAATAGGCGTTCTCTTTGTTATCGCTCAAGTTCTCAAACGGCAGCACCGCAATCGACTCCCGGCCCGCGAACGGATTCGCCGCCGGCGGCGGTGCGACGCGCTGCTCTTCCAGCCGCAGCCAAAGCAGAATCGTCGCCGCCAACACCGCCGGCACCGTCAGCAGCAGCCACCAGCGATTCCTGCTCCGCCCTCCGGCCAGCTGCGCCGCCGGATCGTCCGTCCGTGCGATTCCGTCCGGCGTCACGTCGAAAACCCACGTCAACACCAACGCCACCGGAAATCCTCCGCCTAACAACACAATGAGCAACCGCACTGCCCAATTGGGCGCCTCAAAGAACGGCAACACCTGCGTCGCGACCTGAATCAGGAGCCATGCCACCGCCGTGTAAGCGACCGCGACCTTGTAAACGTTGCGGCGTTTCAGTTCGGAAAAGAATTGTCGGAAGTTCACGCGACCTCGGCAAAACTTCACACGGATTGGACCGTGCGCGACTGCCTGCCATTAGATAACTCCAGGACAGCGCGACTGGACCAGCGAATAGCGGTGCCAGGGTTGGCGGCGGTATGCGTTATGGTTGCAGATCATAAAGTTCGACCAGCGCCACTCCCGTCCCACCGTTTGCTCCGCGCAAGACCGCGGTATACGCACCGGGGGACAGAGTTGAAACGATCGCGGCCTCACGCTCATTCATGGGTGGAATGGTTGTGGCGATGATCTCCGCAGCCTGGGTATCACGCCAATCGTCGTTAAAGGCGAGCGCCACGCCATTGGAGTCGAATAACTGCAGGGTTGGATCCGCCAATGCGCCTGCGACCGGCAGCGACGGCCCCAAACCGCGGACCAAGATGGGACGGGCATTGTCCCCAATGATGATCAAACCGCCAATCATCGCGCCGTCACCCGTCTGAACAAACCCGCGGCTGGAGATATTGGCCAGGCGTGAGTTCGAGGTGGCGGACAGGTCGTAGGCTTCCACCAAGCCGATGCCGGTGGTCCCATTCACTCCGCGCAAGACCACCGTGTAAGAGCCCGGCGCGAGCGACATTAGAAGCGCGGATTCGCTGTCGCGGATCGGCGGGATGGTGGTGGCAATAATCGCCGACGCATTGGCGTTGTCGCGCCAGTTATCGTTGGTCGCGATGAGAGTTCCGGCGGAGTTGTAAAGTTGCAGGAGCGTGTCCTGCAGCTTCCCCGGGATGGAGAGGGACGACCCAATCCCGCGCACCAGGATGTTCTTCGGCTGGCTTCCCGTAATGATGAACCCACCGATGAGGACATTGTCGCCCGTCTGTACATCCAATCGCGTGGAGATGTTCGCCATTCCGCCGCCATCGAAAACGCCATTATCGGTCGTGACCTGAACCTGGCTGCTGCGGGTAAACGAATCGCTTACCAATTGATTCGGAATCGGCGGCGGCGCCTCTTCGTTCTCGGTCGCCGTAAACGTGCCGCCGTTGTATGTAGTCATCGCTCCCCCGGCCGAACTATCGAAGTTCACCTTGAAGGTGTAAGTGCCGTTCTGACGGTAGCGGTAGGTCGCAGCATAATTGCCATCGCCGCTGATTTCATCGCCACCAGTGCCGTCGTCGTAGAGCGGAATTGTCTCCAGCGCGCCGTCTGGCCCAACGGCGATTGCGGTCGCCGGCACGCCGGTGATTTGCAGAGCGCGGAATAGTCTTGCCCGAAGCACAATCGGCGCGGGATGGCTGACCGCAGAGCCGCCTTCCGAACCTACCGCCGCCGCATACGTGATTCCCTCTGTGATTCCGCTGGCGGTAAAGGTGATTTCATCCGTCGTGCTTCCGGAGGGACTCGAAAGACGCCAGTCACCCGTTTGCGGGTTGGCAATCGAGTAACTCAGCAATGTTTCCGTGCCGACGGTGAAGGAATCCGCGGGCTGCACCTCCAACCCGTTAGGCGCAAGCAGGTGCAGATCCATCGAGTCCACGCCCGCGCCATGTGTGAGCGAAAAATTTAGGTGTTTCACCGTGGAATCGATCGTAAAGAGCGCGGCTTGCGCGGTCGCCGCAGCGACCGAGGAAGTGCCGGCTGCGATCGACGGACTTCCCGCCGCGACGCTTTGCGCGTCCTGAAAAGCCGTCGTGATTGCGGCCAGGCTGGCGGTGGAACTGTAATATTTTCCGCCGGTTCCGTTCGCCATCTGTCCCAGCGTGGCGGCGTCGGCATCCGCACCGAAACCGAAAGTGAAAAGTGGAATTTGCGCGGTTTGATAGCGAGGGATGACTGAAGCCGGCTCGACACCAAAACCGTTGAACCCATCGGAAAGGAGAAAGACAACTCGATTGCTTTTTTCCGCGTTGGGCACCGCCAGTATCGTGCTCAGCCCCTCATCCGCCGCCGCTCCGATGGCGGTGTTGCCGCTGGCAGTGATGCCATCAATCACAGTCTTCACTGCGGTCCGGTCGGCTTCGGTCATTAAGGGAATGATCGGCTGGATCTGTTGCACGGTGGCGTTGAATTGACTTACTCCCACGCGGGATTTGCCGAGCGGCAGCAGATTCACGAGAAACTTGGCCGCAGCTTTCGCCTGCTCCATCTTCTGGTCAGTGGACATGCTGCCGGAGCGATCCACGATGATCTGGTAAACGTTTTCTTGGTTCATCCAGATGATGTTCAGGAAGGAGCGCGCCGTGCCGGGTAGATCGACCCGGGGCGTAGCGCCCGCCGCCGGCGCCGCCGCGGCCACTTCGGGGTAGAAAATGCGCTTCCCAAGAGTCAGCTGCGCCGCGGTCTTGATATCCGACGACGTCATCCGCGCCAGGGTTTCCCAGTCGCTCGCCCCATGCTGGTCGTGTTGCCGGGTTTGCAGCGTATTCTGAAAGTCGCCGCCGCCAGCATTCTTGATCGAGAAATTCAGCCATTGGCGGTCGCCACCACGCGCGCGCCATTGGCTGGTCATGATCGAGGGCATGACCGCGACGTCGGTGCTGTTCACCTTGTACTCATCGTAGATGTTGTAGAAGTAGTGGCCCCACTCGTGCGCCATCGTGTAACCGCTCCCGATTTCGTCCGCGAGCATGTCCTTGTTCATCCCGGGGCCACTTCCGTCAGTGAAGCTTTCATACATGTTGATATGCCCCCCGCTCTCGCCCACTCCGCCCCTGGAAGGCACATGCGGATGCCCACTTGCCGTCCAAAGGATATCCGCCCTGCCCGACGACCTGCCTTCACGGAAGATTCGGACGGTGCGAATCTTGTGAGCCGCGTTCGTCGATTCATACACTGCGTCGGCGAAGTGCTGGACGATCCGTTCCCATTTGTCCTGCGCTTCGGATCCCGCCTGTCCCTGCGCATTGCCGTTATCATCGCCTTGCGGGTTGGCGGAAAGAGACATGACAAGATCAATCACAGCGGTGTCCGGCGCTGGGAACTTTAGGGACCAACTGTCGAGCATTCCGGTTGCGCCATCGGGCGCCAGGTCTTCCACGACGAGCTGCCACGTTCCCATCGCCATCTCAGTCTCGGCTCCCGGGATCGCGAGATCGATTTCTTCAATTTCCTGGCCATCAGTTCCCATGGAAGAACGCAGAAGGAACTCTGCCCCGGAAGGCGCGATCAAGGTGACTCTAATGTTTCCGATGTAGGAGTGGGTGATGTGATACGAAATCGTCACCGCGCCGCTCGTTCCGGATCTGGACACCGGGAGAAGCGAGGTGAGGTGGTCGCCGTCCGGAATGGCTGCCGGCAAACCGGTGGCGGAAAAGACCTCGTATCCGGGACTGATTGTGGCATTGGGAGCCGTTCTGTTCTCCGCCTCTGCTGTCACCGGCCGGGTTTGGCCTTTGATCGTGCGGCCTGTAAACCACCCACCACTGGCCATGGCGAGTGACGCGGAGAGCAGAAGCAGGACGATCGATACTGCCGTCATCCTGCGCCACGGCTGAGCGGTCGAATATGGTAAGAGAATGAGATTGATGTTCATGGCGGTGGTGTCCTTTCGGGAGACGCGCCCATCAGGAGGCGCAATTGAAAAGCATGGCCGGCGTAACTCAGGTTCACCGCCGGTTGTCGTGAGGTGAGCTCGCGGGCGATGGCGTCGGCCCGTAGCTCAGCCTCACTGCTTGGAAAAAGTCGAAAAGGTTCGCCAAGCCCGCGTCGAATCACCGGGGATTGATTGAAGTCGGTCTCGACGACGGCGCGCAGCAGGCTTCGCGCGCGGTAGATTTGAGCAGTCTCGTCGTCCAGCAAGGCTGCCTGAACAAAAAATGCCGCCTCCGGCGGAGCGCGGGGCACGCGCCAGAGATCCTGCGCAAGGCTTGCAATGCGTCGCACGGCAGCGGGAGCTTTTTCGCTGACGCCACCATAAAGCTGGGCCAAAGAATCCCCCCGGCGGCAAAAAATCTGCGTGTAAGGCGGATGCGCACCGTCCACGCCCTTGGTCGTATCGCTGCGCCGCATTGTTGGATACGGTCCGGCCTCCACCGCCTGCCGGACTTTCGCGAAGAAGAACGAAACGGCCGCCCCTTGAGACTCTCCAAATTTCGTTACGGATTCTCCGATTACCTCCCAGCCCTGCACTCGACCCGACTCGGAGACGAAGATGGATCGGTTCGGTGCGCCCCGCGCCTGGGTCAGAAGCCCTTCTTCCGCCAGGTAAAAAATGCCCTCGGGCGGACCCCGATCGTTCCCGGCCCGAGCGATGCTAAAGAAAAACAATACCAAGCCCGGAGCCAGCCAGATGGCCGGAATTTTGAAGAACCGATTCGTCATCGGGGCAGTGCTCCTTGCTCTCAGCCTTTAGCTCTCTGTCCGGACGGTCAAACATAAAATCTCCGGCTTGATCGGCGTTGAACGTTTAAAGGCCAGCAGTTTACGACTGTGAGACGACCCAACGACGGCATCTGAAAACAGACAACTTTTCATTCATCAACGTCCGCAGGTGGAGGATCAATCTCATCGCTCCGACCGACCTGTTTTTAGCTCCGCGCTCGCGGTGGCACTCCTCACCGCCGGCGTCCCTTGAACCCACTGGCCGCACGAAAAGTCAGGCCGGAAGATCACGTCCGGAGATGCTAACGTGTCCAATGTCCTTCGAGCTCGAATCGAACTACACCCCGCGCGGCGATCAGGGCCAGGCGATCGCCAAGCTCTTGAAATCGCTCGAGGCTGGGAATCGCCACCAGACGCTCCTCGGCGTCACCGGTTCTGGCAAAACGTTCACGATGGCGAACGTGATCCGCGAGCTGGATCGCCCCACGCTCATCATCTCGCACAACAAGACGCTGGCCGCGCAGCTCTACTCGGAGTTCAAGCAGTTCTTCCCGCGCAACGCGGTCGAGTATTTCGTCAGCTACTTCGATTACTATCAGCCCGAAGCCTACATCCCGCGCTCCGATACCTACATCGAGAAGGATTCCTCGCATCAACGAGGAGATCGAGCGCCTGCGTTTGTCGGCCACCAGCGCGCTTCTTTCTCGTCGCGACACCATCGTCGTCGCGAGCGTGTCGTGCATCTACGGCGTCACCTCGCCAGAGGATTACCTGCGGATGCTGCTGACGGTAAAGAAAGGCCAGCAAATCTCGCGCGAAGCGGTGCTCGGTCGCCTGGTCGACATGCTTTACGGACGCAACGACATCGAATTCGCGCGCGGCAAATTCCGCGTCCGCGGCGACGTGGTGGAAGTTTATCCCGCCACCGCTGATGAAGAAGCGATCCGGATCGAATTCTTCGGCGATGAAATTGATGCGCTCACGCGATTTGATCCCCTGACGGGACACGCGCGCGAACAGCTCAGCGTCTTCACCTTCTTCCCCGCGAAACAGTTCGTCACGCCAGCGGATAAATTGAATCGCGCCCTCGCCTCCATCCGTAACGAACTCGACGAACGCATCATCCTGCTGGAATCACAGAGCCGCTTCCTGGAAGCGCAGCGCTTGAAGATGCGCACGGAATACGATCTCGAGATGTTGCAGGAGATGGGCTTCTGCAACGGCATCGAAAATTACTCGCGCCATCTTTCCGGCCGACCGCCGGGATCGAAGCCCTTCACGCTCCTCGATTTCTTTCCGAAGGATTACCTGCTCGTGATCGATGAATCGCACGCCACCATTCCACAGATCGGCGGCATGTATGAGGGCGACAAATCGCGCAAGACCGTGCTCGTCGAATACGGCTTCCGCCTGCCGAGCGCGCTCGATAACCGTCCGCTGAACTTCAAGGAGTTCATGGGCATGACGAACCAACTCGCTTACGTCAGCGCCACCCCCGCCGAGTTCGAGATCAAGAACAGCATCGTCGGCAACACCGGCTATTTCCCGCACAAACGCGAACGCATCGGGGAAGACGAGCCCGTCCCATTCCTCATCGCCGGCGGAGGGAAAAGCCTTCCCGCCTCACCGATCTCCCGCACCGATCAGCCGATCGACGAATTCAACGTCCACACTCCCGGCATGCCCCTTGTCGTCGAACAAATCATCCGCCCTACCGGTCTGCTCGATCCCAAGATCACGCTCAAGCCGCTCAAGAACCAAATCGACGAAACGATCGAGCTTTGCCGCCAGCGCGTCGAAGCGCAGGAACGAGTCCTCGTCACCACCCTGACCAAACGCACGGCGGAAGATCTCTCCGATTACCTCCGCGATGTCGGCCTCAAAGTGCGCTACCTCCACAGCGACATCGACACAATCGAGCGCGTCGAAATTCTGCGCGGCCTGCGCGCCGCCGACTTCGACATCCTCGTCGGCATCAATCTCCTCCGCGAAGGCCTCGACCTCCCGGAAGTCTCGCTCGTCTGCATCCTCGACGCCGACAAGGAAGGCTTCCTCCGCAGCCAAACCTCGCTCATCCAAACCGCCGGCCGCGCCGCCCGCCACATCAACGGCGAAGTCGTCCTCTTCGCCGACACCATGACGAAAAGCATGGAAGCGCTCATCTCCATCTCCGATTACCGCCGCACCAAGCAGATGGAGTACAACGAGAAGCACAACATCACGCCCACGACGGTGAAGCGTGCCATCCAGGAAAGCCTCCACACCATCCTGCGCGGTCGCGAGATCGCCTCCGCCGTCATCCAGGAAGCCGGCGGCGATTACAACCTGACCGAACTCCTGCGCGAACTCGAAGAAGACATGCAACGCGCCAGCGCCAACCTCGAGTTCGAGCGCGCCGCGCTCCTGCGCGACCAAATCATGGAAGTAAAAAGCGGCACCGGCCTCGACAAGATCGAACCCAAACGCAAGCCGGTGAAATACTCGCGCGGGGCGGTACCCCACGCCGCCGCGGTTCGCGCGTCTAGTCGAGACCCGCGCGGCGACTGGCTCCTGCCCTGCCTGGTGAAGAATCGACCTATTGCAGGCGGTAGACCTCAATCAATCCCACGCCAGTGCCATTGTTCACGCCGCGCATGATCGCGGTATAACTGCCGGGCGGCAGACTGGTGACGACGGCAGATTCGAGATTGTTCGAAGGCGGGATGCCGGTGGCCTGGATGGCGGCTTGCTGTGTCGTGCGCCAGTCATCGTTGGACGAAAGCAGAGCGCCTTGGCTGTTCCGCAGTTCGAGCGTGGGATCGGCGAGCGGATTCGCGATGTTGGCCTGTGCGAGCGAAGGGCCGAGCGCACGCACCAGCACGTTGGACGCCGTGCCGCCCACGGGACCGATGATGATGCCGCCGATCATGACGTTGTCGCCGGTGCCGACCAGGCCGCGGGTGCTGATGTTGGCGAGCCGCGAATCGCCGGCGGAATCGAGATCGTACACTTCCACCAGGCCGACGCCGGTTCCGTTGTTGAAGCCGCGGAGAATGGCGGTGTAGCTGCCGGGTGCGAGTGTGGCGACGATGGCGGATTCAAGGCTGTGGCTCGGCGCGACGCCGGTGGCCTGGATCTCGGCCGCTTGCGTGGACTGCCAATCGTCGTTGGTGCTGACGATGCCGCTGGAACCGCGTAGTTCCAGCGTCGGATCACCCAATGCCCCGGAAACGCCGGCAGCGCCGAGCGAGGGGCCGATTCCGCGAATGATGACGCGTTTGGACGCGTTGCCCGTGATGATGAAGCCGCCGATGAGGACGTTGTCCCCAGTCTGCACCGCAAGGCGCGTGGAGATGTTCAGGAGGCGACTGGCGCCGGCGCTGGGGGTCGCGGTTTCGAGGCCGGAATCTCGCGCGATCGCGAGATCGAGTGACGAAATGAGATAGCGGGTTTGAAAATTGAAGACAACGCCGTTCATGAGGTCGGGAACGAGGTCCGCTCCCGGCCGACCGCCGCTATTGCCGATGTGACCGTAGTTGTTAAAAGTCAGGGGCACAGGGCCGCCGTAAACAGCGGTGGCGGCACTTCCGTTAAAGAAAAGATTGTTGCCATCGAAGGTAACTGGGACATCGAAGGTCGTGATATCGCCATTTGCGTTGATCGGTTCCCCATTGGTTCCGTTCCGCGCACCCTGGAACACGAAAACGTGTCCCAGTTCATGGGTCATGACCGAAATAGCGTCGATCTTTCCCGACGGAATGGGAGCCGTTCGCGATTGCGGATCAGGATCGAACCACAAGGTGTTGGTCAGATAGTTAATGCCAATACCGATGCGTGCGTCGGGCTGCGCCCCGTTGGGATCCGTCCCCGTGCGGAGCTCGAAGGCGGCGCCTTGTTCGAAAATATTCCGGGTGCCGTCATTGCGCACAAAACCACTCGTTACACTCGACCCGCGGACGGTTGGATTATCGCCGAACTCGACCTCCACCTCGAGGCTGAGGGAGCCCGAGAGGTATCGATTCCACTCCGCGCCGGCGGCCTGGATCGCAGCGGTTATCTGCGAATAATAGGAAGAATAGGTGCCACCAGGATCAGCGAAAGTGACATTGTAAGAGATTGCGGCGGGGTTCAGGGGAGCGGGCCGCCGCTCTTTTGGAGCCAAATCTTTCGTCGCGTAATTGAACGGAGGATTCTCCCCGGCCGGACCGACTGCGACTCCAACACGCGGCTCGCTCGCGTAGGCCAGGGCTACCAAATGCATGGTCGCGATTGCGCCAAAAAAATGCCGTTTCATTTACACTTTTAACAAATCGGATCAGATGCACCAAGCCTTAACGCCCCCTTGCTGCTTCCAGACGCGGGGCGGGGAACCTCTTTGCAAGCAGTCGCCCTCCGCTAGATTTGCCAGATGCCGAAATCCAAAGCCGCCGCGGCATCCACGCGCATCCACGCCGTTGTGGGCTCGGATGAGAGCGAGGTGAAACGCGAGGCCGCGGAGTTGGCGGCGAAATTGACGCCACCCGACGCGGGCGATTTCGGGCTCGAGATCATCGACGGCGCCGGGGATAACGCGGAGCAATCCGCCGCTCGCGTCCGTTCCGCGATCGAGGCTCTGCAGACGCTTCCGTTTTTTGGCGGAAAGCTGGTCTGGTTGAAGAACGCGAACAGCCTGGGCGATTCTGTCATTGGTCGTTCCGCCGCGGTGCTGGGTGCGCTCGAAGAATTGAGCGGCCTGCTCGAAGGCGGGCTCGCCCCGGACATCACGTTTCTCATCAGCGCCACGGAAGTGGACAAACGGCGCTCTTTTTACAAGGCGCTCTCGAAACGCGCCGAAGTGCAGGTGATCGACAAGCTGGATGCTTCGCGCAGTGGCTGGGAGGAGGAAGCGACCGAGGTCGTCCGCGGAAAAGCGCAGGCGCGCGGACTCCGATTCGAAGAAGAGGCGCTTGATCTTTTCGTGCTCCTGACCGGAGGCGACACACGCCAGATCGAGAATGAACTGGAGAAGCTGGAACTTTACGCGGGCGAGAAACGCAGCATCACCGCGGAGGAAGTGCGCACGCTCGTGCCGCTCTCACGCGCCGGCGTGATCTTCGAACTCGGCAACGCCCTCGCCGCCTGCAATCTCGACCGCGCCCTCGGGCTCGTGCGCAGTTTGCTCGATCAAGGCGAAAGCGCGATCGGCATTCTGCTGGTGGCGATCCTGCCCACGGTGCGAAATCTCCTGCTCGCCAAGGACCTGATGGAGCGCCATCGCCTCCCGCGGCCGTCCGCCCCATTTTCCTTCATCTCAACCGTGAACCGTCTTCCCGCGAGCGCGACCGAACATCTCCCGCGCAAGAAAGACGGCAGCATCAACACCTACGCGCTCGGCCTCGCCGCGATGTCGGCGCACCGTTTCCAGACCGAGCAGCTGGCCGCCGGGCTCGAGTCCTGCCTGGAGGCAAACCTGCAACTGGTGAGCAGCCAGCGCGATCACGAGCTGATCCTGACCGAGATCGTGGTCAAGCTCCTCGCGCGCGATTGAAAGGCGTCAAACGCCTACGCTCCGTCGACCTGCTTGCGCGCCACCGGTCCGATGTAGGGGATTTCCCAAATCGCGCCGCTGAAGGCTTTGATCACGGTGATAATGAAAATGACGAGGAACGCGATGGTGACGATGGCCCAGATCAAACCCCAGAGCACGACGAGGAGGCCGCCGATTCCCGGTACCGCCGCGAAGACCGCGTGCACGATTTGCGAGACGATGCTGAAGACAATCCAGGCGCCGCCGAAGATGATCGATTGCATGGCGTAGAAACGCACAAACTGATCGTGCTTTTCCAGGACGTAGAAGATGATACCGCCGATCAATGGCACCGAAGCCAGCGCGGCCGCGACATTGGAGGGCAACCCGGTCGAACCCGATTGCGCTCCGCGTCCGGTCGGCGCCGCAGCCGGGGGCGTCGGCGAAGGATCAACAGGATCAGTCATACATATATATAGACGGGCATCGCCGCCGTGGGTCAAGTGAACTCCCGGCCACGCCCGGGAACCTGAGGCTTTGAAAACCATCTCCATCACCGCCGGCCGCGCGCGCTACGATGCGCTGGTCGGCTCCGGTTTAATCCGGGATTGTGGCACGTTGATCGCCGCGCGACTCGAGGGACCGCGTTGCGCTCTGGTGGCGGACGAGACCACGACAATGCTCTTTGCAGACGCGGTGCAGACCAGCCTGCGGAGAGCCGGATTCGAGCCGGTTTTGATTACGATCCCGGTGGGCGAAGCAGCGAAGTCACTCGCGCAAGCCGGCGCGGTTTGCGAGCAGATGCTCGCGGCGGGGCTCGACCGCGGCTCGTTCGTCGTGGCGCTGGGCGGCGGCGTGGTGGGCGATCTCGCGGGTTTTGCCGCAGCCATCTATCACCGCGGCATTCCGCACGTGCAGATTCCAACCACGCTGCTCGCGCAAGTGGATAGCGCCATCGGCGGCAAGACGGCGGTGAATACGGAGCAGGGCAAGAACCTGTTAGGCGCCGTGCATCAGCCCGCGCTGATCCTCGCCGATGTGGAGATGCTGCGAAGCTTGCCGCCACGCGCATTCAACCAGGGATTCGCCGAGGTCATCAAACATGGCGTGATCGCGGATGCGTCTCTCCTCGACTTGTCGTGCAAGATTCGCGCGGAGGTCGACTGGGTGCGAACTGGTGTGCCGTAATATCGAACTCAAAATCGCCATCGTGGCGCGGGATGAGCGCGATGTTTCTGGCGACCGCGCCGTGCTGAATTTCGGGCACACGATCGGCCACGCCATCGAGCGCGTCGCAGGCTACGGCCGCTACCTGCATGGCGAAGCGATCAGCCTTGGGATCGTTGCTGCCTGCGAGATCTCCGTCTGCCGGGCGGGGTTGCCGGATGCGGAACGGCGGACCGTGCTCGCGTTGCTGGAAAAATTCGGTCTGCCGACAGCGCTTCCTCGCGATTTCCCGCGCGACAAAATCCTGCCTGCCGTGGAGGCGGACAAGAAATTCGAAAATGGCGCGGTGCGTTTCGTCGTCAGCCCCGCGGCTGGGCCGGCCGCAACTAGCGACGGATGTCACGCTGCAGGACATCGCGGCCGCGATCGCGAGCCTGTAAAAACACTTAATTGCGCACCGCGCGATAGTATTCGATCAGCCCGTCCACCACACCCGCCGCATACTCGCGATAGATGCTGGGTCGATTGGTCCCGTTCACATTTCGAATGCCCTCGTAATCCCCTTCCTGCACCCGCCAGAAAACTTCGTCGCTGTTCATCACGTAAGGCTCAAAATAAATCACCGGCGCGTCGTAGAGCCGGGTCGCGAGCAGGTTCCGCAAATACACGTAACCCGTCGTGCCGACCTGGGTCACGTTCTCGGTCGTGTATTCGTACGGCGGCAACTGCGTCCGCCGCGCCATCGTCTTCGCCAGCACTTCGGCGAGGCCGAGCTCTGCGTCATGCGTGCGGCTGAGCAGACGATGCAGCATCTCGAAACGCACATCGTCGAACTCGAGTTCCGGCGGCAAATACGAACCGTTCACGAGCAGATGCAGATGATTCCGATCGATCAGCGTCGGCCGCGTCGGATCGTTCCAGGCTTCGGCGTTGAAGTGCAAACAGAGCACGAGATCAGGTTTGAGCTGCGTATTTACCATCTTCGCGCGTTCCCGGATCTCGCTCGTGCGGTAGAAGAGTCGCTCGTTCTGCCAGCGCACGGTTTGCTCTTTCCCTGGATCAGCGGGGCCGTCGTAGTCTTCTCGCGGCTGTGCCACGCCCGCGAAGAGCAGTATCTTGCGCGACACTTCCCGCAAATCATCCGGGCGATGCTCCGTCGCGGGTCCGTTCTGCTCGCGCACGAACGACACTTTCGCGCCGAGCGCGCGCAGTTTCGGAGCGAGCAATTTCGCCACCCGTAAGCGTCATGTCGCCTTCCTGGATCGGGTTTGCTGTCGCCCACCTGAAACCAGCGTTCCTCCATTCGCGCCCACTTCCCGCCGAGATGGCCGGGATCAAGCGCGATGTGCAATCCCTTCAGCTCCCGGAAGCGCGAGGTGCGCCCGAGCACGCTGGCTGGTTCCCAGGAATGCGGCGCCGGCCGGGCGGCTTCCGCGTTCGGCGCGAAACGGAGCGTGAACCACTCCTGCTTTTTGCTGTCGGCCAAAATCTGCACCGCATCCGTTTCCACGCGGATGAGCGTCTCGCTGACGCCCCGCGTGCAGTAAACGTTGCGCAACAGACGCTCGAAATCCTCGCGCGTGATTGTTTCCTGGTATTTTTCCAGTGCGCTCCACGCCGGCGATTGCGCGAGCGGGCTGATGTTATCCTCCGCCCGCGCAGGATGGAGGACGACAGCAAGGACGAGAACGAATCTGACGAGGAACGCGATCACGGATTGGATTTCGGCATATTTAACACCATGTTCGCGCCATGCTGACGATTCTCTTTCTGGGCGACATCGTCGGGGAACCCGGCCGCAGCACGGTCATCGCCCAACTCCCGGCGTTGAAAGAGCGATACGCGGTCGATTTTGTGATCGTGAACGGCGAGAACGCCGCTGGCGGGCGTGGCATTACTTCCAAAATCACGATCGACCTGTTGCGCGCGGGCGTCTCGGTCGTGACGACGGGCGATCACATTTGGGACCAGAAAGATATCGCCGGCTACCTCGAAACCGAGCCGCGCCTCCTGCGCCCGATTAATTACCCGCCCGGCGCGCCCGGCCACGGCACGATCGTACTCGAAACCGCGAAAGGAAAAGTGGGCGTGATCGATGTGCAGGCGCGCACGTTTATGCAGCCGATCCTGGAGAATCCGTTCGAAGCGTTGAACCGCGCCGTCGCGAAAATGCGCGAGGAAACGAAGGTGATCTTCGTCGATGCCCACGGTGAAACCACGAGCGAGAAAATCGCCATCGGCCGGTTTCTCGATGGCCGTGTTTCCGCTGTCGTTGGCACCCACACCCATGTGCAGACGGCCGATGAGCAAATCTTTCCCGGCGGCACTGCCTTCCTTTGCGATGCCGGCATGTGCGGCCCGTCTGAATCGATTCTTGGCCGCGCCATTGACCCCATCGTCAATCGCTTCCTTTCGAATCTCCCGGCGCCGTTTCCGGTCGCCAAAGGCGATGTGCGCCTCTGCGGCGCCGTGGTCACGATTGATGAAGCAAGTGGACGCGCTTTGGCGATTACTCGCGTGAACGAGCTGATTCCCGCTCCGCCGCCTCCCGAGCCAAAAACGCCACCCTCTGGGGCTGGACCCGTTTAAACGGGCCGACCCCGCTACTCCTCCTCTTCGTCGTCTGGCGCGTCCTGCGGTTCGTTCTCCGCGTCCACGTCGTCGGCCTCGACCGAGAAACGCCGCTTCCGTCGTGCCGCGGGCAATGGAGACAACGTCATCGTAATGTTCCGGCCCGCCGCTTTCGGGTCCATCTCGACTTGCGACATCGAACTCAAATCGTCACGCACGCGATACATCAGCTGCATCCCGAATTCCTGGTGCGCCATCTCTCGACCGCGGAATTGCAATTGCACCCGCACCTTGTTCCCCTTGTCCAGAAAGGCTTCGCCGTGGCGGATTTTCGTCAGGTAATCGTGCGCGTCGATATTCACGCGGAACTTGATCTCCTTCAGCTTCGTCCCCGCGGTGCGCTTCTCCTTTTCCTGCTTCGCGATGTCGTAACGAAACTTCCCGAAATCGACAATCTTGCAGACCGGCGGATTCGCCGTCGGCGCTACTTCCACAAGATCGAGCCCGAGACCCTGCGCCTTGCGCAGCGCATCGGACAATTTCATGACGCCGAGCTGTTCGCCGGAAGCGCCCATGATGACCCGGATTTCGCGTGCGCGAATCCGGCCGTTAACACGAGTTTGTGGTTGCAGTGTAGATCTAAGCCTCAGCCGGCGAAGCGGGGAGTAAACCGCCGCGCCGTATTTCTTGTTTCATCGCATCTCTTCGCTCGAGCGGCGACCGCCCTGACCGAAAACTCCTCTCCATCACGGGTGCGATTCCCCGCGACTGCGAACCAACGCCGGGCGTTGATTGACGGGAACTTGAGTGCAACACGGGCACAGTAGCAAGGCGAATCTGGGGCTATGCCGGCGGTGGCGAACCGAAGTGCGCCGCGTGCGCGGCATAGGCGGCCGCATCGTCGAGCATGGCGTCGAGCGCGGCCGCGATCGGCTCCGCTCGGGCAAAGCCGGCAAAGAGGGCGCGATCGCCAATCTCGGTATCGATGACAAAGGTGGGTCGCTGGTCGACCTGCAATTTATGAAACTCCGCCGTGCTTTGGCGAATCCGCTGTTCGATCTCCGGCGAACGCGCTCGCTCGAGCAATTTCGCCTTCTCCAATCCCGAGGCCTGCGAGGCGACTTCCGCGGCCACTTCCCACTGCCCGGTCTTGCGTCCTTCGAGCAAACCCGCCCGTGCCAGCGCCAGCCGCACCCGATCGTCGCCCACCCAAAGATCACGCGCCGCCTCCGCGACTGCGTTCGGTTCCAGATATTCCGTCCGCCCGAGCTCGTGCCAGCCGGATTTCAACATCACCGGAGAGCGCATCATCATCCCACTGCGGCGATAGTACCATTCCATCTGCTCATGCGAGCCGGGCATCCCGCTCGCATCCATGAGCGCGATTTTCCACTGAAAGGACACGCGGTCGGCGTAGCGGCGCTGCAATTCCTCCCACGCCGGATTCGCCCAATAACACCACGACGAAATCACATCGAGATACTGGGTGACGGAAATTTTCATCGGGCTGCAACTCCCATTGGACGTTGCAGACTGACCGTTTCCACCGCAGAAAGCAATCACAGCCCCGCGTCTGTTCCCAATTACTCTGCGTGCTCGACCTTAACCGCCTCCTCCTCTTCATCGCCGTGCTTTCGCCCATCGTGGTCCTGGTGCGCACGGCGCGCCGCGCATCGTTGAATCGCGGCTGGCGTCTGGCCGCCTTCGCCGTGCTTTTTGTCACCGCCCTCGCGTGGCTCGTCGCGCCGCCCTTCGCCGGCTACGCCGGCGGCGGTGCGTGGCTATTGCTCCTCCTCCTTCCCGCCATCGGCCTGCGCAAAGAGGCGGAGCTGGCCGCCGTGGAACGCTACGGCGCCGCGCGGCGGATCGCATCCGTGCTGCGCTGGCTGCATCCTGTGCAGGCCTTGCGTGATGAGCTGCTCTTCCTCCGCGCGATGGAGGCGGCGCAACGCGGTCATGTCGATGCGGCCGCGGATTTGTTACAAGGACTGCGCGATGCCAAAAGCCGCGCCGGCCTGCAGGTCATCGCGCAAAGTTACCGCATTCGGCGCGACTGGATGGGGCTGCTGCGCTGGTGCCGTGAAAGTCTCCCGCAAGTCGCGCTCGGCAGCGAACCCACAGTGCTGCCGCTTTACTTCCGCGCCCTCGGAGAAACCGGAGCGCTGGACGATCTCGTCCTGCAAGTGCTGGGGCGCGCACCGCGGCTCCTCGCCTCGCCGCAGCACCAGGAAACCTTCGACGCCAGCGTGCTCACGCTCCTCGCCTTTACCGGACGCACCGCCGCAGTGGCGCGTCTCCTCAAGACGCGCTTCGCGGGTGCGCCTAACGAGACAAAAGAATTCTGGCTGGGCACGAGTGAGATGGCGGCGGGCGAGACCGCTGCCGGCCAGGCGCGTCTCGCGACCTTGCAAAAAAAGACCGGCAACGCCCTCCTCCGCGCCGACATCGCCGCGCGCCTGCATCCCGCGCGCGATTTGCGCGCCCAGCTCTCGCCTACCACCGCGACCAGCGTGGCGCGATTCGAAAAGAATCTCGCCACCCGCCGCCGCGCCATCTTCGCGCCGGAATCCAGCCTGCCCACGCTCGCGGTGGCCGCGATCATCCTGCTCAACGCCGGCATGTTTCTCCTCGAAACGCAGTTCGGCGGCTCGACCAATTATTCCACCCTGCATCGTCTTGGCGCGCTCGAGCCTTTCGCCGTCCTCGCACGCGGCGAATACTGGCGCCTTGCCGCGGCGTTTTTCCTCCACTACGGCGCGCTCCATTTGCTTGTGAATGCCTATGCGCTCTACGTCCTGGGTCCGGCACTGGAGACGGCTCTTGGCTCTGTGCGGTTCACGTTTTGTTATCTGCTCGCGGGCTTGGGCTCGAGCGCGGGCGTGGTGTTACTCTGGCGTTTCGGCTGGACGAAGGCCGATTTGCTCGTGGGCGCCTCCGGAGCAGTCATGGGCATCGTCGGGGCGTGGGCCGCCTTGCTTTTGCGGCATCATCACTTGCCGATGGCGCGCCGGCGGTTGATCACGATCGGCGCCATCGTGCTCCTGCAAACGGCGTTTGATCTTTACACTCCGCAGGTCAGCATGGCCGCGCATCTGTGCGGGCTGCTCAGCGGATTCGCGGTGGGCCTGGTGCTCGTGCCCGAAACAGGAAGCATGGTGAAAAGCCGCGCCCGGAGCGGGAAGGAACACTTGCTGCTCTTCAGATTGCTGACAAAATCCCGCTTTCGCCCCTCTTGAAAGGCGCGACCACTCTCCCAATGCCGACGTATCACACTTACAACGTCATCCCCACCCTCCCGCCCGCGCTCGAGCCGCTGCGGGAGATGGTCTTCAATGTCTGGTGGACTTGGGAGCCGTCCGCGCGTCGTCTTTTCCGCCATCTCGATCACGAACTTTGGGAACGAACCAACCACAATCCCGTCCGCATGCTCCAGCTCTCGCGACAGGCCCGGCTGGTGGAGGTGGCGAAGGACGAAGACTTCCTGCGCGAACTGAAGGAAGTTCACGACGCTTTTCGAAAATATCTCGCGCGCAAAGACACCTACGGGAAAAAGGGCAACGGCAGCGCGCTCGCAGAAACCGGTCGCCTATTTTTCGGCCGAGTTCGGCTTCCACGAATCCATCCCGAACTACTCGGGCGGCCTCGGGATTCTTTCCGGTGACCACTGCAAGTCAGCCAGCGACCTCGACCTGAACTTCGTCGCCATCGGCCTGCTCTATCGGCACGGCTATTTCAAACAGCAGATCGATCGCGACGGCACCCAGCAGGCCGTCAGTCTCAATCAAAATTTCCATCACCTCCCGATCCGCGAGGTGCGCCGCGATAACGCGCGCGTCCTCATTTCCGTCCACATTCTCGACCGCGAGGTTTACGCGAAAATCTGGCAGCTGCACGTCGGCCGCATCAGCCTGTATCTGCTCGACACCGACGTGGCGGAGAACTCGCCCGAAGACCGCCTCATCACCGCTGAACTCTACGGCGGCGATCTCGAGATGCGCATCCGGCAGGAGATGGTCCTCGGGATCGGCGGCGTGCGCGCCCTCAGCGCGCTCGGCATCGACGCCCACGTCTTCCATATGAACGAAGGCCATTCCGCCTTCCTCGCGCTCGAGCGCATTCGTACCCTGCGCGCGGCGAAAAACATCGACTTCTATTCCGCGCTCCAGGTCGTGGCCGCGGCCAACGTTTTCACCACTCACACCCCCGTGCCCGCAGGGAACGACGCCTTCCCGCGCGAGATGATGCGGCGCTACTTCGGCGGGTTCGCCAAGGAACTCGGCATCCCGTTCGACGAACTGTTTTCCTTCGGGCAGACGCGGGTCAACCCCGACGATCCCTTCAGCATGACCATCCTCGCCCTGCGCGCGAGCCGCCACGCCAACGGTGTGAGCAAGCTCCACGGCGATGTCAGCCGCGCGCTCTGGAAAGACGTGTGGGCCGGCGTGCCCGTGCAGGAAGTGCCGATCACCAGCATCACCAACGGCATCCACACCAAGACCTGGATGGCGCCGGAGTTTTCCGCGCTCTACACGAAGTATTTGGGCGATTGGGAGGAACGCCTGACCGACGCCGATTTCTGGCGCGGCGTGATGGACATTCCCGATGCGCAATTGTGGGAGACGCATCAGAAACTGAAACTACGGCTGGTCGAATTCGTGCGCGAGCGCGTCCGCATCCGACGCACGCGCGTGGGCGAATCCATGGAAGCCATCCGACGCGCCAACCAGATTCTCGATCCGGAAATTCTCACGATCGGCTTCGCGCGCCGCTTCGCCACCTACAAGCGCGGCGCGTTGCTCTTCAGCGACAAGGAACGGCTCATTCGTTTGCTCAACGACACCACGCGTCCCGTGCAATTCATCTTCGCCGGCAAATCGCATCCGCGCGACGAAGGCGGCAAGGCGTTGATCAAGGAAGTTTACAAATTCAGCCGCTCCGAAGGCTTCGAGAATCGCATCGTCTTCGTCGAGGATTACGACACCTACATCGCGCGTCGCCTCGTCCAGGGCGTCGATCTTTGGCTGAACAATCCGCTGCGCCCGCTCGAGGCCAGCGGCACCAGCGGGATGAAATTGCCACCGAATGGCGGCCTCAATCTCAGCGTCCTCGACGGTTGGTGGTGCGAAAGTTACAACGGCAAAAACGGCTGGGCCATCGGCTCCGAGATCGACGATGGCGCGGTCGAATATCAAAGCGAAGTCGACGCCAGCAGCCTCTATCAATTGCTCGAAAACCAGATTATCCCGCTCTACTACGCCAAGCCCGACGGTAAACTTCCGCTCGCCTGGCTGCAATTGATGCGCGAATCGATTCGCAGCGTTACGCCCGTCTTCAACACCCATCGCATGGTGCAGGAATACACCGAGCGGCTCTACCGCCCGGCCGAACTCGCGGCCGCGGAGTTCGCGCAAAATGATTGCCGCGCCGCGGTCGATCTCAGCCAATGGAAAGCGCGCATCCGCAAAGATTGGGCGCAGGTGCAAATCTACGACGTGCAGATCGGCAACGAAGATCGGCACAACATCTTGGTCGGCGACGCTCTGCGCGTGACCGCGAAGGTTCACCTCGGTGCCGTCGATCCCCAGCACGTCCGCGTCGAGGCCTACCACGGCGAAGCCGATAACGACCAAGTGCGCAATCCGGGCGTCACCCCGCTTTTCCAAAGCGACCAACGCGAAGGCGACGGAAACTATCTCTACCATGGCTCCGTTCCGGCGAGCGAAAGCGGCATGTACGGTTTCAGTGTGCGCGTGGTCCCGACGCACCCGCATCTCGTGCAAGCGCACGAACTGCGCTTGATCACCTGGTCGTAGCCGTCTGTTGTCGGCGCCTTCGGCTGCAGGCGATAGAGCTTGCTCTGCGGGTGCCAGTAGAGAGGATCGCGTGCCGCCGCTCGATCGTCGCAATTGTTTTAGCCGCGATCGATTGGCCAGCCGTTTATGAGGCTCACGCGTGAATCGACGCCCCGCACACCCAGTAAAGGGATGAGATCAATCGGGAAGCCCAAGCGGACGCGGCTATTTTTACTATTTCTCACGCTGGCCACAGGTGGGTGGCATGCCATTCTGGACGATGTATCTGCCCGCGCGCCATCGACGCCGGAGGACGGCCTGCTCTACTTCGTCAATACGACGAGCGATGTCGTCGTGGCTGGAGCGTGTGCGAACGGCAACGAGAACTGCTCCCTGCGCGGAGCGATTGCGGCCGCGAACAGCCACCCCGGCCCCGATGGAATCGACATCAGCCTTCCCCCGGGCGCCGTGATCGAATTGACGAATGCGTTACCAGATATCTCGGACGGCGTCACCATCACCGGTTCGGGCGCCGAGAACCTGACCGTGCGCAGTTTGCGACACTTTAACCACCGCATTTTCAATGTGACGACTTCGGGTGTGGTCACGCTCTCCGGCATGACCATCAGTAATGGACTCGCGGAGTTCGGAGCCGGGATCCGCAACGCCAGCTCTGGTCATGTCGTTGTCACCAACTGCGCGATCACAGGCAACTCGGCCCTGTCTCTGGGCGGTGCCGGCGTTTACAATGGCACGTCCGGGACCGTGACCCTAACGAACAGCACACTCAGCGGAAATGGCGCCGCAAATAGCAGCGGCGGGGGCGCGATCAGCAATCCCAGCAACGGCTCGGTGAATGTGAATAATTGCACCATCAGGTCCAATTCCGCACCCGCCGGCGGCGGCATTTTCAACAACGGCGCGGGCACGGTGAATGTGACGAACAGCACCTTCCACTCGAACACCTCGACCTCCGCCGGCGGCGGTGCCATCTACGCCAGTGGGGGCGCCGTCAACGTCAGCAACAGCACGCTCAGCGGAAACTCTGCGATCGGTGGCGGCGGCATTCATACCAGCGGGATCGGAACGGTCACGGTCAAGAGCAGCATCATCGCCCGCAATTCCGGCGGTTCGACGCCGGACGCTTCCGGTCCCATCACCACCGGTGGCTTTAACCTCATCGGCGCGACGGATGGTGGCACGGGTTTCACCGCGGCCACGGATCAGACCGGCACCAATGCCACGCCTCTGGACCCGAAAATCGACACGGCGGGTCTCAAAAACAATGGTGGCCCGACTCAAACGCTCGCGCTTCTTCCCACCAGCCCGGCGATCGACAAAGGAACGAGCGCCGGGATCACCGGGCCTCTTGCCACTGACCAGCGAGGTGCGGGTTTTCCGCGAACCTTTAACGACCAGGGCATCGCCAATGCCAGTGGCGGAGACGGAACGGATATCGGCGCCTTCGAAGTGCAAACCGAGGCGCCGACCGTGCTCGCGAACATTTCCACCCGTCTGCGGGTCGAAACCGTCGACAACGTTCTCATCGGCGGCTTCATCATTACCGGCACTCAACCAAAAAGAGTCATCATCCGGGCGTTGGGACCGTCCTTGAGCGTGGCCGGGAAGCTGGTGAACCCGACCCTGGAACTTTTCGGTCCCGGCGGATTGATCGCGTCGAACGATAACTGGCGCAGCGCCCAAGAGGCTGCGATCATCGCCAGCTCCGTTCCGCCGACGAATGACCTCGAATCGGCCATCGTCGCCACGTTACCCGCCAATACCTCCAGCTACACCGCGATTGTGCGCGGAGTCAGCAACGGGACCGGAGTCGGTTTGGTCGAGATCTACGATCTCGATCGCGCAGTCGATTCCCAGCTCGCTAACATCTCCACGCGCGGCCTCGTCCAGACGGGTGATAACGTGATGATCGGCGGGATTATCCTCCTCGGCTCGCCGCCGCGCCGGGTAATCGTGCGCGCCATCGGTCCGTCCTTGCCGGTCAACGGAAAACTCGCCGATCCCACCCTTGAACTCGTCAATCAGCACGGCGTCATGATTGGTTCGAACGACAACTGGCGCACGACCCAGGAGGCCGAGATCATCGCCACGATGGTGCCGCCGACGAATAATCTCGAGTCAGCGATTGTCGCGTTCCTCGCCCCTGCCCCACACACCGCCATCGTGCGCGGAAAGAACGGCACGATCGGCGTCGCCCTCGTTGAAGCCTTCGCGCTTCCCTAGGATCACTTCAGGGCGCAGACAAACGCTTCCAACGTGTCGGCCCGCTCCCTGGCAGGCCTTCCACCTCTTCCAGCGCATCGAGTAGTGAACTCTTCGCGACCCAGTCCACCGATCGGCATGTAGGGTCGCAAATGACTTGTCGGAAGACAGGGAAATGATTCTACTGGCCGCTTTCCCATTCAGATTTGCCTCCCTGATCCAGTGCCAAACGAAATCGATATTATCGGCTGCGACATCGTCCCGGTGTCGGCAAATCGCGACGGTCGCGGGTGCCTCTTTGAAATCTTCCGGCAATCCTGGCCCGGCGCTTTCCACGCCGTACAATGGAACGCCTGCGCCTCGGATGGAGGGGTGGTGCGCGGGGTCCACGTGCACGTGGATTACACCGAGTTCTACACCTTGCCGAAAGGGCGTGTCGTGCTCGGCCTTGTCGATATTCGCGCGGATTCTCCCACATTCCGCCACGCCGCGCAGTTCGATTGGGCCGACAGTGACGCGGTAGCCATCGTCGTCCCCGCTGGCGTAGCCCACGTGGTGTTATTCGAGGAAAATTCCGTGCTCGCCTTCGGGTTGAGTAATTACTGGCGCGCGGAGCTCGACGTCGTCGGCTGTCAGTGGGACGATCCTGAAACAGGCTGGCATTGGAACGAAAAGCAGGTCCTGCGTTCGCGCCGCGATAGCGAGTCCGGCAGTTTCGCCGAGATGCTGGTCGCGTATGAAGAGCGTGCGCAGGCGTTGCGCCAGGAAGAAACAGGACTCCCCGTCCGAGTTTGAGGCGGGCATGGGGACGCCCTACGCCACGGTTATCCTGCCGACCTTCAACCGGGATGCGACGCTCCCGTATGCGCTCGGCTCGATCCAGGCGCAGAGCCGGCGCGATATCGAAATCCTGCTCGTGCTCGACGGCGCGACCGCACATTGCCGCAGCGTTGCGCTCGCGGCGGCGACCGACGACGCGCGCATCCGCGTGCTCGACCTGGCCAAGAGCCCGCCCACTCGTCCCGTGCATAACGACTTCGCGGTCCGCTCAGCTGCTTCAGAACGCATATTTTATATCGACGACGACGATCTTTTCCTGCCCGGGCATGTGGAAACGCTGGGCCCGATGCTCGACGACGCGGACATCGTCGATTCCCGCGTTGGCTCGGCCGACCTAAGTGGCGGGTTGAACCTGGGCGTGGCGATGGCCTCCAGTGCATCGATGCGCCTCCTCCTGGGCAGCTTTCGTTTGAAGATGCTTTACGACACACATATCGCGCACCGGAAAGATGCTTACGACCGACTGGCGACATGGCTGCCCGCCATCGATCAGGGCCGCGATGTGATCGGAGAGTTCCTTGCCGGTTTCGCCAATAATCCCTCCTGTCGGTGGGTGTCGCATCTCGAGGTGACGGCGGTCTCATTGCACGGCGCGGCGCGTCGCCACCTGACCCCCACGGAACGACAGACCGAGATCGCACGCTGGGCCGAGACCATTGCTTCCCCCATCGCTTGGAACGGCGCGCTGGCGGCCGCTGATGCCAGTTTCAATTTGTTGCGCCTCCTCGTGGCCGATCGGCCCGCAACTGAGAATCTCTCGGATTACCTCCGCCGCCGCGGGGCCTATGAAGACGTCGGCAGCCGGCCGGACGAACAACGCGTGTTTGGACTTTTTTGCCGCATCGCACTGGAGGTAGAGGACGCCATCGATCTTTCCGCGAAACTGGCCGAGCCGGTCGAAGCTGGATCCCTCTTCGAGACGATCGCCCAGGTCTATTGGGAAAAATTCGGCGCCGTCGAAGCGGCACGCATACTGCAACGCGCGGCCGAACGCCCTGGAAACAATCCGGGCGAGCGGCTGGCGGCACTCTCCGCCGCGCTGGCCAGGACAGATGCGACCGCGGCTCTGGATGTGCTCGAACGCGCGATTGCGCTCGGGCCCGATCCACTCGGATCACTCCCCGAGTTTCGCGACCGTTTGCGGCTCCAGGCCAGCGCCCAGGCTGCCCGCGAAGATGCCGAGACCGCGCCGCTCGATCCGTAACTGCAGTTCGATTCGTCGGCCTTGGTTCCGTGGCAAGCCGCCCAAAAACTCATCGATCGAATCTGCCGCACGGACCAACTGATGGAGGGATTCCAGTCGAGCATCCATCATCACTTCCGGCAGGCGGACGCGGCGCGAGCGTTTTCCTTCCGCAAAAACAATCTCGTCCCACTGCAATGACTCGATGTGGGCGCCAAATTCCGCCACCGCGTCCGCGGAAAAACGCGCGCGTTGTTTCAGGCGGAGTAAAACTGGCGGCTTTGATCTCTTCTTCCGTGACCACGCGCCGCACGATGCCCTGCTCTTCCAACGCAGCAAAGAGCGCCTCTTCGCCGTTCACGTGGTGATATTGCTTTGAGCGCGGCGAGCGGCTGGGCCAATTCAATTTCCGGAACAGCCCCGCGTTCGATCAAGTCGAGGACCAGCGCAGTCGTGCCTACTTTCAACGCCGTCGCCCATTCGCTCATGTTCGAGTCGCCGATGATGACGTGGAAGCGCCGGTATTTGCTCGGATCGGCGTGCAGTTCCGACGCACCCGCTCCTCGTGCAAGCGCACGAATTGCGCTTGATCACCTGGTCGTAAGTTCGCCGATCGCTAACTGGCGCCATTTATCGCCGAGTGTGCGATCGAAGTTTCCTCCCAGCCGATTCAATAACGCGTGACCGGCTCGGGGCCGGCGAGGATTTTTTGAAAGCGCGGATTTGCGCGCAAGGGATCCCAAAACCAGCACCACTTCAGATCGGTCACCGTCATATTATAAGCCGTGTCGTTTTGCAGGACGCCCGGGAGGGTGAGCAGATGTTCGATGAGCGCGATCGCTTTCTCCGGTTCGCCAGTGCGCGCATGGATCACGGCCAGCACCGCCCGGGGATTGGTCTTTTCCACCGGTCCGGACGCGAATTCGATCGCGCGCTGCGCTGCGCGGATTGCATCCGCCTTTCGCCCGAGAAGGGCTTCGAGCAACGCCAGGTTTGAGCGCAGATCGTCTGCTTGCGCACCTTTCTCGGTGGCGACGGGCGCGAGAAGCATCGCGACCTCGGCCCGCGCGGTTTCCAGCGCCTTGCTTGCCTCCTCCGGATCCGCGCCGCGCGCGACCGCGAGCAGCGCCTCCTGCACCGATTTTTGATGAAACACGTTATCTTCATAAAACTGCGCTGGAACCGCGGCGAGGAAGCGTTCTGCCGCGGCATAATCCCGCTCCAGCATCGCGGTTTGAAACCGCCAAAAATTAAGCCGACCACGATCCAACACGCCGGCCGCTTCATCCGCCGCATGTGCGGTCTGCAAAACGTTAATGTCACCTGTAAGGCGGAATTCATCGAGCGCGCGCCGGGTGGCCGACTGGATGAATGGCTCGTCCGGCAGGAGCGCGCGCATCCGCTCCAGCGTCCGCAGCGCACCCGGCCAGTCGCGCACCCAACGTTGCGTTCTCGCGAGGAAGCCAAGAACCGTGGCGTCTCGCGGGTCGAGCGTCTCCGCGCGTTCCAGAGCGTTGATCCGTTCGCGGATTTTCCCCTGCCGGAGGTAAACGATCGCCGCGGCCAGCGGCACCTCGGCCAAATTCGGCGACAACTCGGCCGCGCGCGTCAACTCGCCCAAAGCGCGCTCGTAATCGCGCTCGCCCCACAGATAACAGAGCGCGAGCGCGAGGGTCGCTTCGCCGAGGTCGGGACGGAGACGCCGTGCTTCTTCGGCTTCAGCACGGGCCCTGGCTTTTGCTCGCGGTTCCTGTGATTGGGTAAAGTAATTGATCCGGATCGAAAGGCGGGCCCGCGCGAGGGCAAATTTCGGATCGAGATCGATTGCCCGTTGGAAGAGCGCCATCGCTTCCTCCCAGTCCTGCGTCCCCAAGGGAAGCGCAAGTTCGCGTTCGCGCGCGCGCAGATAGAGCAGATATGCCTCCGAGTTCTCCGTGGGCTTTCGCGCGACGACGGATTTCTCGGCGGGAGTCAGATTAATGGAAAGCTCACGCGCGATCTCGACCGCGAGGTCGCCCTGAAGGGAAAGGCTGTCGGTTAGCGTGCGCTCGTAACGTTCGGCCCATAACTGCCGGTAGTCCCGCGTGTCGATGAGCGCTACGTTCACGACGACGCGATCATTTGCGCGCCTCACACTACCCTGCAGGACGTGCGAGACGCCCAGAGTCTGCTCGATTTCACGCAGTTTCTCCGTCACGACTGGCCCGCTATGGCTGGCCACGGAAGCGCGCCCGATGACTTTGAGGCCCTTGATTTTCCCCACGCTTGTCAAGATGTCGTTCTGGAAGCCGTCGGCGAAGAAAGCGTCGTCGCTATTCGGGCTTAAGTTTTCGAAGGGTAACACCGCGATGCTGATCCCGGGTGGCGTGCTGGTTTGATTGCGACGGCCGTATAACGAAAACGCCAACGTCGCGGCCAGGACCACAAAAGCCACTACGGCCGCAATTCGCGGCCAGCGCCACCTTGCGGGAGGCGTGCCTGATCGCTCCGACTCGGCCTGCAATTCCATGCGACGTCGCACGCCTTTGAGCGCATCCATCAATTCGCGGGCGTCCCCCGGCCGTGCCCTGCTTTCTTTTTGTAGCGTCTTCTGGATAAGCTTCTGCAGTTCACCTGGAATCTGCGTGTTGAAATCCGTGAGGGGAAGCGGTTCGGCCGTCACGATCGAAGCCATCACCTCGCGCGCGGAAGCGCCGGCAAAGGGCGCCCGTCCCGCCAGCATTTCATAAAGCACGACGCCGAGCGCCCAGAGATCGGCACGCGCATCCACGGTTTCACTACGCGCCTGTTCCGGCGCCAGGTAACGCACGGTTCCGACAATCGATCCGGCTTGCGTCTCCAGCAGCGAGACCACCTCTTCCTCCGCCCAAGTGCCCGGCGCCTCGGGTTCGGCCAGCTTGGCGATGCCGAAGTCGAGCACTTTCACGTACCCGTCGCGTCGCAGCATGATGTTCTCCGGCTTGATATCGCGATGCACGATGCCCGCCTCGTGCGCCGCGACCAGCGCGCTCGCCACCTGGATTGCCATCTCGAGCGCTTCCTCCACTCCCATCGGCGCGCGCAAAAGACGTTGCCGCAAAGTTTCGCCCTCGATCAATTCGCTCGCGATGTAGTGGGTGGACTGATCGCGGCCGATCTCATAGATTGTCAGGATATTCGGGTGGTTGAGTCCAACGACCGCACGCGCCTCCTGTTCAAACCGACGCAACCGTTCCGCGTCCCCCGTGAAACGCGACGGCAGAATTTTAACCGCGGCTTTCCGACCCGCGGTGAGATCGAACGCCAGGTAAACTTCGCCCATGCCGCCGGCCCCGAGGCGCTGCGAAAGTTCGTAGTGACCGATCCTATGGCCGGAGCGAAAGTCGGGCGGCGAGTTCGGGAACAACTTCGTCGCCAGATAAACGGCAGGGGTTTCGATGAAACTGCCGGCTCTTTGATGAGACGCGAGGAGCGCTTCTACTTTGCTGCGCAGTCGCTCATCGCCGGCGCAGGCGGTTTCGAGGAATAACTCCACCTGCTCTGGGTCTCGATCCAGGGCGGAATGAAAGATCTCTTCAATCGCTTGTAATCGCGCCGGTGTCATCGTCGAACCCACCGCTTCAGAAGGGGGTGGGAATCTAATTTATTCCGTCCGCCTCGTGCAATTCCGCGTAAAGCCACGCCCTGGCAAATTCCCAGTCGCGCCGCACCGTCACGGACGAAACCTTGAGCACTTCCGCGATCTCATCGTAGTTGAGCCCGCCGAAGTATTTCAGCTCGACCACCTCCGACTTTCTTGAGTCGAGCGTCGCCAATCTCTCGAGGGCCTCGTGCAAATCGACGATCTCCCGGGATTCTGCCGGCGAAACCAACGCGGTTTCATCCAGCTCCACCTTGAGCGCACCGCCCCCGCGCTTTTGGGCTTGAGAGCTCTTCGCGTAGTTGACCAAAATCTGGCGCATGGCTCGGGCCGCGACCGCGAAGAAGTGCGCGCGCGTCTGCCAGGTCGGCGCGGTCTGGGCAGCGAGGCGCAAATAAGCCTCATTCACCAGCGCGGTGGTTTGCAGAGTGTGGTCCGGACGTTGTCCGCCCATGTAACGATGCGCGAGCCGCCGGAGGTCTTCGTAAACGAGCGGGGTCAATTCCGTGAGCGCGGCGGCGTCTCCCTGGCTCCAATTTGCCAGGAGCTGGGTCACCCGTTGCAGAGAGGTCGCCTCCACCTCGCCCAACCCTCCATTGCCTATTCCCATGCTAAAAAAATTTTCGACCCGAAAGTGTCGACAAAAAAGTCCTAAGTCGGATGATCACTTTAATCGGCCTTTCCTGTTTATAGGGATGAAAGGGAGGATACGAAACCCAGAGAGATAGGGCCAGACCAAACTACGTAACCTCCAGACCAAACTACGGAACCTCTCCTGTATATGAATAAGCCACCGATCCATAAAGCAGTCGCCTCATCGCTTCGCCGCCAGGAGTTGGCCACGGGGCTTTTGCTCCTGCTCGTCACCGCGGGTCTCGCACGTGCGGCAACCTTCGATGTGTCTGTGGGTGGCGGAGGCAACCTCACGTCCTTCACACCGGCCGCTCTCACCATTCAGCCGGGCGATACGGTGAGATGGATTTGGGGAGGTAGCATGGCACATAGCGTGACATCCGGGCAAGACACGCCCGATGGAATCTTCGATTCCGGGACGCACCAGCCCTCCTTTCACATTTTCGTTCACCTTCCCCAACGCTGGCACGTTCAATTATTACTGCCAACCGCATCTGCAAATTGGGATGACCGGCACCATCACGGTGGGCAGCGGGACGCCCCCCGCGCCGGCCCAGCCGCTCAACGTCTCAACCCGAATGCTGGTCGAGACTGGAGATGATGTGCTCATCGGCGGCTTTATCGTCATTGGCACCCAGCCCAAAAAAGTGATCGTCCGCGCGATCGGACCTTCGCTCTCTTTGCCAGGTAAGCTCGCCAATCCGACCCTGGAGTTGGTGGGTCCTGGCGGATCGATTGCGTTCAACGACGATTGGCGCAGTACTCAACAAGCCGAGATCACCGCCAGGTACAGTGGCTCCCAGCAACGACTTGGAAGCGGCCATTGTCGCCACCCTGCCCGCAAGCAGTAATGGAATCGGCTACACCGCCATCGTCCGCGGAACCGGCGGCGGCACCGGAGTCGGCTTGGTCGAGGTTTTCGATCTCGATCAAAACGCCGCCTCCAAGTTGGCCAATATCTCCACCCGCGGCTCGGTCCAAACAGGCGATAACGTCATGATCGGCGGGTTTATTCTGGGCAATTCCACCAACTCTGCCCGAGTCTTGGCCCGCGGCCTCGGGCCGTCCCTTAGTCCGTCCGTGAGCGGGGCGTTGGGGGATCCCACGCTCGAACTTCGGGACAGCCACGGCACCCTCATCCAGACCAACAATAATTGGCGCACCAGCCAGCAGGCCGAAATCCAGGCTACCGGAATTCCGCCGACCAACGATTTGGAATCCGCCTTCATTGCGACGCTCACGCCCGCCCCCTACACGGTCATCATGGCCGGACTGAACGGCGGCACTGGCGTCGGTCTGGTCGAACTTTATCAACTGCCATAGCTGGGGTGCTGGATGACGCTCGGATCCCTGAGCTTCTGGAAGTGGACGAAGCACACGAGCGCGCTTCTCTTCGCCACCGTCGCCTTGGGGCAAGCACCATCAGGGTTGGAGGACAGACAGCCCATCGCCCCCTACTTGAATGGCGCCCTGCCGCCGACAAGTGGAGCCTTCGCTTTTCCGCCCGTTCTCTCTGCCACCGGCGCCTTCTCCAATCTCACAATTCTCACGCCGGCGCCCGGCTTGGTTCCGTTCACCGTCAACTCCCCGCTCTGGTCCGACGGCGCCATCAAGACCCGCTGGATGGCCGTGCCTAACGACGGCCCGCCATACACCCCGGCAGAACAGATCGGCTTCGCCCCGATCGGCGAATGGACCTTTCCGAATGGGACCGTCTTCATGAAACACTTCGAGTTGACGATAAACGAAGCAACCGGCGCGCGAAAACGGCTTGAGACGCGCTTCCTCGTGCGCCACGCCGAAGGAGCCGTTTACGGCATCACCTACAAATGGCGACCCGATCACAGCGACGCCGATCTTCTGCCCGACGGTCTGGAGGAAGACATCGCCATTACGGACAACACCGGAGCCGTCCGCCTCCAGCGCTACAGCTATCCGAGTCGGGCGGATTGCCTCTTCTGCCACAACCAGCACGCGAACTACGTCCTCGGCCCGAAGACGCATCAACTCAACGGCGATTTCACTTATCCGGAAACCGGCCGCACCGACAATCAACTGCGCACCCTCAATCACCTCAAGATGCTCAATCCATCTCCAGGCGATCCCACCTTTGCCAGCTACCTGCGATCAGTCGCCATGAGCGACACCAGCGCCCCCGTGCAAGACCGGATGCGATCGTGGATTGATTCGAACTGCTCGCATTGTCATCGACCCGGCGGCTTCGGGCCGGGCTACGACGGCCGTTATTACACTCCGGTGGAGAATCAAAACCTGATCAACAACTACGTCCGATTCCGCGATCTCGCCGGTTCGCAGCTCTACCAGCGCGACAACGCGCTCGGCGCCCTTAAGATGCCGCCCCTGGCCAAAAACGTCGTGCACCAAAACGCCATGGCCACGCTCCGGCAGTGGATCGCGAGCCCGTTCGAAGTACTCGCGATTCACTTGATTCAAGATGAGACCCACCTCGCCGTTCGCTTCAACAGTCATGTCGATCCCGAAACCGCCACTCTGGCCTCCAACTATTCCCTCGATCAAGGCGCCACGATAGCGGAAGCCGCACTTGCTGCCGAGCCCGATACCGTCATCCTCACCGTTGCCGGGTTGGTCTTGAACCAAGCCTACATTCTCACGGTCAACCAGATTCGCGACACTGCACCATCCGCCAACACCGTTTGGCCTTTCCGGGGCGTCTCGTTCGTGGCTCAGTTGCCGCCGGAGCCCGTGGCGAAGCGACTGGGAAATATTTCCGCGCGCGTGCAGGTCGGCGAGGGCGAGAACGTGGCCATCGGCGGCTTCATCGTGCGCGGCACCACAACGAAACGAATCGCTGTGCGCGCCCTCGGCCCCTCACTCGCAACCCGCGGAATCCAGAGCGCCCTCGCCGATCCGGTTTTGGAATTACGCGACAACGCCGGCCAACTCATTGCGACCAACGACCACTGGACCGACAACGCCAACCAACAGGAAATCATCGACACCGGTCTCGCTCCCACCTTCGCGACCGAGTCCGTCCTCCTCTTGAAACTTCCCGCGAGCGAAAACGGTGTCGCCTATACCGCCATCCTGCGGAGCGCGACTGGCGCGATCGGGATCGGCCTCGTGGAAGTCTACGATCTCGACCGCGGCCTCGGCCCAGAATTGCTCAATCTCTCCACCCGCAGCCGGCTGGGAACGGGCGAAAACGTCATCATCGGCGGTTTCATCACGCAAGGGACAGCGGCGCAACGCGTCATTGTGCGTGCGCTCGGCCCCTCGCTTCCACTGGCAGATCGTTTGAGCGATCCGACTCTTGAACTGTACGATGGCAACGGGACGCCGTTCGCCGCGAACGACAACTGGCGCAGCGCACAGGAAGCAGAGATCATCGCCTCCACCGTCCCGCCGGAGAACGATCTGGAAGCGGCCATCGTTGTCACCCTTCCACCCGCGCCGCACACCGCGATCGCGCGCGGCAAGAACGGCGCCACCGGGGTCGCGCTGCTGGAAGTCTTCGCCTTGCCCTAAGATCCATCCAGGCTGTGCAAGAATAATTCGAGCGTCGGAGCGTTCTGGATCTGAGCGTTTAGACGCTCGATGCGCTCGTCGCAGAACGGTTCGGGGAGCGCGACTCGCCGCGCGCGTTTCCCCTGCCGAAAGACAATTTCGTCCCATTGCAGCGCGCTGATCGCCTCCCCAAACCTCGCCACGGCTCGGCCGCGAAAGAAAGCGCGCGTGGTTTCCGGTGGTTGCAGGCGCGCCTGACCTATTTCCGCGTCGCTCACCACGCGCCGCACGATGCCCTGCTCTTCCAGCGCAGCGAAGAGCGCCTCTTCGCCGTTTACGTGGTGATATTCGAGATCGATCGCTTGCAGCCACGGATCGCTCCAGGAAAGATTTTCCTCATCCTGGAGAGCGCCGAGGAGATTCCGTTTCGCGACCCAATCCACGCGATCGCCCGCCAGCAGGACGCTGCGCTCCAGATCATTCAGCACCGATTCCCATTCCGCCAGCAGCCACTTCGTTTCTTCGTCAGCATCTCGATTGGCGTCCTGGGCTGCGCGCAGGTAGAGCCGCTGCAGATCAATCGCGGAGATTTTTCGGCCATCGCTCAGTTCGATGATCCACGCGAAGTTCTGATCGCGGCTGATTGCTTTAAGCGCGGCGAGCGGCTGGGCCAATTCAATTTCCGGAACAACCCCGCGTTCGATCAAGTCCAGGACCAGCGCAGTCGTGCCTACTTTCAACGCCGTCGCCCACTCGCTCATGTTCGAGTCGCCCACGATGACGTGGAAACGGCGGTACTTGCTCGGGTCGGCATGCGGCTCGTCGCGGGTATTGATGAGCGGCCGCTTGTTCATTGTGTCGATACTGACGAGGACGCTGAAGAAATCGGACCGCTGCGAGATTTGATACACGCCCGGCTGGCCGGCGGCGCTCTCGGTTTCGATGCCCATCTTGCCGGCACCAGCGAAGATCTGCCGGGTGACGAGAAACGGCAGCATCCCGCTAACAACTCGTCCCCAAGGCACGTCGCGGCGCATCAGGTAGTTGTCGTGGCAGCCGTAGCTGTGGCCGACGAAGTCGGTGTTGTTTTTGTAAAGCCGGACCGTTTGGCCTTCCGGCAGCACGGCGGTCCGGCGTCGCGCGCACTCGGCCACAATCCGTTCGCCCGCCTTGTCGTGCGCCACGAGTTGTCGCAGGGTGGTGCATTCCGGCGTGGAGTATTCCGGATGGGCGTGGTCGTTGTAAAAGCGAGCACCGTTCGCAAGCACGAGGTCGCTTTTTATTTCCTCAAAGCTAAGCGGGCGGCTTCGGTCGACTTCGAAATACGCCGCCTCGTCGGTGTCTTGAAGCAGTTCCGCGGCCCGAAAACCCCGCGCGTCGCGATGCGGATCCTCGAGCGCGTAATCCCACTTCATGAGCGCGCCCTCGGTGTAAGAGCGTACGAGTGCGATGGATTCCGCGACCACGTCCACGGCCTCCGCGCCAGCGATCGTGATGCCGTATTCCGTTTCGAGACCGAAGACGCGGGGCACTTGTTAAATCACGCCCGACGGCGCTCGCACCTTCAACGCCGCCGCACGCGCCGGCGCGATCTTGACCACGTTCTCCGGGTCGTAATCGATGAGCTTGAACCAGTCGTCCGTCATTTCCGTTGGCGGAAAAATGTCGTTCTCGGCGAACTCGGCGTTGAAGGCGAGGTCGAGGTCGGTCTCGCTGATGCCAGTTTCTTTTTTCGTGGCAATGGAGCGCTTGATCGCCATCGCCTTGGCGCGTTCGACGATGGAGGCGATGATGGCGCCGCTAAGCAGATCACTGCGATACACCATCTCTTTGCGACCGCTCCGGAGCGTGATCTCGAGAAATTTGTTGGGCTCGCGTCGCGCGAATTGTTTCTCAAGCAATCGATCGACCAGGCGCTCGATCGCGCTCGCGATGGTCTTCGCATTCTTCAGGACCGCCGGATCGTAGGGCAAATCCTCGGTGAGATAGATGCGATAAATTTCTCTCGCACCATCCTTGTTCGGCCGCTGCACCTTGATCTTCCGATCGATCCGCCCCGGTCGCAAAATCGCGGGATCGATCAGGTCGGCGCGATTGGACGCGAGAATGATGACGACGTCCCCCAGCGAATCGATCCCATCCATCTCCGAGCAAAACATCGGCACGAGCGTGGAAAGAATATTCGAATGCCGGGAGGCGCGGCGCGTGCCGAGAATGCTCTCCGCCTCGTCGATAAAGAGGAAAGGCAGATAACCCTCGCGCCGTTTCGCGCGGGCGGTGGCAAAAATCTCCCGCACGATCCGCTCCGATTCGCCGACCCACATATTGAGAATCTCCGGCCCCTTCACATGCATGAAGTATTCCTTCATCTCCTCGCCTGTCTTTGCGCGTAGCTGGCGCGTCAGATTGTAGGCGGTCGCCTTGCCGATAAGCGTCTTGCCACAACCGGGCGGCCCATAAAGAAGAAAACCTTTCGGCGTCGCATGTTGGAATTTCGCAAAGAGCTCGCCGTGGATGAGCGGCAATTCGATCGCGTCCTTGATCGCCTGCAAAGCCGCGTCCTGCCCGCCCACTTTCTCCCACGGCAACTCCGGCACGACATCGAGATAATGTTCGTGCGATACCGGACGCGCCAACGCTTCCAACGCCATCCGATAATTCGAATCGACCCGCACTTCGTCGCCGGTTTTGAGCGGCGCGTCCGCGAGTTTGGCAGAGCGCTGCAGGATGGTCGATTGCATCCCGTGCTCACCGCCCACGCGCAAGCGGTCCTGACCCAGCACCTCCGTGATTTTCGCGACCGGGCCCGCGTTTTCAAAACCGAGATCGCCCACCACGACGTAGGCTTCATTGACGAGAACCCGCGTCCCTTTCTCCAACTCCTCGAGGTCGATTCGCGGATCGACATTGCAAAAATAATCCGACCCGCCGACCACGATATGCGCGGTGTTGCGCGACGGGCTGTCGAGGAAAATGCCGATGCGATTCGCAGGCGACGTGACCTTGCGCACCACTTCCTCCAGTTTTTCGATCATCTGGCGCGCATCGCCGATCATTTCCTCCTGGTCGGCAATGCCCTCGCGCATGGCGAGCAATTCGCCGCGGAGCGGATCGCGCGGCTGCACCAGCGCGACGATGCGGTCGAAGGCCTGGAGCACACTCATGTGCTCGCGGCCGGCGACGGCGCCGAACTTTTCCAGATCGTCGGTTTGCTGGCTCATGGATGATTTGCGTTTCCGCGTGCGGACGGGCCTAAACATAATTTTGGGCACGTCTGCACGCAAACGACCCGTTAATACTACGACTGCCGCTCCCGCGACGGATGCACCAACGCTGGCTGCGACCGCCGTTTTCCGGCCGGCAAAAAGAGGTTGAAGCCATGGGGGGTGCGACCTACCCTGCTCTTCCTTTTTCCACGAGGAGTCTTAGCTCAATTGGTTAGAGCGCCGCCCTGTCACGGCGGAGGTTGCGGGTTCGAGCCCCGTAGACTCCGGATTTTCATGAGCACGGAACGTCCAACGTCCAACGTCCAACGTTCAATCTTTCAATTAAGAGAGGGCGCAGCCCGCTCTCCTCTGAAGTTGGATGAAGGACGTTGGGCGTTGGACGTTGGACGTTTTCTCTGCCTTTTCCTCTGTCTGACCACCGCTGCCCACGCCGACACGTTTTTCCCCGACGCGACCGGCACCGAATGGGAATAGCTCACAACCGGCGGCGGCCCCGCCAGTTCACGATTCGACTCACCAGCCGCGAAACCATCGGAGGTCAGGACCAGCTGACGCTCCAGACCACCGCCAATGACGAGGCGATCCAGGAACAGATCATCTCCGTCAGCGCGACCGGCATGCTGCTGCATTCGCGGCGTTCGCAAACGGCTCCGCCTGCCGCTTTCGATCCGCCGCGCCTTCTCTTGCCGATTCCGCTCCAGGTGGGCGAGCACATGGGCTTTCGAGGACGACGTCGCCGGTCTGGTCATGAACCAGGAGTTCAAAGTCATCGCCGAGGAGACCATTGTCGTGCCCGCGGGCGAATTCCGCGCTTATCATTTCCATGCCGAACAACCGTGGCCGCTGCGCATCTCCATCGATCGTTGGTTTGTGCCCGGCACGGGTTTTGTCAAAGACGTCACCACCACGCGTGGTCCCACGGGGCGACTCTTGAGCCGGGCGCAAACCGTGCTCACGAAATTCAGCAAAGGCGCACGAACTGACGGTCCAGATCGCGAAGGAGCGCGATGGTCCGCGGGTGACCGATTTCCGCGTCCGATGACCCCAGCATTTTCGTGCATTGGCATGGCAGGAATCTGCCGAAGACTGCGGTCATCCGCGTGGCTTGGGTGGTGGAAGACGTGGGCGACATTGGCGGAGCCGAATTTCATCGTCGACCAAAACGAGACGGCAGTGACCAACGCCGGAATCTGGGGCGCGTTTCACGTTGTCGCGCCCGAAGGACGGTTGGGCGCCGGGGAAATATCGGCTCGAACTTGTATCTCGATGATGTGCTGCAGAAAAAGATCGTGGTCTCGATCACCGAATAGCGGGCACGCAGCCTGCGCACGGGTTGCCAATCCAGAATACGTTACTGCGCCGGCGGCACGAGCGCGTGATCGTAAACGTAGTTACCCACCTGCCGGCCTTGCGCGATCCCGGTCGTTTTATCAAACCGCCAGTGAATGCCGAGATAGATCCGGCTCTGGCCATTTTCTTCCTCGGCCTGCGAGAAGGAACTGAACGTGCGCGGAATGTAAGGCCGCACGGTCCCGTCGGACGCCCGGGTGGATCCGTTGTACTCATCGGAAACGAAGGTGAACTCGACATCATCGCGGCCGTAGAAGCGCCGAAGAACCTGGAAGAGGGCCCCGCCGAACGAAGCGTGACCGGAGGGGTAAGTCGGAAACGGCGGCGTGAAGTTGGGGCCGGTCAGATTACTCGCCGGCGCGCCGAGCGGCATGAAGTTCACATCGGCCACGGTGCCGGGGTTGCCATCGCCCAAACCGGTCGGACCCGTCCCCACATCCGCCTCGCGAATCCCGTGCACCGGGCGCCAGAAATCCCAGTGGTATTTTGAATCCCAACACGCCATCGCTTCATCCGCCATCGCCACATTGGCAAGCGCGAGCAAGCGCGCGCGCTGCAAGCCGCCGAGCTGGGTCTGATCGGCCACGGTGTCGAGAATCTGATTGTACAGTCGCGGCGGCGCGCACAGGCTCGGAGTTCCATCGTACGCCCAGAAGGTACCGATAAAGGTCTGCGCGGGCGTGCGCGCGGTCGGCGTGTTGACACCGTCCCCACCGAGGCGTTTCGCTTCCGCATAGGCCGTCGCGTAGGCGCGGCTGCCCAAAGCCGGCGGCGGCGGCACACGGAATTGCGCGGTCAACGGGATGACGATGGTCCGGCACTCGCCCCAATGCGCGCCGAGCGCGATCGGGATTTGGCTCACCGGGTCCTGGCGCCAGTGGCCTGGTTGCTCGCTCGTCTGCCACTCGGATCCCATTTCGGGATCGGGCGTTTCCGCTCCGTCATCGACGCGCGCGGCGAGAATGGCGGCCGCCACCTCCCGGCCGAAGGCGATGCCCTCGGCCTTGGCGCGTTCGTTCCGGATCGACACCAAATCTTCCGCCAGGCGAGAGTCGAATGTCTCGCGCTGTGAGGGATACAGGGTCACCAGGGTGTCGTGCGCGGCCTGCGCGATGGCGGCATTGACCGAGAGGAGCTTGCGCGGATTGCGCCACCCGCTGAAGCAAACGTGATCGCCGATGGCGCCGTTGATGGCGTCGAAGATCGCCATGTGCACGATGGCCATTGCGCGGCTGGCTCGGCAGGGCCCGAGTTGCTCGCCGAAGACCCGGTTCTCGCCCGGCTCGACCGGCGTGTGATCGAGCCCGGTGGCGTTGATCGCGATCGTATTCCAACGCTGCACCATTTCCTGCCCGACCTCGGGCGAAACATTGCGATCGATCGCGATACCGGGCCGGAACTTCGGGCCGTAAAACTTACGGAAACCCGGGTCGGCCGCGGTCACAACGGTCGCGGTGGTCAGGGCAAACAGGAAAAATGGCAGCAGACGCTTCATCGAAGAGGACTTGCGAAGCCAATTGTGAGGCAAATGTTTGCCGGCATCCATTCAATAATCTCGCTTTCTCGAGAATGGCGCAGTGGATTTCCCGTCTAAAAGTGTTCGCACGCTTTCCGATCCTGTGGATCGTTGCGCCTGCACTCGCGGTTCACCATGCAAACGCTCGACCATCTCTTCGCCAGCAACGAGGCTTGGGCGCGCCGCATTCGCGAGCAGGACCCGGACTTCTTCGACAAGCTCTCGCACCAGCAATCGCCCGCCTACCTTTGGATCGGTTGCTCGGACAGCCGCGTGCCGGCGAACGACATCGTCGGGTTGCTCCCCGGCGAATTATTTGTCCATCGCAACATCGCCAACGTCGTCGTCCACACCGACCTGAATTGCTTGTCCGTGATGCAATTCGCGATCGATCTTTTAAAGGTGCGCCACATCATCGTGTGCGGGCATTACGGGTGCAGCGGCGTAAGCGCGGCTCTGCGGCGCGCACGGCTCGGTCTGGCCGATAACTGGCTCCGGCACGTGCAGGACGTGCGGCAAAAACACGCGCCGATGCTGGAGAAAATGGAAGATGCCACCGCGGCGGCGAATCGCCTCTGCGAACTCAACGTCATCGAGCAGGTCACGAACGTCTGCCAGACCACGATCGCGCAGGACGCGTGGGATCGTGGGCAGGAACTCACCGTGCACGGCTGGATTTACGGACTGCACGACGGCCGTTTGCGCGACCTTCACACCACCGTCTCTCAGTACGACGAAGCACTCCCCGCCCACCACGCCGCCCTCCGCGCCCTGGCTTAAACGCAAGGTGAGCGCGCATTCCTCCGAGACCGCATTCGAATTGCGCGTGCGCGTTCTGCCGGCCGACATCGACGAGCTGGGCCACGTGAACAACACCGTTTATCTGCGCTGGGTGCAGGATGCGGCGACGGCGCATTGGGGGGCGCTCGCTTCCGCGGAAACGCAGAGCGCGATCGTGTGGGTGGTCTTGCGGCACGAGATCGATTACAAAACACCCGCGCTGGCCGATGACGAAGTGCTGCTCCGCACCTGGGTGGGAAAAGCTTCGCGCCTGACCTTTGAGCGTTTCACCGAAATCCGGCGCGCGCGTGATCAGCAACTGTTTGCCCAGGCGCGCACGCTCTGGTGTCCGATCAATCCGGCAACCGGTCGACCCACCCGCGTCGCCCCGGAATTGTGTACGCAATTTTCGACGTGAAAGTGGCGGCGGTTCTCTTCATTCTCCCGCTCGCATGATCCATTTCTATGCTCCCGGCAAACCTGGCGCGCTTCTGACCGATGGCGCGCACTGCGCGGAGCTGACGCGCGAAGCCGTCTGGATCGATCTTTTCGAACCGACGACGGAAGAGGAACGCACGCTGGAGGCTTCGCTCGGGATTAACATTCCCACGCGCGAAGAGATGGACTCGATCGAGTTATCCAGCCGTCTTTACGAGGAAAACGGCTTGCTCTTCATGACCGCAACCGTGCTGACACGCGCCGATTCTGCGCATCCGGAAAGCTCGGCCGTCACCTTCATTCTCTCGGCGGACAAGCTGGTCACGTTGCGTTATACGGACCCGGCGCCGTTTCGGGCATTTCAAATCCGGCGCGAAGCGAATCTGCAACGCTACCAGACCAACCAGCAATTTCTCGGGGGCTTGATCGACGCCGTTATCGAGCGCATCGCCGATATTCTCGAAAACGTGGGCGCGAACCTCGATGGAATCTCACGGCGCGTTTTCGAACCGGCAAACATCCCCGGCGCGGCCCGGGAGCGGCGGCACGGTGACCTCCAGCACAGCGCCGGCGGTCGGGCGCGGAAAGCGCGCCAGCGCAATCACGCCGAAGTATTGCGCCGCATCGGCGGCGTGAGCGATCTGGTGTCACGCGCCCGGGAGAGTCTCGTCAGTTTCAGCCGGCTGGTCGTCTTCTTTCGGGAGGTGCGCAAGGAATCCGGCATCGCGCGCGAATCGCTCGCGCACTGGAAAACGGTTACGCTCGATCTCGGTGCGCTGAGCGATCACGCCAGTTTCCTTTCCACGAAAGTGAGTTTCCTGCTCGATGCCACGCTCGGCATGATCAACAGCGAGCAGAACGCCATCATCAAGATTCTCTCCGTCGCTGCGCTCGTCTTTCTCCCGCCCACTTTGGTGGCCGGCGTCTACGGAATGAACTTCGAGTTCATGCCGGAGTTGAAATGGCCGCACGGTTATCCGATCGCGATGGGCATCATGGTGATCTCGGCCGTGGTGCCCTACTTGATCTTCCGGCGGCGCGGTTGGCTCTAGCGGGCGCCGTTGTGGTAAACTTCGTCCCATGAAATGGTGGGCGGGCGCGCTTCTGCTTTCACTGACCTGTTTTACATTGCAGGGGCAGGATGACTTGCCGCAGGCTGAGGAGAGCCAGTCGTTGGAGATCGAGCCGCCCATCCTCATCCCGCGCCGCCTGCCGGATGGTTCGCCAGACTTGCCGGCGCCGCCCGGGCAGGTGGACCTCGTCAAACTGGAAGCCGACCTCGCGCGCGCGAAACGCAACGCCGCCTCCGGCGAACGCATGTATCGCGCCGGCATTATTTCCAAGATGGAAAGCGAGGAACGCGCGCTCAAAGTGTTGCGACTGGAGGCGAAACTGGCGGAGGCGCGACTGGAGATCGCGCGCACGCGGTTGAGCGAACAAAAATCGAAGAGCGAAATGGTGGAGATTGAAGCGCAGCTACGCGCGGGCGAGACCCAGGTGGCCGAAGCCGCCCGCGCTGCGCAAGAAGCGGCGGCGGAAAGCCGCCGTGCCGAACTGGAGGCCGCGGTGCGGAACCTGGCCCGCCAGCAAAAACTGCTCGCGCTCGGCAGCGGCCGCCGCGCCGATGTGAACCGCGCCCAAAAAAAGCTGGCCGAATTGCAAGACGCGGGAGAGTAAGCGCGGCATGCCGGCCCCACACCACGCGGGATCTCGCTTTCGACGTTGGACGTTGAGCGTTGGACATTGGACGTTTCCCCTCCTCCTCGCCGTGTCTGCCATCACTACCCGAGCCGCCCCCAAGACCATCGCGGAGCGCATCGCGGAATTCGGCCCCATCGTGCGCGAGCGGCTGGAACCAAAATTCCGCGCCGCCGGGATCGCCTACCCGCCACAGCGGATCACGCTCCTCGGGCTCAAGCGCGAACGTCGCCTGGAAGTTTACGCGTCCGGCGAGGATAAGAAGCCGCGCTTCATCACCGCCTATCCCGTGCTGGCCGCGAGCGGCGCGCTCGGCCCGAAGCTGCGCGAAGGCGATCGCCAGGTGCCGGAAGGAATCTATCGCGTGCGCGAATTGAATCCGAACAGCCGCTTCCATCTTTCCATCTGGCTCGATTATCCAAACGCCTTCGACCGCGCGCGCGCGACCGAAGATGGGCGAACAAAACTCGGCGGCGAAATCATGCTCCACGGCAAGGCGGTTTCGAAGGGTTGTCTGGCGATGGGCAACCCGGCGGCCGAAGATTTGTTCGTGCTGGCTGCGCTCACGGGAATCGAAAACATCACCGTCATCCTCGCCCCGGTGGATTTGCGCCGCGAAGCCGTGCCCGAACTGCCGCCAACCGCGCCCGGCTGGGCGACCGACCTTTACAAATTGATCACGCGCGAACTGGAGCGATACGCGCCGGCTTCATAGGAAGCCGCGCTCCTCGGATGCGGCGCGCGACTCGACACGGACGAGCCCGTGCCTCCATAAAGTAGGCGTGACCGATCCCACGTCCCCCACTCCCGCACGCGTGCGCTCCTCCCTCGGCTGGCTCGCGCAAGCGTTCGCCTGGACCGGCAACCGGAGCGGTTACCCGCTCGGGTATTATCCGGCACTCGACGGGATGCGCGGAATCCTCACGCTCGGTGTGCTCGCGGCGCATACACGCTACTTGCTGCTCCCAGGTGCGATCGTGTTCATGGACGTGTTCTTCGTCATGAGCGGCTATCTCATCACCTCCATCCTCCTGACCGATTACCGAAAGCGCGGCCGGATCGATTTCAAAAAATTCTATGCCCGCCGCTTCATGCGTCTCTATCCAGCGCTGGGCGCGATGTGCCTGGCGCTGCTCGTGGTGGCATGGTTTTTCTCCAGCGAATTCCGGCTGCGCGTGATCGATGTCGCCGTGGCGTTTTTCTACCTCTCGAATTACTGGCGTGCCTTCGACCTACCCGGCCTGTGGTACACGACCCACACCTGGTCGCTCGCGGTGGAGGAACAGTTTTATCTGCTCTGGCCGATCACCTTTGCCGTCCTGATGCGGTGGCTGGGGGCGACTCGCAAATGCGTCGCGCTACTTTTGGCGGCCGCGATCGGCTTCGCCGGCTGGCGCATTTGGCTGGCCACGAATGGCGCCACCGTGCAGCGACTTTACAACGGCTTCGATACCCGGGCGGATTCTCTCCTGGTCGGATGCGCTTTGGCCGTCGGATTGCAGTTGGTCGACCTGGCAAAGTATCCGCGCCTCTGCCGAGTGCTGGCCTGGAGTCTTTTGCCCCTGGCCGCGTTCGAACTCTGGTGCGGGCTGACCATCACCGACTCGATGCGCTGGTATTATTACTGGATGCCGCTTTTCGGCACCATCCCGGGAGCGATCGCGCTGCTCGCCCTCCTCCAGCCGCAGCGCACTTTCATGCATGCGTTCTACGAATGGCCGGTCCTTGTCTTCTGCGGACGCATCTGTTACGGACTTTACCTCTGGCATTATCCGGTTTTCTCGCTGCTGCGCGGCGAAATGAAGATGCGCTATTACCAGGTATTTCTGCTCGGCTGGCCCATCGCCTTCGGCCTCGCGATCGCTTCCTACTACCTGCTCGAACGCTACTTCATGCGGGCGCGTCCGGTCTAACGAGTTTGCCGTGAGCGACCGATCCACGCCCCGCCCTCCGCGCCGGCGGTTTGTCGCCGGGCTCGCGGCCGGCTTCCTCCTTTCGCTTCTGCTCGGCGAAATCGTTATCCGGCTCCGTCTGCCCGATGATTTGCAGCCCTACCTCGGGGAAGATTCGTCCCGCACCGGCATCTACCGCCCGGACCCCGATCTCGGCGTCGATTATCGCAGCCTGGAAGATTTCCGTTCGCTCTACGCCGACCGGCTCAAGGAATTGGAAGATCCGGCGCGACCGCGGCGGATTTGGGCCTGGTTTGGGAATTCCTTTGCCCAGGCGCCCGGGATGCTGGCCGATATGGCGCAAACTCAATTCCCCGAGATCGCGATGTTCCATTTGCGACGCAACGCGGAAATGTTCGTGCATGTGGCTCAGATGCGCCTCCTGCTCGAATCCGGCCTCAAGCCGGAGCGCATCATCTTTGTTCTCTTGCCGATCGATACCGTGTCACTGGGCCGACAACCTCTCGAGACGATTCTCGTCAACCGCGGCGGAGCGATCACGTATCGTTTGCGTGCCCCGCCGGCGACGTTCGATACGCTCGTCCGTGCGAGCCGCCTGGCGCAGTTGGCCTGGGTGCGGAGCGGACAACATATCGGCAATCCATCGTTCCAACCGAAGCAAAGCACGGAGTTCATGACTCCTTCGCTGCAAGAAGATTTTGCCGCGATCCTGAGCGTCCTCGGCGCAACAGCGCGAAAGCATCAGGTGCCGGTCACGATCCTCCTCCTGCCAAATCGCGAGCAGATTTTCGGCAAAGCTGGTTACGCGCCCCAGGATTTTCTGCGCGCGCGTTGTCGCGCCGAAGGCCTGGACTGCTTCGATGCGCGCGATCTTTTCGCGCGCGAGCAGAACAAGCTTTCGCTCTTTCTACCCGACTGGCATTTCACGCCGAAGGGCAATCGCATGATTCTCGAGGCGCTCGTGGAGCACTGGAAAGCCGCGCCATGAGTTTCGTCGATCGCGATTTTGCGTGGTTTCTGCCGGTTGTCTTCGCGCTGTGGTGGTTCGCGCGCGGCCGCTACTCCACGCAGATCGCTGTCCTGCTCGCAGCGAGCCTGATTTTTTACGGCTGGCGCGATCCCTGGGTGGTGGGCGTGATCGCGGCTTTTTGTCTGGTGGATTGGAGCGTGGGTCTCTGGCTGGGGCGGACGCGTTCCCGGCGCGCGGTCTTGACGCTCGGCCTGTCTTTCAACATCGGCGTGCTGTGCTTCTGGAAATACACGCCGCTTATCCTAACGAGTCTCGCCGCGGCGCTGGAGCGGCCGGAGCTGGCCGCGGGGGTGGCGCAGCCCGGGGCGTGGTTCGTGCCGATGGGCGTGTCCTTCTATTCCTTTACCGGCATCGCCTACATGGTGGATATCTACCGGCGCACCGAGGTGGCGGAACCAAGTTTGTGGCGCTACGGGCTTTTCACTTCGTTTTTCCCGCAGCTCGTGGCGGGACCCATTCTGCGGGCGCGCGAGTTTCTTTCCCAACTCAGCCCGCGCGAACTGCCGCAACGCCCGGAGATGCCAATGGAAGCGCTCGCCTTGGTGGCGCGCGGCTTCTTCAAGAAGCTCGTCCTGGCGGACAGCATCGCGCTCGCGATCGATCCGTTTTTTGCCGAGATCATGAATCCGGCGACGGCGGGCGTTTGGTCGTTGCCGTATCTGTATCTCTACGCCTTTCAAATCTACTTCGATTTCTCCGGCTACACCGATATCGCGCGCGGGCTGGGGCTGGCCTTCGGTTTTCGCTGGCCGGAGAACTTTCACGCGCCTTATCTGGCTGCGTCGGTGCGGGAATTTTGGCGCCGGTGGCACATGACGCTTTCCCGGTTCATGCGCGACTACGTTTACATCCCATTGGGTGGAAATCGCGGCGGCACGGCGTGGTCGTTCATGGCGGTGATGATCACGTTTACGCTGAGCGGCTTCTGGCATGGGGGAAGTTGGACGTTCCTCCTGTGGGGCGCGATCCACGGGTTGCTGCTGGTGGTGCATCGCGGCTGGGAATGGCTGGAGGTCCAACGCCGCCTGCCCTTTCTCGAGGCCGTGCCGGCAGCGCTGCGTCGCTTTGCCGCGGTGGCTCTCACTTTTCACGTCGTCGTGCTGGCGTGGGCCTTTTTTCGCCTAACAAACGTGGAGGAAAGCTGGGCCTGCCTGCAAAAAGTGGTGTTCTTCGATCCGGAAAACGGGCTCAACGGCGGAGCGCGCGATTGGTCGATCTGGCTCCTGCTGGCGAGTTATGGACTCGGTGCACTCGGCTTCCGGGCGCTGCGCGGTCCGGAAACCGTTCCCGCGTTTTTCGCTCGCTGGCGCGGACGTCCCTTCGCCCACGGACTGCTGGGCGGCGCCGCGGCGGGGCTGCTCATCGTTTCCATCCTGCTGGCGCGGACCGGTGAGAAGGCGCCGTTTATCTATTTCCAGTTCTGATCTCGCTGCGCCAGACGAAGAGCGTCCAAAGAAACGTTGCGAAATCCTCCACCGCGAAAAGAAGCGCGAGGGTGCCGGGAAGGAATCCGAAATACCACAGCACGGCCACGATCGGCGGGACGAGCGGGCGATCGAGGAGCGTGGCGAAGACGAAGCCTTCGGCATTCAAGCGTCCGCTGACGGTGTAAAGCATGCCCACCCCGCCCACGAGCAGGCCAACCATGCGCAACATGTTTGCACCTTCTACGGTGGTGAGTTCGAACCGGAGGATGGACGCGACCGCGTTCGGAAAAAGGAGAATGACACCGCCCTCAAGCAAAATAAGCCAGCCATACCATTCCACCGTTTTCGCGGCACGGCTTTGGCCCGCGCGCGAAAGCAACCGGGCAAACATTTCGCCGAGCGGAGTCATGTCCGTAAGCCTAACGAATCGCGCACCAGCCGTCGATGGCAAAAACAGCCGAAGGTCCACTGGAATCATCGCCGCGGAAGAGGCGGCCGCCGGCGCCCACTACCGCGTCGCGACCGCGACAGGCGCGTCGGAGGCATGCCGCGGTGGCGGCGCTTCCGCACCTTCGTGGTGCATGTGGCCGCTGCGCAGAAACGGCACGCGGTCGAGCACGCTTTCCTGGAACCACTCCAGCGCGAGATAAATCACCGGCGTGATGTAGAGCGTGATCAATTGCGAGACGATTAACCCGCCTACAATGACCAGACCGAGGGGCCGGCGCGACCCGCCATCCGCACCGTAACCGAGCGCGAGCGGCACCGCGCCCATGAGCGCAGCCAGCGTGGTCATGATGATCGGGCGAAAACGCTCCACGCTTGCCTCGTGGATCGCGGTGCGACGATCGTAGCCTTCATCAATCCGATGCAGCGCGAAATCGACAATCATGATGCCGTTCTTCTTCACGATGCCCATGAGCAGGAACAAGCCGATGATCGAGTAAAGCGAAAGCGTGACGTCTTTGTCCCAGAAATTGAAAATCCAGAGCGTGAGCAATCCGCCCACCACCGCCGGCACGAGCGTGGACAACACCGTGATCGGATGCACGTAGCTCTCGTAGAGAATGCCGAGAATCACATACATGACGAAGACCGCGGCGAGGATGAGATAGGGCAACGCGCTGAAGAGTTGCTGAAGAACGAGGCCTTCGCCCTGCAGCTCGCCCTTCACGGTCGGCGGCACGACTTCCGCCGCTGCCTTCTCGATGAAGTCCGTCACATCGCCCAAAGCCACGCCGTCCTTGGTGTCGAAACCGAAAGTCACGCTCGTGAATTGGTTCGTGTGATTCACGGCCTGCAATCCGAGCTCGGTGCGTGACTTCGTGAGCGCGCGCACCGGGATCAGCTTCTGGTCGTTCTCCGGCTTAATGTAGAGCTGGCGCAAATCCTCCGGATTGGCGCGGTCCTTATCGGCGACTTCGAGGATGACCTGATACTGATCATCGGCCTGCTTGATCAGGTAGACGTAGTTCTGCGAATACGCGGCGCGCAGGAGATTCTGGAGCTTGGTCGTGGAGACGCCGTAAAGGCTGGCGCGTTCGCGATCGATATCGATGTCGATGTTGGGCGTATTCCGAAACAGATCATTCCGCGGCGTGCCGGCGAAGCCATCGAACTCTTCGAACTTCTTGGTTAACGCCTCCGCCGCCGCGTAAACCTCATCCGGATTGATTCCGCTCAGCGTGTAACTGTAACGACCGAACGAACTCCCCGTCCCACCCACGTCGATGCGCAGGACCGGTTGTGGATTCAAGGTCGGGATCACACCCGGAATGCCGCTGAGCGACTTCCGCAACTCCGCCACCACCTTCTCGATCGGCGGCCGCTCACTCGCGTCTTTCAGGAAAAGGACGGTGAAAATGCCCGCGGACCCGCGCCCGCGACCCGCCACCGTGAAATATTTATCGACCGCGGGATTCGCCTGGAGAATTGGATCGAGCTTGTCCTGGATGATCCGCTGCTGCTCTGGCGACGCCCCTTCCTGAACGATAAAGAATCCGCGAATCGTTCCGCTATCGCCCGTGGGTAAAAGCGTGAACGGGAGCGTGGTGAAGAAAAACCACACACCCAGTGCGCAGATGAGCACGATCGGCGCCGCGAGCCAGCCACGATCAAGGAACCAATCCAGCGTCCGGCTGTAGAAACGCAGAATCGGCTGGAAGAAGCTGTCGGTGAAATTCTCCATCCACGATTTGAGATGGCCCGGTCCGCGTTCGCGCAACATCCGCGCGCACATCAGCGGCGTGAGCGTGAGCGAAACCACGCCCGAGGCCAGAATCGCCACGATGATGGTGATGGCGAACTCGCGGAAAATCCGACCGAGCAATCCCGGCATGAAGACCAGCGGAATAAAGACCGCCGCCAGCGACAGCGTCATCGAGAGGATGGTGAAGGAAATCTCACCCGCGCTATTGAGCGTGGCCTTGTAGATCGACTCTCCGCTTTCCGCGCGCCTAACGACATTTTCCAAAAAGACGATCGCATCATCAACGAGGAACCCGATCGCCAGCGTCAGCGCCATGAGCGTGAGGTTGTTCACCGAAAAACCGAGCGCCCACATCACGACGAACGTGATCAAAAGCGACAACGGCAACGCCACCACCGGGATCATCGTGTCCGCGGCGCGGCCGAGGAAAATGAAGATCACGAGCACGACGAGAACGAAGGCGATGAGGAGCGTTTCCTGCACATCGTGCACGGAACGCTCGATCGTTTTCGCGCGATCGAAGGTCGGGATGAGCTGGATCGAACCGGGCAGTTCGCGGCTCATCTGCGGAAGCAGATCGCGAATCTTCTCCGCCACTTCCACCGCGTTCGCGCCCGCCTGGCGCGAGATCGCCATCACGATGGTGGAGGCGGGCGGGCGGAAACCGCGGGCGAAGAAATGGCGCGAGAGCCGCTCGTCCTGCACGCTGTTCGTCACCTCCGAGACGTCGCGCAAATAAATCGGCGCGCCATCCGGGCCGCGTTTGATGATGAGATTGCGGTATTCCTCCGCGTTTTCGAGTTGCGCGTTTGGCCGCAGGACAAACGACTTCGTCTTCCCATCGAACTGGCCCACCCCGGAGTAGGAAGTGCCCGCGCGGATCGCTCCCGAAAGTTCATCGAACGTGATGGCACGCGTGGCCAGCGCGCCCGGATCGACCTTGACCCGAATGGCGGCTTTGACCCCGTAGATGTTCACCTGCGAAACGCCCGGCACGATGCTGATGCGCTGCGACACCTGCGAGGTGGCGTATTTGTAGAGGTCGCCGTCCGTCAGGGTATCGCTCGTTAGGGCAACGTAGAAAACGGGTGAGTCGTTCGGATTCGATTTCGAAAAGGTCGGCGGGCTCGGCAGATCGACGGGCAGTTGTCCGCTCGCGCGCTGGATGGCCGATTGCACATCGGTCGCGGCGGAATCGATGCTTTTTCCGAGATCGAATTGCAGGGTGATGTTCGTCCGCCCCTGCCCGCTCGAACTCGTGCTCAGCACGATGCCGGGAATTTCGGTGAACTCTTTTTCCAGCGGCGTCGCCACCGTGTTCGCCATCGTCTCCGCATTCGCGCCCGGATAGGAAACGCCGACATCAATGACCGGATAATCGACCGCCGGCAGATCGTTCACCGCCAGCCGATTGTAACTCAGGATGCCGAAGACGATGACGGACGCCGTCAACAGCATCGTCATCACCGGCCGTTGAATGAACGGCTTCGAGAGTCCGGAGGAAAACTGCGCGAGTTTGCCCGGCGTTTTCTGGTCGGGCGCGGTGGGTGCACGCCCCGCGCTGCCGTTGCCGTCGCGCGCTTCGCGATTGCCATCTCGGATGTCGCCCGGGTTCATCGTCAGTTCATGGCGCTGGCTGGCGCGGAGGGCGAACCGGCGCGGGGCGCTTCATCTTTCACCACCACTTTGGCGCCGGGCGAAAGTTGCAACTGTCCGCTCGTAACCACTTTCTCGTCCGGTTCCACGCCTTCCGTGATGACCGTTTCATCGCCGTGCACCTGGCCCGGTTTCACCTGTCGAAGATCGAGTGTGGAATCAGCTTTCACCACGAAAACATACGGCCCGTTCTGCCCGATCTGGACCGCGCCCGATGGCACCAGCTTCGCACCCTTTAAGACATCGAGAATCAAGCGCACCTGCACAAACTGCTCGGGCCAAAACGCGCGATCGGGGTTCGGCGTGACCGCGCGCGCCTTCACCGTGCCGGCGCCCGGCTGCACCGCGGTGTCGATGAAATAAAGGTCGCCCGTGCGCGGCTCGACGTTGTCGCCCGATGCATCGGTCACGACTTTCAGGTTGGGATTATCGAGATACTTCCGCACCAACGGCAGATCGGGTTCGGAGATGGTAAAGTCGGTGTAGATCGGATCGAGGCCTTGAATCGTGACCAGCGGATCGCTCCCGGGATTGACGACGTTGCCCACGTCCACGTTGCGTAAGCCCGCACGGCCATCGATCGGCGATTGGATGCTGCAGAAATCGAGATTCACCTGCGCTGCGGCCAACGCCGCTTCCGCGCGCATGGAACTCGCGGTCGCGGTATCGAGTTCCTGCGTCGCGGTCACGTTCTTTTCTTCCAAAACTTTTTGCCGCTTCAAGTTGGCCTGCGCGAGGGCGAGGTCGGCTTTGGCCGCCGCCAGCACGGCTTCATAAGGGCGCGGGTCGATCTTGAAAAGCAGATCGCCTTTCTTGACCTCGGCGCCGTCTTTGAACTCGCGCGAAATAATCTGCCCGGTGACCTGCGCCTTGATCTGCACCATCTCGAACGCGGTCGTGGTCCCGATTTCATCGAGATAAAACGGCACATCGCGCGTCGTGACCGGCGCCGCGAAAACGCTGCGCGGTGGAGGACCGCTGCGCATCGCTTTCTTGCCGCACGCGGTTAACCCCAACGCGCACAGAGCAAGCAACGCGACGGCGGTTTCAAAACCGCCGCTCCTGTTTGGGGTTCTTCTCTCCATCATGACAATGACCGGTCGCACCGTCGTTTGGTTACAGGTTTTCTGCCACAGACTTCTCAAAACGCCGCCACTTCCAGCAGGACGAGCTCTTTTTTCCGATAGTCGCGCAAACGCAGCCGCGGCTGCACGGTGCGCGGCGACCATTGTCTGCTCTGCCGCGCCTCGGCTTCGGTTCCGGGTTGGACGAGAAGGAAGCGCGCATCGGGCGGTGCTTCATCCACGTGACGCAGATAAACCACCGGCTCGCGCACGTAGAACAGCGCCGGCTGGTAATCCGGATCGATCGCATACAACGGAGCGCCAGCCGGAAGTGCGGCGTTGATCTCAGCGGCGATATTTCTCACCTTCTCGCGCTTCCGCAGCATGGGAATGAGCGCGACGGAATAAATCAGCATCGCGGCCGCGACCACCGCCGCGATAATCGCCGGCAACTTCGCTGGTCGTCGCAAACGGGGAAAAACAAAACGCTCCGAAGCGAAAAGAGAAGCCAGCAGCCAGGCGGCCGGGACGAGCAATGGCATCGTGTAACGTGCGAGGGCGCCGGGCAGAAGACTTACGCCGAGGAAAGAAATGGCGATACCCCAAGCCAGGCCGGCCGGAACGCCGAACGCCGAAGAGCGGCGCCTAACGAAAAACAACAACAGCGTCCAAGGCAAAAAGTAGCCGAGCCCGCGCGGAATATTCAAGATCCAGCCGGCGAACTTGAAGTCCTCCCCCGAGAGGCGCCCCGAGAATTGCCGCGCCCAAGTCTGCGTCACATCGGCCGCTTCCATCATCTGCAAACACGGAATCGCCCAGGCCGCGAAGATGGCCACTATCACGGCCACGCCAACGCAATGCGCTGGCCGCCAGAGAAGGCGCAATTCCCCACTCCGCAGCAGCACCGCGAGCACGACGGCGTAGAAAAAAACGAGGTGCAGTGGCCCCTTGGTCAGCAATCCAAATCCGAGAAAAACCCACGGCACCGTCCAGGTCAGCCACGGCGAGCGGCGTTCCTGCCACCAGCTCATCCAGCAAATGAACGCCAGCCCGGTCAACGAGACATACAAGGCCTCGATCTCAATCAGCCGTCCCTTCTCCACCATACCGAAGTTCGTCAGCCAAATCAGCGCGCCGATGAGCGAGCCCTGTGCGCCCAGGCTCCCGCGCGCGATCGTCACAAAGGCAAGTGCGACCAGGAGCACGCTGAGCACGGAAGGAAGCCGCGCCGACCATTCATTTTGCCGACCGGTGATCTGGAACGACGCCGCGACGAGCCAATTGATCAGCGGCGGCTTCGTAAAATACGGATCGCTCCCGACATGCGGGACGATGAAGTTGCCGGTCTTGAGCATCGTCACCGCCGGCAAAATGCGGCGGCCTTCCTCGCCTTTGATCTCGAGGGCGCCGAGACCGGGAAGGTAGATCAGCGCCCAAAGTCCCAACACGATCAGCGCGGCACGGAAAGAGGACACGGCCGGAACGTCGAACGCCGAACGCCGAACGTCCAACGCCGAACGAAGAGCTTCTGAATTCGACGTTCGGCGCTAAGCGTTGGGCATTCAGCGTTCCTCCCCCTCCCCCAACGATTCCCACCCTTGACGACCGCGCCTCCCAAAATTACGGTAGAGCCCTAGTCCGCGGTGGATTGGAGTGGGAGCCGGTGTCCCACTCTTTTTCGTCTGCGGGCTCGATGCTTTTATGAACGCCGAGTTTATCGCCATGCTGGATTACCTCGAGCGGGAGCGCGGAATCAAGCGCGACATCCTGCTCGAAGCGGTTTCGAACGCCCTCCTCTCCGCCTCGAAGAAGAGCGTGAGCGCGTCGCGCGATCTCCGTATCGATATCGATCCGAAGACGGGCGTCATCCGCGCCCTGGCCAATTTGATCGTAGTCGACACCGTCACGAATCCGGCGGACGAAATTTCGATCAATAAAGCGCGCGCCATCCGCCCGGAAGCGCAAGTTGGCGAAGAAGTGGAAGTGGAAGTGACGCCGAAAAATTTCGGCCGCATCGCCGCGCAGACCGCGAAACAGGCGATGATGCAGCGCATCCGCCAGGTCGAGAAGGAAATGATTTACGAGGAGTTTAAGGATCGCGCCGGCGAGATTGTGAGCGGCACCGTGCGCCGTTTCGATCGCTCCGATGTGATTCTCGATCTCGGAAAATTTGAAGCCATCATGCCGCAGCGTGAGCGCGTGGTGGTGGAAGATTATAATGTCGGCGATCGCCTCCGCGCCTACGTGGTCGCAGTCGAGAACGGCATCCGCGGCCCGGAGATCATTGTCTCACGGAGCCATCCGAATTTTGTTCGCCGTCTGTTCGAACTCGAAGTAAGCGAGATCAACGATGGCACGGTCGAGATCCGGGGGATTGCCCGGGAGGCCGGTTATCGGACGAAGATCGCGGTCACGAGTGCGAACGACAAGGTGGACCCGGTGGGCGCCTGCGTGGGCATGCGCGGCTCGCGGGTGAAGAACATCGTGCGCGAGTTGAACAACGAGAAGGTGGACATCATTCGCTGGAGTTCCGACCCGAAGGAATACGTCCTCGAAGCGCTCAAACCGGCCAAGGTGAAGAATCTCGTTTTCGATCCGGAACGCAAGAGCGTCCAGATTTCCGTCGATGAAGATCAGCTCTCGCTCGCCATCGGGAAGAAAGGCCAGAACGCGCGTCTCACCTCCCGCTTAACCGGCTGGGAGATAAATATCGACAAGGACACGACCGCCACCCACGTGGTCGAGCAAAAGGTGGCGCAAGCCGCGAGCAGCCTGCAGTCCGCCCTGCCGATTACCGAAGAGCAGGCGCTGACGCTGGTGAAATCCGGGTTCACGAACCTGGAAGGATTGCGCGATGCCGACGTTTCCGATTTTGTAGATATTCTTGCGGTGGACGAAGCGAAGGCTCAAGAGATTCACGCTGCCGTCCCTCGCGAAACAGCCGAAGCTTAAATGGCCCACCGTGGGGTTCCCGGAGCCATGAAAAATATTTTAGAGAACGATGCCGACCAAAACGAGAGCCAAGACGACCGCACGCAAATCCCCGCCCAAGGGGAAGGCGGCGAAGTCTGCTGCCGCCGCCAAGTCGGCCTCCGCCAAGGCCAGGTCGGCTAAAACAACCCGGACGGCGCGCCCCCGCCGCACCGACGCCGGAGCCCGAGGTCAAGGGCCCGCGGAGCACAACCGTCGCGCCCACGCCCGCCGCGCGTTCCCGCGCCGCGCGGCTGCGGCTGCTGCTGCGGCCGCCGCTGAAAAACCAGCACCGCCGAAACCGAAAGTGCCGGTCGAGTCCGTTTCTTTGATCGACGAGAAGAAGCCGCGCGTGAAGCGCCCTGATGACGTGCCGCGCACGACGCGTTCCTTTCTGCCGCCCATTTCCCGCATCATCGCTAAACCCGAACCGGTCGTTCCGAAAAAGCCGGAGCGCGCCCGCGCCCGCGCCAAAACGCGTCGTCGCACCGGCGGTTGATCTGATTTCCGGCCCTGCCCCTGCCGCGCCTGCGCCCGCAGCCCCGGCAGCCGAGACTACGCCCGCGCCCGCTGAAGACGCGGCCGCCGCGCCAACGCCGGAAGGCGAAGACGGGCAGAAAATCATTCACATCAAGCCGCCCATCATCGTCCATGATTTGGCGACGCAGCTTGGGTTGAAGAATCACGTTCTGATCAAGGAACTGATGGAACTCAACGTCTTCGCCAGCCAGAACCAGACGATCGAGCCGGACATTGCGACCAAGATTTGCGAAGCGCACGGCTTCGTCTTCGAGATGGAACGCCGCGAAAAGGGCGGCGGCGTCCACAAAGTGGAAGAGGTCATCGAGGCACCACCCCCGCCGGTGATTGAGACCGAAGAGGAACTCAAAACGCGTGGGCCCATCATTACGTTCATGGGCCACGTCGATCACGGCAAGACCTCCCTGATGGACGCGATCCGCAAAACACGCGTCGCGGCCGGCGAAGCGGGCGGCATTACCCAGCACATCGGCGCCTACACGGTCGATTACAAAGGCAACCGCATCACCTTCCTCGATACTCCGGGTCACGCCGCTTTCACCGCGATGCGAGCCCGCGGCGCGCACGTTACCGACATCGTTGTGCTTGTGGTCGCGGCCGATGATGGCCTCATGCCGCAAACCATCGAAGCCATCAATCACGCCAAGGCCGCCGAACATGTGAAGATCATGGTCGCGATCAACAAGATCGATCTCCCCGGCGCGAACATCGACCGGGTGAAAAAGCAATTGCAGGAACGCGAGCTGAGTCCGGAAGACTGGGGCGGCGACACCATCGTTTGCGAAGTTTCCGCCACCAAGGGCACCGGCATCGATCACCTGCTTGAGATGATGGCGCTGCAAGCCGAAGTGATGGAATTGAAATCATCGCCCACCGCCACGCCGCGCGGGACGGTGATTGAAGCTCAGGTCGAAGCGGGCCGCGGACCGACCGCGACTGTGATCGTGCAGATCGGCACGCTCAAGATCGGCGACCCGTTCATTTGCGGCGATTACGGCGGCAAAGTGAAATCGCTCCTCGACGATCACAGCAAACCTATCAAAGAAGCCGGCCCCTCCACTCCGGTGAAGGTCCTCGGATTCACCGGTCTGCCGCAAGCGGGCGATGAATTGCTCGTGATGGAATCCGAGCGCCATGCCAAGGCCCTTAGTGAAGAACGCCTCCAGGAAAAACGCGCGGATAAGCTCAGCGCCCCGCAACGCGCCACCCTCGAAAGCTTGCTCGAAGCGGCCGACGGCAAAAAGAAATCTCCGCATCATCTTGAAATGCGACGCGCAAGGATCACTCGAAGCTCTCATCGGCTCGCTCGGTCAGATCGAAAGCCAGAAGATCGATCTCGAGATCGTCCACTCCGGCGTGGGCCCGATCTCGGAGAACGACATTCTCCTCGCCAGCGCTTCGAACGCGGTCGTCATCGGCTTCACCACCAAGGTCGAAAGCAACGCCGTGAACGCAGCCAAGCGCGAAGGCGTGCAGGTCAAACTTTACAGCATCATTTACGAACTGATCGATCAGATCAAAGACGCCATGGCCGGCATGCTCGATCCCGAGCATCGCGAAACCGTCATCGGCCACGCCGAGGTCAAGCAGGTCTTCAAGCTCACCAAGGGCAACGTCGCCGGTTGCCTCGTCACCGATGGCCGCATCGCCCGCACCGCGCGGGCGCGGGTTTTGCGGAAACGCCAGCCGGTTTACGATGGCGGCCTCTCGACGCTGCGCCGTTTCCAGGACGACGTGAAGGAAGTCCGCGTCGGTCTCGAGTGCGGCATCAAGCTGGGCGACTTTAACGAATACCAGGTCGGCGACATCATCGAGTGCTACCAGCTCGAAGCCGTCGCACAGAAGCTCTAATTACAGGGCGTCTGTGTCAGCCCCGATAGCTTTCGGGGTTCGCGGAAACGCCTCTATCATGAAACATCGAATGCTACGCGTAAACGAGATCGTCCGGCGCGAGCTGAGTACGATCATCACGCGCGATTTCGTCTTCGATGATGTGCTGGTCACGATCAATCAGGTCGATGTCACGCCCGACTTGAAGAACGGCCACGTCTTCGTCAGCGTCCTCGGCAAAGGCTCGCGCGGCGCCGTGATCGAGAAGCTCGAAAAAGAGCGGACGCATCTGCAGTCGGAGATGGCCAAGAAAGTGATTCTGAAATACACGCCGCATCTCGTCTTCCACCTCGACGATTCCACCGCGCGCGGTGCGCGCGTCATTCAAATCATGGAAGAGATCGAGCCGCCGCAAGAGGATTCCGATGAGCAACCAGAGTAGCTTCGCCGAGATTGCGGAGGCTCTGCGCGCGGCAAAAACCGTGGCCGTGCTCAGCCACGTGCGCCCCGATGGCGATGCCTTCGGCAGCCAGCTTGCGCTCGGGTTGTCGTTACGCGAACTCGGCAAGAAAGTGTCGATTTGGAACGAGGACGGGATGCTGGAGAAATACCGCTTCATGCCCGCGAGCGACTTGCTCGAGGTTCCGCCGGCAGAGCCGCAGACATTTGATCTCGGCGTCGCCCTCGATACCGCAATTCAAAATCGCCTCGGCCAAGCGGGCGAAGCCGTCCGCGCCGATCAGTGGATCAACATCGATCATCATCCGACCAATCCGCGCTACGGAAATTTGAATTACATCGATCCCGTTTCGCCGGCGACCGGGCAGATTCTGTTCGAGCTGCTCACCGAGCAAGACTTGCCGATCAATCCCGCCATTGCGGAGAACCTTTTTGTCGCCATCTCGACCGACACCGGCTCGTTCCAATATCCGAACACAACCGCGCGCACCTTCGAAATTGGGGGCGCGCTCGTGAAATGGGGCGTTGATGTCGGACGCGTGAGCCAAATGCTTTACGAAAGCTACCCACGTCGCCGCGTTGAGCTGCTGCGTGATCTGCTCAGCACGATGAAGTTTGCCGCGGAGGGACGTGTCGCGAGCTTTAGTTTGAGCTTGAAAACGGTCGGCGAACTGAGCGTTTTGCCGGAGGATAACGAAGGGTTGATCGATCATCTGCGCGCGATCGAAGGCGTGATCGTGGCGGTTTTCCTCGAAGAACTGCCCGAAGGCAAGGTGCGCATCAGCATGCGCTCAAAAAGCGAAACGGCGGACGTCTCGGCGATCTGCCAACGCTTCGGTGGCGGCGGACATAAACTGGCCGCGGGCGCGCGCACGCGTGGAACTTTGAAGGAAGTGGAACAACGAGTCATGGAGGCTATTTGCGATGTCATTAACTGCCACGCCTGACGGCGTTCTCCTCGTCGATAAAGCTCCGGGCATGACCTCGCATGATGTCGTCGCGCTCGTGCGGCGCCGACTTCAGATCAAGAAGGTCGGTCATTGCGGCACGCTGGATCCAATCGCGACCGGTCTCCTCCTCCTCACGCTCGGACGGGGCACGAAGATTCAGGATCTGCTCATGAGCGAGGACAAGGAATATGCCGGCACGCTCACGCTGGGCGCGACCACCAGCACACAGGATCGCGCGGGCGAAATTCTGGAAGAGAAACCGGTGCCGGACGATCTCACCGAGGAAAAAGTGCGCGCGGCCTTCGAGAAATATCGCGGCGATTTTTATCAGATGCCGCCGATGGTTTCGGCGATCAAGCAAGGTGGTGTGCCGCTCTACAAACTCGCGCGCGAGGGCAAGGTGGTGGAGCGGGAGCCGCGGCTGGTCCACGTTTACAGCTACGCGATCCAGCGGATCGCCGCGCCTGACATCGATTTCAGTGTGGCGTGCAGCAAGGGCTTCTACGTGCGCACCTACGCGCACGATATCGGAGCGGAGCTGGGCTGCGGCGCGCATTTGAAAGAACTGCGCCGCACACGCTCGGGGCGTTTTCAAGTCGATGGCGCGGTGACCGTGGAGGAACTAAAGACCGTCGATCCGGTGGACATTCTCGGGCGCATCCTGACACTGCCGGAAGTGTCCCGCATGCGCGGCGCGTAGGCGGAAGAATTCATCTGTGTCTCCCGGTGGCTCTTCCTAAACGGTCATAATGCACCTCTTGAGCGCCATCTCGGAACTGGCCGACCTGCCCGGCCCGCTCTTCACCGCGATCGGCGTTTTCGATGGCGTGCACCTCGGACATCAGGCGGTCATTTCCACCTCCGCGCGACACGCGCAGGAAGCGGGCGGCACACCGGTGGTCATCACCTTTGATCCGCATCCGGCGAAAATCCTACGGCCCGACAAGGCACCACGGCTGCTGACCGCCACCCAGCACAAGATCGCCCTCATCCGCGACCTCGGGGTGGCGCATTTGCTCGTGATCAAATTTGACCGCGAGTTCGCGGACACACCACCGGAGGAGTTCGTGCGACGACTGGTGGAGCACTCAAAGCCGTTGCGCGAGATTTGCGTGGGACACGAATGGTCGTTTGGGAAAAACCGCGCGGGAAACCTCGCGCTCCTGCAAAATCTCGGCACTGAGTTTCATTTCGACGTCGTGGGAATCACACCCGTGGAGGCGAACGGCGCCGTGGTCAGCAGCACCGCGATCCGGCGCGCGGTGGAAACGGGCGCACTCGACCGCGCCGCGGAAATGTTGGGCCGCGAATACACCATTCTCGGTACCGTGGAACGCGGCGCGCAGCTTGGCCGCAAACTCGGTTTTCCCACGGCAAACCTGAGCGCGCATAGCGAGCAGTTCCCGCCCAATGGCGTTTACGCAGCCGAAGCAAAACTCGACGGCGCCACTTTTCGCGGGGTGGCCAACCTGGGCGTGCGCCCTACCGTGAGCGGAGAAAAGCCGCAGCGTCTCCTCGAGTTGCACCTCTTCGATTTGCACGAGGACATCTATGGCGCCGACGTGGAAGTGCGGTTCAGCCGGTACCTGCGCAGCGAAAAGAAATTCGACAGCGTCGAGGAACTCGCTGCGCAAATCGTGCGCGACGTCGAACAGGCCCGCAGCCTGTAATCTGGACTCTACCGCCGCAGACGCGCGGTCTTCATCGCCGCTGCGGTCCCCAGCACCATCACGAGGAATGCGATAAAACCCGCGAGCAGGCAAACCGTCCAGATCGGCATCGCGACCAGGAACGCAGCCGAGTCGCCCACGAAAGCACCGCCACCGGAGGCAAAATAGGCTACCACCAATGCGAACGCGCTGACCGCCACAATGATCGCGCTCCGTCGCGAACGCGAAGGTCGCCGGGCCGGAAGCTGATGCATAACCAGCGCGGTGAAGCCGGCGTCGTCAATGTACGGTGCCTCTTCGCGCAGTTTCGCGTCGAGCCAGTCTTCCTGTAGCGATTCGTCCATCGGATTAATTATTCGACCACGCGACCAGAGTTTTCTTCAATTTTTCGCGACCGCGCAAGACGTTCGTTTTCACCGTCCCGAGCGGGATGTCCAGCACCCGCGCCGCTTCGTCATGCGAGAGGCCGTTCTGACAGCAAAGCAAGACAGCGGTGCGCTCGTGGAGCGGAAGTAGCGTGAGCGCGTGCATGAGGTCCTGTCTCAGTGCGGGGTCAACCGTTTGCGGATCGTGCTCGGCTTCGAGTCGGGCTTCATCGATGCCGACCAGCTCTTTCCGCTTCCGTGCTTCCTCGCGGAAACAATTGTAAGCGATGCGATAGAGCCAGGTGGAAAATTTCGCCTCGCCCCGAAAGCTGCGGATGTTTTTGAAGGCCTTAAGGAAGGCTTCCTGGGCGAGATCATCGGCCAGAGCGGCATCGGTGCGGGTAAGTTGACGGAGCAGACCCCGGACCGCCGATTGGTGGCGGCGCACCAATTCTGAGAAAGCGTGGTGGTCATCCTCGAGAAGGACTCTGGCGACGAGGTCTGCATCGGTCAGCGACACTCCCGCACCTTACGGAAGCGGCGGGGGGTTGTCGGTACTGGCTTTGAGGGCGTTGCTTTTGCCACCTTCGAGTTTCCAGACCAGGAGGTAGGCGCAACCGATGAGGAACGGGATGATGCCGATCGCCCAGGCGCCGCCTTCCCACTCATTCACTGCGGCGAAGAAGAGCATCAGGCCCAAGCCGACCATTACGAGGACAACCCCGCGGCGCATATCGGAGCGCTGTTTGATCGGGGACGAGGGCGGCGCCGCGAAGAGACCTTCGGGGACGGGTTGTCCCTTTTCCACCAACATGCGCACGGTGCGATGCAGTTGGCGTTGTTTCCAATAGCTGAAGAACATGATCACACCCACGATCATGACAGGTGCGCCGAAGAGAGTGGTGAAGATGATGCCAACGATGGGAATCGCCATGAGGGCGGTGTCGTCCACATCACGGTGATCCCGGACGTCGCGATCGCGCTCCCGCTCACGTCGGCGCTCCACCTTCTTCTCGCGCACGACTTCGTCGTCCTCGTCGCCAAAAGTGATGTGAACGCCCTTGCGCACCTTCTTCTCGATCCGGCTCTGGAGATCGTCGGCTTCTTCCGGCGTCATGGCCACGCTGGGACTCGGCGCGATCGTGGGAGCGGGTGGCGTGGTCACCGCCGCCGGAGCGGTGGGCGAAGCCATCGGCGGCGCAGGATTCGCCGGATCCATGGGAGCGACGGTGGGAGTTTGTCCGAGCGCGCCCAGGGCGAGAACGGCGGAACAGAGAGAGGTGAGAAGGGTCGTTTTCATTATTGTCCTTTTGCGGTGAGATGCCGGCGGGCGGTCGTTTGGATTCAAAAATCTCGCGATTCCGCGTATTTTCATCCGGTAAAGCGCTCTCGCGGGTCCCACGAGGGCTTTATCGCCCGGCCAGATGTAATAAGGGCGACGCGGCCGCAAAAGGACAAAAACCTTGCGAACGACGGGGCGCTGGACATTATTGCCCTCCTTCCGGTTGGAACCGCCGGAGTAATGCGGGTGTAGCTCAGTGGTAGAGCACCTCCTTGCCAAGGAGGACGTCGCGAGTTCGAGTCTCGTCACCCGCTCTCCCGCGCAGCGTCATCCGGGGGTGCGATTCGGCAAGCTTGTTCATCCGCTCGCCTTGCCCGCAGGCCGCAGTTAGAGATTACGGGTGCGAACAGACTGCGTGAACTACCTCTGGCGAAAACACGTGACAGCCGCGTGGTTGACCGCGCACGAGGTTGAACTGGAAACGCAAACCGGTGGTGCCCACGCCGTCATCACCCTGCCTGGCCGTCGTCGCATCGTTATTGAACGCTTTTGCGACACGGAGTCGCAGGCCGCGGAGATGGTGACCGTATTCGGCGGCGCAATCGTGCGATTGCCAGTCGATTGGGAAGCGCGCTTTCTCGAGACGCAACGGACGAAGCCCCTGCGTATCGGGCGTCGCCTCATCGTGTGCAGCGGGACCGAGCCGCACGCCCCGGGGCCGACGCTGCTCATTCCCGCCGGCGCCGCCTTCGGCACGGGCGAACACGCCACGACCGCGATGTCGCTGCGATTTCTGGAAGAGGCCACGAGGAAGCTGCCACGCGGCTGGACCATGCTCGATGCGGGCACGGGCTCGGGCATTCTCGCGCTCGCGGGGAAACGCTTCGGCGCTGCAACGGTCGTTGCGGTCGATAACGATCCCAAGGCCACTCGCACCGCGCGCGCGAATGCACGCGCGAATCACCTCCGCGGGGTGCGCTTCATCACCGGCGACATCCACCAGCTTCCAGCCGGGGCCTTCGACATCATCACGGCCAATTTATATTCGGAGCTGCTCCTCGCGGTGTTGCCGCGCTTTCGGCGCAGTCTGCGGAAAGATGGCGGGCTGATCCTCTCGGGCGTGCTGCGAGAGCAGGAGTCGAAACTTCGGCGCGCGCTCAAAGCCAGCGGTTTTCGCCTGGAGACGGCCCGCCGCCGCGGGAAATGGGTCGCCTTGCTCTACTATCGTTAGGGAAAATTTTCTAAAAAAAATTCATTTTCTTGCTTGAACGTTTGGAAAAATTGCGTGTCCTACCATCCGAAAAACGGACTCTGACCCGGCATGATCACTGTTCGCAATCTTCATAAATCTTTCGGCACGAAGAAGGCCGTCAACGGCGTCTCCTTCAACGTGCGCATGGGTGAGGTGCTGGGTTTTCTCGGGCCGAACGGCGCCGGCAAATCCACCACCATGCGGATGCTGACCGGTTTTATCCCGCCGTCGGAAGGCGAGATCTCGGTTGGCGATTACAACATGCTGGAGAACCCGATTCCCGCCAAGCGTCTCATCGGTTATCTGCCGGAAAACGCGCCCTCCTATTCCGACATGACGGTCCTCGGTTTCCTCCGTTTCGCGGCCGAGCTGCGCGGGTTGCGGGGAGATGCGAATAAGCGCGCCGTCCATCGGGCGCTGGAGATGTGTTTTCTCGAACCGGTCATGCACCAGAGCATCGACACCTTGTCGAAAGGCTACCGCCACCGCACCTGTTTCGCGCAGTCGATTATCCACGATCCGAAAGTGCTCGTGCTCGACGAACCGACCGACGGTCTCGATCCCAACCAGAAGCACGAAGTGCGTTCGCTGATTCGGAAGATGGGTGAGAACAAGGCGATCATTTTTTCGACCCACATCCTGGAAGAGGTGGAGGCGGCCTGTTCTCGCGCCATCATCATCGACCGGGGACAGATCGTGGCCAACGGGACGCCGGAGGAATTAAAGCAGCGCTCGGAGAACGCTGGCGCAGTAATTCTGCGCCTCGCCGACGGCGACGCGACCGATGTACGGCAAAAACTCGAACGAATTCCCGCTTTCGCGAAATGCGTGACGTTAGCCGACGCGCCCCCCGCGCTGCGCGTTTATACAAAGCCTAGCGCCAACGGCGAACTGGCCCGTGCCATTGGAGAAATCGCGGCGTTGGAGCGGTGGAAGATTGAAGAGCTGCATACCGAAGAAGGTCGGCTCGATGAAGTTTTCCGCAGCATCACTTTACCGGAAACGAAACGGGAGGAACGCAAATGAGCGAAGCGGCTCTCGAACAATCGACCGAAGCGGAGGCGCCTGCGCTTGAAAAACCCGCGGCCACGGATGCGCTTCGCCATATCTGGACGATCGCGAAACGCGAAGTGGTCGGCTATTTCGCTTCGCCGGTCGCGTATGTTTTCATCGTCATTTTTCTGCTGCTCGCCGGGTTCCTCACTTTCATGGTCGCGGGATTCTTTGAGCGCGGTCAGGCGAACCTGCTCGCCTTCTTCGGCTGGCATCCGTGGCTTTATCTTTTCCTCGTGCCGGCGGTCGGGATGCGGATGTGGTCGGAGGAACGGCGGCTGGGCACGATCGAGCTCTTGCTCACGATGCCGATCACGCCCTGGCAGGCGATCGTCGGGAAATTTCTCGCCTCCTGGTTGATCCTCGCACTCGCGCTGGTCGTTGACGTTTCCGATCGTGTTCACGGTTAATTATCTTGGGAATCCCGACAACGGCGTCATTCTCACCAGCTATCTCGGCAGCCTCCTCCTCGCGGGCGCTTATCTCTCCATCGCGGCCATGACCTCGGCGATGACGCGCAACCAGGTGGTGAGCTTCATCCTCTCGCTCGTGCTCTGCCTCTTCCTCATCCTCGCCGGTTATCCGCCGGTGACGAATCTGCTCACCCACTGGGCCAGCCCGTGGTTCGTGGAAACCATCGCGTCGTTCAGCGTGATGACGCATTTCGAAAGCCTGACCGTGGGCGTGATCGATTCGCGGGACGTGTTGTTTTTCCTCTCCGTCATTCTGTTCTCACTCTTCACCACCAGCGTCATCATTCGCGCGCATCGCGCCGGATAGGCCAGCTTGCTCATGAAAAGGAACGGACTCGAAACCATTCTTTATTCCGGCGCGGGAATCGCCGCCGTGCTGCTCATTCTCATCGCGGTCAATGTCATTGCCGCGCAGGTGAAACAGCGCGTCGATCTCACCGCGGAAAAGGCCTACACGCTTTCCGCTGGCACGAAGGCGATCCTGGCGAAGCTCGATACGCCGGTGCAAATCCGCTTCTACAGCACGCAGGACAGCAAGACGATGCCTGTGGCGCTGACGAACTACGCGCAGCGCGTGGAGGATCTCCTGAGCGAGTACAAGCAGGCCGCGAAAGGAAAAATCCAGATCCAGCGCCTCGACCCGGAGCCGGATTCCGATGCGGAAGACTCGGCCCGCCTCGATGGCGTGGAGGCGCAACCTTTGCGCACGGGCGATCGCGTTTATCTCGGGCTGAGCGTGAGCATGCTTGATCAAAAACAAGCGCTGCCGTTTCTCACCCCGGATCGCGAGCGTTTGCTCGAATACGACATCTCTCGCGCCATCGCTCGCGTCATGACCTCGGAGAAACCGGTGGTTGGAGTAATGAGCCCGTTGCCGATCATGGGCACCCCCAACCAGAACCCGATGATGATGCGCCAGAACGCGTCGCGGCCTTGGGCGTTCATCGGCGAACTGCAACGGGACTTCGAGTTGAAGCAGGTCGAGCTGACAGCCGATTCGATCCCGGACGACATCAAGGTGCTGGTCGTCATTCATCCGAAAGGGATCACCGAGGCGACGGAATTCGCGCTCGATCAATTCGTCCTCCGCGGAGGAAAGCTGATCGCGTTCATCGATCCGCTCTGCGTGCTCGATCGGCCGCCAGTGCAGAGCCAGGGCCTTCCCCCGCAAAGCTCGTCCACGCTCGATAAATTATTCAAAGCCTGGGGCCTCACCTTCCAGTCCGGCCAGGTCGTGGCCGACATGGAACACGTCGCGCGGTTACAGGAAGGACCAAACCCGGCGGTGCTGGCATTGAACGAAACATCTATCAACAAGGACGACGTCATCACGGCCGACGCGAGCAATCTGCTCATGGCCTTCAGTGGGGCGCTGACCGGCACGCCCACGGAAGGTCTCAAGAAAACCGATCTGCTGAAGACCTCGAAGCAGTCGCAGTTGGTGGACGGAATGATGGCCTCGTTCGGCGGCAACCAGATCACGAGCAATTTCGTGCCCAGCGGAACGGAATACCCCTTGGCGATTCGCCTCGTCGGCAAATTCAAGACCGCGTTTCCCGAGGGCAAACCGAAGCCCGCCTCCGCGACTCCCGACCAACCCACGCCCGAGGAGAAACCGGCCGAAGAGAGTCTAAAGGAAGCAGCGCAGGAAACGACCGTCATGCTCATCGCCGATGCCGACATGATCCAGGATCAGGTTTCCGTGCAAAAACTTGCGACGCTCGGCGGGCAACCGCTCATCGTTCCGCTCAACGGCAATCTCAGCTTCGCGCAAAGCGCAGTCGAGCAACTGGCGGGTGACAGCAACCTCATCGCCGTGCGCAGCCGCGCCTCGCGCGAACGGCCATTCACGGTCGTGCAGAAGTTGCAGGCGGACGCGGAGGCAAACTACCGCAGCAAAATCAAGGAGCTGGAAAACAGTCTCGCCGAAACGCAACGGAAGGTGAACGAGCTGCAACAGAGCAAGGACGCGGGCCAGCGTTTCATCCTTTCGCCCGAGCAACAGCAGGAGCTCGCCAATTTTCGTCAGACGGAAGCAAACGTGAAAACGCAGTTGAAAGACATGCGCCGCCGCTTGCGCGCGGAGATCGACTCGCTCGAAAACCGGATCAAGTGGCTCAACATCGCGGGCATGCCGGCCCTGGTGATTCTCGCCGGCTTCGGCCTGGCCCTGATAAAACGACGCGAGGTCGCGGCATGAAAGGGAAACAGCTCATCCTCGTTTTAGGTTTGCTCGTCGTCCTCGGCGGCGCTGCCCTCTTCTTGCGCCAGCGTGACAGCGCGACCTGGAGCCAGAGCGCGGTCGCATCGAGCGACAAAGTCCTCGATTTCCCGCTCAACGACGTTTCGCAGGTGACGCTTAAGACGGGCGAAACCGAACTCAATCTGGTGAAGAAAGAGAACACGTGGCGCGTGGTGGAACGCGCTGATTATCCGGCCGATTTCCAGAAGGTCGCCAGTCTGATTCGGAAGCTGTGGGAACTGCGCGCGGCGCAAACGGTCGAGGTCGGCGAGTCGCAACTCGGTCGACTTGATTTAACCGACACCGCCGCGACCTCGATCCAACTCCAGGGCGAGAGCGACAAAAAACTAGCGGCGCTTTTGCTCGGGAAGAAACAAATGCGCGAGGCAGCCGGAAATCTCGGGCGCGGGGAGTTTCCGGTCGGACGTTACGTTATGACGCCGGCGCGCGCCGGGCAGGTATTCCTGGCTGCCCAAACCTTCGACGAAGTCGAGACCAAACCCGAGTCGTGGCTCAATCGCGACTTCATCAAAGTGGAGAACCCAAAATCGATCTCCCTGATCGCCACCACTCCGGCGACGAAGTGGCAACTCACGCGGGAGAACGCGACCGCGGACTGGACCCTAGCCGAGACCAAATCGGGAGAAGAACTGGACGCCACTGAAAGCCAGCAGCGCGACCAACGCGCTGGCCAATCCGATGTTCACTGACGTCCTGGCTCCGGATGCGCCCACGTCGGAGACCGGCCTTGATCAGTCTTCCATCGTGAACGCGCAGACCTTCGATGGATTCGCTTACGAACTGCGGATCGGAAAACTGATGGGAGAAAATTATCCCGTCCTCGTTTCGGTGAAAGCCGAAGTGCCCAAGGAACGCAAGCCCGCCGCGGACGAAAATCCGGAGGACAGAGCCAGGCTCGATCAAGAGTTCGCCACGAAACAGAAGCAACGCGAAGAGAAGCTGGCGAAGGAACAGGCGTTCACCGGCCGGCCATATCTGATCGCAAAGGGCACGATCGACGTGCTATTGCAGAAACGCTCCGATTTGCTGAAACCGCCCCCCACTCCGACGCCATCCCCAAGTCCGACGGCCAAAGCTTCACCTGCGCACGCTTCCTCCCCCGCGCAGCGGCCCAAGAGCCCGTAATAACAGCCCGGGAACAAAAATCCCGGTTGACGCGAAGGGGCCCCAAAAGCACCTTCCCCGGCACCCTTCGCGGGCCTTCGGTCTTTCCTGCATTCACGCGGTTGATCCTGTCGGACCGCGGGAACACCTTTATGCCGGCCGAAGAACTTTCCTACGTCATCCTCACGCCTTACTCGATGCGCAAATCGCGCACCGGAGGCATCATTTCGCGCTTGATCGCGCGCAGCGGGCTCGACCTCGTGGCCGCGCGCATGTTCGCCCCCAGCCAGGAGCTGGTGAAACGCTATGCGGACACGATTGTGACCGAGACCGATCCACGCCATCGCGCCACTCAGGAGCTCCTGCGCAAGTATGTAGCGAAGAATTTCACCGGCACGGTGAATGGCAGCCGCCCCCGCGTGATGGTGCTTGTATTGCGCGGGCCGGACGCGGTGCGCAAGACGCTCGATACCGTGGGCCACATCGTGAATGAGCGCACCAGCGGAGAAACCATCCGCGATACGTTTGGCGATTACATCACGAACTCGGCCGGCGAGGTTACCTATTTCGAGCCGGCGGTCCTGACCGCGACCGATGCCGACGAAGCGAAAGAAGATTTGCAGATGTGGGCGGAGTATTCGGAAGCCGACGGCGGGATTCTCGACAAAGTCCTCACCTATCCTGCGGGCACGAAGGTCGAAAAGACGCTGGTCTTGATCAAGCCCGACAATTTCAAATTCCCAAACCTGCGACCGGGTGGCGTGATCGAAGTCTTCTCGCAGACGGGCCTTTCCATCATCGGCTTCAAGGTCCACCGCATGAGCGTGGCCCAAGCCGAGGAATTCTACGGTCCGGTCCTGCCCGTGCTCGAAGAAAAACTCGGCGCCGATAAGGGCCGCAGCGCCTGGGAAGACGTGGTCGCGTTCATGTCCGGCGGACGCCCGAGTGCGACCCCGGCGGAGAAGAAAAGCGCGCCCGGTTCCGAGAAGTGCATCGCGATCGTTTACCAAGGTGAAGACGCGGTCCGAAAAATCCGCGATGTCCTCGGCCCGACCGACCCGAGCAAGGCGCCTCCGGGTTCGATCCGGAAGGAGTTCGGCCAGTCCATCATGATCAACGCGGCGCACGCCTCCGATTCCGCGGAAAACGCTCAGCGCGAGATGGGAATCATCCAGGCCGACGAGAATAACTTCAAAGCTTTAATTGAATCCTTCTACGGTCGCCAATAGCTTGCCGGCCCATTTTGCAAACCATTAATCCAAACCCCACCGCCATGGAAATTTCCGAGCGCGCCGCGCAGCTAACTCCCTCTCTCACGCTCTCCATCGACAGCAAAGCCAAGGCCATGAAAGCCGAAGGCCTCGACGTTTGCGGCTTCGGCGCCGGCGAACCGGATTTCGATACGCCCGAGCACATCAAAGACGCGGCCATCGCCGCCTTGCAGGCCGGTTTTACGAAATACACCCCGAGCGCCGGGCTGCCGGAATTGCGCCAGGCCATCGCGGAGAAACTCGAGACCGACAATGGCATCTCCTATCGTCCGAGCCAGATCATCGTCAGCAGCGGCGCGAAGCATTCCTGCTACAACGCCATCATGGCCACCTGCCAGGAAGGCGACGAGGTCATCATCCCGGCGCCCTATTGGGTCAGCTACCCCGATATGGTGCGGCTGGCCGGCGCCGAGCCGGTGATTGTGCCCACGACCGAGCGCAACGGCTGGAAGATGAGCGCGGAGGATTTCGAAAACGCGATGACCCCGCGGACCAAGATGTTGATCTTGAACAGCCCGAATAATCCCTCCGGCGCCGTCTACACGCGCGAAGAACTGGAGAAGATCGTCGAAGTCGCCGCGGAGGAAGAAATCATCATCCTCTCCGATGAAATTTACGAAAAGCTGACCTATGACGACGTGCCGCACACCAGCATCGCGTCGCTCTCGAAGGAAGCGCACGATCTCACGATCACGATCAACGGCTTCAGCAAAGCTTACGCGATGACCGGTTGGCGGCTCGGCTACATGGCGGCGCCCGACGCGATCGCGAAAGCGGCTGATAACATCCAAAGCCACAGCACCTCGCACCCAACCTCCTTCGCGCAACGCGGCGCGCTCGCCGCGCTCAAAGGCGACCAGCAACCGCTGGCCGACATGCGTGACGAGTTCAACCTCCGCCGCGGTTACATGTATGACCGGATCACGAAGATCCCGAACATCACCGCCGTGAAACCGGACGGCGCATTCTATATTCTCGTGAACATCAGCCAGCTCGGCCTCAGCTCGACCAACTTCGCCGATCGTCTCCTGAGCAAAGCCAACGTCGCGGTCGTGCCCGGCATCGCCTTCGGTGACGACCGCACCATCCGCCTCAGCTACGCCACCAGCATCGACATCATCAAAAAGGGTCTCGATCGTTTCCAGGACTTCTGCCGCACGCTGTAAGCCGGAGGGTTTTGGTTTCAGGGTTCGGGTTTCAGAAATCTGAACCCCTGAACCCCGAACCCCGAAACCTCTCCATGCTTGCGCTCGTCCTGCACGCGCACCTGCCGTTCGTCCGGCATCCGGAGCACGAGGAGTTTTTCGAGGAAGACTGGCTCTTCGAAGCCATCTCAGAAAGTTACGTTCCACTGCTCGGGATGATGCAGCGGCTTCGCCGCGATGGCGTGTCCTTCCAGCTCACGCTCGGGCTCACGCCAACGCTGTGCGCGATGTTGCAGGACGATTTGCTACGCCTGCGTTATCGGCGCCATCTCGATCGCACGATCCGTCTCGCCGAACGCGAAATGGAACGCACGCACCACGAACCGGCGCTGCACGAACTCGCGCGCTTTTATCATCAGACGCTGGGCGAAGTTCGGCGGCTGTATGAAGAGTGGAATGGCGACCTGCTGGCTGCGTTTCGCGCGTTACGGGACGCAGGCGTGCTCGAACTCATCGCCTCCGCGGCCACCCACGGCCTGTTGCCTTTGCTGGCGCATTCTCCTGAAGCGCTGCGCGCACAAATTCGCCTCGGCTGCGACGCTTATCGCCTCCATTTTGATGCGGAACCGGTCGGCTTTTGGCTCCCCGAATGCGCCTACGCGCCCGGCTTGGAGGCGCACCTGCAGGAGGCAAATCTGCGTTGGTTCATTCTCGATGCCCACGCTTTCGCTCTCGCCAAGCCGAAGCCGTCCCGCGCCGTTTACGCTCCCGCCTTTACCGCGGCTGGCCCGGCCGCGTTTCCGCGCGATCCGGTCTCGAGCCGGGAAGTCTGGAGTGCAGAAGCCGGTTATCCGGGCGAGTCCGTTTACCGCGAGTTTTATCGCGATCTCGGTTTCGATCTCCCCACAGACTATGTCTTCGCAGATTCGTCGTTAAAGATTCCGCGTTTCACCGGCCTCAAATATCATCGCATCACCAGCCCCGGACCGGCGAAGGAACTCTACCAACGCACGCCGGCCGAAAGCGCGGCGCGCACGCACGCCGAGCATTTCCTCGCCTCACGCCTGCACCAACTCGAACCGCTGCGCGATCTGGATTTCGAGCCCATCATCACCATGCCATTCGATGCCGAACTCTTCGGTCATTGGTGGTATGAAGGTCCGCTCTTTCTCGAGCACTTCATCCGCCAGGCCGCCGCACGCCCGAACGCGATTAAACTGACCACGCCCGGCGATTATCTCGCGCGCAATCCGACCCAGGCGATCATCGCGCCCGCCGCATCGAGCTGGGGCGAAAAAGGTTACCTGAATGTGTGGCTGGACGAGAGCAACGCCTGGATTCAACCCCACCTCAGCGCCGCCGCGCGTCGGATGACCGAGATGGCGCGCGCCCATGCGCACACCACCGACGCGCTGACCGACCGCGTCTTGCGCCAGCTCGCGCGCGAACTACTGCTCATGCAAGCAAGCGATTGGCCGTTCCTGATCCGGAATGGCACCGCCGCGCATTACGCAGAGCGTCGGGTCAACACCCATGTCGCGCGCTTCACGCGACTTTACGAACAGCTGCAATCCGGAGGCATCGACGAAGCTTTCCTTTCCGATTGCGAGAGTCGCGATAATTTGTTTCCCCAACTCGAATGGCGTTCCTACCTCTAACCGCGCGACCAATCCTTCGCGCTCTCTTTCTCCTCGTCGCTTCCGCGGCGGTGGGCTACGCACAGGAAACACCGCGGCCATCACCCGCCGAATCCCCCACTCCCGCGCCGAGATCCGTTCCGATCCGTTTCGTCCCGCCGCCGCTTGAGGGCACGATCAGCCTCGGGGTTTTCGACGCGAACGGGAAACTGGTGCGTGTGCTGCAGCGCGAAGCCGATTTCGACGAATTCGAAATCGGAAGCGATGCGCTCAGCACGACCTGGGATGGAAACGACGATGCCGGCGCGCCCTTGCCGACCGGCAAATATCACGCGCGCGGCTATGTCGTCGGCGACATTGCGGTCGACGGCATCGGCTTCTTCTTCAACGATTGGGTCACCGACGCCGATTCGCCGCACCTGCGCGCGATCCACAATCTCAAGCTCGTGCGCGAAAAGGAACTCGCCTTGCTCGTGACGCTCGCGGGCGGGCAGGAAGGGTCGGCCAGTTGCGATCTCAGCGGTGAGTTGTTCGGCCGTGTCGAGACCGAACGCGAGGATGAACGGTTTCTGCCCGAGCGTTACGCGGTCCGCGCCGCGGAAGGCCGGCTCGTGTTCCCGCATGCTGAAGAATCGCAGCCTGTCGCGTGGCCGCATTTGATCGCGCCGCTTTCCGCCGCCGCTGGAAAAGACGGGACGGTCTGGGTGATCGATCGCGCGGAAACCGACGTGGACGGACTGGCTCTGAAACAATTTTCGCCTGACGGCACCTTCCTGCGCCAGATGCTGTTCGCCGTGGACGAGCCGCAACCACGGGTCGTCGCCGCCTCCACCACGAGCGACAGGATTTTCCTTCTCGAAGAAAACGCCGCGCAGCAGCGGTTGCGCGGCCTCACTCTGGTGGCGACCAACGTCGCGGCCGATCCCGCAGCGAAACCAGTTTCCGATTGGAAGGTGGAGTTCGAAAAACACATCGTGGCGCATCAGCGCTTTGCCATCGTGGGCGGGCAACCGGTGCTCGCGCCCGATCCGGCGGAGGTTTCCGCGGTCACGATCAAGTTGCGCTCGAATCCGCTGGAGAAAGGCGCCAGCGCCACGGTCGAACTCGCGGTCGATTCTGATGAGGACGGCAGCTTTTTGAAAACCGGTGACGGTCTACCGCTACAAACCGTCAGCGAAACGCCCCACCTCACGCGCATTGTCCTCGCGCCCAACGGCGTCAACGCGATCGATGTCTTCCAGGACGACGAGGCAGTGGTCGAACACTTCCGGGTCACTGCGCTCGACCAGATGATGGCGTTCGACTGCGGCGAAATTGAATTGAAATAGCCACTCCGGCTTGTTCAGTGGAAACAGTGCCGCGCGACATTGTTTACTTCGATCTCGAAACCCAGCGCACGGCCAATGACGCGGGCGGTTGGGATCGCAAGGGCAACATGCGGATGTCGATCGGCGCCATCTTCAGCACCGCCACCGGAAGTTATCAGGTCTTCGGCGAAGAACGCGTGCACGACCTGATCGAACGGCTGCGCCAGGCTGATCTCGTGGTCGGATTCAACGTCCTCAATTTCGATTATCACGTGCTCATGGGTTACACGATTCTCGATCTCATCCACGAACTCCCCACCGCCGACCTCATGCTCGACGTCGAACAGCGGCTCGGCCATCGCCTCGCCCTCGATTCCATCGCCAACGCCACCCTCGGCGTGCAAAAAACCGCCATGGGCCTGGATGCGATCCGCTGGTGGCGCGAGGGGCGAATCATGGAGATCGCCGAGTATTGCTGCTTCGACGTCAAGGTGACGAAACTGGTGCACGAGCACGGTTGCCGGCACAAAGAATTGTTCTTCACCGATCGCTTCGCGCAGCGGCAGCGCGTCGAGATCGATTGGTGCCATCTCGATTGACGTTACGGGTTCAAGCGAAACACTTCCACCAGCGCGACGCCGGTCGTGTTCCCCGCGCCGCGCACGATCGCGGTGTAGCTGCCCGGGCTCAGCGTTTCTAAAATGGCCGACTCCGCGTTCTCGGTCGGCGGCACTCCGCTGGCGATGATCTCGCTCTGCTGGTTTGACCGCCAGTCGTCGTTGAAGCGAACGCGCACGCCGGAGGAGTTGAACAACTCCAGCGTCGGATCCTGCAGCGCTCCCGACACACCGCGGCCCGTGAGCGCGGGACCAATCGCCCGCAGAAGCACGCGCTGATTGCTGCTGCCGCCGATGATGAACCCGCCGATCATGACATCGTCGTCAGTTTGCACGCGACCCCGCGTTGAAAGATTAACCGCGTTCGATGGCGTGCCTTGGGCCACGTCATAGAGTTCCACCAACCCGACGCCCGCGGTGCCGCCCACCCCGCGCAGGATGGCGGTGAACACACCTGGCGGCAGCGTGGCCACGATAGCGGATTCCTGGGCATTCGCCGGTGCGAGACCAAAGCCGCTCAACTCACCCGCGCGCGGCGCCGTCATCCAATCATCATTCATTTCCACGAGCGCGCCGTTTTCGTCATGCAACGCCAGGCTCGGGTTCGCAAGCCGGCCGGGTACGGGCTGGCCGTTGACCGCGAGCGACGGTCCCAAGCCGCGGATGACCACCGTCTTCGGCACGCTCCCGGTGAGAATGAACCCGACGATGGCGAGGTCGTTGTTATCCGCTTCGATGCGCGCGCGTGTGGAAAGATTGAGCAACGCGGGGACCGCAGGAATGGCCACCAATTTCAGCACCTGACCCACACCGGCTCCGTCGCCGAGCACGTAGATCTCGCCGGCGACGTCTTCGCCGAATCCTTTCACCAGCAGCCCGAGCACGCCGCGCGGATTCACCCCGAGGCGTAATTCCTGGATCGTGCGCGCGGCGAAATCGCCGTGAAAGAGGCGGCCCGATCCCAGCGCTTGCTTCAGGAAATCACCGAAGACGTAACGCCCGCTCAAAGCTGGGATCGCGCTTCCGCGGTAAACGAAGCCGCCGATCACGGACACGCCGTCCCCGTGATCGTATTCGAGCACGGGATCAATCAGCGCTGGATCGGGATTCGTGTCCGGCAAAACACTGCCGTTGTGGTAGAGAAAGCTCCCTTCTTTGCGCCGCCAGCCGTAGTTCCCGCCCGCTTCCACAATGTCCACTTCCTCGATCGCGCCCTGTCCCACATCGCCCACGACTAGGCGATCGTTCACCGGATCGAAGCTAAAACGATAAGGATTCCGAAATCCGAACGCGTAGATTTCATCCAGCCCCGCCGCGCCCACGAAAGGATTCCCCGCCGGCACGCGATAGCGGCCATTCGCGCTTACCGGATCGCTGCTCCCGGGATTCTGCGCCGGCGCCACAGGATCGATGCGCAGGATTTTCCCGAGCAAGTTCGACGTGTCCTGGGCGTTGCCCGTGCCCGGCGTGTGACCATCGCCGGTGTCCCCGCCGTTCCCGCCATCGCCACTCGCGATGTAGAGATAACCGTCGCTCGGACGAAAGGCGATCTTGCCGGCGTTGTGATTCGATTGCGGATGCGTGAAACGCAAAACATCGCGCCGCGTCGCCGTATCCACGCGGTTCGGATCGCCCGCGGAGACCTGCCATTCCGCGATCACGCAGCGGTTGTCTGGCGTGCCGCTCATCGGCACGGTGAAATCTGCGACCCCGCTTGGTGTCTCCGTGGTGTAAGTGTAGAGGCGACGAAATCCCGGGCTGCTCGAGTTAGCGAAACCCGGATGGAACGCCAGCCCGAGTAATCCCTTCTCACCGCCGGCCGCGATTTGCCCGCTGATATCGAGGAACGGTGTTGCCATCACGGTTCCGTTTTGCAGAATCTTGATCCGTCCGCCCTGTTCCACAATGAACAACCGGCCGGAGCCGTCGTTCGCGGAAACGAGTTCAACCGGCGAACTGAGGCCGGTCGCGACCGCCTGCACTTCGAGGCTGATTGTGCCAAGAGGCACATCGGGCAATTGTGCGTTCGCGATTCGCGCGCCGAGCACCACGATCAAACACCCTATCAGAATCCCCGTTTGTCTCATATCTTGCTCCTTGTTGCGAAGCGCTCCGTCTGCGACGGCCCGGGAATGTACAACAGGAGTGAACAGGCGGCGAATGATGGGAATCCGCCGCGCAGAGCTCTAGTTGAGCGCAAATACTTCCACCAAGGCCACACCCGTGGTGCCATTCTTGCCCCGCACGATGGCCGTATGTGGGGTCGCCGGCAATGTGGCGACAATCGCGGATTCAAGATTGTTCGGCGGCGGTACCCCCGTGGCAATGATTTCTGCCTGCTGCGTTGTCCGCCAATTGTCGTTCGAGCCAATCAGGACGCCGTTCTGATTGAAGAGCTCCAGCGTGGGATCCGCCAGCTTGCCGTTGACGGGCAGCGACGGCCCAATCGCCCGCACGATCACGCGGCGCGGGGCAGAGCCAACCAGAATCAGACCGCCGATCATCACGTTATCGCCCGTCTTGACGAAGCCGCGCGTTGAGATGTTCGCGAGCTGCGAGTTCACCGTCCGATCCAGATCGTACACTTCTACGAGGCCTACGCCAGTTCCGCCTCCCACGCCTCGCACGATCGCCGTGTAACTGCTCGTGTTCGCGGGAAGAGTCGCAACGATGGCCGACTCCAGATCATTGGTCGGCGGGATCGTGGTGGCGATGATGGCTGCTTCTTGCATGCTCCGCCAATTGTCATTCGAAGCGATCAAGCCACCAGGGCCGAAAAGCTCCAGGATTGGGTTGGCCAATTTACCGGCAACCGAGAGCGAGGGGCCGATCGCGCGCACGATCACTTTCTTGGGTTGCGACCCCGTGACGATGAAGCCACCGATGAGCACGTTGTCGCCGGTCTCCACCCGCAAACGCGTCGAGATATTGCCCAGTCTCGCAGGAGTGGGGCTCGCCGTCGGTGTGGGCGTTGCAGTCGGTGTCGGTGTTGGCGTGGGCGCCGCGGTCTGCACCTCGAAGGCTCCGATGTCTGCGCCATCGCCGCCCGCCGCATTCGGGATCCCGGCATCATTGAAGGTGCGCGGAAATCCGGCACCGCGTTGGTCGGTCGTGAGCGTGCCGGTGAGTCCGGCGCTCGTTCCCTTGTCGATCGCCGGGCTGCCAAAAGCGAGCGCCAGGGTTCGCGTCGGTCCTCCGTTATTTTGCAAATTCGAGGCGAAATTGGGGTCGAGCGGCGCGGCCATCGTCCCCACACGATCTGTCGGTGCGGTGAAGCCGGTGCTTCCGTTGCTCTTCCCGATCAGGTTGAACCCTCCGGTCACGACGGTTCCACTAACGTCCGGACCCAAGCCGAGGGCGATGTTCAAGGCAATGATGCTACTCCTGACATTCATCGTCCCCGCGCTATTGAACATGCCGCCGCCTTCCTCCGCGGCGTTGCCGCTAAGCGTGCTGTTGCCCAGGTTCAAGGTCCCGCCGGTCACAGCGATGCCGCCGCCTTCGCCAGCATAGTTCGCGCTAAGCGTACTATTAGCGACGTTCGTGATACCCCTGTTAATGTAAATGCCGCCGCCGTGCCCGCCCGTAGAGTTATCAGTGAGCGTGCACCTGTTCACATTGATCGCGCCGGTGCCTTCATTGGCGATGCCGCCCCCGCGGCCAGAAGTGTTACCGCTCACCGTGCTGTTGGTGACATTCACCGTGCCACCGCTCGCATTCAGAATCCCGCCTCCGCCGACGCAGGCAGAATTACCGCTCAGCGTGATGCCGGTAAGATTCACCGTGCCAACACCCTCGTTCTTGACGCCACCACCACCTTCGATACAGCCGACGGAGCCGTTGCTGATCGTCATACCGGACAATGTCACCGTGCCACCTGTGGTGACGGTAAATACCCGGTAATCGGACCCGGTATTGCGGCGTACTGTCAACGCGTGTTGGCCCGGGCCGGCGATCTCCATGTTAGTACTCAAAGCGGGCAGCGCCGAACCGAGATTGATCGTGTAGCGGCCGGTCCCCGGGTCATAGTTCGGATCGGAAGTCGGGATGGAAAATTCAATCCCATCATCCCCCGCATGCGAATTGGCCGCCTGAATGGCCGCGCGCAACGTGCATTGTTCGCCAGGGGTCCCGGGATCGGAATCACAAAAATTACTCGAACCAACCAGCGGGGCGTCGCCAGTGGTGTTGACGAAATAGAGAATTCCATCGCCGCGTACGACCGAGGCCGGGTGGGAGAATGCGATAGCGAAGAGAAAAAGAAGAAATGAGCGCCGCATAATCGTTCTCGGGCGTCGCACGATAGGCAGGTCGATGAAAAACTTACAACGTCTAATGCGGGCACTGAACGGAACAGCCTTCCCGAAAACCCCTCTAGTCACTGCCCGGAATCTTTGTTTAGTTAGGCCCCTATGCCAGCGCCGGAACTTCAACACACCCTAGGAAAAGCCGCCGGTCTCACCGGCGTCTCGCTGCACACCGGCGAAAAAGTCACCCTTCGTCTGCAGCCCGCGCCGATCGATCACGGGATCAAATTCAAGCGGAAGGATCTGCAGGACGAGCCGACGATCGACGCGAAAATCGAAAACCTGAAAACGGTCGAGCGCGCCACCACCATCGGCGAAGGCAGCATGCGCGTGCACACCGTCGAGCACATCCTCGCCGCGCTTTCCGCCATGGGCGTGGACAACGCCATCATCGAGATGGACGCCAACGAGCCCCCCATCGGCGACGGCAGCGCGGGCCCGTATGTCGAAGTGATCAAGAAAGCGGGCGTCGTTCCGCAGGAAGCGCCGCGGCGGATATTCACCGTGTCCGAACCGTTGCACATCGAAACCAAAGGCGGCTCCCTTCTGGTCGTGTTGCCCGACGATAAATTCCGCGTCTCCTGCACCCAGATGGGACCGCAAGGACGTTTCACCCAATTCCTCTCCACCGAGATCACGCCCGCCATCTTCGAGCGCGAAATCGCTCCCGCCCGCACCTTCGTTTACTACGAGGACGTGCAGCCCTTGATGGACAAAAACCTGATCAAAGGCGGCAGCCTCGAGAACGCCATCGTTGTGCGCGGCGACTCCGTTTTAAGCAAGGAGCCGCTCCGGTTTCCCGACGAATTCGTCCGCCACAAAATCCTCGATATCATTGGCGATCTCGCGCTCGTAGGTCACCGGATTCGCGGCCACGTCATCGCGGTCCGGCCGGGTCACGGCCCCAATGCCGAACTCGCCCGCGCCCTCGCGCGTGAGCACGAGAAGACTCTGCCCACCTTGCAACCGCGGGCCTTCCCCGCCGGCGAAGGCGGCCTCGACGTCAACCAGGTCATGAACATTTTACCGCATCGTTATCCATTCCTGATGGTCGATCGCATTGTCGGTTTCGAGGGCGACAAGAAAATCACCGGCGTGAAATCGGTCACGATCAACGAGCCCTACTTCGCCGGCCATTTTCCCGGGCATCCGGTCATGCCCGGCGTTCTGCAAGTGGAAGCGATGGCGCAGGTGGCGAGCATCCTCATGATGAAAATCACGGGAAGCGCCAGCCGCATCGGCTACTTCGTCAGCGCGGACGATGTGAAATTCCGCAAACCGGTTTTTCCTGGCGACACCCTTTTCATCCACGCTGAACTGCTCAAGGCCCGCAGCAATCGCGTCGCGAAAGCGAAATGCCAGTGCCGCGTTAACGATGCCGTCGTCTCCGAAGGCGAATTGATGTTCACCTTCCTCGATAAATGAGGGAAATGACAAAATCCGAAAACCGAAAACCGAAACAATGACGAAACCCGAATGTCGAATGCCCCGGGCCACGCGTGTTTTCGGCACTTCGTCATTCGACCTTGTTTCGGATTTCGGGTTTCGGACTTCGGATTTTTAACACCATGTCCGACGTCCAGATTCACCCCACCGCCATCGTCGATCCATCGGCGGAACTCGGCGCCGGCACCACGGTCGGCCCTTATTGCATCATCGGCCCCGACGTCGTTCTCGGCCCGGAATGCTGGCTGCAAAACCACGTCTCCATCAACGGCCCCACCCGCGCCGGCGCCCGCAACAAATTCTACGCCTACTCGTCCATCGGCCAGCAGACGCAGGATTTAAAGTACGCGGGCGAACCCACCTACCTCGAGATCGGCGACGAGAACGTCTTCCGCGAGTTCGTCACTGTGAACCGAGGCACCAGCGCCGACGGCAAAACCCGCATCGGCAGCCGCGGAAATTTTCTCGCCTACAGCCACATTGCGCATGATTGCGTGGTGGGCGATTCCGTCATTTTCTCCAACAACGGCACCCTCGCCGGCCACGTCCTGGTGGATGATCACGTCATCATGGGCGGGCTCACCGCGGTGCATCAATTCTGCCGCATCGGCCGACTCGCGATCACCGGCGGCTGCTCCAAGATTGTGCAGGATGTGCCGCCATTCATGATCGCGGATGGCAACCCGGCGGAGATTCGCGGGGTCAACGTCATCGGTCTTGAGCGCAACCGCTTCACGCCGGAAAGTATAAAAGCGATCAAGGAAGCGTTCCGGCTCCTCTACCGCTCGAAACACAACACCCGCCAGGCGATGGAGGCAGTACAGAAAGAGCTACCGCCGAGCGAAGAGATCACGCAACTGCTCGAATTTATCGAGAAAAGCGAACGCGGGATCATCCGGCGTTAGCTGCCCCACTGCGATCCTACCGCGGCAAGCCACCCGCCGAGGCGGGTGGCGCATCCTGCTCCACCTTCTTCAACAAATCCGCCGTCGGCCCGCCCGACACGATCTTCAACACACTGCGCACCAGCTCAGCGGCGCGTTTCGGTTTCCCCTGTTTCACCCAGCTCTCCGCTTCCTCCAGCACCACGCGCAAAATGTCGTCGCGTTTCGTGTAGATCGTGCGCGCCTGTTGAAAATATCGTGTCGCGGCAGCGTGGTTCCCCTCCTGCGCCTCCATCAAACCCAGATCCTCGATCATCGGCCCGTTGTTCGCGCGCGATGCGGCCTGCCGCGCCTGTGTCCGGTATTCCGGCGTCGGCAGGGCCGAGTGCTTCACCGCGAAATCGCGATACTTCGTCCAATCCGAAGTTGTTTCCCGTTTCAATGTCAGCTCGAGCCACGACGCATACGGCCGATAAATCGGATCGCCCACCATCACCGACATCCACGATACGCCCTGCACTGACATGTAGGCGCTCTCGGCGAAGGTGAATCCGTGCAGCAGTCGATCGTTCAGAATATCCAGATGATTCGTGAGCTGCAGATACGGCTCGTAAACATTCCCGACCGACGCCGCCGCGCCTTTCGTGAGCAACGGCCCGACCCAATTCGCGGTCGGGCTGCGCAGCGTGCTCGCGCTGAAAGAGTGGATGTGCACCGCGATCGCACCGGGCACGAAGCGGAATTCCGGTTGCGTGAAGGGCCCGGCGGCGTCGCCCGTGTACCATCCGTAATAGAGCGCGCAGTCGCTCATAGGATATCCGACCGGCAGCAGCGCGGGCGTGTTCTCATAAACCGCGGGCACGCCCGCTTTGCGTAATTGTTGCACCGCTTCGGCCAGCCACTTATCGCCCTGGTCGTAGCCAGTGGACGTGTTGTTTGCGCCATCCACATAAGCGCGGCCCCACAGCCCCGTCTTTTCGGTTTCGATCGCATCCACAATCATCCGCCGCACCGTGGCCGCGGTTGGCGCATCCAGCCGGCACACCAGCAGCAGCGGTACTTCCGGGCTTTCCAGGATGGGCCGGTAACTCTTGAAGTATGGATTGTTTGCCGCTCCGGAAATTTTTCGATCGAAGCGAGCCAGCAGAGACAGCTCGGAGTCGACGGATGCTTCATTCCGACCACTCACCAGCCCCTCGCCTTTGGTATCGCCGGGAGGATTTTCCGCAGGGCGAATTTTCAACGGCATTCCCTTCATCAACGCGACAAAGCGGACGTTCGTGGCGGAAACCGAGAGCGGACTGCCAGCCGTTTCGCGCAAGGTCCACCAGCGGCGCTTCTTGAACATCTCGCGCAACGGCTCCGCGATGGTGCGCTCGTATTCCTCGCGGCTGATCTCCTCCTCTTTCGAACAGGCGAGCCCGACCAGATGATCGCGCGCAATGCCGCGCTTCTGCGCGTAGAACTTCGCCAGCTCCACCGACTCCGGCACGTCGCTATTGAAGACAACGATCGTGGCGTCGGTCAGCGCCGGATCGGCGTGCGCGGCGAGGGAAAACGAAAGCAACAGGGCCGCAGCCATCCCGCGGACGAGGGAGCCAAATTCCGGGTAGCGCAGGCTGCCAGCCTGCCGTTTCCGGCAGCTTGCCGGAAACATTTCGCGCAGCGAACCGAAGCGAAGTTCGTTTCGGCAGGCTGCCGAAACCAGCAGGCTGGCAGCCTGCGCTACCCGGAATCCAATTCGACGCCTCATCTATAGCTCCAACTCCATACCATCATAAGCGATCCGTGCCTCCGGCGGCAGATCAGCCTCGGCAGCGTGCGGCAACTCATGCGCGATGTGGGTGAAGTACGTCCGCTCAGGCTGGACGCGTTGCGCCACCTCGAGCGCTTGATCCACGCTCAAGTGCGTCGGGTGCGGCTTCGGCCGCAGGGCATCGATCACGAGCGCTTTCACCCCGACTATCTGTTCCGCGATCGCGTCCGGCACCTCGCTGCAATCGCTCAGATACGCGAGCAGCTTCCGCCCACCGCGCGAAAATAAATAGCCGTTCACCGTGGCGTGGCCGTGCGGCACCGGCAACGGCGTGATCAATGTCTCGCCCAGCATAAACGGCCCATCAATGATATGCGGCTCCGGTTTCAAATACCCCGGGAACGGATTCAACGCCTTAAAGGCAAACTCGAAGACGCGTTCCAGGTCGGCCATGGTCTCGCGCGAAGCGTAGACCGGCATGAAGCCCCGGATCGCCCCGAAGCGTCGCAAATCATCGAATCCCATGACGTGATCCGTGTGCGAGTGCGTGAACACGACCGCGTCCAGCCGGCGAATCTTTGCCCGCAACGCCTGGGTGCGGAAATCTGTGCCGGTATCCACCACCCACGCGCTTTCCGGCGTTTCGATATAGATGGACGAGCGCAGACGTTTGTCGCGCGGATCGTCCGAAAGGCAGACTGCGCAATCGCAGCCAATCATCGGCACACCCTGCGAAGTGCCGGTGCCAAGAAAGGTGACCTTGAGTTGAGCGCGATTATTTGAGAGTGGAGAGTCCAGAACGAGCGAGCACTCTCCGCTCTCCCCTGCGAAGTCTCAACCCACGCCATGCCCGCCGCCGTCCTCAATCTCTTGCGAATCAAAAACCTCGCCCTCGTCGAGGAACTGGAATGGGAACTCGACGCCGGCTTTACCGCCATCACGGGCGAGACCGGCGCGGGCAAATCCATCATCATCGGCGCGCTGCAACTGTTGCTCGGTGAGCGCGCAGACAAAACGCTCATCCGCACCGGCGCGGATGTCTGCACCGTTGAGGCGATCTTTGGCGGTGAAGAATTAGCCCGCCTCAATCCCGCGCTCGCCGACGCCGGCGTGGAGGAATGCGCAGGCGAACTCATCTTAAAACGCACACTCGCGAGCAGCGGCGCCAACCGGCAATTCATTAACGGCTCGCCCACCACGCTCGCGGTCTTGAAGTCGTTGGGTGATGAGCTGGTCGACCTGCACGGGCCGCACGATCACCAATCGCTTCTCTCGGCCGAGCGCCAGCTCGCGTTGCTTGATGGCTTCGCCCACGCAGGACCGGCGCTGTCGGAGTACCAGAAGCACTTCCGCGAACTTCAAGCCCTCACTGCCGAACACGCCGGCCTCAGCACCGCTGAAACCGCGCGTGAGCAGGAACTGGATTTGTTGCGTCATCAAGTGAGCGAGATCAACGCCGCGAAGCTCGACGCCGCAGAAGAAGAGCAGATCGAATCGCGTTACAGACTGGCAAGCAACAGCAAACGCCTGATCGAACTCGCGAGCGGGGTCGCCGGTCGTCTCTCGGAAGCGGACGATTCCGTTCTTGCACAATTGGGCGAAAGCCAGCGCCTCCTGCGCGAGCTGGAGAAGCTGGATCCTGTGATGGCGGATTTTTCGGCGAGTCACGCTGCAGCCGTGGTCGAACTGTCGGAAATCGCACGCTCACTCTCGCAGTACGTCGAGCGCCTCGATCTCGATCCGGAACAGCTCGCCGCCCTCGAACAGCGCGTTTCGCTCTTTGAGACCCTGAAACGCAAATACGGTGGCACCATCGCCGACGTGATCGCGACCGGCGAACGTGCCACAGAGCGCATGAAGAAAATAGAAGGGCGAGACGCCGAGTTGGAACGCCTCTCTGATGCAATCGAAGCTGCGCGCTCGGAAATGACGCGGGCCGCCACTGCCTTGCGCAAGCTGCGCGCGAAAGCCGCGCCGCAACTCTCGGAAACCGTGCGCACTAATCTGCGCGATCTCGGCTTCCGCCAGTCAGAATTCGAAGCGCAATTGACGGCACTGCCGGAGCCACGCGCCAGCGGAACGGACGCGCTTGAATTGCTTTTCTCACCCAATCCCGGCGAGCCGCTGAAGCCGTTACGCGCCATCGCTTCCAGCGGCGAAATTTCGCGTCTCATGCTCGCAATCAAATCCTCCCTCGCCGTGCAGGACGCGATCCCGCTTCTCGTTTTCGATGAGATCGACGCCAACGTTGGCGGCGAAATCGCCAACGCGGTCGGCGCGAAAATGCGCACACTGGCAGAAAAGCACCAGGTGCTTTGCATCACGCACCTGCCGCAGGTGGCCGCCACGGCGTCGACCCACTTCGTCGTCACGAAGGAAGTCGCCGGCGGTCGCACGCACTCCGAATTGCGCGAAGTGAAAGGCAAGGCGCGCCAGGAAGAAATCGCGCGCATGCTCGGCGGAAAGACGGATTCCGCGCTCAAGCACGCCGCTACCCTCCTGCGCGTTTGATCGGACCCGGCGCGTCGCCTGCGCACTTAGCGCGCGAACCAGCTCTCGCGGAATTCGCACCTTGATCTAAAATCGCGGGATGCAAACGATCGCGCGCGTTATATTTTTGCTTTCCTTTCTTGCGCTGCCCCCATCAGCGTTCGCGGCGGAAGCAAGAACGCCCGTCGATGAAATCGCGGTCGCTTACGTGCGACTCGTCCTCGCGATGGGACAGCACGACAAGGATTACGTGGACGCGTTCTACGGACCGGCAGAATTGAAGACGGTCGCGGAGAAGGAGAAGAAACCGCTGGAGGCGATCGGCGCGGAAGCGATCGGATTGATCGAGCGAGTGAAGAAGCTTCCGGTCCCCGGTGAAGAAATCGAGAAGTTGCGGACCGATTATCTGGCGAAACAACTTTCGGCGCTGGAAGCGCGGGTGCGCATTGTGCAAGGCGAGAAGCTGAAGTTCGATGAGGAATCGCGCGCGCTTTACGACGCGGTTGCGCCTACGAGAACGGAGGCGCATTTCCAGAAGATCCTCGACCAACTGGCGGCGAAGCTGCCGGGTGACGGCCCCGTGGCGCAACGGTATGAGACGTGGCGGAAGGACTTCATTATCCCGCGCGAGAAGCTGGATGCGGTCTTTCAACTCGCGATCAAGGAATGCCGTGCGCGCACGCTCCAGCACATCGAGTTGCCGGCAAACGAGAGTTTTACGGTCGAATACGTGACCGGGAAATCGTGGAGCGGTTACAACTGGTATCAGGGCGGCTACCGCAGCCTCATCCAGGTGAACACGGATCTGCCCGCCTACATCGACCGCGCGGTCGACCTCGCGGCGCACGAGGGCTATCCCGGCCATCACGTTTACAATGTGCTGCTGGAGAAAAACCTGGTGCGCGATCGCGGCTGGGTGGAATTCTCGGTTTATCCGCTCTTTTCCCCACAATCGCTCATCGCGGAGGGCACGGCGAACTATGGCAAGACCGTCGGCTTCTCGAAGCCGGAACGAATGAAATTCGAGAAGACGGTGCTCTTCCCCGCCGCGGGTCTCGATCCGAAACGCGTGGAGGAATATTACGCCGTGCAGGCGATGACGGAGGAATTGGCGTATGCGGGCAACGAGGCCGCGCGTCGCTATTTAAACGGCGAAATCGATGCCGCGGCCGCGACGGCGTGGCTGGAAAAATACGCGCTCATGGACGAGAAACGGGCCGCGCAGCGGGTGCGCTTCATCGAGCAATACCGGAGCTACGTGATCAACTACAACCTGGGCGAAGACCTGGTGCAGCAGCATATCGAGCAACGCGTCGGCCAGGCTGCGGACTCGGAGAAAACGTGGCGCGCATTCGCGGAGCTGTTGTCCTCGCCCCGCCTGCCGTCGGGCCTGGAGAAATAGCGCGGACAAAATCACTTTCCCGCCTGCAGCCGCCGCTGCTATAGAAAGCCGTGCTGAATTACATCTGGCTCGCGCTCGTCATCCTCGCGGTGACGATCGGCGGATGGAATGATCGCCTGAAGGACGTGACCGATGGTGCCTTCGATGGCGCGAAAACGGCGGTTACGATTGCCCTCGGGCTCATCGGCATCATGGCCATGTGGCTGGGGGTGATGCGGCTGGCGGAACGCGCGGGATTGATCCAGCGCATCGCGCGCGCGTTGCGGCCGATCATGCGGCGACTTTTCCCCGATGTGCCGCCGGAACATCCGGCGATGGGTTCCATGCTCATGAACATGGCGGCGAACATGCTTGGGCTCGGCAACGCGGCCACGCCGCTCGGCTTGCGCGCCATGCGCGATCTCGAAAGCCTCAACCCACACCCCGGCACCGCGAGCAACGCGATGTGCACTTTCCTCGCCTTGAACACAAGTTCGGTGCAGTTGATCCCGACCACGGCGATCGCCATTCTCGTCGCGGGCGGTTCGACACGGCCGACCGCGATCGTCGGCACGGCCTTGCTCGCGACGTTTTGCGCCGCGGCGGCGGCGTTGACCGCGGTGAAGCTGTTGCAAAATCTCCCGCTCTTTCGCGTCTCTCGAACCGACGTGCCCAACGCCGCATCCGCGCACATGGACGATTCGCCCTCGCCTGCCGCGGAGACCGAGCCAACCGTGGTCGCTCCGCCGCGCACGAACCCGCCGCTGTGGGCGACGGGGCTGCTCGCGCTCCTCATCATTTTCTTCCTCACGCTTTTCGCCCGCCGCGTTTTTCCGATGCTCTTCGGCCTGCCCTTCACGCCGGACATGGCGGACCAGAGCGTCTTCGTGCGCTCGGTGAACGCGCTCTCCATCCTGGCGATTCCGTTTTTGCTCAGCTTCTTCCCGCTCTATGGCCTCTCGCGCGGGCTGAAGGTGTATGACGAATTCGTCGAAGGCGCGAAGGAGGGCTTCAGCGTGGTCCTGCGCATCATTCCGTTTCTCGTCACCATGCTGGTGGCGATCAATATGTTTAAAGGTGCGGGCGGAATCGATCTGCTCACACGCGCGCTCACGCCCGTCCTTTCGCCTTTAAATTTCCCACCCGATCTCCTCCCCATCGCGCTCATGCGCCCGCTCAGCGGCGGCGCCTCGCTCGCGCTCCTGACGGACGTGGTGCAACGCTTCGGTGGCGACAGCATCCTCAGCTTCATGGCCGCGACCATCTACGGCAGCACTGAGACAACCTTCTACGTGGTGGCGGTTTACTTCGGCTCGGTCGGGATCAGACAGACCCGGCACGCGATTCCCGCCGGCCTGATCGGCGATTTCGTCGGCGTGGCTGCAGCTGTCATCATCTGCCGCGCTGTCCTTGGCTGATGGCGGCCGATTGACCCGGGTGGGCAGGTTGCGCCTCGCTTCCGACCTCGGTATTCCCTTCCTTTGAGGAGGGCCTGTTGCATCGACTGGACGTTCCAGATCTATCCTCCGCGAGCAAAAGTGCTAGCTGCGCCAGCCGACCGCTTCAGGGCAAGCTTGTGCCGGAACGCGATTTTACCAACCCGACATCCGAGGCATTGACTGCGCCATTGACATTCACATCCGTCTTGAAATTGCCGGGTCCTGCTAATTGACCTGATTGCGATTTGGTCAGCCCGATGTCGGAGGAGCTCACACTTCCGTTGCCGGTAGTGTCGCCCAAGAGGACGCCCACAGGGATAAATACATTCTCCGTGGTCGAGCCGTTGCTGACATCCAGCAGAGTAATCCCAATTGTCTGAGCGTTGGCAACGCTGGTTAGGCTGATTATAACAATCGGTCCATTCGCGGACACGGTGGCGCTGGCCAATCCATCGATGCTCATGACTGAAACATCAGTAACGCTCACGGGAGTGGCGAAAGTAACGACCACCTCATGCGAACCACCCGGCCCGGGAGCGCGACACTCGATCCCAGGCGACGCTAGGCTAATATCGAATTCTCCACGGTTGCCGTGTGTCTTACGAGAGACGGCCGCAACAACCACTAGCGCTGGATCATCCAGTGCCGCGAGTTGGGCGGGATAACCGCTTTCGACGCTGGCGCCTGAGGGTCCGGTAGCGCGGCCGCTGAGGGTCTCCGCGCTGGACGTCTGGATATACGACGCACTCGACGTCCGCTGGCCGCCGCGGTCCATGATGGAGGCGGCGATGGAGTAGTTGGCGCTCGTGCTCGCCCGAACGAGTGAAGCGATGATCAATGCGATGGCGAGGAGAGTGACGGCGGATTTCATAACATCGCGTCAACGCGGCAGTTTCTTCGACTCAGCCGGCGCAAGCTCGGCCGGCACGGAATAATGCTGGCCTGGGCTCTCAAGGATTCGCGCGTAGGTGTAGCGCTGTACGTGCTCGTAATCGGCCTTCGCCTTTTCCGTCTGCCCGAGTTGCGCTTCGGCGCGCGCTCGAATGAGTAAACAGGCCGCGACGTCGTGCAGGATTTGGTAGCGATCGATGCGCGTCTTCTCCTCGGCCGAGACGTTGCCGGCGGGAAGCGACGCCTGTTGTTGTTCCAGGATGGATTGAACCTGGTCGGCTGGCTTCCCGAAGCGCTCGATGCATTCACTAGCCCGCTCGATGGCCTTGGCGTAATCGCCCCCCCCCAGCGCCTTCCAGGCTGCCGCGGTGGCGCGTTGATTGATGGGAATCTGCCGATTCTCTGGCGCGTCGGCCGCGCTGAGGAGCGACCCGAGCGGAGCGAGTGCGAAGACCGCAGAGAGGATTAAGAGCACGTTGCGTTTCATAGCTAGTTTGGCCCGATCACGACCTGGCCGTTGCCGGTCACGGACAGCGTCGTGGCCTTGTTGAGCGTAAGCGTTTCGTTATAGCGGCCGGGCGCAATGTAAATATTGCCGCGGGTGATCGCAGTGTGCCCGCGCCCGACGGTGCGCCAGGGGAAAGCGGCGGAACCATTCTGCGTCACGGGGTCGACGTTCAGATTAACGTAAACATCCTGGGCGGGGGTCGTGACTTGCGCCCACCAGGTGCTCCAGGTGCCGGTGTCGGTGCGCGTCCATTCGTTCGCGATCCAGAGCGAGCCGTCGTTTGGATCCGGCCAGACGCTGAAGTAATCGCCCCAGCGTCCGTCGTTGTTCGCGGTGTTGTTCACGATAATGGGAGGCGACCCCGGAGGTCCCGGAATGGTGGCGGATGGAATGATATCCTGCGCCGCGCCGAAGGCGCCATCGAGCCGACCGCGATAGGCGTAGGCAATGGTGGGAAAGATCGCGGCGGAAGACCGCGTCCAGGTGATGACGACCTCACCGGCGGAATTCATTCCGATGGCGGGACAGAAGTTCCACTCGTTAGGATTCCCGACCGTGGAGTCCTCCACGAGGGTGGGATTGTTCGCGGTGAGCGGCCAGCCATTTAAGCGTGCGCGGTAGTAGGCGGCGACGGCTCGTCCGGGCGGGGCGGGCGGGGTCGTCACCGTCCCCACGGTCGCGCAAAACCACAGGTCACCGTCGAGCAGGGATGCGTTCCCGAGGGTGCGGTCGATCGTCGGGACCGTATTGGCGGAGCCCGCCTGCGGCGCAGCTCCCACCCCGGTCCCGCGGTTGATGATGGTGAGGTTGCGAGTCGCCACGGTGCGGGCGCCTAACGGATCGGTCACGCTGACAATGCGAAGATTGGTCGCGGAAGTCTGAGCCACCATATACATGACATTGTCGGGCGCCGCGCCGACCGCGGGCAGCGTGTAGGGCGTGACCGGCTGGAGGTCGAACTCTGGTTGGTAAAGTGAAACCAAGGTCGCCGCCCCATTGAGCAGATTGTTCTTATCCAGAATGAGCAAGGCCGTATTGAAATAATTGACGCCCGCGCCGGCGAGATTACCCGCGCCATCGAATGAATACATCCGAAAGGTGACGTAGAGCGCCCGGCTATCGATCGCCAGTCCTGGATAATCGCCACCGTAGTTTATCCCTCCCGCATTGTTCATGGCTGCGAGTTCGGTGGCGTCCAGACGATAGAACCGCCACTCCGTCCCATCACTCGTTTGCGGATCGGAATCGCGCGAGACGGCGACATTCAGCCAGAAACGGCTCCCGGTGTTTTCCTGAAGGATGACGAAGAAGCGTCGGCTTGCGGGATCGAAAATCGCTTTCGGATCGGAGAGGCCATTGGCGGTGATCCCGGCGGATGCCCAGAACGCCTGGCAACCCACCGGACCCCAGGTGACGGCGCCGGCTTTTGTATAATAGGAGAGCTGAAGATTCACGACCGCGAGCACGCCTTCCGGTCCCGGGGCGCCATGCACATCCGGCGGAACGGTCCCATTGGGCCCGGCCACCCCTTCCCAACCGCGAACCACGGTCTGCGCCTGGCCGAGAACGCCGGTGCAGAGTAAAAGAGCGGAACCGAGAACGTATCCGATACGAGATGGCTTCATTGCAGTGTGACCAGAACGAGGACGTTGCCTTCGCCTTCCTCCAATGCGGTCATGGCTTTGCCGATGACGGCACCCGGAGTGCGTGCGCTGTCGCTTGCCCGCATGGCGTAGCCTGGGTGATCTGAAGTGGTGAGCAGGTCGCCAGGCCGGATGGCGCCGAAGCGCGCGTCCGCTTTCACATAGACGCGTCCACTCAGCGCCACGTTTTCGCCCGCTTCCAACGCGCCTTCCTGGATCATGGAGATGCCGGGTTGGATTCCATCTGCTCCGGAAACAATGCCCGCGACCTTCTTGTCATAGGCAGCGACACTCATGCGAAGCTTGCCGGGATTTGCCTCATCGATCACCACCACTGCGCCTGGCGGGACATTGCGCTCGCTCATCGCGAAGGGCTCAGCGAGATCCGCCCCGCCCGTGATGCGCAGCGTTTTCACCTCCGTCACTGCTCCACCGATAATTGTGGTGTCCCAGTCGTTGCCAAAATTGACCACGAGGCTGGTGCCGTTATCGACGAGCGCCCGCCCCGCCGTACCGCGGCGCGAGGGATGGCCGAGGAGAAAATCGGCGACGGCGAGTCGCGCGGAGAATCCATTGGCAGCGAGCGCAAATGGAATCGCACCGCCTTCGCGCTGGATGAGGAACTCATCGAGATTGAAGCCGCGCGAAGTCACGAGGTTCCAGGCGCCGTTGCCGTTTTTGAGCTGAAGCATGGAGAAGGCGTTGGTGCCGCCGTCGGTCTGGATCACCTGGGCGAGCGAGGTGGGATGCCGGAGATGAAAGCGATGCGCGGGGATTCCCCCCATCCCGACATTGCCCGCCAGATCGATGACAATCCCATTCGCCTCGGGCGGAATGGTGCCCGCAGAAGCGGCCGCGATTTTGAGATGGGTCCCATTGAAGCGGTAATCGGCGCGGCCGGTCGTTCCGGTGATCGTCATGCCCGGTCTCGCTATTTGGAGAACCAAACTGCATTGTGCCTCCCGAGCCGGTGCCGACGAACTGCACGTTGCCCGTAACGGCCAGCTTGTAGCCGGGGTTCGGCGTGTTCGTGCCGATCGCGACGTCATCGAGGCGGTAAGCCAGTGGTCCATCAAGCGTCCACACGCCATCACCCGCGCCGGGCGCCGTCCAGACGAAGCTGCCGCCATCGAAGCCGAGCACTTGCCCCGCCGCGGGCGGATTGGGAACGGTGAGATGGCTGAAAGCGAGGGAACCATCGGCGATGTTCGTTCCATCCAGGGAAGCAGGCGCAACGCTGGCGCCCGTCACCGCGCCGGCGGCGATCTTTTGCGTCGTCACGGCACCGTCCCCAAGGGCGGCCGTCGTGACTGCGCCATCCGCCAGATAAGCCGACGGGGCGAGCCGCTGATCGGGCGTGAGTAATTGCGAGCCATTCACCCCATCATCGAACCAGACCCGCAGGCGCACGTCGGGATTGGTAAAAACGCCGACGGGGATCGGGCTCATATTGGCGAGAGCCGGGTTCCCAAAGAGCACGGAGTAGAGCCCCTTCTCGACCGGGAGGGCGACCGCGTCCGCCGGCTCGCTGCCGGCATTACTGGTGCCGTCGTTACTCCAAAGTGTGACGGTGCCGTCTTCGTTGACGAGCGCGAACTTGAATTGACCGTTGCCCTCAAAATTCACCGCGTCCACCGCGACGCGCCCTTGAAAATTAATGAGGGGCGGAACTTGAGCGCTGAGCCTGGCGGCAGCGAGCAGAGCGACAAGAACAACGAAAAAGATGCGGGGTTTCATAGGTTGGGCAGTGATTTCGGTCGGAGTTTTCGAATGGTCGGGACGGCAATCTCTTCTTCCCTGGGGGATGGGCTGATGTGGTCCCTCTCCTTCAACTAACGAAGTCGTCCGACGAAGTTCCGAACAATCTGCGCAAACCGCAGCGGCCAGACGGTCGCCCTTGCTTTGAGCTTGTTCAGCGCCCGAAGCAGCGGCATTTTTCTTGAGGTGACCGTGGAAAGTGAACCCAATGTTTTCGCCACCACGCGCTGGAGCGTGGTCGTGCGCGCGGGACATCCGGACGCCGAGGAGCACGCCACCCACCAGGCGTTAGCGGAGTTGTGCCGGATTTATTGGCGCCCCATCTTTTCCTTCGTCTGCCATCGCGGCCATTCGACGGAGGATGCGAAGGATCTGACCCAGGATTTTTTCGTCATGATCCTCGAGAAAAGTTGGTTCCAGTACGCTGATGAAAGTCGCGGCCGCTTTCGGTCGTTCCTGCTCAAATCGCTCCAGAATTTTCTCAATCACGCCGTGGAAAAAAAGCACGCGCGCAAGCGCGGAGGCGAGATTGAATTCATTTCCTGGGATGCCTGGCAGGCGGAAACGCCCGCGCAACTTTCGCTCGCCGCGCCCGCTCTGGAAGCGCTCGCTCCGGAGTGCCTCTTCGATCTGCGTTGGGCTGCCACGGTGGTCGAACAGGCGCTTCGCCGTCTCCGCGAAGAATGCGAAAGCAAAGGGCGGCTCCGCGTTTTCGAAACCCTTAGTCCTCACCTCACGACGGAACGTGCCGACGTCTCCTACGCCAACCTCGCAGCCGCCTTGGACGTCACCGAGGCGGTCATCAAAAAGCAGCTGCACAATCTCCGCGAGCGCTACCGTTGGCTTTTGCGCGATGAGGTTACACACACCGTAAGCGATCCCGGAGAGGTGGATAACGAAATCCGGCACCTCTGCGCTGCCCTCGCAGCCCTCGGCTAGATGGAGAGCTCGCCTGGGACGACCGCGTGCGAGAAGTGCGGCACGATCTTGCGAGCGCCCGGTGGCACCTGTCTCGCCTGCTTCATGAGCGAGGGCCTCGCGTCGGAAGGCGAGGCCTCGCGCGATGCCTTTCAAAGCGTCCTCATCGAGGACGACATACCCGACAGACACTGGTATCTCGGCCAATACGAAATCCTGGAAGAGATCGGCCGCGGCGGGATGGGCGTGATCTATCGAGCTCGCCAGAGACACTCACGCCGCATCGTCGCGCTCAAACGCATTTTTGCCTATCAAGTCAACGCCAGCGAAGCGCTCCTCCGTTTTCGCCGCGAGGCGGAAGCGGCCGCCGCCCTCGATCATCCGAACATCCTCCCCATCTACGAGGTAAGCGAAAGCGAAGACGGCCTGCCGTTCTTCAGCATGAAGTACGCGACCCGCGGCAGCCTGCGCACCGCCGCCGCGACCTTGCGCACGCAACCCCGCGAGTGCGCCCGCTTGGTGGCAAAAGTCGCCCGCGCCATGGGACGCGCACATGCGCAGGGCATTGTGCATCGCGATCTGCAGCCAGGAAATATTCTCCTCGATGCCAATGGCGAACCGCTCGTGACCGACTTCGGATTGGCCAAATGGATGGACGGCGACAGCGACCTCACGCGCACGCGGACGACATTCGGAACTCCGGGTTACATCGCCCCCGAGCAGGCGGAATGCACCGCGGATGAACTCGCCCCGGCTTCAGATATCTACAGCCTCGGCGCGGTGTTGTTCTTCCTCCTCGCAGGGCGCGCGCCTTTCGTTGGCGCTTCGGTTCTCTCCGTCATTCATCAGGCCGCGGCTACCACCGCGCCGAAACTGCGCACGCACATCCCTTCCATCGATCGAGATCTCGAAACGATCGTTGCTCGCTGCCTCGAACGTGAACCCGCCGCGCGCTACGCGTCCGCCGACGCGCTCGCGCAGGATCTCGAGCGCTGGCTCGTGGGCCGTTCCATCCTCGCCCGGCCCGTGGGACCTCCGATCCGCGCCTGGCGTTGGGCGCGGCGCAACCCGGTTCTCGCGTCTGCCACGGTCGGCTGTCTCATTCTTGCTGGTGTCGTTATTTGGTTATTGAGCCGACCTGGCGGCCAGACGTTTTCGGAGAAGAGCATTGCGGTTTTGCCGTTCAAAAACCTGAGCGACGATCCAAATCAAGCCTACTTCGCAGACGGGATCACGGATGAGATTTTGACCCGCCTTTCCAGGATCGGCGCTCTGAAAGTTATCTCCCGTGGCTCCACCCAAACGTTCAAGGACGCGCCGATTAATGCGCGTGAAGTCGGGCGGCAACTCGGCGTTGCCCACGTCCTGGAGGGTAGCGTCAGGAAATCGAGCGAAACCGTGCGGGTGACGGTGCGTCTGACGAATACGCAAAGCAACGCGGAGGTTTGGGCGGAAACCTACGACCGGAAAATCGCCGACATGTTCCAGGTGGAAACGGAGGTCGCGCAGCGCATCGCGACGACGCTCGAAGCCACCTTGAATGGCGCCGAAGAGCGCGCGCTCGCCGACCGCCCGACGGCGAATGTCGAAGCGTATCGGGAATACCTGCAGGGACGATTTTTCTGGAACAAGCGCACCCAGGAAGGCTTCCGCGCAGCCCTCCCCCACCTGCGCCGCGCCTTGGAACTCGATCCCGGTTACGCGCAGGCTCAGGTTGGCCTGGCCGATGCCATCATTTTCCGCGGCGGGCACGATCTGGCCACGCACGACGCAGCGATGCAGAACGGGCGTGCCCTCCTGCAGCAAGCCCTCGCGGTTGACGATACGCTGGCCGAGGCCCACGCCTCGTTAGGCCTGCTCGCCATGAATTATGATTGGGATTGGGTTCTGGCAGAAAAGGAGTTCAAACGCGCGATCGCATTAAACCCGAATTACGCCACCGCTCATCATTGGTTTGGCGAATTCCTCGCCTACATGGGCCGGTTCGACGAAGCGACCGCACAGATTCATCTCGCGCGTGAACTCGATCCGCTCTCGCTCATCATCAATACCGATGTCGCGAAGGTCTATTGCCTTGCGCGTCGCTACGATGACGCCATCGCGCAATTCCAGGTCGCCCTGCGGCTCGATCCGAATTTTGCGGAAGCTCATGCCCTTTTAGGAATGACGCTCTCCCTCCAAGGCCGGCACGACGAAGCCGTCGCCGAGTTGCGCAAAGTCGAAGGCCTCGAGAGTAATCCGGCGTTTCTCTGCTGGCTGGGCTACGTCTACGCTAAAGCGGGCAAGGAGGCCGAGGCCCGCCAGATCGTGGAGGCGGTGCGAGAGCTCGCGGCGAATACCTACGTCTCGCCATTGTGGTGGGTGACATTGTGGATTGGGATCGGCGACCACGAAGAAGCTTTCCGTGCCTTCGAGCGTGTGCTCGCCGAGCGCCCTTCCGGTGGGCCGGTCACGCTTAAAGTGAATCCATTTTTCGACAGTCTGCGCGAGGATCCGCGTTACGCCGATCTTCTGCGTCGTGCCGGGTTCTCGCCCTAACGAAAACCGGGCTGCCCCTTGCGAGGCAGCCCGGCGAACGGAAACAATGGAACCGGTTAGGGCAGCGCTGAACCGGAATTGGATTTCACCGTGGCAATGTCAGATGAGTTGATCGCGCCATTGGCGGTCACGTCCGACCGAAAGTTTTCGGTCGTGGTGGCCTGGCCGGAGCGGACTTTGGTTATTCCAATGTCGGACGAATTGACGGCGCCTTGTGCGGTCACGTCGCCCAAGAGCACGGCCATGGGCACGGTGATGTTGGCGGTATTGACCCCATCGCTAACGTTGAAAAGCGTGACCTGGATGACCTGCCGGTTGGCCACCCCGGTGAGGTCCACGATGACCTGCGAGCTGTTCGGGAAGGTGGTGTTGCTGACGCTGCCGATACCCGTGGTCACGACTGCCGGGCCCGGCATGGTGATGGCCGTGGGGAAGTTGACCACGAGACGGTGCACGCCGGAAGGCCCGCCGGTGCGGCATTCCACCCCGGCTGCTCCGGTGACCGGAAGGTCAATGTCATATTCCTCGACCGCGCCGTGAAGCTTGCGCGAGACGACGGTGGGCGCGAGGGCCGGAACGACATCCATGCGGACGTTATCGACGAGCATGCCGGCACCGAGGGCTTGCACAAGGCCACCCATGCCGAAGGAAACGCCGAGCGGTCCCGCCGGAGCGGTGTCTCCCGTGATGAAAGTGATGCTGACTGGGCTGAGGGGACCGACACTGCTTAGATGCGCGAGCAATTCAGTCCCTGCCATGCTGGCCACGGGCGTCGGGCCCGCGATGATGCTGGCGCTGGCGCCAGTGAGGAGATTGAGACCGGAGACCTGGCCGGCGTCAAAGGTGAGGGTGTAAACGGATTTCGGCTGCATCTCCATGGCGAGGGTCTGGCTGAGTGTGGTGGAGGCGATGGCACCGACGAGGAAATCCATCTTCGCCACGTTGGTCCCATGCGTCGCCCGGTCGCTCGCTTCAAAACTTACGTCCATGAGCGTTTGCGGCAGGACGCCGGTGCGAAAGACGCTCCAGAGCCCGATGTTGGTGTTGGGCGGATCGAGAAGGCCGTTGAGCACGCTGCCGCTCGGGCTTTCGAAGGAAGGATTGGAAACGGCTATCGGCGCGGCTTGAGCCACTGCCCCGGCGAGCGTCACCAGCGTGACGATGAGAAACTTAATCCCGGAAACCCAGGTCCAGGAGACGGCGGTATGGTTGGATGCTTTCATTAGTATTTTTTGGAACTTCGAAGTTTTCCAGAATTACCACGAAGCAGATATTATTCCGTTGGCGGATATACGTGCGGCTTTTACGGTCCACGCCGCGGCCGTCCCTTTGCCTTGGGAAGCGCGTGGCCTTTTGCGACCCGGGGCGCGATACGCTCCCCGCTGCAGTTTCCGCTACGGAAGCGCGGTGCCGGAACGCGACTTCACGATGCCAATATCGGAGGCGTTGATGGAGCCGGTAAGATTGACGTCGTTGCGAGGGTTTCCAGGCGGGAGCGCCTGGCCGGATTGCGATTTCGCCTGTCCGATATCGGAGGATGTCACCGTGCCGTTGCCCGTCGTATCTCCCAGCAACACACCCCACGGAATCGAAAAATCGAACGATTGAAAGCCAAATCGCCTAACGGATAGTTGGCAGGTTCTCCGGAGGCCGGCCGATGCCATTGAGTCCGCGCACGTAGTCCCGGCTTTAGCCGGAAGGAAACGTTGTCGATCCGGACGGCTCATTCCGCCTAAAGGCGGGACTACGAACGGGGCCTACGGTAAAGCAGTCCCGGAGCTCGATTTCACGAGTCCGATATCGGAACCGTTGATCGCTCCGTTGACGTTCACGTCGTTGCGGAAATTCCCCGCCGTCGCCGCCTGGCCCGACTGCGATTTGGTCTGGCCCACGTCGCTCGAGTTCACCGCGCCGTCGCCCGTCGTGTCTGCCACCAGCACACTCATGCTCACCGCGGTGTTCGGCATGGTTCCCGTGGTGCTGGACACCCCGCTCAAGACGACCGTCAGCGTTTGCGCGTTGGTCACGTTGCCCAGGTCCACGATCATGGCATTGCCGGCGGTCACAGGGCTGCCCACCACGTTGCCGTCGCCGGAAACGACGCTCGCGTTGCCGGCGAAGATGTCGTCGTTGAAGGTGAAGATCATCGTGTGGCTGCCGCCGGATTCCCGATTTTCCACGCCGGCCGTGCCGCTGAGCGGCAACGGAACATCGAAAACGCCCGCGCCCGGGTGCGTCTTGCGCGAAACCGCGCCGGTCAATTGCGGCGCCAGCGCGAGATCGACCGCAGCCTTGATGTCGAGCCGGCCGAAACCGAAGGTGTTGTTAGGCCATCCCGGAAGAACTGCAAGCGCTCGACGAAATATGCAAGGCGCTGTCGTTCAGGATTGTCTCAATCGCATCCACGTCGCCTTTCAAATCCGGCCGCGCCGACAAAAGCAACGCCACCGCGCCGGCCACGTGCGGCGTGGCCATGGAGGTGCCGCTCTTGCGAGCTGTAGGAGGCGACGGTGGTATTGCTGCTCGAGCGAGTGCCGGTGCCGGGCGCGGCGAGATCGGGCTTCCGGCGCATGCTGCCATCGGCCAGAATCGGTCCGCGGCTGCTGAAAGAGGCCGCGGTGCTCGGCCCCGTGTTCAACGCGCCGATGGTATAGGCCGCGTCGTAGATTCCCGGCGGATCAGGGATGGTGGAGCAGTCCGGTCCGCTATTTTGTGCCGCGGCCACGAACATGATGCCGGCGGCGCGTTGTGCTTCCACCGCTGCTTGGAGTGAACCAGGCGAGCAGCCTTCGCCTAGGCGGGCAGCTCCAGGAGTTGGTCGTCACGTGCGGCGCCTTGCTCGGGTCGCCCTGCGCGGGCGTACCGGTTACCGGATAAGGCGCGAGGAAAAACTCCATGCACTCGATGTAGCGCGCGGGCGTGCCGTCGCCCGCGTCCATGTTGCGGCAGGCGATCCATTTTGCCCCGGGCGCCATGCCGACCTGATTGCCGCTTGAGGCCCGAGGCCATCATCGCCCACCACCGTGCCCGCGGTGTGCGTGCCGTGGCTGTCGTCATCGCAGGGCTGGGGCGAGTTCGCGCCGCAGGGGTTGACGCCGGCGTTCGAGTGAATGCTGTCGTGCCAGTTGTAAGTCGTGATTCGCGACGCTGCCGTTCCAACCACGATACTTATTCTTCAGCGCGAGGTGATCCCAGAGATAACCGGTATCCGCCGCGCCCGACCACGACACCCTGCCCGGTAAAACCCATGGCCCAGACTTCGGGCGCGCGCGTGTGCGTGACGCCCGGTTCCACTGCCTCGCGTCGCCTCCGGAGACTCCGGCGCGTCATCGAGAACGGGGAAGTTGTGATGAATCTGCGGATTTCCTTCCACGCGCAAGACATCCGGCCGCGCGGCCAGGGCCTGCGCAACATCGAGGCCGCCCTTCACCGAGATCAAGTTCACAATGTAATAGGAACGGTGCTCGATCTTCCGTTCGCCCAGCCATTGCAAGAGCGGACCCTGCGTCGCCTTCGCTTTGTTCCACAGCGTGTCGCGCACGAAGCGTCCCTTCTCCTCCTTCGTCCGCAAGCTCTCCGCACCTTTCAAATCCGCCTGGTCCGCAAGGACAACGAGAAACTCCGCCTCCGCACCATTCACCGTCTGATTTAGAACCCACGGCGCGATCTTGCTCATTACCGCGCTGTCGGCCGGCGGCGGAGCGGCCACACCGAGCAACGCGAGGAGGATGCCAGCGGAGCAAAGCGCAAAGCCAAAAAACAGCCGCAAGTTGAGATAGCCCGATCGAGAAACGTGGTGGTGGTGCATGATGAATTTTATTTTGTGGGTCGGAAGCGCTCCGGGGTAATACCGGAACGACCCGGAACTAACTACGCGGGGCAGTGTTGTGACTCAAGCCCCAAACACGCGCCCGCGGTTTTGGTTTCGTTGCTTCAAAATATCCCCTTTACGAAATGTCGTCGACTCTCTTAGATCGCGCACCAATGCCCCCCCGCGATGCTTTTTAATTCGCTCACCTTCATTGCGTTTTTCGCCATCGTGCTGGCGCTGCACTATGCGCCGCTGCCGTGGACGCTGAAGAAGTTCAACCTGCTCATCGCGAGCTATATCTTCTACGGGGCCTGGTCGCCGCCCTTCGTGATCCTGCTCTGGATTTCGACCGTGCTCGATTGGTATGTGGCAAAGGCGCTGGACAAGGCCGAGGCGCCGGGACGCCGCCGCTGGCTTCTGCTCGCTTCCATGGTCGGGAATCTCGGCATGCTCGGCTACTTCAAGTATGGCGGCTTCCTGATGGAGAATTTCGCCCAGGTGATGAGCGCTCTCGGTGTGGCCTACCAGGCGCCAAAGTGGGACATCATCCTGCCGGTCGGCATTTCCTTTTACACCTTCCAGACGATGTCGTACTCGCTGGACGTTTATTTTCGGCGGGCGAAACCGGCACGCTCGTTCCTCGACTTCGCGCTCTTCGTCACCTTCTTCCCGCAGTTGGTGGCGGGTCCGATTGTGCGGCCGTTGGATTTGATCCCGCAATTCGCCAAGGCACGCGTAGCCAGCGTGCGCCAGCTCGGCTGGGGGCTCATGCTGATGGTGCTCGGTCTGTTCCAGAAGATCGTGCTCGCGGATGGCTTCCTCGCGCCGGTGGTGGATAAGGTTTACGGCACAAAAGAAATGCTGCCTGCCCTCGATGCCTGGGTCGGCACGCTCGCGTTTTCCGGCCAGATTTTTTTCGATTTTGCCGGTTACACCACGACCGCGATCGGGGCCGCGCTCGCGCTCGGTTTTTCCATTCCGGATAACTTCCGCGCGCCTTACGCGGCGATCGGGTTCTCGGATTTTTGGTGCCGCTGGCACATCTCGCTCTCCTCCTGGCTGCGCGATTACCTCTACATTCCACTCGGCGGAAATCGCAAAGGCCCATCACGCACCTACGTCAACTTGATGACGACGATGCTGCTCGGCGGTCTCTGGCACGGCGCGGCCTGGACCTTTGTCGCCTGGGGCGGCTTGCACGGCCTTTATCTTTGCGCGGAGCGCTGGCTGAAACCACGCCTCGGCGGCTGGAGCTTCTGGAGCACACTCGGCGGCCGCCTCACGCTCGCGCTGATCACTTATTTTCTCGTCAATATCACCTGGGTCTTCTTCCGCGCGCAGGAGTTCACGACCGCGCGGCGGATGCTCACCAGCATGCTCCTGCTGGATCGCAGTGGCGCACCCGTGCTTTCATCGTTCTTTTTGATCACCGCCCTCGGCACCGTGGCGGGCATGCTGATCGCGCATTGGCGGATGCGGCATCAAACCCTGCACGAAGAGGTGCAGCGCTGGCCCGCCGCGCTCGTGGGCGTGGTCTGGGGCGCGATGCTTTGGTTGATCGTGACAACACAAGGAGGTGGCAATGCATTCATCTACTTCCAGTTTTAAACCCTCCGACGCCGCGCCGGGTTACCAGCGCGAACTGCCCGTGCTGGGTGTGGGCCTGGTGTGGGCGATTGCGTTCGTGCTCGCACTCGGTGGCTTGATCGCGTGGGAGATGAAATGGCGCGCCTACGGAGCGAACCCGTCGTATCAAAACAGCGATGCGGCCTGGGCCGTGCAACGCCGCCGACTCAGCACCGGCGAAGGGAACGCGACTGTGCTCGTCGGGTCTTCCCGCGTCTTGTTTGACGTGCAATTACCGGTCTGGGAACGCCACTTTGGCGAGCGCCCCATCCAGCTCGCGCTCGAAGGCACCACAGGTTTGTTTGCGCTCGAAGATCTGGCGGACGATCCGAAATTCACCGGCCGTTTGTTGGTCGGCGTGAGCCCGCCGCTTTTCTTCAGCGGGTTCGATCGGCGACTCGATGCGGTGAAAAACTGGAGGCGCCAGACCTACGCCCAACGCTGGGGGCATTGGCTGTCGGTGCATTTCATCGAGCCCTTTTTCGCTTTCTACGAGCCAGACTTCGCCTTGATGACGGTGTTGAAACGCCAGGCCTGGCCATCACGTCCGGGCGTGCGCGACTTCAAGGATGTGCGACGCCTTTCTGAACAGGATATCGACCGCAACACCCGGCTTTGGGACAAGCTCGTCTACGATCCCGAATATCAGGCCCTCGCGAAAAGCATCTGGCGCCAGCTCTTTGCTCCGCCCCCCGGTGTGACGCCGGAGATGGGGCAGAAGAAAGCGGAGGAACAAATCGAACGCGCGGTCGCCGCCGTGCAAAAGCTGCGCGCGCGTGGCGTGCCGGTCATTTTCCTGCGCGCGCCATCCGACGGCGAATTCCTGGAAGCGGAGAACAAGGGGTTCGCTCGCGAACGGACTTGGGACGTGCTCCTCCAGCAGTCCGGCGCGCCCGGCATCCACTTCGCAGATCATCCCGAACTTCAGGGCTACACGCTGGCCGAGTGGTCGCATCTGACCGCGAGCGAAGCCGAGCGTTTCACGGCCGAGCTCGCGAGGATCTTGCAACGCGATTTCGGCTGGGCGCAAGCGCCATAGAATCTTCCCCTTATGCCGGTGCCCGACTTTCTTCCCTCGGATGCGGCACCAACCTACGAACGCGAGTTGCCCGGCATAAATCTCGGGCGCGCGTGGGCGATTGCGCTCCTCATGTTCGTCGTTGGCTTCGGTGCGTGGGAATGGAAATGGCGCGCTTTCGGCGCGGAACCCAGTATTCGGAATAGCGACGGTCTCTGGGCCATCCAGCGCCGGCAGCTCTCGGCCGCGCAGGGAAACCGGACCGTCATCATCGGTTCTTCCCGGGTTCTCTTCGATATCCAGCTTTCCGTTTGGGAGCAGCTCACCGGAGAAAGACCGTTCCAGCTCGCCCTTGAAGGGACGAGCCCAATCTTTGTTCTCGAAGACCTCGCTGACGACACCAACTACAACGGCCGTCTTTTAATCGGCGTGACGCCGCCGCTGTATTTTACCGGTCGGGGCCGACGGGAGCTCGCGGTGAAGAACTGGAATAAGGAGACGCTCGCGCAGAGAGCCGCGCAGTGGCTTTCCATGCAACTGGTCGAGCCGCTCCTCTCCTACTATCACGAGGATTTTGCGCTCGTAACCATTCTGGAGCGCCAGAATTGGCCCGCGTGGCGCGGGGTGCCTGGACAAAAGGACGTTCGCCGGCTCAACACCATGGATAAAGACCGCAACGCGCGCATGTGGAGCAAAGTTGAGAACGACCAGTCCTATCAGGCCATCGCCAAGGACATCTGGACCCAGACGCTGTTTCATCGCGTCGGCACGATCCCTCCGCCAGTACTGCAGGGGCTTGGTGAAGAGCAAATCAAACGAACCGTCGCTGCGGTGGAGAAATTAAGAGCGCGCGGCGTCCGAATGGTCTTTGTGCGCGCGCCGGCGTCTGGGGAATTCCTCGAGTTCGAAAACAAGGCCTTCCCCCGCGCGACAACGTGGGACCTGCTCCTGCACCGCACCGGTCTTCCTGGAATTCATTTCGAAGAATATCCCGAACTCCAAGGCTATGAGTTGCCGGAGTGGTCACACATGACCGGGAAAGAAGCTAAGCGCTTCACGGGCGAACTCTGGAAAATTCTGCAACGCGATCTCGGCTGGTCTCAAGCACCATAGAACATCCCTCATGCCAGGCCCCGACTTCCATCCCTCGGATACAGCGCCCAGCTATCAACGTGAGCTGCCCGGCATAAATCTCGGGCGCTCTTGGGCGATTGCGCTTCTGTTGTTCCTCCTTGGTTTCGCGGCGTGGGAATGGAAATGGCGCGCCTTCGGCGCGGAACCGACGACGCGCAACAGCGATGGCTTGTGGTCCTCGCAGCGCCGCCGCCTTGATCACGGCGAACAAAAAAGCACGGTCCTCCTCGGTTCGTCGCGCGTCCTCTTCGACGTGCAATTGCACGCTTGGGATCGCGCGCTGGGCGAGCGGCCCATTCAACTGGCGATGGAGGGCACTACGCCCTTGTCCATGCTGGAAGATTTGGCGGGCGATCCGAAGTTTGCCGGCCGTCTGCTGGTAGGCGTCTCGCCGGATGTCTTCTTTACCGGATTTGGTTATCGCGAAGGCGTGGTGAAATACTACCGCAACGAGACCCTCGCGCAGCGCGCCGGGCAATGGCTCTCGCTCCATTTCATCGAACCGTTCTTTGCCTTCTACGATGATGATTTCAAACTCACCTCGGTCTTGAAACGGCAGACCTGGCCTGCGCGGGAAGGCGTGAAGACGTTCCTCGACGTGCGCAAATTGACCAACCAGGGACCCGATCGAAATACGCAGCTGTGGGAGAAGGTGGAGAAGGATGCCGCGTATCGCGAGCTGTGCCGCAGCGTCTGGGCGCAATCTTTCGACGAACCCATTCCCGGAATGGAAACACCGGCCGATCTCGCGCGCGTCGCGCACGAACAAATCGATCGCACCGTGGCGGCGGCGGCCACGTTACGCGGGCGCGGAGTTCCCATCGTCTTTCTCCGCGCGCCCTCCACCGGGCCTTATCTCGCGACGGAGGACCGCGATTTCCCGCGCGCTAAAACCTGGGATCTACTGCTCGCCCGCACTAGAGTGCCCGGCATTCATTTCGAGGATTATCCCGAGCTGCAGGGCTATGAATTGCCCGAGTGGTCGCACCTGAGCGCGAGCGAAGCCGAACGTTTCACGGGCGAACTCGCGAAAATCCTGCGCCGCGATTTCGGTTGGTAAGCGCGTGACCGAACCTGATGGACATCTAGTTCACAGCGTAGACTTCCATCAACCAACCCGGCGCCTATACACACCCACGCCGAACCGCGCGCTCCGAGGCCGCATGCGGGCCTCGGAGTCGCGGCGGGCAAAGTTTCAATTGTTCAAGGCGTAAACTTCCACCAAGGCCACACCGGTGGTCCCACCGGCACCGCGCACAATCGCGGTATACGGCGCGGCCGGGACCGTGGCTACGAGGGCGGACTCCGCGTCGTTGGACGGCGGGACAGTGGTGGCGTTGATTTCTGCTTCCTGGCCACCTGTGCGCCAGTTGTCGTTCGTCGCGATGATCATGCCGTTTTGATCGGCGATCTCGAGCGTGGGATCGGCCAAGTTGCCGGCGGTGGGGAGAGACGGCCCGATGGCGCGCACCAACACGCGACGCGAGCCGGGACCGACGAGGATGATGCCGCCAATCATGACATTATCTCCGGTTTGGACGCGACCGCGGGTGGAGATGTTCGCCAGTTGGGAATCGACTGAGCGATCGAGATCGTACACTTCCACCAGCCCGACGCCTTCGGTATTGCCCTTGCCGCGTACAATCACGGTGTAGGCAGTGGTATTGGCCGGGAGCGTGGCAATGAGCGCAGACTCCAAGTCATCCGAAGGCGGAACGGTGGTGGCGATGATCTCGGCTTCCTGGCCGCCTTCACGCCAGTCGTCGTTGTTCGCGATGGGGCCGCCCGGGCCGACCAACTCGAGCGTGGAATCCTGCAAACGCCCTGACAAAGGCGTGCCGTTCACGTTCAAGGATGGCCCAATCGCACGCAGGAGAACTCGCTTCGGCTCCGTCCCGGTGACAATAAAGCCGCCGATCAAGACATTGTCGCCCGTTTCAACCCGGAGACGAGTGGAGATGTTCGCGAGCGTGGTCGGTGTCGGAGAAGGAGTCGGGCTTGGGGTCGCGGTAGGGCTTGGAGTTGCAGTCGGTGAGGGGGTAGGGGTCGGAGATGGCGTCGGAGTCGGCGCGCCCATGGTGATGGTGAAGTTGGTGTCCGAAATATCGAAGAAAATATTGTCAACGGCCTCGACTTTAATCCGCGCGGTCGTGCTGGCGATGTTCGGCATCGTGATGGATTCCGAGCCGTCGTTCGCCGTGCTGGCCGCCACGACTTCCGGGAAAGTTTGGCCGCCATCCGCACTGACGGAGATCTTTACATTCGTGGTGCTGATCGGTGCCGCCGTGGTGTTGGCCACATCCCAGGTAACCGTGAACGGCATTCCACCGGTCGCGTCAACTGAGGTGTTCGGCGAGGTAACGACGAACGGGCCTGCTTCACTCCGCACGTTGACCTGCATGCCGTCATCGCTCACGCCGGTTTGGTTGTCGCGAACCACAACCCGAAAGTTCATCGTCCGCGTAATCGTCGGCAGATTTTCTCCCGTCACACAGGTGATGCCGGTTTCGCATTCGGTGCCAGTCGGCGAAGTGCCAGTGAAGGTAAGCGGTGGAACGTTCGCATTTTCGAGGATGTAAGGCAGGCTGGGAAAGGTGCGGCTGCGGCTCGGCGTAGGCGCATAGACACGAAAGAGCGGGCGTGGGGTTCCATCGGTATCTACATCGAAAGTGTTCGCGGGGGTTCCGTTGGGTCCGCTGGCGGTGGAAAGATCATATTCCTCCCAGGAGTAAGTGAGCGAATCACTCGCATCGGCATCGGTGGCCGTCGCCGTCAATGTGAACGGCGTGGAATGCGGGATGGTGAAGCTCTGGCCCGCCGCGACGGCTGGAATGTTGTTGGAGAGGGCCGTGACTTCACCGCACGTGGAGCCCTGACCTGTAGTTACCTCTTCGATGATCTGGGTAAGGCTGCGGACGTGAAACATGTCGGCGGCGAACTGCTGGAGATTGCGGTCTCCACAGATGCCGACGTAGGACATGATGGTGGAACCACTGGCGACTTCGAAGGCGTCATTTTCTGAGCGCGTGCTGCACGTACTACCTTCGGAAGTATTGTAAGTATGCTGCGCGGAAAGCTGATGTCCCATTTCATGCGCGACATAGTCGACCCAAAAAGCATCACCTGTCGGAGGGACCCGAGCGGAGTATCCTTGCGCCTTGTCCGCGGCCGAACAAATTGATGGACTCTGAGCCACGCCCCCTCCGCCGGTACCAAAGAGATGACCGAGGTCGTAATTGGCCGTTCCGATAATGGTGTCGAGTTGGGTCTGATTAATTTGCAGCTGCGCCTCGGCGTCTGAGTTGTCGTAAGGATCCGTGTTGGGGTCGTCGAAGATCGTGTTGGTGCCAGAGACAAGGCTCAGGCCGACTGAAATATCGCGGCGATAGACCAAGTTGATCCGGTTGATGGCGTTCATCACATCCGTGAGCGCATTCGTTGCCCCCCCACGATCGACGGTATACTCGCCGGTGGTGGCCACCGCGACGCGATAGGTGCGGAGATTGGCGCCGTTACTGAATTTCGGCGTGATCCGATTCGACTCGATGGCGCGTGCGCCTTCGCGCGTCATGTATTCCTCAATCGCGCAATGAAAAGAGCCCACTGCTTCCGCTCCGGCGTCCTTTTTGAAATAGGTGACGTAATGCTTGCGATCGCCCTTCGCGTAGGGATCGACGTAGTAAGCGCCATCGCTTCCGAGCACGTAGGCGCGCAAGCCTTCCGCCGACCAGCTCAAGCGCAAAACCGCCGCCGGATCATCCACCCCGCGGCCGGAGTACGTCTTCCAATCCGGCCGCTCCTTCGCCACTGCCGCCGAGACCATGGGCGAATCTTCGATGCGGAATGTCGCCATCTTTCCATCCGGTTTCGGCAAGGTCAGCAGGACGTTTTTTGACTTTGCGGCTGGGGTAAATTCCCGCGGCGCCTGCGCAAGCAAGGCGCTCATCGCCTCGGTATCGAGCGCCATGGTGCGATACACTTTCGGCACGACCTGACGTGCGCCTGACTTCGGAATGGATTTCTCCGACACGGCCCGCCAGAGATTGCTCTGGGCGAAGGCAGTGAGCGGTGTGACGAGGGCGATGAAGAGAAGGAGAATTCTTTGCACCCGCGATTATGACATTCATTTTCCGCTTGCCCAAGGAATTCTCGTTTTGACGAAAAATATCAGCGTTTCCGCCAAGGCGCGCGGACCGTACCGCGCAAACCTGACGTCGCAGCGACTCCGAACTTTCGATATTTCCCGGCTAGGGCAGTGCGGCTCCGGAGTTCGCCTTGGCCAAACCGATATCCGAACTATTGATCGATCCGTTCGCATTCAGATCGGCGCGGAAGTTCCCGGACGTGGTGCCGCCGCCAGAGGCGGATTTGACCTGTCCGATATCGCTCGAATTAACAGTGCCATTGCCGCCCGCGTCTCCCTGCAGCAGACCCATCGGAATGAGAACGCTGCCGACATTGGCGCCGTCGCTCACATTCGAAAGCGTGACGCCGAGGCGTTGCCTATCGGTTACGCCGGTAAGATTAACCGTAACCACTGCTCCGGCCACGCTGGCCGTCGCGCTACCCGTACCGGTGGTGACGGCAACTCCACCCACCGTGACCGGCGCGGCGAAGGTAATCACCATGGTGTGCGCACCCGCAGTGGGTCCGACGCGCGGTTCGATCCCGACCGCTCCCTGGACGGCCACTAACGGCAGCGGCACGTCGAAGTCGCCCACGCCCGTGTGGTTCTTGCGCGAGACGGCGGAGACCACCGTGGGCGCGTTTCCGCCGCAGACAGGCAGGCCGAGCGTGATCGTATCGATTCGTGAACCCGGATTGGTGGTGGGCGCGATGGTATTATCCGAGCCGGAGCGCCATTTGAGCTGGATGTTCTGGCCGGCGGCCGCGGTGGGGAGATTTACCGTCGTGGTAACATAAGCCGGCGCCGCTGCGGATCCGGCAGAAAGTCCGGACCATGCCTGACGGGTGGCGAGAGCGTTCGGACCGGCAGCGATCGTCGAGTTGTATCCTCCGCTGGCGAACGAACCACCGGCGGCGAGGACATCCTGGAAGACTCCACCGAGCACGCTCGGTATGCTGATCTCCAGGACCACGCCGTCATAACCGGGCTCGGTGTTGAATAAATTCCGGAAGCTCAACTGCGCGCCGGCGGGCGGAATCGAGATCGGCGCGGACGTGACTTCCGACAAGCCCACGTTGCTGGCCGAGACGAGGAAGATGTTGTTAGGCGGAGTGTCGGAGAAAGTAGTCGAGGTGACGGCTGGGGCACCAACGCCAGCGGAGATCGTGCTCCAGCCCGCGGGCAGGGCGGGCGCGGTCACGCTGTCGAAGTTCTGCACGCTGCTCGGGATCGTGCTTCCGACTGTGAAGGTGTATTGGAGAGTCCCGTAGTCGATGACGCCATCGAGCATCTTGAGGGACGCTGTCACTTTGCTGCCACAAGGAAGCGCGGGATCGACTCTAAAGATGAAATTGCGGAAGGTCGCGGTTCCATTGGAGCACACGATCCCAAAAGCTTGGGGAGCTGACGGGTTGGTCACGCCGCCGCTCACTTGCAAGGTGCCGGTCAAAGCCGCCGTGGTGCAGACGGTGCCCGGTCCGCCGACGTTCTTCGCCCCTAACGAAACCGTGACGGTTTCGCCTGGATCAAGGACGCCGTTGGAGCCCGCAAACACGACGGAGGAACCGCCGTTGCCGATGATACTGGCGGGCGCATTGGAGACCTTGAAAGCGCCCACGCGCAGGCGCCAGCCCGCCGTGCTGGTTTGCGGGACGTACTCGTTCACGTGCCAGAAGGTCCGGTCATCGTTCGGATCCACCGAGAGCGAGGTGTAGTCGCCCCAACGACTGTTGGTCGTGGTATTCGAGCCCGTCCCCGTGACGATCGTTCCCTCTCCGAGCGGCATCGTGCCGAGCGGGCTGTCCACGAAACGACCAGTGTACTGCACGCTCGGGAAGACCGAGCTGCTGGAGGAACTGTAGGCGAGCCCCATGTTCCCCTCCGCATCCATCGCGATGCTGCCCATCCAGCGATGCACGCCATCAGTCACCCCAGGCGAGAAGGTGCCCTCCTGGTGGATGAACGGATTGCTATTTGGGCTGCGCAGTTCCCACCAACGAATGCCCGAGACTTCTCCACCCGGGCCTGTGCCGCCGGAGACGGATTGGTTGGTGACGAGCGATTCGTGGGTGCCGAAGTTGCGATAAGCGAGACGGAAGAGGGGACGTTGCCGGTAACCCAGATGGTCGAGTCGGCTGGCCGTGCCGGGTTGCGGAATGCAAGCGCGGCCCCCGGCACAAGTACCGAGGATGGAATTAAACGCGGCCACCGGAATGGTATTGGTGAGGGCAAAGCTCGAGTTCGCCGGGTTGCCGAAATCCGCCGTGAACTTCCAGAGCAAAAGCGCGTCCTGCGGAGCGGCGTATTGACCGTTGTTGTCCATCGAGCCGAGGAAGTAATTCGGGCTCCCCGGCGGTGGCAACGTCGTGCCGTCAATATCGCTGGGGAGGAGACCATCGCCGACGGCGTAGGCCGGACTCGGCGGGGCGAGGAATGAAATCACCTGCGCGGTGGGACTGCCCGCGATGGCTTGGGCTCGATTCAGCGCGTAGGCGCCAACGCCGGCGAAGGTGGCGGGCGTGAACTCGCGCGTGCTGATGTAGTAGGCATCCGGCCAGACGCCGACTTTTGGGTAATCAGGGAAATTCGGGCCGGTCGAAATCGCGTAACGATGGTAACTCCCCGTCGGGTCGGGCGTGGTCGAAATGGCGACGCAGAAATAATAGATCGGCCCTTGGGCGGTGAACTGGGAGAGAAACCAACGATCGGAGAGTCGATCGTAAAGCACGACCGGATCGCCGGCATTCTCCACTTCGCACAAGCCGCCGAACCCGGTCCAGAGCGTGTTATTTGCGGCAGGACCGAGGAGCGAATTGCCGGTGCGATCAAACACCTGGAAGCTGAGATTTGCCATCGTCACCACGTGGGCCGGCCCCACCGCTCCGTTTGGATCGGGAGGATTCACTCCGCTCGTGTTCGGCTGGGCGTCGAAGGAGATAAGCGGCCCGGCGATCTCGGGTTGCTCGGGACCGTTGCCATTCGCGCCGAGATCAGTTTGCACAACCGGATCCCACTCCGGCGCGAACCGCATCTTCAGCGGCACGATCTCACGATCTTCATTCGGTCGCAGTTTTCCCGGGCCCGGCGGTATGAGTTTCATCTCACGCAACGGCGGCGATTGATCGTAGCGGAGGATGGGTGCCACCCCGCGATACTCGCCGCGGGCGATTACGGGTTGGGCGCTGGTTTGCGCCGACGCGGTGCGCGACGCCATCAAGGCGAGCGCGCAGCCGAAGAGACAGATAAAGGCGCCGAGGAGAACGCGTAGGGGAGCAAAAGCAGCCTCGGAACGGCAGGGTTTGTTCATGGCAGGAGGGGGGGTTGAGGTTCGAGGACGCATCAAACCGATTTTCGGCGGGAATGTCACGCCGTTTCGGCGCTCCACCCAGAGCGGCGACCGCCGCTCAATACCGCTCGGCCCGCTCCAAAAGCGGCTGCCACCAGGCTTGGTTGGCGAGATACCAATCGATCGTCGATTCCAAACCCTCGCGAAAATCGTGCAGCGGTTTCCACTTCAACTCCCGCTCGGCGAAGGCGGAATCGATCGCATAGCGGCGGTCGTGCCCGAGGCGGTCGGTCACATAATTGATCAGCGATTGCGGTTTGCCCAGCTTGGCCAGGATCAGCTTCACCACCTCCAGGTTCACCATCTCGCTGTTGCCGCCGAAGTTGTAGACCGCGCCCGGTTTCCCCTCGAAGAGCGCGGCCACGATCCCGGCGCAATGATCTTCCACGTGGATCCAGTCGCGCACGTTCTGCCCGTCGCCGTAGACCGGGAGCGGTTCGTCGCGCATGGCCTTGATGATCATGAGCGGAATCAATTTCTCGGGGAACTGATAGGGCCCGTAGTTGTTCGAGCAACGGGTCACGATCACGTCCTGGCCGAAGGTTTTGTGGCTGGCCAGCGCGATCAGGTCGGCCCCGGCCTTGCTCGCGGAATAGGGCGAGCTGGGCTCGAGGGGCGATTGCTCGGTGAAACGCCCGGTCGCGCCTAACGATCCGTAAACTTCATCGGTCGAGACTTGCACGAAACGCTGCACGCCGTGGCGCCGGGCGCAGTCGAGCAGGATGCTGGTGCCGACGACGTTGGTGTGGATGAAATTCTGCGGGTCGTTGATGCTGCGATCGACGTGCGACTCGGCGGCAAAATTGATCACGGCATAGCAGAGATGCTGGCTCAGGAGCGCGTCCATCTGGTCGACGTTGGCAATATCAGCCTTGAAAAACTCGTAGCGCCCGCCGTATTGCTCCACCACCCCGTCGAGGTTGGCGAGGTTGCCGGCATAGGTCAGCACGTCCACGTTGCTCACTTCCGCCGGCTTGTAATGTTGCAGAACGTAGCGAATAAAATTGCTCCCGATGAATCCACAGCCACCGGTAACCAGAATGCGCATCGCTCGCGGTACTAGCAGCGACCTTGCAGGCGCGCGAGCAGTTTCTCCTTCGCTCGAGGAGCGGCCGGCGGGATGGCGCGGGATCGACTGGACGCCTTGGATGATCATCGGGCTGGCCACTTTTCTCCGCTTCCTTTTGCTCGGGATGAAGCCACCGCATTTCGACGAGGGCATCAACGGCTGGTTCGTGGATCAGATGACGAAGAACGGTTTCTACCGCTACGACCCGACCAATTACCACGGACCACTCCACTTCTACGTTCTCTTTCTCGCGCAGACGCTTTTCGGACGGAACTCGTGGGCCCTGCGTCTCCCGGTGGTGCTCGCGAGCATCTCCTGCGTTTGGTTGACGTTTAAATTTCAACCATTCGTCGGGCGCACGATCACACGGGTGGCGGCGCTGGCCATGGCGGTCTCGCCGGCGTTTGTTTTCTACGGCCGCTACTCGATCCACGAAGTCTGGCTGCTGCTCTTTTCCATGCTCTTCATTCTCGGCGGTCTCGGGCTCTGGCGCGTAGGCAGTACCCGTTATCTCTGGTGCCTCGTCCTCGGCGTGGCCGGGATGATCCTGACGAAGGAGACCTACATCATCCACCTCGGCTGCGCGGTGGTGGCCTTGGCCGTGGCGTTTGTCTCGCACAAGATCAGCCCAGCGGAGGATGCGAAGCCAGCGGAGCAAACCTGGACCGCGCTTGATCTAGCCGCGGCCCTGGCCGTGGGCGCGGGCGCGATCGTGTTCTTTTATTCTGGCACCTTTTTAAACTGGGCCGGCGTGAAGGGTCTATACCTGACCTTTGCCACGTGGTTCGAGACCGGCACCAAAGGCAACGGCCACGAAAAGCCGTGGCACTACTGGCTGATGCTCATCGGCCGCTACGAGCCCGCGGTCGCACTCGGTCTCGTAGCGTGTTTATTCTGCCAGATGTTCCGCGCGATCAGCGTGCGCTACCTCGCGATCTACGGCGTCGGCACGCTCATGGCCTACAGCATCGTTAATTACAAGACGCCGTGGTGCATCATCAGTTTCGCATGGCCTTTCCTTTTTCTTTTCGGCGGTGCGCTCGTCTTGCTCCCGAAAAACTTCCGCCGCGCCGGCGTGGTCCTCGCCGGCGTGATCATCGCGGTTTCGCTCGGCCTCTCGATTCGACTTAATTTTTACCGCTGCTCCACTGAGACCGAGCCCTACGTCTACGTGCAAACCTACAACGATGTCTTCAAGCTCACCGAGCCGCTCCTCAAGATCGCGCGGCAAAATCCTGTGCACTACCAGCTCGTCGGCCACGTGATCCGGACCAGCGCGTATCCCTTGCCTTGGATGTTGGGAGATTTCTCGCGCATCGGCTACTACGAGAATAACAACTCGCCTGGCGCGATGGACGGCGATTTCCTCGTCGTGCAGGAGGATCGCATCGCGGAGGTGGAGGGAAAACTCCAGCACGCCTACTACACCATGCCCTTCACGATTCGTCCGTATCAGGACACCTCGAAGCTCTACCTGAGCGCGAAAGTCTTTAAGGATTTCTTTAAGGGCCGCGTGCCCGACTTCTCCGGCAAGGGAGCCGCTGCGGCCCAGCCATGAAGTGGCTCGCGGGCGGGCTCACCTTCGTTAATGCTTCCGTCATTTCCGGGCTCCTGCTCGGGCTGGTGGCGGGTGGATTGCACAGCTGGAGCGCACTCCTCGCCGTCGGCTGGGGGGCGATGCTCGCTGTCTGGGCGTTTCTCTCGACGGAGGAAACCCCCAACGAGGACGCCGACCGCCGCTCGCCCGTCGGGCGCGCCTGGTTCTGGCTCCTCGCCTGTGTCTTTGCCTTCTTTGCCTTCCGCGTTTTCGGCTGGCTCATCTTCATCGATGGCAACCAGCTCAAAGTGCAATCGCCTAACAACCTCGGCGACCTCGCGCTTCACTTCACTTACATCCGTAATCTCGCCAGCGGCGTCCCGCTTTGGCCGGAAAATCCGATCTACGTCTTCAGTCATCTGCGCTACCCGGCCGGCACCGATCTTTTTAACAGCCTCCTCCTCCTCCTGCGCGTGGACATCATCCCCGGGCTCGTTTGGGCTGGCCTCCTCGGTTCGCTCGCGACCTTCTACGCGCTCTACTCGCTGGGGCGGAAATTTCACCGTCGCCGGTTTCCTCTTCAACGGCGGCCTCGCCGGCTTCCAGCTCTTGCAGACCTGGAAGTTCCTCGATTACCAAGGCGACAAATCGATCGCCTGGAAAAGCCTCCCGCTCGCCATGTTCGTCACGCAACGTGGATTGCTCTACGCCTTGCCCGTCGGCCTGCTCTTACTCTACCAATGGCGCGCGCGACTCGAGAAAAAAACGAAACCTCCGCTCCCGCTCTGGGTCGAAATCTCGCTCTACGCCACGATGCCGTTCTTTCATCTCCACACCTTCATGGCTCTCAGCATCGTGGCCGCGTTTCTCTTCCTCATCGGCGACGCCGCCTTGCGCAAACAACTCGCGTTCGTCGTCGCCCTCGCTTTTCTCCCCGCCACCTTCCTGGTCTGGACCATCACCGACCACTTCAGCGCCGGCTCGCTTCTGGAATGGCGGCCCGGTTGGGTCCAGGGCCTCGATGATTACCAAAAGAATTTCTTCCTCTTCTGGTTCGAGAACTTCGGCATTTTCGTCCCGCTCGTTCTCGTCCTCGTCGCGTGGTTGATCTGGCGCGCCACGCGCGCTCCGAAACCGTTCCGCCTCCGCGAGCATCCCGCCCTCGCCTTCCTCGCTCCCGCCGCGCTCATTTTCTTCTTCGCCTTCTTCGTCAAAGCCGCCCCGTGGGGCTGGGACAACATCAAGCTCATCATCTGGGCCTATCTCATCACACTCCCGTTTCTCTGGCGCGAATTGATCGTGCGTTGGGAAATGCCCGTCCGCATCGGCATTTGCTTCGCCCTTTTCACCTCCGGCTTCATCTCACTCTTCGGCGGTCTCCGCGCCGATCCGGGCGGTTACGGTTTCGCGGATCGCGCGGAACTCGATGCCGTGGGCGCGATCGTGCGCAAGCTTCCCGCCGAAGCACGCTTTGCCGCCTTCCCCACCTTTAATCACCCGCTCCTGCTGCAAGGTCGGAAGTTGGTCCTCGGCTACCCCGGCCACCTTTGGACGCAAGGATTCGACTACGGTCCGGTCGAAGAAAAACTCAAAGCCCTTATGCGCGGAGCGCCGGATTGGAAACAACAGGCGCGCGATCTCCGCGTTCGCTATCTCTTCTGGGGTCGCGAAGAAAAATCGAACTACGCCAACAGCAGCCGCCCTTGGGAAAGCGAAGCCAAACTCATCGCGAGCGGACCCTGGGGCACGATCTACGATCTCGAAAGCGCGACCGCTTCAATCCCGCTGCGTCAATAACTGCGCGCGCACCGGCGCCGCTCCGCTCGAATCGAGCACCAACTGCCGCACCTTCAATTTTTGCGCGACGTAACGCGGCACGCCCAGCTCCACGCGCAAATCTTCCGCGCGCAGAAAGACGAGCAGCTTGCTCCCCGACGCGACCTCGCGGAAATGGCGCACGATGCGGTCGGCCGCGAATTGCTGGGACGCGACTGTGGCGCGGTAGGAGCGCATTCCTTCCCCCCGACTCGCGGCCGCCTGTTCCGCGTAAGCTTCGAGACTGCGCGGCGGCAGGGAATATCCGCGCGGCAAGATCTTCTCCTCCTCCGGCGTGAAACGCTCACGCGTCTCGACCTTGGCCAGCAACGCGGGCGGGCAGCCGAGCGCGAGATGTCGCATCTCCAGTAACCGCTCATCGCGCAGGACGGCGCGGAAATGCGCCCGCGCGCGACCTGTGCCGCCAAACTCCAGTCGCGCGATCACTTCCTCGCGCGCTCCGTCGCTTTTGCCGGCCAATTCATCGAGCAGCGGTTGTTGGCTCGCATCCAGCAGATCCCACGCGATCGCAAACAGCGCGCCGTCCCGCCGCAAGGCCTCCAGCAACAAGGCCGACGGCTCCGATTTTGCCCCGAAGGCCGCGCGCTCCGCTGGGAAATAGGCGATGTCGGCATTGGCCACGAGCGACGGGTAGTCGGTCGCGGCTCGCGGCCCGTCCCCATGCTCGATCGCAGCGTGTCGGGGCAGCGCGGGCTTGCGCGAAAACACACTGCACCCGCTGAGAGCGACCAATCCCAACGCGAGGATCAGCAAACGTGGCGCGCCTGAAAGACCGGTGACGGAATAAGGCGCGTTCATCGACGCTAGGCTCCGGGCTGTGATTGCGGCACCAACTCCGGCGAAGTTTCGTCCGCGGCGGAAGGTTTCCGTCGGGCGAAACGACGATGCGTCCGCCAGCCCGCCGCCAGGATGCGGCAGCCGATCAAAAAACTTCGCCGCCACGTCACCCCGGAGACCTTTTGTTCGCCGGCGAGACGTCGCCGTTCGTGCACCGGCACCTCGCACACCGTGGCCTGCAACATCCCCGCGCCCACCTGCGCCTCGATCGTCCAGCCAAACGTCATCTCGCGGAGCGACAACGATTCAAACAACCGACGCTCGATCAGGCGCAGCGGTCCGAGATCGGTAAACCAGCGACCGGTGAGTGCGCCGCACCAGACGCCGAGAAGAAAATTTGCCACCACGTGCGGAAACGTCATCGCCGCCCAGTTGCTGCGCCGCCCCGTGCGCGAGCCGAGCACCAGCGAATAGCCCTGCGCATGTGCCGCCACCACGCCGGCCAGATCCGCCGGATCGCTCGCGCCGTCCGCCGCCATGAAAAGATAGGCGGACACATCTGGATGCTCCGCATTCACTAGATCGATCGCCGCCTGGCAGCCGTAGCCGTAGCCGCGCGCCGCCGTTTCCGCCACCAGCACCGGATACCGTCGGGCGATCTCCGTCGTGCCATCGCTCGAACCATTCACGCCCACCACGACCAAGAAACGCTGGGGATCGATCACGCCGAGCAATTCCTCCAGCACCGGCGCCAAACAGGCTTCCTCATTGCACGCAGGAATGATGATGGCAATTCGCGGCGCGCTCGCGTCCGCCTCTGCGCGTGTCAACGCGGCAGCGTCATGGGAAATGGTCGTGTTCACTTTAAATCAGAGGCCGAAGCCGCGGTTTCATTCCCGTGTGGTGCCACCGACAACACCAGTTGTCCCTCCGCCACCGTCGCGCCGTTCACCGTCGCCCGCACTCCAAACTGCAGCAAATCGCCCACGTGCGCCAGCTTCTCCGCGCGCAACTCGATCCGTTCCCCCGGCCGCGCCGCGCGCGCGAACTTCATCCCGCGAATGGCCGAGAGCAGGAAGAGCGGCCGGGCGTCTTCGGGATAACCGGACGCCGCCGCGATGCCCGCGGTTTGCGCCAACGCTTCGGTGAGGAGGACCCCAGGAACGAGCGGATTGCCCGGGAAATGTCCGGCAAACATCGGATCGTGCGCGTCGAAAACCATCACGCAATCCGCCGAAACGCCCGGTTCGTTTGCCAGCACCTCCCGCACGAAGACGAAAGGGGGCCGATGCGGGAGGCCGAGTCCATCGATCGAGACTGGTGAGACCATCGCAGAGTTTGGGCTACACCTTCGTATTTCTCAAGCGCGCTCGATTCCCCGCAAGAACCGGAAAGGGAAGGGTTTGGCACACCTTGCGCTAAAGAACGCTGGTTATGCCGATTGGAATGCTACGTACACGCCGGTGCCATGGGCGCCTGAGGTATGCGTATCTAATTCTGATGCAGGTTTTTGCGGTCGGAATATTTCCTCCGCCGTGCATCCGAGCCCAAGACGGAGGCCGTCTCCTCTCCTACGGGCAAAGCGTCCCGATCGAGCCAGGTGGGGAGGGCTCGCCCTCGCTTATTTTAGCCGTCGCCCGTCCCAAGCCGGAACCTGTAACCTTGGGCAGCGAGCTTCCGTCGATCAGTCACTTGCACCGGCCGTCATCGGTGAACGAAGCGACTTCCCGCAGCGATTTAATCGCCAAAGCAGTCCCAGCCAGCAACCCGAAGTTGGACCCGGGCTTTGGTCTGTTGGCCTTGGTCGGCTTCGAGACGGACTGGCTGCAGTTCATTCCCTCGGCGGAAGCGAAGCCTCCCGCGGCTTCCGTCCCTTCCGATCCGCCACCCCCGGCCCGCCGTCGCGCTCGCCCTGCACCCGAAAACTCTTTGTGGTGGCAGATGGGACAACGCACCGGCACGGCCCCATCGCTTGCACCCTTGAAACATCCTTTTCTCCAGTCCGAAACCATTCCATCGGATGCGAGCCCACGGGCGGCCACGGAGTCCTTGCGGACCGCCGCCCAGACGGCGGGACAGGGCGGTTCCGGTACGTTCGCCGTCAGTCGCGAACTGATCCCATCCGCGCCTCGTGAAGGCGTTTCGCGTCTAACCGCTGAAGGCCGCGCGCCCGAGCCTCGAATTCGCTCTCAGACCAACGCGTTGGCCATCCTCAATGCGGCCGATCCCGGCACGCTGCGGGCGGACTTCTCTGTTGCGAACACGGCGGACAAAACAGCGGCCAGCGTGCTTCTGCCCTCCCCCGAAGTGCTGGCGCCCAATGCGGTCACTGCGGTGAAAACCTGGACCGGCGCCATCAGCAACGAGTGGGGAGAGAACGCCAATTGGTCTCCCTCAGGCAAACCGGGAAACAATGACGTGCCTGTCTTTAACAATGTCTTCGTCGTTCAGCCCGCGGTGCTCGCAAACACCACGGTTGCCGGCCTCTGGATGACCGGGGATATCGGACAGAATGTCGTAATTGCCGGACCAAAGGAACTGCAGATCAGCAACAATACCGGCTTCGGCATTCAGATCGATAATACCAACAGCTTCACGCTTACGATCAACGCTGCACTGAAGGTGCAAAACCCCCAGACTTGGGCCAATAATTCGAACAACCTCTTCACCGTCGGCGGCGAGATTGATCTCAATAATCGGGCATTGACGGTTTCGGGCGCGGGCAGTGCCACTTTCTCGGGGAAGATCACGGGTAGCGGAGCGGTCACAAAGACCGGCTCAGGCACGCTGACGCTCGTTAGCACGGCAAGCGACTACGATGAGCAACTCACGATCCAGGATGGCACCCTCTCGATCAGCACGATCAATAACTCAAATGTCGTCGGCGTTTTGGGGAAAAGCACCCTGGCGGTGATTCTGGGCGGGGCAACCGGCTCCACCACCGGCGTGCTCGAATACACCGGGGAGACGGCATCCAGCACGAAGCGCTTCACCATGGCGACCGGGGGGATCGGAGACTTTCGAATTTCCAATGCGGCCACGAATCTGACCCTGAGTGCAGTCATTGACGGCGGCGGTGTTCTTGCCAAAACCGGCCCCGGTACGCTGACCTTGGCCGGCACTGCTGCGAATACTCTAAGCGGCACCACATTCGTGCGCGATGGGGTCCTTCAGCTAAACAAGACGGCCGGCCTAAATGCATTCGCAGGATCTCTCACCGTAGGCGACGGGAACGGGGCTGCGAGCAGTGCGGTTGCACGGTGGTTGGCCAGCAATCAAACGCCCGATGGTCAGGGAGTGACAATTCTGGGCGACGGCTGGGTCGACTTAAACACGTTCGCCGAAGTCATTGGCCCCCTGACGATGACCGGTGGCAGAGTCACCACGGATACCGGCACGCTCACTCTCGGCGGCCAGGTCACCGGCAACGCCTTTACCACTTCTGCAACCATCAGCGGGAACCTGGCGCTGGGCGTCTCCAATCGGATCTTCGACATCGCGGACGGCGCGGCCGCCGTGGACATGGACATCTCCGCGATTGTGTCCGGAACCGTTGCCCTCACAAAAAGCGGGGCAGGCACGATGGTGTTCTCGGGCGCCAACAACTATTCGGGAGCCACAAGCGTTAACGCAGGCGTGCTGAACATTCAGAGCAATACCGGACTGGGAACGACCGCAGCCGGCACCACCGTGGCGAACAACGCAACCCTGCAATTGCAAGGTGGCATCACGGTCGGCAACGAAGCGCTGAGTATCAGAGGCACCGGAGCCAGTGGACAGACCGGCGCGTTGGTCAATGTCAGCGGCACGAATTCCTACAGCGGCCCGATCACTTTGGCGGCGGCGGCCACCGTCTCTTCGGACAGCGGCATATTGAATCTGACAGGGGGCATCAGTGGCCCGACCTTCGGCTTGACCCTCGCCGGGACGGGAACCGGAACGGTTTCCAGCGTCATCGGAACGACGAGCGGTGGCCTTGTTAAAGCCGGCGCTGGCACCTGGACGCTATCGGGAGCGAATACCTACACAGGCTCCACCACGATCAACACGGGCATCCTGAACATCCAGCATGCGGCGGGCTTGGGCGATGTCGCCAGTGGCACTACCGTTGCGAGCGGAGCGACCCTGCAATTACAACACGGCACCGGGATCACCATTGGCGCCGAGACGTTGAACATCAGTGGCTCGGGCGCAGGCGGACAGAATGGCGCCTTGGTCAACGTTGGCGGGACCAACAACTATGGCGGTCTTCTCACGCTCGGCGCCGCTGCGACGATTTCGTCCGATGGCGGGATCTTAAACCTGACCAATGCTGGCACCATCACCGGTGGAACGTTTGGATTGACCCTCGCGGGGACGAGCGATGGAAACATCACGAGCATCATCGGGACGACCACCGGCAGCCTGACGAAAAACGGCGCGGGTGTCTGGACACTCTCGGGCGCCAACACCTACAGCGGCAACACCATCATCAACGCCGGCACCTTGCGCTTGGGCGCGAACGACAGAATCGCCGACGCGAGCGCGGTTCATGTTTCCGGCACCGGCGTGTTCGATCTGAACAACTTCTCTGACGCCATTAATTCCCTCACCATGACCGCAGGCAGCGTGACGACCGGCGGCGGCGTCCTAACTCTCGGCGGCGATGTCACCGGTAGCGCTTCCGCCGCCTCGGCCAGCATCAGCGGCAATCTCGCCCTCGGCGGCGATCGCACATTCAGCGTGGCAGACGGTGCCGCCGCGCAAGACATGATCATCTCCGCCGTCATTTCGGGCGCCGGAAAGACGGTGACCAAGAGTGGTGCCGGCACGCTGACTTTCAGCGGAGGTTCCGCCAACACTTACAGCGGTGCGACCACGGTCGCGGACGGCGTCCTCGAACTGAATAAGACGGCCGGCGTGAACGCTCTCGGCGGATCGATCACCGTTGGCGACGACACCGGCGCGGCGAATAGCGCCGTGACACGCTGGTTGGCTGCGAACCAGTTCTCGACCAGCACGGCGGTCACGATCGTGGCCGACGGTCGGCTTGATCTGAACAATTTCGCTCAAACCATCGGCGGCCTCACGATGACCGCAGGCAGTGTGACCACAGGTTCCGGCACGCTCACCTTGGGCGGCGATGTGGTTGGCAATGCTTCTGCGGCTTCGGCGACCATCAGCGGCAATCTTGCGTTTGGCGGTGATCGCACATTTGCCATCGCCGACGGATTTGCCGCGCAGGATATGATCATCTCAGCGCTCATTTCCGGCGCTGGAAATATCCTGACCAAGAGCGGCACCGGAACGCTCACCCTGAGCGGAAGTTCCGGCAATACCTATAACGGCAACACCTTCGTGACGGGTGGGACCCTGGAGTTGAACAAGACCGCTGGCATGAATGCTTTCGGCGGAATCCTGACAGTGGGGTCAGGAACCGGCGCGGCGGATAGCGTTGTCGTTCGCTGGCTGGCCAGCGACCAGATAATCGACACTCAGGGGGTGACAGTGCGCAGCGATGGCTGGCTCGACCTGAACAACCAGAGCGAAAGAATCGGCACTCTCGCGATGACGGCTGGCCGAGTGACGACCGGCACCGGCCTCCTCACCTTGGGCGGGACCGTGACGAGCTTCGCCAGCGCCACGTCGGCGACCATTAGCGGCAATCTCAACCTCGGTGCGAATCGCACGTTCAATATCGCCAACGGCTCGGCCGCGGTGGACATGAACATCTCCGCCGCCATCTCCGGAGGCTTCAATCTTATCAAGAGCGGGGCCGGCACGCTCGCCTTATCCGGCGCCAACACTTATGGCGGGAGCACGACGATCAACGCGGGCACATTGCAACTGGGAGCGAGCAACGCCCTGCCCGACACGAGCGCCCTCAGCGTTTCAGGCGGCACGCTCGACCTCCAATCGCACAATGATACCGTCGGTGCGGTAACCCTTTCCGGCGGCGGCGCCATCATCGGCACCGGCACATTGACGAGCACGGCGACCTATACGCTGCAAAATGGCAGCGCCAGCGCGACCCTCGCCGGTGCGGGCGCGGTCACCAAGACCACGGCCAGCACGGTGACGCTCACCGGCGCCAACACTCTCAGCGGCGACGTGACGGTCGGCGCGGGGACATTGATCCTGGCCAACTCCGGAAGCGGCGCGCTCGGTGCGGTCAACACCGTCACGGTCAATGCCGGTGGCACCTTGTTGTTGGGCGCGGACAACCAAATTAACAATGCCGCCCCGGTTAACCTCGGCGGCGGGACGTTTGCGAAAGGAAATTTCGCCGAAGGCGGGGCCAGCGCAGCGGGCGTGGGCGCGCTCACCTTGACCGCGGCCGGCTCGATCCTCGACTTCGGCAGCAGCACGGTCGGCGTGCTCAACTTCGCCAACTTCATCGCGAATGGCTTCATGCTCACGATCAACAACTGGACCGGCACGCCCGAGACTGTGGGAAATGGAAGCAGCGACCGGCTGATCTTCGCCAGCAATCAATCGTCGAATCTTGGCTCCTTCGGGTTCACCGGGTTCGACGGCGGAGCGATGCAGTTCGATCTCGGCAACGGATTTTTTGAGATCGTGCCCGTTAATCCCATCCCCGAGCCGTCCACCTATGTCGGCGGATTGCTCACGCTCCTGCTTCTCGGCTATAGCCAGCGCCGCCGTCTCGCGTTCTTCAAAAAGAGGGCGCCGGAGCCGGCGGAGGGCGCCTAGCCGTTCACGAAGTAAATGAACTTCCAGCTTCCGGTTCGGCGTTGAATTCCCACGCGGTAGCCATCGTATTCCACCACCGGATTTGCGAACTGCGGCGGCGCCACCATGAAGTCCTCCTTCTTCACGAACTTCTCCGAGAGGATGCCCTCCAGTTCCGGCCAAAGCCCATTCTCATCCCAATATTGAAAGACTCCGTCGCCCTTTCGATCCTGCTCCGGCGATGCGCCCATCACGTAGGCAAAATCCGGCGTCATCATCGCGGCGATCGTGTTCATATCCCGCGCCGCCACCGCCTGCCGCAACCGTCCGAGAAACGCCTGGAAATCCACGTCCGAGCTCTCCTCCAGCTTCGCCTCTTCCTTCTTTACCTGGGCCGGAGTCGGCTTCTCTGATTTTTTAAAAAGCGAGCCGCACCCCGAAAATAAGAAGGCGGCGAGGAGGAAAGGAACGGCGAGTGTTCTCATACGCAAAAACTTGTCTCAGGTTCGCGCACGGTATTCAAGAGCGCGTTGTCGAGCGGCCTGCCTCGCCGGAGCACAACCCCGGGCCACCGCGTCGCCGACGCCGCAGCGGGTGCACGACAAAAATAAAGAACATCGTCTGCACGATGTCGCCCAGGCTCGCCGGTGGACTCGTTAGCCGACCGCTCCCGCTCCGCAGCGCCGCGAAAACATTCTCCGGCGTCAATGCCGGCGGCCGCGGGATGCTGGTGTAGTGCGAGCCAAACGCGTTTAACTGGTGCGCATCCGAAGTCGCCAACAGCGGTTTCCCGAAGCGCGCCGCCACTTCCCGCGCCGGGCGATTGCGATCGAACCAACCCTTGTGAAAATGGCAGATCTCGATCGCATCAAAGCAGTCGATATTCTCCACCAGGCGCTTCCCTCCAATCGATCCCCCGATGACATAAAACGGGTGTGGCGCAAAGGTGAACAAGGCGTCGCCTCGCTGCGCGCGCAGCCGACGCACGTCGTCGAAGTTCTTTAATCCCGCCGCCTCCTCCGGCGTCACGTTCAACACCACGATATCCGCACCCTGCAAGCGCATCTCGGCCGCGGAGATGAGCAGGATCCCCATGGCCTCCGCGTCTGCGAAGACCTCTCTTCGATCGAAAACTGAATCATGCAGAGTGATCGCGAGCACATCGATGCCCGCATTCGCGTGCCTGCTCGAGGAGTTGATGGGCGGAGTAATCCAGCGCGTCCTTCGTGTCATCCAGGGTATGGATGTGGAGGTCGAGTTTGATCTGATCGAGATTCCCCATCGCGAGAAGATGGCATGCCTCGCTCCAGATGGAATGCCGGTTGAACACTGCTTCCCAAGAAAGAGTTCGAGGCGGAGAGATGCGAAGTGGCAACCCGCCGCCCGCGGCGGATGAGAAAGCTCGCAGGAAGGGAGGCCACAGTGCTTTTCGCGAGGCAGAGATTGCTGGCACTGCGTTTGAAGCTGGCGCAGCTTCGCCGCAATCGTGAGACGGATTATTATAGTCGGGGCCGGCGGCCGGCTGGGGAAAGCGCTGGTGCGTGCCTATTCTCCGAACCACCGCGTGACCGGATTTGATCATGCGCAGTTGGATCTCGGAAAGATCGCGAATCTCCGGCGCCAGCTCGGCGAGTTGGAGTTCGATCTTCTTCTCAACTGCGCCGCGCAGACGAACGTGGACCGCTGCGAGGCGGAGCCGGCGGAAGCATTCGTGCTGAACGCGGAGGCGCCGGGCGTACTCGCGGAAATTTGTGCGGCGAAAGGCGCGCGGCTCATTCATCTCAGCACTGATTACGTTTTCGATGGCGAGAAAGAAGAGCCTTACACCGAGGAAGACGAAGCGAAGCCGATCAGTGTTTACGGGGAATCCAAGCTGGAAGGAGAGCGGCGCGTGCTCGCGGTCAGCGGCGAACATCTGGTGGTGCGCGTCTCGTGGGTCTTCGGGCCGGATCGGCCGAGCTATGTGGATTGGATCATGGAGCAGGCGCGCACGAAGGATGAGGTGGCGGCGGTGGCCGATAAGTTTTCCACGCCCACCTACACGCTCGATCTGGCGGAAATGCTCGAAAGGGTCTGGGACCAACGCGGCCTCATTCACCTGGCGAACGGCGGTTCCTGCAGCTGGCGCGAGTATGGGCAATGGGCGCTGGATTGCTGCCGCGCGGAAGGCATCGCGCTGCGCACGCAAACCGTGGGCGCGACCACGCTGGCGGCGATGAAACAATTCGTAGCGCGCCGCCCGGTGCATACCTCGCTGGCGACGACGAAATACGAAGCGCTCACCGGCCACGCACCGCGTCCATGGCAGGACGCGGTGCGCGATTACGTGCGCGAGCATGTCGCGTCCGTTTGATTAGCGCCGAGCGAAGCGACCATCGGGTGGTCGTGAAACTCAACACCGCCGGTGACGCGGCAAAGCGCGTCCATCACGCCGGGGACGGGGAGCGTGGCGAGATCCAGTGTGGTCGGCGCGTGGTGAGGCAAACCTCTCGGAAGTCAACGCCATCCGGCGCTCAGGCGCCGCGCGCGGTATAACCTGGCCAATCAGGGCGACCGCGTTTTCGCGGGTTTCTTGATCGGGGCAGGTCGGGACTTGGCACTGGGTTTCGGAGAAGGGGACGCGGTGGATTTTTTCTTCGATTTCGCCTCCACCGCGGCTTTCTCGGCCTCGGTCATCGGGCTCGATGCATTCAAAGGCGACCCGTAGATGGTGTTATTGACGATTCTCTTGAATGGAATTTGGCTGGCCTTCCTGGCGGGCGATTGAGTGAGCGTCGCCGCCGCTTTCGGGGCCGGAGAGGTTGCGGCAGTGGGCGCAGGGGAAGTCCTGGCATCGCGGATGGCTTTCTTTGGGCCGGCCAGCGCGTCGGGCGGTGCGCAAAAGGCGAGCGCCGCGATGCATGATCCGATGATCAGGTGGGATCTATGTTTCCTCGAGAATGAGTTGTTCATTGGCTTGCCCAAATATCGCCGCTTCGCCGCGGGCGTTTTGGTTTCACTCCGTTTAACAAGTTTGCTCGAGAAAGGCGACGACGAAATACGAAGCGCTCACCGACCACGCACCGCGTCCCTGGCAGGACGCGGTGCGCGCTTACGTGAGGGATTTTGTCGCTCCGAGGCTTAAGGCAGGGAAGTCCCTGAGTTGGCCTTGGCGATGCCGATGTCGCTGGAGTTGACCGCGCCGTTCGCGTTGACGTCGGCGCGGAAGTTCGCGCTGCTGGCCGGAAGACCCGATTGCGATTTGGTGAGGCCGATGTCGCTCGAGTTGACGGTGCGGTTGGCGCTGACGTCACCCGCGAGCACGTCCATCGGGATCGAGATGGAAGCTGGCAAGCCGGGGCCGCTCACGCCGGTCAGGTTCACCATCAAGGTTTGGCGATTGCTTACGTTCATGAGATCCACCGTGACCTCGCGACCGTTCGCACTGATCGTGGGCGGGCCGGAGCCTTCGCGTTGCGCGGTGCCACCGGCGCCGGGAGTGACGCTGGCGTTGGCCACGGTAACGGTGTCGGCGAAGTAGAAGACGACTTTGTGTTTACTGGCGTCGGCACGGGATTCGATGCCGATCGTGCCGGTGGCCGGCAGGTCGATATCAAAAGTGCCGGCGAGGCCATGCGTCTTGCGCGAGACCACCGGTCGCACACCCGGGGCCACGTCGACGGTGACGACATTGCTGAAGCCACTCGCAATAGGGGTGCCGGCGGAGAGGTAGGTGGTGCGGGCGCGGTAGCAGTAGGTGCCGGTGGCCTTGTGATCGATGAACGAGGTGGCGGCCGTGTTGGTCACGTCGCTCCAATTGGTGTTGGTGAGCGCGATGTTGTCGATATACCAACCCGCCGGTTGACCGATATTGAAGGCATCGCTTTCCATGCGGAAGCGAATCTTGACCGATTGGCCGGCGAACTCGGAGAGATCGATCGTGCGAGTGCCATCGAAGACGTCGATGGGCAACTCGCCCGGGCCGCTGTAGGAGGCCATGGTCTTGTAGGTGCCGCCGCCATTGGTACTGACTTCGACGTAGCCGAAATCGTAACTCGCTTCGAGGCTCTGCCGAGTCGTGAAGGTGAGCGTGGAGGAATGGCCGGCCGGGATGGCGATCGGCGTGATGAGGGTGAGCGACTCATCCTGGGCTGCGCCATCGGGGATGTAATACGCGGTGCTGCTGTCGGCCGGATTCACCTGCGTGGTCCACTGCGGGCTGCCTGACCAAGTGGCGTTGGCGCCCGCAACCAGCGGTGCCGAGGCGTCGTCAGTGAAGGTCGGTCCGCACGAGGTCGCGACTTGCAACACATCCGGTCCGACCGCGCCGACGGGCCGATTCCACGTCAGCTCATAGGAGCCATTCGTGTCGGGATTTTCGTATCCGGCTCCGATCGCAAGCGAAGGCGGCGTTAACTCCAGGCCGCAACTCGAGGGATAGATTTCCGCGACAAGGGTGGCAGTGGCCGGTGTGCCCGGGAACGGCGCGCTGGGTCCGGTCATGCCGTTGATGGCCGTGACGGTGAAGTTCAAATACGGCGGCAGTTTCCACAGACCGCCGGGACCGTTCGGATCGTCGTAGTTATCCAGGTGCGTGCAGCCGTTGAAGGTCGGACGGGCGAGCGTGAAGGACGCATCGTTCAAGTTCGGCGAATCGTTGCCGGGTTCCGGCTCCGCATCGACCGGCGTCTGTGCGGGAGGATTATCGACGCCGAAGTTGCCGTAACCGTGACTCTCATCGGTGTAGATCATGGAGACGCCGCGCTCCCAGCTGGGTGCGCCACGGTCGCTCTGGCCTTTGCCGTTGAAGTCGTTGCTGATGCGATCGCGCAGTTCGAGGTAGTAAGCGTGATCGGCGGGTGAGCCATCGGCGCTGCTGATGCGGCTCCAGCCATCGGGGAAAATACGGGTGCTTTCCGCGCTGGTCTCGAAGTCGCTGCTGTAAACAACGGTGTTATCGGCCTTGATCTCGATGTCGTCGATGAACCAACCGCGCTTGGCCAGGCCGGGATCGGTGGAATAGGAGAAGCGCAGGATGATGTTCTGCCCTTTGTAGGGGGTGAGATCGAATTCGTCGTTGATGAAGACCGGCGTGAGATAGGTGCCGGTGAGGCGGTTGGTGTTGGTGGCGGTGTTGTTGCCGCCCGGGCCTTCGGAAACGCCGGTGATGCCGTTGCTGTAAGTGGTCATGCAGGCGTTGGCGTTGGGATTGGTGGTATTGGAAATGGTGCTGGTGTTTTGCGATGCGAGCGAGGTCCAGGTGCTGCCACCATCGGTCGAGACGAGAACGAAGCCGTAATCGTAATCCCACTCGATCTCGTAAAGGCTCTTCACCTTCAGGCTTACTGCGGTGGCCGAGCCATACTGCTGCAAGTCAGGGATGAAGAAATCCAGGTTATGCCCGCCACCATCGTTCGGGCAGCCGAAATCATTACCCGCGCCAGAGTACCAGGCGCGCGTGCCCGAGGGGACGCTATCGATCAGGCGTTTGGAGGGAAGCTGGAGCCGATAAACGTCGGCATTGTGAATCCCGGGACCAGTGAGCGTGTAAGGAGTGCCGTCGGGACGCGTCCAATGAATTTCGCCGGTGTCGAACTTGGATTCCGTCAAGGTGATCTGCCCGCTGGTGAGCGGACGCGGAACCACCCACCCGAGATCCTGGCGGGCGAAGGTGGTCATGTATTGAAAGTGATCACTGCCCATCAACTCCCAGGAACCGAAGGTGCCGCGGCTGCCGGTGGAATAAAAATCGGGCAGGCCTAACGAGTGACCGTACTCATGCGCGATGACAGAGACCGACTCGATCGCCGCTTCCGGGTTCACGTTGTAGGGGCCGACCCGCACGAACATGGGGAAAGCGGTGGGCGTGGTGGTGGTGGCCGAACGGGTGGCGTCGGTGAAATAGACCAACTGGTTCAGGCGATTCCGGAACTGATCGTTCGAGACGTAACCGGTCTGGCCATCGGCGTCCGTATAATAGGAACGAATGTCCGAGGAGTGCGGCCAGATGTTGTTGATGCCACTGGGAGCGGTGCTGCCGTTACCGCCATCGCCGGCGAAAACCATGTTAAAAAAGTCCACGACGCCGTCCTTGTCCGTGTCGAAGTCGTTGTAATCAATGTCCGCGTCGGCGAGCGACGCGGCGTCGTAGGCGGCCTTGCCCGTGGGGCCGCAGGCATCGTCGACCCCGAAAAGCAACCCCTGTCCCGTGAGAGCGCCGGCCAGAGCATGGCCGGTGCGATCGGCCCCGTAGTAAGTCTGGGTGCCGGGGAGAAGATACCAGCCTCCTTCGATGCGATTCGCGTAAGCCGGGGTGCCGTAGACCGGCGCCAAAGTAGCTCCCGTACAAGTGCCGTTCGGCGAGAGCGTGGAAAATTTGTGAACATAGCCCGGAGTGAAAGGCGTGTTCGGGCTGTTCGGTGCGGGGCTGACGCGGCCCTCGGGGAAGAGCTGGCCGAATGACATGTCCTGATAAAGCTGCCAGATCGACTGACCGGAAGTGCGCGAGTTGACTGCGACATCGAGCGCCTGCGCGGTGTGGTTGCCGGTGCACTCGGGGAACGGAGTGCCCACGCCGGTGCAATGTCTCACGTCCTGGTAATGCACCATCACCAGCGGGAAAGGACGATCGCCATAGACGGCGGTCTCGAGAGTGGTGACTTTCGGCCCGTGCGTCCGCGCGCCCAAGGCCGGCTGGCCGGTCGTTTGTAGAGTTACATCCGCGGCCACATTTTTCCACATCACCTCGGGATCTTCGATCAACGTCTTGGCGCGCGCTTCGACCACGATCTGGCCGGTGCCATTCGCGAGGACCGTGCCAACATTATAGACCAGGGGTGACCCCGCAGTGCCGTTGCCGCTGGCCGCAGCAGGGATGGAGTTTTGGAAGATCGACGCATTATGGAGAGTGACGCGAATCACCGCACCGGTTGCGCCGGTGCCGCCCGCCTTATAGGTGAGCACGACGGGAAAGGAATCACCGGGTTTGACCCAGCCACCGGGCGTAAAGACGCGGGCCAATACGGTCAGCCCACCGTTGGTAACCGAGTTTTCCACGGGAACGAAAGGCGGTTGCGACGCCGCGACGGCGGCGGGCGCGTTGCGGACGGAGAGGGCGCCGAAACTCAGCATGGCGAGGAACCCGGCGGAAAACACTAGCGCCAGCGCAAGCACCAGGCGGGGAATGACAAAGCCGGAACGAAAGAAGGATTGATTGGACATAATGGGATGTGTGGGAGAGGAGCAACCGACGCGACAACCCAAGAGAGGGCTGCAGGAGAGGAAGCGTTGTGACCCGAGAAGTGGGTCAGGAACGTTGAGAGACGTAACTATCGGTCTCTCAAAATGATGTGCAACTTTTTCTTTCGCAGAGACCCACCGGACCTGCCGCACCACGCCAATCTGTTCCACGCGCGGCCCCGAAAAGCGCTTGCGGCCAATCTTCTCCCATCTACCATCTTCCGGGCAAGCCCTGCTCGGGTGGTGAAATGGCAGACACGTACGTTTGAGGGGCGTATGCCGCAAGGCATGGGGGTTCAAGTCCCCCCCCGAGCACCATTTCCCCACGGCGAATTCCCAGCGCGGGCGAAAAGTGCTACCGCTTCACCGTCACCGGCGTCCCGACCCGCACCGCATTATAAAACTGCCGCGCCTTCCAGTACGGCATGCGAATGCAACCATGCGAAGCCGGTTCGCCCGGTAAATAGCCCGCATGCAGACCGTAACTGGGCAAAAATTCCACGTAAAACGGCATCGGCGCCCCGCGGTAGCGCGCACCGCGTGGCTTGCGATGTTTCCGCACATCCACGTTCGGCCGAACCATCCGCCCCCCATCATCCACATAATCCCCGTAGAGACTGGAGCGATGATCGATGTCCTTCCGTCTGACCCGGAACCGCCCGGTAGGCGTACGATAACCTTCGCGTCCGCTGGAGATGCGCGACTCCGCCACCATGACTTTTCCGCGAAAAAGGCGCGCCTTCTGTTCGCGCAGGCTTACTACCACCGAAGGACGCCCGCTCTGTCGCGAAGGAATGTGGGTCGTGACTAAATCGGAGACCGTGCTGCAAGCGCCCAGCGCAAGCGAAAGACCAGCCAGGAGGAGGGCAACAAAACGCGACATGGCCACTCTCTCCGTCTCCGGGCAAAAATGCACGTATTTTCTTCGGTCGATTTTTCGCCCGCCACGCGGTCACGCCCCGGATCCCGCTTGCACCGGAAGCGAGCGCACTTCATTAAAGCGCCTGCATGAGCGAACTGCTCCTCCTTTGCGCCTTCTCCATGATGGCCGGCTTCGTGGACGCAGTGGTGGGCGGTGGCGGCTTGATTCAATTGCCCGCCGCGCTCCTCCTCATGCCGGGCGTCCCCTTCCCCACCCTCCTCGGCACGAACAAATTCGCCTCCTTCTTCGGCACCTCCATGGCGGTGCAACGTTACTCACGCCACGTCGCGATCGACTGGCGCGCCATCGCCCCCGCCGCCCTCGCCGCTTTCATCTTCGCTCTGCTCGGCTCGCGTGCGGTCACGCTGCTTAATCCTTCGATTCTTCGTCCGCTCGTTCTCGTCCTCCTTGTCGTCGTCGCCGTCTACGTTTTCCTCGTCAAGGACCTTGGTCTCATTCATCAACCGAAACACGCCCCGCGCAAGGCACGCTGGCTCGCTATCGTCATCGGCTTCCGTCCTCGGCTTTTACGACGGCTTCTTTGGTCCCGGCATGGGCAGCTTCCTCATCTTCGCCTTCGTCGGCATTCTCGGTTTCGATTTCCTCTCCGCCTCCGCCTCCGCCAAGACAATCAACTGGTGTACCAATCTCGCCTCCATCATCTTCTTCGCCGCCACCGGCCATCTCCTTTACGGCGTCGGCGCGGCCATGGCCGTGAGCAACGTCATCGGCGCCACCCTGGGCAGCGCAGCTCGCCATCCGCAAAGGCAGTCGCTTCGTCCGCATTTTTTTTCTCATCATCGTCTGCGGGCTCATCGCGAAGCTCGCGCAGACCCTGCTTTGGCCGTGAGGATTCTCACGTCACCGCAATTTTCGGCTGGCACGCGACTCAACGTTCGCTTTTACTTTCGCCTACAAATGAAAAAATCCTTCCGCGTCTTATTCTCTGCTTTGATGATCGCGCTCGCGACCACTGCTTTCGCCGCCTCTCCTGCGCTGAACGTGACCGTTTCGGATGCATCCGGCAAACTCGCCTACAAGGGCAAAACAATGGCCAACGGCACCTTCGCTACAAACCCTCTGCCGCCGGGCCAATACACCGTCCAGTTCAACTCGAGCGCCGCCTTGAAAGGCAGCTACGGGCTGGTCCTTTCGGCGGGCAAGCAAAAGACCGTCTCCGACGCGTTGGAAGGCTCCAAATTTGCCAAGGGCGGCGTCGCCATGCGCATCAAAGTAGGTCAGGGCCTCAACATCACGGGCCAGATCACCTCCGGAAAAACGGTGGCCACCGCCGCCACCGGCAACCCCAAGGTCAAGATCGTCAATGGGAAGCGCTACGTCTGGCAAGGGCCTGAGACCGGCAGCCACCTGGGTGGCCGTTGGGTCGAAGAAGGATCGGTCATGTCCAGCGGTGTCATCAAAACGGACGGGGCCATGCTCTCCGGTCTGCAGGAGAAGGGCAGCACGGGCTCCTACTCCGGGCGCTAGGAAGGGTTTCGCCCCGAAGCACGCTCCAGGGTCGGAGCGACGAACGCCAGAGTGGGGCGACATTTTCCCGACGAAAACGGACGCGCCGCCAGCCTGGGCGTCACCCATTGCGAAGGGCTGATCCACGAGAGGGCGCCTTGTGGTTCTGCCGGCTCGAGGCCTGAGATTCCCGTGACGACCTCGGACGGTCGGAACTGAATTTGTTGCTTCTCAAAACGGATTCGCCCTGCTTATCATCCTCCTATTATGAAGACCCCTGTGTTCTCCACGCTGCTGCTGGCAGCCGCCTTCGCCGCCACTGCGGCCCTCGCTGCTCCCATCCCACGTCTCGAAGTCACCGTCGTCACCGATCCCGGTGGCACAGTCGCCTACCAGGGCCAGGCCAACGCCAGCGGCGCCTTCAGTGCGTCAAAGCTCACGCCCGGCAATTACATCGTCCAGTTTAACTCGAAAACCCCCGCCGCGATGAAGGGCCGGCAATTCGGCCTCGGTGTCCAAAGCGGTCGCGCCATCGCCACGGCCAAGAACGTGCCGGGCGAAAAATTCGACGGCGGCGGCGTGGCCATGAAGATTGAGGTCGGCAAAACTGGTAAACTCAACGGCCAGGTGTCCCCGGTCGCTTCCGTTTCGGCCTCCGATCCCCACACCGAGAAAGTCCGAGCCAATGTCAAAGTGATGAACGGTAAACGCTATGTCTGGGTGCCGGGCGGCATCGAAACCAGAATGGGCGGACGATGGGTCGAGGAAGGGACAGAAGGCGCCCGAATTTCCACGTCCAACCGCAAAGGCGAGGATGGCGAAGTCCTGCGACATATCCAGGAACAAGCAAGCAACTCCGGGGTGCAACCCGACGGATTTGGCCTTCCGGCGGCTAACCGGGGCCCGTAGAGGGACGCACTCCGCATAGTGTAGCCGCGCAGCTCTCGCGTCTCGAATGATGCGAGAGCTACCGGCGGAGGGGCTCGAACCCACACACTCTTGCGAGTACCAGATTTTGAGTCTAGCGCGTCTGCCAATTCCGCCACGCCGGCCTGGGCGGTAATCGTCCCGTATCGCTCTCTGCGCGCAAGCTGAAAATTCAGCCGCGCGTCCGTCGGACGCTTCGGGACGTTTTTCGGGCGAATTAAGATTGTCGCGCGTTCGTCCGCTTCCTACTCTGGTCCTACTTGCGCGCCGCGTTTCTCCACCGCTTCCTCGTCATCTCGCTCCTGACGCTCGCGAGTCTCGCGCGCGCGGCGGAACCGCCCGTCCAGCTTCTCCTCCCCTCGCGCACGCTCGATCCGCAGAGCACGTTCGAACTGCGTTTCGCCACGGAAATGGTACGCGCCGAAGAGGTCGGCAAACCCGCCGCCGCCTCGCCCCTCCTCTTCACGCCCGCTATCGCCGGTCAATTCGTTTGGTTGAGCAAACGCAGCGGCACCTTCGCGCCCGGAGACACGCTCCCGCTCGGCACAAAGTTTAAAATCTCTCTCCGCTCCGGCCTGAAAGACGCGGCCGGGAAAATCGTTCCCGCCACCCTGCGCGAAACCGCCGAGACTCCGCCCTTCCGCATCAAAGGCAGCACCACCCTCGGCTACCTCGATCGCAGCAACGCCACCGTCTTCCCGCGTTTCCTCATCCTCTTCAACGCCAACGTCGAGGCCGCCACCGCCGCAAAGCATTGCCGTTTCATTAACAAAACCGGTGCCACCATCGCGGCGCGCGTCGAGCAGGCCGACAACCCAGAGCGACGCGAGTGGATCTTCCCGGTTTGGGAAAGCGACGATCGTTCGCTCACCATTTGGGGCGAAAAACCGGAGCCGGCAGACGCGACGGACGATGAAGAATCCGACGATGCCCTCGCCCAACCCGGGCCCGCCCGCCGGAATGTCCTCTACATTGTTCCGGTCAAGCCCCTCCCACCCGGCGAAAACTGGCGGCTCGTTCTCGAAGCCGGTCTCCCGGCCGTTACCGCAGACCAGACTGCGTTTGCCGGAGAAAGAGGAAATCGAGATCGGCCACGTGCAGCCCTTCGGCGTCAACGCCCTCAACGCCGAAAGCAATCGCACCGACGGCCGGCGTTTGCAGCTCCACTTGAACAAGTCGTTGCCGGAAGGAATGACCGCCGAGGAATTCGCGCCCTGGTTCACGCTCACGCCCGCGGTGCCGAACCTGAAGGTCACGCTTCAAGGAATCTTCCTTACCTTCAGTGGCGACTTCGCCCTCAGCGTTCCCTACCGCCTCACGCTCAAGCGCGGCCTGCCCGCGCGCGAACCCGTCACGCTCGCCGCGCCTTACACCGGCGAGGCCATCTTCGAACGCATCGCTCCGCGCCTCTACTTCCAGGATTTCGCAGCGCACCAATGGACGAGCGGCACGCGGCAGTTGCGCCTGCTCGCGGTCAACGTCCCACGCGTGCGCGTGTCCGCGAAACTTTTCACCGGCGACTCCGTCCCCGTCGCGCACAAGGCCTTCGAGAAATATCAGCAACAACCCCACGACGAGCCCGACGAATATTATTCTCGCGTCAACGTCGAGGAACTCGCCGGCACCGCGATTTGGGAAAAAGAAATCTCCTCCGCCGGAACGATCGACGACGAAACCAATGTCGTGCTCGATTGGAACGAAATCGTTGGCGCCAACAAAAGCGGCGCCGTCCTCCTCACCGCCGAATCACTCGACCCCATGCCGCCCGGCGGCAAACGCGTCGGCGCCCAAACCCTCATCCAGCTCACCGATCTCGGCGCGGTTTGGAAACGCGATCGCGATTCCATTTTTCTCCACCTCTTCTCGCTCGCGAGCGGCCAGAGCGTGCCGTCTTTGCGCGTGCAACTGCTCGACGACGAGAGCGCCGTGCTCGCCGAAGGCACCACCGACGCGACCGGCAACCTCAGCCTCCCGGAACACGACACCGCCCGCTGGATTTTCGCCCGCGGCGAGCAGGACTCGCATCTCATCTCTTTTTATGGCGGCGAAAATTACCTGCCGCCCTATCGCCTCGGTGTCACCGCGGAAAGCGAAGACGACGGCGCCGGCGCCAACACCATTTTCCTCTTCACCGAGCGCGGCGTTTACAAGCCGGGCGACAAACTTTTCCTCAAAGGCTACGCCCGCGATCCACGCGCCGATCAAGCCTCCATCCCCGCTGGCAAAGTCATCACGCTCACTCTCACCGATCCGAAGGAGCGCGAGATTCTCACGGAAGAGATCACGCTCTCGGATTTCGGCGCCTTCGCCCACGAGATCACGTTGCCCGAGGGGACGCTCGGCAAATATCGCCTCACTGCCGCCGGCCAGGAAGGCGATCGTCTCGGCGGCATTCATTATTTCCAGGTCCAGGAATACAAGCCGAACGCTTTCGAGATCATCATTCCCGAGCCGCCCGAATCGTTCGGCGACACCCAGCTCGCGCTCCCCATCACCGCGAAATATTTCATGGGCAAACCGCTCGCCAAAGCGCCGTCTCACCTGGTCGCTCGTGGCGCGCGATACGGCGTTCGCGCCCGAGGGCCTTTCCAACTTCGCCTTCAACAACGCCATCTACGATCTCCGCCTCAACCGCGCCCTCGATCTCCTCTCCCAATACAACGCCCAGGGCGAAGTCGCGATCGCGGACGACGGCCTCGCGCAAGTCTCCACCCCGCTGCCGGTGAATCCAAAAGCGCCGCAGCCCCGCGCCGCCAAGCTGCTCACCGAAGTCACCGATCTCAACCAGCAAACCGTTTCCGCCTCGCGCGCCTTCGTCCAGCACGCCTCCGAGTTTTACTTCGGCCTCAAGCGCTTCGATTCCGTCGTCTCCGAAGGTCAGCCGCTCCCGATCGAATTGATCGCCGTTAAAACCGACGACAAACCGCTCGACGTTTCCGTCCCCGCCACCATCCGCCTCACTCGCATCAAATGGCAGACCAACCGTCTCGCCACCGCGGGCGACACCAGCGAGTTCGAAAGCAAACCGCTCCTCGAAAAACTTTGGGAACGCGAACTCGCCACCGCTCCCGGCCTCGGCGACGATCGCAAACCCGCCATCGCGCGCCTCGACCAAGCCGTCGCCGACAAGCCCGGCCAGTATCTCCTCGAAGCCGTCGGCAAGGACGGCGCCGGCCGCGACGTCATTACTTCGATGGTCTTCGAAGTCTCCGGCGAAGCGGAGACCGATTGGAATTATCTAAACCCCTACATCATCGATCTCGTCGCCGACAAGGACAGCTACGAGCCCGGCCAGACCGCCACGCTCCTCGTCAAAACTCCGATCGCCGGCGACGCCCTCGTCACCGTGGAACGCGACCGCGTCCTGCGTTCCTTCGTCGTCTCGTTAACCGGCAACGCGCCCGCCGTGCAGGTGCCGATCGCGGCGACCGATGGCCCGAACGTTTTCGTCTCCGTCATGCTCCTGCGCGGCGCGAACGACAGCCCGCGCAAAATCAAAACGCCCGAGTACCGCATCGGCTACGCCAACCTCAAAATCGCGCAGCCGAAAAACAAACTCACCATCACGGTCAAGCCCGCCCAGCCCTCCGCGAAACCGGGCGACCTCATCAACCTCGAAGCCGCGGTGCAGGACTCCAGCGGCCAACCCGCCGCCGACGCCGAGGTCGTGCTCTACGCCGTGGACGAAGGCGTCCTCAGTCTGACCGGCTACGAAACGCCCGACCCGCTCGCGTTCTTCAATCAACCGCGCGGTCTCAGCGTCTCCACTTATCTCACCTTGCCCACGCTCCTCCGCGAAGACGCGCCCGAAGCGGATTTCGCAAACAAAGGTTATCTCGTCGGCGACGGCAAAGGCGGGCCCGGCCTGCTCGAAGGCCTGCGCACCAACTTCGTCGCCACACCCTTCTGGAACGCCACCCTTCGCACCGACGCGCAAGGCCGCGCCCGCGCCGAATTCAAAGCACCCGATAGCCTCACGCGTTATCGCGTCATCGCCGTCGCCGCCACGCGGCAAAGCCAGTTCGGCGCCGCCGAATCCGCCTTCGAGATCAACAAGCCGGTCATGATCGAGTCCGCCATGCCGGCGTTTGCCAACGTCGGCGACAAGCTCACCCTCCGCGCCGTCGTCCATAACACGACCGACCTCGCCGGCACCGCGACCGTGTCTGCTCGAAGTGGACGAACGCGTCCGCGCCGCCGAGCAAACCCGCCAGATCGCGCTCGGCGCGCAGCAATCTCTCGCCATCGACATTCCCATCGAAGTCTTGAACACCGGCGCGAGCGCGTGGAAATGGGGCGTAAAATTCGTCGCCGCCGACGGAACGGAATTGCGCGACGCCGTGGAAGCGAAGATCAAACTCCGCCATCCCGCGCCCCTCATTCGCCAGGTCGAAACCAAACGCATCGAAGGCGACACCGGCGAACTCCTCCGCATCAAAGATCCGCAAATCGCCGAAGGCACCGGCGACGTCACCGTCAGCCTCAGCAACACGCGCGTCGGCGAATTGCGCGAATCGCTCCGCCAATTGCTCCACTATCCCTACGGCTGCGTCGAGCAAACCACCTCCAGCATGCTCCCCTGGCTCACCGTGCGCGATCTGCGCGCCACCCTGCCCGAGCTGGACAAGTCCGACGATGAAATCGCGAAAGCGGTCAATGGCGGCATCGCGCTTCTCCTCTCCATGCAAACCAGCGGCGGCGGCTTGAGCTATTGGCCGCGCGGCCGCGAACCGATGCTCTGGGGCAGCGCCTACGGCGGGCTCGGACTCGCGCTGGCGAAGAAGCAGGGCTTCGCCGTCCCCGAAGCCGAGTTCAATCGCTTGATGAAATATCTCAGCGCGCAACTCCGCGGCACCGCCGCCGATGCCACCGGCTACGGATTATCCGATCGCTGTCTCGCCGTCTACGCCCTGGCGCTTGCAGAGATCGCCGAGCCCGCCTACCACGTCCTCCTCGCGCAAAAGAAAGACAAACTCAGCGCGGAAGATCGCGCCCTCGTCGCGCTCGCCGTTCTTGAAAGCAAAGGCCCGAAGGAACTCGTCGAGCAACTGCTCGCCAGCCCCGCCACCGATTCCGGCTACATCGAACAATGGTTTGGCTCCATCGCACGCGAGAATGCGATCCATCTTCTCGCCTGGACCCAACACGATTCCCACGCCCCCCGCGTCGATGAACTCGCGACCGAACTCTTCACCCGCCGCAGCAACGGCCACTGGAGCACCACGCAAGGCAACGCCTGGTCGCTCCTCGCCCTCTCTTCGTACTTGCGAACGGTCGAGAGCGGCCCGCGCGAATCCGCCGGCACCATCGCCTGGGCGCAGACGAGCAAACCTTACGCCCTCAGCGAAACCACGCCGCTCGCGACGAATACATTCCCCCTCACACCCGCCACCGCGTCCACACCCATCACTCTCACGAAAACCGGCGGTCAGGTCTTCACCGAGGTCGCCGTCTCCGCCCGTCCCAGCGCGCTCGAACATCCCCGCCAGGAACAGGGTTATTCGCTCACCCGTCGTTACACTAAGATCGGTGACGACGGTCGCCTAACGACCGCGGAGAACCTTCGCGTCGGCGATCGCGTCCTCGTCACGCTGGACGTGGAAACCCGCCGCCGTGCCACCTACATCGCGCTGGTCGATCCTCTCCCCAGCGTCCTCGCGCCGATCAATCCCGCCTTCAAATCGCAGGAAGCGCTCGCCGGCGAAACGCTGGGCAACGAATGGGCGAGTGACTATTCCGAGCTGCGCGAAGACCGCGCCCTTTTCTTCGTCGATCTCCTAAATCCCGGCCGGCACACCCTGCGCTATCTCGCCCGCGTCGTCGCCGCCGGCGACGTCCTCGCCCCCTCCGCCAAGATCGAAGAGATGTATCACCCCGAACGTTTCGGCACGACCGAAACCACGCGCGTTTCAGCCAAACCGCTCGAGTAGTGAGCGTGGCTAAGACGAATCCAGGGTGCGAATGAGCAAACGCGCCTTGTCATGGCGGAGCCGGCCTGGCTTTCCGTCTTCGCCGCGATCGTCGGGTGCGCGTCAGCTCGATCCCCATCCGCGCTTCTTGCGCCGCCCGATCCAAAGCATCGCCCTCCTCGATCGCCACGGGACACCACTCCGCGAAACGCGCGTCGAAGAACGCTTCAGCCGCGAACTCACGCTCGAAGAGGTGCCGTCGCACGTGATGCATGCCGTCCTCGCAGCCGAGGATAAACGGTTCTATCAACATCACGGCGTAGATTGGATCGCCACCGGACGCGCCATCGCCAACGGTCTCACCCGCGGCCGCGTTACCTCCGGCGCGTCCACCATCACACAGCAGCTAATCAAGATTTCGGAGCGCCGCCCACGCACCTTCCGCACGAAAGTCATCGAAGCCGTCACCGCTCTGCGTCTCGAGTGCACCTGGTCGAAAGAACGCATCCTCAGCGCGTATTTGAACCGCGTCGATTTCGGCAACCTCAATATCGGCCTCGCCGCCGCCGCTGATTATTACTTCGGCAAACCCGTCGCCGATCTGAGCGTCGCGGAAGCGGCCTTGCTCGCCGGTTTGCCGCGCAACCCGCGGCTCTTGAATCCGCACGTCGCTTTGACAGCCGCCATCGATCGACAGCACATCGTGTTGAGTCGCATGCAGGAGAACGGTTGGCTCGACGCCGGCCGCACCGCTCTGGCACGCGCGGAACCTTTGCGTTTCCAACTGCCCCGCCGCTCATTTCGCGCCCCGCATTTTACCGCTCTCGTCCTGCAGGAAAGTGGAGCGATCGATGGACCCGAAATGCGCACCACGCTCGATCTGCCGCTACACGATGAGGTCGAACGCATCCTGCGCGGGCGTCTCGCGCAACTTCGCGAACATAATGTGCGCGACGCTGCCGCGGTGGTGATCGATAACGCCAGCGGCGACGTCCTCGCCCTCGTCGGTTCAGCGGATTACTTCGCGCCCGGCACCGGACAGGTGAACGGCGCCTGGGCCAAACGCTCCGCCGGTTCCACCTTGAAGCCGTTTACGTACCTGCTCGCGCTCGAACAGGGGGCGAACGCAGCCACGATTGTAGCTGACGTGCGCACCAGTTTCCCGACCGCGGATGGTTTCTACCGCCCGGAGAATTATAACCGGCGCTGCTACGGACCGGTCAGCTATCGCACCGCCCTCGCCAGTTCGCTCAACATCCCGGCGGTCAAGGTGCTGCTCGCCGGCGGCGGCCCGGACGCGTTGCACGAACGCCTCCGCACGGTCGGCCTAACGACCTTGAACCATCCCGCGGAAACTTACGGACTTGGCCTCACCCTGGGCAATTGTGAGGCGCGTCTTTTGGAATTAACCAACGCCTACGCGAGTCTCGCGCGTCTCGGCGAGTTTCGCCCCTGGCGACTGCGGCAGGACGCACCAACGTATTCGCGTTCCTATTCCCGCCCCGAACTGGTCTGGCAAATCGCCGATATCCTGAGCGACAACTCCGCCCGCACGCTCTCCTTCGGAATCAATTCCGCGCTCCGTTACGATTATCCGGTCGCATGCAAGACCGGCACGAGCACCGATTTCCGCGACAACTGGACGATCGGGTTTACCCCGGAATTCTCCGTCGGCGTCTGGGTGGGCAACTTCGATGGTGCGCCCATGCACGAAGTCTCCGGGGTGACAGGCGCGGGACCGATTTTGCACGGGATCTTCGATCATCTGCACGCGACCAGGGGCACAACCTGGTATCGCACCCCGCCGCAAATCGTGGAGCGCACCGTGCATCCTTTGACGGGAAAGCTCCTGCGCGATGCCGATCCGCGCGGCGTCAGGGAGAAATTCGCCGCCGGGAATCTGCCGAAACCCGAAGACGCTTCTGATTATGACGTCACGGGCAACGTGAAACTCGGGAGCGAGTATTCGGAATGGCTGACCAGCGCGGAAAATTCGCTCCGCGAAACGACTATCGTTTCCGATTTACGCATCACTTCGCCGTTGCCCGGCAGCGTTTACTTGATCGATCCCGATGTGCGTTCCAGCGGTCGCATTCCACTCGTCGCAGCGGGTGGCGGCAATCTGGTGTGGCGGAGTGATTCGCTCCGTTGCCTGCGAGCCGACGACCTTTCCTTCGCCGAGGCCGCGGAAGGCGAGCATCGGTTACAAGTGACGGACGCTATCACGGGACGCAGCGCGGAAGTACGGATCACCGTCCGTTCGCTTTAAGCGTCACCCAACGGTCGTGAGATCGTGCGGCTGCATGCTGCGCGGCGGGCCGAAGACTTCCCGCAGCACGATCGCTTCGCGCAAACCTTGCGGCGTTGCGAGCCGCGTCGCGTAGGTGTTCACGGCACGCTCCTCGTTCTCCACCACATCGGCTCCGATTTCCTGCACTTGGTAATCCGAAATCGCGCCGGGCAGAGCGACCGGAGCAGCCAGAACTGTGGTTTCGCGAGTCGGCAAGGTGACGGTCTGGACGACCTTGGGTGTGACGCGCGGCAACGGCGGGGGTGCGGCCATCACGGGAGCGGGTGCGGGCGGCGTGCTCACCGCTCGACCACGCGGGACCGGAAATGGATCGACGGGCTGGAACTTCCGGTCCGCGGTCGTGGGCTGCGGTGCCACCGGACGCGGCTGCACTTTAGGCGGCGGCGATTCCGTGGTCGGCAGGCCCAAAGCTTCGAAGAATTTGCGAACGCGCTCCTCTTCCGACTGCGGCGCGCCACGCGTGGGCGCCGGGGTCGTGGAGGGCGCGGCGGGAGTGCCGCCACGTTTTTCCACTTCCGCGTTCCGCTTGTTCTCCGCCGCCTGCGAGATCCAGCGGATCAGGCCGACAACCGCGACGAGGATGAGGAAGATGTAGTTTTCCATCGCAACCCGGAGACGTGCTAGCTGCCGTCGCTGGTTTTCTTGTCACCCTTCGCGATCGAGTCCCGCATCGAAGTATCCGCTTCCACGTTTTTCATGCGCACGTAATCCATGATCCCGAAATTGCCCTGGCGGAAGGCATCAGCCATGGCTTGCGGAACGAGCGCTTCGGCTTCGACAACTTTCGCGCGCATCTCCTGCGTCTTGGCGCGCATCTCCTGCTCGACCGCCACGGCGGCGGCGCGGCGCACTTCCGCTTTCGCCTGCGCGACGCGCTTGTCGGCATCGGCCTGCTCGGTTTGCAGTTTCGCGCCGACGTTATCGCCGATGTCCACGTCGGCGATGTCGATGGAGAGAATCTCGAACGCGGTCCCGCTATCGAGGCCCTTCGCGAGCACGGTCTTGGAAATGCGGTCGGGATTTTCCAACACCTCCTTGTAGGACGGCGCGGAACCGATGGAGCTGACAATGCCCTCACCGACGCGCGCGATGATGGTCTCTTCCGTGGCGCCGCCGACGAACCGATCAAGATGCGAGCGGACGGTGACGCGAGCTTTCACTTTCACGCCGATTCCATCCTGCGCGACGCCGTCAATCGTCTGCCGCCCCATGCTGGCATTCGGGCAATCGATCACCTTCGGATTGATGCTGGTGCGGACAGCTTCGAGGACGGTTTTGCCGGTGCCTTTGGTGGCGAGGTCGATCGCGCAGGCCCGGTTGAATTCGAGCGGGATGCCGGCTTTATCAGCCGCGATTAAAGCGAGGATGACGTGGCCGACGTCGCCGCCCGCGAGGTAATGCGCTTCGAGTGGCTCGGGTGCGATCTCGAGGCCCGCTTTCACAGCGGTGATGCGGCTGTCGACGATGAGACCGACCGGCACTTTGCGCAGGCTCATGCCGAACATCTTGAACAATCCGATGGGCGCGTTCGCGAGGCGGGCGCGGAGCCAGAAGTTAAAGAACCGAAAGACAATAACGAAGAGAATGAAGCCGCCGAGCAGCACCACGCCGACGACAATCAGATAGAGGGATTCCATGGAGCTAAGGTAGCGAGCACGGTTCGGTCGGAAAGACGAATCGTGCCGCGTCATGCGCGAGCGGCGATTTGACGAGCATCAGCCGACCATCGTCTCGCCCGCTCAAGAAATGGCCCGATGGTGGCGCGTTGTGGTCGACCGCGACGTTTCGTTCCCTAGGGCGCGCGCTCGGCGAAAGCCGTCAGGTTCTCGGACTCGGTCGCGTTGTCAGGCGGCAGCGCGGCGCCGGACTTCGATTTCACCAGGCCGATGTCGGAGGCGTTGATGGAGCCGCTGACGTTCACGTCCGAGCGGAAATTACCCGCTGTGATCGGCAGGCCGGATTGCGACTTGGTCAGCCCGATATCGGAGGCGCTGACGGACCCGTTGCCGGTCGTGTCGCCGGCGAGAACGGCCATCCGCACCGCGACGTCGTTTGTGTTCGTCCCGTCGTTCACGCCTAGGAGCGTAACCGTGATCCTTTGCACATCGGTCACGCCGGTGAGATCGGCCACGACCACGCTGGAGGAAATGACCGAGGGCGTGACCGTGCTGGCTACGCCCGAAGTGACGGCGGCGCCGCTAAAGGTGACCGCGGCGGGGAAGGTGAAAATAACCTTGTACACGCCGCCCGTGCTGCGGCATTCCACTGCGGGCGTGCCCGAGAGCGGCAGGTTGAGATCGAAGTCGGTACCGCCATGCGAGCGCCGCGAAACCGCGCTCACCGCCTGGACAGGGAAGTTATTGACCCAGAACGCAGGCTGCCCGGTCCCCGTGGCTTTGCGCACGATGAAACCGACGCCGGCGGGAATGATGTCGTTGCCGCGATCGGTGGCGAGATCGTTCGATAGACGCCAGGGGCCGTTCGGCGCTGCGGTCTGGACGTAAATCGCGCTCGGCGCCTTATCGAAGCCGACCACGGCGTTGTTGAAGAGCAGGAGCTGATCGTTTGCGCCGAAAGAACCATCAGCCAGGTTCAGGCCGGTCGCATTCAAGGCCACATCGAGCGGACGAAGAATGCCGACGGGATTGTCCTGCTGCGTGGCGGCGCTCGTGATGAGCGGAACGGTGATTTTTTTCAGGAGCACACCGCCGAGATTAACCAGCGGCAAAGTGGGCGCGCCATTCAGGTTGCGCACGACCATGTGGCTGTCGGGCATGAGCGGATCGTCGCCGCGATCGGTCGTGTTATCGCCCACGAGGCGCCAGCCGATATTGCCGGAGGTGCCGTTGACGTTGTTGCTGAAGAAATAATCGGTGTAGGGAAGATTGATGCCGCTGGCCGAGATGTCCGGCACGCGGATCTGCGTCTTGTATTGCGCGGTCGTGGTCGTGGGAGTGAAGAAAACGTTTTGGTCGCCGTCCGGGAAAACGGTCTTCAGACTCCAATTCGGAATGACGGAGAGCTGCGCGTTGGCCGGGATGCCGGTGAGACTATCCGGGCCGAGATCGACCGTGATCGTGTTCGCAGTATTGCCCACGATGGGATAAGTGTGGCCCTCCTTGGGATTGGCCGCGGTCGCTGGACCGATCAAGGCATAATAATGATTCGGCTGCGTGCCCGCAGCATAGACAAACTGATTCGCCATCCACGGACTGCCGGCCACGGTAATGGTGGTGCCGGCGGCCGATTGAATCCCGCCGACGAAGGCCGGTGGCCGCACCAGCGGCAAGGCGATATGCGTGTCCGAGTTGCCCAGCAAACTATCGGTCATGAAACCGACCGGCTCAGTCGTGACGGATTGCGCGACGGAGAGAACCGGCGGGAGAAGGAAGCAGCAGGCCAGAGCGGCGAAACGAGCGCGGCAAGCTTTCATAGGATTACAGGGGGTTAGATTACGAACAAAGATGGCGGGAGCCGAGATCGTCTCCGTCCTTCAATTTTTTAACGCGGAAAAACAGCCGAAAAATCGGTCAAAAAAGTTCCTTCCGGGCAGATTTGCCGCATGCGCCTCGCCACTCATTGCAAGGTCACCCGGAGGCGGAGGAATTCCCGAGCCGTGCCGCTGATCGGATGCGTGGAGCGAACCGTGACCGTTTCGAGACTCCCCGGCCCGGGGACGACGCTATGCGGGACGATATCGACGACGGAGGAAGACCAATTCGGCGAAGCGAGCGAGCTGGCGCGTTCGGGCGCGTAAATAATGTCGCTGGGAGCCTCCGCCCCGGTCGGCTTGGTGTAAGAAAGGCCGAGATATTTCTGGCCGTTTTCTTCGATAATCCCGCTCGTGGTGCCGAGCGGTCCGCCCACGGCGGTCGGATCGAAACCGAGGGCGTACTCGAGCAAGTTCGGAAGGCCGTTGCGGTTGGGATCGGCGTTCGGATTGGCGTCCGCGCCACTCAAGCCATAGCGGGTGGCCCAATTCTCAAACGTGGCCGGCCCGGTTTGGAAATCGGTCAATCGAAGGGCGTATCCACCATTCGCCAATTGGACCGCGAAGGAGCCATAAGTCCCGCCGACCGCGATGCGATTCCCGCCTAGCGGCGTCGTGATGGGCGATCCGGCCGTGACGATGTCGAAGACATCTGTCGGCTGGGCGAAGCTGCCGAAGCCGTTCAGGAACGAAAGGGCGACCACGCCGTCCAGACTGGCGCTCCCGGTAATGCGCAACTGATCAAATTGAGGCGTGGCCGCATTCGTCCCCGCGATCTCGATGTTCAAACGTCCCGTTCCGCTCTGGACGAAGTTCCAGTTCATGTCGGTAATCCCAAGCGGTCCGCCGAGGTTGAGAACACCGTTGTTCACGAAGGTATTCCCGCCGCTGAAGTTGATGAAGTCGGCATCGGAGAGGGCGGTGAAGGTGCCGAGGTTGTTGAAAGTGGAATTCTGATAACCCTGGATCGGGCCGGTGCCGCTGAGGGTGGCGTTGCCGCTGTTGTTCAGGACGCATTGGTAACCGAGCTGTTTCACATTCCCGCCGCTCAAATTGAAGGTGCTGTTGGGCGCGATGTTGACGGTGTTGTTGGCGGTCCCGGCCGTCCATTCGAAGACGCCGCCCGCGCTCGTCGCAATCGTGCCGTCGCCCGCCGTCCCCGGCGTCGTGTTGCCCGCCCAATTGCCTCCCGCTTCGAAGGTCACGTTCTCGATCGTAGTCGTGCCGGTGAGGACAAAATAATTCGACAACACGCGCGCGCTTTGCGACCCCAGTCGGCTGATCGTCCCCCCGGCGTTCAGGTTGAGCGCGTTATTGAAGTGCAAGAGCCCATCATCGGAGCGGATCGCACCCGCGTTGTTGAAGCTCCATTCGTCCACGTAACTCTCCGTCGGCGTGGCCGCGCTCGCGCTCTTCACAAAGAGCGCGCCCATTTTGTTGTTGAAGACATTGCCACCGCTGTAGTTGGCGAAGATGTCGCCGTCGCTGAAGACCTCGAAGACGGACCCGCTCTCGTTGTTGAAGGTGGAATTCTGGTAGCCCTGGAAGAGGCCGGCCCGCCAGTGGAAGCGTCCCTGGTTGGTGAAGACCCCGTAGTAGCCCAGCAGCTTGGTCGCGCTGGTCGTGAACTCGAGCACGCTCCCCGCCGCCAGGGTGAAGCTGCCGTCAATCACGCCGCTGCTCCAAACCCACGGATGGGTTCCGGAGAAGCCGGCGTTGGGCGTGCTGCCGTTGAGCGTCCCGATCAATTCCGGATGCCCCGTGGAAGTGATCGCTGCCGAGAGGTTGGTCGTACCCTGAAGCAGAATCCTCCCGGCTCCAGCGAAGGTCGTCCCCGGAGTCAGGTTGAGCGCGAGATTGAAGTGGATGGTGCCGGCCTGGCTGTCGATCTGGCCCGCGTTGTTAAAGGTCCACTCATCCAGATAGGTGGAACTCTCGGGCACGCCCGCGCTCTTGATCAACTGCGCCCCGGCTTCGTTGTTAAAGATGTTGCCGGGGCTGTAATTGGCGAACACATCCCCATCACTCGCGACCGTGAACGAACTTCCCGCCTTGTTGTTCCAGGTGCTGCTTTGATTCCCCTGCAACAGGCCCGGCCCCGTCCACGTCGCCGAACCGTAGTTGTTGATCACCCCGTAGTAATCGATCGCTTTCGTGTTGGTGCCGCTGATCTGGACGGCGCTTCCCGCCTGGAAGTTGCAAGTGCCGCCGATCGTTCCTGCCGTCCAACTCACGTTGCCGACAATATTGAATGAGCCCGCGGGCGCGCTCGTGAGCAGGCCGCCCGCAATCTCAAGCAGGCCCAGCGCGCTGTTCCCGCTCACATTGTTCACCGCCTGCACCGTGCCACCCGTGATTTGCATTTTGCCGCTGCCGTTGAACGTCGCCGTCGTGATGAGATCATGCGTGCCCCCAGTGAACCGGACAAAGCCTGCCCCCGCGGGGGAGAATGTCCCGCTGGAAGTCCCTCCGTTGTTGAACGCAACTGCGCCTGTGGTGGAGGCAACCGTGCCGCTGTTATCGAAGGCCCAATCGAATCGATTGTCCTCGGTCCCTCCCGTCTTCTGGAAAATCCCGCCGAAGGCATTCACGAATCGGTTTCCGCCGCTGAAGTTGATGAAGTCGGCATCGGAGAGGGCGGTGAAGGTGCCGAGGTTGTTGAAAGTGGAATTCTGATAACCCTGGATCGGGCCGGTGCCGCTGAGGGTGGCGTTGCCGCTGTTGTTCAGGACGCATTGGTAACCGAGCTGTTTCACATTCCCGCCGCTCAAATTGAAGGTGCTGTTGGGCGCGATGTTGACGGTGTTGTTGGCGGTCCCGGCCGTCCATTCGAAGACGCCGCCCGCGCTCGTCGCAATCGTGCCGTCGCCCGCCGTCCCCGGCGTCGTGTTGCCCGCCCAATTGCCTCCCGCTTCGAAGGTCACGTTCTCGATCGTAGTCGTGCCGGTGAGGACAAAATAATTCGACAACACGCGCGCGCTTTGCGACCCCAGTCGGCTGATCGTCCCCCCGGCGTTCAGGTTGAGCGCGTTATTGAAGTGCAAGAGCCCATCATCGGAGCGGATCGCACCCGCGTTGTTGAAGCTCCATTCGTCCACGTAACTCTCCGTCGGCGTGGCCGCGCTCGCGCTCTTCACAAAGAGCGCGCCCATTTTGTTGTTGAAGACATTGCCACCGCTGTAGTTGGCGAAGATGTCGCCGTCGCTGAAGACCTCGAAGACGGACCCGCTCTCGTTGTTGAAGGTGGAATTCTGGTAGCCCTGGAAGAGGCCGGCCCGCCAGTGGAAGCGTCCCTGGTTGGTGAAGACCCCGTAGTAGCCCAGCAGCTTGGTCGCGCTGGTCGTGAACTCGAGCACGCTCCCCGCCGCCAGGGTGAAGCTGCCGTCAATCACGCCGCTGCTCCAAACCCACGGATGGGTTCCGGAGAAGCCTGCGTTGGGCGTGCTGCCGTTGAGCGTCCCGATCAATTCCGGATGCCCCGTGGAAGTGATCGCAGCCGAGAGGTTGGTCGTACCCTGAAGCAGAATCCTCCCGGCTCCAGCGAAGGTCGTCCCCGGAGTCAGGTTGAGCGCGAGATTGAAGTGGATGGTGCCGGCCTGGCTGTCGATCTGGCCCGCGTTGTTAAAGGTCCACTCATCCAGATAGGTGGAACTCTCGGGCACGCCCGCGCTCTTGATCAACTGCGCCCCGGCTTCGTTGTTGAAGACGTTGCCCCCGGAGTAGTTGGCAAAACAATCGCCATCGGTCGTGACCGTGAAGGAGCCCCCCGCTTTGTTGTTCCAGGTGCTGTTCTGATTGCCCTGCAACAACCCCGGTCCCGTCCACGTCGCCGAACCGTAGTTGTTGACCACCCCGTAGTAACCGATCGCCTTGGTGTTGGTGCCGCTGATTTCGAAGGTGGCGAGGGGGTGAATGTTGACCACATCTTCGAAGGTGCCGCCAGTCCACTTGCCGGCTTTGGTGAGACTAAGAGAATCGCCAGCGTTATCGAAATCCAAACCCCCGTTCGACATCTCGAAGCGATAGACGGTGCGCGAGATGTTGGAGCGCACCAAGTCCCCGCGGTCGATAATGGCGACGTCATTCGGTCCGGGCACACCCTCGGGGAACCAGTTCGCCGGGTTCCCCCAGTAGTAGTTGTTGTTATTCGGATCGGTGTCGGAATAGCTGCCCAGCGTCCAGGTGTAGATTTCGTGGAAATCAACCGTCACCGCGGAGTCGGTCTGGACGGAATTGCCGGCGGTGTCGAACGCGATGGCGATGAAATTGTAGCTGCCGTTGCTCAGAGTGGCGCCGGGCACGGGCAGGTTGAAGCTCGAGGTCCAATTGTGCGTGGCGCTGTTGTAGGTCGAGGAGAGGTTCGCGCTCAATGGTTCGCTAATCCAGGTCGAACCATTCCAATAGGTGAAATCGGAATTGCGCCGGAGGAAGAGGACGACGCGCTGGACGGCGAGATCATCGTTTGCCTGGCCGGTGAAGGTGTAGATCTTCGTGTCGATCGTGGAACCATCCGCCGGAGTGTTGATCGCGGCCGTCGGCGGTGAGCCATCAACGAAAAACGTCGTCTGGTTCACTCCCGGCTCGGCTGGCGAGAGATTGCCGGCGCGATCCGTGGCGTGGGCGCTGACGTAATATCGCCCGGGAAACAGGTTACTTCCTGTCGGGACATCAGTGTAGGACCAGCGGCCGGCGGCGCCGGCGGTGGCATGGAGCGCGGTCAGCGTGCTGCTCCAGCCGCTGCCAGTCCAGAATTCGCCCGTGCCGTCGTAATAAAGGGTGAAGACGACGTCGTGATCCTGAATGCCGCTCGGGTCGAGCGCGGTACCGCCGATTTCCGTCAGCACCTGACGCGCCCCGTTATGCGGCGGCTCGGTCACGGTCACGGCGGGCGGGGTCTGGTCTTCGATCACCCAGTTGAGCGCGTAGAAGCCTGTGTCGTTAGGCGCAGAGCCGTTCACGCAAATGAAATAGGGCGTGCCAACGGTGGCCTCGAACGTGACTTTGCTCGTACCGTTGCCGCCACCATTGTTGTCGCTCACTTTCGCGGGGAGGTCGAGGCCGTTCCAATCCGCTCCCAGTTCGTAAACCGCCAGGTCGGTGTCGAAGTTACTGTCGATGGTGTTGAACTCGACCATTCCGCCAATCGGCGCCTGCCAGAGGAACCAGACGGAATGCTCGCCGCGTTCCGGCGTCGGCGGGTGCGTATCGGGCTCGCCGCTTTCGATCGTGGCGTTGATATTCGTATCCACCACCCGGCCGCTCGCGCCGGAGAGAACGCGGGCGTTTTCCACGTGGTCGTTCGCCGGAAAAAGGTCGGCGATGAAGGCGCCGCGGCCGTGCGTGAAAGCGAAGATCCGGCGTGTGAGATATTGCACGTGCAGATCGAAAACGGCGACGTTGGGCAGACCCTTTGGATTCCCGACCGGGGTCCAGAGGAGCGAATCGTCGCCCTGTGTCTCGCCCTGCCAGACCCCGACGTCCGTGCCGACGTAAATCACCTCCGGGTGCGTCGGATCCACCGCGATGGTGTTGTGCGGCACGTTCGAGGCGGGGCTGATACTCTGCCAACGGGTGGGGCCGCCCGTGCCGAGCGCGGTGCGCGTGCGGAAGACGTGGCCGGGCGCGCCCACCGTATTTTCATCGAAGCTGGAGAGAGTGGCGTAGAGCGTGTTCGCGTCGTTCGGATCGAAATCGAGATCGGTCACCCAGCGATTGGGCACGTCGGACATGGTGTCGAGTGAACGCCAGTTCGCGCCCGCGTCCGTGGTCATGAAAATTTGTCCCGCGCTGGTGCCGAAGGCGTAGGTATTGGCGTTCCCATCGCTCGAGGCGAAAGTGATCGCGCTGACCTGGATTGCGGTGCCCGCGGAACCGCTGTTCGGGCTCCACGCCGGAGCGGATGGGGCGGAGAAGAAGTTGTTCGAGCGCCAGATTTTGTCGGTCCCGGCGAGCACCACGTTGTCGTTCGTGGGATGTTTCACCACCCGACCGATGAAGGGCTTCAGACCGGGGGCATCCGTGATTCCCGCGCCGGCGTTGGTGTAGTTGTCCGGATTCGTGCTTCCAGTGGTGGTGCGCCAGAGTGAGAGGTTCTGGCTCGAAACCAACCAATTTGTCTCGGGCTGGCTGCGGGAAATCAGGGGCACGGCGCCATCGCCGAAGCCGATGAAATTCCAGCCCGGGGTACCAGTGAATCTGGAGCTGCCGTTATCCTGCGCACCCCCGATGGCCACGTTCTTGTTCGTGGGATGAACCGCGCCGTCGTAATACTGCGTGATCGAGAGGTTGGTGTTGCAATTCACCCAGTTCACCGAGGTGTCGCCATGATCGTCCCGATAATAGACGCCGCCGTCATTGCCGGCGATCAAGCGGTTGCCAGCGAACGCCATCGCCTGCTGGTCGGCGTGCAGATTGAGCGTGAGCGTCTTCCACACCGGGTTGGCGCCTGGCCGGCCATCATAGCGTTGGAACCCGACATCTCCGAGGTAGAGAATGCGCGAATCGGTCGGATCGACCAGAATCTGGTGGCAGTACCAAAGAATGTTGCTGGTTGTGGTGCTCGGGAGCTGGCTCCAGCTGATGTCGCCGACGTTAGCCGCCAGCGCATTCGTCGTGCGCCAGATGCCCAGCAGTTGCCCCCTGTTGGCCCCCGTGCGGGCGGCGATACTGACGAAGAGCACGTTGGGATCGTTGGGCGAAATGGCGAGTTCCACCCGCCCCACTCCGCCGGGAAATGCGGTGGCGTTTGTCCAAGGGCCATTCAGAGCCTGCCAACTATCCCCCGCGTTAATGGAGCGGTACACATCGGAATTGGTCAGGCCGGCGAATTGATTGCTGAAATTTCCCGCATCCACCTCGAGGTCGCTCGCTTCCACGGAGTCGGCGGGAGCCGTGGGAAAGGTCTTCGACCAGGAGGCGCCGCCGTCGGTCGATTTGAAAATACCGCGGGGCGGGACATTCGCGGGGATGCCGCTGCCGACCGCGCTGCGTCCGAACGTGAGGTTTGATGTGGTCGTCGCCACCAGCAGGTTCGGATTATCCGGGTGAACCCGGATTTCGCTGAAGCACGTCTGCAGAAACGTCGCCGCGCTCGAAGTGATGTGCTGCCAGGTCTCCCCGCTGTCCGTGGATTTGAGGAGGCCGACGCCGGCGTAAGCGTCGGAAGAAACCGACTCGCCCGTGCCAGCGTAAACCGTCTGCGGATTATTCCGCGAAAAGGCGACCGCGCCGATGGCGAGCGACGGCATGGCATCGGTTTTCGCCGACCAGCTGGCGCCGGCGTTGGCCGTGACCCATATTCCCCCCTGCGCCGCGCCGGCGATCCAGCGATTTGGATTCTGTGGGTCAACCGCCAGCGCCGGGATGCGACCGCTCACGATCAGCGATGGGTCGTAAACGTTGGAGGTGTTTTGGCTGCCGTTGATCGGCGCCGGCCCTGCGTTGACCCATTGCGCAATCACGCCCGCCACCGATGCGCTTACGGCTTCGCCCGCGTCCGCTTCGCCTTTCAGAACCCGTTTCGCCAGCGGCTCGGCGGCGTCGCGCAAGCGCGCCACCGCCTCAGCCTGCCGCAATTGCTCGACGGCTCGCTCCAGCGCCTCCGGAGGAATGACCTTGCCCGGCAAGGCGCGCTGGCGAAAAGCCCATTCCGCCCGTTGGAACGGCTTTCGCGATGTGACCGCCGGATCGGTCGTGTCCACGATGCCTCTGACTTGGGCGAAAGCTGAGGCGGCGACGGTCATGGCCGCCAGATAGATGGGGAACACTCGGCGCGCGCCGGCGTGGGGACGGGATCGTGCTGGCTTCATGGTTGGTCTCGGGGCGACCGCCACACGGCACTTGCGGCGGTGCGAATTGTTCCTTAACCACCAACGCCGGAAAAAAGGCGGAACTGGCTCACGAAATTTCAAGAATGACGAAATTAACCGCTGAGCCTACAATCTCGGCCGTGGCCCCCGCATCAAAAAATGCCGATTTCGGGGAAGTGGATGAGTTGATTGCATTTTTGTCGCCGGCGGCCCAGGAAACAATTCGGGCGGAGGGCGACTCCCTCACGCAATTGCTCCCGCAGGTTTACGAAGAGCTGCGCCAGTTGGCGGGGGCGTATCTGCGGAAGGAGCGGCCCGGCCACACTCTGCAACCGACCGCGCTCGTCCACGAGGCCTATCTCCGCCTCCTCGACCAGCGCACCGCCACCTGGCAAAATCGCGCGCATCTGCTCGCCATCTCCGCCCGCATGATGAGGCGCATCCTGCTCAGTCACGCCGCCGCACGCGGAACGGCCAAGCGCGGTGGCGGCGCGACCACCCTCAGTCTCGATCTCGCGCTCGAGGTCTTCGACCAGCGGGAAATTCCGGCCACGGCCGTCCATGCGGCTTTGCAGGAACTCGAGCGGCTCGATCCGCGCCAGGGTCAAATTGTCGAGCTGCGCTTCTTCGGCGGCTTGAACATCGAGGAAACCGCGGAAGTGCTGGGTATTTCTCCCGCGACCGTGAAACGCGAGTGGACCATCGCGAAGCTCTGGCTCGAACGCGAGCTCAGCGCCGACGCATGACTCCGGCGCGCTGGCAGGAAGTAAAGGCTGTGCTCGGCGACGCCTTGGAAAAGGCGGACGCGGCCGAGCAGGCCGACTTTCTCGCGCAGCGTTGTGCGCAAGACACCGCCCTCTTGCGGGAAGTGAATTCCCTCCTCCACCGCTCCGGCGCGAGACTGGAAGATTGCGCCGCGGAACTGCGATCAACCGCGGACGGTCATATCGACGACGCGGCTGGTCGCCGCATCGGTGCCTATCGAATCGTGCGCGAACTCGGACGCGGCGGCATGGGCGCGGTTTTTCTGGCCGAGCGCGCGGATGACGAATTCAAAAAAGAAGTCGCGATCAAGCTCCTCAAGCGCGGCACCGACACCGACGAAGTCCTGCGTCGCTTTCGCGCCGAGCGCGAGATTCTCGCGCGCCTCGATCATCCCAATATCGCGCGCCTGCTCGACGCCGGCACGACGGAGGATGGGTTGCCGTACTTCGTGATGGAATACGTCACCGGCGCCCGCGTGAACGATTACTGTTTCGCGCAAGATCTTTCCATTCCCGAGCGGCTGACGCTGTTCCTGAAAATTTGCGGCGCGGTGCAGTTTGCGCATCAAAATCTCGTCGTTCACCGCGATCTCAAACCGGCCAACATCCTCGTCACCGCGGATGGTGAACCAAAGCTACTCGATTTCGGTATTGCCAAATTGTTGGCCACGGATACCGCCGCCTTCGAGGTAACGCTGCAAGACCAGCAACGCCTCACGCCCGCCTACGCCTCGCCAGAGCAGGTGCGTGGCGAACTGATTACAACCGTGAGCGATGTCTACACGCTCGGCGTGTTGCTCTATGAATTGCTCGCCGGTCGATCGCCCCACCAGTTCACCGCGGCGCATCCCTCGCCCACCGAGTTGCTCCGCGTCGTGGGAGAACTGGCCCCGGTCCGCCCGAGCCTGGCCGAGGCCGACGCGACCAGAAGTCGGCACCTGCGCGGAGATCTCGACAACATCTTGTTAACCGCATTGCGTAAGGAACCGGCCCGCCGCTACGCCAGTGTCGGGGCGCTCGCGGAAGACATTCAACGGCACTTGAACCAGCGCCCGGTTCGGGCCCGCGCCGCGACCTTTGGCTATCGCGCGGCGAAGTTTTTCCGTCGCAACAAAGCCGCCACCATCGCCGGCACACTGGCGATTCTGGCGCTGCTCGCTGGCACGGCCATCAGCGTTTGGAATGCGCAACGTGCCCAATCGGAAGCGCGACGCGCAGAGCGCAATTTCGAGGATGTCCGCCACCTGACGAATTCATTCCTCTTCGAATTTCACGACGCGATCGCCACTCTGCCTGGGGCGACCGCAGCGCGGCGGTTGGTCGTGAGTCGAGCCCTGGAGTATCTGGATAAATTATCACGTCAGGGCGCGTCCGATCCGCGTCTGCAGATGGAACTGGCCGGCGCTTATCTCAAGATCGGCGATGTGCAGGGCAAACCCTACAGTGCCAATCTCGGCGACGCGGAAGGTGCGATTCGCAGTTACAACCAGGCGGCCAGGATCGCTTCCCCGCTGGCCGGGCAGGAAGCAGGCACCACTCAAAGCCAGGCGCGCAGTGTGCTAAGCAAAGCGTACGCGAGTCTGGCCACCGTCCAGGCGCGCGCCAATCAACTCGAGCAGGCGACCGCGAATAACTCGCGTGCGCTCGCCATCAGCGAAGCCCTTCTGCTCGATGATCCAGCGCAGGCCGACGATTGGCGGCGTCTCAATGTCGCCTGTCATCTCGGTCTGGGCGATGCCATCCAAGCGGGAAACCACAGCCGACATGATCCGTTTCTCTATCGTGCCGCGCTCGATCATTATCGGCGGGCCTTCCCGGTTGCCGAACAATTGGTTACGGCTCATCCCACTTCGGAAATCGACCTCCGCGCCCTGGCAAAATCCTGCGCGCGCATCGCCGGAATCCTCGCGGAGCTTGGCGCGCAACCGGGCGGCGCTTCCCAGTTCGACGAATCCTTTGCGCTCCATCAGCGGACCGCATCGCTCTTCGCCACCTTGATAAAGCTGAAGCCCGAGAACATCCAGTTCCAGCGCGACCTGGCCGACGCCCTGGTCATGACGGCTTATGCCCGCGTGTTATCCGGTCGAGAATTGGAGCTGGGCAGTACCTGAAATTACCCGCGCACTCCAGATCGAAGAGCCTCTGGCCGCGGCTGATCCCGCAAATGCCGAAGCGCAGCAGGATCTCAGTTTCGCGTATTACATGGCCGGGCGCGTCGCTCAGGCCCGGGGAGAATTTGAGTTCGCCGCGGCCCAATATCGCCGGTGCCTTGCCATTCTCGAACCCCTCATCCGGCGGCATCCGGGAAACGTGGAAACGGCCATCGATCTGGAACGCGCCCAAAAGCGATTGGCGGAAACGGAAGCCGCCTCGCGCCAACCCCGAGTGCCCTGAACTACGGAAGCAACGGTCGGATCGCGCGGACGCGGTAGAAGCGTTTGGCCGCGGAGGTCGCGGTCAGAGCGCGCGAGGTGGTCGCGCCCACATCCGGGGTGATGATGCCGAACGTAGGGTCGTTCGTCCAGTTGTTCGGCAGGAAATCGGGATTGACCTCGATCTGGTAGAGCCGCGCCGCGGTGCTCGTCCAGGTGAGAAGCGAACTGGTCCCGCCGGGATTGGTATTAAATATCGTAATGCGGAAACGATCGGACGGGTTGGTGGGGTTGGTGCCTTCGAGATATTCCTGCACGTCACTCATGCCATCGCCATCGCCATCGCCGTCGCCATCGTGTGTCGGTGTTCATGTTCATGTTCATGTTCATGTTCATGGCGAGGTTGCCGAAGAATTGAACCTCGAAGGCGTCGGCCATGCCGTCCATGTCGGTGTCGATGCCCGGCGCAACCGAGAGCGTGTTCAAAACAAATGCGCCATTGCCGAGGTTGATCCAGCCGCAATTGGCCGAGTAGGCGTAGTCTTCGAAATTCCCGTCCGAGAAGCGGAGGCGCGGATTGCCCGTGCTCTCGAAGCTGATCCAGCCGATGTTCGCCCCGTAGGCGTGGCCGCGCAGGATCGCTTTCCCCCGGTTGCAACGGATCGATGGAATAATTGACCCCGAAATCGGTCGCGGAGGCATTCGAGTATTGGATGTTATTGGCCGGCGTGCCGTCGCCCAAGTTGATCCAGCCGACGTTGGCGCCGTAGATGTTACTGCCGCAAATATACTTGCCCGGCAAAGATGCCGGTCGCGCAATTGCTCACCGTCAGGCCGCGAAATGCGCAGCCTTGCGGGTAGCTCGGGTCGAAGAGGCTCTGAATGCCAACGCCAAAACCCTTGATCGAGCCATGGCGGATGCTGGCGCGGTGGCTGGTGGCGACAATCTCAATCCCATTGCCGCCGATGCCGGAGGAGCGCGAGATTTGAAAGCCGTTCAAATCCAGCGTCACGCCTTCAGCATTGATCTGGATGCCATTGGTCTTAGTGACGCCAAGATTGGCCGACAAATAATAGGAACCCGGTTGGTTGATGATGAAATGGTGGGCGGCGTTGGCGGTATCAACGCCGGCCGACGCGGGGGTGGCTTGCAGGTTTGTGCGCGGTTCGAGTTCCACGAGCGTCTTCATGGTCGGCACGGGCGGGCCGAGTGGGGCGAGCGGGCCTTGGGCGAAGGCGGTTTGAGTCAGTAACAAGCAGGCAAGTAGAAGAAGACTGGGGTTTCGGGCAAAAGTATTCATGTTCCTTCCTAGGGGTGAGCAGTGAGCAGAGTTCTAAGTCTGCTCACTGCGATTTGTTGCCCCTTTACTGGTCTCCGCGGATCAGGGAAGCGGTTCCGACTGGATGCGCGTCGCGGTGGCCGTCGCAGTTCCGGAGAAAAGCAGGGTGGTTCCGTCGGCGGCGAAGATTTCAACGTGGCCTGGACCTTCCCATTCGTTCCCTGAGGGGCTCAGGATGATGGTCTGCCGCACTTTCCCCGAGCCGGTCGGAGTGGCGTCCGGGCTGTAGAACAGCTGGAGAAACGTCGCTGCGAAGCGCCGCGGGTTTTTGCCGCGTCGTTCCCAGACCCCATACTGCGGGCTGCCGACGCTATTATCTCCATCGGCCGTTGCGGATAAGCCGCCGTCGGCGGTGAAGTTAGCCAGAAACCTGAAGGGCGGCGGTCCGCCAGGCCCGGGAGTCACGATGCCGGTCCAACTCCCGGTCAAGCTCTTACCGTTATTCTGATCCTGACTTTGATCTGAATCGGCAAATGCTGCCGTTGCTGTAGTGGCGGCCAGAATCAGGGCCAGGATCATTTTTTTAATCATCATGTTTGCTCCTTGGTTGGTTTGCGATTGGTGCGTCTTCATCGCCGACGCCAGCGGACCTGGCGAGGTGAGCGAGCTTCGTGCCGATACGGTGTTCGCGCTGGCGAGCAGCGTGAGGCTGGGGAATCGAGGATGGAGGATGGATTGGATTGTGGATGTATTCATGGTCTTACCTAAGAGTTCCGAAAAACCGGCGAGCGATGACAAAGAAAGTTGGGTCAGGCCCAAGTAGCCACGACGACCGCGCTACACGCTGCAGGACCGGGCGCGGTTGCACGGCGAACTGAGAGCGACGAGTTGATAAATTGAGAAAGCCGGACAATTCGCGATGACACCGGAACGGCGGGAGATTGAAGCGTTGCTAAACTCCTCGGAAGAGGAGGATGGTTTCGTCGCTCAACCGAGTTCGAAATGGCATCGGGTGCTGCGGGAAAACCTAGGCGCCCCGGAAATGCCGGCGCGGGAGGAAGGCTCCTTTGGCGCGGGAGGCACGCTCGGCCATTACCAACTGCTGGAACCGCTCGGTCGCGGTGGGATGGGCGAAGTTTACCTCGCGGTGGACGTCCGCAGCGGGCGCAAGGCCGCGCTGAAACTGTTGCCTTTGCGCTTTACTGGTGAGGCGGAACGTTTCAGCCGCTTCCAACAAGAAGCGCGCACTGTCATCGCGCTCAACCATCCGAACATCCTCACGATCTACGAAATCGGCGAGGAGGATGCGACCCACTACATCGTCAGCGAATTGATCGAAGGTGAGACGTTGCGCGCCCGGCTCCAAAGGCAGCCTCTGGAGTGGGAGCAGGCGGTCGATGTCGCGCTCCAGGTGGCGAGCGCTTTGGCCGCGGCGCACGGGGCTGGGATCGTTCATCGCGACATCAAGCCGGAGAACATCATGCTGCGGCCCGATGGCTATGTGAAGGTGCTCGACTTCGGAATTGCCAAGTTAGCCGAGCAAGAAATGCAGCAGAACATCGCAACGGACGAGGCGCCCCTCGTGCCTGCGACCAACGTGGGATCGATCCTGGGCACCGCGCACTACATGTCGCCGGAGCAGGCGAGAGGTGATGCCGTAGATCGGCGCGCAGATATCTGGAGCCTCGGGGTGGTCCTTTATGAAATGGTGACCGGGCAAACCCCGTTCCATGGCGAAACGCCGAAAGATGTAATCGCTGCGATCGTGCAGGAAGAACCTGCTCCTTTCCCCAGTCGCAAAGGGGAAGTTCCAGCCGAGTTCGAGCAGATCATCGGTCAGGCGCTGCGCAAAGATCGCGCGGAACGATACGCCAGCGTGAACGAGATGATGGAGGCGTTGAAAAGCTTCCGGCGCGGCTTGGAATTTACCGCCGAGTTAAAACGCAGCGCCGCCGCACAACCTCGGTGGAGGCGCACGATACGTTCGCCTCGCGTCGTGCTCGCAGCGTGCTTGCTCGCAGCCGCCGCAGTTTCGCTGCCGTTGTTTTGGGTTAACAACAAATCCCAGACCCCGCTGATGGTGGAGGAAAGTCTCGCCGTGCTCCCGTTCGAAAACCTGAGCGGCGAGAAAAATGATGACTTTTTTGCGGACGGCATCCAGGACGACGTCCTGACCAGCGTGGCCAAGATCAAGCATCTCAAGGTCATCGCGCGTTCGTCCGTCATGGACTACCGCGGATCTGCTGTCACTGGGAGACTGCGAGAGATCGGCCAGGCGCTCGGCGTGGTCCACGTGCTGCAAGGCAGCGTCAAGCGTTCGGCGAATCGCGTGGTCGTGAACGTGGCCTTGATCGATACGCGCGACGAACGCCAGGTCTGGGCGGAACGCTACGAACGCACTTTGACCGACTCGCTTTCGCTGCAAGGGGAACTGGCGGTGGAAATCGCCCGCGCGCTCCAAACCACCCTCACTCCCGCGGAACGGTCCGCCGTTGCATCCAAGCCGACAGAAAATCCCGAGGCTTACCTGCTCTATCTCCGCGCGCGCGAGATCGAAAGCGTCTTCGGACGGCCAGAGACTTACGCGCCTGCCATCAAGTTTTATGAGGAAGCGATCGCGCTCGATCCAAATTTCGCTCTCGCCCGCGCCCGGCTCTCCCTCCGGCTCTCCCATGATCTGCAGGGAGATGATCCGGTGCGCAACGTGCAGGCGCGCCGTGAGGCCGAAACCGCTCTCCGCCTCCGCCCCGATCTGGGCGAGGCGCGGCTGGCGCTCGCCTCTTATTCATTTTGGGTTGACCGCGAGCCCGACCGCGCCCTCGCCGAACTTTCCCAAGCCGCCGCACTTTTGCCAAACTCAGCTGAAGTGCCGCTGGTCGCTGCTTTTATTTACAAGGCACAAGGCCGGTGGCGCGAGAGAATCGCTGCATTGCGTCGAGCCGAGACACTTGATCCGTTGAACGTTCAAGTCTTGCGAGTCCTGGCCAGAACCCTGCGCTGGGTGCGCGACTGGCCGGAAGCGATTCGGATCCAGGATCGTCTCCGCGCGCTGCGCCCGGCCGACCAAATGGTCCAATCCAACTCATGGCGAGCGAGCGACGAATTCCGGATGACGGGCGATATCGAAGTGCTGAAAAAGGCACACGCCCTCGATGCGAGCGCCGTGGGGACCGATCCTGATCGGTTAAACGCGTGGCGCTTCGAGAGCGCGGTGCTCGAGCGCGATTTTGCGGCGGCCGCGCAGTTTCTCGCGGACGTGCCCGCAAAATTCTATGAAGGACGTCCGCACCCGAAGTTTATGCACGAAGCCATGCTGGCGGTGGCGCGGGGCGACGACCCGGTTTCAGTCAAACGTTTGCTCAAGGCTGTCCGACAGCAGCTCGAGACGGAGCTCGCCCCATACGAGAACGAGCGCGGGGTGCGGCCGGCCTATCTGCGCGCCAACCTTGCCGTGATCGAGGCTTTTCTCGGGCGCAACGACGAAGCGCTGCGCCGAGCTCGGCACGCCGTAAAATTGCAGAGTGAACCGCTGGAGAAGAACGACGCCACTGGCACACTGGCTTTAATTTGTGCACAAACCGGAGCAGCCGAAGAAGCGATCACGTTGATCGAGCATTTGCTGACTATCCCGATGGCGCTGCAGGTCGGCTCTGTTTCTAATATGACGCTGACTGACCTGAAATGGCGCTGGGTCTGGGATCCGCTGCGCCACCATCCGCGGTTTCAAAAGCTGCTCGCCGGCCCGGAGCCGAAGACGATCTATGATTAGAAGCGAGCAAGGCTCTTGGCTGACGGGTCTCGGAAGGTCGAGCTACGCGCTCAGGACTTTCAGCAAGTAATTAAGTTCTTCGCCAACTTCGGCCGGATCCTCCACCGTATCCGCAATCTCGGCGCGCACTAGATTGCGGTAGCTTTTGCCGAGGCGATGCACAGCGACCGCGACCTGATTGCGCGCCATTTTCAGAGTTGTGGCCAGAGCCGCATATTCGCCTTCAGCTGGCGGAGCGCCAAGAAACGGCTCCAGCAACTCAAACTCCGCCAGTCGGCCGGCCGAGGTCTGCTCTTCGCGCAAACGATTCCGCGCCCGCTGCAAAACCGTCAGCGCCCAACTGCGCTCGTAGGCCTGGCCCGGATCGAGGCCGGGATCGTCGATCTCGAGAAATTGTTTTTCCGCCAGCGGCTCGTCAATCGAGACCACGCGGGCGCCGCCGCCGCGCTTTTGGGCACCGGCGCGCTCATGGGCATTAATGATGCGCCGCTTCACTGCAATGAGCAGATAGCTGCGGAAGCGCCCGCGCTCCGGATCGGCCCGTTGCAGAAACTCCGATTGCACGATCTCCGCGAAGAAATCCTGCGTCACATCTTCCGCATCCGACGCGTTGCAGCCTTGCTTGCGCGCGAAAGCGTAAACCGGAAACCAGTAGGCGCGACAGAGCGCTTCGAGGGCCGCGCGCCCCTCCGGCGATGGGGTCGCGGCGCGCGTCACCAAACTCCAGTGCGTCGTGGCGAAAGCGCCCGCCGCCACGGTATTTTCGGCACCATCGGGAACGCGCATGCCTTCGCAGAATGCGATTTTCTCGTTCACGAAGCGAGCCCCAAATGGAAGTCACCGAAGCCAGGCGCGCGGGGCGCTTATTCTTTCGTCGGATTGGCCGCCTCAAGGAGGGGCGCTCTTCCGCGCCGAGCGCCGCTACTTCTCCACGCCTGCAATTTTATCCGCTCTCAAAACACAACGCCCTTCCTTGAGCTACGGCAACAGGGGCCGGATCGCGCGCACGCGATGGAAGCGTTTGCTCGCGGGCGCGGCCAGCACGGTGCGCGAAGTGGTCGGCCCGACATCTGGGGTGATGATTCCGAAGCTTGGATCGTTCGTCCAGTTGTTCGGCTGCAGGTCTGGATTGACCTCGATCTGGTAAAGACGCGCCGCGTTGCTCGTCCAGGTGAGAAGCGAACTGGTCCCGCCGGGATTGGTGGAAAAAAGTGTGATGCGGAAACGATCGGACGGGTTCGTCGGGTTGGTACCTTCGAGGTATTCCTGCACGTCGCTCATGCCGTCGCCATCGGTATCGGTGTTCATGTTCATGGCGAGGTTGCCGAAGAATTGGAACTCGAAGGCGTCGGCCATGCCGTCCATGTCGGTATCGATGCCGGGCGTGACCGAAAGCGTGTTCAAGACGAATGCGCCGTTGCCCAGATTGATCCAGCCGGTGTTGGCCGACCAGACGTGGCCCTCGAAATTTCCGTCCGAGAAGCGGAGACGCGGGTTGCCGGTCGACTCGAAATTGACCCACCCGATGTTCGCTCCGTAGGCGTAGCCGCGGAGGAGGGCCATGCCGGGCTGCGCGGGATCGATGGAGTAGTTGACCCCAAAATCAGCCGCGGAGGTGTTCGAGTATTGAATGTTATTGGCAGGCAATCCGTTGCCCAGGTGTATCCAGCCCACGTTCGCGCCGTAGATGTATCCGGAACAGACGTATTCGCCGATATCGACTCCGTCGGCGCTGCTCGTCCGCCAGTTCATCCAGCCAATGTTCGCGCCGTAGCTATAGGGATTTCCGGGGCTGATCGTCGACGTTGCCCGCACGGTTAGCGGCACGACCAGAAGCGATAAGAGCCAGGCCAGTCGTTTCATATCTGAAAAGAAATCTAACTAAACGGGGAGGGATTTGGGAATTTTTTTAGTAGCTGATGTTCGCCCACGGGTCCGTCGTCCCCGCCGAGCTCGCCGCGCTGCTACCCGTCACTGCGGCGGAGGATGGCGCGGAGCGATTCACGATCGCGCCGAAGACGTTGTTGGCCACGAGGTCGAAATTGACCGTGTTCCCGCTCGCGCTGTTCTTGATGATCACGTTGCCAGCCACATCCACGTCGATCCCACGAACGTTGTCGGTCACGTTGTTGCCTTCGATCCGGTTATCCGAGCTGGTCACGTGAATCCCGGCCCCATCACCCGAGCCGTTGCTGTCGCAATTGTTATTCGCCACCCGCGAGTCGGCCGTGACCAAAATCCCATCGCCTTTGTTTCCCGTCACCGTGCAATCGGTCACGGTGGAGCTGTTGCCCGCGCTGATGCCCCCGCCGGTCGAGCCCGTGGCCGTGGCATTCGTGTTCGTATTCGAACTCACCGTGCAATGGGTCACCGTGACTTCTCCAGCGCCAAAAATGCCGAATGAGGTCGTCGCCGTGCTCGTGTTTCCCACCGACGTGCAATGGCTGATGGTAGTGCGCGACGACGCCGCGATACCGTGCCCGCTGGTCCCGCTGGTATTGGCCAGGGCTGCGCAATGGCTGAGCGAACTGCCGACGCCGACGGAAATACCGAAGCCTCCATTATTGCTCGCCACGCAATGCGAGAGGACGGCGCTGCTGGAGCATGTGAACCCACCCGCCGTGTTTTGTTGCGCGGAACAATTACTCAGATTGGCGTTACTTCCCCCCTCAAACCCCTGGCTGTTGTTTCGCGCAAAGCAATTCTCCACCACGACCGCCTCGTCAAAGACAAATCCAGAGTTGGCATTGTTACTCGCGGTGCAATGCGAAATGACACTCCCATCCGAAACGTGGATCCCTGAGTTACCGCCGTTACTGACGACGCAGTCGCGCACCAACGCGTCAGCGCCCAAAATAATTCCGATGCCGTCCCCTGTTCCGTCAACCGCGCAACCGATAACCTTGCAAAATCGCCCGCCAGAAATGCCGTCCAAGCCGGTCGCGCGAACGATGCAACGCTCTACCACACATCTGTCGGCCAAGACGATACCTCTAAAAGAGACAGCGAAAATACGCATATCTTCCACGCGTCCATCAGTACCTGGCACCAGTCATGAAGACGCCGTTGCCGGTATAATTGCGCACCGTCCCATTCCGAATCGTCACTCCCACGCGACCATTCACAGAAATCGCATCGCTCGCGAGATTCGCGCCATCCATTACGAAACCTTTCAGATCCAGGGTCACGTCGTCGGCATTGACCGTGATGCTGGTTCCCGCGACTCCCGCCGTCAGGTTTTTCGTCAAATAATAGGAACCCTTACTCGTGATATTGAATGGAATGCTGGAAATCGGCGTGCGCGGCTCCACTTCATCGAGCGTCTTCATCGTCGGCCCGGGCGGGCCGGGCGGAGTGAGGGAGCCTTGACCGAGCACGCTCGCGGCGCAGGCTGCGAGCAGGAAAAAGATGAGCAGCGATCTGTCCGGTTTCCCAGAGGCTGGGGCGGGGCGGCTAAGGGCGAAACGGTCGGGAGGAATCGTCATGTTCAGGGGTCTCCAGGTTGAACCGGAGCCTCGAATCCGTTGCGTAATCCCTCCTCCGCCTCGACCCCTATCACACAGTGTCCCGAGGCAAACAGTTTTCCCCGATCTAACGCCTACGAGCTTTGCCTGACAAGACCGAAAAAAGCCGCACAAGAAAGCCGCACAAGGGTCAGAGCTTTGCATTCAACATTTGAATGGCCTTCTTTTGGATTCGCATGAGCTTCTTTGCTCTTTGGCAACGTGCGCCCCAGCGAATCGTGGCGATGCTCACGCTGCTGTAATCAATTCCTCCCACCAGCGCCCCCAGTTCACTTAATCGCAAGCCGCATTGGGTCCGCCCGAGCCAGAGCGCCAGGTCGCGCCCCCAATCGCCGTGACGATCGCGGAACTGCTCCCATTTTTCCCGTTTCAGTTCAGAGACGATTCGCTTCACGTCCGCAAAGTCCCGGCGGCTCAACTCCTTCGCCCCGGGTTGGTCGCGCCGCCTCCCTCTCCCAAGGAGTTGCTGCGCTTTGTGCACCAAGGAGGCGCCCCCCAGCACGATTTGGGCTTGCACCTCCTCCAGCGGGCTGGCTTCGATTCCCTCCCGAATCGCCTCTTCCACGTAGGCGCGATAGGTTTGGCGTTCCTGCCCCCGCGGGCCGCCGATCAGGGCTCGCAGTTCCTCAACACAAAGCCATGTCGGCGGCTTCTCCAGCCCGATGTAGGCGCGGTAGGAACTCCACGGGTATGTCCGCAGCGCCGCCAGGCGGGCCGAGACCTCTTCCCGGCCAGCCGCCGGCCGCAAGCCAGCGCCTCCCTCCGCCCGCTCCTTCTTGCTCAAACCAAAGCGCGGGTATCGATTCGGTAAAATTTCTCCGGCACCCTAGGCACCTTAAAGAGGAGACCGGCCGCGTTTTCGATCAGGCCTCGTTCAATTTTCGTAACCTCCCAGCGCGCGAGTTCGTGCTCGTTGTCTGTCTTCAGGACGGCGAGGAGCGGGAAAAGTTCCTTCTCGCGTAGTAGCTGGCCAAAGACCGTCAAGCACGCCTAGGGGAAATTCGCCAGAGGATGCATGCTCCCTGCGGCGGTGCTGGCATTGAGGAGCGGGGCAACATTACCACCGGTCAGGTTGATCGAGCCGCCGGTGTTTCCCCCGACTTGATTCTTGATCACGGTGTCGCCCGCGCCGGCTTGCAGGAAGATGCCGAAGCCGATGTTGCTGTGCATCAGGCATCCTTCGATGAAGCTTCGGTTATTCGTGCTCGCGCTGAAGATGCCGTGGCGCGCGTTGCTGAAAGAGGTGCAATTGATGATGCGGGTGCGTCCGCCCGTGATCTCAATCCCGTCGGCTATGGCATTGTTCGGGCTGGAATTTTTTCCGCTCAAACTGACCACACAATCGCGGATCAACCCGGAACCTGCCACGACGATGCCGTTGCCTTGATTGCCCCGCACGGTGCAGCTTTGCACGGTCGCTTGATCGCCCGCCACGATACCGTCGTCACCATTCTGTGAGACGGTGCAGTCCCTAATCGTGACGCCATCGCCCGCGATAACGCCGTCCCCAATCGTCCCGCTGGCGCTGCTTCCGGTGATGATCGAGTCGTTACCGACCGTGATCCCGTCCGCTCCGGCGGCGTTGACCACGCAATCCCGCACCCGCGCATTCGTTCCCATCGTGATCCCGTGCCGGCCAAAGTTCTCCACCGTGACCGATTCCACGGTCACGTTCGCCGCGGGCGCCCGAATCCCGTCCCGCGCCACGGAGGGAACCCGACAATGCGAGACCAGCGAACCGGAGCCGACTCCGATCGCGCTATCCAGCGTCGTCCTGACGATGCAGTGGCGCACGACGGCGCCGTTCCCGGTTTGGAAGACAGTGCCGTTCTGAAAAATCGTCGGCGGTCCACCGGAGTTCACCTGACAATCGCTCACCCGGGAACGATCGCCCACCAAAAGCCATCCCCGCCCGGTCACGAGCCGGGTTTCGGTAATCTGCGCGTCATCACCAGCCTCGAGCGAGATGTCGTCCGCCGTCGCGTCAATCGCTGTGTTCGCCACCACCGCCCGCGCCCCGAGCGAAACACCTCCCTGCGTGATCCGGCAACGCCGCAACACACCGTCGTTACCGAGACGGATCGCGACGGCGCCGTCGCTCACCACCCGCAAATCCTCGCAGGTCACACGCGTACCTGTCCCGTCGATCGCGATCGTGCTGAAGCCGCCGGCGGCAATAATTGTCCCGTTCCGAATTACGACGTCGTTGGCGCCTTGGGCCATGATGGCAGTCCGCCCAAGACCAGTCGTTAGGGTAAACCCGTTCAAGTCAATCGTTACCCGACCTCCGATGGGAAGCCGGATGGTTTCCTTCCCGTTTGCGCCGAGAAGATCAGCCGTGAGGTAATAGGATCCTGACCCGTTGATAACGGCGACTGCACCGGCGTCACCGCTCAGTTTGTTCAAGTCCGTCCGCGCCTCCACCTGGTCGAGTGTCTTCATCGTCGGCGCCGGTGCGCCGGGCGGAGTAAGCGACCCTTGGCCGAAGAGGAGGGAGGGAAGGAGACAGAAGAGGGAGGCGCAGACTCGTATCACACCCAGCTTTGTAAATGGGGGCCCGATGACTGACGACTAAATTCTACTAATGCGCAGCCGCCTCCGAATCTACTTCGCCTTTTCTTCTATTGGTTTCACCGTCGCCTGCCATGCTACCGCCCGCCATTCTCCGTCGCGCTTGAGAAAGGTGCCGGTGTTGAGGAAGTTCTTCACTTCCGTTGTGCCATCTTTTTCCGTCGTGGCGACGAGACGGAAGGCCACGATCGCGGTGTCGCCATACTGCTGAATGCGGACGTCTTCCGCGGTGTAAACCGCTTCCGGTCCGTCGCTCTTCTCCCTCGGCTCGGCGTGCACATCGCGCAGGATGTCGGCTTTGCCGACGCGGCGACCAGTCGAGCCGGTGTAAATCAAATCTTCGGCCCAGAAACGTTCGTGCATCGCGGCGTCATTCCGGCTCGCGCCGGCGAGGAAGTCCTGCAACAGCTTCGTCAACTCCACCGCGTCGGGCGCGGTCTGCGCCAGAAGGGCAGGAACGAACAGAGCCAGTGTGCACCCGGTGACGAGGAGTCGTTTCATCTTGGTCGGCTACTTTGCGCGCAGATTGAAAACAGCTTTGTAACGCGGCGCGTTGTGGCGCTCCAGCGCGTAGGTGAACTGCTGTGCCTCGGGATCGATCTCCAAAGTCCAGACATTCGTCGCCGCCTCGGGAATCAACTTCGCCGTCTCTTCATCGGCCGCGAAACGCTGCCGTGTTGCCGTGCCGTCGGCCTGGGCCCAACCACCGTAGTTCGTCTGCTTATCCGGCGTGCCATCCTCGTGGCGATGATCGTGTTTCAGGAGCAGCCCCTTCTCGCTCATCGTTAAAATCCACGTCCGCGATTTGTCTTCGCCGACCTGCAGCGGAATCCGAATCTCGCCCGCGCTGCAATCCTGCACCGACATGATGAGCTTCTTTCCCACCATCGGGTGGTCGGCATTCTCGGGGAACACCGTCGCACCTTCGAAACGCTGGCCGCAGAGCTTGCTCAGCCCAGTAAAAAACTCTTTCCGCGCAGCGTCCTCCGTCGCCACCGCCGACGCGACCAGAAGCGCGCTGACCACCGCAAAGCAAGCCAATCGGTTTCGCATGGCCACTTAGCTCTCTTGCCGGCTCTTCACCCAGCGATCGACCAATTCCTCCAGCACATCGAGCGGCACAGGTCCGTTCGTGAGAACGACATCGTGGAATTGCCGAATGTCGAACTTCGTCCCCAGCGTCTTCTTCGCTTTCTCGCGCAGCTCGAGAATCTTGATCATGCCGATCTTGTAGGCCGTCGCCTGGCTGGGCGAGACGATGTAACGATTGATCGCCTCCACGCAATCGTCCTCGGAGTTCGGAGTGTTCTCCTTCAGGTAATCGATCGCCTGCTGGCGGCTCCAACGTTTGTGATGCAGGCCGGTATCGACCACGAGCCGCGCGGCGCGCCACAGTTCCATCGCCAGCCGTCCGAAATCAGAATACGCATCCTGATAGAAGCCCATTTCTTTCGGAATGAGTTCCGTGTAGAGGCCCCACCCTTCCGAGTAAGCGGTGTAGCGCGCGCCAAAGCGACGAGTCTTCGGGAGACCGGTCAACTCCTGCGTGATCGCGTTCTGCATGTGGTGACCGGGAATGCCTTCGTGATAGGCTAGCGCTTCGAGTTCATAGATGGGCGTCGATTCCATCTCGGCGAGATTGACGTAGAACATGCCGGGACGCGATCCGTCGGGCGCCGGCTGTTGGTAGAAGGCTTTGCCCGCGGATTTTTCGCGGAACTTTTCCACTGCTTTCACGACCATGTCGGCTTTCGGTTTGGTCAGGAATAATTCATCCAGCCGGCCGCGCATGGTATCGATGATGGTAGTAGCGCGTTTCAAATACTCGGCCTTTCCCTCCTCCGTGTCCGGCAGGTAGAACTGCTTGTCCGTGCGCATGAACTTGAACATCGCCTGCAGGTCGCCTTTGAATTTCACCTGCTCCATGATCTTGCCCATCTCGCCATGGATGCGTTCGATTTCCTGTAAACCGAGCGCGTGAATTTCATCCGCGGTCATGTCCGTCGTGGTCGTGCGCTGAAGCGCGTATTCGTAGTAATCGCGCCCATCCGGCCAGCGCCAGGCGCCTACGTCGTCGGTCGCGCCCTTCGCTTGCGTCTCCAGGAACGCGATCACTTTTTGATAGGCGGGTTGGAAGGATTCGAGCAGCGCCTTCTTCGCTTCCGCGAGTAAACGATCACGCGTGGCCTGGTCCACATCCTTGAGCGCGCCCACCTTCTTTGCGAAATCAGCCTGCACCGTGCTGTCCGTCTCGCTTGCATCAAACGGCCGGCCTTGCACCACCTTCCGCGCCGCGTCGAGCACGAGCGGGAAAGCAAACTTCGGCGCCACGATTCCCATTGCCGCGCGCACCTCGAGATTCTTGATCACCTGCTCCGCCTGCGGGAGCACGCCTTTCAAGCGCGCGATATAAGCCTCCGCGTCCGCCACCGAATCGACGCGATGAATGTTCATCAGGAAGGTCGGCACCTGCGTGTGCCAGCCATACATCTGGTTCACCGGATAATTGTGGAACCGATAGCGGAACCCCTCGGCGTTCCGCTCCACATCCTGCTCGTAAAGGCGCCAGCTCAACTGCGTCTGCGGATCGAGCGTGTTGAAATCGAATTCGCGCTTCAGCTTCGCGAGGTTCTCGAGTGAGAGAGCGAGATCTTCCGCGTTGGAGGCGTCGGAAAGATCCTCCCACTTGTCGTAGCCGGTCTTGATCCCAAGCGACGAAGCAAACTGCGGATGGCGCGCGATGAATTCATCGAACGCCTTGTCGAGGAACTCGTTGACGCGTTTCGATTCCGCCGCGATCTGCTCGGCGGTGTAGGTTTTTTCCGCCGCCGCGAAGAGCGGAGACGAAGCGAGAATGACGGCGTTGAAGACCGCGAGTCGAAGCAAATGCATCATCCACGATAGCGTGGTCATTCCCGCTGTCATCCCGAGCCGCGCAGACGGTTGTAGCGACGCCGCTCTGTCGGCGTAAGACGCGCAGCATGTGACCACGCGGGTTATGGCGACAGAGCGCCGTCGCTACAATAGAACGCAGTCTACTCGGACGTCGCCTTCTCCGCGCCCAACCCGGTATTCGCGCGCACGCTCAGCTCGTCGAACTTCGCTTCTGCTTCCGGTTCGCGTTTCAACAACGTCCCGATAAAGGCACCCAGGAATCCAAGCGGGATGCTCACGATTCCGGGATTGCGCAACGGGAACAACGGCTCGGCCATGAAATCAGGGCTGACGAGAATGACGACGATGCTGGAAACCAAACCCGCTCCCAGCCCGCAGACCGCCCCGGTCGTATTGAAGCGTTTCCAGAAGATCGAAAAAATGATCACCGGCAGGTTCGCGCTTGCGGCCACGGCAAATGCGAGGCCGACCAGAAAGGCCACGTTTACCTTCGGCCCCAGCGCCATCGCGATCGCGATCGCCGCCGCCCCCACCACGAAAGCCGTGATCCGCGCCACGCGCACTTCCTCACCCGGCCGTTGTTCCTTGCCGTGATGAATCACGTTCGTGAAAAAATCGTGCGCGAAGCTCGTGCTCGCACTGATCGTTAGGCCTGCGACCACCGCGAGGATGGTCGCGAACGCGACCGCGCTGATGAAGGCGAAGAAGACCTCGCCACCGAGAAAGCGCGCCAGCTCCGGCGCCGCCATGTTCGTCCCGCCATGCAGCTTGATGTAATCGGGCCCCAGCAACGTCGCTGCGCCGAAACCAAAGAACGTCGTCATGATGTAGAACAACCCGATCAATATCATCGCCCAGACCACACTCGCGCGCGCCGTCTTCGCATCCGGTACGGTATAAAAGCGCACCAGGATGTGCGGCAAACCCGCCGTCCCGAAAACGAGCGCGAGCCCGAGCGAAATCTGATCGAGCGGATTCTTAAAGAGCAGGCCCGGCGTTAAGAAATTTCGCGTCACCGTCGTCCCGTCCGCGTTCGTGGAGCTGACCGCGCTGACCGCATCGAAAAACTTCGCAATGCTGAAATCAAACTTCGCCATCACCAGCACGCTCAGGAAAACGCTCCCGCTCATGAGCAACACCGCCTTGATGATCTGCACCCACGTCGTCGCCAACATCCCGCCAAAGACCACATACACCACCATGAGCACGCCCACGCCGATGACCGCCGCCTCGTAGCCGACACCCGGCAAAAGCTGTCGCACCAAGGTTCCCGCGCCCACCATTTGCGCGATCATGTAAAAAATCGAAACCGTCAGCGTGGCCAGCGACGCCATCGCGCGCACCGGCCGCGGTTTCAGCCGATAGGCCAGCACGTCGGCCATGGTGTACTTGCCCGCGTTCCGCAACGGCTCCGCCACGATGATGAGCACGGTGAGATACGCCACCAGGAATCCGACCGAGTACATGAAGCCGTCGTAACCGTTGAGCGCGATCATTCCGGCAATGCCGAGAAAGCTCGCCGCGCTCATGTAATCGCCCGCCACTGCAAGACCGTTTTGCCAGCCGGTGATGCGCCGCCCGGCCGCGAAATAAGCGCTGGAGCCAGTCGACTTTTTCGCGCTCAGGTACGTGATCACGAGCGTGATCGCGACGAACCCGAGGAACATGAAGAGCGCAGCGTTCATTTCCAGGTCACTCCTGCTAGCGGCCGATCCCCGCGACAATCGCCCGCGCCTGGCGATCCCATCCCGACGCTTTCGCGACATACATCGCTGCCAGCGCCCAAGCCATGAAGAACTGCGAGAACGCGAACAAGTAAGCCCAGTTCACTTCCCGCCAAACTTTCCGCTGCATCAACTCCGGGTGGTAGCCGACCAGATAGGGCAGCGCGAAGTAGTAGACGATGAAGAAAATCGTCGCCGGCACGACGAAGCGACGTTTCGCGCGCAGCAGATCCTTGAATTCCGACGGAATTCGCGATCTGCTTCCAATCCGCCCCATCCCGCTCCTCGTCCGCGGTCCGTTCGTGGAGCGGTTTTGGTTCCTGGTGCGACGAAATGCGCTACATCGGTCGGCGCGCCACTGATCGGCGTGGGGTCGGGCGGAATTTGCGGATCGTCGGACGGCACCCGCTCTTTATAAAGGCGGAGTTCGGAACGACAAGAAAAAGTGCCGAGAGTCTCACGGGGGCCGAACGCCAGCGAAAAAAGTCCGCCGGGCGCCTTGGGAGGCAGGTTAAGACCCGGCGGACTTTCCCCTTCCGAGATCCGCCGCAGCGGTCGGTCGAGAATGCAGGCGCAAAACTCGCGCGTTTAGATAAGAACGATGTTGAGATCGAAAACCGATGGCGTCGTCGACAACGCGGCGGGACAGCGATTCGTGATCTGCATCACCGCTTCGCCGCGCTGCCGTTGTCCTCGTCGTCGAGCTCGTTGGCCTCGGTCTCACGTTCTTCGTTCGGCATGTTCGGCGCGAGCGCGGGCAAATCTTTTTGCTCGAGTTTTTCGAAACGCTGCCGCACTTCGGCGGGCAATTTCTCCAGCTCCTCCTTGGTATCGACCGGCCCGCTGAAGACGGTGAGGCCTTGCGGATTCTTCGCCGTGAGCACCTTCTTGCCGGCGACGTTCTCTAGCTTCAGCTCGCCCTCTTGATCGTGATAAACAATCTGGGCGCGATCCATGTCGATGCGCGTGGTCTTGAGAGCGCCATTATCCCGCCGCGAGACGCGAAACTCGCGCGCGGCTTCGCGCGCAGCACGGGCTGCTTCCCGCGCGGCCTGGCGCGCTTCGCGACTGGCGTTGCGCGCGATCTCGCGCGCCTCACGCTGGGTGCTCCGCGCATCTTCGCGCATCTTCTCCACGGCGTTTTCGTCGAACATGCCGAACTGCATGCTACCAAAGCTCTCACCCAGCTCTTCGCCGAGTTTCTCACCGAACATTTCCATTTTCTTTTCGAAGTCCGGCCCCATATCGCCAAACTTTTTCCCGTGCTTCCAGTGCCGTTCCCAGCCGCGGCCGCGCCGTTGCCGCACTTCGCGTTTGCCGAGTTTCGCGGTCAGCTTCGTCTCCGCGCCTTTGCGCAGAACGGTCAAGGTCACACTCGTGCCTTCGGGGAAACTGCGGATCAGTTTTCCGAGTTGATCGGGCTCGGTCAGGATTTGGTCGTTTAACATTTTCAGGATGTCGTTCTGTTGCAGACCCGCGGCGGCGGCTGGTCCATCAGCTACCACGTAATCGACCACGAGCCCGAAGCCCTTGGCGAGACCGAGTTGTTCCGCGACGACGCCGGGCACTTCCGAGGTTTCCACGCCGAGGAATGTGATCGGCACCTTCGGCGCGCGATCATCGTCGTCGTCCTTGTCGTCGGGAGTGGGCGGAACGGGCGGAACCGCCGGGACGGCGGGCGTCTGCGGCGTGGCAGGTGTGACTGGAGGCGCCGGAGTGGTTTGGGCGAAGGCGAGAGTCGGAATAAGACCGACGACAGTGAGGAGTGCGATGGTTTTAATTTTCATGGTGTATTGGTTAGGGCTGAAATTTTCTATTGGCCGCGCGCGGGGGTGAGTTCCACTTCTTCGGTCGGATACGAGACGCGAAGCGAGGCGCCGGTACTTTGATCGCGCCATTGCAGCGTCTCCTGCGAGAGCGCGCGGCGGCGGCGCATCGGCTGTTCGCCGTTGGCGGGGAAAACCAGGCCCTCATCGCGCGTTCCGTAAACGACCCGCGTGACGCCTTCCGGCACGAGCGTGCGACGGGGTGCCGCCGCGAGAGCGCGCAGCGCCGGGCTGGCCTGCGCGATTGTCGGCGACGGAGGCGTGACGCGCTCCACATTGGGTCGCGCCAGGAGCAGAAACGCCGCCGCCGCCGTGGCCATGCCGAGGCCGAGGGAAAACCATTGCACGCGCCCCTTCTTCCGACGCGGCAGAATTCCGCCGGACGGCGTATCCGCGAGCGCGCGCTCGAGCCGCGTCGTCAATTCATCCGAAGGTCGCGCGGGGCGCAGCTGCTTTAATTCTGCTTCCAGTTCCGAGAAATCATTCATGGCTCGTGAGATTTTTTTTCAGCGCGCCCAGCGCGTAGCGATAACGCGAGGCGGCGGTGTTTTGCGAAATGCCGAGGACCGATCCGATGTCGGCGAACGTCAGCTCATTCCAGATTTTCATGACCAGGACCTCGCGTTGCTCTGCGGGCAAATCGTCGACCGCGCGCGCGAGCGCCTGCTGTGTATCGGTGGTGGGGTCGAACTCGGGCGCGACAGAATGCTCCGCGTCGGCAACGACCGTCGCCTCGCGGCGAGCGCGGCGGGAATCCTTGCGCAAGAGATCGAGCGCGATCGAACGGACCGCGGCGAAGAGAAGCGCGCGATTCTGGATGGAATGCTGTTTGCGCCAAAACCGAACGAACGCTTCCTGGACGATATCCTCCGCATCCGCGGCCGAACGCACGAACTGCCGCGCGAAGAGGACGAGTCCGGGTGCGGCTTCAGCGAAGCAAGTTTTCCAATCTTCATGCGTGGCGACATTTTCCATGACCTGGGTCGGGTCTTTCATAACAGGACGTCGCCGCGCGGGAGATTTGTCTATCGCGCGGGCAGATTCTTCCCGCGCGATCTCGCGCACCGGCCAGATAAGAAACGCGCCGTAGGGCAAAGTGCTACCGGGAATCATGGTGGCGCTCAGTTTGCGAGTGGAGGTGGCGGTCGGACTTCGCAGACGATGTCTCGCGCCCGCGCCAGGTCCAGATGACCCCGATGGTCAGTGCGCTCAGGAGAAGAAGGCGCAGATGCTGGCGCAAGATTCCCCTCGGCGACGTCGGTTTCATCTACTGAGGAGACGGCGCCCACCGCGGCATTTGTCTGCCACGGGAAAGATTTTTCCGTCAGCGGGACGCTCGCGTGCGAAACGCCGCTCCTGCTCAACCCTGGGCCGCGACTACTTCTCGTCCCAGGAGAGACCTTCGGTGAACATCTTCACCTCACTGCCGGCACCCTCGGGCTTGACGAAAATCGTGAGCGCCGCGCCCTCGCGTTTGCGTTTAAGAATGGCGGACGCGGGAGTGATGAGATCGCGGCCGTCGGTGGTCCAGCCCTGCGCTTTCAAGCTCGCGCTCATTTCGGTGGCGGCGCTCTTCACGTTGCCTTTGCTCTTGAAGAGGAGGTGCTCGACCAGCGTCTTGTATTCGATATCAGTGGCATCCTTGGTCAGGGCGAGGTCTTTGACGTTGAGCTGGTCCTTGGTCGTCGCGGCGGTGGCTTCGTCGCGCGTCGCTGACTTCGCGAGAGACTTGGCGGCCGGCTCATCCACCTCGTCAGCGGCGGCAGACTTGGGTTCTTCTTTTTTCTTGGGCAAAAACTCCGCCGGCGTTTCGCCCATGGGGGCGACAAACTTCAGCTTTATCTCCCAGGTTTCGCCAAAGGTCTCGACCTGCCCATCAGTCGTGAGTTCGCCTTGAACCTGCCCATTGGCGTACTCGAAATCTTCCGTCTTGATCGAGCCGATGGAGCTGAAGCCCTGTTTCTCGTGGGCCATGTGCACCACCTGACAACCAAAAATTCCGCCATCTTCATGCAGAGAAATGATCAGCGCGCTCCCGAACCGGCCGAAGGCGGCGTTCATCTCGGGCTTTTTATCCTTGGAATGATCTTTCTCGGTAAAGATCAGGGCCATGCTCGGTTCATCGCTGAAAGGTTCCCGCCAATGCGCGGAAAAATGCGCCAGCTTGGCCTCTTTCCCGTTGCCCTTGAAGGTACCGGTGACGGACGGCTTCACGCTCGAGGCCGGCCCGCGTTTTTTGGTCATGCTCGCCGGCAGCGCCGCGCCTGCCTTGAGCAAGGCGACATCGAAACTGACGTCGAATCCCGACGCGAACATCGCGTCGCCGTCGTTGGGTTGGTTCGCCTGGCCGCTCACCCGACCGTCTTGCAACTTGATTGCGCCGGTCGCGTTGCCGGCGCGTCGACCGAGGGAAGTATTGCCCGCCCTCGCGTTCCAGGCTTTGAACTCGCCCGCCTTGGTAAACTCGACCCGCAGAAACGGCGGTTTGAACTCCGGATCCTGGCCCTCCTTCTCCGCCGCTCTCGCCGCCTGCAACGCTTCACCCCAGATTACCTGCCCGCTCAACACGACTGCGATGACCTCTTCATCGTCGTAGGCGGTTTCATACGCGAGCGCGTGTTTGAGTGGGTAGTCCTTCCCTTGGACCATGAGCGTTCCGACCGGTTTGACGGCAGGCGCGGTATCTTGCGCTAACAATGATATCGCGCTGGAGAGCGCGATGATGACAACGAGCAGGGGGCGGATGTTTTTTTTAAGCATACGGTGGGGGGATCGCAGCGTGAACGAACACTAACGAGCGTCTGACAGCGGGAGGACTTTCGGCAAGCACAAATGAAACGCGACAGGATCTCGCATTGACGGGCCGGTTCCCGCTTCTTCAGTGAGCTGCTGTGCTTCAAGCGTTTACAGAATGGCGACGGCGACGAACCGCCCGGGCGTCTTTCCCGGCAGCGTGGCTTGGCGTTCTCCGCGAACGCATCCCTTACTACCGCCTGCTCACAGAGCAGGAGCAACGAGAGCTGCGCCGTCTCATCCGGGTCTTCCTCGCGGAGAAAACATTCGAAGGCTGCGGCGGCCTGGAGATGACGGACGAAATCCGGGTGACGATCGCGGCGCAGGCCTGCATTCTCCTGCTCAATCGCGCGCACGATTATTACCCCGGTCTGCGTTCCATTTTGGTTTACCCAAGCTCGTACACGGCACCGTCCGAGTTTGTTGATGACGCCGGGATTGTGCACGAGGGCGACGAGCACCGGCTCGGCGAAGCGTGGCTGCGCGGTGCCATCATCCTTTCGTGGGATGATGTGCGGCGCGACGCGAGCGACTTCGCGGATGGTCGCAACGTCACCCTGCACGAGTTTGCCCATCAACTCGATCAACAGGACGGCTCCTTCGATGGCGCGCCCCTGCTCGAGCGCGGGCATTATCGATCCTGGGCGCGCGTCCTCATGCGGGAATACCGCGCCTTGGGCGAAGCGGCGGATCGCGGACAGGCGACGTTGCTCGATCAATACGGTGCGTCCGATCCGGCAGAATTCTTTGCTGTCGTTACGGAAGCATTTTTTGAATGCCCCGAAGCTCTCCAGTCCCGCCACCCGGAGCTTTATGCCGAGCTGAAGAAGTTCTACCGACAGGACCCGATCGTGCGTCTGCACCGCGAGGCGTGACGGAGGGCGCGACCGTATTAAAATCAGCGCTTGTCGCAACCCGCAAACGCTCGGAGATAATCCATGGGCGGCCCGCTTCATTCCAACCACTGATGCAGACATCCATCCCACGGGCTCCGCTCGTCGTTTTCCTCGTGCTGGCGGCGGCCATGGCCGCGCACGCCGAAGACTGCGATCCGCAAGCCGACGCGAAAACCATTCTCGAGAACGAAGCGATCTTCGTCGCCAAAGGCCAGGTCGAAGACGCGCGGGCCGCATCGCTCACCTGGCTGGCGGACGATGCGATCATGTTCGAGCCCGGACCGGTGAGCGCGCGGAAAGTGTGGGAAGCGCGCGGCGAAGCCCTCCTCTCCTTGAAATGGGAGCCCGCGCTCGCGGTCATGGCGCGGAGCTGCGACCTGGCGTTCACCACCGGCCCGGCGGAATGGCGCAAGGATAAAGCGGACGAGAAGCCGCTGGGCCACGGCCAATACATTTCAATCTGGAAAAAGCAGCCGGACGGCGCGTGGAAAGTTGCGGTGGATGTGGGCGGCGCCGTGCCCTCCGGGCGAAAAGTGGAAGACGGGCCCACCATCCTCATTAGCGACACTCCACCTGAACCCACGCCATCCGCCGCCGCGGCGGCGAAGAAACTTCGCGCCGCCGAAAAGTGGTTTCTCGACACCGCGCAGACCGACTCCACTTCCGCGCTCGTCGGCGCCAGCAGCGCCGAGATTCGCGTGCATCGCGAGGGCGTTTTCCCCGGCCAATGGGCGCCAGGCCGCGGCGTTGATGTTGAGCGTGCGGCGCGGAAAACTAACGACCGAACATCTCGGTGGCGGCATTAGTGCGGCGAGCGACCTCGCGTATCGTTACGGCAGGTATGCCCTGGCGATGAGCCAGGCGACTGAGCGCGGCCATTATCTGCAAATCTGGCAAACCGACGCGGCCGGTGAGTGGAAACTTTTGCTCGATTATCAATCGCCCCTCCCGCCCGAGATCAAAAAAATCGGCGACTGATTTCGGCGGAAGGAATCAGAACCGCTTCTCAACGTCCACGAAGTAGAAACGCTGCCGCGGATCTTCCAGTGGCACCGGATACCCCGCGACGTTGTTCGAGAACGGCGGCGCATCGTCAAAGATGTTGCGCGCCCCCACGCGAATAGCCAGGCCACGGAGCCAATCCGATCTGCGCCATGAGGCCTCCCGGATGGCGGCGACGGATTTCCCCTCGGACGCGATCGGCTCTGCCGCCGTCTGTCCTTTGCCGAACCGATATTCCAAAAGCAAATCCACCGTGGTCGAATAATCCACCGTGCGATCGGCCGTGATGTCCTCGTAGGAATCCGTGTAGTTCAAGGTGGAGACCGCTTCGAATCCGCCGATCCGCCAACCGAACTGCGCGCGCCCGCGGAACTGCGGCCGGGCAAATGTGCCGACCAACTCGCGGATTGGTTCCGCGGCGCTGGCCTGCTGTTCGAAACTGTGCAGATACGCGCCGTCGAGGCGAAAGGTGAACCCGCCCAGAGTCGTCTCGGGGCTGACATATTCCAGCGCGACATCGATGCCCTCCACCTTAATTAGCCCGAGATTTTGAAAGCTCGTGTTCACCAGGATCAAGCTGCCCGGAATGCCCAGCGCCATGTCGCTGGCCGACGCCGGCGCGCGCTGCACGAGGCCGGGGAAATCGCCCTCGTTATCGACAATGAACTGCGCGTCGAGACTCGCGACCGATTTCTCGATCTCAATGTGAAAGAAATCGCTCGATAACGTGAGGCCGGGCAGCAGCGGCGGCGTGAGCACGAAGCCGGTGGAGAAGTTCTGCGAGTCCTCCGAGTCGAGGTTCGGGTTGCCGCCGGAGAATATTTGCACCGCGCTGCTCTCGTCTTCGCTCGAACCTGTGACGGCGAACCGCCGGCCATCCCGCAATTCCTGCGAAAAGGTCAGCGAGCCGGTCGACGATTGCACCAGCGACGGCGCGCGAAAGCCGGTGCTGTAGGAAGCGCGCAGCAATACCCAATCGGGAATCGGCCGCCAGGCGAGACCGATCTTCGGATTCACCGTCGAGCCAAAGTCGCTGTAATTTTCGCCGCGGAACGCGAATTGCGCCTGCAAGTTGTGAACGCCCGGGATGGCCATCTCCGCGGAGACGAGCGGCGCGTAAAACTCCGCGAACGCGGCCAGGATCTCGCGATCGCCGCTGGCGGAAGTGCTGTTGAGATCGATCACGCCGCCTGCGGTCGCGAACGGATCAAAGCGATCGAGCAACTCTTCGTAACGATACTCCACGCCAACCGCCGTGAGCAGTTCACCCGCCGGCAACTTGAAGAGCGGACCGTTCACTTTCGCGTCCGCGGCGAAAAGCCGGGACTCGCCTTCGCGCGTGGTCGTGACCCGAAAGGAATCGATCGTCGCCGAGTTGTTCACGTTGTTGCCCGCGCCGAAAACGTTGAAGGAGGTCGCCGGGTTCGTATCCGCGAGTGCCGCCAAAACCGCCGGCCGCGAGAGATTGTTAAACGTCTGGTCTTCCGTCAGCGTCGAACTGTAAAGCAACGCCGTCTCCAATTCCCAACGCGCCGGCAACCGCACCGTCAAGCCGGCGACCGTGCGATACACATCCGTGTCGATCTCGTCGCGCCGCGGCCCCGCTTCCGTCACGCGATAACGGAAAACCACATCCGTGCCGAAAGGGTTGAAGGGATTCGCCGCCGGCACGGCGATGTTCTCCACGTCGCCTTCGATTGGCGCAGGGGCGAGTTGCTGTTTCGTAAAAATATTGCGGTAGCCAAACTCGGCGAAAAGATCGACGGCCGGCGCGAGCCGCACCTTGCCGCGGAAGGAAACACCGTGGCGCTCCGTCTCCGGCACGAGTGGCTGAAAGGGCGCGCGATCGAAACGATTGCGCCCGGGTCGAAACTCGGAGACCGCCGGCGTGCCGTCGCTGTTCGCGGGAACGCGGAGCGGATCGCCCGTGACGGGATCGAAGACGGTTCCGGGATTCGCCACCGAACTCAGGAAACTGCTGCCGCCCTGGCGACGTTGGTCGATCGAGCGCGAAAAATAGCGGTCGGTCTGAAAGAGCGCTTCGCGGTGGAAGTAATCGGTCACGACCACCAGTTCGAGCCCGCGTTGCTCGTTCGTGTAACCGCTGATCATCGACGCGCGATACTCGCTCGAATCCGTGTCGGTGGTATTGCCATAACCGACGGAAATCAGCGTGCCATCGAAACGCTGCAGAAACCGCACGTTCACCACGCCTGCGATCGCGTCCGTGCCGTAAATCGCCGATGCGCCATCGCGCAAGATGTCGATCTGCTGGATGGCGGCGAGCGGGAGCGAATTCAAATCCACGAAAGCCGTGATGCCACCCTGCGCGAAAGGATACGGCGCGACCCGTCGCCCGTTCACGAGCACGAGCGTGGCATCCGGCCCCAACCCGCGCAACGCCACCGCCGCGCCGCCCGCGGCCAGGCTGTCGTTTTGATTTTCGGTAAAGGTCGGCCCGCCATTCTGCGGCAACGATTGAAAGAAATCGCCCAACGAGCGCGAACCACTGCGCTCGACCGACTCGCGATTGTAAATCGATTCCGGAACGAACGGGGGCGAGTCGCTCGTGGTGATGTTGGTGCCGGTGACGACGACGCGATCGATCTCCTGCACATCGGCGCTCGGCGCGGGCGGCGTTGGCTTATCCTCCGCCACGGCATTGCCGTTCGCGTCGCGCGCCCGGTCTTCCTCCGCCGCGATCGCCAGTTCCCCGCACCAGCAGAAAGCCGCGGCGAAAAACGCGTGCGAGAAGATCGTCGTCCGTCGCGAAGAAAAAAGCATGGCGGAAGGTCGTCAGCCCAATCAGAATTTCAATGAAACACCGCCGTAATAATTTCGCCGAGACGCGGGCACGATGCCTTCATCGCGAATCTCACCGTAGTAATCCTCGTTGAACAAATTGTGGATTCCGGCGAAAAGGCCGACGTTCTTGCAGACGTTCACTTCCGCGGTCAAATCCCAGACCGCATAGGCGGGAATGACGGACTCGAGGCCGTTATCCGCCGCGGCGAAGGAATCGTCCACAAACGTTCCAAGCAATCCGACTTTGACTATTTCCTTCCAGCGATAGATACCGCCGACCTTGATCTGATAATTTGGCGCGTAGGTCGTGTCGTTGCCATCAAGCGGTCCGCGAGTGAATTCCGCGTCGAGGAGCGTGACGTTGCCGTAAAGATTAAACCGCCCACAAGGGCTTTCGACGCCGCCATTGAACATCGCGAGAAGGTCCAGCTCCGCCGCGGCTTCAAAGCCCGCGTAGCGCGCATCGCCGGCGTTCCCGGTCGTCGGCGCGCCGTTCAAGGTGATGTCCGCCACCTGGTCTTCAAAAGTGAAGTAGAAGCCGCCCACATCGAAGGTGAGATAAGGCAACGGTTTCCCGCGCAGACCGAGTTCGAATTGCAGCGAATGGCCTTCCTCGAGATCGCCGTTCACCACTCCGCCCGGACTCGTCGGTACGAGCTCCCCGTAAGTCCGCGGGCGGTAGGCCTGCGCCACCGTGCCGTAAATTTCCAGCCGCGGCGGGCCACCCGTCGTCACGCTCGGTGCCACATTTTTCATCTCCTTGCTATAATCCTGCGACGCCGTTGTGACCTGTTGCCCTTTCAGCACGACATACGAAGCACCAAGGCTAAAGAGCGGCACGAAGGAAAAATCCGAACGCGTCAACAACTCGCCCGCCGGCTTGGTCGTGTTGACCCGCTCGTCCAGAGCTTGCTGAAAAAACTCCAGGCGAAAGCCGGGCGTAATCGAGAGTCGACCGAAGCGTAAGAGGTTTTCCGCGAACACGGAACCATCCGTCGTCTCACCCTGGTTGAAGCGCCGCAACACGCCGCGATCGGCCTTCGGTGTCGCCCCGCGCTCGTCCGTGCGGTCCTGGGTGGCGTGGTAAAAATAGAGTCCACCGGCGAAGGTGGAAACGTCGCCAGCGAAATCGTAGTCGTGCCGCAACCGCGCCTCCGCGCCCTGCGTGTAGTCATCGCGAATCTGGACGTCGTTCGTATTCGCCGCCGCGCCGAACGGCTCGATGCCAAACCCGCCCCCACGTTGCCGTTTGCTGTAGCGCTGCAGGTAGCCGCCGAAGCCCTTGAGATCGAGCTGGGTGCGCTCCGAGAAATTCTTTCTGGTATTCCAGAGTGCCGTGGTAACGCTGCAACCGGAAGCGATCGAACTGGCGCGTCGTGCGGTTGCGATCCGCCTGATACAGCGCGTTTCTTTCCAGCGGCACCGTGGGGTCAATCGTCCTGCGGAACCCACCCGGTTCGCCATGTTCTTCATCGTAAAGATCGAGCGTGGCTATAAAACGGCTGTCATTGCCCGACTCGAGAACGAGCTTCACGCTGCCCGCGTTGAGGTCGTAATCGCTGTTGGCGCGAAATCCATCGCGCTCGCGGTGATCGTAATAGGCGTAATAGCCGACCGCTCCGAACGTCCCGTCGATCTCGGTGAAGTTTTGAAAAAGCTCATCGCTGCCGAAGAGATTTTTCGTCTCGAAATGAAACGGCGCATCCCGTCGCGGCATTTTCGTGACGAAATTGATCGCGCCACCCGGTTGCGGACCGAACTGCAGGGACGCGCCCGCGCGGATGAACTCCACCCGTTCCACCGCGTCGAGAATCGGAGTGTAATGCGATTCCGGGAACCCGAACTGCTCGTTCTTGATCGAGACGCCATCCTTCAGGATCTGCATCGTCTCGCTCCGCTGCGAATCGAGTCCGCGGTAACCCAGATTGATGATGGGCGAATTCGGCTCCTCGCTCACGAGCAGGCCTGGCGTGGTGGCCAGCGCCTCGCGGAAATTGTTGTTCGCGATCTCGGGAAACTCCTCCGGCTTTACGAATGAGCTTTTCTTACCGGAATTGATGCGCGTGCCCTGCACCTCGGGCAACGACGGGTACTCCACTGGTTCCACGTCGAAGCCGCGCACGACCACGCCCTCGACTTCCGCTGTCGCCACGGCCGCGACCTGCGCCACGGAATCGTCGGCCGCAGAGGCCGAGACGTTGGCGTCTTGTGCGTTTACAGACGGCGCGGGATCACTTTTTTCGCCACGGCTCGCAAACCGATTTCGCACGGGACGCCCCGCGACAGGTTGCTGGCCGGCGACTGGAGTAACGACCGCCAACGGCATGGTAACCGTCAAGACCACGACAAGGAGAGGATGCAGGCGCAAAAACATGGCGCCGACAGAACAGAAGAAAAAGAGGTGCGGCAAGCACTTTCTGACAAAACTGTAATAAAACTGTCATTTTCCTCCCGATCACCTTCGGAGAAAAGAAAACCCGTCGACCGGGAGGGTCGACGGGTTCTCTGAGTTGCTGGGGGGAAAGCGGCGGTTCTAGGAACAGGGCCGACGGTGTATCAAGGGCCTGCGCATTTGGCAACACTTCTTTTGCTGTCCGTTCCGGGCTTGCGCTGCCGCCCCTGTCCGCGGGATGGTGCGCCCATCGTGCAAATCCCGAAGGATCTTCACCCCACCGGGCACGCCGGCCTCGCCGAGCGCCTCCGGCTCGGCCCGCGGCTGCACCCAAGTGCGTTCGTGGCACCGGGCGCCACCGTGATCGGAGATGTGACGCTGGGAGAGGAAGCCAGCGTCTGGTTCGGAGCCGTCCTCCGCGGGGACATCAACCGCATCGTCATCGGCCCGCGCTCCAACCTGCAGGACAACGTCGTCGTCCATCTCGCTGATGACTTTCCGGTCATCGTTGGCGAACTGGTGACGGTCGGCCACGGCGCCATCGTCCACGCCTGCACGATCGGCGACGAGGTGCTCGTCGGGATGGGCTCGATTGTTCTCGATGGCGCGGAAATCGGCGACCGTTCCATTATCGGCGCGAATGCGCTTGTGACCGTCGGAACAAAAATCCCACCTAATTCCCTCGTGCTCGGTTCGCCCGGGAAGGTCGTGCGGGCGCTGTCACTCGACGAACAGGCCACGATCAAGCATTGGGGCCTGAAATATGTGGAGAACGCGCGCTACTTTCGCGAACACTACGCGGCCGTTGCACGTGCGCGCGAAGCCGAATCGACCGGGACGTGAGCGGCTTTCCAGCCGGCGGGCCTAAGGTTCGTTCGCGCCTTCGGGTGTAGGGGCGGGCGTTTCCTCAGCGCCATCTTCGTCCGCTGGCGCGGCCTTCTTTGCCTCTGGCGTCGGTGTCGGCGCAGGTGTGCTTTCTTCTTTCGGCTCGGCGGCCGGCGTCGGAGGCACGGCCTGGCGGCGGCCCTCTGGCTTCACCGCTTCGGACTCGGGCTCCGGTTCGGCCACGACCGCCGGCTTCACCGGCACCGCGGTCGGAGCGGGCGTGACGGCTTTTGACTCCACCGCTTCTGCCGCGGTGGGCGGAGTCGGTGTGGCCGCCATGCGAGAACTGCCTTCGCGTCCTCTGGCGGTGCGCGCGTCGTCGGGCCCACGGCCTCGATCACCACGAGCACCGCGTGACTGCCGCAAGTCACGTCCATCATCATCTTTGACCGCTGACGTGGGTTCATCCATGTCCTGCTCGGGTGGCGCCGTAAAGCCGGGGAAGGGTGCGCGGTTTGGCGTGCCGTCCGGGGTGGGCGTGGGCGTTACTGTTGGCGTCGGTGTGGCCGTTGGTTTCGGGGTGGCTGCTGGCGTGGCAACAGGAGACGGTGTGGCAGTCGGCTCCGGCGTGGCGCGGGGGCCGCGACGCGGATTTTCCGTCGCCGCTGGAGTGGAGGCGGGCGGCGCCGTAGCGGCAGTTGTGGACGCTGGAGTTAGCGTATTCGCGGGTGCCGCGGTGGCTTCGGACGCGGGTGTCGGCGCAGGTTCGGTCACGACTGGTTTTTCGTAGGTCTTCGAGGGCGCGTCAGGCGGCGGCGTGGCTTCCGCTTTCATCTTGGCGCGGGCACGCTGTGCTTCGGGCTCATTCGCGCTGGTGGCCCAATTGCGTTCAACCGTCGCTTGTTGAATGGGCGCGCCCACATTGCGGGGTCGCTCGGTCGCGCGACCGCTGAAGATTGGCGCCATGATGGCAAGAATGTCGCCGCGCACGCTGGTGCGCGGAGCCTGCTCATCATCGAAGTCGTATTCGCGCTCGAGGCGGAGACGCTCGACCGGGCGCCGGCTGCGACCGCGCAGCTCTTCGTAGTTCGGACCTTCGTTGACGATGTAGGTGTTGTTGTAGGTGATGTTGGTGACGTTCGTGGTTTGATTCACAATCGTGACGTTTCGCTCCACCGGAACCACGGAGCGTTCGATGTTCTCCGCGCCGATATCTTCGTTCGGGATGAAGACATATTCGTCGGCACCGATGTCATAATAACTGTCGGCCCACTTCTTGATGCCGGTGCGACGTTCGAAGCGCGCCTCCGGTGGGAGAGGAGCCCAGCCAACGTGATCGTTGCTGGTGCGCCACGACACCCAGGCGGGCGCCCATTCCTCACCCGGCACCCATACCCAACCGACGCCCCGCAAGCGCGTCCAGCGTCCGTAATGATAGGTGGCCCAGCCAAAGGGCTCGTCGGAAACCCACGTCCAACCAGCGTCGGTATAGGCCCAACGGCCATCCGTGTAGGGGCGCCAGGTGCGCGATTGTTGCGCCACACGCGGCTGCCAGACGTAACCGTAATCGCCTGCCTCGCGCCACGCGCCATAGGGTTCAAGCTTTCGATAAAAGGTGTCGTAAGAACGTGTGGTGCGACCATCGGCGGAAGACGTGCGGTCGCGGCCGCGTTCAGCGGGGCGGGCCGTGGCCCGCGGCGTGGCCGCAGCGACGGGCTTTCTGGTCGTGGCCGCTTCCCGCGCGGCCAGCGCTTTTTCGCGGGCTTCCAGTTCCGTCTGCCGTTGCTCGAGCTGCTCCTGGTCCGCGGCCTGGCGTTCGGCAGCAAGACGTTGCTCCACTTCACGTTCGATCTGCGCGTTGCGGTCGGCCTCGCTCACGGGTTTCTCGCAGGAAACGGCGAGCGCGAAGAGGGCAATGGGAAGAAGGACTGACGTTTTCATTTGTAGCTTTTAGACCGACGGAGCGGGAAGTTATTCATCCAAAACGGAACGCGCGCTAGGGCGCGGGCGCGGCCGGCACCGGCGTGGGTGTGGCTGCGATCGGTGCGACCGTGACCGTCTCGATGTGCGCACGCCGTATGTTCTGCACGTTGTTATAAACGGCGAGCAACGCCAGCGTCACGAGAATCAGACCGGCGATTTGCAAGCCGCCAACCGGCACACGCGGCTCTGCCTGGTCGTTTTGCTCCTCGGGTGTGGGCACGGCTTAGTATCGGCATCCCGCTGGCACTGGCAACCGCGCGCCTGCTCAAGGGAGTTTGTAAAGACAGCTTTCGGAAGGGAGGCTAGCGTTGTTTCGAAATGCCGGTGCGTCTTCCCATCGATCACCTCGCGGAGCTGTGGCCGGCGAAACTAACTGGCGCGCGGATCGGGGCGTTGCTGCATCCGGCATCCGTCTCGGCCACGCTGGAGCATTCCTCGCGCGTCCTGGAACGCACGGAAAGCCTACGCCTGGCAGCGCTGTTTGGTCCGCAACACGGGTATCTCGGCCAGACGCAGGACAACATGATCGAATGGCACAGCTACGAACATCCGCGCCTCGGCATTCCCGTGCACAGTCTTTACGGCGAGCATCGGGAACCGACGCCCGAAATGCTGCACGGCCTCGATGTGTTCGTGATCGACCTGCAGGATATCGGCACGCGCTACTATACTTTTATCTGGTCGCTTTATTTATGCCTGAAAGCGTGTGCCGCGGCGGGTTTGCCGGTCGTGGTGCTGGAGCGACCGAATCCGCTTAATGGCCTAACGAGCGAAGGGCCGTTGCTAGACCCGGAGTATCGCTCGTTTGTGGGTCTGCATCCCCTGGCCGTGCGACATGGACGAACGATCGGCGAACTGGCCACGCAGTTCCGCGACGAGGTATTTCCGGAATGCGAGTTGATTGTGCTACCGATGACCGGCTGGGAACGCACGATGTGGTTCGACGAAACCGGTCTGCCGTGGGTGATGCCGTCGCCCAACATGCCGACGCTCGACACCGCACTCGTCTATCCCGGGATGTGCCTTTTCGAAGGCACGAACCTTTCCGAGGGTCGAGGAACGACGCGGCCTTTCGAAATCTTTGGCGCACCGTTTATCGACGCGGAAAAAACGACAGCCGACCTCAACGGTCTCCGCCTGCCCGGCGTTTATTTTCGGGAACACTATTTCCAACCCACCTTCCACAAGTTCGCGGGCGAGCTTTGCGCCGGAGCGCAGATTCATGTGACCGACCGGAATATATTTCTTCCGTGGCGCACCGGCGTGGAAATACTAAAACATTTGCGGCGCACCCACCCGCACCAGTTCCAGTGGAAACAGCCTCCTTACGAATACGAGTATCGCCGCCTCCCGATCGAGGTTCTTCTCGGCGGGCCGCTCGACGCGGTCTTCGGCGGTTGAGTTTCGTCGCGCTCCTGTTCGGCGCGGCGCTCGTGCACGCCGAAATTCCGTGGGAGGAAGCGCAGTTGCGTCTCGCCGAAGAAAACGCCGCGCTCGCCGCGCGTCCGCAAGGACATGACGGCACCTACTTTGTCATCTGCACAATTTATTACACGCCGATAGAATCGGGTTTCACCGCGGAGCGCGGATTCGATGTCACACCGGTGGCGGCGAAAGGCCTCGGCGGTCGCCCTTATGGCCGCGAGTTTCTCGCCACCGTGAAACTGGAAGGCATCGGTCGCATCACAGAGTCGGTGAACGGCCGAAACTACATCGCCTACGACGGCGACAATTCCTACCGCTACGTCCGCGAAGTTCGCGGGCGCGGCACCAACGTGCTCGTGCCGTGTGCCTCTGCCGCCGCGCGCACGAAGCAGATTGGATTTCCTCCGGAGACCGAATTCAGCATCGCCGGCCGTGAAGTGATGGAAATTTTCCAGAACGCGGATTGGAAAATTACGGACACGGGCGGCGGATTGAAACGCTGGCAGATCGATCTTTATTGGGGCGAAGACGAACCGCTCGGGCCGGGCCAACTGAAAGCGCGACCGCGCGGGACGACCTTTGAGTACGCCTACGCTGAGGCCCGGATGAAACCGCCGGCAGACACGCCCGAGCCCGCGATGACTCCGACGCCCACCGCAACACCAACACCAAGTCCAACTTCCGAAGATGTCTGATCTCCTTGTCCGCTTGTATGATCTGCCCGCGCTCGATCGCGAGCCGGGCACGGAATTCGTTGTGCGCCGCGCGTTCGCGGCGGAGAAGCGTCTCGTAACCGCGTGGATCGCTCAGCATTTCTCCGACGCCTGGGCTGGCGAAACGGAAGCGGCTTTCGCGCGTCTTCCCGTCAGCGCTTTTCTCGCGGTGCGCGATGAGGAGATCGTCGGCTTCGCCTGTTACGATGCGACTGCGCGGGGTTTTTTTGGACCCACCGGCGTCGTGAACGAGCAGCGTGGGCACGGCATCGGCCGCGCTCTACTCCTGCACGCGTTACGCGATATGCACGCGAACGGCTACGCCTATGCCATCATCGGCGCGGCCGGCGAAAGCGGATTTTACATCAACGCCGTGCAGGCGATTGAAATTCCAGATTCGACGCCCGGATTTTACCGCGGATTGCTCCGGCCACCTTAAACATTATTCGAGTTTCAACTCGGCGATCGCGCGCATGACGCGTTCGCTGAGGCGACGGTAACGCTCCCTGGTCGGCGGCTCGAGGTCGGCGGCAGTGAAGTAGATCGGCTTGCCGATGACGATGGTGATGCGGCGCAGCCGCAGATAGCCGCCGCCACGAGGCATGGCTTCGTGCGCGCCGAAGATTCGCATCGGCAAAACAGGAGCGAGCGTCTTCGCGATGACGAATCCCAAGCCCGGCTGGGCGGGTTGCAGCTGCCCATCGGTCGTGCGCGCACCTTCGGGGAAGACCACGGTGCCGTGGCCCTTTTTCAAAATGCGAATCAACGCTTTGAGCGCACTGCGATCGGTGCCGTCCTGATCCACGGGAATGACATTCAGGCGCGGGAGGAGCCAGCCGAATACGGGCGTATCGAGCAAAGTGTCGCGCGCGAGGAAATACATCTCGCGGCCGGAAGCAATGCCGGCGAGCGGCGGATCGAGATAACTCTCGTGATTCATCGCCACGATGACGGGACCTTTCAGAATTCGATTCGCGCGGTTCTGAACACGGAAGCGGAAGAAAGTCTTCGCCAGCGCGACCGTGAGATAATAACCGGCCCAGAACCAGAGATTCATTACAGGGCTAAGGAAGCGGCAAACTCGAGCCCGCCCGAGCGCAGACGGTCCATGATTTCGTCCACCACCTCGGAAATGGAAAGCTCGGAACTATCGATCACGATCGCGTCCGCGGCGATCGTAAGCGGCGACGCGCTTCGCGAAGAATCGGCCTGATCGCGTATCGCAATTTGATCAGTCTGTCCTTGCGCCGCGCGCCGGCGGGAACGGATTTCCGGCGAGGCATCAATGTAAAACTTGAAGGGCGTGTCGGGGAAAACGACGGAGCCGATATCGCGCCCCTCCATCACGACATCCTGCTCGATCGCGTAGGCGCGCATTTGCGCGACGAGCAACTCACGCACGCGCGGCACGCTGCTCACGGGCGAAACTTCGGCGTTCACGCGGACATCCCGCAGATGCGGCTCCACATCGACGCCATCAATCAGAATCCGCGACTCGTTGTTCTCCAGGTCACAAGCGAGTCTCGCATCCTCGATCAACCGCGCCACCGCGCCCGCGTCGCGAGGGTCGACGTGCCGATCGAGCACGTGCCAGGTGACGGCGCGATACATTGCGCCCGAGTTTACGTAAACAAAACCGAGCCGCTGCGCGAGCGCACGCGCGACACTGCTTTTACCGGAAGCGGCGGGACCGTCGATCGCGATGACGCGATGATAAGGAGAAGCTCCGGAGCGGGGCACGTGGCAGGCCTTATTCTTCGTCGCCCTTCGGCGCGAGCGAACTGATGACCGGCGTGGTCACGCGCGTGCGTTTTGGGTTCGCAATTTCCTCCAGCGCTTTCGCAAAATCCGGATAGGACTCGTGCACGCATTGCGCGTCCTGCACGATGGTTTCGCCATCGGCAAAAAGGCCGGCAATGGCAAACGCCATCGCGATGCGATGATCGCCGAAGCTGGCCACGCGCGCGCCGCGGAGCGAGCCGCGGCCGTGGATTTCGAGTCCATCGCTTAATTCAATCACCTGCGCACCCATGGCGCGGAGGTTGTGCGCGATGGCGGCGATGCGATCGGTTTCCTTCACCCGCAACTCCTGCGCGTGGCGGATGGTGGTGGTGCCGGAAGCGAGCGCACCCGCCACCGCGAGCACGGGCAGCTCATCGATGAGCTGCGGAATTTCGCGTCCTTGAATGACCGTGCCCTTGAGCGGCGCGCCCGTGATCTCGACCGTGCCGCGGGGCTCGATCTGATCGACATCCTCGATCGCTTCGCGCACCTGCGCGCCCATACGAATGAGCACGCCCATCAAGGTGGTGCGGGTTTCGTTTAATCCACAATCGCGCACGAGCAGATGGCCACCGGGTTGCGCGCCCGCTGCCACCAGCCAAAAGGCAGCGGAGGAAATATCGCCCGGGATGGTGAAGTCGCGCGACTCCGGCACTTGATCGCCAAAAATGGTGATGCTGCCGTCTTCTTCCTTCGCGGTGCGGACGAGAAAATAATTCAGCATCAACTCGGTGTGATTACGGCTGGGCGACGTTTCCGTGACCGTGGTCTTGCCTTTCGCAAACAAGCCCGCGAGGAGGAGCGCGCTCTTCACCTGGGCGCTCGCGATCGGCAAAGTGTAATCAATGCCGTGCAACTTCGAGCCGGTGATGCGCAACGGGGCGGTCTCGTTCGGGCCTTCGGCGACAATGTTCGCGCCCATCTGGCGCAGCGGGGCGATGACGCGATCCATGGGACGCCGACCGAGGGTGGCATCGCCCACGAGTCGACTATCGAATGGTTGCCCCGCGAGCAAACCCGCGAGCAGCCGCATGGTGGTGGCGGAGTTGCCGCAATTGATGTCACCGGCGGGCGCGGTCAGGAGACGCCTTTTGCCGTGCACCACGAGCATGTCGGGCTCCGGTTGCTCGATCTTGATTCCGCAGGCGCGCAACGCTTGCACGGTGTGCAGGCAGTCTTCGCTCGCCAAAAAACCGCGCAGAACGCAGACGCCATTGGAGAGCGCGGCGATGATGACCGCGCGATGCGAAATGCTTTTATCGCCCGGGACGGTGATCTCGGCATCGATGCGCGCGGCGCGCTTTACGCGAAATTCCATAAGCTCATGAGGTTCGTTGGCACCGGACTGGCGGTGCGACGGAACCGCGCCCGTCCACCTGCGAAGTGCATCATCTGATATTCGGCCTGCTTGTCCAGCGTGGCCGCGCACGGAGCGGAATTTTGACCCCCGCAAACCGCGCTGATGACGCCTTTCCGGAGCCTAGGGAACGAGGAAGATTTTCCCCGTGTAGGGATCCTTCACTTCCGTGCCGGGAGCGTATCCGCGGACATCGGTCATCTTGTCCGGCGAAAACGGGCTGTGGACAAAACCAGGTTTGCCGGGCACGGGCACTCCGTACGGATAATCGCCTTTCACGGTCGAGGGCGCGACGGGCGCCGGAGCCGATTGCGGTTCCGAAGAAACATCCGGCGGCGGCGTGCTCATGTCGGGCGGGATCGCGTTTGGATCCTGCGGGAAGGGTTGAGGTTGCGGCGGATACTCGCTCGTCTGCGCGGTGCTGGGATACTTGGGCGCGGGCCGTTTTGTGCGAGCAGGCGGTTCGTCAATCTCGCAAGAGGTGAAAGCGAAGACGGTGAAAACGGCGAGAGCGAGCGAAAATTTCATAAGGTGAATAGGACGACTGTCTGGCCGTTCTAATTCAATGTGCTCACACTGACAACGCTTAATTCTCCTGCGACCGGCCCTCGATCGTGATGGCCACCGTGCTCGTTTTCGCGCATACCTAGGGGGAAACCCCTCCGCACGGACAAAGTTGCGCGCGGATACGCATTTCACTCCGCTGATTTCCGAATCAACAAACAGACATGCCAAACAACGGCTCCGAACAAATTTTGGTCGTGGACGACGACACCATGAGTCGGCGCGTTCTCGTGCACACTTTGGTCGGCGCCGGATTTACCTGCCGTGAGTCGGCCAACGGTCGCGATGCGCTGCAAAGTCTGCGCGAAGAGCCGCCGGCTTTGCTCCTGCTCGATTACGATATGCCCGGCATGAACGGCGCGGAGTTGCTCCAGCAATTGCGCGCGGATGCCGAGCCGGCGATCGCGCAGTTGCCCACCATCATGCTTACCGGCCACGGCGGGGAAGCGAGCGAAGTACTCTGCCTGGAAGCGGGCGCGAATGATTTTGTGACGAAACCGATCAACCCGGCCGTGCTGCGGGCTCGGATCGAGACGCAACTGCGTTTGAGCGCGATGCGCGAGCAGTTGCAGAAGCAAAACGACCAGCTCGCCAACTACCGGACCGACACCGAGCGAGATCTGGCGGCGGCGCGTCTCACCCAGCAATCGCTCATCCCGCAAAAACCGCCCGCGCTCCCGGGTTGGGACGTGGCGGCGATCTATCAACCGGTGATCCAGGTCGGCGGCGACATTTATGGCTGGTTACGGATGACGGATGAGCGGACGCTTTTCTGGATCGCCGATGCCACCGGGCACGGCGCCTCGGCCGCGCTCCTGACCACGTTGGCGAAACTTCTTTTCCACCACGGCAGCGTGGAGCACCACAGCCCGGCCACGATCATGCGCGCGGTCAACAACGACTTCCGCAGCATTTTCGGCGCGCGCTCGTTCATGACCGCGATGTGCGTGGCGCTCGATCCACGCAGCGGGCGCGCCACGGTCATGGGCGCAGGGCATCCGCCGTTGCTGGTCTCGCGCAGTGGCGGCGAAACGTTGTCCATTCCCTCGTCGGCGCCGCCGTTGGGGCTGGTGGAGCGTTCGGAATTTTCCGAAACGGAAGTGGTGCTGGAACCGGGCGATGGCTTTTTCCTCTACACCGACGGCTTGTTCGGGGCGGAACGCGGACACGCTCCCCGGGTGACCCCGGCCAAGCTGGCAGAAATGCTGCAACCAACAGCCGCAAACGCAGATGAACTCGTTAGGCGAGTGGTGGCGCAAGCGAAGGTCGCGCAGGGCGAAAACTCGCTCCCGGACGACGTCGCAGCGGTTACAGTCGTCCGCGCAAAATAACCGCCCACGGAGGCGCTGGTAAAATTTATATTGCCCTGCTCCGGTCGAAGGATTAATCAGCCTCTATGCCGAAAGCCACAAAGTCTCCTTCCAAACGTAAACCGAACGCCGCTTTCATGCGGCCGGTGCAGCCAGATGACAAGCTCGCCCAGATCGTGGGCTCGAAGCCGCTCCCGCGCTCCGAACTCACCAAGAAACTCTGGGAATACATCAAAAAGAACGGGTGCCAGGACAAGAAAAAGCGCACCATGATCAATGCCGACGACAACCTCAAACCCGTCTTCAACGGCAAGAGTCAGGTCAGCATGTTCGAGATGACCAAGCTCGTTTCCGGGCACATCAAGTAGTTCCGTTTCACGTTTTCAACATTTTAGCCCGGCGCCCTGGCGCCGGGCTAATTATGTACGGACTGCGCTGGAGCCAACTCTCCCCGCGCTTGCACGCCCTCGTGACCTACGGAAAACTGGCGGGTGAAAATTTCTCGCCATCTTGCCGGCGTTACCGTCCTCACCGCCCTTGTTTTTGGCGCGGCCTGTTCGCGGCCGGAAGCTTCCAGCGCCACAGAGGGAGCGTCGCCATCGGTTTGGCGGACAGATTACGAGGTGGCACAGCGGGAAGCGAAGGCGGAGCAAAAGCTCTTGCTGGTGGATTTCACCGGCTCGGATTGGTGCGGTTGGTGCAAGAAACTCAAGCGCGAGGTCTTCGAGACGCCGGAGTTTAAGGACTACGCGCGCAAGAACCTCGTCCTGCTTGAGGTGGACTTTCCACGCAAGAAAGAACTGAGTGCCGCGCAACAGACCCACAACCAGCGACTCGCCCAGCAATACGGCGTGCAAGGTTTTCCGACCATCGTGGTGCTGAACGGCGAAGGCGACATGGTCGGCTCCATGGGCTATACCCCGGGCGGGGTTTCCGCCTTTCTAGCCGAGTTGGAAAAAATGCGCGAAGGCTAGGCGCGCATCTCGCGCTGCACCGCCGGGGATGAGGACAATCCTAATCGGGCAACGAAACCCCGAGCTTGCGCAGAACCGTGACGAGACGCGGATCCTCGGGATGGCCGTCATATAGGACTTTGCCTTCCGGGCTCACCAAAACGGCGCGCGGGATCGAATCGATCTTCAAAAGGCGACTGAGCGGTTCATCCGCCGGTTCGATCAGCCAAGCGAACGGGATCTTCTTTTGCTTCCGCATGTTTTCAGTCTTTTTCCGCGCCTCCTCCAAACCGCCTGCCGCCTCGGTATTGATGCCCACGACCGCGACCTTTTGAGGCGCCAGTTCCTGCGCGCGTTTCACGAGTGAAGGAAAGGCGCTGATGCACGGCCCGCACCACGTGGCCCAGAAGTCCAGCAGCAGCGCCTTCTGTCCCTCCGCCAGGGACCCGAGCGAAATCTGGCCGCCTTCCGATTTCTCGAAGGCTGTCCCCATGGGCAGCGTCACCAGCGCCGTCCGCTTCGCGGACCGGATCGCTTTGATCTCCTCGCTGAGCGCAGGCGAAAGATCGGGATTCAACCAAAAGGCCTGCTTGATCGATTGCTCAAACGCGCCCTCATCATTGCCATCTGCGGCCAGGAGCGCTTTGGCAAAGGCGACCACGGCCTCGAGCTCGGTCTTATCCGCAAAAGCGACGGAGTGTTCGAGGCGCCACCCGGGCAGGATTTTTTCCTCCACCTCTTTGAGATGGCGCGCGATCGCGTCGAGCTTGCGCGCACGGACGGCGGTCAGAAGTTGAAATTCCTCCATCGTCTGCGCGGGCACTCCCGCCTTCCTCGCGGCGGCGGCCGCTTCCGTGACATCGCCACCGGATTGCAACGCGTCCGCAAACTTGTCCAGGGCCTTCTTCGAGGCTTCGGTCGGAGCCGCAACAGCGGGCGAAGCCGAGGGGCTCGGGCCTGGCTCCGCGGCGTCGCTCGGGCGACTGCCGACGGTGGCGAAAAGGAGCGCGACGAGGAAACAAACCGGAATCTTCATGTGGGGCACACTTGAGCACCGCGAGCGACGCGGGGCGAGTTTTCATTCCATGAGTTCGCGCGCAAACGTTTCGCGAAACCCGCGCTTTAAATTACCGCCAGCTGCGCCGGCTCGGCGAGCGCATGCTGGAGCGCCTGCGCCAGTTCGTTTCGCGTGAATGGCTTGGGCAACGCGCCGCGGAAGCCGTAAGCCAGAAACTGCGAGAGCGCCGCCTCATCGGAATAGCCGCTGCAAATGATCGCGTTCACGTTCGCGTCCAGCGCGCGCAAACGCTCGATCGTCGCCACCCCGCCCAGTCCGCCGCGGATCGTGGCGTCGAGGATGACAACGTGGAAACCCTGCCCGCGGCGCAGGGCCCGCTCGTAGGTCTTGATTGCCTCCACGCCGTCTTCCACCGCCGTGACTTCATAACCGAGCGTGCCCAGTAATTGCGCGGTGAGATCCCGGATCGCAGCCTCGTCATCCATGATCAGGACCCGTTGGTGGTTGAAGCGATACCCTTTCTCCGGAATCGATGGCGCCGGTGCGATTTCCGCCGCCGCATCAGACGGGAGGTAAAACGTAAAGGTCGAGCCTTCGCTGGAAGTGCTTTCCAAATGCAAAAGCCCGCCATGTTTCTTCACGATCGAGTAGCTGATGGAAAGCCCGAGGCCGCTCGCGCTCTCTTTCGTGGTGAAATACGGATCGAATATCCGCGTCACGTTTTCTTCCGGGATGCCGGGTCCGCGATCGGTAAACGTGACGCGGAGGTATTGGCCCGCCGGCAGGAAACTATCGGCCGGTTCTGTCGACTTCGAGATTGCGCGCTGAAATGCGGACAGTGCCGCCATTCGGCATGGCTTCGCGGGCGTTGAGCATGAGCGCGTTCACCACCTGTTCGATCTGGCCCTCGTCCACTTCGGCTTTTCGGAGATCGGGCGCCAAATCAAGTTCCGCGCGCAGATTGGAACCATAGAGCGAAAATTCAGCCGATTCCTCGAGCAGCCGGGAAATCGAGACCACCTTCTTGAACGGCACGCCGCCCTTCGAGAAAGTGAGAAGCTGGCTCGAAAGGTACGCTGCGCGCTGCGCCGCCTGGCCCGCCTTGGAAAGGAAAGTGAGCAGACCCGCCGGAATCCGTCGGCGCCTCCACCTGCGCCAACCCGATGTTCCCGGAAATGACGGTGAGGATGTTGTTCAAATCGTGCGCGATCCCACCCGCAAGGGTGCCGAGCGATTCCAGTTTGCTCGTCGTCAGGCGTTCGTCCTCCGCCCGTTTTTTCCCGTAATATCGCGAATGAAAACCGAGAGCCCACCGCCGCTCGGGTAGGCGTGGACCTCCGTCCACTTCTCCCCGCGCGTCGCTGGCCTCGAATTCCATCGCCAGTTCTCCCGCCATCACCCGGCGGAAATTCTCCTCGAACAGCGTCCCCCTTAGTTCGGGCAATTTCTCCCACAAGACTCGGAGCCGTAGAGTTCGTCTCGCCGTTGTCCGAGCAAAATCTCGGCCTCCGGATTGACGTAGGTGAACTTCCAATCCGCATCCACCGCAAAGAAACCGTCCGCCGTATTTTCGAGGATGTTCGTCATCGTGGCGGCCGATTCCTGCAAGCGCGGCGCGCGCATGATTGCGCTCGATCAGTCGTGAATCTGGCGCTCCGCGACCGAGAGTCGCACGTTGAGCAGGCCGAGATCGAGCGGCTTGGTCAGGTAATCATTCGCCCCCGCTTCGAGCGCTTGCTCCAGGTCGGAGGTATTCGAGCGGGCCGTCACCAGGACGACGAACAACTCATCGCCGCGTTCCTGCGCGCGCAGTTGCCGGCACAATCGAGCCCGCTCATACCCGGCAACATCCAATCCAGGATGAGGAAGGGGAAAGCCGAGCCGCGAATCGCACCTCCGCTTCCTCCGCGCTGCCGACGGCGACAACCTCGTGTCCACGCCGCTCGATGAGGCGTCTGAAGCTCCGCCGCTCGCGGCATCATCCTCTACAAGCAAAATCCTCATATATGGGAGAAACGCCATTCCACGGCGGGTGTGACCGTTTTCCTCAAGCGAAAACTAGCCAAAATCGCTGCCAAGGCAATTGCCCTGTAGCCGCTTACCGGTTCGGCAGATATTCCGGCGGTTCCCTGGGCGGCCCGGTTTCTTGCGTTGCCCACACCCTCTGCTAGATACACCCACACCTCGGTTTCACCTCTGCTTTTGCCTCATGGATTTTAAAAGGTTGTCTCCTCGCTTTGGGGTCTTGGCCTCGGTCTCGCTCTTTCCGCGTGCGCCCAAACCAGCCCCGTGCCCACTACACCACCCCACGCAGAAGCCGCGGCCGCCATTCCCGTCGCCACGCCGCCCGGCGATTCCATCGTTCACGGCACCCCCTCGCCCGCTGCGCCGAAACCCAGCGGACCGCAGATCACTTTTAATTCCGTTTACGTGGACGGTCCCTACATCGCGTGACGTTCGACGACGGACCGCATGGCGACTTTAACCCCGGAACTGCTCGACCTTCTCGCCGCGCGGAAGATCAAGGCCACCTTCTTCGTCGTCGGCAAGTGCGTGGCGGAATATCCGGCCATCGTCTCGCCCGCGCGGTGCGCGAAGGGCACGAAATCGCCAATCACTCCTGGTCACATTCGAATCTCGCCAAAATGTCCGATGAGGCCGTGCGCCGCGAACTGCAAAAAACCGATGACGCGATCAAGGCCGCGACCGGTATCGTCCGAAGACTAATGCGCCCGCCCTATGGGTCGATCACGGCGCGCCAGAAACGTGGATCCACGATGAGTTTCGGCTACAAGACCATCATCTGGGATGTCGATCCGCTCGATTGGAAACGTCCCGGTCCGTCCGTCGTTACCAGTCGGATTGTGAACGGCACTGCCGCGGGTTCCATCATTCTCGCGCACGACATTCATCGGCCCCACGATCGACGCCATGCCTGCCACCTTCGAACAACTGCAGGCGAAGGGCTTCAAGTTCGTCACCGTCTCCGAACTGCTCGCCATGGCCCGCCCGGCACCGCCAGCCGCCCACCACCCCTGCTGAGCCGAAACGCGCGACCGCGGTCACGAGTCCTACTCCGCGGTTGCGAAACCGTAGACGCTCGCGGCATGATTGCCGACAACTATCTGCAGGTGCGCAGCGAGGTGGAAACTGCGCTCTCCGCCCTGCTCAAGCTCAGTTCCGAAATGCGGCGCGATCCCGCGCATCTCGAAACTCTGGAAGGCCTACTGAAGGACATTCGCCAGCCGCTTCTCTTCGTCGTCGTGGGCGAAGTGAAAGCCGGCAAGTCCTCTCTCCTCAACGCGCTCTTCGGTCAGGAGTTCGCCAGAGTCGACGTCCTCCCCGCGACCGATCGCGTTTACATCTTCCGCCACGGCGACAAGGAAAGCTCCGTCGAGGTTTCGCCGCAATTGACCGAGCGTTACCAGCCGATCCCATTCCTGAAAGACTTCAACGTCGTCGACACGCCCGGCACCAACACCATGGTGCCGCAGCATCAGACCATCACCGAAAGTTTCATTCCGCGCGCCGACCTCGTCCTCTTCGTCTTTTCCGTGACCAATCCCTGGACACAATCCGCGTGGACGCTCCTCGATTTGGTACAAAAAAAGTGGCTCAAGAACATTATCTTCGTCATCCAACAGATCGACCTGCGCGACGCCACTGAGATCGAGATCATTCATCGCCATCTCGCCGACACTGCCTTGCAAAAACTCGGCTTCACTCCGCCCATTTTCGCCGTCTCCGCGCGCAAAGCACTCCTCGCCAAGACCACCGGCCTCGACAAGGAACGCCTCTGGGATGAGAGCCAGTTCGGCCCCCTCGAAGAGCAAATTACCCGCACCGTCGCCGAAAGTGGCGCGCGCATGATGAAGCTGGCCTCCACCGTGCAAACCAGCAACTTGATGGTCCTGGCGACTTCGCCGAGGAAATCCGCGGCAGCTTCGAGTTCATCACGCGCGACGAGAGACACCTCGAGCGTGTGACCAACTTCGTGCAGGTGCGCAAGGAACAAACCCTGCGCCAGGTCGCGGGCTTCCTCCGGGGGGTCGAGCGCGCCTGCCGCGATTGCGCGGACCACGGCAAGGCCTTGATCGAGGACAAGCTTTCCTTTTGGAAAACCTGGCGCCTGCTCTGGACGCGAGCGCAATGGCAGCATGACTTCCAGCACGAAGTCGAGACCAAGCTCCGCGAGACCGTCCAACCACAGGTCGAGCACGCCGTCGCAGTTGCTCGAGACCGATCTCCGCAGCCTGTGGCCGCAACTTCAGGACACCTTGAAGCGCAGTTTGCCTCCGAGGGAAAAAATCGCGGATGCCGAAAACCATCCCCGACTTTGCCCGCCAGCGTCGCGACCTCCTGCAGTCGATCGAACTCACGCTCGTCGAACGCATCGCCGGCAAAGGCGTCGAGGAGCAACTCGCCCGCACCTTCACGGAAAGCGCCGGCTGGTTGCGCTGGCCTGCCCGGAGTCGCGGCCGCCAGCGGCCTGGCCACCATCGTCGCCGCCATGATCAGTGCCTCCGTCGCCGACGTCACCGGCATCGTCGCCGATCTCCTCCGCCGTCCTCGGCACCTTCGTCGCCTTTAGCCAGCGCGGAAAAGTGCTCGCCGCCTACGAAAAAGAGATGGAAACGAAACGCATCGAACTCGTCGCCGCGATCGAGCAGCAAATGGAGCAGCGCCATCGACCTTTTCTACAAAGAGATCTCGACGCCTTCCAGCCGTTGGCCGCGTTCTGCGCCGCCGAACGGAAACGCTATGAGCCGCTCGTGGAACGCTCGGAGGAGCTAAAGGAATCTTTCGCGGGGCTGAAAAGCCGCCTTACCGCCTGATTGGCACGACACCGGCGACGCGTTTCCGGGGAATTACTTCTTCTTCCCGGCGGAATCCTGCGCCACGCGCTGCTGGCTGGCCTGCGCCTGACGCTGTGCGATCACGAAGTGGTTGTTGTCCCCGTAATTGCGCCACGGACCCGCGGGCACGTCGCGCACTTCCACGAACTGCCAGTCTGTCACGTCGGTCGATTGCAACCCGAGGTAGTCCCGCACCGCGGGCGAGACATCCAGCCCCGCGCCCTTGTTCAGGTTGGGCTTCGGCCGCTCGTTCTGGAACACATACTGGAAATGGTCGGTCCGGAATGGCCCGCAATCCTCCCATTGCGCGTAGCAGACCCGGTTGCCCTTTCGGATCGCGAGCCAGCGCCCTTTGCAGACCGATTGCCCCTGCGCCGTGAAGTCCCGCTTGAACCAGGGAATGACCAGCGCGGCCTCCGGCTTGTGCCGCCCATGGGTCACGTCGTTATATGGGAGCGCGATGTAGAACGGGTTCTGCCGCGGGACGAACGAAACCGGGATGTAATTGCGCCGTTGCCCCGCGTCCGGCGTATCGTAGCCGCCGAAGTTCGCGTGCCAATTCGCGTCCCACGAGCTTTTCGTGTTCGGGACGGGGTTGTTCTGCGTCGGCTGCTCACCGACCCAAAAGACGGTCGTGACGATGTTGGTCTTCCACGGGTAACGCTGGGTGCTGGTGCGCGAAGACGTCGGGACGAAAACCTGCGGCTCGATCTTGAGCATCGCCTGCTCGCGCAACTTCATCGCGTACTTGGCGAAGTCCGCCGCGCTCTCGTAGGGAGACTGAGCCTGAAGGGAGGTGCCCCCTCCCGACAAAATCAGGCATAAAACGAAAAATCTTCTCATGGAGCGGTGGCGGCTTTTCTTTATCCGAGAATCTCCCCCCGGGCAAGCCGTTTCCCCCTTCTTGGGAGGCGGCCGTTTCCCCGGTTTATCTCCCTAAATTAGCAGCATCCATTCCACTGGCGGTCTCAATGAGCCTTCCTGCAGCTCAAATCCGACTCACCACCGTGTCCCGTTTGAAATGCCGGTCATCCAGCTCCGGATAATCCAGGGTAAAATGCAGCCCACGGCTCTCCTTCCGGCTTAAGGCCGAGTCCACGATCAACGCCGCCACCGTCGCCAGGTTCCGCAGTTCCAGCAGGTCCACCGTGATCTTAAAGTTCCAGTAAAACTCCCGGATCTCGCGCTGCAAATTTCGCAGCCGATGGCTCGCCCGTTGCAGGCGCTTATCCGTCCGCACGATCCCGACATAGTCCCACATCAGTCGCCGGATCTCGTCCCAGTTGTGATAAATCACCACCAACTCATCCACGTCCTGCACATCCCCGGTCTCCCAAGGCGGCAGCGAAATCTGCCGCACAGCTTGAGACGGCGGCTGCGCCCGCACCATTGCTTCGCACGCCCGATGGGCCACCACGCTGCCTTCGAGCAACGAATTACTCGCCAGCCGGTTCGCTCCATGCAGCCCCGTCGAAGCCACTTCCCCGATTGCCCACAAACCCGGCAGCGTCGTCGCTCCGTCCACGTCCGTCTTCACCCCGCCGCATTGATAATGCGCCGCCGGCACCACCGGAATCGGCTCCTTCGTCATATCGATCCCGAACCGCAGACACGTCTCGTAAATGTGCGGAAACCGCTCCCGCAGGAACTCCGCCGGCTTGTCCGTGATATCGAGGAAGACGCACTTCGCGCCCGTGCGCTTCATCTCCGCGTCGATCGCTCGCGCCACGATGTCGCGCGCTGCCAACGACCCCTGCGGATGGACCTCGCGCACGAAGTCCTCCCCCTGCTCATTCCGCAGGATCCCGCCCTCCCCGCGCACCGCCTCTGAGATCAAAAACGACTTCGCCAGCGGATGAAACAGGCAGGTCGGATGGAATTGCACGAACTCCATGTTCGCGATCGCGGCCCCCGCCCGCCACGCCATGGCCACGCCATCGCCCGTCGCGATGTCGGGGTTGGTCGTATAAAGATAAACCTTCCCGCACCCGCCCGTGGCCAGCACCAAACGATCGGTCCGCACCGTCTCCACTTCCGTCGTCGCCTCATCCAACACGTAGACGCCGAGGCACCGATCCTCCGTCGCGTAACCCAGCTTCCCTGCCGTAATCAGGTCTACTGCCATGTGGTTCTCGAGCAGATCCACATTCGACGCCCGCGCCAATTCCCGCAGCAGCGTCTCCTCGATCTCCTTCCCGGTCACATCCGCGACATGCAAGACCCGCCGCTTCGAGTGCCCACCTTCCTTCCCCAGATCCGGCTCGCGGTGACCCGACACCTGCCGTTCATCAAAGTGCAGCCCGATCTCCTGGAGCTCGCGAATCCGCGCCGGCCCCTCCATCACAATCGTGCGCACCGCGGCCTCGTCACAAAGGCCCGCGCCGGCCTCGAGCGTATCGCGCACGTGTAACTCAAAGGAATCCTCACTGCTCGTCACGCATGCCACCCCACCCTGTGCCCAAGCCGTGTTCGAGTCCGCCCCCTTGCGTTTCGTAATCACCGCCACCGAGCCATGCCGCGACGCTTTGAGGGCAAAGCTCAGCCCCGCGATCCCGCTCCCGATCACCACGAAATCGTATTCCTTCATCCGAGCCGGAGGTTATCGATCAAGCGCGTCCTGCCAAAGTAAACCGCCACCGCCAGAAGCGTGTTCGCATTCGCCGTCTCGTGCGCCTGCAACGTCTCCGCGTCCACCGCTTCCAAATAATCAATCCGTGCCACCGAAGCGTCCGCGATGCGTTGGCGAATCCCGGAGATCAACCGTTCCGCTGACGTCTCCCCGCCACGAAACGCCGCCGCCGCCGCCAGCAGCGCCGCCCACAATACCGGCGCCTGCGCCCTTTCCTCTGCACTCAGGTACTGGTTCCGCGAACTGCAGGCCAGCCCATCCGTCTCCCGCACCGTCGGGGCCCCGATGACCTCAAGCGCAAAATCCAAATCCCGCACCATCCGGCGGATGATCGCCAGTTGTTGAAAATCCTTCTCCCCGAACACCGCCGCCGCCGGGGCCACGATGTGAAACAGCTTGGCCACCACGGTGCAAACGCCCTCGAAATGCCCGGGTCGCGACTTGCCGCACAGCGCTTGCGACAGGACTGCTTCGTCCACCTGCACCGAGCGATCCGGAAAATACATTTCGCCCACATCGGGGCGGAACAAGAGATCCACCCCCGCCGCGCGACAGAGTTCTTCGTCGAGATTTTCCGGGCGCGGATATCGCTCAAAATCGCTTCCGGGCTCGAATTGCAGAGGGTTCACGAAAATGCTCGCCGCGACCTCGCCATCGTCGCCGGCCACCGCGCGCGCCAGCTTGATCAACTCCAGATGCCCACGGTGCAACGCTCCCATCGTCGGCACCAACACCCGCCGTCGGTCAGGATGCGGACGCTTCGCCTGCATGGCGAAAACGGAGGTGACGATTTCCATATCCGCCTATCGAACCGCGCCCCCGGCGAAACGGCAAGCGATCTATTCACGTCGCGGCGGGTCTGGAAAACCTCACCGTCCTATCCCACCGCGGACGCGGTCCCCTCTCCCACGTCCGCGGCTGTTGCCAGGGCCGAGACCCCTCGCGCTTCGGCCGGGAGGTAGACATCGAAAACCGTGCCCTCTCCGGGCTGGCTCTGCAGAGAGATAAAGCCGCCGTGGCTCTTCACAATCCCGAGCGCAGTCGACAAGCCCAGGCCAGTGCCCTTCCCAGGCGCCTTCGTGGTAAAAAATGGATCGAAAATTTTATCCGCCACCTCAGGCGACATCCCACTTCCTGTATCGCGCACACGAAAGACGACAAACGCCCCGGATTTTCCGCCCGGAATCCGCGCCGCGTGCGCCGTGCTGACCTCCCGGTTTTGCACTTCGATGTCGAGCGATCCGCCGGCCGGCATCGAGTCCCGTGCGTTCACGGCCAGGTTCAGGAGCACTTGATGCAGCTGGGTGGGATCGGCTCGAATCGACCACAGCTCCTCAGCAATCGTGGCTGTAACCGTGATCGCCTTCGGGAAGGTTTCCTTCGCGATCTCCCCTACCTCCTGCACGAGATGGCTGGGCTTGATCACGACACGCTCACCTTCGATTCCGCGCGCGAACGTCAACACCTGGCGCACAATCCCAGAGCCACGACGAGCGCACTCCTCGATCAGCGCCAGCAGCGAAGCCGGGTCGCGGTTCGGGTTTTTCCGACGCAACATCTCCGCGCAAAGCAAAATCGGCGCGAGGACGTTGTTCAAATCGTGCGCCATTCCGCTCGCCAGGGTCCCGATGCTCTCGAGTCGCTGCGCCCGGAGCAATTGCATTTCCAAATTCTTCCGGTCGGTGACGTCCCGGTTCGTCTCGATCACGTAGTCGCCGGCTGGGTCCCGGATAAGCTTCATTCTTGTCTCGACCAGGATGGCACGCCCATCGCGGGTGGTATGCACGATTTCCGCTTCACACTGGCTCTCTTCCTGCAGTTTTGCCAAGAGAGACGAGAGCCCGTCGGCATGGCCGGTCTGCAAAAGTTCGTGGCTGCTCTGACCAATCGCCTCCGCCTTGGAGATGCCATAAAGATGTTCGGCCCCCGCGTTCCAGAAAATGATTTCGCCGCCCCAATGCCACACGATGACCGCATCAAACGATTGCTCGAACAGCTCTGACTGGCGGCGCAACACGTCCTCCGCGCGTCTCCGCTCCGTCACTTCCCAGCAAACTCCAACCATACGCGGCACGCCGGGTCGATCCCGATGCACCATCCCGCGCGATGCCAGCCAGTGCACACTCGCGTCAGGCCACACCACTTTGTATTCGCTATTAAAGGGCTCACCGTGCTTCACGCACGCTCCCACCTGCTGGCGGACGCGGTCGCGATCGTCGTCGTGCACCAAGGCCAGGAAATCTTCGAACCGGCCACCAAAGGTTCCGGGCTCGAGACCAAAAATCGGGTGGATAAAATGATCCCAGACGAGCGCGTTTTCGTTCAGGTCCCAACTCCAGCTTCCGATGTGCGAAGATTCCAGCGCGAGCTGGAGGAGTTCCTCGCTCTCGCGTAACGCTTCCTCGGTCCGTTTGCGATCGCTTACGTCGATCAGCGTCACCACCCTCCCGGCGATCCGGCCGTTTTTTCGAATCGGATGCGACCAGTATTCCGCCCAGAAACTGGTGCCATCCGCCCGCCGCACCATCCCGCCTCTGACGGGTGGGCGAGGCTGGGCCAGGGGAGTTCGCGACGCGAGATTGCGCTGCACCTCGTTCGTGGCTGAGGTTCTTTCGAACTTCAGTGGTGGGGCGAAATGACGAATATTGCGCCCCACCACCTTGGTGGCGTCGTCGAAACCCATCATGCGCGCCCCGGCGGGGTTGCAAAAGATGCACCTTCCCTTGCGATCCAAGCCGTAAATCGCTTCCGCGGTCGCGTTCAGCAACAACCGATAACGCTCCTCCCATTCGCGGTGCGAATCGGACGCGAGCTTTCCCGAAGAGATCTTCATTGGCTGGCGACCCGATGCATGCGATGGAATTCCGCCAGACTCGCCAATTCTCCGATCATCTGCTGCACCTCTTTGGTTTTCTCGAAAAACTGATCGGCCCCCATGGCGACTGCACGCTCGCGACTGGCCTCGACGGCGAAACTTGTCACCACCATCACCATGCAGCCGGGATGTGCTCGCTTAATGTTCCGGATCAGGTCAAACGCCACGCCGTCGGCGAGGAAAAGATCCACGACTGCCGCGTCCGGTTCCGTCGTGGCGATCAGATGCTCGGCCGTCTTCACCGTGTCGGCCTCGCCGATGATCTCGACTGAGTCCAGATCACCCATCAGCTGCCGGAACATCTGGCGTATTGACGGCGAGTCCTCAACTAACAGGACACGATATGTTGCATTCTTCATGGGGAGTCATGGAGCTCACCAAAGCTTCGAAGAAGGGTTTGGACGAGCAGGAGGCCCCATCAGATTAGTGAGCCCGAGATACTTCCACTAGAGCGATAAATACCCGAATCTGTGTCGGTAATATTTACCACAGAGAGCGCCCCCGCTGCGCCAGACTAATCCACCAAACCGTGCTGCAGAGCGTAGCGCGCCAACTCGACGTTCGTGGACAACCGCAGCTTCTCCGAGATCCTGGCCCGATAGGTCGCGATCGTTTTTTCGCTCAGGGAGAACTCCGCCGCGATTCCCTTGATGGTTTTCCCCATCGCCACCAGACGCAGCACTTCCATCTCCCGCGGCGAAAGGCTCTCGTGCGGAGCGCAGGGATTCGTGTCGCCGAGAGATGCTGCCAACGTCTCGGCCAGGGCGGCGCTGACATACTTCCCGCCCGCGAGAATTTTTTTTACCGCCACCAGAAGTTCGTCTGCCACGCTGGCCTTCGTCAGGTACGCCGCCGCCCCCAGCTTGAAAGAACGCATCGCGAATTCCTCTTCGGGGTAGGCACTCAAGACCAGCACCGCTGCCTGCGGAGCCAGACGCTTCATCTCGGCCAGCAATTCCAGTCCACTACCTCCCGGGAGATTGATGTCGAGCACCACGAGCGTCCAGCTCTGGCTCACGATCAGTTCTCTCGCCTCGGGCACGCGTGTCGCCTCACCGAAGTGAGTGTCCGGGAACTCCTCCACCAGGATTTGTTTCAATCCTCGCCGGACGATCTCGTGGTCATCCACCAACAAGACTCGCATCATGAATCGATCCTTTCTCGGTGGCTCCGTTGGTGGGGATTCGCACTGCCACCCTCGTCCCATTTGGATGGTTCGCTTGCAGAGTAACTGTCCCGCCACATTGAGCCGCCCGCTCCCGCATACCAATCAATCCGAGAGTGCGACGCTCGTTCTTCATCTCCCCCATGCCAATGCCGTTATCGAGCACTTCGAGCTGAATGCCCGGAGATTTTTTGCCCAACCGGATTTCGACCTCCGTGGCGCGGGCGTGTCGGGCCACATTGGTCAACGCTTCCTGACAAATATAGAATAGCTCTCCCGCCACCTCTGGCGAAAGTTCCAGCGTCGACTCCCCGGTGACAACGCAGCGGATTCCCGAACGCTCCTGAAAGCGACGCGCTTCGTGACTCAAGGCGGACGGCAGTCCCAGCGTATCGAGGGTGACCGGTCGCAATTCCGAAGCCACCTTCTGCACCGCGGCAGTCATGGCATCGGACAGCTCGGAAATGGCGACCGCGCGATCCAGCAACAAGTTGAACGAGGCTGGCAGTCCGGGATCGGAAAGCTTCCGTTCCAGCCAGCGCACGTCCATCTTTAGCGCCGTTAATAACTGCCCCAGTTCATCGTGAATCTCACGCGAAACGTGAATTCGCTCCTCCTCGCGCGCCCGCTGCAGCCGCGCCAGTAACGCTCGCAGTTCTTCCCGAGACTCCTCCAGTTTACGTTTCGCGAGGCGCCGTTCCGTCACGTCCTCCAGCATGACGATGACACCGGTGATCTCGCCGCTCGCATCGCGCAAGGCCGCGGCGTTGACACTCGCTTGAATGCTGGTGCCATCTTTTTTTCGGCAGGCCCGCACCCGACCGCCCACGGTTTCGCCCCGCATCACCCGGCGGATGAGAGCGAGGTGATCCTCCACACCCTCCGGCGGCACCGCGGGAGCTAGTTTCCCGAGCGCTTCCGCTTCGGTCCACCCAAATAACCGCTTTGCCCCGGCATTCCAGTTTAGAATCCGACCGGAACCATCCACGCTCAGAATCGCGAGAGGCGCAGATTCGATCAAGACATGGAATCGCTCATGCGCCTCCCGCAGCTGGCTCTCGGCCTCTTTGCGCGCCGTGATATCGTCCAGCACCGCGATCGAATGCCGCGGCCTTTCGCCTGACCGCGCCAAGCCGGTCACAGTCAGGTTCACCCAGATCACCCCGCCATCTTTGCGGAGAAAGCGCTTCTCGATTTCGTAAGCGTTGATCTCCCCCGCGGCCAGTCGGTCCAGCTGCTCCAAATCCTTTTCCAGATCTTCGGGATGGGTGTACTCCGCGAAAGTCATGCGGTGCAGTTCCTCGCGAGTGTAACCAACGATATCAGCATACCGCTGGTTCACATTGATCATGCGGCTGGTGGCAATCTCGCCTTCGGCGATCCCCAGCGGAGCCTGCTCGAAAATGGTACGGAAGCGGATCTCGCTCGCGCGCACCGCCTCCTCCGCCCGCCGACGCTCGGTCACGTCGTGGACGGTCCCGACCAGCCGCGCCGGCGTCGTCTTCGTCCCCGGCAGCAACTCCGCGCTGGCGCGCAGGATTCTCTCATTCTCGTTCGGCAGCTGAATCCGAAATTCCAGGTCCTCTGGCCGTTGCCCGCTCCGGCACAGAGCGACCCATTCTCCTGCCTCGTCTCGGTCAGTTTGGTGGATGAGCCCTAGGAAACCTTGTAGGGTTGGAACGTAGGAGCCGGGATCCAGCTGGAATATTCGATAAGTCTCATCCGACCAGCGGAGTTCCATGCCGTCCGCTTCCAGGCTCCACGTCCCGACGTGCGCGATGCGCTGTGATTCGGAAAGGAGAAAACTCCTCTCGCTCAATTTCTGTTCGGCGCTTTTGCGATTGGTGAGGTCCTGCACCAGGCAGATGCAATATCCCGGTGAGCCTTCCAGGAGCGCCGCAGATCCCAGAAAAGGCAGGCGCGTCCCGTCCTTGCGAATGTATTCTTTTTCCACGGGGCCGCAGACTCCAAAGTTCCCGAGTTGCTGCAGAATATGCTCCACCAACGGCCGGCCATCGGGCGGCGTCATCGTATCCCAGCGCACCCGTCCCGCTATTAGGTCGTCGCGCGAGTAACCCACCATCTCAAGGAAGTAGTCGTTCGCTTCGCAAATACGCCCATCAGTGTTGGTAATGATCACCCCCACAATCTTGGACTCGAGCAGGCGACGATGCCGGCTCTCCCCGATCCGCAACGCTTTCTCATCTCGATCCCGCGAGATGGCGATCGCCGCCAGGTCTGTCGCCAAGGCAACACTCTCCAGGTGCCGGGGATTGGGCGGCCCGGGTTTCCGATAATAAACCGCAAACGTGCCCAAGACGTGCCGCTGGTCGTCAAAAATGGGCGTCGACCAGCAGGCCCGCAGATCATGCGGAAGCGCCAGGTCTCGATAATCCTTCCACAAGGGATCGTTCTCGATGTCCTCGACGATGACCGTTTCTTTTCGAAACGCCGCCGTTCCGCACGAGCCGACCGCTGGGCCGATAGCCGCGCCATCAATCGCCTTGGTATAAGCTTCCGGGAGAGAGGGCGCCGCGCCATGCCGGAGTCGCTGCCCATCGCGATCGAGCAGCAAGATCGAGGAAATCATCCCCGGCTCGAAACCATCCATCTTCGCCAGCAAAGTCGTTAGGGTCTGAGCCAGCGGGGCCCCATTCACGATCTGGCGCAGGACGGCCGTCTGACACTCTATGACCATTTCCGAGGTTTTGCGCTCGGTCACATCCGCATTCATCCCCACCCATCTTTTCACTGCTCCGTTGGCGTCGCGCAGCGGAACAGCGTGTACGCTGTTCCACCGCCATTCCCCACTCACATGTCGGACGCGATGCTCGATCGAGAGAACTCCTTGCTCCGCCACAGTACGGCGCCAGTGCCGGTTGACGTGTTGCCGATCATCCGGGTGAATCACATTCAGCCAGCCAAACTCCTTGAACTGGTCGTAAGTCTGGCCGGTAAACGCACGCCAGGATGGAGAATCCTCCACCACCTTGCCATCCGGGTCCGTATTCCAGACGATTTGCGCGGAAGCGCCCACTAAGGCGCGATAGCGTGCCTCGCTTTCGCGCCACATCGCTTCCGCGGCCCGTCGCTCCTCCGCTTCCCGTTCCAACTCCCGGTTTCGTTCAATGAGCCTCCGGTTGCGCGGCAGGGCCCAGAGCTGACGATCAGCGACCGCGGTCAGTCCATCCAGGAGCCGCGTCATGCCCAGCGCCCAGCGCGGCGCGGCCACCTCAAGCCGGAGCAGCGTTTTGACCGGACCAAATCCGGTCAGAGGAGTGAAAGCCTGACCTCGCAGCTCATACCTGCCGGGCGGTAACGAATTGTATTTTACCTCCGATTCACTGCCCAGTTCGGACCAATCCGGATCAAACCCGACGAGCTGGAATCGAAAACGAACCTGCTCCTCGGCCACGAACCAGGCGCTGTAAACCGACGCCTTCATCGACCATTTTCCCGGCGGCAAATGAGCGGAGCCGTCTTTCTCCACCGGCTGGCAATTTTGCCAGTGAATCTCAGCGACGTGTAATTCGGGAGGCTGCGAAAAAGCCGCGAGGGCGGGCAAGTTCACCAAATGAAGCCCGGTGCTTAACCCGCAATAAATCCGCTCCGCCGAGTCCACCCAGAGCGCGCGGTTATTCGTAAACTGCCATTTCTCCTTTCCGAAAAGGGACGTCACTCGCTTCGTCAGGGAGTTCGTCATCAGGTCGAGCACGAGCAAGCCGTCGTTCGAACCGATGACCGCTCGTTCCGCATCAATCCAGGCGACGGCCCAGCCCGCGAGAGGATATTCTTCCAGCACCACCCGCGACGCTCCGTTCGCTTCCAGCAAAATGATGCGCTCATCCTGCGCGACCAGGACACGGCCGGCCTCATTCGGCGTGATCGCGTAGGTGTGACCGGTCGCCGACAGATGTTCGCCCACGACTGGACGCAGCTCGTTCTCCGTTTCACACCACATGCCCCGGCCCAAAGTGCCAATCCAAAGCCGTCCCGCGTCGTCGAGCGAAAGACAATAGACATAGCCCAACCCCGTGCCATCCGGAGCACGCACCTCCTCCGCCTTGCCCTCACGAATCCGCGACAGGCCATTCAACGTGCCCACGAAAAGATCACGCCCGCGCCACAACAGCGAACGCGTCGAGCTCTCCAGCACCGGATCCTCCTTGCCGAACCACTGCACCTGCCCCGCGCGCACCACCAGCAATCCCTCCTGCGTCGCCAGCCAATACGCCGAGTCATCGAGCGGATCCTGCACACTATCCCACACCACCACCGGCGGAAGTTGCTCGAGTTTCTCCCCCGCCGTTGCCTCGCCCGTGGAGGATTTCGCGATCGTCGCGCAAAACGTCTCGCCCGTGATCCGCAATCGATCCGCTGCCACTTCCTTGATGGAATAGACCGCGCCGTGCGCCCCGCCGGGAAAAATACGCGCCACATCCCGGCGCAGGCAGCTGATCTTTTTCATTCCGCCCGTGTTCGCCGCGAGCCACACGTTGTTTTCGCGATCCACAAAAATGCTGTTGATCCGGCTTCCTACGGGATACTTCCCAACAAACTCAACCCGCGCACCATTCTCCTCCAGGAGGAGCACTTCATTTCCCGCGCCGACCCACCATTCCGGGCCCGCCGTCGTGACGGCGGTGACCGTCGCCGTCCCACTGGGCAATGCCACCTCAGCGATCGTGGAACCCGCCTCATCAAGCACAAATAACGTGTCGCTCGTCGCGGCAATCGTCCGCCCGTCGCTCGTTCGATGGAGGCAGGAGACCGCCGCATCCCCTGCAAAATTGGCGATCCTCTCCCAAGCCCACCCGGTACAACGAATCAAACCTCCCTTGCTTGCCGCCGCCAGGATGGTCCCCCCGCCCAGCGGGACGATGTCCCGCACGAAGCCAATCTCAGCCTGCATGACCACGCGCAGCCGCTGCGCCTTCTGGTCAAGTCCCAGTCGCAGCAACCCTCGCGCGCAACCAATCCAGATCGTCGTTTCCGCAATCGCAATGCTCTCCACCAGGGCGTCCTGCCACTCATGCTCAAGGAGGAGCTTCGTCCCGCGCCCGTTGGTTTGAATCACCTCCAGGCCGCGATCCGCGCCGATCCAGACCAGGTCCCCCGCCACCTTGAGCGTCCGCAAACCCTGGCAGCGCAGCCCGCTCCGCACGTCAAACACCGTCACGCGGCTGCCATCATATCGCGACACGCCTGCGGGGCCGACCGACCATAACCGTCCCGTGGCGTCCTGCGCGATCGCATGGACCTGGTCGCTCGGAAGGCCTTGGGACCCATCAACGGTCTCTATTTCCAAAAACGGTTTCATACACTTGCGTGGCTCCTAAAGGAGCGTGTCGGAGAAACCCAGTATGCACTGCCAAGGCGGTGCACGGAAAGCAGACTTGGGGCGAATCTCCTCACAGAATCGCACCCAGCTTCTGCTCGAGGGGTCTATTTCGCGGAATGCCAGCCGTTTGGGTACCATCTGCTCTCTCGATGCCTGCTGTAACAGCGAGATGGAAACCAGCTCTTTTTCCCGTTCGATCCGTTTATTAACGCTGCAACCAGATTGACTGTTGCCCGAAGCGAAAACGACGCGCCCCAAAGTCATCCCAACCCGCGCGCCTCGCCAAGGCGCACAACTCTGCAAACGAAAACGCCCGCCGGGTCGAGATGCGACCGTCGTGGCGCGTCATCCGGTCGCGAAAAAAAAGCGTCGTCAGCAGGTCCACTCCCACCCGCGAGAACAAGCCGCGACGCAAATCGGTGATGAGCACGTAACGACGCGATAAATCGCGACAACGCCGCAGAAGAAGGACTGCGTCGTCTTCAGCAAAATGGTGTAACGCAAGCGAACAAAGCACGATGTCGAACGGTTCTGCCGGCTGAAAAATCAGGGCGTCCGCGCATTCACACCCGATCTCCGGATAGTCCGCGCTTAAGCGGGCCGCGGTCGCCACCGTGGCAGGTTGAGCGTCCACCGCCACGATGCTCGCCTGCGCCCCGACCGCTCGCGCGTGGTCCGCCACGAGCCGGGGAATATCCGCCGAGCCGCTCGCCAGATCGAGCACGCGCACCCGATCGCCCGGCTTGATCCAACGACGCATGAACTCTGACACGATCCGATGGCTCCCGAACCAGCGGTTTAATGAACGCAGATTCTTGAGCGCCGTTTCCAATTCCGCCGGCGCCGCATCCGGCCGGTCCATCAGCTCGAGTTCACCAGCGCTGAACTGCCGCGCTTTCATTGCGCTCCAAATCAGAGCTGCAGAAATTTCTGCCAGGAATCCGGCAACTGCGCCGTCTCCACCTCGCTCGCGATCCGGCCTTCAAACTCCGGCCGGAATGCCGTGCTCGTCCCGTAGACCATGATCAAATCCTCCGAGCCCTCCACCCGAATCGCGTGCGCCACCCCCGGCGGCACCACTACGCCCACGTTGTTCTTTCCGCGGTGATTATCCCCTTCGATGATCAATCGCATCGTCCGCGCCGGCATGCCCTCACGCGCCTCGCGCAGAATCATCTCCGCGATTCCCTGCACGAAAAACATCACGTCCCACTGCTCCTCCTCATAGCGGCGCAAAGTGTAATCCGGGTTCTCCTCGCGGAAGAGTTTTTGAAACCACGCCCCCGCCTTCTCGCCTTCCGGCACGCTCGGCGGATGAATGTGAAACCCCTTTGCCGTCTGCGCGAACATCCGCGCCGTCGCCCACTGCGTCGGCCAGAAACCGATCTGGCCCAGGATTCCTTCGTCACGCCGCCCGAATTCCCCAAACACTCCCCGATGGCGTTGCGGATACACCGTGCGCGAAAAAATCTCCACCCCGGGAATCCAGACCGCACGCAAATCCGCCGACGTCCCATCCGCCTCCAGCAGCTTCCCCGCCTCGATGCCGCCCGTCGCCAACTGCTGCGCCACATCGCCCGTCGCGTAATCCCGCGTCGCCAGCGCCTTCCGCGCTTCCGTCGAAAGACCGGCCCAAAGTTTGTCGTCGTTCTTGCTCATGGTGTCACCGCTCCGGCGCTGACATTATATTGATTGAACCGCCGCGCAGGCAAAATTACGCTGCCCCGCCCGGCGACCGGCCTCGCTCCGCCGCACCGCATGCTCGATTACTGCCTCCATCTTTTGTATCGCGCCGGCACCGGGGTCTTGCGTTTGTTGCCGCTGCCCTCCGTTTTTTCGCTGGGCGAACTCGGCGGCCTGCTTGCGTGGCTCATCTCGCGCAAGTATCGCCACCTCGCGCAGCGGAATCTCGCCATCGCGTTCGGCGATAAGAAATCAGCGCGCGCACTCCGCCGTCTCACGCGCCAACATTTCCGGCGCCTCGGCGCCAACCTTCTCTCAAGTGCGAAGATCGGCACCATGCCGCTCGAGCAGGTCATCGAATGTGTCACGCCCGAAAACGTAGACGTCATGCACCACGAGCTACGCGCCGGCCGCGGCATCGTTCTCGTCCTCAGCCATCTCGGGAGCTGGGAACTCTTCGCGCAGGTCTTCCCCCATTACTTCGGTTACGTCCGCATCAGCACCGTCTTTCAGGCGCTCGGCAATCGTTACATCGACGCCGACGTCCGCCGCCTCCGCGCGCGCTCCGGCGTGGAATTATTTGATCGCCGCGACGGCTTCCATGGACCAATCGAATTGCTCCGCGGCGGCGGCATCGTCGGCGTCCTGGCCGACCAACATGCGGGCGACCACGGCCTCTGGACGCCGTTCTTCGGTCGCCTCGCCTCCACCACCCCGCTGCCCGCACTCCTCGCCAAACGCACTCGCACCGCTGTCATCAGCGCCGCCATCTACACGACTGGACGCGGTCGTTGGCGAATGGTCTTCGCGCCCGCTCTCGACACGCCGGAGGACTCCGTTTCCACCCTCACTGCTAAAGCCAATCGCGTCATCGCCGACCAAATCCGGCAGGCGCCCGAAGATTGGTTCTGGGTTCACAACCGCTGGAAAACCCCGCGCCCAAATTTCCTCCTCCCGAAATACAAGCGCGGCGTCTACCTTGGAGCCGGCGCGCCCCCGCGCCGAAGTTTGAAAAACGAAACCATCATCCGGCCAGAGGGCGGTCCGGCTCCATTGCAACCGTTTCGCATCCTCATCCGCGGCACCAACTGGTTAGGCGACAGCGTCATCAGCGCCGCCGCCGTCCGCGCGATCAAGCACGGCCGCCCCGACGCCCACATCACGGTCGCCGCACCCGCGAAAATCGCGCCCGTCTGGAAACTCGTGCCCGAAGTGGATGAAATTTTGCCGTTGGCTGAACGCTCGTTGTTTTCCACTGCGCGCCTGCTGCGCCGGCAAACAGCCTTCGACGTCGCGATCCTCTTCCCGAATTCCCTCCGCACCGCGCTCGAAGTCTGGCTCGCCGGAATTCCACGGCGGGTCGGTTACCGCGGCCATTCTCGCGCGTGGCTCTTAAATCAAATCGTGCCCGAGCGTCCCCGGCGCGGACCGATCGAGCATCAAGTGCATCACTACCTGCATCTCGCCGAAACGCTCGGCGCTGATATCTCGCAACCAACTTCATCAAGCAACGGCGCCCGCTCCTCGAGCCTGAAGATCGGCCTCTGCCCCGGCGCCGAATACGGCCCCGCCAAACGCTGGCTCCCCGAGCGTTTCGCCGAAGTCGCCACCGCAGTCGCCGCGAAAAGTCGCGTGCAATGGATCCTGTTCGGCACCGCCGCCGAAACCGAAATCGGAAAACCCATCGCCGACGCTCTCGGCGAAAACTGCGTCAACCGCATCGGCCAGACCACCCTCGAAGAACTCATCGCCGAGTTGAGGGAGTGTCGCCTTCTCCTCACCAACGACACCGGCACGATGCACCTCGCCACTTTGCTCAACGTCCCCGTCGTCGCGATTTTCGGTTCCACCGAGGATCGCCTCACCGGCCCCCTCGGCGCCGGCCACACCGTTCTCCGCCATCACGTCGAATGCAGCCCGTGCTTCCTGCGCGAATGCCCGATCGACTTTCGCTGCATGAAAGCTGTCACCACCGAAGAAGTCACCGCTGCCGTCCTCGCGAAGCTATAACCGTGGTCACACCCGACGCTCCCCGCATCCGCACTGAAGTGCAGGTCATGTTTTTCGACACCGATTGCGGCGCCGTCGTCCACAACATCGCCTACCTCCGCTTCATCGAAATCGCGCGCACCGCACTCGCGGCCGAGATGGGAATGGGGCTTGCCGAAATGGGAACAACGCAGCGTTATCCCGTCGTCGTCCGCACCGAGGTTGATTATCGCCGGCCGGCAAAGCTGGGCGACCACCTCGTGGTCGAAGGCTGGCTTGACCAACTGGAACGCGTTCGTTTCTGGTGCGGTTTCCGCATTCTCCGTCCCGCCGACGACACCGTGATCGCCACCAGCCGGCAAATGCTCGCGCTGGTCCAGATGCCCGAGTCGAAACTGCTGCGACTGCCTGAGGCGTGGGATAAATACCGCGCCTAAACGATCCCCGGCGATCTCCGGTTGAAAAACCGATACACCCCGCTACTGTCCCAATTCACTTTTCCAGGAATCCATTATGTCGCAGCATCGCAGTCTTAAAGGGGCCAGCACCATCACGGCCAAGCGCAACGTCCTCAAGCGTTTCGAGCGCGTCGATCTCCTGAAGAAGCGCGGCCAGTTCAAGGACGGCACCAAAGTCCTTGGCCTCCCGAAGACCAAGCCGGACGCGTAACCCGCGCCGCCAACTTCCTCTTTCGTGCGCCTGAACCGCTTCCTGGCTGCGGCCGGCGTCGGCTCCCGCCGCCATTGCGATGAACTCATCGCTGCCGGCCGCGTCACGATCAACGGTCGCGTCGTCACCGACTTCAGCGTCCAGCCCACTCCGACCGATCACGTCAAAGTCGGCAGCAAGATGGTGCGTCCGCAGCACCAGTTGCACATCGTCCTGAACAAACCGGCCGGCTTCGTTTCCACCCGCAGCGACCCGAGCGCGCGCGACACCATCTTCGATCTCCTGCCGCCGCAATTGCCGCGCCTCTTCAACGTCGGCCGCCTCGACACCCAGAGCGAAGGCCTCCTCGTCCTGACCAACGACGGCGATCTTGCGCTCCGGCTCACGCATCCGCGTTACAAGGTGGAGAAGGAATACGAAGTCACGCTCGACAAACCTTGGGACCACGAACTCGCCGCCAAATTATTGCGCGGCGTCATGCTCGACGGCAAACGCGCCCGCCTCGAGAAAGTGTATTCGCCGAAACCGATGTTGGTGCGCGTTGTTCTAAAGCAAGGCATCAACCGCCAGATCCGCCGCATGTTTTACGAGATCGGCTACGAAGTGAATCGCCTCGTCCGCGTCCGCATTGGCAACCTCAAACTCGGCGACGATCTACCCCGCGGTCCATTGGCGGCCACTCACCGCGCGAGCGAATTGAAATCGCTCGATCCCGCTACTCCGCCTCGGACCGCAAAATCTCCAAAGGCGGCGTCGTCCCGATCCCGCGGCTCGTAAGGAGTCCGATCAACACCGTGAGCGCGCTCACGGAAACCATCGCCACGAGCAAAGGCCAAAGCGACGGCGCGTAATCGAGCTCGAAGACAAAGCGCGCCAACGCCCAGCTCGACGCCACCGCGAGCAAAATCGCCGTCCCGCTCGCGAGCGCGCCGAGCATGAAATACTCCGCGCACAGTATCTGGTAAATCTGCCGACGCGACGCTCCCAAGGTGCGCAAGAGCACGCTCTCCTTCAGGCGTTGATACCGCCCACTCCAGATCGTGCTCCCGAGCACAATCAAGCCTGCGCCCACCGTGAAGAGCGACATCACGCGGATGACCAACGCCACTTTCGTCAAAATTGAATCCACGGTTTGAATCACCGCCGTCAGATCAAGCGCAGAGACATTCGGATACTTCGCCACGATCCCGCTCTGTAACCGCGCTGACGCTGCCGCGTCCGGCACCCGGCTCACGAGCACGCCAAACGTGGGCGCGTTCTCCAGCACGCCCACCGGAAACACGACAAAGAAATTTGTCTGAAACCGTTTCCAATCGATCTCACGCGTGCTCGCGATCCGCGCGCGCAGCGGCACGCCCTGCACATCGAAGACGAGTTCGTCGCCGACGCCGATCGCCATGTCCTTCGCGATATCCTTGTCGATCGAGATCGGCACCACGTCACCGAGTTGGTAATTCGCCACCCGCCCGATCCATTTCCCCGCCACGATCTTCTCCGTCTCCGAAAGAGTCTCGCGATACGTCGAGCGATACTCGCGCTGCAACTGCCACTCGGGAATCTTGCGCTCGGGATCGGCGAGGATATCGCCCGTCTTGCGCCCCTTCACCTCTGCCAGTCGCATCGTTACGATCGGAGCCTCCTGGATTACCGGCAATCCAAACGAGCGCACCGTTTCCGCCACTCCGGCGGTTTGGTCCGGCTGAATATCGAAGAGGAAAATATTCGGCTGCTCGCCCGTGCCGATGGAACGGAACTGCGTCAGCAGGACTTCGCGCGAGAGATAAAGATTGAGCAACAAAAACGTCCCCAGCCCGAGCGACACCGTCAGCAGCAGCGTGCGATTGTTCGGCCGATACAAATTCGCCAGTCCTTGTCGCAACGCGAAGCTCCAGCCTTGCGGAAAAAATCTCCGCACCAACACGATGAGCAGCTTCGCCATCCCGGCGAAAATCGCGACCGCGAGACCCAGCGAACCGGCGAAAATCAATCCCCGCGTCCACGTTTCCGACTGCAGAATCGCGAACGCCGTCACGCTCGCCGCCATCAGAAAATAAACCAACGCCACCGGCGGATCGAAGCGCCGCCGCGCACCATTGCCGTCATCCGAACCGCGCAGGATCAGCAACGGCGACACATGGCGGAAACGCAGCAGCGCCGGCATGGCAAAGAGCACGCAAATTCCGAAGCCGATGAACATCCCGCTGATGATCGGCGTCCACGCGATCGCGTTCGAAATCGTGATCGGGAGGAAACTCCGCAAGATCACCGGAAAGATGCGCTGCATCGCCACGCCCAGCGCCGCGCCCGCCGTCGCGCCAATCAGGCCCATCGCCGCCGCTTGCAGTAGATAAACGATCACCGTGCTCCGCGCCGACGCCCCGAGACAACGCAGGATTGCTGCCGTGCGATGCTTCTGTTGCAGGTGCGCCTGGATCGCGCTCGCCACGCCGACCGCACCGAGCAGGAGCGCGATGAAGCCGACGAGATTGAGGAAGCGATAAAGATTCTCCAACGCCTTCCCGAGGTCCTCCTTCCGCGAAGCGACGGTATCGAAGTCCATGCCCAGCCGCTTAATTTGCGGCCCGAGCGTGACCATGAGTTTCTCCACGTCCTCGCCCGGGCTGAACTTCACGTAGTTGCGATACCGCGCCACGCTGCCGGGCTTGAGCAATTCCGTCCGCGCCAGATCCTGCAACGGCAGATACACCCTCGGCGCGAGCGAACCGGCCGCCGACGCCTCGCCCGGCACCTTCTTCAATGCGCCCGCGATCTTGAACTCGACCTCACCGATCTTGATCGTCTCGCCGGGTCTTCGCGCCGAACTGAATGAGCAGGCTTTCATCCACCACCGCACTCCCGCCCTGGCGAAACTCCTGCGCCGCCGCCGGCGGATCCGTTTCCATCGGACCGTAAAACGGGAAATCACCACCCAGCGCCCGCGCGCTCACCAGCCGCGTCCCGCCGCCTTTCGGGAAAACCGCCATCGTGCTGAAGCGCACCTCGCGCGCCTGCGCCTCGCCTAACGAACGCAACAGCGCCTCGTCCTCCGGACGGAAAGCGCGCGACGAACTCACGGTCAAATCCGCGCCCACCAGCGTGCGCGTCTGATCCTCGATCGCCTGCGAAAGGCTGCTCCGAAACGAACCGATGCTGACCAGCGCCGCGATCCCGAGCGTGATCGAGATCGAGAAGACGAGCAGCCGCCGCCGGCTCGACCGGCTGTCCCGCCATGCCATTCGCCAGATGAAGCCAGGATGCATCAGACAGCCTCACCGCTCCGCAACCGGATCGTTTTTTCCGTCAGCGCGGCCACTTCTTGATCATGCGTCACCAGGACCAGCGCCGTCCCCGCGCTCCGATTCAACTCCAGCATGATCTCGATGATCCCGGCACTCGTTTCCGTATCGAGATTGCCGGTCGGTTCGTCGGCAAAAAGAATCTTCGGCCGGTTGATGAACGCCCGCGCCAGCGCCACGCGCTGTTGTTCGCCGCCGGAAAGTTGTGTCGGATAATGCTCGATCCGCTCCCCCAGCCCGACACGCTGCAGCAAATCCAAACCCAACGCCCGCGCGGTGCGATCGCCACGCAACTCCATCGGCACGGTCACGTTCTCCAGCGCGGTCAGCGTCGGGATGAGCTGGAAATTCTGAAAGACGAAGCCGACGTGCTCATTCCGCATTTGCGCCCGCTCGTCCTCGCTCATGTCCGCAAGCGGTTCCCCATTCAGCAGCACCGAGCCGGACGTGGGTCGGTCCAATCCCGCGCACAAACCCAGCAATGTCGTCTTCCCGCTTCCCGACGGCCCAAGGATCGAGCACGTCGCGCTCTGCGGCAGCTCGAAAGAAATATCCTTCAGCACCGTCAATTTCCCGGCGCCGGTCGTATAACTTTTCGTGAGCTGCTGGACGCGAAGAATGGGAAGTGCGGTCATTGAAGAGGTGGCGGGCTGGCCTTGCTTACGTGATATTGTTCGCTCCGCATGAGAAAACTGACGCCGCTAATTTGTTCGATCTTCCTTCTCGCGAGCGCCATCGCGCACGCCGAGACCGCGCCAAGGAAGACGATCGTCTTTCTCGGCGACAGCCTGAGCGCCGGCCTCGGCGTAAAACCGCAGGAGGCGTTTCCGGCTCTGGTCGAACAAAAGATCCGTCAGAGCGGCCTGCCCTTTGAAGTGGTGAACGCGGGCGTGAGCGGCGACACCACCGCGGGCGGTCTGCGCCGGATCGATTGGCTCCTGCAACGCCCGGTCGACGTCCTCGTCCTGGAGCTGGGCGCGAACGACGGACTGCGCGGCTTCCCCGTGGCGGACATCAAGGCGAACCTGCAAGCCATGATCGCAAAGGCGAAGGCCAAAAATCCCGAGATGAAAATCGTCGTCGCCGGGATGCAGATGCCGCCAAATCTCGGCGGCGAATACGCGGATAAATTCCGGCAGGTTTTCGCCGAGGTCGCGCAAGCGAACAACGCGCTCATGATTCCTTTCCTGCTCGAAGGCGTCGGCGGCTCGCGCGAACTGAATCAAGGCGATCAGATTCATCCCAACGCCCGCGGCCACGAGGTCGTGGCCGAGGTGGTTTGGAAAACGCTCGAGCCGTTGCTGCGGGAAGGCGGTTCGGCGTGAAGCTCAACGGCTGCAACGCGCTCATCACCGGCGCCTCCGCGGGCCTCGGGCCGCGAGTTTGCGCGTCAGCTCGCGCCGCGCGCGCACGCGCTCATGCTCGTCGCCCGCCGCACTGAACGGCTGGAAGAATTGCGCGCCGAACTGTTGGCGAATCATCCCGCGCTCAAAGTGCACGTGCACGGTGTCGATCTTTCGAAGCACAAATCCATCTCCCATCTCTGCGAGTGGATGGAGAGCGAAGGCCTCGCGCCCGATTTTCTTATCAACAACGCCGGCTCCGGCGATCGCGGCGCGTTCTTCGACAGCGATTTCGCCCGCGTGAACGACATGCTTCAGGTCAACGTCGTCTCGCTCACGCTCCTCACCCGCAAGTTGCTTCCCGCGATGATGGCGGCGAAACGCGGCGCCATCTTGAATGTCAGCTCATCCGCCTCCTTCCTTCCCATTCCGGGCATGGGCGTCTACGCGGCCACGAAAGCTTACGTCACCAGCTTCTCCGAAGCTCTCCGCAGCGAAGTGCGCGAACACGGCATCACCGTCACCGCGCTTTGTCCCGGGCCGGTCCACACCGAGTTCGACGCCGTAGCGCGCCGCGCCGGCGATCGCAAACAACCCGCGCCAGAATTTACCTACGTCCCGACCGAGCAAGTCGTGCGCGACGCCCTCAGCGGGATCGAAAACGACCGCCCGATCGTCATTCCTGGCACCGCCATGAAAGTGGCGATGACAGTCGCGCGCGCCACACCGCTGGCCGTACTGCGATTGGCCGGACGCTTTATGCGGCAAGGCTGACGCGCCAACGCTGTCATCCCGAGGTTTCCGAGGGATCCCTCCGACGCAGTGTTGGTCACACCGTCACCAGTGCGCAAACGCCAGACCAATTGCGAGATCCCTCGGCCGTCTTCGCGGTTCGGGATGACCGCAAAGAAGGCCCGGCGTCTAGTCCCACTTCCCGTTCCGTCCGCGTAATCAGGCCGACCGATAATAATCCTGCATCGGATAACGCCTCGCGTAGAAGCCGAACGCGGCCGCGGCGAGGAAGGCAAAGCCGGCGAAGAAGAACATTAGGAACGCGGTTTCGCTTAAACCCGTGTTCGCGATTTGCGCCGTGACCGTGGCGTTCCGCACGCCCGCGTTCGTCATCAAGACCCAGAGATTGCCGAAGGTGACCGAGAGCAACCAGAAGCTCATGATGACGCCTTTCATGGCGTGCGGCGCCTGGCTGTAGGCGAACTCGAGCCCAGTGGCCGAGACGAGCACTTCGCCAAACGTGAGCAGCGCATACGGCAGCACCTGCCAGACGATTGTGACCGCGGCGCCGCTATCGATGTAGAGCTGAATCCCGCCCGCTGCGATCCAAGCCAGACCGGAGAAAGCGATCCCCGAACCCATCCGGCGCAACGCCGTTGGCTCGAAACCGAAACGACGGAGCGCGGGATAGAGCACGATGTTGTTGAACGGGATCAGCAGCATCACGAGCAACGGATTGAGCGCCTGCATTTGCGCGGGCTGGAACCAGGTCGGCTTGCTCATGACGTCGCCCTGAAGCACCCACGTCGAGGCCTTTTGATCGAAGAGCGACCAAAACGGCGTGACCAGCGCGAAGACGATCAGGATGCGCAAGACCGCGCGCACCCCATCCACCGCTTCGTCCGGATGGGTGCCGCGCGCGCGGTTCAGTTGCATGGAAGTGCCGGCGCCACCGAAGCCGATCAACAGCCCCAGCGCGGTCACGGCCGCGATCACGAATCCGAGTTTGCCCGTGAGCGCCAACGCGCCCACCGCCAGAATCCCGCCGATGACCGCGACGACCAACCCCGGTCGCGATTGGCCGGGCGCGCGGGTCATCAAAGAGGTGCGCACCACGCGCAGGAACGAATCCGGATTCGACGCCGCCGGCGGGACGTGCACGTATTTCTTGCGACCGAGCCAAAAAATAAAGGTGGCGATTGCCATCAGAATGCCGGGAATGCCGAAGGCGACGCTCGGCCCGAAGTGCCGGAGAAAGATCGGCATGAGCAGCGAGGCGAAGAAGGAGCCGAAGTTAATCGTCCAATAAAATGCGTCGTAGACCACCTTCGCCTTGGCCTTGTTCGTCTGGTCGAATTGATCGCCGACGAACGCCGAGACGAGCGGCTTGATCCCGCCGGAGCCGAGCGCAATCAGGAACAAGCCGGTGTAAAAGCCGGTGCGATTATCCTCGAAGATGGCGAGGCAGGCGTGGCCGAGCACATAGACGAGCGAGAGCCAGAAGACGGTGTTGTATTTCCCGAAGAAACGATCGGAAATCCAGCCGCCCAGCAGCGGGAAAAAATAAACGCCGATGACGAAGGTGTGGAAAACATTCTTCGCGATCCCGGCGCGTTCCGCTTCCGGCGCATAAAGCAGCAACGTCGTGACGAGAAACGGCGTCAGGATGTTGCGCATCCCGTAGAAACTGAAACGCTCGCACGCTTCGTTTCCGATGATGTACGGGATCTGCCGCGGCATGCGCCCGGCGGGCGCGGCGGCGGGAGTCATGTCGGCCGGCGGCGTTTTCATCCCGGGGTTCTTCCCACGAAATCGCGAGCGAGGCCAGCCCGCATTTCGCAAGCTTGCGTACAAAAAAAGCAGCGGCGGTCGTTGCGACCGCCGCTGCTGGCGCAGTCGCGAGCAGCCTGAAAGGCGCTGCGACCGCCGAGCGTACGCAAACGCGCCCGACTCTTTCGAATCGGGCGCGCGGACGGCGGTCATAGACCGCCGCTACAGGCTTTGCGAATCGCTTCGCTTAATGGAAACGCGGGAGGGTTTACGTACTTCACCGAGCAGCCATACGGCTTCGTGCTCGCGTTGCTCACCGGCTTGCCGGCGAGCGCCTCGTCGAGTGCGACCTTCACGTAGTTGGTCGAGCCGGCGATGTCGGCGGCATTCGGAGTCGCCTTGCTGTCGATTCGCGCCTTGGTAAATGAGCTTGCCTTCGGGATTGATGATGAACATGTGCGGCGTGGTCTTCGCCCCGTAGGCCTGGCCGACTTTGCCGTCCTCATCGAGGAGCAGGGTCGTGTTCGTCATCTTCCAATCGGCGCTCTGCTTGGTCGCCGTTTCCGCGGTGAGATGGCCTTCCTTGCCCTTGGCGGAGGAGTTGATCGTCATCCAGACGACTTCCTTGCCGGCAGATTCCTTTTGCAGGTTCTGCATGTTGTCGCTGCCGTAATGCTTCTTCACGAATGGGCATTCCGGGTTGAACCATTCGAGCACGACGTATTTGCCTTTGTAATCGGCCAGCGCGTGCGTTTTGCCTTTCGCGTCCTTGAGCGAGAACGCCGGGGCCGCGCTGCCATTTTTCGGCGAGTCGGCCGCGAAGAGCGAGGTGGCCGCGAACGCGGTGAGAAGGGTGAGGATCAGTTTTGTTTTCATAAGTTGCTTACGGTTGCGCCGCGACGCGCGGCGCGAGGTTTTCGAGTTGTTCCAGGACGAGGTTTTTGGTCAGCAGCTCCGGTAAGATGATTGGCTCCACCGACTTCCCCGCCGGATATAATACGTAGAGTGGGACACCCGGACGCCCGAATTGTTGCAACAATTTTGTGATCGCCGGGTCGGCGTTCGTCCAGTCGGCCTTGATCTTGACCACGCCGCGCTGCGCGAAAGCGTCGCGCACGACCTCGCTTTCGAGCACGGTTTTCTCGTTAAACTTGCACGTCACGCACCAGGCAGCGGTGAAGTCGAGGAAGACGGGACCGCCTTTGGCCAGCTCGGCTTCGAGCGTTTCCGGCGTGAAGTTTTTCCAGCCGTCGCTCGTGGCGAGCGCGCCGGTTTCCAGTTTCGTCTGCGCGAATTTTTCCCGGATGAAATAATGCCCGCCGCCGAGCACGAGCGCGAGCATCAGCACGAGCACGATGGCGCGGCTGCGCGTGGACGCCGTCGGGACGAGAAAGGCGCCTTTCATCCAGGCGGCGAGGCCAAGCACGAGAAGGAAACAGAGCGTCCAGATCACCGCAATCGGTCCGCGTTGTTCGCCGAGCACGTAGAGGAGGAAGACGAGCGTGGCCAGCATGGGGAAGCCCATGAGCTGTTTCAGCCGCTCCATCCACGCGCCGGGCCGCGGCAACAGTTTCACCCAGGCCGGCTGCGCGGAAAGCAGGAGATAAGGTGCGCTCATGCCCGCCGCGATGGCGGTGAACATAAGGAGAATGACCGCCGCGGATTGCGAAAGCGCGAACCCGACCGCCACGCCCAGGACCGGCGCGGTGCAGGATGTGCCCAAAACCGTCGCGAAGAGGCCTTGGAAAAATGACGCCAGGTGTCCGCTTCCGCCCGTGACGTGGAGCACGCTGCGATTCGCGCCTTGCGGGAGCGTGAACTCGAAAACGCCAAAGAGATTGAGCGCAAAAACGAAGACCACGGCGCAGAGCGCGAGGACGAAATACGGATTCGTGAATTGCACCGCCCAGCCGATCTGGCTCCCCGCGCGTTGCAGCATGATCAGCAGCACCGCCACCCCGAGAAACCAGACAAAGATGCCGGCGATAAAAGCGAGACCGCTGCGCAGGATGTGTCCGCGGCTTTCGCCCGCGTGTTGCACAAAACCGAAAATCTTGAGTGAGATCACCGGCAGAACACACGGCATCAGGTTGAGGATGAAGCCGCCCAGCAAGCCGAAGAGCAAATACTTCATCAGGCCGCCTTCGCTCGCGGATGCCGACGCCACGGTCGCACTCTTTGTCGCGGGCGTGTTCGAGGAGGAAAGTTGCCAGGCGTTGCGATCCGCTCCGTCGGCGGTTTGACCAAAGACGACGACACCGGGAATCGAACTCAGCTTCGTGTCGCTGGTATCGATCGGAATGCGGAACGTCACGCCATCGGCGACGCGTTCTGTCTTCGGATGCGCCACGACCACGTCGTCGCCGGGCAACGGCAGGAACTCGACTACCGGATGATTCACGAGCGCACTGCTCTTGACCTTGAGCGTTAGTTCCGTCGGCGCGCGCGACCATGCCGACGTGGCCACGTCCGCCGCCGGCCAGAGCTGCGGGAGGCTTCGTTGATAACGATTGAAAATTTCTTCATTCGCCGCCGTCGCCGAATCCGCGACCGGAAGATCCAGTTCCACCGTCGTGCCGCCTGGGATGCAGATCTTCTCGCAAACCAGCCAGTCCACTTCCGCGGAAAGCTTCACCGTCACGTCGCCCAGCGTCGCCGGCGGCGTGATCTCCTGCATGAGGAGCACCTCGTCGTGGTAGCCGTAAATTTGCACATCGCCCGGCTCGACGAGCCGGAGCGGAATCGGCCACTGGATCTCTCCCGCCTTCCAACCCTCCGGCAGCTTCCATTTGATCTCGGTTGGGATGCCGGCATCGCCCGGGAATTTCCAGTAGGTGTGCCAGTGCGGGACCATCTTCAGGAGCACGCCCACCATGACCGGTTGTCCCGGCACGACGGCAGTCGTCTTTGCGAGCAACTCCGCCTGGACCAGCTCGCGCCCCTCATAGGTCTGCGCTTCGCTCAACGCGGCCAGGAATCCGAACACGAGGACACCAGCCACCACACCGATTCGTTCAAAGCGGGACACGGACATGGGAGTAGTTACCACCGGCATTATTCCACGGCAACGCGCCAGCAGCGGTGGCTCGCGGCCTGCTCCTCGTGAGGCCATGCGCAACCTGATCATCGCCATTGCGGTCGTCGCCCTCATCGGAGGTTTCCTCGCCCACCGCCAGGAGCAGCCGCAAATCCCGGCTGAGCAAAGCGTTGCCATTGCAAAACCTGCGCCCGCCCCGACGCGCCAGCCCCATTGGCCGAAAAGCGCCCTCGATCGCGCGGCGGACGCCAAGCGCCAGGTCAACGCGCAGCGCGAATCGAACGAAACGCCTTAGAATCGAAGCGTCATCGTTCCGAAAACGCTGCGCTGCACCTCCGTCGGCTGCGTCCCGATGAATGTGGGGGCAAACTCGGGATGGCGATCATCGAGCAAATTCTGACCGATGACGGCAAATTCCACGTTCTCGCGCGGGGACCAGGCGAGGCGCGCATCCAGCGTGACATAGCTTGGGATGCCGGGCCACGGGAGCGCATCAACGTAGCGCAAGGTGGAATCGAACTGGATCCCCCAGCCCAAGTCGAAAAGCGAGCGCAGGAAAAATTGGTGCCGCGGACTCGATCCTTCCGCGATGCCCTCGCTCCGGAGATCGCGGCTGCCCGCCTTCGGATGGAGGTGCGCTTTCAGATACGAGTAACTCCCCTGCAGCCGCCAGCTCTGGCTCACCTGCGCCGTGACGGTGGTCTCCGCGCCGTAGGTGTGGCCCTCCAGGTTATTCGCCACCAGGGAAGGGCTCACCGGGCCGGGCCGAATCGGCTCGAGCGTGCGCAGTTGATCGTAATCGTTGTAAAAGAGAGCGAGATCGAACTTCAGTTGATCGATCGGTTGGACCCGATAGCCCAGTTCGTAGGCCACTAATTTTTCTGAATCCATCGCCGGATTGCCGTTAATGGTCAGCCGGCCGGGCGGGATGGGAGCAGGCGGAGCGGGATTGAGGCGGATGCTGGTCTCGGCAATGGAAGGCGTGCGCACCGCCCGCGAGACCGCCGCCCAGATGGTCTGCGCTCGCCCCGGTGTCCAGAGCGCGCGCACGCTGGGTTGAACCTCGAGGCCGGTGAAATCGTTATGTTCGAACTTCGAACCGATCGTTAGGCGTAAGCGTTCCGGCACGATCGAGATATCGTCCTGCACGAAGGCGCTGAAGAGCTGGAGCGTGCGGCTCGCCGGCAGGATGGTCACGTTCAAGGTGTTCTTGAGGTTGTCGCCCGTGGCGCGATAACCGAGACCCCAGACCACTTCCTGGCGGTCGCCCAGGGTAAAGCGATGTTGCAGATCGAAATCGCCGGTATCGCGGGTCTCGGAAAAGATCGGCGTGTTCCGGACCGTGCGATCGTAGTAAGCCTGCACTGTGAGGGTGGAAGCGTTGGAAAAATTGCGCGTCCATCGGCCGAGCACGTTGCCGCCCGCGACGTTGAGCGTCGCGGGAGTCCGCGCCGCAAAAGGGAAAGTCCGAATCGGAACGAAGTAGGTCTGATCCTCGCGACCGGCATAGATGTCGCCCTGCAAGGTCAGGGCATTTTGCTGGTTGGGATCCCAATCAAGCCGGAAACCGGCCCGGAACATATCCCAGCTATCATGCGCGTCAGTCGCATTGGCGAGCACGGCGGAGTCGCGGTCGTAATACTTCGCGTAAACTCGCAGGAAGGCGTCCGGGTTGACCTTCACGCCATAGCGAATGCTGGTGAAAGCACGCTCTTCGGTGCCACCGCCGGCAGTGATGAGCAGGCCCTGCGTCTGCCGCGCACTCTTGGTGATGATGTTGATCACGCCATTGACGGCGTTCGCGCCCCAGAGCGTCGCACCCGGGCCTCGCACCACTTCGATGCGGTCGATGTCTTCGAGCATGGTGTCCTGCACCTCCCAGAAAACGCCGGAAAACAAAGGCGTGTAAACGGTGCGCCCGTCGATCATGACCAGAAGTTTGTTGGCGAAGATATCGTTGAACCCGCGCGAGCTGATGGCCCAATTATGCGAGTCGAGCCGCGCCACGCTCATGCCCGGGATGAGGCGCAACGCTTCCGGAATACTGGAAACGCCGGAGCGATGAATATCTTCCTGCGTGAGGGCGGTGATGGCCGCGGCCGCGATGGACAATTTTTCCGGGTACTTCGAGACCGAAGTCACATCGATATCCAGCAGCTCCTCCAGGCTTAATTTCTTGAGCCGGCTGGGGGACGGGATGTCCTCCGAAGCCTCGGCCGCCAGCGCGATTGCCGGAAGGTAGAGGAGCGCGACGGCCAGGGCGCAGATGAACAAACGGCCACAACGCCGTTTCCAGGGGAAACAGCCACCAGTTAAATAGCGTGGGAGCGGGAGAGATCCGCTAGGGGCTCGCACAGGCTGATACAGGTGCATGAAACATGCCAGAATGGCACGCCAAACTTTCTTCCGGACCCCCCGGAATAGTAGTGCTCTGTGAGAGGACGGGAGGCCCACCCTCCTGCAACGGGACACATGGCTCACGAGCCACGCGGAAGATTCTGTTTCACGCCAATCGACTCCCGCACTTAGAGTTAAGGATGTGCACTGCCGGTCGCGCGCGCTCCACTTTCCATCGAGCATACGGCGCTTCTGCGTGCTGAAATCACTCGGGAGCATTCGGGACGGCGGCCACAAAAATAGCTGATGCAAAAACTCGCGACGACCAACTGGCACGAGCTGTCCGAGCAGGAAGCCATCCGGCTGGTGGACAGCGACCGTACGAATGGCCTCACGAGGACCGAGGTCGAGGCGCGGCTGCGACAATTTGGACGGAACGAGATGACGGCGCGCAAGCGCATGAGTGAGTGGAAGCGCTTCCTCCTGCAATTTGCGCAGCCGTTGATGTACATCCTCCTCATCGCGTCGGGTCTGACCTTCGCGCTCCGCGAGTATTTGGATTCCGCGGTGATCTTCGGCGTCACCTTCATGAACGCGGTCGCAGGCTTCCTCCAGGAAAGCAAAGCGGAGAAAGCGATCGAAGCACTCTCTCGCCTGGTCCTCACCGAGGCCACCGTGCGGCGCGACGGACAAAAGCGGCGCGTGCCCTCTGCTGAACTCGTGCCCGGCGACATTGTGCTGCTCCAGTCTGGTGACAAGGTGCCAGCGGATCTGCGCCTGCTGCACGTGCGCAGTTTGCAGGTCGATGAATCCGCGCTGACCGGCGAGTCGGTGCCGGTGGAAAAGCAGTCCGCGGCACTCGCCAGCGGAACTGGGATCGCGGACCGAACAAATCTCTCCTTCGCCGGCACGCTTGTCAGTTACGGTCAGGCCGAGGGCGTGGTGATCGCTACTGGCAATCACACCGAGACGGGTCGGATCGCGCGACTGATCGGCGAGGCTACCGACCTCTCCACCCCGCTCACGCGGAAGGTCGCGCAGTTCAGCAAGCTCGTGCTTTGGGTCATCCTCGGATTGGCGGCCGTGACCTTTGGGCTCGGCGTCTCGCGCGGCGAGAGCGCGGTCGAGATGTTCATGGCGGCAGTCGCCCTCGCGGTCGGCGCGATTCCGGAAGGACTGCCTGCGGCCGTCACCATCACGCTCGCCATCGGCGTTTCGCGCATGGCGAAGCGCCGCGCCATCATCCGCAAACTCCCTGCGGTCGAGACGCTCGGTAGCACAACCGTCATCTGCTCGGACAAGACCGGCACGCTCACCGAAAATCAGATGACCGTGCAGCGGGTTTTTGCCGGCGGACAGTTTTACGATGTCACTGGTTCGGGCTACGGGCCGAGCGGTGCAGTGGTGGCCAATGGAGAGCAAGTCGCGCTCAAGGCGCACATGGCTTTGCGCGAGACTCTGCTCGCGGGGCTGCTCAACAATGATTCCCAAATCGTGCGCGACGGCGATCGATTGAAGGTCGAAGGCGACCCCACTGAGGCTGCGCTCATCGTCGCGGCGCAAAAGGCGGGTCTCGTGCCCGCCGACACACACGCCGCGCATCCGCGCCTCGACGTGATCCCCTTCGAATCGGAGCACCAGTTCATGGCCACGCTGCATAGTCGCGGCGAGGGGCAACCGCGCGTCATTTTCAAAAAAGGTTCGGTCGAGAGTTTGGTCGAACACTGCTCACACGCCCTGCGCAATGACGGTCAACTCGCCGCCCTCGACGCCGCTGGCGTTCACGCCGCGGTCGAACAAATGGCCGCGCGCGGTCTGCGCGTGCTGGCCTTTGCGCGGCGTGAAGTAGCCCACGACCACGCGCAACTGCATCACGACCATGTGCGCGAGGGTCTCACCTTCCTCGGTCTCCAGGGAATGATCGATCCCCCACGCGCGGAAGCGATCGTGTCGGTGCGCCTGTGCCGGGAGGCCTACGTGCAGGTGAAGATGATCACCGGCGACCACGCGCTCACCGCCCGCAGCATCGCGCAGCAGCTTGGATTAAAGGGGCGTGACGGGGGCGAACTCATCGCCGTGACCGGCCGCGAACTGGAAAAGGTTACCGACGCCGATCTGCCGGAACTCGCCGAGCGCGCCGCCGTCTTCGCGCGCGTCGCGCCGGAACAAAAACTCAAACTGGTGCGCGCGCTGCAAGCGCGCGGCCACATCGTCGCGATGACCGGCGACGGCGTGAACGACGCACCCGCGCTCAAGCAGGCCGACATCGGCATCGCCATGGGCATCAACGGCACCGACGTGGCCAAAGGCGCCGCCGACATGCTGCTGACAGACGATAACTTCGCCAGCATCGAAGCCGCCATCGAAGAAGGCCGCGGTGTCTTCGACAACCTCACCAAGTTCATCATCTGGACTCTCCCGACGAATGTCGGCGAAGCCACCATCCTGCTCACCGCGATCCTGCTCGGCACCGCGTTGCCCGCCCTGCCCGTGCAACTCCTTTGGATCAACATGGTCACCTGCATCCTGCTCGGGCTGATGCTCGTCTTCGAACCAAAGGAGCGGGGCATCATGAGGCGCCCGCCCCGCGATCCGCGTCAGCCGATTCTCACCTACCCGCTCATCATGCGCACTGGCCTCGTCTCGTTGCTCATCCTTGCCGGCGCTTTCGGCGCCTTCCTGTGGGAGCAACAGATGCGCGGCAAGAACGTCGTCGAAGCTCGCACCACGGTCATCAACGTCATCGTGATGGTGGAATGTTTCTACCTCCTGAACTGTCGCTCGCTCCTGCACTCGATGTTTCGCGTGGGCGTGTTCAGTAACCTCTGGGTCTTTGCCGGCATCGCCACCATGCTTGCCGCGCAGGTGCTCTTCACCCATGCACCGATTATGAATCGCCTCTTCCACACCGCGCCCCTCGACGCCGCATCCTGGCTTTATATCACCGGTGTCGGCCTCGCCGCCTACTGCGTGATCGAATTCGAAAAATGGGTGCGACGCAAAGTTTCCCTCACCACTTGAACCATGATTACGACCGCCGTTTTCGACACCAAGCCCTACGATCGGGAGCACCTCACGCAGACATCCGGCGCGGAGCGCATCGCCTGGCAATTTCACGAATTCCGTCTGAGCGCTGCGACCGCTCCGGTGGCTAAAGGCGCACAAGCGGTCTGCATCTTCGTAAATGATCACGCCGATCGTGCCTGCCTGGAAAACCTCTCAGCTCTAGGGGTAAAGCTCATCGCCCTGCGTTGCGCGGGATTTAACAACGTGGATCTCGCCGCCGCGAAGTCGCTCGGCATCGCCCTCACCCGCGTGCCTGCTTACTCGCCGCATGCCGTCGCCGAGCACGCCGTGGCACTCCTGCTCACGCTTAATCGAAAAATTCACCGCGCCTCGAACCGCGTGCGTGAACTCAATTTCTCGCTCAGCGGCCTCGTCGGCTTCGATCTCCACGGAAAGACCGTTGGCATTATCGGCACGGGCAAGATCGGGCGGATTGCCGCCCAGATTTTTCGCGGCTTCGATACGACCGTGCTCGCGTACGATCCCTTGCCGGCACCGGACTGGGCCGCTGCAAATGCGGTTCGCTACGTGAGTTTCGAAACATTGCTTGTGGAGAGCGACATCATCTCCCTACACGCGCCGCTGACACCCGAAACGCTGCATCTGCTCAACGAGAAGACCCTGGCGCAAACGAAGCGTGGCGTGTTCATCGTGAATACCAGTCGCGGCAAACTGATCGCTAGCTGCTCAATCATCGCCGCGCTCAAGTCTGGTCATGTCGGCGGCGTGGCCCTCGATGTGTATGAAGAGGAGGAAGGCGTTTTCTTCGAGGATCTCTCCGACCAGGTTCTGGCCGACGACGAACTTGCACGCCTGCTCACCTTTCCAAACGTCCTCATCACCGCGCATCAAGCCTTTCTCACGCGCGAGGCGCTGGCCGAAATCGCGCGTGTGACTGCGGCCAACGTGCTCGCGTTTTCCAAGGGAGAACCATTCCTGATCGGAACGGCGCTATGAAGCGATCGTTCCCTGCTTATTCGAGCGGCGGCCGCACCAACAGCAAGGGACGGCGGCTTTGCGCCATGACCTCTTGCGCAGTGGAACCCAGCAGCGCCGCAGATAATCCCGCGCGACCACGCGAACCGATGCAGATCACGTCCGCGGCGGACCGCTCTGCTGCCTGACAGATCGCCGCGCCCGGATCATCGTGCTCGATGACGGCCACTTCGCTGGTCACGCCACGTCCGGCAGCCTCACTGGGAATGAGCGCTCGCAACGCGGCGGAGGCTTCTTCCAACCGCGCCGCATGCTCCTGCCTCGTCTCTGTCGTCTCGAGTGAAAGCGAACTCGGCGCCACCACCGGTGATGTCACGTGCAGGAGGATAACGGTGCCCCCATCCCGCAGCAGCGAGCAGGCGTGAGGCACCGCGCCGTTGCCCACCTTAGAAAAATCCGTCGCCACGAGAACGCGTCGAATGGAGGGCAGACGCGCGTCGGCCGCATTCCCCTTCCGGCCCGGCACGCAGGCCACGCTCATCGGCGCGTGCCGCAGCACGCTGCGCGACATCGACAGATGTCCCACGCGGCCGAGGCCACGCCTTTGATGTGTGCCGACGACAATGAGATCGCTTTGCGCCTCGCGCGCCAGCTCAATGAGCCGCGCATCCGGGCGGTCCAGCGCCGGCTCCACCATCACCCGCACATTCTCCTGTCCGAGCTGTTGCTCGCACCTCGCCCGCACGTCGCGTTCGAGCAGGAGTTGCACTTCCGCTGGGTTCTCGAGATACGTCTCCACCTCTCCGAAGCCCAGCCGTTCGCATTCGTCCATCTGCCAATCCAAATGGGCCACCACCACTTCGCACGGACCGAGCGCGCGCAGATCACCCACCCATTGCAGCGCCGCCTCCGTCACCGAGGCAAAATCCGCCGCGAGAAAAATTTTCAGCGGGCGTTCGCCGCGCGCCCAGGATTCGAAAGGCGCCGCTGAGCGGACCACGAGCGTCGGAGAGGCCACCGACTCGGCGACGCTTTCCGATACAGTGCCCAAAGTCCAGCGATCAAAGGCCGCCTTGCTGATCGAAGACACCACCACCAGCGCCGCCGGCTCTTCCTCCACCAAGTCCAAAATCGCGCGCTCGGCCAGCTTTCCCGTCAGAAGTTTTTCTTCCACCCAGACGCCGGTTTTGCGGAGCCGATCCGCCTCCGCACGGAGCTGTGTGCGCCTCGGCTGTAGATATGCCGCCAGCTCCTCTTTATCTTCGTCGAAGCGATCGAACTCGTCGGCCGCATGCACGAGCACAAGATTCCGACCGGCGCGCAGGGCCAGCGCCGCCGCCGCTGTCGCGGCCTGGATGGCATTCGGCGAAAAATCCGTCCCGCAGACGATGGGCAACTTCCCCCCATTATTCTTCGTTTTTTCAGTCATGATTCATCCCTCCTGAATGCCCGCGTGCGAAACAACCCTGGCCGATTCCGGCGGCAATCTGGATTTGCGAGTGTCTTCATACGAGAACGATAATACCAGCTCCCGTTCGGCACTTACCCTCGCTTGCGAAAAATCGGGCGTTTCTTGTCAGTTCCGCACGAGTTCGGATGGAGCCCGAAATCCGTGAAGAATTTGCTGCAGATCATCGTCTGACATCGGAGGCTCGCCGGCCCGGCGGCGGAAAGTGGAGGCGAGGGGAGTCGAACCCCTGTCCTCGAAGCCATCTGCACAAGCTTCTACATGTTTAGCCGGTGATTTATTTTTAAGGAGCCGAAGGCTGCGCCGGCACACTCCGTCTCCCGAGCCACCACGAAATTCCTTCACCGTCCGGCGCGGTCACTCCGCCGTCCGATTAGCCTGCTGTCCATGTCTCAAGCCGTAGCAGGCGTCCAACCTGAGACATCGCAGTCAATTAAGCCGCGAGAGCGAGATCTTGGTGATCTGCATTTATTTTTTTTGGTCCGGATTTTAACGAGGCCAACGAACCATCCTCGACATGCCGCCTGCGTTTCAAACTACGAGTCGAAACCAGTGCGCCCCCGTTTTTTCGGAGAGCCGAACAATAACCGGCGCGGCTCTTTCTTGCAACCCGGACGCGTCGCGCCGTTCCGTCTCGAGGAAGATTCCGTTTCCCGCCCATCAGTCCCCGCCCTTAGAGTCGCGCCATGTGCGGCATTGCCGGTTATGCGACGCTAAACCTTTCCACTGATCGCGAGCCGCTTCTGCGCCAGTTGGCGGGCGCGCTGCGGCATCGCGGGCCGGATGATGAAGGTTTCTTCGTGGCGCCGGGCATCGGGCTTGGGATGCGCCGGCTAAGCATTGTCGATCTCGCTACCGGTCAACAACCGGTCGCGAATGAGGACGGATCGATCCACGTCATCTGCAACGGCGAGATCTATAACTACGTGGAACTGCGCGACCAACTGGAGGCGCGAGGCCATCGCTTCACGACCAGCGGTGACGTCGAAACCCTCGTTCATCTTTACGAGGAACACGGCGTCGAAATGCTCCAGGAATTGCGCGGCATGTTCGCGTTCGCTCTGTGGGATTCGCGGCAGCGCACACTCTTTCTCGCACGCGATCGGTTGGGCAAGAAGCCGCTGAACTATGCAGTCATCGAGGGCGTTCTCTATTTCTGTTCCGAACTCGCACCATTGCTCGAGCAAAAACTCGCGGCGTGGGAAATCGATCCCGAGGCGCTGGCCGCGTATCTGCAATTCGGCTTCATCTCCGCGCCGAAAACCATCGTGCGGCAGATCAGGAAGTTGCCTCCCGCACATCACCTTCTCTGGCGGGACGGACACGCACAGGTGCAGCGCTATTGGACCTACCCTTCCGAACCGAAGCTGAGTTGCGACCGCGCCGAAGCGCGCGAAATGGTGCGCGCGAAACTCGATGAAAGCTTGCGCCTGCGCCTACGCAGTGACGTGCCGCTCGGGCTGCTCCTCAGCGGCGGGCTCGATTCGAATGCGCTTCTCGCCCGGCTTGTGCGCGGGCTCGGCGAGAAGGTGCAAGCGTTCACGATCGGCTTCGCGGAAAAAGAATACGACGAAACGGAAATCGCACGCGCGTCGGCGCAGCATTTCGGCGTCGAACATCATGTCCTTGCTGGCGGGACGGATCTGCTCGCGCTCGTTCCCGAAGCCGTGCGCCACCATGGCGAACCCAACGCCGACAAGTCGATCCTGCCGACGTTGTTGGTGTGCGAACTAACGCGCCAACGCGTAAAGGTCGCGCTCAGTGGTGATGGCGGCGACGAGGCGTTTGCCGGTTACTCGAAACACCGCCTCCGCGCATGGCAGGAGACCGTCTCGCGCATTTTCCCGCGTGAACTGCGCGAGCGCTGGACGCTGGCTTCGATGCGCGGCGGGTCGAAAGCGGAAAGCAAACTGCGTCGGCGTCTGCTGGCCGAAACGCCCAGCCTTTTCTCCGGCGAAATGTTTTCCGGGACGCACTTCGCCGGGATTGCGCGCCCGGCGCTGCGTAAGGAGAGCGATCGTTTTCTCGCGGAGGTGGTGGAAGATTTTTGGGCGGACGAAATGCAGCCGCTCGAACGCATCTTCCGCTGGGATTACACGGAGCCGCTGCCGAATTCGCTCCTAACGAAACTCGACATCGCCAGCATGGCGCGCAGTCTCGAGGTGCGTTCGCCCTTTCTCGATCATGAGCTCGTGGAGTTGTGCGCGCGTTTGCCGGCAAAATGGAAGGGCGACGCGCGCCACGGGAAGCTTTTGCTGCGCGAGATCGTGGCGGATGATCTGCCGCCCGCCGTGCTGCAAGCGCGCAAGCGCGGGCTTCTCCGTCCCGCTCGCGCAATGGTGGCGCGAATCGGCGCGGCAAGAAATCCGCGACGGCATCCTGCCGTTGCATCCTGCGATCGCACGTTTTCTCGACGAAGGATACGCCGCGCAACTGCTTGAGGAGCATCAGGCCGGGCGCGCCAATCACGCGCAGCGGCTCTGGAATCTCTGGATCCTGAACGAATGGGCGCGCATGTTTCTGTCGGACGCTTGAACCACTCTTCTCCCCTCTGCGCCGCGCGGAATTGCTCAGAGATGTTTCGACTCCGCGCAACATGACGGTATAGGGGGAGAGGTGGAGAAACCGCGTTCCAACGTCGCCAATTCCGTCGCGGTGGTCGTTTCGAGTTGCGACGCGTTTTTCGATTGCTGGCGGCCCTTCGCATTCTTCTACCGCAAGTTTTGGCCCGCGTGCCCATTCCCCGTCTACCTGATCGTGAATGAGTTGCGCGTTCGCTCGGATTTCATCCAGCCGCTCGTGGTCGGACGAGATCAGGGCTGGGCCTCAAACATGCAAAAGGCGCTTGGCCAAATCGACGAGCCCTACATCCTTTATTTCCAGGAAGACTACTTCCTGACCCGTCCGGTGGATGAAGTACAATTAGCCGACGACATCCGGTTCGCTCAAGAGCACGACGCCGCTTCGTTTTGTTTCGCTGATCTCTCCCTGCTCGAGCCCGATTTTAGCCGCAGCGCCGGTCGCTACAATCTCATCCCGCGCGAATCGACCGGGCGCACGCGTTTGCAGGTCACGCTGTGGGAGCGCGAACGCTTCACCTCGCTTTTACGGCCGGGCGAAAACGCCTGGAACATGGAAGCGCGGGGCAGTGAGCGCACCCGTGACCTGATCATGTATTCCTACGGCCCGGAGTCGGCCCCACCGATCCCTTATCTCGGCTCCGCCATCGTGCGCGGGCTGTGGACGCCGGAGGCCCTCGAGCTTTGCCGTCAATACGGCGTCTCGATTACACCCCACTTTCGTTCCACCCTCGCGACCTCCAATCGCGGTCGCCGCTGGCGGCGCGCGTTGGGACGGGCCAGGCTGGCACTGGCTTTGGCGAGGCAAAAGAACAAGCCCGTGGACTTAAACGCGGCTAACGACGAGAACGCCAGGTGAACGGTATTGTGCCGGCGGCGCCTTCGCGCTTTGCGATTCTCCTTGGGTTCGCCTCGATCTATGTGATCTGGGGCTCGACCTACCTGGCGATTCTCTTCGCGATCCAGACGATTCCGCCGCTCCTGATGGCGGGAGTGCGGTTCCTTTGCGCGGGATTGATTCTCTATGCCGGCGCGCGGTTGAGTGGCGCGACACGCTCGCGCGCAATCGAGTGGCGCACCGCGTTGATCGTGGGCGCGTGTTTGCTTCTCGGGGGCAACGGCGGGGTGACGTTGGCGGAACAATATGTGCCCTCAGGCTTGGCGGCACTGCTGGTCGCGACGGTGCCGCTCTACGTCGTCTTGCTCAGCTGGATGTTTCGTCTCACCGGGCGGCCGCGACCGATGACAATGGTGGGTCTGGCGGGCGGGTTTGTCGGCGTGGGCGTGCTCATCGGGCCTGCTTTGCGCGCGACGGGGGCGGACGTTTCGCCGCATGCGTGGATCGGGATGTCGATTCTCCTTTTCTCATCGTTCATCTGGTCGGCAGGCTCGCTTTACTCGCGCCACGCGCCCGGCGCGACTTCGCCCTTTCTCGCCGCCGGGCAACAGATGCTTTGTGGCGGGACCTTGCTCGTGCTGGCAGGTTTGGCGAAAGGGGAACTGCCGCAGGTTCGCCTCGCCGAGATTTCGATGCTTTCGTTAGGCGCCTTCGTTTATCTGGTCGTGATCGGGGGAATCATTGGCTACGCTTCTTACGCTTGGCTGCTGCGCCATTGCGATCCGGCGAAGGTAGCGACGTATGCGTATGTGAATCCCGTTGTCGCCGTCTTGCTGGGCGCATTCTTTGCCGGCGAAAAGCTAACCCTCCTCACCGGTGTGGCCGCGGCCATCATCATCGGCTCCGTCGCGTTGGTCATCACGGCCGGCCGCCGAAAAGCCGCGCCGACGCCGGAGGTGGTGTGTCCGGAAGCCGCGATTACTCCGTCCGCAACGCGACCATCGGGCTGATCCGCGTGGCGCGACGCGCGGGCAACCACGTGGCGAGCAACGCCGCGGCCGCAAGAACAAGCGGAGCGAGGGTGAAGGCGAGCGGATCGAAGGCGCCGACCTCGTAGAGGATTCCGCTAAGCAACTTGCCCATGCCGGCGGCGAGGAGCAGACCGATCGCGACCCCGCTCGCGAGCATGACGAACCCCTCCCGCAGGATCATCCATTGCACGGTTTCGCGTTGTGCCCCTAGGGCCATGCGGATGCCGATCTCGCGCGTGCGACGCGCCACGGAATACGCTTTCACGCCGTAAACACCGACCACGGCCAACCCGAAAGCGACGAAACCGAAAACGCTGAAGAGCGCGGCCCCGGCGCGGACAAGCCAGAGCTGGATGTTGCTGTCGAGATGTTGCGAGAATGTCTTGAGCGAAAGCACGGGCAACGCGGGATCGACCGCGCGCACGGTGCGGCGGATCAGGTCCGCCGTGGCGGCGGTGTCGCCCATCGCACCCGGTGCGAATTTGATATGAAAGAAGACATTGCTCTGGAAACCGCCCGCGAAGGGCAGGTAGAGCGCGCCGCGCGGACTTTTCTCGAAGAGACTTTCGCGCGTGTACGGGACGATGCCGATGACTTCGAGTTGTTGCTTCGCTTCGCCGCTGCCGCCGCCCTGCACGCCCACGCCGGCGCTGCCGTCGCCGCGCGCGCGCGGTGCGTCATCGGCCGCGAACTGGATTTGCTGCCCGAGCGCGTCACCCTCGGGCCATAACTTCTTCGCCAGCGCTTCATCGATGATGGCGACGCGGGCCTTGTCCTGGTGCATCGCCTCGGCGGGGTTGAAAACGCGGCCGCGGAGCAAACCCAATCCGACCGTCGAAAAATAGTCCGCGCCCACGCTGTTCCAGTGCGCACCAAAAGCGAGACCCTCCGCCGCGGTCGCGGGTTTGGAATCGGGCGCAGCATTGGCACCGCCGCGCTGCACGGCTTTGCTCAACGACACCATGCCGAAGGGCACGGTGGACGAGATGCTCGCACGCTCCACTCCCGGCAACGCGGCGAGCCGTTCTTCCAGCGTGCGGTAGAGATCCTGCGTGCGCGCCTGATCGTAGCCCGCCAGGCTGCCATCGAGTTCGAGCAGGAAATTTTGCGTGGTCGCGAGGCCGGTATCGGCGGCAGCGGCCTTGCCCGCGCCGCGAATGAAAAGCGCGGCCGCGGTCAAAAGCGCGAGCGAGAACGCGATCTGGATCACGACGAGCGGATTGCGCGGCAGGAATTTCCAACGGCGATGGCTCGCGTCTTCTCCGGCGTGTTCCTTCAAATCACCGACCACGGAGGAGCGCGACAACTTCAAAGCCGGGCCGAGCGCGAAGGCGAGCGTGCCGAGCAGGCAAAAGACAAAAGTCGCGAGCAGGACGGAGGCGTTCAGTCCTCCTTTCCAGACGATGTCGACCGGCATCAGGTTGCCCATGGAGGCGACGAGCAGATCGGAGGACCACAAGCCTAACAACAACCCGAACGCACTCCCGATCACGGCGAGCGCAAACCCTTCGATGAGTAACTGGCGCACGATGCGCCAGCGGCTGGCGCCGAGCGCGAGGCGGACCGCGATCTCTTTCCGCCGCGCCGTGCCGCGCGCGAGGAGCATGTTCGCCAGATTCAAACAGGCCACGAGCAGGACCACGCCGGCCATGCCGAAGAGCATCGGCGCGAGCTGTTTCACTTCGCCATCGCCGGACGGACTCGTGCTGGTGGCGAAACGCGAAAGCGGTTCGGTCATGAAGGTCTGGTTCTTTTGCTCGACCGGGTAGGCTTGTTCGAGATTGCCCGCGAGCGCCTTGAGTACCGGCTCGGCCGCTGCCGCGGTCACGCCAGGTTTGAGGCGCGCGATCAGGAGTAGTTCCTTGCCCGCGCGGTCGTCGAGCGATTTGCGATCGGTGGTTTGAAAATCATTTACCAATTGATCGTGCACGCCGAGCGGGACCCAGATCTCCGGCGCGAAGACCTGCATCGTGCCGGTGAAACCCTTCGGCAAAATGCCGACCACGGTGAAGGGCCGGCTGTTGATCGTGATGCTGGAGCCGAGCAACGCGGGATCGAGCGCCTGTTTCTGCCAGTAGCTGTAACTGACCACGGCGACGGCCGCGTTGCTGCCGGGTTTTTCTTCCGCCGGCAAGAAGCCGCGACCCTCAATCGGACGGACGCCGAGGACGGAGAAGTAGTTCGCGCTGACGATGTCGGCAAAAGTGCGGCGGGTGTCGCCTTTGTCACCGACGCCGACCATGGCGAGGTTGTGCGCCATGATGCCGGCGAAGACGGTGTTCTGCTCGCGGATGTCGACGTAGGTCGGATAGGAAAAGCCGCGGAAGTTCTTCGGCTCTTTCTTATCCTGAGAGAAGAGCTGCACGATCTCCGTCGGCTTCGCGAAAGCGGGCGGCTGAAAGAGCATGGTGTCGAGCAGACTGAAGATGGCGGTGTTGGCGCCAATCCCGAAGGCGAGAACGGTGATGGCGGCGATGCTGAAACCGCGAGCTTTTATGAGTTGGCGGAGGGCGAAACGGAAGTCGTGCAGCATAGGGTTACCGATGTGATGCCGTTCGAGCGGAGTTTGGATTCAGGAAACTTCGCGGCTGCGGGACGCCGCCTCTCGAAGACTTCCCCACGCTGTCATCCCGAGCCGCGTCAGACGGCCGAGGGATCTCGCCGTCGCTGGTGGGTTTCCGCTCCAGACCAAAGCGTAACCGACAGAGCTGCGTGAGATCCCTCGACAAGCTCGGGATGACAGGCTCCATCGGCTGCGCGGTGGCGGGAAGCTCTTAGTCCGTCGCGGCTCTTCTCGCGACCGCGCTCGAGATAGCGCGCAAACATCGCCGCCGCGGTCGATGACTCCGGCGCGTAGGCGATGGGCGGCTGTCCCTTCGCTTTCAACGCTTCGTTCACCGCGGGCAGATCCTTCGTGTTCAGTTGCTCGAACTGCTTCGTCACGTCGTCCAGTTCGCGCTTGAGCGCGTCGATGCGCGCGATCTGGTAATCGCCGGGCTTGCCTTCGTAGCTCAGGATCGCGCCGTAAAGTTGATCGGTGTGTTCGCGCAGGCGCTCTTCGCCGGTGATGGCGCCGCCTTCGGTCGTGGCCACGATTTGTTTGCGCACCGCGTCCACTTTGGCGTCGAAGTCGGTGAGCGTTTTGCGCGAGCGGATCGCCTTCGGGCAAATCTTTCGCCGCTTTGGCGAGCGCGGCGCGCAGCGGGCATGATGCGATCCATGAGCGCGCTTTCCTCGCCGAAGAGCGCGTGCACGCGCATGGCGGCGTCATATTGCGCCTTGCGATCGGCCGGCGTGAATTTGGCCCGGCGATCGAGCGCGACGGTGAGCTTGGTCTCGGAGACTTTGCCGTCCTTCGTCATGCGAATGGTGTAATCGCCGGGCAGGACGCGCGGACCGCGCGTGCCGGAGAAGGCGAGCTGCGCGGCGGGCGGAACGCGCGGCGGTTTTTCGCGCATGCCCCACATGACGCGATTCAGGCCGGGGCGTTTGCTGGCGGGCAATTCATCGATCACGCGACCGGCGGCGTCGAGCACCTCGATCTTGAGTTTGCCGAACAAATGCCGCGTGCGCTGATAGTAGGTGATGACGGCGGCGTCGGGCGGATTTTCGCCGGTGAAAACGGCCGCGCCGGTGGACCAGCCGCCGTTGCCCTGGATGCGCTGCTGCACCGGGCTTGGCCGCGACGAAGGCGGCTTCCTGGCCTAACAACTCCGGCGTGAGCGCGCGCAGCGGCGTGATGTCGTCGACGATCCAGATGCCGCGGCCATGCGTGCCGAGGATGAGTTCGTGATCGCGCGGATGAATCGCGAGATCGCGCACCGCGACCGCCGGGAAAGCGGTTGCCCTTGTATTGCGCCCACGTCTTGCCGGTATCGATCGAGATGTAGAGACCGAACTCGGTGCCGAGGAAGAGAATGTTCGGCTTCACGATGTCTTCCTTGATCACGTGCGCGTAACCGTGCACGCCGGAGAGTTCCTGCGGCGTCACGAGCGGCGTCCAGGTCTTGCCGAAATCGGTCGTGCGATACGCGTAGGCGGTCATCTCGCCGAAAGTGTGGCGGTCGAAGGTGACGTGCGCGGTGCCGGGCTCGAAGTTGCTCGCCTGGACCCAGCTCACCCATGAGTTCTTCGGCAGGCCGGCGATGTTGCCGACGACGTTGTTCCACGTCTTCCCGCCATCTTTCGTGAGCTGGAGGTTGCCGTCGTCGGTGCCGACCCAGATGACGTTCTTGTCCTTGGGCGACTCGCTGATGGAATAAATCGTGGTGTGCATCTCCGCCGCGGAGTTGTCCACCGTGATGCCGCCGGATTGTTCCTGCTTCTGCTTCTCGGGATCGTTCGTGGTCAGGTCGGGCGAGATGCGCTCCCACGTCTGGCCCTGGTTGCGCGAGCGGAAGAGGAACTGCGCGCCGATGTAGATCGTGCCCTTCTCGTTAGGCGAAAGCGCGATGGGCGCGTTCCAATTGAAGCGCAGCTTTTCCTTGTAGTTCGCCTTCGGTTGAATGTCGCGGCCCTGCAGCGTCTTGCGATTGATGCGGCCGATGAAGCCGCCCTGAAATTCCGCGTAGACGTAATCGGGATCGGACGGATCGGCGAACATCCAGAAGCCGTCGCCGCCGTACATGTTTTCCCACTGCGCGTTGTTGATGCCGCCGGGATATTGCGATTGGCCGACCCACGAACTGTTGTCCTGCAAGCCGCCGTAAACGCGATACGGATCGGCGTCGTCCACGCTGACGTGGTAGAACTGCGAGATGGGGAGGTTGTCGCTCTTCCACCATTTGCTGCCGCCGTTGTAGGAGTACCACATCCCGCCGTCGTCGCCGAGGAGAACGGTCTGCGGATTGGTCGGATCGATCCAGACCGCGTGGGCGTCGCCATGCGAGCCCGCGAAACCGCCCACGGTCGAAAAGCTCTTGCCCGCGTCCTCGCTCATGATGAGCGCGCCGTCGGTCTTGAAGACGCGATCGGGATTCTTCGGATCGACGATCAGGTTCGCGAAATAGAACGGACGCCAGACCATCCAGTTGCTCTTGTCGCGCTTGTCCCACGTCGCGCCGCCATCGTCGGAAACGAAAAGCGCGCTATCGGTGGATTCGACGAAGCAGTAAACGCGTTTCGCATTCGAGGGCGCGATCGCGAGCGCGAGACGGCCGTAGGGTTTCGTCGGAAAACCCTTGCTGCTTTCCGGCGTGATTTCGCTCCAGGTCGCACCGCCATCCGCGGAACGGAAAAGTCCGCTCCCAGAAGGCGCGTCCGGACCTTCGCCGCCGGAACGGAAGGTCCAGCCTTTGCGACGAAAATCCCACATCCCGGCTAACAACACGTTCGGGTTGGTCGGGTCCATCGCGATGGTCGAGCAACCGGTGGAAAGATTGCTGCCTTTCAAAATCTGGTTCCAGGTGTGGCCGCCATCGATTGTCTTGTAAAGGCCGCGATCGGGCGAATCGCTCCAGAGCGCGCCGGGCACGGCCACATACGCGGTCTCGCCGTTTTCCGGGCTGACGATGATCTGCGAGATGCGCTCGGAGTTCGGCAGGCCGATGCGCGTCCAGGTTTCGCCGCCATCAGTCGAGCGATACATGCCGTTGCCGATGGAGACGCTGTTGCGCGTCCATGGTTCGCCGGTGCCGACCCAGACGTTTTTCGAGTTTTTCGGATCCAGCGCGACGGCGCCGATCGATTGCACGGGCTGGTCGTCGAAGACGGGCTTGTAAGTCGTGCCGCCGTCCTCCGATTTCCAAACGCCGCCGCTGGCCGCGCCGACGAAGAGGGTGATCTTGCCGGAGGGTTCGCGATTGGCGGCGAAAGCGGCGACGCGGCCGCTCATGGTGGCGGAGCCGATGTTGCGCGCGCCGAGACCGGAGACGGTGGAAGAATTATACGGCGCCTGCTCGGCGGCCTGGGTCAGGCTAACGAGTGCAAACGCGGCGGGAAATAGAAGTGAGGTGAAGCGCATAGGAGTGAGTTCCGGAAAAATTACTTGGCGGGGGTGACAGGAAACTTGAAGACGGCGTCATCGACCGGCGGATTGGCCTCCGCCTTGTCGAGAATCAACTTTTGCTTGTCCGAGACGCCCTTCGGGCCCGCCTCGATCGAGAACGGCAGATAGACGCCGTTCACCTTTTCGTAATCGCTCAGGTCGGTTTCGGTCTCGACCTGCACGCCGCGCTCCATCCGCTGCGAGACGACGCGAATCTCGAGGAAGTGATCGGGGTCGAGATAAACGTAATTCACGTCGCCACTCTTGCGCGTGACCTTGAGCTTGTGCGCGAGCGTGCCGTCCACGTCCTCGGTCCCGAGATACTCGACTGTGCTCCCTTTTTCCTTCCAATCGATCAGCGGTCCGTCGATCTCCGCGTCCTCGATCAACGCCTTCGTATCGTCGGCCGACATTTTCTCCGGATCCTTGCGACCTTGAAATGGCGAAATCTTCCAGCCCTCCTGCCCATCGTAAGCCTGCACCAACGTCATGCCCTGAAGCGTCGCTTCGGTGCGCACGGCGCCGGGGCGCTTTGCGCGTTTGCGCGTAGGCGAGCTCGATCTTGCCTTGGTTCACCAGCATCTTGCCGGTGACCTTGACGGACTGGAGCGCGCGCAACGCCTCGATGCCGCCCTTGGCCTCGATGTTTTTCGCGACCAATTGTTCGACGGTCATTTCCTTGTTTTCCTGGGCCCACGCGAGGGTGGCGACCGAAGTGATCGTTAGGACAAATAATTTTAACATAACGGGTTGAAGGGGCGGTTTTCGAACGCACTACATGAACAGGAGGATGGATGAAGGGGCGATCGACTCGCAAGCCCGGAACGCTATGCAAACGTCGTGCCACCGGTCCAATGGTGCATGTAATCCACTGATGTGAAGCTTGTTGCAAATGTTCGCCGTTTTGTAGATCGCACAAGATCGAAACGAAAATGGGATTTGCGCGTTCCGAAGCCGGGACAAAACTCCGCGCCGGCCGCCAAAAAGTTCGCCGAAAAAATATCTTGTCAGCGAGCCGGTTTCCTCGCCACCCTCCAACATCTCCACCTCCTATGCCTAACCAAGAACCGACCAAGCCCCGTCGCCTCGTTCCCTTCCTCCTCCTCGCCGCCACGCTCCTTCTTCCCACGAGCGTTTTTGCCCAACAAGCAGTCGCCCCACCCAGTTCAACGGCCGCCGCCGACGCCGCGGCAAGTGCCGCAGTGGACCCCAACGGCACGGTCGTGCCAGCACCGCCCGACGCCGCTACGACGGACCGGGTCTTCGTGACCGGTTCCGCCATTCCGACGGCGGCCGAAGTCGGACCGAATCCGGTCCTGACCGCGACACGTGAGACTATCGAAAAATCAGGTGAACGGACAGCCGAAGAATTTCTCCAGAACCTCCCGGTCGCCAACGCCAACAGCGTTCCGCTCTCCAACAACAACAACGGCTCAGATACAGCGATCGGGGCGGCCGGCGTGGCGCTGCGCGCTTTTGATGCCCGCGCCACACTGGTCTTGATCGATGGCCGCCGCGTGGCGCCCTATCCGATCACGAACTCGGGCATCGCCTTCGTGGATCTCTATTCCATTCCCCGCGACGCGATCGAGAGCATCGAAGTCCTCAAAGACGGTGCCTCCACCACCTACGGCGCGGACGCGGTGGCCGGCGTGGTCAACATCAAGCTGCGCAAGAACTATCGCGGAGCGACCTTCAATATTGAATATGGCAATACCACCGAGGAGGATTCCAGCCAGTTCGCTGCTTCCCTCGTCTTTGGAGTCGGCAACGACAAGACGAACATCACAGGCGTGCTTAACTATTATCAACGCAAGGCAATCGCCAACCGCGACCGCAGCTATTCCGCCGTTCCGCCCTTTCTGAGTTCGAACGCCAGTCCCTATAATCTGCAATTGACTAATGCGGCTGTGGCCGAGGCCGGCGGAACGGTCATCCCGACCGCGAGCGGGCTGCAATTCGGCGGCGCTCCCAGCGGCACCAATGGCCTCGCTCCGGCGAGCACCTATCTTTACAACGGTTCCGCACGCATCCGCTCCGCCGGTGGCCCGCTGCCTGGCTACAACTTTCAATGAATTCTCACTCTCATTCCCGGAATCAGAGCGATACGGCCTTTACCTCAGTGCCAGCCACAAGATTTATGGCGAGCAACTGGAGCTGTATGCCGATGGGTACTACCAAAACGTCAAAACGCACAACGAACTGGCGCCTCCTGCGACCGGCAATTTCCAGACGACCGGCCTGACGACGATCGCCATTCCCCCGCGGGATCCGAATCCTGCCGGCACCACGCCTTTCGGCGGTCCCACCTACGCGGCAACCGGCGTGGCGCCAGGAGCTTTCAATCCCTTCAATCCCTTCAACCAGATCATCTCGGGCGGTTCGCGGGCCCGGCTGGCGGAGTTTGGGAACCGGCTCTTCGACAACGAGACCGATGCCACGCTGGCCACGGTGGGTCTGCGCGGAGACAAGCTGTTTGACGGCACCTGGGGCTATGACCTCGGCTTCCGTTACAGCGAGGTGAAAAACCTTTCCACCGGCCAGCAGGTCTCGATCACCCGCTTCAATCGCATTCTGAATCAGGCCGACCCCATCTTTAATCCGGCGTCGTCGGAATACATCGGCACGATGGTGGCCTTCAACCCCTTTGGCGATTTCCGTAATCCCATTCCGGCGAATCAGGCCACGGTCGACTTCGCCCGCGTTTTCCCGAAGGACTTCGATATCTCGAAGGTCGCGACCCTGGACGGCAGCATTTACACGACCGAACTTTTCAGTCTGCCCGCCGGCGGCGTTGGCTTTGCCGCGGGTGCTCAATTTCGCCGCGAAACCCTGCGGGAAGAGCCGGATGAATTAAACCTCCGCGGAGATATTGCGGGAAATTCACCGCTGCCGGCCGCGCGGGGCGGGAGAAAATCCTACGGCATTTATGCCGAGACCAGCATCCCGATTTTCGGAACGAACAACGCCATCCCCGGCTTCCACGCCCTCGATTTTACCGCGGCGGCTCGCTACGAGGAGTTCCGTAACAACGACAGCAACGTCCTGGTTCCAAAGTTTGGCCTGCGCTGGCAGCCGCTGGACGAAACGCTCACCCTGCGCGGCACCTGGGGCAAAGGCTTTCGCCAGCCCGCGTTGGAAGAATTATTCGGGTCCGGCGCTTCCAGCATTGAAGGCACCGTCGATCCCCTTACGGGCATGAGCGAACCCGAGACCACCACGCTCAGCAACAGCAATCCGAATCTGCAACCGGAAGACTCCGAGTCCATCAGCGCAGGGCTCGTTTACAGCCCGAAGTTCGTTCCCGGCTTGACGCTCTCGATCGATTTCTTCGACATCGAGCGCACGGGAGTGGTCATCGTTCCAGAGGCGCAGCAGGTGTTGGAGCGCGAGGCTGCCGGGACTTTGCTCCCGGGCGAGCAGGTTCTGCGTAATCCGGATGGATCGATCAATCTCGTCGTGCGCGCCGATCAGAACGCCGGCTTCGAAAAAGCACGCGGCGCGGATTTCGGTCTGCAATATCAACGCGAAACACCCTGGGGCACCTTCACCTGGGTGACGCAGGCGACATTTCTCGACGAGTTCCTTCGTCAGCCGACACCCCTTGACCCCGTCGACCGCCTCACCCGCGGCCCCGCCACCGATGCTTCAGACGAAGGCTACTACCAATGGAAAGGCGATTCGCGCCTGGAATGGGCCTACAGAGGTTTCAGTCTCATCGGCTCGGTGCGCTACTACGATGGTTTCCACGAACTCGACAACGATGGGCTCGAACATTGGGTCAGCCAAACCTGGATTTTCGATCTCCAGGCCTCTTACACCTTCATGCTCCCCGAAGGCGAAACGGCCTCGGCCTATTCGAAAGACGGAGCCGGGATGGCCAAAAGCCCTGTCCTGAGCACCTCCGGTCGCTCGTTCTGGCAGACGCTGCTACACGACACCCGCCTCACCGTGGGCTGTAACAACCTCTTCGATCAAGATCCACCCACTGCGTTTGGCTTCGGCAACAACAGCAACGGCTATCCCGGTTACACCTACGACGCCACCGGCCAGTTCGTGTATGTGCGCCTGACGAAGGAATTCTAAGACGCGGGAAATCCCAGTCCCACCTCACACCCCTCCTTCCGGGGCCGGTCTTCGCCTTCCGCTCTGACGGCGGGCGAAGACTGGAGGTATGGGGATTCGAACCCCAGGCCTCGTCATTGCGAACGACGCGCTCTACCAACTGAGCTATACCCCCGAATTCTGCGGCGACAGAGTAGCCGCATCGCCGGGCTTTTCAAGCTCGCCTCTCTTTGTCCGTGGCCGTCGTCGACCGGCCGCTCGATCAAGATTGCCAACCAGGAAAAGACTCGTTATACGGAAAGGAAACCGCTCTGGCTGGTCCCCGTGACGAGCCCGGGCAAAACCAAACCCCAGACACATATGAAATCAAAACAATACCTCCTCATCGCCGCCGGCATCGCAGCGCTCGCCTTCTCGAGCGCCCTTGCGGCGGCGGAAAAGAAAACCTCACCTGCACCCGCGGCCAGCGAAGCTGCGGCGGAAACCACCAAGCCTCCCCGTCCGGCCCCGTTCAAGGGCGTGGCCACCTCCATCGATAAGTCAGCCAAGACCTTCACCATCGTCGGCAAGAAGGCCTCCAAGGTCATCAAGGTGACCGACAAAACCACGGTCACGAAAGCCGGCGCGCCCGCCGCGTTCACAGACCTGACGGAAAACGAAGCAGTGACTGGCTCCTATTGGAAACAGGAAGACGGCACCATGGAAGCCAAGAGCCTCAAAATCGGTGGAAAGACCGAAGCCGAGAAAGCAGCAGATGCGGCCCGGAAGGCGAAAAAGGAAGCCAAGAAGGCGACGACCACACCCGCCGCCGAGGGAGAGGCTTCGCCCGCTCCGAAAAAGGAATAACCGGATTGCCGGAACGGATGAAACCTGCGGCGGCGTTACGTCGCCGCAGGTTTTTCAGGTAGCGTTGCGACCACTGCGTGACGGCGCAAAAATTCGTCCGCCAAGGCGCGATACGCCAGCGCTCCGCTGCCGTTGGGTGCGTACTCGAAGATCGATTGGCCGAAGCTCGGCGCCTCGCTCAGTCGCACGGTGCGCGGGATCACCGTCTCGTAAACGCGCTCACCGAAATGTTGCCGCACTTCGGCCACGACCTGCGGGCTTAGGTTTGTCCGCCGGTCGAACATCGTCATGACGATGCCAGCGATTTCGACCCGATCATTCGCCCCGGAATTCCGGATCTGGTCCACCACGCGCACAATCTTCACCAACCCCTCGAGCGCGAAAAATTCGCATTGGATCGGCGTGAGTAATTCATCCGCGGCCGCGAGCGCATTCGTCATCAGGATGCCGAGCGAGGGCGGGCAATCGAGGAGCACGAAATCGAACGTCGCGTCCGCGCGCAACGGCGTCAGCGTCTCCGTCAGCCGCGTGAGATGATTCTCCATGCGTGCGATCTCGATCTCCGCGCCGGCCAGGTCGAGATCGGCCGGGATGATGAACATGCCCTCCACGCGTGTCGGCAAAATCTTGTCGGCGACGGAAGCGTTTCCGATCAGTGGTTCGTAGAGACTCTCGCCCTCCAATTCCTGCAATCCGAAGGAACTGGTCGCGTTCGCCTGTGGATCAAGATCGATCAACAGGATGCGTTGCCCCGCGTCCGCGAGCGCGCAGCCGAGATTCACCGAGGTGGTGGTTTTGCCCACTCCTCCTTTTTGATTGGCGACGGCGATTACTTTCATGAGCGCGGCACCAGCAGCGTCCGCAGTTCGAAGGTGCGCCGCCCATCCGCTTCCCGCCAGCACAGATGCTCGGGGTCGGGCAACATTTCCGTAATCTCGAGTTCGCCGGCTTTCACCAGCCAGCGGTGGAAAATCTCGAGCGAGAGATAACTCTCCAGATCGATGAAGATCGGTTTCGTATCCTTGTCCCGGCCTTCCGCGCCGCTCCGGCGCAGGGCGCGTTCAGTCGGCCGGGTATAAATGTAGCGCGGCCAGCCTTTCGCCTGGCGGAGCTCTTCCATCGCCAGGACCAGATCACCTGAGAGGCCGGAGTAATCGCCCGCCCTCAAATCTTCCACCCGCACCGTCCAAGAACGACGTTGCACGATCACCTTCCCACATCGCAACCTCGGCATGTGATGTTCGCGCCCGAAATGGAAAGGATGAAATCCGAGCGGAATCAGCCAATTACGCGCGAATGATCCGAGGTATTCTTTCGAATCCCGCCGCCGCATCGCCACGTCGCCTGTCCCGTCTTCCACAAACACCTCCACTTCCGCCGGTGGCACCGTGCGCCAGCCCGCGCTCGGCCGCTGCGGCGCGGCGTAAGTCATAAGATTCGGCAGACCCTCCATGAAATGCACACTGGTATGCGCGGTAAAATCGGCCGCGAAAAATCCATAGTGCACCGAGGGCAAACCACCAGCCGCACTCTCGAGCGCACACGCAAGCGCATCCTGATCCGGGCAGCTCCAGTAGAGTGCGTGATGGAGCAACGCGACCGGTGGGTGCAGTTCGCTCACCACCCATTGGTAGTCGCCCTGCGCGATCCCGGCGATTGATGTGGCTGATAACTGCAAATCTCCTGAAGGATAAGTGTAGGCGTCGAACTTTTCGTAAACAAAATCTCGCCTAACGAATGCCAGATCATCCGCCGTCAGCTCCCATTCCTCTGCTTCGGCGCGTTTCGCCGCCATGTCCCGGAAAGCCGCTTTCACTTCCTGGAAAGGGAGATGCGCCAGCGCGACCAGGCCCGCCCCGGTCAGCGGCAGATTTTTCGCCGCGCAATGCTGCAAGAACGCCGGCAACGCGACGGCGCCGCCGTGCCTGGGTGCCGATTGCAGCAATCCCCGCAGGTTCTCCGCCACCCGGCTGCCGACAAATGCGTAGGTGTCTCGCCAAAAATCGAACCACGGCTGCGCGTCGCACGCCAGCTGATCGGCCAGCGCTTCGCCGATGGCAAAGTTGGCATCGCGCGCACATTCTTCCGCAATCGGATTGGAGGCGGCATACAGAAAACGTGGTCCGCCCCTCTGCATTTCGCCGAGTTGCGCGAGGGACTCACTTGCCTCGCGCATGAGCGCGCTGCGGGCGGCGACGGCGACGCTGTCGGCGAAACGCTCCGGCAGCGTGGCGATCCGTTGCGCCCGGCCGAGCCAGTGGGCGCGCGTCGGGGTCTCGCGCCATTGCGCAATCTCGCTCGTCAAAATCGCAAAGGCGCGCGCCTGCATTGCCGGCACCTCCACCTCCCAAAGAGTGACGCCGAGGCGCGCCAGATTCTCGAGCACTTCGGCCGCTCCTTCCATTTCGTGCGCGGCCGTTTTCCCATCACACCGCTCCAGGACGCGACGCTCCTCGGCGCTGAGCGTGATATGTTCGCCGGTATCGAAGCGAAAGAAGAACGAACCCTCGATCCGTCCGTTGGGATGAAGGCGGGGCGCAATCTCCATGCGCGTCTCCGGATCGCGATTCAAAGCCGCGGCGAGAACGTGCGCAGTCCAGCGCTCCAGAAAAGCCTCGCGCCGCGCTACGCCGGGCACAGGGTGGCATTCGACTGCATGGCCCTCACCGGCCACAACCCCCCAGGCCGAAGGACCAAATTCGCTAAACGTGTCGTTCTTGGCGCAGATGCGCTGGAGGTAGAGCAGGAGATGACGGTCGTGCTCCCGGGCCCGGGCATTCCGCGGTGCAGACACGGCGGGATTTTCCTCCACGTTCGCTGCCAGGCGGTCGCCAAATTTACCGGCGCCGAAAACAAGGTAGGGCGGAAGGAGAGCGCGGCTCGATTCGAGCAGAGCGCGTCGCGACGACGTCATTTCTTCTTCCAGCACGCTCTGTAGTTGCGCCCCCAGCGCGGGGATTTCGCGCGCCACCTCGACGAATCTCTGCATCGGCGGCGGCAAATCGTGGTCGCTGGCCGGGAGCGTGGCATTCGGTTTCAAGAGCGCGCGATAAGCGCGCGATTCCTCCGCGGTGAGGCCGCTCGCGCGGGTGCCGATAAAAGCTTCGGCCGCGCTCCGCGCCTGCGCCAGCTCACCGCGCCTAACGAGCACCGCGCGCGCAGCGGCCGCGGTGCGGGGCGAGGCCAGACGTTCCAGGTGATCGAACGGGACGCCCGCGGCCCGAATAAGAAAGAGCGGGGCGATGCGATAGTGCGACACAGGTTGAGAAGAACGAAACCGGGAAAGGCTGACAATGCAAAAGGCCGGCGCCGCGCTCCCTGCGAAAGATGGCCCGGCAGATCAGCACCGGCCGCGCGCGACGAACAGAAGCGTTCTCTACGCGGCCGCTTCGTTGAGCAGCGGGAGACGAATCGTGAAAAGGGTGCCGACCCGGGGGGTGCTCTCGACTTTAATTGAGCCGCGGTGATCCTCCACCACCTTCTTCGTAATGTAGAGACCAAGCCCGGTGCCGCTCCGCGCCTGTCGCGTCGTGAAGTAAGGCTCGAAAATCTTCGCCAATTGGGCCGGGTCGATCCCGCAGCCGGTATCTCGAATACGCACGTCGACGTAAAAATTTTGCGGCGTGCAATCGACCTCCACCACGCCCTGGGATTCCGCCGCGGCCTGGACGCCGTTGACGATGACATTCTGGAGCGCGCGCTTGATTTGCACCGGATCGCCCAGAATTCTCGCTTCCGCGCACGGCTCGAGCGAAATCGTCACCCCGCTTTGCGCGGCGATTGACTCCGCACTCTTGACCACTTCGGACAAAACTTGATCGACCGCCACTGACCGGTGCGCGGCCGCTTCCTCACTGCCGTAGCTTTGCCACATCGTGAGCAGCTCGCGGCAAAGGCGGACGTTTTGCTCGATGATGTTGAGCTCCTTGGCGGAATTGGGATTTAGCACGCCGGTGTCTTTTTCGGATTGCTCCAGTTTCTTGGCCAGAAGTTGCACGTAACCCCAGACGATGGTGAGCGGATTGCCCAGATCGTGCACAAACTCCGCGGAAGCCTGCCCGAGCGAGGCCAGCCGTTCTTTTTGCGCCAGCTCCTGCATGAGGCGTTGGTTGAGTTCGCGGATTTCCTCGGCTGCGGTTTCAGTGCACCGATGCTGCCGCGTGCGTTCGATGTTGCGGCTAATGACCTCGCGCATTTCGCGCGCATCAAATGGCTTGCTCAGGTAATCATTGGCCCCGAGGCGCAATGCCTCCTGCGCTGTCTCCAGCGCGCCGAAGCCGGTCAACATGATCACGGCCACGTGGGGATCGATTTCGCGGATGCGCCGCAGGCCGTCGATCCCATTCGTGCCGGGCATACGGATGTCGCTCACGATCGCATCGGGTTTTTTTTCCCGCAAAAGGCGCAGACCGGCCTCGACGGAGTTGGCGGTGTGGACCTGGTAGTTCGGCTTCAGGAGCACCCGCAAACTTTCGCGCGGACCCAATTCGTCATCGATGACGAGCACACGCGGCAGTTCGGGAGGAGCGGTCATTTCGTTAGGAAGCGGGGACAGCTAGGGGCGTGCCGCGGGGGGGGTGGGAGGGTGCGACCGGGGGGTTCTCATGCCGATTTAGGGAACTAAAAGTCGTTGCGGCTGCGATGCTTCAACAAATAAACGTCTTTGTGCAAGGTATAAGTTGTTAATAAATCGAAAATCTTCTGAAAAAGAAATCTCGGGGTATTCACAACTATCTGCTGGAATTACCGAACTGAGTGGAAAGACTAGAAGTTAACCCTGACTGCCTGGATTTTCCGCATCTCTCACTAATATGTCCAAGCGAAACCGCGTTGTTGTAACCGGAATTGGAGTCGTGGCACCCAACGGGACGTGCCTAAAAACATTTGGAGAGTCGGTCTTCAACGGCCAAAGCGGCATCGGTGCCATCACCCTCTTTGATGCGAGTAGCTTCAAGAGCCGTATCGCCGGGGAAATCAAGAACTGGAATCCGCTCGATCACATCCCCCTCGAATTGAAGCCGCGCCGTATGGCGCGCCATACCCAGTTTGCCTATGCCGCCGCCATGATGGCATTACGCGATGCCGGGTTCGATCCATCCGATCTTGATCTCCCCAGCCCTACCCCCGTTATCATCGGAGTTAGTTCCAGCGCGATTGATGTGTTGGAGCGCGCCTTCGACGATGTGCAGGAAAAGGGATCGAACCGCGCTGCACCCAGCGCCTCCGCTCATATGATCCCGCAGGCCCCAGCCAATTTGATTGCCGACCGTATCGGTCTGTGTGGAGACGCCGATACCATTTCGTCCGCGTGCCCCTCGGGCCTGGATGCGATCGCAACCGCTGCCGGCCTAGTCCGATCCGGGGAAGCCGAAATCGCCATCGCGGGCGGCACCGAAGCACCGGTGACGCCGCTCGTCATGTCCATGCTGATCGCCAGCGGCCTCAGCTCGTGTCGCAATGACGAACCGCAAAGAGCGAGTCGCCCGTTTGACCTTCTGCGCGACTCAGGGGTGGTCTCCGAAGGCGCGGCTGTTGTGATCCTGGAACAGCGCGAGCGGGCGGAAGCGCGAGGCGCTCGCATGTATTTGGAGATTAGAAGCTATGGCAAGCAGCGCGATCGAGACCCGGAAAGGCCTGGCTCCGCCTTGGAAGAATCGATGAAAGCTGCACTCGATAACGGCGGGATCCATCCCACCGAAATTGATCATATTTCCGCATACGGGCCCGGTCATCCCATGCTCGACGCAACCGAAGTGGAAAGCATCAGGAAGGTTTTTGGTCGGCACGCCGAAACCATTCCCGTAAGCTCGATCAAAGGGGTAACGGGAAATCCCATGGCCGCCGGGGGACCTTTCCAGTTGGCCGCATGCGCTCTGGCCCTGCTCGACCAGGTCGTCCCTCCGACCGCGAACTATGAGGTGCCCGATCCGCGCTGTGACTTGCCTTTCTTCGCTCGGGCGCGGAGAGCCCGGGTAAATCGCGCCATCCTCAATGTGAGGGGTCTCGGAGGCAGCGCCGCGAGCATGATTGTGGATCGGATTGATGTCCGATGACTTTTCTGCCAATCATCGTGGCTACCGGTGTTACCAGCCGCGCGAGAACGGCATCTGCTTCGCGATAGTTTCGGCATTAACACCAAAATGAAACGGCTCTCCCTATGAATTGGCAAATGCTGCCGGCGTGGCAGGGCCTCGCGATTCAATGTGCGCTCGGCATTGCGGTCTTCCGCGCCAATCCAAAAGGTCGCGTCAACCAGAGCTTCCTCGTCGTCTGCTTATGCATCGTCGCATGGCTGGCCTCGCTGCTGTTTGCGTTCGATGCCTCCACCTCATTGGAGGCTGAGTTCTGGATTCGCAACGCGTCGGCCTGCGGCATTTTGATGGTCAACGCCTTCAATTTTCTCCGCTTGGCGATTGTGGGACGCGAAAGAGAATGGGGGGAGATTGCCCGCAACTCGAGAGGCCTGGCCGTCGCGAGCGCAGCAGGTATCGCGCTGTGTTACACACCGCTTTTTCTGCACTCCGCTGCGCTTCGCCCTGAGGCCGTCCCCCAGCCCCTCTACGGGCCGCTCGGCCCCCTCTATCTCCTGTTTCTCATTTCGACCTTCGCCGCGGTCGTGTTTCTTTATCTCCGGGACCTCAAGCGCAGCTCCGGCGTCGCCAAGGTAGAGCTGGGATTTGTCGTGGTTGGCTTGGTGGCATTGCTGCTTCTTTCCGTACTCGGCGTTCTCTTGCTACCGGTTCTTCCTCAAGCGGTCACGGTGCAGCTCGCGCCATTTCGTGCGGTCATTTTCAGCCTGATTATTGCCTACGGCGTCGCGACCCGGAAGATCATGGACGTCGGACTCGTCATCCGCAGGATCCTTTCTTATACAGTTCTCACCGCCTATCTCTTGGTCCTTTACGGGGCGATCTGGTGGTTGGTGAGCAAAATCGCGCCGCCGCTTCTCGGCGATAGCGCCCGCACTTTCGCCCACCTGGTTGCAGCCATCGTGATCGCTTTTGCCATGGCGCCGGCCCGCGGCCTCTCGAGCGGACTCGCGAACCGGCTTTTCCTTGGCACCCGCCGCATCGACTTCCATGGAACCATGCGCAAAGCCACCGATATTCTTCGGGACATCACCACGCTGGCCGAACTTTTGGAAAAATTTGCGACCACCATTGCAGACGCGGTCCGAACCGATCGCCTTTACATTCTCCTCCCGAGCGCCAACGGCTACACCCAACATTATCCCCCCGTCGGATCCGCAAATCGGTCTCAACCGATCACGTTCGCCAGCGAAAGTGGAATCATCGCTTACCTCAAGACGCCGCAAGATCCGATCGTTCTCGATGAGCTTCGTCGCACCCGCCTCACCCCCGAACTCGAATCGGTTGCGCACGAGATGGAATCTCTGCAGGTCGTTCTCGCCATGGCTATCTTCTCCCGGGAACATCTCGCGGGGGTAATGCTCTTGGGGCCTCGGATTTCAGGGCGAATTTATGGCCGCACCGAACAAGAAGCACTTCAGGTCCTCTCGGGCCAGCTCGCGGTCGCGATCGATAATGCGCGCCTCTTCACTGAGGTCCAAAATGCCAAGCTCTACAACGAGACGTTGCTGGAGAACCTGACCAGCGGTGTGATCGCAGTGGGCGCCGACGAGCGGGTGACGGTCTTCAACAATGAAGCCGGCCAGATCACTGACCTGAGACCCCGGGAGATTCTCGACGGTCCCATGGATGGATTGCCGGCGCCGATCTCGGCCGCATTGCGCGAAACGTTGCGCTCCGGTGTGGCGCAGGAAAATCGCGAGATCTCAGTGCGGTCCGGCGACGAGGAAGTGGTGGTGCGAGCGAGCAGCGCCATCTTCCACGGGCAGGAAGGCGAAATGTTGGGCGCTTTGATGGTGGTGACCGATATCACCGCGCTGAAACGGCTCGAGCAACAAATTCGCCGGAGCGATCGTCTCGTCAGCCTCGGCACGCTCTCCGCCGGCATGGCGCACGAGATCAAGAATCCGCTCGTCTCGATCAAGACCTTCTCCCAGCTTCTGCCGGAGCGTTACCAGGACTCCGATTTCCGGGAGACCTTCTCGAATTTGATCGGCCACGAGATCGATCGCATCGATTCGCTCGTGAATCAGTTGCTGCGTTTCGCGCGCCCGGCCAAGCCGCTCCTCAGGACCATGCATCTGCACGAGGTTTTGGAAAAGTCGCTTATGCTCGTGGGGCACGAGCTCTATCAGAAAGAAATTAAATTATCTAGGGTTTGGAAGGCGGAAGTTGATACCATCCGTGCTGATGCCGATCAGTTGGAACAGGTCTTCCTTAACTTCTTCCTCAACGCCATGGACGCGATGAAGCAGGGCGGCGAATTGCAGGTCGCGACTGAGATCGTGACCGCGGAAGAATGGATGGCCCCGGTCACATCCCGGAATACGGAGGTGACCGAAATCCTGCGCGTGACCGTGCGCGACAATGGGGAAGGAATCAAAAACGAAGACATTCCCCACGTCTTCGATCCTTTCTTTACTACCAAAGACTACGGGACCGGCCTCGGCCTCTCCGTGGTGCACGGCATTATCGAGGAACACGGCGGCCAGATCGAAGTGGAAAGCGAGCTGGAAAAAGGCACCGCCTTCCACATCCTCCTGCCCTTGGTTCGTCTTCGGGAAGAGGTGGCCGCAGCATGAATCTCGTCCCGGTTTGCATTCTCTACACGCAGGACCCGGATCTCGCACGCCGGGTGAAGGCGTTCCTCCGCGCCATGGCCCAGGTGCGGCACGTGGCTGAGCCCGATCGGCTGGACTCCGTCCTGCAGCAGGCCGGCCCTGGCGTCGTTTTCATTGATCTGCGCGCGAAGGAAAGCCGCGATCTCCTCGATCAGGTGCAAACTGAATGGCCGGAGATGCTCATCGTTGCCTTCGGCAGTTTGCGTTCGGAGCCGCTGCGTGAGGCGGAAGAGGCCGGCATCTACGCCGCGGAAGATCTCCAACTCGATCGCCGCCGCTTCCAGGGATTGGTCGTGCGCGCCTTCGACCATCTCCGGGTGATGCAGGAGAACCGCGACCTCCGCGAACAATCCACCACCCTTGCCGTGGTGGAGCCACCCCGCCCCATCCCGCTCGCCCCCACTCGCGTCTCTCCAAACTTGCCGATGCTCCGCTTCCCCCGCGTCTTTCGCCGTTACGAAAACGTCGAGGCCATGCTCGCAAGTATCGTCGAGGGCGTGGCCGATGCCGCCGGGGTCACGCGGGTGGGCATTTTTTCGCGCATCCGGCAGAGCGATCGCTACCGCTTGCGCGCCGGCTTGCGTTGCCTGCCGGAAAGCTACGAGGTCGAATACGGCGAACGCGATCCGTTGGTGCGTTGGTTCGAACTGCACGCGCACCTCATTTGCCGCCATCATCTTCCCGACGCACCGGATCAGACCCAGCGTAATCTCATGCGCCGCGCGCTCGATGCCTTCGGCGCGGAAGTGATCGTGCCTTTGCACGCACGCGGGCGCGTCATCGGCTGGCTCTTTTTCGGTCATCGCCTGACCGGCCAGCGTTTCGATTATCACGATCTCGAGAATTTGATGATTCTGGCCGAGCATGTTTCCAGCGTGCTGGAGAACGCCCTCTTGAACGAAGAGGTGGCGATTCAGAAGACGCTGGCCGAGACGCTCCTGCGCTCGATCCCGCCCGGTATTGTCGCGACCGATGAGGATGCCATCGTGCGTTGGTTTAATCCGTCCGCCGAACTTGTCCTTGGACTCAGCGCCGAAGACGTTCTCAACAAACCGGTGGAAGCCGCGGGCGCACAGATCGCCTCCATCCTCCGGGACACGTTGGAGAGCGCCGGCCCGCTGCCCCCGCGTCACTGGGTTGATGGTAACACACAACGCTCCCTCGCCGTGGAGGCCCGTCGCGTTCTCCACCAGCAAACTCCCTTTGGCGCCGTCGCCGTCCTTCAGGATCTTACCGCCGAGGAAAACGTGCGCGAAAAACAGGATCTGCTCGATCGCGCCATGTTCTGGACCGATCTCGCCGCCAGCATGTCGCACGAAATTCGCAACCCGCTCGTCGCGATCAAGACCTTCGCCCAGCTCCTGCCGGAACGTTTTGACGACGCCGAGTTTCGCGAGGAGTTCAACCACATCGTTGTCCAGGAGATCGATCGACTCGACAAAATCATTACCCAGATCAACAACTTCGCGCATCCTTTGGAACTGGTGATGAAGCCAATCGACCTGCGCGATTCCGTGCAACGGGCCGTGCAGATGGCGTGCGAAACCACTGACCGCAACGGCACGTCCGTGGAAATGGATTTCCCTAAAGATCTCCCGCCGGTCATCGGTGACGAAGGTGCCCTTACTGAGGCGTTTGCCCACCTCGTGGCCAACGCCGTCGAAGCCTCCCATGGCCGGCCCCAACCGCGGATCACTCTCGCCGCCAAACCCATTTGCGATGGCACTCACACCCGCGCCGTCGTCATCACCGTGCGGGATAACGGCAAAGGTATCGATCCCGAGTTAAAGGACAAAATTTTCTCGCCCTTTTGCACCACCAAAGCCCGGGGCATGGGGCTCGGTCTGCCCATTGTGAAGCGGACGGTTTTTGATCATAACGGGCGCGTCGATATCGATTCCAATCCGCGCGGCACCTCTGTCAGCATCATGCTCCCCGCCCGCTCAAACGGCGATTGAGCGATATTGCTGATTGCTGATTGTTGATTTCTGATTTCTGATTGGCAAAGACCGGCCGGCCTCCAAATCGAAAGACGCCGCCAAATCAGCAATCAGAACTCATCCAGTAACCACTTTCTCCCATGATCGTCACCACCGCCCAACTCTACAAGGTCGCCTACAAGAAATTCGCCGTCGGCGCCTATAACATCAACAACCTCGAACAAACGATGGGCCTCTTCCGCGGCAACGTGCAGAGCAAGGCGCCCTTCATCATCCAGCTTTCGAAAGGCGCGCGTAATTACACCGACAAGCGCATGCTCGAAGCCATCATCCGCACCGCCGAGGAGATTTTCCCGGAAGCCATCTTCGCCGTCCATCTCGATCACGGCGACGAGCAGACTTGCTACGACTGCATCGACTCCGGCTTCTACAGCTCGGTCATGATCGACGCCTCGCACGAAGACTTTGACGAAAACATCGCCATCACCCGCCGCGTCGTCGACCGCGCCCACGCCAAGGGCATCACCGTCGAAGCCGAGCTCGGCATGCTCGGCGGCGTCGAGGAAGACATCAAAGTCGATGAAGGCCACGCCTGCCTGACCGATCCCGATGAGGCTGTCGAGTTCGTCGAGCGTTCCGGTTGCGATTCGCTCGCCGTGGCCATCGGCACCAGCCACGGCGCCTACAAGTTCAAGGGCCAGCAAGCGCTTCACTTCGACGTTATCGAAGCCATCTCGCAAAAAGTTCCCGGCATGCCCGATCGTCATGCACGGCAGCTCCAGCGTGCCCGTGAGGAAGTGCGGCGCATCAACGAAGCCGGCGGCAAAACTCGACCCCAGCGCGCGCGGCGTGGCCGAAAACGAATACCTGCCTGCCGCCAAGCTCGGCGTGACCAAGGTCAACATCGATACCGATGGCCGCCTCGTCTGGACGCGTGTGCATCGCGAATTCTTCCGCGACAAACCCGCGGAATTCGATTTCCGCCCACCGGGAAAACTTTTCATGCAGGCTTACGCGGACTTCATCGCCAACAAGAACGAGAAGCTCGGCTCCGCCGGACAACTCGACGCGATCCGCGCCAGCCTCTAGCAGCGGTCGGGCGCCGCCGCCATTGGGGAAGAATGTGACCTTCACGCTCGAGGAACTCGCCACGCTTTCCGGGGGCGAACTGTCCCGCGAGCCCGCGCTCGTCATTACCGGCGCGGCGTCGCTGCTCGAAGCCAGCGCGGGCGAGATCACATTTTTCGCGAACCCGAAATACGCCTCGCGCCTGCGGCAGACGCGCGCCTCCGCCGCCTTCGTGCCGACCGATTTCGCCGGCAGCCTGGACCTGCCACAAATTCGCGTGGCCGACCCGGAGAAATCATTCCAGCAGATCGCGCTCAAGTTTGCCCCGCCTCCCATCTGCTTCGCGCCGATGATTCATCCCACCGCCGTAATCGCCGATGATGTGAAACTGGGCGCGGGCGTTTCGATTCAACCTCACGCCGTGATCGAACGCGGCGTCTCGATCGGCGACGACACCGTCATTGGAGCGAATACCTACATCGGCCACGAATCCGTTCTCGGTCCGCACTGCGTCATCTATCCGCAGGCGATCATTCGCGAGCGCACGTTGATTGGTGCCCGCGTCATCATTCACAGCGGCGCGGTGGTGGGCGCGGATGGTTTTGGATTCGAAATCCAGGATGGTCGGCAGGTCAAGATCCCCCAGATCGGAATCGTTCAGATCGATGACGATGTAGAAATCGGCGCGAACACCACGATCGATCGCGCGCGTTTCGGCCGCACCTGGATTCGCGAAGGCGCCAAGATCGACAATCTGGTCCAGATCGCGCACAACGTCGTCATCGGGAGACATACCGTCATCGCCTCGCAGGCTGGCATCGCCGGCAGCACGCGCGTGGGCGATTACGCGATGATCGGCGGACAGGCGGGCTTGACTGGACACATCGAATTAGGTGACCAGGCGATCATCGGTGCGAAGGCCGGCGTATCCAAAAACGTTCCCGGCGGAAGCGGCGTGTGGTGGGGCATACCCGCCGCTCCGATTCGGAAGGCGCAAGAGCGGTTGGCGTGGATCAATCGGCTGGGGCAGCTGTTCGAGCGGGTAAAGGCGATCGAAAAGAAGCTCGAATAGGGACGACGTCTCTGGGGAGAAAACCCCGGGGGGCGCGCACCTCGCGCAAGCGACGGAATGGTGGCGAGCGAGTGCCCGGCTTCTGGCTGGTTTGGGTATGATCCGGCAGATCGGAAAATTTCGAGGTGCCGGACAGTTGGCAAGGATAGTGCTTATAGTCATTATAGAAATTATAAACCATGAACCTCCTTACCCGCGCCCATTCCGAGTTTCTCCTTATCGATGACGACCCCGCCATCGCCAAGTTTCTCGCGACCTATCTCGAAAAGAAGGGCCACACCTGCCAATCCTTGACCGAGGGTTTTCAAACCGCTCACTGGCTGGAACATAATCACTGCGAGGTAATTATCGTTGATCTTAACATGCCGAAAGTTGACGGCATTTCGCTTATCTCCTACATCCGGGAGATGAGTCAGACCATTCCGATCATCGTTTTTACCGGTGTGGGCTACGATGAAGACCGCATGCACGCCGCGCTCCGGGCTGGCGCCAATGGCTACGTGAGCAAGAATCTGCCGATCGACCAGCTTTACTGCGTCCTTTCGCGAGTACTTTCCACCTGCCGACAGCACGCGCGACGCGAAGCGCTACACGCAGGTCACACCCGGTATCTCGCCGGCGCGGCGTAGCATCGTCTGCTTCGGGCGGCCCGCGACGGTGCCAGCAGCCCGAGGACCGTGTAAATCTCAGCGCCGCTTCCGCTCGGGCGTGCGCGCAGTGTCCAGTAATCCACGCAGGCCTTCCGCGGAAATGCACTCCGCCCCGCACGCCATCACGGTTTCCTGTTCGAAGTAGTCGCTCGTGGCCACAAGCAGGCGGAACCGTTCGCCATACTTGCTCGCCAGGCGCTCGACCACGCTGTCCGCCGTCTGCCCCGCGCGGGAATAAAAGATCTGGATCTCCCCCGGATCAGCACTCGCGCTGACCGCGCTGCCCGCGCCATCGAAAACCACGATGACATGGACACCCGTCCAATCCTGGTAGTCGCGCAGCTTGTGCACCAAGAGGTCACGCGCCAGCGCGGTGCGACGCTCATGCAGCGCGCGCAACTCCGGCCAGGCGAAAATCACGCTGTGACCATCGACAATAAGATATTGCGGCTGCACTCCGTTTATATCGGAGCGGTGCCGGCAATTTCAAACGATCCACCGCACGCGCGACAGACAGGCGGGCGTGAAGGCTCAGCTTTCCGACGCAGGAGCTTTCTCCGCGGCGGCAGCCTTCTCCGCGGTCTTCGCAGCTGCGGTCGACTTCTTCGCTTTCGTGGCCTTGGGCGCAGGACGTTTCGCCGGCGCGGCCGCTTTCGCCTTCGCTTTTAACCGCTCGAGATAGGCGGCCCGGCGGCGGCGTTTAACCATTTTGCGATGTTGCTGGCCCATGAACCGTTCCCTATAGGATGGAAGCCTGCCCCGCGCAACGGCAAACCTCCCGCGGGCAAAAAAAATGCGCCAGCCCATGCTCCGCATTGCCTTGCCATGCGGTCCCGCCTGCGGTTACACCTTGTCCTGATCCCAGCGTCCGCATCATGGCCAGAATCCTCCTCAGTTTATCGGTTCTTTTCCTGACGCTCTCCGCCGTGTTCGGCGTGCTCAACACCCACAAAGCGCGCGCGCTGCGCGAAAGCGCCGACAGTCTCAACCCGGAACAGGCGGAGACCGAGCAGGTGCGCCTCGCTCGAGAGAAAATGCTGCAGAATCGCGAAGCCGCGCTCGCGGCCGTAGCCGCAAAAAAGGCGGAGACGGATGGCAGGCTGCAATCCGTCGAGACGGACCTCACGCAGATACAAGCCGAGAAGACCGCCCTCGAGGCGAAGTTACAAACCAGCGAGGCGGAAATCGCCGAACTCCGGAAACGGGTGGACGGACGCGCTCCATCGGAGCCCGCGAACGCTGACGACGTTCTTCCGATGCCCGGCGCCGGTGATCTTCAGACCCAGCTCGAGGAAACACGCCGCCAACTCGACGACGCTGAACGTGAAAAAGCGCTTCTCGCGAGCCGCGTCAGGTCCCCGGCAGAGCGCGCTCCGGTCGCAACCGCTCAACCGTCCATTCCCACCCGCCGCGCTGTGACACGCCCGGCGCATCCTGGCCTTCGCGGTCGCGTCCTCGCGGTGAACCAGGCGTATAATTTTGTCGTTCTCGATCTCGGCGGTCGCCGGGGACTTGAGGCCGATACCGAAATGCTCGTCCTGCGTCGTGGCACGCTCATCGGAAAGATTCGCGTTTCCTCGGTTGAACCAGCGACCGCCATTGGCGACATTGTCTCCAGCAGCCTGGCGCGTGGAGTGCAGGTGCAACCTGGAGATGTCGTTATTTATGCTGGACCGAATTCGTAGATCAACCTGGTTTCGAGCCACCAATCTGGTGTTGCTCAGTGCTGCCGCCTGCAGCTTGTCGGCCTGCGCCACGAAAAAACCAGAGCCGCTTATCTCTGACCGCGCCGGCGGCCCCGAATCCCAAATTCCGTGGAATCAGCAGGAGAAATGGGAAGGCCAGGGCCAGCTTGGTCAGCTTGCTGAGCGCGTTAACTCTCGCTAAATCCAAAAGCCCGCGGGAATGACCGCGTTCTTCGGCACCACTACGATCCCGTCGCGGATGTAATAGTTGCCGCCGTCGTAATCGCTCGGTTTGCCTTCCGGGGTAATCACGACGCCGTCCGCGATCCGCGCGTTCTTGTCGATGATCGCACGGTCGATCACGCAATTGCGTCCCACCCCGATCGGGGGCACGCCCGGCGGGACCGTCGTCGGGTCGGTCTCATAATAATCCGCGCCCATCACGATGCTGTTGCGAATCGTGGCGCCGGTTTGAATCACACTCCGCACGCCGATAACGGAGCGCTCGATGTGCGCATCGGATATGATGCATCCGTCCGCCACGATCGATTGCCGCAGCGCAGCACCATTGATCTTGCTGCCGGGAAGGAAACGCGGGTGCGTGTAAATCGGCGCGGACGCGTCGAAGAAACTGTACTTCGGCACCAGATCGGTCAGATCGAGATTCGCCTCGTAGAAAGCGTGGATCGTCCCGATGTCCTCCCAGTAATCGTTAAAGATATACCCGCTGACATGCCGCTCGTTGATTGCATGGGGGATGATGTGCTTCCCGAAATCCACCATGTCGTTCGCGAGACACTCCACGAGGACATTGCGATTAAAGACATAAATACCCATCGAAGCCTGGAACAACTCCTCGTCCGCCTTCGCCCCAATCGCGGCCAGGTGCTCCGGCCCAAGCTTTAATTCATCCAAGACCGGGTCATCTTGCTTCGGCTTTTCCACGAACCGCACCACACGCCGATTCTCATCGCTTTGCATGATGCCGAAATCGGAGGCCTGCCGCCGTGCCACCGGCTTCATGGCGAGAGTGATCTCCGCCCCCGTCCGGATGTGCTGATGCAACAGCATCCGGAAATCCATCCGGTAAAGCTGATCACCGCTCAGGATGATGTAGTAATCGAACGGCCGCTCCAAAAAATAGCGCATGTTCTGCCGCACCGCGTCCGCCGTGCCCTGGTACCAATCCGAATGCTCCGGCGTCTGCTGCGCCGCCAGGATATCAACAAAGCTGCGCGAAAAATTATCGAACTTGTAGCTCGCCTGGATATGGCGATGCAGCGACATCGTATTGAACTGCGTCAGCACATAGATCGAGCGCAGCCCAGAGTTCAGACAATTCGAGATCGGGATATCCACTAGGCGATACTTCCCGCCCAGCGGCACCGCCGGCTTCGACCGATCCTTCGTGAGCGGAAACAAGCGCGTCCCCGCCCCGCCGCCCATCACGATCGCCAACGTCTTCTGCGTCGTGCCCGGCGGCAGCGCCACATTGGCGAGGCCCGGACTCGCGTTCTGGGTTTCGGGGGCGGTCCGTCTCTGCGTTTCCACTGCATCAATTACTCAGCAGCGCGCGTGTAGAGCAACTCTTTTGCGGTCGCGCGCGCAGTCGGTGATTGCTTTTCGAGACGCGATTTAAGATGCTCCGGGGGATGTCGCGACGGAGTGGTTCCTTCCTTCTCGCAGCGGCGGTCTTCGTCGCGCTGGCGGCGTTCGTCGCGGGACGAGCCAGCATCGACCCGCACAAGTCGGGCGGAGCTTTCGCACCCACCGAAAAGGAGGGCGATCATCGATCTTTTTCCGCCGCGCAAGCCGAAGCGCGGAGCGGAGATGTTGGCAACGTCACGATCGAAAACATCGGCCAGTTGGAATTCGATCAAGGTTACCGGTTTTTGCGAGCGGCGTCGGGGGAACAGTTGGCGCAATGGACGGCCGGCGTTGGGATGATGGCGGAGCGTTTCGTCTACGGCGACGCAGATGATCGAATGCGCTCACCAGAATTCGCGGCGGACTGGATGCTCCGTTTTCAACCTCAGGTTTGGAAAGGCGGCATGGACCGCGTTATATCAGAGTGGAAGTTTAAAAACCCTGAGGAGCTTTTCGCCTGGATGACCAAGCTCCCGCAGGACGTGCAAGAAGGAGTCGTGTCGCATTACGAAAGCTACGGCAGTAAGGAAGATGTAGAGGAGGAGTTCACACGGGTCATGAAAATCGGCGACCTGACTTTGCGCGATCTCCTCTTGAAGCGGGTCGTGCTGCTCGCGGCGCGCGCTTCGACGATTCGCGCGCAGCGGTTTCCGTCGAGGTAGCGAAGGCATCGCTGGGCCTAGCGCAGAAGCGGTATCTCGCCAGTCTGATTCCTATGGAGGAGAAGGCGGCCGAGGTTTCGATCGAAGCTCCGAGTTCGCCAGTCCCATAGTTCTGGAGCGTCGCAGCTACGGCGCTGTGTCGCACCGCCGGCCGATGCTGTAACGATGCGAGGCGGCTCAATCTGCGCTTCCTTGCGGGTGCGCTTAACCGGGATGGGATGGGGAAACGTCGAACGCTGAACTGGGGAGGCGTCGCCCTGGACTGTGGAGTTCGACGTTCGGCGCTGGACGTTCGGCGTTCGGCGTTCCTCCTCATCCCCACCACATCGCCTGTCTTGCGGCATTCACCGCGCGCGCCTACACTCTCGCCCTATGTGCGGCATCGTCGGATACGTGGGGCGCGCGGAGGCGGGGCCGATCCTGTTGGATGGGCTGCGTCGGCTGGAATATCGCGGCTACGATTCGGCGGGCGTGGCGATCGTGAACGGCAACGGGCGTGGAGACGCGCAAGTGCGCGGGACGGATCGCGGCGCTGGGCAAATTGATGACGGCGAAACCGCCGAAGGGCAATTACGGGATCAGCCACACGCGCTGGGCCACGCACGGCAAGCCGACGGATCAGAACGCGCATCCGCATTTCGACCAGAGCGGGAAGCTGGCGCTGGTGCACAATGGCGTGATCGAGAATTACCAAACGTTGAAGGAAGAGCTGCTGCGCAACGGGAAACACGATTTCGTTTCGGAGACGGATACAGAGGTGCTGGCGCATTTGATTGGCCAGCTCTTTGACGATTCGGGGAGCAAAGACGGCGCGGCGACGGCGGACCCGAAGGCGCGGTTGGTGGCGGCGGTGCGCGCGGCCTTGCAGCAGGTCATCGGCACTTATGGGATCGCGTTGCTGCATCGCGATATTCCGGATTTCCTCATCGGCGCGCGGCGCGGGAGTCCGCTCGTGCTCGGCGTGGGTAAGACTGAAAATTTTCTCGCCAGCGATGTGAGCGCGATCGTAGCGCACACGCGGGACGCGGTTTACCTGAACGACTTCGATGTCGTGGCGGTGGAGCGGGACAAGTTTGAGATCAGTTCCGTGGCCGGCGAGGGCGGCGGCTACGAAGTCAGCAAGGTCGAGTTTACTGACGAGGACATCAAGAAGGGCGATTACCCGCACTACATGCTCAAGGAAATCTTTGAGCAGCCGGGGTCGGTGCGCGACGCCATGCGCGGTCGTCTAAGCAGCGATGAGTGCACCGCGAAACTAGGTGGCCTGAATATGACGGCGGGGGAGTTGCGCGATGTCGGGCGGATTGTTCTCACGGGCTGCGGCACCGCGCTGCACGCGGCCATGATCGGCGAATATATTCTCGAGCAACTGGCGGGCATCCCGACGGAAGTGGAGTTCGCGAGCGAGTTCCGGCATCGCAATTCTCCGATGACGCGGGACACGCTCGTCTTCGCCATCAGCCAAAGCGGCGAAACCGCCGACACCCTGGGCGCGTTGCGCGAGAGCCGGCGCAAGGGCTATCGCGCGCTGGGCATTTGCAATAACGTCGCGAGCACGATCGCGCGAGAGAGCGATGGCGGCGTTTACATGCACGCGGGCCCGGAGATCGGCGTCGCGGCGACGAAGTCGTTCACCTCGCAGGTCACGATCCTGACCTTGATCGGGCTGCTCCTGGGCCGGATGCATCATCTCTCCACTTCCGCCGGCACACGCATCATTGAGGCGCTCGAAAAACTTCCGGAGCAGATCGAGGAAACGCTCAAGCTCAGCGACGAAATCAAAGGCATCGCGAAGAAGTTCGCGGCTGTGAAAGGGATGCTCTTCTTCGGCCGCCAGTTTAATTTCCCCGTCGCGCTGGAGGCGGCGTTGAAGTTGAAGGAGATCACCTACCTTTTTGCGGAAGGGCACCCGAGTGCAGAGTTGAAGCATGGCATCATCGCGCTCATCAACTCCGAGCTGCCCTCCGTGTTCATCGTCCCGGACGACGCCGTCTTTTCCAAGAACGTCAACAACATGGAGCAGGTGAAAGCGCGCAAAGGTCCGCTGATTGCGATCACCAGCGGCGATGGCGCCGATCGGCTCCGCGACGTGGCCGATGACATCGTCACCATTCCGAAGACGCACGATTTCCTTAGCCCGATCCTGGCGGTGATTCCGCTGCAATTACTCGCCTACCATCTTGCGGTCGAACTGGGGCGCGACGTGGATAAACCGCGCAATCTCGCGAAAAGCGTTACCGTCGAGTAGCCGTTGCAGAAGATGTGACGTCAAGGAGGGGCGCTCCTTGATTACGCCTTCGCGTAGATGCCGATCAACGGCCGCGGCGACGGCTTCTTATTCTGGAAATCGCTCACGAAGCCGGTCTTCGTGCGAATTTCCACATGCCCCGCCGCGCGGCGCGAGCCGTAGACAAGAACGGCGCCGATCGGCGCCTTGTAGGGATCGCGAATGGGCAATTTCTTAAAGCCAAAATCACGCACCAATTCCTCCCCCGCCTGCTTGGCGTAAGCCGTCTTCGGGTAGGACGAGATGATGCCGGAGGCGAGCAATGCGTTTTTCACGTAACGCCAGCAGCGCGATTTCGAGCGGGCGTGCGCGCGGTCCTGCGCGATGGAAGCGGCGCGGGTCAGCTTGGGATTGATGCGCGGGTCCACTTTCGCCATTGGGTAGACGATGCGCTTCTTCTGGTAGCGATCGACGATCGGCGCCGCCACGACGCGACCGCTGCGATCCTGGAAGGTGAACTCCGGGCCGAACTCGCGTCCGAGGCGCTGGCCACGGGCATGGCGCGCACGGGTTCCAAAGCGAGCGCGGCGCGCGCGGCGCGCGTTTCCAGCCGGCGTGGCGCGGCTTCCCTGCGCGCGAGGGTCGAAGTGGGTTGCGTCAAGGCCGCAAGTTTGACCGGCGCCGTCCGAACCCGGGCCGCGGTGACGCTGGCCGGGCGCTGCGACACCGGCTCGGCGCGCGGAACTGCCGCCTCCCTTTTGACCGCGACGGCACGCCGGGCGGTGACCACTTCCACCTCGGCGGCGGAGACAGTGGTGGCGAGCAAACAACCGAAGAGGAAAAAGACGGAACGACTCACAGAAGCCGCGTTTATGGCGGAAAGGCTCGCGGGCCGCAAGCATGTTTTGCCTGCGCAGGAAAAACGAAATCGGCTGCGCGGCCGGAGTTACGCCTTGGCGTAGACGCCGATGAGCTTGCGCTTCGACGGCTTGGGCGCCTTGAAATCGCTTACGAAACCGGTCTTGGTCCGAATCTCGACGTGACCGGCGCCGCGCGCGGTATAGACGAGCACCGCGCCAATCGGAGCAGCGTAGGGATTACTGACGGGAAGTTTTTTGAAGCCGTAATTGCGCACGAGTTCATCGCCGGCCTGCTTGGCCAGGGCGGTCTTCGGATAGGAATCGACCGCACCGGCGGCGAGTAAAGCTTGTTTCACATAACGCCAGCAGCGCGATTTCGAATGCGCGTGCGCGCGCTCCTGGGCGATGGTCGCGGCGCGGGCGAGGGCGGGGTTGAGACGTTTGTCGATCTTCGCGATCGGGCCCACCAGCTTCCGCTTCGCGGAGTCATCGGCCACCGGGACGGAGACGGTGCGCCCCTGCGCGTCTTTGAAGGCAAAAGGTTTGGCGGCAGTTCGCTTCGCGGGAGCTGCCTCCGCCTGCGGCTGCGAGGCCGCGGGGCGATTGCGGACGGGTTCGAACTTCAAAGGGGTCGCCGCATAACCGGAAACGGTCATCAAGCAGATACAGGCGATGGAAAAGGGGGCTACTTTGGACATCGGGAATGCCCTCTATCAGGGCAATCGGCGTGCCGCGCAACCGGTTTTTCCCCAGAGGTCGATTTTTTCGGGGCGAAAACGGGGCGCTCTCGGGGCGAAACCCGCGAGAAAGATCCTTTCCTATTGACAGTCTATAGGAACTCCGCCAATCTCTTCTACAGATTATCTATATGAGCACGCGCGATGATGAATTTAAGGCGGACCTCCTCCAAGGGACGCTCGACCTTCTGGTTTTGAAAGCGCTCTCCGCGCAGCCGCTCCATGGCCTCGGCGTTTCAAGCCGGATCGGGCAGATCACGGATGGGACTTTCGAGGTCAAACCGGGGTCACTTTTCCCGGCGTTGCACCGGATGGAGGAAAAGGGCTGGCTAAAGGCGCACTGGGGCGAATCGGAAAACAACCGACGAGCGAAATTTTACACGCTGACCATCGCGGGGCGGCGACAGCTGGAAACGGAGATGGAGGATTGGGAACGCATCTCGATGGCCATCGGGAACGCGCTGCGGGCGATCTGAGCGCGAGAAACCCTCCGCGCACCGAGAAACATAACATATGTATATACCCATCATTTCGCGTCTGGGACGCCTGTTTCGTAACCTCGTCAGTAAAGGAAAGGTGGAGCGCGACCTCGCGGATGAGGTGGGTTCCTACGTCGACCTCCTCACCGCGCGCAAGATGAAGGACGGCCTGGACGAGAACGAAGCGCGTCGCAGCGCCACCCTGGAGCTCGGCGGAGTGGAACAAATAAAGGAACAGGTGCGCGAAGTGCGTATCGGTTTTCTCCTCGAAACACGCTGGCAGGATCTCCGCCTGGCCGCTCGCGCGCTGCGCCGGTCGCCGGTTTTTTCCCTCACGGTGGTCTTGGTGCTGGCGCTCGGCATCGGCAGCACCGCACTGATGTTTGCGCTCGTAAACTCGGTGCTGCTGCAGGGCGCGCCGTTCCCGGAGGCCCCGCGTCTCTTCATGCTCTGGCAGGATCTGCCGCAGGAAAAGCGGGTCTGGTTTTCCACCCGCGAGTTTCGGGTGTGGCAAAAACAGAGCGCGGTTTTTGAAAACCTGACCGCGATGATGGGCACCGGCTTCACGGTCACGGGCCGGGGCGAGCCCGAGCTGGTGGTGGGGCAACGCGTGACGACATCCTTTTTCCCCACCCTGCGCACGCAACCGGAACTCGGGCGCGCGTTTCTGGAAACGGAAGGGAAGACCGGCCAGGATAAGGTGGCAATCCTGAGCCATGGCTTTTGGCGGGAGAAGTTTGGGATGCGGCGCGAGGTGCTGGGCGAAAGCGTGGTCTTGAACGGTGAGCCGCACACCATCGTGGGCGTAATGCCGGAGCGCTTCGATTTCCCCCGGCGCGACGTGAAGCTATGGTTGCCGGCGGCGCTGGACGGGCCGTTCTTTGAGGAAAACCTCGATGCGCACTTCCTGCGCGTGCTCGGCCGGCTGAAACCGGGCGCGACCATGGAACAATTGCGCGCCGAGACCGCGATCCTCGGCACGCGGGTCAACGCGCCGGAAGACGATACCGTCCGCAAATTTTACGCGACCGCGTTGAACGAAGTGATCGCGGGTGACTTGCGGCGGCCGTTGCTGGTGCTCCTCGGCGCCGTGGGCTTCCTGCTCCTCATCGCCTGCGCCAATGTGGCGAACCTGATGCTGGCGCGGGCAAGCGCGCGCGAGGGAGAGATGGCGGTGCGTCGCGCGCTGGGTGCGAGTCGCGGTCGTTTGATTGTGCAATCGTTGACCGAAGCGCTCCTGCTGGCCGTTGGCGGCGGCGTGCTCGGAGCCGCTCTCGCGTGGTGGGGCCTGGATTTGCTCAAGGTCTTTGCCGCCGCTCACTTTCCCGAATTGGTGCACGCGCAGATGGACGCGTGGTCGCTTGGTTTTATCATCGCGCTTACGGTCGCGGCCGGGCTGTTGATTGGACTCGGGCCGGCGCTGAGCGGCAGCCGCGCGGATTTACAGCAGGCTTTAAAAGGCGCGACCCGCGCCAGCAGCGGGGCCCGAGCCGAGCGCACGCGGCAGGCGCTGGTGTTCGCTGAGGTCGCACTCGCGTGCGTCCTGCTGGTCGGCTGCGGGTTGATGCTGCGCAGCTTTTACGCGTTAAACCAGGCCGACCCCGGCTTTCAGCCGCGCGCGGTCCTGGTCGCGGATACAACGATGATGGACGAGCCGTACCCGGCGGCGCCGGAGATGCTGCGTTTCTATCGCGGTGCCCTCGCGGCGGTGCGCGCGTTGCCCGGGGTGGAAGCAGCGGGTGTGGTCACCCATTTGCCCTTCGGCGGAAATGGCTGGGGCAATGGCTACGAAGTGGAAGGCCAGCCGGCGGTTCCCGGCGCGCAACCCACCGCGCAAATCCGCGCGGTCAGCCCGAATTATTTCGCCGCGCTCGGCATTCCGCTGCGCGAAGGGCGCGACTTCAACGAGCAGGACAACGAGAACGCGCCCGGCGTGGCGATCGTAAATCAGATTTTTGCCGCCCGTTTTTGGCCTGACAAAACTCCGATCGGCCAACGCATTCGCTACGGTCGGACCTGGCTCTCGATCGTGGGCGTGAGCGGAAATATCAAGCACAGCGGGCTCGACGTGGAATCCGACGCGGAGATCTACGTGCCCTACCCGCAACTGCCGGCGGCGGTGGTGGTCTTTGTGGGGCGGCAGTTGAACCATGTCGTTCGCACCTCTGCGCCCGCGAGCGTGGGGCCGCTGTTACGCGGTGCGATTCGGCAGATCGACCCGGGGATGGTGGTGGAAATCAAGACCATGCAGTCGTTAATTAAGGACTCGATCGCGCAGCCGCGTTTCCGCACGTGGCTGATCGCGATCGTTTCCGGCTTCGCGCTCGTACTGGCGGGGCTGGGGATTTATGGCGTGATCGCCTATCTGGTGACGCAGCGGTCCAAGGAGATCGGCATCCGCCTCGCCCTCGGCGCGACGCGGCGCGACATCCTGCAGCTCGTGCTCGGCCGCACCCTCAAGCTGACGGGTGCGGGCATCGCGGCTGGCGTGGTCGCCGCCTTCTTCCTGTCGCGCTTTCTCGCCCGGCTGCTTTTTGGCGTGACAGCGCACGATCTCGTAACCTTCCTGCTGGTGCCGCTTTTCCTGCTCAGCCTGGCGTTGCTGGCCGGTTATCTGCCGGCACGCCGCGCCACCCGCGTCAATCCGGTGAAGTCGCTGCGGTACGAATAGGCCGGGCGCCGCGACACTCGTCCGAAGGCGGCATGAACAATTTTTCGCCCGGCTTTCGAACCAAGGCCGCAGTCTCAGCGGGCAGGCTTGCGCGACACCGTCGCTGCTCGTTAGAATCCCGGTGTCATGAGAAGAATTCATCTTGCCGGATTGGCTCTGCTCGGCGCGTTTGTGGGCACGGCTTCGCTCGACGCCGCCGAACCGTTATTCAACGGACTGGGCTCGCACACCCGCAAAGTCACCACCAAGAATCCCAAGGCGCAGCGCTACTTCAACCAGGGCCTCGCCTTTCTCCACGGTTTCAATCACTCCGCCGCGATCCGTTCCTTCGAGGAAGCCGCCCGGCTCGATCCCGAGTGCGCGATGGCGCACTGGGGCGTCGCCCTCGCCAGTGGGCCACACATTAATTACCCGATCGTCCCGCCCCCCGCCGCCGCCTTGGCGTGGAAGCATCTCGCGCTTGCGAAAGAGCACTCCCCCCAGTCTGCCCCGGTCGAGCGCGCCCTCATTGAAGCCCTCGGCCATCGCTACGCCGATCCGCAGCCGGAAGATCGCGCCCCGCTCGACCAGGCCTACGCGAACGCGATGCGCGAAGTTTGGAAAACCCATCCGAAAGACGCCGACGTCGGCGCGCTCTTTGCCGAAGCGCTCATGGATCTACGGCCGTGGGATCAATGGACTCCGGAAGGCGAGCCCCAGCCCGGCACCGAGGAAGTGGTCGCCACTCTCGATGCCGTCTTGAAGCTTAATCCGCGGCATCCTCTGGCCAATCACCTCTACATCCACGCGGTCGAAGCCTCTCCGCGCCCGGAATTGGCCGACCAGGCCGCGGAACGCCTGCGCGACTTGCAGCCCGGCCTTGCGCACAACGTGCACATGCCTTCGCACATTGATATCCGGCGGGGGCGCTGGCACCGCGCCATCGCCACCAACGTAAAGGCCGTCGCCGCGGATCAGGCTTACCGGAAAGTGGTCGGCACGCCGCAGGGGCTCGTGCCCGTTTACGCCGCGCATAACCGCCACATGCTGGCTTATGCCGGCCTCATGACCGGCCAGCGCGAACTCGCGATGAAACACATTCGCGCCATGGTGGCCGAGATTCCGCCGGAGTTTCTCAAGGAAAACGCCCTTCTCGCCGAAGGTTTCCTCGCCACACCGCTGGAAGTGCTCGTTCGTTTTGGGCGTTGGGATGAATTACTGGCGGAGCCGAATAACTATCCCGACTTCGCGCCCTTCACCCGCGCCTTTCATCACACCGCGCGTGCTTTCGCCTTCTCTGCCAAGGGTGATACCGCGCAGGCACGCGCTGAGCAGGCCATCTTCGCCGGCCTGGCTCCCGCGGTGACCGAGGAGATGTTTCTCGGCAACAACACCGGCCAATCCATCCTCGCGCTCGCCGCGGAAATGCTCGAAGGCGAAATCTTGATTCGCGAGGACAAGCTCGAAGACGGCCTCGCCAAACTACGCAGCGCCGTGAAGCTCGAGGATGCGCTCAAATACGACGAGCCGCCCGGCTGGATGATTCCAGTGCGGCACGCGCTCGGGGCGGCGCTCATGCGCGCGGAGCGATACGCGGACGCGGAGGAAGTGTATCGCCAGGACTTGAAACGCCTGCCTGACAACGGCTGGGCTCTCCGCGGCCTTGCCGATAGCTTGCGCGCGCAAAAAAGAAACGAAGCGGAAGTGAAAACGCTGCAGGCACGCTTCAACAAGATTTGGGCAAAGTCCGATCTCAAAATCACCAGCTCCTGTCTTTGTCTCCCGGCCGGGCCGCGCTCCGCGCAATAGCCGATCCAGTTTTACCGCTCGCTTGACCAAGGTGGAGCCCGCGCGACCTTGACGACGGGGCGCGGGAATCCGAATCGCGCCCGCCCAATCGAATCAATCGTCATGGAAAAGAAAACCCGAGAGAAAATCGTCCGCGCTCTGAAGCGCGCCTACGCCGCCGAACTGGAGACCGTGCAAAATTACCTCGCCAACTCCGTCGATCTCGACGGCGTGCGCGCGGAAGAGATCAAGAAATCGCTCACCGCCGATATCCAGGAAGAACTCGGACACGCCACCATGCTGGCCAAGCGCATCAAGGTCCTCGGCGGTCGCGTCCCCGGCTCACTCGAACTCGACCGTGTCCAGAAATACATGCAGCCGCCGAAGGATTCGACCGACCTCATCACCGTCATCAAGGGCGTGATCGCGGCCGAGGATTCCGCCATCGAAGGCTACGAGGAGATTATTGAACTCTGCGACAAGGTCGATCCCGTCACGCAGGATCTCGCAGTCACTTTGCTCGGCGACGAACAGGAACACCGGCGCGCGTTCGTCGGCTACCTCACTGAATTCGAACGGAAGAAATAACGAAGAAACAACACGGAGAAATTTATGGCAGAACGAAAAGGCTCAGCAGTTTGGGAAGGCACCCTGAAACAAGGCAAAGGCACGATGAAACTCGGGAGCGGCGCCTACGAAGGCCCCTACTCTTTCAGTTCGCGTTTCGAGAACGCCAGCGGAACCAATCCCGAGGAATTGATCGCCGCTGCGGAGGCGGGCTGTTTCTCGATGGCCTTGTCCTCGAACCTCGAGAAAGCCGGCCATCCCGCCATCCGCATCAGCACCACCGCCAACGTGAAACTGGAGATGATCGATGGCGGGCCCAAGATCACCGTGATCGACCTCGAAACCGAAGCGGAAGTGCCCGGCATCGAGAACGACGCCTTCCAGGAGCAGGCCGAGAAGACGAAAACCGGCTGCCCCGTTTCCAAGGCGCTTGCCGGGACCGAGATCAAGCTCACCGCGAAGCTGGTTTAACGTCCGCACCGGCGTGTAGAATCGCCCCGCTGTGTCCGCCGATTCCGCCGCCGTCTTCGCGCTCAGTCGCCCCAACCGGGCGCTCTGGACGTATTACGTCATCCGCGCGCTCCTCACCGGGCCCGGCGTGATCTTTTTACTGCCGCTCTACTTCTTCCGCTTTCGCACCCTGCGTTATGCCTTCGACGAGGAAGGCATCCACATGACCGTCGGCGTGCTCTTCCGGCGCGAGGTCAATCTCACCTACGCCCGCATTCAGGACATCCATCTTCACTCCGGCGTCATCCAGCGCTGGCTCGGTCTCGCTGACATCCAAATCCAGACCGCGTCCGGTGCCTCGGGCGCGGAGCTGACGATCGAGGGCTTCAAGGAGTTCGAAGCCATCCGCGATTTTCTCTACACTCGGATGCGGGGCGCGCGCGCCACCTCGGCCACACCCACCGCCCCGGCCATCGCCGGCGCGGAGAATGACGGCGCCGATATCGTGCAACTGCTGCACGAAATCCGCGACGAGCTGCGCCAGACCCGCGAGTCGTTGGCCGCGCGCCGCGTTTCGCCGCCACCCGCGGATACCTAAGAAATGTTCGCGCCGCTTCGCCGTCTCACCGAGCGCCTGTTGCGCATTCCAGACCCGCCCGATCCGCCACCGGGCGATGAGAGCAGCACGCGCCTCTTTCGCGCCGCGCCGAACTACTACCTGTATCTTCTCGTCACCTGGCTTATTCGCACCGTCGTGGTGCTGGTTGTCCTTTTGCCAAACGAAATCATTCCGGTGTTTGGGGCCGTCCTGGAGAAATTCGAGTATCGCCTGCCCTTCCCCACTTTCCGCGCGCCCGTCTTCCTCCTCGGCCTCGCCCTCATCCAGCGTCTCTTCGCCCTCGCCCTGCTCCGACTCGATTTTGAGAAACGCTGGTATCTCGTCACCGATCGCAGCCTGCGCGTCCGCGAAGGCGTAATGCGAATCCGCGAGATGACGATCACTTTCGCCAACATCCAGAACATCTCCATCTCGCAAGGCCCCATCCAGCGCCTCCTCGGCCTCGCCGATCTCCGCGTCGATACCGCCGGCGGCGCCGCACAAACGAGCGAGAAGGAAGGGAAGGAGAATCTCCACGGCGTCCACTTCCGCGGCGTGAATAACGCCGCTGAAATCCGCGAATTGATCAATCGCCGGCTCCGGCAAATGAAAGACGCCGGCTTGGGCGACACTGAGGAGCTCTCTACGAGCGCACCCATTTTCCCCGAAACAGCCATTGCCCTCCGCTCCCTCGCCGCGCCGCTGCGCGAAATCCTCGCCGAGGTCGCCGCCTTGCGGGAGTCAATGGCCGGGCAAACAATGGCCCCCCGTCCCTGACGTCCAAAACCCTCCCGCCATGGCGGCTTGGACTCTAAGGAAGCGCCGACCCGGAGCGTGACTTCGCAATTCCAATATCCGAGGCATTGACCCCACCGCTGAGATTTAAGTCCATGCGAAAGCTGCCAGCGTTGGCGGACTGACCGGCCTGCGATTTGGTCTGGCCAATGTCAGACGCGTTAACCTCCCCGCTGCCGTTCACGTCGGCCTCAAGAACATCGAAAACGATATCCATGGCGGTCGAAGTCAGGCCGTTGGTGCCAGTCACGTTGGTAAGCTGAACGGTCAACCGCTGCGCGTTAATCACGCCGGAAAGGGAGACGGTCATCTCACTTCCGTTAAAGCTCGGCGCGCCCGCGACCGAGCCAGAGCCAGAAGACACCGCGGCATCCCCGGAAACGACCGAAGCATCGAAGGTGACAATCACCATGTGTTGACCACCCATGCCGCCGGACCGGCATTCCACGCCGGGAGTGCCTGCTTGCGGAAGCGAAATATCAAACGGCACGGCCGAGCCATGGGTTTTGCGCGAAACGGCCGCCAGCATTACCGGCGGTTCCGGCACCGAATAGACAAACCCGCTCACGGCATGCCGACCCGCGCTAAAAACGCGATGCTCGCCCTGGCGAAAATCCGCCGCTACAAAACGTCCAAAACCGGGTCCAACGACGGGCGTTTCCCAGGCAACGCTGTCGTAGTCGGACGGCAGGCGCAGTTGAAGCGCCCCACCGGTGCCCGTCCAGAGTTTGCCGTCCGGTCGCACCGTGACACCATCGAGCAAATCCGAGCCGAGCTGGTGGGTGCCGACCTCAGTATGGTCCTCGTTCGCGTACTGGAGAAAGTGCCCCACGCCGGAACTGTCCGCCAAAACCAATCCGGCCGGGCTGGGCCGGCTGCTCAGAAGCGCGCCCCCCGTGTTTTGGACGAAGTCGCGCAGTTGCCGGGTGGGCCCGTCAAAGGTGTAAAGCTCATTCATCGTGCCGGCCAGCGCGGCGATCTCCTTGCTCCCATTCCCATCCAGATCCTGCACGACCAGCCCCTTGACCGAACTGTAGCCACTCCCAAAAGCGACGGAACGCCACGGGGCCGTGCCGGAAGGGTAATCGTAGATGTAAAGGTAAATACCTTCCGAGCCGGAGTGGGCCACGCTGTTCCCGGCGATAATCTCCGGAGTGCCATCGCCCTCCAGGTCGGCGACCTCGACAAACCTAAACGGCGAACCCGAGGGCCGCGTGGTGTTGATCCAGTGCCGGGTAAACGTGTTCGACGTGTCAAAACCATGGATCTCGACCACCCCATCGTAAATGTAGGAGGCCGCCAGCACGATTTCCATCCGTCCGTCGCCCTCCAGATCGCGCAGTTTCATATCGCCCACACCGGTCCAGGCGCGGTTCTCGACCACCGGCGCGGACATCCCGCGCAGAGCGAGCGTCGCGAGGTCAAAAACGAGGATCCGGCCAGCGTCATATCCGGAATTTGATCCGAAGGAACACACCACCATTTCGAGCGCTCCATCGCCATCGAGGTCCCCGAGTACCGGTCCCAGGAATGGCCCCTGCAGATCAGGACTCGTCCATTTGATGGAACGGTTTCCCGTCGTTTCCGCCACATAAAGGTGATCGGGTCCGCTGGACGACCAACCCGCGCCCCAAAGCAAATCGGCGGTGTCGTCGCCGTCCACATCGGCCACCGCGATATTCGTAACGCCGTGCTCCGGATTTTGGGTCTCCCACTTCATCTGCTGCGTCATCAGATCGTGCACATGCACAGTGCCCCACTGCCCATCGCCGATGATCAACTCGGGCATGCCGTCGCTTTCCACGTCTGCCACCGCGATCGCCCCAACGTCGAAGACGCTAATCGACCAGCGCGGGAGCTGCCGGGCAACGTCGTAGGAATAAACGAAATCCCATGACTGCGCCGCGATCAGTTGCTGGTAATTTTCGCCGGGAAAGGGCGCCAGGCGCACGCTCACCCCAAATCCCCCACTCCGCGTCCATTGTGCGGTTTGGGTCGCAGTATCCACCACCACGCCGTTCGTCCCTGCGATCTCCAACGCCGCGTCGTTATCCATCTGCCCCGCCACCACTTCGTAGCCACCGGCTCCCGCCACCTGCCACAACAGGCCGCTCGCGCCGTCCAGGACAAACAGGTCGGCCGTATTCGTCACGATCAATTCAGCCCGGCCGTCGTTATTCAGATCCATCAGGCTCGACCCCTGGAGAGAGTAGACGCCACTATCGAGGTGGCCCAACTCCGCTTTGCTCGCGAAATCGTAAAAGTAAATGCGGCCGTTCTCGAGCATCACGACAATTTCCAAGGCGCCGTCGCCAATCACGTTTGCCAGCCCAATGCGCTTGACGGTGGCCGGGTAAACCGGGCTGACGAAGACCGCGTCGTAATTGCCCGTTGTCGGATTGTGGCGAATGGACTGCCAGAAATCGTCTCCACCAAAGTTGTTCGTTCCATTGCCGCCGATCAGGATCTCGGGTCCGGCCGATCCGGCGACGGGGGTTGGACCAATCACAATGTTGCTCGCCCCGATGCCCGAGCCGAAAATCGCGTACTGCCAGAATGGGGGCGTGCCCGCGCTGGTCTCCGCCATAAACTTCCCGCCTTGCATGGAGGGTGGAACGTTGGGCGCCACGGCCTTGCTTTCCCGTGCAGCACGCTCCAACACCTCGGTTTGTTTCCGGCTATAAGTGATGGCCCGGCCATCAGCCTCCACTACGGGGGAGCCATGGGCATTCTGCGGAGTCTTGCGCGATTCCGGACGGGCGCCACAAAACGAGGTGTCGACCAGACACAGAAAGCCAAAAGCGAAAAAGCTGGGGAGGAAAGTCTGGATGTTCATTTTAAAAAGAGAAGCCGATTCTACGCAGTCCGACGCCCGTGTGTAAATGATCCACTTAAGGGGCTTGGTCCTGCATAGCAACGCCGGGGCCCGCTAGGCTTCCGATCCGTCGAGTGCGTTTGGACGCAGTCACGAACAATATAATAATCTCGTCTGAGATTTCGCTGTGCACGCAAACCGTTAAAAAGCGAGGCTCTCCTGCTTAGGGCTCGCTCTTGCAACGTCCGCCACATTCCCGAACTTCTTCATCAACTCGTCCAGCTTGGCGACGTAATAGTCGACATTTTCGTCGCGAACCTGCGGATCGAAGTCGCTCGCCAGTTTCGCCGCTTCGTAGGCGGCGACTTTCTTCGGCGTCGCTTTCACGTAGTAGCTGATCTGGTCGCCGGGTTTGTAATTGCGACCGCTTGCGACCGCGAGCTCGTAGGCGGCGGCGCGGTTGCGGCCGCCGGCCGCGATCTTGGCGCGGTATTTATCGAGCGAATCCTGCAGCGTGTCCGTTTTCATCAACATCTCGATCGGCATCTCGCCACCGCGGATGCGTTGCTCGTAGGCGTCGCGCAATTGCGGAATGGCTTCGGCTTTGCCTTCCATGAGGAGCTTGATCATTTCCTCAAGGAAGACGCGTTGGAATTTCTCAAGGCCGCGCGATTTGAGCGCGCCGCCCTTGATGATGACCTCGCCTTCGCTGGTGAGGAGCGCGTAGTTCTTCGCCTTGTAGCTGAACATGGCGTCGAATTGCTCGTCGAATTCCACGTCGATTCCGGGCGGAAGTTCCTGCGCGAGCGCGTCGCGGAGTTGTTCGGGGTCGGCCTTGGCTGGCGGAACGAAATAAATGCCGTCGGTGTCGACTTCGATCACCTGCGCCCCCTGCGCTTTCAGCCAATCGATCATCTGCTTGAGCAAGTCGCGCCCGATCTGAGTGACGCGCGCGGCGGCTTCGAAGTCGGCGAAGTGGCCCTGCGCGAAACCGAGGTAGCCGTAGAAGCTGTTGATCAGGATCTTGAAAGTGTTTTGCAGCGCGTGGAAGTGACGCTGGCGTGCGGCGTCCTTCTCGGCGCGCATGCTCGCCTTCGCCTCGAGCCGGAACGTGCGCAGGTCCGTCAGAAGATGGCGGAAGATCTGGAGCTGGTCGGTCTGCGGGAAGCAATCGAACTGCAGCATGATCGACGGGTAAAGCGAAGCGATGTCGCAATGCCAGACGTTGCGCGCGACACCGGTGAAGAAGATGTCGGTGTAACCACCTTCGAAGCCGCGCGCCATCGGCATCTCGGGAATGCTGTGGCGGCGCCGGTAATATTCGCGCAGGAAGAGCGCGTTGATCCGGGTGGCGTTGCCGCGCACGATCACGTCCTGGTAGTTGTAGGGGAAAATTTGCGCCTGGATGAAGTAGCTCGGGCTCAGCAACTCGGAGACGGCGCGGGTCTCGCGCACGGCGCAGAGGGCGCGCTTGCGGAAGAGTTCGGCGTTTTCCAGGTAGGCGCGCTGCAATTCCTTCCCGGTCAATCCCGACACCACCGCGCTCTCGCAAAAACCAAAGTGCTGCGCCACATCCGCGCGCTCGAAACCGCTCAGCGCGCGCATGCCCACGTCGTAAAATTGCGCGAGCAGGAACGTGTCGACGAAGTGGCGGCCATCCACGGCGAACTTCGGGTAATCGATCGTCTTTTCCGCGATCTGGAGCCGCGACGGGCGCGAACGCAGAAACCCGCCGCTGCGTCCCCAGTCCAGTTTCGTCTTCGCTTTTCGCGCGCGCGCCACCAGATACGGCAGATCAAAGCGAAACAGGTCGTGCCCCTCGATCACGTCCGGATCGCGTTCTTTCATCGTGGCGGTGAGGCGTTTGATCGCCGCGTGCTCGGACGTCTCGGCGTCGGCCGCGTCGATCATGATCAACTCTTCCCAGCCGCTATTGTCCGAGAGGGCGATGCTGGCGATCGGATGTTGTGAGGCTTCCGCGAGATCCCCTTCGCCCGCCGAGGGAATGATCTCCAATTGCAAGCGCTTCACTTCTTCCAGCGCCATGCCCTTGAACAAGGTGCGCCCGGTATGCGTAAGATAATGCTGCACCGGATCGCTGAGGGCGAAGAAGCTGCGGCCCGCGCTCTTCAAGCCATTGCGCAACGCGATCAATTCCTTCCAGCTGTCGACCGTGACGAGCCAGTTGTACCTTGAATCGCCCGCAAGTTTCTCCGCCTGTCCCAGCCCGAGATCAGCGATGTCGCCATCGGCCCAGACGAAGGGATGAAACGATTCCACCTCCACTGTCGTGCCACCGGCTTTCTCCCTTCGATAAACGCGCACCGTCCCGGTGTCGCCCATCTCGATCGCCACGATCCGCTCGGTTGCGTCCGATCCAAAAAGAAGTTCGTTGTCCTCGAAAGCCACGCAGGACGTTGCCCGACTTACCTCCGACTGACAACCGCGCGCGTCAGGGATGCAGCAATCGGTAGTTCAGATAAGCGATCACGACCGCGCAAACGAAGAGCAGAGCGCTCGGCAGCATCGCGAAGAGCGGATTCTTCACCCGCACATGGGTCAGGGCAGCGCCGACCATCAAAATCGCGATGCCGACCCCACCGACCAGCGCGGCCTGCGGTCGTCCGATTCCGATCAGCAGCAAAATGGAAAACGTAATCTTCAAGATGCCGACCGTGTCGCGCAGCCATGCTGGGTAACCGTAATGCTTGAATTCGTCGACGATGTTCGCGTAGCGTACGCCCCAGACGAAGAAGATGGAGGCGGCCACAAACGCCTGCAGGCCGATGGTGAGAGTTGCCATACGTACAGCCTAGAGGCTCGTGGCAGCGGTGAGGAGAAAAAACACCCGACATCGCAGCCTCGCGCAGCGTTCATCCATGCGTATGCTCGCGCCATGACGACCTTCCGCCTTCTCTTTGTATTGACCCTGGTCCCTGCCTTCAGCGCTCTCGCACAGTCGACGCCGCAAAAACTCACCGAAGCCGAGTTGCCCGCGCTGATCACGATCTACAAGGACTTGCACGCGCACCCCGAACTGTCCGGGCACGAAGAAAAAACGGCGGCGTTTATCGCCAAGGAACTAAAAGCCGTCGGCTGTGAAGTAACCGAGAAGGTCGGAAAATACGAAAAGAAGGACCACCTGCCTTACGGAGTGGTGGGCGTGATGAAGAACGGCGCCGGCCCGACCGTGCTGGTGCGCACCGATCTCGATGGCCTTCCGGTCGAGGAAGAAACCGGCCTGCCTTACGCCAGCAAGGACACGCAGAAGAACGACGAGGGCAAGGAAGTGCGCACGATGCACGCCTGCGGACACGACATTCATATGGCCACGTTCATCGGAGTCGCGCGCAATCTCACCAAGCTGAAGGAGCAATGGAAAGGCACGATCGTTTTCGTCGGCCAGCCCGCGGAAGAAACCGGCTCCGGCGCGAAGGCGTTGCTCGCCGACGGGCTCTACACCCGCTTCCCGAAGCCGGATCATGTGGTCGGCCTCCACGACAGCGCCCAGCTCGAAGCCGGCAAGATCGGCATCACGGAAGGATTCATTTACGCCAACGTCGATTCCGTGGACGTGACCGTAAAAGGCATGGGCGGTCACGGTGCTTATCCACACAAGACCAAAGACCCGGTCGTGCTCGCGGCCGAGATTATCCAGGGCTGGCAGACCATCGTAAGCCGCGAGATCAACCCACTCGATAACGCCGTCGTCACCGTGGGCTCCATTCATGCCGGCACCAAACACAATATCATCTCCGATGAAGTGAAGATGCAGCTCACCGTGCGCAGTTATGAAGCCGAAACGCGCCAACAGATTCTGGATGCCATCGAGCGGATCGCGAAAGGCATGGCCGTCGCCGCTGGTCTCCCGCAGGATAAAATGCCGGTGGTCACGCTCCTCGAAAGCGATTTCACTCCCGCCACCTACAATGACCCCGAGTTAACCAAACGCGTCACCGCTTCGCTCAAGCAAGCGCTCGGGTCGGATAAGGTGGAGTCGTACCCCAAGACCATGGGCGGCGAAGATTTTTCGGAATACGCGCTGCTTCCAGACCGTTCCGTTCCGATCACGATGTGGAATGTCGGCGCCGTCGATCCCGCCCAGATGGCGGAGAGCGAGAAAAACGGCACGCCCTTGCCCAGCCTGCACTCAAGCAAGTTCGCGCCCCTGCCCGAGCCAACCATCCGCGCCGGCGTCCTCGGCATGACGCAGGTCGTGCTCGACTTGATGAAGAAATAACGGCACCCGATTGCGGAAGCTCAGCATGGGCCGGATGCTGAACTGGAGGCTATCATGATTATCACCACCGCCGCCCAGACCATTGTCGTCATTTTCGCTCTGCTGGTACTGACGCTCTCCGCGATCGGAGTAGTCGCCCCGAGGTTCCTGCTCCGCTTTGGGCTTGCCGTCTGGTCCGCGTCGTCAGGCATGCTGCTCGCGATCGCCTCTCGGTTGATCCTGGGCGGCGCGCTTTTGGTCGCGGCGCCGTTCTCGCGATTTCCGGACACATTTCGCGCCTTGGGCGCCATTACGGTGCTCGCCGCGCTCGCCCTTCCTTTGGTTGGACGCGAGCGCCTGAAAAGCCTCATCGACTGGGCCTCGCAATTGCCTCTCTGGGCCTTGCGCCTATGGACTTTCGTGGGCGTCCTCTTCGGCGCGTTTTTGCTTTACGCGACGACCACGGGGACGCCCCTTCCTCTGCGCTGAACGCAGGCGCGGTCGCGCGCGGGACTTTATTGCTCAACCACGTCGGCGTAGCGACCGGCGGCGATGGAACGGAAACGCCCTGTCGTTAGATCGCCGTCGTCGTAACTCGCATCGATTTCAATCAACTGCTCCACCGTGGCTGGACTGCCGATCACAGAAACGGCGCGCCTTGATGCTGAAGACGTTAAAATCCCAGTCCCAGTTACCACCGATCGGCGTCGGGCCGCGTCCAGTCGAAGTGTGGCATCGAGATAGCCCGCCAGCCCGGGCGGAACGATCCTCCGCGTGACATCGGGCGGATAGCTGTTGTGCTCGACGGCGTAGAGTGTCGATGCGCACTCGCTCGCCACCCGCAGGGCGTTGATGAACTTCGCGTTTTGCGACCGTTGGCGCGCGCGCAGAAAGCCGGGCACGGCGATGGCCGCGAGCAAGGCGATGATCGCGACTACAATCATGATTTCAATCAGCGTAAAGCCGCCCCTCTTGCACATGGCGGCTCCAATTGAACCACGAAGCATGCCAGTAAGGGGCGAAACCGGCTTTTGTGCCTCGGTTGCCGCTATCGCTGCCTACTTCACGCGCACGTTCTTGCGCAGAAACGTCGGCACATCCAGATCCTGCCCCTCCACAATCGTGGGTTCGCTCTTTTCGAAACGCCCACGCGTGACCGACTCGAATTGCAGCACTTCCTGCTTGGCGTGCACGATCTTCTCCACCGGCACTTTCGGTTCCCTGATCGGCATGGCGCTTCTCTTCGGGAGAATGACACGGGGCGACGCAGGCTCCGGCTCAATCATCGGCGCCGGTGCCTCCGCCATCGGAGTCGACTCCATTTCCGGTTCGTCCGTCTCTTCCTCCATCTCGGGCTCGGCGGTCGGAAATTCAGGTTGGGACAACGACGCTTCGATCATTTGCAGCGGCTGCGCCTCCGGCTCGGGGGAATGAAAATCCTCTTCCTCCGCGCTCACCTCCTCTGGTTCCTCTTCGGCAGGCGCCGGTTGCGATTCCCAGATCGGGGGCGACGCCGGTTCAGGCTCTGGCTGTTTCTTCGCCACCGGTTTTACTCGTGGCGCTGGTTGCGCGATTTCCTCATCCACTGACAGAGAGCTGATCAAAGTCACCGCTAGTCGATTGCCCAAGCGGCCATCGACCGCCGTGCCGAAAAGAATCTGCGTCGAGTCGTCGACGTGTCGCCCCAGTTCCTGCATCAATATCTCCACCTCCGACAACGTCATTCCCGGACCACCGGCCACCTGCACAAGGATGTTTTTCGCTTCGCCGAGCAGCCGGCCGCGATCCATTAATGGGCTCTTCAACGCCTGCGTCAGCGCATCGTGTGCACGGTTGTCGGTGTCGGATTCACCAAAGCCGAAGAGGCAACGCCCATTCGGATTCCGCAGCGCGGAAAGGAGATCATCGAAGCCAATGCGGATCAGGCCCGGGCGCTGCATCAAATTTACGATCGCGCGCACGCTTTGGCTGATCGTGGCATCCGCCGCCGCGAAAGCCTGGTGCACGCCCGCCTTCGGCGCCACCATATCGCCCATCTTGTCGTTCTCGAAGCAGATCACCGCATCGGAATGCTCATGTAAGCGCGCCAGCGCCTCCTGCGCCTGGGCGGTGCGGCGTTTGCCTTCAAACCCAAACGGCATCGTGGCAAAACTGACCACCATCGCACCGGTCTCTCGCGCCAGTTCCGCGAGCACCGGCGCCGCGCCCGAGCCGGTCCCGCCGCCCAACCCGGCGCACACGAAAACCATCCGGGCATCCGTCAGGCTCTGCCGCAGCTTCGTCCGCGGCTTCGACCGCGGCGTTGTAGCCCAGCTCCGGGTCGCCTCCTGCGCCGAGGCCGCGAGTCACGGTGCGGCCGAGCTGCACCTTATGCGCGGCCACGGAACTGGCCAGCGCCTGCGCGTCCGTGTTGGCGGCGAGAAGGTCCGGTCTTTCCAAACCGTCGAGCACCATGCGATCGAGCGCGTTCCCGCCGGCGCCGCCGACCCCGATGACCTTGATGAGAAGATTTTCTTCCTGCGGCGGCAGGCTGTAGTTGCGGCTGAGTTGAATCATGATGTGAGGTTCTGGTTAGCGGATACTGCTGAGAAGCCGGCAAACGAGTTGGCCAAATCGACCACGCTGCGGACGCTCGAGTTGCACCGCCTGCGCATAACGAATGAGACCGATGGCGGCGGAAAACTGCGGATTCTCGAACGCCGAAGTCAGGCCCGACATTGTTTGCGCGTGCGCCACCCGCGCCGGCAACTCAAAGACCTCTTCCGCCAGGTGATCAATCCCCTTGAGATGGCTGCATCCGCCGGTGATGAAAATGCCTTCGCCGATGTAGTTGATGAACGGCTCTTCCTCGAGCTGCCGCTTCAAGAGTTCGAACGTCTCGCGCAAACGCAGATGGATGATCGTGTTCAAGGTCTCGCGTTCGATTTCCTTTCCCGCGAAACCGGAATCGTCCTTCAACTGCACCGTCTCGCCCGGCAGACAATTTCCCAGGGTCACGCTGCCTTCCTCGATCTTGAGCTTCTCCGCCCGCGTCATCGGGATGCGCAGTCCCATGGAAATGTCGTTCGTGATGTGATCGCCGCCCACGCCGAGCACGCCGCTCTGTTTCACCACGCCATCGACATACAGAATGTAATCCGTCGTCCCGCCGCCGATATCGATCACGAGCGCGCCCAGACTTTTTTGGTGCGGCGTCAACACCACCTGCGCCGCCGCCAGCGCGCTGAAGACCACGTCTTCCACTTCCAGCGGCAACTCCTTTACACAACGGATCGTGTTTTGAATCCGTGTCCGCACCCCGTGGATGATGTGGAAATCCGCCTCGAGCCGTTGACCGAGCATGCCGACCGGATTCAAAACGCCGTCCTGTCCATCCACGTGGTAGTGCTGAATGATCGAATGCAGAAACGCGTTCGGCGCCGGGATGCTCACCTCGCGCGCGCTGATCTTCACGTCCTCGATATCCTGCTCGTCGATCTCATCACGATCTTCCGGCAACGACCACCGCGCCGCGGTTGTTAAAGCTTTGAATATGCGACCCGGCCACCGCCACGTAGACGCTCTGGATCATGATGTCGCTCTTCGTTTCCGCGTCCACCACCGCCTCGTGCACGCACTTCATCGCCGTCTCGAAATCGACGATCTCGCCCTTGCGCACGCCGCGCGACGGCGCCTGTCCCACGCCCAGGATCTTGATCGTCCCGTCGGGTCGGCCCTCGCCGACCACGACGCAGATTTTCGACGTCCCGATTTCCAATCCCACCATGATATCGCTGCTAGACATGCTGCTTAATTTCTCCTCCTACGTTCCACCGGTTGTGCCTTGCGAATCTTCGCCTCGGCCCCGGGTTGTTTTGATTTTTTGCTGGCACTGACCAATTCCGTTTTCGCTTCCGGCTTGACCGGCAACGCCCGCAGAATCCTCGGCTCCTCGCCTTCCGGATCGATCGTGTCGTTGATGATCTGCGAGGCCGGTTTCGCGAACGTGACGGGAATGTTGCGCTGCACCAGCAGATTCACCGTCGCCAGTTCCATGCGCGAATCGTCCGTGAAAACGAGGAACTGCTCGAGCCGTCGCAACTGTCGCATCGAGATCGTCGAAAGCCGAACGTCACCCGCGTCCGATTCTTGTCCGTCACCAGCAGGCAATAACCTTTCGAAACATCGATCTCGCGCACCTGGAAACGCGTCTGCATGAAGCTGCGATTGCTCAGCCGCAGCAATTCCAGCGCGGCCTTCACCTCAAACGATTCCACCTTCTTGCCGGCTTCGAGTTGTTCGTTCGTTGCGCCCGCGATCACCGGCAGCCCGAGATATTCCGGCAGCAATTTCTTCTCTCGCATCACCACGCCGCGCGCGTCCACCAGCAACCCGTCGTCGCCGGAGAACATATTCGACACGCCCTTGGCGGCCGTGATCCAGGCCACCGGTTTGCGCTCCACGATTTGGATCGCGATCTCCGACGGCATCTTGCGCACCACCTGCACTTCATCCACCTGCGGCAGTTCCTGCAATCGCTCCTGCACCTGCGCCAGATTCACGCTGAAAATGTTTTCGCCTTCGCGCAGCGCCGTCGCTTCCAGCACTTCCTCGCGCGGCAACGTCCCGTCCGTCTGCACCTCGATTCGACTCAAGCGATAGTCCGGATTCTCGAAGAAGAGCCGCTTCGCTCCATAGCGAATGCCGAAGAAGAGCGAGCCGCACACCAGCACGCAGAGCAACACCTTCGACACGATCACAAACACCCGTCGATTCCGATGCTGCACCGCCTTGTGCGAACGCACCCTCACGTCGAGCAGATGCTGCTGCTTGCGCTGTTTCGGATTCGAGATTCGCAAATTGCGCACGCGCGGGCGCGCCGGTGTCGTCGTCCGCTTCATTTCGGCCCCCTCACCCGGAGCGATAGCTCGATGATCCGCGCGCACAATTGCGGATAAGTGATCCCCGCCACGCCCGCCGCTTCCGGCAGCAGGCTGTTCGGCGTCATTCCGGGAATGGTATTGATCTCGAGCACGGTCGGCTCACCCTCCGCGGGCAACATCACATCCACCCGCGAGTAAACGCGCAAGCCCGAGCGAGCGATGCGCCTTCAACGCCAGATTCTGAATCGCCACCGTCTGTTCATCGGAAAGCTCCGCCGGACAAACGTGACGCGCCCCGCCGCCGCTGCTGCTGCCGCCGGGATTCAAGAACGGATACTTCTCCGCGAAATCGTAGAACCCATCCTTCGCGATGATCTCAATGATCGGCAGCGCCTGCTCGCCCAGCACTCCGACGGTTAGCTCGCGCGCCGGGATGAACTTCTCCACTAACAACCGTTCGTCGTACTGAAAGCCGTCTTGGAGCGCCGTTGGCCAGCGCCGCTTCGTCTTTCACGATGTAAACGCCCACGGTCGAACCTTGTCGCGGCGCCTTGATCACGAGCGGCAACTCCAGCGACGGCTGCTGGCCGGCGCGCACGATCTCCCACTTCGGCGTCGCGCACGCCGCAGGCGTCGAATTTTTCCTTGGAAAGAATCTTATCGAAAGCCACCTGGCTCGCCTTCCACGCCCTCGCCCGTGTAGGCAACGCCGCGGTCTTCGAGGATTTGTCTGGACCTGACCGTCCTCCCCGAACGTCCCGTGAATCGCAACGAACGCGAACTCGACATCTTCCGGCAGGGCGAAATCAGTCTCCGCGCACATCAACCTCCGTCACTGTCGCCCCTAACGAACGCAACGCCTTGGCCACGCCCGACCCGGTGGCGAGCGACACATCTCGCTCCGAGCCCGGTCCGCCCATCAAGACTGCGATGTGTTTACCGTTTACCGTCATCATACCGCGCCTCCGTTTCTGGGAAAAGTCACGCTGGTTCCCCCACGATTTGCACTTCGGTCTCCAATTCGATCCCGCGCTTTGCCCGCGCCGTGCGTCTTGATCCGCTCGATCAACTCCAGCATCTCCACCGCAGTCGCGCCGCCGTCGTTCACGATAAAATTTCCGTGCACCTCCGAGACGCGGGCGTTGCCCACGCTGCTGTTCTTCAACCCGAGTTCATCGACCAGTTTCCCCGCCGGGCACACCGCTGGATTTTTGAAAATACAGCCCGCGCTCGAAGCCGCCGGCTGACTCGTGCGCCGTTTCTCCTGCGAATCCTGCAAACGTCGCAAAATTTCCCCACTCGCCGCCGGCGTCCCGCGGAAAACCGCCGAGACCGCGTAGTTCTTCATCAGCGAAGGCACACTCCGATAATTCACTTCCAATTCCGCCGGCGTCTTCACCTGCGCCGCGCCTTCGGCGATCGAGATAACGCACGCTCACCACATTATCGAACGTCTCCGCGCCCATCGCGCCCGCGTTCATGCGCAAGCCGCCGCCCACTTCGCCGGGAATTCCTTCCATCCATTCCAGACCGCCGATTCCCGCGCCCTTTGCCGCATACGCCACCTGCTTCAACTTCGCTCCCACCCCCGCGGTAATCTCCCCGTCCGTTCACTTCCACCCGCTCGAATTCTCCACCGCTCGGATGCACTACCACGCCCCGAATGCCGCCATCGCGCACGAGTAAATTCGACCCGCGTCCAATGACAAACAGCGGCAGATTCTCCTGCACGCACATCCGGATCAATTCGCCGAAGGCCGCTTCCGTCCGCGGCTCCACCCAGAACTGCGCCGGCCCGCCCACGCGCAACGTGGTGTGTTTTGCCAGCGGTTCGTAAAGGCGCACGTCGCCCTCCTCGCCCACGATCTCCTTCAGCTTCTCCGCGATCACGAGATCGGCCGCGAGGAGTGAGAGCTGCTCGTGAATATTTCCCGCACCCAGGCTCAGCACCAGATCGCCCGGCGCGATCATGTTTCCGACTTCGCGATGCAGCCGGTTCAGACGCGGCTGATAAGTGACGCCGCGATGGCCCTGCGCCGCGATCTCGTCCACGATCATCTGCCCGCTCACGCCTGGAATCGGTGCTTCGCTCGCCGGGTAAATGTCCGAAATGAAAACGCGATCCGCCTCGTCAAAGGCACCACCAAATTCCTTCCGCAAAGCTTTCGTGCGCGAGTAACGATGCGGCTGGAACATCGTCAGCACGCGATTGCGGCCCGACCGACTTCGCGGTCGCGAGAGTGGCCCGAATCTCCGTCGGATGATGCGCGTAATCGTCCACCAACAGAAAGCGCTCGCTCGCGTACTTGATCTCAAACCGCCGCCGCGCATGCTGAAAATGCCCGAGCGAAGACGCGATCTTCGCGAAGGGTACGCCGAGTTCCGTCGCAAGCGCGATCACGCCGAGCGCGTTGCTCACGTTATGCCGTCCCGGCACGTTCAAGGACGCTTCGCCCAGTTGTTTCGCCTTTGCGGAAAACACAGAAGACGCTCGCGAAATCCTGTAACTCCAGATCCGTCCCGCGATAATCCGCGTGCTCGGAGAATCCAAACGAGATTGCGCGCGGCCGCTGCGCGCAAAGCCGCGTCGCCTGCACATCATCCGCGCTGTAAAACACCGAGCCGCTCGTTTGATCGAGCAGTTGCTTAAAGACCGCGTCGATCGCCGCCATGTCTGCGTAAAAATCCAGATGCTCTTCTTCGACGTTGAGGATGACCGCGTGTTCCGGCCGAAAGAACCGCAAGCGTCCCATCGCTCTCGTCACCTTCCGCGACCAAATATTCACCCCGAGGATTCCAATGCGCGTTCGACCCGAGAATCGGAATCTCCGCCCCGACATAATGCGACGGATGCAATCCGCCTTCGCGAAAGACGTGCGCCGTCATCGCCGACGTAGTCGTCTTGCCGTGCATCCCGGCAATGACGATCCCGCGTTTTCCTTGCATGATCGCCGCCAGCGCCTCCGCCCGTCGCGCCACCGCGCGGCCGCGTCTTGTGCGCGTCGGCCAGGATCGGGTTGTCGTCCTTGATCGCTGAAGAATAGACGACCAACTCTGCGTCCTCCGCATCCTCCGCGCGATGCTGCACGTGAAACCGCAAACCCAGCCGTTGCAGCCGCGCCGTCTCCTGCGTGCCCACGCGATCGGACCCGCTCACTTCATGTCCGAGTTCGAGGAGGAGCGCGGCAATCCCGCTCATCCCGCTCCCGGCCACGCCGATGAGATGAATCCGATGACGCTCTCGCGTCAACGCATGGGAGAGGTCGAGGGCCACGGTCATTTTGGTATACCTCTCCATCGTTTCCACCACGCGCGTGGCTGCGTTTTTCGGCGCGAGGCGCGCGGCAATTTTCCGACATCCGATGCAGTCGCTGCGGGTCGCTCAGCAATTCGCGAATTTTCTGCGCCAGCAGGTCGCCGGAGAGTTCCGCTTCCCGCAACATCACCGCCGCTTCCGCGCGCGTGAAGATCTCCGCGTTGCGCGTCTGGTGATCGTCCGCTGCATAAGGGAAAGGAATCAACACCGATGGCAACGCGAACACCGCCAGCTCCGAAAGACTCGCCGCCCCCGCCCGCGCCACCGCCAGATCCGCGGCGCTGTACACTTCCTCCATCGCATGATGAAATGCGGCCACGTAGGCCGGAATGTTTTCGCGCTGATAATTGTCCGCCGCGAGCCGTTCATCGCGCGCCCCCGAGAGGTGAATCACCTGGAACGGCTCGCCTTGCAGTGCCGGCAACGAACGGATGATCGATTGATTGATCCCGGCCGCGCCCTGGCTTCCACCCATCACCAAAAGCGTGCGCAAATCTTCCTTCAACCCGAGCTTCCGCCGCGCCGCACCGCGCTCCAGCCGTTGGAGGTCTGCGCGAATCGGCGTGCCTGTCACCTCCGTGCGCGCGTTCGGGAAAAACTGCGCGCATTCCTTAAACCCGAGCAAGACCGCCCGCACCATCCGCGCGGTCAGACGATTCGCCTTCCCCGGAATCGCGTTGGATTCGTGGATGAAAGTGGGAATGCGCCGCAGGCGTCCGGCCAGGATCGGCGCCGTGGAGGTGAACCCGCCCATGCCGAGCACGGCGTTCGGATTGAACTTCCGGTAAATCCCGCGGCACAGCGACAGGCTCTCGTAAAAGCGTTGCGTAAACCGAAGGATCGCCGGCGAGAACGGCGACGGCAGCCCGACTGTCGGCAGTTTCTCGAAGCGAAATTCGGAACGATTCGAGACCGCCAGCGCATCGATCTCCTTTTCGGAAATGAAGAGCATCACTTCATGGCCGCGTGCGCGCAGCACCTCCGCCACCGCCAACCCCGGAAAGAGGTGCCCGCCTGTTCCTCCACATGCGATGACAGCGTTCATTACATTCTTGGGGTCGTGCGCACCTGCAGGGTGGTCCGTCTGGTTTTCGCGGGTTCCAGCACCCCGCGCCGATAAATGCTGATCAATAATCCGACACCAAAAAGACAAACCACCAGATTCGATCCGCCGTAGCTGATGAACGGCAGCGGCAGCCCCTTGTTGGGCAGAAGCGAAGTCGTGACGCCGATGTTCACGGCCGCCTGTAAACCCAAGAGCGAGACTATCCCCGCCCCCAGCAGCAGCCCCAGCCGATCCTTGGCATGCAGTGCGATCATCATTCCGCAGACAATGATGACCACAAACAAGAACACCACGAGCAAACTGACCCGCAGGCCCAGCTCCTCGCCGATCATCGGAAAAATAAAGTCCGTGTGCGCGTAGGGCAGGTAGAGCATTTTCTGCCGCCCATTCCCGAGCCCGAGGCCATCGATCCCGCCGCTCCCCCACGCGATCAACGCCTGCATCTGCTGCAAGCCCGCGTCCTGTTTGTACTTTTCCGGATTCATGAACGCGGTCAGCCGATCCATTCGTTCCGGCATCATGGTCGCGACAAGAATTATCGCGCTCACGCCGAGGGTCGAGAGCAAGCCGAGCACGGCCACATTCGTCCCCGCGATGAACATGATGACGAAAGTGGTCGCCCCGATGAGCGCCGTCGTTCCGAGATCAACTTCGAAGACAATCAACACCAGCAACACGCTCACCACCGACATCGGAATCAGGAATCCATGTAGAAGCTTGCCGCTCGTCTTCTCGTGCCGTGCGTACCAGTAGGCGAGAAAGAAAATGGCCGCGAGCTTCGCCATTTCCGAGGGTTGGAAACGCAACCCGCCCAGCATGAGCCAGCGGCGGGAGCCGTTCAGGCGAATCCCGATCGGCGGGATGAAACAGAGCGCCAGGGTGACGACCGCAAGGCCGAACCAAATCCACCACGTTCGGGCCCAAAAATGGTAATCGGTCACCGCCGCAATCGCGGCGATGATGCACCCGACCACGAGCCAGATCGCCTGGCGTTTCACAAACGCGTAAACGTCACCGTGGCTATCCCGCGCAAACGCACTTGTGCTGAAGAGCATGACGATGCCGATGACGAGCACGCCCAGCACCGCCAGCATTAAGATATAAGCGCTCTTACGATGCATCGGCGGCGGACTGCTTTTCGGCTGATTTGTCTTTCGTGTGTGTGATTCTGTGGCCCAAAATTACTTCTTCGATTTCTTTCCCGCAGGAATGATGAGCTTCTGTCCGATCTGCAACTTCCGCGGATCGTCGATGTGATTAATGAGAAGCAAATCGCTCTCGGAGACCTTGAGCTTCCGCGCGATGGAAACGGGATTATCTCCCTTCACCACCACGTAAACTTTTCCATCCGTCGCGTTCGAAACTGGCAGCGCCTTTGCGGCCTCCGCGACGCGATCCTCTTTCGTCACCGGCAGGGCCGGCTTCGCCACTTCCGTGGTCACAGCGGCGCTCACCGCCGGTTGCGTTTGCGCGGGCGCGGCCTCGGTCCGGCTGGAAGGCGCGCTGGTGGCAGCGGGAGGAAACGCCCCCTGTCGGCTCTTAATGGTGTTAAACGCAATAATCCCGGCCACTGCGACCACGTGCAGCACGAGCACAATGAGGAGCGCGCGCGAGAGCTTCATGTTCGGCTCGGACATCTCTTCGTAGTCCATTTCGTCGGGCGCATGCATGGAGCGCCGCGCCGTGCTGGCGCGAAGCTTTTTTTTCGGCAGGAGGAGTCTCGGTATTTTCATGATTTCGATTTCGGTAGGGCGCGCACGAGCGCGCGGAACTGGTCGCCGCGGTCGGCGTAGCTTTTAAACATGTCGAAGGACGACGTCCCGGGAGAAAAGAGGACCACCTCACCGGGTTGCGCGAGGGCGTGGGCACGCTCCACCGCATCGGCAATCGAGACCGCGATCTGGCAAGGCACGACGCCTTCCCAATCCTGACAAATGCGACCCGCCATTTCGCCGATGAGGACCGTGGCGCGCACTTTTTCGCCCACGAGCGCGCGCAGCGTTTCAAATTCAAAGCCTTTGTCCTTGCCGCCCGGCGATCAGCACGACCGGCTTGGTTTGCGCGAGGAGCGCCTTTTCCACCGCGTCGAGGTTGGTCGCCTTGGAGTCGTTGATGTAATCGACGCCGTTGATCTCGCAGCACGAACTCGAGGCGATGCGGGCGCGGCTCGTAGGCGCTGAGCGGCGGCACCATTTGCTCAAAGCTGAGACCGCGCGACAAGCCGACCGCCAGCGCGGCCATGATATTCTCGATATTGTGCGAGCCGCGCAGCTTGGTTTCCGCGAGACGCAACACCGGCTCGCTCCGGTAAACGATCGCGCCTTCCGCGAGCCGAAAATCCGCCCGCTCATCGTAGGCGCTGAAGGTGATCTTGCGCGCGCGCAGGGGCGGGAGTTCCTCGACCGCGTTCACCACCGCGACGTCGTCCTCGGTTTGGTAATCGAAAATACGGAGCTTGGCCGCGCGGTAATCGGCTAACGAGCGGTAACGATCGAGATGATCCGGCGCAAAATTCAGCCAGACACTGATCGCAGGCCGAAAAGTAGAGATCGTCTCGAGTTGAAACGAACTCACCTCGACCGTGAGCACGTCCAGCTCGCGTCCTTCGCGCGCCACTTCCGAAAGCGGCTTGCCGATGTTCCCGCAGGCGACCGTGCGCTGCCCGCAGGCGTTCAGCATCTGTGCGAGCAACTCGGTCGTGGTCGTCTTGCCATTCGTGCCGGTGATCGCGACCACGGGCGCGTTGCAGGAACGCCAGCCGAGTTCCAGCTCGCCCATGGTCTCGATTTTTCGAGAGGAAAGATTCTGTGCGAGCGCGGAAGCGGGATCGATTCCCGGACTCAGCACCACCAGTTCGTAGGTACGCGTCGTTGCTTTCCGCCTGCGGACCGCAGATCACTTCAATCCCGCGCGCGCGCAAACCTTCGATCGTGGTCTTGAGAATGGTGCGCTCCTCCGCACTGTCGAGCACGGTGACCGCGGCGCCTTCGTCGCGCAGCAAGTGCGCCGCGGCGGTTCCGCTCAAACCCGCTCCCAGCACTGCAACTTTGCGATCGGTGTAACGCATTCGTTTACCTCAATTTCAAAGTGGCCAGGCCGAGCAGCGCGAAGATGGCGGAGAGAATCCAGAACCGCACGATGACGGTGTTCTCCTTCCAGCCGCTGAGCTCGAAGTGGTGGTGAATGGGCGACATCTTGAAGATGCGTTTGCCGGTCGTTTTGAAGCTCAGCACCTGCAGGATGACCGAGGTGGCCTCGAGCACGAAAACGCCGCCCACGACCACGAGGAGCAGCTCCTGTTTGCAGCAAATCGCGACCACGCCGATGAACCCGCCGATCGCAAGCGAACCGGTGTCGCCCATGAAAACCTGCGCGGGATGGCAATTGAACCAGAGAAAGCCAAGGCCCGCGCCGACGAGCGCGGAGCAGAGAACGGTAAGCTCTCCCGTGAAGGGATAGAACGGTACCTGCAAATATTCCGCGATGCGGAAATTGCCCGCCGCGTAAGCGAGCAAGGCATAGGCGAACGCCACCGTGATCGTGCAGCCGGTGGCGAGCCCGTCGAGGCCATCGGTCAGGTTCACCGCGTTTGAAGCCCCGGCGATGACGATGGCAAAGAAGACAAAAGTGAAGAGCCCCATGTTCGTGATCACGGGAAGCTTGAAGAAGGGCAGATAAAGCGAACGCGCCTGCACTTCGAGCAGCGGACTGGTGAGGAAAACAAATGTGACCACACCCGCGACGATGAGCTGCACGAGCAGCTTGAATCGTCCGCTGATGCCGTCCGATTTCTTCTTCGTGACCTTCAAGTAATCATCCACGAAGCCGAGACCGCCGAGCACGACCATGGCAAAAAGCGTCAGCCAGACGAAACGATTATCCGGCCGGGCCCATAACACCGAGGAAAGCACGACCGATCCGATGATGAGCACGCCACCCATCGTCGGCACGCCCGCCTTGCCGCCGTGCAACTCCGCCAACCGATGCACCTCCTTCGCCGTCCGAATCGGCTGACCGACTTTGAGAGAAATCAATTTACGAATGACAAAATTCCCAAAGAGCAGGCAAAACACGAAGGCTGTGATCGCCGCAGCCACGCTGCGAAACGTCACGTAAGTGAAGACGTTCAGTCCGGCGACCTGCTCACCGAAGTTGTGGAGGTAATACATCATGGCGCGTGACTCATGGCGGTAACCCGATTGCCAAACTCCTCCATTACGCGCTCGGTCCGCGCGGAACGACTCCCCTTCACCAGCACGAGATCGCCCGGCGCAACCAGGTCGGATAAGATCTCCGCGGCTTCCTTGGCATCACTCGCGATCGTGGTGTGCTCGAGCCCCGCCTTCGCCGCGGCGCGCACGATGGCACCGCCCAATTCTCCGATCCCGATGAGATGATCGATTCGCAGTTCCGCCGCCGTTATGCCCACTTCGGCATGGCCGCGCTCCGACTCCACACCGAGTTCGCTCATCTGCCCAAGCACAGCGAGGCGCTGGCCTTCCGTGTCCAATTCCACCAGCGTCCGCAACGCCGCCTTCATCGATTCCGGGTTCGCGTTGTAGCTGTCGTCGAGGAACTGCACGCCGCCGATCTCGCGCACTTGCAGACGCGCCTTCGTCAAGGGCGCGGAGGCCAGGCCGGCCGCGCATTCCTCCGTGGATAAACCGAAGACCCGTCCGGCCGCAACCGCGAGCAATGCGTTCTGCACCATGTGCGCGCCCGGCACCGGCAACTGCGCACGGCAACGATGCGCGCCTTCCAGGATCGTGAACTCACAGCCACTCGCGCTTTGCGTGATGTTTTCCGCGCGGACCGCGCCGCTTTTTACACCCGCGCACACGATCTTCGCGCGCGTGCGCTGCGCGATCGATTCAGTGAACTCGTCATCCGCATTCAGGATCATGGTTCCGCCCGCGCCGATTACTTCCGCCAGCGCGCCCTTTTCCTGCGCGATGGCTGCGCGCGAACCCATGAACTCGATGTGCGCCTCGCCAATGTTGGTAATGATGCCGACATCGGGTTGAGCGATCGCGGCCAGCGCCGCGATTTCGCCCGGATGGTTCATGCCCAGTTCCCAGACTGCGATTTGATCCTGCGCCGTCGCTTCCAGAATGGTTCGCGGCAGGCCGATGTGATTGTTGAAGTTCCCTTCGGTCTTGGTGACGCGAAACCGCCGGCCCAGCGCGGCCGCGACAAAATCTTTCGTGCTCGTCTTGCCGTTGCTGCCCGTAATCGCGATCACTTTCAGCGGCAGGCAACGCCGATAACCAGCCGCGATTTGCTGATAGCCCAGGAGACTGTCGGCCACACGAACGAGCGCGAAATCTTTCGGCACGGTGCCCTTCCAGTCCGCCAAAATCAACGCACCCGCCGCGCCGCGGCTGGCAACTTGTTCGACGAAAGTGTGCCCGTCGAAATGTTCGCCGCGAATGGCGACAAACAATTCGCCCGCTTGAATCGTGCGCGAATCGGTACTGATGCGCGTGATGACGCGCTGCGGGTCGGGCCCGGTGAGCGTGCCACCTGCATATTCGGCGATCTGAGAAAGGGAGAGCGGGTCCATTCGTTAACGGGAAAGAGCAAAAGTCCGGATGGTTTTCATGAGAATTCCACCGGGTTATCGTCCAGGGCGCGACGCGCGACCTGCAGGTCATCAAACGGAACGGTGTGGTCGGCAAATTCCTGATACGCCTCGTGACCTTTGCCGGCGATGACCACGATATCGCGCGGTTGCGCGAGGGCGATGGCGCGCGCGATCGCGGCCGCACGGTCGGTAATTTTTTCGTAGCGCTCCGAGCGAAAACCTTTTTCCACCTCGGCGATGATCGCCTCCGGATCTTCCTTTCGCGGATTATCGGAAGTGACGATGCTGAAATCGGCGTTTTCATCCGCGGCGCGGGCCATGAGCGGACGCTTCTGGCGATCGCGATCGCCGCCGCAGCCAAACACAACGATCAGTTTACGTGGCGAAAGTTCACGGCAGGTCTTGAGCACGTTCAGCAGCGCATCCGGCGTATGTGCATAATCGACGAAGACCTGGAATTGCCTTTTCGCAGCGACGGCTTCAAGACGCCCGGGCACTTGCGGCGATTTCGCGAGCGCGAGCACGGCGTCGCGCAGACTGATGCCGAGACTGTTCGCGGCCGCGAGCGCGGCGAGGGAATTGGCGACGTTAAAACGCCCGATCAACGGCAGGCGCACGAGGTAACTCTTTCCGCGCGCATCCAGTTGATAGGAAGTGCTGCCGAACTCCGGTCGGTAATTCGACGCGCGAAAATCCGCCCGCACGCCCATGCCGTAGGTGACCACCGGAAAATCCTTCGGCAGGCGTCCGAGCAATTTCTCACCGTAACGATCGTCGATGTTCACGATCGCGACCGACTTCTTCTTCCGCGTCTGCGTCGTCAGGCCGGTGAACAGCCGGGTCTTGGCCTCGAAGTATTCCTCCATCGACCCGTGAAAATCGAGATGATCCTGCGTGAGATTGGTGAAGACAGCGGCGTCCCATTCCAAACCGCGCGTGCGTTCCTGGGCGAGCGCGTGCGAGGAGACTTCCATCGCCGCCGCTTTGCACCCGGCGTTGGCAATTTGCCCGAGCAATTGCTGTAACTCGACCGCAAACGGCGTGGTCCGCGTCGCGGGCAAAACACGCTCGCCGATTTCGTAACGCACCGTGCCGATTAAACCGCAGCGCAAACCCGCCTTCTCGCAAATATGCTTGATCAAAAATGTGGTGGTCGTTTTCCCATTTGTGCCCGTCACCGCGGCGAGCTTGAGCTGGCGCGCGGGATGTCCGTAAAAGTTCGCGGCCAGGTCGGCGAGGGCGGTCTGAGTATTCTCCACCTGCACCCAGGTGACGGGCCGCTGTTCCGGTTTGCGCTCCGCGACGATCACGGTCGCCCCTTTCTCGATCGCGAGGTCGATGAAATCGTGGCCGTCTTTTTGTTCCCCCACGAGGGCGACGAAGACGGAGTCGGGTTGCACTCGGCGCGAGTCATCCGTGATGCCTTCCACCGTGCGATCGACGGAGCCGACGACGGCGCTCGGGGTGATGGCGGTGAGGAGATTTTTGAGCAGCATGAGGTATGGGCAAAGGGACGCGGTGCGCTCAACGGCGTGTCGAATCGGTTAAGGCGACTTTTCCTACCGGAATCGCTTTGCGGATTTCCTCATGCGGCTCAAGGTCGAGATAGCGCGCCGCCTTCTCAGCGACGCGCGAAAAAATGGGACCGGCGATGGTGCCACCGTAATTTTCTTCCTCCTTCGCCTTGGCGTCGTCGAGGACGACGAGCGCCACGAACTCCGGTTTCTCGGCGGGCATGTAGCCGGAGAAAGAGACGACATATTTGCCGCGCTCGTAGCCGCCTTTCGGGTCGACTTTTTGCGCGGTGCCGGTCTTGCCGCAGATGCTGAAACCCTGCACCGCCGCGCCGGCCGCGGTGCCGCGATCGCTGACGACGTCTCGCAACGCGGTGCTGATCTGGCGGGCGGTTTGGGGCTCGATCACCTGGCGGAGCACGGTCGGGGAAAAGCTGCTGATGGTTTCGCCGTCTGGCGTGGTAATCGACTTCACAATACGCGGCGTGACCAATTTGCCGCCATTGGCGATCGCCGCCATCGCCACCGTCATTTGCAGGGGCGTGACGCCGACCTCGTGCCCCATCGGAATGCGGGTGATGGAAATCTTGCTCCAGCGCTGTGGCGCGTGGACCACGCCGGAAATCTCGCCGGGCAGTTCAATGCCCGTGCGTTCGCCGAAACCGAAGCGCCGGATGTATTCGTAGAACTTTTGCTCGCCGACCGCGATGGCGAGTTTGGCCGCGCCGATGTTGCTCGATTTAATGAGAATGTCCTGCACGCTCATCGAGCCATAGCCGTGGTGGTCGTGCAAGGCCCGGCCGCCATAGTTCCAAACGCCGTTCTCGCAAAAAATCATGGAGTCGGGCCGCACCTTCTTCTCGTTCAGGGCTGCAGCGGCGGTGACAATCTTGAAGGTCGAGCCGGGCTCCATCATGTCGATGATGGCGCGGTTTTTCATCTGCTCGGGTTTGGTATCGGAACGCTGGTTGAGATCGAACGCCGGTCGATTCGCCATCGCCAGGATTTCGCCCGTCTCCGGGCGCATGAGAATGATGGTCGCCTTCTCGGGTCGGTAATCCCGCATCGCGGCGTCGATCTCGTTCTCGACGATATTCTGCAGATTCAAATCGACGGTGAGCTGCACCTGATAGCCGTGCCGCGGCGCCCGTTCCTGCCCGCGATAAAGGACAATTTCCTGCCCATTCGCACTACGCTCGATGTAACGGTGACCATCCTGCCCATGCAGATATTGCTCCATCGAAGATTCGATGCCCTGGATGCCTTCCCGCTCGAAGTTCGTGAACCCGATGACGTGGCAGAGCATGGAGCCGTTCGGGTAAACGCGCACCGAATCGCGCTCGGTGTAAACGCCGCGCAATCCTTCCGCGCGCAACTTCTCGGTCAGGCCATCCGCGATTGCCTTCGGTACCTCGCGTTTGAGCACGATGTAGCGGCGTTTGCTTTGCAGTTTCTCCGTCAACTCCGCGACGGACAGTTCCAAGGTCGGCGCCACGATGGCGACGAGCGGTTCCAGTTTGGTGATGTGGGTGGCGTCGGCGACGACGGTGGCGACCGGAATATTGTGCGCGAGGACTTCGCCCGTGGCGTCGAGAATCGCGCCACGTTCGGCGAAGATGGCCTGCTTGTTGACGCTCTGCTCGGCCGCGAGCCCGGCATACTCGTCGTGTTTGACGATCTGGAGATAGACCAGCCGAAACGAAAACACGCTGAACAACATCGTGAAGACGATGCAGACCAGGGTGCAACGGATGCGGCTGTTCCACTTCATCGGCCGGCGCCTTGGTTAACGACAGGCTGGACGGCATCCTCCGCCGGCAGGCCGACGGGCGGGGTCAGACGCACGATGTTGCGTTCTGCGATCGGAATCATCTGGAGGTAGCCTTCCTTTAGGCGGCGTTGCAGAGCTGCGCGGGAAGTGAGCGCGGTGATCTGCCCGGTCACGTCCACGTTTTCCAGGCGGACCGTGCTCAATTCCATCTCCAGGGCCTTCTTCTGCGTCCCGAGGTGATTCAAGCGCACAGTCAGGTAGACGTAGATCAAGCCGGTGGCAGCGAGAAAAACGGAGAGGAGAATCCAGCGCACGAGCGCGGCGGCGTTGACGGTATTATATTCTTTGCGGCGTTGGCGTTGCATCTAGATCCTTTCAGCGACGCGCAACTTCGCGCTGCGCGAGCGGGGGTTGGCACGTTGTTCCTCCGCGCCAGGTTCCACGGGTTTCGAGGTGACGAGAGAAAACTGAAAATCGGGGTTCGGCCGCGGCTCCGGCCACTCCGGTCGATCGAGAAACTCGCGCGCACGATCGCGGAAGAAATTTTTCACGATCCGATCCTCCAGCGAGTGAAAGGAAATAACTGCCAGCCGCGCGCCCGTTTCGAGCCTCGCCGTAAGGGCGAGCAAACCGGCCGCGAGCGCGCCCAGTTCGTCGTTTACTTCCATACGGAGCGCTTGAAACACCTGCGTGGCCGGATGCCGACGGCCGTGTCGCGGCACAATTTTCTCAATCGCTTTCGCCAGTTGCATGGTCTCACGGAAAGGCTGCGTTTTCCGTTGCTTCACAAGCTGGCTCGCAATGCGACGGGCGGCCGGCTCTTCGCCCAGTTCGCGAAATAACCGCGTGAGATCCTCCTCGCTGTAGCCGTTCACCACCTCAGCCGCGGTCAATTCACGTCGCGGATCCATCCGCATATCGAGGGGGCCGTTCCGCATCAGGCTGAAACCGCGGTCCGCATTTTCCAGTTGGCGCGAGGAGACGCCGAGATCGAGCAACGCGCCACCGATGGTCGCGATCCCGAGGGCGTCCAGCACGTGCGCGACTTCGCGGAAATTCGCCTGCCGCAACGTGACCCGCCCCCCGAAGGAGGCGAGGCGTTCGCCGGCGAAGGCAATCGCGTCCGGGTCCTGATCGAGCCCGAGAATATCCGCGCCAGTCTGCAAGATCGCCTCGCTATGCCCTCCGCCACCGCATGTGCCATCGACGATGAGCGCGCCGGCGCGCGGCGCGAGCAACTCGACCACTTCCGCGGCGAGGATGGGATGATGATAAGTGAGATCCTCCATTTCCTGCGCCTCCTCGTGATTGATCAGCGGCCCCGTGGCGAACCGAACCGGACGTTCAAATAACAATGCGTTCATCAGTGGCGGCGCATCCTGGTTAGAGACCGATCACATTGGCGACGTGTTGGTAAGTGGCGGCCTCTTCGGCGTTGGCGCGTTTCCATTTCTGCAAATTCCAAATCTCAAAACGTCCGCGACCGCCGACGAGGGCGACTTCGCCTTTGAGCTCGAGCTGCTGGCACATTTCCTCGGGCAGCACGAGACGCCCCTGTTTGTCGGCCGCGCCGTGCTGCGCGCGCGCGTGGAGGTGACGAAGAAAGACGCGCCGCTCGCGCGCGTTGACAGCGGTGTCCGTGTCCACGGCATCGCTCATGCGCGCAAACGCGTCCGGCGACATGACGAGGAGACACTGCGACTGGGCTTCGGGCAGGAGAATGAACTCGTCGGCCTTCGATTGACGCCAACGCGAGGGAATGGTGAGACGATTTTTCTCGTCGATGGAATGACGGAATTCGCCGGCGTAGAAAGGCGGGGATTGAGCAAGGGTTTCCATGGTGTGCCGGTGGGGAGTTATTCCATTTCACTCCACTACGCCCCACTTGTAACCACTTTGCGTACCAAGGGTCAACGAAATAAATGGCTCGGGACGACGAATTTTATGGGGCGTTTCGTCGCCCGCGATGGAGCCGGCCAGCCCCGGGCCGAAGGATGTCAGCGCACGCAAAGGAGAATCCACTCCGACTCTGCTCGCGACTCGGACCAAACACGGACAGTCGCGTTTGACGATTCATCCTTCGGCCCCGGGGCGGGCCGGCTCCATCGCGGGCCGCACTGCTTCCCAGCTTGCCCCTTCTCTGAAAGCCGACTAAGAAGGAGCCGGATGATCGATTACATCCAGAAGGGTGGCCTCCTCATGTGGCCGATCCTGGTTTGCAGCATCATCTCGATCGCTGTCTTCGCGGAACGGCTCTTTTATTTCCACCGCGCCAGCATCCACGTGGGCGAATTCCTCCAGGGCCTCTCGAATTTGATCGCGCGCGGCAATTTCGCCGAGGCTCTCCACGAATCCGCCGGCACCCCTGGTCCCGTCGCCCGCGTCATCCATGGCGCCATCATTCGGCACGATTCGCCCCGCCCGGAGTTGCGCGAGATTGTGCAGGAAGCCGGCCAGTTGGAAGTGCCAAAGCTGGAACGCTTCCTCGGCGTCCTGGCCACGATCGCGTTTCTCACTCCCCTCCTCGGCCTGCTCGGGACCGTCGCGGGCATGATTGACGCCTTCGGCACCATCGCGGCCCACGGCGGTTTCGCCACCGTGACCGAACTTTCCAACGGCGTTTACAAAAGCCTGCTCTCCACCGCCGCCGGTCTCGTCGTCGCCACGCCCACTTTTGTCGGCTACAGCTACCTCTCCTCGCGCGTGAACACGATCATGCACGAAATGGAGCGCGCCGGGATCGAGATCGTGCACCTCCTGACCGATCGCGAACCGATGAGCGACATCATCACCTTCGAGCCAAGCGCAGAAGCGGCCAGACACGAGTCGTGAATCCGTGATTCTGTGAATAGCGACGGCCAGGGCGCGCAACTCCTTTCACTTTTCACCGATCACCGTTCACAATTCTCCCCAGGATGAAACTCTCCCGCACGAAAGAATTCCACTTCGGCTGGCTCGGCGTCATCTCCATCATCGACGTCGTTTTCCTGCTCATTTTTTTCCTCCTCCTCAGCTCGAACTTCATTCTCCAACCCGGCATCGCCGTCTCCCTTCCGCTCTCACGTTTCACCCTCGGGCCGCAGGTGAATCCGCAGATCATCAGCATCACCGGCGGACCCGAACCGGCGATCTATTTTCGCGATCAAAAAGTCGCGATGGCCGATCTCGGTCCGCTCCTGGAAGCGGCGAAAAGCGAAGGCCGCCCGGTCATTATCAAGGCTGATCGTCAGACCCCTTATGAGGTGGTGGTGGCCGTAACCAATGCCGCGCTCGAGCACGGCCTCACCTCCGTCTCGCTCGCGACCACGCCACCGCAATGACGCCAGCAGGATCGCAACCCGCGGAATACACTCCACTCTTCGATTGGGGGCCGCCGCGACGTCCCCGAGTTTCCCTCTTCACTTTCCTCGCCGCCTCGCTCGTGCTGCACGCGCTCTGCTTTTATCTCTTCCAGATTGTTTACCCGATTACCGTTGCCTTGCTGCCGCCGCCCGCGCGGGTCCAACTGATTAACCCCGCTTCGGAGCAGGGCCGCGTCTTGTTGCGTTGGATCGAAGCGGAAGATCCCGCCCTTTCCTCCACCACCCAGCGTCCCGAGCAAGCACAGGCCACGCTCCCCTCCGCGCCTGCGCACATCCCTTCCTACCTGCGCCGGCAACCGGCCTTGAAACAACTTCCGCCCCATCGTCCCGATCTCCGCATCCCGAGCGCGCATCCGCCCGGCCCGGTCGCGCTTCCGCGAGCATCCTCGCCCGCGCCCGCCGGCACCACCGCAAGCACTGTCGACTTCGCGCACGCCGATATTCTGGGTCCGGCGCAAGTTCCCGCTCTCCAATTCACCGCCTTTCGGGGCGAGCCACCGACCGCGGCGCAATTTCGCCTCGGCATCGATGCCCGCGGCGTGGTGCGGCATTGCTTCCTCGAACAACCCTCCGGCGATCCCGCCCTCGATGAACAAGCCCGCCGCATCCTCCTGCAGTCCCGCTTTCCAAAAATCCGGCTTCCGCAATCCGCCATCCAAAATCTCCTCTTCTGGACTACCGCCGCGCTGGCGTGGGGCAACGATCTCACCGCGCCCGTCGCCGCTCCGGCAGAATCCCCCGCGCCGTGATTCGCGTCAGCCTGGCCGCACTGGTCACGATCTACCTGCTGGTTTTTCTTGCGGCAGTTTTCCTCCTCTGGATAGTCGGGGAGTGGAACCGTCGGCGGCGCGAACGCCGGGCGTTGCGTTATCGATTGCGTTGCGTGATTTGCGCTTTCGAATTCGAAGATCGAACGCCCGCCTTGCTTCCGCGGTGCCCACGTTGCGGAAGCTTGAACGAACGATTTAAACCGGAGCAAATATAGTTATGGGAATGTGGATTGGCAGAAACCGAAAAGCGCGCGTCACCTATGGGTTCGATGAGATCGCGCTCGTCCCCGGACGCGTCACCATTAATCCCAACGAGGTCGACACCCGCTTCCGCATCTCGCGCACGGATGGTGAGCCGATCGAATTAAAAATCCCCATCCTCGCCAGCGCGATGGACGGGGTGGTGGACGTGAAATTTGCCTGCGAGATGAGCAAGCTGGGCGGCCTCGCCGTTCTCAATCTCGAAGGCGTGCAGACGCGCTACAAGAATCCGCAGGAGGTCCTGCAAAAAATCGTCGACGCCGACAAATCCGAGATCACCGGATTGCTGCAAAAAATTTACATTGAACCGGTGCAGGAAGATCTGATCGCGGCCCGCATTCGCCAGATCAAAGACTCCGGCGCCGTTGCCGCCGTCAGCTCCATCCCGCAAAAAGCCGAGCAATATGGCGCCATCGCGCAGGAAGCGGGCGCGGATGTGTTTGTCGTGCAAAGCACCGTCTCCACGGTCGAGCATGTTTCCACCGAGTATAAATCGCTCGACCTCGCAAAATTCTGCCAGGACATGCGCATTCCCGTCATCGTCGGCAACACCGTCGGCTACGATGTCACCCTCGCGATCATGGAATGCGGACCGGCCGCCGTGCTCATCGGCGTCGGACCTGGCGCCGCTTGCACTTCGCGCGGCGTGCTCGGCCTCGGCGTGCCGCAAGTCACCGCCACGGTCGATTGCGCCGCCGCGCGCGACGCTTATTTCAAGAAAAGTTCACGCTACGTTCCCATCATTACCGACGGCGGCATGAGCAAAGGCGGCGATGTTTGCAAGGCGCTGGCTTGCGGGGCGGACGCCGTCATGGTCGGCAGCGCCTTCGCCAAAGCTTACGAGGCGCCGGGGAGCGGTTATCATTGGGGCATGGCCACACCACACGCGAATCTCCCCCGCGGCACGCGCATCAAAGTGGGCGCGACCGGTTCTCTAAAACAAATTCTCTTTGGCCCCGCCGAAGTGGACGATGGCAGCCAGAATCTCGTGGGCGCGATTACCACCTGCATGGGCAACGTGGGCGCCCGCGACATCGCCGAGTTCCAGCAAACCGAAATCATCATCGCGCCTTCCATCAAGACCGAGGGCAAATTGTTCCAAACCGTGCAGAGCGTCGGTATGGGAACGCGCTAAGATGACCAGCGCCCTAGCGACGGCCGGCATTTCACCTTTTCCATCATGAACAACCGCAGAGTAGTCATCACCGGCCTCGGCGTCGTCACTCCCCTCGGGAATGATCTCGTCACTTTTTGGGATAATCTGAAGAACGGCGTCAGCGGCATCGGCTTGCTCGATACCTTCGATACCACCGGTTACGATTGCCGGATCGGCGGGCAGGTGCGCAACTTCGAGCCCAAGGATTTCTTCAACAATCCCAAGGACGTTCGACGCACGGATCGCTACGCCCAGCTGTCCATGGCTGCGGCAAAAATGGCGATGACCGACTGCGGGATCGAGGTGGAGAAGACCAATCGCGAACGCTTCGGCGTCATCGTCAGCAGCGGCATCGGCGGCTTGAAGACGCTGGAAGATCAGCACAGCGCGCTCGTCAACAAGGGGCCCAACCGCGTCTCGCCCTTCACCATTCCCATGCTCATCAGCAACATGGCGAGCGGCCTCATCTCCATGGAGTACGGCTTGCAGGGCCCGAATTTTTGCATCGTCACCGCCTGCGCCACTTCCAACAACGCCATCGGCGAATCGTGGCGCATGATTAAATTCGGCGACGCCGATATTTTTCTGGCCGGCGGCTCCGAAGCGTCCCTCGTTGCCATCGGCGTCGCGTCCTTCGCCTCCATGAAAGCGCTCAGCACGCGCAACGACGAACCCACCCGCGCCTCGCGTCCATGGGATCGCGACCGCGACGGCTTCGTCATGAGCGAAGGCGCGGGTGTCGTCGTGGTCGAAGAACTCGAACACGCCAAAGCGCGCGGCGCGAAAATCTATTGCGAACTCGCCGGCTACGGCCTCTCCGCCGACGCCCACCACATGACCGCGCCGCCGCCGGAAGGCGAAGGCGCGGTGCGCGCCATGCGAATGGCGCTCAAGCACGCCAACCTCCGACCCGACCAGGTCGATTACGTCAACGCGCACGCCACCTCCACCGGCCTCGGCGACCTCTGCGAAACCCGCGCGCTCAAGACCGTCTTCGGCGATCACGTCAAATCGCTTTCCATCAGCTCCACCAAATCAATGACCGGTCACCTGCTCGGCGGCGCGGGCGCAGTCGAGATGGCCGCCTGCGCGCTGGCCATGCGCGACTCCGTCATCCCGCCCACGATCAATCTCGAAAATCCCGACGAAGGCTGCGACCTCGATTACACCGCCAATGTGGCGAAGGAGAAGAAAGTGCGCGTGGCGGTCAACAATTCCTTCGGCTTCGGCGGGCACAACGCCACCCTCGTGGCGACCGAGTTTAAGGACTGACGTCAAGGAGGGGCGCTCTTCCCGGCCGCCCCTTCTCTTCTCAATAAACGCGGCGGCCCGGAAAGCGCCGCTTCTTGGAGCGCGTTCACGGAACTCTCGATCTCTCTGGCAGCGATCTTAAAAAGGTGCGGGTCGCGCTGAACACCTCCTTCCGCTTCGGCGGCACAACGGACGACCGAGTTCAAAGCCTGAGGGCGGCCAACCAGATCGCCCCCGCGATCTTGCGTTCGTCGACCACCGCGACAGATCGACATCGTCGCCCCGCGCGCTTACATCTTGCCCATGCAGGACGATCTCGAACGCATTCTCTTCGACGAGCCGACCATCCTCGCCCGGCTCGACCAGATTGCCGCGGAGATCGTGCGCGATTTTACCGAGCGCGAACTCACCGTCATCGCCATCCTTAATGGCAGCCTGATGTTCATGGCCGATCTGCTCCGCCGCCTTCCCCTGCCGCTCAAACTCGATTGCCTCAGCGTCGCCAGCTACCACGGCGGCGTGAAGTCCACCGGCGAACTCGTCTTCCGCCAGGTTGCCCTGCCCGACATCGCCGGACGCCACATCCTCATCCTCGACGACATCCTCGACAGCGGCACCACCCTCGCCGCCGTTCGCCAGAAACTGGAAACCGCCGGCCCGCTCAGCGTGCGCGTCTGCGTTCTCTTGCAAAAAAAGAAAACGCGCCTGCGCCCCACCGAAGCCGATTACGTCGGCTTCGAGATCGAGGACGAATTCGTTGTCGGCTACGGACTCGATTACATGGAGCGCTACCGCAATCTTCCGTGCATCGGCGTCCTGCGAAAAGAGCTGATCGCGCCGTGAAAGTTCACGTCCAGTTCTTCTCGCACCTAAAAGACGCGGTCGGCGCGGCGGAAGCCGACTGCGAGGTCAGCGATGGCGCGACGGTCGGCGTCCTTTTGGAAAATCTCTACACCCTCCATCCGAAACTCCGCGCTTGGGACGGCAGCATCCTCATCGGCGCCGGCGTCGAGTTCGTCGGACGCAATTACGTCCTGAAAGCAAACGACGACATCGCGATCATGCCGCCGGTGCAAGGCGGTTAAGTCAGTCCCGGAAATTCTGGAACCCCGTCGCGACTCCGAAATCCTTGCTCTTCACGAACGCGATCACTTCCTGCAGGTCGTCCCGCTTCTTTCCCGTCACCCGAATCTGCCGCTCCTGCAGCGTGCTCTGCACCTTGAAGTTCTCTGCCTTGATCGCCTTGATGATCTCCTTCGCTTTCTCGCCTTCCAGCCCCTGCTGAATCTTTAACTCCTGCCGCGCGTGCCCCATCGAGGAAATGCTCGGGTCCTCCTGCTTGATGTTTCGCAGATCGACACTGCGCTTCGCCAGTTTCGTGATCACGATCTCGCGCAGACCGTGCAAGCGATTCGCGTCTTCCGCCGTGAGCACGATCATCGTCTTCTCCAGCTTGATCTCCGCCGTGCTCCCCTTGAAATCGAACCGCGTCGCCAGTTCCTTGCGCGCCTGGTTGAGCGCGTTGTCGAGTTCCTGGTTATCCACTTCGGAAACAATATCGAACGAAGGCATGGCGGGAGATTTTTCTGGTCGCTGATTTCTGATTCCAAGACAGGAGGGACGTTCCCGTATCTTGGGCGAATCTTTGCCGACGCCAAGTGTCTTTTTCCGGCACAGCAGACATCACATCTGTAGCCAGATTGTGCTCCTTCCGCCGACTCTCTCCCTGGTCCCAAAACGGTGATCCCGTGGTTTTGATTCGGCCAACATCATCGGCGGCATTTGCGCAAGCCGGCTGTGACCACATTGAAGGCGAGTTGCCGAAAAAGACGCTTGATCTTCGGAGTTCAAAATCGCAATCTCCCGATGGGTCGGCAGCGCTGCTGCCAGGGGATACCTTCATCTCAACCACCTAAACGAGAAGCGTTATGCGGCGGAAATCCGCAAAACCCAAAAGCGGAGCCAAATCGGAAGAGTTTCCGTTAAACGAGGAGACGGACCGCGCCCCGTGCGGGCGACGTCATGGGAGGCTCCCGTTCGGTTGGAACTCCGCTCGGAAAATCGATCGTGTGCGGCCCCTCGCCGCCGGGCGTCCCGACTGCAGCTTCGCGACCGACTTTAACGCTGGTGTGCGAACGCTGAGCCAGGAATTCGACGAACCAGAGCAAAGCTAACCACTATGAAAATGAAAACATCCAAAGCCGGGAATAAGAAAGACGCAGCCAGGCCGAAGAAACTTCGGTTGGACAAGGAAACGTTAAAAGACCTCGGAGCCAGAGATTCCAAGGACGTAAAGGGAGGAGCGGGAGGCAGGTGCTGCTCCAAGGCTCAGTCCGGATGCATCAGTTAGACGGTCTTAAAATCATGAAACCACTCACTCAGCTCGTTCTCATCAGCGCCGTGGCAATCTTTGCCGGTGTCTGTCTTTCAAGCGCGGCGCAGGGTCCCGCGAAGGATATCGCGCCCCTCTCGGCCGGCGATCTGCGCAAAAGCGGGACGGTGCAGCTCGAGGTGACCTGCGCGCCGGAGGTGAAGGAGGATTTCCTCACCGCCCTCGCGCTGCTCCACTCGTTTTTCTACGACGAAGCGCGCAGTCCGCTTTCAGGACATCGCGAAACGCGATCCGGCCTGCGCCATGGCGTGGTGGGGCGTGGCGATGACTCGGTATCACCAGCTCTGGGCGCCGCCGACGCCGGAGGAGTTTGAGAAAGGACGCGAGGAAGCGCGGATGGCGAAAAAGATCGGCGGACAAGACCGAGATCGAGCGCGGCTTCATCGACGCCGTCTCGGCCTATTTCGACAGCCCGGAAACCCCGGCGCCCGGAGTGCCGGCCGCGCAAACCTGCCACGGCCCGCGGCAGTACGGCTCGCGCGCGATCGCCTACCAGAACGCCCTCGAACGCCTCCGCCAGCAGCATCCGGACGACGTCGAAGTGAACGTCTTCTACGCGCTCTCGCTCATCGGCACCGCGCGCCCCGACCGATCTCACCTTCGCCAATCAGCTTCAGGCCACCGCCATTCTCGAGCCGCTCTTCGAAAAGCACCCGGATCATCCGGGCATCGCGCATTACATCATCCACGCCTACGACTACGCGCCGCTCGCTCCGCGCGGGCTGAAGGCGGCGCAACGCTACGGCGAAATCGCGCCCTGGGTGCCGCACGCGCTGCACATGCCGTCGCACATCTACACGCGGCTCGGGATGTGGAAGGAATCGATCGCCTCGAACCTCGCCTCCGTCGCCGCCTCGCGCGAATGGGCCGGGCGCGTCCATGGCGGCGCCACGGTGATGGACGACATCCACGCGCTCGACTACCTCGTCTTCTCCTATCTCCAGACCGGACAGGAGCGCGCCGCCGGCGAGATCGTCGAGCACATCGCGAAGATTCAGCGGTTTCATCCGGCGAGCAATTCCGCCATCGCCTACGCCGTCGGCGCCATCCCGGCGCGCTGGACGCTCGAGCGCAAGCGCTGGGCGGAGGCGGCGGAGCTTGCCGGTGTGGCACGCCGGAGTCTTCGAGAAATTCCCGCTCGGCGAAGTCCACATTCAGTTTGCCCGCGCCGTCGGCGCCGCGCGCAGCGGGAAGACCGACGCCGCCGCGGCGGCGATCGCGCGGCTCGAGCAGCTCCGCGATGCGCTCAAGGAAATCAAAAACCAGTGGTGGATCGACCAGTCGGAAATCCAGCGCCTCGCCGCGAGCGGCTGGCTGGCGCAGGCCAAAGGCGACAAGGCCGAGGCCGAAAAACTTCTGCGCGCCGCGGCCGATCTCGAGGACCGCGCGGGCGGGCATCCCGTCACGCCGGGCCAGATCCTGCCCGCGCGCGAACAACTCGCCGAACTGCTGGCCGAGCTCGGCCGCCCGGCCGACGCGCTCGCGGAATTCGAGGGCTCGCTGAAGAACTTCCCGAACCGGTTCAACGCGCACATCGGCGCCGCCCGCGCCGCCGAGCAGGCCGGCAAACCGGACAGCGCCCGGAAACATTACCAACACGCCACCGATCTCGCCGCCGACGGCGACGGCCACCGCGAAGCACTTGCCAGCGCCCGCGCTTTTCTTTCGCAGCGCTAACTTTCAAAATGACCGACGACCGGGTTCCCGAATTTTCCTGCAGGGCGTGGTGGGTTTTTCGGGATGTTTCACGCATATCTAAGTAGCCATGAAATCCAGCAAGACCGAACCGCAACCCACCGCAGCCGAACCAAGAGGCAGCGACCGAGCGAGCAAGCTGCGGATTAACAAAGAAACGCTCGCTGATCTTGGGGTCAGAAAGGAGGTCGGCGAAAACGTGAGAGGGGGGCGGAAAATAGGCCAAGTATGCACCTATAACTACTCAGGCTGCGAGGGCGGTGAAGTCCGAGAATGCCCTTGATCACAACGACTCGAAAATAAAGGAATTCGCCATGACTGACATTAAGAAGACTAAACTGCGCTCCCGCGCCACGTCGAAAGGCAGGATCGGGCGGTCGGCGGCGGGTGTGTTTGCCGGATCTTTCACGCAGATCTAGGTAGCGATGAAATCCAGGAAGCACCGACACTAGCGGGCAGCGCTAAACCGAGCAAGCTGCGGCTCAACAAAGATACGCTCGCTGACTTGGCGTCACTGAACAGAGGACGGCGGTAAGATAAAAGGGGGACGGGCAAGGGTATGCTCCTTTGCTCACTCAGGTTGCCAGTCTGGTGGTTGCGAGACTGCATGGTGTGGTAATGACGTCGATCAAAAACGCTTCAAAAGCAAAGGCATGTGGCATCACCGCCATCAAGAAGTAACCGAACCCGCACGGCGCAGAAGAACAGTCGACCGCCGCGTCTTTTTCGCGAGCGGCGGATTCCTCGGGCGCATCGACGGCGAGACCCGCTGCGCCTTCTGAGCGGAGGAGCCGGTCCGATCACAGCTCGACCCGGCGCGGCTCATCACGGTAGACCTCGCGCGCACGCCCAACGCCGCCCTCGCGGGCGAGATCGGCTGGGACGAAGCGGACGTGTCTTGGCTGGCTTGTCCGCACCGACTCATACTCAATTTGCTGGCCACGGCTCTTAGCCGTCGATAGCCTGATTTTTTACAAAGCAGAAATCAAACAAGAGGAATAGCCATGACTGACATCAAGAAAACAGCAAAGGGCAAAGCCGGAGGCAAGGGGAAGAAGCTCCCGCTCAGGAAAGAAACCATCCAGGATCTGACCTCGCTCAAGAGCAAGGCCGCCGCCGTGAAGGGCGGCGGGGCGCAGTGCGGGCGCTCGCGGTGAGGCCGCTGAGCGGACGCTCCGGCATCCGCGACAATTCGAACTGACGCGGCGCCTGGCACGCCAACCGTCGGCTCTGCTCGACCCACCGGGCGCACGAGTCGGTCCTCTACGATTTTCTCGCTCACCTCTACGATGCACAGGGGCGCGCGAGAAAGACGCTTGAATTTCGAATTCGCAGTCGGACGCTGTTTGTGGCGTCGGGTCAATTTCGATACCCGGCACTTTCATCACAACCGTCGAAAACGAGGAATTCCTATGACCAAGAAAACCGCAAAGGACAAAGGCGAAGCCAAGGCGAAGAAGCTCCAGCTCAAGAAGGAAACCATCCAAGACCTCAGCTCATTGAAGGACAAAGCCGCCGCCGTGAAAGGCGGGGCATGCACAGTTGGCACCTGCCCGTGTTCATGTATCGATAGAAGGACAGGGCCATCATAATCAATCGGAGTGAGGCTTTCGGATTTCTCGGATCGGGTGATCCGACGCATTGCGCGCAGCGATCCCGCGCGTGATCTGCCGAAAATGGAGCGGCCCCGCGCGCCGATCACGGCCGGCGCGGCGGGAATCGCGCTTTTTCTCGCAGAGCGCGCACGAGCCGGCGACAGCGCCGTCCGGAGGCGGACCGCCGAGCGGGCGCGTGCGTGGGTGAGCGCCGCTGGACGGACGCTCCGGCATCCGCGAACCGCCTACGGTTTTTCCAACATATCCTTCGAGCGCAGCTTCGGCGGCGTGGGAGTATTTCATGGCCGTGCCGGCGTGCATACCGTGGCGGCGCGCGTCGCAGCGGTGCAGGGAGACTCCGGAGCATTTCGCGCCGCCGTAGCGCGCTTCGTCGATACCTGGCAAGCGGCGCGCGTGCGCGAGGATTTTCCCACCGAGGTGTTCTTTGGATTCGCCGGATTCATCCATGCCGCGCGTGACTTCGAAGCGCAGGCCAGGGCTCTCGGTCTGGAGCTCGGCGAATACGTGCGTTCCGTCGGGTGCGAGGCACACGCGCGCGTCTGCGAGTCGTTCGCTCGCATCGCCAGCCGGCCTCTGCCACAGCACATGCTGCTCGGCTACGCGCACGGTCTGGCCGGCGAGCTCGATGCCGTCCTCGCGTGGGATCCACGCCCCTCGCCGGTCGTGGCCGCAGTGCTCGATCAACTCCTCGCGCAAGCCGTCGTGGAGGACGAGCTTGCGGCATGGCCGGTTCGTGTCGGCGGCGAAACTGGCGGACCACTTTGGCCATCCTGGTGCAACGGGATGGCTGGTCACGTCTATCTCTGGTGCCGCGCCTACGAGGTGTTCGGCGACGAGCGCTATCTCACCGCCGCGCGCCTGGCGGCGCAGACGACCGCCGTGCTTTGCCCCGCCAAATCCGAGCGTCTGCTGCGGAACTGCGGGGCAGGCCTACGCGCTCCACCGCTACTTCCGGCTCACGGACGACCCGGCCTACCGGCGCTTTGCCGTGGCGCGCGCGCGACGCGCTTGCGCTCAGGCGGTCGCGGCACCGGAATTGAGTCTCGCCTACTTCAGTGGCCTGTCCGGCATCGCGCACCTGGCGTTCACGATCCACGCGAGACGAACGCCCTGCCTGCCGCTGATCGATAGTCTGCCGCCCAATCTTGCCACCACGGCGGTGAATTGATTGGTTGCGCTAATAAACGCTGAAAAAATCTTCCCCGTTCCGGTGAATACCTCCAGACAAATGGCCAAGCGCCCCCCACCTGATCTGGTTCAAACACCGGCTGCCATTGTGCGGGATTCAAATCGCAGCCGCGTTCCGACGCAGAGGCATAATTATTCTCATCATCGGTGACAGGTTCTTCCCGGAATTGTCGCATTCCCTGGTGACAGCCTGAATGCCAACGGGCGGAGGAAAACCCGAGACGGCGTTCTCATAACCATCGAAACAAAAGTTCAAAGGAGCCAATCAACATGACTGATATCAAAGAGGCACAAAACAACAAAGCGCCGGCCAAGGCGAAGAAACTGGCGCTCAATAAAGAGACGATTAAGGATCTCGCTGCCGCCCAGGGCGTGGCCGATGCCGTGCGTGGAGGGAGAGCTGCCCGAGCATGCACGGAAGGAGGCACCGGCTGCTAACTGGCGACGCCACTCCGCACTGAAACGTTCTCGGGTTTGCCGACTTCGCGCCTTCCCAGCGGGAGCGCAGGCGGGTCTGGAGCAGTGAACTGCTTAGAGGCTTCCGCCGATTTCCCGCTCTTTGCGAGCATTTGTTTGCTCGCTCCCAGCCCGCGCAAGTTTCGATTCGTAGTGGCGGGAGAGGAAGTCGTAGAGAACCAATTCGTGGGCGCGCTGGCCGGAACGCAGCAAGCGGTTGGCGTGCATGTGGAGATAGCTCGCGGCGAGTTCCGCGATGCGGACGCTGAGCCGGCCGGCTTCCTCGGACGATTTCAGTTCGGCGATGGTCGGGGCCAGCCGTGTGGAGCGGCGACGGAGGATTTCGAGGCCAGGCGCGAGCGCATGGTCAGTGTCGGGAGTCGAATTGAACAGGGCCTCGAGGCTCTTGCGTTCTTTTCGGAAACGCTCACCGAGTTTTCCTTTGAATGGGGCATCCGCGTGGAACTCGTGCGCGAAGGCGGTGCGCACTTTGCCGAGCACCGCGGATTTCGCCGGCAAGTCGAGGCCGAGGTCAGTGAGCAGCGCGTCCATGCCGCGCAGCGTCAGGCGCCAGCGTTCGTCGAGGCCGGCGTCGCCCGGCTCGACTAGGTCGAGGATTTGCAGGACGGCTTCGCTGTCGGACTTGAAAGAATCGCTCGGCAATGTCGATACCTTCGTCGCCGCCGTAACGCTCGATCTCCCGCTCGTAGGTATCGAACTGCACGCGCCAGAGCCGGCCGTCGTTCAACAGCGGCGCCACGGCCGATTCGACAGCCGGCAGGACATCGCGGTGCAGCCGCTCCGGGTTCCGTGGAAGCGGAGCCGGACGTGCCAGTCGGGATCGCCGTAGCGGATGAAGAACCAGCGCTCCGCCGCGCCGGAGCCGAGCACCTCCGCGACGAGCGGAGCGATGACGTCGCGGAGGATCTGATCGGCCGTCGCAGTGCCGGTGTAGAGTTTCGCATAGAGCCACTCCGAACCGGGTGGAAAGGTGCGTTGGACCGTGGAACGCACGTTAATGCGCCGGGCCGGAGCGGGACACGTGCGGCGGTGGGTTGTCGGGCGGTGCAGCGGCGGGAGAAGTCCGTACGAAGGGCACGACGAGCTCGTGCGCATACCGGCCTTCGGGTCCGTGTGCCACGAGCAGATCGGGTGTGGGAAAGACTTCGACCAGCGTCGCTTCGTCGCGCGCCTTGACACGATCCACGAAGGTCTCGACGCAGAGCACGTTGTCGAGGTCGAGCGGGAGCTCGTTGTCGCCATCGGCCAGCGCCACGAGGCGCGGGAGCCGCCGCGCGGCTGCGCCACGCCTGCACGGCGCGAAACCGATCGACGCCGCGTTCCTTGCCGAGGGCGCGGAGTTCGTCCTTCAGCGCGCGCCATCGCGCCCGGGCGAGCACCAGCTTTCCCGTCGTCACGCGGGGAAGAAACGGTGCGCGCTGCAGGATGCCCCAGTCCCAACCGAGCACGGCCGCGCCCTGCTCCTGAAGCGAGCAGAGGAAGCGGTAGATCGGCAGGCCCTTCCACGAAAAATTGTGGGCGCTCGTGAGCCGCGGGATGATTTCGCGATCGAGGCGCGCGGAGAAAAGGACGAGCCGTCCATCGCGAGCGGCGAGGTGCAGATCGGTGACTGGGATCTGCCGTTCCCCGGCGACGCCGGAGCGACCGAGATACGGGATCTCGTAGTCGCGCAGGACGGGCCGGGCGAGGATGTTTCCGATGCGGCCCTCGGGGAGATGGACGATCTCCGCGAACAAGGCCTCGGGATGCAGCGCTTCCTCCTCCCGCATGTGTCGCTCGACGTGGCGAAGCAGCTCCGGGTCGGCATGGCAGAAGCGGCCCAGGAGCGACGCGCCGCCGGGACGCACCGCGCCCAGAGAGAGACGAAAGTCGCCCGCCGCGAGCGCGGCTTCGGAGGCGGCCGCCACGGTCGCAAACACGGCAAATGTGTCGGGCGCCTTCGGAGGCTCTTTCGCCGCCAACTCATCCAGTTCTTTTTTCCCAAGCACGATTTCCTGGCTGCCGCTTTGGAGCGCTTCGCACAGCTTGCGCAGAAGCAGATTTTCGCGCGCTTCCCATCGGGCTGTGCGCTCGTCCTCGGCGGGAAAATCCAGGCCCCTGAGCAGTGGTGACGCGTCGCCGCCGGTCCCGCGTGCGACCGGAAAACCGATCCCCATTTCGCCATCGAGCGCTTCGACGAGCGGCACGAGCCGGCCTTCATACCGCGCGACAAACGCCTCGTGAAAGCGCGCAAGCTCATCGGTGGCATTTGGGATGGGACGAGCGAGGCGTTGCAGGAGCTCCACACCGCGGAGCAACTCCGCGAGGACCGGTCCGCCGAGGGTCAGCTCGACCGCAGGCTTGACCATCTCCACCTGCACCAGCCGGGACAACTCGACCTTTGCCGGCAGACTCGCCAGCAATCCGGCCACCTCGCGATAACGCTCGGGCGCGTTGCCCAGGCCCGCCTCATCCAGCACGCCGAGGCCGGCTCGGACTCGCTCCAGTGTTTCGGCCACGGCGCCGTCGCGGCGTGCCGGGAGAATTGCTCGATCAGCGTGTGAATCGGCTCCGGCCCCGTGACGCCAAGAGCAATGTCGGGCACCAGAATCTGGCTCTCGATCAGCCCTGGCGACATACTCTTCCGCCTCCGCCGCGCGTGATTTCCTCATCCACCAAGGCCGCTGCCAAATCCGCGAACGCGGCGCCCTCGCGAGCACGCTCCAGAGTGGCGTTCAGGGCGTCGGTGTCTTCGACCGCGACAAGGCGGTAGTCGCGCTCCTTGCCTTCCATATGCGACTCCGCGTAGCGCAGCCGATCGGCGGCGCGATAGAGGCTGGAGTTGGGGTGATAAGTGAAAACCTGCCGAAGATTTGGATCGCCAGCCAACAGACCGGCCAGGTTCGAGAGGTAATCCATGTCGAGCCGCGTGTGGCGCTGCCAATCCGCGCAGGCGGCGAGCGCGAGCTGCGTCGCGTTTCCGATCGTGCCGACCGAGCAACCGGCACAGAGACCGAAAGGCGTGGCCCGTCCCGCCATGCGCAGGAAGTAACGCACCAGCGCCTGCTCGATCCCGCGCCCGCGGTCGGTTTCCGGCTCGCGCACCCAGAGCTCGAAGCCCGATTCGAGATCGGGCGACGCGACGAACAACGCCTCGCGCACTTCGGGCCTCGCCATCGTCGCGTGCAGACGCGCGCGCAGGCGAGCGTGGTCGGCCGCGAGCGCCTGTTCGAGACGCGCTGGATCCTCCATCGCCGCGCGGAGCTTCCAGCCCGTCGCTCCAGGCCACGCAGTTCATCGAAAGCCAGCAGCGGCGTGCGCAGGGCAAAGAAACCGGCGGGAGCGAACGCTGGGAATCTTCCGAGGATCCGGATGAAGCCATGACGAGATCCTAACCGCGATAGTCGCGACGGAGGAATCGATACGAGCATCATGCGATCCCACTCGGGCTCGAGATCCGTCGTGGCGGCGAGCAGCGCGAGCCCTACGCCCGCTGCGCCTTCGAGAATGCCCGACTCCGGCGACCCATTGAACCTCATCCGCCGTTCAGGATCGGGTTTCCGGGCGGGGAAGCCGGCGACCGGCTTGTCCGCCTGCCGCATCGTCAAGCGTGCGGGCGAACCAGAACCGCGCCGCGTCTCGGAGCGCGTCGTCGCCCGTGGCTTGGAACATTCGATTGAACAGATGCCCCACCCCCGCGGCACCGTGGCAAAGACCGCAATCCACGACGCCCGATTGCTCCGCCGGGCGACTCGGCGCGCGGCGCGCAATCCGTAGAGCTTCCCGCTCCCACGTCGGCTCCTTGCGCACCCGGGCGGCCTGAAGCAGCGCCACCGCGATTCCCAACTCCCCATAACACCACGCAAGCCGGGCGGGCTTCGGTGAAATGCCGGGCCCACTCCAGAACGGAAAGCCTTGTGCGTGATCCGCCGACTCCTGCGCGAGCAGCCAGCGCGACCGCACCATCCAGCAGCGGACGCGCTTTTTGGCGCGCCGGCGCGAAGGCGCTTGTCGCCAGTCGCGCACACGCGTCCAAGCAAGCCCGATGACGCCCGGCACGCCGTGCGCCAGGCCGAGGTTGTAGTAGCCGTCGAGGGCATTCCTTGCGTTGATGATCAGGGAGGCGTTCCGGCGCGGTAAACCACGTGATGCCCTTGTCGGTGCGCTCCGCCATTGCATCCAGATGATCCACCACCAGATCCAGACACGCGCCGGCCGTCGGCCGCGGTAGTCGCTCCAGCGCATAAACGCCGAAGCCGACCAGACCGCTGACGATGTCGTAATCGCCGTGCCACGGCGACCGGCTCAGGTATTCGCACAGGACCTCGTCGATCGAGCTGTTTCGGATCATCGTCTGCTCGAGTCGAAAAGCCGCCCCTCCAAATGCGCCATCGCCCAAGCCGTGCCGGTGAATCCCCCGTAGAACGAAGGATCGCTCGGCACGGCCGCGATCGCGTTCGGCCGCTTCGTTCAAATCACTCCAGTGCCCTTTCCTCCGCCTCCGATCGCGAGCCCCGCCTCCGCGAGATGCGCATAAAAGACCGCCAACCCGGCGCTCCGCCTGCGAGCGAGCAAATCGGCCGCGGCTTCAGAAGTTGAATTCCGTAAAGACGGCTGGAGTGCTTCCGCAATCGCATGAATCGCTTCACGCGCGTGCACGTTCTCCAATCGCCGTCGAGGATTGCCGGAATCCACGACCCGGCAGGGCTCTTCGGAGACGATGAAGGCGTGGGCGACATGCCGCTCAAGAACGAATCACGAGTGATCGAGGGCACGCTTTCATCCCTATTCAGGGCTGCGGCCCAGGTGCCGTTTCTTTCTCGACCCTAGCACGGGTGCAGGAGCACGAGTTATGATTTGTTGGCCTTGTTGAGCCGCGGCTCGTCCTCCTGCTCCTCATCCGGCCCGCGCTTCGGCTCTCGTGACTCGGTCATCGTCGGTTCCCTTTCCTTCGGGCCAGGTTGCCTGCTCTGAGCACTGGCTTCAACCCCCGTCCCCTCGCCCGTAGCAGACTCCCGTCGCCCCGCCCCGCACAACGTCGCCCTCCTCCTGCTTTGGGCTGAGGTCCTTGAGCGTCTCCGTGTCGAGCCGCAACTGTCTCGTCTGCGCCTTACCTTTTGGCGACGGCGCGGTGGCTTGTTATTTGGTCGTTTTGGATTTCATGCTGGGTTCCTTTCTTCAGGTTGGTGCTTCCTCGGTCGTTTGAAATCGACACGCGCGGTCCCTTCCCTCGAGGCGGCATGGGGAGCGACCCACTGCGCGAAAATGCGATCCCCTCGATCGCGCTCGCCTCAGCCTTCGTCGTTCCGCGCTCCCAGCAGCGCCCCGTCGCCCCGCCCCGCACGGCGTCGCCGTCCTCCTGCTTCGGGCTCAGGTCCCTGAGCGTCTCCTTGTCGAGCCGCAACTTCTCGATCTTCGCCTTACCTTTTGGCGACGGTGCGGCGGCTTGTGATTCGGTCTTGTTGGATTTCATGCTGGTTCCTTTCTTCAGGTGGGTGCTTCCTCGGTCATTTGAAATCGACACCGCGCGCCCTTCCCTCGAGGGCGGCTGCAGCGCGTAATGGGGTCACATGCTTCACCCAGTTCCGAGACGATATTGAACGCAGGCATGGCGGAGATTCTCCGATCGCTGTTTTCTGATCCAGGGAGCGGCCCAGTTTTTATTTTCTGTAATTCTTCGCTCCTGACAAGCGCTTTTTTCATGTCATTCCCTCGCCCCTTCGTCCTTCACCTGGAAAACAGTATCGAAGGAAGCTGACGGAGGAATTTGGTCGCCGTTTTGTGATTTCTGAACTAGGGAGCGCCTCTTTTTATCCCGTGAATCCTCTGCGCCGCCAAGTGTCTTCTTTCGTGCTCGGGCTTCTGCTCGTGCTCCTGCCTGCCTGCCAGCCGCGGATCACTCCCGAGGAACAAGCCCGCCGCACCGCGAGTGAACTGGCCCGTCTTGGTCAGACCTATGAAGAAGCCACCGCGCGCGCCGATTGGATCGAGGCCGGCACCGCTCTTGATCGCTCGCTCGCCCTCCGCGACACCGCCGCGGATCGCGTTCGGCGCGCCCTGGTCCGTCGTCGCCTGCATCGCTGGCAGGATGCGCTCACCGATCTCCGTCGCGCGCAGGAACTCGACCCCACCGCGCCGGACGTGCGTTCGGCCACCGAACTGTTTGAGCGCGTCGGGAAGTTCCTCGCCGCCATCGAGGATTTGAGTGCGCGCATCGCACTCGTCCCCACCGACGATCAACTCGTCAGCGATCGCGCTCTTCTTTTCCTCCGCAGCGGCGATCCCGAGATGGCCCTAGCCGATGCGCAAGCCGCGGCCAAACTGGCGCCCTGGGCCATGCGGCCGCGGCTGTTCTCCGGTCTCGCCCTGCTCGCACTCGGGCGCCCCGCCGACGCGGAGACAGTCGGCGTCAACGCCCAGGCCGATCTCGCCGCCCTCTCGCCCGAGTTTCTGGAGACAATCAGCCGCCTCGACGCCGAGGTCTCGCTGGAGCAGAACAACGCCGAGATCTACGTCACGCGGGCCTGGCAATTCAATGCCCTCGGCCAGCCCGCGCTCGCGCGGCAGGATGCCGAAAGCGCGCTCCGTTTCGACGCCGATTCACCCGGCGCGCACACAGAGCTGGCCTACGCCCTCGCGAAACTGAATCGTCTCGACGAAGCCTACGACCACACCAAACGCGCCACCGAACTCGACCCGAATTTCTCCACCGCCTGGCAATACCGCGGCGAACTCGAATTAAGTCGCGGCGATTGCGAGAGCGCGATCGAATCCTTCACCCGTGCCCTCGCTGTCAACCGCACCTACACCGCCCTGCAAAAGCGTGAGGAATGTTACATCAAGCTCGGCGAGTTCGAAAAAGCTGAAGCGGACCACCGCGCGCTCGAGACCCTTCGTTAGCCGATCCGGTTTAATAGGCGCGCCGCAGCTTGATATTGCCGTCAGTCGTCCGGAGTTGGAACTCCACTGCGCTCTCGCCTCCGTATTGCTCTTCGATTCGCGACAGGCCAGTCGTTTCCGGATAGAAATCATTCACGATCTTTCCCTTCGCCGAGACCGCATCGAAATGCATCGCCGCGCCCACCGGCACCGCCACTCCCAGATCGCCCCTCGCCACCTCCGCCATGAGCGAGAACCTACCAGGTTCCCACCACCCATACCGCACGTTCATCCTTCCTTCCCCCAGGCTCACCCGCATGGCGCTGAAGCAATTGTTTAACCAGAACAAGCCCTTGCCCAGCCGGGCCTCGACCCGTGGACCGCGCATCCCCTCGATCATGATCTCGCCCTTCTCCAATTCCACCTGCGCCAGCGTGCAACTTTGTGGCGCAAAAATCACGTAATCGACCGTCCCCGAACGATCCGCGAAAAGCGACACCGAAGACGGTGGCGGATATTTTGTGTCAACCATCGCCACATCGCCGTCGATCGTCACGACCACTTTGATCGCCTCCAGCCGCTCCCTGGAGAACGCGCGCCGGGTCGCGATGATCTCCAGGCGGTCTTCCCGCGAACCAAAGACGTAAATGCGTCCGTCCGTGTTCTGAATGAAGATGCGCGCGTCCGCCCTCACCTCGTACCTCTGCCGAACGACATCCTCAAGAATCGCAGCACGCGCCACGCTCCCCGTGAGCAGGAATGGAAATACCACCGACACAAGTTTCCAGCTTGCGAGTCTCAAGAGGTGCAAGCGGGAAGCTGGCGCGGCCTTACTCGTAACGCAACGCCACCATCGGATCGACCTGCATCGCGCGCCGTGCCGGAAAATAGCTCGCGAGCAACGCCGCCACGCCCAACAATAGAATCACTGCCGCGTAGGTGAAGACGTCGTTTGCGCCCACGCCGTAAAGCAGGCTGGCGAGGAGACGGGTTCCCGCAAACGCCGCTGCGATTCCAAATCCCACCCCGATCGCCACCACGGTCAGGCTTTGCCGCAGGATCATCGCCAGCATCGCGCCCCGCTGGGCACCGAGCGCCATGCGAATGCCGATCTCGCGCGTGCGTTGCGCCACGTTGTAGGCGATCACCCCGTAGATTCCGATTCCAGCCAGCAGCAAGGCCACCGCGGCAAAGACGCCGAGCAGGAGGGTGTGGAAGCGCGGTTGCGCCAGCGCCTGGCCGACCAGCGTCCGCATCGGTCGAAGGTTCGCGACGAAGACCTGCGAATCCTGTTCGTGAATAATGCGACGCACGGCGGCCTCGAGGCCCGCGGGATTCTCGCTCGCAGCACGCAAGGTCAGCCAGAGTCCGCGGCGCGGCGCTTGCGCAAAAGGCCGGTAAAATTCCGGCACGATTTCCGCGCCAAGGTCACCTTGCTTTGTGTCCGCCACCACGCCCACGACTTCCAGCGGGGCCTGACTCCCATCCGGTTGATCAATCAAAATTCGTTGCCCCACGGGATTCCCTGCGAGCAAAAAACTGCGCACGAAAGTCTCGTTCACCATCGCGACCTGTGGCGCGTCTTCATTGTCCCTCAGTTCAAAATCGCGACCGGCGCGCAGGCCGATTTTCATGGTGCGAAAATAACCCGGCGCCACACTCACGATGGAGGCAGCGGGATGGTTGCCCGGCGCCAACGGCGGCTGACCGGCAATCGTGAAGGTGGTGTAGTTGTCCTGGCCACTGAAGGGCACGGGGGACGCTCCTCCGACCGATTCCACGCCCGGAAGCGCGGCCAATTTCGCTAGAACATTCGCATAGAAACGCCGCTGCGGCGCCTCCTCCGAGTAACGCGAGCGCGGCACCACTTGATCAAGGACGAACAATCGTTCCGCCGTGAAGCCAGGATTGGTCGTGCTTAAATTGTAGAAGCTCTTAATGAGGAGGCCCGCGCCGGCGAGGAGGAGAAGCGAAAGCGCAACTTGCGAGACGACGAGCAGCGCGCGGACACGAGCGCCTTGTAATCCCCCGCTCGAACCCTTCGCGCCCTGCTGCAGTGCGGCGCTGAAGTTTTCACGCGTGGTCTGCAGCGCGGGAATAAGCCCGAAAACGAGCGTGCTGAGAATGGCGAGCAAAAAAGTGAACCCCACCACCGCACCGTTGACTTGCAGTTCCGCCAGACGCGGCACTTTTTCCGGCCCGAAAACACGCAACAAATCCACGCCCCACCAAGCGAGCACCAGTCCGCCGGCACCACCGAGCAACGCCAGGAACAGGCTTTCGCAAAGCAGTTGGCGCACGATCCGCCGGCGACTGGCGCCGAGGACAACGCGAATCCCGATCTCGCGGCTCCTTGCCGCGGCGCGCGCCAGCAACAAATTGGCCACGTTTGCGCATGCGATCAAAAGCACGAGCGCAACCGCGCCTAACAAAACGAGCAACGCCGGACGCACGTCGCCCACCACGTCTTCGTGCAGCGAAATCAGCTTCACGTTGCGGTCTGTATTCGTGTCCGGGTATTGCTGCTCCAGCCGGGTCGCGATCGGCTTCATCTCCGCCTCCGCCTGCTTCAGACTCACGTCCGGCTTCAGCCGGCCGATCAGGCGCAGAAATTGCGCGCCGCGATCAGGCACATTGTTCGCGACAAGCGGCTCCAGCGGCATGATGTACTCGCTCGATTCCGCTTCGACCGGGAACTTCCAACCCGGCGGCATCACGCCGATCACGGTTACCTTGCGATCCGAGAGTGAGATGACCTGACCGAGAATGTTGGGATTGCTCCCGAACGCGCGCTGCCAAAGCCCGTGGCCGATGACCACGACGTCGGGCTGGCCCACCTTCGCCTCCTCCGCCGTGAACCTGCGACCAATCAGCGGCTGCACCCCCATGACGTCAAAGATGTCGCCATTCGCTGCCAAACCGCGCAGCTCCTGCGCCTCACCGGCTCCGGACAACACGGCGCCCGCGCGCGAGTAAGCCCCCATCGCGGCAAAGCTCTGACTCTGCGCGCGGTAATCGTAGAAATCAGGAAACGAAGCGGTCATTTTCGCTTCCGGGGCGCGCGGGGACGCGCCCCAGATCATGACCAATTGATCCGGTTGCGGAAAAGAGAGCGGTCGCAAAAGGACCGTGTCGACGACGCTAAAGATCGCGCTGTTCGCGCCAATCCCCAGCGCAAGGGTAAGGACGGCGATGACGGTGAACGCGGGTGCTTTAATCAGCAACCGCAAGGCGTATTTGAGATCAGTAATCATAAGACTGCCGCCATCATTCCGCGCGGAGCGCGACCACTGGATCGACTCGCGCCGCGCGACGCGCAGGCAACCAGCCGGCCAGCAGCACCGCGCCGCAAAGCACAAAGGCCGCGCCCGACCACGCGAGCAGATTTGGCGTCGGCATTTCCGCCCAGATGCTGCGCGACACGAGAACGGCCGCCCACGTGAAGAAGGCACCGGCGGCCAAACCCAAGCCGAGCAGTCCGACACCTTGCCGGGCCACGAGACGAACGAGCTGCCGCGCCGTCGCGCCGAGCGCGCTCCGAATTCCAAACTCGCGTTCCCGCCGCGCCACTTGCAGCGCAAGCAATCCGTAAAGTCCCACCGCAGACAGAACCAGCCCCAGCCCAGCGAACGCCGAGACGAGCACAAAAATAAAGCGCTCCGTCGTCCGCGACTCCGCCGCCGCGGCCTCGAGCGAAATCACTTCGTAAGCCGCGAGCCGCGCATCCGCTCGCGCCAGCGCCGCGCGAATCGCCGCCTCCATTGCGAGGCCGTCGCCTTTGGTCTGCACCACGAAAGTCATCTCGCTCATCTGGGGCGAGTCCGGCAGCATTTGCGCAAGGGGTCGCGCCACCATTCCCACCACCTCGCCATCCCGCGGGTCCACCACGTCTTTCATATCGGCCACCACGCCCACCACGGTGAGCCAGGGGCGCGGCGAATCGAACCGACTCCATTTCACGCGCTTCCCGATCGGATCCTGTCCCGGCCAGAAACGCTTCACGAACCCTTCGCTCACGATGCAAACCAGCGGTGCATCCGCGGCGTCGCTCGAGGTAAACTCGCGGCCCCGCACCAGCCGCTGGCCCATTGTCTTGAAATAATCGGGCGCCGTCCCGCGCAGATAGGCGAGAGAAAAGCCGCGCGGCTCTGGCATCGGCACGCCCTCCGCGTTCACCCCGATGAGATTGCGCCGCGCGTTCATCGGCGACGGGGCGGTCACGGTCGCCGCGGCCACGCCCGGAAGGTTGCGCAACTCCGAGAGCGTCGCTTCAAACACCCGTTGTTTCGCAGACGCGCCCTCAAACAATCGATCCGAAAGCATGGCGTTAAACGCCACCCGTTTCTCTGTTTCAAAACCCCACGGCTCGTCGATCAACTTCCGGAAATATTGCGTCGCGGTGATGCTTGCCATGAGCAGCGCAGCCGCCACCGCCAGTTCGATCACGACGAAGGAACCGAGCAGGCGCCGCGTTCCGCGATCCAGGGTCGCACCACGCGCGGTTGAATTGATCGCGCCTCGCAGATCAACGCGGGAAGCGCGGACTGCAGGCAGCAGCCCGAAGCCGACACCCACGAGCAACATCGCACCGGCGGCAAAGGCAAAGACGGGCCAGTCGAGCCGCGCCGCGTAGTCAAACTCCCGCATCGCGCTCCCCGTGGCATCCGATCCCTCCGGACTCATCGCGAAGAGCACGGGCGTGCACCACGAGGCGATCACGAGACCGACGAGAGTGCCCAAACCCGCGAGCAACACGGCCTGCACGAGCTGTTCGCGGACGAGCCGCCGCCGGCTCGCCCCCAATGCGGCGCGCAGGGCGAACTCGCCCTCGCGTTCCGTAACTCGCGCGAGAAGGAGCCCGGCAAAATTCACAGCCGCGATGAGCAAGGCGCAGATCGCCGCCGCGACGATCACGAGAATTTTCGGACGCAGATCGAGGACGAAGCTCTCCCGCAGCGGCGGCAAATAAGCCGCGCGCGCGTTGCCGGGGTCCGGATTCGCTTGATTGATCGCGACGCACATCCGGCGCACCGCTTCCTCCGCTTTCGCTGGCGTCAGTCCCGGTCTCAGCCTCCCCACCCCGTAGAGAAAATGTCCGGTGTCCGGTCCGTCGCCGGCCGCCGGCAGCGCGAGTGGCACCCAAATGTTCGAGCGATAGGGATGCCGGAACGCCTTCGGCATCACGCCCACGATGGTGGACGGCACTCCATCGAGCAGCAGGACCGTCCCGAGCACATCCGTGCGACTCCCCAGGCGTTGCCGCCAAAAATCGTGGCTGATGATTACCACCGCCGGACCGCCCACCCGATCCTCCTCGGCGGTGAAGCCTCGTCCCATCGCCGGCGGCAGCCCGAGCACGGAAAAGAAATTCGCGCTGATGCGCGCCGCCGCCACGTTCTGCGCCGTCTCACCGTCCGAGGCGCCGACCGTTACATTGGTCCCCGTCGCCGCCCCGATGCCGGAGAAAATTTCCTGCGAATGTTCGCGCCATTGGCGCACGGTTTCCGCGCTCAAATTAACGCTGCTGCCGCGCGCCCCCTGCTCGTCTTCCGCTTCGTAAACCCGGACAAGCTGATCCGCGTCGGGAAATGGCAACGGCCGCAAAAGCGTTCCCTGCACCACCGAAAAAATGGCGGTGTTCGCACCAATCCCGAGTGCAAGCGTCATGACGGCGACGACGGTAAAGCCCGGCGATTTTGCCAGCAGGCGGAAAGCATATTTTATATCTGTGACCATAAATTAGACGACGAAACCATCACGGAGCTGGATGACGCGGTTGCCATAGGCGGCGTTCTTATCGGAGTGCGTGACCTGGACGATGGTCGTGCCTTCGCTGTTCAACTTTTTGAACAACTCCATGATCTCCTCACCTTGCGATGAATGAAGATTACCCGTCGGTTCGTCGGCAAGGATCAGCTTCGGACTGGAAATAATTGCGCGCGCCACGCCCACGAGCTGTTGTTGACCGCCGGAAAGTTGGCGCGGGTAGAGATCCTTTTTTCCAACGATGTGAAAACGATCCAGTGTGTCGGCTACCAACGCGGCACGTTCGTTTTTTCCGACGTGACGATATGAGAGCGGGATATCGAGATTCTCGTAAACCGTCAAATCATCGAGCAGATGATATTGCTGGAAAACGAAACCGATCTGTTCGTTACGCAGTTGCCCGCGTGCATTCGGCTTCAGCGTATGGATCGCGTTCTCCTCGAAAAAATATTCGCCCATCCACGCGTGATCATGCATCCCGAGCACATGCAGGAGCGACGATTTCCCCGCGCCCGACGGCCCCATGATCGAAACGAAATCGCCCTCCTCGATCTTCAAATTCACATCGCGCAGGACGTAAAAGAATTGGCCTTTGGCGAGCGGGTAGAAACGCTCGACGTGTTTGAGTTCGATCAGTGGGTTGGGCATAAAGTTAAGTCCGGGCGAGCGCCACCATCGGGTCAAGCTTGGCCGCACGACGCGCGGGTAAATAGCAGGCCAGCAGCGCAACAAACGCGAGCAGCAGGGAAATACCGGCAAAGGTGAGTGGATCGGTCGCGTTCACGCCGAAAAGCAGATTCGCGATCAACCGGGTGAGACCGAGCGCGCCCACGGTGCCCAGGCCGATTCCCACGAGCGCCAACGTCATGCCCTGGCGCACGATCATCCCGAGGACATCCCGCGCCTGCGCGCCGAGCGCCATGCGGATGCCGATTTCGCGCGTCCGTTGCGCGACCGAGTAAGCCATGACGCCGTAAATCCCGACCGCCGCCAGCGCCAGCGCGATGCCGGCCAGCGTGCCGATGAGCAGCATAGTGAAGCGCGGCCGCGTCACGCCCGCGGCCATCAGCTCTTCCATTGTTTGCACATTCGTGAGCGGCTGATTCGGATCGACGGCGAGGACCGCTTGCCGGAGCGAAGCGGCGAACGAACTCGGCGCGCTGCGCGTGCGCAAGACGATCGCCATATCCGACCACGGCTCCGCGTTCTGCTGGTAGGGCGCATAGGCCAAGGGAAACGGCGGCACCTCGATGCTCTCGTAGCGCACGTCGCCGGCCACGCCCACGATCGTCCGCCACGACTCCAGCTTCTTCGGATCTCCAAAGGCGACACGCTTCCCGATCGGATTTTCACCGGGGAAATACTTCCGCGCCATCGTCTGGTTGATGATGGTCACCCGCGGCGCCGTTGCGTTATCGGTCGCGCCGAAGGGGCGACCCGCGATGAGCGGAATCTCCATCGTGGCGAAATAGCCCGGGCTGATGAGCTGGTAGTCGGTGGAGATACTTTCGTCTGCCTTGGGTTCCGGCCGACCTTCGATCTGGAATCCGCGATTCGGCGCTCCGCCGCTCAACGGCAGACTCATGACGAGCGCGGCCGATTGCACACCCGCGATCGCATCGACACGCTCGAGGGTTTGATCATAGAACGCGCTTTTCTTTTCCGGTTCGGAATACCTGGCCTCAGGAAGCGAAACGCGACCGGTCAACAGGTGCCCGGACTTGAACCCGGGATCGGTCGCCTGGAGACGGGCGAAACTCATGATGAACAGACCCGCGCCCACCAGTAGCATCTGCGCGAGCGCGATCTCGGCGATGACGAGTCGATTTTGCACGCTTTTCCGGCGCGGTCCGTCGTCGGATTTCGCACCGCCGTCCTGCAATCCGTTTTGCGGCTGCAACCGTGTCGCCCGCCAGGCGGGCGCCGCACCGAAGGCTATTCCGGTAAGCAGCGACACCACGGCGGTGAACGCGAGCAGCGTGCCATCTAATCCTGCCTGATCGAGCCGCGGGATATCGGGCGGGCTCATGCCGACAAAAAGATCGACCGCCCAAATCGCGACAACCAATCCCAGTAAACCACCCGTTAGGCTGAGCATCACGCTCTCGGTCAACATTTGCCGAATCAAACGCCAGCGTCCCGCCCCGAGCGCAAGGCGAATGGCGATCTCGCGCTCGCGTTTGGTCGCCCAGGCGAGGAGTAAATTTGCCACGTTCGCGCACGCAATCAGAAGGACGAGCGCGACCGCGGCGAGCAGGACAAACAGCGTCAACCGACTGCTCCCCACCACCTGCTCATGCAGCGTAATGACATTGGCGCCCAGCCCGGCATTGCTTTTCGGATACGAGAGCGCGAGTCGGTGCGCGATCGCACTCATTTCCGCCTGAGCTTGCGCGCGCGTGACGTTGTCTTTCAAGCGCCCCACCGCATAGGAGAAATGCACGTCGCGTTGCTCGCCGGGATCGTTCAAGATCGCGGGCGGGAACGGCGGGATCGGTCCGCCGCGATCCCCAAGCACCCACGCTTGCGCGCGGGCCGGAAAACCAAAATCGCGCGGCATAATGCCGATGACGTTGTAACTCCGCCCGTCGAGCGAAACGTCCTGGCCAAGAATGCGCGGATCGGAGCCGAATTGCGTCTGCCAAAGCGCATGGCTCAACACGACCGTGCCCCGATCCTGATGCGTCGCGTCTTCCGGCAGGAAGGTTCGTCCTTTCTCCGCCGCCACTTCGAGCGTGGCAAAAAAATTCGTCGAGACCGCGGCCACGCTCAGTTTTTGCGGTTCGCCGCGGCCCGTAAGATTACGCGAAGTGTTTGTGTAGGCCGCGAGCTGCGCAAAGCTCTGACTCTGCGCCTGCCAGTCAGTGAAGTTTCCCGGAGCAACAAAACGGCGGTCATTTCCCAGCATGGTTTCCCACACTGCCATCAGTCGCTCCGAAGCCGGGAACGGAAGCGGCCGCAGCAAAACCGCGTTGACCACGCTGAAGACCGCGGTGTTCGCGCCAATCCCCAGAGCGAGCGAGAGCACAGCGATAGAAGTGAAGCCACGGCTCTTCCACATCATGCGCAAGCCGTAACGGATGTCCTGTCCGAGCATGCTCATTATTGCGCGTGGCCGAGCGCGATCATGGGATCGGATTTCGAGGCGCGTTGCGCGGGAATGTAGCTGGCGAGCAGCGCTACCAGCGCGAGGGCGAAGGTGACGAGAGCGAAGGTCGGCAGGTCGAACGGCCGGGACATTGTAGAGCAGCGAGCCGAGCGCGCGGCTGGCGAAGATCGCCAGGACAAGGCCGACCGCGGAACCAATGGCGAGCAAACGCGCCGCGCGACCGACCACGAGCAGAAGCACATCCCGGCGTTGCGCCCCGAGCGCCATGCGGACACCGATCTCGTGGGTGCGTTGCACGACCAGGAACGACATGACGCCATAAATACCCACCGAGGCGAGGACGAGCGCGACCGCCGCGAACACGCCGATCAGCACCACCGACAACCGACGCGGCGCAATCGAATCGGCCGTCACTTGTTCAAGCGTGCGCACATTCGCCGCCGGCAAATCCGGATCGAGCGCGCTCAGCTCACGCCGGATCGCGCCCGTGAGTGAACGCGGATCCTGCGCGCTTCGCACGGTGAGAATCATGCCCCGATAGGGTCGCTGATGGTGCGCGAGATAGTACCTCCGGCTTGGGATCCTGATCCAAACCGCGGTGCCGCATGTCGCCAACGACACCAACGATCGTGACCCATTTGATGTCCGGCTTGCGCGGATCGCTGAACGTAATGCGTTTGCCCACCGCATCCTGATCTGGAAACCACTTCTTCACGAAGGCCTCGTTCACCACCGTCACGCCCGGACCTTCGAACTGGTCGCTCTCCTGCAAGAAGCGTCCCCGGATCAGCGGAACTTTCAGAGCGGAAAAATATTCCGGCGTGATGTTGCGGATCTCTTCGTCGGGAAAAACCTTTTCCACTCGCGGATCGCGCCCTTCGATCATGAAAGAGCTGTCGCTGTTTGTTCCGCTCAAAGGGAGGATGGACGTAAACGCGGCCGCTTCCACGCCCGGCAGAGCTTTGACGCGCCGTGTCGCTTCCGCGAAGAAATCCGCCACCGGTTTCCCGCGCGGATATTTCAGCTCCGGTAACGCGACTTCCATCGTGAGCACGTTCTTCGGGTTGAAACCGGGATCGACGTTTTGCAATTTAACGAAGCTCTTGAGCAGCAAGCTGGCGCCGACGAGCAAAACGAGCGCAAGCGCGACCTCACTCACGACCAGCGCGTTCCGCAGGCGATTGCGCCGCAGGCCGGTGGTGGAACCGCGGCCGCCTTCCTTCAACGCTTCGGTCAGCTCCGGTTTCCCGGTGGCAAGCGCGGGGATGAGGCCAAAGATGAGACCGGTCACGATGGCGACGCCCAGCGTCACGAGAAGCACCAGCAGATCGATATTCACTTCAGCAAGACGTGGCACCGTTTGCGCACCGATCGCGCGCAGCAAATCAAGCCCCCAGATCGCGAGAAGCACGCCCACCGCGCCGCCGATCACCGAGAGGAGCACGCTTTCGGTCAGCATCTGTCGCAGGAGTTGCATCCGTCCGGCGCCCAGCGCGACGCGGATGGCAAACTCCCGCTCGCGCGCTCCGGCGCGAGCCAGCAGCATGGTCGAAAGATTGGCGCACGCGATTAGCAGCACCACGCAAACCGCGCCGATCAAAATCAGCAACGGCGCCCGCATCCCGCCCACCACCAATTCCTGCATTGGATAAATCGTGCCACCAAACCGCGTCGCCGCTCCGTAGTTGTTGGGAAAGCGCGCAAACCAGCCTGAGATAATCGTATCGATCTCCGCTTGCACCTGCGTTCCTGTCACGCCCGGTTTCAGCCGGCCGATGACACCGAGGCTGCGCGAGCCGCGCGATTCCAAGTCGTCTTTCGTGAACGCGATCGGCTTCCAAACATCGGCGCGCTGCGCAAACGTTCCGCCCTGCACGCCAAAGAGCGGGAGCGGGAATTCGAACGTCGCCGGCATGATCCCGATCACGGTGAAACTGCGACCGTTAATCGCGACCTGCTGACCGACCGTCTGCGCGTCGGAATTGAAACGCCGCCGCCAGAGTCGTTCGCTGATCACAATCACGCCATCGTTCCCCTCGCCGAACTCACTTTCGTTGAAGACGCGACCCTTGATCGGTTGCACGCCAAGGAGCGGGAACAAACTCGGCGTCACCACTGCGCCCGAGATACGTTCTGGCATGTCGCCGCCGGTCAGGTTGAGGTCGGCGAAATTGAAAGCGGCGATCCGCTCGAAGCTGCGCGTCTCTTTTTCATAATCGAGATACTCGGGCGCGGAGACCGGGATCTGGTCGAGCCCTTGCGCGGGAAATTTTTCGAACAGGAGGACAAGCTCGTTGGGCGATTGGAAGGGCAACGGCCGGATAAGCAGCGCGTTGACGAGACTGAAGACGGCGGTGTTGGCTGCGATCGCGAGTGCGACGGTGACGACCGCGACCACCGTGAAACCCGGCGTCTTGACGAGGCTGCGGAAGGCGAGACGAATTTCATTCATAAGAACCGGTCACTGACATAGTCTGCTGCGTCCTGTGCGATGGGGGGATCGAGGTTAGCGAGAACGATGACGGTGTAGCCTTCGTCCCACAGAATGGTGAGCATGCCGTTCATTCCCGGCGCGCCGCCGCCATGACCGACAGAGCGGCGCCCGTTCACGATCCGCTCGTCAAAGCCGTAGGCGTATTTCGAGCTCGCGCCCGGAAACGGCTCGACCTTACCCGTCGTAATCCGCCCGGTCATTTCCGGCGAGAGAAGCTGATGCTCGCGCAACGCATTCGCGAAGCGCCGGAGATCACCAACGGTCGATTCGCCGCCGCCCGCCGACATTCCGCGATACGGGAGCGTTTCCCAATTTGGTTCCAGTTTGCCGTCAGGACCGCGCGTGTAGCCGACCGCAAGATTCTCCGGACGTTCCGTTTTCGGCGTACTGCCGGTGGCCGTCATTCCGGCCGGTTCGTAAATGTGCTGCTGGATGTAGTCGTAGTAGTTCTGATCCGAAACTTTTTCGATGATCAAACCTAGAACGATGAATCCACCATTGCTGTAGGACCACTGCGTGCCGGGCTCGAAACGCAGCGGTTCGTTTACGAAAAGCTGCAGGTAGTCCTTCACCTCGTGCAGCGAATCCTTCTTTTCCGCGAAGGCCGGCCCGAAAATGTCGCCCAATCCGGAGGTGTGGCTGAGGAGCTGGGCGACTGTCACCTTCGGCGCCACTTCTTGATTTGGATAATCTGGCAAAACGCTCGCGATCGTGTCGTCGAACTTTAGTTTTCCCGCCTCGACCAACTGCGCGATTGCGACCGAGGTGAACATCTTGTTCATCGAGCCAATCCGGAAGCGCGTCTCGAGATTGACGGAGATTTTCTTCTCGCGATCCTGCAGCCCGAACGCTTTTTGCCAGATGGGTTTCCCGTTTTTTGCAATCAACGCTGTCCCGGAGAATTCGTCTTTCTTCGCCAGCGCCTCGAGTTTCCTTTCGAGATTCTTTGCCAACTCCTCGGCGGGCTTTCGCTCGCTGCCCGCCTCCGCGGGCGGGCTCGCCGGGCCGGCGCGACGATGCGCCAGAATCGTCGGCTTGCCTTCGTCGACCTCAAACGTGAAACGCGCATAACGCGGAAACGTCCCGCGCGATTTCACTAATGCCGTCATTTCGAGCGGCGCAGACTTCTCCACCTTGATCAACTCCCAACCACCGTTCGATTTGCGATTCTCGAGCTGGCCGTCCGCGATCTCCTGCGGCGAGCGTCCATCGCGCGCCTCAGCGCTGTAGCGCGTCTCCGCAAATTTCCGCAGCGCTTCCTTATCCGCGGAATTAAAAGCCGCCAGCCATTCCTGGAATAACTTCGCCGGCGCCGTTTCCGGAAGCGTCGCCTTGCTCGATCCCACGATCGCGTTTGCGATCAAGAGGAGCAGGACAACAGCCACGCGTTTCATTCGGCTTTTCGGAGGTGGAAGCGGGTTACATCGTTGGAACCAAAGGAGAACTGCGCGACGGACTAAGCCGCCATGCTGTGATCTTCCACCACGCGACCGTCGAAGAGATGAATCGTGCGATCCGCGTGCTGCGCGAAACGCGTATCGTGTGTGACCATGCAAATGGTCGCGCCAGCGGCGTGCAGTTCTTTCAAGAGATCCATGACCGCTTCACCGTTACGCGAGTCGAGGTTACCCGTCGGTTCGTCCGCGAGCAGGATCGCCGGCTTGCCGGCAAGCGCGCGCGCCACGGCGACGCGTTGCTGCTGACCGCCCGAGAGCTGACTCGGCAAATGCTTTGCGCGATGTCCCATCCCGACGCGCTCGAGCGCTTCGAGCGCGAACGCCTTGCGCTCGCTCGAAGGCATCCCGCGATAGGTGAGGGGCAGCTCCACGTTTTCGAAAACGGTGAGATCGCCGATCAAGTTGAAGCTCTGGAAAATGAAACCAATCTCGCGATTACGGATGCGGGCGCGCTCGGGGAAAGTGAGGTTTGCCACTTCCGTGCCCTTGAGCGCGTAGCTGCCGCCAGACGGAGTGTCGAGCAAGCCGAGAATCGAAAGTAGCGTCGATTTTCCGCAGCCCGACGGCCCGGCGATGGAGACGTATTCGCCCTTGCGAATGTCGAGGTGAATGCCGGAGAGCGCGTGGGTTTCGACTTCGTCCGTCAGGAAGACTTTCGTGACGCCGTCGAGCTTGAGCAGGGTTCCGTTGGTTCCGGCGCGAGGGGTCGGATTTTCGGTGTGGGTGGTTTCTTCGGTGGGCATGGTGGTTTGCATGGGTTGGGGCTTTTCGGGATGGGTTAGTTAAGGCGAATGCGATCGTGCGCATCCATCGCGCTGGTGTCGGAAAGAATGACCTGATCTCCGGGCTCGAGGCCGCTGATGATCTCGATGGTGTTAACGGAGCTGCGGCCCAATTTGACCGGCGTGCGGGTGGCTTCCGAGCTGCCCGCGACGAGCTTGAAGATTCCGACGGTGTTGTTCTCCTGGCCGAACGCAGGACGGCCGACGTAGACGACGTTGTCGAGGCGCTCGAGCTCGATCGTGCCATCGACGCTGAGATCGGGGCGCGCGCCTTTCGGCAACTCGCCATCGATCGCGACGTCGACCGTGACTGTGCCCTGCTCAACCGCGGGATCGACACGCACGACATGGCCTTCGACAACGCCGTTCCGCGTATCAATCGAAGCCGGCAAATTGATTTGAATATCCTTGGCCTGCGTTTCGGCGATCTTGATCTGGGCCTTTAACTTGGCCGGATCGGCGACGCGGGCGAGGTTGGTGCCGGGCGTGACCTGCTGTCCAACTTCGACCGGCAATTGCTGGAGTACGCCGGTGAATCCGGCTCGCACCTTGAGCTGCTCCATCTGATTTTTTCTGAGCGCGGCATTGGCTTTTGCCTGGTCGACGGCCGCCTGCTTGGCGGCGATCTGGGGCTCGATGTTTTGCCGGGCGAACTCGAGGCGCTTCTGCTCGATCGTCGTGCGCGCAGCCAGGTCCTCGGCTCGGATCTTCGAAGTCTTATGCACCAGATCGGCCACGAGGCCATTCTTCGCGAGCTGGTCGTTTGTCTCGTTCTCCATCTTGGCCTGCTGATATTCGGATTGAACGCGGGCGGCGTTCGACTCCTGTTCCAGCAGTTCGCGTTGCAAGCTCGCGCGTAAAGTCGTCAGTTCCGCTTCCTCGGCGGTATATTGCGACTCCGCATCACGCGCGAGTTGCTCCACTTCGGGGCTGGTCAATTCGAGCAAAACCGTATCAGGCTCGACCTGGGCGCCGGGGCGAACGACGATTTTTTCCACGCGTCCTGCGGTGACCGCCGCGATCCAGCGAATCTCCTCCGGCACGAGCAGGCCGAGGCCGCGGACCTGGCGCACCATCGGCCCGCGTTTCACGGTGTCGATCCAAACCGTGGAACGATCCACGCTCGGCACCGCCGGCTTCAGGCGCGAAAGTCCAAACGTGGCCACAATCAGCCCGAGGACGATGAGCGAGATCATGATGATTCGCTTCTGACGCTTTTTCTTGGCTACTCCGGCGCGCGGCACATCCATGGTGTTGGTAGCCTGCGTGAATCCGCTGGGGCGCACGATGTTTTCTTCCTTGGTTGTTGCCGCTGGTTGCATGGGGTAAAAGGGGCGCTGCTGAAATTAGAGAAGGCCGTTCATGACCTGGAACAGTCCGCGGATGCCTTCAATCAGAGGCACGGCCACCGTCACGACGATCAAGCCAAAGAAGAGCGCCTCGCCCTTGAAATGGCCGCGCGCTTCCCGCGCGAAGTAATCGTCGCTGATGTGGCGGAAGGAACGGCGATCGCCCGGGCGATGCCCGGAGAATTCAGCCGAGGGCGCCTGAAAAAGATACTCAATCTTCGGCGCCACGGCGCCCTTGCGGCTGGAGGCAAATTCGTCCCGCTGTCTGCTGCTGCGATGATTGATTTGGACTGTCGGTTTCATATTCGTGCTTTCCTTTGAGATGCACCCGGGCCGTGTTTCAGATTCAAAAGTTTTCCGTGTGCAGGCGGAGCTATTGCAAAGCCCGTGCCAAGGGCGGAGACATAGTCTTAACCTTCGCTTCCACAGGAGCTTACGCTGATACAACGATTTGCGACACGACGCCGGAAACGTCGCTTGTGGGATTGTGCCGTCCCGCGCGCGGGACAGGGCTATTTCGGCAAACGCAACAGCGCTTCACAACCGCGCGCGCCTTTGCGATTGGCCAACATCAACGACCCACCGTGCGCTTCGGCGATCTGCCGACTCAACGCCAATCCGATGCCCGAGCCTCCGGGCTTCGTCGTGAAAAACGGCACGAAGAGGTTGGTCACATTCATGATGCCGTGGCCTTCATCGCGCACGAACAGCTCCACGCATTCCGTCACTTCACGCCAGCCCACCACCACCGCCCCGTCGGTCTCGAGGGAGGCGTCGACCGCGTTGTGCAAAACGTTAATCAGCAACTGTTCAAGTTGCGCCGCATCTGCGTGAACGGTGAGCGGCGGACTCGCGGCGATGCGCGCCGGCAGCCGGGTTTCGAGATTCACGATGCGCGTCACCAACTCGGCGAGCTGGATTTCCTCCTTTTGCGGCGGAGGCAGACGCGCCAGCCGCGCATACGCCTGCATGAAACGACTGAGGGACTCCGCGCGGGTCGAAATAATGTTCAAACCGGTGCGTGCGTCGTCCTGCCAATCCGGCGGTGGCGGCGTGCGCCGCAACAAACTCTCCAGGCTGCCCGCGATCGACTTGATCGGCGCCAGCGAGTTGTTCATCTCGTGACCGAGCACACGCACGAGCCGTTGCCACGCGGTGCGTTCCTCCTCGCGCAGAGTCTTGCTCAGATCGGTCAAGACCACCAACTCGTGCGGCAAGCCCCGCTCCCGAAAGGAGCTGCGACGCACTCCCCAGCGCCCGGCGGCCCCGGGGAAGGCCAAGGTCAGCGGCTTGTCCTCGTCCGCCTCCAGCACGACCTGGAGACCAAGCTCGCTTGCGCGGCGCCCGAGCAACTTGTCCATCGGACGCGCGAGCAAGACTTCGCCCGCGCGATTCACCAACCGCAAACGTCGATCCGGATCGAACGTGAACACCGAGACATCGATCTCGGCCATAATCGTGCGCAGCAACGCCGTCGCTTCGAACGCCCCCAGCCGCTGTGTGCGCAAGGTTTCGCCCAGCGCATTGATCTCCAGCAACACTTCGCCGAGCGCGTCATCCACCCGCGCCCCGCGCGCGCGAATCGAGTAATCGCCTTCGCGCAGCGCCGCGAGCAGGTTCGTCATCGTCTGCAACGGGCGCACCACGTGCTCGCGCATGCTGAAGATGAAACCGAAAGCGAACCCGAGGATGAGCAGCGTCAGCGTCCACTGCACCTTCGGGGTGTAATCGCCAAACCAAAGCAAGCTCAACGCCACCACCGCCGATGGCGCCACTGCCCAGATCGTGAGCCACGTGATGCGCCCCTCGTGCGTGAGGCGACGCCGGAATTTCTGATTCTTACTTCCCGATTTCGGATTTGCCGGGTTGGCCACGTCGTCTTCCAGTCAGCGGTCAGCCATCAACGAGTTTACAAACCATGATGCTGCAGCCGTCGATAAAACGCGCTCCGGCTCAGACCCAGCGCCTCCGCCGCGCGCCGCGCATTGCCATCAAACCGGCTCATCGCCTTCTTGATCAGGAACGCTTCCACTTCCTCCAGGCTCATATTTTCAATGCTAGCCGCGCTTTCGAAACCGCTCGTTAGCCCAAGATCGTTCGCCTTCACCAGGTCACCCTGCGACATCAGGACCGCACGCTCGATCACGTGATCCAGCTCCCGCACATTGCCCGGAAACGAATGCTGCATGAGCAAATCGCGCGCGCGCTCCTCGAAGCCGGACAACGTCTTGCGATAACGCTTCGCGTGCGCGCGCAGGAAACTATTCGCCAGCGGCATGATGTCCTCCCGCCGTTCGCGCAACGGCGGCAGCGGGATCTCGATCGTGTTCAGGCGAAAGAGCAGATCCTGCCGGAACCGTCCTGCCGCCACTTCCTCCGCCGGGATGGCATTCGTCGCCGAAACGATGCGCACATTCGCATGCAACGTCTTCGACGAGCCCACGCGCTCGAACTCGCCCGTCTCGATCACGCGCAGCAACTTCGCCTGTTGATTCATCGGCACGTTCGCGATCTCATCCATGAAGAGCGTGCTCTCATCCGCCAACTCGAAGCGTCCGGCGCGATCCGTCTTCGCATCCGTAAACGCGCCTTTCACGTGGCCGAAAAGTTCGCTCTCGAAAATGCCCTCGGAGAGTCCGCCCATGTTCACCGTTATCATGCTGTGCGACGCGCGATTCGAGAGCGCGTGGAGCGCACGCGCGACCAGGCCCTTGCCTGTCCCGTTCTCACCCGTAATCAGCACATTCGCATCCGAGGGCGCCACCCGTGAAATCAATTCCAGCACCGGCTGCATCCGTGGCGATTCCGCGATGATGTCGGGCGCATTCCCGCGCAGAAGTTGATTTGCCGCCTCCAGCCGCCGCCCCTTGCGCAACGCCCCCGCCAGTTCGATCTGCGTCCGCACGATCGCGAGCAACCGCTCGTTATCCCAGGGCTTCGGAATAAAATCGCGCGCCCCGCGCTTCATCGCCTCCACTGCGAGATCGATCGTCGCCCACGCCGTCATGACCACGATCGGCAAAGTGTTATCCAGCGCCTGGATCCGCGGGATCACCTCCAGCCCTTCCTGCCCCGAAGTCGTATCGCGGGTGTAATTCAGATCCATGATGAGCAACGCGTAATCGCGCTTCTCCAGATTCTGAAACACGCCCGCCAGCGAAGTGACCGCGTCCGTCTGATGTCCCTCCCCCTTCAATAAAATACGCAACGAGATCGATCGTCGCCCACGCCGTCATGACCACGATCGGCAAAGTATTATCCAGCGCCTGGATCCGCGGGATCACCTCCAGCCCTTCCTGCCCCAAGTCGTATCGCGGGTGTAATTGAGATCCATGATGAGCAACGCGTAATCGCGCTTCTCCAGGTTTTGAAACACGCCCGCCAGCGAAGTGACCGCGTCCGTCTGATGTCCCTCCCCCTTCAGTAAAATACGCAACGCTTCCAGCACATCGGTCTGGTCATCCGCGATCAGGATTCGGCTCATCCGGTTAACTGTGAACCGCGTTTCCGGCACGGTGTCAATCGCGCGCCGTCGTGCCGTCGCCACGAATTACTCGTATCGCAAGGCTGTGACCGGATCGATCCGCGCCGCGCGGCGCGCAGGCAAATACCCGTCGAGAAGGCCAGATCGCGAGCAAAGAAATCGGCACGGGAAGGCATGCCAGGGATGGGCGCGTCGTGATCGCGATCAGTAATCCCGCCCGCAGGAGCGACAGAAAAAAAGCGGCCGCCACGCCCGCGTAAAAGACGCACAAATGTGGCGGTTTTCGCCACACGTCATGCCTGTGGCAGCGCAATGGCGAGCCCGTTAAATTAGACACGTCAGGATGTTCTGGTTCCGGCGCGGGGCTGAAACCTCCCGCCCTTGAGTCCACCTCAACCGGAAGAAAAAACATGAAAATCGTCCAGCTACTCGTCCTTACTGTCCTCTTGGTTTTACTCGGCTATGCCGCCAGTGGCCCCCTCGCGTTGAAGGAAAAAACCGTCGCGGGAGGAAAAGCCTTGTTGGGCCAACGATTGGCAGATGAGTTCCCGGGGCTTGCGCGCAACCTGACGGTGCGGACGGCATCCTACAGACAAGCAACACGCACGGTTGCCGGGCGCGAGGTCACAGGCCTGAGTTTTAATGGATTGAGGCATCATAACCCGCCGTTTTTTGGTGATGAGGCGGTCCGCCCGGCGTTGCAACCGGAGGAAGAGGCGGCACTGCGCGCAATGGCGGAGCGGGCTGCGCCGGGCGGAGAGTTCAAGGCCTTCTTTCCATCGCTCTACACTGAGGCTTTTGCCGTCGAAAGCGGCGGAGTGAGCGCGGTGTTGCGTCCCCTCGGGGCGAAGGCAGCCCCCGCGGTGATTGAGAACGGTCAGGTGGTTTATCGCGGCGTCTACCGTGCGACCGACAGCCTCCATGTCGTGGGCGCGGAGAGGAGCGAGGAATTTCTTTATCTGCGGAGCAAGAATGCGCCGCGCCGATTCGATTATGAGCTGAGCGCGATCGAAGGGGCACGCGAAGTGGCGCTGGTTGGGGGCGCGATCAAACTCGCGGGAGAGAATGGCCGGGGTCTGCAGATTGAAGAACCCTGGGTGGTGGACGCTTCGGGGGAACGGGTGGAAGGCGCGGTGAAATGGGAATTGGGTCAACCCAGGGCGGATGGAAGCCGGCGTTTGAGCCTGCTCCTCGTCGCGGGAGTGAAGCTTTCCTATCCGGCGGTGATCGATCCCAGTTGGAGCGCGACCGGCACTTTGGCGACGGCCCGGCGATATCACACGACGACACTCTTACCCAACGGGAAGGTGCTGGTGGCTGGTGGATTTGATGGCAGTACCGCTCTTAGTAGCGCGGAGGTTTACGATCCGGCAACGGGGACGTGGAATGTGACCGCCGCTTTGGCGACAGCTCGCTACGATCACACCGCGACGCTTCTACCCAATGGCAAAGTGCTGCTGGCGGGTGGATTGAATGGCAGCACCACTCTCGGCAGCGCAGAGTTGTTTGATCCAGCTACGGGGACGTGGAGTCTGACCGGCGCTTTGGCGACGGCTCGCCATATTCACACGGCGACGCTTTTGCCCGGCGGGAGCGTGCTCGTGGCTGGTGGATTCAATGGCAGCACCACTCTCAGCAGCGCGGAGCTGTATCAGCCAGGAACGGGGACGTGGAGTGTTGTGGCCAGCGCTTTGGCGATGGCTCGCCACGATCACACGGCAACCCTCTTACCGAATGGGAAGGTGCTGGTGGCGGGTGGATTCAATGGCAGCCAGCTCGACAGCGCGGAATTGTATGATCCGGCGGCGGGAACGTGGAGCGGGACAGGCGCTTTGGCGTCGGCTCGCACCAATCACACGGCGACGCTCCTACCGAATGGAAAAGTGCTCGCGGTTGGTGGATTCAATGGCAGCCAGCTCGACAGCGCGGAATTGTATGATCCGGCGACGGGGACGTGGAGCGGGACAGGCGCTTTGGCGTCGGCTCGCTACGATCACAGCGCGACGCTCCTGCCCAATGGGAAAGTGCTGGTCGCTGGTGGATACAGTACCAGCGGCATTTTCAGCAGCGCGGAATTGTATGACCCAGCGGCGGGAGTGTGGAACGCGACGGGCTCATTGGCGTCGGCGCGCTACGATCACACGGCAACGCTCCTACCCAGTGGGACAGTGCTGGTTGCTGGTGGAATCGGAATCAGCGGCCCTCTCAACAGCGTGGAACTATATGATCCTGCGACGGGAGTGTGGAACGCGACGGGTGCCTTGGCCATGGCCCGTTACGACCACACCGCCACGCTCCTCCCCAATGGCACGGTGCTGGTGGGGGGTGGATACGATAACAGCAGCGTTCTCAGCAGCACGGAGTTGTATGATCCGGGAACGGGAGTGTGGAGCGCTACCGACGCCTTGGCATCGGCGCGCGATAGTCACACGGCGACGCTCTTGCCCAATGGAAAAGGACCGGTCGCTGGAGGTAACAGCAGCGGCGCGCTCAGTAGCGCGGAATTGTATGATCCAGCGGCGGGAACATGGAGTGGGACGGGCGCCTTGACTTCGGCGCGCCGGTATCACACCGCAACGCTTTTACCCAATGGGAAGGTATTGGTCGCCGGTGGACAGGATAACAGCTTTGTTACCCTCAGCAGCACGGAGTTGTATGATGCAACAACCGGCACGTGGGATGTGAGCGGCGCCTTGGCGACGGCGCGCTACGATCACACGGCAACCCTCTTGCCCGATGGCCAGGTGCTGGTCGCTGCTGGGTTTGATAGCACCGACGTTCTCGGCAGCGCGGAGTTGTATGATCCCGCAACCGGAGCGTGGAGCACCACGGGCGCTTTGGCGACGGAACGCATTCTTCCCACGGCGAACCTTTTACCCACTGGGAAGGTGCTGGTCGCGGGTGGGTATGACGCAAGCTTCGCCGTAACCAACAGCGCGGAGTTGTATGATCCAACGGCGGGGACATGGAGCGGGACTGGCGCTTTGGGGTCCCCTCGCACTGGTCACAGGGCGACGCTTATGCCCAGTGGCAAATTGCTGGCTACAGGTGGATTTAGTGCCGTCAGCGTTCTGTCCAGCGCGGAGTTATATGATCCGGCGGCGGGGACGTGGAGCCCGACAGGCGCGTCCGCCACTGCTCGCCTTCGTCACACCGCGACGCTCTTGCCCAATGGAAGAGTATTGACCGCAGGTGGTGACGACTTCTCCGCCGCTTTCAGCAGCGCCGAGTTGTATGACGTGGGGTTGGGCTTCCAGAGCGCGTGGCAACCACAGATCACGGGCGCACCGGCCACCCTGGCGACGGGCGCTTCCCTCCTGCTTACCGGCATCCGTTTCCAAGGCATCTCACAAGCCTCCGGCGGCAACAATCAGGATTCCTCCAGCAATTACCCGATCGTGCAATTGCGCCACCTCGCGAACAGCCAGGTTGCGTTTCTCTTCCCGGATCCGAACGCCGGCTGGTCGGACACGGCCTTCACTTCGGTCCCGGTGAGCGGCTTCCCGTTCGGTCCCGCGCTGGTAACAATCTTCACCAACGGCATTCCAAGCGATCCAGCGTTTCTGACCGTTCATGGACCGTTACAGTTGATCGCGGCGGCTTCTCGCAAGACACACGGCAGCGCGGGCGACTTCGATCTCAATCTTCCTCTCACCGGCGAACCCGGCGTGGAATGCAGATCATCCGGCGAGGCGCACTCGCTTGTCTTCACGACCAGCACCACTCTTGTCAGCGGCAACGCCAGCGTCACCGCCGGCACCGGCACTGTTTCCGGCAGCCCTGCCTTCTCAGGTAACACCATGACGGTGAACCTGACCGGGGTCACCGATGTGCAGAAAATCACCGTCACCTTGAGCAACGTAACCGATAGCTTCTCTCAAGTGCTTCCGAACACGGCCTTGAGCATGAACGTCCTCGCCGGTGACACCAATCGCAACAAGAGCGTCAACGCCTCGGACATCGGCCAAACCAAAGCCCAATCCGGCCAGACCGTGACGTCAGCGAATTTCTACGAGGATGTGAATGTTAACGGCACCATCAACGCCTCCGACATCGGCCTCGTGAAATCCCGCTCCGGAAATTTCGTGCCGTGAAGGCCCTTGTCTTGGACACCGGGGCGCGAGAGCGCGGTTTCGCCTTGCTTCGACCACTACAGGGGCCTCACATTCGCGCCATGAAAGCGTCCCTGCCACGGGCGGGGTTGGCACTGATGGCAGTTCTGCTGCTTGCGCTGATGCCGACAGCGCACCTG
>CAVYMO010000011.1:0-168792 GCA_963769625.1 uncultured Verrucomicrobiae bacterium | reverse complement strand
TCGCCCCCCGGTGAACGCGCTCAGGAAGCGGTGCTTCGAGTCGTCGTCCTCGATCATACCGGCGACCCGCAGGGAGCGCGAAAGCGGACGCCGACGCACTTCCGCAGTCTTGACCCCCGTGACATTCGGCGCTCCCGAGGGGAGCATCACAATGTCGGTCGCCGGCCCGGCAGCCGCGGCGTCGCCCGCATAGACCGGCACCAGTTGCATCCCGCACACCGTGCAATTTCCCGGCGCATCGGATTTCACCCAGGGATGCATCGGGCTTTGGTAGTAAAGGACCTCGCGCGCGGCTCCGGCCCCACTGTCGGATTGTTTTCGCGCCAGGAGCCACCAGGCTATGAGGCTGATGACCACGAGCGCGGCCAGACCGGTCAGGACTGCTGTGTTTTTGAAAAATGGGTTTGGATTCATGAGGACGTTTCTCGGCTAAAAGTTTGCTGTCTGATTGTGCACGTGCGCCCCGAAAACGGGCACACTTCGGCTGGGAAAGCCGGGATCAGATCAGGAACTGGCAGAGAAACGCCAAGCGCGGCGGCGCGTGCGGTCGGGCCTGCGCCGTGACCGCTCGATCGAGCCGCTGAGGAATCGGCAGGCGTTCCAAAAGCACGGCTGCCACCGGCGGAATCATCGCGAGCGTTTGTTGATCAACCGCAGACGGGAGCGCCAGGGGCGGCGTTTCCGATTGCGGCATCAAACAAGACTTCACCGTCGCGCAACAGCCGCCGCAACCAGCCGCCGAAACCTCCGCTCCGCTCATGGTGCAAACCGCCCGAGCGGACCCCAAAGGGCCGCCGAGCAGTGCGAGCACAAGCAAAAGCTGGAGAAATGGACGCATGCGAATGGTTACAGAGATAGCACAAAAGAGGCCCGGCGTCGACGCCGTCGTTAACTGATCTGCGGGAGCAAAATGCCCAACAGGTCGGCGATCTTCACCCGCTCCTGCTTCATGCTGTCGCGATGCCGCAGGGTGACCGTGTCGCGCAGTTCGTCGCCCCGTTCGCCCAGCGTCTCGAAATCGATCGTCAGGCCAAACGGCGTCCCCGCCTCATCCTGCCGACGGTAGCGCCGCCCGATGGCGCCACTCTCATCGTAGAACGACATCATGTGGCGCTTGAGCAGGTCGTGCACTTCGCGCGCTTTCGCGACCAGTTCCGGCTTGTTCTTGAGCAAGGGAAACACGCCCACCTTGATCGGCGCCATCCGCGGATGAAAACGCATTACCGTGCGCGTCTCCGCTTTGCCCTTCTCATCCGTCACCGTTTCCTCGTCGTACGCTTCGCAGATCAAGGCCAGCAACGTCCGGTCCACACCTGCGCTCGGTTCCACCACGTGCGGCACGAACTTCGCCTTCGTCTCTTCGTCGAAATACTCCAGCGGCTTGCCGCTCCCCTTTTGGTGCTGCGTCAAATCGTAATCTGTCCGATACGCCACACCTTCCAGTTCCTGCACGCCAAACGGGAACTCATACTCAATGTCGTAGGTTCCCTTGGAATAGAACGCCCGGTCCGCATCGGGAACTGTCAGCACGTGCAGTTTTGCCCGCGGAATCCCGATATTTTCGTAAAACTTCAGCCGCTCCTCGAGCCAGTAATCGAGCAGCTTCATCCCCTGTTCTGGCGCACAAAAATACTCCAGCTCCATCTGCTCAAACTCGCGCGAGCGGAAGATATAATTACGCGGATTGATCTCATTCCGGAATGCCTTCCCGATCTGCGCGATGCCAAACGGCACCTTCTTCCGTGCCGTATCCAGCACGTTCTTGAACTGGGTAAAGATCGACTGCGCGGTCTCGGGGCGCAGGTAAGCGATCGATTCCGGGTCAGCCGACGCGCCCATTTGCGTCGAGAACATCAGATTGAACGGACGCGCTTCCGTCAGATCCTGCCCGCCACAGTTCGGACATTGCGGCTTCCCATTTTTCTCCGGCACCTGATCAGCCCGCAGCCGCGCCTTGCACGTCCGGCAATCCATCATGGGATCGCTGAACGTGTCCACATGGCCGCTCGCTTTTAGCACTGCCGGATGGGTCAAGATCGATCCATCCATCCCGACCACGTCGTCGCGTTCCCGGACCATGACGCGCCACCAATAATCCTTCAGGTTCCGCTTCAACTCCGCGCCGAGCGGGCCGTAGTCCCAGCAGCCGTTCAAGCCGCCGTAGATTTCGCCGGCCTGAAAAATGAACCCACGCCGTTTGCACAGGCTCACAATTTTTTCCATCCGCGGCGCGTCGAGTTTCTCGGCTGTCATAGCTCGAATAAGTGGGACAGCGCTTTCGCTTTAGCAAACGATTTACTCCGTCCGCTGCATTTCCCGCCCAACTCGCGACGGCCTGCTTCCCGCGCTTTTGGCTCGACAGTTTGCCGTTCAGGATGCGATTCAACACTCCATCATCCATGAAGAAACTCACACTGCTTCTTTGCCTCTCCTCCGCGTTCATCTTGGTCGCGCTCGCGACCGAGGAAAACAAAACCGACCACCAGTTCCGCCCCCGCGGAACAGATGATCATCACCGCTGCGGACATCAAATGGGTCGACGCTCCCTCCTCCCTCCCGCCGGGCGCAAAGATCACCGTCCTCGAAGGTGACCCCTCCAAAGCCGGTCCCTACACCCTGCGCCTGAAAGCGCCTGCGGGATACAAAATCCCGCCGCACAGTCACCCCGAGTCAGAACACATCACCATCATCTCTGGCACCGCCCACGTCGGGATGGGCGAAAAAGTTGATGAAAAATCGATGCGCGCGTTGCAGACCGGCGACTATGCGGTGTTGCCGGCGGACAAGCCGCATTACGCCTGGATGAAAGAAGAAGCCGTGCTGCAAATCAGCAGCATGGGTCCGTATGTCGTCGTCAAAGTCGCTGCTGAAGACGCCGACAAACCCAAACCCTAGTCTCGGCCCCTCCTTCCGCCGCGCGGCGGCGGGCTACTTCACCTCGATCTCGGTCTTGACCGAGTTCGCGATGAAACAATTTTCGTGCGCCGCGTGGTGGAGCTTCTCCAGTTCCTCCCCGGTTGGCTCTTTCTCGCCACCCCACGTTATCTTGGGATGCAATTCCACCTTCGTGATCGCGAGTTTGCCGTCTGCATTCTTCTCCATGTGGCCGACCGCTTCGTCCTCATATTTCTCGAGCACGAACTTTTGCTTACAGGCAATGGCGAGAAACGTAAGCATGTGGCAGCTCGCCAGCGAAGCCACGAACGCTTCCTCCGGGTCCACGTTGGCCGGGTTGCCGAGATAAGCCGGCGCGGCGGTCGCCGTCATGGTGTGGCCGCCATCGAAGCTCCAGGAATGGTCCCGTGGATATTTTTGATACGAGAACTCAGCGTCGCCGCGTTCCCACTTGAGAGTCGCTTTGTGTTCGGACATTCCTTTGTATAAAACGCAGGCCGCGAACTGCAAGCGCGGCCGACGGGATGCGAAAAAGAATTGCCGGGCTCCGGAGCCATCCGTAAAAAGTCTTGAGGTGCGGATGCCAAATGCACTGATGGTGAGACAGTCCGGACGGTTTCACCATCGTAACTCTACTATGAATATTTCTCGCTTTTCGGGTCCGACGGGCGCGTGGCCGACGCTCGGGCTCGTTGCTGTCCTGTTCGCATTTGCGACACCGGGCACGGCCCAAACAAAGTACCAGCCTAGCTGGTCGGCGGCGGCAAATTTCCGTATCACCGAACCTCTGCGCGCGATCCTGCCCGAGACCCTGACCCCGGAGCAGTTGGCCAAATACGAAGCCAATCGCGAATTCCGGGAGATGAACGAGCAGAACACCATCAGGGTAAAGGCCGAGCAACTTCTTACGCGGGTCCTGCCGTTTACCGATCCGGTTCTGTTTAACTCCAAGAGCCCGCAGCCGACCATGGTGGGAGCCCCCAGCGCGAATTTCGATGGCCCCGACATGGACTCAATCTCGCCGCTCTTCGGCGGGGCACGTTTTGCTCCCCCTGATACTAATGGCGCCGTGGGGCCAAACCATTTCGTCATCACCACCAATGGCTGCGTCCAGGTTTTCAACAAAGCCGGCACGTCCCTCGCCGGCCCGGTCCGCATCTCCTCGCTCCTCGTCGGAATCGCCAATGCGACCGATGACGATGGCGACCCCATCGCGCTCTACGACTCGTTAGCCGATCGCTGGATCATCAGCCAGTTCAGCCTCACCCTCATCAACGGCAGCACCCGTCTTCACGTCGCCGTTTCCCAAACCGGCGATCCCACCGGCGCCTACTACGCCTACGACTTCCTCCTCACCCAGAATCGCCCGGGCGATTACCCTCACATGGGCATCTGGCCCGACGGGTACTACGTAGCCACGAATGACTTCAGCCTACCGGTTTTTTCCAACCCCTTCCTGGGAGCTGGTCTCTATGCCCTCGAACGCAATAAGATGCTGGCTGGTGACCCCACGGCGACGATTATTCGCTTCAACACCGACAACACCCACGGCGGCATGTTGCCGAGCAATTTCCAAGGACTCAGGCCGCCGCCGATCGGCACACCGAATCTTTTCTTCGAATTCGATGCCGATGAGCTGGGTGCACCCTCGGATCTCATCCGCGCGTTTGCCTTTCACGCCGATTTCGCGACGCCGGCCAATTCAACTCTCACTCAGGGACCCGATATCCCCACGGCTGCATTTGACGCCCGCATGCCTTCCGGCCGCGCCCACATCCGCCAGCCCCTCCCGGCGAGCGTTTCTGATTCCCTCGATTCCATCGCCGATCGCCTCATGCACGCACTGAACTTCCGGATTCTGCCCGGCGACGTGCAGTCTTATGTCCTTAACTTTACTGTCAATGTCAGCGGCGTGAACCCGACTGATAGCAGCACCTATCAGGCAGGCGTACGTTGGATGGAATTGCGGCGCGACGCGGGCACCGGCGTAGTGTCCATCAACCAGCAGGCCACCTACGCGCCCGGCGCGCCCGCCCCCACCGGCCGCGATCTCTGGATGGCCGCGATTGCCCAGGATAACGAAGGCAACATCGCCCTCGCCACGAACGCCGTCGATTCCACGTTGCTCAAGCCCACCGCAATTTACACCGGCCGCCTAACCAGCGATCCCCCGGGTAGTCTGCCCCAAGGCGAAGTCGACGTGCTCCTGCCCATCGCCACCGGCGTGCAAACCGGCACCAGTAACCGCTGGGGCGACTACAGTTCGCTCTTCGTTGATCCCGCCGACGATTGCACTTTTTGGGGCGCCTTCGAGTACCGTCGACCCACCCGCTACCAGCTTCGATTGGAACACGCGCATCTTTGCCTTCCGCGTCAACCCCACCTGCACCTCTCCCCCCTTCGGCACTATCACTGGCACCATCACCGATTGCGGCTCCGGTGAGCCAATTGCCAACGCCAGCGTCAGCACCCCCGAAGGTTTCGTTCGCCAGACCGACGCGATGGGAAACTACTCCATGACCGTTCCGCCCGGCACCTACGCCCTCACTGTGCGCGGACCCGCAGGCAGCGGCTTTGCCACGTCGAGTTGTAACCGCATGGCCACCGTCACTAATGGGGGGACGACCAGCGCTTCCTGTTGCCTTACCGGAGTTCCCGTCGTGGTCACCGACGGCTCCACCATCGTGGGCGAAAATTGTCCACCGCCTAACAATCGCATCGATCCAGGCGAGACTGTCAGCTTCAGCTTCTGCCTCAAAAATATCGGCGCCGCCAACACCAGCAATCTTATCGCCACGCTTCAGGCCACCGGCGGAGTCACCAACCCCAGCAACGCGCAAAACTACGGCACGCTGGTGCCGGGCGGCGCCACCGTTTGCCGCTCTTTCACATTCACTGCCGGTGCCAATTGCGGTGAAACTCTCACGGCTACGCTCGATTTAACCGATGACACTAACACTCTTGGCTCCGTCACCTTCACCTACGTGCTGGGCACCGAGAACGTCAGTTTCAGCGAGAACTTCGACGGCGTGACCGCGCCCGCGCTGCCATCTGGTTGGGTCTCCACGTTCACCAACGGCGCCTCGAGTTGTTCAGGTGAGGACGAAGGAGTGTGCGCTCTCGGCAGCAACTGGACCACCCAATCCGCGACCGTCGACAGCGCGCCGAACGCTGCTTTTCACGATGATCCTGATTGCGTCACCGACAACAATCTCGACACCCCCTCGTTTGCGATCACCTCTGCCGGAGCGCTCTTTAGCTTTCGTAACAATTATAAAACCGAAGCGAACTTCGACGGCGGCGTTCTCGAGATTTCTTCCCCCAACATCAATGGCGGCGCCTTCACCGATGTGACCGCGGTGGCGGTTGGCGGCACTTTCATTAGCGGCGGTTACAACGGAACCATCTCGACTAGCTTCCTCAGTCCCATCGCCGGTCGGAAAGCATGGACCGGTAATTCCAACGGCTTCGTCGATACCGTCATCAACCTCGGCCCGAACGTCGTCGGCCAGAACGTAAAGGTTCGTTTTCGGCTCGCCTCCGATTGCAGCTTGAGCAACGACGGGTGGCGTGTTGATGGCATCCGCGTCGTCGAAGGAGTGTCCTGCTGCACTGGTGCTCCCACTCCCACTCCCACCCCCCCTGCAGGGACGCCGACCCCCACTCCAACTCCCACCCCGGCCCCACCGGCCCAAGCCATTAACCTCTCCACTCGCATGCGCGTCCTGACGGGCGACGCCGTAGGCATTGGCGGCTTCATCATCACCGGCAACGTGCCAAAGCGCGTCCTCATCCGCGCCATTGGCCCGTCCCTCTCGCGCTTCGGCCTCGACGGCTTCCTGCTTGACCCGACCGTTGAGCTCCACGGCACCGGCATGTTCGCCATCATCTCGAACGACAATTGGAAGGACACCAACGGTCCAGCCATCGCCGCGACCCGCATTGCCCCCATTAACGACAACGAATCCGCCATCCTCGCCACCCTCGCCCCCGGCGCCTACACCGCCATCGTCGCGGGCAAGAACGGCACCACCGGCCTTGGGCTGGTCGAAGTCTACGATCTCGACCCCGGCGCCGCTTCCCAACTCGGCAACATCAGCACCCGCGCCTTCGCGGATACCGGCAGCAACCTCATGATTGCCGGCTTCATCCTCGGGAATAATACCGGCGTCGATCACATCATCGTCCGCGGCCTCGGCCCCAGCCTCACCGCCCAAGGCGTCACCAATCCGCTGCCGAACCCATCCATCGAATTGCGCGATGGCGAAGGCTCCCTCCTCGCCTCGAATAACAACTGGCAGGACGTCCCCACCGAGGCTGTCGAAATTGCGGCCGCCAATCTCGCGCCTAACAATACCAACGAAGCCGCCATTTCCATCAACCTCCCCCCCGGCGCCTACACCGTCCTGCTCACCGATCAGGACGGCGGCATCGGCAACGGACTCGTCGAAGTCTATCACCTCGGCGCCCCCATCCCTTAGCAACTCCTCCACCCCATCCATCACCTATGAAAACATCCGCCCTTGCCCTTCTCTGCGCCTGCGTCCTCACCGCCACCGGTTGCGGACCGTCCGACGAAAAACCCGCAGTCACCCTCGCCCCCACTCCTCCGCCCAACCTCCCCGCCGACGCCGAAACGCTGCAGCAAGCGCAAATGAAGGCCGCCGCCGCCCACGCCAGCGCCGCCGCCACTTCACCTACGCCAGCACCCTCCGCCCCGTAGCACCGGTCCATCATTGTCCCTCGGAACCGTGCGATTGCGGAGCAGTTGCGCGACGACACGCCCCACGAAATGTTTTCTGGAAACCCCGGGCGCGCGCACTATTGTTCCGGCCCGTCGGCCGTTGTTTTCGCGCGATTAGCTCAGTGGTAGAGCGCTTGCTTCACACGCAAGAAGTCGCAGGTTCGAACCCTGCATCGCGCACCATCTCGAGCCTGTTTCTCGAAAGCCCTTAGGGCAGCGACGATCCAGACTGGGCTTTTACTAATCCGATATCGCTGCTGTTGATCGAACCACTGTGGTTGACGTCGCTGCGGAAGTTCCCTGCGGTCACGAGATTACCGGATTGCGATTTAGTCTGGCCGATGTCACCAGAATTAACTACGCGGTTCCCCGTTGTGTCCCCGATCAATACGTCCATCGCCACCGAAACCCCGTTGAACACAGCAGTCACTCTTTGCCCGCTGTTGATACCCGTGCAGTGCACGGTCGTCTCCGGACCCACCGTGTCCGCCGCCGCGGTTAAACCGTTGCAAGTTGCCGAGCCTGCCGGGGGCGGCGCAGTGAAAGTAAAGACAAGATCGTACTCACCGGCCGCGCCTCCACTGCGGCATTCTATCCCCGGCGATCCCTGCAACGGGAGGTCAATATCGAAGGCGCCGTGAGCGCCGTGAACTTTCCTCGAGCTGACACCAATAATTTGCGCTGGGTCAAAGAGGTAAGGTTGCGCCACATCAATGAGATTGAAATGAAGCCCGTGATAAAGGCCGACGGCGGGTTGGGAGTTGGCCGGCGCCGCCAACGTCATCGTGCTCGCGGTCACCTCGTGTAATTTGTTATCGATCGGGTTGGCCTCGTTCACCAGCGAGAGCGGAACATCGATCGTTATCGTGCCGTTGGCTCCGGGAGCGACGACGCAGTTGGCCGCCGGCAAGGCGGGACCATTCCCTGGGTAGGTCAAAATAAACCAATCGCTGTTCCGCGTGGCGTGGTTCTCGCCCGCGTAGCATTGGACGGGACCTCCGCTGGTCGACTCCGCATAGACGAAAAAGTTTTTCCCGCCGTTTGGGTCTGTCGTCGAAGGGACGAACCATTGCGTAAGCCAGACAAGATTCGGATCCGGGTCGTTCGCCGCGTCGGGCAGGAAACCAAGATTGTTTAGCTGCATGACCACGCGATAACACGGTGCCGCCGTGCTGCAGGGCGCCGCAGTGTGTCTGCTCACGCTCGCGCCGGTGATGTCGAGATGAGGCATGTTGGCGCTGATTCTTCCGCCGGCGTCATATGTGCCGTCGCCCGTCGGATCAGTTACGGAGTTGAACGGAATGCGATCTGGAATGTTTACCGGCGACAGCGCGGCGTACAATCCTTCGCCACCATTTTGCCGGACATACATGGCATGCGTGGCGACCGCACCGGTCTGGTTATTGGAATCCGCGTAACTCATTTGCGCCTCACCGTAAGGACCGATGCGCAGTTGAAAGAAGTCACCGAGCACGCGCGACCCGCGCCGCCCACCGAGAAAGGTCTGAAGCGGTCCGCGATGAATAAAGTGCTGGCTCGCGAGAATCGGTGGCGTGAATACGGGCACGGAGGCGTGCGCGTTAAGCGACTGCACCAGCCAGAGGCTCCAGTCGCAGGCACAGGCGTCGGGCCCATCGCCGGGAATCGGCGCGGTGCCGGGCGTCCCGTACCACGCAATGTCAATCCGCCCTTCGTCGCCGGCGGCCACCCAGGCAAAGACATTGTGATGCAGCGTACCGACCGGCGAACCCGAAGTGTCGATCTGCAGCGGCGCAGCCCAGGAATTGCCCTCGTTGGTCGAAAACGAATACATCAAAACCGTGTCACCCATGATCTGTCCGATCGCGTTGATGGGCGCCTGTTGCCACACGACATACAGGTTCCCCGCACGGTCAATCGCCATGGTCTGGAAAGTCGCACCCACGCGAACGTTTGGCCCGGCATCTGCGACCAAAAGATCGGTGCAGTTCAATCCGCTGGGGTCGCTCACATTGGGCACGGGCGAACCGAACGCGACTGGAAAACAACGCCCCATCCGGATTTGCCGGTGCGCGGCATCGTCGTGCACGACATAAATGTGTCGGACAGGTGTGCTCAGCGTTGTAAATCCACCGGTGCCATCCGGCTGTCCGAGGGTCGTCGCCACCGGGCTGACCTCGTTGTTGCCGGGCAATCCCGAGTGGCAAGACAAGACCGGCGTGATCTTATTCGCCGGGCCAAATTCAACTCCGGCCAAGGCCGCCGATCCGACCGGCGAGCGATACATCACCAAGACGTTGCTCGGCACTCCGCCCCCGCAATTCACGCCGCCAGGCCCGTTCTCGTTTCCCGCCAGATAAAGCGCACCGCCTGCGACCGGATCACCGTCGACCGCGTACCATTGCCGATCCACCACACCGTCCGGAACACCGGCGTTGCTGCAAACGAAACTCATCCCGTGATCGTCCGAACGCGCGGTGCTGAAATTACCAAACGTCAGATCATTGAAATAAATGCGACCCACGGAATCCACTGCCAATTCTGTATCTGCGCCCCCCACGCAGCTCGTGGCCTTGCCTTCGAACGGAGCGGCAGCGGCCACCCACTTGAAAGTCTTCCCTCCATCCAGTGAGCGCCAGATCCAGCTTGTGCTGGAAGAAAGCGCGCCGGGCGCGCTCACATAAATCCGCTCCGAATCTGTGGGATCAAGCCTTAGATCCGGTTCGAAACCATTCCCACCGATTCCCACGATTACGGGGTGACCAAACGTCGGGGCCGCGGACGAAGAACCGACCGTCGCAAGCACTGCCCGATCTGCCTCGCCCCCGCTGCCGCTTGTCTCCAGGCGCTGACTCGAAGACACTACTCCCAAGACACTAAGCCCCGCGCTGATCAAGCCGAGACTGAGCGCCAGCCAAAATCGCCGGCGCAAGAAGCCGGCCTCAAGGTTCGGATGCCTTTGCACCGTGCCCGCTTTTTACCTGAATTGACTGATCCAGGGCAAGGCGAGAATGCCGGAAAACCCGCGCGCCATTAAACTAGGGGAGCAACCAACTTCCAACGCGCGAGTCGATATCGCAGCGCCGTTCCCACACAGCCAAATCCATACCGCACGCTGCGGCGGAAATTAATCGACGACGCTTCCGGCATGTATTTCGCCGGACACGTGATCTCGCCAATTGTCGCCCCCAGCCACAGCACCTGCGCCAGGATCTGATTGTCGAAAACAAAATCCTCCGAGTTCCCTTCGAACGGAATCCGCTCCAACAGTTCACGCGCATACGCACGGTAACCGGTGTGATATTCCGACAACTTCGCGCCGAAAAGCAGGTTCTCCCCGAGCGTCAGCAGCCGATTTGCCACGTATTTCCACATCGGCATCCCGCCGCGCAAAGCGCCACCGCCGAGAATGCGCGAAGCCAGCACGCATGGATACAATCCGCTCGCCACCATCGACGCCATCGCCGGGATTAATGCGGGCGTGTATTGATAATCCGGGTGGAGCATGATGACGATGTCCGCCCCGGCCGCGAGCGCGAGCCGGTAACAGGTCTTCTGGTTCCCGCCATAACCTCGATTTGCCGGATGCACCTCCACTTGCACACGATCGAGCGTGCGCGCGATCGCCACCGTCTCATCATGGCTGGCATCGTCGACCACGATGACCTCGTCCACGACCCCGTGCGCCATCACCTCGTCATAGGTCCGTCGCAGCGTCCGCGCCGCATTATACGCCGGCATCACGACCACAATTTTCTTTCCGTTAAACATGGGCCGGCGCCACCTTCGACATCCCACTCCGACTGGGCAAGCCCTCATCGCTCCTCTCGCGGAGCTTGAGCGGATGAGCCATACGGCGGTATAGCTAAAGCCATGCGGATTCTACTCATCGAGGATGAACCCAAGACGGCCGCCTTTTTGGCCAAGGGTCTCGCGGAAGATGGATTCGCAGTGGAAGTGGCGCGCGATGGCGTGGCCGGCGCGGAGCTGGCCCAGAGCGGCGCCTTCGATTTGCTCATCGTGGATGTGATGTTGCCGCAGAAAGATGGCTGGAGCGTCGTGCGCGAGCTGCGCGCGAGCGGTTCGCGCACGCCGGTTCTGTTTTTGACCGCGCGCGACCGGGTGGAGGATCGCGTGAAAGGCCTCAAGCTCGGCGCCGATGATTATTTGGTGAAGCCTTTCGCGTTCTCGGAGCTCCTGGCCCGGGTGCGTTCGCTCTTGCGCCGCTCCACCGCGCCGGCCGCGGAGGAACCGCTCCACGTCGCCGATCTGGAGATCGACACCCAGCGCAACCGCGCCACTCGCGGCGGCGTGCCGCTCAATCTCACGCCGAAGGAATTCCTTCTCCTCGCGCATCTCGTGCGCGCAGGCGGAGAAGTGGTTTCGCGCGCGCAGATCGTGGCGCACGTCTGGGATATCGGGTTCGTGCCGGACACCAACGTCGTCGATGTCGTCGTGCGGCGGATGCGCGCGAAAGTGGACGATCCCTTTCGAGGTCAAGCTGGTGCGGACGGTGCGCGGCGTTGGTTATGCCATCCAAGCCGACTGAAGCGCGCTCGATCGGTTCGCAGCTCGTCCTCCTCTTCACCGTCGCGGGCGCGCTCCTGCTTTTTTGCGGGCTGGGCGTTCTCTACTGGGTCGTGGTGCAACACGCCTTCGAGGAGGATAACGAGGCCCTGGCCGACAGATTGTACGCGGTGCGCGCCGATCTGCATCGCACCGGCGAACCGCGCCTGCCCAGCGCAGAACTGGAAACCCTGCACCCGCGCGAGCGCGATCACTTATTGGGTGCGGGTGCGCGATACGAGCGGCGCGCTTCTTGCCGAGACGCCCGGGATGAATGCGTTGCTCTCCCTTCCGCAGCATTTCCCGCCGCGGAGGATGCATCTCCTCGCGCCAATCCAGCCGCGGCTCGTGCGCGCGCGCGGTAAATTGCTCGCCCTTCTCACTGTGCCCGAGGAAGTCGCGGGCCGATCTTACATCATCCAACTCGCGCAGGATCGTTCCGTGGATGAGCAATTCACCAAACGCTTCGGCCTGCTCGTCCTCGCCGTCCTCGTCGGCGGCAGCATCATTTCCGCCCTCATCGCTCGCGCCATTACACGTCGCGGTCTGCGGCCGTTGGGCGAGATCACGCGCTCGCTCGAACGCACCGGCCCCACCCATTTGCACGAGCGCGTCGAGCCTTCCGCCTGGCCGCGCGAGTTGCAACCGCTCGCCCACGCCTTCGATCAAATGCTCGATCGCCTGGAGGATTCCTTCACCCGCCTCTCGCAATTCTCGGCCGATCTCGCGCATGAACTCCGCACGCCGGTGGCGAATCTGCGCGGCGAAGCCGAGGTCGCGCTCACCCGATCGCGCAGCGCGGAGGAGTATCGCGAGGTCATCGAATCGAGCGTGGCGGAATGCGAACGCCTCTCCGCCATCATCGACAACTTGCTCTTCCTCGCCCGCGCCGAAGCCGCGCAGGGCATGGCTGAGCGAACGCTGTTCGACGGGCGCGCGGCCATCGGAAAAAATTGCGGCTTACTTCGCCACCCTGGCGGAGGAACGCCACGTCACCATCACCTGCCACGGCGAACGGACGGATTTATGCCGACGCCCTTCTCTTCAGCCGTGCGCTCAGCAACCTTGTGGAGAACGCCTTGAGGTTCACCCCGGATGGCGGCGCGATCGATATTTCCCTCAATCCCACCGGCGCCGGGGTCGAAGTGTCGGTGCGCGACCGCGGGCCCGGCATCGCGCCCGAACATCTCCCGCGCATTTTCGATCGCCTGTATCGAGCTGATCCCTCGCGCAGTGCACAAGGCAGCGGTCTCGGTTTGGCGATCGTAAAATCCATCATGGACCTTCATGGCGGCTCAGCGATCGCTCAGAGCGAGGTCGGCCGCGGCACGCTCGTCACCCTCGCGTTTCCGAATCGGGCGACGCAGGAGTAACGGGCCAGAACGTGAAAAGTCGTCGCGGAACTCAAGATTCACATCGATAGCACTGCGATGGCCACGCCGATCAGCAAACCCAGATCCGCTGACGCACTGGTTGGGCTATGGACGCTCGCGCTGACCGCCTTTGTCGTGGCGGCCCTTTATTTCGCGCGCGATATCCTCATCCCGCTCTCGCTCGCCGCCCTCCTCACGTTTCTCCTCTCGCCTTTGGTCACGCGCCTGGGTCGCTGGCTCGGTCGCATCGGGGCTGTCCTCCTGGTCGTGCTCCTGATCTTCAGCGCGCTGGGCGCGGGGGGCTGGGTGCTCACGCGACAGATGGTCGATCTCGCGACCAAGCTTCCCGATTACAAACAAAATATCCAAAGCAAGCTGCGCTCCTTCAAAGCGCCCCGCGGCGGCACCTTCGAAAAACTTTCGGAGACCGTCGAGGAGCTGAAACAGGATCTCCCCGGCAGCGAAACGACTACCCTCACGCAGGTGCCTGGCAAGCCCGAAACAGCAGTCACGAGTCCCCCTTACCCGACGCCGCCGCCCGTGCAGGTGGTGCAAACGTCAAAGGCCAATCCGCTCGAGCTGGTGCGAGTCGATCGTCGCGCCGGTCCTGGGCCCGCTCGGCACGGCCGCGCTCGTTCTGTTGCTCGTCATCTTCATGCTCCTGCAACGCGAAGATTTGCGCAGCCGTCTGATCCGGCTCATCGGCCAGGGACGCATCAGCACCACCACGCGCGCGATGGACGACGCCGGCCGACGCGTTTCGCGCTATCTGCTGATGCAGCTCGTCGTGAACGTGAGCTACGGCGTGCCGGTCGCGATCGGGCTTTATTTCATCGGCGTGCCGAACGCCGTTCTCTGGGGCGCCTTCGCCGTCGTGCTGCGCTTCATTCCCTACGTCGGGCCGTGGATCGCGGCCGCGTTTCCCATCATTCTTTCGCTGGCGGTTTCGCCGGGTTGGATGATGCCGCTGCTCACCATCGGTCTGTTCATCGTCCTCGAGTTGCTGAGCAACAACGTCATGGAACCGTGGCTCTACGGCTCGAGCACCGGTGTCTCATCCATCGCCCTGATCGTGGCGGCGGTCTTCTGGACGTGGCTCTGGGGCCCGGTCGGCCTCGTCATGGCCACGCCGCTCACGGTTTGTCTCGTGGTCATGGGGCGGCACGTTCCGCGGCTCTCATTTCTCAGCGTGCTGCTCAGCGACGAAGAAGCGCTCACGCCCGCGGAGGATTGCTACCATCGACTTCTCACGGTCGGGGAACAGGATGAAATGCGAATTCGTCGAATCGTATCTGAAAGCGAACTCGCTCACCGCTCTCTACGACTCGGTGCTCGTGCCGGTCCTGACAGCGACCGAGATCGATCACCGCAACAACCTGCTCGATGACGAGCAACGCAGCCTCGTCTTCCAAAGCCTGCGCGACATCGTGGTCGACCTCGGCACGCGTCCGCCCGCGCTCTCGAAGATCGATGCGGACAAAACCGTGGCCGCCTTCACCTCTCCGCCCGACCCCGCACCGGCGGCGCGTGTTTACTGTCTGCCCGCCCGAGCGGAGCGCGACGAAATGGCGGGGCTGATGCTCGCGCAATTGCTCGATCACCAGGGTTTCGAGGCACACAACGCTTCTCCGAAAATCGTCTCCGGGGAACTGATCGCGCCGTTGGAAGAAGCACAGGCGGATGTGGTCTGCATCTCGGTGGTGGCGCCTTCCACCGTCATCCATGCGCGTTACCTCTGTTTGAAGATTCGCGCGGCGTTCCCGAAGCTCAAGATCGTGATCGGCCTCTGGGGCACGACGGAAAATGTCAGCGATGCCGCGCGGCGCCTGCGCGATTCCGGCGCGGACGAAGTGGTCACATCGCTCGCGGACGCGGTGGTGCAATTGGCCAAGCTGTCGCCCATGCTCGACGAACCCATGCAGGCAGCCCCGTTGCCCGTGGATGAAGAGGCACGCCTAGCGACCCTGGCGGACCTGGACCTGATGCGAAGCCAGACGCCGGCTTTCGATCGCCTGACTGCGCGACTCGCGCGCGTCTTCGAGGTGCCGATCGCGCTCGTGACCCTGATCGATCGCGACCGGCAATTTTTCAAGGCCCAAACCGGCCTGCCCGCGGAGTTGGCACGGGCCCGAGAAACGGCGCGCGACGTCTCCGTGTGCAGCCACGTCGTCGCGAACAACAAGCCGCTCGTCATCGAGGACCTGGCGCGCGATCGGCGCTTCGCGAACAATCCGCTTCTGAAAGACCGCGGCCTCCGCTTCTACGCCGGCATCCCGCTGCGCGCCCCGAATGGCCAGCCCATCGGCTCGCTCTGCCTGCTCGATGTGAAGCCGCGTCGCTTCACCGCCCGCGAGCAGCGACTCCTGCAGGAGTATGCCGAGGAGGCGATGGAAGCGATCGATCTCTCCGGACCAGGCTGAACCAGCGTCGTAACGATCACGTCGTCTGCGCTTCCTGCGGTTGGTCGCCGCCCTCGTCGGCGTTCTCTCGCCCCTTGAAATCCTCGCCAGCTGTTGCAGGTTCCGGGCTTGCTTCCGAGGGGATCGCTACCGCGCGCCCATCGCGTCGCGACTTCTCCGAACATCCTATGCAAAAAACGTTTCGCTCCTTCCTTTTCATCGGCTGCGCCACCCTCCTCGCTGCCACTCCGTTCATCTCCATGCACGCCGCTGCCACACCCACGCCACCGCCCGCCAAATCTTCACCGGCTGCGGCCAGCGACAATCCGCTCCTGAGCGAGAGCTCGTTGCCCCTGCAATACCCGCCCTTCGATAAGATTAAGAACGAACATTTCTCGCCCGCCTACACCGCGGCGCTGGCGGAGCAGTTGAAGGAAGTCGAGGCCATCGCCAATCAGAAAGACGAGCCCACCTTCGAGAACACCCTCGTCGCGCTCGATCGCTCCGGTCTCACCCTGACGCGAGTTGATAATATTTTCTCCAACCTCGCAGGCGCCCACACCAACCCCGAAATCCAAAAAGTCGAAGGCGAGATGGCGCCGAAGCTCTCGGCCCATCGCGATGCCATCGTGCTGAACGGCAAACTCTTTGCCCGTTTGCAGAAGTTATATGACGCGCGCGCGAAGGCCGGCCTCGACGCCGAATCCCTGTATCTCCTCGAGCGCTACTACAAGGATTTCGTGCGTGCCGGCGCGAAGCTCTCCGATCCCGACAAGGAGAAACTCAAAGCCATGAACTCCGAGCTGGCCACGCTCCAGACCAAGTTCACGCAGTTCGTTTTGAAGGAGAAAAACGCCGACGCCGTCATCGTGGACGATCGCGCCGAGCTGGCCGGTATGTCGGAGAATGACGTCGCCGCCGCCGCCAGCGACGCCAAGGAACGCAAGCTGAAGGACAAGTTCGTCATCGCCCTGCAAAACACCAGCGGGCAGCCCTCGCTTTCGTCGCTTGAGAATCGCGGTCTGCGCGAACGCATCATGAAGGCCTCGATGGCTCGCAACAGCCACGGTGGTGAATTCGACACACGCGAGATGGTAAAGAAAATCGCCCGCCTCCGGGCGGAGCGCGCCGTTCTTCTCGGCTACGAACATCACGCCGCCTATCAGTTGGAAGATCAAACCGCGAAGACCGTCCCCACCGTCAATAAAATCCTGAGCGACCTCGCCCCACCCGCGATCGCCAATGCCAAACGCGAGGCCGCCGATCTGCAGGCCATGATCAAGAAGGAAGGCGGCGACTTCGAACTCGCGCCGTGGGATTGGAGCTTTTACGCGGAGAAGGTTCTGAAAGACCGCTACGCTTTCGACGAATCGCAGATTAAACCTTACTTCGAGATGAATCGCGTCCTCGTGGACGGCGTCTTCCATGCCGCCACGCAGCTCTTCGGCATCACCTTCAAGGAGCGAAAGGACCTTCCCGTTTACCAGGAAGACGTCCGCGTTTGGGAAGTCTTCGATGCCGACGGCTCCACGCTCGCGCTTTTCCTTACCGACTTCTACGCCCGCTCCTCGAAACGCGGCGGCGCCTGGATGAACGAATACGTTTCCCAGACCAGCCTGCTCGGCACCAAGCCCGTCGTCGGCAATCATCTCAATATCCCCAAGCCACCCGCGGGTGAACCGACGCTCCTCACTTTCGATGAGGTCACGACGATGTTCCACGAATTCGGCCACGCCCTGCACGGCATGTTCTCGGACGTGAAGTATCCCCGCTTTTCCGGCACCAACGTCCCGCGCGATTTCGTCGAGTTCCCCTCGCAGGTGAACGAGATGTGGCGCATCTGGCCGGAGATCCTGAAGAACTACGCCAAGCATCACAAAACCGGCGAGCCCATGCCGGAAGAGTTGCTCAAGAAAGTGCTCGATTCGCAGAAGTTCGATCAAGGTTTCAAGACGACCGAGTATCTCTCCGCCTCGCTTCTCGACCAGGCGTGGCATCAGTTGAAGCCGAGCGAGATCCCGGAAGACGCGATCGCGTTTGAAGCGGAAGCGTTGAAAAAAGCGGGCGTCGATTTCGCACCCGTGCCGCCGCGTTACCGCACTCCGTACTTCTCGCACTCGTGGGGCAGCGGCTATTCCGCCGGCTATTATTCCTACATCTGGAGCGAAGTGCTCGATGCCAACACCGTGCAGTGGATCAAGGACAACGGCGGCTTGAAACGCGAGAATGGCGATCGCTTCCGCAAGACTCTGCTCTCACGCGGTGGGAGTGAGGATCCGCTACAGCAGTTCAAGAACTTCACTGGCGGCAAGGAACCGGAGATCGCGCCGCTGCTCGATCGTCGCGGTCTGAACGAAGTCGCGACCGCGCCGACTGACATCCCGCCCGACAAGCCGAAGAACTGACGCCAGCCGTCGAGGCGGTTGCAGTGCCGATGATAATTTTCCACGATCCGAGGTGTGCGGAATACGCACACCCGGGTCATGTGGAACGACCAGCCCGCATCACGAGCAGCGTCCCGTTTCTGCGCGAGCGCCATCCCGCGTGGGAATGGCGCATGCCGGCGCCGGCGCAGGAATCCACCCTGCTGCTCGCGCACACTCCAGAGCATCTCGCTGCGATCCGTGCGGCGAAGGCAGACTTCGACGCTGATTGCCCCGCTTATCCAGGCATCTTCGACCACGCGGCCCGCGCCAGCGGCGCCGCGGTCGAGGTTGCCCGCGCGGCGCTCGACGGCAAAGCGAGTTTCAGTCTGATGCGCCCGCCGGGTCATCATGCCCTGCGCGATCGCGCGATGGGCTTCTGCTATTTCAACCATATCGCGATCGCTGCCTTTGCTGCTCTAGAGCACGGCGCGGAACGCGTGGCGATCTGGGACTTCGATGCGCATCACGGAAACGGCACCGAGGCGCTCGTCGCCGCGCATCCGCAAATTGCGTTCGCCTCCATCCATCAATTGCCGGGCTGGCCGGGCAGCGGCGCGCATTCGTTCGATAACATCCACAACTTCCCCATTGCACCCGGGACTGCGCGCACCATTCACATGGCCGTGATCAGGCAGGCGCTTGAGACCCTGCTCGCATTCAAACCCGATCTCCTGCTCGTTTCCGCCGGCTTCGACGCCTACGCCGGCGATCCCATCATGCAGATGACCTTGCAGCCGGAGGATTTCGTCACTTGCGGCCGATGGGTGCGCGAATGCGGCGTCCCGGCGGGAGCGATCCTCGAGGGTGGTTACAGCGACGACTTGCCGGAATTGATCGACGCCTTTCTCTCGGCTTGGAGCGGCGATTGAGATTCGGAAAAAAACTCCGTGTCCTCCGTGATCTCTGTGGTTAATTCAGGGTTCCGAAACGGGCCGTAGCACAGCTTGGTAGTGCGCTTGAATGGGGTTCAAGAGGTCGCGAGTTCAAATCTCGCCGGCCCGATTTTTCGGTCGCGCTGTCGCCGTAAGATCCCACGCCTTTTCACTAGTGACCACGCGGCCCGCGCGTATTCTGCTCTCGATGGCCGATGAACCTTTCCCGCCACCGGCGGCGCCGCCGGAGGACAAGCACTGCGTTTATCGGAAGGTTGCGCGGCTGATGACGGAAGAGCCGCAGCTCGAAGCCGTCGCCTTCCAGCCGAAGAACCATCTTCTCTCCATCGCCACCTTGGGCGACGACCGCGGCCATCGTATCGCTGATCGCGTCAGCGAAGCCGTGGCCGAGCGCGAACAAGGCTGCGGTGTCCTCGACGCGCGCGGCAATTGCGAGCAGTGCGGCGAACCACCGGCGCGCAAGGTCGGCGCGGCCAACGTGGTCGTGAAAGACGTGCTCGGCAGCACCGTGATCGAAAAGTTAACCTGCCGCACCGCGGTCGGCTTCTGGCAATGGAATGCCATCGGCTGGCCGCGTCGCACCGGCTGCTGCGGTCCCGCCGCAGGCCATTCCGATCCTAACGAATGGAAGAAGCTCGCGTGGCTTTCGGCGCTGTGTCTCCTTTCCGGTCTGGCCGCGCTCGCTGCCCAGCAAACGCAGATGGCACCCTGGGTCGTGGTCGCGCTTTTCGTGGTGAGCTACCTCTCGGGCGCGTGGGATGCCGCAGGAGAATCGTGGAAGCGGCTGCGCCGGGGCGAGCTCGAGATTCATTTCCTCATGCTCGCGGTTGCCTTTGGCGCTGCGCTCATCGGCGCGTGGAGTGAAGGCGCGTTGCTGCTTTTCCTTTTTTCCGCCTCCGGCGCGATGGAGCATTACGCCGGCGCGCGCACTCAACGCGAGATCAGCGCCCTCTTTCGCGGTGCGCCCAAGACCGCGACGGTGCTGGAAGACAATCAGGAGGTCGAACGACCCGTGGAAACCCTCGTTCCCGGGATGCGGCTGCGCGTCCGCGCGGGCGAACATATCCCGGTCGATCTTCGCGTCACCAGCGGCGAAAGCGCGTGCGACGAATCCAATCTCACCGGCGAATCGCGCCCGATGCCGAAACAAGTCGGCGACGTCGCCCTGGCGGGGACGTTAAACCTCTGGGGCGTGCTCGATGGCGAAACACTCCGGCCTGCGCACGAAAGCGCGGTGCAGAAGATCATTAACCTGATCGAACAAGCACAGCATTTTAAGGCACCGTCGCAACGGTTCAGCGATCGTTTCGGGACGCATTACACCTACACGGTCCTCTCTCTCAGCGCGGCGTTCTTCTTCATCGGCTGGCTCGCGCTGGGTTGGCCGCCGTTCCTCGCCGGCAATGACCACGCCAGCGCTTTTTACCGCGCCATGACCTTGCTTGTCGTGATGTCGCCCTGCGCGCTCGTCTTGAGTGTGCCCTCCGCCATTCTTTCCGCGATCGCTTCGGGAGCGCGGCGCGGTATCTTGTTCCGCGGCGGCGCCGCGATCGAGACGTTGGCTGACGTCCGCACCGTCGCGCTCGACAAAACCGGGACGCTCACCCATGGCCTGCCGAAACTCGTGCGCGTGGACGTTTACGATGGCGACGAGGAAACCATTCTCGCAGCCGCTTACAACCTCGCCCGCCTTTCGAACCATCCCCTCTCCCGCGCGATTCAGAAAGCCGGGGCGCAGCGCGGTCTTCTCGCCTTCGAGTTCACCCACGCCGAATCGAAAACCGGTGGCGGCATCTCCGCACGAAAGGGCGGCCTCCTCCACGTGCTGGGGAGCCGAAAATTTGTGCGCGGCGCCATGAAGGAAGCCGCCTGCGATGCTCCACTCGAGGACGAACACGACGTCGCCGAGGTTTGGGTGGCCGGGCCGCGCCTGTGCGGGCGACTTTTGTTGCGCGACGAACTGCGGGCGGAAGCGCGCGGCATGCTCGATCAACTGCGGCACGCCGGCATGCACGTGGTCATGCTGACGGGCGACCGCCAACCGACCGCCGATCTAATTGCGCGGGATGCCGGGGTGGATGACGTGCGCGCTCAACTTTCGCCGGAGGACAAGGTTGCGGCCGTGCAGGAATTAAAGCAATCCGGCGCGAAGGTGGCGATGATCGGCGATGGCGTAAACGACGCGCCGTGCCTTGCCGCGGCGGATGTGGGCGTGGCCATGGGCGCGCGCGGATCCGATGCTGCGATGGAGCAGGCGGAAGTCGTGCTGATGAACGATCGGCTGGAAAACTTTGTGACCGCCTACCATCTCAGCCGGCGCGCAAAAGCCATCATCAGCCAGAATATCACCATCGCGCTTGGGACGGTGATCGTGATGGCCCTTTTCGCTGTGTTTAACGGCATCCCGCTTTCTTTGGGCGTAGTCGCGCATGAAGGCAGCACCGTGATCGTGGTGCTGAACAGCCTGCGCCTGCTCTTCCACCGATAGCCTCGTTCCTCTCGGGGCCTCTCGCCATTGCCTCTGCGGAGGTTTCGCCGTAACGTCCGCGCCTTATGCTGAGCGCTGGAATCGTCGGTCTGCCCAACGTGGGGAAATCCACGCTTTTTAACGCCGTCACGCGCACGCGCAAGGCGCAGGCGGCCAATTACCCTTTTTGCACGATCGATCCAAACCTCGGCGTCGTGACCGTCCCCGATCCGCGGCTCGAAGTCTTGTCGAAGCTCTCCGGCTCGCAAAAAATCATCCCGGCGGCGATCGAGTTCGTGGACATCGCCGGTCTCGTGAAAGGCGCGAGCGCGGGCGAAGGCCTCGGCAACCAGTTCCTCAGCCATATCCGCGAAGTGAATGCCATCGTGCAGGTCGTGCGTTGCTTTGAAGACGGCGACATCCATCACGTTAGCGGGACTATCGAGCCCGTCCGCGATATCGAAGTCATCAACACCGAGCTGGTGCTTGCCGACTTAAGTGCACTGCAAAAGCGACACGACCGTTTGCAAAAAGAAGTGCGCGCCGGATCGAAAACGGCCAAGGCCGAGAGTGCGCTTATCGAAAAACTGTTGCCCCATCTCGACGCGGGCAAGCCCGCCATTACCGCGGACCTGACCGACGACGAGAAAGTGCTCGCACGTGAGTTTTTCTTGCTCACCTCGAAGCCGACGATTTTTGCCTGCAACGTGGCCGAATCCGATCTGGCGAATGCCAAGGACCATCCCAACGTGCGGGCAGTCGAAGAGTACGCGCGCACTCATTTCGGAAGCGAGGCGGTTGTCATCAGCGCGCAAATCGAAAGCGAACTCGTCGACCTGGCCGAAGCGGAGGCGCAGGAGTACCTGCGCGATCTCGGCGTCGAAAGCAGCGGAGTGAGCGCGCTTGATTCGCGCCGTTTACCATCTGCTCGGCCTGCGCACCTATCTCACCACCGGTGAAAAAGAAACCCGAGCCTGGACGATCAACGAAGGCGACAAGGCACCGGCGGCCGCCGGCGTCATCCACACTGATTTCGAGCGCGGCTTTATCGCAGCCGAAGTGGTCCACTACGACGATCTCGTCGGGCTGGGTTCTTCCGCGAAAGCACGCGAAGCGGGCAAACTGCGGATTGAGGGCAAGGAATACGTGGTGAAAGACGGCGACGTCGTCGAGTTTCGCTTCAACGTCTAAGCGACGCTCTCAGACAGTCTGTCACGTCGACGCCAGCTGTCGAAAAGTGACGTTGGCTTGCAAGAGATCCCCACTGTTGACCGCGTGCACGATGTGGGAAATGCCGCAAAGCTTGAAACCGCGTTCCACCAGGAATCGGTTGAGATCCGAAAAGAGCCACGCCTCCTGATAAAGGGGCTCGAAGAAGGCCTCGGCGTAGATCACACGCATCTTGGACAAAATCGGTTCCGCGCCGGTCAGGACAAGACGCTCGGCACCTTGCAAATCGAGCTTCAACAGGTCGACCTGCTCAATTCTTTCGTCCTGAAGCAGGCGCGGCAAGGTGACGGTCGGTACCTTAAAGCGCTTCCTCACCTTCAAATCGAGCCCGAACCACGCATCGTTCCGCGCGTCGACCTCTAGTAGGGAGCTCGCATCCTCCCACTTGTTCAAGTTGAACTCCGCTTCACCGTCTCGATCCGAGAGCGCGGCCGCGACGACGGAAAATCCCGCGCGCCCCTGATAACGCGCCCGCAGTTTCTCGGCCATCATCGGCAACGGTTCGACCATGACCACCCGCTGCGGTTGGTGCAGACGGAGGAGAGCCTCAGTAAACGAACCATGGTTCGCACCGGCATCCACGACCACCCGATAATCGATCCGGGGCAGATTACACAGACTGCGAAACGCGCGCCTGTATTTCGCGTCCACCAGCGACCGAATCTCCTGACGCGCGCGCTCGAACAAAATAAACCGCCTCCGATCAATCGGCGGCGTAAAGAATTCGGCCGCACTGCTCACAGCCGACGATTTCCCGGCCGTTCTTAACGCGGTGCGAAGTCTGCGCCGTGATTTTCATGTGGCAGCCGGTGCAAACCTCATGCTCCAGCGCGACGACAGCGGCGTTGCCCTTGCTCGCAAACAAGCGCTCGAAGCGATCGAGCAAGTCCTCATCGAGCTTGCTCGCGATTTCAGTGCGTTCCTTGGTCAGATTTTCGAGTTGTCCTTGCAGCGCCGCGGTTTTCGCTTCGAGGTCTTTGGTTTGTCGCGCCACCGATTCGCGTTCCACCGCTACCTTCTTTTCCTCGATCGCCACTTCTGCCTTCAAGGTCTCCGCTCGCTCCATTAGCTCGAGTTCCTGATCCTCGATCACGCTAATCTCTTTCTCGTAACGCTCGATCTCATTGCCCATGGCGCGGAACTCCTCGTTCTTGCGCGTCTCGTATTGCTGGGTTTTAAGTCGATTGATGCTCTCCGTGCGCGTGCCGACATCGAGTTCCAGCTTCTTGCGATCGACTTCGAGCTGTTTGGTTTTCAGCTTGGCTGCTTCCAAACCCGCCGCGCTCGCGGCGAGGTGCGCTTCCAATTGCGCCCGCTGCTCGGGCACAGTCTTTAGTTCGGCCTGGATTTGGCGGATCTTCTGATCGCGATTTTGCAGGATGAGAAGCTGCTCCAGTTCGGGTTGCACGAGCGGGAAGGTTATGGTTTGCGCGGAGGGTCGTCAATTGCGACCCGCGAATCCCTAATACGTTTCCACCGGGGACCGTTTTCCGTCCTCCGGGCTGCGCTCCGCCGCACGCTCTTCGCCGAGGACTGCCACGCGCAGCTTCCATACTTCGCCATCGAGAGCTCGAAAGGCCGCTTCGGAAAATGTCTCGGGCGGCGACATGCGTTTCTTAAAGCGAGATACGCTCGCCAACGCCGCATCCAGCCGCCCGGCAGGCACTGCCGCCATCGCGGCATGCGCCTGATCGATGGCATCGACACGGTGGCAGATCATGGCCAGGTCGTTCCCTGCGCCCAAGGCCAGCCGGATCGTCTCGTCGAGGGTGTAATCGTTATAGATCGCGCCCATGTCGAGATCGTCCGTCATGATGAGCCCCTCGAATTTCATATCTTCGCGCAGCAATTCCGTGACAATGCGACGGGAGAAGGATGCCGGCAGCTTTTCCGCCTCAAACGACGGATACCAACCGTGGCAGATCATCATGCTGTCCAGCTTCGCCGCCGTCTGGCGAAAGACAGCTAGCTCGTGCGCTTCCAGTTCTTCGAGCGTCCGGTCGATTCTCGGCAGATCGTGATGGGCGTCGACTTCCGCGGCGGAATATCCGGGGAAATGCTTGCCACAACTTGCGATACCTTCCGCGCGCAAGGCGTCGTTAAACGTGGTCGCCAGGCGAACCACTTGCGCGACGTCCTTCCCATAGCAGCGACCGCGCAACGAGTTGTCCGCTTCGTCATCGAAGGAAATATCGAGCACGGGGCAGAGGTCGAGATTGAAGCCGAACAAGCGCAGGAGACGCCCAGTGATCCGACCGTGTTCCTGGACGAGCGCGAGATCATTTTTCTCGCGCAGTTGCTGGGCGTTCGGCGGCTCGTTTCCAATCAGGCGCAACCGCGAAACGCGGCCGCCTTCCTGATCGATCGTAATGATCGGTTCGGCTTGGCTCAGGTCGCGCAGGTCGTCGATGAGCTTCCGCAATTGCGGCGCGCTGTCGATGTTCCGACCGAAGAGAATGTAGCCGCCGGGTTGCACCTTGCGGAAAAGCGCCGCGGCGGCGGGATCGAGTTCGGTGCCGGGTACACCGGTGAGGAGGAGTTGTCCGAGTTGGTCGGGCATGGTTGCGCAAGCTTGTAGCTCGCGCGGGCGTTCGTGCAAGCGGGAAGCTTGCGCTACCGTTCCGCCGTTGAAGAAGATCGGTATATACGGCGGCACCTTCGATCCGGTGCACCACGGCCACCTCATCCTGGCTCGCGAGGCGCTGGAGCAACTGGCGCTCGACCAGGTGATCTTCATCCCTGCCGCGCAATCGCCCCACAAACTCGCACGCCGTCCCACGCCAGCAGACGTCCGCCTGGAAATGCTTCGCGCCGCCCTAGCCGGGGAATCGGACTTTTCGATCGATGAGCGGGAACTGCATCGGCCACCTCCCTCCTACACGATCGAAACGATGGAGGAACTGACGCGCGCTCAGGCCGCCCGGTTTTTTTATTTCATCGGCTCAGACAACCTGGAGCGCCTCGAGACCTGGCGCCGGATCGATGATCTGCGCGCACTAGCAGAGTTTATTGTGCTCGATCGCACGGGGAGTTCGGCCGACTCGCCCTATCGCACAATCCGGCGCCCTATTGATATTTCCGCCACCGAAATCAGAAAGAGGGTTGCGGAGGGGCGCTCCATTCGGTATCTCGTACCGCTGGCGGTGGAAGAAATCATCCAGCGCCATCAACTTTACCAGGACTCCGACAGATCACCTCCGAAGAACTAGCGAAAACCTGCGCCGAACTCGCTTCGAACAAGAAGGCTGAGGATATCGTGGTGCTCGATCTGCGGGGGATCTCCACCTTTACGGACTTCTTCGTCCTTTGCTCGGCCGCGTCCGAGCCGCAGTTGAAAGCGATCGCGGGCGAGATCGAAGCGCAGCTAAAGAAGGAACACAGCGTCCGCCCGACCGCGGTGGATGGTTTTCCCACGAGCCAGTGGATTGTGCTCGATTACATGCAGGTGATCGTGCACATCTTCCACGCGGAGAAGCGCGACTTCTACAGCCTGGAAGATCTCTGGAGCGACGCGCCCCGCCTGGCGTGGGAATCCCCCACGCCTTCCGCTTAGCGGAGTCGCCGCTGTTACTACTTCTCGGTCGGTTTCGGCGAAGCCGCGGGTGGCGCCTTGGGCGCCGCGGCCGCTGGCTTCGGTGACGACGACGCCGCCGCCGCAGGGCTGCCAGCTGCGGCCGGTTTACCGTCGGCCGCCGGGGCCGGAGCAGCCGCTTCAGCGGCTTTGATGTCCTGCAACTCGACCTCGAAAATCAGCGTCTCGTTCGGCCCGATGTCCTGACCCGCGCCGCGCTCGCCATACGCAAGAGCTCGCCGGAATGAAGAACTGGTATTTGCCGCCCGTCTTCATGAGCTGCAGACCTTCGGTCCAGCCCTTGATGACGCGGTTGACCGGGAAACTGGCGGGTTCGTTCCGCTTGTAGGAGCTGTCGAATTCCGTGCCGTCGATCAGAGTGCCTTTGTAGTGCACGACCACGGTGTCGGTTTCCTTGGGCGACGCCCCGGTCCCTTCCTTCAAGACCTTGTATTGCAATCCGCTCGCGGTCGTCTTCACGCCTTCCTTGGCCTTGTTCTCCGTGAGGAACTTCTCGCCCTTCGGCTGTGTTCTTCGCGCCTTCTTCCTTCGACTTCGCGGCTTGTTTCTCCATCATGCTCTTGGAATAGGCGGTCATCGTTTCTTTAACCTGCTCCTCGGTCAGCAAAGCCTTTTTGCCCTCAACCCCGTCCTTCAAACCTGCCATCAGGAGATTGAGGTCGATCTCCATCCCCTGCTTTTTGAATGTGCTCCCGATATCGAGCCCGATGCTGTAACTCACTTTGTCGGAATCGGTTTTCAGTTCAGTCGTGTCTGCCGCAAACGCCGTGGAAGTAAAAGCCAGCGCTACCAAGAGAAGTTTTTTCATAAATAATTTAAGGAAAGCGGTTGCCGATGGCCGGCAGACCGCGGAAATGTGCACGCTAGTGGAGAAACTCTTGCCGTCAAGATTCCTCGGCGCGGTGGCAGCGGCCCTCGCGGTCGCGCTTTTTTGCAGCGCCTCCCCGCTCCTTTACGCCATCGAATTATCACGCGCTGACGCCCTCCGCATCGGCAAAAAAATCTGGCAAAACGAATGCGCCGGCACCGTCGCCGGCCTCACCTCCTGGAACAGCGGCGAAAACTTCGCCTCCCTCGGCATCGGCCATTTCATCTGGTATCCCAAAGGTGTCCGCGGCCCCTTTGACGAGAGTTTCCCGGAGCTCGTCGCCTTCATCTCCAAACGCGGCGCCAAGCTCCCCGAAGTGCTGCTCGAGAACCGCGAGGGCTGCCCGTGGAAGACGCGGGCCCAGTTCACGTCCGCTCAGGATAGCCCCGAGATGACCGGATTGCGCCGCTTCCTAGTCGATACGATCGATTTCCAAGCTCAGTTTCTCGTGCAACGCCTCCAGCAGGCCCTGCCCAAGATGCTCGCGGAGGCCCCCGCCGCCGAGCGCACCCGTATCCAGCAGCAGTTCGGGCGCGTCGCCAGCACGCCGCAGGGCTGCTACGCTCTGGTCGATTATGTTAACTTCAAAGGTGAAGGCGTGCTCGACAGCGAACGCTACGATGGACAAGGATGGGGCTTGCTCCAGGTCCTCCAAGGTATGAATGGAAACGAAGACGGTCCCGCCGCCGCGCGGTCTTTCAGCATTTCAGCACGGCAAGTCCTGACTCGCCGCGTCAAGAATTCGCCGCCCGCCCGGCAGGAGTCCCGCTGGCTTAACGGTTGGATGAAAAGAGTGGATAGCTACGCGAGGTGAACGTCGTGATCTCCAGGACATCCCCCACGGTCATCGCTTTCCTGCTGCTTTCCGTAGCCGGTGCAGCCCTGGCGCAAAAACCGCGTCCAACGGTGTCGCGGTCCGGTATCCCGGCACGCCAGGCCGCGGCACCCACGCCACGCGCCACGCCGCCGCCCAAGCAGCCGATGCGGAAAGCCTCGGAGCTCATCAGCCGCCAGGACCCGATCAAGATCAACCAAAGCACTTACGATGCGCTAACGTCCGGGGAAGCGCGCATCACTGTTTCTCTTTCCAAACAACGCGCCTATCTCTTCCGCGGGGACGACCTCGCGATCGACAGTCCCATCTCCTCCGGCAAACGCGCAGGCATGACGCCGACCGGCAATTTCACCATCACGGAAAAGGACAAGGATCATCGCTCGAGCATTTATGGCGACTTCGTCGATCGCAAAGGCCGCACCGTGCGCCGCGGCATCAGCCTACGGATCGATTCCGCCCCCAGCGGCACTCGCTACGTCGGCGCGCCGATGAAATGGTTCATGCGCCTCACCGGCGATGGCGTGGGCATGCACGTCGGTATTTTGCCAGGCTATCCCGCTTCGCACGGCTGCATCCGGATGCCGCCGCAGGCGGCCGAGATGTTCTACAACCGAGTCAAACTCGGCACGCCGGTCACGATCACGCAGTAGCGGGCGCTTCGGCCAGCAAATGCTCGCGCAGCATTTGGAGCGCGTGTTGCGTCGCAAGATGTTTGAAGGCCTGTCGCTCCGCTTGAAAACGCCGGTGCAGCACGGTCGTCTCGCCGGACGCTGAGGCCAGCGCAAGGAACACCGTCCCCACCGGCTTCGCCTCCGAACCTCCACCGGGGCCCGCAATCCCCGTGGTGGCGAGGGCGTGCGTCGCCCCTGTCTGCGCGAGCGCGCCCACGGCCATCGCGCGCGCCACTTCCTCGCTGACAGCGCCAAACTGCCCGATCAATTGCTCGTCGACGCCCAGCACCGCGATCTTCGCCTCATTCGCATAGGTCACAAGACCCGCCACGAAAATCTCCGACGCTCCGGGCACGTTCGTGAGCCGGTCCCCCAAATGCCCTCCGGTGCACGATTCCGCCACCACCAGTCGCGCTCCGCGCTCCCGCAACATACGCACCACCGTCGCCTCCAGCTCTTCGTCTTCCTTGGTGAAGAACAACAGCGGAAACGCGCCGCGAATAATCTGCTCCGCCGCGTCGACCGTCGCCTCCGACCCGATCACACGCACGTCCACCTCGCCCATGCGTGCGCAGTAACCCAGTTCCACTCCGGGCAAGGCCAGCAACTCCTCGCCCACCTTCGCTTCCACGACGGATTCCCCGATGCACGCCAGGCGAAACGTCCGGCATTCCGTACCGGCGCGCAGCGGCGCGAGCTCGCGCAAGATCGGCAACACCGACGCTTGGAACATCGGCTGCAATTCCCGTGGTGGTCCCGGCAACAAAAACAAATGCGGCGTCGCGTCCGCCCGCGCCGCCAGATACAAGCCCGGCGCCGTTCCGTTCGCATTCGGCAACACCTTCGCGCCCTCCGGCACGTCCGCCTGGCGCAAAATCCGGTCGGTCATCGGAAACCCACGCGACCGCAACCGCTCCGTGATTGTCTCCGCTACAGCCGGATCTCGCCGCAGCGTCACCTGCAACAACTCCGCCGCCGCTTCGCGCGTGATGTCATCCGTCGTCGGCCCCAGACCACCCGTCACGAAAATAATGTCCGCCGCTGGAGAAAGAGCGGCCAACGCTTCGGCGATCGCTGGTCCATCCGGCACCGTCACCTGACGTTCCACCCGCAACCCGAGCGGAAAGATCTCCCGCGCGATGTAGGTCAAATGGGTATTGAGAACCTGCCCAAGGAGAAGCTCAGAGCCGGTATTAAGGACGACGACATTCATGCGCAGACGGGCAACGTCCAACGTCCTTCGCCCATCGTCCAACGAGGAAGCGCCCCGCGCTTCCGCTCCGCCTAGGCAGCGTCTTTGTCCTGCTTCTTCCGAATCAGCGGCAGCTTCTTCCCTTCCACCACCGCGCGGTTGATCGTCACCTCCGCGATGTCTTCGCGGCTCGGAACGTCGTACATGATATCGAGCATGATCCGCTCCAGCATCGAGCGCAGCGCCCGCGCGCCCGTGCCCTTCGTCACCGCCTGCGCCGCCAACGCCCGCAAGGCATCCTTCGTCACGCTCAACCGCACCCCCTCCATCGCGAAGAGCTTGGTGTATTGCTTGATCATCGCGTTCTTCGTCTCGGTCAGGATCATTACCATCTCGTCTTCTGTCAGTGCATCGAGCGCCGCCACCACCGGTAGACGTCCGATGAACTCCGGAATCATTCCAAAGCTGAGCAAATCCTCCGGCTCCACGTGCCGCACCGCCACTTTCGCCAGCGCATCTTCCACTTCGAGATCGGGGCTGTTGAAGCCCATCGTCCGGTTGCCAATGCGTTTCTGGACAATCTTGTCCAGCCCGACAAAAGCCCCGCCGCAGATAAAGAGAATTTTCTCCGTGTTCACCTGGATGTATTCCTGGTGCGGATGTTTGCGACCGCCCTGCGGCGGAACGTTGCACGTGCTGCCTTCCAAAATCTTCAAGAGCGCCTGCTGCACCCCTTCGCCGGACACGTCGCGCGTGATGCTCACGTTATCCGTCTTGCGTCCGATCTTGTCGATCTCGTCAATGTAAACGATCCCGATCTCCGCCCGCTTCACGTCGTAATCCGCGTTCTGAAGCAGGCGCAGAATGATGTTCTCCACGTCTTCCCCCACGTAACCGGCCTCTGTCAGCGTCGTCGCATCCGCGATGCAGAACGGCACATCGAGAATCTTGGCTAACGTCTTCGCCAACAGCGTTTTCCCTGAACCCGTCGGGCCAATGAGAAGGATGTTACTCTTCTCTATCTCCACCTCGGCAAAAGGATCCGGCTGGAAACTCGTGGCTGCGGAATCGCTCGGCACCGAAGTTTGCATGACCCGTTTGAAATGGTTGTGCACCGCGACCGAGAGCGTCTTTTTTGCCGTCTCCTGCCCGATGACATAGCTATCGAGCGAACGCCGGATTTCCACCGGCTTCGGCACTTGGATGTTCGAGGACTGGCGGCGCGCGTCTTCAGTTAACTCCTTGTCGAGGATGCTCTTGCAAACGTTGATGCAGCTGTCGCAGATATAAACGCCCGGACCCGCAATCAGTTTCCGCACCTCCGCGTGGCTCTTGCCGCAGAAGGAGCACATTGTGAGATTGGAAGCGCGCGCCATGGATTACTCCCTCTGGAAAGCAGGTCTTATTCCTCAACTTTATGCGGAAGTGCCGCCTCCGCGATCGCGGTCGAGCCAGCCGAGGCCTTGCCATCCAGCGAGGCTTCCTTCCGGGACTTGATCACCTCGTCGACCAGCCCGTATTCCTTCGCTTCTGCCGCCGAGAGGAAGTAATCGCGATCCGAATCCAGCTTCACCTTCTCCTCCGGTTGCCCCGTGTGCGCGGCGAGAATACGGATCAAGCGCTTCTTCAGCTTAAACATGTATTCGACCGTGCGCTCCACGTCACTCGCCTGGCCCTGCGCCCCGCCCGAAACCTGATGGATCATGATATCGGAGTTCGGCAACGCGAACCGCTTGCCCTTCGTCCCCGCCGCCAGCAGGACCGCGCCCATGCTCGCCGCCATCCCCAAGCAATACGTCGTCACGTCGCAGGTCAAAAATTGCATCGTGTCGTAGATCGCCAGCCCCGCCGTGACCGATCCACCGGGCGAGTTGATGTAAACACTGATGTCCTTCTTGCCGTCTTCCATCTGCAGGAACAGCATCTGCGCGATCACGAGATTGGCGATGTGATCATCGATCGGCGTGCCGATGAACACGATCCGATCCTTCAGCAGGCGCGAGTAAATGTCGTAACTGCGCTCCCCGCGTCCCGTTTGCTCCACCACCATCGGCACGAGCACTCCCTGCGATACATTTCGGTTCGATACGGTCATGATTTTACTCCGTCGGGGCGCTCTCGCCGGGCGACTTTAATGATGGTTTGATGGTAACATTTGCCTTCAGAAAATCAAGAGTCTTGCCCAGCACGATCTCCTCCGCCAGGCCGTCCAGCCGGTCGTGTTCCTCCAGATCCTTGCGCATTTTTTCCACCGGCACGTTGTATTGCGCGGCCTGCGCTCGGATGCGCTCGTCCACTTCCTCGCGATTGACCGAGATCTTCTCCCGCTCCGCAATGCGATGCAGGATGAAGTTGGTCTTCAGCCGATGCGCAGCCAACGAACCGGCGCCCTCGATTAACTCCTTCTCCTTGCCCTTCAACAGTTCGTCCGGCACCCCGCGTTCGCGGTTCCGGTGCACCAATTCGTTCAAGGCTCGCCGCGTTTCCGCCTTCAGCAGCGCCGGCGGCAGATCGAACGAAATGTGCTCCTGCAAATACTTCACGATTTGCCCTTCCTTCTCCCGCTCGAGTTCGTGTTCCTTCTCGTGCTCGAGGTCATGCTCCAGCGTGTGCCGCAGGTCAGCCAGCGTCTTGTCCTTCAGTAACTTCCCGGCGAAGGCATCGTCCAGCGCCGGCAACACCTTTTCCTTGATCTCATTCAGCGTCACCGCGTAGTCGGCCTTCTTTCCCGCCAATTCCGTCACCGGAAAATCCGCCGGGAACTCCACCTGCACGCTGCGCGTCTCGCCCGCGTTCATGCCCACGACCTGTTCCACAAACCGGGGCAGAAAATTATCCGCCGCCACTCGCAGCCAAAACTTCTTCCCGCCATGCAAATTCTTGCTCGCCTCCGGCACGATCTCGCTGATCGCCACCCCATCGATCGAGCCATCAAAATCGATCACCGCAAAATCTTCCAGTTGCAGCGCACGCCCCGTCACATCGACGAAATCCGCCGACTGGTCGCGTAACCGTTCCAGCGCCGCGTCCACCTCCTCCGTCGTCACCTCCGGCGAAGGCAATTCCACCGGGATGTTCTTGTACTCCGGCAGCTCAAACTCCGGTGCCGTCACCACCGTCGCGCGAAACCGCATCGAGCGATCGTCGCCAAACTCCACGTCCTCCAGATTCGTCAGCGAAATCACCCGGAGCTGCTGCTGCGCAATCGCCTCGTGATAACTTTTCGAGACCAGCTTCTTCGTCAGCTCATCCTGGATTTCCTTGCGAAACTTGCGCTCGATCACCGCCCGCGGTGCCTTGCCCGTGCGGTATCCGGGTATCCGCGCATAACGAGCGTAATTCCCTGCGATCGCATCCCATTCCGTCCGCACTTCCTCCGGTGGCAGTTCGATCCGGAGCGTGGCGGTGCTGTGCGGCTGCGTTTCAACTTCTACTTTCATGAGCGTGCGACGGTAGCGGCGCGGCCCGCGATGCGCAAACGACCGCCGGTCTCAGCCCGGAAAGGCGCGTTCGCCCCGCACGTAGACCGAGTGCGTCTGCGGCCGCCCAAAAAAGTAAGCCAGCTCGCGATAATCTTCGCAATCGAAGATGGCGAAATCGGCCCGCTTCCCCGCTTCCAGCGATCCGATCTTATCCCCGCGCCCAAGACTATAGGCCGCATTGATCGTCGCCGCCGACACCCCTTCCGCTGGCGTCATTTTCATCTGCGTCGACGCCAGTGACAGCATCATCGGCATCGAGGGCGAAGGCGACGATCCCGGATTAAAATCTGTCGCCAGGACCACGGCGAGCCCCGCGTCGATCATCGCACGCGCCCGCGGATACCGCGTTTTCCCCAGCGCATACACACTGCCCGGCAAAAGGACCGGCTGCACCTTCGCCAACGCCAGCGCCGCGATCCCATCATCCTCCGTTTGTTCCAGATGGTCCGCCGTCACCGCCGTCAGTTCCGCTGCCAGCATTGCCCCGCCCGAATTCGTCAGTTGGTCCACATGCATCCGCAATCCCAACCCATGACTCTGGGCCGCCCGCAAAACTTCGCGCGCCGTCTCCACCTCGAAATACCCGCGCTCACAAAAGATGTCGCAATATTCCGCCAACCCCTCCGCCACCACCGCCGGCAGCATCTCCTCGATCACGATCTGCACATACCGCCGCGAATTACCCGCATGCTCCTCGGGAATCGCATGCGCTCCCAGAAACGTCGGCACAAACTCCACCGCCGCTTCCGCCCCCAAGGCGCGAATCACCCGCAAAATCTTCAACTCCTCCTCCAACGACAAACCGTAACCCGACTTCGCCTCCACCGTCGTCGTCCCGCACTCCAGGAACCACCGTGCATGCTCGAGCGCCTGCGTCTTTAACTCCTCCGCCGTTGCCGCCCGCGTTTTCCGCACCGTCGAACGAATCCCTCCACCCGCCGCCGCGATCTCCTCATAGCTCGCGCCCCGTGAGCGCAGCTCAAATTCATCCACCCGATTTCCGCCAAACACCGGATGCGCGTGCGCGTCCACAAAACCCGGCAAAACCACCCGTCCGCGCGCATCGACTACTTCCGCGTCCGCGCCTGCCTCTTTTTCAATCTTGTCGGACGTTCCGGTTGCGATGACGACGCCATCGCGCACCAGCAATCCACCATCCGCGATGATCGCGAGGTCACCCATTTCGCCGCCCACACGCGGCCGCGCCGGCCCCGCGAGCGTAACGAGTTGCGCCGCGTGGAGAACAGCGAGCGTCTTCACCTCAGGCACGCCTTCAGCCCAACTTCCCTTGCACAATCTGATTGATCCGCTGGAATTCTGCTTCGGACTCGGCGGTGATCTTCTGGTAGCTATCACTCAATGACGCCTTCGTCTTCTCGTCCTTTAAACTGCCCAAATTGATCCGCACGTTCATCCCTGCGCCCTCGACGCACGCCCGCGTGGCCAGCGCTCCCACGCCTACATCCGAAATCGACGCGGGATTCCCCTGCTCCGCCATCTCGCCCAGAATCTTGTAGGATTTGAACGCCGTCTGCATCACGCGCAGCGGAATCTCCGCCGCGTATTTGTTTGCCGACTGGATGGCGGCAGAGCGCGCCGCCTTCTCTTCCGCCGAATCCTTCGGCAGACCAAATGCATCCATCACTTTGTTAAACGCGGCCGTGTCTTCATCCACCAGGAACAGAAGTTCATCCTTCAACGCCTGCGCCTGCACCGCCCAGTCGCTGAAGAGACCAAGCTTGTCGTCCCAGCCGCGTTTTCCCGCAGAAAGATTCGCCACCATCCCGCCCAACGAAATACCCAGCGCGCCCATCAAGGCCGCGACCGAGCCACCGCCCGGCGCCGGGGAATCGCTCAACGTTTCGTTGCAGAACTGCCGCAGATTCATCCTCACGAGCGACTTCTTCGTCGCGGTCGCCATCTTGTATTCGATGATCTTCTCCTGCGGATCGAACGGCTGCACTTCACTCAAGCCCATCGTGCGAATCGCGAGATCGATCAGCTCCTCCTCCGCCGCTCCCTCCGACCACTTCTGGCGGCGCAAGTAATGTCGACCTGCCTCCACCAGACATTTCTTCGGCAACATCCCCACCACTTCCGAGCCCGTGACGCGCAACCCGCGCTTGTTCGCAGACTCGACGCACGCATCAAAGGCCGCGTGCAAGGGCGTCTCCTCCAGATTGGTCAGGTTCATCGAGACCTGCGCCATCCCATACTCCTCCACGAACCAACCGATCGCCTTCACGTGCTTCAACATCCCAGGCACGCGCACCGGTTCCCCGCTCGCATCGAGCACCTTCTTTCCCGTCGGCGTTCCATCCTCCGTCTTCACGCGCCCGTTCTCGCGCACGTCGAACGCCACCGAGTTCGCCCGCCGCGTCGCACGCGTGTTCAGGTTCACATTGTAGGCGACCAAAAACTCCCGCGCGCCAATCACCGTCGCCCCGGAGCGTTCGCTGAAAACGGCGGGCCCGAAATCCGGTTTCCACGCCGGCTCCTTGATCTTCTCAAAAAAACCTTCGTACTCGCCCGCCCGAATGATCGAGAGATTCGAACGCGCAGGATCCTTCGCCGCTTTCTCGTAGAGATAGACGGGAATCTTCAGCTCCCCGCCCACGCGTTTTCCAAGTTCGTACGCGCACGCGATCGCTTCCTCCCACGTCACGCCGCTCACTGGAATGAACGGGCATACATCCGTCGCCCCCATCCGCGGATGCGCGCCCTTCTGCTTGCTCATATCGATCAACTCCGCGGCCTTTTGAATCCCGCGAAACGCCGCTTCCACCGTCGCCTCCGGGCTTCCGGCAAACGTCACCACCGTGCGATTCGTGCTCGCGCCCGGATCGACATTGAGGAGCGAGACGCCCTCGACCGATTCGATCGCCGTCGTGATCTGTCGAATGACATCGTGATCGCGGCCCTCGGAAAAGTTCGGCACGCATTCAATAATCTTTTGCATAAATCAATCCCGCGCCTGCGACTCCATCGGCACTTTCACGTTGTTCATCTTCGCAAACTCGATCGCACGCGAATAACCGGCGTCGGCGTGACGAAGCACCCCCATTCCCGGATCGCTTGTTAACACCCGCTCCAGCCGGCGCCGCGCGCTCTCGCTTCCATCCGCCACCACCACCATGCCCGCGTGCTGGGAGTAGCCGATGCCAACGCCGCCGCCATTGTGCAGCGAAACCCAGGACGCGCCGGCCGCTGTGTTCACCAAGGCATTGAGCAATGCCCAATCCGCGATCGCGTCGCTCCCGTCGAGCATGCCTTCCGTCTCGCGATAAGGCGACGCCACCGAACCGGTATCGAGATGATCCCGTCCGATCACGATCGGCGCCTTCACTTCGCCCCGCTTCACCAGATCGTTCATCGCCACGCCAAACTCCGCTCGCTCGCCGTAGCCCAGCCAGCAAATGCGCGCCGGCAATCCCTGAAACTGGATGCGTTCCTGCGCGAGTTTCATCCACCGGCTCAGAATCGTGTTCTGCGGAAACATCTCGAGCGCGAGACGATCTGTGCGTGCGATATCCGCAGGATCACCGCTCAAAGCCACCCAGCGGAACGGTCCCTTTCCCTCGCAGAAAAGTGGTCGGATATATTCGGGGACGAAGCCGGGAATATCGAACGCGTTTTCCACCCCCGCCTTCTTTGCCTGCGTCCTTAGATTGTTGCCGTAGTCGAACGTGATCGCGCCTTTCTTTTGCAACGCCAGCATCGCCTCGATGTGCTCCGCCATCCCGCGCATCGAGCGCTCCACGTATTCGTCCGGCTTGCTCGCGCGCAACTCCAGCGCCTGCTCGAAAGTCATCCCGTTTGGCACATACCCATTCAAAGCGTCATGCGCGCTCGTTTGATCCGTGAGCACATCCGGCACAATCCCACGTCGCACCATCTCCGGCAGGACATCCGCGCAGTTGCCGACCAAGCCCACCGAGAGCGCTTCCTTCTTCGTGCGCGCTGCGTCGATCATCTCCATCGCCTCATCGAGCGAGTGCGCGATCCTATCGCAGTAGCCGCTCTTCAAGCGCTTCTCGATCCGCGTCGGGTCCACGTCGATCCCGAGGAAAACCGCTCCCGTCATCGTGGCCGCGAGCGGTTGCGCGCCGCCCATGCCGCCCATCCCGCCGGAAACGACGAGCTTCCCTTCCAGTGACCCACCAAAATGCCGCACCGCCGCGGCACTGAAAGTCTCAAACGTTCCCTGCACGATCCCCTGGCTGCCGATGTAAATCCACGAGCCTGCCGTCATTTGCCCATACATGGTGAGACCGAGCTTCTCCAGCCGGTTGAACTCCGGATAATTCGACCACTGCCCGACCAGATTCGAGTTCGCGATCAGCACCCGCGGCGCGTCCTCGTGCGTCCGGAAAACACCCACCGGTTTCCCTGATTGCACCAGTAACGTCTCGTTATTCTCCAGTTCCCGCAGCGACCTGCACGATCGCGTCATACGCTTCCCAACTCCGCGCTGCCCGGCCCGTCCCGCCGTAAACGATCAGCCGGTCCGGATCCTCCGCCACCGCCGGGTCGAGATTGTTCATCAGCATCCGCAAGGCGGCCTCCTGCTGCCAACCTTTGCAACTCATCTCCGCCCCGCGCGGCGCCTGGATTACGCGTTTTCCGCTCATAGTTGTTCCATCTCGCTGTCGAATTCCCCGTCACGAATCGCCGTCGCCACTCGCGCGATCTCACCATACATCGCGCGATCATCATCCAGTGCCGGCACCATTGTGCGCAATTTCTCGAAAGCGCGCTCTCCACTCCGAGCCCGGCCTTGAGCGGTCGCCGGAATTCCAGCGCGCTTCCCGCCGCCAGCAACTCGATCGCGAACAAACTCTCCGCGTTCTCCACGATCGTGCGCAGCTTCAACGCCGCCGTCATTCCCATCGAGACGTGATCCTCCTTGCCGCCGGAGGTCGGGAGATTATCGACGCTCGCGGGGTGCGCGAGAATCTTCGCTTCGTTCAAAAGCGCGACCGACGCGACGTGCGGAATCATAAATCCCGATTGCATCCCCGCCCGCCGGGCCAGAAACGCCGGCAAGCCTTCGCTTGTATCGGGATTGATCAAGCGATCCGTCCGCCGTTCGCTCATGCTCATCAAATCGGTCGCCACGATCGCCGCGTAGTCGAGCGTGAAGGCGACCGGAGCGCCGTGAAAATTTCCACCGGAGAGCACATCCCCGTTATCGGTAAAGACGAGCGGGTTATCCGTCGCCGCGCCGGACTCCACGGCTAATACTTCTTCGCAATGCTGCAATGCACCGCGCACCGCGCCATGCACTTGCGGCATGCAGCGGAGACTGTACGCGTCCTGCACCCGCGGATCGCCTACCTTGTGCGACTCGCGGATTTCGCTCTCGCGCAAAAGCCAGCGCAAATGTTCGGCGGCCGCCTGTTGTCCCGCGTGCGGCCGTGCGTTTTGAATCCGCACATCGAACGCCGTCGGCGTCCCCTTCAGCGCCTCCAGGCTCATCGCGCCGATCACATCCGCCACCCGCGACAACCGTTTCGCGCGCAGCAGGGCCAACCCGCCCACCGCGTGCATCGCCTGCGTGCCGTTGAGCAAGGCCAGGCCTTCCTTCGCCTCCAGCACGACCGGCTTGAGCCCGGCCCGCTCCAGCGCCAACGCACTCGCTAGCCGTTCACCTTTGTAAAACGCTTCTCCTTCGCCCACCAAGGTCAGCGCTAGATGCGCCAGCGGGGCCAGATCACCGCTCGCGCCCACCGAACCCTTCTCCGGAATCATCGGATGCACCCCGCGATTCAGGAGTTCCGTCATCAAATGCAGCACCTCGAGGCGAATGCCGCTAAACCCGAGCGCGAGCACATTCGCGCGCAAGAACAGCATCGCGCGCACTTCTGGATCCGAGAGCGGCGCGCCAATGCCGCAAGAGTGGCTGCGCACCAGATTCAATTGCAGTTGCCGCAAATCCCCGCGCTCAATGTGCACCTCGGAGAGTTTCCCGAACCCCGTGTTCACGCCGTAAACAACCGCATCGCCTTCCGTGATCGCCTCGATCACCCGCCGCGCCGCGTGCACCCGCTCATGCGCCGAAGCTGCGATCTCCACCGGCTCTCCATCGTGCGCCACACGGGCGAGATCACCCAGCGATAATGACTGACCGGCTAATTCCATCGGCGCATCTTAGTCACTCACGCGCGAAAGGGAAGCGGCGCGAACCGCACCGGCAGCGAACAAAAAAAAGGCCAGGCCGCAGAAACGGCCTGGCCTTTAGAAAAAGTCATCCGGAGCGGACGAACTGGATTACTTCGAGTACGTGCTGCTGGCCGACGTGGTCGTCGCCATCGTCTCTTTCTTTTGTGCGCAAGCGCCCAGGCTCAACGCACTGGCTGCGATCGCCAAAACCATCACTGCTTTGAAGATTTTCATGTAAATAAATCGCCCCCTTTCCGAGCAAGTTGCTGCCGTCATTTAGGCAGGTCGCTTCCCTCGCGCAACGCTTTTCTCGCCCTTTTTTGCCACCCGCCGTGGTCCACGCGGTGGCGTGATTACCACCTTCGTCTCCACCGGAACGAGGCGGTACAGTTCCGCCACATCCGCGTTCTTCATCCGAATGCAGCCGTGGCTGGCCGGCTGGCCGATCAGCTCCTCATGGTTCGTTCCGTGGATGTAAATGAAGCGCTCGTGGCTGTTCGCGTTCCTCGTCTCCAGCCCGTCGAGCCAAAGAATCCGCGACATGACCAGATCATCGCCGCGCAACATCTCCAGCGTGGGCCGCAACGGGAGGCGCGATTTGAACGCAGTGTCCGTCGGCAGGCCGCTGCCAAATTTCTCCGCGATGCGAAAGCGCCCGGTCGGCGTTTTATAGCTCCCCTCCTCCGAGCCGAGCCCGTATTTCGAAGTCGAAATCGGAAAACTTCGCACCACCGCCCGTCCCCGCTTCACCGTCAGTCGCTGGCGCGCTACGGAAATATGGATGCTCGTCTGTGCGCTTTGCTTCATGAAACGACCGGCCATAGAATGCCGTCTCCGTGGGAAAAAGCTACAACATCGCCATCGTGGGCGCGACCGGCGCGGTCGGCGCTGAACTACTCGACGTGCTCACTCGCCGCGCATTTCCCGTCAACCAAATGCGCCTCCTTGCTTCGGCTCGCTCAGTCGGAAAACGCCTCCGTTTTCGCGAAGAAGAGATCGCGGTCGAAGAATTGACCGACCAGGCATTCACCGGCATCGACGTGGCCTTCTTCAGCGCGGGCGGCGATCTCTCGCGCAAATTTGTTCCCGCCGCCGTGAAGGCGGGCGCCGTCGTAATCGACAACTCCTCCGTCTTCCGCATGGACCCGGAAGTTCCGCTCGTCATTCCGGAAATAAACGGCGCCGATGCGCAACACCACCGCGGCACCATCGCCAATCCTAATTGCACCACCGCGGTCGCGCTCATGGCCTTGTATCCGCTGCATCTCGCATTCGGGGTGCGCCGCGTTTTCGCGGCCAGCTATCAAGCCGTCTCCGGCAGCGGAGCGCGCGCCATCGCGGAGCTGAAGCGGCAAGTCGGTGAAGTCGTGGCCGAACGCGCGCCTACGGCCGAAGTCTACCCACACCCGATCGCCTTCAACGTCCTGCCTCACGTCGATGCCTTCCTCGCCGACGGCTACACCAAGGAAGAAATGAAGATGCAGAACGAAGGCCGCCGCATCATGCACCTGCCCGATTTCCGCGCTTCTGTCACTTGCGTGCGGGTGCCGGTTTACCGCGCCCATTCCGTCGCGATCAACGCCGACTTTGAGCGCCCCATCGATCTCGACCAGGCACGTGAGGTTCTCGCGAAAGCGCCCGGTCTCGATCTGCTCGATCAGCCGCAGAGAAATCTCTATCCGATGCCACTCGATGCCGCCGGCAAGGACAACTGCCAGGTCGGCCGCATCCGCCGCGATTGCGCGCTGGAAAATGGCCTCGCGTTTTGGGTTTCCGGCGATCAACTGCTCAAAGGCGCCGCGCTCAATGCCGTCCAGATCGCCGAGTTGTTAGGGTAACCAACAAAACGGCCCCGGATTTCTCCGGGGCCGCTCGCTGATCAGCTGAAATGCCAGTTTATTCTTCCGGAGGCGGCGCGTCCTCATCGCCCTTCTTGTTCTTTTTCGCGCCCTTGTCCCGTCCGTCGTTCCCGCCACGCTGAGGTTGGTCCTGCCCGCGCGGCGGCGCCATTTGCGGCGGAGGAGCCTGACGTTCGGGCCGGGCTTCCGGTTGCGGCCGTTGCGGCGGCGCCATCTCGGGAGCCTGGCGTTGCGGTGGCTGGGGGATGTTCATGCGCTCGGACTTCCGATTCGGGCGCTCCCGCATTTCCGCGCCCTGCGAAGGCTCGACTTGCGGCGCGTTGATCCGCTCCGGCGGCTGCGGCACGCTTATGCGCTCAGATTTCCGGTTCGGACGCTCACGCCGCTCTGCCCCCTGCGATGGGTCCACCTGTGGCGCGTCGATCCGCTCCGGCGGTAATGGCCCCTCCTGACGGTTGTTCTTCTTTGCGTCAGGCACACGGTCTTCCTTCTTCTTCTTCCCGCGGCTCGCATCCTGTTGAGTGGACGGTGGCGCGTCAGTCGTTACCGGCTCGGTGGTGGAGAGCTGGGGTTTTGGTGCCGCTTTTTCGGCGTCCATTTCATGACGATCCTTGCGACCCGGCTTGATCTTGTCCGTCATTTTATCGTCCACTTTGGTGTCGGGTGTGGCCGCCGGGGCCGGAGCGATCTGGCGATCGCCACGCTCTTTCTTTCCATCAAGCTTGGTCGGCGCCTCGGGAGCAGGTGTCGCCGCTGCGCCGGGCGCTACGGAAGGAGCTGGAGTCGCTTCCTGCTTGTCGCGACCTTTCTCGCGCCCGTGCTTATCTTTCTCGCGGCCGTCCTTATCTTTTCCACGACCATTCTGCTCCTCGGGGCTCGCACCGGCGGCGGGCGCAGGAGACGCCGCGGAGGCAGGGCTCGCACCCGTCGCGCCGGCTTCTAGAGCGGCTGGATTCTGAGGCGCGATTTTCGGCGGTGGGATCGACTTCCGATCCTCTTTCTTCATCTTCGTCTGCATTTCATTCTTGGCCTTCTCGTCGGAGACATCCGCCCAGCCCGTCTCCAACTGATCCCTGTCGATCTTGGTTTTCACTTCCTTCGGCGCGGCCGATTTTTCGGCTGCTTTGAACTGCTGCGGGCCGGCCACCATGAGCGTGTTGCCCTGCACCTTCGTCATTTGATCCGCTTTCACATTTGCGAAATCGACGTCAGTCTGCCGCTGCAGATTCAAACGCTGGATCGGGCGCGTCGAGTAAGCGCTGACGCGGTCGAAATCGGGGCCGTAATTGTAAACGTTTGAGTTTTCGTAGGTGATGTTGGTCACGTTCACGGTGTTGGTCACGTAAGTGACGTTTTGCGCGACCGGGAGAATACGCGACCGCAAGACCGGCTCACCGATGTAGCGGATGTCGACGAAGTTGTAGTAAGACGGACCGATATCGAAATCGATGTCCACATAGCCGCTGATGGGTCGGCCTTCGTAAACGACTTCGCCATTCACATCGTAGCCGCGGCGCGGGGGCAACGGCGCCCAGCCAATGTGATCGCCGCCCGTGCGCCAGGAAACCCAAGCCGGCGCCCATTCCCGTCCGGGAATCCACACCCAGCCACGACCGCGAACGCGCGCCCAGCGCCCGTAGTGATAGGTGGCCCACCCAAAGTCCTCGTAGGAAACCCATGTCCACCCATAATCGGTGTAGGCCCAATAGCCATCGGTGTAAGGACGCCAATCGCGATTGCTCACGGCGATGCTCGGCTGCCAGGCGTAGCCGTAATCGGCCACTTCCACCCAGGCGCCGCCGGTGCTGAGGTTATTGTAGAAAAAATCGATCGAGACATCGGCCGCTTCCGCTGGGCGGCCGGCGGGCAGGACGAAGGCAAGGATCGCCAAAGCTAAGAGTATTCGTTTCATGATGATGTTGCTGTTGGAGGGTTTGGACTATCGGCATGAGCCGATTATTCACCCTCCTGATTCGAAACCCGGGGCCGCCGTGCGCGTTTCCCCCGTTAAGAAAGGCCTTAGCGCGCGCGCAAAACCACGAACGACCGCGTCCGTCGCCGGCACACCGAGAGGATGTGCGTGTCGTTCGGATCGAGCGAACCCACCACCTGCCGATAATCGCGCACGGACTCGACCGGCTGCTGGTTTACTTCCTCAATCACGTCGCCCTTGCGCAATTCATTCGAGGGATCGTCGACACTCGTTACCACCACACCGCGCACACCGGGCGGCAAATCGAGCCGCTGCGCCAGTTCGGGTGTCAGTTCGCCGACCTGCACGCCCGCCAGCGGCGCTTCATCCTGCAAATCATCCTCCGGGGGGTTCTGCGGAGAAGGCGGACCGCGTGGCACAATCCCCGGTCGCGGCTGGCTCGGCGTCACGCCCGCCGTCTGATAATCGATCGGCTGCTCGCGGAGTTGCGTTTCCACTTTCACGACCTTCCCTTCGCGCAGGATCTCCAGCTCGATCTTTTTGTTCAGATCCGTCCGCGAAACCAGGCTGCGCAATTCCGGAAACGTCTTCACCTCGCGTCCATCGAACTTTGTGATCACGTCGCCGGGCTGCAACTTCGCATCCGCCGCAGGCGAACCGGAAACCACATCTTCGACCAACACGCCGTCAGCCTCCTTGTCGTTGCCGCCCGGCGGCAGGGTGCGCATTTGAATGCCGAGGTAACCGCGAATGATGCGCCCTTTCGTGAGTAAACTTTCGAGCGCATTCCTGACCGAGTTTGACGGAATGGCGAATCCAATCCCCTGCGAGCCACCGCTGCGCGAGATGATTGCCGTGTTTATGCCGACGATCTCGCCGCGTAGATTGATCAGCGGTCCGCCGGAATTTCCGGGATTAATCGCCGCGTTCGTCTGCAGAAAATCGCCGAAGCCGTCCACGCGATTCGGGCGGCCTTTCGAGCTGATGATCCCGTCCGTCACCGTCTCCTCGAACCCAAACGGATTCCCCACGGCGAGGACGAAATCGCCCGCCTGCACCGCATCGGAATCGCCAAACGGCAACGGTTTCACGCCCGGCTCATCCACCTTCAAAACCGCCAGATCCACCTGCGCATCCGCCCCTACCAGGCGCGCCTTCTTCGAACGGCCGTCGTGGAATTGCACCTCGATTTCATCCACCGATTCGACCACGTGGTTGTTTGTGATGATATGGCCCTCATCCGAAACGATCACGCCAGAGCCAAGCGAACTCTGCACCATCGCCTGCTCGTTCGGATTCCGGAATTGCCGTGAGTTGCGATAAAAAAACTCGAACGGATCCATGTATTGCCGGCGAATCGGCACTTTCTTCGAGGTGCGAATGCTGACGACCGAAGGAATCACGCTCGAAACCAACGCGCGCCGTTCGCGACTGATCGCGTCCAACGTGGCGACGGTCTTCGGTTCCACTGCGGGCGCCGAAGCGAGCGTGTATTTTTCCGGCGTCTTGCGATCGCCAAAACTAAGCCCGCCGTGCTTCAGTCGGTAGTCATACAGCGCAGAAATGCCCGCGGCCAAAAGGCCGACAAAGAGAAGAAATTTAAGAAGATTTTTCATCAGCTCACGTGGGAGAAGGTTCGTCCCTGTTCTTCGACAACCAAAGGGCGGAAACGTTGATTCTCCGCCGCCTCCAGTTTCGGATCCCATTCCATTATCGCAGTCGCCGCGGCGCGTGCGCGTTTCATTAACTCCATATCCGTGCGCAGATTCCCCAGCTTCAACGCCGGCAATCCGCTCTGCGCGGTCCCCAGCAAGTCCCCCGGTCCACGTTGCTCCCAGTCTGCTTCCGCCACTTCGAACCCGTTACTCGTTTTTTCCAACACCGCCAGCTTTGCTCGCGCTTCCATGGTTTTCTCCGCACTCATCAAAATGCAATACGACTTGTGCTCGCCGCGGCCGATTCGCCCGCGCAATTGATGCAACTGCGCCAAGCCAAACCGCTCCGCATTCTCCACCAGCATGACCGTTGCGTTCGACACATCCACACCCACCTCGATCACCGTCGTACTAATAAGCACGCTCGTGTCGCCACGCCGAAAACGCTCCATGATCGCCTGCTTCTCCGGCGCCGGAATTCGCCCATGCAACAAGTCACAGCGAAACGGCCGCAACCGTTCTCCCCAAACTTCGAACTCTTTCGCCGCCGCTTTCACATCCAGTTTGTCGCTCTCTTCAATCAAAGGGTAGATCACATAAGCCTGTCGACCGGCGTCCAATTGTTTCCGCAAAAACGACAGAACATCCGGTAGTTTCGATTCGTCGCGGACCGCCGTCACGATCTTGCCGCGATTCGCAGGCATCTCATCGATCACCGAAACATCCAGGTCCCCGTAGACCGTCATCGTTAAGGTGCGCGGTATCGGCGTGGCCGTCATCACGAGCACATCGGGCGCCGGCTCCCGCGCCGTCAGCAGCGCCCGCTGCGAGACTCCAAACTTGTGCTGCTCATCAATCACGACGAGCCCCAAATTTTCAAACGACACCCCTTCATAAAGCAAAGCATGTGTGCCGACGATGATTTGAGGTTCCCCACCCGCCCGGGCCGAAGACAGTGTCTGGGGAGCGCACGCTTGCAGCGTGCTGGACGCGGCATTCTGCCGCGACGAACTTCCAAACCGTTCCTCATCCTCCGGCGTCCAAATCCAAGAATAATCCTCCGCCGGCCGGACCACTCCTGCCTCCCAAGGATTGCGCATGATATATGAAAACTTTTCCGCCAAATCGCGATCAGATCGAACAAAGCGATCAAACGTCTCTCGCTCCCAAACCGCACCCGTCCGACTGTCCAATCTGTTAACCTCCCGCGCCGAAAAAGATTTCAGTGAACGCATCAGCTCCGTGAGTGACCAGAATGTAGGTTCGTCGTCAGCCTCCTTCTTCTCCTTAGGCCAGGGCTGAAAAAGAGCGTGCACATGATCCGGCATCACGCAAAGCGCAAACAGCTCATAGCGGTCGTTATGAAAATGCCGCCAGGCGTTGAGCACGATGGCACGAGCCTCGGCGGTGAGAACACGGCGACGTGCGGTTGCGACGGTCACGGCATAGATCGCCCACGGTTTCTCGAAATGTGGGAGACGGCGTTTGGAGTAGCGCACGCTTTGCACCTCTTCCTCCGTTTCGGAAGTTCGTCGCGGCAGAATGCCGCCACCAGCACGCTGCAAGCGTGCGCTCCCCGGAGGCTCTGCTTCCACCGCGGCAAATAATGGCAGCGTGTTTTCCTCCTGTCGCGCGCCGGTGCGCAAAGCGAGCGAGAGGCCCAGCGGCTCCAGCCAGCGTCGGAGCACCGCGTAATGTTGTTCAGCGAGAATCTGCGTGGGGGCCATAAAGGCCGACTGGAACCCCGCCTCTGCGGCCAGCAACATCGCGCCGATCGCCACGACGGTTTTTCCAGAGCCGACATCGCCCTGCAACAACCGATTCATCGGTTGCTTCGCGCCCAGGTCGCGCCGGACCTCTTGCAAAACTCGCGCTTGCGCCTCCGTCAGATCAAAAGGCAACGCGCGCAAAAATCGCTCCAGCAAATCGCCTGAACCGCAGTGCGGATTTCCCGGCCGTGCACAAGCCAGCGCCCGACGCGACGCGATCATCATCTGCATGCCGAAGAACTCGGAAAACACCAGATGCTCGCGCGCTTCTGCGAGCGTTTCCCACGAATCGGGAAAATGAATCTGCTGCAACGCCCGCCGCCGCGACCCGGTCCCATGATTCCGCGGCAGCAGCGTCTCCACTTCATCCTCCGGCAGATTCTCCAAGGCGTGAAACACCAGCCCGCGAAAGACCCGCTGCGGAAGACCTTCCGTTGCCGGGTAGACGGGCGTGATGCGACGGAAATGAATCGATTCCTCTTCGTCGTTTTCGATCACTTCAAACTCCGGATGCTCCATACACATCCGTTGACCGCGTAGCCGCGGCTTCCCGAAAACGACGAGCCGTTGGCCGGTCGCGATCATTTTCTGGATGTAATGCGCGTTGAACCAACGCAAGACCAGCGGCTGACTGAGCGCGTTCGCGTCCGCCTCCTGCAGCGTCGCCTCGAAGATCTTCTTCCAGCCGCCAAAACGCCGCAGCGATGTCTTCGTCACCTCGCCGCAAATGCAAATTGGCGTGTCGCTCTCTTCTCGCGGAAACCCGGCGAACTCCTGCCGATCCTCGTGCCGCCGAGGGAAGTGCGTTAACAAATCCCCCACCGTGAGAATGCCGAGGCGACGCAACGGTGCGAGCCGTGGGCGCGGGACCCATTCGCATTCTTCAAGCGGTTGCGAGAGTTCCATCATCAGATCGCGCTTGTCGCACGCAAGGCCTGCACGTGCATCTGCAGACGTTTCTCTCCGAGGTATTCATCCACCTGCAAACGGAACGCCACATCCCACGGCGGCGGCGGCAGCGCCTCGCTGGCGCCATCGAAGTAAATGGCACGCGCGTGATAGTTTTGCTGCCGCAAACGCAGGACGAGATGTTTCTCTTTTAACACCCGCGGGGGCACCGCTGGTTCCACCCTGCGCGCGAAGAAGATCGGTTGCGCATTGCCGCTGCCGAACGGCTCAAGGGCTTCGTGCCACTCCAGCAGGTCCGAGTTGAGATCGCGCAGCATCAATTCTTGATCCAGGTGCAACTGCGCCTGCAAGGCCTCGTCACACAGGAGCTCGCGTGCCGCGCGACGGAACGCCTCCGCGAACGAAGCGAAGTTCTCCTCACGGAGCGTGAGACCGGCCGCCATTTCGTGTCCACCGTATTTCTCCAGCGAGCGGTCACACTGTTGCAACGCCTGCACCAGCGAAAGCCCCTCGATGCTACGTCCGCTCCCTTTGCCGAGCCCTTCTGCATCGAAACCGATCACAATCGTCGGGCGATGGTATCGTCGAACCAAACGCGAGGCGACAATTCCGAGCACACCCGGGTGCCACCCCCGCGCGCCCACCACGATCGCGGAATCGCGCGAGGGATCGAACGACGCCGCGACTTGCTCATCCGCGGCCGCGAAGATCTCCTTCTCGACCGCCTGACGTTCGCGATTCTGCACGTCGAGGAGCGTCGCCAGTTCCGCCGCTTCAGCCTCGCTTCGAGTCAGAAGAAGGCGCAACGCCTTCTCCGCCGTGGACAGCCTGCCCGCCGCATTCAACCGCGGCCCCAGACGAAAGCCGATATCCTCCGCGTGCAATGGTGGCCGCACGCCCGCGACTTCCATCAGCTTGCGAATCCCAGGCCGCGTCGTGCGCGCCAGTTGCCGCAAACCGTGCTGCACAAGAATTCGATTCTCCTCCTCGAGCGGAACGATGTCAGCCACCGTGCCGAGGGCCACGAGATCCAGTTGGGCCTTGAGATCGAAACTCTGCAGCGGGCGCCGCTTCAAGAGCGCGTGGCAAACTTTGAAGACAATCCCCACCGAACAGAGATAGCGAAAATCAGCAGCATTCCCGATTTTCGGATTCACCACCGCCACGCAATCAGGGAGAGAGTCCTTCGGCTCGTGATGATCCAGAATGATCACGTCCGCGCCGCGCGTTTTCAGCTCAGCCACCTCGGCGATGGATGACGTTCCGCAATCAACCGCAATCAGGAGTTGCGGCCGGTATTCTTCCCAACAACGCGCCACGCTCTCCTGGCTGAGCCCGTAACCTTCCTCCATGCGCAGGGGCAGGAACAGCTCCGGCGCAGCGCCATATGCGCGCAGCATTTCCGCGAGGAGCGCGAGCGATGTGACGCCATCTACATCGTAGTCGCCAAAGAGAACGACCCGCTCGCCAGCATCGATCGCGCCGAGGATGCGCTCGACCGCGCCTTCCATCTGCGGGAGGAGAAAAGGATCGCGCAGCGTGTTCAGGCGCGGATTCGAGAAACGCGCGCACGTCCTCCGCGCAGCGAAAGCCTTTCCGCTGGAGCAGAGCGGCCATGCCGGGATGGCCGCAGATTTCCGCCCACAGGATTCCGTTCGCGGCCGGGTCGGGCAGCGGGGCGATAATCCAGCGACGTTCCACCGCGCATTTTATCCGTGCGCCAGGATGATGACAACAACGAGGGGCCTCGGGAGCTACGTCAACCGTAGCGGTGGGCTCTCTCCTGCCAAGAGACCCAGCTTCTGGCAGAGCGAGCGGAATCGCAGCAACGCGGTTTTTTTATTCGTCGGCGATGGAATGAGGAAAAGCCGGACGAAAAATTCGTCTGCGCGAGACCCTGATCACTATATGAAAAGCAAGTATACGGACACCGAAATCAGCTATCGATACGGATGCCAGCATCCGCGCGAGTCGTAATAACCCCTTGACGACCTCGTGATCCCGTAGGTTTCTCGCGAAGAATTTTGCTTCTCCATCGATCTCCGTCGATCCTCGAGTTCTCGTGTGTGTCGGCGCTCTCGCTCGACTTGTTCAACTCGCCTTTGTTCTGCGATTCGGAACCCGTCCTTCTGCAAACCCAAAAGACGCTGGCGTTCCTTCTCTTCTGCCGGAATTACCTCCTCCCGATTACTGGGCTGCGGCCTTTTCGTTGTTGTATTCTGCGCCAAATGCTCAGCGTACGCAGCCCTTTGTACTTCTGTCAGGACGTTCTCTGGATTTTTCAGTGCCGCGATTAACGCGGGCCCGGCACCCCGGCCTACAAGACCTATTTCTGCGGCAGCATTAATCTTCTCCGGAACGTGCCTCTGATTTATTTCAGAGATGATGTTTTCCTCCGGGACTCCTCCGCCGAGCATAACGGCGATTTCACCGATTTGGATCGCTCGGCGAGCAATTTGCAGATCTCCAACGGTCGGAGCCCTATCGTCGAAGACGGGAACCATATCGTCAGCGGTCGAAGCCTCGCCGCGATCCTCCGTGCGACTACAAGAAGTGCAACAAACCGCGACTGCCAGAACTAGTGGACGTATCAGGCCTGCAATCGTGGGCATTCCACCGAGAACAAGCAGATTGCGGGCCGGGGCCCGCGTTTGTATGAGCCTTCCTCCCGTCAAAGGGCTTCAACTACTTTCGAGGGTTACCGCTCCGCGTCGTTGGAAATCATGCTCACCCGAAGAACCAGGCGACTCGTAGGCAGAATGCCGTGGCGCTGGCAGAGTGAGTGGAAGAACACAAGGCCGGCTTTCTCCTGGGCGCCGAAGCCAAAAAGCACGCACTCGGTAAGATAATAAAGGCAAAACTCAAACGAGAAATTCTTCCCGGCAGCGATCACTTGATCGAGCGTCCGTAGATTTGCATCCCGGCGGGCGCGTAACTTGGCCGCGACCGTTTCCGGTTCGGACACCTCAGGACGAATGAGCCAGAGCGCGAAAACAAACGGGAAACAGGTGAGCCGATTCCATTCTTCCGCAAGGTCCCAGTAATGATAGCGGTCGCCGTGTTGCGCGCGGAAAGCGGATGGCTTGATCGCCAATTAAAAGACGTGCCGCCTCTTCGTGTGCCGGCATCGCAGCGGCGAGCCGTGGCGACAGGTTGCGCTCGGCCAGCAGCACCCGCAGAAGATTCACCGAGGTGCGCGAAGCGGGATCGAGCGCAATCTCCGTAATCTCTGGCAACGGACCGCAGATGCGCGACGAAGACACTGTGGACCGGCCCCGCCGCAGCGACACCGACTCCGTCCACAATCGTGTAAATCGGCTCCCGCAGGTATTCGAAGGAGGAGACGAGGGCCACCTCCAGTTCACCATCGGCCAGGCGTTGGCAGAGCACGGACGGATGATCGAAAACGACCGGTCCGGGCCAACCGTGAATCAACGGCTGGGCGTTGAGATATTTGACGCAGCCGATGCGAATGGAGCCGACGGCCGCGGCCACTCACACGCAGGCCAGCTCGGGCGCGGCCGGACAGCGGTGCCGGCGGACGACCCGCGCGCAGATGATGATAATAGCTGTCGCGTTGGACGGGATCACGACCCGCCTCCCGGATGACGTTCTCAAGGGTGGCGACGGTTTGCTCCTGAGGCGTCTTCGCCCCGGCCATATGGAAGATTTTCTCCTCCATGATCGTACCATGCAGATCGTCGACACCGTAACTGAGAGATAACTGCGCGAGCGGCAACCCCATCGACACCCAGTAGGCCGTGAGGTGGTCGAAATTGTCCAGATAGAGACGGCTGACGGCGAGCGTGCGCAATTGTTCGACGGCCGAAATGCGCGGGACGTGGGCGAGAATCTCGGTTTGCGGCTCGAAGGCGAAAGGGACGAAACCGGTGAAACCCTCCGTTTCGTCCTGCAGCTCGCGGAGTTGGCGGAGGTGATCAACGCGTTGCATTGGCGTCTCAATGTGACCATAGAGCATGGTCGCCGTGCTGCGGCCGCCCATTTGGTGCCAGGTGCGGTGAACGTCGAGCCATTCCGCCGCGGTTTCCTTCCCCCGGCAAAGTTCGTCGCGCACATCGGCATCGAAAATTTCCGCGCCGCCACCGGTGAGCGCGCCGAGGCCAGCCTCACGCAGGATCGAAAGCGTGTCAGCGATCGAAAGTTTGAAGACGCGCTGGGCGAGGTGCCGGATTTCGATCGCGGTAAAGGCCTTGATGATGAGATGCGGATCGAGCGCGCGTAACTGGCGGAGCAGATCCAGATACCAATCTTTCTTCAAGGTCGGATGCAAACCACCGACCATGTGCACTTCGGTAATACCGAGCACGAGGGCTTCGCGCACCGCGGCGATGATCTCCACCGTGGCGAGTTCGAAGGCATGGGCGTCGCGTTTTTTGGCCGCAAAGGCGCAAAACTGGCAGGAGAGAATGCAGACGTTCGAGTAGTTGACGTAGCGGTTGAGGATGTAGGTGGCGACGTTGCCGTTTTTCCGTTCGCGCACGGCACTGGCCATGATACCGAGCGCGTTCAAATCGGAAGCCGCGAACAAGTCCAGAGCATCGGCGTCGGAGAGCCGGGTGCCGGCCGCCACCTTGTCCGCGATACCGCGAAGGTCATCCGGAATGAGGGAAAAGTTCATCGAAGAATGGCGGAGAAATCGAAGCGCTATGATGCACGCGCTGCCGGAGCGGTGCAACAGAAAGCGAGGCTTCGGATGTCTCTCATCACGGAATCGCACCCACTACCTGGCCGAGGGGTCTATTTCTTGAAATACCAGCCGTTCCGACACCGTCTGATCTATCAATGTCTGCTCCATCCCACGGCGGCGCACCTGCCGACCTCGATGACACCCGCCTCATGGAAATGGTGGGGGCGGGCGACACGAACGCCTTCGAATGCTTGATTGAGCGGCATCAGGCGCTCGTCGCTGGCACCGTGGCGCGTATGCTGGGGCACAACTCCGAAGTCGAAGACATTGCCCAGCAGGTTTTCATCCGCGTATGGAAGAACGCCGGACGTTATGTCCCGCGCGCGAAGTTCACGACCTGGCTGCTCAAGATCACGCGTAATCTCGTTTTCAATGAGCTGCGCCGGAAGAAACGGCAGGCGCTCACGCCCTTGCAGAGCACGTTTGAAAGCGAGGAGATGCAATTACCGGATGAGCGCGGGCTCAACCCGGAGTCGGCGTTACTGGAAGCGGAATTACAACGCGCGATCGAGGCCGCGATCCTGCAATTGCCCGAATCGCAGCGGATGGCGCTGGTGTTGCGGCGCTACGAGGAGCTGAGCTACGAGGATATCGCTGTGGTGCTCGATCAAACCGTTCCGGCAGTGAAGAGCCTCCTCTTTCGCGCCCGGACGGAATTGCGGGAACGGCTGCGGGCGTATTTGGCGGGATGAATCCGAAAACTAAGAGAGCGGGCCTCTTGCGAGAACCCGCCCTCTCTCAACCCCACAGTTTTTTCGCGTCGTTTACAACTCTCGGTCCTTCGCGTCGGTCATAAAGCGAACCCGGTTGCTGCTTCCATTGCGCGCAGGCGCAGGCGGAATTCCGGGCTTCGGATAGTCGGCGGCCAGCTGGCGATTCGAGGTCGGGACGATGCGGATCGCGCCCTTGGCGTTGTTCCGCCAGCCGTTCGGATCGGCAAATTCTTCGCCGCTATGATGCACCCCACTGATCTGATCTTCGAGACCGGTGCCGTAGTGCTGATCGATGATGGTGGGCGTGACGAAGACGAGCAGGTTGCGCTTCGTGCGCGCGTTCATTTTTTCCTGGAAGAGGTAACCGAGGACCGGGATATCGCCGAGGATCGGCACCTTGGTGCGCGCCTTGGTCTGTTCATCCTGCAGCAAACCGCCGATCGCGAGTGTGTCGCCGCTCTTAATCAAGACATTCGACTCGAGCGAACGCGTGTCGATGACTGGGCTCGCGACCGTAGCTCCCGGCGAAAACGAAGGTCGGCGTCGCCGCACCTTGTTGCTGATCTCGGGCTTCACGCTCAGGGTGACGAAGTCGTCCTTGTTGACCGACGGGCGGACCAGGAGAGTGTTGCCGAATTTCTTATCCTGGAAGCCGCCGAAGACGGCGGTGGCGGTCTGCTCATTAAAGTTCAACTGCGGGATGGGTTGATTGCGCGTGATCTCGATTTTCGCCTCCATGTTGTCCGCGGTAACGATGCGCGGATTGGCGAGAAACTCGGAGTCGGTGTCTTCGTTCAGCGCACGCATCGTAACCGACAATTGCGGCGCGGAAAGAATCGCGAACTGGCCGGCGACGCGCCAGCGCTTCGAAAACGAAATCTGAGCGCCCGTTGCAAGCAGATTGTGGTTGTCGCGGATCGGATTACCATCTGGGCCGGGTCACTTGGAGCTTATGAGTTGCCCGTTATTATCATCCACGATCGTCACCAGTTTGCGCTGCCGGCTAACGGCAGAAGTTCTGAATCGCAGGACCGCGACGTCAGCCACCGACCACGCCCGCCCAGTTGATGCCGAAGGATTGCTTTGGATTCGCGTTCACCTCCACGAGGCGCGCTTCGATCATGACCTGCTTGGTTGGCCGGTCGATCTGGACCAAAAGCTGGCGGACCGCATCGATGTTGCTGCGCGTCTCGCGGAAGAAAATTGTGTTCGTGCGCTCGTCCACTTGCGGGAGCATCCTTGCTCGCGAGCTGCGAGGCGACGAGAGCGCGCCATGTCCTTGGCGCGTCCGTAGCTGAACTGGTAGCTCTCGGCCTCGGTCGGCTCGGCGGTGCGTTCGGCGGCGGTCTTGACGTAGTAAACGCTGTCGATTTTGTCCACAAAGAGGCCCTTCGACTTGGCGATAATCTCCACCGCCTGCAGCGCGGTCACGTCTTCCAACCGCATCGTGACGGTGCCGGTGACGGCTTCGCTTACCACCATGTTTACCTTGGCCTGGCGGGCGAGAAGGCGCAGCACCTGACCGACTTCATCTCCTTGAAATTCCCGCACTCCAACCCCACCCAGATCGGCTCCGGACGTGGTATCGGTTACCCCGCCCACGTTCGTGCCTGTGGTAGTCGTCGTCATTGCGGGTCCAGTGGTCGCTGGCGTAGCAGCTGCCACCGCTTGCACGAGCATCATCGTCGAGCCGTCCTCCATCGTCGTGGTGGCAGGTGGCGCGGCAGGCTGCTCAGCCGGAGCCACCGGTGCCGTGGTAGCTGGCGGACGCTTCGGCTGCTTCGGGCTCCTGGGTGGCGGCCATAACCGTGGGCGGAGCCACGGTGTCCAGCGAACCGGAAAGCGGCTCGGACTCGGGGACCGGCTCGGTGGGGCTGACCTGCGCTTGCACGAGGGACAAGGCCCCGAGCAATGCCACAGCGAGGCAGGCAAATGGATGAAGGCGGATGGACATAGGGATTAAGAGAGTTTGGTAACTGCGGGGCGTATAAAGCAGGAAGCAGACCAGAGCTTTCGCGTTTCCTGTTTTCCACAGGACGCCCTGATGCCGCGAATGCGTCCTGGCCAGCGGCTTAAACCGCCCGCGCCGCGTCGATAAAGCGACGGAGCAAAGAGTGATCCTTCCGCCCCGGTGTGCACTCGATCCCGCTCGTCACATCCACCCCGAAGGGTCTCGCGAATCGGATCGCCTCCTGCACGTTGTCCGGGCTCAGACCACCCGCCAACACCACGCGCAGCTCTGGATTCCGCTCGATAAAGTCCCTCGCCACCGACCACGGAAAAGTCCGTCCCGTGCCCCCAAAGGCACCGCGAAATGCGGAATCCAGCACGATCGTATCGGTCGCGAACGACTCCGCTCGGTCCAGCATCGCGCCATCCGTCGCCGGCAGCGCCTTGGCAAAGCAAACCCCTTCTCCCGCAAGCCGCGCACAAAACTCCGCATTTTCGCGGCCGTGCAACTGCAGCGCATCGATGAAGGGCCGTCGCGCGATCGTAAGGGCATCGTCCCACGTGGGGTCCACCACGATCGCGACGCGACGGACTTCCGCGGGCAGGTCCGCGATCCAGCTGGCTTCATTTTCCAAATCCACCCACCGCTTGCTCAGGCGGTAGCAGTTGAATCCCAACGCGTCGGCGCCCGCCCCGATTGCGGCCGCCGCATCCTCGGCATTGGTGATGCCGCAAACCTTGATGCGCAGCCGGCCCGGGGCGACGGGCTCTCGAGCAAACATCTCAGGCCGCGCTCACAATGCCGAGCGACGGACGTCTCCCAAATTCCGCTTCCGGCATCTCGCGCACGAGACGGGTGATTCCTTCCTGCCATTTGTGCGCGATATCCTCCAGATACGGGTCGTCCTCCTCCAAGCGCACCCGCCGGTTCGCCTGCAGCGAATCTTTTTTGTAGCAAAGAATATCGACCGGTGGACCCACCGAGACGTTGCTCTTCATCGTCGCATCCAGCGAGACGACACCGAACTTCACCGCATCCGTCAGCTTCGTCTCGTAACTGAAACCGCGATCCAAAATCGGCTTGCCATACTTCACCTCGCCGATTTGAAGAAACGGACATTCCCGAGTCGCGTGAATGCTATTCCCTTGGGGATAAATCTGGTGAATCTCGGGCGACATTCCCGCAATCTGGCCACCGACGATGAGGTTGATGTTGAAAGAGAATCCGTCGGATTCGAGCGCCGCACGATCGCGCTTCTCCACGGCGCGCACCTTCGAGCCCACATACCGCACCGTTTCATAGATCGTCTGCCGATTCATAATGTGCTTCTTTTTCGGGTCGCCATCGCCCAGCACCAAATCCTCATCCAACATCGCCAGGGTGGCCTGCGTGAGCGAAAGATTGCCCGAACTCAGTATGCAGAGGACACGATCGCCCGGCTTCTCGTAGATGCGCATTTTGCTCCGCATGGTGATGTTGTCCATCCCGGCGCTGGTGCGCGAATCGGAAAGGAAAACCGCCCCGCTCCGGCAGAGCATCCCCAGGCAATACGTCATTTCAACCTGTCCTCACTCGGATCCACCACGCGTCCCGGGACGCGCTTGATCTGCGCGTGATGCGTGAGCACGTGCACCCGTCCGTCACTCCCTCGGAAGAACGCACTGAGAACCCAACTCACGACACTCACGATGACCGCGCCCCAGAAGGCGCTCCCAAATCCCTCGACATGGAAACCCGGCACGAACGTGGGCACCCACCAGAAGAGCAGCGCGTTAATGATCAGGATGAAGAAACCCAAAGTGAGAAGGATCAGCGGCGCACTCAGGAGAAGCAAAACCGGTCGGATAAAAGCATTCAGGATGCCGAGGAGCAACGCCGCCCCGATGGAGGCGCCCGTGCCATCAACCGCGATCCCCGGAACCAGCCGCGCCGCGATTAAGATCGCTACTGTCGTGAACGCCCACCGAAAGAGAAAATGCCGCACGGCGGCACGGTAGGCGAAAAATCGCGTTGGGCGCAACGCTTTAGCAGAATCCGGTTGCAAATCTTCTGCGGCCCGCTGATGGATTCGAAACCAAATTTCCGAAAACTCCCGTGCCGAAAAAAATCAAAACCGCATCTACTCCCGCCGCCGCCGCCAATGGCGTCGCCTCTCCTGTCGCCCCGGCCGCTCCGCCCGCCCGCAAACGCGCCGCTTCCTCAAAATCGAGCGCGAAAAAGCCCGCAGCCACGAAAAAGGCACCGGCGGGCAAAACCGCCCGCAAACCGGGCCCCGCTCCGTCCGCGAAAGCGAAATCCTCGACCCAACCGTCCGACGCCGACATCGCGACGCGCGCTTATTTCATTGCCGAGCGCCGCATGCAGCTCTCCATCCCGGGCGATTCCGCCCACGATTGGCTGGAGGCCAAGCGTCAGCTGATGGAAGAAGCGTCCGACTCGCCCCGCGGCACGCCGTAGCAACAGCCGACCGTCGGTCCCCAACTAAGCTACCGATTCGATCCCCGGGATGCATTCCCGCACCTTGGCCACGAGTCGATTGATCGCGAAGGGCTTCGGGATAAACCCGCGCACGCCCGCTTCCTTCATTAACTCCTGCGCGCGCACCTCGTCGCCCCGGCCGGAAATCAGGAGCAGCGGCGGCAACGCGCGTGGCGGGTGATCATTCTCATAGGCCTTTCCCACGAGGAAAAACAGCATCGCGCCATCGATCATCGGCATGGAGAAATCGAAGATCAGCAGGTCGTAGTTCTTCTTCAGCGCGAGTTCGAAGCCGTATTCAGGTCTCGGCGATGTATCCACCTCGCAGCGCAGAAACGAGGTCAACGCCTCACGCGTGACGCGCATCAGCGCCACGTCGTCATCTACCATGAGAATTCTTTTCACAGCTTGCACGTTCGAGTTCGACGCTTGCGCGAAAGCCCCTCGCGTTTCAAGCTTTCTTCGCCATGGAGCCCGTAATAAGTGAACTCGCCGCCGCTCTGCGCGAGCGTTTGTCCATCATCGCCGACGAAAACAGCCGTCGCGACGTCGCCGCTCACATGCGACGGCTCGAATCAGTTTCCGCACGCATTGACGCCCTGCGCGTCCAGCTTCCGCGGCCAATCGATCCCCAGCTCGCGCATTATTTGCAGCGCGCCAGCTACGACAAGGCGCTCGCGCACCTCGAAGGCACGCCTACGCCTGGTGACCGTGTAAACTGATGCTTAGCGCGAGTACAACTCGACGATCAACTGTTCGTTGACCATCGGCTGCATTTCGTCCCGCATCGGGATGCGAGCCACTTTGCCGCTGAGGGCATCGCGATCCGCCACCAGCCACTCCGGCACCGGCGCGATCTGCGTCAGTTCCAGATTGCGCAGCGCCAACTGCCGCGACTTCGGCTTGTCCTTGACCTTGATCTCGTCGCCTGCCTTCACGTTGTAGGACGCGATGTTGACCGAACGGCCGTTTACTTGCACGTGACCGTGCGAGACCAACTGGCGCGCGGCGCTGCGGGTATTGGCGAGGCCGAGACGGAAGACCACGTTATCGAGGCGCGTTTCGAGCAGTTGCAGAAGCGTCTCGCCCGTCACGCCGCGACGGCGCAATGCGGTCTGGAAGATCCGGCGGAATTGTTTCTCCAGCAGGCCGTACTGATAACGGAGCTTCTGCTTTTCGCCGAGCGCGACCGCATAATCGGATTGCTTGCGGCGTGAGCCCTTCGGGCCATGCATGCCCGGGGGATAATTTTTCCGTTCGAGGGATTTCGAGGGTCCAAAGAGAGGGACGCCATAGCGGCGCGCGACTTTGGTTTTTGGTCCGGTGTATCTGCCCATGAGGATTTAGGAGTAAAAAATTAACAAGATCGGATCAGACGCGCCGTTGCTTCGGCGGCCGGCAGCCGTTGTGCGGCACGGGCGTGACGTCGCGAATGACAGTGAGATCGAGCCCGATTGCCTGCAAGGCGCGGACGGCGCTTTCACGGCCTGCACCCGGCCCGCGCACCAATACTTCGACTTCCTTGAGACCATGGCCCATGGCCTGGCGGGACGCATCCTGCGCCACCATCTGCGCCGCGTAGGCGGTGCTCTTACGCGAGCCTTTAAAGCCCACTTTGCCCGCACTGGACCAGCCGATGACGTTGCCGTTCAAATCGGTGATCGTGACGATCGTATTGTTGAAAGTGGAGAGGACGTGGGCCACACCGGAGTGAATATTCTTGCTGCCCTTGGCTTTGACGATTTTCGGCTTCTCGACGTCGTTCGGATCGAGCGAAAGATTCTCCTTCACCGGCTCAGGAGCGGCTTCCTCTTTCTTCGCCTTGGTCTTCTTGGCCGCTTTCGGGGCGGCCGGCTTGGCGGCTACGGAAGCTTCCGTCGCCGGTTGCTCGGACGCTGCGGGAGCAGCGACCGGTTCGGGCGGAGCCGATTCCGCTTTCGTGCTGCCCGCGGGCGCCTCTGGGGCGACGGCTTCGGGCTTGGAAGCGGTTTCCTTCGGCGCTTTCGCCTTCTTCTCGTCGGCGGATTTCGCCGGTTTCTTTTCGTCTGAGTCTGCCATGTCTAAATCCTAAATGTGCTTGGCTGCGGCCTAAGTCTTGCCGGCTTTCGCGTCCTTGTTTCGAATCACACCCACGGTCTTGCGCGGACCCTTGCGCGTGCGCGCGTTGGTCGAAGTGCGTTGCCCACGCACCGGCAAACCGCGCCGGTGCCGGATGCCGCGATAGCAATTGATCGCCTGCAACCGCTTCAAATTGCTCTGCAATTCCCGGCGCAGGTCACCTTCGATGAGATGCTTGTTGCCGGTAATGGCGTGAATGATGTCGTTCAACTGCTGCGGCGTCAGTTCTTTTGCGCGCAGGTTGGGATCGATATTGGTCTGCTCCAGGATCCGCTTCGCGGTCGTGGGCCCAATTCCGTAAATGTAGGTGAGCGAAGCTTCGATTCGCTTGTCCGAGGGAATTTCAACTCCGAGTAATCGTGGCATAAATTTCCTAGCCCTGGCGCTGTTTATGGCGCGGGTTCGTGCAGATCACGCGCACAACATTTTTGCGCTTCACGATCTTGCACGCTACACAGAGTCTTTTTACTGAGGGTCGCACTTTCATAAGGTCCACGAGACGAAAAACGCGGAGATCATCTCCGCGTTGCCACTGCAGGCGGAACAAACTCCGCCGTATCCGACAAATCGTAGGTTGAAACGTTTAGCAGAACTTTCATGGCTCGCAAGATGGGATTGCGTCTCATTTTAGCTGTTTTTGCCCGCGCCAGGTCAGAATTTCCGGCGCGTCTTTCGTGATCAGGACCGTGTGCTCAAAGTGGGAGGACGGCATTCCATCTGCCGTGCATACCGTCCAACCGTCGTCCAGCAAGCGCACATTCGCGGTTCCGGCGTTGATCATTGGCTCGATCGCCAAAGTCATGCCCGATTTCAAGCGCGGCCCGCTCCCGCGTCGGCCGTAGTTCGGCACTTGGGGTTCTTCGTGCAGCTTGCGCCCGACGCCGTGGCCGACGAACTCCCGCACCACGGTGAAACTATTCGCCAGCGCTTCTTCTTCCACCGCCGCACACACATCGCCCAGCCGCACCCCGTCAGAAGCGACCGCAATGGCGCACTCCAAGGCCTTTTCCGTCACCCGTAAAAGCCTTTCCGTCCGCTCATCGATCATTCCCACCGGCACGGTGGAGGCTGTGTCGCCGACCCATCCGTCTTGAACGACGCCGATGTCGAGCTTCACGATATCGCCATACTGCACCCGGCGCTGGCTGCCGATGCCATGCACAATTTCATCATTGAGAGAAATACAAATGTTTCCCGGGAAGACGCGATGCCCGAGACGATAACCCAGAAATGCGCTCTTCACCCCCGCTTCGGCCATCAAGTCCGCCGCCGCTTCATCGACTTCCTTCGTGGTAATACCGGGCCGCACCAACTCGCTCACGCGTTCAAGAATCTCGCTCGCCGTCCGGCAAGCCGTTCGCATCTTCTCGATTTCTTTTGCGCTCTTGATCGGGATCATGCCGTCTGCTCGATCAAACGCGAGATCTCGGCAAAAACCGCATCGCGGTCGCGATTGCCGTCGATCTTCCGCAGCGCATTCATCTGTTCGTAATGATCTGCCAACGGCTGCGTTTTGGAATTGAACTCTGAGAGCCGGGTCAGCAAGACCCCGGAATCATCATCCGTCCGTCTAACGAGTGGACCATCGCAATAAGGGCACACCGCGCGCTCGGAGAATCCCGCCGCCGTTTCGCTCGTGGTAAAGCCGCAGGCCTGGCATTGCAGACGATGCGAGACGCGGTCGTTGATCGTCTGCGCCGACACATCCAGCCAAATCGCGAGATCGAGCGGTGTGTGATGCCGTTCCAAAATGCCGCGCAGCGCCTCAGCTTGAGGAATCGTACGAGGAAAACCGTCGAAAACGAATCCCTGCGCGCCGTGCAAGCGCACGTAGTCCTCTATGAGATCGATGATAATCTTGTCGGAAACGAGCTCGCCGTGCTTGGTTTGTTCCGCCACCTCCAGCCCGAGAAGCGTCCCGAGATCCATTTCCCGCCGCAGGATCGCACCCGGCGACGTCACCGGAATCCCGAAATGCCTCGTGATCATTTCCGCCTGCGTTCCCTTTCCGGAACCCGGCGCACCGAGGAGAACTAGTCGCTTTTTCACGAGCGACCGTAAACGAAGATGGCGACGCCTGCGATCACCAACACCGCGATGCCAACATAGAGCCACATCAGCGTCGTCTGCGGAGCGGCCTCGCCCCGGTTATAGGAAGAGCGATCGAAGCGTCCGCGAATCCGACCCTTGCGCAGGAACCCGTCGTAGTGACGCTGGATCAGATGCGTCTCTACCTGACGCATCGTGTCCAGAATCACGCCCACAATAATGAGCAAACTCGTGCCGCCGAAAAATTGCGCGGTAATCGTGGGGACATTCAGCCCCGTACTCATCAAGCTCGGCAGCACCGCGATCGCGGTCAGGAAAATCGCTCCCGCAAACGTCAGCCGCGTCATCGTGTAATCGAGAAACTCCGAGGTTGGTTTACCCGGTCGCACCCCGGGGATGTAGCCACCGTATTTCTTCAGGTCATCCGCGATCTGCGACGGCTGGAATTGCGTCGCCACCCAGAAATAACTAAAGAAGAAAATCATCATCGCCAGCACCACGTAGTGTGGCCAGCCGTGCGAAAGCGCATCCGAAATCTGTCGCGCCACCCGACTCGTCGGGAAAGCGTAGCTCACGATCGTGGCCGGAAAGAGCAGCAAGGCCCAGGCGAAGATAATCGGCATAACGCCCGCGTAGTTCACCTTCAAGGGCATGTATTGCGTCTGCCCGCCGTACATCTTGCGGCCCACCACACGTTTCGCGTACTGCACCGTGATCTTGCGCACGCCTTGCGTCACCGCGATCACCGCCGCGATCACGATAAAAAGGAATGCGATCATCAAAACCAGAATCGCTGGATTCACCTGGCTGGTGCCGGTTTCGGCGGAAGGAACGAACGTCTTCCAAGCCTGCGCCAGCGCCGCGGGCAATTGCGCGACGATGCCCACGGTAATGATGAGCGAGATACCGTTGCCAATCCCTCGTTCTGTAATCTGGTCGCCCAGCCACATCAGGAACATCGTTCCCGCCGTCAACGAAATGACCGTCTGGATCCGGAACATCCAGCCGCTATCCGCCACCAGCGGAATCCCCAGCGCCTGAATGGTCTCGTTGATTCCGCCCAACATCGGATTCGACGCCGGATTCTGAAGCGAGAGCGCGAGGAGGTAACCCTGCACCAGGCAAAGACCCAACGTCGCGTAACGCGTGATCTGCATCACCTTCTGTCGCCCGCCGTCCTCCTTCGCCAGACGGCCGAGCTTGGGAATCACCGCCGTCAAAAGCTGCATCATAATCGACGCGCTGATGTAAGGCATGATGCCGAGCGAAAAGACCGCGCAATTTTCCAGCGCGCCGCCACTGAAGAGATTAAAGAGCGCCGCTACGCCACCTGCGCCGGACGCCGCGCTCTTGAACCACTCCTGCAAAACGAGCGGATTCACGCCCGGCGTGGTGATGGCCGCGCCGAGGCGCACGATCACGATGACCGCAAGGGTGAACAAAATCCGTTGCCGCAGCTCCGGGATTTTGACGGAATTAAGAAACGCCGAGACCATCGCCTAGAATTTTCCGGAGTCGCTCAAAGCGTTAGCTCTTGGCGGACGACTTCTTTTTCGCGCCGGACTTCTTGGCGGAAGATTTCTTTGCGGCCGGCTTCTTTTTCTTCGCCGGCGCTTTCTCCTCGGTCTCGGGACTCGCCTTCGCTTTCGCTTCGTGGCGGGGTCCGTCCAAGCGCTTCACTTCGCGCAAGGTAATGCTGCCACCGGCGCCCTCGATCTTCTCCCGCGCGGACGCGCTCACCTTGTGCGCTTCAATCTTCAGCGCGTGCTTCAGTTCACCGTTCCCGAGCACCTTCAATCCCACGACGTTGCCGCGGATCATCTTCGATTCGCGCAGCATTTCTTCGTTGATCACCGTGCCGGCATCAAAAGAATTCAGATCCTCCAGGTTGACGATCGCGTAATTCTTGTGGAAGCGCTTGTTGTTAAATCCCCGTTTCGGCAGGCGCCGGATGAGCGGCATCTGCCCGCCCTCGAATCCGAGACGAATACTGCCGCCGGAACGTGCTTTCTGTCCCTTGTGACCTTTGCCGCTGGTCTTTCCATGACCCGAGCTTTCACCGATGCCAAGCCGCTTCGTGCGATGCTTGGCGCCGGGACGCGGCTTCAAATTATGCAGCCGCATCATGACAATTCTTCCTTCCCGTCCGCGACCGGCGCCGGCATGCGGATGCCGCGCGTCTTGAAAATTTCGTCTTTCCGGCGCAACCCGCGCAGCGCTTCGATCGTCGCCTTGACCACGTTGGCGTGATTGCTGGAGCCGAGCGATTTCGCAAGCACGTCTTTAATCCCGACCGCTTCCACGACCGCACGCACACCGCCACCGGCGATGACGCCGGTTCCCGGCGACGCGGGACGCAACAGAACGCGTCCACCGCCGAATTCGCCAATGGTCTCATGCGGAATCGTGTTCTCGTGCACCGACATTTTTTCCATGCCCTTGCGGGCCGCGTCCGAAGCCTTGCGGATTGCTTCCGCCACTTCGTTCGCTTTGCCGAAGCCAACGCCCACCTGGCCGTCATGATCCCCAGCCACGATCAAGGCGCTGAAGCTGAACCGACGACCGCCCTTCACCACCTTCGCGCAACGATTGATGAACACGACTTTTTCTGTCGTGTCACCCCGTGCCGCCGAGCTTTTATCTGTTTGACGTTCCTGACGTCTGCCGCCGTGTTGTTGTGCCATGGGTTCTTAAAATTTGAGTCCGCCTTCGCGCGCCGCATCCGCGAGAGCTTTCACTTTGCCGTGATAAAGGAAACCGCCGCGATCGAAGATGACCTTGTCCACCTTCTTCGCCAGCAGGCGCTCCGCGACCGCTTTTCCGACCTTTTGTGCGGAGGCAAGATTGGCCGCCGCTTTGCCTTTTCCCTTTAGGGCTTCTTCCGTCGTGCCCGCCGCAGCGAGAGTGCGCCCTGCGTCATCATCGATGACCTGTGCGTAAACATGTTTGCCGGAGAAATGGACGGCGAGACGCGGACGTTCCGCAGTGCCACTGACCCGTTTCCTGATCCGCGTATGAATGCGGTGCCTGATTTCTTTGCGATCCGTTTTCATACTACTGAACAGTCTTTCCTTCCTTGCGCCGGATCACTTCGCCGGCATAACGCACGCCTTTGCCCTTATAGGGCTCGGGCGGGTAATAACGGCGAATATCCGCCGCCACCTGACCGACAACTTTCTTGTCGATGCCCGCGATGTTGATCTTGGTGTTTTCGGCCACGGTGATTTTAATGTCCTTCGGAATCGGAAATAAAATCGGGTGCGAGAACCCGAGGCTGAGGTTCAAAACCTGGCCTTGCACCGCCGCTTTGAAACCGACGCCTTCAATGATGAGATCACGCGAAAAGCCCGTACTCACACCCAACACCATGTTGTTCACCAAACTGCGCGAGAGGCCGTGCAAGGCCTTCACGCTTCGCGTCTCCGCCCCGCGCACCAATGAAATCTTGTTGTCCGCGACGTTCGCGGTGATCTCGCGCGGCAGCTTCCAGTTCAGCTTGCCCTTCGGCCCTTCGACCGCGACGGCGCCATCGTTCCCGATGTTCACCTTCACCTTGTCGGGAATCTCGACCGCTTTGTTTCCAATCCGTGACATATAAAAATTCCGAGCCCGCTTACCAAATGTAAGCCAGCAGCTCGCCTCCCACGTTTTGCTTCTTCGCTTCGCGCCCGGAAAGAATCCCGCGCGAGGTCGACAAAATCGAAATCCCCATCCCGCCGAGCACGCGCGGGATCTCATCCGCTCCCACATAGCGCCGCAGGCCGGGTCGGCTCACGCGCTTCAAGCCGGTGATCGCACTCGAGCGGTTCGCCATCTTGTTCGTAATCTTAATGCGCGGATGCGCCGCCTCATTATCCAGCGCGTAATCGGTGATGTAGCCCTCCTCTTTCAAGATGCGGATGATCTCCGACTTGATCTTGGAATAAGGGACAAACATCTCGTGCTTTCCCGCGGCCGCGGCGTTGCGCACGCGGGCGAGAAGGTCGGCGATAGGATCAGTAACAGTGCTCATGGAAAATTAGGCCGCAGGGGCGGCGACAGGCTTCTTCGCGCGGTCGCTGAACGGCATTCCCATTTCACTCAGAAGCGACTTGGCTTCCTCGTTCGTCCGCGCGGTGGTGACGATGGTAACATCAAAACCGATGTTGCGCTTGATTTTATCCAGCTCGACTTCCGGGAAAATGGCCTGGTCAGGAACACCCAGCGTGTAGTTGCCGTTGCCATCGAATGCCTTCGGCGAAACCCCGCGAAAATCGCGGATGCGAGGGAGTGCGGTTTTGATCAGGCGCTCGAGAAATTCATACATGTGCTCGCCGCGCAAGGTGACCTTGGCCCCGATCGCCTGCTCGCCGCGCAACTTGAAGTTCGCGATGCTTTTCTTCGCGCGCGTCTCCGCCGGCTTCTGCCCGGTGATCAAAGCGAGCTCCGCCTTGGCGTCTTCCAGGGCCTGCTTTACGTCGGCCTGCGAACCGACGCAGGTATTGATCACCACCTTCTCCACCTTCGGAATCTGGTGGGTGTTCTTGTAGCCGTGGTGTTTCTGCAACGCCGGGATCACCCGGCTCTTGTAGTCGTCGTAAAATTCGTTCTTCATGGCTTAGGCCTCTTCCTTCGCGGCCTTTTTCTTCGCCGGCGCTTTCTTCTTCTCCGCTTTCGGCTTGGTCACTTTAGCTTTCTTGCCCTTGCCCTTGCCTTCACCTTCGGAACGCTCGAGCACCTTCACATTCGAAATGTGGATCGGGCCTTCGCGCTCGGCGATTTTCCCCTGCGGATTATCCTGTGATTTCTTCAGATGCCGTTTGATCAGCCGCACGCCTTCGATCAGCACACGCTGCTTTTTCGAAAGCACTTCCAGCACCTTGCCCGAGGAACCGCGAAAGTTCCCCGCGATCACTTCCACCTGGTCGCCCTTGCGGACGTGAAGCTTGATGCGGTTCATAATACTTCCGGGGCCAGCGAGACGATTTTCATGAAGTTGCGCTCACGCAATTCACGCGCGACCGGCCCGAAAATACGGGTGCCGCGTGGGTTCAAATCTTTGTCGATGATCACGATGGCGTTGTTGTCGAAACGCAGGACGGAGCCGTCCTGCCGTTTGATCGGCTGCCGTGTGCGCACCAAAACCGCCCGCACCACCTCGCCTTTTTTCACGGTCCCGTTCGGGCTCGCTTCTTTGACGTTCGCGGTAATGACGTCACCAATGCCCGCGCACTTGCTCGTGCCCTGGCCAATGACGCCGATCATCGTGGCCATGCGCGCGCCACTGTTATCCGCCACGTCGAGTCTGGATCTTAGATAGACCATAAAATTTGTTTCCGTTGCGGCTACTTCGCGACCACATCCACCAGGCGCCAGCGTTTCAGTTTGCTCAACGGCCGGGTTTCCATGATGCGAACCGTGTCACCTGTTTTCGCCTTGTTCTCCTCGTCGTGTGCGTAAAATTTCTTCTTCTGCTTAACGATCTTGCCGAACTTCGCATGCGGCACACGGGTCGTGGTCTGGACCACGATCGTCTTGTTCATCCCGCTGGAAATGACTTCACCGGTGCGTGTCTTGCGCGTGCCCCGCGCTTTCTCTTCCGCCGTGCTCGCGCCGGCTGTTTGAATCTCTTCGACCATAAAAACTATTTGCTCTCCGTCTTGTGCACACGCTGCGCGAGCGCCGTTTCCAACTGCGCCACCTGCCGCCGGATCAGACGCAACCGGCTCGGCTGTTCGAGCTGGCCGCTCTGCTGCTGCAAACGCAGGTGCAGGCTTTCCTGCCGCAGATCGCGCTTCTTCGTCACCAGCTCTTCCGAGCTCAGCTCTTTGATTTCTTTAAATTTCATATCGTTAGGCCGCAGCCACGTGGTGCCGGGTGAGGAACTTCGTTCGCACCGGCAGCTTGTTCGCCGCCAGACGAAGAGATTCGCGCGCCACGGATTCCGTCACACCGTCCAGTTCAAATAAGATGTTGCCCGGCTTCACCGTCGCCACCCAATACTCGGGCGCGCCTTTTCCTTTGCCCATTCGCGTCTCCGGCGGACGGCCGGTGACCGATTTATCCGGGAAAATGCGAATCCACAGCTTGCCTTTGCGTTTCATATGGCGCGTAAGCGCGACACGAGCCGCTTCGATCTGCGTATTCGTGATCCACGCCCGCTCCAGCGTTTGCAAACCGAATTCGCCGAAGTCGATCCGAAGATTGCGCGAAGCCGTCCCCTTGCGGCTTCCCCGCTGGGTCTTGCGATACTTTACGCGTTTGGGCATCAAGGGCATGTCAGTAGTCTCCTAGAAATTAAGCTTCAACCGGGGCGGGTGGTGGAGGGACGGCCGTTTGCGGCTGTTCCGCTGGCGCCTCTTCCTTCTTACAAAGCCAGCACTTCACGCCGATTTTGCCGTAAACTGTATTCGCTTCCGCGAATCCATAATCGATCGGGGTCCGCAGCGTATGCAGTGGCACCTTGCCCTCGCGATACCACTCCGAGCGGGAAATTTCCGCGCCGTTCAAGCGGCCCGAGCTGCGCAAGCGAATCCCCTGCGCGCCGAAATCCATCGCAATCGAGACCGCTTTCTTCATCGCGCGGCGATAAGCGATGCGGCGTTCGATTTGCAGAGCCACGTTCTCGGCCACGAGCTGGGCGTCGAGTTCCGGCGTCTTGATCTCCTGGATGTCGATCTTGACCTGTTTCCCCTGCGCCATCTTGGAAATCTCTTCCGTCATCTTCTCGATCTCGGCGCCCTTGCGGCCGATCACGATGCCGGGACGTGCGGTGTGAATGGTGACGCGGATGCTGTTCCAGGCCCGCTCGATGATCACTTTCGAGACCGCGGCAAACTGCAGCTTCTTCTTCACGTAATCGCGAATCTTGATGTCGCTGTGCAAAAACGCCGGTAACTCCTGCGGGGAGGCGTACCAGCGCGAACGCCAGTCGCGATTCACCGCGAGACGAAAACCAATTGGATTAACTTTCTGGCCCATTGTTTTAGCTCTCTGATTTCTTCGCTTCTACCGGCGCAGCCTCGACCTTGTCTTCCTTCGTGGCCTTGGAACGCGGCGTTTTCTTCGCGGCAATTTTCTTGCCGGACTTCTTTTTGTCCCGCTTCTTGATCTCGATCTCGTCCGTCAAAATGATTCGAATGTGGGCGCTCCGCTTCAGGATGCGGCTGCCACTGCCCCGGGCCCGCGCCATCATGCGCTTTTGCGTCGGGCCTTCGCCGGCGGTCGCCTCTTTCACGACCAGGCCGTCGACGCGCAGGTTCGCGTTGTTCTCGGCGTTCGCGACCGCGCTCTTCAAAGTTTTATGGATCAACCCCGCGGCCTTCTTGGGGCTAAAGGCGACGAGGTCGAGCGCTGCCGAAACCGGCAGACCCTGAATTGCACGCGTCACCTCCCGGACCTTAAAGGCCGAGATTTTCGCGTAACGTAATGTCGATCGAACTTCCATTTATTTTAAACTCACATTTTGGCGGGCATCCGCCTGGAGGCGGTCACCCACTCTTATCTTCTCTTTTTCAGAACCCATTTCTTGAATCACCGCGCCGCAAATCTTCTGTCGCACATCCACCACTCGCAGCGTCGCGATCGTTCTCCCGTCGCGCAGCACGCGCAATGGCATCCCAATCTTCACGCCCTGCTCTTCGCCGAGGTTGCCCACCACGAGTGACCATTCGTCTTTCACGCTCACCACGCTGCCATCCATCAAGCCCGCCGCCGCTTCCGGCTCTTCCGTCGCCTTTGCGACCAGCGCATTCGTGCTCCGCACCTGCGCTTCCACTTCCGCGCGCGCTTTCGCATCGCCGCCCGTCGAAGTCTTGAGCAAACTTAGGATCGCTTCCGTCATTTGCAGCATCTGATCGCGATACACATCGCGCTCTTTCTGCGTCAATTTCAGGTCGCTCACCGCGGCGAGGAGCCGTTGCTCCAGTTTCGCCCGGTCTTTATCCGCCGCCTCCAGCCCGAGCGCTTCCATGCGCAGATGCAACTCCGAATACTTCCGGCGGAATAACTCCGCCTCGGCATTCGACGCCGCCAGGCTTTCGGTCAGCGTTTGCACCGCTTCCGATTCAATCATGTTATCTGACAAAGAACTATTTCCCTGCGCCGCCAGCTCTCCAGCTGAACAAACGCTCCCAAACAAACCGATCATCGATCCTGAACGCGCGAGCCGCTTCAGCGGCCCTCGCCCATCGAGAATCGAAAACCAAAAATTCACATCATTTCGTCACTTTCGCCGTATGCGAACCGTGCTTCTTGAAAATCCGCGTGGGCGAAAACTCACCCAGCTTGTGACCAACCATGTTCTCCGTCACGAAGACGGAGGTAAAAGTTTTGCCGTTATGCACCATGAAGGTGTGGCCCACGAAATCAGGCGTCACCATCGAACTGCGCGACCAGGTCTTGATCGGCTTCTTCACGCCCGCATTCATCTTATCGATCTTCTCGAGAAGATACGGCGCAACAAACGGTCCTTTTTTTAGAGATCTGCCCATATCAATTCTTCTTCTTCCGGTTCACGCGACGGTCTTGCATGATGAAACGATCGCTCGGCTTGTGCTTCGAGCGGGTCTTGAAACCCTTCGCGAGTTGACCCCATGGGCTGGTCAAATGCTGACGTCCACCGCCGCCCTTTGATTTACCCTGACCACCGCCATTCGGGTGATCGACCGGGTTCATAACCATGCCGCGCACGGTCGGGCGTGTGCCCTTCCAACGTGTGCGACCAGCTTTGCCGCTGACCACGTTCATGTGATCCACATTGCCGACCTGGCCCATCGTGGCGCAGCAGGTGTCATGGATGCGGCGAATTTCGCCCGAAGGAAGTTTGACCAGCGCGTAGCCGGCTTCGCGGTTGCTCAAGGTCGCCTGCTGACCCGCGCTGCGCGCAATCTGTCCGCCACGACCGGGTGCGATCTCAATATTGTGAATCGCCGAACCGAGCGGAATCGCGCTCAAAGGCAGCGAGTTTCCGAGTTTCGGCGGCGCCGTTTCGCCGGACATCACTTGGGCGCCGTTCGTTAGACCGTCTGGCGCGAGGATGTAGCTCATCTCGCCGTCCGCGTACTTGATCAACGCGATCCGCGCCGAGCGATTCGGATCGTACTCGATTCCGATCACCTCAGCCGACACGCCATGCTTGCGGCGTTTGAAATCCACCTTGCGATATTTTTGCTTGTGCCCGCCACCGATGTGACGCGAGGTCAGCCGGCCGGTGTTGTTCCGGCCGCCGCTGCGTTTTTTAACTTCGGTCAGAGCCTTATGCGGCTTCGACTTTGTGATCTCCTCAAAAGCAGGCAACTGCTGAAAGCGCAGCGTCGGCGTGAGTGGGCGAAATTTATGTAGTGCCATAACAGTTTAAACGAGATCGATCTTCTCGCCTTCCTTCAAGGTCACGATGGCTTTCTTCCAATGGGCTTTGCGGCCAAAATTGGGACTGCGTTCGCGCTTCTTCTTCCCCGCGTAATTGCAGGTGTTCACCGACACGACCTTCTTGTTGAAAATTTTCTCGATCGCCGCCTTGATCTGAATCTTGTTCGCGCGCGGCGCGACCCGGAAGACGTACTTGTTCAGCTTCTCGCTCAGGAGCGAGGACTTCTCCGTCAGCGAAGCGGTCTGGATGAGATCAAAATGGTCGTTCATTGCGAGGTCCTTCCTGCGAGTTGTTCAAGCGCTTTGCTCGTGACCAAAATCTTATCGAACGCGAGCAACTGCTCCGTGTTCACATCCGTCGCCGTAACGAGCAGCACCGGCCGAACGTTCCGCGCCGCGCGGTAGGTGTTCTCGTCGAACGAATCCGAGATGAGCAACACCTTCGTCGCGTCCGTCTGCTCTTTCAGCTGGCTGAGGAAATTCTTCGTCTTCGCTTCTTTCACCGCGAAGCCGTCGAGCGTGAGCACGTCGCCCGCGTTGATCCGCTCCGTCAGCGCTTTTTGGAAAGCGAGACGGCGGGTCGACTTGGAAATTTTCTTCGTGTAATCACGCGGCTTCGGTCCGAAAACGACACCACCGCCACGCCAGATGGGCGAGGATTTGTAACCGGCACGCGCTCGGCCAGTGCCCTTCTGGCGCCAGGGCTTGGCACCGGAAAGATTCACTTCCGCCTTCGTCTTCGTGTTCGCCGAGCCTGAACGACGCGCCGCGCGCATCGCCACAATTGCATCATGCACCGCCTGCGTGCCCCGGCCGTTTTCGACCAGCACCATCTTCGCGTCCTTGGCCGCGTCTGCTGTTAGAACTTTCGCCTTCATTTAGCCTCCCCTGCCGCAGTCGCAGCCGGCTTTTTGATCGCCGGGCGCACCACGACATAACTGCCGTTTGCTCCCGGGACTGCGCCGCTAATTAAAATAATCTTCTCCGTCTCGCGTACCTGCAGGACCTGGAGGTTTTGCACCGTCACCCGTTCGTCACCCATGTGACCCGGCATGCCCATATTCTTGAACACGCGGCCCGGCGTGGAGCGGTTACCGATGGCGCCGTTGCGTCGATGCGTCTTGGAACCGTGCGACGCGCCCTGGCCATGGAAGTTGTGCTTCTTCATGACGCCCTGAAAACCTTTACCCTTCGACTTCCCGATCACGTCCACCCAATCACCCTCGGCGAACTGCGTGACGCTGAGATTAATGTCGCCTTCCGGCGCATCTTCCTTCAGGCGAAACTCGCGCACGAGCCGCTTCGGTTCGGAGCCCACCTTCTTGAACTCGCCCAGATTCGCGCCGTTCATGCGCGATTCCTTCTGCACGTCGAAGCCGACCTTGATCGCAGAATATCCGTTCCGCTCCGTCGTGACGCGATCGACCAAAACGTTATCGCCCGCGGCGACCACAGTCACCGGACGCAGCCGGCCGGAAGCATCGTAGATGCTCGTCATGCCGATTTTCTTTCCTAAAAGTCCAATGCTCATGATGGTGGGCTTGCAAATGTTTCAGGCGCTCTAGCGCTAAATCTTGATCGTGATGTCCACGCCCGCGGGGAGGTTGAGCTTCTTCAGTTCATCCACCGTCTTCGCGGTCGGCTCGATGATGTCGAGCAGCCGCTTGTGCGTGCGAATTTCAAATTGGTCCATCGATTTTTTGTCGACGTGCGGAGAGCGGTTCACGGTGAATTTCTCGATCAAAGTCGGGAGCGGAATCGGTCCCGCCACCCGCGCGCCGGTGCGCTTCGCCGTCTCGACAATGTCGATGGCAGATTGATCGAGCATTCGGTGATCGAACGCTTTCAAACGAATACGAATACGTTGCCCGCTGGCCATCTTACTTGGTCTCCTTCTGGTCGAGCACGGCCGCGACGAGCTGCTGTGGGACTTGTTCGAAATGTGACGGCTCCATCGAGTAGCTCGAACGGCCTTTGGAAAGTGAGCGAATCGCGGTCGCGTAACCGAACATTTCCGCGAGCGGAACTTCGGCCTGCACCATGGTGAGATTGCCCTTCACTTCGATGCTGCCGATTTTGCCGCGGCGACGATTCAAATCGCCCATGATGTCGCCCTGGTATTCTTCCGGGGTCGCGTTCTCGACCTTCATGATCGGCTCGAGCAGAATCGGTTTCGCTTTTTTGAAGGCGTCCTTCACCGCAAAAATCGCCGCGAGCTTGAACGCCATTTCGTTCGAATCGACGTCGTGATACGAGCCGTCCACGATGTCGACGTTCGCGTCGATCACCTGGTAGCCGCCGATGACGCCGTTGATCATCGCTTCCTCGATGCCCTTTTTGCAGGCCGGGATGTATTCCTTCGGAATATTGCCGCCGACGACCTTGTTCTCGATCGTGATGCCCTTGCCGCGCTCGTTAGGCTGCACCTTGATGACGACGTGGCCGTATTGACCGCGACCACCCGACTGCTTGATCAGCTTGCCTTCACCGTCGGCCGCCGCGGTGATGGTTTCGCGATAAGCGATCTGCGGTTTGCCGGAGTTCGCGTCCACCTTGAACTCGCGCAGCATCCGATCACGAATGATCTCGAGATGCAGCTCGCCCATTCCAGCGATGATCGTCTGGCCGGTGTCTTCGTGGGTGAAGACTTTGAAAGTGGGATCTTCCTCGGAGAGGCGCTGCAGAGCCACGCCCATTTTCTCCTGGTCCTGCTTCGTCTTCGGCTCGATCGCCATCGAGATAACCGGATCAGGGAACGACGGCGGCTCGAGCAGGATCGGGAAATCCTCATCACAAAGCGTGTCGCCCGTGGTGATGTTCTTAATGCCGACGATGGCCGCGATGTCGCCTGAGTAACAAGTGTCGATGTCCTCGCGCTTGTCGGCCTGAATCTGAATCAACCGCGAGATACGCTCGCGCTTGTTCGTGCGCGGATTGTAAACGTTGTCGCCCTTCGAGAGCGAACCGGAGTAAACCCGGAAGAAAACGAGCTTGCCGACAAACGGATCGCTCCAAAGCTTGAACGCGAGGGAGCAGAATTTGCCGTTATCATCGGTCGCTGCTTCCATCGCTTCGTGCGTGTCGGGCTCCATACCGACGGCCGGCGGAATATCCAACGGGCCCGGCAGATAATCGATCACCGCATCGACGAGATACTGGACGCCCTTGTTCTTGAAAGCGGAACCGCCCACGACCGGCACAAACTTGTTTGCAATGGTCTGGCGGCGAATCCCCGCCTTCAGCATCTGCGGGGTGATCTCCTTCTCTTCCAGGACCGCTTCCGCGATTTCGTCGTCGATATTGGAAATTTGTTCCACCAGATCCGAGTAGGCCTTCTCCACCTCGACCTTGTTCTCCTCGGGCACTTCGCGCACTTCGTAGACGGAGCCCATCGAATCGTCGTCGAGATAGAAAACCGCTTTGCGATTCACCACGTCGAGCTGGCCCTTGAGGTAATCCTCTTTGCCCAGCGGAATCAGAATTGGCCACGCATTCGCGGCGAGCTTCTTGTGCATCGAATCGACCGCTGCGGCAAAATCCGCGCCCACGCGATCCATCTTATTAATGAAAGCGATGCGCGGGACCTTATACTTGTTTGCCTGACGCCAAACGGTCTCCGATTGCGGCTGCACACCCGCGACGGCGTCGAAAACGGCAATGGCTCCATCGAGCACGCGGAGCGAACGCTCCACTTCCGCGGTGAAATCCACGTGACCCGGCGTGTCGATAATGTTGACGCGCATTTTGATGCCGTCATACATCTTGTAAACGCCCGGCTCCGGCTTCTGCATCCATGCGCAGGTCGTCGCCGCGGACGTAATCGTGATGCCGCGCTCGCGTTCCTGCTCCATCCAATCGGTCACGGTCGTGCCTTCATGCACTTCGCCGATCTTATGGATCATGCCGGTGTAAAAAAGAATGCGCTCAGTAAGCGTTGTTTTGCCGGCATCGATGTGCGCAGCAATCCCGATGTTCCGCGTCTTCTCGAGCGGATACTTCCGGTCCGGCGAGTTGGGATTCGTCGATTTGGGTTTGTCTAAAGTCGCAGTAGCCATGGCCAAAAAATTGTTACCAGCGGAAATGGGCAAAGGCGCGGTTCGCTTGCGCCATCTTGTGGGTGTCGTCGCGCTTCTTGATCGCGCTGCCCTGTCCGGCGGCGGCGTCTTTTAATTCCGCGGCGAGCGCATCGGCCATCGGCAATCCACGGCGGTTGTCGGCGTAAGTGACGATCCAACGCATCGCGAGCGAAACCTGACGCGCCGGGGTCACTTCCATCGGCACTTGGTAAGTCGCACCACCCACGCGGCGTGATTTCACTTCCAGACGCGGGCGCACATTCTCCAGCGCCTTGTTCACGACCTCGAGCGGATCAACCGCATCCGAGCCTTCATGCGATTTATCGATGGCGGTGTAAACGATCCGTTCCGCGAGCGACTTTTTCCCGTTCTTCATCACGGTCGAAATTAAACGCGCGACCGCGACGCTGCCGTAACGCGAATCGATCTTCTCGTCTTTTTTGTAAACTTTACGTCTGCGCGACATGGGAATTAGTTGGTTGAGAAATTATTTCTTCTTGCCGCCCTTGGCTTCACCCTCGGCCCCGGCTTTCGGACGCTTCGCGCCATATTTCGAACGGCTGCGGCGACGTCCGTCCACTCCGAGGCTGTCGAGCGTGCCGCGTACGATATGATAACGCACACCCGGCAGGTCTTTGACCCGGCCACCGCGCACGAGGACGATGGAGTGTTCCTGCAAATTGTGCCCCTCGCCCGGAATGTAGGCGATGATTTCCTGGCCATTGGTCAACCGCACCTTCGCCACTTTGCGCAAAGCGGAGTTCGGCTTTTTCGGCGTGCGGGTCATGACCTGCGTGCACACACCGCGGCGCTGCGGACAATTTTTCAGTGCCGGCGATTTGGATTTCACCGAGACTTTTTTTCGTCCTTTGCGAATGAGCTGATTGATAGTGGGCATCGTCGTTAAAATAAGAGCCGCCCGATCTCAGGATTCGGGCGACAAAAAAACCGCTCAGGCCGGCGTCTAAATTCCTCACGCACCTGATGCGGGGAGCGGGCAATATAGGAACGAAATTTCGCCCCGCAAGAATATTTTCTTCGCGGATGAACCCGGGGGCGAGCAGGCCGGATGCAGCGCCGGCGCACGGTTCCCCTAACGAACGGTTCGGTCTAGTGCTTGACCCAGAGCGCGTCGGAAACGAGGCAGATGCCGCCGTGGCGCTGCAGGATGGGTCGGATCGCCTGCACGATCTGGTCCACCCGCTCAGGCGGGCACGCCAGGAGAAGCAGGCTGTTGGAAAAGACGGCGCTCAGTTCATCGCCTGATTGCACCCCGCGCTCGCCCCGGCCGATGACATCGCGCACGATGGAATAGCCGCTCACCTCTAGATCATCGAGGACGCGGCAGACTTCCCGCATTTCCAGTGAATCGGTGATGATTTCGACGCGTTTGACGGATTCCATGGCGATTAGCTCCAGAGCCGGTTGATCACCGCGAAATACAGCGGGAGACCGATGATGATATTAAAGGGAAACGTCAGCGCGAGCGACATGGGGACGTAAAGGCCCGGACTGGCCTCGGGCAGGGCCATTCTCATCGCGGCCGGCACCGCAATATAAGAGGCGCTGGCGCAAAGCACGGTAAAGAGCAGCGCATCGCCGCGGTCCAGGCCGAGGAGGAGGGACAATCCGATCCCCAGTGCGCCGTGGGCCACGGGAGCAAGGAAGGCAAAGCCGAGATGGAACAGGCGCAACTCCCGGCTGGCACGGAGGCGGCGCGCGCTGACCAAGCCCATGTCGAGGAGAAAGAGGCAGAGCACGCCCTTGAAGATTCCGCTCGTGAAGGGCTCGAGTGCGGTCTCGCCGGCCACGCCGGTAATCGCGCCAATCAGCAGACTGCCGACAAGGATAAAGACAGACCCATTGCAAAACGCCTCCCGTAACAGTCCGCCCCACGCAATCGTGCCCAATGGTGCACTGCGCCGCGCCAGGAGCACGCCCACGATGATGGCGGGCGATTCCATCAACGCCATCGCCGCCACCATCCAGCCGCTAAATGGGACCTGTAGATGATTCAAGAGCGAAGTCGCGGCGATGAAAGTGACCGCGCTGATCGAACCATAGGTGGCGGCGACCGCAGCCGCGTTCGCGACGCCCAACCGCCGCCGCAGCGCAAAGAACACCCACACCGGCACCGCCGCCGCCACGAGAAGCGCGACCCCCAGCGTGAGCACGACGCGGCCATCGAGCCCGCTCTTGTGCAACTCCACCCCGCCCTTGAACCCGATCGCGAGCAGCAGATAAAGCGCGAGCAACTTCGGCACCGGCTGCGGAATCTCCAGATCCGAACGGACCACGACCGCGAGCAAGCCGAGAAAGAAGAAAAGAACCGGCGGGTTCGCGAGATTGGCGAGGAGAAGGGCAAAATCCACGCGTCGGTAGGGCCAGAATAGAAGGGTTGTGATTACGCCCGCGTTGCAGAACGGGTCGGCTTCGGAGCATGATGAATTCCTCGCATCCGTGTCAACGTCCCTGAGCCTGCCAAAAAAACCGCCGGCACATTTGAGCGATGCCTCAACTGCGCGCAGGGTGACGGCTGCATGTTTTCGCTCCTGGCCACCGATCCCCTTTCGAAAGCACGTCGCGGCCGGCTCACGACCGCGCACGGAGTGATCGAGACGCCGGCCTTTATGCCGGTGGGGACCCAAGGCAGCGTGAAAGCGGTCAGTCCCGCAGAGCTGCGCGAGATGAAAGCGCAGATCATTCTGGGAAACACTTATCATTTGTTCGTTCGCCCCGGGCATGACGGCGATGCGGCATTTCGGCGGCCTGCATCGGTTCATAAATTGGGATGGGCCGATCCTGACCGACAGCGGCGGCTACCAAATCTTCTCCCTTGCGAAGCTGCGCAAGATCACAGACGAGGGCGTCCGCTTTCAGAATCATCTCGATGGCACGCCCACGTTTATTTCGCCCGAGATCGCGATGGAGATTCAGGCCACGCTCGGGAGCGATATCGCGATGGTGCTGGATGAATGCCCGCCGTGGCCGTGTGAGCATGAATATGCAGCGCGCAGTTTGGAGATGACGATTCGCTGGGCCGCGCGATGTAAAGCGGCGGCGCAAGACCGGACGGGGCAGCTGGTGTTCGGGATTATCCAAGGCGCAACGTTTCCCGATCTGCGCCGCGCGAGCGCGGAGGCGACGGTCCAGATTGGTTTCGATGGATACGCCATCGGCGGGGTGAGTGTGGGAGAACCGGTAGAGGAGATGATGCTGGCCGTGGAAAACAGCGAGCCCTTCCTCCCGGCGGACAAGCCGCGTTACGCGATGGGATTGGGAACTCCACCTCAGCTGATCGAGTTGATTGCGCGTGGCGTGGACATGTTTGATTGCGTCCTGCCGACGCGACTGGCTCGCAATGGCACCGCCTTCACGGCGGGCGGCGTTCTAAATCTGAAGAACGCCGAGTTTACTCTGCAAACCGGACCGATCGAGGAAGGGTGCGGCTGTCTCGCGTGTCGCGAATTTTCGCGCGGTTACATCCGGCACTTGATCAAGGCGGAGGAGATTCTCGGGCTACGGTTGATCACGCTGCACAATCTCCATTTCTACCTCGATCTGATGACGCGAACGCGACGCGCGATCGACGACGGCAAGTTCAGCGACTTCCGTCAGCAATTCGTCGCCAACTACCTGACGCGCGCGAGCGAATCGTAGAGAGCGCGTTCGCGCCGGTTGCAAATCGTTTGCTTCCGTGTTCAATAACAGCCCGCTTCTCGGCTCCGCTCCCCCCGGCGCGACGACGAGCCCCGAGCCACCATTTTATTTCCCATGTTTATCACTCTTCTAGCGCAAACGGCCGCACCCTCTGGCCCCAATCCACTCGCGTCGTTTGTCCCGATCATCCTCATTTTTGTGATCATGTATTTCCTGCTTTTCCGCCCGCAAATGAAGCGGCAAAAAGAGCAGGCGAAACTGGTGGCGGCGCTCAAGACCGGTGATCGCGTCATCACCGCTTCGGGCATTCACGGCCTCATCTCCAATGTGAAGGACCGCACCGTGATCATAAAGGTCGCCGACAACGTCAAAATCGAGATGGAAAAGACCGCCGTGACGAATGTCGTGACGGCCGAAGCCGCCAAGTAGGCGCGTCGTCGCCCCCGTAGCCGCAATTAGAAATCCGCATCTCTTAAATGTCCCCCGTCATCACTTTCGCCATCGGTCTGCTTTTGCTCGTCCTCTTCGGTTGGTATTTCGCGACCGACCACGGTTCACGGAAGCGCCTCCTCGCCGCCGCTCTCATGGCGCTGCTGGTCGCGTTCAGCCTCTTCACGATTTACCCGCCGGAGAAAAAGATTGCGCTCGGCCTCGATATTAAGGGCGGCACCTCCTTCCTCATCCGCATGGCCGGCGGCGAACGCGAGATTACGACCGAAATGCTCGAGCAGGCGGTCGAGGTCATCCGCAAACGCGTGGATTATTTCGGCGGCGGCGAGCCGGTCATCAGCCCCGTGGGCGCAGACCGGATTTTGGTGCAGGTCCCGGGTCTGAGCGCCGAAAAAATTCAAGAAGCGCGCACCCAGCTTTCGCGCGTGGCCAAGCTCGAGTTCCGGCTCGTTTATCCCGACAACGGCCAGAAGCTGCAGGGCATCGACGCCGGCACAGAAGTCATCCCGCCCGAGTATCGCATCGAGAGCTACAAGCTCCACTCCGAGTCCGGTAAGAAGGCCGAGGAAGAGCGCATCTTGGTCAAGAAGCGCGCCGACCTCGGGGGCGATCGCGTCTCCCAATCCAATGCCTACTTCGGCAACGAGGGCTGGACGGTGCAACTGAAGTTCGACAGCGAAGGCGCGAAGGTTTTTGGCGACATCACCGAGAAGTTCAAGGGTTACCGTTTCGCCATCGTCCTCGATGGCGCCATTATCAGCGCGCCCGTCATCCGCGATGCGATCTACGGCGGCGACGCGGTCATCACCGGGAACTTTGGCGAGCAGGAAGCGCGCAACCTCTCCACCGTCCTGGAAAATCCGCTCCAGACTCCGGTCAGCATCGAAGAAGAACGCAGCGTCTCGCCCACGTTGGGCGCGGATTCGGTCAAGAGCAGCGTGCTCGCTGGCCTTGTCGGCCTGCTCATCACGATGGTCTGCGTGCTCTTTTATTACCGGCTCCTCGGTCTCATCGCGAACCTCGCCCTCATCATCAACCTCCTCTTGCTCATGGGAGCGCTCTCGATGTTCAACTTCGTGCTCACCCTGCCGGGCATCGCGGGCATCATCCTCACCATCGGCATGGCCGTGGATGCAAACGTCCTCATTTACGAGCGCTTGCGGGAAGAACTGGCCTTGGGCAAATCGCTCAAGGTGGCCCTGGAAGCCGCCTACAACAAAGCCTTCAGCTCCATTTTCGACGCGAACGTCACCACGCTCATCACCGCCGTCATTCTCTTTTGGCAGGCCTCGGGCCCGGTCAAAGGCTTCGCCATCTCCCTTACCCTCGGCATCATCGCCTCGATGTTCGCGGTCCTCATCGTGGGCCGTAACGCCACCGGTTGGCTGCTCGAGACCGGCAAGGTCAAGCGCATGACCATGATGAGCTTGATCCCGACCATGAACATCGATTTCATGCGCCGCGGCTTCCTTGCCACCATGCTCTCGGTCGTAGTGCTGATTGGCAGTGGCGTGGTCTTCGGAATGCGCGGAGAGAAAAACTTCGGCGTCGATTTTCGCGGCGGCGATCTCGTTACGCTAAGCACGGCGAATCCCGTCGCCGTCGCCGATGTGCGCAAGGCGCTCGAACCGCTCAAACTGGCCGACGCCACCATTCAACGCTCCGAGCAGGCGGGGCGAAATTATTTCAGCGTCCGCAGCCAGCTCAATACCAGCGACAAAATCATTGCTCAAGTTGAGCAAGCCATGCCGGGACAGGGGATCAAAGTGGAAGGCTCCGAACGCGTCGGTGCCCTCGTCGGAGGTGAGCTGGCGCGCAAATCTCTCCTCGCCCTCGGCCTCGGCCTGCTTGGGATTTTGATTTACGTCACCTTCCGTTTCGAACTCTCGTTCGCCATCGGCGCCATCGTCGCGGTACTGCACGACATCCTCCTCACGGTGGGCCTCTTTGCCATCCTCGACCGCGAATTATCCCTCACCCTCGTCGGTGCCATCCTTACCATCGCGGGCTATTCGATTAACGACACCATTGTCGTCTTTGACCGCATCCGCGAAGGACTAGCCAGCGGCCGCAAAGGCACGATTTCGCAGATCATGAACGAGAGCATCAATCAGACTCTCAGCCGCACCATTCTCACCGGTGGTTCCACCTTGGTCCCGATCTTCTGCCTCTTCCTCTTCGGTGGCACGGTGCTGCGGGACTTTGCTCTCGCCATCCTCATCGGAGTGCTCGTGGGCACCTATTCGTCCATTTTCATCGCCTCGCCCATCGTGCTCTGGTGGAGCCGCCTGCGTGGCGGCAGCACCACCGCCCTTCGCCGCGAGGTGGAAAGCGCGCCAAATGCCCCGCGTTCGGCCACCCGTTAGGAAAGTTATTCACAATAGTTGACGCCCGGCTGGCCGCCGCTTAATGTCGCCTCGCCCGCGGTGGGCAGCCCCCTTAAAATCCCAATTTTTGAACCCAGGAGACCAATAAAATGCCCGAAGTGATCGTTCGCAAAGGAGAGCCGGTGGATCGCGCTCTCAAACGGCTCAAAAACAAGCTCGATGCCGAAGGCATCCTCGAAGAGGTGCGCCGACTCCGCGCTTTTGAAACCCCGACGCAAAAGACGCGTCGCAAAGCGAAGGCCAACGCCAAACGCGGTCGGACGAAATTCCGCTTTAACCCCTCGTAGGAAGCGACTTACGCTTCTTCCATTTCGGTAAACGTTCGCCCCGCCCCGCGGGGCGTTTCTGTTGGTGATCAGCCCGCTCCGCCGACCGCCCGTCGCTAATCACACTCGCACACCACCCGGAATCCCAGATCGTTGCACGAGTAGTTGGGCACGTTTGACCCGCGCGTCGTGGTTCGGAGGCTGTTGAAACGCGATTTCCAACTGCCGCCCCGATAAACCCGTTTCGCGCCTGCGGTCGGCCCACGGGGGTTGATCTTCAACGTCCCCCGGTAGGTCTCGAAGAAGTCATGGCACCACTCCCATACGTTACCCGCCAGGTCCTCGACCCCGAAGGGGCTCACCCCGAGCGGAAACGCCCCCACCGGTGAACTTTCGGCGTAGCCGTCGTCCACGTCGCGTTCGCTCCAGGCGAAGACTGTGTTTTTATCGGCAAAATTTGCCAGGTCGCCCCGGCGTTCCGCCGCGCCCCAAGGGTAGCGCCGGTTATCCGTCCCCCGGGCCGCGTATTCCCACTCGGCCTCGCTCGGCAGGCGATATTTCTTCCGTTCGCGCGTGCTCAACCACGCGCAAAATTTGATCGCCTCCAGGCTGCTCACATAAACCACGGGATGGTCATCGCCCGCGCCGGGGGCGCGCTTCCGGCCGTGGCTGGGGTCGAATTTTTCATATTGCGCATTCGTGATCGGGAAGCGCGAAATAAAGAAACGGCTCAGCGTTACCTTCGTTAACGGGCGCTCATTCGGCGCGGCATCCAGCGCGGTGCTACCCATGACGAAATTCCCTGCCGGCACGCAGATCATTTGTGCGCCGATGAAGTTGGTGAAATTGGGCAATACCTCCTGCCGCGGCGTCGGGGCGGGAAGGTTGGCCACCTTCGCCCGGGCCACCGCCTCCTCTTCCACCGGCGGTTCAGCGACAGCGTCGGTGTCGACCGTCTCCTTATCCTCAGAGGGTTCGGCAACTTCCGCCACCGGTGCTGGAGCCGGCGGGGGCGCCACCGGCGCCGGACTAGCCCTCTCCACACGCACCGGTGCGGGTGCAGTCGGCTTCATGGCCGCCATCGAAGCCGCGTCCGCTTCGTCCAGATAATCGTCCACCATGTCCTCGGCCGCGCCGGGATCGAGGCCGAGATTTTCCGCCATGTTAATGAAGGCGTCGCGGGTGTCGTCGCTCATGCCCTCACTATCGAGTCCGCTCAGGCGGAGCATGCGCAGGAAATCTTCGCGCGGGTCAGCCGAGGCTTTGCGCCGCCCTGCGGCTCGCTGTGTGGGAGGTGGCGGAGCGGGATCCATCGGCTGCACCCGGCGCGCCCCGCTGTCGCGCAATTCCACCTCGATGTAGCCCAGCATCTGGACGTCGGTCAGGTGTTGTTGCCGGCCGAAACGCAGCAAATTCCTCTCTTCGTCCTGCGTGAGGGTGCCATCCGCGATCGCGAACGTAAGGAACTTGTGAAACTCGGCGATTGCCTCCTCCTGCTCCTGGGCGGCCAGCTCATCATCCACCAGGCGGCGGCGGCGCGGATCGAGCAATTCCACCCGCGCCTCCGTCAGGTAACGCGACGACTCATCGAGCCCCGGCCGCAGTAGCTGCGAGATGGGATTGCTCGGCTGATTTTTAAGCGGCAGCTTCTTCTGCCACCAGCGCAACAGTTCGCGGCAATGCTCCTCGATTAGTTGATCGCTGGGCTTCGCTTTCGGATCAAGGCAAAGGCGCGCGTAGTAGTTGGGAGACTTGTAGTTCTTCCAACCTTCCCATTTTTTTGGATCGTCCGGCAGTGGGAGAGGAAAATCCACCTTCACTTCGAGCATGATCAGGCCACGGTAAGTGCCGCGAGGCGTTCAGTGGCATCGGCGATTTCATGCGGGGCCAGGCCAGTGTTGCGCTCAATCGACATTTTGGTTTCGTTCCCGGCCGCGTGCACCGAGACCTCCAGCACCTGGTTGGCGTTGTATTCGTAAACCAGCTGCACGGGTGAGCCTTTCGGCAGGAAGGGCGGCAATTCCACATCGCACGTTCCCAACGGGGTGCACTCTGCGGGTAGCGTACTCTCGCCTTCCACGATTCGCACCACCGCGCGCGGCATGTTTGCGCTCGCCGTTCCGAAAAAATTCTTCGAGGTCGCCGGAATCGCGCTCATCTTGCCGATCATCGGGAAGACGTATTCCTCATGTTGTGCCTCGTCCCACAGCACCACGCCGAGCGTGTGCGAGGTGATGTTGGTCACCTGGATGAGGCCGCCGTCGCGCGAGGAAAATTGCTGGCGCGTATCCTCCGGCAACGTTTTGTCGCCGGTGTCTTCCTCCTCCTGGAGCATGACCAAAATTGCCTGGATGGCCGCGCCCAATGCAACCGCTTCGTCGGGGTTCACCGCATCATCCAGCGGCGCCGGCGAAAGGTTGGAAATCATCTCCCGCACCATCGGCATGCGCGTCATGCCGCCCACGAGCAACACCTTGTCGATCCCCGACCAGTCCATCTTCGCTTCCTGCATCACGATCTCGCAGATGGTTTTGCACTTCTCCACCAGGTGGCGCGTCTTCTCTTCGAAATCCTCCCGCGTCACTTCCACCTTCAAGCTCTGGCCGTTATAATTGTGCACGATGGCCGTGCGCGGCCGACTCGAAAGCTGAATCTTTGCCGCGAGGGCCCGGCTTTGCAGGTCCTGATAGCTCTGCAAATCCAGCAACGGATTCTCGCCATGCTCGCGATCGAACTCCTCCGCCACTAGGTTCACGAGCACATCATCCCAATCCTTGCCGCCGAGGCGATGATCGCCATTCGTCGCCAGCATCGTGATGTGATGGCCCTCGATCCGCATGATCGTGACGTCGAACGTGCCGCCGCCCAGATCGAACACGAACACCGTTTGGTCCTGGTCCAGCTTGTCCAGGCCGTAGGCCACCGCGGCCGCCGTCGGCTCGTTGATGATCTGGAGCACGTTCAATCCCGCCAACCGGCCCGCCGTGATCGTGGCCGTGCGTTCCGCATCGCTAAAATAGGCCGGCACCGTGATCACGGCGTCGGTCACGTCCGTCTGCAAAAATTTTTCCGCATCCTTCTTCAGCTTCTTCAGGATCAGGGCCGAGAGTTCCTCCGCCGAGTAAACTTTGCTGTCGAACTCGCGGCTGAACTCGTCCTTCGACTTGCCCATCTCCCGCTTCACGAAATCCGCAATCTTCTCCGGTTCCGAAACGGAATTATTTTTCGCCAACGTTCCCACCACCGCGCTGCCGCCGTCGAACAGGATGACCGAGGGCGTGATGCGCTCGCTTTCGGAATTCGGGATGAGCTGTGGTTTGCCGTAGGGATCGATGTGCGCGACGGCTGAGAAGGTGGTTCCGAGATCGATCCCGATGGCTTTTCGTTGTGACATGGTGTGGAAGAGGTTGAAATGCCCGCGACGCGGTTTTGGCCCTCTTTGATTGCAGTTTTCGTGCCTCGCACGAGGCGGATTTTCGCCCGAGGAAAACTACCCGCGAAGCGCAGTAAAAAGGGCGTTTTTCTTCGACTTTTAGCCGAAACGCAACGCCACCACTTCTTCCGGACGCAGCACCTGGCCGTGCCAGACGAAACCGCGTTTCAATCGCGACACGATCCGTCCGTGTTCTTCGGCCGTCGCCGCCGGCTCAAACTTCACCACCTTGTGAAAGGCCCGATCCACCGTCTCCTTCTCCTCGATTTCCGTCACCTCGAGGCGGTGCAGAATCTCGAGTGCGGAATGAACCGTATTCTCCAGATTGGCCGACCATTGCGACACTTTCCCTTGCCGGCCTTTGACCGATGCCTGCATCTGCGCCGAGAGGCTGCTCAAGTCGTCGAGTAACCCGATCAGGTCGCGAATAAACGGCTTCTGCAACGATTCGCGCAAAAAATTATCACGATACCCCTTCAGTTCCTCGTGCAGGGTGTTGAAGAGCCGCTGGTTCACGCTCTCCGTGTTGCGCAGCGCACGCAAATTTTCGTCAATTCGTTCCACCTGCCACGCGGAGATCCCGTCACTCACCGGGAGCGCTCCTGCCATTTTCGCGAACCCTTCCGCCAGCGCGTGCTCCAGGCCGGCCAGGCGATCGTCAATTGCCGTCAGCCCGCTTCGAGTCCCGACCACGTCCTCGGTCTCGACGGATTTCTCGGCTTCCGCCACCAGTTGTTGCATCCGGAGGGAAAACTCATCCGGCGGCAGATTGATCTCCGTTTCCGGTGTCATGAGGCCGATCCCCCGTAAAATTTCCGGATCGCGTCCACCAGGCCTGGGATGTCATGCCGCCGCGCTTCCACGTCCACCTTCAAACCCAGCTCGCGCGCCGTCTTCGAAGTCACCGGCCCGATGCTCGCCACCTGCATTCCCGCCGGCCACGGCAAACCCAAAGCCATAAAATTCTCCACCGTCGAAGAGCTGGTAAACGTGATCAGATCCGCCCCCTCGTCGACAAAACGCCGCCGCGCTCCGCTCTCGTCGCGGGTCTCCGGTACAGTTTGATAAGCGATGCCTGTGTCCACAATTCCCCCCATGGCGGAGAGCTCTTTCGGTAGCACGTCCCGCGCCTTCTCCGCCCGCGCGAGCAGAATCCGCAAATTTTCCACCCCGCCCGCCTTCTTGAATTCCCGCACCACCGCCTCGGCCACGTACTCCTCCGGCTGCAAATCCACGTGCAAATGGAAATCCTTCACCCGCTGCGCCGTCGCCGGTCCGATCGCCGCGATCTTCGCCGCGCCCAGCTCGCGTGCATCGTTATAGAGCTTGTAGAAAAGATCGAAGAACGCGTTCACCCCGTTCGGGCTCGTGAACACGATCCAGTCGTAAACGTGCGCGTCCTGCACCAGCTCCGCGAACGCGCGCAAATCCGTCGGCGGCTCGATCCGGATCGTCGGCAACTCAAACACGTCTGCGCCCAGCGTCCGCAGTCCCTCGCTCAACACTCCCGCCTGCGTCCGCGTCCGCGTCACCACGATCCGCTTGCCCGGACAACGCGCGGCCCTCAAACCAATTCAACTCCCGCCGCAGCGAAACCACCTCGCCAAACACCGCCACCGCCGGCGCCTCGAATCCCGTCTCCACCACGCGCTGCGCGATGTTCCCCAGCGTTCCCACCAGCGTCTCCTGCCGCCCCGTCGTCGCCCAACGCACCAACGCCACCGGCAGATCCGCCGGTCGCCCGTGCGCCAACATCTCCGCGCTGATCGCCGCGATCCGTTCCACCCCCATCAACATCACCTGCGTCCCGCCCAGCTTCGCCAGCGCCGCAAAATCAATCCCGCTCTCCCCTTTGCTCGGATCCTCATGCCCAGTGAAAAACGTCACGTGCGCGTTGTTCCCGCGATGCGTAATCGGGATGCCTGCATACGCCGGCCCCGCGATCGCCGAAGTCACGCCCGGCACGATCTCAAACGGAATCTTCGCCCCCGCCAGCGCCTGCGCTTCCTCCCCGCCGCGACCGAACACAAACGGATCGCCGCCTTTCAGCCGCACCACACGTTTCCCCTCGCCCGCCTTCGCCACGAGCAAGGCGTTGATCTCCTCCTGCGACAAGGTGTGCGCACCCGCCTTCTTCCCCGCGAAAACAAACTCACACCCCTCCGGCGCCCACTTCAGCATCTCGGCATTGCAGAGGTAGTCGTACACGATCACCTCCGCCTGCTCGACACACGCCTTCGCGCGCAAGGTCACCAACCCGAGATCGCCCGGCCCCGCGCCGACCAGAGAACATTTCCCCGCGTTCTTCTTGTTAGCCATTGATCAACTCCAAAAGTTTCGCGGCCAGTGCGAGCGGTTCGTCACCCTCCGCCCGTCGCGCTCCGCGGTTCCGCTTTGTCATCTTCGAATAACTGCGCCCGCATCGTCAGCCGGCCGTCGTGCAGCGAGGCGATCACGCCCACCGGCGTGCCGCAATCGCCTTCCAACAGCCGCAAAAATTCCCGCTCCGCGAGCAGGCAGCGGAAAGTCTCCGCGTGATTGATCGCCGCCAGCGCGCCCTTCGCCTCCTCATCATCCGCCCGCGTCTGCAAGGCCACGATCCCCTGCCCGCCCGCCGGCAAAAATGCCTCCGTCGGCAAAATCGAAACGCGCAACGTGTGCCCCTCGAAATCCAATTCGCCGCGCGAACAATTGAACCCCAGCCGCTCCAGTCCCGCCCGGGCCAGGATGATCCCGTCCCACGGGTTCTCCGTCAGCTTCCGCAACCGCGTCGGCACGTTCCCGCGCAGATCCACCACCGTCAGATCGCGCCGCCACTCGCTCAGCTGACGCTGCCGCCGCACACTTCCAGTCGCCACCGTTCCACCTGTGGGCACCTCCCCCGATTTCGAGATCAACACATCGTCCACCGCCGCGCGCGGCAGCGCCGCGCAAACCTCCAGCCCATCCGTCATTTCGCTCGGCAGATCCTTCGCGCTATGCACCGCCACATCGATCCTCCGATCGCGCAGCGCGTTCTCGATTTCCGCCGTGAACATTCCCTTCCGGCCCTGTGCTCCCGGCGTCGGTTCCGGCGCGCCCTTGCGTTCATCGCCGCTGGTCCGGATCACCTCGATCGCAATCTCCAGCTCCGGCCACGCCGCCCGCAGCGCCGTCTCCACCAACGCTGTCTGCGTCCGCGCCAGCTCACTCCCGCGCGTTCCCAGCACGAGACGTCTCACAACTCAGACGCCCGCAATGGCGACGCCACTTCGCGATGCGCCGCCGCATCGCGCGTCCGCGAGTCCCCTCGCATCCCGCGCAGCCAGCTCCCGAAATCCGTCACATGCTGCGCGATGATCTCCTCTGCCGCCGCCATCTGCTGCCGCCGCATCGCCAGCGATTGCTCCGCGATCGATTGCAGCGAATCGATGTCGTAAAGAAAAACTCCCTCCATCTCATTCACCTCCGGCGCCACATCCCGCGGCACCGCGATGTCGATGATGAACAGCGGCCGCTCCCAGCGCACGTGCAGGATCGGCGCCAGCGTCTCGCGCGTCAGCAACGGCTCCGTCGCCGCCGTCGACGAAATCAAAATATCGATCTCGCGGCATTGATGTTCCCAGCCAATGAACGGCACCGCCCGGCCGCCCACCGCGCCGCGCCAGCGCTTCCGCCCGTTCCGCCGACCGATTCGTCACCCGCAAATCCTTCACTCCGCGCGAGGCCAGCGCCCGCGCCGTCCGCTCGCTCGTCTCGCCCGCGCCCAGGATGAGCACCTTGCGGTTCGCCAGTTCGCCAAAAATTTTCCCCGCCAAGTCCACCGCCACCGATCCCACCGAGACCGCCCCCCGCGTGATGTCCGTATGCGTCCGCACCTGTTTCGCCACCCGAAACGCGCGCTGAAACAGCCGATGCAAATACGGCCCCGCCCCGCCGGCTTCCCGCGCCGCCGCATACGCCTGCTTCGCCTGGCCGAGCACTTCCGTCTCGCCCACCACCATCGAGTCCAGCCCGCTCGCCACCCGGAACAAATGCTGCACGCACGCCTCGCCCTCGTGCCGATAAAACGCCGCCTCATCGCCCGCCGCTGCGCCCGCATTCGAGGCTGCGCAGCCCAATCGTCTCATGCTCGACCGCGCCCTCCGCCACCGCATAGACCTCCACCCGATTACACGTCGAAAGCACCAGCGCCTCCGCGCAACCGGTCGCCGCGCGCAGCTCCGCCTCCAGCGCGCTCGTCCGCGCATAGCGCTCCCGTGTTTCCACGTTCGCCGTGTGATGGCTCAGCCCTGCGCAGAAAAGCTTCATCGGTTACACCGGCCCCCGTTGTGACACGAACGTGATCCCCCACAGCACCGACACCGCCGCGCTGAACGCCAGCACGCACAACGCCGCCACCTGCTTCGGCGCCAGCCGGAAAATGCGGCGCCCCTGCAAGATCGCTCCGTAGAAAAACCACACCGCGATCGCGCACGCCATCTTCACTTTCGGCAACGGCTCCCCCGTGAAAAAGCCGGCCACCAGTCCCGCTGTGTAAAGTCCGAACCCCAGCCAAAGCAGCCGCACGATCGCCGCGTAAAGATCCGTCAACGGCGGCAAATGATGAAAGACCGAATGCATCTGATGCGTCTTCAGTTGCCGCTCCTGCAGCAGATACATCAACCCCGCGATGCAGGCCAAAGCGAACGCCCCATAAGCCACGATCGACATCGACGCGTGGAACTCCAGCCACGGATTCACCTCCATCTTCGGCGTCCGCGGCCGATCGATCGGCGCCAGCAGCGCAAACGCCTGGATCACCAAAACCAGCGGCGCCGTAAACGCCCCCATCAGCGACAGCCGATAAGTCGGCCCCACCACCATGTAGATCAACGCCACCGACCAGGCCATGAACACGAACACCTCGAACAGATTCGTCAGCGGACAGCGCCCCAGCGCATTGCCCCGCACCGCCAGGAAAGCCGTCTGCAAGAGAAACCCCGCCACGATCGCGAAAAAATTCGACCGACCCGGCCGAAACGTATGCGCCCGGATCAGCAATCCCGTCCGCACCACCGCGAGGAGAAAGCAGAAAGTAGAAGCAACGAGCAACAGGCGATCCATGCGAGCCGCCCAGTCTAAAAGCCCGCCGACCCCTTGGCAAACCTCCCGCGTTCGGCGTTGAGAATGCACCTGCAGCTCTTCGACCGCCAAAAAATAATGGTCTTCGAGAACGATTCCGCGTCTAATCCTTGTGAGATGCGTATACGCGCTCACCTTGCTCTCGCGATCCTTGTTGGATCTCCCTTCGCGTCAGCAGCTGACCGACCAACCTCAGCGCCCGTCGTCTACTACGCCAACGACGGCAGCGTGACCGTGCAAGATGGCTCGGAAGCCCTCGCCGTTTACCGCCGGCATAACAAAGTTCTCACGCCGGGCAAAAGCGACCGATTCGTACCGGCAAGGGTCATCACCCTTACCTATCCACGCACATCCCCGGGAGGCACGCTGTTACCCAACGGAACCGTTCGGTTCGCTGCCATTGTCACGCCAGAGGGACGCGTGACAAAGCCAACCGTGCTGGACGCACCGGACGATTATCTCGGTCTCAGCGTGATTGGCGTGCTGCGGGCGTGGCGTTGCAAGCCCGCCCTGCTCAATGGCGCGCCGGTGGCAGCCATTATGATCTACGATTTGGAAGTGCGGCGGCCCGGCGCCCAACAGAATACACGGCACGATTCGGGACTCGGTCACCTCCCGAAACAAGACCGGTAAAAGACATTGCAATCGATTCAGCCGCCGCCGCTTTCGCCATGCTCTCGTTTTCGTTCCCGCTTGCCGGCAACGCGCCTTCTTCTCCTCTCAAAAGGCTAGTGCGACACAGCGCGATCTCCTAGAGTCACTCGCCCCTCGAACAAGTATGAAATCACGCCTCGCCCCCCTCGTCGTCGCGACCGGAATGTTCACGCTCCTGCCCAGCCTTCCCGCGGTGGAAAATAAACCCGAAGCGCAGCATCACGCCGGCCACGCCTTGGGCACGGTCGTCGTTCCGCGTCAGTTGCACCGAAGCCGGCCAGAAAGAGTTCAACCGCGCCATGGCGCTCTTTCATCACATGACCTATCCGCAGGCGCGGGAGGCCTTCGTGCAGGCGACCAAGACCGACCCCGATTGCGCGATGGCGCACTGGGGCATCGCGATGACGCTCTTCCAGCCGCTCTGGCCGACGCGTCCGGATCGTGAAGGCGCTGAAACGCGGCTGGGATGAAGTGCGGAAGGCGAGAGAACTGAAGCCGCCCACCGAGCGCGAAGCAGCTTCATCGCGACCGCGGACGCATTTTTCCTCGAGCCCGCCGGCAAAGACTACTGGCTCCGCATTCGCCGGTGGGAGGCAGCATTGGAGAAACTTTACCAAACCTTCCCCGATGACCCGGAAGCCGCAGCTTTCTACGCCCTCGCCCATCTCGCCACCGCCCCCTCCGATACCATCTCGCGCGCGCACTCCGATAAATCCGCGGAGATTCTCCTTCGCCTTTACCACGAGAATCCCGATCACCCCGGCGCCATGCATTATCTCGTGCATGCCAACGACGTCCCGGGCCGCGAACGCGAGTCCCTCGAGATCACGCGCAAGTACGAACGGTCGCACCGCGCAACCCGCATGCGCTTCACATGCCGACGCACATCTACACGAGGCTCGGCGATTGGGACGGCGTCGTCCGGGGCAACCTGCGCGCCGCCGACGCGGCCCTCGAGTATCCGGTCGGCGAGCATGGCGAGTTCGTCTGGGATGAATTTCCCCACGCCATCGAGTATCTCGTTTACGCCTACCTCCAAAAAGGCGCGGACACCGAGGCCGCGGCGCAGATGAAACGCCTGCGCGGGACGCCGAACGTGGAGCCAAGCTTCAAGACCGCGTTCCATCTCGCTTCCACGCAGGCCCGCTACGCCCTCGAACGCCGCGCATGGGAAGAAGCCTCCGCCATCGTCCCACGCGAGCCCGCGGCGCTCGATTGGAATCGCTTCACCTGGCCGGAAGCGATCGCGCATTTCGCCCGCGGCATGGGCGCAGCGCACACCGGCAAAATGGAAGTCGCGCAAACCGCGAGTGCGCGGCTCACGGAACTGGAGAAGACGACACGCGAAGCGGGCGAGAAATTATTCGCCCGGAACATCCAGGTCCTGCGTCTCGAACTCGACGCCTGGCGCGCCCACGCGAGCAAGGACGCGAAATCCAGCCTGGCTCTGATGCGCGAAGCCGCCGAGTTGGAAACCTCCACCCCCAAGGCCGCCGTTACGCCCGGTCCCACGCTGCCGGCGCACGAGCAACTGGGCGACCTGTTACTGGCGCAGAACCAGCCCGCCGACGCGCTCGCCGCCTACAAGCGTTCGCTCGAGCTTTACCCGCGGCGCTTCAACAGCCTGCAGGGCGCGGCGCGCGCCGCCCAGGCGCTCAAGGATGGAGGGCAGGCCCGCTCCTTTTACGAGCAGCTCCTCGAAGTCGCAAAGGACGGCAGCCGCCAGCCCGCTCTCGAGGAAGCGCGCAAATACGTCGTCCGTTAAGGGTTTTTCCTGCTAACGTCCGCGCGAAAGATGCGCTGGAAGTATGTTCTGAAATTGTGGGCCCGGTCGCGCTCGCTCGATTTCGCGCTGCGCTTTGCGCGCAACGCGCCCGCGCCGGAACTCGCGACCTTGCGCTGGCGCGGCCACGAGGTGCTTTACCGACCCGGCACCTCGGACGCGACCATCATCTACGCCATCCTCCTCAAGCGCGGCACCAAGGCGGAATATTATCTCCCGGACGCGGTGCGGCCGGAAGTGATCCTCGACGTCGGCAGCCACATCGGCACCAGCATTCTCTATTTTCACGACCGCTTTCCCGCAGCCCGCATCATCGGTTTCGAGCCGCACCCGGAAACCTTCGCCCTTCTCCAACGCAACGTCGCCCACCTGCCGAACGTGTCCGTCTTCAATTGCGGCCTCGGCGCCGCCGACGCCAACGTCAGCGTGTCGTTTCCCGGCTCAGATTTCAGCGGCTTTCACACTCGCGAGGAAAACGAAGCCTCGTCGGCGAATTCCCCGGTCGAATGCGAAATCCGTAGATCCGGCTCCATTGCTCCAAAGCCTGGGGCTGACAAAGGTCGATCTGCTCAAGCTCGATTGCGAAGGCGCCGAGCTTGACGTCATCGCCGCGTTCCCCGAGGAAATGCTGCGCGCCTGCCAATGGATCGTGGGCGAATTGCACGACGCCTCCGCCTTCCCGCTCCTCGCCCTTCTCGCCCCGCACTTCGACCTCGATCTCAAGCGCACCATGTTCCAGTCGAAATTCCGCTTCCACGCCTGCAATCTCGCGCTCGCGCCGGCCTTGCGTGGACGTTTCGATCCCGCCGCCTTGCAAACCTGATCCTCGCCCTTGGAATCCAAAGACGCCCAGAAAAGCCTCGACCTGATGCAAGCCGTCATCATGTACCGGCACGATCGCCCCACCCGCAGCCAGATCACCAAGATCGGGAAGCACTCCATGCTGCATCATGACGTCCTCGTGCTCGCGCATCACCTCGCCAAAATCTCCACCGGCCACGTGCTCGAGATCGGCTCCTTCGTCGGCGGCTCCACCATCGCCGCCGCTCTCGGCATTCGCGCCTCCGGCCAAGCGAAACACCTCTTCAGCATCGAACCCGGCGGTCGCCTCAAAGGCCACAAGCTCGCCACGCGCGATATCTTCAAACGGCTCAAGAAAAACCTCGCCCGCTTCGGCGTGAGCGATTCCGTCCAACTCATCCACGGCACCGCCGAGGACCCCGCCACCGTCGCCACGGTTCAGGCCGCATTTGCCCCCGGGTCGGTCGGCTTCTTCATCTTCGATGCCCATTCCAACGTCGGCTACGATCTCGATCTCTACGCCGACCGCTTCCAGGACGAATGCTGGATCATGATCGACGATTACTTTGGCCCGTCCGACAAAACGGGCCCGACCCGCGAACAGGTCGACGCCTTCGTCGCCGCCGGTCGCCTCGTCCCTCTCGGTTTTTACGGCTGGGGCAGCTGGTTCGGTCGCTGGCGCGTTCTGCCCGCGCCGGTCGAAGGTTGATTTTTTCGGAGCGCCCCGGTAAAACTGCGGCCGTGTTCGCTGCCTCACGAGCCCCGATTCTCTGGCTGCTCCTTTTCGGCACCGCGCTCCTCCCGCCACGCGCGGGCGGCTATACGTTTAACGGCTATCGCTGGCCGGACGGCACCGATATTGTGATGCACCTCCAGCTCAACCGTCCACCCATCGCGTTGCAGGATGGAAGCGCATCCTGGAACGCCTCCGCCGCCGCAGCGCTCAGCGCATGGAATCAACACCTCGGTACGGTCCGCTTCACCCAAGGCGGATCCGCTCAACAGGGCGAAAGCGATGGCATCAACAGCGTCTACTTTGCCACCACGGTCTACGGATACAGCTTTCCTACGGGGGCCGTCGCCGTAACTACCTACTTCTCCAACGGCAGCGGAACTTTCACCGAGACGGACGTCATTTTTAACAACTCGAGTCAGTGGAACTCATACCGCGGCCCCCACCAGGGAACGGGTGCAAATGCCGTCTACGATCTGCGCCGTGTCGCGCTGCATGAATTCGGACACGTCCTCGGCCTGGACCATCCTAATTCCCAATCCGTCGCCCTCATGAACGCCGTCATCGGCGACCTCGACAGTCTGGCCCGGGACGATATCGATGGCGCAGCCGCGCTCTACAGTCCCGTTGCTCTCCAGGCGACCTTGGGCAGTCGTTTCGAGTATCCGATTCCTGGAGCCGGCTCGCCCACAGCTCCTCGGCCTCGGGCCTCCCGCCCGGGCTGAGCCTGAATCAAACCACCGGAATCATAAGCGGTATCCCAGAAATTAGCGGCGATTATACCGTCACCGTGGTGACCCATTCCGCCTCTGGGACCGTCACGCGGACCCGCGCGCTTCACGTCGCGGTGCCGCCGCCGGCCTCCACCCATCCCTCGCTCGCCACGTTTAATCTTACCGTCGGAGGTTTAGTGGCCGATCCGGTGCGGCCGCGAGTCTATGCCACCGTGCCGGATAACGGCAGTCTGGTCGTCATCGATACCGAATTGCTTTCCATTTCGAGAACGATTTCGATCGGCGATCGTCCGCAAGGATTAGCCGTCTCCACTGACGGCTCCAAGTTATGGATTGCTGACGCCGGATCGGCGGCTGGTGCGATTAGAGTGCTCGACCTCGACTCGCTTCGGATCTGGCCGCCTTCCCGCTCCCAGCGCCGCCTACCAGGTGGTGGAAGGCCTCGAGGGACGCCTCTATGCCACTGCCGCGAGCGACTCCGTCATGGCCATCGACTCTCGCACTGGCGCATTTCTGGGTTCGTTCGGTTTTACCTCGTATGGCCTTTTGGCCATGAGCCCGGACCATGCCGCACTCTACGTAGGCAACCGTGGAGTCTGGCCCGCCACACTTCAAAAGTTTGATGTCTCCACCCCTGCAGCCGAATTGCTCCAGTCTACCCGGTTGGTCGGTTCCAATGGACGCGATTTAAAAGTCAGCCGCGACGGCACTTTTTTGTGTTTTCCGGCGAGCAGCGGAAATGGGAGCAACGGTTATAACACCAGGAAAATATCCGCTAATGACCTCGACGCTTTCGAAGGGGTGTTTGAAACCGGCGCCTACCCAGGGCCGGTCGCTTTGAGCGGAGATGACGCGATCTTATACCACGCGATCTATACTCAGCGGAGAGTCTCGGTGTTCGACACGCGCACCCTCGCCGAGATCAGCAGCATTCCCCTTTTCTCTTATGCCGATATGCGTGCTCTGGCGTTGGACAATACCGGAGCGTTGCTTTTTGTCGGACGACAATCCGATCGGGAGCCAGCCCCGTCTCGTAATTTTCGCGACCGGTCGCCAAAATCAGGCAAATCCTCCGCCGCCCCAAAGTCTCCTCAACGTCTCCACCCGTCTCCGCGCCCAAACCGGCGACGATGTTCTCATCGGCGGCTTCATCATCCAAAGCGGACAGGAAAAGAAGGTGCTCGCTCGCGCCATCGGCCCTTCCCTTCCGATCACCGGCAAGCTGGGCGATCCAACCCTGTCCCTCCATGATTCAAGCGGAGCCCTCATCGCTTCGAACGATAACTGGAACGCGACCCGCGCCGCCATTCTGGCCACCGGCATTCCGCCGGCCAGCGAGTATGAATCCGCCCTCGTCACCACGCTCGCGCCCGGCGCTTATACCATCGTCCTGAGCGGGGTGGGTAATGGCACCGGGGTGGCACTCGTCGAACTCTTCGACCTCGAACTCGCGACTCGGGAAAATCGCCAACATCTCCACCCGCGGCCGCGTCGAAACCGGCGACAACGTCATGATCGGCGGCTTCATCCTCGGCGGCGATCAACCGACCAAAGTGATCGTGCGCGCCATCGGACCTTCGCTCACCGGCCAAGGTGTCCCCGGCGCGCTCGCCGACACCACCCTCACGCTCGTCGATGGCAACGGCGCCACCCTCGCCGAGAACGATAATTGGAAATCCGACCAGGAAGCGGAAATCATCGCCACCTCCGTGCCGCCCACCCATGCGCTAGAATCCGCCATCGTTCGCACCCTCGCGCCGGGCAACTACACCGCTATCGTCCGCGGTAAAAACGCCTCCACCGGCGTTGGCTTGGTCGAGGTTTACAATCTGGAGACGAACTGATCGGTCGCGTCTAACATCCTCCCATGAAAGCAGCGTGGAACGGCGTCACCCTCGCTGAAAGCGAGGACACGGTGGTGGTGGAAGGAAATCACTACTTCCCGAGCGACTCGCTGGTGCGCGAGCATTTCTCTCCCAGCGAGCATCACACCCACTGCCCTTGGAAGGGTGAAGCTAGTTATTTTCACGTGCAGGCAAACGGCCAGAAGAACGAAAACGCCGCCTGGTATTACGCGGCACCGAAAGAGGCGGCAGCGCAAATAAAGGATCGTGTCGCCTTCTGGAAAGGCGTCACCGTGGCGGCCGGCTAATGTGAAGCGGGCGGCGCTTCGGTTTCGGGCGCGAGGAAGCGTTGATAGACAAACGACGCCCCGATGAGGACCACCGCCACCGCGATAAACGCGCCAATGCGATAGAGCGGTCCAAGGTTCGCGAAGTCATGCAGGAATAACTTCGCCAGCGTCACCAAGAGCAACGCCATCCCGGCATAGCGCACCCATTTCGTCTGCCGTCGCATCCCGATGAGCAAGAGCGCGAACGCGTAAAGCGCCCACGCGATCGAGTAGGTCATGTCGCGCGCGAAGTTGCCCTCGAACGAAAACGTCAGCGTCGGTCCCACCGAAAAATAATCGGCAATCTCAATGTTCAGGAGCAGGAAGGTCAGGATCGCGCCGAGCAGGTAAAGCACGCGCGGGATCACACGCGCGCTTACCGTCTCGCGAAATCCTTGCACTGCCCGCGCCCCGCCGAAAAGACAGAGGCACGTAATCCCGTAGGCGTAGAGATACCAATTCCAAATCCGCGTCGTCGCGCGCGGATGATATTCGAACACCGCCGGATTCAGCGCCAGTCGCACGAAAGCCACCGCCAACAAAGCCGCGCCGATCCAGCGCAAGCCCGCGTGCGGCACCACTCGGAACAGCACGAGCAGGGCAAGCCCCTCCACCGCCCAACCGAGCGTGATCCACTCCCGCTCGAATTGAATCGGGAAGATCGAGGCTGAGAAAAAACAACGCCGCACCGCCCTGCCACGCCAGTCGCGCGTCGCCCGATGCGGGCACCACGCGCTCGCGTTTGATCAGATGGAAAACGCCGAAGGCGAACGGCAGAATGAAAATCGCCGGCAGTAGACCATTACGGAATCCCGGATACGCCGAGTCCACGACATCGTAGATCAGCCAAAAATGCAGCACGCCCGAAAGCGCGCCGATCGCCCAAGGCAAAACCGGGATGACCGCCGTGCCGTCCGCTTTTGGTTGGCCTGCCCGCGTCGCGCAAAAGTATGGATACGCCGCGAACAAAAGCAAAAATGCCACGAACCAGCCGAGCGCCAGCGGCGCGGTCGCATTGGAGGCAGGCAACGCCAGCCATTCCCCTTCCACCACCCAGGTGAACACCAGCGCCACCAACCCAATCCAATGGCGCCCTGCCATCATCCCCAGCGCCAACAAAACCACGCCTAACAACAGCGCCACCCCGAACACCGGCGTCGGATCGTCTGGGCGCAGCTTGGCGATCAACATCAACAAGAGCACGAACGGCGTCCCCGCTGCGATTGCCGGCACATTGCGCCGCATCCCCGTGCCGCCCGATTCCGTCGGCCGCGGCCAGACGGAGAACCCCGCATGAATCAACGCGAACAGCAGATACGCGCCCAGCGCCCACCAGAGGAAATCCGCGCGCAAGTACCACGCCGTCCATCCGCTCAGAATCGCGAAGACTGCGCTCCCCGTCGCCGCCACGATCAACGCCGGTTTCGGGCGATCGAAACGCCAGCGCCAGCAGGCCGACATCTGCGAGAAAATTGAAGCCAAAGAAGAAGCCCGGCCGATTCGCCAGCGCCGCCTGCGAGAGCAGCCAGAACCCAAACCCGAGCGACGCGAACCCCACCAGGAGCGCGGCCGGGGTGGTCCATTTTTCTGCCGGCGTCTGCCGCTGACGCAGCACACGCAAAGGCGAGAAACTGCGCCTGCAAACCGAGAAAAATAAGAAACCCGGCCGACGCGCCTGCGCCGCTTGTCCCACCGGCAGCCACGCCACCTCCATGATCACGGTCCCGATCGCTGCCAGCACGAGCAGGTAATCCCACTTCTGCCGCAAGGCCACGGCCGCGATGCCGAGGTTCAAAAGTGCCACATAACCGAAGAGCAACGCCGGATTATCCGGTGCGCTCGTCAAGAGCGGCGGCGTGAGAAATCCGCCCACCAACCCAAGCACCACCACCACCTGCGCTTCGAGAATTACCGCCAGCAAAAATGCCGCCACCGTGATCGCGGCCATCAGCCCGAACGTCACCGGCAGCGTGAGTAGTTGGTAGAAGGCGTGCGCCGCAAAGATGTCGGCATAGAGCACGAGCACGCCGCTCGCCGCCAGGCTTTGCCCCGGCGTCCGATAATTCCGCACCGCGGTGAACCACCCTCCCGCGATTAATCCCAGGCCAATGACCGCGCCAAGGACAATCCGCATCACCGGACTGATGAGGTCGTTCTGGAAAGAATACTTCACCAGCAGCACAACGCCGACGAAGAGGACGAAGCCGCCCAGCCAGGCGAAAAGTTTCACCCCCATGAACGCTTCCCAATCGATCGCCGGCAGCGCGGGCCTGGCCGGCGCCGGTTTCGCAACCGGCGGTGGCACAGGAACATTTGATCGCAGTCGGCAACGGCGGTGGCGTGCCCGCCAGTGTTGGGACGGGCGCGGGAGCGCTCGCCGGCGCAGTGTTTTTGCCCTCCAACACCGCGACGCGTCGCGCGAGTCCTTGCACCGAGGCCTGGAGATTCTTCAGCCGCCTCTGCTGCGTGAGCAGCAAGGCCAGCCCGGCCAGTCCGCCGGCCACCACCGCCATGAAGCCGCAAGTGACGAGAGCCTCCATAAGTGGCTAACGAGAGCAATTCATAGACCCGTGGGCGCGCTCAAAAATTCCCACGGCAGCCCAAAGCGTTCGCCCGCGTAAGCGGCCAGCGCTTTCACGCCAAAAGTCTCCGTCGCGTAATGGCCCCCCAGGAGCAGATTCACCCCCAGTTCCTCCGCCGCCACGCCCGCCCAATGCGGCGCTTCGCCCGTGACGAAAGTATCCACGCCCGCCGTCGCCACCGCGTAGATCTCCGAGCCTGCGCCTCCGGTCACGACCCCGATTGCTCGCGTCTCCGCCGGCCCATGAGCGAAGACCCGCACCGGCGAGCCTAACGAACGCTCGAACCGCTCTGCCAGTTCATCGCGCCCGATCTGCGCGGACACCTTCAGCCCGACCAGTTGTCCCTTCGTTTCCAGAAAAGGCTCCGCGTCTTTGAGGTCCAGCGCCGCTACGAGTTGCGCGTTGTTGCCCAAAACCGGATGCACATCGAGCGGCAGATGCGCGCTATAGAGCGCGATGTCGTGTTCGAGCAGAAACGCCACCTGCCGCCGAAACGGCCCCGTCACCGCCTGCAACCCCGGCCAGAACAACCCATGATGCACCAGCAACAAATCCACTCCGGCCTCCGCTGCGAGCCGAAAGGTGCGCGTGGATGCATCCACCGCCGCGCCGATCTTGCTGATGCGTCCGGAGTTCTCCACCTGGAGCCCATTCAACGCGTGTGACCAATCCCCGCATTCCGCGATGCGCAGATGTTCATCGAGCTGGCAAACGATCTCCGGAAGCGAAGGCATACAGAAAAGATGAGAAGCTTATCGAACCAACCCGTTGATCGCTCGATCATGAAACGAAACCGGCACGCGACAACATTATTTTGCGGGTAATCGCTCGCGCGACTTTCCTTGACGGAATCAGCGCGGCTTGGGACGTTGAACTCGCAGCGCAGTTCACCCTTCGACAGAGGAAATTATTTTGGAATACACCGACGCACCTTCAGCGGACACCAACCTTCTCGCCCCCGGCACCATGTCGTGCCCGCTCTGCGCACGAACTCTTCCAGCGGAGGCCACCAGTTGCACACACTGCGACTGGGAACGCGATGAAAGAGAGACCGTGGAAGGCAAGGCGAGCGACGCCGTCGCGGTCCTGCTCAGCATTCTGCCGGGCCTGGGACACATCTATAAAGGGCATCGACTGGTGGGCTTGCTCCTGATGTTTCTGGGTACGCCCGCCGCGGTCGGAGGCGCCTTCCTCCTTGCCACCGGCACCGCCGGTTTTGGTGCGCTGATTCTGCCGGTCTTCTGGCTGATCGTAATGGTGCACGTTTACGCCATCCAGGATCGGATCCAGCCTAAGGAAGTGGACGAGGGCGAGGAATACTAGCGCTCGCCAGTCCTCAAGCCGTGACTTCGGTCGCCACGACCGCCTGGTGGATTTCCTCCAGGATTTCGCGCAGGCCGTAACGGAATTTCCACGCCGGATAATGTTCCTGGAAACGCCGCACATCGCTGATCCACCAAATGTGGTCGCCGATGCGATTATTTTCCTCGTAGGTCCAGCTTAGTTTCCGGCCGCTGATCTCTTCGCAAAGATTAATCGCCTCCAGCATCGAGCAGTTGCTGTGGCGGCTCCCGCCTAAATTATAGACCTCGCCCGAGCGCGGCGCCTTGATGAAGGCCGCGAACGCTTCCACCAGATCGAAGCTGTGAATGTTATCGCGCACCTGTTTGCCGTTGTAACCCAAAGACGCGATACGGCCGCCCGCTCACCGTGCACTTCATCAGGTAGGATAAAAATCCGTGCAGCTCCGTGCCGGCGTGCGCGGGCCCGGTGAGACAACCGCCGCGAAAACACGCCGTCGGCATTCCGAAATAGCGCCCGTATTCCTGCACCAGGATATCCGCCGCCGCCTTCGAGGCACCGAAGAGCGAATGCTTCGTGTGATCGATGCTCATCGTCTCGGAGATGCCCGGCTCGTACTCGTGGCCCGGCTCGATCTCCCAGCGCAGTTCCAGTTCCCGCAGCGGCAAACGATTCGGCGTGTCGCCGTAAACTTTGTTCGTCGAAGTGAAGACGAACGGCGCCTCGAGACAGAACTCGCGCGCGGCTTCGAGCAGGTTCAGCGTCCCGTTGGCGTTGACCGTGAAATCCATTTGCGGATCACGCGCCGCCCAATCGTGCGACGGCTGCGCCGCGGTGTGCACCACCGCGGCAATGCGGGCGCGGTGTTGTTGGAAAAGGCTCTTCACCGCGGCCGCGTCGCGGATATCGACATCGTGGTGCTCGTATTCGCTGATCGTTTCCACGAGCTGATCGCGCGTGGAACGGGTGGAAGCTTCCGCGCCAAAAAAGCGCGCCCGCATGTCATTGTCGATTCCGACGACGTGAAAACCGTCGTTCGCGAAATGCTTGACCGTTTCCGACCCGATCAACCCCGCCGACCCGGTGACAATGATGGTGTTCTTTTTCATTTTGCTTCGTTCTGCCCCAGGATCCACGTGATCTTCCCGTGCGGCGCCGAGACGCGCGCGGCCGGATATTGCTCATCGCCTGCCAACACCTGCTCGATTAACGCGCGTTGTTTCTCGCCATTGACCAAAAAACAAACGTGCCGCGCCGCCGCGATGAGTGGCAGCGTAAAGGTCAGGCGCCAGACTTCCAGCTTCGGGACAAAATTCGCCGCCACTTTACGCGTCGTCTCTGCCAAAGCCGCCGTTCCCGGAAACAACGAGGCCGTATGGCCATCATCGCCCAGACCCAGCAGGATCAAATCGTGTCGGTAAATCATTTCGCCTTTTTGCGCCGCCAATACATTCAGCTCATCCTCATATTCCTGTGCCGCCACCGCCGGATCGACCTCGCCTCGCATCCGCGCCACCGACCTATCCGGCACGCCCGCTGGGACTAAAAGCGATTCTCGCGCCATCCGGTAATTGCTTTGCTCATCCTCGGGCGGCACGCAGCGTTCATCACCAAAGGTAACGAAAACCCGCTCCCACGGCAGATCGTGTCCGATCCGCGCCAGTTCTTCGTAAACCGGCCGCGGGGTGCGCCCGCCGGAGAGCGCCAGCCGAAATTGGTCGCGTTCGCCCAAGGCAAGGTGCGCCTGCTCGAGAACAAAAGCCGCCGCATCGCGAACGAAGTGTGGCGTGCGGAGGACCTCGGCTTTCATCGGCGACCGCCGTTCTTTAGATCGCGCAATGCGCCATCCCGCGCTTTTCCAGATAGCGCTGATGATATTCTTCCGCGCGATAAAAGGTCGGGGCGGGCTCGATCAGAGTCACGATCGGCTGGGAAAAACGTCCGCTCTTCTCCAGCGCGGCCTTGGATGATTCCGCCGCGGCTTTCTGCGCGGGCGTGTGATAAAAAATCACAGAACGGTATTGCGTCCCCACGTCCGGCCCCTGCCGATTGAGCGTGGTCGGATTGTGATTCGACCAGAAAACGTCGAGCAACTGGTCGTAAGTCACTTGCTTCGGATCGAACTCCACCTCCACCACTTCAGCGTGGCCGGTATCGTCGCGGCAGACCTGCTCGTAGGTCGGGTTCTTCGTCGCGCCGCCCGCATAACCAACTGCGGCCTCGGTCACACCTTTGATATTGCGGAAGGTCGATTCCACGCCCCAAAAACAGCCCGCGCCAAACATCGCTTTGTCCATCGTCATGGATGAACCTTCCCGCGAGAAAACCGCGGGTGCAAACCGCCGCCCGCGCGGCATCTGGTAGGGGAGCCGACGGTTTCCTCTACAATGGCGCGCGGCGCGAAGCGAAGCCCGGCTCCAGCTTTGAAACCCGCTCGACGAGAAATATTTCACACGCGCCATTCCCGGTATCGTCGCGTCGCAACGAACTGCGCCAGCTTGCGATCTCCGGCCCGCTCGCCTCCACCAGTTTGCCCACCAACCGCACCAACTCCCCCGCGCGCAGAGATTGGCAGGCCGCCTCGATCGCATCATCCGCGGGAATGATGTGCATGTTGGAACTTTGGCGAATGATCTCGCCCTGCGGAATCGGCGGCGGGTTCTGATATTCGAAAAAATAGAAACGCATGCTCTGCGTGATCTTCATCCGATCCAACACCGCCTGATCGGACATCGCACCCCAGCCCAGCGCGAGATCGAGCGGCGATAGTTTCGACGGCCGATCGTAGCGATATCTCCTTCGATGCAGGACCCGCGCCTCAATCGTGAACCTGGCCAGCGGCTGCAGACGAAATGCGCCGTGCATGATTGCGGGCGTCGTCGCCGGAATCTCCACTTGTTCCGGCTCCGCCCCGACGAGAACCCCAGGGGGAGGAGAAAGCGGCGCGCTCAAACGCGCGTAACCGAGCCAGAGCAGACCGGCGACGAGGAGCGCACAAAGAGCTTTCACAGTTTTTCGCGCCTCGCCGCCGAGTCCGCATTCTGTGTAGAGCAACTTCGGTGCTACATCACCATCCCGCCGTCGACCGCCAGCACCTGCCCGGTAATGTATTTCGCCTCGGCCGAGGCGAGGAACGCCACCGCGTTCGCGATATCCTCCGGCGCCCCGAGCGCGCCGAGCGGAACGTTGACCAGAATTTTCTTCCGGATTTCCTCCGAGAGCACCGCCGTCATATCAGTCTCGATCAAGCCCGGCGCGACGGCGTTCACGGTCACGCCCCGGCTGGCAAACTCGCGCGCAAGCGATTTGGTAAATCCGAGCAAGCCCGCCTTGCTCGCGGCATAGTTCGCCTGCCCGGCATTGCCGATTAATCCAATGACGGAGCTGATGTTGATGATGCGCCCGCTCCGTTGCTTGATCATGGAACGCTGGAACGCCTGCACGATATTGAACGCGCCTTTCAGGTTCGTGTTCAGCACCGTGTCCCAATCACTTTCAGACATGCGCAGGCTCAAGCCATCGCGCGTCACGCCGGCGTTATTCACGAGGATGTCCACCCGCTCGAAGTCCTCCAGAATTTGCGCGCCCGCCTTCTGCACCGCAGCGTGATCGGAAACGTCCACCGCGTAGGCCTTCGCCCGACCCGGGTGCGCGGCGTTAATTTCCTCGGCGGTTTTTTTGGCGTTGGACTCCGTCCGGCTCACCGAAGCCACGCGCGCACCTTCCTGCGCCAGCCGCACCGCGATCGCGTGCCCGATTCCGCGTCCCGCACCCGTCACCACCGCCACCTGATTTTCGAGTCTCATCATGTCTCACCTTGCACCGGCCACTCGCAAACCGCGAGGGCTGGCTTTATAGAAGGGCATGCGTAGCCGACACAAGGTCAAAGGCCGACCCGGTTTTCGCCCGCGGTCATGAGGTGTCCTTCGTGCGCCGTCCCGCTCGCGGAGCCCACGCCGCGTTGTCCCGCCTGCAAGTTTTCCCTCCAGCGGCTCGATCTCAAATACGGCGTCCTGCCACGGCACGGTCGTTATATTTCTGACCGGAGCCGGCGGCTCAGCCGGCCAGAGATCAGAAATCTGCGCAACGCGCTGCGAGCGTTTCGCAAAAAATTTCCGCAAATTCTGCTCTCCATCGTTCTAGTGGATCTGCCGCCGGGTCATTGCGCCCACGAGTATGCGTTGTGGTTCGCCAACCGCGCCCGTTTCGGTTCTTTGGAAAGGACCGGGAGCGATAACTATGATCTTTTGCTCGTCATTGACGCCGCCGCGCGGGAGGCCGCCCTCCTGGCCGGCTACGGGCTCGAACCCTTCGTGAGCGAGGCCAATCTCGAGGAAGCTCTCCAAACCCTCGCGCCGCTCTGTCGAGAAAGCGATTGGGTCGGAGGCATCCGCTCTTTTCTCCAGGCTTTGATCGCGAAGTTAAGTGCGTGCGCCTTGCAAGTGCGCGTTGAACGAGAGGTCATCGAAGAGGCCTACTAATGATGCGCGCGTTTTCTCGTTTTGCGCTGCTGGTGATGTTCGTCAGTCTCATTTCCTCGACTGCGTTCCCCACGCCGACGCCCTACCCGGAACCCAAGTCCGCCAAGAAGCTCTTCAAGAATCGCCCCTGGGGTCCGCGTCCGAAGCCAACGCCTGCGCCTTCCTCACGCCGCCGGAGCGAAGAGCGGGAACCGTTTCCCGCCGGTTGGCGCCGAGGCCTCATCGCTGGCGCCACACTTCTTACCTTCGTCATTCTTTATCGCGCCGCGCGGGCCCTGCGTTCCGCGAATTTATTCGATCGGCAATATCGTTTTCCGAAGAGCACGGAAGCCGCGTTCCGTTTTGGTGCCACCCGCTCGGGCGGTCACATGGCCACGATTCATTTCGGTCCCGATCCGCCTTCAAAAACGGAAGACACATAGGAACGCCACCTCGATCGCGAGGGTTTCCTGGATATTCCGCCCGAGATGGTCGCGCAATTCCTCCACCCGCCGAATGCGCCGGAGGATTTCCGCCACCGTCAATCGACTGGCCAGCGCGTTCGTTTGCTTCGCCGCCTCCGGCAACTCTCGACGCTCCAGCCCCGTGCCGGCACGCAACACATCCGACCACCACCGCAGCAGCACCTCCAGCAACTGCGCACGCCGTTGCAGATAGCGGCTCTCGGTCAGCGCCTTGAAATGATCCTCCCGCTCGTCCAGCCAGGCGCCATCGGTGGTATTTTTGTAGCGCACCTCCTCCGCTTTCAATGCCGCCGCGTTTTCCGTCTGGATCGCTTCCCGCGCCTTCGCAAGCAACCGTTGGAATCCCTGCGCCAGCCGATACGGCCCCTGCACTCCGCTCGCTTCCGGACTCGCCACCGCGGCCAGCAGTTCCACCAGTTCCGATTCTTCTGCGGTTGGTCCTTCGTCCTCCGGCGCGGCCAGTGGAATGGGAATGCAGCGCGAAAGAATGGTGTCCGGCAGCGCTTCCGGCAGCGTGCTCAAGAGTAGAAGCAACGAATCGTTAGGCGGCTCCTCCAGCGTCTTGAGAAACGCGTTCGCCGCCTGCGGCTGCAACCGGTCCGCATCGGAAACGATCGCCACTTTTCGCGTCCCTTCCGTCGCCCGCATCTGGAGCGAATGTTCGAGATCCCGGATTTGTTCGATCACGATGCGGCGCGATTTCGATTCCGGTTCCGCCACGAAAACCTGCGCCGTTCCGGCGGCGAAAACATCTTCCTCCGCCACGCCGTTCACGAGATTGGCCAACCGCGCCGCCAGCAGGCGCTTGCCCGAGCCCGCCGGGCCCGTGAGCAGGTAGGCGTGCGCCAGCCGCTCTTGCGCGTAGGCTCGGTTGAGATACTTGAACGCGGAGTCAGGCGAGAAGGCCATGATGATCTTTCAGGAGTCGCCAGATTTCCGCCTCGATTTCCTCCAGCGAACCGGAGCCATCGATCAAATGCACCCGTTCCGGCTCACGCTGCGCCAGGTCCCGATAGGCCGCGGACACGCGTTCATAAAATTCCGCCGGCTCCTGCTCCATCCGATCCGGCGCGCCCACAGGCCGCACCCGGCGCAACATGCGCGCGCGGGCCGTTTCCAAATCCACCTCCAAAACGAACGTCACATCCGGCCGGCAATTGCCCACCGCAAATTCATTCAACCGCGCCACCACTTCCGGATCGAGCCGGCGCGCCGCGCCTTGATAGACCGTCGTCGAATCGTAAAACCGATCCGAGATCACCATCGCTCCCCGGGCCAGCGTCGGCTCGATCACCTCACGCACGAGCTGGCTTCGGCTCGCCTCGAACAGCAGCACTTCCGTCTCCGCCCGCATCGCCGCGCTCTCCGGCGCAAATTGCAGGAGGTCGCGAATTTTCTCTCCGATCGGCGTTCCGCCGGGCTCGCGTGTGAGCAGAAATTCCACGCCCGCCTTCTCCAGCCGCGTCGCCAGCCGCTGCACCTGCGTCGATTTTCCACAGCCCTCCGAGCCTTCGAAAGTAATGAAGAGGCCACGGCGCATCCGGCGATTGTGAAACAGGCGACCGCGGTTGTCGAATCGACCGTGCGAGAGTATCAACTCTCCGATGAAGAAATTCTGGCTCGTGAAGCAGGAACCCTCCACCTACTCGTGGTCCGATTTCGTCGCGGACAAAACCACCAGCTGGACCGGCGTGCGCAATTTCACCGCGCGCAATAATCTGCGCGCCATGCAAAAAGGCGACGACGTCTTCTTCTATCACAGCATGACCGGGAAGGAGATCGTCGGCTTGGCCACGGTCTCGCGCACCGCTCACCCGGATCCCACCGCAAAGGAAGGTGATTGGAGCGCAGTGGAACTGAAAGCCGGGAAGGCATTGGCGCGTCCTGTTACGCTCGATGAGATCAAGCGCACCCCGCGCCTGAAAGAGATGGCGCTCCTGCGTTACTCCCGCCTTTCGGTGCAACCCGTCACCGCCGCCGAGTTCAAAGAAGTTCTTCGGCTCAGCGCTTCGCGTGGCGACTGATTCTTCCTGTGACAACCGTCGCGGCCACTTCCTTCGCAGCCTTCGCCCCCGCGGTGGCCGATAACGACCGCCTCGTCGTTTCCCTGCACGACGTCGCGCCGCCCACATGGGAGGCGTGCGAGAAGATCATCGACAAGCTCGGCCACCGCGGCGTGCGCGTTTCCTCACTCCTCGTGGTCCCCGATTACCACCACACCGGACGCAGCACCGATAACCGAAAGTTCGTCGAGTGGCTGCGCGGCATGGAAGACATCGGCCACGAGATCGTCATCCATGGTTATTTCCATCAACGCGCCAGCCGCGGCGACGAGTCTTTGCGCGCGCGTCTCCTCACCCAAACCTACACCAGCGGCGAGGGAGAATTTTACGACCTCGACTACGACGAAGCGCTGCGACGGTTAACCCGCGCACGCGACGAGTTCACCGCTGCCGGCCTCAAGCCGCGCGGATTTATCGCCCCTGCCTGGCTTCTCAGCGCGGAAGGCGAACGCGCCGCCGCTGCCGCCGAACTTGAATACACCACCCGCCTTACGACCGTGGTCGATCTGCGCACCGGCGACGTTCATCGTGCCCGCTCGCTCGTTTACAGCACGCGCAGCGCCTGGCGCCGCACCACCAGCCTGGCCTGGAACGCCGCGCAGGCGCAAATCCAGTCTTCCCACGCCCTTCTGCGACTCGGGATTCATCCCCCCGATTTCACCCACGAAGATATCCGCGCTCAGATCCTGCGCCTGGTGGATACTTTCGTGGAAACGCGCACGCCCACCACTTACCGCGATTGGCTGGCAGAAAAACGATCGGATCTCAGTAATCAACAATCCGAATGAGCCGCTGCGATCTCCACGTCCATTCCCGCGCCAGCGCCCGCTCGGAGGAATGGCTTTTTCGCCGCTTCGATCTGCCCGATAGCTACAGCGATCCTGCCGAACTTTACGATCTGCTCCGCAAGGCCGGGATGGATTTTGTCACCCTCACCGATCACGACACGATCGAGGGTGGCCTCCAGATTGCCGACAAGCCGCACACGTTTCTGAGCGAGCAGGTCACGACGTTTTTCCCGCAGGATCCCTGCAAGATCCACCTTCTCGTGTGGGGCTTGAACGAAGCGCAACACCGCGAGATCGCCGCGTTGCGCGAGAACATTTTCGATCTCCAGGCCTACCTGCAAAAAGAAGACCTCGCCCATGCCGTCGCGCATCCGCTCTACAGCATCAACGGCAAACTCGACGCCAGCCATCTCGAGCGTCTCATCCTTCTCTTCAAACATTTCGAAAGCATCAACGGCTTGCGCGATGCCCTCCTGAGCGATCTCGCGGGCCAGCTCTTCCGCGGCCTCACCGCGGCAAAAATCGACGAGTTCGCGCACCGCCACGATCTCGCCCCGACTCACGCCGAGCCGTGGAAGAAAATCCTCCTCGCCGGTTCCGATGATCACAGCGGCAAATTCCTCGCCACCGCATTCACCGAAACGCCGCGCGCGAAGACCGCCGCCGAATTCCTCGTGAACATCCGTGCCGGCCAGTGCACCGCGAAAGGCAGCGGCGGCACCCCCCTGGCTCTCTCGCACGGTTTCTACAACACGCTTTCCTGTTTCATCCAGGACCGCTTCCACGAGCGCCTCGGCGCCACCGCGCCGTTGCTCGAGACCATGTTCTCGCGCTTCATGGAAGGGAAGGACCCGACCGAGTTCACTCTGCGCGAGAAAGCCACCTTCGTCGCGCAAGGTGTCATGTCGGGAAAAATCTTCGACCTCGCCAAGCCCGGCAACGTCTCGCTCTGGAAGGAACTCTCGAGCTACTTCGCCAAGCCGGAAGTGAAGGCGCTCCTCGCCAAGGGCGCCGCCGGCGTGGCCTCGCCCGAGCGTCGCACCTTCCTCATGGCGAACCTCGTCTGCGAACAGCTCGCGTTTCGCCTTTTCGAAAAGTTCGTCAAACAACTCAACAGCGGCAACGTCATCGAAAGCATCCAGGCCGTCAGCGGCATCGCTCCGATCCTTGTGCTCCTCGCGCCTTACATCTACGGCTTCCACAGCCAGGCGCCCTCGCGCCCTTCGCTCCGCCAAATCTTTCGCCAGCTTACCGGCGACATTCCACCGCTTCTCCAAAATCGGAAACGCGCCTGGTTTACCGACACCCTCGAAGACGTCAACGGCGTCTCCACCACCATTCGGAAAATGACCGCCGCGGCCGCGGCCGCGGGCGAGAAGCTGGTCGTGGTCAGCTCGGTCAGCGAACTCACCATCACCGACATCCCGATAAAGAATTTCCGCCCCATCGGCGATTTCGAATTGCCCGAGTACGAGCTGCAAAAGCTCAGCTTCCCGCCCATTCTCCAAATCCTCGACTACATCCAGCGCGAGCAATTCACCGAGATCATCATCAGCACGCCTGGCCCCGTCGGCCTCACCGGTTTGCTCGCCGCCAAGATGCTTAACCTCCAGACCACCGGCATCTATCACACCGATTTCCCCGAGTACATCCGCATCCTTACCGACGACCGTTTCCTCGAAAGCCTCGCCTGGACCTACATGCGCTGGCTCTACGGCCAGCAGGACACCGTTTTCGTGAACTCGGAGCAGTACCGGCGCAGTTGGATCGACCGCGGAATCGAAGCGGAAAAGATCCAGATCCTCCCCCGCGGCCTCGACACCGAACTCTTCCATCCCAATCGCCGCCTCGAAACCTTTTGGCAACGCTTCGCCACGGAACATTCGGCGTTGGGCGTTCAGCGTTCGGCGTTCGGCGTTCTCCCCGATTCCCCGCCAAACGAAGTCCGCCTCCTCTACGTCGGTCGCATCTCGCGCGAGAAAGACCTCGACGTCCTCGCCGCCGCCTATCGCCAACTGCGCGACGCCAAAATTCCCGTCCGCTTATACATGGTCGGCATCGGTCCTTATCTCGACCCCCTCCAGCGAACCCTGCCCGACGCCATCTTCGCCGGTTACCTCGCCGGGGAAGCCCTCGCCACCGCCTACGCCAGCGCCGACATCTTCGTCTTCCCCAGCACCACCGACACCTTCGGCAACGTCATCATCGAAGCGCAGGCCTGCGGTTTGCCCGCCGTTGTCTCCGATCTCGGCGGCCCCGCCGAACTTGTCCAGCACGGCGAGAACGGTTTCATCACCAAAGCGAAAGACGTCCCCGCTTTCGCCGCGGCCATCGAAAAGCTCGCCACCGATCCGTATCTCCGCGCCCGCATGGGCCAGCACGCCCGCCAAAGCGTGGTCGATCGCAGCTGGCCCGCGGCCTTCCAGAAGTTTTGGGCTACAACCGCCCTGTAGTCGTTAGGGCACTGCCGGCGGCTCCGTCGGCGGCGGCGCTTCCTGCACCGGCGGCGCCACCGGCACCGCCGGCGCGAGACTCGCCCACACATCGTACTCCGCTCCGAACTGACGCAGGAAAAGCAGTTGATAGCCCAGACCGAAAACAAACACCGGCAGCAAAATCACCGTCCCCACATAAGGAATCGCCACGAGGCAACACGTCACGCACGTCAGCACACAGGCGATCATCATCACCGCCACCGCGAGCACGATCTTGAACAGGAAAAACAAAATCACCGACCCCGGTTCCGCGAGCAAGACGCCCGCCGATTCCTTCAACCCCTGCACCGCCCCGCACCGCTGCCGGTACATGATCGGTACCATGAAATAAACCGCCATCGCCCAGGCCAGCCCACCGATGATGGCCACGCTGCCGGCCAAAATAATTCCCACCACCAACCCCGCTCCTTCCGGCGCCGTCCCATGCAGAGCGAAAGGCAACCACAGCGGCATCGCCGCCAGCCCCAGCAACACGGCGAAGACAAAAAACGCCACCAATCGAAAGAGAAAAAGGCTGTTCCCTTCCCGCCGATATTCCTTCCACGGCTCCACGATCGCGCCCCGATTCCGCACCACGCAATCGGTAAACATAAACTGCCCCCGCGCCCCCACCCACATCAACACCAGCACCAGCGCCACGACGAACAATCCCCCCACCACCAGCAGCGGGATCAACCACTCCGGCATCGCTTCCACCACACCCGTCGCGTCCTTGGTGGTCGAGCGCATCTTCCAATTCGTGTCCCCAAAGTTCGTCGGAAAATTGAACCCACCACCGCCGCCGCCGCTGCCGAAATTTGAGAGGAAGGCCGCGAACCCGATCACGCACCACTTCGCGAGATCAAACGGCTGGAACAGGATCCGCTTCGTCAATTCCAGCGCCGCCTCGAAAGGCGCGAAGATTTCGATCCGCCGCGGCGTCTCCTCCATCTCCGCATTTCAACGCCGTCGCCCGTTGCAAGACAAGCTTTCCATTCGGCGTTCGGCGTTCGGCGTTCGGCGTTCGGCGTTCGGCGTTCGGCGTTCGGCGTTCGGCGTTCGGCGTTCGGCGTTTAAGGAAATTCACCTCCACGCTAAAAACGATTCTGGTTTCCCACCCAAAAGACTCGCTACCTTTCCCCATGAGCACGCCCCGCCGCTGGTTCGACCGCAAGTTCAAGCTCGGCCTCACTCCCGAGGCCGCACCCGCCCTTCTGGCCCGCCTCACGGAAACGCCCCAGCGCCTCACCGCCGCCGTCGACGGTTTGTCGCATGAAATCCTCACCCGCCAGCGCGACGGCAAATGGTCCATCCAGGAACACGCCGGCCACCTCTTCGATCTCGAAGCGCTTTGGGAACAACGTCTCGAAGATTACGACACCGGCGCCGAAGTCCTGCATCCCGCCGATCTCGAAAACCGCAAAACCCACGCCGCCAACCACAACACCCGTCCCATCGCCCACATCCTCTCCGATTTCGCCACCGCCCGCCGCCGCATCGTCGAGCGCATCGCCGCCATGACGCCCGTCGAACTGGCCCGCACCTCCCTCCATCCGCGCCTGCAACAACCCATGTCCGTGGTCGATCTCTGCTTCTTCGTCGCCGAGCACGACGACCACCACCTCCGCACCATCCACGAACTCAAATCCGCCGCCTGATTCCCTCGTCCGATGAAACCAAAAACGCCCAACGACTACCTCGCCGCGCGCCGATTGGCCGACCACGCCAGCTGACAGACCGCGTCGGTCAGGCACGCAACCGTCCCAAAGTGAATCGGGCGCACAAAATAATGAAAGTTCGGGCTTTACACCGCTTTCCATTTCTAAAGAATGACAGCCATGCCTTCGGAAAACACTTCTGCCATCGGGTCGGTTCTCACTAAAAATCGCTGGAGCAAATACGTCGCAGCCAGTGCCGCGGGCGCTGCCGCCACTCTCGGCGCGCAGGAGGCCGCGCAGGCCTATACGGTTATCCAGGTCAACACGACCTTGGAGGATCGAACGCAGGGAAACGGCTACTTCGATGTCTTCGGCCCTTACACCTTCGGCGGCGCGGGCGCGTCGTTTCAATTCCAGCAGGCGTTTAACGAAACCGGAACCAACGTCGGGCAGTTGACCCTCGTCGGGACGGGGAACATAACCTTCGCGGGCTTTGCGGCCGGGGCCTACTTCTATCCGTCGAACCTTGCTTACGGTGCGGTCATTTCTGCGCAAAACTTTGGCATGCCCGCCGGCGTTCGTGGCGATATGGCTTGGGGTGCCGGCTACACCAACAGCCAGTTTCTGACCGCGGGCGTTGGCTACGTCGCGTTCCGATTCGATCTCGGCGCCGGGACTCAATATGGCTGGGCCCAGGTTGATTTGAACGGCGCGCCGGATAATCGCGGCACCTTCATCGCCTACGGCTACGGCGCGCCGGGCGAAGCCGTCACGGTGGGCCAACCCATTCCGGAGCCAAGCTCGCTCGCGATGCTCGCTCTCGGCGGTCTCGGGTTGATGGCATGGCGCCGCAAACGCGCCGCCGCGAAATAGCCGGCATTTTTCCTTTGGAAACCGCCGGGTCCGATCTGCAAATCGGGTCCGGCGGTTTTTTTATCTCCCGATCATTCGTGATCGGCTAAAGTAGCTGGCCCCACCGCCTCGCGGTGCGCGCTCGTGACTCCGCAAGAATGAACAACGTTTCCAAAACACGCCCGAAAATTCTTCTCATCGGCTGGGATGCCGCTGATTGGGAACACATCAATCCCCTTCTCGACCAGGGCCTCCTCCCGAATCTGGAAGCCTTTATCAACGAAGGCGTGATGGGCAACCTCGCCACGCTCGAGCCCGCCCTCTCGCCCATGCTCTGGAATTCCGCCGTCACCGGCAAGTATGCCTTCAAGCACGGCATCCACGGTTTCGTCGAACCCGATCGGCACCACGGCGGCGCGCGGCCCTACAGCAGCTACTCGCGCAAATGCAAAGCGCTCTGGAATATTTTCTCCCAGCACGGACTCAAAAGTAACGTCATCAACTGGTGGGCCAGCCATCCCGCCGAAGCGGTCAACGGTTGCGTCGTGTCCAATCTGCTCAACGGGGTCAAGTTCGGCAAAGATGGCCCGATCGTTGGCGCCGGCACGGTTCATCCCGCCGAGAAGGCGAGCGCCTACGGCCACTTCAAGGTGCTGCCTCAGGAAGTCGAGAGCGAACAAATCTGCGCCTTCATCCCGCGCGCGGCCGAGATCAATCAGGACGAGGACTCGCGCTTGCAGATGTTTGCCAACATCCTCTCCGAAACCCTCACCACGCACTCCGTCGCCACCGCGGTGATGGAGAACGAGCCCTGGGATTTCATGGCGGTTTACTACACCGCCATCGATCACTTCTCCCACGCCTTCATGCCGTATCATCCGCCGCGTTTGCCGCATGTTTCCGAAAAAGACTTCGAGATCTTCAAAGACGTCGTCACCGGCGCGTATCGGTTCAGCGACATGATGCTGGCTCGCTTGCTGCAATTGGCCGGCCCCGATACCACCGTCATCCTCTGCTCCGATCACGGCTTCCATTCCGGTGTCACCCGCCCGCTCGGCCAACCGCGCGAGCCCGCCGGGCCCGCCGTCTGGCATCGCCCCTACGGCATTTTTGCCATGAAAGGACCGGGCGTGAAACGCGACGAGCGCATCTACGGCGCCAGCCTCATCGATATCGCTCCCACCATTCTCGTCGCCGCCGGCATGCCGGTCGGAAAAGACATGGATGGCCGGCCCTTGCTGGAAGTCTTCGAGGAACCGCCGAAGGTCGAGACCATTCCCAGTTGGGAAGATGTGGTCGGCGAACACGACAGCGGCATGCACCGCGAAGAAACGCCGCTCGAGCCCGAAGCCGCGCAGGATTTGCTCCGGCAGTTCGTTGCCCTCGGCTATGTGGACGACCCCGGCGCGGACAAGGAAAAACAATTCCAGAACGCCGAGATCGAGTGCCAATACAACCTCGCCCGCAGCTACATGTTCGCCACCCGCTACGACGACGCCATTCCGCTGCTGGAAGGATTGGTCCGACGTTCTCCGTGGGAGGACCGCTTCATTCAGCACCTCACCCACGCTTATCAACAGGCCGGCTACCTCCAGCAGGCGCTGAATCTCATCGAAGCCGCCTTCGATGTGAAGAACACACCTGTCCCTCTCCACCCAGTTAAGTTGGGTGGAATTGCAACACGCCCTCGGCCGCAACGACGAAGAGATGACCCGCATCCTCGACGCCGTCGAAAATAATCAGCACGTCAACCCCGCCTTGCTCACGCGGATCGCCCGTTTCCACGCCGCGCGCCGGAACTGGGCCGGCACCGAGCGCGCCTACCGTAAAGCGATCGAGGCCCATCCGGAAAACGCTCACGCCTGGCAGGGGTTGTCGCGCGTTTATTGCCGCATGGGCGATGACGAAAAGACGATCCATTGCGCGCTCGAAGCCGTCAGCCTCGTCCATCGCCTGCCGCACGCGCACTTGAATCTCGGCATCGCCCTCGCGCGCACCGGGCAGGCCGACCGCGCCGTCGTCGCCTTCCAGACCGCCCTGCAATTCTCCCCCCGTTTCGTCGCCGTGCATCGCGCGCTCTCCATGCTCTATCGCAAACAACTGAACGATCCGGAGCTGGCCGCCCAGCACGCCAAACTCTGGCGCGAGTACGCCACCGAAGACAGGAAGGCGAAGCCGCGCGGCCTCGAACGCCGGGCAAAAACATTTCCGTTGCCGACGTTCCCGAACGAAGCGGAACGCAGCGCCCTCCTCATCGAAGAACGCCCCGATCGCGCCGATCCGCGCAAGCCTTCCGGCAAAACCTTCACCATCGTCTCCGGCCTCCCGCGTTCCGGCACTTCGCTCATGATGAAGATGCTCGAAGCCGGCGGCCTCCCGCCCAAGACCGACGGCAAACGCGTCGCCGATGCCGATAACCCCGGCGGCTATTACGAATGGGAAGACATCAAGCGCGTCAAAACCAAACCCCAAATCCTCGATGAATCCGGCCTCGAAGGGAAAGCCATCAAAGCCGTCTCGATGATCCTCGAAGACCTCCCGTTCTCACATCACTACAAGATCATCTTCATGCACCGGCCCATCGAAGAAGTCATCGCCTCCCAGCGCACGATGATTGATCGAGGTGCGAACGGCGAAGCTGCGCCCGACCCGCAACAACTCGGCAAACATCTCGCCGGCCATCGCGAATTCGTCCGACGCAAAATCGCCGACAACCCGCGCATGGATGTGATGGAGATCGATTATCCCACACTCGTGCAAAACCCGCGCGAGATGATTGCCCTCGTCGCCGAATTCCTCGGACCCGATCGCCTGCCGCACCCCGAAAAGATGCTGCCGGTGGTGGATCCGAAGCTGCATCGGCAAAAGAGCTAGGTCGATGGAGCGGCGAAAGATCGAACGCATCGTCGTCCTCGGCGGCGGCACGGCCGGCTTCCTCGCCGCGCTCGCGTTGCGCAAACACCTTCCCGACATTTCCGTCTCGGTCGTGCGCTCGACCAAAATGGGCGTCATCGGCGTCGGCGAAGGCACCATCTGGTCGGTCGTTAATTTCCTCCATCACTTTCTCGGCATCGACCCGATCGAGTTCCACCAGAAAGCCCAGCCCAGCATCAAGCTCGGCATCCATTATCTCTGGGGTCCGCGCCCGTTTTTCAATTACACCTTCGCCCCCCAGGTCACCGCGCCGCTGCCCGGGAGCGATCTCTCCCGCGGCTACTTTTGCGAGGAGGATTTCAGCTTCGCCGATCTCGCGGGCGCCCTCATGGCCTACGACAAGGTTTGCCTCCAGAAACCGAACGGCGATCCGCAATTGCCCGGCAGCTTCGCGTATCATCTCGAGAATCGAACCTTCGTCGCCTATCTCGAAGAACTGGCCCAGACCTCGGGCCTGGAAACGCTCGACGATGTCGTCAACGGCGTGGAGCAAAGCGAACGCGGAATCGAGGCGCTGCGCCTCGAGTCGGGGAATGAAGTGCGCGGCGATTTGTTTGTCGATTGTTCCGGGTTCCGCGCCGAGCTGATCGGTCAGGCGCTCGGCGAAGAGTTCGTCGATTTTAGCAATGTCCTCTTCTGCGATCGCGCCCTTTTCGGTGGTTGGGAACGCACCCCCGCCGACGTCTATCATCCTTACACCACCGCGGAGACGATGAACTCCGGCTGGAGCTGGCGCATCGAGCACGATCACGCCGTGAATCGCGGCTACGTCTATTCCTCGAAGTTCATCTCCGATGACGAGGCCGAGGCGGAATTCATAGCAAAAGAATCCGCAGGTCACGCGCACGAATGGAGTGAAGTTTCGCGCCGGCGTGCGTCGTCGCACCTGGGTCAAGAACGTGGTCGCGCTCGGCAACTCCGCCGGCTTCGTCGAGCCCCTCGAAGCCACCGCCATCGGCATGATCTGCGACGGCTCAGTCAGTCTCGTCCGCGCCCTGAAATCGACCGGCGGAATCCTGGCCGACGCCCCGCGCGACGCCTACAACCGACTCCAGACGACGAACTGGGAAATCATCCGCGATTTCCTCGCCATCCATTACAAGTTCAACCGCCGCCTCGAGACGCCGTTCTGGCACGCGTGCGTGAACGATACGCCGTTGGGCGGCGCCCAAAAGTATGTCGATTATTACCAGGAAGTCGGCCCCGATTTCTCCCTCCTCCACACCGATCTCAAACGCGACTTCTTCAGCGCCGAGGGCTACCTTTCGATGTTGCTCGGCCAACAGGTGCCATATCGCCGGCAGATCGAGTTTTCCGTGAAAGAAAAGCACACCTGGAAACTGGCGCGCGACGGGCTCAAGGACGCCATGTTCAACGCCATGGACATGAACGAATACCTCGCGCACGTCCGCGGTCATGCTGCTCCCGTCTCAACGCGCCCTCCTACCCGGGATCTCGGCGCCACCGGTGAATTGCAGTGGCACTGACGGCGTCAGGACGCGCTAATTAATCGTCACCACGGTCCCGACCGGGATTTCGCTAAAGATTTTCTCCGCCGCTTCCGCGGGCAGGCGGATGCAGCCATGCGAGGCGGGATAGTTCGGCACGTTGCCGGCATGCAGGCCGAAATCCAGACAGTTCAAGCGCATGAAGAACGGCATCTGCACATGGTAGAGCGAGGAAACGTGGCTGCGTTTTTTGTCGGTCACGACATATTCACCCGCCGGCGTGTCGAATCCTTTCCGCCCCGTCGAAACCGCGGTTTCCACAATGGCCACACCGTCCTTGATCAGCGCCGCCTTCTGCGTGGCAAGCGAAATCTCCACCCGCAGTTCCTCACGCGTCGGCCCCTTCCCGAGGAGGATTTGCACACTCGCGGTCTCCCGCGCCCGCGCGGCGAAATAGAGCGCCATCATTTTGTGGCGCTTCGTCTTCAGGAAACGCGATGCACCCGCCTCGAGCAAGGCGCGCACATATTCATTCCTCCCCAGGCCCGCCGCCACCATTAACACGGTCACGCCTTCATCGCTCGCCACGTAACCACGCAGAAATTGCGAACCCAGCCGCGCGGTAAATTCTTTCTCGCCTGGGTTCGGCAGGACCGTATTCGGGTCGGCTCCGGCCGCGAGCAGACCGCGGAACGTTTCGGTGTCGCCATCCACGATGGCTTGAGCAAGGAGCGGCGTCGTCCCGCCTGCCACCGTGGGCGCTGCGCGGTGTTTACAAAGGAGGATGCGCGCGAGATCAGGGTCGTTCGTCTCCAGCGCGACGCGCAGGGCCGAGCGCGTCCGCGGCGTCCATTCCAAATCCTCGGAAAGGCGGCTCAGGACCGATTTCATCAGGCGCGCGTTGCCGCTGTCGAACGCCAGTGCCAGCAGATCGCGACCGTCCGCCATCGGTTCGTCCACCTCCGGCAGATGCGGCAGGAGCAGATCGAAAGAGCCATATTGCCCGGCGAGAATGGCGTGGTGCGCCGCCGTCCGCCCTTCGGCGTCGGCCGCATCGGGATAAAGCGAGCGCGTGAGCAACGCGTCCAGCGTTTCGAGATCACCCTGCTGCGCCGCGATCATCAGCGGCGTGCGCCCGTTTTTTTCCCTCGCATCCACGTTCGCCCGCAGCGCCAGTAAACGCCGCAGCAAGGCCGCATCCCGCCGCTCGGCTGCGATCGACAAAGCCGTGCGACCATCCGCGTCGGGCGCGTTCACATTCACCCCTTCGGCCAGAGCCAGTTCCAGCAGCTTCGAGTCGTCACCCGCCACCGCGCGCACGAGCGAGTCGGGCGCCATTCGGGTAGGCGCATCCTTCACTGGTGCAAGCCCGGTCGGCCGCAAAAAAATCGCGCCCCCGAGGACGGCGGCGACCAAAAGAAATGGCCGGTTGAAAGACATGGAGCGTTGATGATTCTGGAATCATCCCCGCCACGGCGTCAAGGACAACGGCGGAATCTCACGCGCGCGACGAAAAAAATGGGCCTGACTGGGCTCGAACCAGTGACCCTGCGCTTATCAAGCGCATGCTCTAACCAACTGAGCTACAGGCCCGCATCTTCCGGGGCAGATGATCTGCCAAACCGGACGAGACAATTAACATGGCCACCCTGTTCCGCAACGCCGAAATCAGGTGGGCCGGGAACGCACCAGCCAGCGATACAGCGTTACCCCCACCAGCGCGCCCATGGCATCGATCATCACATCCACCGGCGACCCCGTGCGCGAGGCAATAAATGATTGATGAAATTCATCCACCGCCGCCCATGCCACCGCGGTGAGCCAGATGAAAAGTGCGTGACGCGTCGCCGTCTTTCCGCGCCCGCGCAGGAACGCGCGGGCCAGGAGCGCGCCGAGGATCGCATACTCGGTCACGTGTGCCGCCTTGCGCACAAAAAACTGTACGGCGCCGATCGTTTCCGGCGTGATCTCTGGCGCCAGCCAGCGCAAAAACGGTCCGATGAAACGCGACGTCTGCGCCGCCGACATCATATCCGACGACGCCGCAAAGATGATGCCCATCCACGCGAGCACCGGCAACCAATCCCAAACGAACGAGCGCAATTTCATCATACCGGGGAAGCGCGAGCTTCGTTTCGCCCGCGACGAATGACAAACGCTGGTCGCGCGCCCGGCGTTGCAATCGGCGGACCGGCTTCTAGTTTCCCACGCCCATGCCTGCGCCTGTCGCTTCGCGCTTCACTGAGCCGCTCACGTTCATCCCGCTCTTCATGGAGCGCATCTGGGGCGGCCGCCGGCTCGAGACCGTGTTCGGCAAAACATCTGCCGCCCGGCCTTCGCATCGGCGAATCGTGGGAGATCGTCGATCGTCCCGAAGCGCAAAGCGTCGTCCGCATCGGCCCGTGGCGCGGGCAAACCTTGCACCATCTCTGGCAGCATCACCGCGCGGAGGTCTTCGGCGAAATCGCGGACGCGCCGCGCTTTCCGCTTTTCCTCAAAATCCTCGACGCCCAGGAGAAACTTTCGCTTCAGGTCCATCCCCCTGCCGACGTCGCCACCGAACTGGGGAGTGAACCGAAAACTGAATGCTGGTATGTCGCTGCGGCCGATGCCGGTGCCGAACTCTACGTCGGCCTGAAGAACGGCAGCTCGCGCCCAGTCTTCGAGAACGCGATCGCGCAAGGGTACGGTCGCGGACCAGATCCATCGCATTTCCGTGCGCGCGGGCGACGCCATGTTTCTTCCCAGCGGTCGCGTCCACGCCATCGGAGCCGGTAATTTGCTCTTCGAGATTCAGCAGAACAGCGACACCACCTATCGCGTCTTCGATTGGAATCGCACCGACGAGCACGGCAGCCCGCGCGCCTTGCACATCAAGGAGTCGCTGCGCTCGATTGATTTCGCCGACTACGAACCAGAACTCGTGCAACCCGCAGGCGAGTCACTCGTCGCGCACTCACTTTTCGCGCTGCAAAAATGGTCACTCACCGCTCCGCGCGAGCTGACGCCGCCCGATCGCTTCGCGATTGTCGCTTGCCTCACGGGCCGGCTGCAATGCGCCGGCGTGGAAATTGGCACCGGAGAATTCTTCCTCGCTCCCGCCGCCATGCCCGACCGCATGCTGCGGCCGCTTGTGGGCGAGACCACCCTCCTTCACATCACCGCGTAGCGGGGAGCCTACACGTAAATCCCCGCCGGCAATTGGCTCGGCCGGCGGCGATCCAGTTCCTCCACGCCGCCCACCTTCCATCCGCCCTGCTCCGAAATCAGGCTGTAGAGAAAAACGCGCACCGCTCCATCGTTCGCGTAAAAGAAAACTTCCACCAACGCCGTCCGCCCCTCCACCCGCACCGAGCCGAATTCCACCCGCTGCGCGTGCGCCAGGTCCCCATAATTTCGCCGCACCATGGTCTCGAACTGCGGCTGCGTGAACTTCTGTTGCACCCCACTCGTGGCCTGCCGATAGGCGCTCGCAAAATCATCCGCGCGGAACGCCGCCAGTTGTTCGTTCACCACCGCAAACAACTCTCGCGGCTGCGGCGCCGGTACTCGCGCTTGCATTCGCGCCGTGATGAAAAATGCCGCGCCGCAGAGCGAAAAGAAAAACAACAACAGCGAGGCTTTGGCGAGACGGCTCATGGCAAAGGGCAGAGTGGATCCTACCAGCCACGTCAATCCGCGCCACCCAGTCGCCGTAAATATTGGTAGGAGTAGATGCCGGTGCCGTGTCCATCGGCCCACGTCGGCTGCACCGCATAGCCGCCGACCAGATGCCAACCACGCAGCTCAAAGCTCCCCGCCGTATAAGTCACCTGCGGTCGCACCACGTTCCCCAGCACATCCGGCTCCCCGCCACAGCTTGCGCAAGGACACGCCCGTCGTAGCCGCTCCAGCGGCAGATACGTCTCCGTCCCGTCGTTCCAGGAAATGGCGAACTCCTCGCCGATGAGTTGGAGGTCACGAGGTTGCAGCGGCACCCGGCAGGCTAGCGGTCCCCGGCTTTCCGGCAAATCTCCAGCCGCCGGAAAGCAAATGCATCCTAAATGGGATCCGGCACGAATTAGAGAAACTACATGAAGAAAAGCCTACTCGTTCTCGCATTCACGGTGGCTGCGCTGCTTTCAGCACAAGCCGAACTCATCACCGTCCTCACCTCCGGCAATCGCCTCCTGACGATTGATAGCGCCACTCCCGGCACGCTGACCAAACCCGCCGTCAGTGTCACGGGCCTGGCCTCGGGCGACACGCTGGTCGGGATCGATTATCGACCGGCCACCGGAGTTCTTTATGCTCTCGGCAGCGCGGGCAGCATCTATTCCATCGATGCGAATACGGGGAGCGCCACCCTCGCCGGCCCTGCCGGACAGTTCACGCTCACCGGCACCCGCTTCGGCTTTGACTTCAACCCGACCGTCGATCGCCTCCGCATCATCAGCGATGCCGATCAAAACCTGCGCGTAAATCCGAACAACGGCGCGCTCGCCGCCACAGATGGCAACATCGCTTTTGCTCCGACCGATCCTAATGTCGGCCAGAATCCGAATGCCGTGGGCGCCGCTTACACCAACAGTTTCCCTGGCGCAGCTGCGACCGTCCTTTACGACATTGATTCGAACCTCGACATCCTTGTTGCCCAGGACCCGGCGAACGCGGGCACGCTCTTCACCATTGGCGCGCTCGGGACCGACACGAGCGATGTCGTCGGATTCGACATCTCCCCAACGAGCGGCGTCGCCTACGCTTCGTTTACCACTTCCGCCGCGCCCGCTGGCACCAGCCTTTACACCGTCAATCTTCGCAGCGGCGCCGCCACAGCCAGCGGCTCACCGGCGCTGATCGCGCCCGCTGATCTCCTCGCGGAATCAGTGGTCGACATCGCGGCAGTCGCCGACAACGGCACCCGTCTGCGCAACATCTCCACCCGCGGACGGGTCGGTTCGGGCGATGATGTCCTCATTGCCGGATTCATTACTCGCGGTCGCGGCCCCGCCGGCGTCGCCGGAACTTACATCATCCGGGCGCTCGGACCGAGCCTCTCCGGGATGGGCTTGGGGACGCCACTGTCCGATCCGATCGTGACTGTCTATGACAGCAGCGGCGTGGCCCTCGCCACCAACGACGACTTCTCCTCTTCGCCGGATGCCGCCGCGATCACGGCCGCGCAATTGGCGCCACCAGATGGCGTTGAGTCGGCCGTCCGTATCACCCTTGCACCGGGCGCATACACTGCGGTCGTTACGGGCAAAGGCGGCGCCGCTGGCGTCGCGTTGGTCGAAGTATACGAGCAGCCGTAAGCGGAGACTGCAGTTTTCAGGAAGGCGCGCCGTCCCCGGATGGCGTGCCTTTTTGTTTTCCAGTGCGCGCTCCGAAAATTGCGGTCCCTACCCGCACCATGGTCGCACCTTCCTCAATCGCCACCGCGAAATCGTTGCTCATCCCCATTGAAAGCTGCGGCAGCTTCACCGCGAACTCGCGCTCCAGCTCAGCACGCAGCTCGCGCAACCTCGCAAAGTATCTCCGCGAATCCTCCGCCTCCGGCGCCAGCGGCGGGATGGTCATCAAGCCCTCGATCTCCAGCCGCCCCAGTCCCAGCAGCGTCTCCATCTCCGCACGCAATTTCTCCGGCGCGAAGCCCAACTTGCTCCCCTCGCCCGCGACGTTCACCTCCAGCAACACCCGGGGCCGCACTCCTTCCTCCTCCGCAATGCGGTCCATGTCCTGCGCCAACGCCAGGGTATCGATGCTGTGAAAGAACTCGAAGAGCGGCAGGGCGTGCCGGATTTTGTTCTTTTGCAGGTGCCCAATGAAATGCCACCTTACCGCCGTCGGCAGCAACGGGATCTTCGCCCGCGCCTCCTGCACCCGGCTCTCGCCGAAAATCACCTGCCCGCCATCGAAGGCTGCCCGCACCTTCTCCGCGTCCTGCTTCTTTGAAACGGCGATCAGTTCCACCTCATCCAGCGTCCGCCCCGCCTTTCGCGCCGCCCGCGCCATCTCCTCCCTGACCTGGCCGATTTGTTCGCTGATCTGCTCCATGTCTTGATCCCGAAGCTAGCGCCGTCTCAGCGCCCGAGAAACCTCTTCCCGCGCCTAATTTATGTCAGCTCACGTCTTCAGGCAGGTGACAAGCGTCAGGCATTGCCTGCGTTGTCGCAGAGGAACAAAAAAGCGGCGACGTTCAACTCGAACGTCGCCGCGTCTTTTTTTGGTCGAAGGGAGTAACCGCTTAGGTTGTTTTCTTCTCCGAGGTCTTCGTGCGGCAGGCTGACTGCCAGGCTACGAACTGTTCCTCGGACAGAATGCCTTTCGCGCCAGCTTCCATCTTTGCCATGCTCTCTTTCGTGCATCCGCCGGTCTGGCACTCGGCCGCCAGCGTTTCCATCTTCGTCTTCTGCTCCGCCGTCAGGTCGAGATTGGCGAAGGTCATCGCGCACCCTGCCTTGTCGTTCGAGGCTTTATGCGCGCAGCACGCTTTATCACCGGCAAAGGCAGATCCGGCTGCGAAGAGACCGGCTGCCACAATAGCTAAGGCTTTGAATTTCATAATCCTCTGAGACAACGGCCCCGCGCCGGCGTTCAAACTCAATCCGCTGCAAAACTTAGGCTCCCGCTGTCCGCCCCCACGCGAATCGTCTGCCCCTCGCGGAACTTCCCTTCCAGGATGTCCATGCTCAGCGGGTCCAGGATTTCCTTCTGGATCGCGCGTTTGAGCGGTCGCGCCCCGTAAACGGGATCGTAGCCGGCCCGCGCCACGTGCGCCTTCGCCTCGTCGCTCAGTTGCAACGTGATTTTTTGGTTCTCGAGTCGGCGGATCAGGCGATGGAGCTGGATTTCCACGATCTGCTTCAGGTCCACTTCGTTCAGCCGGTCGAAGATGATGATCTCATCGACTCGATTCAGAAACTCCGGTCGGAAGTGTCCACGCAACGCCTCCATCACCAGCTCGCCGTCCCGAGCCCGGTTCCATTCCTCGTTGATGAACTGCGAACCGATGTTCGAAGTCATGATGATGACCGTGTTTTTGAAATCGACCGTCCGTCCCTGGCCGTCCGTGATCCGGCCATCATCGAGCACTTGCAACAGGACGTTGAAAACGTCGTGATGCGCTTTCTCGATTTCATCGAACAACAGCACCGCATAAGGCTTGCGGCGCACGGCCTCGCTCAATTGCCCACCCTCTTCGTAGCCGACATAACCCGGCGGCGCGCCGATCAACCGCGCCACGGTGTGCTTCTCCATGTACTCGCTCATGTCGATCCGGATCATGGCGTTCTCGTCGTCGAACAAAAATTCCGCCAACGCGCGCGACAGCTCCGTTTTCCCCACGCCCGTCGGTCCCAGAAAAATAAACGACCCAATCGGTCGGTTCTCGTCGCCCAGGCCCGCACGCGCGCGGCGCACCGCATTCGATACCGCCACGATCGCCTCCTTCTGCCCGATTACGCGCTGGCTTAAACGCTCCTCCATCTTCACCAGCTTCTGCCGTTCGCCTTCCTGCAAACGCGAGACCGGAATGTGCGTCCAGCTCGACACCACCTGCGCGATGTCTTCCTCCGTCACCTCCTCCTTCAACATCTGCCCGCTCTCCTGCAGCGCGCCCAGTTTCGCATTGTGCTCCTCCAGCTCGCGCGTGATCTCGGGTATGCGTCCGTATTGAATCTCGCTCGCCCGCCCGAGTTCCCCACGCCGCTGCGCCTGTTCGAGCTGCGTCCGCAAACCCTCCAGCTCCTCCTGCAGCTTCCGCGCCTTGTCGATTTCGCCCTTCTCGTTTTGCCACTGCGCCTTCAGCTTCGCGCTCGATTCCTTCAAGTCCGCGAGTTCCTTTTCCAGCTTGCCCCGCCGTTCCTTGCTCGCCGGATCCTTCTCTTTCTTCAACGCCTGCCGCTCCATCTCGCGTTGCATGATCTCGCGTTCGATCACATCGATCTCCGTCGGCATCGAATCGAGTTCGATCTTCAAACGCGACGCCGCTTCGTCCATCAGATCGACCGCTTTGTCGGGTAAAAACCGATCGCTGATGTAGCGATGAGAAAGCACCGCAGCCGCCACGAGCGCCGCATCCTGAATCCGCACGCCGTGATGCACTTCATAGCGCTCCTTCAACCCGCGCAGAATCGCGATCGTATCCTCGACCGTCGGCTCCTCCACCATCACCGGCTGGAACCGTCGCTCCAGCGCCGCGTCTTTCTCGATGTACTTCCGGTACTCGTTCAAGGTCGTCGCGCCGATCGTGCGCAACTCACCACGCGCCAGTTGTGGCTTGAGCAAATTCGACGCGTCCACCGATCCCTCCGCCGCACCCGCGCCCACGATCGTGTGCAGCTCGTCGATAAAGAGAATGATCTCACCCTGCGAATCCGTGACCTCTTTCAAAAACGCCTTCAATCGATCCTCGAACTCGCCGCGGAATTTCGCTCCCGCCACCATCGAACCGATATCCATCGCGATCAGCTTTTTCTGCTTCAACGATTCCGGCACGTCGCCGCTGATGATGCGGCGAGCCAATCCTTCGACGATCGCCGTCTTGCCCACGCCCGGCTCGCCGATCAGCACCGGATTGTTCTTCGTCCGGCGCGAAAGCACCTGCATCACCCGCCGAATTTCATTGTCGCGGCCGATCACCGGATCGATCTTTCCGCGTCGCGCCTGTTCCGTCAGGTCGCGCCCATATTTCTCCAGCGTCTGATATTTCCCTTCCGGGTTCTGATCGGTCACGCGTTGCGAACCTCGCACCTGCTGCAGCGCCTGCATCAGCTTCGCATGCGCCACTCCCAATTCTTGCAAGGCCTGCGCCGCCTCGCCTTTCCCCTCCGTCAGCGCCAGCAGATAATGCTCCGCGCTCAGGAACTCATCCTTCAGCTTCGCCATCTCCTTCTCGGCCGCGTCGATCGTCGTGCGCAGCTCATTCCCGATCCGCAGATCCGCGCTCCCGTGCACTTGCGGGCGGCGGCGAAGTTCCTGGTCAAGGCGTTCCCGCAAAGAACCCACCGCCACACCCACCTTCTCCAGCAGTGGGCGGGTCACCCCATCCGTCTGGTCGAGCAACGCCAGCAGGAAGTGCTCGTTCGAGATCTCCTGCTGATTGTATTGCGAAGCGACATCCTGCGCCGCTTGCAGCGCCTCCTGCATTTTCTGCGTGAATTTATCCGGTCGCATAGAGAATCCTCCCCCAAGAAGGGAAACGCACCGCACCAAGATTCAAGCCGCTTTGCGGCGCGCTCGCTCGATTACGCCGTCCGCCCGCAGCAGTTCTTGAACTTCTTCCCGCTCCCGCACGGGCACGGTTCGTTCCGCCCCACCTTCGGCAATTCACGCCGCACCGGCGCGAGATCGAGCGCCACTTCATTGCCGTCGCCGTTATCGGCCACGCTCGCTGCCGCGGGAGCGCGTCGTCCCATCGCCGGCCCCGGCGTCGGTCCGCTCGCCGCTGGGCGTATCCGGTCCATGCTCGCGCAACAGAAACTGCGGCAACGTGGAAAGAAACTTCTCGAACGCCTGCAAGTTCGAGGTGCTGCGGAAGAGATTATGCAGCACCTCATTCTTAATGTTCGCCATCAACTCGACGAACATTTCGTAGGCCTCCGTCTTGTATTCCACCAGCGGATCCTTCTGCGCGTAGCTGCGCAAATAGACGCCTTCCCGCAACGCATCCATCGCGTAAAGATGCTCCTGCCACAGCCGGTCGATCGCGTTCAGGATGATGTAACGCTCGAGGCTTTTCACCGCTGTCGGTTCCTCGTGCGATGACTTCCGCTCGTAGGAATCCTTGATCTTCTCGATCAGGAACTTCGCGTTCTCCTCCACCGACCGGATCTCGAACTGCGCGCGTCTCCGGCGTCAGCCCGAGCGGGAACGTCGTGTTCACCCAGTGCATCAGCGCCGCGTAATTCGGCTCCTCGGTTTCGCCCGAAGCCAGTTGCTCGCGCACCTTCGCCGGCACCGCTTCGTCGATCACTTCGTAGATCAACTTCCGCGGCTCCTCCGTGTCGATCGTGTCGTTGCGATAGGTGTAAACCACCTCGCGCTGATTGTTCATCACGTCGTCGAAATCGAGCGTGCGTTTTCGCGCCAGGTAATTGCGCTGCTCCACCCGTTTCTGCGCCGTCTCGACCGATTTGTTCAACCACGGATGCTCCAGCTCCTGGCCTTCCTCGAGCCCGAAACGCTCCATGATTTTCGTCATCCGATCCGCCGCACCAAAGTTGCGCATCAGATCATCTTCAAAGCTCACATAAAACCGCGATCCACCCGGATCGCCCTGCCGCGCGCAACGTCCGCGCAACTGTCGATCGATCCGCCGCGACTCATGGCGCTCTGTGCCGATGACAAACAATCCACCCTTATCCGGCACACCTGGACCTAGCTTAATGTCCGTGCCGCGACCCGCCATGTTGGTCGAGATCGTCACCGTCCCCGCCTGCCCGGCGCGCTGCACGATCTCCGCCTCCTGCATGTGATACTTCGCGTTCAGCACATTGTGCGGAATCTTCTCGCGCTTCAGCATCCGGCCGAGCAACTCCGACGCTTCCACGCTCACCGTGCCGACCAGCACCGGCTGCGAACGCGCGTGGCAATCCTTGATCTCGGCAATGACCGCGTTGTACTTCTCGCGACGCGTTTTGTAGATCCGATCGTTCGCATCGAGTCGCGCGATCGGGCGATTCGTCGGGATGACGTTGACGTCCAATTTGTAAATGTCGTGAAACTCCGAGGCCTCCGTGTCGGCTGTGCCCGTCATGCCGGCGAGCTTTTGATAGAGCCGGAAATAATTCTGAATCGTGATCGTGGCCAGCGTCTGCGTCTCGCGATCGATCTGCACGCCTTCCTTCGCTTCCACCGCCTGGTGCAACCCATCGCTCCAGCGCCGCCCCGGCATTTTGCGGCCGGTGTATTCGTCCACGATGACGACCTTGTTTTCCTCCACCACGTACTGCACGTCCTTCTCGAACAAGCAGTAGGCGCGCAGTAGTTGCGAGATGTTGTGGATGCGTTCGCCTTGCGCGTCGCAATGCTGCTGACGCTCGACCTTCTGCTTTTCCTTCTCCTCATCGGAAAGGTCGGGGTTCAGATCGATCTCAGTGAACTCGCTGATCAAATCCGGGAGCACGAACGAATCCGGCTCGTCCGGATTCAGAGAACTCGCGCCCTTGCTCGGAGAGATCGGACTCGTTCGATTTCTCGTCGATCGTGAAGAACAGCTCCTCCTTCAGCGCGAACAATTCTTCCTTCCGCGAGTCCTGATAAAACGACAGCTCGGCCTTATCGACCGCTCGGCGCTTCTCCGGATCCTCCATCATGCGCAGCAGCTGCTTGTTGCGCGGCTGGCCCAGCTTCACCTTGAACATGAGCAGGCCACCCTCCTCGACTTCGCCGCGCTCGAAGGCCTCCTTCGCCTCGCTCGCGAACCGATTCACGAGCATGTTCTGCTTGCGCACGAGCTGCTCGGTCAGCGGCTTCCACTTGTCGTATTGATGGGTCGAAACCGTGGACGGCCCGCTGATGATCAACGGCGTCCGCGCTTCATCGATCAGGATCGAATCCACCTCATCGACGATCGCAAAATGATAGCCGCGCTGCACCTGCTGCTCGCGCGTCGTGGCCATGCCGTTGTCGCGCAGATAATCGAAACCGAACTCCGAGTTCGTTCCGTAAGTGATGTCGCAGGCGTACTGTTGCGCGCCGCACATCCGGCGGCTGATCGTGTTGAATCACGCCGTAAGTCAGCCCGAGGAAAGTGTAGAGCTGCCCCATCCACTCCGCATCGCGGCGGGCCAGGTAATCATTCACCGTCACGAGATGCGCGCCGCGCCCCGTGAGCGCATTCAAATAAAGCGGCAGCGTCGCCACCAGCGTCTTGCCTTCGCCCGTCGCCATTTCCGCGATCCGGCCGCGATGCAAAACCATTCCGCCGACCAACTGCACGTCGAAGTGCACCATCGCCCACGTCATCGGCTGATCGCAGACCGTGAACTCCTCCTGCCGCTCCGTCAGCCGGCGCGCGCCATTTTTCACCACCGCAAACGCTTCCGGCAAAATCTCGTCCAGCTTGCGCCCAGCGTTCATCGGGATCCTCGATCGCGCGCAGTTCTTCCTGCCACTTCGCCGTCTTCGCCCGCAGCGCGTCATCCGACAACGCCTTGAACTCTTCGTCGAGTTCGTTGATGCGACGGACCGTCGGCATCATGCGCTTGATCTCGCGCTGATTCTTCGATCCGAGTATCTTCTTTAATATCCAGCCAACCATAGGAACGCCTAATATTGACTGAATTCCGTCAGTAGCAATGCGCGTGACGCCTGCGCCCACCCGCCCCGAAAACGCCCGCCTCCGCCGTTGTGCCGGTGCGATTTGTGTCTACACTCGCCCGATGAAAAAGATCGTCTCCACGACTGAAGCTCCCGCCGCCGTTGGCCCCTATTCCCAAGCCGTCCGCGTCGGACCGATGCTGTTCACCGCCGGCCAGATTCCGCTCGACCCCAAGACCGGCCAGATCGTCTCGGAGGATGTTGCGGAGCAAACGCGGCGCGTGCTCGATAACCTCACCGCAGTCTTGAAGGCCGAAGGCATGGATTTTTCGAACATTGTCAAGACGACCGTTTTCATGACCAACCTCGGCGACTTCACCACCATGAACGAGGTCTACGCCGGCTACTTCAAAGAAACCCCGCCCGCGCGTTCGACTGTGCAAGTGACGGCATTGCCCAAAGGCGCGCAGGTCGAAATCGAGGTCATCGCGGTGGCCACGAAAGCCGGCGGCAAATCGATCGACACTTGGGAGTAGCAGAGGCGCTTTGTCCGACGATCTCCTCTCCATCTTCCGCCAAACCGGCGCGCTCCTCGACGGCCATTTCGTCCTGCGTTCCGGTTTACACAGTCGTCAATTTTTCCAGTGTGCTCTCCTCCTTCAGCACACTGGAATCGCCGCGGACGTCTGCGGACGCCTCGCCGATAAGCTGCGCGAGTTTCCCTGCGACGCCGTCATCTCGCCCGCGCTCGGCGGGATCGTCGTCGGCCAGGAAGTCGGCCGCTCCCTTGGCCAGCGCCACATCTTTGCCGAGAAAAAGGAGGAGGGCGGCCTCGTTTTGCGCCGCGGTTTTGAGATCGCGCCCGGCGAGCGTTTCGTCGTCGCCGAAGATGTTGTCACCCGCGGCGGCCGCGTCCAGGAAACCATCGACATCGTCCGCCAGCACGATGGCGTGGTCGTGGCCGTGGGCGTCATCGTCGATCGCAGCGGTGGAAAGCGCCCGGATTTTGGCTGCCCGTTCACCAGCCTGATCGAGATGAACGTGGAAACCTTCGAGGCCGACAACCTCCCGCCCGATCTCGCCACCACTCCCGCGATCAAACCAGGCAGCAAGTAAGCGCCCCGATCTTGACCCAACCCGGTGCGACTTCTAGTTTCGACCCATCGACAGCGTGATCGCTGAAGAAGCTTTGTGAATCAATTCTCCGCCTTTTACCGCTCGTCGATCGGCAAAAAAATCATCGTCGCCCTCACCGGCTTGATCCTGATCGGGTTCATCATCGGACATCTTCTCGGGCAACCTGCAGATCTTCTTCGGCCCGGAATACATCAACAGCTACGCCGAAAAGCTTCGCTCGCTCGGCGTCTTCCTCTGGGTCCTCCGCAGCTTCCTCCTCGTCACCGTGCTCCTGCACATCTGGTTCACGATCAGCCTCGCGATCGATAACCGCCGCGCCCGCCCCGACGCCTACAAAAAGCAAAGCCACGTCAAGGCGACCTTCGCTTCTCGCTCCATGGCCTTGAGCGGTCTCGTCCTCCTCGCCTTCATCATTTTCCACATCGCCCACTTCACCGTCCGCGTGACGGATCCGCGTTTTCAGCTCTTGAAAGCCGACCCGCTGAACCGCTACGACGTTTATTCCATGATGGTTTACGGCTTTCAGAATCCGATCGTCTCCGGCTTCTACGTTCTCGCGATGTTTCTGCTCGCACTTCACCTCAGCCACGGCGCCTCGAGCTTCTTTCAGTCGCTCGGCTTGAACGACAAAAAACTCACCCCGCGTTTGGCCCGCCTCGGCCGCGTCTTCGCGTGGTTGATGTTCATCGGCTACATCGCGATTCCCGTCGCGGTCCTCCTCGGCCTCATTCAACCGGCACAGCAGTTATGATCGGCACGTTTGAATCCCGAGTCCCGCCCGGCCCGCTCGCCGGAAAATGGCAGGCGCACAAGGATCATGCCCGTCTCGTCAGCCCGGCGAATCGCCGCAAGTTCGAGATCATCGTCGTCGGCAGCGGCCTCGCCGGCGGATCCGCCGCCTCCAGCCTCGGCGAAATGGGCTACCACGTGAAGTGCTTCTGTTATCAGGACAGCCCGCGTCGCGCCCATAGCATCGCCGCGCAAGGCGGCATCAACGCCGCCAAAAATTATCAGAACGATGGCGACAGCGTCTTCCGTCTCTTCTACGACACCATCAAAGGCGGCGACTTCCGTTCCCGCGAAGCCAACGTCTATCGCCTCGCCGAAGTCAGTAACAACATCATCGACCAATGCGTCGAGCAGGGCGTCCCCTTCGCCCGCGAATACGGCGGCCTGCTCGCCAATCGCTCTTTCGGCGGCGCGCAAGTCTCGCGCACCTTCTACGCTCGCGGTCAGACCGGTCAGCAGCTTTTGTTAGGCGCGTATCAAGGCCTCTGCCGCCAGATCGCCGCCGGCACCGTCGAGATGTTTCCGCAGACGGAAATGCTCGACCTCGTCCTCGTGGACGGCCACGCCAAGGGCATCATCACCCGCAACCTGGTCACGGGAGAAATTCGCGCGCACGCCGCCGATGCGGTCGTCCTCGCCACCGGCGGCTACGGTAACGTCTTTTACCTCTCGACCAACGCGCGCGGCTGCAACGTCACTGCCACCTATCGCGCCTACAAAAAGGGCGCGCTTTTCGCCAATCCCTGTTTCACGCAAATCCATCCGACCTGCATTCCCGTCAGCGGCGAGAACCAATCCAAGCTCACCTTGATGTCGGAGTCGCTCCGCAACGACGGTCGCGTTTGGGTTCCGAAACAAGCGGACGACAAACGCCAGCCCGCCCAGATTCCCGAAGCCGAGCGCGATTATTATCTCGAACGCAAATATCCCAGCTTCGGCAACCTCGCCCCGCGCGACATTTCCTCCCGCAGCGCGAAAGAGGTCTGCGATGAAGGCCGCGGCGTGGGCGAAAGCGGGCGCGGCGTTTACCTCGATTTCAAGGACGCGATCGCGCGTCTCGGCGAAGACGCCATCCGCGAGCGTTACGGCAATCTTTTCGACATCTATGAAAAGATCACTGGCGAAAACGCCTACCAGCAACCGATGCGCATCTATCCCGCGGTGCACTACACCATGGGCGGGCTGTGGGTGGACTACAATTTGATGAGCAACGTGCCCGGCCTCCACGTCATCGGCGAAGCGAACTTCTCCGATCACGGCGCCAATCGCCTCGGCGCCAGCGCGCTCATGCAGGGCTTGGCGGACGGCTATTTCGTCCTGCCCTACACGCTCCCCGTTTATCTCGCGCCGCAGATCGGCAAGCGCCCGTCCGTCGATCATCCCGCATTCAAAGAAGCGGAGAAGCGGAAGTGCGCGCCCGCACGCAGCGGATGCTGGACGTGAATGGCAAACGCTCGATCGATTCCTTCCATCGCGAACTCGGTCTTCTCCTCTGGGACAAATGCGGCATGGCGCGCAACGCCGAAGGTTTGCGCGAAGCGATCGCGCGCATCCCGCAACTGCGCGAAGAATTCTGGAAAGACGTCCGCATTCCCGGCACAGGCGACGAATTCAATCAATCCCTCGAACGCGGCGGACGCGTCGCCGACTTCCTCGAATTCGGCGAGCTGATGTGCCGCGACGCCCTCGAGCGCGACGAATCCTGCGGCGGTCATTTCCGCGTCGAGCACCAAACACCCGACGGCGAAGCCCTGCGCGACGACGAGAACTACGCCGCCGTCTTCGCCTGGGAATATCAGGGTAACGGCAAGGCGCAGCGCCGAATCTGCATCGCGAACCGCTCCATTTCGAAACCGTGGAGCTGGCGCAGAGGAGCTACAAATGAACTTCAAGCTCAAGATCTGGCGCCAGCAAAACGGTGCGAGCGAAAGGAAAATTCGTCGAGTACGAAGCGCGCGACATTTCGCCGAATACCTCCTTTCTCGAAACGCTCGACACCGTAAACGAGCAACTCACCGAACGCGGCGAAGATCCCGTCGCCTTCGATTCCGATTGCCGCGAAGGCATCTGCGGCACCTGCTCGCTCACGATCAACGGCGAAGCGCACGGCCCTGATCATCCTGGCGCGGCCTGTCAGCTCTACATGCGGCGCTTCAAAGACGGCGAGACGATCACGGTCGAGCCGTTCCGCGCCCGGCCCTTCAAGTTCATCAAAGATCTCGTGGTCGATCGCAGCGCGCTCGATCGCATCGTGCAGGCGGGCGGGTTCGTCGCCGCGCGCGCCGGCTCCGCTCCGGAGGCAAATTCCACTCCGATTCCGAAACACAACGCCGATCTCGCGATGGAAGCCGCGGCCTGCATCGGCTGCGGCGCCTGCGCGGCCGCCTGCCCGAATGCTTCCGCCATGCTCTTCACCTCCGCGAAGGTTTCCCATCTCGCCCTCCTTCCGCAGGGCAAACCGGAACGCACTTCGCGCGTTCTGAAGATGGTCGCCGCGATGGACGCGGAAGGCTTCGGCAATTGCACCAACACCTACGAGTGCGAAGCCGTCTGCCCGGCCGAAATCAGCGCCAGCTTCATCGCCAAGCTCAATCGCGAATACACGCTCGCCACCCTGCGCGCGAAAGCCGGCGAATAGCTAACACGTCTCGCAAGCGCAGGTCCACAGCTCAGGATCGAGTTCCGTTTTCGCGCGGTCCGCCAGTGCGCGCCGCATCCGCTCTCTCACGCAAGACGGCAAAAACGGTCGAACCCGACCCGACATCAACGCGGCGCCGACTTCGGCTTGAGCGAGCAGCCACATCTTGACCCGCGCAAGGAAGAGATGCTTCTCGAAGACCGGCCGCTCGAGATCATTGCGAAAGGTGTGGCCATCGAACGCTTGCGGCTCGTAGGATACATTCCGGGCAGTTCCTTGGAATCCTTCCAGCGCGCGTAGGCCAAGGCGTCGGCACGCCAAACGACGGCTTCAACAGCAGCAATCGCAACCGCGGCGAGCAGCACGACCGGATTCACGATCTCCCCTCGCCCGCGACAAATGGCCGCCGATTCGTGAACAAAAAATGGAACGTCCGAACCAATCTCCGCGGCGAGTTGCGAAAGTGTCGCCACCGGCAGTTTGGCCTCGACAGAGTCGATTCAATCCCAGCAACACCGTCGCCGCATCGCTGCTCCCGCCCGCCAGACCCGCGCCGTGCGGAATGACTTTGCGCAAATCAATCGCAACCCCAGCCGACGTCTTCGTCTCCGCCAGAAACGACCGCGCCGCCCGAACCGCCAGGTTGTCGTCGCCCGTCGGCAATGTCGGATCGTCGCAAGTGAACGCGATCCTCCCGTCGTTCCCCGACTGCGTCAGCGTGATCTCATCAAACAACGAAATCGGCGCCATCAGCGTCTCGATTTCATGGAAGCCATCCTCGCGTCGGCCCGAGAATCTGAAACGAAAGATTGATCTTCGCGGGCGCGCGTAGCTGCATAGAGTTCAATCGCCACCCGCGCACCATACAGGATGAACTCACCGCACACCGCCAAAAATCCACGCGAGCGCCTGATCATCGCGCTCGATTTTCCCGATGCGCCCCGCGCCCTCGCCTGCGCACGCGATCTTGTCGGGCGACGTCTCGTTTTTCAAAATCGGCCTCCAGCTTTACACCGCGGCCGGTCCCGAGATCGTGCGCGCGGTCGCTGCCACCGGCGCGAAAGTATTTCTCGATCTCAAGCTGCACGACATTCCGAACACCGTTGCCAAGGCTGTCGCCGCCGCGGCCGAGCTTGGGCGTGGCCATGCTCACGCTGCATCTTAGCGGCGGTCGACGCATGCTGGAAGCCGCGGCCGCGGCGTGTCCGTCGTCGCTGCTACTGCTCGGCGTGACGGTATTGACCAGCTCTGATGAGGAGACGCTGCGCGAAACCGGAATCGCCGATAGCGTGCCAGAACCAAACTCTGCGTCTGGCGAGCCTCGGCGCGGCGGCCGGGCATCGGCGGACTCATCGCCAGCCCGCACGAAGTCGCGAGTCTGCGTGCGCAGTTGGGCGAAAGACCACCATCATCACGCCCGGCGTGCGTCCCACCTGGGCGGCGGCCGATGACCAAAAACGTTTCACCACTCCGCGACAGGCGATCGACAACGGCGCGGATTATCTTGTCATCGGACGACCGGTCACGGCTCACCCCGATCCGAAGGAAGCCGTGGCAAGGATTCTTGAAGAACTCAGCGCATAGCGTCGCGGCCTCAGTGGATCTCCTACCCGGTCTTCGCATCCTTCAGGAAAGCGCCACGCACTCGGCCGCGATGAACATGGCGATCGACGAAGCGCTGCTCCAGCTCGCCACGCACCCGTTCTGCGATTCTACGGCTGGCGACAGCCCTCGCTCTCGTTTGGATATTTCGGACGTTTCGACGAAGTCGCCGCGAGAGCACCGGAGCGCGAACTCGTCCGTCGCTGGACGGGCGGCGGCATCGTCCTGCACGGCGACGACCTCACCTATTCCATCATTGTTCCGCGTCGCATCTGCCTCCACCATTCCGTCGCCGCCTCAGTTCTACCAGGAGGTCCATGGCGCAATCCGCACCGTGCTGGCGGCACATCTCGACGTCTCGCTCGCCGCCAGCAACGCGCCCAAAATCTCCGACGCCTGTTTCGCCAACGCCGTCACGGCCGATGTCCTCGTTCGCGGTCGCAAGATCGCCGGCGCCGCGCAACGACGGACCCGCGCCGGTCTGCTTCACCAGGGCAGCATTCAATTCGCGGATCTGCCCTCGGCATTCCCGCACGAGTTCGCAGCGGCGCTTTGTCCGGATTTCGCACCGTTGGCCCTCCCTCCGGAGGTCATCGATCGCGCCCGCGAGCTGACCGCGTCGAAATACGGAAACGCAGAATGGCTGCAACAGCGATAACTCTCCTGTTTTGACTTTAACCGGGCCCTTTATATTCTGCCCACGTGGAAGTTTTCGCCCGCACCCCCGCCGCAGAAATTCCGTCGGCGGGACCGCTGGCGCGAGTCGCACAACTCGTTCAGACGCAACTACACGAAGTCGACGCCCGCATCACCCAGCAGGCGGCTGAGTTCGATCCCGCGATCGAGGGCTACATCGCCTATGCCATCGGCGGCCAGGGCAAACGGCTGCGCCCGATGGTGGCGCTGCTTGAGCGGCGGCGCGACGGGGCGCGTGACTTCCGCGCACGTCGACCTCGCGGTCATTCTCGAATTAATCCACATCGCCACGCTCGTGCATGACGACATCATGGACGAAGCCGAACGCCGCCGCGGCCAGCCCACCGTGAACGCGCGCTGGGGCAACTCGCTCAGTGTGCTTTTGGGCGATTGTCTTTTCGCGCAGGCGCTCAGCCTTTCCACGCAATTCGACAAGCCTGCCATCAGCCGCGCCATCGCTCAGGCCGCGCGCGAGGTCTGCACCGGCGAGATCATCCAGACCCAGCGTCGTTTCGACCTTCATCTCGGCGTGCAGGACTATCGCCGCATCGTGGAAATGAAAACCGGATCCCTCTTTTCCGCGGCGGCGGAGTTGGGCGCGGCGCTCAATGAAATGGAGCCAGACGTGGTGCGCGCGATGCAAAGTTACGGGATGAAAGTCGGCGCCGCCTACCAGATTTACGATGACTGCCTCGACATCGCCGGGAACGAATCGGTCATCGGGAAAACGCTCGGAACGGATCTGCGCAAGGGGAAGCTGACTCTGCCGGTCTTAATGCTGCTGAAAGCCGCGCCCGCTGTCGAACGTGAACAGTATTCGCAGATGATCGTGAACGGAAAGGTCGATGAATTAACCGACATCCTGCGCGCGGAAATCGGCACGGCTTCCTTGAGCCAATCGATCACCGCCGGTTGCGACCTGATCAAGGAGGCGCAGGCCGAACTGGCGATCCTGCCCGAGAGCGAACACGCCACTGCCCTGCACGAATTGGGCGACGCCTTGCGCGAACTGCTTGAGCAATTGGGCGAATAAGCTCGCATGAGGCTGGCCGCCGATTCGCAGAGCCTTTCACGATGCCGCCGCTAAAGATTCGCGAAATGCCGCTGGACGATCGTCCGCGGGAAAAGCTGCTCGAACGCGGCGCCGATGCCTTGACCAACGCGGAGTTGATCGCAATCCAACTGCGGACAGGATTGGTCGGAGCCAATGCCGTGCAGGTTGCCGCAAAGTTGCTCGAACAGTACAAATCGCTCACAGGGTTGAGTCGCTGCACTTTGGAAGAGCTCGAACAAATCCCCGGCATCGGACCCGCCAAGGCGATGCAACTAATCGCTACCTTCAAACTCGGCCAGCGACTCGCGAAGGAAACTTTTGCCCAGACAAAAATCGACGCCCCGGAGATCGTTTACGAATTGCTCGGAACCGAAATGCGGGCGCTGCACAAGGAGGCGCTCCGACTCATCCTGCTCGATACCCGCTATCGGCTCATTCGTATCGAACCGGTTTCCGTCGGCAGCTCAAATGAGAGCATCGCGCATCCGCGCGAAGTTTTTCGGCCGGCCATTATCGCCTCCGCCTACGCCGTCATCGTGGTGCACAACCATCCCTCCGGCGATCCCTCACCCAGCCAGGCGGACCATAGCTTAACGAGGCGCTTGGCGGAAGCGGCGGAGTTATTGCAAATCAAACTCCTCGATCACATCATCCTCGGCGCGCCCGCGGAAGGCCGGCTCCCGTACTTCAGCTTCCGCGAAGCGGGCGTGCTATGAAAGTGCATCCCACCGCAGTCATCGAGCCGGGCGCCACCTTGGGCGAAGGCGTGGAAGTTGGGCCGTTCTCATTCATCGGACCGGACGCGATGATCGGGGACGGGACGGTCATAGGGGCTCATGTCGTACTCGAGGGGGTGGTCCGGATCGGTCGCAGCAATGCCATCGGACACGGCTCTGTCATCGGCGGGAAGCCTCAGGATCTCGGGTTCAAGCCGGAGACCGCGAGCCGGGTCGAGATCGGAGACGACAATGTGATTCGCGAGCATTGCACGGTTCATCGCGGCACGGCGGAAGGAACGGCCACGACGTTGGGCGATGGAAATTTCCTCATGGCGGGCGCGCACGTCGGTCACAACTGCCAGATTGGAAGCGGCGTCATCATCGCCAACAGCTGTTTGCTCGGCGGCTACGTGCGGATTGGCGATCGGGCCTTCCTCGGAGGCGGCAGCGCATTTCACCAATACACGCGCGTGGGGCGGCTCGTGATCACGCAGGGCAATTCCGGCTTCGGGAAAGATCTCCCCCCTTCGTCGTGGGCGCGCAACGAAATGTCATCGCTGGGCTCAACGTCGTCGGCCTGCGGCGTGCCGGGTTAAGCGGGCCCGAGCGCGATGAAGTGAAACGCGCGTTCAAACTGTTGTATCGGAGCGGCCTCAACACCAAACAGGTGCTGGAAAAAGCCGCCGAGATGGAGTGGGGCTCCTACGGGCGGGAGTTCTTCGACTTCGTCGCGCAATCAGGAACGCGCGGGATCGTGCCGTATCGTCGGGCCAAGGACGAGGATTGAAAACGCGGCCGACCGCTTCTCCTAAAACGACCGCGCCAGCACGGCGAGCATGCGCCCAGTCTTCCCTCTTTCCATCCGATACGAGTAGTAGCGATCCAGGTCACACGCGGTGCATGCACCCGGCATCGTGAATTTTTTCCACGCCATGCTCTCGACAGACGCGCATAATCTCTCCCGCAAAATCTACCTCATAATGCGGCGGTCGAATGCACGGGCTCAGTTGCACGATCAGATCAGCTGGCGCCGAACCAAACCGCGCCGCCATCAAGTCAATCGTTCGCCCGGCAATTCCCAACTCACTCCCCTTCCGGCCCGAATGCACCAGACCGAGGACGCGGCGGACCGGATCAACAAGGTAAACCGCGCAACAATCGGCCACGTAGATTCCGAGGCACACGTTGGGCTGATTCGTAATCAAACCATCGCAGGCGGGGAAACACTCGTCGGTCGCGGGCGCACCATCGATCACTGCCACCTCCGCGCCGTGCACCTGCTCGGCGGTCATGAATGGCATCGCCCCGAGTCCGTGTTCCGCGCGGATGTCTCGATGGACCGCATCGAGTCGACGCAGCGCCTCCGTCTTGTCATGCCGCACATCGATTCCCGGGACGCGGTCGATAAAAACGTGCACGCACCCCGGCGCAGCGGCAAGCGAGGAAAAGTGCTCGACCGGCAGCGAACGATCCGGGTCGGTCACGGCGACGCCTAACGAACGGGCTCGCGCACGCCTGCCCGATTGAGCGGCAACGGCGTAGGCTTCGGCGCCGGCGTGGGCGCGGGATCGGTTTTCAGTTTGCGACGGGTCCGCGGATCATCGAGCTGATTGGCGTAAGTGATCTCCGTGGCAGTGACGCGATCGAACTCAGCCGCCGCCGCGTTGTACGTGAAGAGCGCCTGCAGGGTGGTCGATTGCGCCCGGGTCACTTCGACGCGCGCATTCAAGCACTTCGAGTTGGGTGCCCGCGCCGGCGCCGAGGCGCGCGCTCGCAAGCCGCAACGCTTCCTGGGCCTGCCCGACATTCTCCTGCTGGCTCCGGATCAGCTCGGCGCCTTGCACGAGATTCGAGTAAGCCTGCTGGACTTCGAGTTCGATCTGCCGCACGGCATCGTCGTAGGTGATCTTCGATTGCTGCAGGAGCGACTTGGCTTGCTTGAAACGGCCGTAGGTTTGTCCCCAATCCCACACCGCCCACGAACCGTTCACGCCCAGCACGTAGCCGGAACGGGTGTCGCGAATGTTTGTGCTCACGGGAGAGCTGCGGAAATCCGTGCCGCCCGTCGCGTTGATCTGCGGGAAGAATCCGGAACGCGCTACGCCCACCTGCGCCGAGCTGCTGAGGACGTTTGCTTTTTGCGCCTTCAAGAATGGACGGCGTTCCTTTGCGATCTCGATCGCTTCCGGAAGCGGAATGCGGCGCGGCTGATAGCTAAGCGTGCCGATGCAGGCGAGCGGCGGGCCACTGCCGCGGCGCGGATCGAAGTCGAGTCCGATCGTGCGGGCAAGCTGGAGTTGCGCGATGCGGTAATTGTTCCGCGCGCTGATCAGCTCGGGCTGCTGATTGGAGAGCGCGACCTGGGCCTGGAGGACGTTAAAACGCGGGACGGTCCCGGCCTCGAAACGATTCTGCTGATCCTGCAACTGGCTCTGCAGCAAGGTGACCGATTCTTCCTGTACGCCGATGAGCGCGCGGTTCAACAGCACCTGATAAAACTGCGTGCGCACGGTCGCGATCACGAGGTCGATCGTGTCGCGAAAGCCAAAATAAGCGGCAGTCACGTTGAAAATCCGCCGAGCGGATCTGCAAGGGAATGCGTCCGCCGGAAAAGATGGGTTGGGTGGCCTGAATACGAATGCTGTAATTTTGGTCCACCGTATCGAACCCGCTATCGAGACCACCCAGATCGCCGCCATCGCCAGTGAAGCGGGTGAGGTGCGGATCGGTATCGGTGTACTGCCCGGTCGCATTCACCCGAGGCAAAGCTTCCGCGCGCAGTTCGAGGTACAGCCCTTTCGTGCGCTCGATTTCCTGCCGGGCACGCTGGATATCAGGGTTGCGCTGGAGCGCGGTCAGGATGGCATCGTTGAGGGTGAAACGCGGAACGCCCACCGTTTCCCCGCCGGCCATTTCCGTGCCGGCCCGCGGCGAAACAGAACCGACAAGAAGAAAGACAACACTGAGGAAAACGGGAAGCGTACGCATGGAAGAAAATCGGTGACGGGACGGCGAAGGGTGAAGGTTAATCGACGTATACGCTTAGTCCACAAGGTTTAGCGGTCACATGCAATGCCCGTGCCAACGATCGGGTGTAAGTTTTAAACACCAGCTCCGCAGCGACTTAGGATCGTAATTTAATCGCGCCGTCCCTCGCCTTCTTCCCGACGCTGGGATTTCGAGGTTCCATTTTTGAAACGAAAAGCGGCTCGGTCGCTCACCCTCCGACTTCCCACGGGCCACGGTTCACTTGCTCTGACAATAATCGTAAATCTTGCTGTAGATATGCAGCCACGCCTTTTGTTCGCCCGGGCTGAGGTGCTCCATGATCGTCATCAAGTTGCCCACCATTTCTTCGCGAATTCGGCGCACCAGAGCGGATCCTTTATCGGTGATGCAAACCAGCACCTTCCGCCGATCCGTCCGCGCACTCGTGCGCACGACGTAGTCGAGATTCTCCAACCGCGCCACCAACCCGCTCGCCGCCGCCGTGGTGTGCCCCATTTTCTTGGCGATCTCCGACATCGTCAGCACTTCCTTGTGATCGAGCGCTGCGAGCAGAAAAAATTGCGGGAAGGAAACGTTGCCCGGCGCGAGTTCCTTGCAGAGATGCAGGACAAAACAGCGCTGCATCTCGAGGATGATGTGCGAGAGACGCTCCGCGTCGCGGCGCATCTCGTTGCTTCTACTCGGCAGGCGCGGGCGTTGGAGGAGGGCTGAGTTCAACGCGAACAAGCTAAAAGGGTGGCCCCGAGTGTCAACCGGCCAGACCCTGCTAATCCCATGTAGAAATGGTCACAGTCGCTCCGCGCGCCAGCTTTTCCCCGGGGTGCAAACGACACAACGCATCGGCGCGACTCAAGCCAAAGAGCGCATGCGATTCCTGCCGCCCCTTCGGATGAAAGACGCCCCCGCGGAGGGAACCTCGGAGGTAATGGGGACGCTCGCCGTCATTGGCGAGTTCGGCCTCGATCCGCGCTTCCCTTTGCGGCAACCCCAGCGCGTCATCGCCCGCCCCCATCAAGCGCAACAGCGCCGGTCGCACGAAGAGCAAAAAAGTTACGAATGCCGACACCGGATTTCCCGGCAGACCAAAAATCGAGCAGGCACCCGCGCGTCCGAAGAGAAACGGCTTTCCCGGTTTCACGGAAACACGCCACAGGTCGAGCACGCCGCCGGCCGCGCCGATGGCTTCCTTCACGAAATCCCGCGCACCCACCGAGACGCCACCCGTGATGATCATGACATCACACGCGGTCCCGGTCCGCACCGCAGCCTCGATTTGATCCGCCCGATCGACGCAATGCACGGTCGAGGCCACGCCCGCGCCGCATTTCTGCAAGAGCGCGTGCAGCAACAGCGAATTCGATTCGTAAATTTGCCCCGGCGCGAGCTTGGCCTCCGGCGGCGCCAACTCATCACCGGTGGAAATCAGGGCGACGGAGACACGCCCGCCCACTACCATCGTTCCCACTCCTTGTGCTGCCAGCAGCGCGATCTTCTGCGGCGTGACACGGTCGCCCTTCGTTATCATGCGTTGCCCCTCCGCGATATCCCCGCCGCGCCGCCGCACAAACTCGCCCGCTTCCACCGCCGTTTGCAGAACGATCTCATCACCCTCGAGCACCACGTCTTCCTGCATGATCACGGCATCCGCCCCCTCAGGCATCGGAGCACCGGTGAAAATCCGAGCCGCTTGCCCGCATTGCACTGAGAGCCGTCGATCCCGCCCCGCCGGCTGCTCACCGCTCACTTTCAACCGATCTCCCGGCGCGCATCCGTCCGAGACCACCGCGTAGCCGTCCATCGCTGAGTTGTCAAAAATCGGCAACGCCATCCGCGCCGTCAGATCTTCCGCCGCGAAGCGATCGAGCGCTTCCAGCAACGACACCCGCCGCGACGGCAGCGAGTGCACCTGGGTCAAAATTTTCTCCCGCGCCTCCTCTTCCGAAATCATGGCCAGCACTGTATCGCCCGTGCGACCGTTGCGCGCCATTTTTTGATATTCGGCGCCTGTCGGCGTTCCGACGGCGCGTTCGTTAGACCCGGAAAGCGTCCGCCGCGCCAGCGGTTGACGTCCGATGCGCGCCCCCCATATTCTCGCACCAGTTGGTGAGGTGGCTGAGTGGTCGAAAGCAGCGCTTTGCTAAAGCGCCGTAGTCCAAAAGGCTACCGAGGGTTCGAATCCCTCCCTCACCGCGCTCTTCCCCGGTCAATTTCCTGTGGCCCTGCACGACGACCGGCTTATCATTGGCGCATGACGCGCTTTTTCCTCTTGTCGATGATGCTGGCGGCCCTCTCGCTCAGCGGATGTGCCGATAGCCTGATCGCGAACGAGCCGGGCGATGCCTCGCGCGCCGGTAATTCTCCCAATCCGGTCGGGCACCTTCCCGTAACGCGAGAGCCGAATCCGCTCGGCCCAGACGCCCCGCCTTTTTAGGCGCGAACGTTCTGCCATCACATTAGCCGGGCGGCCAACTCAAGGACCGTCTCCCGAGCACGTGGACGTGCAGATGGGGCACGCTTTCGCCGGCATCCGGGCCGCTGTTGATCACGACCCGATAGCCGGATTCGAGCAGATCAAGTTTTTCGGCCACGACACGGGTCGTTGCGAGAAGTTTGCCGAGAATTGCCTGATCGGCCGTCGTCGTTTCCGCGAGCCGGGGAATGACGCGCTTCGGCACCACCAACACGTGGACCGGCGCTTTCGGATCGATGTCGTGGAACGCGATGACGTCTTCGTCTTCCCACACGATGTTCGCCGGAATCTCTCGTCGCGCGATTTTCTCGAAGATCGTCATGATGAAGATGGTGGTCCCGCCTACCGCAGCGAACAGCGGAGGTGCGCCAGGTCGCGATTCGACGCCAGCTTCTCGCGCACGAAACAAACCACTTCTTCACGCAACGCGTCACACGCCCGCGTCCACGCCTTCGCGCCGCGCAGATGCTTCACGCACGCTTGCAGGCCACAGAGCTGAAGGCTGTCCGTCCCGGTGTCCACGAGCGCGTCGATTCGTTTCTCCAATCCGTCGAAGAACGCCAGCTCGTAACCGGCGCCCGCGTCGCGTGCGATATCGAGCAACGAAAAGGAGATCGGCGGCGGTGCGGGCGAAAAATAGGGAATGATCTCCTTGTAGCCGATCACCTTCAGGACATAGCGCACGGTTTGCGAAAGCTGGCTGATCGGTACCACCGGCTCATCATTCCGCAGCCGCAGATAAAACGTAATGCTCTCCGTAATATGATCGGTCAGCCACCAACTCGGATAGCCGGCTTGGTCGGCCGCGTCCGTGATCGCCGCGCGCAACCATTGCTGGTTAAACTCGAAGAGCTGCCCCGTTTCGCAACGCAGGTAGGGAAACTCCTCCTTAAACGCTACCATGTGCCGCCTCCCCTTTTGGAAATAATTCCTGCTGCGATGGGTTGGGCTTGATCCGCCGCCCGAGCGCGCGGATGGCGTCAACGAATTCATCCACGCCTTCGAACTGCCGGTGCACCGATTCATAACGCAAATACGCCACGTCATCGATCCCGCGCAATTTCTCCAACACCTTCGCCCCGATCTCCGCCGACGTGATCTCGCGTTTGCCGGTCTCCACGTCGTGCACGATTTCGTTCACCGCCTCTTCCAGCGTCACCAGGCTGATCGGCCGCTTCTCGCACGCCTTCGCGAGACTGCTCACCAGCTTGCGTCGATCAAACGACTCGTGCGTGCGATCGCGCTTGATCACCTGCAACTCCGAACGCTCGATCTCTTCATAAGTGGTAAAGCGATAGGCGCACTGCAAACACACACGACGTCTTCGAATGCTGGAGGAATCACGAGACTGGCGCGAGTCGATGACCTTATCGTCACGAAACCCGCACTTGGGACAACGCATAGTGGCGGTGTTGTAAATAGCATACCGCATCTTGTGGCGTCAATGCCTTCGCGCAATTATTCGTGCCACATCTTGTGCACGCTGCCGTCACTGCGCGTTCGGCGAAATCCTAAACCAGCGCGCGAAATCCGCCGCGTCATAATTTAACTCCGCAAAATCGCGCGCATAAAACTCCGCAACGCGATCCACGCACGATCGCGCACTCTCGATCACCGCTGCTGTTCCACGCCGGAGATGCATTGCCCCAGGCGCATCGCGCATCGACAACCGCGCGAAAACCTTCGCCAAAATATTCGCAATCCCGTCCTCAAAACGAAAGACCTGCAAATCCGGAACCAGAAATTCCACCTGCGGCCGCAGATGATTGTCCGCCACATAGGGATTCTCCGCATACTCGCGCAATCGCAGATCGAGCCACTCCCCAAAGCCGCCGCTCCAGCTTCCTTCCTCTTTTCGCATGCGATATTCCGACGCCAGGCGCGCAAACGGATTGCGCACCACCGTAAACGCGTAGTCGTAAAACTGCGCCGGCACGAGTTTCGTGTACAGGTCCGCCTGCAGGTGCTGCGGCGTCGCGGGCAGATAGCCCAGCGCATCCTTCATCCGCAGCGCCTCGATCCATCCTTCCGACTTGAATGTCTCTTCGACGCTCGTGCCGCCGGTCTTCGGAATGTGAACGAAGAAAACCGTCTGCGGGCCGCGCCGAAAAAGAGGCATCTCCTGTCTTAATCAACCGCGCGCGATCACGCAATTACGTCCGCGCAGTGCGACTCTTCTTCGCGCCTTCGGAGGCCAGCCGCACCGCCAGCTTCCGCCCCTTAAATTGGATGCCGTTCAGCTTCTTCAAGATCAATTCCACCCGCCCTTCCGCCACATCGACGAGCGACTTCGTCGCCTGCAAATGAATCGCCCCGATCTCGCCTTTTGGAATCGCCGTCACGCCCGCGATCACGCCCACGAAATCGCCCGGCTGCACCTCATGTGCGCGACCCGCGTTAAACGCCAGCCGCACCATCCCAGGCTCATGCGACACCGTGCCCGCTTCCTCCTGCGGCCCGCGCCGCGGCGGTGGCGCCGACGGGCGACGTTCGTAGTCGCCGCGAGTTTGCTCGCGTCGCTCGCGTCCCCGCGGATCCGGTTCGCGCGCGTACTCACGGCGCGGCCGATCCTCGGGAATGGCCTCGCCTTTGCGCGCCTTGTCCTCGCCTAGCAAATGGATAAGCGCCGACGCGATATCGGTCGGCGAATAATCCTGCGCCAGAAAACGATCGAGCAACTCGTCGTGCCGTTTGTACTCGCCCTTCGCCAGCGTCTCGCGCAACGCCTCCGCAAACGCGCTCGCACGTTTTCCTTCCACCTCTTCCGCCGTCGGGATGCGTTCCCGCTTGATCCGGCTCTTCGTGAAACGCTGGATATTCTCCAGCCGATAAATCTCGCGCCCCGCGACAAACGTCACCGCCCGGCCCGCCTTCCCCGCGCGTCCCGTCCGCCCGATGCGATGCACATAATCCTCCCCGTCGTGCGGCAGATCGTAATTGAACACGATCTCGATATCGTCCACGTCCAGCCCGCGCGCCGCCACATCCGTCGCCACCAGAAATTCCACCTTCTTCTTCCGGAACCGGCCCATCACCCGCTCGCGCATCGCCTGCGTCATATCGCCGTGCAGCTTGTCCGCGCCATAGCCGCGCGCGATCAGGTGTTCGGTCAATTCATCCACCATCATCTTCGTCGCACAAAAAATGATCGCCAGCTTGACGTCCTGCAGATCAATCAAGCGACACAACACCTCCAGCTTCGAGCGCCGATCCACCTCATAGTAAACCTGCTCGATCGCCGGCACCGTCAGCGCCTCCGCCTCCATCCGGACCGTCACCGGATTGCGCGTAAACCTCTTGATCAACTCCGCGATCGGCCGCGGAATCGTCGCAGAAAAGAACACCGTCTGCCGCTCCGCCGGCACGTCGCGCAGGATCGTCTTAATGTCATCGACGAACCCCATGTCGAGCATCCGGTCCGCCTCATCCAGGATCACCATCTTGATCTGATCCAGCTTCAAACTCTTCCGCTCCAGATGATCCATCACCCGCCCCGGCGTCCCGATGATGATCTGCGCCCCCGCGCTCAAGCCGCGAAACTGCCGCTCGTACGATTGCCCGCCATAGATCGGCAGCTCCCGCACCCCGCGCTTAAAGAAAGCCAGCTTCGCGATTTCCTCCGCCACCTGCACCGCCAGCTCCCGCGTCGGGCAAAGCACCAGCACCTGCGGCGCGCGCACATTCGCATCCACCAATTGGATCGCGGGAATCCCAAATGCCGCCGTCTTCCCCGATCCGGTCTGCGATTGCCCGACGACATCCGAGCCTTCCAGCAAAACCGGAATCGCCGCAGATTGAATCGGCGAAGCCTCTTCAAACCCCATCCGCTCGATCGCCTTCAAGATTTCAGGAGCCAATCCCAGCTCCGCAAACAACTTCTTCTGCATCAGCTGACTAGACCACGTTCCAGCAGACTAGGCTCGATAATTCCGGCGGAACCTCCACGATCCAAACCCTCCTAGGACGCAAATTGCGCCGAGCGTCTGACTTTAACCTGACGATTTGCGACCGGTCCCTGCGCCCATCCGGCGACGGTGCGCGTAAGCAGATCGAGTCGTATGGAACGCGCGGCGAAATCGGACTTTAGCTGTCGTTCTACTCGTAATCGCAAATCGCCCGCCGGCCCCACGCGCGCGAAGTTCCAGGCGTCTTCGCTTTCGGCTTCACGCAGGCTGTCGTGCAAGGCGTCGAGCGCACGCTCCAATTCTTCGAGCACGGAATGCATCTGCGCGAGGCTGGTGGCGTCGTCCATGTGATTCGCTGCGATGTCGCTTAAGGCCAGGAGAATTTCCATCCGCGCGACATCGCCCGCCAGATAGGCTTCCTGCACTTCGTGCCAGAGCGCGGAGACGGCCGCATTCCCATCCGCCCGCAAGTCGGGATGCAATCGCCTAACGAGCCGACGGTAGAGCTCCTTCACGCGCGCGTCGACCGGCGTCGTCTCGTTCTCGTCGTCGTCCTCCTCCTCGTCCTCGATCATGCGCTCGGGACCACGCGCCCGGGAGGTATTCTCCGGTCGCGGTTCCTCGCGTGGCGCGCGAAACATGTGCGTCTTGAACGCTTCGAACGAGTTCGAATACGCTTCGTCATCCATCTTGTCAGGATTGGTTCCGAGTGATTTTTTTACCCAATCCTGGAAGAGCGCTTCCTTTTCGAAATCGCTCAACGGTCGCGGCGCGCCTGGTTCGCGGGGCGGCGGTTCCTCCTCGCGCGCGGCGCCGGGATTCTTGCGACGAAACATCACCCGTTCGTAAGCGCCATGCGCATCCTGAAACCCCCGCCGCATCTCCATCTCCACTTCGTGCACCAGTGTCTGGTAATCGCGAATTTGCACCTCGACTTCACGCGCCTTGCTCAGGAGTGGTCCAAACTCCCGCGCCCGCCAGCGTGCAAACGCGGGCTTATCCTCCCGCTCGAACCCGTGCCAGCGCGCGCGCGCGTTTTCCAGGCGCCCCATCGCTTCCGCGCACGCCGCCGCCGCGGAACGACGCAGCGGTTCCTGCTCCACCAGGATGAGATGGCTCATCCGCCAACTTACGCGTCGCCGGCCGGAGTGAAAGGCGCGGAGAGATCCCGCAGATTCGGAATCGAGAAAGAAACGATCTGATTCTCCTGCCGATGATTCGACCACAGCAGCTCGCCATCGAAGGTCAACGAACGACACGCGAAAGGAACCTTCGCCACGTCCACCACGTTTGGCACTGGTTCCTCGGGATCGAAGCGCGCGATCCGCCAGGACTCGTCCGCCTCCGTCCCGCGCAGGACATAGAAGTAGGGAGGAATCCAGACGTGCCCCGACACTTCCAGGCGCACCTCGAAGGTGCGCAGGATTTCGCCATTATCATCGAGCCGGAGGATGCGGCCTTTGTACCATTGGCTCAGATAGAGAAACTTGCCGTCGTGGCTGAGATACGAGCCGGTGAACTCAGGACAAACAATCGGCTCGCGCTCGCCAAAATCCTTTCCCGGAAGGTAGTAATGAATAAAACGGTCGTCTTTTTCGCCTTCGCCAAGTGTGAACCAAAGCGCGTCCCCCACCGAAACGGCCGCCCACGGAATGCCGGGCACCGCGAAATCCTTCCGCACCGTCCATTTCTCGGGATCGATCACGTACATCCGGCTCAGATCGCGCGAGCCCACCCAAAGTTCGCCATTGTGCCACGCCAGGGCTTGCGGCGTTTCCGCTGGTGCGGCGCGCCGCTCGTGCTCGATGATGGAACGCAGTTCGCTCATGATCGCAAATCAAAGGTGCCGTGAGAAACCCGCACCGCGCTGCCGCCCACGCGCACCGCTCCGATTTCGCCGTCAGCGTCGCGAATTTCAAGATGAATCGTGCTCGGCCGGCCCATTTCCACGCCTTGCGCAATTATCCAGCGGCCCGCACGCCGTTCCCGTCGCCAAAGATAACCGGCGAGCGCCGCCACCGCCGACCCCGTCGCCGGATCTTCAGTGATTCCGACCGCCGGACCAAACATCCGCGCACGCAGGTTCACCTCTTCGCCCGCCGGCTCCTGACAAAACACGAAAATATCCCGCGCCCATGCGTCTTTCAACGCCTCGCGCCAGAGCGCCACATCCACAATCACACGACCCAGCACCACGCGGTCGCGCACCGGCACACACAAATACGGCACGCCCGCCGACCACGCCATCGGCGCGTCGCGCTCTCCGTCCAGAATGTCCCCGCGATCGAGCCCGAGCATCGCCGTCAGAATCTCGCACGTCGGCACGTTCTCGCGGCTCTCCGGCAAACGCGCTGTCTTCAGCCAGGTGAAAAACATTCCGTCCGCGGCCTGCGCCACTTCCACCGGAATAAGCCCCACGTTCTCCTCCAGACCGAAGTTTCCACCGGTGGCATCAGCGATACCGAGTTCCACCAAAAGCTGCGCCGTCCCGATCGTCGGATGTCCCGCAAACGGCAGCTCTCCCCCCGGGGTAAAAATGCGCAGTTTCCGCAACGCGCCGGCCATCTGCGTGGGCCGCACGAATACCGTTTCCGAGAAATTGAACTCGCGCGCGATGGCCTGCATCACCTCGGTCGGGAGCTCGGGCGCGTCCGGGAACACGGCGAGCTGATTGCCGCCAAACATGCGGTCCGTGAAAACGTCAAGCGTGTGGAAGTCCATCGTCATAACGTCCCGAAATACCGATCCCCCGCATCACCCAGGCCCGGCACAATATAGCCGACCGCATTCAGTTCCGGATCGACCGCCGCGGTCACGATATCCACTTCCGGATGCGCGCCCTGCAATTGCGCAATCCCCTTCGGACAAGCCACCACGCAAACGAATTGAATGCGAGTCGCGCCCGCTTCCTTCAGCAGTGCGATCGCCGCGCAGGCGCTGTTCCCGGTGGCGAGCATCGGATCGAGCAATAAGACCTGCGCCTGCGCGATGTTCGCCGGCAGACGCGAATAATACGTCACCGGCCGCAGCGTTTTTTCATCCCGATACAGCCCGAGATGTCCCACCTGCGCGTCCGGCAGCAGGCGCATCATGCCATCGAGCATGCCGAGACCCGCGCGCAAGATCGGCACCAAAACCACCGGCGCCGCGATCGCGCAACCCTCCGTCGCCCGCAGCGGAGTCTCGATCGTAACGCAGGTCACCGCCCAGCCGCGTGATGCCTCTGGCAAGAGCAACGCCGCCAAATCCTGCAACGCGCTCCGAAACGCCGCCGTCTCCGTCGTCTTCGCGCGCAACACCGTCAGTCGCGCCGCCACCAACGGATGCTCCACGATGTGAACGCTCATGCCGGAATCACTATGACCGCAGGCAGCGAAGAGAACAGAAAACTCTCAACGTCCCAGCGAGCCCGCGAAGCGCCGAATGGCTCCGCAAAAAGTGCGGCTTTTCAAGCCGCCAGTTTCGCCCGGGGGAAAATCACCGGACTCCTCCGCTCAGCGCCCCCGCCCGCCCCACTTCGTCTCCGCTTTCCCGCTGATCGTGGTCCATTTACCGTTCTGCTCGATGCCCACCCATGCCAGCCCGGATTGCAGATAGCCGATGTAGCGCGCGTCGTCGTTGTGCGAAAAACAGACCGCCATCTTTCCGTCCTTAATCTCATAAATCAGGAGATGAACCGTCAGGGTGTCGCTCTGCACCCGACTTTCGATCGTGTTCTGACCTGAGACCGTGTAACCGTTCGCCATTTCGCGCAGCATCTGATCGTACGCACCATTACCTTCCGAATGGATGATCTTCGCATTCGCCGACTTTCCGCTGATCAACGCCGTCCGCGCCACCAGCCACGCCGAGATGGGCGAAACCTCGAGCGAGCGATAGAGCTTCGTGTTGATCCCGCCCTTCAGCGATTGCAGCGGAAAATTCGGCAGGTTTCGGATGGTGCGGATGCCCGCCGGTCTCGGCGCCGCGAAGGCGGGCCAGGCGACGACAACGATAAGCAACAAGGCAAGACGCGTTCTCATAAGGGGGTCGGCAGAGTGCCACAAAGGCCGCTGCTTGAGCAAGGATTCCCAGCGCAGGCACCGCGTCTTTTTAGGTCGCCAGTGTCTCCGAGTTAAGAACCCGGTCTCCGGACCTCTTCCCGCATCCGCACCGGCGAGGCAGGAATCCGGTCGAGCACAATCTCGTCATTCGCCGCATAACGACCGAACGCGAGCACGCCCGTCGGGCATTGCTGCACGCAGGCGGAACAACGGACGCACTGCGGGTCTTCCATGGGGAGGCCTTTGTTGGCGAAGTTCATCACGTCGATCCCTTGGTGGCAGACGCTGGTGCAGACGTTGCAGGAGATGCACTTCGATTTCTCGGGGAAAATGCGGTAGCGCGAGAAGCGCGTGTAAACGTGCATGAGCGCCGCCAGCGGACAGGCAAACCGACACCAAACCCGTCCGCTAAACCAAAAATAAAGTCCGACGCCGAGAATGCCACCCATGAAGATATCGACGCTCCAGGCGTAGTTGAGGAATGGGATGCCTTCGAAAAGCTTGTGATACCAATGCGTGGCCCATGACCCTTCGCCGAGCGCCCAGCCCGCGATCCGCAATCCGAGAATCGCGAAGGCGAAGACAAGCGCAGCCTGGCCCACCATGTTGACGCGATTCCAGAACGGGCCGTGCGGCATTTTCTCGCGCTGGGTGTCACCCATCGTCTCCGCGAGCGCGCCGCAGGAGCAAATCCAGCCGCAGTAAGCGCCCTTCCCCCAGCGGAAGATGATAAGCGGAATGATGACGAACGTTTGCACGAACGAAATCCCGAGCCAGAGCCACATCGGGTGCTCGGTGAAGACGTTGTAAACGTTGAGCGGAAACGCGAGGATGAAACCGTAAGCCCGCCAGTAGGCGCGCTCGTGCCCCAACGAGCCGTCGTAGCTCTCGAACAATTGATTCGCCAGCCAATACAGCGGCTGGCCCGGCTCGAACATGCCGTTGCGTCCCATCCACGGCAGAATCAGCTCCGGCAGGATGAAGAGCGGAATCCACTGCGAGCAGATAAGGACGATCGTCTGCAGCTTCACGTAAGGGGTGCGTCGCCGCCGGATGCGCTTGATCCCGAAGACAAGGACGCACGTGCAATACGTGAGCGTGTAATAGAAGGCTGGATTCCCGAGCCCACGCTTGACCGTGTAGAGGAAATTGGTGTCGCGGCTCGCCCATTCGCTGATCTTCCCGCCCACCGCGTCGATCACCTTCGGCACATTATACGGGAAGGCCTGCTGCTGACTCGCCCACTTCTGCAATGGAAACTCGAGTGGGTGGTTGCTCTTCCAGTGATAGACCACCACGCAGAAGAGCACGAAGGCGATGCAACTGATCCAGGTCCACGGCCGCCAATCACCGCGCACGTGCAAGCCGCTCCGCCGAAAAAACTCCAGCGGCGCCTCGCGTCCGAGCATGGTGAAGACGACATCGTTCGGCAGCGACTCCTCCGTTCCGTTCTTCAAGAACACCTGCTCCGGCTCGATCCGCGTCACCTCCGTCCCGAGCGCCAGCGTCAAGGCGCCGCCCTTCGCGCCATGCATTCCGGAGGTCATCGCGCTATTCACGCGCTCGGATGTCGGCCGCTCCACCTGCACATCGGCATCGGCGTTCACCGCCAGCATCTGCACCTTCGCGATGTTCTCCGGCTTGGCGCGCGATAACTCTTTCTTCCGGTAGCTCAGCGTCACCTCCGCCCCGCATTTCGTGAGGGCGATCGCTGTTTCCAGGGCCGAATCCCCGCCACCCACCACCAGCGCCTTCTGTCCCGCAAACTCCTTCGGATCGAAAAGCCGATTCGAAACCTTGTCCAACTCCTCACCCGGCACGCCGAGCTTGCGGAAATTTCCGCTCCGCCCAATCGCCACGATCACCCGCCGCGCCCGCAGCGGATCGCCCTCGCCCATGTGCAAAATCAGCTCGCTCCCGCTGCGCTCGATCCGCTCCACCCGCCTCGGCGTCACCTCGACTCCCGCGGCGCGCGCCTGCTCGTGCATTTCTTCCAGCAGCGCCTCCTTTACGTCCGCGGTAAATTGCAGCCCGCCCTCGAGTTTCATCTCCGTCGGGTAGGTGTAGATCGGTTTCGCCTTCGGAAAATTCGCCACCGTCGAAAAAATTTCCGTCGCTTCGATCACGACAAAATTCAGCTCCGCTTTCCGCGCCTCAATCGCCGCCGAGATCCCCGCCACGCCGGCGCCCACGATCGCAAGGTCGAGCGTCTCGTTTTCCGATTTTTGAAAATCGGCTTCGCGCAAAATCGCCCGCACCGCACTCGCTCCCGTATCCGACGAAAACTTCAGCAGCGGAATCCCGGTCAAATCCCCCACGATGCGCACGCCGGGCAGATTGGTCGCGCCGTTCTCGCCCGAGACCGGCAGCTTCTCCACCGTCCCTGCGGGCCACTGCGTGTGCAGCCAATGCGTATAGCGTGAGATGGGTCCGGGCATTTGTTTGCGAGGGGTGAAGCTGCGCCCCGAGGCTCAGCCATCGTTCTAATCTGTGAGGAACAAACCGGGAAGATATTTCATATCCCCCCGCGCCCGGAGGAACGTTACGATGCGCTAACTGCCTCCACGTTGCGTCGGGCCGGCTTCTCGCCGATTACTTCCGTTCATGAAATTTTCCGTAATGCTGGCGCTGCTGGCACTCCTGCTCGGCGGGTCGCACACCTCCGCCGCGCCCAAAGCCAAACCCACGCCCACGCCACCCGCGTTTCGCTGGCCGTGGTCAAAACCCGCGCCGACGCCAACGCCCCGCCCGCGCAAAGTCGCGCCCGCGCCCAAACCCACCGCGCCCATCGTCCCGCCGCGCCCGCGCCCCGCGCCTACACCCATGGTCGCGCTCCCCAATTACGACGAAGCCACCAGCGTGCGACTCCAAATTTTTCTCGATAACCACGGCTTCGCTCCCGGCAAGATCGACGGCAAGATGGGCGAGTTTTTTCGCAAAGCCCTCATCTCTTACAAGAAAGCGAACGGCATGGAGCAAACCGGCGCCGTCGATGCCGCCCTCCTCGCGGAAGTTCCCGAACCCTACACGCGTTACACCATTCGCCCGGAGGACACAGAGTTCGTCGGTCCGACGGCATCCAAGCCGTCACAGCAGGCGAAATTGAAGGCGATGAAATATGGGTCGCTCCTCGAGTTCGTCTGCGAGCGGTATCACGCCGCCGAAGAGTTCATTCGTCAAATCAATCCCGGCATCAACTTCGACCGCCTCCAACCCGGCGACACCCTCAACGTCCCGAATGTGCAGCCCTTCGAGATCGAAAAGCTCACCGAAGGTTTCATGCCGGAGAATCCCGCGTTGCTCGGCCGCAAAGTCGTCATCGATACGGTCGAGCGTTTCCTCGAAATCCACGACGAGAACGACCAGATCATCGCCGAGTTTCCCATCACGCCCGGCTCCTCGACCCTGCCCGCGCCCATCGGGAAATGGAAAATCGTCGGCGTCGCCACGCTGCCTTGGTTTCGCCACGACGAAGGCGTCCTCAATTCCGGCGTCAAATCCGACACCTCCTACAACCTCCCCGCCGGCCCGAACAATCCCGTCGGCGTCCTCTGGATGGGCTTGAGCAAACCGCACGTCGGCGTCCACGGCACCAATAACCCCGAGACGATCGGCCGCGCTGCCAGCCACGGCTGCATCCGCACCGCCAACTGGGATGCCGCGCGCATCAAAGACATGGTGACCAAAGGCTGCGTCGTCGAAATTTTCTAACGGCCCACGCTACAACGCCACACATCGGCTCGTCATCCCGAGCCGCGCAGACGGCCGAGGGATCCCTCCGTCGTCAGTAGACGTTTCCCGCCACCACCAACTCACACCGCCCCGCAAGCGCCCCCCGCACGCTAGGCGTGACAGCGCACCCCATTGGCATCGGAGAGATCCCTCGACCGTCTGCGCGGCTCGGGATGACCGAAAATATTTCGCGCGGAATCGCGCCCCCATGCGTCTAGGCTGGTGAAGGACGCAAAATGGATCTGACCGACCGCGAGATATATCACGCCGCCATGCGAGGCGACCGCGATGCCTTTGAGACGATCATCCGCGCCTCGAGCCGCACGCTCTTCGCGATCGCCTACGGCGTGCTGCAGAACCGGGCCGAAGCCGAAGACGTCGTCCAGGATTCCTTCGTCAAAGCCTGGAAATCCCGCTGGCGCGTGCGCGATCCGGAGAAATTTCCCGCCTGGCTCGCCACCATCGCCCGCCATCGCGCCAGGGACGCCGCACGCCGCCGACGCGACGTCGCCCTGGTCGATGAGCTTGAAGAAATCGCCGACGAGACCTCGGAGAACCAGGACCAGATCGCTCGCGAAGCCGAACTGAACAGCCAGGTCCACGGCGCGCTCGCCGCATTACCCGAAACACATCGCGTCGCGCTCACGCTCCGCTATTTCGACGCGCTCGATTATGCCACGATCGAGCAAACCCTCGGTCTCACCAACGGCGCGCTCCGCGGCATTCTCGGCCGCGCCCTGCAAACCATGCGCAAGCGCCTCCAACCCGCGCTCGCCTCATTGGAGTAACCACCATGCCAACCATTCACGACGACATCGAACCGTGGCTGGCCGCCTCCGTGCACGACCAGCTTTCCGCCGAAGAACGCACCGCCCTGCAAGAACACCTCGCCGAATGCGAGACCTGCCGCGCCTTGCACGCCGAAGAACTCACCATGAACAACATGATCGCCTCCACCCTCGACTCCGCGAAACCCGACCTCGCCTTCGAACAACGCGTCGTCTCCGGCTTCCGCCAAAAAGTGCCAAAGCGCGCCGGCTTGATCCCGTTGCTCGCAGGACTGCTTCGCTTCCGCGCCACGCAAATCGCGGCCGCCGCCGCGGTCCTGCTCACGCTGGTGCAGGTCGGTCGGTTGGTGACGAGCGAAGCAGCAACTCCTAGTCGAAGGATTGCGACAGTTGCCGTCGTTTGTCCGGCGCGACGTCGGTCGAAAACGACAGCGTCGCGCGTCTCCGCATCCGGCGCCTAGCGATAGATCTGTCGCGCAAGACGCGCCGGCGCGGATGCAAGAGCCCGCGGCGAGCCGCCAAGTCCATGGCGTCACCCGCCGCGCCGCCGCCGGTTCTCATGGCGCGTCGCGATGAAGCGCCGCCAGTCCTTCGCGCCATGGAAGACAAGAGAGAGAACGCGGTAGCTGCATCCGGAATGGTAGCCGAAAGCGACTCCGGGGACGCCGCCGGCTCAGGCAGCGCCCGACGACCAACCGCAAACTCGTCCGCAACGCCCAGGTGGAACTCGAAGTCATCGCTTTCGACGACGCGGTGCAGAAGATCACAGCCTTCGTCACAGAGATTCGCGGTTACGTCGCGACCAGCAACTCCGCGAAACAGGCCAACGGAAAACTGCGCGGCCAGGTGGTCGTGAAAGTCCTGCCGGAAACGCTCGACGCGTTTCTCTTGAAACTGCGCGGACTCGGCGAGTTGAAGAACCAAACCCTCGGGACGGAAGACGTGACGAAGCAATATTTCGACACCGACTCGCGCCTCAAGAACGCGCGCGTCATGGAGCACGCGCTTGATCGAAATCCTGCAAAACGAAGAGCAACAAGGTCGCCGACCTGCTCGAAGTGGAGAAGGAGCTTGGACGCGTGCGCGCTTCGATCGAGCAGATGCAGGGCGAACTCAAATACATGGATGCGCTGGTCGCGTTCGCCACCGTCACGATCACGCTCACCGAGAAAGACATGGACGAGCCCGCCGCGTTCCTCTTGAAACGCCGCGCCCAGCTCGCGCTCTTCTCCACCGACGTGGAGAAGACCTTCGCCGAAGTGAAGGCGATCATCGACGGCGCGAAGGCGCAAGTCTCCTCGTCCACTCTCGATCGCGACAGCACCGGCGAAGCGACCGCGCGGCTCGTCCTGCTCATCGTGCCGGAAGAAGCCGACGCCCTCATCAACCGCATCAAAGGCATGGGCCGCGTCCAGAATTACAACGAGCAAACCGATCGCATCGCACAAGGCGGCAGCGGCATGGCGCAGGGCGCGAAAGTCGAACGCGACAAAGTGGAACTCAGCATCACCATCTCGCGCAACGAACAGGAGCCCGCGCTCCAGACCACCAGCCTGCGCATTCTCACCGGCAAAGTCACCGAGCGCGTCGCGCAGTTGAAAGAGAACGCCGCCAAATCCGGTGCGGAGATCCGCAGCTCGTCCTTCAGCCGCACGCCGGATGGACAGGAGTTCGCCAACATCTCGCTGCGTCTGCCGATGAAAAACTACGCCGCGCTCATGAGTTCCTTCGATCAGCTCGGCAAAGTGAGAGACGTCAGCGTGCAGCGCGACGATCGTCGCGGCACGATCGACGAAGCGACCGCGCCGGCCGACATCAACATCCAGGTCTACAGCCAGCCCGACATCGTCTCCGACGAAAGCGGCCTCTTCGCCACCATCCGTCGCACCCTCATGCAAGGCGCCGCCGCGCTCGATGTGGAGCCTGCGCATGATCGGCGTCGCGCTCGCCTTCTTCGCCCCATGGGCGCTCGCCTTGGTGGCCGTGATCTGGATCGCGAAGCGAATCTCGCGCGCTCGGAAAGCGCGTCGCGAGAAAGAGTGACGTGAGATAGCGCTCTGGGGAGCGCACGCTGCCAGCGTGCTGGCGATGGCATCCTGCCATCGCGAACTTTGGAAACGTTCCGCAAGATTACCTGTCCGTTTCGGCAGGCTGCCCGAGCCGAAAGTTTGGCAACGCGCTACCCGGTCAGCCAGCCCGCACAGGATGAACGAGCGGCGTCAGCAAAACCAGATCCGCGAGCGCCGTCCGCACGGCCGGTGCAACTCGCCCTCGGAAAAAATGCACCGCGCCGAGCAGCAAGCTGCTTACCGCGACCGCAAGGAAGACATCGCGCGATGCAGATGCCGAAAGGGCAAGCCCGAAAGTCGCGAGCGCGAATAGCCCCAAGATCGGAAGCAGATAACAACCGACCGCCGGGAAAACGGTCGCGATCGAAATACGCCGCTGCGCAAGATCCAACTCGCGTTCCCAAACCGCGATGCTGACGCAATTCAGGACGCAAAGGCAGGCGAAGAAAAACCAACCGGGCAGAGCAGAACCCGTTAGGCCGGCCGCCAGCCCCACTCTCGTCCCAGCCGCAAAAAGGAAGCCGATGCTCACCTCCTTCAACGGCAGTTTCCGCCAGAGCGACGGCCAGCGTTGGTTGAGCACCAAATAGAGAACCGCGAACGCAGCCACGCTCGCTCCGGAGCGCATCGTAACCCGATCCAGTTGCGCGATCGCGAAGAGATCGGCCAGGACGATAATCACGATGCTCGCGATCCACGCGGCGCGATGCCGAAGGCAAAAACGCTGCCGCAGAGAAAGCGGCCCGGCGGCGTTAACCGACAGGCTGTCGCCAAGCCGGTCCGCCAGATATATCAGCCAGGCGGTCAGAAACAGCGCCGCCGTTCCACCGGGCGCGACCGCAATTCCAAAGCTGCGTGCGAAGAGCCACTGCCAACTGACCGCCACCAGCGGCGCATCAAGGCAAACAAGGTTCAGCCAAGTAATTACGTTTGCACCCCGATCGACGCTGTAGCCGCGTCGCTGCGCCCCGCTCGCGAATCCTTTCGGAGTCGAGGCGTTTCCCGCGCACCCGTACGGCGACGCAGCGCCGTGGCTACAGTCGCTCATTCGCCGTCACGCCGCCGCGCGCGATTTCTTCGCCGCCGCAACTCCATCGCCCAGAGCGCAGCGATCGTAAGCACATCGCTCACCAGGTGCGTCAGGCGCGTCGAGCTGTGTGAAGCGGGCGTCAACGTCGGTTCAAGGGACTCGCGCAGGCGGCTCACTTCCGGCGCCGTTGCCTCAGATTTTTTGATCGCGTCGAGCGTCGCGAAACGCTGCGACGCCGTCGTCTGGATTGCGCTCAGATTTTCAAAGGCGAAGAGCGCAAACAGGACCGAGACAATCGCAGTCGTGAGCGCCGCCGGCTCTTTGCGCAAAGAAGAAAACGCCAGCAAACCGCCGACGATGACGACGTAAAGCGTCCAATAGGCCTGCAGCGCGTTCGAGCGCTCGAAGTAGAGCTGAATCAATTCGTTGTAGTTCATAGGAGTTCAGGGATTAGAGCCGAGCGGGCTCGTTAGACGCGAGCACAAAATCGGGCCGGTCGCGCGCCGCAAATTCAGTCAACGCCTGCCTCACCTCCGGACGTACCACGATGGACGGCCGCGCGCGGCGCAGTTGGCTCAAGCATTCCTCTACGTTCGCTGCGCGGTCGGTCGCGAGGAGATACGCGGCGACGGCCGCCGCGCTGCGCGAATAACCGATCTTGCAGTGAACGTAAACGATTCCGCCGTTGGCCGCGGCCGCGATGAAGGTCCCCATTTCCTCCAGTTGCTCAGTCGTCGGCGCGGTCAGATCGAGCACGGGAATGTTGCGATAGCGCAGCTTCCGGAAAGCGCGCGGGACGGAAAATTCGGCGGTCAGATCGAGCACCGCCGTGACTCCGTCCTGAACCGCGTTTCGCGCCTCGCGATTACGGAGCGCACTGCCGATCCACACGCTTCGGCGTCACCGCATCCCAGGCGCGGCATTCTCGCCGGTAGTAGAGACGCGACAGGTGTTGGCCGACGAGCACGGGCCCGAGCGCCCACACGGTGCTCCACGGGAGTGCACCATCCATCTTGCCGAAAAACGCGCGGACCGATCCCGAAATAGGCCGCACGCCACGATCGCCAAACTCATCATCGGCCAAAGCAACATCGCGCCCCACGGCCAGAAAACGACCACGCCGACCAGCAAGAGCAGCGCTCCGATGGCGTAGCGAAGACCGATCCGTCCGCCCGCGACCACCGGCCACGCGATCGTCTTCTCGCGGATGAAATAAAAGCAGTAGCCCGCGAGCGCGAGTCCGCCCAACACGTCCAGCACGTGATGTTGAAAAGTCAGCACAGCCGAAGCCGCGATGAGGAAGAACCAAACGACGATCGCCATCCGCACCGCGCCGGCGGTATGACGCGCAAAAGTCACGACGAGCAACGCGCCGAGCGTGATATGAAGCGATGGGAACAAATTGAATGGCGCGTCCATCGCGCGGAACCAATCGAAGATCGAGCCGAGCCAGCCATCGGTTTGCGGCCGCGCAAACGCGAAGCGCAAAGGGAAGGCGAGAAAGCACAGTCCCGCCACGATGATCGCGAGAGCGATGCGTCGGGCGAGCGTAGACAGTTCACGCTGGCTGCGACAAAGGAACGGCGCGCTGACGAAGAAGAGATCGATCGAGAGGTAGGGCGCGATCAAGAGCGGCACGAAGGGGATGTGCCGTTCCCATTCGAAGAAAATCGTGCCGACGTCAGAACGTTGTGCGGTGATCCAGTTGCAGCCGCCGTAAACGATGAGGAACAGGGCGGACAAGCCAAGCGAAACACACAGTCTCGGAAGAACCTTGTTGGCCACAGATGGACACAGATGAAACACAGATTAAAGAAAAAACATTCGAGATTCAGTCGTCTGCTTTCCGGAATCTGTGTTTCATCTGTGGCTAGCTCCTCCGAGCGATCGACACGGAAAACATCCCCCACTGATCGATCTCCATCGCCAACTTCTCGAATCCTGCCCGCGCCACCAGTTGGTCCATCTCCGCGGTGGTGCGGCGACGCATGATCCACGGTTGCCCTTCGCGATTCCGCAAAACGCGCGCGATGAATTCGAGCTGCGGATGCCAGGGTTGATTCGTGTAGATGAGATGCCCGCCCGGCTCGATCGCGTCGGCCAAACCGGCGAGCGATTCGCCGACGAGCGTGTTTGACGGAAAGAGTTCGTATAACCCGGAGACGATCCCGATGGTCGCGCGCGGCTGGAGCGCGCCTAACGAAGCGCGATCGAAAGCATCCGCCTGCTCCACGGTCACATCGCGCAACTGCAACTCCTCAGCCAGCGCCCGCGCCGCCTCCACGTTTTCCGGTTTATAATCGCGCAACAGCGCCGTCACCGGGATATCTGGCAGCGAACGCATCACCTGCAGCACATACCGCCCCCAACCCGAAGCGATGTCGACAATCCGCACCGGGTGCCCGGCCGCATGTGTCATCTCGATCAACTTTCGCAAACCCTCCTCGAGATTTACTTTCCGCTGCCGAATGCCGCGCCAGCCGATGCTGCCGAGGTAGGCCGAGTCAATCAGCCGTCCCAGTTTTCCGATTCCAGCCGGTTCGTTTTGATAGACGTAGTCGAGCGCGCGCCCGGAATCGAAGCCACTCCGCCAACCGAGATCGATGCCTTTGCTGAGCCGGCCGCCGGTCTTCATTGCGGCCTTGATCACTGGAAACTGCGGACCGCCCCGCAACTTCAGCCGCTCATGTTCCTCCCACGTGTAACCTCTTCTGTCGGCGTCGAGCAGTGAAGGAAATACCAACGGTTCCGCAAATCGTTCCCGCACAAACTCTCGCACTCGCGCTGCGACCTCGACGCGTTCGCGCTCATGAAAAATCGCGTGATACGCCGCGGGAAAAACGTCCATCCGCTTCACGGGCGACGACAGTCGGTTGAAGAACGCGCGCTGCGCCTTCAAGCTTACCACCCAATCCGAGCCCGCACCGAGCATGAGCGTGGGCAACTGGATTGCCCCGGCATCCGCGACGAGGCGCTGCCCCGTCTCATGTGCATCGAGCAGGATATTGACCGGAATCTCCCGAAAGATCAGCCGGTCGGCGTCGTACTTCCGCGCCTCTTCCGCATCGTGCGTCAGCATGCTCGCCTTCACGTAGCTCCGCACGTGACCTGGCCCGAGCAGCCTCTCCTTCAGTCGCAACGCCGGCCGCGCCAGCGGCACATACAACCGCACCTCGAACGCCGCCGTGGCCAGAACCATCGCCCGAATCGGCGGCGCGTAATCATGCACCCAACCCGCCACACTCACCGCGCCCAGGCTGTGCGCGAGCATGATGATGTTTCCCATCGGCACCGCGTGCGTCTCCGAGATGTGCCGCACAAACGCATCCACATCCCTGATCGTGACCGCAAAATTCTCCGCGCCCCCGCGCGGCCCCGGCGAGTGTCCGTGACCGCGCGCGTCCCAGGCGAAGATCGCCACGTCATCCAGCGCGAGCAGTTGCACCAGCTCCTCCCACCGCCCCGAATGCTCGTGTCCGCGGTGGAAGAGCAGAAGCGCCTTATCCGTCGGCTTTACCGGAATCCACGAGCGGTAAAACAGCTCCGTTCCGTCGAAGCTCTGCATCGTGTGCTGGGCTGCGGTCATGGGTTTGCGCCAACTCTATTACCGCAGTCCGCAACTCCGACGCGATAGCAGAGATGTCCGATTTATCGGCCGACCGCGCTGCGTAGTTGCGCGGCGCGCCAATAATGAGGCGCACTTTGCGCGGGCGCGGCAGGCTGCGGCCCTTCGGCCAGGCCGCGAACGCGCCTTCCAGATGGCACGGCAGCACCTCCACTTCCCGACCGGCCACGAGCGCGCCGATGCCCGGTTTGAATTCCTGAATCGCCCCCGTCTTCGTGCGCGTGCCCTCCGGAAAAATGATGAGGACGTTGCCGGGGTTCGCGAGCAACTGGGCGCAAATGTTCAAGCTCTGGCGCACCTGCGTGCTCCGCGCAAACGGAAGGGCATTCACCACAATCGAAGCGATCCACGTCCGCGGCACGCTGTGGAAAAAATAATCCGCCGCCGCCGCGGGAAAGGCGCGATGGAGTTGGCGAAACGGCAGCGCGGCCAGCAGGCAAACGGTGTCGAGATGGCTGGCGTGATTCGCGACCAGCACGAACGAGCGCCCGCGCGGCAAATTCTCCGCGGCCGACAATTTCAAAGCGATGATAAACCCGCAACGCCGCGCGAATGATCAGCGAGACGAGCGAGCGCAATCCGTAGATCAGCATGTCCGGCTCGCGGGGAAAATTCCGCAACCGCTCGACCATGGATTTGTCGAGATCGCTCGCGGGAGTGTAACGCCAGCGTTTCATCTCAAGCCATAATAGTAGCCGGCCATGTGCATGAAAAGCGGCGCGACGTAAATCAGGCTGTCGATCCGGTCGAGAATGCCGCCGTGGCCGGGAATGGACGCGCCCATGTCCTTCGTGCCGATGTCGCGCTTGATCACGCTGATCGAGAGATCGCCGAGTTGCCCACCGATGCCGACGATCAAGCCGGTGAGAATCAGCTGTGTCGTCCCAAATTCCGGCAACGAAAAGCGCAGCAACCACGGCAACGCCATCGCGACCGCGAGCGCCCCGAGCGCGCCTTCCCACGTTTTCTTCGGGCTGATCTGGTCGCGCAACGGATGCCGCCCAAAGATGCCGGCCAAACGTGAACGCCGCGACGTCGCTTACCTCCGTCGCGAAGATGATGAAGCAGAGATAGCCGTAGGCGTTGACCGAGTTCGCGAGAAAGCCGAGATGCCCAAACATCCAGCCCACGTAGATGAACGCGACGATGCCGAGGGACATGCGTTGCAGCTCGCCGCGGAAGCGATTGCGCAAAATCGGGATGAGCAGGATGAGCGCGATCGCGAAGACCGGCACCGCGACGAAGAACCCATACCAGCCCGTGCCCGTGCTCCAGCCCGCGCGGATGCGGCATGAGCGAAGCGATGCCGACCGTGACGATGCCGGCATAGACCGCGCCCGTCATCCACCAGTCGCGATACAAACCGGAAGCGCGCGCGAATTCCTTGAACCCAAACATCGCGAGCAGCGTGACGCCGAGGATAAACGGCACGCGTCCCGCGAAAATCACGACAAGTGCGAGCGGCGCCATCACGAGCCAGGCGCGATAGGTTTGCCAGATGGGTGCGATCGATTTGCGCGTGAGCAACTGCACCAAGAGCAAGCGCGATGCCGCCCATGACGATGACCGCCACGACAATAAAGACGTAAGCGCGAAACGTCGGATCGTGCAGCGCGGCTTGCGGCGTCATTTGGTATTACGCCGCGAGCGCATTCATCGTGCAACGCAGACGGACGGCAATCGTCTGCAAACAGCCGACGATGACGAGCAGGCAGCTCCAATCCAGCACCGTGAACGCGCCGACGCGCAGCGTTCCGTTCCTCCAAAGCAGCGCGAAAGCGATCCAGGCGCCCACCTGCAGCACGACCATGCGCCAGGGCTTGGACATCATGCCGCCGAACTCGCGCCTCACGCCCACCGCCTGACCCATCAAGCCCGACATACGCCGTCAACACCGCGAAGATCGCCGCCCAATAACCGAAAACCGGATTCATGAGCCCGCTGTGCGCAACGCCTGCGAAGATGACCACATCCGAAACGCGATCCGGCAGATCATTCAAGATTTCTCCGCGCAAACTCGCCTGCCCCGACGCGAGCGCGACCATGCCATCGAGCATGTTGCACCAGAGTCGCAGGTAACAGAAGCCTGGCGCCACCAGCAGCAGCCAGTGCCGCGTGCCCGCCTGCCAGAAACAGATCGCGGCTGCGGCGGCAAACGCCATCGAGGCATACGAAATCGCGTCGGGATGAATCCGCCAACGCACGCAGAGCGCGGTCGCCAGGCGCGCGGTCACGCGCAACGCATCCGCAATGGGCCGCCGCGCGGTAGGTTCGTAAATCGGCATGGAGTCCCGAACTTTCCGGGCGACCCGAAGACTATCGGCGGGGCGAATCGCTTCCAAGATGTTCTTACTCGGGTGCCGACAAACCCTGCTCGCCTCCGCGCCATTCCTACGTTAAATTCCAGGTTGCACAGCGTTCCACCTTCCCATGATCTCCAACGGCATTTCCCTCGATAACGCGGCCGTCGCCGCGCTCCCGAAACACCTGCTTCAATTCGCGGTCGATCAGCGTTACGACGATTACACGCCGGTCGATCACGCGGTCTGGCGTTTCATCATGCGGCAGAACGCGTTTTTCCTGAAAGAATACGCGCACAAGGTTTACTTTCAGGGTCTGCTCGAGACTGGCATCTCCTTCGAGCGCATCCCGCGCATCAGCGAGATGAATGACATCCTCGGCAAGATCGGCTGGGGCGCGGTGGCGGTGGATGGGTTCATCCCGCCGGCGGCCTTCATGGAATTCCAAGCTTACAAGGTGCTCGTGATCGCGTGCGACATGCGCCAGATCCATCACATCGAATACACGCCCGCGCCGGACATCGTGCACGAGGCTGCGGGCCACGCGCCGATCATTGTCGATCGCGAGTACTCCGATTATCTGCAGCGCTTCGGCGAAGTGGGCGCGAAGGCCATGCAATCGAAGAAGGATTTCGAACTCTACGAAGCCATCCGTGCACTCTCGATTCTGAAAGAGCTGCCGAATTCTGATCCGGCGAAGGTGGCCGCGGCGACGCAGCTCGTGGAAGAGCGCCAGAAGAATCTCGGCGAGCCGTCCGAGATGGCACTGCTCTCGCGCCTGCATTGGTGGACGGTCGAATACGGCCTCATCGGCACGATGGAGGAACCGAAAATCTACGGCGCCGGACTCCTCTCCTCGATCGGCGAATCCGTCTCCTGCCTCGAGCCCCACGTGAAGAAGCTTTGGTATTCCGTCGAGGCCGCGGAGACCGCGTTCGACATCACCACGAAGCAACCGCAACTCTTCGTCTGTCGCGATTTCACCCACCTCACCGAAGTGCTGGAAGAATTCGCCAGTCGGATGGCCTTTCGCGTCGGCGGGTTGGAAGGCGTGCGCAAAGCGATCGCCTGCCAGAACACAACGACCTGCCAGTATTCCTCCGGCCTCCAGGTCAGCGGCACGTTTACCGAAGTCCTGACCGACGACCACGACAATGCCATCTACCTCCGCACCACCGGCCCGACCGCGCTCGCCTTTGCTGATAAACAACTTCCCGGACACGGCCGCGACTACCACGCGGAAGGTTTCGGTTCGCCCATCGGAAAGTGGACGGAAACCGAGATCGCGGAAGGTAAAGCCGCCCGGCTGGAATTTGAAAGCGGCGTGACGGTGGAAGGCACGGTGGCGAAGATGCTGCGCCAGGATGGCGAGCTTCTCGTGATCTCATTCGAAAATTGCACGGCCAAACACGGCGACCGTGTCCTCTTCGAACCCGCTTGGGGCACCTTCGACATGGCCGTGGGCGACAGCATCACCTCCGTCTTCAACGGCGCAGCCGACAAGGACTCTTATAATCAAGTCGCGCTCGTCCCGAAAGACCGCACCATCAAAGTCCCGTCCGACGCGAAACGCCGCAAGCTCGAGAGCCTCTACCAGCAAGTCCGAGACATCCGCGAACGCAAGGTCGGCTACGAACGGCTCGGCGAAATTTGGGAGACGCAGCAGGCCGAACATCCCGACGACTGGCTGCTCTCCATGGAGATCTTCGAAATCCTCGACGACGCCGGCGAGCAAAACGCCCTCAAGCAAAAGATCGTCACCTTCCTGAACGAGAGAAAATCACCGACAAAGACAAAGCCACCCTGATCGAGTGGGGCTTCCGCTTGTCACCTATCACAAAACCGGACTGCAAACCCACTGACAGCCCGGGGGCGCCGCGCGGTCTTCTCTTGTCACTTCCCTTTCGGAAAGAGCAATTCCCGGGTTTTTTTCATTTCCGCCATCCGCTTGCGGGCTGCGCCACCGGGCACCGGCTTGGCGAGCGGGTCCGCCGATTTCCATTTGCTCTGTCTCGCGCACTTTCGCGGGCAAGGGGACGACCAACCTGTTGGCCGGAACCGCGAGCTGGGGCCGAGGACTAACGGATGCCTCACGCGGATAAAGGAAATAGACCGCACTCACACCCACAATGAAAAGTAGGAGGTATTTCATACTTAAGGTTCCAGCACAAGACGGACCCGATGCCCTCTCTTTTTCTTCCCGGAGCGATTCACTCCACCAACCGCCTTGTCGGCCCTCCCGGCCGCGACGCCCTTTTCTGCGGTGAAACCGGTACGCGTGGAGGTGAACGATGAGATGCAGGAGAGCTACGTCTATTTTCGCACGAAGCCGATGGGCGCGGCTTTCGGGCGGAGTTTAAGCCGGACCTGGCGCCAAAAG
>CAVYMO010000010.1:0-10308 GCA_963769625.1 uncultured Verrucomicrobiae bacterium | reverse complement strand
GTGATTGCACCGTCAGGCGAGCGGACAGTCCATTTGCCCAGCCAGAAATCGAACTGCCGATGCTCGAGGGCGGTGCAAGCGGGCGGCGGTTGCGTTGGCGCGGGCGAGGGAGTGGTTTCCGCCATGACGGACGAGAGGCCGAGGGCGGTGAGGAGGAGGACTGTTTTCATAAGCTTGTTGGATCCGTGCGAGTATGCGTCCCTGGCAGACGGGCTGTCGAATGGGAAACGGAAATCGAACGGCCTAGCGGGAAAGTTCCGCGCGTGATCGCGCCGCTTTTGCGGTGGGTTCAAGCAATCGGGAAGGGCGGGTGCCGAATCTGCGTTCAAAGGCGCGCTGGAAAGTGTCCGCGTTGGTGAAGCCGACGGAACGCGCGACGCTTTGCAGGGTTTTCTTTCGCTTGGAAAGGCGCCGTCGTGCCTCGTTCAAGCGCAGGGTTTCAACAAACTCCGTCGGCGGTTGCCCGAAAACGCTTTTGAAGGCCTTGCTGAAGTGGCTGGGGCAAATGCAGGCGCGGCGAGCGAGGGTCTCGACCGAGAGATCGGAGTCGAGATTGCGCACGATCCAGCTTACGAGATCGGCGAAGCGATCGGTGGTCTGGCCGATCTGTCGGGGTAAAACGGTGGCAAGTGCTGAGCCGTGAGACGGAGGTGGAGCGAGGGTTAATTCGCGGGCGACCGCGCGGGTAATATACGGACCGTAGTCCTCCTCGATCATGGCGAGCGAGAGATTGATTCCCCCGCTCAAGCCTTGCGCAGTGTAGTAAGGGCCATCGCGCAAGACGGCTTTCTTGTGATCAATCTTGAGCGAGGGAAAAGAGCGGGCCAGATCCTGTGCCATCCGCCAGTGGGTGGTGACAGCACGTTCCTCGAGCAGGCCGGTGGCCGCGAGAGCGTAGACGCCGGTGCAAACGGCGCCGATGCGGCGGGTTTCGCCGACGCGCCGGACGAGCCATTGCGTGAGCGCTTCGGCAAGGGCCCGATCGCGCAGACCGACCCCGCCGGCGACGATGATCGTGTCGCAGGCGGGCGCGTTTGCGAGGTCCGATTCGGCCGTGAAAGTGACGCCAGACTCCGTGCGGAACAAGGCGGACGGCGCGCCGATGGTGCACACTTCATAACACGCGAGTCGGTTGCCATAGCCATCATCGAGCGCGGCGGCGGAAAAGGCGTCGGCGGTGCCGATGAGATGCATGGCGGTGACCTGGTCGAAACCGACAATGCCGATTCGCTTCGGAGACATCACGAATGAAGGACGGGTTTCGCGGTTGGATTCTGGCGCCGCGAGCGCTTCTGAAAACTGCTCGGGGTCATGCCGAGGCGGCGCTCAAAGGCACGTCGAAAAACATCCGTGCTCTTGAAGCCGACGGAGGCGGCGACGGTCTCGATGCTGAGGCGTTGCGAAGCGAGACGGCGTTCCGCTTCGCGAATGCGAAGTTGCTCGACGAAGTTGGCGGGCGTGCTCTGGAAGGCGCGCTTGAAGAGCCGGGTGAAGTGGCGCGGGCAAAGGCAGGCGCGCTCGGCCAGGACTTCAACGGAGAGATTGGAGCGGAGCCGGCTCGTGATCCAACCAGGCAGTTCGGCGAGGCGATCTTCGATGTCGGGTTGGTACTCCGAGGGATCGATCTGGCGTTCGCCTTCGCCGGGCGGGCGCAGGTTTACGACGAGTTCGCGAGCAACATTGAGTGCGACGATGGCGCCGTAGTCTTCGCGGATCAAAGCGAGACTCATCTCGATCCCCGCAGTTCCACCTCCGGAAGTGTAATAGCGGTCATCTTTGATGAAGGAGGCGGCATCGTCCACCTGCAGGCGGCGAAAAGTCCGGGCGACGTTCTGGGTGTGCCGCCAATGCGTGGTGACGCGGCGGCCATCAAGCAAGCCACTCCGTGCGAGCGGGTAGATGCCGGTGGCGACGGTAGCAATGCGGCGCGCTTCGTGGCCGTGTTGCAGCAGCCAGTCCGCGATCGTCTGGCTGGTCTGGCCGAGGGCGAGACCCGCACCACCGGGGATGATGATGGTGTCGCAAGTTGGCGCCGTCTCGATGGTATATTTGGTTTTAAAGATGGCGCCGGAACGGGTCACAAATGTTTTTCCGCCGACGCCGACGAGGAGGGTCTCATAACAAGGCGTGTCTTCCCCGTCATGCCGGGCGGCGGCAAACGCTTCCAGCGGACCGGTCAGGTCGAGTGGCGATAATCCATCGAACCCGATGAAGGCGATCTTGATCGGGGCCACCGCCTCGCCGGCCATTTTCGAAAAATAGGTCATGGCCGGGTCTCCGCCTGCCGGAATGATGTGCGTGCGTCGGAATAAGAAATCTGCCTCACATCCCGTAAAGCAACGTTCGCGAGAAAAACGGCTCATTCTTTTTCGGACTTTTTTGCTGCGGAATTGGGAGGGGTGCCGCGGCGACGGACGGATGGAATGGCTTCAGCCTGTCGCATTTGTTAGACCGCTTGACGAGGAAGCTGGTGTTTAGGAGCGTGCGCGCTAGACTCTCGTTGCATCATGCGCTCCTCCGATGTCGCGTTGCCCGATTCTGCTGGTGGGATCGCAGACGATACCCCCCGAAAAATAAGCGATCGCGCGGTCAACGAAAACGAGTCCGACGCGCTCGCGGAGATTATGCCCGAGGTCTACGAGGAACTGCGCCGTCTCGCCACCGGTTACCTGCGCGGAGAGCGGGTCGAGCACACCTTGCAACGGACGGCATTGGTGCACGAAGCGTATGTGCGCTTGCGGAATCAAAAGCATCTCGAATGGAAGAATCCGGCTCACTTTGTCGGCATCTTCGCGCGCGTTATGCGGGAGACTTTGATTAACCACGCCGTGGCGAGACATCGATTGAAAAGGGGTGGCGATGACCCGGTGGGCCGGGCACTCGAATTCTACAAGGATCGCAAGATCGATCTGAAGGCGCTGGATGAAGCGCTGCGCGAACTGGAAGTCCTGGATCGTCGGCAGGCGCAAATTGTGGAGTTGCGTTTTTTTGGTGGCCTAACGATAGAAGAGATCGCCGCCACACTGGCGATAGCGCCGGCGACGGTGAAGCGGGATTGGACGGTGGCAAAGATCTGGCTGCGGCGTGAGCTCTCAGCCACATAGAAGAACGCAAACAAATGATCAGCAAGACCCTCGATCCCGCACGCTGGCAAGAACTCAAGGAGTTGGTGGGCGACGCGCTGGAATTGCCCTCGGCCGCGGAACAGACGGCCTTGCTGGAGAAGCGCTGCCGCGCGGATGAGGCCTTGCGTGCGGAAGCGGAATCGCTGGTGCGAGAGGCACAAGCAGCGGCCGCGGAGGCTACGGATTCTTTCGAAGATTGCGCGGAGCATGCGACGCGGTCGCTTTGGCAGAAGGAAACCTCGCGTCGTGGCTGGCGCTTGGGCGCCTATGAGGTGGTGCGGGAGTTGGGACGCGGCGGAATGGGTGCGGTCTACCTCGCCGCGCGGGCGGACGGGCAATACGAAAAGGAAGTTGCGATCAAGGTTTTGAAACGCGGCACCGACACAGACGAAGTGCTGCGGCGCTTCGCGGCGGAGCGGCATATCTTGGCGCGACTGGAGCACCCGAATATCGCGCGTCTCCTCGATGCGGGAACGACGGAGGACGGGCTGCCCTACTTCGTGATGGAATACGTGGACGGCCTGCCAGTGACGCGCTTCGTGCGCACGCAGAATCTCTCCGTCGAGGAGCGGCTGGGCATTTTTCTCAAAATCTGCGCGGCCGTGGAAATGGCGCATCGCCACCAGGTGATTCACCGGGACCTGAAGCCGGGAAACATTTTAGTAAACGCAGAGGGTGAACCGAAGCTCCTGGATTTCGGCATCGCGAAACTGCTTACGCCGGGAGCAGAGGTGGCGGAACTGACAGCGCTGAGCGAGCAACGCCTGACCCCGATCTGTGCCTCGCCGGAGCAGACTGATGGGCGACCGATCACCGAGGCGAGCGATGTTTATGCGCTGGGCGCGTTGCTTTACGAGTTGTTAGGCGGACAGCAACCGCACCATTTTCCAAATGGGCATCCCTCGCGGGAGGAGATCGCGCGGGTGGTGCGGGAGGAGGTGCCGGCGCCGCCCAGTCGCTGCGCGACGCTGCCGCAGGTGGCGCGGCGATTGCGTGGCGACTTGGACGCGATCGTGTTGCATGCGTTAGAGAAGGAGCCCGAGGCGCGCTACGCGCGGGTGATGCACCTGGCGGCGGAGGTGCGGCGGCACCTCGCGGGCGAACCGGTGTTGGCGCGCCGGTTCTCGTGGCGAGATCGCGCGCATCGGATTGTCCCAAAACGGCGGCAAATGCGTTGGGCGGCGGGCGCGGCGAGTGCGCTGTTGCTGGTGGGCGTGCTCTGGACATGGTGGCCGCGACCGCAAGGCGAACCCGCCGGGGCCGCGCTGGCCAACGACTCGCGAAAAAGCATCGCGGTGTTGCCGTTTGAAACCGTCGGGGAAGACGATCCGCCGTCCTATTTCGCCGACGGGGTGCAGGACAACATCCTCACGGACCTCGGGCGAGTGGGGGACTTGAAAGTGATCAGCCGGAGCGGCGTGGCGGCGTATCGAAGGCAGCCGCGCAATCTGAAGGAAATCGGGCGTGAGCTGGGCGTGCGAAATGTGTTGGAAGGCAGCGTGCAGGTCTCAGGCGAGCGGGTGCGGATCAATGCACAGTTGATCGACACGCAGACGAACACGCAGATCTGGGCGGAGCGCTACGATCGTGAACTGAAGGATCTTTTCGCGTTGCAGAGTGAGCTGGCGCAAACCATTGCGCAGCAGTTAAAGGCGACGCTTTCGAGCGGAGAAGCGGCGGAGATCTGGAAGCAGCCCACCCAGGACATGGAGGCGTACAGATCTGTATTTGCGCGCGCGTGCTGCCCTGCGTGATCCCATGCAAAATGTGACGCGCGAGCGATGGCAGGACGCGATCGCGCTGGGTGAGGCCGCCATCGCGCGCGATCCAAATTTCGTCCAGGCGTATTGCCTGCTCAATGAGGCGCACCTCTACCGCTATCGGTTCGGAGTGGAGCATGCCTCCGAGGATTTGATCGCGGCGAAGGAAGCGGCCGAAACCGCACTGCGCCTGGAACCCGACCGCGAAGAAGCGCGGCTGGCGCTGGCCCGATATTACTATCATGGCCTGACGGATTATGAGCGCACCGAGCAGGAACTCGCGCGCATCCCGGCGGTGGGCTCGCATGAGGTGGAGTATTTTAATCTCGCCTCGCTCGTGGCGCGGCGGCAGGGCAGGTGGGCGGTGTCCATTCGCGATGGTTTGAAGGCGATAGAACTGGATCCGCGCGACGCCGGTCTCGTGGTCAACATCATGCAGACCTATGCCGGCTTGCGACAATTTGAAGCAAGCGAGCGCGTGTCCGATGCGGCCATGCGCCGCTTGGGAGACAAGATCACAACCCGGCTTTGGATTGTGAAGAGCGAAGCCGCTCTCGGGATGGGCAATTTGGAAGCGAAGCGGGCTGCGTTGGAGTCCGTCACGGACAAGGACAACCTCGAGTATCAGCTCACGCGTTTCTGGCTTGAGGTTTTGGCGGGCGACGCCGCCAGGGTGCGGGAGCTGAGTGCCAACGCTTCCGAGGAGATAAAGAAGACGTCGAGTTTTTGGACCATGCTCGGCGCCCACGCGCGGCGGCAGGGCGAGGCCGATGTCGCGCGCGCCCACTACGCGGAAGCGCGGAAAATAGCGCAGGCCAATTTGGACCGGCGCCCGGAAAACGCGGAGGTGTTGGCGGAACTGGCGCTGGCGGCTGCGGGTTACGGCGAAAAAGAAGAAGCCATGCGCCTGGCCCAGCGTGCCGTGGAGATGCGGCCTGTGGAAGCCGACGCCCTCGAGGGACCGAGGCTGCAGATGGTGCGGGCGGAGATCATGGCCATGAACGGCGATCAGGACGGCGCCTTGGAAGCTTTGGCGCGCCTGGGCAAGATTCCCTTTGGATTGAACTCCGGTGATCTGAAGTTGAGTCCGTCGTGGGACGGTTTGCGTGATGATCCGCGCTTCGAGCGACTGCTGGCCGAGGTCGTTCAACCTTTCCCGGTCGAGCAATAGTAACCGCGCCGCGTGACGCGCGGTGGGTCTACCACCCTACTCTCCTTCGCTTTCGGCGGAGTAGCCGCACACGGTTTCACGCGGTCCAGCTCGTTCGAGTCTGGATTCATCTCTTCTTAGTCCTAACGGAATTTGAACGAGGAGAGGTATGACTGTCGACGTCAAGTAAACAACCTAACCAATCCATGGAGAAACTAATGATAAAGAAAATGAACAAGCTGGGATCCCTGCGCATGGCTCTTGCCGCCAGCCTCGGAATTCCATTCGTCATCGCTTCCAGCGCGCTCGCGCAAGATCCCGTGCCGCCAGTGGAAGAGACAGCCGTCGCCCCGGCCGCCGCGACCGAAGGCGCCACGGCCACGACTGACCGAGTGGTCGTGACCGGTTCCTATATTCCCACGGCGGAAACGGAGTCGGCGCTGCCAGTGACGGTCTACACCGCGACCGTGCTCCAGAAACAGGGAGCGAATACGCCCGTGGAAGGTTTGCGCCAGCTGCCGTCCTTCGTTGGCAATGCGGCGACGGAGAACGACGCGAACGGCGGCAACGGTTCGGCCACAATCAATCTCCGTGCGCTCGGTTCCGGCAATACGCTGGTCCTGATCAATGGCCGGCGCGCCTTCCTCGGCAGCTTGATCAACGGCGGCGCGAATGTGAATGCGATTCCGCTCGGTGCGCTTGCACGTTCCGAGGTTCTGAAGGACGGCGCCTCCGCCATCTACGGTTCCGATGCCGTCGCGGGTGTGGTCAATTTCATCCTACTGAACGGACCGGGTGAGGCGCCATATGAAGGGGCGGAAATTGATTTTCTCTATGGCAACACAACCGACAATGACGCGCGCGTGCTGCAAGCCTACGTCAAGGGCGGCGTCGCCACGGAAAAGGTATCGGTCGCGGCCGCGGCGGAGTATTACGACCGCGATGCGATCTTCTCGCGCGATCGCGAAATCTCCGCCAGTGCGGACCGGCGGTTCCTAGGAGGAAGCAATACCGGCAGTGCCACCTATCCCGGCCGCACTTCTTTCCGCACCAACCCAGCGGTGGGTGCAAGCAACCGCGCATCGGTGCTGATCAATCAAGCGAATCCCAACCCGATGGGACCCGCCGACTACCGCGCCTATGGAGGTCCAAACAGTCCCGATCCGTTTAACTTTCGCACCACGACCCCGGCCATTCCGGGAATGGAAAAGTATCAAACCTACGTGGCCGGCCGTTACAAAATCTTCGGCGAAGCGCTGCAGGTTTACGGGGACATGCTGCACGCGAAAACCAAACAGGACAACGCCCTCGCGCCCGCGCCCTTTGGATTCGGTGTTGTTGAAGCCAACTCCAGCCCCTACAACCCATTCGTTGGAACGGCGAATGATGATCCGAACGTCCCGGCGACCTACAGCGACAACCAGCTTCGGTCGCTGGCCTACCGCGCGATCGAAGGCGGCTTAAGGCAATCATTCTACGACTCCGATTACTTCCGTTATGCCCTCGGGTTTAACGGCAACTTCAGCTTCACCGGCAACAACTTCCTCAGCTTCTTCGGTTACGACACCGGGATGGTCTACGAGCGGGGGGATCAGATTCGCACTGACCAGGGCGACTTTCGTTTCACTCCGCTCGCGGCGGAAACGGCGGCGGGTAATTTCAACCCCTTCCGCGGCCTTAATGCACCGGTTGCCGGCACCGCCACCACCTTCACCAATGGTGTGCCGACCGGGACGCAAGCATTCGATAACGCAGCGGCACTCCAGCGCGCCAGCTACACCGGCATCACCTCAAACCTCCAAAAGGACTTCCTCGCGGACGCAAAGGTGTTCGGGAATCTCTTTCCGAATCTTTACCAGGGAGGCGTCGGATTTAACCTCGGCTACGAATACCGCCACACCCGGCAGAAGCAGATCCCGGATCCGACGCAATCCGACGGCGACCAGTTGGGCTTTAACGCCGCCACGCCGTTCTCTTTTCACCAAACGGTGAACAGTTACTTCGGAGAGCTGCAGGTTCCCCTCGTCACCTCCACCATGAACATTCCGTTCGTGCGCTCGCTGGATGCCGCGGTCGCCTATCGTTATGAGGAGTTCGATAACAAGGACAACTTTGGCGATAGCAGCACCCCCGGCCAGCCGAAGCGAACCTCGTCCTTCAATAACAATGGCGACGTCCGCGTTTCTTTGCGTTATGCGCCGGTGCAGGACATCACACTCCGGGCGTCCTTCGGCGAGTCGTTCCTTTCGCCGGTGCCCTTCCAGTTGTTTGCCCCGATCGCGGATAACTTCCCGCAATTATTCGATCCGGCGTCGATCAACCCAGGTGGGACGCGCGGGCAGACCCTGCAACCGCGCGATGGTGTGGTCCAGGGCGGAAATCCAAGTCTGACGCCGGAGACCACCGAGTCCTACACCGCGGGCATTGTCATCACGCCGCGATTCCTGCCGGGCTTTACGGCCACGGTCGATTTCTACCAACTGTTCACCCGGAATGTGATCCTGCCTTCGGCGAACTTCGCCGCGATCGCATTGACGCAGAACGGACAGTTCCTCCTGGCCAACCCGGGCGCTCCACCCGAGGCCGCGCCGTTCGGTGTGCCTTTCAACACGCCGCCGCGCTTCGAGGATCCGACGGCACCCACGGCCGTTTATCGCGAAGAGGGCACGTTCCTTGTTACGCGAATTGAAGGCGCCAACACGCAGAACGCCGGAAAACGTCTCGTGAACGGAATGGATATCACTGCGACGTATCAAATCCCGACGAGCAACTGGGGCACGTTCACGCTCTCCGCGGGCTACAACTACTTCTTCACCTGGAAGGCCGAAGCGCTCGAAGGACTCGGCACCCGCAGCTACCTCGGCGATTACAACAACGGCTCACTCCCGTTGGCGCCGGGCGGTTTGCCTTACCACAAGGGCTTCCTGCGCGGCGAGCACGCCTGGAGGAATTTCAACCTCGTCGCCACCGTGAACTACATCAGCTCATTCAACGATGATTCGTTTTTCGTCCCGGCGTCCAATCAGGTCGGCGGGACCGCCACCAATCCGCAGTTCGATTCGTATCGTCGGGTGAGTGATTACATCACGCTCGACATGCAGCTGACCTACGAGTTTGTGAAGCCAGAGATGGAACCACTCGCGGCCGCCGGCAAAGACTTCTCGAAGGACGGGAAGAGCATGGCGCCCGAAGTGGCCGGGGTGGAAACCGCACCGTTCTGGAAGCGGATGCTTTGGGGCACGACCCTGAAGGTGGGCGTCAACAACGCCTTCGACCGCAACCCGCCCACGGTGCTGGGTGCGTTTAACGACAACTACGATACCTCTCTTTACTCGATTCGGAACCGTTACTGGTACGTCGGGGTTAATAAGAAGTTCTGAGCCACGACTGTGAAAAGGTAAGTTAGGTCAAGGGGGGCGGGCGACCCAGAGGTGTCGTCCGCCCTTTCTTCCCGATCAGCAAATGCAGGAAAGAGAAAGTCGCTTTCGTGACCGGTTTCCGTTAGTCAATCCTTTATGAAAACAAGCGTGCTCCGTTTTTCTCGTGGCGGTCTGTGGGCGGTGATTTTTGCCACGTCCGCGCAGGCCCAGACGGCTCTGAAACTACCGGACGCGAGCCCCGAAGCGATGGTGCGGCAAAGCGTGGGCATCACCGACATCACGATCACATATCACCGACCATTGGTGAATGGGCGCAAGGTTTGGGGCGGGCTCGTACCTCTGGGTCAGGTCTGGCGCGCGGGCGCGAATGAGAACACGACGATCGAGTTCAGCACGCCGGTGCGGGTGGAGGGCAAGCCGTTGCCGGCAGGACGATATGGCCTGCACATGATTCCAAGCGCGGAAACGTGGACGGTTATTTTTTCCAAAATGGCCGATGCGTGGGGCAGCTACACCTACAGCGAGAGCGAGGATGCGTTGCGCGTGGCGGTGAAACCGCGCGCGAACGCGATGGAGGAAGCGCTCGAGTATGAGTTTGAGGATTTGAAACCCGAGTCCACGGTCGTGACGATGAAGTGGGAGAAGCTGGCCGTGCCCTTCCAGGTGGCAGTGACGGATGCGGACAGCGTGTTCCCGAGCATCCGCACCGAGATGCGCGGTTCGGCGCAGTACCGATTGGCAGAAGCTGAACGAAGCGGCGCAATATTGCGCGACGAAGAAGGTTAACCTCGATGAAGGCCTGCAGTGGGCTGAGAAATCCATCGCCCACGAGGAGCGCTTCGAAAATTTGATGACGAAAGCCGATCTCCTGAAAGCGCTGAACAAAGCCGAAG
>CAVYMO010000009.1:0-61088 GCA_963769625.1 uncultured Verrucomicrobiae bacterium | reverse complement strand
CGCGCGGGCGTTCGAGCAGGGCGGTTGCATTCTCATGCCGGTCTTCGCGCTCGGGAAAACGCAGGAGGCGTTGGCCATGATTCATCGCTTCCGGCGCGAAAAATTGCTCGGCGATTTTCCGGTCTATATCGGCGGCCTGAGCATGAAGATGACGGAAATCTACGATCGCTTCGCGCTCACGAGCCGGCGGAATTTTCCGCGGCTGCAATTGCTGGAGGCGTTGGAACCGTTCGTCCTCAACGGCCAGACCATCGGCGACGCGCCCGCGAAACCTGGCCGCATCTACGCGCTCTCGAGCGGGATGATGACGCCGAAGACGCTCTCGAACATTTTCGCGCGGCGCGTCTTGAGCGATCCGAAGCATTCGATCTTTTTTGTCGGCTATTCCGATCCCGCGTCGCCCGCGGGCATTCTGCGCGCCGCGCAACCGGGCGATCTGGTGGCGCTCGATCCCGAGCAGCCGCCGGTGGAGCTGCGCTGCCAGGTGGAGAATTTTCAATTCAGCGCGCACGCTTCGCGAGAATCGATCGTGGCGTACGTGAAGAAGCTCGCGCCGAAAAAAATCGTGCTCGTGCACGGCGATCCGGCGGCGGTGGCGTGGATACAAGCGCAGGTCGCGGCGGCGTTGCCGGAGGCGGAAGTGATCGTGCCAGCGCCGGGCGTGGAGCTTGAGCTGTAGCTTGAAAATCGTCTCCTGGAACATCAACTCGCTCCGGCGACGGCAGGAGCGGTTGCTCGCCTGGCTGGCTGAGACACAGCCGGACATCGTTTGTTTGCAGGAAACGAAATGCACGGACGAGCAGTTTCCCGCCGCGGATCTGCGCATGGCGGGATATCACTCCGCGTATCACGGGCAGAAGTCGTACAACGGCGTCGCCATTCTCTCGAAGGTGGAAGCGCGCGAGGTGCGCGTTGGCTTGTGCGATGAGGAAGACGATGCGCAGGCGCGCGTGATCGCGGCCACCATCGATGGCCTGCGCGTTTACTCGGTTTACGTTCCGAACGGGCAGGCGGTGGGATCGCCGGCGTACGATTACAAACTTAAGTGGTACGCGCGACTGGAGAATTGTCTGCGCGAGCACGAGAACCTGGCGCGCGATCTGGTCGTGTGCGGTGATTTCAACGTCGCGCCGCAGGATGAGGATGTGCACGATCCGGCGCTCTGGCGCGGTGCGATTATGTGCTCGGAAGCGGAACGGGCGGCCTTTCGTAGTTTGTGCAGTGTGAAATTAACCGACACGCTGCGGCTGCATCATCCCGAGCCAGGAATCTTCACCTGGTGGGACTATCGGATGCTGGCGTTCCCGAAGAATCGCGGGCTGCGGATCGACGCCGTGCTGGCGAGTGAGTCGTCAGGCAAGCGTTGCACCGGCGCGGGCGTGGATCGGGAGATGCGGAAAGGCAAGGAGCCGTCGGATCATGCGCCGATTTGGGCGACGTTTTCTTAGGGAAACGTTCACGTTTAACTAGGAGCCGCGACCACCGCTATTCTGTCATTGGACGTTGAACGCTGGACGTTGGACGTTGGACGTTGAATGAAGCGCGCCCCGCATCTCCGCGTGGCCAATCCGCCGCCGCGTCCGCTTATGCTTTTCGATGGCGATTGCCATTTCTGCACGCGCTGGATCGAGCGCTGGCGGGAAATGACACGGGGCAAGGTCGACTACGCGACATCGCAGGAGGCGCGGCGCGAAGTTTCCGGCGATTCCGCCATCGGAATTTGAGAAGGCCGTCCAGTTTATCGAGACCGACGGCACGGTGTATCGCGCGGCGGAGGCGGTCTTCCGCTCGCTCAGTTATGCGCGCTTCGGCAAGTGGACGCGCTGGTGTTATGAACATGTGCCCGGCTTCGCCGCCGTGACGGAGATTCGCTTACGGCATCGTGGCGCGGCATCGCATGCTGGCCTCGGCAGTGACGCGGTTTCTTTGGGGAAACGATGTGCGCCGGCCGACATACTTCGCGGCGCGGCGCGGTTTTCTCAGGACGCTCGGGTTGGCTTATCTCTTCGCTTTCATCTCGCTCTGGATGCAGGTGGACGGCTTGATGGGCGCGCACGGCATCCTCCCGGCGTCGGAGGTGATGTCGTCGATGCGGGAGGCGATCGGAGTGCAACCCGCGCGCGTGCCGACGCTCTGTTGGTGGAGCACTTCGGACGCGACGTTGCACGGACTGTGTCTCGCCGGAACGTTGCGCGGCGGCGGCGCTGGCGCTGGGTCTGCTGCCGGTACCGGCGTTGCTGGTTTGTTTCGTCTGTTATCTCTCGCTCATAGTGCCGGGTGGAATTTTTTTCAATTACCAATGGGACATCCTGCTGCTGGAGACGGGCTTCGTGGCCATTTTTCTTGCGCCCTGGCAATGGCGACTGCGGCGCGGGAGCGACGCGGCGGTCTCGGGGATCGGATTGTTTCTGGCCAAGGCGCTCCTCTTCAAACTCATGTTCATGTCGGGCGTGGTGAAGCTGACGAGCGGCGATCCGTCGTGGCTCGATCTGACCGCGCTCGATTATCACTATTGGACGCAACCGCTGCCGACAGTGGGGGCGTGGTTTGCCGATCAGAATCCGCAGTGGGTGAAGCAGGCCTGCGTGGCGGATGGCGCTTTTCGTGGAGATCGTGGTGCCGTTTTTCATCTGGGCGCCGCGCCGGCTGCGATTGGCGGCGGCGTGGCTGTTGATCGGGCTGCAAGTTGCGATCGCGCTCACGGGGAACTACAATTTTTTCAACTTGCTCGCGATCGCGCTCTGCCTGCTCCTCTTTGATGATGCGAGCTGGGCGCCGCGGCGAGGAGCGCGAAACGGCGGGTTCGCGCCGGAACGCTGGCCGGTGTGGGTGCCGGCGGCGGTCGCTGGTCGTGACCTTGCCGCTGAATCTTTTCCAGGCTGTACACGGCGATCGCGCCGGAGGCGGAGCTGGCCGCGCCGGCTCGTCGCGATGAATGCGCGGCTGGAGCCGTTCCGAGTCGCGAACGGTTACGGACTCTTCCGCGTCATGACGAAGGAGCGGCCGGAGATCATTTTCGAGGGCAGCAGCGGATGCCTTTGACTGGGTGCCGTATGAATTCAAGTGGAAACCCGGCGACGTGGAGCGGATGCCGCGGTGGAATGCGCCGCATCAGCCGCGGCTGGATTGGTCGATGTGGTTCGCGGCGCTGGGTTCCTCAGCGGGACCGGGTCGTGGCCGAGCGTCTGGCGCTGGGGCTGCTGCGGAATGAGCCGAGCGTGCTGCGCCTCCTGGCGAAGAATCCCTTTCCCGGAAGAGCTCGCCGCAGTTTCTGCGCGCGACCGTTTACGAATATCGCTTTACCAACCTCTGAGGAACGGGAGCAGACCGGCGCCTGGTGGAAACGCGAGCTGCGCCGCCAGTATCTGCCGACCGTCTCGCTGCGAGGACCTCGAACGCTAGGCGCGCCTCCGAGTTGAGCGCCGTCAAAAGCTGAATACTTTCCGGCGTGCCGAAAGAGGAACAGATCGTGACCGAAGGGACGGTGACGCAGGTGTTGCCGGGCACGATGTTTCGCGTCGAACTGCCGGGAAGACGCACGGTTCTCGCCCACATTTCGGGGAAAATGCGGAAGCATTTCATCCGCATCGTGCCGGGCGATAAGGTCGAGGTGGAGCTTTCGCCCTACGATCTGACGAAGGCGCGGATCATTTTTCGCGAGAAGTAAGCGCGCCGGCGCGGCGGTTTGCGTTCCTTCTTCGAGAGAATCGGCAATCGTGTTTGCCGAGACCGCCGGGTCGGCGGATACTCTCCCGGGAAACAGGAAACTTACCATGGCTGAAGAAAATCAATCCAACAAAGGCGGCGCTGGCGCGGCGGACGCGCAAGCAAAATTCGAAAGCAGCAAGACCCACGCGAAACGCGCGGCGGAGGATCTCAAGTCGGCCGCGACCGAAATCGCGGGAGAATATCGCGGCAAAGCCGAGCAGGCTTGGGGCGACGCGCGTGGCAAGGCCGAGCAAGCCTGGGGCGACGCGCAGGATCGCGCGCGGACTCTTCAGGAAGACGGCGAAGCCTACGTGCGCGAGAACCCGACCAAGGCCGTCTTCACGGCGCTCGGCATCGGGTTCGTGCTCGGGATGATCTTCCGGAAATAGCGCTCGGAATGGCTGGCGACACGATGCGTTCCCGCAATCCGGCGGGACACGCGGGCTTGCTCAATAATCTCGTGTCGCTGGCCAATTCGCTGGCCGGATTTCTCGAGAGCCGGCTCCATCTTTTTGCGCGCGGAATCGAAGGGGGCGCTCGTTCATTTCCTGCTCCTCGCGGGAGCGGTCGTGGCCGCGCTCGTGCTGCTTGTTTCCGGCTACATTTTTCTCATCGTGAGCGCGATCTTCGGTATCGCGCAGGCACTCGGCGTTTCGTGGATCTGGATCACGCTGGCGGCGGCCGGATTGCATTTCATCCTGGCCATCGGCTGTGGGCTGCTCGCGCGGCGCCAGTCTAACGAAGCCGATGTTTCAAGCGAGTGTGGCGGAATTGAAGAGAGATCGAGAATGGCTGAAAAACGTAAACAAGACCGAGACTTCCCGACCTGAAGGCGGAGATCGCGGAGTCGCGCGACCGGCTCGCGCGGGATGTGGGCGGCTTGCGCTATGAGCTGGATTTTCCGCGCAAATTTCGGCGTTCGTTTCAAAGCCACGCCGGCGTGTGGATTTCGGCGGCCGTGCTCACGGGCGTGGTCTTCATGGCGCGATCCATTCCGACAACGGAAGATCATTTACACGACCAAGGAGAAAGCGGGCAGGAGCTCAAGGCGCAAGAAACGAAGAAGGGGTTGCTGCAGGCGGGTCTGGTGATGGGCGCGTTGCGATTTGCCGGCCACGCTCCTGCGCCCGGTGGTGATCCGGTTTGTCACGCGCCAAATCGGCGGTTATGCGAGCCGCGCCGGCGGACGGCGCGATTGGTAGGGCGTTTGGGATTTACGCGGCACGCGTCGCCGCCTATTGATCGTCGGAGAGAGTGACGATCATGAGCCCGCAGCCCCCACTTCGCCTGTCTCGCCGCACGTGGACGATTATCTGGCCCTGGGGCAGGAGGCGGGCGCGTCCGATCTTCATCTGGGCGTCAACGCACCGCCGATCTGGCGGTTGCACGGGACGCTGCAACCGATCTGGCCGGATGCTCCGCGTCTGACCGTCGGAGCAGACTGCGGCACTGGCGGATGGTTTTCTCCCGGAGTGCAACGCGCAACACCTGGTCGAACGCGGTGATGCGGATTTCGCCTACGCCAATGCAGCGGGGTCGTTTTCGCACCAGCGTGGTGCGGCAACGTCTCGGGACGGATCTCGTCTTTCGCATCATCAACACGCAGGTGCGAACGATGGATGAACTGGGTTTGCCGGAGCATCTCAAGTTGCTCGACGCGCCACCAGAATGGGCTCATTCTTGTGACCGGCTCGGTCGGTAGCGGTAAATCGACCACGCTGGCCGCGTTGGTCGAGCAGGTGAACATCGAGCGCCGCGAGCACATCATCACGCTGGAAGATCCGATCGAGTATCTCTTCGAGCCGAAGGGATGTCACATCACGCAGCGCGAAGTGCACACGCATACGCGTTCGTTCAGCGCGGCGTTGCGGAGCGCGTTGCGCGAGGATCCGGATGTGATCATGATCGGTGAGATGCGCGATCTGGAAACGATCTCGCTCGCGATCACCGCTTCCGAGACCGGGCATCTGGTTTTGGGAACGCTGCACACCGGGAACGCTTCGCGCACGCTCGATCGCCTGCTCGATGTGTTCCCGGTCGATCAACAGGAGCAAATCCGCACCATGGTGAGCGAATCATTGCGCGGCATCATCAGCCAGCAACTTGTGCCGCGGATCGACGGCACAGGGCGCGTGCTCGCTCTTGGAAACGCTAACCAACACGCCGGCGGTCTCCAACGTCATTCGGGAAGCGAAGACGCTACATGTTGCCCGGCATTATCCAGACCGGGAAAAAGCAGGGGATGCAATTGATGGATGATGCGCTGACTGACTTGTTCAACGAGGGTTGATCAGCGGCGAGGAAGCGTCGGCGCGCTCCGAGCAGAAGCAGGAAATGCGAGCGCATGTGGAAAGGAAGCGATGAGCTCCAAATTCGAAGCTCCAAGCTCCAGGGAAGCTCCAAACATCAATTACCAGATGGCTCTGCCACGATCGCACGCGAATTGGAGCTTGAGCTGGTGTTTCTCTGGAGCTTGGAATTTGGAGCTTGGAATTTAACCATGGCCTACATCGATCAATTTTTCGCCGTGCTCGTCGCGGAAGGCGCGTCCGATCTGCACATCGGCGAAGGGCAGCCGCCGAAGATCCGGAAGCATGGCGATGTGGCGCCGATTCGCCCCGAGGCGGTCACGCGCGAGGAGGCGGCTTACATGTTGAGCGAGATGGCGGGGCCGGAGAATTGGGCGCTCTTCGAGGAGCGGGGCGATCTCGATTTCGCCTACGAGATGGATCGGCAGTCGCGCTTTCGCTGCAATTTCCTGAAGCAGGCAAATGGCTATGGCGCGGTTTTTCGGCTCATTCCGACGGAAATCGCGTCGCTCGAACAGCTCGGGATTCCGCCGGTGGTGAAGGAGTTTGGTCACTTGCGCGGTGGGCTTGTGCTGGTGACGGGGCCGACCGGTTCGGGCAAGTCGACCACGCTGGCGGCGCTGGTCGATTACATTAACAACAACTTCTCACGGCACATCGTGACGATCGAAGAGCCGATCGAATTCGTGCACGAGAACAAGCGCAGCATCATCACGCAACGCGAGGTGCCGGTGAATGCGGCGAGTTTTCCGATCGGTCTGAAGGCGGCGTTGCGCGAGGACGCGGACATCGTGCTCGTGGGCGAGATGCGCGATCTCGAGACGATCTCGCTCGCGCTGACCGCGGCGGAAACCGGGCTGCTCGTCTTCGGAACGCTGCACACGAACAACGCGCGCAAGACGGTCGATCGCATGGTGGATGTCTTTCCCGCGAACAAGCAAGAGCAGGCGCGCGCGATGCTGGCCAATTCGTTGCGCGGCATCGTTGCGCAACTGCTTGCTCAAGAAAGCGGACGGCAGCGGGCGGGTGGCGGTTAACGAAATCCTGATCGCGAATGCGGCCGTCTCCGCCATCATCCGCGAAGGCGCGCCGCAGAAGTTGCAGGACGTGATCGTGGCCGGGAAAGGGCAGGGAATGCAGTTCATGGACGACGCCATCTGGGCCTTGCTCCAGCAGGGTGTGGTCTCGCCGCACGAAGCTTTCATGAAGGCGATCGACAAGAATTTGTTCAAGAAATTCCTGCCCACGGAGGAGCAGGCTCTGGCCAATTCCGCTGGGGCGGCGCCGGACGACGAAAAGCGGGCGCCGGGCAATTTCGTGCAAGGCGGAGCCCAGGGAGTCGCCTAGCCCTCTGCGAGCCGGGCTCCGTCGCCTCTTCGTCGCGTTGACATCGAAAGGCGGAATGGTATCCGTCGCCCGACTTTTTGAACGTGCTACTCGATAGTCAGGTGTTGGTGTCTGAACCGGCTGTGGCAGGCGGTTAACGTTTGCTCGGCGCGCCGGGCCTTTACGCTTCTTTATCAGGGGCACGCGCAGGTCGTCTCCTCCGATCCGCAGAATAATTTCCTCACGCACGATTTCGAGAGCTGGCGGGACTTTTCCACGACGACGCCGGAGCCGGAAATGGTGACGACGATTTCGTGGAAGATTCGGGTGCCGCGCGTAATCGTGCTTCTGCTCTTTGATCGGTTGCCGAAGAAGGAAGTGAAGTTCACCCGGCATAACGTTTTCGAGCGGGACAAGAATACCTGTCAGTACTGCGGGCAAATTTTTGATCGGAGCGAGCTGAATCTCGATCACGTCCTGCCGCGGGATAAGGGCGGGCTGACGACGTGGGAGAATGTCGTGTGTTCCTGCATTCCGTGTAACACGCGAAAGGGCAATCGACTGGCGCACGAGGCGCACATGACGCTGATCCGGAAGCCGAAGCGACCGAAGTGGCGGCCGTTTGTGCACGTCACCTTCTCGGCGCAGCACCACGAGAGCTGGCGACACTTTGTCGATCTCGCCTACTGGAACGTCGAGTTAAGCGACTAGCGCTGCGCGCCATCCGCACGCTGTCATCCTGAGCCGCGCAGACGGTCGAAGGATCTCGCAAGGCGGGGGTGGATTTTCCGGATCGGTTAGTGTGGTCGTCAGCGATGCGTTCGGCGTTTTTAGGTAGGAGCGTGCCATTCCCTACGTCAGAGAGATCCCTCGGTCGTCTGCGCGACTCGGGATGACACTATTGCGTGTTTGAGAAAGACGGACGGTCTTTTGGCTGCAACGCGTTAAGAATGGGCTGGGGATAGACGCCGAGGAAGAAGATGCCAGCCAGCAGCGCGACCATCATGGCACGCGAGAGGCCGGAGAGCGGAATCGCGCCGGGCGTGCTGCGCGTTTTCCCAATACATCGCGCGCACGACTTTGAGATAGTAATAGAAGCCGCAGGCGACGGTGACGATGCCGAGAACCACGAGCAGCGTTTGCTGTTGGCGGATGGCCGCGTCAAAGACGAAGAACTTGCCCAGGAATCCGGCGGTGAAAGGGATGCCCGCGAGCGAGGCCATGGCCACCAGAAGGGAAAAAGCGAGAAAGGGCGAGCGCGTTGACAGCCCGTTGAAAGTCTTCGATTCGCTCGCCGGTGTGCTGCGCCACGATGATGAGAACGGCGAAGCTGAGCATCGTCATGAGCAGATAGGCGACGAGGTAGTAACCGACTGCGGGTCCGGATAAGCGCGACGACGCCGATGAGCAGGTAACCAGCGTGCGCGATGCTGGAGTAGGCGAGAAGGCGCTTCAGGTTGGTTTGCGGGAGGGCGGCGAGATTGCCGTAGATGAGCGTGGCCGCGGCGAGGACGACGAGGCAGATCGCTGCACTTGCGGCAGGATGAGGAAGGGCTCGAGCACGCGGAGGAGGACGACGAAGCCGGCGGCTTTTGAACCGACGGAGAGGAACGCGGTTACGGGTGTGGGCGCGCCTTGGTAAACATCCGGGCACCCAGATTTGGAATGGCACGGCGGCGATCTTGAAGCCGAGCGCGACGAGGACGAGCGCGATGCCGAAGAGCAGCGGGCGCCTGATCGAACTGCGCCGCCGCGCAGCACTTCGGTGATGCGCGCCGAGATTCGTCTCGCCGGTGACGCCAAAAATCCAGGTGATGCCGTAAACGAGAAAGCCGGTGGAGAGCGCGCTGAGGATGAGATACTTCACGCCGGCTTCGAGCGTGAGCGGGTTGCGGCGGGTGAAGGCGACGAGGACGTAGAACGACATCGTCACCAGTTCGAGCGAGACGAAGATCATGACGAAATCGACCGCGGAAGCCATCCACATGAGGCCGGCACAGGTGAAGAGCGGGAGGGCGAAAAATTCGCCGAGACCGGATTGATGCGTGGCGCCGTGGATCGATTGGCGCACGACGGGCGCGTAATCGATCATGAGCAGGAGAACGAGAATCGTCGTGACGAGAGCGAAGCGTTTGAAGAAAATGGCGAGCGCATCCGCGGTGTAGAACGACCAGAAACCGGTCGCTTCCGGCGCAGGAGCAGCTTGAAGAAAGAAGGTCGGCGAGCGACGATGGCCAGGCCAACGACGCCGGCGAGCGCGAGCGTACGCTTTTCGATTTTCTCGGCGAACGCTTCGAGCATGAGCAGCAGCAGGCCGAGGAGCGACGACCGCAATTTCGAGCATGGGCGCGCCGATCATCGTCGCGTCTCCTTGTTCGAGCACCGGGTAGATCGCGAAACGTCGGTTTCAAGAGTCGCACCAGGCGTTTGCGGAAAGAAACCGAACCAAAGCAGCGCGGCGAGGAGAAGGCCGAGGGGCATCGCGCAGGTGCGTCTGGAGCTCAGGCAAACCGCTCCAGCGTTCTTTCATGCTGCCGAGGAACGTGGCGCGATAAGCGCGCAGCATGTAAACCGCTGAGATGACGACGCCCCAGAGCGCGAGCAGCGTCGCGACCTGATAAATGTGGAAGCCGCTCATGTCCGCGCCGTTTCGGAAGGCGCCGAAAAACACCATCACCTCGGCGGCGAAGTTGGCGAAGCCGGGAAGTCCGATGGAGGCGAATGCGCCAAGCCCGAAGACGTCACGCTGGCGAACGGCATCACTTTTCCCAGTCCGCCCAGATCCGTCGAGGCGCAGCGTGCCGGTGCGCACGCGAACCTCTCCGGCGAGGGCGAAGAGCAGCGCGATGGAAAGACCGTGCGCAAACATGAGAATGGCCGCGCCGCTCAATCCCGAGCGCGCTGCCGCTGGCGATGCCGAGAAAGATGTAGCCCATGTGCATGACGCTGGAGTAGCCGAGCATCCAATCGAGCTTCTTCTGCGCGATCGTGACCAGGCCGACGTAGATGATGTTGCCGAGCAGGAGCACGATGAGCAGCCAGGCCCAATGTTTCGCGCCTTCGGGCAACATCGGCATGGCGATGCGGATCAAGCCGTAGAGGCCGAACTTCTTCAACACGCCGGCATGGAGCATGGCGGCGGGCGCGGGTGCGGAGGCATACGCCTGCGGCGCCCAGGTGTGGAAGGGAAAGAGCGAAACGAGAATGCCGAAGCCGATCAGGAGCAGGAGATAGATGAGGTTCTGCGAATCGGCGGGAATCTGTCCAGCGTCGGCGGCGGCCTGAAGAACGCGCAGATCGAAACTGCGCGCTGCTTCCGGCACGCTGCGATAAAGGAGAATCAAACCGAGCAGGAGAATGAAACTCCCGGTCGCGAGATAGATCGTGATCTTCCACGCTGCGGCCTGGCGATTCCCGCTGCCCCAAATGCCGATGAGAATGAAGGTCGGGATGAGCGCGAGCTCGTGGAAGGCGTAGAAGAAGAATAAATCGAGCGAAGCGAAGGCGCCGGTTGCGCCGGCGGCGATGAGCAGCAAGCAGGCGTAGAACGCGCTCTCGTGGTGTTCGATTTTTCCCGCGAACCACACCGCCGCGAAGGTCACGATGGCGGTGAGGAAGACCATGATGAGGCTGAGGCCGTCGAGTCCGAGGATGAAGTTCAGGCGCCACTCGCTGCTGATCGGAATGGTGGTGACGTAGCTGAAGTCCTTTGCCGCCGCGATCGAAATCCGAGAAAGGCGGCGAAGGTGGCGAAGAGCGTCAGACCCGAAGACCAGAGCGCCGTCTTGCGCGCGGGTGCGCCAGCGAAAATCAGGGCCGCGGCGATGAGCGGCGCGAAGACGATGAAGAGCAGGATCATAGGAAAACGGTGACGTAAATGATCCCGATGATGCCGAGGCCGAAGAGGAAGGCGTAGGCTTGCAGATTGCCGACCTGGAGAAGGCGGAGCAGCGAACCCAGGCTGTTGGTTGTGTTGGTCGCGCCGCCGACCAGTCCGGCATCGATGATCCAGCGGTCGAAGAAGGCGGAGAGCTGGGCCAACAATCCCTGCGTCGCGCGGATGAGCGCGGCGTAGATTTCATCGAAGTAAAACCGGTTCCGCAGGACCGCGAGATCGATCGGATCGCTCTCGCGATTGCGATAGAGGACGAAGGCGATGATGACGCCGGCCAGCATCGCGCCGGTGGCGAGGATGGGGACGGTGTGATTTTCGTCCGCGAGATGAGGGACGGAAAGGAACTGGCTGGCGAAGAAGCCGAAGCCGGCGAGCGCGGAAGGAATCGCGAGCAGACAGGAGCGGCCCGGTCATGACCAGCGGCGCTTCCTTGCCCTGCTGGGCGTGCTCGCTGCGGGATTTGCCGAAGAAGACCACGACGAGAAGTCGCGCCATGTAAAAGGCGGTGAGGAAGGCGGTGAAGAGCGCGAGATAGAAGATGGCGGCGTTCTTCTCCAGCGCGACGGCGAGGATGGCATCCTTGCTGAAGAAACCGCTGAACGGCGGGCAGCCGATGAGGGCGAGCGTGCCGATGAGGAAGGTGCCGAAGGTGATGCGCAACTTGCCGGCGAGGCCGCCCATTTTCCAAATGTTCTGCTCGTGATGGAGCATGATGATGATGGAACCGGCGCCGAGGAAGAGCAGCGCCTTGAAGAACGCGTGGGTGAAAAGATGGAACATGGCCGCGTCGCCCGAGGCGAGGCCCACCGCCATGATCATGTAGCCGAGTTGCGAAAGCGTGGAGTAGGCGAGGATGCGTTTGATGTCGTTCTGTTGCGTGGCGATGAGGCCGGCCATGACCGCGGTGATGATGCCGATCCAGGCGATCACGGCGAGCGCCTGCGCCGAGGCTTGAATGAGGAAGCTGACGCGGACGAGCATGTAAACGCCGGCGGCCACCATGGTGGCGGCGTGGATGAGCGCGGAGATGGGCGTCGGGCCTTCCATCGCGTCAGGCAGCCAGACGTGGAGTGGGAACTGCGCGGATTTGCCGATCGGCGCCGCAGAAAATGAGAAGCGCGGCCGCCGTGAGATAGCCGGGATGCGCGGTCAGGCTCGCCATTTTTCCCGCGACCTCGCCGAAGACGACGGAGCCGGTAGCAGTCCAGACCATGAGAATGCCGAGCATGAAGCCGAAATCGCCGATGCGATTGGTGAGGAACGCCTTGTTCGCCGCCTCCGCGGCGCTGTCGCGCGTGAACCAGTGGCCGATGAGCAGGTAGGAGCTGACGCCGACCAGTTCCCAGAAGATGAACATCATCACGAAGTTGTTCGCGAGGACGATGCCGAGCATCGAGAACATGAAGAGCGAGAGGGAGGCGAAGTAGCGCGCCTTGCCGGCGTCGTCGCGCATGTAGCCGAGCGAGTAGATGTGAATGAGCGCGCCGACGCCGGTGACGAGGACGAGCATGGTCTTGCTCAGGTCGTCGAGGATGAGGCCGAGTCGGGATATCGAGGAGCCGGCTTGAGGTTGATCCAGGTCAGCTCGGGCGCGGCGGTCGTGCCGGAGGCGAAGATGATGCAACTGGCGATGAAGCCGATGATCGACGCGCCCACGGAGACGATGGCGCTGATGCCGCCGTTGTCGACGCGTCGCAACGAGCGTGATCATGCCGGCTGAGATCAGCGGCAGCAGGAGGACATACCAGGGAAGCGCGGTCAGACATCGGTTAGTATTTCAGGCTGCTGATGTCTTCCACGTGCGGTCGTCTGCCGGGCGCGATAGAGCGCGACGATGATGGCGAGACCGACCGCGACCTCCGCGGCCGCGACAGTGATGATGAAGAAGACGAAAACCTGCGCGTTGTAGTTTGGCAGCCCGTCGGCGCCGAGGCGGAAGCGGGAGAAAGCAACGAGCGAGAGGTTGGCGGCGTTCAACATCAGCTCGAGCGACATGAAGATGATGATGATGTTGCGTCGCAGAAGAACGCCCGCGAAACCGATCGTGAAGAGCAACCCGCTGACGATGAGATAATGCCCGAGCGTGGCCATGTTCAGCGCAGCTCCCGTTTGCTGAGCACGATCACGCCGATCGTCGCCACGAGCACGAGCACGGCAATGATCTGGAACGGCAGGTTGAAGTTGTCGAACAGGAGGAGACCGACGCCGCGGACATCGTCGCCGGGATTCGGCGGGAGCGCAGGGAAAGTTTGATCAGCGCCGCGCAGTTTCCCGACGACAAGACAAATCTGGGCAAAGAGCGCGAGCGCCACCGCCGCTCCGCCCGCGACCGCGACGATGTTCGTCTTGCGACGTTCCTCGGCGCGCAGGTCGAGCAGCATGATGATGAAAAGGAACAGCACCATGACGGCGCCCGCGTAGACGAGGACCTGAATGATGCCGATGAAGTAGGCATCGAGCGACATGAAGAGCGCGGCGAGGCCGAGAAAGCTGAGGACAAGACTGAGCGCGCTCGCGACGGGATTGCGATTGATGACGACGGCGGCGCCGAAGACGAGCATGAGCGCGGCGAAGAGCCAGAAGAGAAGCGCGGGCATGGCTATTTCTTCTCGTTCCACTTCAGGACGACGCCTTCCATGACGCCGCCCAGCTCGAGGAGCTTCTCCTTGTCGTGCACCATGTCTTCCCGGGTGAAACCGGTGATGGCGTAATCCTTGCGCAGGAAGATGGCCTGCTCGGGACAGACCTCCTCGCACATGCCGCAGTAGATGCAGCGGATCATGTCGATATCGAACTCGTGCGGGAATTTCTCCACCTTGGCGAACTTGTCGGTCGGGCGGCAGTTCACCCGGCACGATCCTGATCGCGCGCGGCGGACAGATGAACTCGCAAAGCTGGCAGGCGACGCACCGGATCCGGCCCGCCGTGTCGCGCACCAGCGCGGGTGCGCCGCGATAATGCTCGGGCATCTGGCTATCCCATTTTTCCTCGGGGTACTGCATCGTCACCTTGGTCCGGCCGAGAAGCATGTTCTTGAAATGGCGAAACGTGATCGCCATGCCGCCGAGAATGGCGGGCAGGTAGGCGCGTTCCTTCCAGGTCAGTTTCGGGCGTGAGACGGTGATGGCCATGGGGAATTCTGGACAGGATTTACAGGATTATCAGGATTGAAGAGGGGAGGCGCGGCACTCAGCCGCCTTCTTTCTCATCCTGTACATCCTGTTAATCCTGTCCATTTTTACTCCGGGAAATAAGCGAGAATGAGCGCGGCGACGAAGATGTTTACGAGCGCGATTTCGAAAAAGAAAATCCAGCCGAGGCGCATGAGTTGGTCGTAGCGGAAACGCGGCAGGGTCCAGCGCACCCAGATGAAGACGAGAAGCAGGACGGCCACCTTGGCGAAGAAGACGGCGATGTTGAGCAAGGCCGAAAATCCAGCCGTGCGAGCCGTCGGGAATCCAGGGAAAATGCCAGCCGCCGAGGAAGAGGGTCACGATGATGGCGGAGCCGGTGATCATGGCGGCGTATTCGCCGAGGAAGAAGAGCGCGAACTTCATCGAGCCGTATTCGGTGTGGTAGCCGCCGACGAGTTCGGTTTCGGCCTCGGGGAGATCGAACGGGAGACGATTGGTCTCGGCGAAGATCGCGACGGTGAAGACGCAGAAGGAGATGAACATCGGGATGGCGAGAAGCCATTTCACCGGATTCATCCAATCGCCGATGAAGGGTGCGATCATCCAGCCGTGGTCGATCTGATATTGCACGATGCGGGTCAGACGCAGTTCGCCGACGAGGAGAAAGATCGGGATGACAGCGAGACCGAGCGAAAGCTCATAGGAGATCATCTGCGAGGTGGCGCGGACGCCGCCGAGGAACGGATATTTGGAGTTGGAGGCCCAGCCGGCGATGACGATGCCGTAAACGCCTAACGAGGCGATGGCGAAGATGTAAAGAACGCCGATGTTGACATCTGCGATCACCATGGGCACGCCCCACAGCGTGCTGCCGAAAGGCACGACCGCGATCGTCGCAATCGCCGGCACCATGGCGAGGCAGGGCGCGAGCCAGTAGTAGAACTTGTTCACGTGCGCCGGCGTGAAGTCTTCCTTGAGGATGAACTTCAGCGCATCCGCGACGGGTTGGAAGAGACCGGCGGGTCCGACGCGATTCGGGCCGAGGCGATCCTGGATGAGGGCGCTGACCCGGCGTTCCGCGTAGACGCTGTAGGAGACCATCGGGAGAATGACGAGGAAGACCACGCCAATCGTCTTGGCGAGGGACGTGAGAATGAGAAACCAGTCCATGCTCGATTAAGAGGCCGCTTTCTCCGATTCGGGTTTGTTGCCTTCGTGGCGCGCCGATTCGTCGGGCGTGGGGCTTTCGGCGATTTCCATCACCTGCGTGCCCAAATCCCCGATTTTGCTCAGGCTCAGACCGCTGAGTTCGGAGATCGCCTGGCTCATCTGCGCGAAGACTTCCTCGATCGTGTAGATGCCGTTCTGGCCGGAGCATTCTTGAATCAGGTCGCGCAGGATTTCCCAATCGTCGCGCGCCTGCCCGGGTGGACGAATCGCGCGGTTAAGACGCTGGAGGCGGCCTTTGCCGTTGATCATGGAGCCGCGCTTTTCAGCGAAACCGGACGACGGCAGGAGCGCGGTGGCGAAGCTGGTGCCGGTATTTTCGAGAAGGTCCATGCAGACGAACGCCGGAAGATTCGAGAGCTGTTCCGGGGTGAGCCCGGCATCGAGCGGATTTTCGCCGAGAGCGATGAGCGCTTTGACCTGGCCGCTGGCGATGGACTGCGCGATCTGGGGAAGTTGTGCTCCGGGTTCGCGGGTGACTCCCAAAAGGCGGGCGCCGTTGGTATTCGGATTGCGATCGACACTGAGGAGAATGTCGTCGCCGGGACCGTGACGCGGGACGATGTCCATTAACTGCGCGCCAAGCACCTGGGCAAGACGGGAGGTGAGCCAAAGTTCCTCATTCGTCATCCGGCCGGAAGCGATAATGGCGATCTCCCAGCCGTTGAAATGCTTCAGCTGCGCGGCGGCGTGCTTGATCGTTGTCGGCCAGTCTGAGGGAATGACTTTATCACCGCTGTAAACGCGCGGTTCGAGGAGGCGTTTCGGGGATTGCAGATAATCGAAATTCAGCCGGCCGTAGTCGCACATCCAGGTGGAATTGACGGCGTTGTTTTCGCGGGGCGTTTGCCGGTAGACGACGTTCTCGCGCGTGCTGATGATGGTGTTGCAACCAGTCGCGCAACTGGTGCAGAAGCTCTTTGTTTCCTTGAGGAACCAGACGCGCATCTTGAAACGGAAATCGGAAGAGGTGAGCGCGCCGACCGGACAGATGTCGACCGTGTTCAATGAGTAGTTGTTCTCGAGTTTTTTGCCCGGGTGCGCGGTGAGGACACTGTGGCTGCCGCGATCGACGAAACCGAGCACGTCGTCCTTCGCGATCTCCTGGCAGAAGCGGATGCAGCGCGAGCAGAGGATGCAGCGTTCGTCATCGAGCGTGACGCGCGGTCCGAGCTCGACGTTCTTCGGTTTCTTGACCTTGTTCTCGAGGAAACGCGATTCGGCGTTGCCGTACTCGACGCTGAATTCCTGGAGACGGCACTCGCCGGCCTGATCGCAGATCGGGCAATCGAGCGGGTGATTGATGAGGAGAAATTCCATTACGCCGCGGCGGCATTCTTCGACGAGCGGGGAAGTGGTGCGCACGCCCATGCCTTCGGCGACATCCTGCGCGCAGGAGATCTGCGGGCGCGGCATCCAGTTGATGACCGGCATGCCGTCTTCGCCGAGTTCGGGTTTGCGATCGGCGCCCATCTTTGGCATGCCGAGTTCGATCAGGCACATGCGGCAGTTGCCGGGAGAGCTGAGATTTTTGTGGTAGCAATAACGCGGGATGTAGGTGCCGGCCTGCTCGCAGGCTTCGATCAGGCGCGTGCCTTTCGGGAATTGCTTCCAGACGCCGTCCACCTGGACGTTGACCATCGGCGGCGGAGTTGAAGCCTGATCGCTCATATCGTTCCCGCGGCTCCCGCTTTCTCCCAGCCCGGATCGTGGGCGAGCGGGACGGTTTCATGACACCATCATCGTCCTTGATGAGTTCGCCCGATGTCATTTCAGGCGGAAGCGGCGGCGGGGATGGCTTGGCGGCTTTGGCGTCGAATTCTTCGGGGAATTTGGCGACGAAACTTTGGGTGGGCCAGGCGCAGGCTTCGCCGAAGGCGCAGATGGTTCGGCCGGCGATGTTGTCGGCGACGGTGGTGAGCGTTTTCGGATCCTGCGTGACGCCGCCGCCTAACAACATGCGGTCGGTGATTTTTTTCATCCAGAGTGAGCCTTCGCGGCAGGGGGTGCACTGGCCGCAGCTCTCGTGGGCGTAGAATTCGTTGATGTTGTTGAGCGTCCAGACCATGTCGCGAGAATCGTCGAGGACGATGACGCCGCCGGAGCCGGCCATGGAACCGGCCGCGGCCAGCGAGTCGAAATCCATCGGGAGATCGAAGAGGGACATCTCGACGTCTTTGATTTTGAAACGCTCGTCGGCGCGCAGAACTTTGGCGGAGCTGCCGCCGGGGATGACGGCCTTGATGATGCGACCCAAACGCGGGCCGCCGGCCATTTCGTGGATGAGCTGGCCCATGGTGACGGCGCCGACTTCGATCTCGAAGTAGCCGGGGCGTTGCACGTCGCCGCTGACGCAGACGATGCGGGTGCCCGTGTTGTTCGGCGTGCCGAGTTGCGCGTATTTCGCGCCGCCCATCTCGATGATGTGCTTCACGTGGCAGAGCGTCTCCACGTTGTTCACGATCGTCGGGCACATGTAGAGGCCGAGGACGGCGGGGAAGTAGGGCGGCTTGATGCGCGGATAGGCGCGCTTGCCTTCGAGCGATTCGATGAGGCCGGTTTCTTCGCCGCAGATGTAGGCGCCGGCGCCGCGGTGAACGTAAATTTCGCAGTCGAAGCCGGTGCCGAGGATATCTTTGCCGAGAAAATTCTTCGCGCGCGCTTCCTCGATCGCTTGTCTCAAGAATCTTCGCGCCTTCGGGGAATTCGCCGCGGATGTAGATGTAGGCGACGTGAGCGTTGAGCGCGAAGCAGGAGATCAGCATCCCCTCGATCAACTGATGCGGATCGTCGTGGATGATGTAGCGATCCTTGAACGTGCCGGGCTCGGATTCGTCGGCGTTGCAGATGAGATAGATCGGCTTTTTTTCGTCGGGCTTGATGAAGCCCCACTTCACCCCGCAGGGGAAACCGGCGCCGCCGCGTCCGCGCAGGCCGGACGTTTTGACCTCGTTGACGATGTCGCCGCGGGACATTTTGACGGCTTGCTTAAGTTGCTTGTAGCCGTCGTGGCGGAGGTAGCAATCGATGTCCGGCGTGTAGCCGTCCGTGCCGATGTGCTTAAAGATGAGGCGGCGCTCGGAGGGGTGGGGGGAAGTTTGAGGTTTGAGGTTTGAAGTTTGATCCTGGAGGAGCTCGGGGGCGCGATATGCCTGGACGTTTTCGTGGAGTTGGTCGTCGACCATGCAGACCGGGCGCGGTGCCGCAACTGGCGAGGCATTCGACGAATTCGACGCTGTATTTGCCGTCGGCACTAACGGCGACGGGATTGTGCATGCCGTTGCCTTCGTGGTGTTGGTGAAGATCGATGCCGGCGGCTTCGGCGAGTTTCTCTTTCAACTCATAGCTGCCAGCCATGGCGCAGCTGAGGGTGCGGCAGACGCGGAAGTGTTTTTTGCCCGCAGGTGCCTGGCGATACATCGGGTAGAACGTGACCAGTTCGAGGATGTTGATCGGTTGGAGGTCGAGCTTCGTCGCGATCCAGCGGACGCCTTCGTCGCTGATGTAGCCGAAATGTTCCTGCCAAAGATGGAGCAACGGCATGGCGGCGCTGCGTTTCCGGTCGGCCGGATAACGCGCGATGGCTTTGTCCATTTCCCGCTCCAGTTCGGCGGGCACGCTCGGGCTCGTCGCTTTCACGAGGGGCGTGGTCACTCGGTCAAAGTGGATTCCTTCGATTCCACTTTGTCCTCTTTAAAAACAATGGTGACGGTGTCGGAACCCTGCTTGTAAACGTAGGTCGTTTTTTTCATGACGACGAAATCCTTGGTGTCGACTGAGGTGGGAGCGCCGAGAATGGATTCGACCTGCTTCTTGGCCATGCCGTCCTGCACCTGATCGACGTTTACCTTGGTGATGCGTTTGCCGGGATTGCAGGCGGCGATGACGACAAAGGTCAGGGTCGCGACGAGGAGCAACGCAGGACGCACGGCGCGGCGCGCCGTCTCTTTCGTGAAACGTGGCGCGGCGCTCATGCTACGGCGTCCGCCCGAGGTTCGAATCCTTGCTGTCGGCTTCGTCGTTTTTGAAGGTGATGATGGCGAATTTCTTGCCGTCTTCGTAGCGATACGTCGTCTTCTTAAAGATCAACATGTCCTGGGTTTCGGCGCTGGTGGGCGAGCCAAGGATCGTTTCCACCTGGCTCTTCGACATGCCCATCGTGATCTGGTTGTAATTGGCCTCAGTCAGCTTGGAACCGGAGAGCGCGCCGCGATTGCAGCCGACCGCGAAGAGGAGCGCGGCCACGAGGAGCAGCCAGGAAAGATGTTTGCGTGGATTCATAGGAGTTGGGGTCATCTGTCGCATTCGCCCATGACGAAGTCCAGACTGCCAAGAATGGAGACGACATCGCTCACACTGTGGCCCGGCAGGAGTTCGGGCAGAATGCTGAGATTGCAGAACGAGGGTGAGCGAATCTTCAGCCGATGCGGCACCCCGCCGCCTTTGCTGTTGATGTAAAAACCGAGTTCGCCTTTCGGGTTCTCCGCCGCGAAATAGACTTCGCCCACGGGCGCATCGAGACCTTCGGTCACGACGATGAAGTGGTGGATCAACTCCTCCATCTTCGTCATCACATTCGCTTTCGGGGGCGGCATGTTTTTCCAATCGACCACGTTGATCGGGCCGCCCGGCATCTTGTCGACGAGTTGCCGCAAGATGTGCGTGCTCTGCCGCATTTCCTCCAGGCGCACGAGGTAGCGATCGTAGCCGTCGCCCGCAGTGCCGATCGCGACCTCGAAATCGTACTGGTCGTAATCGAGATACGGATGCTTGCGGCGGAGGTCGTGGTCGACACCGCTGCCGCGCAAGTTTGGCCCGGAGAGACCGTAGGCGATGGCGCGGTCTTTCGTGATCACGCCGACATCGCGGGTGCGGTCGACGAAGATGCGGTTACGCGTGAGGAGACTGTCGATTTCGTTGAGTTGCGGAATGAAGTCGTCGAGGAACTTCGTCAGTTGTGGGAAGAAGGAATCCGGCAGGTCGCGCGTTTGCCCGCCGATGCGCGTGTAGGAAGTGGTGAAGCGCGCCCCGCAGATGATCTCGCAGAGGTTATAGATCTTCTCGCGCTCGGTGAAGGTGTAGAGAAAGACAGTCATGGCGCCGAGATCGAGAGCCATGGCACCGATGCCGAGAAGGTGCGCCTGGATGCGCGCCAGTTCGCAACAGAGGACGCGGATGGCTTTGCCGCGTGGCGGCAATTCCCAGTCCATCAATTTCTCTACCGCGCAGGCATAGGCGACGTTGTTCGCGAGCGGCGCGAGGTAATCCAATCGGTCCGTGTAGGGGACGAACTGGTTGTATTGCATATTCTCCGCGATTTTTTCGTCACCGCGATGCAGATAGCCGACATCAGGCGTGGCCTTGGTGATGGTCTCGCCATCGAGTTCGAGAACGAGCCGCAGGACGCCGTGCGTGGCTGGATGCGACGGGCCCATGTTCAGCACCATTTTTTCGCCAATGTCGCCTGCCTGGCTCGCGGCCGCGGCTTCCGCGGTGGCGACGCGAGTGAGCGCATCGGGCGATTCAATTTCGCGTGTGGTAAAAGCCATGGCGTGACGGTTACGCTCGCGACCGGACTTCGAGGTGCAAGCCGAAAGTTCCGGCGGCGCGATTCTGGTTGAGGAATTGAGAATTGCCGACCGCGGCGGCATCGAACTATCCTCGACGTCCTCATGGCCAGTTCATCCGCTCCCACCGCTCACCTTCCCGAAAAACCGCCGCGCTTTGTCGATCGCGCCTTGAACGCGATCGAGCGGGTGGGAAACAAGCTGCCCGATCCGGCGGCGTTGTTTTTCCTGCTGCTCATTGTGGTCTGGATTCTCTCCGCGCTCCTGGCCTCGATGCAGTTCTCGGAAATCGATCCGCGCACAGGCGAGCAGCTGGTGATCAAGAACCAGCTCGCGGGCACTTCGATCGCGGCCTTTCTCTCCAACATGGTGACGACGTTCACGGGCTTCCATCCGCTCGGCGTGGTGCTGGTGGCGCTGCTCGGCGTGGGCGTGGCGGAGCACACCGGTTTCATCAACGCGTGCTTGAAGGGCCTGCTCAGTTTCACGTCCGCGGTGCTCCTCACGCCGATGTTGATCCTGGTGGCGATCGTGAGCCATACCGCGGCGGATGCGGGTTATGTGTTGGTGATTCCGCTGGGCGGCGTCATTTTTCACGCGGCGGGGCGACATCCGCTGGCAGGAATTGCGGCGGCTTTCGCCGGTGTGTCCGGCGGCTTCAGCGCGAATTTCGTTCCATCCAGCCTTGATCCGTTGCTCTCGGGTTTGACCCAGGCCGCCGCGCAAATTATCAATCCGGAACGACTCGTTAATCCCCTCTGCAATTGGTTCTTCACCTCCGCTTCCACGCTCGTGATCGTGGGCCTGGGCTGGTTCCTGACCGATCGCGTGATCGAGCCGCGTCTGCGCGGAACGAAGGTGGATGGTGATCCGGCCGACCTGCCGCGGATGGAAAACCTGGGAGCGAAGGAGAAGCGCGGATTGTTCGCCGGGCTGGCCGCGCTGCTCGTGGGTGTCGCGATTCTGGTTTTCACCTCCGCGCCGGCGAGCTCGGTCTTGCGGTCGCCGGATGGTTCGCTCACGGCGTCGACGGCGCCGCTCATGCAATCGATCGTGCCGTTGATCTTCCTGCTCTTTTTGATCCCGGGCGTGGTTTACGGCTATGCCGCCGGCACGGTGAAAACTCATCGCGACATCATCAAGGGGATGAGCAAAACCATGAGCACGATGGGCTATTACATCGTGATGGCGTTTTTCGCGGCGCTCTTTATCGCCGCTTTCGGGCAGTCGAATCTCGGTGCGTTGCTCGCCTTAAAGGGAGCGGGTTTTTTGCAGGCGATGGCGTTGCCGGGGGCGGTGACGATGATCGGCATCATTCTGCTGACTGCGTTCGTGAATCTCATGGTCGGCTCGGCCTCGGCGAAGTGGGCCCTGCTTGCTCCCATTTTTGTGCCGATGTTGATGACGCTCGGGTTTTCGCCCGAATTGACACAGGCGTCCTATCGGGTGGGGGATTCGACCACGAACATCATCACGCCGCTCATGCCTTACTTCCCGCTGGTGGTGGTGTATTGCCAGCGCTACGTGAAGAAAACGGGGATCGGGACGCTCGTCTCGCTCATGCTGCCTTACTCGATCACGTTCCTTGTCCTGTGGACGTTGTTTCTGCTTGGCTATTGGATGCTGGGAATCCCGCTCGGGCTTGCAGGCGCCCTACACCTATCCCTAACCCGGAGAGCGAGGCGAGAAGGCGGCGCGGATGAACGATAACGCGCCTGCGGGAGCGAAGCATTTCGCTCCCGGCTTTTCACCGCGGCCGAAATGCCGCGGTGGTGTCTTTATTCCTGGCGGACTAGAGTTCCGTCCAGAAGGCCTTGATCGGCTCCACGCGACGCGCGACCTGGTCGTTCTGGAAGAACTTGATCAGGTGACGGCGACCGACAGACTGGTCTGAGTAGCTGACCGCTGACGGATCGAGGCGCCATTTCCTGGCTCCCTCCACCGCGAGTCGATCGAGACCACTGATCCCACTGCCCCGGACAATCTGAACGTCGGCGACGCGACCGTCGCGTGCGAAGACCAGATTGAGCGCCACCGAACCCGAGAGGCCCTGATCGAGGACCGCCCGCGGGAGCGGAGGCGCTGGTTTCGCGGCCCACTGTGCCTGGGCCGAACTCGCTCCGATGAGAAGGAGGACGGCGACCGCGACGACAGAGGCCACTTTGCTGATATGGCGTTGTTGGCTCATGCGCCGATGGTGACGAATTTGTTGACGAAAAAGGCAATCTTTTCCGGCTGACGTAAATGCGACGAATTCGGACGCGATTTCCGCTCGCGCCGAGAGGAAAATTGCGGCTAGCTGTTAGGCAATGAAGAAGATCGCGCTGTTGTTTGCGGGGCAGGGAGCTCAAAGCGTCGGGATGGGTCGTGAAGCTGGCGGCGGAGTTTCCGGTCGCGAACAAGCTCTTCCTCGAGGCCGATGAGTGCCTCGGTCGCGGCTTGAGCCGACATCGCCTGGAACGGACCCGAGGAAGCGCTCACGAATACGGCGAACTGTCAGCCGGCGCTCTACGTGCACGGGTTGGCCTGCCTGGCGGCGTTGCGGGAAGCGGCGGGCGATTTTGCGATCGAGGCGTCGGCGGGTCTCTCCTTGGGCGAATGGACCGCGCACGCGGCGGCGGGGACGTTTGATTTCGCCACGGGCTTGCAGCTGGTGGAGAAGCGCGGGCAATACATGGAAGCAGCCTGCGCGGCGACGGCGGGCGCCATGGCGGCGATGATCGGCGCGGATGAATCGGCCGTGCGCGCGCTGGCCGCGGCGGCGGATGTGGATGTGGCAAATTTGAATGCGCCAGGCCAGATCGTGGTTTCGGGCGAAGCGGCGAAGGTGGAGATGGCGGTCTCTCTGGCGAAGGAACACGGGATCCGCCGCGCGACCTTGCTGAAGGTGGCGGGCGCTTATCACTCGCGCCTGATGGACAGCGCCTATGTGCAAATGGGCGAAGCGCTGCTCGCGGCGGAACTGCAAATGCCGCGCTTCCCGGTGGTGAGCAACGTCACCGGGGCCGCGGTCGAGACGTTGCCGGAGATACGCCAGACCTTGCAGGATCAAATCACGGGCACGGTGCGCTGGACGGACTGCATGGAGTGGCTCCTGGCCCGCGAATGCGATTTCTTTATCGAGTTGGGACCCGGCGGAGTGCTGGCGGGATTGCTCCAGCGCACGCGCAAAGGCGTGGAGGTAATGAGCGTGAGCGATTCCGCTTCGGTGCGAGCGTGCGCGGAGAAGCTGCGCGCGGCCTAGCGCGAACGCATGCTCGAGCTCAAACATCTTTCGAAGCGCTACGGCGCGATCGCGGCTTTGGATGATGTTTCGCTGTCCATCCGGGCCGGCGAGTTTTTTGGCCTGCTCGGCCCGAACGGCGCGGGCAAGACGACGCTGATGTCGTTGATCGCCGGCATTCGCGAAGCGGACGCGGGGGAGATTTCACTCGATGGCGAAAAGCTGCGGCATGACCGGATTGAGCAACGTAAGCGTCTCGGGTTCGTGCCGCAGGCACTCGCGCTTTACGAGACCCTGAGCGGCGAGGAAAACTTGAAGCTTTTCGGTCGTCTGTATGGGCTGGGCGGCGCGACCCTGCGTGAACGGGTGGAGGAAGGACTTGCGGCCGCGCAGCTGCTCGAACGCCGTGGGGACAAAGTGCAGACCTATTCCGGCGGAATGAAACGCCGGCTTAATATCGTAGCCGGCATCTTGCATCGGCCGCCGGTGCTGCTCTGCGACGAGCCGACGGTGGGCGTCGATCCGCAGTCGCGCAACGCCATCTTCGAGTTCGTGCAAAAACTGAACGCCGACGGGATGACGATCGTTTATTCGACGCACTACATGGAGGAGGCGACGCGGCTGTGCTCGCGCATCGGGATTATCGATCACGGCAAAGTGCTGGCGCTCGGCACGCTCGATGAATTGCTCACGCAGCTGCCGTTCGCCGAGCAGGTGCGGCTGGCGCGCAACGCCGAGACCGCGCCGCACCTGGCTGCTTTCGCGAGGCTCGGCGAAATCGAGACGGTGGAAGATTCGTACGTGTTGACGCCGAAAGAGGGAACGCGTCTCTCCGAGATTTTTCTGCTCGCGGAAAAGCTGGACGTAGCGAATCGCAATTTCCAGGTCACGCGTCCGACACTGGAGAACGTCTTCCTGCACCTGACCGGCAAAACCCTGCGCGATGCGTAACATGAAAATGCTCAACTCGCTGCGCACGATTCTCGTTCTCTTCGGCAATGAGTTGCGCACTTTCGCCAACGACAAGGTGGCGATCGCGCTCACCTTTCTCGTGCCGATCGTGCTCATCTACATTTTCGGCCACGTCTTCGGCGTGGGCCGCACGGGCGGGAGCGGGCCGACCGGCATCCCGATTGCGGTGGTGAGCCAGACCGATTCGCCGGCTGCCGGGGCGGTGGCGCAGGCGCTCGACCAGGAGAAGGCGTTCAAGGTTTTGCGCACCGAGAAGGACGCCGCCGGGGCTGAGCAACCGCTGACCGAAGCGCAAGTGCGCGAGACGATTCGCGCGGGGAAATTGCGCTACGCGATCGTCTTTCCGGCGGACGCGGAGAGCGATCAAGTGGTGGGATTGAAGCTGAAGTTTCTCAATAACCCGCGCAACGAAATCGAGTCGCAGACGGTGACGGGTCTCATCCAGAAAACCATTTACACGGCCGCGCCGCAGGCCTTGCTCGCCTCGCTGCAAAAAATGGGACGGGAATCGGTGGGGGAGGAAACCTATCGGCAGTTCCATCGCTCGATCGCGAATGCGGTGGCGGCGGCGTTTGGCGGAAACGTGGATGAAATCGCGGCGCAGATGGACAGCGGAAACATGAATTTCTTCACCAGCAATACCGGCAGCGGCGGCGGCAATTCTTTTTTCGAAAGCTTGATCAAGATCGAGTCCGAGGAAGTGGGACGGGCCAACATCAAGAGCCCGGCGGCCACGCGAGCGGTGGGCGGTTGGGCAATGATGTTTCTACTCTTCTCGCTCACGTCCGCCGCGACGTCGCTTTTCGACGAGAAGAAGGCGGGGCTTTTCCAGCGGCTGCTTGCGGCGCCAGTGCGGCGGACGCATATTTTGTGGAGCAAATACCTCTTCGGAATGCTGCTGGGACTGGTGCAATTGACGGCGCTCTTCGGCGCGGGGCGAGTGCTTTTCGGGATCGATATCATGAGCAATTTTTTCAACCTGCTCCTCATCTGCCTGGCGACGTCCACCGCGTGCGTCGCGTTCGGCATGTTGCTCGCGGCGGTCTCTTCCAGCTCAGCGGCGGCGAGCGGGCTGGGGACGTTCCTCATTCTCACCATGAGCGCGGTGGGCGGGGCGTGGTTCCCGATCAGCTTCATGCCGGAGTTCATTCAGCAGCTGAGCAAGTTCACGCTCGTGTATTGGGCGATCGAGGGGTTTCTCCAGGTGCTCTGGGCAGGGGCGACAACCTGGGAGTTGTTGCCGACGCTGGGGATTCTTTTCGGGATCGCCGCGGTGGTGAATATCTTCAGCGTCTGGCGATTCCAGCGCGGAGAGATTTTCGATTAACGAATTTGCCCGCCGCATAAAATCGCTCGCTGCGACTTTTGCTCCGCGATAACCTCCCGGCATGACCATTCAGCAACAGATCGACTCGGATCTGAAGGACGCGATGCGGGCGAAAGAAGCGGGCAAGCTCAACGTGCTGCGAATGTTGAAGGCGGCGATGAAGAATGCCGCGATCGAGAAGGGCGGCGCGTCCGGCGAGCTGGATGAGGCGGAAGCGACGCAGGTGATCCGCAAGCAGGTGAAACAACGGCAGGATTCGATCGAGCAATTCGAGAAAGGCGGGCGACCGGAGCTGGCGGCGAAAGAAAAGGAAGAGCTGGCGATGCTTTCCGCTTATTTGCCGCAGGCGATGAGTGCGGAGGAGTTAGCGGGCGCGGTGAAGGAGGCGATCGCGGAGGCGGGGGCGACATCGCGAGCGCAGATGGGAGCGGTGATGAAAATTTTGCAGGGGAAGATTGCCGGGCGCGCGGATGGGAAGACGCTGAGCCAGGAGGTGCAGCGGCAGTTGGGATGAGGGGGAAAGGCAGAACGTCGAACGCCGAACGTCGAACGCCGAACGCCGAATTAAAGGCAGCGTGCGCGGCGCCTGACTCTGCATTCGGCGTTGGGCGTTGGGCGTTGGGCGTTCGGCGTTTCTCTTTCTCATGCTAGTCGCCATCATCGTCGCGGGTGGTAGCAGCCGACGCATGGGTTTCGACAAGACCTTTGCTAATCTCGCGGGTCGGCCGGTCGTCGCGCACACGATCGCTGCGTTCGAGTCGGCGGAGTGCGTGGAGGAAATCATCCTCGTGGGCCGGGCGGATCGCCTCGATGAATTGCGCACTTTGGCGCCGGGACATCGCGTGATCGCTGGTGGCGAGCATCGGCAGAATTCTGTCGCGGCGGGTTTGGCAGCGCTGGCTCCGAATTGTCTTTACGTGGCGGTGCACGATGCGGCGCGACCGCTGGTCACGGCGGAACAAATCGAGCGAGTGCTCGGGGCGGCACGCACGCATGGGGGTGCGGCGCTGGCGGCCCCCGTCACCGACACGCTGAAACGAGCCACGGCAGATCACTTGGTTAGCGAAGGAGTGAACCGCGAGGGTCTTTTCGCGATGCAGACGCCGCAGATTTTCGCGCGCGAGATTCTTCAGGAAGCCTACGCGCAGGTTACGGCGGGCGGGTTGACCATTACCGACGAAGTGTCGGCTTTGGAACACCTCGGCCGCAAGGTGGTGTTGGTGCCGAACGATGAACCGAATTTGAAGATTACCTTCCCCGCCGATCTCACGCTGGCAGAGGCGCTGCTCGCGCGGCGGGCGCGTCCCACAACTCCGTGACCAAATCCGTGACGGTGTTGGAATCGGCGGTGCGGAAGGAGCGGCCGCGCGGGAGTTTTCCGCCGACGGGGAAGTCGCGCATCTGGCGCAGCTCGCCGTTGCGCCAAATCCACGCCTGCGCGTTGTAAGGGCCGACCCGGCGCGGATCGGTCCAGGTGTGGAGAGCGATGAGATTGTTCGTGAGCGCGGCGGCGATGTGCATCGGGCCGCTATCGACGCTGACCACGACGCGCGCGGAGCGAATCAACCAGACGAGCTGGAGGAGGGTGGTTTGGCCGGTGAGATCGACGCAATTTTCCGGCGCGTTGAAGCGGATGGGAGATTTCCCGACGACGACGACGCGGGAGGGGGCGCAGTTGCGCGCGAATTTTTCGACCGAGCGATCGCTCATCGATTTGCCGCGGCCGCGGGCGAAAGGATGGAGCAACACGAAAGGCGGGTGGGGATCGAAACGCGGGAGGGCATCGCCCGTGGGGAGCGGAAAGCGGAGGGGCAACGCGACGGCGGCACCGCTGGTTTCGGCGAGCTTGAGGTAACGCTCGACGGCGTGGCTCTTGCGATCGACGCGCGCGATCTTCTTGTAGAAGAACCGGGAGCCTTCCCGCGCATCGCTCAGGCCGAAAAAGTCGGGGGCACCGCTGATTTTTCCGATGAGACCACTGCGGAGGAGGCCTTGGAAATCGATGGCGGCGTCGGGTTTCAGCGCGCGCGTTTTTTTAATCCACGGGAGCAGACTGCGGGGTGCGCCGAGGCCGCGGAAATCGCCGCGGGGAAAAATGTGGACGTGGTTGATATCGCGATTGCCGCGGAGGAGCGAGGCCCACTCGGGGTTGATGACCCAGGTGATCTCGGCGGCGGGATTGGCATCGCGAATAGCGGCCACGGCGGGGAGGGTGTGGACGATGTCGCCGAGCGAGCTGGGCTTGATGATGAGGATGGATTTGTAACTCATGCGCGCTCTTTGAAGAATCGTCGTCGGCCTCGAATGATAGCAGTTAAATCGAGGACGACGACGAGGACGAGGACGAGGGAGGGGCCTCAGCGGCCCAACTCGAGACGCTCGGCGAGGAGACGGGGGAGGCCGGCTTTGATGATTTTCTTTTGCGTGGTGGCGAGGTCGTAATGGAGGCGGCGTTGTTCGACGATGGCGCGGTCGGTGTCATAGATGCAATAAGCGGCGCGCGGGTCGCCATCGCGCGGCTGGCCGACGCTGCCGGCATTAATGAAATATTTTTTGCCGGGCTCGATTGTGAGTTGTTCGGCGCGGACGCGTTTTACCCCTTCGTCTTTCACAAAGGCACCGGCGACGTGGGTGTGGCCGAAGAAACAGACGCTGGTGTGTTGGTAGGTGAAGCTGGCGGCGGCGTCGAGCGTATTGAAGATGTAGCCCCATGCGCTCGGGGTATCGAGGGTGGCGTGGACAATGGTGAAGTCGCGCACCTGGCGGCTGAACCGGAGATCGGCAAGCCATTGTTTGTCGTCCTCGGTGAGATGGTCGCGGGTCCAATTAATGGCCTGCTCTGCGAGTTCGTTGAATTCGCGCGAGGATGTGGGGATCGAGGCCTGCTCGTCGTGATTGCCTTTCACGACCGGGCAATCCATTTGCCGGACGAGGGCGACGCACTCATGCGGGTTGGCGTTGTAGCCAACGAGGTCGCCGAGGCAGACGACGTGGGTGCACTTCTTCGCGGAAGCGTCTTCGAGGACGGCTTCCGTCGCCTCGAGGTTGGCGTGGAGATCGCTAATGATGGCGAAGCGCATAGGAATCAGCGGGCCGCGTCCGGGATGCGCTGGTCGAGCGGAATGTTGAGCCGGTCTTCGAGAAATTTCAATCGGCGGATCAAAGTGGGGAGGCGTTCCTTCTCGCCGAGATCGTAGAGCCCGTGCAGGCGCCCGTAGGCTTCGCGCTCGCGGCCTTCCACGTGGGAAAGCTCGTAGGCGGCGAAGCGTCTCAGGTAACTGGGCGCCCCGGGCTTGGTCGCGGCCTGCGCGAAATAATCGGCGGCGCAGGCGTGATCCCTGTATTTGTCGCGATAGAGGTTGGCGAGGGCTTCGTAGAGCTTGGGATGATCGGGGTTGTTCTTGATGCCGTGTTCGAGGAAGTCGCGGCCGAGATCGAAATACTCGCGCTCGGCCTTGAGGCGGAGGGCGCGGCGCGGTTGCGCGGGATCATGGCGCGCAGCGGCGCTGGCGTTCCAAGCCATGTGCCAGGCGGCCATGTCCCAAAAAAGAATGCTACGCGGCTGCAACGCGGTGATTTGTCGAAACAAAAAGAGGACACGACTCCACTCCGTGCGTTCCCAGGCGACGTGGGCGCGGATGAAAAGGAAATCGGCCACGACCGCGCGGAATCCGCCGAGCGCGGCGACGAATCCGAGTTGCCCGATCTGTTCGCGCAGACCGAGATCGATCGGAACGGAAGCGAGATGGGTTTTCGTCCGCGAGGCGGTGAGCGTGTTCTCGATCGGCACCCGTACCGCGCCCCAGAGCAGGAGCGCGCCGAGGACGAGAAGGGCGCGTTTCATAATTCCTTGGCGTTGAAGAGAGCGATCGCGAGCAGGAGATAGATGACGATGTAAAAAAGACCGAGCGCGATCGTTTCCCACAGGAGCGCGGCCGGAATGGCGAGGCCGGCGATGATTTCGTCGGAAAAGTCGAAGAGTTGGAGATCGGGAAAGACCAGGGCCACGAGGGCGAGGAAGGTGCGCGCGACCCAGCCGACGCTTTGTTCGTGGAGCCAAAACTCGCGCGCGGTCGCCTGAAGATGGCCGATGAAATAGACGAGCGCGGTGACGACGATGGTGAAGATGTGGCTGGTGGCGAAGGTGGAGACGAGGAGCGTGATCGTGGCCAAGATGCAGGCCTTCAAATAAATCGCGACGAGGCCGGGGAGAAGGTTGGCGCTGAAGGTGGCGGCATGATTTTGCGCGAGAGCGATCGAGAGCTGTTCCGGCGAAAGCCCGGCCAGCGCGCGCGCAGCTTCCGTGCTGGCGCCCTGTGCACGCAGGAAGAGAACGGCGAGGAAAAGAGCCGACATGACGAGCATGCTGATCGCGAGGAGCAGGAGGACGCCGGCGAGTTTGCCGGTGATGTACTCAAAGCGCGGCACGGGGCGCGCGAGAATGGTGTAAACGGTGCGGTCTTCCTGGTCCTGCGGCAGGAGGCGCGAGGTGGCGAGGATGGCGAGGAGAGACGTGAAAAGGCTCATGGCGCCAAGGGTGATGTCTTTCAGGACCTGGATTTCCTGCTGGAAACTGAGCCGGGCCACGAACATGGCGCTGCCGATGAGGACGAGCGCGAAGAGCAGGAGGACGTGAAAGATCTTCCGGCGCGTCAGCTCGGTGAGCGTGTTCGCGGCGATGGCGGCGAGGCGACGCGGGGAGAAGGAGAGGTGCATGGGAGAAACGTTCAATGTGAAACGTCGGTCCTTGGACGTTCTTCCGTCGCTTCAAGGAAGAGCCGCTCGAGCGTGGTGCGCGATTTGCGTTGGGCCACCACTTCGGCGCCGGCTTTTTGCGCGGCAGTTTCGATTTCTCGTAGTAACGCCGGCGAAGCACCGCGCAGCACGACCTCGGTGCGATCATCCAGGGACAGCAGTTCCTCGACCGCGCCTTCGCGCACGAGCATGCCATGCGCGAGAATGCCGACGCGGTCGCAGATCTCCTGTACCTGCCCGAGGAGATGCGAGGAGAGGAGGACGGTGACGCCCCGCCGTTTCAAATCGAGCAGGATGTTGTGAATATCGCGCGCGCCCGCGGGATCAACGCTGGCGGTGGGTTCATCGAGAACGACGACGCGCGGGTCGTGGATGAGCGCCTGGGCGAGGCCGATGCGCTGGAGCATGCCCTTGGAGTATTGGCTGAGGCGGCGGGCGCGCGCGTCGGTCAGGCCGACGAGCTTGAGTAACTCATCGATTTTTTTATCGAGAGCCGGCCCGCCGAGCGAGGAGAGTTTGCCGAAGAAGCGCAAGGTCTCGGCGCCGGTGAGATATTTATAGAAGTAGGGGCTTTCAGGCAGGAAACCGACCGCTTCGCGGCTGGCGACGTCGCGGCTATCCCGCCCGAAGATCTCGGCCCGACCGCCGGTGGGCGAGACGAGACCGAGGATGATCTTAAGCGTGGTACTTTTACCGGAACCGTTCGGGCCGAGCAGGCCGTAGATTTGGCCGGGCTCGACCTGGAGGGATAATTCCCGCACCGCGATGACGGCGCGGCGGGAGAACGGAATCGGGAATTTTTTTGTGACGTGGTGGAGGGCGATCGCGGGCGTCACGATCGTGCTCTCACTCATGGTGGATTTCGAAACCGCGGGCCTCGAGCGGGCCGGTCAGCGGCGCTGCCACGGTTTCGCGAATGTGGGCTCGCAATTGGCTTTGCTCGATCGCCTCCAGGAAAGCCGCGAGTTCATCGGACTCGCCGCCGACCTGCATTTCGACCCGGCCGTCGACGAGATTGCGCACCCAGCCGATGACGCTGAAGCCTTTCGCGATCTGCTTGACCGAGTAGCGGAAACCCACGCCCTGCACATGGCCGCTATAGAAAATCTGTTTCGCAGTCATCGTGGCGCGAGGCTATGGCTTGTGCGTTGAGATGCAACGCCGGCGCACACTCGCGTGACGTTACGGCTCGGGCAACGGTTCCGTCACCACCGGCGGCAAATCCGGATCGGGCAAATCTTCTGGCGGCGGTGGCTCGCTCGATTGCATGTCGAAATTTTCCGAGGACACGGCCGAGCCCGGTTCAGGCAGGGGCGGGAACAACGCGGCGAGCAGCGTGGGCGGCGCAGGTTTGATGTCTTCGCTCGCGACGTAGCCTTCGCCCCCTTCGACGAGCTGCACCTTGGAGTAGCCAAACGACGGACGGATCAAGGTCATGAGCGTGTCGCGCGGGAGGGCCTGGTCGGGACCGTTGCCTTGCTGCGGACCATAGCGATAGAAGGACGTGGAGTCCGCCGTGACGGCGAAATATTTGCCGCTTTCAGCGCGGGCGCTGCGGCGGCCTCCCGAGGAACAAGCGGAAAGAAGCGCCCCCAAGATGGCGAGCGCAAACCCGCAAACCAGGAATCGAGACCACCGCTTCATCACTTATAGGAATAGACGAGGCAGTAGGCGCTCGCTGGAGTCTCCGCCGGCGTGATGCCGACGAAGTACTGCCCACTGAGGGTGGGCGAAAATCCGGCCGCGGCCTTGTCCGCCTGCGCATATTCATCGGACACGACTGGCTTGCCGGTCTCGTCGTAAAGCTGGATGGCCACCTTCTTGTCGGCCTCACTGGCGCCGACGGAGAACCAATACTGGTTCCCTGCGTAAAGATTCACCGCGACGATTGCCCGTTCGCCGGACTTGATGCTGCCGGACCAATGGCCGTCGCGCAGCTTGAAGCCATCGTTGGCGAAGGCGCCGGCGAGGTCGAGCGCGGTCTGGCGGGCTTCGACTTCGCCATCAGTCTCCTGGGCACGGGCGGAACCGAGCGCGAGCGGGATCAAGGCGGAAAGGAGGAGGCAACGCCAGCGGTTCATTGGGTGTCGGTCTTTTTCTGGATTTCGTCCATCAACTTGGTGACGGCCGCGTGCAGTTTCCCCACTTCTTCAGCAGTCGGGGTGCCATCGCCGGGGAAGGTGACGAGCTTTTGAATTTCGGCGAGCTGGGCGCGCACTTCCTTGACCAGCGGTTCATCGCGCAGAGCAGGCGTGATGGCGTCGATCTTCTTCTCGATAAAGGTGACCAGGGCCGGCTGCCGCAACGTCTTGGCGCTGGTTTCGTTATACTCTTCCAGCACCGAACCGCTGACCACCTGGGTTCCACGGATCCACCCGCCCAGGCTGACGAGGATCACAAAATCCTGGTCGTTGTTCGATTGCATGGAGGTCTTCACTTCGTTTTGGGTCGCCTCGAGTTCCTCCTGGAGAGCGTCCCATTGTCCGTTCTCGGCGAATTCGTTGATGCTCTTGCCGCGGCCGAGGACGTTCTCACTCACCCCGAGCGCCTTCGCCAGCTTCACGATGTCGGTTCCGGTGTTTTTGACCTGCTGACTGTCCTGCGCCTCGACCGCGATGAAGCCATCCGCGATAAGGCCGCCGAGGTTAAGCGCGATCTGCGCGCGGTTGCTGTAAGTCGTGGGAATGGGCGGTCGATATTGTGCGGCCCAATTTGGCTTGCCCGGTTTGCTGAGCGCGGCGAAGAGCTCGCCCGGGGTCGGGATGGTGACGGTGTCGGTCTTGATCGCGCCGGCGATTTGCTCGGGTGTGAGCGGCGCGGGCTCTTCGGCCCAAATGATTCCGACGCTGACGATCAAAGTAGCCAGAAAGAGGCCGGCCCGGAAAAGCATGAGCCAGATTATGCCTCCTCCCGCAGATTGCCAGTGCGAATCTCGCGGGCGCAGGGGGTGAGGAGATAGGTTTCCCGCTCTCCCACACCGTGATATTCTCGTCGCATGCATGCCGCGCGTTACCTCTTTGTCCTTTGTTTGCTGGCGATTTTCCACGTGGGCGCGGCGCGACTGGCGCAAGCGGAGGAAACGGTGGAAGCGACGACGGCCGTCGACGGCAGCGATCTGCAACGCTTCCTGATGGAACGGCGGACGAAGGTGAACCAGCTCACGAGCGAAGAGCGGACGCTTCTGCGCGAGGCCCGGAAAGAGGCGGTGAATGATCCCGACGTGCAGGCAGCGGTGGCGAAGCGCAATCGCGCCATCGTCGAATTCCGCGCGGCGGTGCGGGCAGCGATCCTGAAATCCGATCCGAGTGTGGCGCCGATTCTGGAGAAGTTGAATGCTGCGCGGGCGCGTGAGCGCAGAAACTGACGCCGCAATTAGTGCGCCGGTCCTTGGTTTACGACCTCTCGTAAAGCTGCTCTAATCCCCGGTCATGGCCAAGACGAGCATCAGCAAGATCACCGCGCGCGAAATTCTCGACTCGCGCGGCAACCCGACCGTGGAAGTGGATGTGCGCCTGGAGGGCGGAGCATTTGGCCGCGCGGCGGTGCCGAGCGGCGCCAGCACGGGCGAGCATGAAGCGTGGGAATTGCGTGATGGCGACAAAAACCGCTACGGGGGCAAAGGCGTGCGCAAAGCCGTGCAGGCGGTGAACGAGAAAATCGCGCAAGGTCTCGCCGGTGAAGACGCGCTCGATCAGGAGGCGATCGATCGGAAGTTGATCGAGCTCGACGGGAGCGCGAACAAAAAGAATCTCGGCGCCAACGCGCTCCTCGGGGTTTCGCTGGCGAACGCGCACGCGGCCGCGGCGTTCTCCGAACAATCGCTCTTCCGTTATCTCGGCGGGCCCAAGGCGGTCACGCTCCCGGTCCCGATGATGAACATCCTCAACGGCGGCGCGCACTCGGATGCGCCGATCGATTTCCAGGAGTTCATGATCATGCCGAAAGGTGCGCCGACTTTTGCGGAAGCGCTTCGGTATGGCACCGAAGTTTTTCACGCGCTCAAAGCGGTCCTGAAGGATCGCGGACTTTCCACCGCGATTGGCGATGAGGGTGGCTTCGCGCCGAAACTCAGCTCGGCGGAAGACGCCCTCGAATCGATCGCGACCGCGGTCGAGAAAGCCGGCTACAAATTGGGCGAACAAATTTTCATCGCGCTCGATACCGCGTCCTCGGAGTTCTACGACAAGGCGAGCGGCGCCTACGTCTTCAAAAAATCCGACGGCTCGAAGCGGAGCGCGGAAGAGTTGATCGATCTCTACGAATCGCTGGCGAAGAAGTTTCCCATCATCTCGATCGAGGACGGTTGCGCGGAGAATGATTGGGCGGGCTGGAAGAAACTCACGGAACGTCTCGGCGATAAGATTCAGCTTGTGGGCGACGATCTCTTTGTCACCAACGTCGATTTCTTGAAGAAGGGTATCGACCAGGGCGTCGCGAATTCCATTCTGGTAAAGGTGAACCAAATCGGCACCCTCACCGAAACCTTCGACGCCATCCGTCTCGCCACGGAAAACAACTACACCGCTGTCATCAGCCATCGTTCCGGCGAGACGGAAGACACCACGATTGCCGACATCGCGGTCGCGACCAACGCCGGCCAGATCAAGACCGGCTCTCTCTGTCGCACCGATCGGGTGGCGAAGTACAACCAGCTCCTCCGCATCGCCGAGGAACTTGGTGACAACGCCGTCTACGGCGGTAAGATGCGCTAGTGGATCACCCCGGCTACGGCGATTTTCGAGCGCGTCGCGAAGCCTCCATCTGGCAGCGGCTCAACCGCGTCCTGCGCGGCCTGCTCGTGCTCGCCTTCATCCTTGTCATCGTTAGTCTCTTCATCCCGCAGTACAAAAAACTCACGCAAAGCCAGGGCGAAATCGAGCAACTCGAGGCGCAGGTGAGCGAGCAAAAGATGCTCCTCGCGCGCCAGCAACGCGAAGTCAGCCTGCTCAAGACGGACCCCGGTTACCTGGAAACCATCGCGCGCGATCGTCTCGATTTGATGAAGGAAGGTGAAACCATCTTCCGGCTCGAGCAACCGCCCGCGACGAAACGGAAATAGCGGATGGTTATTCGGTCGTCGGCGTCCCGAACTTTCTCCGATAATCTTCCCACTTGATTCGCTCGGCTTCCATTAACGTCTCAAATCGCGGTTGGCTTCGGAGATTGTTGAGGTGCGAATCGTTCTTGAACATGGGATAGCAGTTGAAGCCGTCCCCGATGGTTCGCTCGAACCAGTCGACCGCGAGGTCGGTCTTGTTCATCAGGGCGTAAGCGGAGGCAATGTTGTATTCCGCGTGATGAAAATGGCCAAAACCCCGGCTCGCCTGGGCGGCCTGAATCTTTTCTTCCGCCTCCTTCTGCTGACCAAGGGCGGCGAACATCATGGCCTCCACGCTGGCCAGAAGTCCGCCCCGCTCATCCGGGTGTTTTCTTAGATAACTCTCCAGTCCGGCCTGGGCCTCTTGGATCTGGCCGAGCGCAAAGAGACATACGGTCAGCTGGTACTGCCGGAGGGCTGGATTGAAATCCGTATCGATTCTCTCAAAGACGTTGCGCGCCTCCCGATATCGGCCGGCGAAGAAGTCCGTTTCGCCGATGCGGAATTGCGCGCCGTTATTACCCGGATTCAATTTCACGGCGGTCTCAAACGCCGTGCGCGCTTCCTCCAGCAATCCGATGTGAAGATAGACGAGGCCCAAATAATGGTGCGCCTCGTCCAAATTTGGCGCCAGCGCGAGAGCGTGTTTGAAATCGTTGATCGCATCCTCATGCGGGAAATGATGAGAGGGCGTCCACTTTAGGCGACCGCGCGCCAGATAGGCTGACGGGAGGTTGGGGTTCAAAGACAAGGCGCGTTCGACTTCCAAGTAAGCCTTCTCTTGCAGCTGTTTTTCCTGGGGAGCGTACAAGAACAGTCGAATGGTGTAGGCGAGCGCGAGTTCGGCGTGTGCTTCGGCCAAGGTCGGGTCCGCCTTCACGGCCTTCTCCAGCAATTCGATGACGCGCGGATTGTTTTGCCGGCCCTCCAAATGAGAAGAGGAGTGGGCTGCAAGCACCCGGGCTTCCTGGATGAGGGCACGCGGATCTGCGGCGCTTCTTAGAGAGAGCGCCCAGATGAGTGCACCCGCGATGGAGAGGATGAATGCGCTCAAAGTGAGGGCCGCGGGAACGCGGCGGCTCATCTTGCGGCGACACGAACCCAACGCCTCCATTAACTCTCGCGCTGAGTCGGGCCTCCCGGCGGGATCCACGGCCAGAGTTGAGCGCAACAAATTGATCAGTGGGCCGGGAACTTTTCTCGCGACCAACTGCTCAACCGGCAGGTCAGCGTGGACTTGGTGGGAACGGATTTCGTCGATCGTGCTGCCGGAGCGCGGGGCCAGTCCAGTGAGCGCAAACCAGAGTGTCGCCCCGAGGGAATAGATATCCGATCGGGCATCGACCGGCTTGCGAGCAAACTGCTCCGGGCTGGCGAAAATGGGTGTCCCGACAAACCCGCCGTGGGTCAGATTCATTTCGTCCTCCGCGCCGGCGATCGCCCGGGCGAGGCCAAAATCGATGACTTTGACATTCAACTCTGCGGCACTCGAACCGGCAGAAGTCAGCATAATGTTGCTCGGCTTGAGATCGCGATGGATTAACCGTTGCTCCGCCGCGGCCATCAGTGCCTGTGTCGTTTGCATTGCGATTCCCAGCGCCGTTCCCGCCGGGAGCGGGCCGTCTCGTCGTATCCGCTCTTCCAGCGTTTCGCCCTCGACCAATTCCATCGCGTAATAGCAGCGAGTGCCGTCGGGTGAGGCCCCAAACTGGAAGACCGTTGCGACGTTCGGATGCCGCAACGCGGCGGCAGCGCGAGCTTCGCGCAAAAAGCGTTCCCGCACGGCTTCCGAACCCCGGGCGGCGGCGGGCAGTTCGATCATTTTTAGAGCAACCTTGCGCCGCAGGACCTTGTCCTTTGCCAGATAGGTGACACCCATCGCGCCCCGACCGAGCTCCCAGGACGAGCCGTCCGGGCGCCGTTCGATTTCAAAATCGCCGAGGGCGAAAGTGGCTGCGGGCTCGGTTTCGATCCTGGTTTCATCCAGGCCGCTCCGGAGCAGGCAGGGCAGACAATCGCCCCTGGCGTTCAAGAGCTCGCCGCAGGCTGAGCAGACCGCGATCCCGGAGACCGTCACGCCTATCCTTTTACCCTCGCGTCAATACCCGAAGCAAGGCCTGTAACTCTTCGTCTACCTCGGTCTCAGTCTGGACTGTCCGGCGCACCTCCGCGCGCAAAGCTTCCCGATAGCGCGACCGCAATCTGGTCACGTGGCTGCGAATGGTTGATTCCGTCATGCCGAGACGAGTCGCCAATTTGGCGTAAGACGGCAGCGGCTCGGCCCCACCGGCGACAAAGATCCTTAGTTCATGGAAGAGTTTCTTCCTGCTGTCATCGTCGTAATCCGCCGCCAGCCGCGCCAAACCGGCGGCGACGAGAGTCTCTGCCCAGCCGCGATCGAAGAGCTGGTCTTCGTTGCTCATCACGCTATGTGTCTGGAAAAGCGACTCCGCTTCCGCGGCGCGTTCTTCCTCCAGCGGCAGGAACGTCTGCCCGCCGCCGCGCTTCAAGGTCTGGGCGCGATCGAAAGCATCCGAGAGAAAATTCTTCAACGAGGCGAGCAGGAACGAGCGGAACTTTCCTTTCCCGCGATCGGCGCGGGTGTAAATCCTGTGCTCGATCAGGTAGGCGAAAAAGCCCTGCGTAAGATCCTCCGCATCCGGCACGGCGTAACCGCGGCTGCGCACGAAACCGTAGAGCGGCGCCCAGTAGGTCTGGCAAAGTTCCGCCAGCCCGGCTTGAGCGGCTCCCTCCTCGGTTTCGCTCGCGTTCGCGATCACGCTCCAGTGTGTTGGAGGAAAAAAATCGCTCCGTTCCTGTCCACCCTGCGCCGGGGTTTTCACGTCATCTCTTTCTATCGGGGGTCGAGGACGAAAGCAACGCGCCCGAATTTTTCGTGCAGCGCGCGGCCCGGAATCCCTTTGCACAAGGAAAGAAGCAATCCGGCGCCATGCCGGGCAACCCACTAGCGAAAGGAAAATCATGCATCTGCCAAGTCCACTCAAGAAAATACCGGTCCTCCCATCTCTGCTCGCGCTCACGCTTGTCGCCGGCAGCGTCTTCGTCGTCCTGCCCGTCCGGGCTACATCGCCATCGGGTCTGTCGGCCGAGTTCCTTGTCGGAAGCAGTGGAGGCGGGGTGATCTTTGATGAGATCGACCTGTCCCTGAAGAGAAAAAAAGATGAGAGAAACGGACTTCCGGAATGGAAGGTCAAGGTCGACACGAAAGGGCTCTCGGAACTCTACGTCGTCAAGAATACCTTCGCTCCGGGCTCGACCAGCGGGTGGCACACCCATCCCGGCCCCAGCCTGATCTCTGTTCTGCAAGGCACGATCACCGCTTATCACGGCGACGACCCGACCTGCACGCCGCGCACCTATACGGCGCCGGCCAGCTTCCTGGATGAAGGTGGCGAACACGTGCACCTGCTCCGGAACGAAACCGGCGCGCCGGCCGTGACCGTGGCGGTGCAACTGGTTCCGCAAGGGGCCATGCGCAGGGTGGACGCGCCCAATCCCGGCCATTGCCCGTCGATTAACTGAAACAGGCAAAGCCACAGCCAGGAGGGACCAAAGCATGCACGATGAAAACAGGTCTGCCGCGGCCCTCCTGGCTTGCCGCACGGGAACTTCCGCCGCTTCTCGTCGCGACCGCCAAACTGCCGATCAGCCGAGGCGCAGAACACGCCGGGGCAATGTTATTGTCCTGTTTTCGTTTGTTTTGGCGGCGCTGCTCATGGGCGCGCATCGTTCCCCGGCAACTGTTCTTACCGTTACGAATGGGGATGACAGCGGGCCCGGCTCGTTGCGCGACACGATCGCTTCGGCGGTGAGCGGCGACACGGTTGTCTTCGCGGTTACCGGCGCGATCACACTCACGACCACGCAGATCGTGATCGACAAGAGCCTCACCATTACTGGCCCGGCCGGCGGAATCATCGTGCACCAGCAGGCTTCCGATCAGCGCATTTTCCTAATTGGCAACGGCACCGCCAGTGGTCCAACGGTCACCTTGTCAGCGCTGACAATCGAAAACGGGAGCAATCCGAAACCCGTTCCAGTATTCGAAGATGGCGGCGGAATCTACAATGACCGCGGGAAGCTAACGCTGCAGAGCTGCGTGATGCGCGAATGCAGGGTAGTAAATTTCGGCGGCCAATTCAGTCGCCCAAGCGGTGGAGGAGTGGCGAGCGTTGGCTCGACCGCCGAGCTGACGGTGCTGAATTGCTACTTCACCGAGAACTTGGCCGCTGATGCGGGCGGCGCGATCTTCAACCGCGACGGTAAGTTGACTGTGGTCGGTTCGCTCTTCCAGACGAATACGTCGGAGCACGGCCCAGGAGGGCACATTTCCACCAGGGGCTCTCAAGCTTCATCCATCCGCGAAAATACTTTCGTCGCGGCCCAAGGCACGGCGATCGAAAACGTCGGCTCGCTCCAGGTGCTCAATTGTACATTCGTGGCGAATGCTCCGTCCGGGGTTGATGCTGGCGGCATCGTAAATGCCGGTCCGCTTCTCGTAAGGCATTGCACGTTTCAGAACAACGCCGGCAACAACAGCGGGACGATTCGCAATTACGGGGCCGGGCAGTTGACGGTAGGCAATACGATTTTCCAGTCGAACAGGGCTTGGAGCCTGCGAAATGACCCCCCGGGGGTGACTACTTCCGACGGCTATAACCTGGCCGATAGCGATCCACAGGGATTACTCATCGGATTCGGCGATCAGACCAACGCAGACGCCAGACTGGATCCAGCCGGATTGCAGAACAACGGCGGCCCGACACCCACTATCGCACTCCTCTCCAGCAGTCCTGCTCTCGATCGCGGCAACAATTTCGGCATCACCACAGATCAGCGCGGCATGCCTCGCCCGACCGATATTCCCGGCTTCCCGAACCTGACCAATGGCACCGATATCGGTGCCTACGAAGCGCCGCTCGATCCAATCCAGGACGGGAGCGCGGGTTTTTTGGTCAACACGGCGGACGATCACGATGACGGCGTTTGCGGTCGGAGCGATTGCAGTCTGCGGGAAGCCATCAATCGGACGAACCAACTCCCGGGTGCGGACACCATTCAAATTTCGTTCGGCGGCACGCTCACGCTCGATCCATCGCTCGGGCCTCTCACCGTGACCGGATCCACTACCATCACCGGGCCCGGCGCGCGTGCGCTCAGCATCAGCGGCGGCAATGGCACCCGCGTCTTTAATTTCAGCGGCGGACCAAGCTTGCTCCGTGGCCTAACGATCCGTAACGGACGTGCCGCCGCCTTCGCGGCCACGCCAGTTGGTGGTGCGGGCTTGTTTAACAACGGAACCCTGACCGTGGAAGAGTGCGCGTTCGTCGGCAATCAGGCTGCGGCGGGAAGCGGCTTCAATCTCTGCGAGGCCGGCGGCGTGGCCCAGGGTGGCGGCGTCTTCAATGGGATCGGCGGCGCGCTGACGTTGGATCGCTGCACCTTCACCGGGAACAGCGCCACCGGAGGTCGCGGCCGGGAGTGCTTCAGTGATTTCAGTCCCGGCGGCGCCGGTGGCATGGCGCAGGGGGCGGCCCTCTTCAATGAGTCCGGCGCCACGCTCACGCTCACCAATTGCACGATGACGAACAACAGCGTCCTGGGCGGTGTGGGCGGAGGCAACACCGGTGGAATCGGAAGGGGCGGTAACGGAGGCAATGGAGAAGGCGGCGGCATTTACAATGGCGGAACGTTGGACGTCCGCGCATCGACCATCGCGCGAAACACCGGGACGGGCGGCCCAGGTGGACAGGGAAGCACTCCGGCACGCAACGGCATTCCCGGCGCGAGCCGCGGCGGCATCGCTCAAGGCAGCGCCAGCGTCACGATGCGCAACTCGATCGTCGCCCAGAACACCGGCGCTACCGCCCCGGATGTGGCCGGCTCGTTTGCTTCGGAAGGTTACAACCTCGTTGGAATCGGAAACGGCGCGACAGGGTTAAACGCCACCGGTGACCAGGTGGGAACGAGCGCGGCGCCGATCAATCCAAACCTCGGATCGCTGCAAAACCAGGGCGGACCGATCGATACCGTGCCCTTGGCGGCAAACAGTCCGGCGATGGACAAGGGGAAGAGCTTTGGCCTCGCGATTGATGCGCGTGGGCTTCCGCGTCCGGTCGATTTATCCCCCGCGAATGCGTCCGGTGGCGATGGCGCCGATATCGGCGCATTTGAAGCGGGCGGCCGTCTCGCGCCGTTCGCCGCCGTCTCGCGAAAGTATCATGCCACGGAGTTCTTCGATCTCCCCTTGCCTGTGAGTGGAGTGATGGGCATCGAATGTCGCCGCAATACCGGGAGTGATCCGAGCGGGCCAAATGCCGGGCACGATCACCAAGTTATCACCGCGTTCAACGCCACCGTCGCTCAGATCGGCGGCGTTTCTGTGCTCGATCGCAACGGCGTGGCGGTTCCCGCCAGCTTCCTGGTGAGCGACAATCTTGTCGTGGTAAATCTTCATGGCGTGGGAAACATGCCCGAGCGATTCGTCATCCAGCTAAACGGGGTCTCGGACGGCATTGATGCGATCGACATAACGGTCCCATTGGCCGTTTTGCTCGGCGACACCAATGGCAACGGCACCGTGAATGCGAGCGACATCGGCCAGACCAAAGCGCAATCCGGTCAGCCCGCGAACGCGGCCAATTTCGCCACCGACGTCAACGTGAACGGGACCATCAACGCCAGCGACATTGGGCAGGTGAAAGCGCAGTCGGGGAGCAGTTTACCGCCCTAACCCGAGATGCCTGCGGGTGCGCAGGGGCGGAGTTGATTCGGTCGGCTAACGACTGCGTCAGCGGATCATTCTTTTTTTTGCTTGCTAAAAAATTGATGATCATGACTACTGGTTAGACCAAGCGTCCTGAGTTGCCCCCACAGGTTATGACGAGCGTGCATCGTGTGTTCCCGGAAACATCAAGGGCGACCCTTGCCTGCCGCACCTCGCCAGCCTTCCAGCGTTGTTATTTTTGGCACCCGTTTCTTGCGTGGGCGGTTCTGATTGGTCTTGGGATTTCCGCGCGGGCGCAATCCGCGCTCGATGGCTTCGATCCGAATGCCAACAACGCGGTGCGCGTTGTCGTTGTGCAACCGGACGGAAAGATCCTGATCGCGGGTGATTTTACGACGGTGGCGCCCAACGGCGGCGCGACGGTCACGCGCAACCGCATGGCCCGGCTCAATCCCGACGGCACCCTCGACGCCGGTTTCAATCCGAACGCGAACGGCTTGATCCTATCGATGGCGGTACAGCCAGACGGAAAGGTGGTCGTCTGTGGCACGTTTACGACGATCGGGGGACAGACGCGCAACCGCATCGCGCGTCTCGATGCGACGACCGGCCTGGCTGATTCGTGGAACCCGAATCCGAACAATCTCGTTTATACCGTGGCGGTGCAGACGGACGGGAAGATTTTGGCCGGCGGCGATTTTACGACCATTGGTGGCCAAACTCGCAGCCGTCTCGCCCGGCTCGATGCAGCGACGGGCCTGGCTGACTCTTTCAACCCAAGTGCGGATGCCTTGGTCTTTGCTCTCCTGGTGGAGGGGAACGGCGGAATTTTGGCCGCGGGCAATTTCACCATGATCGGAGGTCAGGCGCGCGGCCGTATCGCGCGACTCAATGCGGCGACGGGACAGGCGGATGCGTTCAATCCGAATGCCGATAATAATGTGCTCTGCTTCGCGAAGCAGGCGGACGGGAAGATTTTGGTCGGCGGTATTTTTACCAGCATCGGGGGGCAAACGCGCGGGCGGATGGCCCGGCTCGATCCCGCGACCGGAGCGGCGGATTCATTCAACGCCAACGTGTCGTCAAACGCGGGCAACGTAGTGAATGCGATCGTGGTGCAGCCGGACGGCGACATTTTGGTCGGCGGTAACTTCTCCAGTATAGGGGGACAGACGCGCTCGAACGCGGCCCGGCTTAATCCAGAGCAACTCGCTGGCCGAGTCCTTCAGCCCAAACCCAAATGGTTTCGTCAACGCCAACGGCATCGCGCTGCAGCCAGACGGAAAAGTCTTGTTGGCCGGCGGTTTCACCACGCTCTCGCCCACCGGCGGATTGGCGGCGACACGCAACCGCATCGCCCGGCTGGAAACCGACGGTAAAGTGGACCGCACGCTTGACCTCAGTCTACTGACCTTTGCGGTTTTTACGACCGCCGTGCAGCCAGACGGTAAGATTTTGATCGGCGGGGATTTTGCCAGCGTTATGGGTGTGGCCCGCAACAACATCGCCCGCTTGAACACGGACGGAACCCTCGATGCCGGCTTTGATCCAAACGCAAACGCCCGGGTGTTTTCGATCGCCGTGCAGCCGGACGGCAAGATTGTCGCAGGTGGCGATTTCACGAGCATCGGCGGCCAGACCCGCAACAGCCTCGCCCGGCTTGAAGCTGCCTCCGGAGCGGCTGATTCGTTTAACCCAAACGCGGACGGCAGTGTCCACGCAATCGTGGTTCAGGCGGACGGCAACATCCTGGTCGGCGGGTTATTTAGCAATATTTTCGGACAACCGCGAAGCCGCATCGCCCGGCTCAATGCCGGGAGTGGGGTTCCGGATTCCTTTCATCCAAATGCGAACGCCGCCGTCAACTGCATCGCGGTCCAGGCGGACGGCAGGATTCTGGTGGGAGGCTCGTTCACGACTATCGGCGGGCAAACACGCAACCGCATCGCCCGGCTGGACCCGGGAACCGGCGCCGCCGATTCGTTTAACCCGGACGCGAACGGTGACGTCGAGTCATCGCCGTGCAGGCGGACGGCAAGTTACTGGTGGCCGGCTTTTTCACCAACATCGGAGGGCAGCCTCGCAACCGCATGGCCCGGCTTGATCCAGCCGCCGGCACGGCTGATTCGTTCAATCCGGACGCGAACGACTGTCGTCTATTCCATCGCCGTGCAGGCGGACGGCAAAATTGCTGGCGGGCGGTGATTTCAGCAACATCGGCGGGCAGCCGCGCTTGCGCATCGCCCGGCTCGATGCCATACCGGGTTGGCTGATTCCTTCAACCCGGACGCGGTACAGTCAAGTCTTGTCCTTGGCGGTCCAGGCGGACGGCAAGAGTTTGCCAGGCGGCGTTTTCACGACTGTCGGAGGACAGAGCCGCGCAGGGGCCGCCCGTCTAAGTAACGACACAGCGACGGGCAAAACCTCTCCGTCACGAAAACAAGCGTGACGTGGACGCGCACTGGATCAAGTCCTCAATTTACCCGGGTTACTTTTGAGGATTCGGTCGACGGGGTGAACTACAATTTTCTTGGCCATGGCACGGCTGCGGGAAGCAGCTGGACATTGGCTGGCCTGAACTTTTCGACCCAACAGAATCTCTACATCCGAGGGCGCGGCCATTATCGCAGCGGCATTTATGGCGGCTCGGAAAGCATCCAGGAAACGGTGCGGAATGTTTTTCTCACGCCCACGCCCACGCCTTCGCCCTCGCCCATCGCCTTCGCCTTCGCCTTCGCCCACTCCAAGGCCAGCCACGCTGGGAAACATCTCGACCCGGCTGCGGGTGGAAACCGGTGACAACGTGTTGATCGGGGGATTCATCGTCACCGGGACGCAGCCCAAGAAAGTTATCGTGCGCGCCATCGGCCCTTCACTGCCGGTGGCCGGCAAACTGGCCAACCCGACCTTGGAATTGCGCAACGGCAGCGGCGGCTTGATTCGGAGCAACGACAACTGGCGCACCGGAGGTCAGCAGGCGGAGATCATCGCCAGCACGGTGCCGCCGACCAATGATTTGGAGTCAGCCGTCGTGGCGACGTTGCCGGCCAACAACAGCGCGTACACGGCGATCGTGCGTGGCGCCAATGGGGGCACGGGAGTGGGTCTGGTGGAAGTGTATGACCTGGACTCGAGCGTGAATTCGCAGCTGGCCAACATCTCCACGCGGGGGCGGGTGCAGACGGGGGATAACGTGATGATCGGGGGTTTTATCCTGGTGGGGGCCGCGCCGCGGCGGGTGATTGTGCGGGCCATTGGTCCGTCCTTGCCGGTACCCGGCAAACTGGCCGACCCGACGCTGGAACTGGTCAACGCCAACGGCACGACCATCGGGATGAACGACAACTGGCGCACCGGGGGCCAGCAGGCCGAGATCATCGCCACCACCGTGCCGCCGACGAACGACCTGGAATCGGCCCTCATCGCCACCCTCCCCGGCAACGCCGCCACCACCGCCATCGTGCGCGGGAAGAATGGCACCACCGGCGTGGGTTTGGTGGAAGTCTTCGCGTTGAACAACTAGCGACGCGGAAGAACCACAGAAAGGCAAAATGAAAACAACCAACTCGAAGAAGCTGCTCCTGCTTTCCATCTTCTGGCTCGCGGCCACCGGCGCGACGACCCGCGCGCAATCCCCACTGGACGGCTTCGATCCGAATGCCAACGGCACGATTGAAGTTGTCGTCGTCCAGCCGGACGGAAAGATCCTGATCGGCGGCAATTTCACCACGCTCTCGCCCAACGGCGGATCGGTGGTGACGCGCAACCGCATCGCCCGGCTCAATCCCGACGGCACGCTCGACGCCGCCTTCAATCCGAACGCTAACGGCGTGGTTCGGTCGATCGCGCTGCAGGCGGACGGGAAGATTCTGGTCGGCGGCGTTTTCAACGGAACGAACAGCATCGGTGGACAAACCCGCAACCGCCTCGCCCGGCTCGAGCCCGTTTCCGGAACAGCCGATTCGTTCAACCCAAATGCGGACAGTTTTGTCTTTTCCATCGCGGTGCAGCCGGACGGAAAAATCCTGGTGGGCGGTGATTTTACGACCCTCACCCCCAACGGCGGAGCGACGCAGACGCGCAACCGCATGGCCCGGCTCAATCCCGACGGCACGCTCGACATGGCCTTCAACCCGAACGCGGGCGATACAGTCTATTCCATCGCGGTGCAGGCGGATGGCAAGATTCTGGCGGGCGGCGTGTTCACCAGCATTGGTGGACAGATGCGCAACCGCATCGCCCGGCTCGATGTCGCCACCGGACTGGCGGATTCGTTCAACCCGAACGCGAACGATAATATCTTTTCCATCGCGGTGCAGGCGGACGGCAAGATTCTGGCGGGCGGCGTGTTCACCAGCATTGGTGGACAGCCGCGCTTGCGCATCGCCCGGCTCGATGCCGCCACGGGGCTGGCGGATTCGTTCAACCCGAACGCGAATGGTATCGTCCTGTCCATCGCGGTGCAGACGGACGGTAAGATTCTGGTGGGCGGGTCGTTTAGCGGAGCGAACAGCATCGGCGGAGCGGCCCGCAATCGCGTCGCCCGGCTCGATCCGGCGACCGGGCTGGCGGATTCGTTCGATCCTAAGGCAGACAATCTTGTCCGTTGCATCGCAGTGCAGGCGGACGGCAAGATTTTGGCGGGCGGCGATTTCACGGCCTTGGGTCAAATCGGCTCCACCATTCGTAACCGCATCGCCCGGTTCGAAATCGCTGGCGGCCCCGACCGGACGCTCGACCTGAATATGACCGGCAACTGGGTCAGCGCCATCGCCATTCAGCCGGACGGCAAAATCCTCATTGGCGGCAATTTCTTCAATATCGGTTTCAACCGCAGCAACATTGCCAGATTGACCTCGGACGGCTTTCTCGACCCCGGCTTCGATCCGAACGCGAACAACGTTGTCAATGCCATCGCGGTGCAGCCGGACGGAAAAATCCTGGTGGGCGGCGAGTTCACCACGCTCTCGCCCAACGGCGGAGCGCCGCAGACGCGCAACCGCATTGCCCGGCTCAATCCCGACGGCACGCTCGACACCGGCTTCAACCCGAACGCGAATGATGCGATTTTGTCCTTCGCGGTGCAGCCGGACGGAAAAATCCTGGTGGGCGGTCGCTTCACGACGATCGACGGAGAGGCACGCAACGGCATCGCCCGGCTCGATGCCACCGGCTTCGCTGATTCGTTCAATCCAGATGCCAGCGGTAGGGTCAATGCCATCGCAGTGCAGACGGACGGCAAGATTCTGGTGGGCGGCCTGTTCACCAGCATCGGCGGAGAGATGCGCAACCGCATCGCCCGGCTCGATGCCGCTACCGGACTCGCGGATTCGCTTAGCCCGAATGCGGACAATGAGGTCACTTTAATCGCGGTGCAGACGGACGGGAGGATTTTGGCTGCGGGCCTGTTCACCAGCATCGGCGGAGAGATGCGCAACCGCATCGCCCGACTCGATGCCGCCACCGGCTTGGCTGATTCGTTCAACCCGCATCCGACAAACGGTGTTGGCACTTCCATCGCGGTGCAGGCGGATGGCCAGATTCTGGTCGGTGGCAGCTTCACGAACATCGGCGGACAGCCGCGCAATCGCATCGCCCGGCTCAGTGCCGTCACCGGCGCGGCTGATTCCTTCAACCCGAACGCGAACAGTATTGTCTATGCGGTCACGGCGCAGGCGGACGGCAAGATATTGGCTGGGGGACTGTTCACGAGCATCGGCCCACAGACGCGCAACAAGTTCGCCCGTTTGAGTAACGGCACGATCGCTGGGCAAAACCTCTCGGTCACGCAGACGAACATTACCTGGACGCGCACCGGATCGAGCCCACAGTTCTCGCGCGTCACTTTCGAGGATTCGAGCGACGGGGTGACTTACACTTTTCGCGGGAACGGCACGGCCATGGGGAGCAACTGGACGCTGACGGGCTTGAACTTCCCACTCCAGCAGAACCGCTACATCCGTGCCCGCGGTTTTTACAGCAGCGGCTCCTACAACGGCTCCGGGAGCATCCAGGAAACGGTGCGGAATGTTTTTCTCACGGCCACTCCGACGCCCTCGCCCTCGCCTTCGCCTTCGCCCACTCCAAGGCCAGCCACGCTGGGAAACATCTCGACCCGGCTGCGGGTGGAAACCGGGGATAACGTCTTGATCGGGGGATTCATCGTCACCGGGACGCAGCCCAAGAAAGTCATCGTGCGCGCCATCGGCCCTTCACTGCCGGTGGCCGGCAAACTGGCCAACCCGACCTTGGAATTGCGCAACGGCAGCGGCGGCTTGATTCGGAGCAACGACAACTGGCGCACCGGAGGTCAGCAGGCGGAGATCATCGCCAGCACGGTGCCGCCGACCAATGATTTGGAGTCAGCCGTCGTGGCGACGTTGCCGGCCAACAACAGCGCGTACACGGCGATCGTGCGTGGCGCCAATGGGGGCACGGGAGTGGGTCTGGTGGAAGTGTATGACCTGGACTCGAGCGTGAATTCGCAGCTGGCCAACATCTCCACGCGGGGGCGGGTGCAGACGGGGGATAACGTGATGATCGGGGGTTTTATCCTGGTGGGGGCCGCGCCGCGGCGGGTGATTGTGCGGGCCATTGGTCCGTCCTTGCCGGTATCCGGCAAACTGGCCGACCCGACGCTGGAACTGGTCAACGCCAACGGCACGACCATCGGGATGAACGACAACTGGCGCACCGGGGGCCAGCAGGCCGAGATCATCGCCACCACCGTGCCGCCGAGTAACGACCTGGAATCGGCCCTCATCGCCACCCTCCCCGGCAACGCCGCCACCACCGCGATCGTGCGCGGAAAGAATGGCACCACCGGCGTGGCCTTGGTGGAAGTCTACGCGCTCGGTAACTAACGGCGCAGCGCTACCTGCCCCTTTGCGCGCGAAGGGCGGCTCTTCACTTGGAATCCGCCGGAATCTCGCCAATATGAGCGCGATGACTGCAACGCAATCGAGCTCGATGATTCGACGGGAAGTGGACGGGGACGGGATTTGCCAATTGATCTTCGATCGGCCGGAATCGGGGGCGAATATCTTCGACGCCGCGACGATGGACAGCTTGCGCGAGCATCTGGATGCGATCGAAGGCGATGACGCGATCAAGGGCGTGATCGTGATCTCGGCGAAGAAATCGATCTTCATCGCGGGAGCGGATTTGCAGACGCTGCTGCGCCAGGCGCAGACGGGCGAGTTGCGCGCGTTCATCGCGGGCGGGCAGAAGGTTTTTAATCGGCTGGCGGCGCTCAAGGTGCCGACGGTGGCGGCGATTCACGGAGCGTGCGCGGGCGGCGGCTATGAGGTGACGCTGGCGTGTGATCATCGCGTGGCGAGCAGCGAACCGGCGACGCGGATTGGTTTGCCGGAGACGACGCTCGGGCTCGTGCCGGCGTGGGGCGGGGCGACGCGGTTGCCGCGTTTGATCGGACTCGATCGCGCGGCGGAAGTGATCAACAAGGGAAAACTCTACGCGGCGAAAGAGGCTCTCGATTTGGGATTGGTGGATGAGGTGATGGCGAAGGACCAGCTGCTCGACGCCGCGCGCAAATTGCTCGCGAAAGGCAAACGCCAGCCGACTTCGCCTCCGCATGTGGGCGGCGAAGTGAAGCCGCCGCGCGCCGACCAGATCGCGGCGCGACGCGCATTCGAGATCATCAATCGCGCGCCGGAAATCTCGATCGAGGAATCGCTCCAGATGGAGGTGGACGCGATCGGCGATCTGGGGGAAACCGAGGGGACGCAGAACTTGATCCGCAATTTTTTCCTGGGCGACAAATACAAGAAGGGCAGCTCGAAGGCACCGGCGGAAAAGGTGACGCACGCGGCGGTGGTCGGCTCCGGGGTAATGGGCTCGGGTATCGCGCAGTGGCTGAGCTCGCGGGGCGTGTCGGTTATTTTACGCGATGTGAATCAGGAGCAGCTCGATCGTGGCCTAACGACGATCGAGAAGACTTACGGCGACGCGGTGAAGCGCGGGATCATGAGCGAGGAGAAAGCGAAGGAAGGGCGCGCTCGCATCGTGGCGTCGACCGCGCCGGTGGAGATGCGCGATGTGGCGATCGTGGTCGAGGCGGCGTCGGAGAAGATGGAAATCAAGAAGCAAATCTTTGCCGATCTCGCGACGAAGACGCCAGTGAACGCGATCCTGGCCACGAACACTTCGGCGCTTTCCATCACGGAGCTGGGGAAAACGACGGGACAATCCGGCCGTGTCATCGGCCTGCATTTTTTCAACCCGGTAAGCCGGATGAAGCTGGTGGAAGTGGTGGTCGGGAAAGAAACCGCGCCGGAGACGGTGGAGCGTGCGCTCGCCTTCACGCGCCAGATCGCGAAGCTGCCGGTGGTGGTGCAGGACAGCCCGGGCTTTCTCGTGAACCGGGTTCTCTTTCCTTACCTGCTCGACGCGGCGGAGCTCTACGAGAAGGGCGTGAGCGCGAAGGACATCGATGATGCGCTCCTGCAATGGGGGATGCCGATGGGGCCGTTGCGGTTGATCGACGAGATCGGCGTCGATATCACGGTCGATATCGCCGACACGCTGGAGAAAGCCTACGGCACCCGCGATCGCGCGCCGGAGATCCTGCGGAAGATGCAGGCGGCGAAAATGCTCGGTAAAAAATCGGGCAGCGGCTTTTACAAATACGAAGGCAAACAACAGAGCGACAACGAAGCGCTGGCGGAATGGCGGCAAAAGAGCAGCGAGAACTTCGCGGCGGACGATCTCGGGAACCGCCTTGTTTTCCTGATGGTGAACGAAGCCGCTCGATGCCTGGAGGAGAAGGTGGTGAGTGCGCCGGAGGATGCGGATTTTGGCATGATGATGGGGACGGGTTTCCCCGGCCAGCGCGGCGGACCGCTGCGGTATGCGGATTTTGTGGGATTGAAAAAGCTGGTGGCGGAGATGGATGGGCTACAGTCACGGGCGGGCGAGAAGTTTGCGTCGTGCGCTCTGCTGCGGAAGCACGCGCAGGATGGGACCACGTTTTACACCCGCGAAGGAAAGTAACTTTATGAAATCGCCACTCGAAGCTCCAGAGAAACAGGTCCGCGCGGAAACCGGCGCGAAAGAGGCCTCTATCATCGACACGTCCAAGATGTCGGCCGGAAAAGCGGCCGCGCTCGAGCTGACGGAAAGCTCGCGCGATCCGCTCGACGAACGCGGCAGTTTCGCGAGCAATTTGTTCATCGGGAAGTTCGCGTTCGATCGCATCTTTCCTTGGCCGGAGCAGAGTGCGGAGGATCGCGCGGCGGGCGAGCCGTTCCTGGCAGAGTTGAAGGATTATCTGCACGCAAACGTGGATGCGGATGAGATCGATCGCAGCGGCGAGATTCCGCAGAAGAATATCGACGATCTTTTCGCGATGGGCGCGTTCGCGATCAAGGTGCCGAAGCAGTACGGCGGGCTCGGTTTGTCGCAGGTAAATTACGGACGCGCGGCGATGTTGCTCGGGAGTTGGGACGCGAATCTGACCGCGCTCGTTTCGGCGCATCAATCGATCGGCGTGCCGCAGCCGCTCCTCCTTTTCGGGACCGACGCGCAGAAAGAGAAATACCTCCCGCGGGTCGCGCGGAAGGAGATCTCAGCGTTTGCGTTGACGGAAATGAACGCGGGCTCCGATCCGGCGAACATGAGTCTGCAAGCCGACCTGAGCGAGGACGGTACGCATTACGTCATGAACGGCGAGAAGCTGTGGTGCACGAACGGCCTCAAGGCCGGCGTGCTCGTCGTGATGGCGAAGACGGCGCCGAAGATCGTGAACGGCAAGGAGCGGAAGCAGATCACGGCGTTCATCGTGGACGTGGATACGCCCGGTCTCGCGATGCCATATCGCTGCCGCTTCATGGGCCTGCGCGCGCTTTATAATGGCGTGGTCACGTTCAAGGACGTGCGCGTGCCGAAGGAGAACGTGATCGCGGGCGAGGGGAAGGGATTGAAGGTGGCGCTCACGACTTTGAACACTGGTCGCCTAACGATTCCGGCCGCATGTGTCGGCTTGTGCAAGCGGCTCCTCGAAATTTCGCGCAAGTGGGCTGCCGAGCGAGTGCAATGGGGTTGCCCGATCGGCCAGCATTCTGCGATCGCGGGCAAGATCGCGGAGATGGCGGGGAACACTTTCGCGATGGAGGCGATCACGTTTTTGACCTCGGCCATGGTCGATAAGAAGGCGGGCGATCTCCGGATCGAAACCGCGATGTGCAAAATGTGGTCCACGGAGATGACCTGGAAAATCGCCGACGACGCCATGCAGGTGCGCGGCGGGCGCGGCTACGAGACCGAGCAATCGCTCCGCGAACGCGGCGACGAGCCGACGGCGGTGGAGCGGTTCCTGCGCGATTGCCGCATCAACACCATCTTCGAAGGCTCGAGCGAAATCATGCGGCTCTTTATTGCGCGCGAAGCGCTCGATCCGCATCTCAAAGTCGGCGGCGCGATCTTTAACACCACGCTGCCGATGGCGACGCGGGTGAAATCGATGTTCGGCTCCGGGTCGTTCTACTCACGCTGGTATCCGCGGCAGTACCGGCAGAGCGAATGCAGGCGACCTGAGCAAGTTGCACGAGCAACTCCGTCCGCACGTCCAGTATGGCGCGTCTACGAGCAAGAAACTCGCGCGCGGGTTGTTCCATTCCATGATGCGCTTCGGGCCGAAGCTCGATCGCGAACAGCTTGCTGCTCTCGCGCTACGTCGGCGTGGCGACGGAGATCTTCGCGATGAACGCGACCTGCTCCTACGCGCAGCACCTGATCAACGACGGCAAGCCGGCCGACGAAATTCTCGCGGTCGCGAATTACTTCTGCCAGTCCGCGAAGTCGCGCATCGATCATCACTTCGCCGGCACGAGCAAGAACGCCGACGCGCGTGGGTATGCGCTGGTGCAGGAGTTACTCGCCGGGAAGCACGGCGAACTGCGCGGCGGGATCGTATAAGCGAGGGCGGAGGCGCCGCATGGCGTGTCATCCCGAGCCGCGAAGGCGGCCGAGGGATCTCCCCGACGCAGTCGTAGGCACGCGAAGCAGTAAGGACGATGTCCGGAAGCCGGTCTGCGATCGATGCTCTTGATCAGCGGGAGGCACATTTTGCGATTGAGGGATCCCTCGGCCGTCTGCGCGGCTCGGGATGACGGTCGGTCGGGTGAATGGCGCGATCGAGTCTGATCGCGTTCGCGTGGTGGGTGGAGCGCGGAGGCGGCTATCGCCAGTTTTCCAGGCGAAGTTCAGCGACGTAACCGAATTCCTGCGTGTTGCCGGTCACGAGGATCAAGCCTGTCGCGAGGGCTTGTGCCGCGATGAGCAAATCATAGGCGCCGATGGGCGTTCCGTTCTTTTCGAGTTGGGCGCGTAATCGACCGGCCGCGCGCGCGGTCTCGACGGTGAACGGCATCTCTTCGACCACATCGAGCAGTGCGTTGATTTTCTGGATTTCGCGTTCCGGTTCGCGGGCTTTCGCGGCACCGGCAAATAGTTCGAAACTAGTGATCGTGGAGATGCCGCAGTCGTCCGGTGTCAGCGTTCCGAGGCGGGCGATGACGGACGCTCTCCCGCGGAGCAGGTCGACGCACGTGTCTGTGTCGAGGAGATATTGCACGCACGCGGAAGCTAGAGATCGGGTGTTGGCGGAAGAGGTCCTTGCGGGAGCCGTCGGAACGTCTGATCCGCGATGCGGATGCGTTTGAAGAAATTCCGCGGCCAGGGCTTCTTCGATTTTGGCTCGAGGATCACGGCTTGTCCGTCTTTGCGGATCTTCACTTCAGTGCCTTCGAAGCGATATTCTTTTGGCAACCGGACCGCTTGGGAGCCACCGGTATTGAAGAGCTTGGCCGTGTCCATGTAGCTACTGTAGTACAGTTCAGCGCGTGCGTCAACTATCGGGCGAGTTTGTCGCCTCTTCATCGTCGTCCGCGGCCACGAGCAGGGAAGCGGCCGTGGCGTGTCATCCCGAGCCGCGGAGGCCGAGGGATCTCCCCGACGCAGTCGTAGGCACGCGAAGCAGTAAGACGATGTCCGGAAGCGGTCTGCGATCGATGCTCTTGTCAGCGGGAAGCACGCTGCGTGGGATCCCTCGGCCGTCTTCGCGGCTCGGGATGACCTCGCTGGCCGCGGCACCCCGGGTTGACCACAGCAGCCCTCCCGGCTACTCTCCGCGATGAGTATGCCGCCCGTGCTCACGGAGTCGGCCCGCCCTTCATCGCGGAGCAAGACCGACGTGAGCCCCACCCCAAAGAACACCTCGACGCCCAACGCTCTCCAGACCCTGGAGAAGCACATCCTGCTGGATGGTTTCAAGATCGTCTTCGATCTCGAAAAAAGCCGCGGCTCCTACATGTATGACGCGCCGAGCGGGCGTCGTTTAATCGATTTCTACGGCTTCTTCGGCTCGGTGCCGGTGGGGTTTAATCATCCGCATTTCAGCAAACCCGAAGTCCAGGCCGAGCTGTTGCAGGCAGCGACGATCAAGATCGCCAACTCGGACGTTTACTCAGAGGCCTATGCCGATTTCGTGGCCACCTTTACCCGCGTGGCGCCGTTGCCGCCGTTGAGCCGTTATCTGTTCATCGAGGGTGGCGGGCTTGCGGTCGAGAATTGCCTGAAAGCGGCGATGGACTGGAAGGTGCAGAAAAACATGGCTGCGGGTCGCGGCGAACGTGGGACGGAGATTCTGCATTTCCGCCATGCCTTCCATGGTCGCACCGGCTACACGATGAGCCTGACGAATACGGACCCGAAGAAGGTGGCCTTGTTCGCCAAGTTCGACTGGCCGCGGGTTTCGACGCCGTTCCTTAACTTCTCGCTCCCGGAAGCGGAGCGAGAAAAAGACGTGATCGCGCGCGAGAAGAAATCTGAGGACGAGATCATGAAGTTCGTCGCGGAACGCGGGGTGGATATTGCCGCGATCATCCTCGAGCCGATCCAAGGCGAGGGCGGCGACAATCATTTCCGCAAGGAGTGGTTCCAGACGCTGCGCCGCATCTGCGACGAGAACGAGATGCTGCTGATTTTTGACGAGGTGCAGTGCGGCGGCGGAACGACTGGCCGGAACTGGTGCTGCGAACATTTTGGCGTGATGCCCGACCTGGTGGCGTTCGGGAAAAAGATTCAGGTCTGCGGCATGATCGCGGGTCCGCGTCTCGATGAAGTGAAGGACAACGCGGTCCGCACGCCGAGCCGTTTGAATTCGACCTGGGGCGGGAACTTTACCGACATGGTGCGCTCGAAACATTTTCTACAGATCATCGAAGAGGAAAAACTGGTGGAGAACGCGGCCAAGGTCGGCGCGCGGATCGTCGATTCGCTGAAGGAGATCGCAAAGGAATGCTCCGATGATCACGCGCGGTGCGTGGACGCGGGTTGTTCATCGCGTTTGATCTGCCGGACGCGGCGACGCGTGATGCACTCTGGAAATCGCTCTACGAAGCGGGACTCTTCACCTTGAAGTCGGGGGAACGCGCAATTCGTTTTCGGCCCGCGCTGGATCTCACGCCGGAAGTGGCGGACGAGGCGATGGAAATTCTGCGTCAGCATTGCCGCAGCCTGCGGAACTGACGTATATGCACGACACCTTGAAGAAGCTCGGCCTGGCCGAGGAAAACCTCGGCGCGTTTCGACGGCGAATGGCGCGGCGGCGGCGCGGTGCTGGAGAAGTATCTCGCCGATCGACGGCAAACTGCTCGCGCGGGTCAAAACCGCGACGGAGGCTGACTACGATCGTGCCGTCACGCGGGCGCACGAAGCATTTTTGCAATGGCGTAAGACGCCGGCGCCGGTGCGCGGTGAAACCGTGCGGCAGCTCGGCAACGCCTTGCGCGAAGCGAAGAGTGATCTCGGCAAGCTCGTCACGATGGAGATGGGCAAGATTGTCGCCGAAGGCGAAGGCGAAGTGCAGGAGATGATCGACATCTGCGACTTCGCGGTCGGGCAGTCGCGCATGCTGTATGGCCTGACGATCCAATCGGAGCGGGCGAGCCATCGCTTGATGGAGCAATGGCATCCGCTGGGGGTCATCGGCATCATCTCGGCGTTTAATTTTCCGGTCGCGGTCTGGTCGTGGAATGCCGCGCTCGCGGCGGTGTGCGGCGACGCGACGATTTGGAAGCCGTCGGAAAAGACGCCGCTGACGGCGATCGCGGTGATCAAGATTGCGGAGCGCGTCTGCAAGGCGACCGGTGTGGACCCGGCGATTTTCTCGCTCGTGGTCGGCGACGGCCCCAGCATCGGACAGAAGATGGCGGCGGATCCGCGCGTGCCCCTGGTCTCGGCGACAGGTTCGACGCGCATGGGCTTCGACGTCGGCAAGACGGTGAGCGGACGCCTGGGGAAGAGTCTGCTCGAACTCGGCGGCAACAATGCGCTCATCGTTTCGAAATCGGCCGACCTCGACATGGCGGCGCGCGCAATTTTCTTCGGCGCGGTGGGGACGGCGGGCCAGCGTTGCACGTCCACGCGGCGGGTGATCGCGCACGAGTCGATCGCGGACAAGCTGCGCGAGCAATTGCTGAGCGCCTACAAGACGGTGCGCATCGGCAATCCGCTGGATCGCAACACGCTGATGGGCCCGGTGATCGATCCGCCCTCGGTCGAGAACGTCCTGCAATCGATCGCCAGGCTGAAAAAGGAAGGCGGCGAAATCCTGCACGGCGGGGAAAAGCTCGAGGGCGAGAAGTATCCCGGCGGTTGTTACATGACGCCGTGTCTCGCGACGGCGAAGCATGAGTTCGAGATCGTGAAGCACGAGACCTTCGGCCCTTTGCTGTATTTGATGACCTACAGCGACTTCGAGGAAGCGATCGCCATGCACAATGATGTGCCGCAGGGATTGAGTTCGGCCATTTTCACGAACGATATGCGCGAGGCGGAGAAATTTGTCAGCGCGGTCGGCAGTGATTGCGGAATCGCGAACGTGAATGCGGGCACGAGTGGCGCGGAGATCGGCGGCGCCTTCGGGGGCGAGAAGCAAACCGGCGGTGGCCGCGAGAGCGGGAGCGATTCGTGGAAGGCCTACATGCGCCGGCAGACGAACACGATCAACTTCTCGACCGAGCTGCCCCTGGCGCAGGGGATCACATTTGGCGACGATGCCGGCAGCGCGACTGCGTAGGTGAGGGGAGATTTCGCTGCCCTGGGTCGTAGGGAAAGCGAAGGACCGCGCGCGGGACGTGCGGTGGAGCGTTGGGGGTGCGGGCGCTGGACGTGGTTCGAGGGGTCCCTCGCCGTCTGCGCGGCTCGGGATGACGGAAGGGGGGCGGGCGAAGGGTGGATGGAAACAGCCTTTCCATCTTTGATCTGGGCGGCAGACTTCCGATCATGCCCAGTATCATGAGAATATCCATTACCACCCGGAACCTCGCTCTCTCGTGCGCAAGCATCTTTCTCGCGGTCGGCGTCAATGCCGCCGACGAACAACTGTGCCCGACGGCGTCCAAATTCGGCCCGGACGACGAAATCGGGAACGTTAATCACATCACTCCCGCGAAGACGCTCGCGGCGATCAAGTTCGTGACAAAGGGGAAGGCTTATCCGCTCGCGATCGAGACGAACAAGGAAACGCCTGCGTATGGCACGCGGACATTTTCCGTTACGGTGCTTCAACCCGACCAGATGCCGGGAGCGCCTTTGGGCCCAACGAACTCAACCTACAATGACGATATCGTGATGGGCTGGGCCGGGATTGGTTCGCAGATCGACGGGCTCGGTCACATCGGCATTGGCGGTTCATATTTCAACTGCAACAACGCGGCCGATTTCGCCAAGACCGATGGATTAACCAAACTGGGCGTCGAGACGGTGCCGGCGATCGCGACGCGCGGCGTGCTCCTCGACATGGCCTCTTATTTCAAGACCGAGATCGTGAAGGAAGGCACCGCGTTTAATCAGGCGGAAATCGAGGGGGCGATGAAGCGCCAGGGGATCAAAGCTCTGGAGAAAGGCGATGTGGTGCTGTTTTACACCGGCTGGCAGAAGCTGCGCGCGACGGACAAGAAACGCTTTGTCGCCGGCGGACCAGGACCCGGCCGGGAGGGCGCACGCTATCTGGCTTCACGCGGTGTGGCGATGGTCGGGGCGGATACGCCAAATTTCGAAGTGGTACCGTTCGAGAAAGAGGCGGGGATCTTCGAGGTGCACCAGATTCTACTGACGTTGAATGGGATTTACATCCTGGAGAACATGAACACCGAGGAGATGGTGAAGGACGAAGCTTGGGAATTTCTTTTCACGCTCGGCGTGCCGCGCATCACGGGCGGTGTGCAGGCGATCATTAATCCGGTCGCGGTGAAGTAGGGACTTGTCGATTGAAGAGGCCGCCGCCCCGTCACCGTGAGGGGAAGCGAAGGGCCGCGCGCGGGGCGTGCGAAGGGCGTTGCGAGAGCGGGCGCCGCAGGTGGTTCGAGGGGTCCCTCGCCGTCTGCGCGACTCGGGATGACAGGAGCGGAAATTTGCAACAGACTGGTAGCGTATGAGCACAGCCACCCTTCCGACGACTGACGAAACAGCAGCCGAGAGACGCTTCGAATGGCCGCTGTGTTATGAGGCGGAGAATTTCATTCTCGAACGCATTGACGCCTTTACCCAGCAGAACACTTTCGCCCGGACGCTGGCGGCGCGGATGCGTGCCGAAACCGGCACGCTGATTCTCGACTGGACGGATTACCTTTCGCTGCCTGCTTCCGATGAAGCGGCTCTGCGGGCGACGGGTTACACCGATGATCCGCTGGCGGACGCGCCGGAAGGCCAGAAACAACTCTGGCATCCTGAAGCGATGCTGCCGCGGGTGTTGATCGTGCAGACCAATGCGAAGTATCCGCTCGCGCTCGGATTGCGGGTGGAGGATGTGGCCTTCTTCGCCGGCGTCCATTGTGTGACGCATTCGATCGAGGGCGCTCCCTTGTCGCGCTTCCGCCGGATGCTGGTGCGGGAGGAGAACGGCGCGAGTCTGATGGTGATCGAACGTCGCGGCTACCGCGGCTACACCACGCAAGAGCCGGACCTGGCGGCGTATCTGGCGGCTCGTGAGATTTGGCAGACGAGGCCGCGGGTTTGGGACGATGACGCGGCGGGAATGAAGCAAGGTCTCAAGTGCATCGCGCGCATGGTGGAAATGGTCGGCCAGGATTTGGCGTGTCATCTGGTTTTCGAGGAGGAGCGCCGCTATTGGCAGAAACGAAATCGCGCCGGGACGGAACAGAAACGGCGCCAGGATTCTTTAGGCCTGGGCTGGGCGAATCACGATCATCACACCTTTCGCTCGTCGCGTGAGTGTTTCGTCGATTTAATCAAGGCTTGGGAGCTGCTCGGATTCCATCGGCGTGAGCGTTATTACGCGGGCAAGGAAGCCGACTGGGGTGCGCAGATCGTGGAGCAGCCGGTGGAGGGCATCATTATTTTCAACGACGTCGATTTGAATCCCGATGAGGTGGACATCGATTTTTCGCGCAAGCCGCTTCCGTCCCAGCTGAAGCTGAGCACGATCGGGCTGTGGTGCGGATTGCACGGCGAGAGTTTTCTCGAAGCCGGCATGCACCATCTGGAGTGCCGCTTCGATCATGCCCTGCTGCGTGATCAGCTGAAAGCCGGGGGCATCAACACGATGAAACCGTTCTCGGATTTCCCCTTCCTCAAGCAAGCCTTCACCGAAGGCGAACGCTGGCCGGTGCGGCGGGCGCGCGCGGAGAAATTAAAGGCGAACGATTCCATCACGGACTCGCAATTCCAGGAGTTCACGCAGCGCGGCGCAATCGGGAGCCATCTCGAGAATCTGCAGCGCAAAGGCGGCTTCAAAGGCTTCAATCAGAACGCGGT
>CAVYMO010000008.1:0-88223 GCA_963769625.1 uncultured Verrucomicrobiae bacterium | reverse complement strand
TTCGGCGTGTTGCTCGTCAGAGCGACGTGCAGGAAAGGCTAATGGAAATGTCCCGCTCGGCCTGGCGTTTTCGGGGCGAAGCGGACCGGTTGCCGGCATTCTATTCGCACTGCTTTTCGCGCCCAGTCCGCGCCTTTCTCGTGACTGCCCGCTCGATGTTGAACTGGCGACGTTGCAAAGTCGATTGGACGGTAGCAGCGCTCCTCTTGATCAATCTTCACGGGAAGAGGGATGCCTCATTGTCGAATCAGATGCGGCAGACAAAGTCGATGTCGCCACAGTATGCCATCGAGTGGTGGCGTGCCCGGAAACTCAGACCACCGAGAGTCGATCCTTTAGAGTTCATGGAGAAACGGCTTGCGTGGCGCTACGCGCATGGGCGGCCGACGTTACGCGGATCTCGAGTGTTTCTGGGAGACAGCGTGCGAAGACTTTCTATTCTCGGCCGGGAGGCGAAGGTGGAAGCGCGGTTGCTCTTCACCTCGCCGCCATATTGCGGCGTGACAAATTACCACTACGATCAATGGCTTCGTCTGTGGTTGCTGGGCGGGTCACCTAAACCGCGCGCAGCCGGAAATTCATCGCGCGGCCGGTTTTGGGGTGCCGAAGCCTACGAGGCACTCCTGCGCGATGTGTTCACGAAGGGCAAAGAGATGCTTGCGGACAATGCGACGATTTACGTTCGCACACACAAGCGCAAAGTGACCTTTTCGACCACGCGTCGTGTGCTGCGCGAGGTTTTTCCGGACAAGGCGATACGTGCTATATCGCGTCCCTTTTTGAAACCGACACAAACCAGCCTCTTCGGCGCTGAACCGAAATTCTCGGGTGAAGTCGATTTAATTCTCACTGCTCGCTAAAATGCTGATTACCATCGACCAGCTTCGTTATCGGATCACAGCTGATCTAAACGGACTGGTGCGAGACCTCCAAGGGCTGACCGGTCGATATGGCTCAGAAGAGGCGCATGCTTGGGAAAATTCCCTCTCGAAACTGAGCGCGACCTTCTCTGCTTCCTCATTCCAGCCGCTGCATCTCTACTTTGGTAGCCGCGGAAATCTAGCCTTGGAATATCAACTGCCAGCCTCATCCTCATGGTGCGATGTCGTGATGCTTGGAGCACATTCTTCGAAGCCCGCGGCGGTGATTATCGAACTTAAAGATTGGATGACGCGTTCCGACAAACCCGGTCGCTTCGAAGGATTGATTGAACGACAGGGGGCGCAGGAACTTCACCCGTCCGATCAGGTCAGAGGATACGTCGAGTACTGCCGTCGCTTCCATTCGGCCGTCGCCGATGCGAATGCCGAGGTTCATGGCTGCGTTCTCTTCACGCGTGACGCATGGGCTCCCGCTTACGGCGTGCCACCGAATCAAACACTAGCGGAGCAATATCCGCTCTTCACGACCGCAGCCCAAGACCGGGACGTCCGCATACCGAGCTTCTTCAAGGACCGACTGAGTGCTCCGAACTCGGATTTCGCCCAATCATTCGCGGCCGGACGCTACCGGCAGAACCGCGGTTTTGTCGCGCAGATTGCTCAGCAAATTCTTCACCCAAAGGCCGAAGTATTCGAACTGTTGGACAACCAGCGAAAGGCCTTCGCCGTTTGTCGCGCCACGATAGATGACACCTTCTTCGGCTCAGCCTCAGGTGCGCCCCCAAAGAGAGTCGTGATCATCAAAGGCCCGCCCGGTTCCGGGAAATCCGTGATTGCGGCCCGGCTTTGGGCCTCACTAGTGACAGACCCCCGATTGCCGGAGGGGGACGTTGTTTTCACGACGACGTCGCAGAGTCAGAACAGCAACTGGGCAGATATTTTTCAAAGGGGCACTAAAATTGAGGGTGCTCGTGGGAGTGATACGAAAAGCAACGAGATACACTCCAATCGACACCAAAAGGGTCGGCGACCTTCGCAAGACTCACGGCAGAAGTTTTATCGCCGATGGGAAAGCGTGGAGAGCAAACTTGGCTCTTCTCCAAGCTCTTGGAGAAAAATGTCGCGATGGAGCACTCGACAATCAAAACTTGGTGACCATCGTCGATGAAGCCCATGCTTTAATTAACCCCGAGAATCCCGGCGGTGGTGGTCAATTTGGCTTCGCCACAAGCCTTGGCCCTCAGGCATATCACATCATTCGGAGTTCACTTTTGTCCGTTTTCCTCCTTGATCCGCTTCAAGGGTTCCGCGAGCGCGAGAATACGTCAGTCGAGGAAATTCGCGCATGGTCTCGCGAACTCGGTGCAGGCGAACCTGACGAGATTAGTCTGGAAGGCGCACAATTCCGCTGTGCCGGTTCGGCAGAATACATCACGTGGGTTGAGAGCGTTCTGGGAGGCGCGGCGCCGGATTCCAATCGCGAGATGGCACGCGCATGGAGAACTGCGTCAGTCACCATGCCATTGAAGCGCACAATTGTACCGTTTCCTGACCAGGAGCGCGGCGAACGACTGAGAGTAGCCGAAGATGCACCTGCTTACGCGGCCGCGCAGCTACGAGTGCTGCCCCGAGAGACGAGTGGCTTCGATTTTCAGATCTTCGACGATCCTGAGAAGTGGGAGAGCGCGATTCGCGTCCGCTGCCAAGAGCGAAACAGCGCTCGCCTCCTCGCTTCATATTGCCGGGAATGGAGAACCGCTGACGCCGCCGATCCTCATAACCTCCCGCCCGAACTGATGGACTTTCACGAGCAGTATCAGTTTAAGAACGGACGCCGTTTCTGGAGTCGAATCTGGAACTTCGTGCCGAAAAATGGCACCGACTATACTTGGTATGTCACCGCTCACCCTGCCGGACGGATCGCTCATGATCCATTATGCGAAGTCGGATGCCCCTATGCAGTTCGTGGTTTTGACTACGACTATGTCGGCATCATCTGGCTAAACGATCTTATCTGGAGAAGCGGGAAATGGAGGGTTAACCCGGAATCAGTCCACGAAAGCGGTATCAGAGATTTGAGGAGTGCCGCTCTGAATGAGTCGCCTCCCGGTCCGTTGCACGCAGCACTTCGGCAGAGGGTCGCGCAAACCTATCGCATCCTATTTAGCAGAGCTTTGAGGGGCGCCTACGTTTGGATTCCAGACGAGGAAACGCGTCGCTACGTCTCGGCATCCCTATAGCCATGGCGTTCCAACAGTTCGTTGCCGAAGCCGTCCTCCCGAAAGGTCAAGCAACCCGACATCAGCATCCTGAGCGACAGCTTCCTCGCCGAAGGGAGATAGAAATTGGGGTCAGTGTGCAAATTTTGACAAAGCAAGTAGACCTTGGCGGCTAGCACATCCTGAATCGCGAAGTGGCGGCGCTATCGCAGTTTGTCGCCATCGCATCGGATCTCGACCGACATTGATTCGCGTCCTCCCATCCGCTCACCCTTCTGCCTATCGTCCGTCTCGCTCGCTCCCCAGGAGCTGGGTTGTCGCTGCTCGCGGCCGAGGAAACGTTAGTTCCCCCGTCTTCATTTTGTGGTCGCCATGGCTCAGGCCTTCGGATAGGGCTGCAACACCCCCATGAAGAACAAAGCCATCCGACTATCCTGCCTCACGCTCCTGTCTCTCCTCGGCGCCTGCGCCACCCCGGAGTTCAACCAACCAACCCGGAGGTGATGCGGAAGCTGGGAGCGATCAACCGGAGCACGTCAGCGGCCGTGGTGATCTATCGCGAGAACAATTTTTACGGGTCGGCGCTTCGCCCCACCGTGATGCTGAATGGCAAAGATTTCGTCAACATCGGGAACGGTCGCGTCTTCGTCGGTCGTTTTCAGCCGGGGCACTACGTGTTCGAAATGGACGACAAGAAATCCGGCACCGAGATCGACCTGGTCCCGGGAAAGACAGTCTATATGAAGGTCGAGTTGGTCCCCGGGTTCTGGAAGGGCGGGGGGCGGCTGCTACAAATGGCAGCTGAGCAGGGAGCGTTCGAAGCCAAGCGCCTTCAGCTCGTTCCTGACCGCGAGATCGAGATAGCCTCCTATCGTTAGTTCTTAATGGCCGGGCAGACCGGGTGCCGAACGCCCCGCCAGACCCGTTCGATTTCGCTCAGGGCAGGCTCTTGGCGGCTACAGACCCATCCGTGTTCAATCCGTGTCAATCTGTGGCGAAAATCCAGCACGCTCGTCGCCTCGGGCGCGAGTTCCACTCTGCTCCAGAGAGTGGCGGTCGAGTTGACGTGCCTGCACGGGAGTGAAAAATTTGTCACATGAGGTTCCTCCTTCTGTTCGTCGGCTGGTGCGTTCTCCTGGTGCTCTCCTGGCCGGTCGCATTGCTGGCGCTGGTCTTGTTTCCGCTGGTCTGGCTCCTGGCACTGCCGTTTCGGCTGGTCGGGATGACCCTGGAAGCGTTGCTCGCGTTCGTGCGCGCGGTGCTCTTTCTCCCGGCCAGGTTGTTCGGTGGCCGACGCCTCGCCTGAGGAGTCAACCCCGTCTTCAAACCCCGCGAGTCCTCGCCTTGCGGCGCTACACCAAGGTTCGCGCTGCGACGATATACGTGACTCACGTATATCGGCCGACGTGAGGCAGTTGATTCTCAGCTCTCGGCCGAGTCCGGGACGGCTTTCTCGGCGGCCTGGAAGGCAATTTTCGAATGGGTGCCGTCGCAAAACGGTCGTATTCGGACGTGGAGTTTTCGGACTTTACTCCAAAGCGGAAGTCGGGAAGCGTCCGTTCATGAGAACTCAGACAAAGCTCTATGGCCGCTTCATCGCATCCGCGATGATCGTCGTAGGAATCGCAATGGCGACCACTGCTCCCGCGCAGGAGGAGGTGTCGAAAGGATCTTCGCTGCGCAAGAATCTCTTCGGGCTGGCGCGACCACACATTGAGCGGCAAGCGGGTCAAAAGGTTCTCTTCGAGGGATCTCTAAAACAGCTCAATGGCTGGGCCTTTTTCCTGGGCTCCATCGTGAATGGGAACGGATCGACCATCCGGATCGGTGATTCGGAAAGCGGGGACACCGCGATCCTCTGGGAAAAGCGCGGCGCGGACTGGGTGGTGGTGGAGGCGGAATGCGGATTTACCGACGTGTTTTACCTCGACTGGCCGCAGAAGCACGGGGTGCCACGCTCTCTCCTCGGCTTGTAGTTCACGCGGCGAGAAGTGATCGCCCGCTGTCAGGCCAGGGTATGGTGCGCGAAGGTCGGCCGTGGATTTTTAGCTCTCGGCCGATCCCGGGGACGAGACTCGATCGAACGGTTTGCCGCCACCGCGGCTCTGCGAGTTAGTTTCCCTCTTATTTAAATGCGCTTCCGCGCAGGCAGTCTCGAAGGCTTTCCAGGTGTGAAACGCGAGCAGGTGATCGTCTTGCTCAAAGAATCGCGGCGCATGTGCTGACGGCCAACTAAGGCGCGTTCTCCTGAACGAAAATGTCGACTGGTGCCTGCGGCGTGATCAGCCGCGGGGATGGCGCCGGATGGAGTCCGGAAGTGATACTTGCTCTTGGTTCGTTCTGCGCGTGATCAGTTTGATCGGCCGAAAACGGCAACGCCAACGTCGGTCACGGGTCCGGCGTTGTGGTTCTGCAACTGGACGGTCAGATTCGTTCCGAGCACCTCGTAGACGTTGCCCGCGACCACAAAGTTCTGCATCGGGAACTGATCTATTAGGTAACTTCGGCCGCCCACCGTGTTGTAGATTCTGACGTTAATGTTGGCGCATTGGCCGCCGGCAAAGCAGTTGGTCATGACGCGGATGGTCTTGTAGGGGGCAACGTTCCCACTGACGGCGGAGACAAACGTGCCACCTCCGGCGGGATCCCCGACGTAGCTCCCGACAAGGACGGTCTGGTCTCCGCTGGCGCTGGTCACCGACGGCGTGCCGCTAATGGTCACCATCGGGGTGCCGATGAGTCCAACGGCCCAGGGGCCCGACTGGCTTGCCGCCACCGCGCCGCTCACGCCTACATTTCCTGTCACCGGCAGCGGCGTGTTCACGATTTCCACTTCCTTGGCGTCTTTGCCCGCGAGACTGAGGGGCATCGCCATGACGAGCGCGAATGCCATAACCATGCCGCTGAGATCACTTGCTGTAACTGGGGGTTTTTTCATATGTCTGTCCTTTCGAATGACCGCGCCGAGCAAACGCATGTCCGGGTCGCGGTGGCGCCGTTTTAGCATGGCGATTGAGTTTTGATCAAGGCCATTCGATAGGCGAGGAGAGTGGACGCTTGCGGTCGTTTGCCGGGACGTGCTCGCGGTGAAGTATGCTTTGCCGGATGCGAACGCTGCGCGAAGGAACGCGTCGGGCCAGATCCCGGACTGGCATTGGCTGTCGGGAGTCGAAAATGACGCCGATGCTGTGATCCGCCGAGGAACCCGCTTCGCTACTTCTTTTCGAGGAGCGGGAGGTAATCGCCGTATCTTTCGGCTTCCATCTGTGCCTGCGGGATGAAGTAAAACGCGGCGGAATTAAGGCTGTAGCTCCGGCCGGTGGGCGATTTCGGGTCGGCGAAGACGTGGCCGAGGTAGGCCTGGCTGCGTTTCGCGAGGACGGCGGTGCGTTGCATTACCGAAGGAGGTGGAAGGCTTGATATGGAGCCGCGTCTCAACGTTCAACATTTTGCGCCGGCCCGAGGCCCTCTTGGGAGCAAGACCGCCGAGATAGGGGAAGATCCAGAGGCGGCACTATCGCAATTTGTCGCCCCTCAACGGATCTCGACCGACATTGATTCGCGTCCTCCCATCCGCTCACCCTTCGGCTACTGTCCATCTTGCTCGCTCCCCAGCAGCTCGATTGTCGTCGCGCTCGAAGCCGCGCTGGAACCGTTCGCTACCGTCGCGGATGATTGAAATTTCAGCCTTTACGCACGAGGCGGCGGCAGTAGCTCAACTTCACACTGAGTTCCGGACGTGATAGGGGCGCGCGGGATGGAATGGTCGAAGAGAGCCCGGCTCGCTTTCGGCTCGTTTTAATCATAAGGTTGCCGCGTGAGCAGCGTGGTCACGCAAAACCCTGATGTCCTCGGAGGCGAGCCTGTATTTGCGGGCACGCGCGTCCCGGCGAGGAGCCTGTTCGATCACTTGGAGGCGGGAGACTCGATCGAACAGTTTCTCGAAGGCTTCCCGAGTGTGAAACGCGAGCAGGTCATCGCGTTGCTCGAGGAATCGCGGGCGCATCTGTTGGCTGCCAATTAATGCGCATCCTCCTGGACGAAAATCTCGACTGGCGACTGCGGCGCGATCTGCCAGGGCATGAAGTCGAGTCGGTCCCGTTGCTCGGCTGGGCCGGAATCCAAAATGGCGACCTGCTCCGGAAGGCCATCGACGCTGGATTCGACGTGATCGTGACAATGGATGGCAACATGGTGCACCAGCAAAACATTTCACGCTTCGCCATCGCGGTTATCGCATTGCGAGCAAAGTCCAACCGGCTGGAGGATACACGTCCGCTGATGGGCGAGTTGCTCCTGCGGCTGCCACATTCGCAGCGCGGCACGCTGGCTTTTATCCCCGACGCCTAAGGCCTCAGATGCGCAGGCGGCGGCTGGTAATTTGCGGGGAGCGTTCAGTGCCTCGGAGAGATCCCTCGGCCGTCTGCGCGGCTCGGGATGACAATTGCGCGACGCGGCAGGCGCTGACTCGGCCAACCCAGGCCCCTGTTGATGTTCCTTTGAAGCGCCTCGGCGCCTACTTCTTCTCGAGGAGCGGGAGGTAATCGCCGTATCTTTCGGCTTCCATCTGGGCCTGCGGGATGAAGTAGAAGGCGGCGGAATTGAGGCTGTAGCTCCGGCCGGTGGGCGATTTCGGGTCGGCGAAGACGTGGCCGAGGTAGGCCTGGCTGCGTTTCGCGAGCACGGCGGTGCGTTGCATCCCGAAGGAGGCGTCGAGTTCTTCGACGAGCAGATCGTACGAGATGGGTTTGGTCCAGGTGGGCATGCCCATGCCGCCGTCGTATTTGTCGACGGAGGTGAAGAGCGGTTCGCCGGTAATGACGTCGACGTAGATGCCGGGATAAAATTTATCCCAGAATTCGTTTTGCCGCGGGACCTGGGTGCGGCGTTCGCGCACGACCCGATATTGCTCGGGCTTGAGGCGCTTCTTTAGTTCGACGTCGGTCGGGATGGGGCGGTTCGGGTCGAACCCGGTGAGCTCATCGGCTTTCTTTTTGGCGAAGAGAAAGAAATAAATCGCGCCGGCGGCGAGTGCGGTGACGACGATGAGACCGATGTAGGTGCTGATCGTCGATTTTTCTTCGCTGGTGATTCTGCCTGCGCTTTCCATGATGGAATTGATTCAATCAGAGATCGGTTGCGCTTCGCAAGCTTGATCGCGAGACGAGCGGCGGAACGCGGGAACCGGGTGCTGCGCGCTCGACAGGCGCGCCGAGCGCCCCGAGATCTACGCCATCGAACCGCTCGACTATTTCCGGATCAAAACGGTGACCAGTTTCGCGGAGCTGGTGGCGACGCCGTTCGCGCAGGGAGTGAATGCGCTGTGCTGGCCGCGCGTGCTGGTGGGGGATTTCGGCGAAGTGGTGACGCAGCTGGGCGAGGGCGACGGGATTGTGACGTTGGCGGAGGAACGGTTGCTCGCGCTGGAGCTGAGCGCGGCGGGGCGGACGGCGGTGGCGGCAATGCTGGAGGATGTGGCGCGGCTGCGGGAGCAGGAGCGCGCTCCAGTGTTGAACTGCATCCACCGCTATCCGCGCGATGAGACGACGGGCCCGGTGCGGACGGATGTTTTTTCCTTCCACGCCGACAGCGCGCCGGTGGAGGCGGATACGTGGCTGTGCACTTACCACGGGCGCGCGAGCGAAGGGCTGCGCAACGAGGAGGCGCGGCGACGGGTGGACATCCCGGAAGTGCGCGAGACGCTCCGCAAATTTATCGGTGCGGAGGCGGACGACGCCGAGTTCCGTGAGGCGTTGCGCGAAGATTGTTACGATCTGCATTACGCGCCGTCGCCGGAGGCGCGGCCGTATTCGTTTGGCGTGGGCAATCTCTGGCGGATTGCGGTCGAGTGGCCGGGCAGTGCGGTGCCGCCCTGCCTCCATCGCGCGCCGGAAACGCGGACGGGCGATCCGCCGCGGTTGCTTTTGATCAGCTAGGGCCGGGATCGGCGTGGCGGAGGCGGACGGCGCCGAGGAAAATTGACCTCGAGGTCGCGCTGGAAAGCGTCGTCACGCCAGGTGCGAAACGGTTTCCAAGGATCGTGCAAATCGGAGCCGCATCAGGATTGCCGCCGGGAATGCCCCTCTCTAGCCTCGGCGAATGACAACAAAACAAAGTGTCTGGATGACCGCAGTGGTATTCCTTTTGGGGCTATCTGTGGGCGCCGCCGGCGCCAGCAAGGCGGTAAGCACTTCTCTCTACCGTGGAAAATCGAAAACGGACGCGGGCCGGGCGTTGCTGGAACTGGCGCGCGCGCAGGCAGGGAAGGGGAGCTGGGAAATCATCGCCGTGGGACGTGTCTATTATGTCGGCGGGATGAAAGGCGAAGGGCAGGCTTTGTTCGAAGCGGCGACGGCGAAGAAGACGGATTCGAGCGACTTGATTCGGCTCGGGCGCGTTTTTTGGGATGCAAAGGATTATGACAAGGCGTTTGCGGCGTTCGAGCGTGCGCTCCAGATGGAGCCGAAGGACGCGCCGTGGCTGGCGGAGGTTGGCGCCTATTACAATTTGCGGGGAAATCGCGCCAAGGCGGAGGAGCTCTTCGAGCGCTCGTTCGCGGCCGAGTCAGACGAGGTCTGGCACACCGTCAATATTGCGGGGTCGTATCTCGGCGTGGAGCCGCTGCGCTAATCCCGGCGCATCTCGTCGCGACGCATGGGCATGGAATCGATGAGGCGGAAGAGGGCGTCGGGCTGGACGATGCGGCTGGAGCGAAGCTTCTCGCCGCCGTCTTTGCCCAGGAGAAGAACGGTGAACGTCTTCCGCGGGAAGCGGGGGGCGAGTTCGGCGTGATCGGACGGTTGGCGGAGGATGATCTGGACGAGGTCGCGTTCGCGGAGATCGGCGATGCGGGCTTCAAGGAGCTGGGTTTGTTGCGCCAGCTTCTCTTCGCTCCCGGGAGGTGCGTAGATGACGAGGACGCGTTTCTGCCAGCGAAGGTCGGAGAGAGACTGGGCCGACACGAGTGAGGCGGAAGCGAGAAAGCAGACGAAGAGGAGACGGGCGGTGGTACTCATAAGAGGCGGAGCGAGGAGAGGCCGCCATCGACCGGCAGGACCTGGCCGGTGATGAAGCCGGCGGCGTCGCCTAACAAGAGGCGGACGAGCTGCGCAACCTCGCCGGGTTGACCGAGACGCCGCAAAGGATGGCGCTGGCGGCTGGCTTCCTTTTTGGTGTCGGTATCGATGAGATGGGCGGCGAGGCGGGTTTCGGTGAGGGAAGGGGCGATGCAGTTGACGCGAATCTTCGGCGCAAGCTCGGCGGCGAGGGAACGGGTGAAACCTTCGACGGCGCTTTTCGCGGCGGCGATACTCGTGTGATACGGCATGCCGGTTTGCGCGGCGACGGTGGAGAAGAGAACGATGGAGGCTTGCGCGGATTTCTGGAGCGCGGGGAGAGCGGCGCGGATGAGACGGACGGCGCCGAGGAAGTTGACCTCGAGGTCGCGCTGGAAATCGTCGTCACGCAAGGTGCGGAACGGTTTCAAGTTGATGGTGCCGGGAAAGTAAACGAGCCCGTCGATCGGCTCCGCCGGGAGCTGTGGCGGGTCGGTTTTCGTGGCATCGAAATCGATGACTTCGACGTCCTCGAAGGCGGTCAGCGGCTCGCGATCGCGCACGGCGGCGATGATGCGATGGCCGTCAGTGTGGAGGAGTTTCAAGGTGGCGAGGCCGATGCCGGAGGTGCAGCCGGCGAGGAGGAAGGTCGGGGTCATCATGGTGCAAGCGGGGTTCCCTAATGGATACGTCCGCCGGCCGCGTTTGGGTTCACGCGGCTGGAAATGCGCGTTGCAAGCGGGAAGGGGAGCGCGAACATTTGCCGCTGTGAAAAAAACGAAGAAGACGCGGCGCGATAATGTTTCTCCGTTCCGGGACAAGCTTTGGGAATTATTCCGGGAAACGGCGAAGGGAATGGACGGGGGAGATGTCGTGGTGGCGTTGAAGCAGGCGGGCGAGGAAATTTGGGCGGTGGGGATCGACGAAACCTACAGCAGCATGAACCAGGAGGCGCAGGAGGATGAGCCGCTCGGCAATGCTTTCGACATTACCTGGCTGACGGTGGTCTGCATCAAACTGAAGGAGATGAAGCAGGGCGGGAAACCGAAGGTGCGGATCAAGAGGTGAGGTTTGAGGTTCGAATTTTGAGGTTTGATTTGGGCGTTCACGAATGATGACGAGTGCTGGTCCGCCGGAGTTGCCGGGCAAGACGCGGAAGAAATTTCCGTGGACCATTTATCTCGTCGTCCTGGCTCTCATCGTGGCGGGGGCGTTGGCGCCGGTCGCGTCGGTGGTGGCTGGGAGCACGATCGCAAACGCCTACGGCTGCCAGGTGGATGAGGGCTCGGCGCATCCCTGCGTGATCGGTGGGCAGGATCGGGGCGAGACGCTCTACGCGATGTTCGTCCTGGGCTGGCTCATGCTCCTGACGCTGCCCGCAGGTGCGCTCGCAGGAAGCATCTGGCTGGTGACGCTATTGGTGCACCACTCAAGCTGGCGCGCGCGCCGGGCCGGGTGAGGAATCGCCGCGCCGCCCTAGGTTTGTGATTCCGCTTCGAGCTCCGCGATGATTCGGCGGAACTCGGTGGAGACGATCGGTTTGCCCAGGACTTCGGCGACAGCGAGATCCTCGTAAGCGCCAATATGTTCGGGGGAGAGGTAACCGGAGAAGACCACGATCTTGCCGGTGTAAGCGCGCGCCCGGAGCTTTCGCACCAACTCGAGCCCGCCGGTGCGCGGCATCCGATGATCGGTGATGACGAGATCGAACTTTTGTTTCGCCGCGAGGCTGAGCGCTTCCTGGCCGTCGTGCGCAACGACAATCCTCCGGTTAGGCGCTTGCAGCGTCTGGGCGACGCTCTCGCTGATAACCGATTCGTCATCGACCACGAGAATGCGGAGAGGTGTTCCCATAACTATCTCATACAAGCATACTTCGGACCGAAATACGATGTGGATGTAACAGGGTCGCCGCGTCGCCCTGGCTGCGGCGATCTGAAGTAGGCGGCGGTGGTGGCTGGGGAGGGAATTGAACCCCCGACACGTGGATTTTCAGTCCACTGCTCTACCAACTGAGCTACCCAGCCAATTGCGCCTGACTCGTGGTCTGCGTCGTGCGCATGCGTGCGTGCCATCGAGTCGGGGCGTCACTATGCAAAATTCCCGGGAGGGGGCAAGGAGTTCGTTTCCACGCGACGCGGTGAACGTGGCGACGAGCGCTTGGCGGCATTATGGTCGCGGACATGAGGAAGATTCTGGTTGGCGGATGCGCGTTGCTGTTGACGGTGTCGGCAATGGCGGAGACGACGGAAACGGCGGCGGCATTTGATGCGGCGGCGGCGGAGCGCTTCGCGAAGCTGGCGCTGGCGTGCGTGGCGAAGGAATACCCGAACAAGATCAGCCACGTACTCAACGGCCCGGAAGATGTGGCGGCGCCGAGCAAGCTGACGCCGGCGTTTTACGGCTGCTACGACTGGCATTCGTCGGTGCACGGGCATTGGCTGCTGGCGCGGCTGGCGCGGAAATTTCCGGACGCGCCCTTCGCAGCTGAGGCGCGGGCGGCGTTGCGCCAGAGCCTGACGGCGGAAAACCTGAAGGCGGAGGCGGCTTATATGCGCGGGGCGGGACGGGCGAGCTTCGAGCGACCGTATGGGTTGGCGTGGCTGTTGCAGTTGATCGCGGAACTGCGGGAGTGGGATGACGCGGACGCGCGCGAGATGCTGGCGAATTTGCAACCGCTGGAGGAGGCGACGCTGGAGCGCCTAACGACCTGGCTGCCGAAGCTCTCGCACCCGGTGCGAATCGGCGAGCACGCACAGACGGCGTTCGCGCTGGGATTGATGCTGGATTATGCGCGGGCGTCGGGGAACGAGAGTTTCGCGAAGTTGGTAACGGAGAAAGCGCGGAAGTTTTATCTGGCGGACCGGAATGCGCCGCTCGCGTACGAGCCCTCGGGGGAAGATTTTCTCTCGCCCGTGCTCGGTGAGGCGGATCGTGATGCGGCGGGTGCTGGCGCCGGCGGAATTTGCGAAGTGGCTGGAGGATTTCCTGCCGCAAGTGCCGGTGAAGGGCGACGCGGCCTGGCTGCCGGTGGCGGTGTCGCCGGATCCGAGTGATCCGAAGCTGGCGCATCTGGATGGTTTGAACCTGAGCCGGGCGTGGATGCTGGAGGGAATGCGCGCGGGATTGCCGAAGGATGATGCGCGGCGCGAGGCGCTCGCTGTCGCAGCCGCGGCACATCGGAAGGCCGGTCTGGCGGCAGTGACGGGCGAGCACTACGAGGGCGGACATTGGCTGGGGAGCTTTGCGGTTTATCTGGTGAGCGGGCGGGGTCTTCCGGTTGAGAAAACGAAATGATTCACGTGCTCGATACGCGGCAGCTGGGGCGTCCGGGAATCATTGCGGCGACGGCGCTGGAAACGGCGGACGGGATCGTGCTTTTTGATACGGGGCCGGAATCTACTTTCGACAATATCGCGGCGGAACTGAGCGGGATCGGCGCGCGGGTCGAGGATGTGCGGCACGTTTTTCTCAGCCATATCCATTTCGATCATGCAGGCGCGGCGTGGCGTTTCGCGGAAACAGGAGCAGACGTTTACGTGCATCCGCGCGGTGCGCCGCACTTGATTGATCCGGCGCGATTGATTGAATCGGCGACGCGCATTTTTGGCGACGAGATGGCGAGGCTGTGGGGTCGACTGGCGCCGGTGCCGGCGGAACGGGTGAAGGTTCTGCAGGATGGTGACGTGGTGAAGATCGGCGGTGTGTCAGTGCGGGCGATCGAGACGCCGGGGCACGCGAGCCATCATCATGTTTACCATTGGGACGACACGGCCTTCGGCGGGGACGTGGCGGGCGTCAGAATTGGTGGCGGGCCGCCGATTCCGCCGTTCGTGCCGCCGGAACTGGACGTGGCGGCGTGGCTGGGATCGATCGAGAAGATCCGGGCGTTGCCGGCGACGCAGCTCTTTTTGCCGCACTATGGTTTGGTCGAAGGGTCGATCGATTCGCACCTTGATGCGCTCGCGGAGCGGGTGAGGCGTTGGTCGGCGTGGTTTCGGGAGCGGATGGGCGCGGGGGAGCTGGAACTGGTCCCGGCTTTCCGCCAATACGAAGCGGACGATTTGCAGGCGGGCGGTGCGACGGCCGCAGAGGTGGACGATTACGAGACGGCCGACCCGAGCCATATGGCGGTGACGGCGGCGCTGCGTTATTGGCGCAAGCGAGGGAAAGACTGACGCGCGGCGTCAGTATTCGTGCGTGGGCCCGGGGGTGTCGCCATCCTCGGCGATCGTCTTCGCCAAATCCTCGTGCATGTGCCCGGAACGTTTGAGCCGCATCTTGCGCAAGAGCGGAACGGCGGCATCCACGGGCGGCGGCTCCGGAGTGGGGGACGGCGGTGGCGTGGCCGGGAGATCGACGGGTTCTTCGGGCGCCTGCTGAAGTTTCGAACGGCGCTTCTGGCTGGGCGAGAGCTTTTGCCGAAAGTTCAGGACGGCTTTCTCGTCTTCGGTGGATATGGTCTCGGGGTCGCTCACGGGGGACAACACTATGCGCGTCGAAGTGGGATTTGTAAATTCCAAGCCGCGATCAGGTGGGCGCCGGTGCGACAATTAGTTGTTAGACCTTGGGACAGCCGGAAGCCCGACGGGAGATCAGAGGACCTGAGTGGCCTTGAGCGTCTCGTTAAAGGAAACGTAGAGGTCCTTATACTGGGCGACGCCGCGGCGGACGACGGTCTTCAGGTTGGCGAGGTCGGCGATGTTGAGAATCAGGTCGACGCTCTGCACAAAGGCGCTCATGGGATCATTCGTGGGATAACGATGGCTGAGAAGAACGACGAACTGGCTGCGGCGCTGCGCGCCGGACTGTCGGACGAGCTCGCGCAGAATGGGATTGTTCTGAACCGTGGAGCCTTTGAAGTTTTCGTGCACGACAACGACGTCGTAGTTGTAGGTGCGAAGCTTGAGGAGGACGTCTTCTTCAAAAAGGCCGAGGTGGACCTTGTAGGTCATGTCGATCAACTGCGGCACGACCAGTTTCTGGTATTGCTGATGATCGACGCACACGAGGGCGGTGTTGTCGTTCAGGTCGAAGAGGGCGCTGTCGGAATCGGAGGCCATGGCGGTTACTGGAAGGCGTTGGTGGGGAGGTCGAGGCGGAGGCCGGATTCGAGGTCGTTGTCCACGCCGCGCGCTTTTTGGATTTGATCGAGACCGCGGGTGACTTTGCCTTTGCGGGAAGCGAAGATGCGGGCGGTTTCCTCGGTGATGAAATCGTTATCGTAGGCGTCGAGAATGGATTGATCGAAGGTCATCCAGCCGAAGGGAGAGCTGGCCTCGATGATCTCGTAGAAGCTGCGATGCTCGCCTTCGCCGAGGGTGATGGTTTCCTTGGTGCGGAGGTTGTTGCCCATGATCTCGGCGATGAGATGGCGCCCACCGCCCACTTTCGGGGCGAGACGCTGGCTGACGATGTAGCGGACGGTATCGGCGAGACGGATGCGGAGCTGCTGCTCTTCGCCGAGTGAGAAGAGACCGAGGATACGGTTGATGGACTGGCCGGCATCGATGGTGTGGAGGGTGCTGAGAACGAGGTGGCCGGTCTCGGCGGCCATGAGCGCGACTTCGACCGTGGCGCGATCGCGCATTTCGCCGACGAGAATGACCTTGGGGGCCTGGCGGAGGGCGGCGCGAAGGCCGTTGGGGTAGTTGTTGAAGTCGTGGCCGAGCTCGCGCTGGTTGAAAGTGGCCTTGATCTTCGGATGCACGAACTCAATCGGATCCTCGAGGGTGACGATGTGGACGGGTTGCGTCTCGTTAATCTCGTTTAGGAGTGCGGCCAGGGTGGTGGTTTTACCGCTGCCGGTGGAGCCGGTGAGAAAGATGATGCCGGTTTTTTCCTTTGCGATTTCCTTGAAGATGGGCGGGAGGCCAAGTGATTCGACGGAAGGGACGTTGGCTTCCAGCTTCCGCATGACGATGGAGAACTGGCCTTGCTGGCGGAAAATATTGACGCGGAAACGCGCCTGGTCGTGCAGCGAATAGCTACAATCGCAGGAGCCGCCGGTGAGGTAATCGTAAATGAGGCGGCGATTGCCCTGCATGAGCGTGAGGGCGATTTGCTCGGTCTGGTAGGGCGTAAGCGCCTCGATGGGCGGATCGACGAAGACCGGTTTGAGTTCGCCGAAATCCTCGACCTGGAGCGGATGGCCGACGGAAAAATTCAGGTCCGAGATGCCGTCGTATGTCGCCAGCATGGCGGCGAGGATGTTGTCGAGATCAGGGGTTCTCATGGTGGGCGCGCGACGGCTACTCGTCGGTCATATCGGCAGGGGGTTCCTTGAGGAAGGGGCGGAATTTTTTCTTGTCGATCGATTTCTCGTAAGCCTCTTCCGGAGAGATTCGAGTCTGGCGGAGGTGATCCATGATGGCGTCGTCGAGGGGTTGATTGCCCTTCTTTTTGCCGACCTGGATCATGCCGGGGATTTGGTGGGTTTTGGCCTCGCGCACAAGGTTGGAGATGGCCATGTCGACCACGAGAATTTCGAGTGCGGCGACGCGGCCCGGCTTGTCGATGCGTTTGAAAAGGTTTTGCGCGACCACGCCCTTGAGCGATTCGGCCAGGGTGGCGCGGATCTGGTTCTGCTGGTTGGTGGGGAAAACGTCGATGATGCGATCGACCGCTTTCGCGGCACTGGAGGTGTGCAAGGTGCCGAAAACAAGGTGGCCGGTGGCGGCCGCGGTGAGGGCGAGTTCGATCGTTTCGTGATCGCGCATTTCACCGACGAGGAGAATATCGGGATCTTCGCGCAAAGCGCCGCGCAGCGCGGACGCGAAGGAGCGGGTGTGAACGCCGACTTCGCGATGCTGGACGAGGCAATTCTGGCTGCGATGCACGAACTCGATCGGGTCCTCGACGGTGATAATATGATCGTGCCGGTGCATGTTCGCGTAGTCCATCATGGCCGCGAGCGTGGTGGATTTGCCGGAACCGGTGGGGCCGGTGACAAGGACGAGCCCTTTCTTGAGGAGGGGGAATTTTTTCAACACCGGCGGCAACCCGAGCTGCTCGCAGGTAAGGACGTTGGAAGGGATGAGGCGGAAGACGGCGGAGATGCCGTACTTTTGCTGGAAGAAATTACAGCGGTAGCGGGCCACGTTCGGGACCTCGTAGCCGAAATCGACGTCGGAGGTTTCCTCGAAGAGCTTGATCTTGGTCTCGGGGGCAATCTCGTAGACCATGGCTTTGAGGTCGTCGTTCTCCAGCGCGGGATAATCGACCCGGATCAACTCGCCGTTGATGCGCAGCATCGGCGGGTTGTTGGTGGAAAGGTGGAGATCCGAGGCTTTTTGCTCGGCCATCAGTTTAAAAAAGGAATCAATCCGAGCCATGGGAGTTTGGGTCTTTCAAATAGCTAAATCGGTGCCATGGGGCGGATTACTGCGCGTGCGCCTGCCTCCAGCGGGCGGGTGGGCGGCCGGCATCGAGGGCGGATCGCACCTGGGTGAGGAGCTTCTCCGCGGTATAGGGCTTGGGGATGAACCCGCGCAGCCCTTGCGCGAGCATGGCGCCGAGTTTCGTTTGCTCGGCGAAACCGCTGCTGAGCACGACGTTCACCGCAGGATTCAAGGCGCGTAGTTCGTCGAAAACCGCATCGCCATCCATGATCGGCAGGAAAAAGTCGAGGATGACGAGACCGATACGGTCGCCCAGCCGATCGTAGAGGCGCAGGGCCTCGAAACCGTCCTTGGCCACGATGACGCGGTAACCTTCGTCCGTCAGCATCATGCCGCCCAGTTCCAGAATTTGGGGTTCGTCGTCGACGAGGAGAATGAGCTCGCGCGTGCCGTTGGGATTCAAAATGTTGATCTCGTCAGACGGCGGCGCCATGCGGGCAGGAGGCTCCAGCGAGCGCGGCGGCGGCGCGGGCGGCTGCGATGGCAACGCGTTGGCGATGGCTTTGCGGACCGCGGCGATCGAGGCACTGGGCTGCGGTACGACCGTAAAAGGATGCGTGGGATCGGTCGGGGCTTGTTCGTTGGCGCTGTGGGAGAGAATGGACGAGGTCACGCGGTCGAAGAGCGCCTGCGCGGTCCTGGAGGCGGCCTCGACGCGATCGGCGACGACGTCCAGATAATGTGGCGCGTCCTTGTGCTGCCGGGCCAGATCGGTGTAACGCGAGATCTGTTGCAGCATCGAGTTGAGCTCGGTGGAGGTGGAGGTGATCCACTTCAGATCTTTTTGGTCGAGCATAACGCTAGCGTGCAGAGCGCCCCCACGGGCGCATTTGAAACAGAGAACGAGTTGGCGGCATCTATCCGCTTTTTAAGCACGCTCCATACCAATGGCGGTTATCTCCCGCGGTGAGGACAGCCTATTGCCGGTCCCTGGAAAAGGGCTAACCTGCCGACCGCGTCCGCGGTCGCGGTTCCCCGGAATGTTTCCCACCAATCCCAGTTTTCGGAACGGTCTTTACGCTGGCCTCCTGATCGCGCTCGGGTTTGGACTTTACCTTTACCAGCTCTGGACGCCGGAAAAGCAGGTCCGCTTGCATAGCGCGCATCTCATGGAAGCGCTGGAGGAAAAGGATTGGGCGGACGCGGACGAGTTTCTCGCTGACGCGTATGCGGATCAATGGGGGCACGACCGCGTTCTGCTCCTGACTCGCTTGCGGCAGATTTTGCCCTACGCGCGTAATCTCCGCCTCGAAGCGCGGGAAATCATCGTCCACGCCGACGCGGGGGAGGGCGAATGGCGCGCCCGCGTCACGGTGGAAGCGGACGCTAATGAGGTGAGCGACTTCATCAAGGCGCGGGTCAACCTGCTGCCCGATCCTTTCGTTTTGAAATGGCGGCAGGTTTCGAAGAAGCCGTGGGATTGGAAACTGGTGCACGCCAGCAACGTGGCCCTCGAAATTCCGCGCAGCGGGTTCTAAAAGCTCGCCGCGCTGGAGAGAACGATTCAGCCTTTTCCGCCAGCGCGTTCCTCCGCCAGCTTGCGGGCATAGGCCAGGGTGTCGATCACATCCACGGATTTGTCGCGCCGGATCGCTTTGATGCGCGGAAAACGCAGTGCGAGTCCGCTCGCGTGGCGTGTGCTCGGTTGCACCGCGTCGAAGGCAATCTCGAGCACGATGTTTGGTTTCACTTCGCGATAGCGTCCGTGATTTGCGATGGTGTTTTTCGCAAAATGCTCGGTCAGCTCGGCGATCTCCAAATCGGTGAGGCCGCTGTAGGCTTTGCCAATCGTCAGCAATTCTCCTGTCGCCTCGTCGCGCACCGCGAAAGTGTAATCGCTCAGGACGTGATTGCGTTTTCCGTGGCCGCGTTCCGCGCCGACGACAACGACATCGAGGGTGGCGAGCTCTTTCTTGAGCTTGAACCAGTACATTCCGCGCCGTCCCGGCGAATAAAAACTTTCGGGATCCTTCACCATCAAGCCCTCATTCAAGCGGCGTCGCGCCAGCCCGAACGCGGTTTCGATATCTTCCGCCGAATGCGCCGGAAAAATCTCGGAGAGTTGGAAGTGCGGCGGCAACTTCAACGAACGCAGCAGTTCGCGACGTTCCCGCAGTGCGATCTTCAAAAGCGAACGGCCGTCGCGCCAGAGTAAATCGAAGGCGACGAAGACGACGGGCACATCCGCGGACGCGGCCGCGAAAAGATCCGCGCCTTCGTGTTTTCGGCCGAGCCGTTTTTGCAGATCGAAGAAGGTGAGGCGACGGCCATTCTCGAAGGCCATGATCTCGCCATCGAGAATGACTTCGGAGTCGAAAGCGCGGGCGGCGTCGGCGATTTCCGGGAACTGCTCGGTCATGCGGCGGAGATCGCGCGAAAAGATTTCGGAGCGTCCGGCGCCACGATGTAGTTGCGCGCGGATGCCGTCGAACTTGTCCTCAACGTAGATTGTCTGGGCGTCCGCGTTTTCACCCGCGAAACGCGCCCAGATTGCTTCCGCAGTCGGTTCCGGGCTGGCGAGCATGCATTTGATCGGGCGGAAAAGTGAGAGTTCCGCGCGCTGCAATTCTCCGCGCGACGCGAGCAGCGCCGCCTCGCCGATATCGCCGAGGAGCATGTTCGCTTCCTTGACGTCGTCGAGTGGAGCCGCGAACGCGCGCGCGATCGCTTCCTCGACCAGTCCCTCGCGCAAACCAAGACGGAGATCGCCCGTGAGAATTTTGACCACATACTGACCTTCGTGCGCGGAGAGCAGGGCGAGCCGCGCCTGGAGAATCTCTGTCTTGGCAATGGGTCCGCGCGCCTTCTGCAGCGCGTCGAAGAGTTCCCTCGATTCTGGAATGGTGAAAGCCGCGGGATCCGTCCGACCGGTCAGAGCTTCGAGCGCGGTCTTGCCCGCGTCGCCGTGGCTCCGGGCCATGCGCCGCAGTTCGGCATCGGGACGTTTCGATGCGGCCAGGAGCGCGCGGAAAATAACCGCCCAGCCGACCTGCAAGGTGCGGGGATCACTCTGCGCGAATGCCCTTCCGGTGAGATAACGCGCGGCGATCGGCAGGCGAGTTGCGTCTAACGAGTAGAGATACTCCACGAGCAAGCGCACTTTTTCCAGCTTGGCGGGCGTGGCACTAATGGCCTCGCCGAGCGCGGCGAAGTCGCCGAACTCGGACAGCGGAGCAGGTTTCGATTCGACCGGTGCGGCGGAGGGGGCAGGGGAAAGATTTCGCAAGGCCAACTCCATCTGGTTCTCCTCGCTCAGAGCCCATGCTTCGATGCCGCGTTCGCGCAAATCGCGTGCAAACTCCGCCGCGAAGCCGTGCAAGGTGAGGACGCGTTTGGGTTGCACCAATTCCACGTAGCGGAGGAGATCATCGTAATCCGCATGATCGGAGAGCGGGAAGGCGGCGTCGGTTTGATAACGAAAACGCGCGTTGAGATCGACCGCCCAACCGCTGATCATGGCCACGCGTTTGTGCGGAATTTTCTCGAGCATGCGGGAGCGATTTGCGCTTGGCGGGCAGATGAGGACCTTGCCCGCCACCTTGCTGGCGTCGTAGCGTTCGTACTCGCCACAGGGTTGGCCGAATTGCTCGTAAATGCGCGTCATGCGGAAGACGGAACCGTGCAGCATGGGCTGGAGGCCGGCACCGCTGAGCGAGCAAAGAATCTCCTGCGCTTTGCCTAACGAGTAACCAAGGAGAACGGGGACGGCGCCCTCCTCGAGGGCCTCGCGACTGAAAGCGATGATCTGGGCGACGACGTCTTCGGTGGCGGGGAAACGATAACGCGGGAGGCCAAAAGTGGTCTCCATGATCAAGGTGTCAGCTTGGCGCCATTGCGTTGGCTCCGCGGAGCGACCAGGGCGGAGTTTGAAATCGCCGGTGTAGAGGAGCGTGTCCGTGTCGGTCGCGAGAAAAAACTGGGCGGAACCCAAGATGTGGCCGGCGGGGAGGAGGGTGACATTTAAGCCGCGAACTTCGGCCGCCTCTCCGAAAGGGAGGACGTGCTCGTGGCGTTCGCCCGGCATGCGCGCTTGCATGAGCCGGGCGGTGCGCTCAGAAACGATGATTTCATCATGCGGGGCGATGTGATCGCTATGAGCATGGGAAACGAAGGCGAGGGGTTTCGCATCGTGCGGGTCGAGCCACAGGTCTTGCGCGGGCAGGTATACGCCGCGGTGGTATTGCACTTCGATCACGAGGATAATTTACGCGTGGAAGCGATGAAGAGAAACTGAGCGCTCGCGGCGGGCGGTTATGACATCGGCACCGGATTGACACTTTCGGTCGGAACCCGTTTGCTACCGCGATGAGAACTTCGGCGATGGCAGGCGCAGTCCTGCTCCTGGCGCTTGCGTCGTCTGTGCACGCGCGTCTCCCGGGCCAGGCGGATGATTTTCGTCAGCTCGATCAAGTGACGCCACTGCAGACGGCGCTCGATCCCGGCTTCGAGTTTCGCAAGGTGAAGCTCTTCACGCTCGGCGATTTGCCAGGCCGGAAGAATTCGAGCTTCGGCTCGCCGGGCGTGGTGAAGAATCCGGCGATCGGGGCGGAATCAGCCTATCGACTTTTCGGTGCGGTGACGCAGCTGGATAAGCGGCGGCGCCATGGACATTACTTCGATTTTTTCTGGCGGGCGCAACGCGTGGTGCCGGTGACGGTGCGGCTGGAATACCGGCAGGATACGCTGCGCTCGTTTACGCAGGCGCGGGAGGTCACTTACCCAGTGCGAAGGGGAGCCATAAAACCGCGTTCGCCATCATTGGAGATGATTATTTTAATGACGGACGCATCATCGCCTGGCGGTGTTTGCTAATTGCCGGAGGCCGGATCGTGGCTGAAGAACGATCTTACCTATGGCGCTAGCCTCGTGGAAGATCGCCACGGGGCTATGGCGTGAGGTTTGACACTCCCACCCACGATCCTATACTTTCCACAGTTGGTTGTGCAGTCATCTATTCAAGTCGGAGTAAACGGCAAAGCCGTTTGGGTGAAAGTTGAGGGCAAAGGCAGCTTCCTCAATAGCGGAAACTTGAAGGAATTTGCCGGCGAAATGGTCAACCGTGGCTATCGCGAATTTGTCATCGACCTGGAGAACTGCGCCATGATGGATTCCACATTTATGGGCACTATGGCGGGCGTGGCCCTGCGTTTAAAAGAACTTGGGCACGGCCATCTGCATGTCATCCATTGCGGACAACGCAGCCGCGATTTGCTCACCGGCCTCGGGCTCGACCAGATTTTTTCCATCCACGCCAAGGGCGAGGCCGCGCCGCAGACGGAAGTTCTGTCCAGCGCTCCGGCGCCGACGGCCGACGCGCTCAAGCAACAGCGTGCACAGGAGATGCTGGATGCGCACGAAGCCCTGTGCGAGGTGGCCCCGGAGAATTTCTCCCGTTTCAAGGATGTCCTCGAATACCTGAAACAAGACCTGCACCAAGAGCCGGCGAAGTAATCCGGCTCCGCCATGTGGCCTTCCCTTCTTCTCGGGCTCCTCATTGCGTCTCTCCTCGGGTGGCTGACGACGGCGATCATCCAGGCGCGACGTCTGCGTGCGCTCGAGCGTTCGAAGGAGCAGATCCAGGTCGAGGAGACGCTGGTATTCGATTTTCTGCACGGCCTGGGCGCGGCGTTCACGGAAACGATTCGCGCGGCGGATCTCCATCGCCTCATCGTGGAGGGCGCCACTCGCATTCTCGATGCCAGCGGCGGCGCGCTCTACATCGCCGAGCGGGGCGGCTTGAAGCTGGCGCCGACTTACTTGTCGAAAGGTTGTCCGCCACTCACGGAAGTGCCCCCGGAGATCATCCAGGAAGCGTCGGCCAACACGGCGGTGATCGACGAATTTATTCGCAAACACGCGGTCGAGGTGGGGGATGGTTTGATCGGTCGCGCCTGGAAGGATGAGCAACCGCTCTTTCGCGCGGACGCGGCGGATGCACCGGAATTGGCCAGATTGAGCGGGACGAGCTTTGCCACCACCTCGGTCATGGTTACGCCGTTGCTTTACGGGAAACAAAACATGGGCGTGCTCGCACTCGGCAATGGACCGAAGGCCGCGCCCTTCACCCAGAGCGATTTCATTGTCTTCAAATCCATCGCCGAGCAATCCGCCTTCGCGCTCTACAACGCCGTCATTTATTCGGAAGCGAACGAAAAGAAGCGCCTCGATCACGACCTGCAAATCGCCCGCGACATCCAGCGTATCCTCCTCCCGTCGGAATCGCCGAGTATCGAAGGCTTCGAGATCTGCGGCCTCAACATCCCCGCCAGCCACGTCAGCGGCGATTACTTTGATTACCTCAAGGTGGACGATGACCGCCTCGGCGTCGCCATTGCCGACGTCTCAGGCAAAGGCGTTCCCGCGTCGCTCATCATGGCCATTTGTCGCAGCGTTCTGCGCAGCCAGGCGCCAGGCAATCCTTCGCCCTCCGACGTCTTGAAGAAGGTGAATCGCCAGCTCTATCCCGACATCAAAGAGGACATGTTCATCAGCATGGCCTACCTGATTTTCGATCACGTTCGCGCCACCGTCACCCTCTGCCGCGCGGGGCACGATGCGCCCTTGCTGTATCGCCGCGCCACCGAGGAATTAACCCCGATCAAGCCACCCGGGCTGGTCCTCGGAATTGACAGTGGAAACGTGTTCGATAGGATAACCGGCGACCTCGCCGTTCCCCTCGAACGCGACGACTGCCTGCTCCTTTACACGGACGGCGTGACTGAAGCTCTCGACGGAAATGGGGACGAATTTGGCCCGGAACGGATGATGAATTCAGTCCGCGAGAGCGCGCAAAAAGGTGCGCAGGCGATGATTGACCGCCTGCTCGAAGACCTGCGGGCCTTCGTCGGCACGACTCCGCAAAACGACGACATCACTTTGATCGCAATTCGCAAGACATGAACAAACCCGAGCCAACAGAAACAGCTGACCTCGCCGGCGAGGAAGTGCCGATGGCGAATCTCGCTGAGGCCGCGCCCGTCGACCTCGACGGCGATGATGGAACCGCCAGCCTGCAAGCCGATCTCGATCGCTTTCGCGATCTCGCGCTCCGCAGCCAGGCCGATTTCGACAATTACAAAAAGCGCGCCGCACGCGAAAAGGAGGAGGCGATCAAGTACGCCAACACCTCCTTGCTCGAGCGCCTGATCGCGATTGTGGACAATTTCGAGCTCGGGCTTTCCGCCGCGCGCGGCGAAGGCGAGAAATCGCCCATTTATTCCGGCATGAGCATGGTCCTGAAACAGCTCACCGATTTCCTGGCCGACAACGGTCTGCAACCGATCGATGCCGAGGGGAAGAAGTTCGATCCCAATTTGCACGAAGCCATCGCCCATGAGACCGAGCGCGGACGTGGCGGAAGGCACAGTGATTCGCCAGACGCGGCGCGGTTATCGTCTAAAGGATCGCCTGTTGCGCCCTTCCAGCGTGGTCGTTTCGAGCGGCGCGGCGAAATAGCCGCGGCAGCCCGCACCTGATCATGCCGAAGGCAAGCACAAACGCGATTACTACGAGGTGCTCGGCGTCAGTCGCGAGGCGACGGCGGATGAGATCAAACGCTCGTATCGCAAACTCGCGGTCAAGTTTCATCCGGACAAGAACCCGGATGACGTGCACGCGGAGGAGCAGTTCAAAGAATTAGGCGAAGCGTATGACGTCTTGATGGATGGGAACAAACGCGCGGCCTACGATCGCTACGGGCACGCTGCGTTTGCGCAGGGCACGGCGGGGCCGGCGGGCGGTGGCTTCCATGATCCGTTCGATATTTTCCGCGAGGTCTTCGGTGCTGGCGGCGGTGGCGGCGGAATGGGCGGCGGCATTTTCGAGACGTTCTTCGGCGGTGGCCAGCAGGTCGACCGCGAGGGGCGGCAGCGCGGCTCAGATTTGCGTTATGACATGCAGATCACGCTCGAGGAAGCGGCCTTCGGCGTGGAGAAGGAAATCGAGGTGCGCAAACTCGACACGTGCGCGAAATGCGACGGCAAAGGCGCGGAGTCCGGTTCGCGCACGATCAATTGCCCCACCTGCGCGGGACGCGGTCAGGTCATCAGTTCGCGCGGATTTTTCCAGGTCTCGCAAACGTGTCCGCGTTGTCGCGGCGTGGGGCAGATCATCGAGAAACCGTGCGGCGTTTGCGACGGCGAAGGCCGGGTCGAGCAGGCGAGCCGGATCAAGCTCAAGATTCCCGCCGGCATTGCGGAAGGTTCGCGGCTGCGCTCGTCGCGCAATGGCGAGGCCGGCGTCCGCGGCGGTGCGCCCGGAGATCTCTACGTGGTCATCCACGTGAAGGAACATCCAATTTTCCAGCGGGACGAAGACGATCTCTACTGCGAACTGCCCGTGCCGTTCACGCTGGCCGCGCTCGGTGGCGAAGTGGCTGTGCCGACGTTGGAAGGCAAGGCGAACGTAAAAGTGCCCGCCGGCACGCAGAGCGGGCAGACCTTTAAGCTGCGCGGCAAAGGCATCCTGAACGTGAACGGCCGCGACCGCGGCGACCTCATGGCGCGCCTGATCGTGGAAGTTCCGAGCAGGCTCAACGCGGAGCAACGCCAGAAGCTGGAAGAATTCGCCGCGCTCTGCGGCGAAGAGAACACGCCGTTGCACAAGAAGCTTCTTCGACCGGGCGAAAGAATTTTTCCGATAGCCCGGTCTTCTGGACCGGCTGATCTTTTTTCAGAGTGCATCGTTTTTACCTTCCGTCCGAAGCGTGGACGCCTGTTCCGGCGTTAAGCGATTCCGAAGCCCACCACGCGCGCAACGTCCTCCGGCTGCAATCCGGCGATAAAGTGGTCCTCTTCGACGGCCGCGGCCGCGAGATGACGGCCGAGATCACTGCGCTTGATGGTCGCGAGATCGCGCTGCGGAAACTACATGAGAACCGGACGCCTCCGTTGCGCTGCCAGATCACGCTGGGCCAGGCCATCCCGAAAGGGAAGAACATGGACCTGATCGTGCAGAAAGCGGTCGAGATCGGTGCGGCGGAGATTGTGCCCATCATTTCCGATCGCACCATCGTTCGGCTCGATCGCGACGACGCTGCAAACAAACAGGCGAAATGGCAGACCATCGCCATCGAAGCGGCCAAGCAATGCGGCCAGAACTGGCTTCCGCAGGTGGAAACACCTCGAACGATGGTCGAGTTCTTTGCCGGTCGCGCGCCCTACGACCTCCAGCTCATCGGCTCGCTCCAATCCGACGCGCTCCACCTAAAGAAGATTCTCGCCGAATATGCTGAGGCGCACGGCGGCCAGCGGCCGGTGCGGGTCCTCATGCTCATCGGTCCCGAAGGCGATTTCACGCCGGCTGAGCTAAACCTTGCCCGCAGCCACGGCTGCCGGCCTATCACGCTTGGCCCCATCATCCTGCGGGTGGAAACGGCGGCAATTTATTGCCTCAGCGTGTTGTCCTACGAGCTTTTGTAGCCGCAAATCATTCGGGGGCTCAGTCTGCGAAATTAAGTATTGCCACACAGCTGCTTCCTTGAGACTCTCGCCGGGCTGCTCTTTCAATGACAAAAGTGATCCAAATATTGGTGGTCGCGATGGTTTTGCCCTTCCAGTTCGCGGCGGCCGACGTGCTTGTGAGCTTCACCTTTGATGGCTCGGTACGGAGCTCTTTCGATTCTGATCCAAACTCGACGGCCACTAATTTTTCGGACGGTCCAGGATTTACCTCAGTTTTCGACCCTGCCCGCGGAAATCCGAGTCCGTCCTTGGGAGTCGCTTCGGATCAAATCGATGGGTCGACCAACACCGCGGCCGTTACTGCGAACGATTATTTCACATTTACGCTGACTCCGGTTCCTGGTGGCCAGATGAGTCTGACGAGTCTGACGTTTGATATCGCGAATTTTACGAACGACGGGACCTTCTCCGCGATCAGCTTTTTTGTTCGTTCAAGTACAAACGGGTTTTCCAGCAACGTTGGCGTCACCCAGAATGTCCTTGCGGGATCTAATGGAGTCTTCCAAGCCGCGACCATTAGTCTCAGCGCTGCCGCCTTCCAAAACGTCTCGTCGCCGATCGAGTTTCGCATTTATCTTCAAGACGGCGTCACCGATCCGGACCGCGGCGGTTTGATTGACAACGTGACGGTGAACGGAACCGCGATCCCCGAGCCTGCGACCTACATGCTTTTCGGCGTGGGCCTTTTGATTTGCGCGCAGCAATTCCGGAAACGGCGCGCCGCGGCGAACCGCAGGTAGGAGAACAACTTTCCTTCCAAGGAGCCATGTGCCTTGCGGCGCATGGCTTTTTTGCTGGTTCGATCGCCCAAATCGGTGCGCGGTGAATCGCGGGACTTCCTTTGCGCCCGGCTTTTGGGTATCTGAGGGAACGATGAGAACCGTTCTCCTGGCGGCGTTATCTTCGCCGCGATGAAAGCCGGCCGATCGCTCGCCGACTTCTTTGGGCTGCGGCGCAATCTCGTCATTCTCCTTCTCGCCATCTTCGCGATCGGGCTGGGCGAGGAACTGTGGATGCGTTTTCTGCCGAAGTATCTGCAGGCACTCGGCGCGACGGTTTTTGTAATCGGCCTTTTCGATGCCATTCGCACGCTGCTCGGCGCGATCTACGCCTATCCCGGCGGTCTGGTGGTGGATCGTTGGGGGTTCCGGCGCGCGTTCATTGTCTTCAATGTGCTCTCGATCGCGGGTTACGCGGTGGTCTTGTTGGTGCCGCATTGGGGCGCGGTCATTTGCGCGATGTTTTTGTTCCTCTCGTGGACGTGTTTTTCACTGCCGGCGACGTTTTCGCTCATCGCCGAAACCCTGGAGGCGAATCGCCACTCCATGGGGATCGGGATGCAGTCGGTGATCAAACGGCTGCCGATCATGATCGCGCCGTTTCTCGGCGGTGTGTTGATCGATCGCTTCGGCATGATCGATGGGGTGCGCATCGGGCTCGGGGTTTCGATCGTTTTCTCGATTGCGACGATCGGCGTGCAGCGGCAATTTCGCACCGTCGCACCCGCCGCGGTCGCGGCGCTGCCGGAGCGGTGGAGTTTTTGGCGCAGCCTGCAGAATTTTAACGCGCCGTTGCGCCGACTCTTGTTGAGCGACATTCTGGTTCGTTTCTGCGAACGCATCCCCTTCGCCTGGGTCGTGATCTACGCGATGGACAATATCGGCATCGACGCGAAGCAGGTCGGCATTCTGACCACGATCGAGATGCTGGCGGCGGCGGTGTGCATCATCCCGGCCTCGCATTTTGCGGACAAATACGGGCGCGAACCGTTTGTCTTCGTCACCTTCATCATGTTCACGATCTTCCCGGTCGCGTTCTGGCTCTCGGGCAGTTTTGCGATGCTGATGGTGGCGTTTGCGATTCGCGGGTTGAAGGAATTCGGCGACACCTCGCGCAAGGCACTCATCATTAGCTACTGCGATCGGCAGCGGCGCGGGCAGATGATCGGCGCGTATTATTTGGTGCGCGATTTGATTGTGAGCGGCGCGGCGTTGCTCGGGGCGGTGCTGTGGAAGCTGGGGCCAGGAGTGAACTTCGTCACAGCGACGGCGCTCGGTGCGGTCGGGACGATTTACTATTTTCTGACGCTGCGGCGCGCGGAGGCGGAGGCGAAATAAGTTACGTTCGGCGTTCCCTCGCCGTTTTTTTACTTCGCGTAGCTCACCCGCCAGATGGTGTCGTTGCCGTCTTCGCTGAAGAGCAGGCTGCCATCTTTCGCGACCGTGATCCCGACCGGACGGCCCCACACTTTTCCTTCCGGCGTGACGAAGCCGGTGACGAAGTCCTCGTAGTAGTCAGCCGCTTTTCCGTTCTCGAAGGGAACGCGGACGATCTTGTAGCCGGTGCGGCGCTTCTTGTTCCACGAACCGTGGAAGGCGGCGAAGATGTCGCCTTTGTATTCAGCCGGGAATTGCGCCGCGTCGTAGAAGCAGAGATTAAGGCTGGCGGAATGGCTCTGCACGAGCACATCGGGCACGAGGACACGGCTGGAGAGTTCGGGCTTTTTCCCTTTGTGACGCGGGTCCTGGATGTTGCCCATGTAATACCAGGGCCAGCCGTAGAAGCCGCCGGGTTTTACGGAACTGATGTAATCGGGCACGAGGCCGTCGCCGAGCGCGTCACGTTCGTTTACGCTCATCCAGAGTTCGCTGGACCCGGGCCGGAATTTGATTCCGACCGCGTTGCGCACGCCCCAAGCGTAGACTTTTTGGCCGGTGCCATCGGGATTGAACTCGAAGATGCGGGCGCGATCGGCCTCGGATTTGTCGTCGGAGACGTTCGAGCGCGAGCCGATGGACACATACATTTTTTTTCCGTCGGGCGAGAAGGTGAGATCGCGTGTCCAATGCCCGCCGCCATGGAGCAAGCCGCCGGCGGATAACTCGGCGCTCAACTTTTCGGCCGGGCCGCGCGCCTTGAGATCGCCGTTGCGGTAGGGGAAACGGATGACGCCGTCCGTGTTGGCGACGTAGAGGAACTGGGGATCGGGGCCGAGCGGATAAAAGGCGAGACCGAATGGTTTGTTCAGGTTTTCGGTGGTGAAGGTTTCGCTGACCTCGGGTTTACCGTCGCCATCCGCATCGCGCAGAACTTTGATCTGATCGGCGCGGCTTTCGGTGACGAAGATGTCGCCGTTTGGTGCGCTGAGGAGATAGCGCGGATCACGAAAGCCGTCGGCGAATTGTTCCACCTTGAATCCGGAAGGAACGCGGAGTTGTGCGCCATCGGGGCGCTTTACGACGTCAGCATCGTTGGTGACGGATTCGGTTTGATACGGCGGCGGGAGATCGGCCACGGTGATTTTGTGGCGGACGCCGGGCGCGTCGGCGGTCCAGTCGGCTTCGATGGCAGCTCTGCCGGAGATGGTGGTTTGGGCGGAAGCGGAGACAGCGGCCAGAAGAACGAGCGAGAGTGAAAATTTCATTGGGATTGTTCGAGCAAATGCCGGGCGGTGGAGGCCGGCAATCCTCAAAGAACATCGACGAATCAATAACGCAACGGCTCGGCGAGGCCGAAGGCGTTTTTGACCAGTTCGATGCGCGGTTCAGTTTCCCTCATAACGATTTCGACGACATCGAAACGGAAAAGAATGTCGGGATCGTCGAGCATGCGCAGCCAGGCGAGGGCCCCGCGGGAAATGCGCGCGCGTTGATCGGCGCGGATGGTTTCGATGGGGCGACCGAAATCTTCGCTGGTGCGCGTTTTGACTTCGACGAAGACGAGTGTGTCGTGATCCCGGCAGACAATGTCGATTTCGCCGCCGGTGCGGCCGCGGAAGTTGCGATAGAGGACTTTGTAGCCGTGGCGGCGGAGATGACGGCAGGCCAGCTTTTCTCCATGGGCGCCGCGCTGGAGATGCTGAGCTCGAGGGGGGAACATTTTCCGTACGATCCGAGCAAGCGTCGTGACCAGAACTGGCTTCATTCCGGCATGAATCGTTCGGGTTCCATCGTCGGTTGCGCAAAGGCGAGGAGCGGTTGCGCGACAGGTTCGAAAGAGCGGCGGTGGATGGGGCAGGGGCCGAGCTGATGGAGCTTGGTGAGATGGAGGAGAGTGCCGTAGCCCTTGTGTTGGCTGAAGCAATACTCAGGGAAACGCGCGCAAAATTCGCGCATGATCCGGTCGCGCGTCACCTTTGCGATCACGCTCGCGGCGGCGATGCTGAGGCTGTAGCAATCGCCATCGATAATGGCGGTTTGCGGCAGCGGAAAAGGATGGACCGGACGGCCATCGATGAGCGCGTGATCGGGTGCGAGGCCAAGCGCAGCGACGGCGGCGCGCATCGCCTTGTGGGTTGCTTGCAGGATGTTAATGCGATCGATCTCGAGGGAGTCGACAATTCCCAGGGCCCAAGTGATTTCGAGATTGGCCGTGAGGTCGCGGTAAATTTCTTCGCGGCGTTCGGGGCAGCAGTTGCTTGGAATCGTTCAGCCGTTTGTGGCGAAACTTCTCCGGGAGGACGACAGCGGCGGCGACGACGGGCCCGGCCAGCGCCCCGCGCCCCGCTTCGTCGATGCCGGCGATGGCGGAGTAGCCGACGGTGCGCAATCGGCGTTCATGACGAAAACCGCAGCGACGCATCGCCGGAGCTTAGCCACAGATTCGCGTGAACGAAAAACTATTCCCGCACCGCGGTCGCTTCCTTACCCTTGCGATCGCGCAGGTAATTGAGCTTGGCCCGGCGGGCTTTGCCGACTTTTTCCACTTCCACCTTCGCGATGCGCGGGGAGTGGATGGGGAAAACGCGCTCGACGCCTTCGCCGTAGGAAATGCGGCGGACGGTGAAGGTTTCGTTGATCCCGCGACCTTTGCGGCCGATCACGATGCCGGCAGAAAATCTGGATGCGTTCCTTGTCGCCTTCCTTGACCTTGGTGTGGACGCGGACGCCGTCGCCGACTTTGAATTCGGTGACGTCGGTTTTCTGCTGCTCTTTTTCAATGGTGTCGATGATCGTGCTCATGGGAAATGCTTTCGTTGCCCGCCGCCACGGAAGAGGCGGGCCGGCCGGCTGCGCCGTAGGCTTGGCGGAGACGGGCGTTCATCTTCCGTCTGGCAGACCGGAAAAGCAAACGGCTTGTTCCGCCGGACGTGTGAAGGCGCTGGTTACGCCACCGCCCGCACAGTGGAGGCTGGGGGGCGGTCGCGCAGCCGGGCGGAAATAATGGCCACTTCATCACGCAGGGCGGAGTCGAGAACGCGGGCGCGCGCGAGGTTGCCCTGTTTCGCCGCCTGCTCCAGCTCGCGGGCGAGGCGGGCGGCGCGAACGGCGTGGAGATTGGCGGTGGAGCCGGCCAACTGGTGCGCGGCGCGGGCGGCGCGTTCGCCCTGCGCGGAGGCGAGACCTTGCTCAATCTCGAGGAGGAGGAGGGGTGTGTTTTGCGTGAAGATGTTCGCGATCTGGCCGAGGAGCGCGTCGTTGTCATCGAGGGCCTCGAGCAGGTCCGCGATCTCAAACTCGTGTTCCTCGGGGGCCGGCGTGCGGACGGCGGAGGCTTGGGCGCCGAGGGTGGCGGTGCATTCGGAGATGGCCTGCATGACTTCGTTTTTTGAAATCGGCTTGGGGAGATAGCCGTCCATGCCGGCGCGCAGGCAACGCTCGCGATAACCGGCCATGGCGTGGGCGGTCATGGCGATGATGGGAGTGTGCTGGCCGGTCTTGCGTTCCAATTCGCGGATGCGGCTGGTGGCTTCGAAGCCATCCATGAACGGCATCTGAATGTCCATGAAAACGACATCAAATGGATGGGCCTGCCAGGTGGAGACCACTTCGCGGCCGTTCGTGGCCAGGCCGACGGAGTGGCCGAGTTTTTCCAAGATGGCGGTGGCAACGGTGGAATTCACCGGGTTGTCCTCCGCGAGCAGGATGCGCAAGCCAGACGGAGCTGCGAGCGCGCGGGCGGCTGGAATGGCGGGTGCGGGGATGCGGGCGCTGTCATCAAGGCCAAGCCGGATGGTGAAATGGAAGGTCGAGCCGCGACCTAGTTCGCTCTCGACCCAGATTCTGCCGCCCATTTTGCGCACCAATTGTGAGACAATGGCAAGACCGAGGCCGGTGCCGCCGAACCGTCGCGTCATGGAGCCATCAACCTGGGCGAAGGCGTCGAAGATGGCAGCCTGTTTTTCGGGTGGGACACCTACGCCGGAATCGCTCACGGCAAACTGGAGCTCGACCAGACGGTCCTCCACGAGATTTTTCCCGATGCGAACAGTGACGGCACCTGCGGTGGTAAACTTGATCGCGTTGTCTGTGAGATTAAGAATGATCTGCCGCAGCCGCGTGGGATCGCCGATAACCTGATCGGGGATGTCGGACGCCCACTCGGATCCTAGCTTGAGTTTCTTTTGCTCGGCCCGGATCACGAGTGGCTGGAGAGTGCCGTCGAGGCAATCACGGAGACTGAAGGCAATGGACTCGAGGTCCATCTTGCCGGCTTCGATCTTGGAGAAGTCGAGGATGTCGTTGATCAAGCGGAGGAGCGAGTGGGCCGAATCTTGACCATGCCGAGAAACTCGCGCTGCGTTTGGTCGAGGTGTCTCGAGTAGATCGGTCATGCCGATGATGCCGTTCATGGGGGTGCGAATTTCGTGGCTCATGTTGGCGAGAAATTCGCTCTTGGCGCGGTTGGCCGCCTCGGCGTTTTCCTTGGCCACGTGCAGTTCCACCTCGGCCACTTTCCGCTCTGTGATGTCCCAGTTGGTGCCGAGCATGCGCACGGCGCGGTTGTTGGCATCGCGCAGGATCATGGCGTTGGCTTTGATGTGGCGAATGGAGCCGTCTGGCCAAACGGTGCGGAACTCAGGGGCGTAATCCGCCTCATCGCGCAGGGCGCTGCGGATGGCCAAACTCATCGCCTCGAGGTCGTCGGGATGGAGCCGTGCTTTCCAGCCGTCATGAGTGCCGTTGAACTGCCCAAGTGGGATCCCGTAGAGTTGATGCATGGCATCGTCCCAGAGCAGGGTGTTGGTGGTGACGTCCCAGTCCCAGATGCCGACGTTGGCGGCCTGAGTGGCGAGGGCGAGACGCTCGGTGGCCGCCTGCAAGTTGTTCTGGGCGGCGACGAGATCGGCAGTGCGTTCCGCAACGCGTTCTTCGAGTTCCTCGTGCGCGAGCTTTTGATCGTGGATATCGGTGCAGGTGCCGACCCATTGGATGATCTGGCCCTCGTCGTTGCGCAACGGAAGGGCGCGGGTGAGGTGCCAGCGGTAACCGGCGTCCGCCGGGAGGCCGAGGCGATGCTCGACCTCGAGCGGTTCCCCGGTTTGAAAGGCGTGCATCCAGCGCTCGAGACAAGATTTGCGTTCGTCTGGATAGAGCACCGGTTCCCAGCCGCGGTTTTTTGATTGCTCAAGGGTGAGTCCGGTACCGGTCGGTCCAGGCGCGGTTGACGTATTCGAGGAAGCCATCGGGGCGCGCGGTCCAGACGATCTGCGGCATGGAATCGGCGAGGAAAGTGTAACGCTGGATGCTTTCGCGTCGGGAAGCTTCGAGCTGGAGTTGCGCGGCGTCCTCGCGGGCCTGCTTCAGCGCGTCTTCAGTTTGCTGGCGTTCGATTTCGCCGCCGACCCATTGGGCGAGGAGGCGGAGGAATTCTTTGTCCGATTCGGTAAATTTTTCCGTCCGGGGCTGGGTGCTGGTGAAGGAGAGCGAGCCATGAGGCGTGCCGCGTACGTAGACCGGTGCGCCGATGTAAGATTCAAACCCGAAGCGCAGGAAGCCGGGGTGCGTAGCCCACTCGGAATCGCTGGCGTGCTCGAAAGCAATGGGCCCGTGGGTGACGAACAATTCCTGACAAGTGGTGTCGGCGAGCGGGCAACGGAATTCCTCCGCGGTCTCATCGTCTTTCCAGGAAGCATAGCGGACGACGAATTCATCGGCGAACAGTTCGGCGAAGGTTGCGTTATCGAGTCCAAACTCGTGTCGACTCAAATCGAGCACTGCGCGTACCTTGTCTTCGAAGCTGGACTCCCCCTTGGAAGTGATATCGCAGAGCTGGCGCAGACGATTGGCGCTGGCCTCAGCCTTGGCCTCGGCCGCTTTGCGCTCCGTAATGTCGTGCATGGCGATGACGGCGCCCAGCTTGTGCGCCTCGGCGTCGAAGAATGATTGACCGCTGGCGAGGAAGGAACGGGACGGTGCGTCATCCGTGGCCACGACCATCTCGACATCGCGCAATTTTTCTCCGTGGAGCGCACGATAGAGCGGGATTTCCTCCATCCGCATTTGGGTTTCGCCATCGGCGAGGAAGAGACCGAAATGCTCCGCCCAGCGTTCGGGCGGAATTTCGGTGAAAGAATCCTGATGGATCTGACGCGTGGCGCGGTTCAGCATCGTCAGCCGCCCTTCCGCATCACAAGAGACGATGGCGTCTGTCAGATTTTCCAGGAGCGCGCTAAGGAATTCGCGTTCCTTTTGCAGGACGGCCTCGTTTTGTTTGCGTTCCGTGATGTCCTGGAGAATGCCGAACATCCGAACCGGGACGCCGGTCTCATCCAACACGACGCTGGCGTGGCGCTGTACGGAGAGCATGTCTCCGTTCGGGTGCACAATTCGGAGGTCGATTGTAGGAGGCTTGTGCGTGGCGAGGAGCGCGGGCGTAAAGTCGCACACGCGCGGCCGGTCCTCCGGATGCACGCATTCTAGAAAGCGTTCATGGCTGGGTCGGACTTTTTCCTTCTCGAGACCCAGCAGGTGAAACATTTCATCCGACCAGAGCGTCTGGCCAGTGGCGAGATCGACTTCCCAACTCCCGAGACGAGCCGCGCTTTGGGCTTCGGCCAGGCGGGCGGCGCTGCGTTTTAACTCATCGTCGGCAAGTTTGCGCCCGGTGATATCACGCACGATGGCGGTGAAAAATGTGCGGCCGTTCGCCTCCCAACTTGAGAGAGTGAGTTCGATGGGAAACTCGTGGCCGCGCTGATGCATGCCCAGCAACTCTCCGGTTTGGCCGAGGACGCGATTTTCGCCGGTGGCGCGGGAACAGGCCATGCCAGCTTCGTAGGTCTGTCGGAAGCGTTCCGGCATGATGCGGCTGAGCGGCTGCCCGAGCATATCGGCGCCGGAATGGCCGAAGATTCTTTCGGCGCCGTGATTCCAGAATTCGATCTGGCCCTCTTCGTCTGCAGAAATGATGGCATCGCCAGCGGATTGGGCGACGGCGCGAAACTTCGCTTCCGAGGCACGCAGTTTTTCCTCCGTCCGCGCACGCGTGGCCAGTTCCGTGGAAAGATTCTGTTGCGTGATACGCAGTTCGAGTTGGTCGAGAACGATGGCGGCCCATTGCTCAAGCATGACGCGCTCTTCGACGGTGATCTGGCGCGGCTCGGTGTCGATCACGCAGAGCGATCCGAGGTTAAAGCCATCGCTCGTGCGGATGGGAGCGCCGGCGTAGAAGCGGATGTGCGGCTCGCCGACCACGGATGGGTTGGCCGCAAAGCGCGGGTCCAGTGTGGCATCCGCCACCACCATGGGTTCGGTGCCGAGGATGGTGTGGGCGCAGAATGCGATCTCGCGGGGCGTTTCACTCACTTCGAGACCGCAACGCGACTTCAGCCATTGCCGATCTTGATCGACGAGGGAAATGAGCGCGATCGGTACATTGAAGAATCGCGCCGCCGTCTGGGTGATGCGGTCAAATGCGGCTTCCGGTTCCGAATCGAGAATCTGATAACGCTGGAGCGCTTCCAGCCGCTCGTGCTCGTTGACTGGGAGTGGAGGGCCCATGAACGAACGCGCTACGTTTGATCCGATTCTGGCTGCGGGGCGCGACGGTGGCGGCGGGGCGGCGGGACGGCTTTGAGGCCGCTCTTCTCGTAAAACTTGATTTCACAGGCGGGGCACAAGGAATGAGTCACCTGCGTGTCGGTCTTGGCGAGGTAGCTCTCGACCGCTTCCCAATAGCCCTCGTCGTCGCGCACATCCTTGCACTGGGCGCAGATGGGCAAAAGGCTGCTGAGGGACTTGACCTTGGCGAGGGCTTCCTGGAGTTCGCGCAAGAGGCGCGATTTCTCGCGATCGGCGCGCGCTTTGTAGAGCGCCATCTCGATGTTGGTGTGGAGCTGCTCGCGATCGACCGGTTTCAGCAGGTAACCGAAGGCTTCCGCGGTGCGGGCGCGTTTGATGGTAACGGCGTCGGCGTCAACGGTGAGAAAGATGACCGGAAGATCGAAGCGCTGACGGATGGTGATGGCGGCGGAGATGCCATCGACCGCGCCATTAAGCGAAATGTCCATGAGGACGATGTCGGGCAGGAGCTCGGCGCACCGTTCAATGGCCGCTTCGCCGCTGGTGGCCCGGCCGGCGACGCAGTAATTGAGCTGGCGCAGGTGATTCTCGAGCACGGCCGAGGCGATGGGCTCGTCTTCCACGATCAAAACTGAAGGGGTATCTTCCACGGTCTCGGGATGGTCGTCGCTCGTCGCAATATGACCGATTACGGCGCCAGCGACCTCCGAAGACTCGGAGTGGTCTTCACCGGTGCAAACCCTGAGTGGTGCGGCAGACATAAATTGGGAGAAAAAATCGCAACCACTATAAGAGCAGCTTCTGTTCCGCCGGACCCATGGTGTGGCCCGCGGTTGTGCTTTGCGGCGACGCCTCTATAATCGGGGGCGCAAAGCTGCGCCCGTAGCTCAATTGGATAGAGTGACAGCCTCCGAAGCTGTAGGTTGCGCGTTCGAGCCGCGCCGGGCGCACTTTTAGGCGACCGCTTCCAGGCGCCCGAGCAAATCCTTCTTGCTCGTCATGCCGGTGACCTGATCCACCACCTGGCCATTCTTGAACAAAAGGAGCGTCGGGATGGCACGCACGTTGTAACGCGCGGAGAGGCTTTGGTTGTGATCGATGTTGACCTTGCCGACCTTGATCGTGCCGGCTTTTTCTTTCGCGATTTCGTCGAGGACGGGCGCAATCATTTTGCAGGGGCCGCACCATTCCGCCCAGAAATCGACCAGCACGGGCTGCTGGCTCTGGGTTACTTCGCGGTCAAAATTGGCTTCGTCGATCGTTACAGTGGAAGAGTTGTCCATAGATTAGGAACTAAAGTAGTTCCAAATCTGGATAAGCAAAGTGACGGTCGAAAATCCGAAGATCGTCCAGCAGATGGGCAACGGGACCACATCGAGCATGGCGACTGCGCTGGGCGAAGAGGCGTCGGCAGCGGTGAGCACGGGCGCGCTGGGTGCGGTTGCTGCCGGCACGGTCAGGAGTGGTTGAGTCTTCGCCATTTTCACCGCGGGGGGCGCAGGCGGTGCCGGCGGCTCGGGCAGAATGGTGATGCGGGCGGTTTCTTTGCGCGGGCCGTTTTGGGTGCCGGAGCCGGGGTAATGGGTGGGAGCGTCAGCCGCTGCGCGCAGCGGAGTGATACGCGGAGGCGGAGGCAACACCCGCGGCCGCGGCGGCATCGGGGGAGCGGGTGGAGTAACCGTGGCCGGTTCGGGAATGGTCGCCACTGGCGGGGAAGCGGCTGGAGAGACAACCGCGCGTGCGGGTGGGGGCGGGGGCGGCATTCGGCGTGAGGGCGGAGGAGGCGGGGGCACGACCCGACGTGGCGGCTCGACGATGGCCGGTTCCGCCGACAACTCCATCTTCGTCGTCCCACGTGGTCCACCAATCGCGCCACGCGGAGGCAGCGTGATGCGCACGGTTTCTTTTTTGGGGCCGTTCAGGTCGCTCATGGGATCGCTGAGGATGGAGGGCAAGGCTGCGGGAAACCGCGCCGTTTGTCACTCGCGAACTTGTGCCTCGCGTCTGCCAGGCAGACGCGCGGGGACCAGACCGCCCTGGCTAAAAGCCGGGACTATTACCTACGGCGATCTTTGCGAGGATGGCCTCGAGCGCTGGATTCGCTTTCACCATGCTGTCGTGTACGGCTTGCCGAAATTCCTCGATCGCGGCGTTGCGCTTTGCCAGCGCGGTTTGAACCGCGGGATCCTCGGCGGCTTTTTGCTGCGCGGCGCGAAGCTTCAATTGCTCTTCGAGCGAAAGTTTGCTCACCGCCGGCGCTTCCGCGATTTCCTCATCACTCGCGTCTTCGTCTTCCTGTGCCAGAGCGAATGGCGCAAGGGGACCGCTGAGTGCAATCGCAGCGACAAGCAGAAACTTCCATTTCATCGCGACAAAGTATCACGTCCGGGCGACTCAGGCGAGCAAGTCATAGCCGCGGCTGCCGGTAATCGTGCGTCGGATGAACTCGCCCACCGGCGCCGGTTGCGTGAGGACGACGGTGGCGTCGACGTCGGGCGCGTCGGCTTCCGAACGCGCGCGGAGCGGTTGGTCGACGAGCAATTTCATCTCACGTCCGACGCAGGCCTCGGCGTTCTCCCGTGCGATTTGCTGCTGGAGGAGCATGGCGCGGCGATAGCGCGCGTTCTTGATTCGCGTCGGCACCTGGTCCGGCATTTGCGCGGCGCGCGAGCCTTCCTCCTGCGAGTATTTGAAAATGCCGAGCCGATCGAAACGCGCGCGCTGGATGAAATCGAGCAACGTCTCAAATTCCTGTTCCGTCTCGCCGGGGAACCCGACGATGAAGGTGGTGCGCAGAGCGACGCCGGGAATGCCCGCGCGCAGGGCGACGACGAGGTCCTCGACGTGTTGCCGGCTGGTCTCGCGTCGCATGCGGCCGAGCATGGCTTCATCGATGTGTTGCAACGGCATGTCGATGTAACGCGCCACCTTGTTGCACGCCGCGATGGTTTCGATGAGTTCCGCGCTCCAATGCGCGGGATGCGTGTAAAGCAGGCGCACCCAGAAATCACCCGGTACTTCCTGGATCTCGCGCAGGAGCGCGGAAAGGGTAAGCCCGCGCGCGGAATCGACTGGCTGCCGCGGCCCCGCTTTCTCCTCCCACAAGTCCATGCCGTAGTAAGTGGTGTCCTGGCTGATGAGGTTAATTTCCTTCACGCCTTCCGTGACGAGAGCGCGCACTTCGGCGAGGACGGAGGCGGGTTGGCGGCTGCGATGGCGGCCGCGCATTTGCGGGATGACGCAGAAGCTGCAGGGATGGTTGCAGCCTTCGGCAATCTTGAGATACGCGCTGTGAGTGGGCGTGAGACGGAAACGCGGCGTGTCGTAATTTGGAATGTAAGTCGGGCGGCGCGTGACGAGATTCAGCGGGTCAGCTTCGCTCGCGGAAGGCGGCGCGGTCAGGACGCGGTGCGCGATTGCGCCTAATTCCGTGACCTGGTCGAGCCCGATGAACGCGTCCACTTCCGGAAGTTGTTCGCGCAATTCTTTCGCGAAACGTTGCGACATGCAGCCGCTGACGATGAGTTTCTGACCCGCGCGGCGGGACAGTCCGCGCTGTTGGTGAGCCTCGAGGATGGCGTCGATCGATTCCTCCTTGGCCGAGTCGATGAAGGCGCAGGTGTTGACCACGAGCACGTCGGCGTCGTCGGGATCGGCGGTGATCTGCATGCCATGCTGGAGCACGCTTCCCAGCATGATCTCGGCATCGACGAGATTCTTGGCGCAGCCGAGGCTGATCATCCCGACCTTCGGGGCCGCGACGGGCGCGGCGCTTTCTGCCACCCGCATGACCTACTCCAGCCTCACGTCGGCGTCGCCACGTCCGACGACTTTGCCGTTTTTCCGAATCTCAACGTCGCGTGGGTCGAGCACTTTGATGGCAATGCGCTTGCCTTTGAATTGCAAACCCTCGGAGGCATTGACCCAGCGCTCGACCGCGCGGCCTGAGCCATCGACGGTGACACGCACGTAGGTTTTGCGCAGGGGGCGAACTTCGAAGCGGTTGACGCCTGGAGACGGCGAGGGTGAAGGTGAGGGCGACGGGTTCGGCGTTGCCGCCGCCGCGGTCGCCTTCTTGAGATCTTCGGGATTGACCGGTTCGGCCCGGCGCACTTCCGGTTCGTCGTCGGGTGGGAGCGCTGCCGCGACGGCGACGGTTGCCTCCGGTGTGGGAGTAGTGGATGCCGTCGGGGCTGGTGTCGCTTCGGCGACCACGGCGGCTGCTGTGGTGGTGGGCGCGGTCGGGGCCGGCGTGGCATCTGCGGGCAAGGCGCGCGGGGCGACCATGGTGGCGGGGGTGGCACTGGCCGCGGCGAGGGCCTGGGCGTCGCGCGTCTGGCTGGGCTTGAGCCGGCGCACGTCGAGCATCCATTTCAGGACGGTAAAGCCGACCACGAGCACGACCACGCCGATGACCAAAGGCATGAGCGAACTCTTGTTGCCGGCTGGGATTTTCCGCACCACTTCGGTGCGACGAGGCGCGGGCGCGGGGTTGTCCTGGAGATAGGAATAGCCCGCGACGGTGACGTGCTCGGAGGTTTCAAACGCCTCCATGTAGGGCGAGACGTCCACGTTCAGGAACTTGCCGTAGATGAGAATGAAACCCTTTGCGTAGGCGAGACTGGGAAATTGCGAGAAGTCTTCCGCTTCGATCTCAGCCAGCTTGGCCGGCCGGATCTTGGTCATGCGCGCGGCTTCATCGAGGGTGAGATTGCGTGCCTCGCGTGCTTTTTGAAATTTTTCGCCCAGGCCTTCCATGAAAAAATAGTGTGTGTCGAGTGTCGGCTAAACGGCGGCGTCGAGATCGACCAGAATCTCCCGCGGCTTGGCGCCTTCGCCGGGCCCCAATATGCCGCGCTGCTCCAGAATATCAACGATGCGGGCCGCCCGGGTGTAGCCGAGGCGAAGGCGACGTTGCAGCAGGGAAGTGGAGGCGCGTTTTTCCTGGCGGATAATCTCGAGACATTTCTCCACCAGCTCTTCGTCTTCGTCGGTCACGTCCTCGCCGGGTTCGCCGCTTCCGCTCGCGCTGATCTTCTCGTGGATGGCCATGTCGTAGGCGGCGGGGCTTTGCTGGGAAACGAAATCGACCAGGCGATGAATTTCCTCATCCGTGACCAGAACCCCCTGGGCGCGGATTAGCCGCGAAGTGCTCGGCGGGAGATACAACATGTCGCCCTGGCCTAGCAATCGGTCGGCGCCGTTCTCATCGAGAATGACGCGGCTATCGATTTTCGACGCGACTTGGAAGGCGATTCGGCTCGGGATGTTGGCCTTGATCACGCCGGTGATGACGTCGGCACGCGGCGTTTGGGTGGCGACAACGATGTGGATGCCGGCCGCCCGTGCCATCTGGGTGATGCGGGCGATCGCGCTTTCCACATCGGCGGGCGCGGTCTGCATAAGGTCGGCCAGCTCGTCGATGATGACGACGATGTAGGGCAGCTTATCTGGGATGATGGGCTCGTCGTCGCGCGGGACCTTGATCTTCAAATTCTGCGTGTATTCCTCGACCGAACCCACGGGCGGTGGCTCAGCCGCGGGAGCCTTCTCGGCGGCGATGGCGTCCAGTTCCTTCTGCGTTTTCTTCGGCGGCCGCGCGTTGAAACTGGTGATATTGCGTACGCCGGTCTTGGCGAAAATCTTGTAACGATTTTCCATCTCCAGGATGACGTGTCGAAGCGCGAGCAGGACTTTTTTCGGGTCGGTTACAACCGGGATAATCAAATGCGGCAGATCGTTGTAGATCTGCATCTCGACCACTTTCGGGTCGATCATGATGAAGCGCAGTTCCTCGGGCGTGAACCGGTAGAGCATGCTCGCGATAAGCGCGTTAATGCAGACGCTCTTGCCGCTGCCGGTGGTGCCGGCGACGAGAAGGTGCGGCATCTGCGCGAGATCGGCGATGATGGTCTTGCCGTAAACGTCCTTGCCGAGCGCAATCGGGAGCTTGGCTTTCGTTTCCGTCCAATCCGTCGACTGCATCAGCTCGCGTAGGGTGACCTTGACCTTGCGACTGTTCGCGAGCTCGATGCCGACGGTGTCCTTGCCCGGAATGGGTGCGAGGATGTTGATGCGCTCGGCGCGCGTGGCGCGAGCGAGGTCGCGCTCCAGACTCACGATCTTGTCCACGCGGACGCCTTTTGCCGGATAAACTTCGTAACGCGTGATCGTCGGACCTTTGGTGATGTCGCCCGCGGCGACGGCGATTCCAAATTGGCCAAGGGTATCGATCAGCGTCTGCTGGATGCGTTCCAGTTCGGCGGGATCGGCCGCGACCCGGCCTTCGACATCATGCTCGTCCAGCAGGTCGAGTCCGGGCAGCTCGTAGTTTTCCGCGTCCCAGGTCTGATTTGTTAGGCCGGCAACTTCGGCCCCCGGCTTATCCTTCCCGCGCAGTTCGGCAAGCGAAGGCTTTTTGCGTTTCGGTTCTTCCGGGAGCGCGGTCGTATCGACGACTTTCGGTTTCGGGCGGTCGGCCATTTCGTCCGATGAGATGAGGGCTGAAGGCGGCTCGGGCACGGGCGCGCCTTTCTTCTTCAACTGCCGCTCGATCGAGCGTTGCTGCTTGGCCAGTTCGCGCTGGCTGATCTCAAGCTTTCCCTTGAGATCGGTGCGCCGCAGGCTGCGCTGCAAACGCAATTCGCGGAAGCGGGCGATCCCGCGCCGGCAGGCCGCGACGCTCTGGCGGACGATGTGGATGGGCCGGAGCCCGGTCATCAAAATCAAGCTGGTGACATAAATTCCAAAAAGCAGGATGAGCGACCCGACCTGCCCCATGAATTGCGCGAAAACGTGCCGGCCGAAGTAATAGCCGACCCAACCGCCCGGCCCCTGAATGTTAAAAGCGGAATTCCAATCGCGCAGGAACTGCGTTTGCAGATGGAGGAGGCACGCGCCCGAGGCGATGAAGAGCGCGATCCAGCCCGCGCGTTTTCCCACGCGCAGCTCCGCATGAAACAACTTCGCCGCGCCGAAACCAAGCAGCACCACCGCGAGCAGGTAAGACGCGCCGCCGATCATAAAGTAACAAAACCCGGCCACGATCGCGCCCATCGGCCCGATGAAGTTTTGTGCGGGCGAGTTCGGCGTCGCCACCTTGCTGAAGGGAACCCATGCCGGCAGATCGCGCGGCGAGTAGGAGATCAAGGCGAGGAAAAGAAGCGTGCCGATCCCGAGAAGAACGAGCGCGAAGACTTCGTTCCAGGCGTTGTTTTTTACTCTGCGGGCCACCGGGCGAGATAGTAGCACATGCCTCCCGCTTGTGAGCGCAAAAACGCAGCCGTCTCTTCGATCCCGCAACAACATGGGCCCTGGGCACCCTTTCGCGGCCACTCTTTACTCTTGCGCCGCTTCCGAACGACTGCTTAGTCTCCCGCGAAATGCGCTCTTACCTTCGGACGGTTGTTCTCTGCCTGGCCGCGACTTCCCTGATTTGTTTCGCTTCCTGCGAACGACATAAACCCGAGGAGCTTCACCACGGCGGTCACGGCGCGCATGATGCAACCGAGCACACCGCGCACGATGCCCAGCCCGGCGATCACGCCTCGCCCACGCCCGCGCAGTTCTTTCCCTCTGCGACCGCGACCCCCTCGCACTAACCCGAGCCCCACCGATTATGGCCACGACCGAGTACGCGACGAAGCCGCCCAACATCACCGGCATGCCGCCGGGCGTGCCGTACATCATCGGCAACGAAGCGGCGGAGCGGTTCTCCTTCTACGGGATGCGCGGCATCCTGATCGTTTTCATGACCGCCTACCTCGTCAACACGACGGGGGCGTTGGCGCCGATGGGGGATGCGCAGGCGCGGGCCTGGTTTTCCACTTTCGTCTCGGCGGTCTACTTCCTGCCCATCCTGGGAGCGATCCTGGCCGAGGGGTTTCTCGGCAAATACCGCACCATTCTTTACCTCTCGATCGTTTACTGCCTTGGGCATGTCGCGCTCGCTTTTATGGATACGGCGATCGGGATCGCCTTTGGACAGGAGAAGGTTCTAGCGATCGGGCTCGGGTTAATCGCGCTGGGCTCCGGCGGCATCAAGCCGTGCGTCTCGGCGAATGTCGGTGACCAGTTCGGCGAATCGAACAAGCACCTGCTCTCGAAAGTTTTCGGTTGGTTCTATTTCTCGATCAACGCCGGGTCCTTCATCGCAACCATCCTGTGTCCTCTGCTCCTGGCCCATCCGAACTGGGGTCCGCGTTGGGCGTTCGGCTTACCGGGCGTGGCCATGTTCATTGCGACGATTTTCTTCTGGGCTGGTCGCAAAAAATTCGTGCACATCCCGCCGGCGGGCTGGGGATTTGTGAAGCAAATGTTCAGCAAGGAAGGCTTCGGCGCGCTCGGTCGGCTGGTGCTGGTCTATGTCTTCATCGCGGTTTTCTGGTCGCTGTGGGACCAGAGCGCGGGCGGTTCCTGGACACTTCAGGCTCGCCACATGGACCTGACCTTCTTTGGCCTCAACGTCCTGCCGGCGCAGGTGCAGACGGCCAACCCGATCTTCATTCTCCTTTTCATCCCGCTGGTCAATTACCTCATTTATCCCGCGATCAATCGCGTCTGGACCCTCACGCCCCTGCGCAAAATCGGCATCGGTCTGTTTCTGACGGCGATGAGCTTTCTCGTCATCGCTTTCATTCAGACCATGATCGATGCCGGCGAACGGCCGACGATCTGGTGGCAGATTCTCGCTTACGTCATCCTGACTTTGGGCGAGACGATGGTCTCCATCACCGGGCTCGAGCTTTCCTACACGCAGGCCCCTAACAAGATGAAGAGCGTGGTGATGGCGGCGTGGCTGTTTACGGTCTCGCTCGGTAATGCCTTCACCGCCGCGTTCAACTTTGCGATCTTGAAAGAAGACGGTTCGGCCAAATTGACCGACGTCCAGTATTACGTCTTCTTCGCCGGGCTGATGCTGGTGGCGACCGTGCTCTTTGCCATCGTCTCCAGCTTCTATCGCTACAAGACGTATCTGCAGACCCAGGACGATGCGATCGCCGAAGCCGACGCGGTCGCGCCCACGGCTGGCGGCGGCGCGCCGACCTAAAAAGTCGCGTCGGCGGTTACAACGCGGCGATGGTTTCGACCATTCGCTGGCGCATGGCGGGATCGGGCAGCCGGCCGGAGCCAGCCTGCATGTTATCGACGAGATGCTTCGGCTTGCGCGTGGCGGGGATGGCGCAGGTGACAGTGGGATTGGAGATGATCCACTTCAGGAAAAATTGTGCCCACGTGGTGCAATCAATTTCCTTCGCGTAATCCGGCAACGCTTTGCCGCGCACACGCGAGAACAGGTTCCCGCTGCCGAAGGGCCGATTCACGATCACGGCCACCCCGCGTTCCTTCGCCACCGGGAATACGCGGTCGTCTGCTTCCCGCTCCATAAGCGAGTAGTTGATCTGCACGAAGTCCATCGCTTCTTTCTCCAGCACGCGTGCGACTTCGGGATGGCTTCCATCGGTGTAATGGGTGATGCCGAGATAACGGACGCGCCCGCTCTGTTTCCAATCGCGCAAGGTGCGGAGGTGTGTGTCGAGATCGACCAGGTTGTGCACCTGGATGAGGTCGAGTTTCTGGGCGCGCATCAATTTCGCTGAACGCTCCATTTGCTGCACACCAGCCTCGTTCCCCGTCGTCCACACCTTGGTGGCGAGGAAAAGCGAATCGCGCAGACCGAGCTTATCGGCCAGGGCACCGACCACGTCCTCCGCGTTGCCATACATTGGAGAGGAATCGACGAGCTTGCCGCCTTGTTTGACGAACTGCTGCAGCACTTCCTCCAGCGGCGCGCGTTCGCTCGCGGCGGAGCCGACGTCAAACGCGCGGTAAGTGCCGAGGCCGATCGCGGGCAGCTTTTCGCCGGATGAGGGGATGGCACGCAGCAAGATCGAAGGTTTTTGCTGCGCGGACACGGTGGATCCCATGAGGAGGCTGGCCGTGGTTCCGGCCATAATTTTGGTCGCTTCGCGTCGGGTCATGGCAGCAATGAAAACCCGATCGCCCGGTTGCACAGGTGGAAAAGCGCGGACGGCCTCGGAGTTCTTGCTGTTCAACCGACGCGCTTTTCATACCCTAGCGCCTCATGAAGACCGTTGTCACCTTGCTCTGTCTCGCCGTCGCCACTTCCCTTCACGCCACGCCCGCGGATGAAGAATTCCAGAAGCTCGCCGGGCAATACATCGAGAACATTTTGCGGATGCATCCCGAGAGCGCGACGGAGCTGGGCGATCATCGCTTCGATGGCGAGCTGACGGATTACTCCGTCGAGGCGCGGGCGAAGGAGCTGGCGGAGCACAAAGCGTTGCTGGAAAAATTGAACGCCTTCAAGGGCGCCGCCGATCTCACGGGTCCAAACCAGGTCGACTTCCGCATCCTGAAAGAAAATGTCGAAGGCGCGATCTTCGAGCTCGAAGAACTCAAGGAAGCGGAGTGGAACCCGCTCACCTACAACCAAAGCCTGGCCAACGGGCTTTACGTCCTGATTGTGCGCGATTTTGCGCCGCCGGCCGAGCGCGTGCCGAATTTGCGCAAGCGGATGGAGGGGATTCCCAACATCATCGCGCAGGCGAAGGCGAACCTGAAGAATCCGCCCAAGATTTACACCGAGACCGCAATTGAACAGACGCAGGGCGCGGTGTCGTTCGTGCGTGAAGGCCTCGGGCCGTTGCTCGATCGCGCGCCGGAGATGAAAAAGGAAATCGCGCCGCTCCAGGAAGCGACCGCAAAAGCGCTCGAAGACTACAAGAAATGGCTGGAGGAGGATTTGCTCCCGCGCTCCGACAGTGACTTCCGTATCGGGGCGGAAAAATTCCGGAAGAAACTGCGCTTCTCGCTCGCGTCCGATTTGTCGATGGAGGAAATCATGAAACGGGCGAAAGCGGACCTGGCTGCGACGCAGACCGCCATCTACGAAACCGCGCTCCCGCTTTACAAAAAATATTTCCCGAAAGCCGATGCCGCCACCCTGGCGGACAAGAAGAAGGTGACGACGGCGGTCCTCGACCGGCTTGCCGAGGAACGCCCGAACGATGATACGGTTGTGGCTTACGCGAAGAAGACGCTCGCGGAGACGACGGAGTTCACGAAGAAGAAGGGGCTCATCACCGTCTTCGATCAGCCTCTGGACATCATCGTCATGCCGGAGTTCCGGCGCGGCCAGTCGATCGCTTATTGTGACTCCGCCGGTCCGCTGGAGCAGAACGGCGAAACCTTCTACGCGATTGCGCCCACCCCGGCCGACTGGTCGCAAGAGCGGAGGGATTCGTTCTTTCGCGAGTATAACAACTACATGCTGCAGGACCTCACCATCCACGAGGCGATGCCGGGCCACTTCCTGCAACTCGCACACGCGAACAAATTCAGCGCGCCCACGCTCGTGCGCGCGATTTTCCGGAGCGGGACATTCATTGAAGGCTGGGCGGTTTATTCCGAGCAGTTCATGGCCGAGGCCGGTTACGGCGGGCCGGAAGTGAAGATGCAGCAACTAAAGATGCGGCTGCGCGTCATCTGCAACGCCATCCTCGACCAAAGCATCCACACCGCGGGCATGACCGAGCAGGAAGCGCTCGACTTGATGATGAAGGAAGGCTTCCAGCAGGAAGGCGAAGCGGTGGCGAAATGGAAGCGCGCACGTCTTTCCTCGACCCAGCTCTCCACCTATTTCGTGGGCGCGAGCGAGCATTTCGATCTGCGCGAGCGGGCGAAGAAGAAGGACGGAGCCAAGTTTGACCTGAAAAAATACAACGACACCGTGCTTTCGTTTGGGAGCCCGCCCGTGAAATACGTGCGCGAGTTAATGGGGCTGTAGCCGCCACCTTCGCCTCAGCCATTTACAAGGGGCGCTGCGCACGGGAAACTCTGCGATGCCGCAGATCGCCACGTGGGTCCGCCCGAAGGACGAGCCGTATTTTGCCCGCGTCTTCGCGCCGCATCAGAACGTGGTCTTGCACAACGCCGCGAAGGGCCCGGTGGCGATGGAGACGATGGACGGTCTTCTCCTTACCGGCGGGCCGGATGTGGCGGAGGAATTCCTGCATCAGGAGGTGCCCGATCCTTCCATTCTCGACACCGATACCGATGCGGCGCGTGATGAATGGGAATTCCGCGCGACGAAAGAAGCGCTCGCGCGCGAGCTGCCGATCTTCGCGATCTGCAAAGGCCTCCAGCTTTTCAACATTGCCCTCGGCGGCACCTTGCATCTCGACATCCCGGGTCATAACGCGCCCGAGCAGGAAAATCATGATGTGCAGGCGCTGCGGCACGATCGCGCGGCCACGCATCGGCTGGAGAAAGTGAACAGCTCGCATCACCAGGCGATTGATCGGTTGGGCGAAGGACTCGAAGTCGAGGCGTGGTGTGCGAATGACGACATCATCGAGCAGGTGCGGCTGAAAAATTATCCGTTCGCGCTGGCGGTCCAGTATCACCCGGAGCGCGGGGGCGATGTCTATGCGCCGCTTTTTGCCGACTTCGTTTCGCGGATGAACGGCGCAAAATAGGCGGACATGTCCACCCCACAGAATACGATCGCGATCGTTTACGATTACGATCAGACCCTGAGCCCGAGCTACATGCAGGACGAGGTGGTGTTCCCGGCGTTCGGAATCAACAAGGATGGCTTTTGGCGCAAATGCAGCGAGCTCGTGCGCGAGGGCGGATACGACAGCGAACTGGCCTACATGAAAGTGCTGCTCGACACGCTGGGAATGGATCGACCGACCAATGCGGAGCTGAAAACGCTGGGCGGGAAGTTAAATTTCTACAAGGGGCTGCCCGAGATGTTCGAGGAGTTCGCGCACGGCCTTCTCACCGAAGAGCACGTCGCGCATGGCATCGCGGTGGAGCATTACATCATCTCGTCCGGGATGAAGATCCTGATCGAGGGCAGCCGACTGGCGAAGTATGTGCGCGCAATTTTCGGCTGCGAATTTGCCGAGGACACCGAGGGGCGTATCACATTTCCGAAGCGCGTCATCAGTCACACGCAGAAGACGCAGTACCTTTTCCGGATCAACAAGGGCCTGCTCGACATGTCGCAGGACGTGAATGACCACATGGACCCTGAGATCCGCCCGATTCCGTTCCCGAACATGATCTACATCGGCGATGGGCCGACCGACGTGCCGTGTTTCACCGTGATGCGAAAGAACGGCGGGGAAGCGATCGCCGTTTACAACCCGGACGATCCCGCGCGGGCTGGATTCAAGAAGTGCTATCAGCTTTCCACGCACGCCGATCGGGTGAAACACATGGCGCCGGCTGATTACCGACCGGGCACGCACTTGCGGATGTTGCTCGAGCAAATGGTGGAGGAAACGGCCAACCGCATCGTCGCGGAGCGCCGCACCGCGGTGGAAACGGGCACGGTGCGGGCGCCGAAACATTGATGTCGAACCGCATCGACCAATGTTTCGCTGCGCTCCGGGCGCGGGGTGAAAAGGGATTCATCGCGTATATCGGGGCGGGCGATCCCTCATTTGCCTCCACCGTGAAGTTCGCGCTCGCGCTGGAAAAAGCGGGCGTCGATCTCCTGGAACTCGGCGTGCCGTTCTCCGATCCGCTGGCGGATGGAATCGTGAACCAGTTGGCCGCGCAACGCGCGCTCGAAGCGGGCGCCACCGTGCGTGGCGTGCTGGACTGCGTGCGGGAGATCCGGCGCAGCTCGCAAATGCCAATAGTTCTCTACACCTATCTCAATCCGATCGTGCAATTTGGCGTCGCGGAGTTCTACCGCGCGGCGGAAACGGCCGGGGTGGATGGCTTGCTCATTCTCGATCTGCCGCCGGATGAGAAAATCGAAGGGCAAAGCGAAATCCTGGCCCATATCCGACTGGTGGCTCCGACCACGCCGGCGGCGCGAGTGAAGCAGATATGCGCAAAGGGCGCGGGCTTCATCTACTACGTCTCGCGCGAAGGCGTGACCGGCGCGCAAAGTTCGGTCGCGGATGCGATCGGGCAGCATGTGACGGAAATCCGCGCCTGCACATCATTGCCCGTCGCCGTGGGCTTTGGCATTTCCAGACCGGAGCAGGCGGCAGAAGTGGCGTGGCACGCGGATGCCGTCGTGGTCGGGAGCGTGATCGTGAACCAGATCGCCGAGCATGGGGACGCGACGGACCTGGCCGCGTTCGTCACGCCGCTGGTGCGGGCGACAAAAGCGGCGGAGCGGCCGGCAGTTTGATTGCCGCATCGCCTGTGTTAGAAACGGGAATGGCCAGGCTGCGTTTCACAAAGATGAATGGCGCGGGGAATGACTTCGTCATGCTCGATAACCGGCTGGGCAATTTGCAGCTCGAAGCCGCGCAAATCGTGCGGCTTTGCGATCGTCATCGCGGAATCGGAGCGGATGGGGTGCTCGTGCTGGAGCGGCCGACGAATGGTGCGGACTTTCGCATGCGCTATTACAACGCCGATGGCGGCGAGGCGGAGATGTGCGGAAACGGCGCGCGCTGCTTTGCGCGCTATACCGATCGCGTGGCGGGACCGATGCCGCAGCTTTCGTTTGAAACGCCCGCGGGTGTGATCGCGGCGGCGCTGGAAGGCGGGCGCGTGACCTTGCAGATGAGCGAGCCGAAGGACCTGCGCCTTGGGCTCACGGTGAACGCGCTCGGGCAGGACGTGAGCTGTCATTATGTGGATAGCGGCGTGCCCCATGTCGTCGTGCCGGTGGCGGATATTGCCGGCGTGAACGTGCGCGAGCTTGGTTCCGCCTTGCGACACCACAGTGACTTCGCGCCGCGCGGGGCGAACGTGAATTTTCTCGAGAAGCGTGGCGGACAAAGCATCGCCATTCGGACGTACGAGCGTGGGGTGGAGGATGAGACGCTCGCCTGCGGGACGGGCGTGGTGGCGAGCGCGTTGATTTTTGCGGCGACGGAGAATGTAGGCGGACCGATCACGGTGCGGGTGAAAGGTGGAGATGATCTCGCGGTGGATTTCGCGCGTGCAGGCGATTGTTTCACGAGTGTTTCGCTGAGTGGGCCGGCGGACTTTGTCTTCGAGGGAGAAGTCGAGCTGTAATGTTCCGCGGCACCTACACAGCGCTCGTTACTCCGTTTCGCGACGGGAAAATTGATGCGGCGGCGTTTGAGAAACTGATCGAAGGACAGATCGCCGCGGGCATTACCGGGATCGTGGCGATCGGTACGACAGGGGAGAGCCCGACCTTATCTCATGATGAGCGCGAGCAGGTGATTCGGCTGGCGGTGGAAATCGCGGGCGGGCGTTGTCAGGTGCTGGCGGGGACGGGTTCTTATTCCACGAGCGAAGCGGTCGCGGCCACGGTGGCCGCGGAGAAATTGGGCGTCGATGGCGCGCTCGTAGTGTCGCCTTATTACAACAAGCCAAGCCAGGAAGGACTCTTCCGGCATTTCCAGGCGATCGCGCAGGCGACCAAACTGCCGATCATGCTCTACAACATTCCCGGGCGTTGCGGCGTGGATGTGAACGCGGCGACCGTGGAACGACTGGCGCTCGACAGCGGGAACATCGTTGCGATCAAGGAGGCGAGCGGAAGCGTGGAACGTGTGGGTGACCTGGCCGCGCGCATGCCGGGCGAGTTTACCATTTTGAGCGGCGATGATGTCCTGACGCTGCCGTTCCTGGCGGCGGGCGCGGTGGGCGTCGTGAGCGTGGCGTCCAATCTAATTCCCGCGGAAGTGTGCGCGCTGGTGGAGGCGTTTCGAAAAGGCGACCTCGCTTCCGCGCAGCAGTGGCACTATCGACTGGCGCAGGTGTTCAAGGATTTGTTCATCGAGCCGAATCCGGTCCCGGTGAAAACCGCCCTGGCGTGGCGAGGAGAGATGACGAACGAAGTGCGGTTGCCGTTGTGTGAGATGACGTCGGAGAACGCCGCACGTTTGCGCAAGACGATCGAGGCGTTCGAGAAGGCGAAATAATGAGACCGCCGCTTCGCGTTTTATTGATGGGCGCGGCGGGACGGATGGGCGAGGCGATTGCCCGCGCGGTGGAAGGGAACCCGGCCGTGGAGCTTCGCGCGAAGCTGGATCGCGGGGACAAGATCGATTCCGCAATCGACGGCTGTGAAGTGGTGATTGACTTCAGTCACTCCGACGTGACGGCGGAGGTGGCGGCGGCGTGCGCAACGGCCGGGAAGGCGTTGGTGATCGGAACAACCGGACATTCCGCGGGACAACTTGGTTCGATCAGGCAGGCGGCGAAAGCGGTGCCGGTTGTCCTGGCGGCAAATTTTAGCGTGGGTGTGAACACGCTGTTCTGGCTGACGCGCAAGGCGGCGGAGTTACTCGGCGACGAGGTGGATCTGGAGATCAGCGAGACGCATCACCGTTTGAAGAAGGACGCGCCCAGCGGGACGGCGAAACGGCTGGCGGAAGTCTTGTGCGAAGTGCGGGGTCTCGATTACGCGAAGGACGTGGCGCACGGACGCGAAGGAATGACCGGGGAACGCCCGCGGAAACAAATCGGCGTGCATGCGATTCGCGCCGGCGACGTGGTGGGGGAGCACACGGTGGTGTTCGCCGCCGCGGGGGAGCGTCTGGAATTGACGCATAAGGCTTCCAGCCGGGAGACCTTTGCGGTGGGAGCGCTGCGGGCGGCGCAGTGGGTGGTGAGCCAGCCTGCCGGACTTTACAGCATGGAAGACGTGCTGGGTTTGTAGGGCACGAGATGAGGGCGGGCATCGCACTGGGCTCGAACTTGGGAGACCGCCTCGCGAATCTGCAGGCGGCGCGGACGCGGATCGACGCCTTGCCCATGATCGAGCCGCCGCTGCTGGCGTCGGCGATTTATGAGACCGAACCGGTCGACTGCGCGGCGGATGCCGGGAAGTTTTTCAATGCGGTGATGGAGGTTGGTTACGCGGGCAAGGCCACGGACCTGTTGCGACAGCTGCGCGAGATCGAAGCGAGCCTCGGCCGACCTCCGCGGCACGCGCGGAATGCTTCGCGCACGCTGGATCTTGATCTCCTTTATTTCGGGGATATCGCGCTGACGACGCCCGAACTGGAGTTGCCGCATCCGCGGATGAAGGCGCGGCGGTTTGTGCTGGAACCACTGGCGGAGATCCGGCCGGATTTGGTTCTGCCGGGTGGAAGCGAGAGCGTGGCGGAAATGCTGCCGACACTGCCGGCGGCTTCGTCCTTGGTGCGAACGGCCCTGCAGTGGTAGCGTCCTGCGCAATGGAAGATTTTCGGGAGAAAAAGCGGCGCGGGGAGCGAATCACTTCGCTGACGGCCTACGATTATCCGACGGCGCGGCTGCTCGACGAAGCGGGAATCGATATCATCCTGGTGGGCGATTCGCTCGGGATGGTGGTGCTCGGTTATCAAGACACGACGGAAGTCACGCTCGACGCCATGATCCATCACACGCGGGCGGTGGCGCGCGCGGTGAAACGAGCGCTTCTCGTGGCGGATTTGCCGATTCACACTTACGACACCGCGGCGGAAGCGGTAAAGAATGCGCGGGCGCTGGTCGAGGCAGGCGCACAGGCGGTGAAGCTCGAGGGTGGAGCGAGCCACGCGGCGCAGATTCGCGCAATCGTGGAGGCGGGGATTCCGCTTATGGGGCACATCGGGATGCTGCCGCAGAGTGTGCGCGAGGAGGGCGGCTATAAGTTGAAAGGCCGGACGGAGGCTGAGGCGAACGTGTTACTGGAAGATGCGCGCGCGGTGCAGGAGGCGGGCGCGTTTGCCGTGGTCCTGGAAATCGTGGCCGCGGAAACATCGCGCCAGATCACGGAGGCGCTCGAGATTCCGACGATCGGCATCGGCTCGGGGGAAAGTTGTGATGGGCAGATCCTGGTGACGCACGACTTGATCGGATTGTTTCCCTGGTTCGTGCCGAAGTTCGTGAAACCGGAGGCGGATGTGGCAGGCGAAATCCGCAAGGCGGTCGAAGCGTTTATCGAGCGAACGCAGGCGCACTTGGGCGCGCCCGATCAAGCAAGCTGAGTCGCACACTGCGCGCGCACTTCGTGGGCGTAGCGGCGCAGGATGCTGGAGCCGAGGGCCTTCACGTCGGCGCCGTAAACGTGAACGGAAACGGCGATGTAGTCGCAGGAGTTTTTCACCTTATGGATGTCGCCGGGCGGAACGAGGGCGACGACGGAGCCGATGGGATTGACGGTATGGCTAGTGACGACGAGGTGGCGATCGCTTTCGTCGCCGACGAGGTCGTAGGAGGTCTCGTCTTCTTCGCCCCGATGGACACCGACGACGCACCAGGAGACGTGGTCGTGAATGGCGGTTTCCTGTCCGGGCAACCACACCAACGCGACGATGGAAAAGCTGGCGTCGGGTTCCACATGAAGAATGTGGCGACAGTAGGCGCACTCATCCGGCGCCATTTGCTCTTCGGTGAGGAAATCCGGCCGCCTGAGATAAGGCTGCAAGAGATCGGCGACCGCTGGGACCGACGCGTGATGGATCAGATGCCGAGCGGACGGTCTGGCGGACGAGCCCGATCAACTCTGCGAGGGCGGGGCTGATCGCCGGGCCAGAATGAGGAGTCGCGCTCGTCATCACTCCGTTTTCTAGCCCGAAAATGGCGTCGGGACGAGCGCAAAGATGAGAGACTTTTGCGCGCAGAAGGGGCAGGGGCATGCGAATAGATAGAGCGCGCGGTGCGGTTTCATGGCTACGAACATCATTAACATATCGAATCGTCTTCCGGTCACGGTGGCGAAAAAGATCACGAAATCCTCCGGCGGCTTGGTGGCTGCGCTCGAGGGTTTGTCCGCGAAGGAATATGATCTGACGTGGATCGGCTGGCCGGGCGGGATTTTTCCGGAGCCCGGAAGACGGGATGAGGTGGAACGCTTGCTTGTGCAGGAGCACGGGTGCGTTCCCGTGTTCCTGAGCGAAGAGGAAGTGGAGGGGCATTACGAAGGATTTTCAAATTCGAGCGTGTGGCCGCTTTTGCACTACATGCCGAACTTCATGCGCTACGATCCGGCGTGGTGGGAGCAATATCGGATCGTGAACCAGCGCTTCGCCGACCGGGCGCTGGAGATGGCGCGGCCGGGCGATCTCGTGTGGGTGCACGATTACCAACTCCTCCTCGTGCCGGCGATGTTGCACGAAAAGATGCCCGATTTAAAGATCGGCTTCTTTCTGCACACCCCGTTTCCTTCGTTCGAGACGTTTCGCTGTCACCCGAAGCGGCGGGAATTGGTGTCGGGAATGTTGGGAGCGGATCTGATCGGGTTCCACACTTTTGGTTACATGCGACATTTCCGCAGCACGGTGTTGCGGTTGCTCGGCCTGGAAGCAGAAATCTCGCGCATCCGGAGTGACGACGGACATGTGAGCGCGATGGGGGTTTTCCCGATCGGGATCAACGCGCGCAAGTTTGAAGAGACGCTCGACTCGCCGGCCTTCGAGAAACGGCGGGCGGAGTTGTTCGCGTCGGATGCGGGGAAGCGGGTCGTGCTTTCGGTGGAGCGAATGGATTACACGAAGGGCATCCTGCATCGGTTGGATGCGATCGAGCATTTCCTGGAGCGCGCGGACGATCGCGATGCGGTGAAATTTATTTTCGTAAGTGTGCCATCGCGCGAGGAGGTGGAGGAATACCAGAACCTGCGCGCGGAAGTGGAGGCGCGGGTGGGTCGGATCAATGGCGAATATGCCACCCTCAGCAGCAGCCCGATCCGGTTCATTCATGGCTCGGTGGATTTCGTGGATCTCTGCGCGCTCTATGCCACGGCGAATGTGGGGTTGGTGACGCCGTTAATCGACGGGATGAACCTGGTGGCGAAGGAATACATCGCCTGCCAGCGGGAGAATGAAGGCGTATTGATTCTCAGCGAGTTTGCGGGCGCGGCGGAAGAATTGTCGAACGCGGTGCTGGTGAATCCCTACGACACGCGGGCGGTGGCGCAGAGCCTGATGGACGCGCTGGCGATGAGCAAAGAGGATCGCCGCGCCGCCAACGAGCCCATGCGAGAGCGGGTGGTGCGCTATGACGCGCAACAATGGGCCCGGCGTTTTATCCAGGAATTGACGGAGACGACGGGGGCGATGCCATTGGCCGCGGGCGAGATCGACGAGGTGGTGACGCGACTGCGCGCGGCGGCGGGAGAGGTGATCGCGTTGTTCATCGATTACGATGGGACGCTGCGCGAGATCGAGCGGGACGCGGAAGCGGCCAGGCCGACGGAGGAGATTCAAACATTGCTCCGGGAGTTGAGCGCCGTCGAGAATGTGGATGTCACGATCATCAGCGGGCGAAAGAGCGAATCGCTGGAAGCGTGGTTCGGCGAGCTGCCGTTTCATCTGGTGGCTGAGCATGGCGCGTCAATCCGCCGTGCCGGGCAGCGCGAGTGGGCGCCGCTGGCGCGAAATCTCAACCTGACGTGGAAGCGCGAATTGCGGCGCGTGCTGGAGCAGTATGAGCAATCAACGCCGGGCAGTTCAGTGGAAGAGAAGGCGACCTCGCTGGTGTGGCATTATCGCAAGACGGATCCGGAGTTTGGCGCGTGGAAGGCGCATCAATTGGTGGAGGAATTGGCGGCGCTGATGGCGAATGAGCCCGTAAAAATTCGGCACGGGCGCAAGATCGTGGAAGCGACCGCGGCGCAGATTTCGAAGGGCGCGGCGGTGCGATTGTTGATGGAGGAAAAACCTTATGCCGTCATCCTCTGCGCGGGCGATGACCAGACGGATGAGAGCATGTTTGAGATCGCGGCGGAGAATTTGATCTCGATTAAAGTGGGGCGGCAGACTTCAAGGGCGCGTTATCGCGTTTTCGACCCGGCGGCGTTCCGGAGATTTTTGCGCGACGCGATCTTGCGCGCTTAGATCCAGCGTCGCACGTCGCGTTTCAAGGCGAGGTATGGCTCGCCGAATTTCGCCTCGAGGTAGCGTTCTTCGCGCAGGATCACGCCGTAATGCAGGAGTAAGGCGAGCGGAATGACGAAGAGAAGCGCCAACCAGCCGTTGAGGAGGAACCCAACCGCGAGCTGAAGCAGGCAGAGCGCGAGATACATTGGGTTCCGCGTAATACGAAATGGCCCCCCGCGCACAATCGTGAGCGCGGGCTTGCCCGGGTTCACGTTCGTTCCGGCCTTCCTCATCGTGCGCGCAGCCCAGATCGCGAGAGCTGGCGCCGCGATCGCCAGGGCGACTCCAATTCGGAACGCAACAGCCCTGCTCATCATCGGAATAGGGAAAAGATAATGTGAGAGGGCGCTGAGCGCAGCGCCCATGAGCCAGACCAGCGGAGGGAAGGCGATTACGCCCGGTCGATCCCGCGCGTCGTTCGACTCCATCGGGTCACTTCCGGTCGTAGGCCGCTTGCAACGGCGCCAGTTCGAGCTTCGTCATCTGCATGAGCGCGTGCATCATTCGATCCATCGCTGCGGCGTCGCCCGCCAGTGCCCAATCGCGAAATTTTGACGGCACAATCTGCCAGCAGAGACCGTATTTATCCTTCAGCCAGCCGCATTGAATCTCGCTGCCGCCTCCGGCCGTGAGCTTCTCCCAGTAGTAATCGATCTCCTCCTGCGTGTCGCAGTTGACCAGAAACGAAACCGCTTCGCTGAATTTGAAATCCGGCCCGCCGTTCAGAGCAATGAATTCCTGACCATTCAGCTCGAAGTGGATCGTCATGACCGTGCCCTTCGGCTGCGGTCCTTCCGCGCCGTAATGGGTGGTGCCGCGCACGCGCGCTGTCTTGAAGATGGAGACGTAAAAGTTCACCGCCTCCTCCGCCTGGCCGTCGAACCACAAAAACGGCGTGATCTTTTGCATCGCTCAAGGTGCTCGCACGCTGCCACCGCGCAAGCCTCCTGGCTTCCCGGTGATGTTTGCGGTTGCTGCCGACGCCGGGACCCTTCAAAACCGGCGCCACAACGACACCAGCAAAGTGAGGACGAGGCTGAGGACGATGCAGGTGACGATGGGGAAATAGAAACTGGAGTTCTCGCGTTCAATCCGAATGTCGCCGGGTAGACGCCCGAGCCACCCAGCGCCGACCCCGCTCCAGAGCAATGCGCCGACGACAACGATGGCGAGGCCGAGCAGGACGAGGAGTTTGCCGATCTCTGGCATGCGATATTTTCTTGAGGTCCGACCCGGAGGCAACCAATGAGTGTCGCACCTTGGGTTGCGCGGACCGACGGAGCGGAGAGAATTTGCCAAGAGAATGGCTGTGCAATTTCGAGATTACTACGAGACGCTGGGGGTGCCGAAAACGGCAAGCGAGGCGGAGATCAAGAGCGCTTTTCGTAAACTGGCGCGGAAGCACCATCCCGACATGGCGAAGGCGCGGGACAAGGCCGCATCAGAGGAGGCGTTCAAGCTGATCAACGAAGCGTACGAAGTGCTGAGTGATCCGACGAAGCGACAGAAGTACGATCAACTGGGCGCTAATTGGAATCAGCCGGGTGGGTTCCAACCGCCGCCGGGTCGCGGTGGTTTTCCCGGTGGGGGTGGTTTTCAGCAATACGGCGGAGGCAACGGCGGTGGCGTGGAGTTCGAATTCGGCGGCACGGGGTTCAGCGATTTTTTCGAGACCTTCTTTGGAGGAGGACGCGGGCAATCCGCTTTCGGCGGCGGCAGCGGATTTGGGCAGCGACCGATGGGCGCCGCACGCGGGAGCGATGTGGAGGCGGATATCATGGTGACGCTGGAGGAGGCGCTGCAGGGTTCGAAGCGGACGGTTTCGCTGCGCCGAAGTTCGTCGAGTAAAGTGGAGTCTTATCAGGTGAAGATTCCGCGCGGCGTGCACGAGGGGCAGCGCATCCGGCTGGCGGGGCAAGGAGAGGCCGGCGCAGGCGGCGGGAAGAGCGGGGATTTATTCCTGCGCGTGCGGCTGGCGCGGCACCCGGAGTTCACGGTGGAGGGAAGCGATCTGATTCATGAGGTCACGCTGGAGCCGTGGCAGGCGGTGCTGGGGACGGAGTTGCAGGTGCCGACGCTGGAAACAGCGGGACGGCTCAAAGTTCCCGCAGGGACCCAGGTGGGGCAGCGCTTTCGTCTGCGCGGGCGCGGACTGCCGAACGCCTCGGGCGACCGCGGCGATCTTTATGTGATGGTGGACGTGAGTGTGCCGAAGAAGCTGACGGAGCGGGAACGCGAAGTCTGGCAGGAGTTGGCGAAGCTGCACGGTGCTTGAGCGTTTGCCTCGACAAGGCGGGGCGTGGGCGTTAGCACGATTCGATGAAGATCGCACTCGGGACGGACCATGCGGGATACAAACTCAAGGAGGCAGTGAAGGCGTTGCTGATTTCGCTCGGGCATGAGCCGGTGGATTTCGGGACGTTCAGTGAGGAGGCGGTGGATTATCCGAAATTTGTGCGGCCAGCGGCGGAAGCGGTGGCGCGAGGAGAATGCGACCGCGGGATCGTTTTTGGTGGCTCGGGGAACGGCGAGGCGATGGCGGCGAACAAGGTGCGCGGGGTCCGATGTGCGCTGTGCTGGAACGAGGAGGTGGCCCGGCTGTCGCGTCAGCATAATGACGCAAACGTGCTTTCGCTCGGGGAGCGCGTGATTCCGCAGGAGACGGCGCTGGCGTTGCTGCGGGTGTGGTTGACGACGGATTTCGAAGGCGGGCGGCACGCGGGCCGGATCGCGCAGCTCGATCAGTAGCGCAGCGCGAGATCCACTGCGATCGCAACCAGGAAGACGGCGCTGACGAAAGCGTTGCTCTGGAAGAAGGCACGGTTGATGGCTGCGAGATCGAGACGCGCAGCCGCGCGGTGCTCGTAGAAGAGCGCGGCGCCGATCAAGGGCATGGCGGCGAAATAAGCGACACCGAGTCCGGCACTGAAACCGAATGCGATCAGCGCGCCGAACATGGCGAAATGCAGCCATTGCGCGAACCGCAGCGCGGGTGCGATTCCCATTCGCACGACGAATGAACGCAGCCCTTCGCGACGATCGAACTCGTAGTCTTGGGTGGCGTAGATCAAATCGAAGCCAGCGACCCAGCAGACGACCCCGAAACTGAGGATGAGCGGTGGAAGATCGAGGCGTCCGGTTTGCGCGATCCAGGCGCCGGCAGGGGCTACGGCGAGGGCAAGACCGAGGAAGAAGTGGGTGGCATCGGTGAACCGCTTCGTAAGTGAGTAAAAAAAGATGATGGCGAGGGCGACGGGCGCGAGGAGGGCAGTGAGGTGATTGATGGCGGCGGCGGCGGCGATGAAGCCGAGGGACGCGGCGATCAGGAGAGTGAGTGCGACCGCGTGCGAGGCGAGGCGATGGCGATTGGCGGTGCGGGGGTTGCGCTGATCGAGCGACCAATCGGCGAGGCGGTTAAATAACATCGCGGCGGTGCGGGCGAGAACCATGCACACGATTACCAGAATCAACGTCCGTAGCGTAGGCCAGCCGCGTGCGGCGACCAGGAGCGCGCCCAGCGCGAAGGGCAGGGCGAAGATGGTGTGCGAGAAACGGATGAGCTGAAGGAAGCGCGAGACGGGATGCGCCTCGGGCTGGTCGGGCGGGGCAGTCATTCCTGGGAGGCTGTGTCGCCGCCGAGGAGATGGGCGAGACGGCGTTGGGCGTGGGTGATGATGGGTGTGCCGTGCGCGAAGAGGATGCGGGCGCACGGGTAATCAAGGAGTTGGCGGAGGGATTTGCGCATGAGCCTGACGTTGCGGCAGTACTTGGCCGGGAGGAAATCGAAGCCGGGCGAGCCCATATTGATGAGAGCGTCGCCCATGATGAGGGCGCCGTCCTCGGCGGCGAAGTGCAGCGCGATTTCGCCTGGCGGCGCGCCGTCGATTGCGATCACCGCTAGATCGGGCGTGATGTGGTCGGCTGCTGCGAGGTGGTGGATTTGCAGGTCTGCACTATTAGCGAAGACCTCGGGTCGCGCGTGGATGGGGACCTGAAATTGGTCGGCGAACTCGACGGCGGCCCTTTCGTGGTTCGCATTGGTGACGATGATTCCGACCACGCGCCTCGTCCCGAACCAATCGGCGAGGGTGCCGGTCGGGAATGGGACGGGATCGATCAGATAAACGCCCATGGCCGTGGCGAGCGCCGTCGAAAAGAGGTCGGCCTTCACCGAGGGATCGTAGGCCTGCCAGAGGGCCAGGGAGGGGGAGAGGACGTGGCTGGTTATTTCCATGAAACGATCAGCTTCCGCTATTTCGCGTGCCTGTTACAACCCGAGTTGGCATTAGAGCTGCTATATTCAATATAATTACCAGAATATGATCACCTTCTCCTACCAAGCCCGTGATGCCGCTGGCAAGATCGTCTCCGGCATCCAGGACGCCATTAACGAGGACAACGCCGTCACCAGTCTGATGAGCCGCGGCCTCATGGTGCTCTCCCTCCAGCAAAAGGCCGCCCTGACCAGTTCGCGCAAGAAGACGTGGACGGTCAAGGAAACTGATCTTGTGCTCTTTACCCGCCAGCTTGCGACCATGATCGAAGCCGGCATCTCGCTCGTCCAGGCTTTGACCGCGCTTTACGATCAATGCGATCCGAAGCGGCAGAAGTCGCTGCGCGAGGTCATCAGCGACGTGACCACGCGTGTGCAGGGTGGTGAAACTTTCAATGAAGCTATCGCGAAGCATCCGCGCGTGTTCGACCGACTGTTTGTGAGCATGGTCAAAGCAGGCGAACACGGCGGATTGCTCTCCGAGATTCTCGACCGGCTGGCCGGCTTCCTCGAAGCCAGCGCCCGTCTGCGCAAGAAGGTGAAATCGGCCATGACCTATCCGGTCATCGTGATCTCGATCGCCTTTGCGATTACCACGTTTCTGATTGTGAAGGTGGTGCCGATCTTCGGAGAAATTTTCGCCGACTTCGGGGCTAAGCTGCCCGGGCCGACACAGTTCCTCATCGATTTGAGCGAGTTCATGCGCAATGAGTGGTATTTCCTCATCGGCGGCGTGGTGGGGGTGATTTTCGGACTGCGCGCGTTTCTGCGCTCGACTCGCGGTCGCCAGCTTTGGGATCGCTACAAGCTCAAACTGCCGGTCTTCGGTCCGCTCCTGCACAAGATCTGCATGTCGCGCTTCGCCCGCACCTTCGCGCAGCTCATCCGTAGCGGTGTGCCGATCCTCGAGGTGCTCGACATCGTGGCCGGTGCGTCTGGCAACCACGTGGTCGAGACCAGCATCAAAGGCGTGAGCGAAGACGTGGAGCGGGGCGACAACCTGTCAGTCGCGCTTTCGAAGAAGCCGATTTTCCCACCGATGATGCTGCGCATGGTCTCGGCCGGCGAAGCCACCGGCAAAATCGATACCATGCTGGAGAAGATGGCCGATTTCTGGGACGAAGAAATCGAGGCCATGCTCGACGCTCTCACCTCACTGATCGAACCGCTCCTGATCGTGTTCCTCGGTGTCATCGTCGGCGGCATCGTGATCGCGATGTTCCTGCCCATCTTCAAACTCAACGAGGTGGTTTCGCAGGCGAAGTAAATTTCACAGAGCGAAAGCTAGGGAGAAGCTTAGCTCGGTAACCGGGAGGGGTGGGTCGCAAGACCTGCCCCTTCTTGGTTTTTACGAAGGATCGGCCGGCTTCGCGATGGCTTCCACGCGGGTGTACATCTCCGCATAGATCCGTTCCAAGGCCGCGCCAGGATCTTCCAGCATCATGCTCTCTTTAATTTTGCTCGCGTAAATGCCGAAGGAGAAGGGCGAGATCACAGGCAAGGCGCGCATGATCCAACGGAAGTTTTGCACCTGGTCGAGGTAACGGCAGGCCTCCTCTGCATCGAGAAAGGTATGCATCGCCTGCCGATACGCCTCGCGGAGCAAGGGATGATCGGGCTCATGCTGTTCGAGCACGCGAAAGAGAACCTCGGAACTCCAGGTCAGTTGCCGCGGCCGACGTTCTCGACCCGGCAAATGACGCGGGACCATGAGGCCGGTCTGCGCCACGCCGCGGAACTGCCACTTCACCAACTCCGATCCGCTGAGCGCTGCATATAAATCCTCCTCCGCGCCTTCGCGTTCGAAACAAAGCCTCCAATCCTCCAGCGGCATCTCCTGGAACGGTCGGAGCGTGAGCAGAAAACCGTAATCGTCGATCGTGACCAGCGCGTTGCCTCCGAGGCGCTTCTTCACGCGCCAGGCCACGATGCGCGAGAGGGCGTCGTTGGCGCTGCGCCCGATGAGGCAGTGGAAGAAGTAGTGAGAGTGCTCCGGTTCGCGGTAAACCTCGACCAGCATTTTTTCTCCAGCGGGAATCTCGGAAATGCTGAGCTGGGCGCGGAATTGTTCGAGAATCGCTTGGGCGTTGGTGATCGAGATGTCGTAACTTTCCACCAACCAATCCAAGGTGGGTGCGCCTTTCTTTCTGCGCGTGAGCTTCTGGGCGATTTCGAGGCGCAGCTTCCGCACGCCTTCCGCGAGTCCAGAAGTGAGGGGCATCTTGGCAGCGTTCCAACGCGGCACGGTCGGCAGGTGACCATCGGCCCGTTCCACATAAGCGGCCTGGAGCGCGGTCTCGACGAGGCGCACGATCCGTCCGCCGAGCACGAAGAGGTCTCCAATTTGCAGTTGTTTGATGAAGTTCTCCTCGACCGACCCGAGTCGACGGCGCCCCAGGAAAACATCGACAAAACTCTCCGAGATGATCGTGCCGATATTCACGAGGAACTCGCGCGCCACTTTCGGATGCGCCAGAGAGATGATTCCATCATCCACGCGGATCTTCCCGAACAGTCCCGCGTATTGCTTCTCGAGTGAGGCGCCGCCGCCCTCGAGGTAGCGCACAATTTGATCAAACTCCGCGCGCGTGAGATCCGCGAAGGGATGAGCGCGACGGAGGAGATCAAACACCTCATCGGTGGTGATAGGCGCGAGCGCGGCCAGGCCGACGATATGCTGTGCGACGACGTCCACCGGTTTTTCGGGAATGCGGACGGGGTCGAGTGCGCGTTCGCGGACGCGGCGCGCCGTGACGGTGGCTTCGACCAGGTCGTTGATGTTGGTCGCCACCAGGACTCCGTGGCTGTTGCGATTCAATGAATGACCGGAGCGGCCGATGCGTTGAATCGCGCGCGAGACACCTTTCGGCGTGGCCACCATCACGACGAGATCGACCGCGCCGATGTCGATCCCCATTTCCAGGCTGGTGGAGCAAACCACGGCGCGCAGTTCGCCGTCTTTGAGGCGGTCCTCGACTTCGAGGCGGACGCTGCGATCGAGCGATGCGTGATGGATCTCGATTTGCTTCGCGAGATCAGGCAGCAGCTCCTTCAATCTCAAGCCGAGTTGCTCGGCTGCCGAGCGAACATTGGTGAAAACCAACACCGACCTCCGGCTTCGGATGAGCGTGGCCAATTCCTCATAAAGGCGTGCACCGGTGTATCCCGCGGGTGGGTAGGGCTTGCGCCGAATCGGAGAAAAGACCTCGACGATCTGCCGTTTTTCGATTTTTGCCTCCGCGACAAGGCATTCCCGTTCTTCGCCCACGAGGAAACGCGCGAGACGGTCGAGCGGTGCGGCCGTGGCCGACAGGCCCACGCGACATAACGGAGCGTCGCCCGTGCGCAGCCTTTCCAGACGCTCCAGCGAGATGGTGAGGTCGGCCCCGCGTTTGTTGCCGGCGAACGAATGCACCTCATCGACAATGACGAACTGACACGCCGCCAGTTGCGCCGCATAACTTTCCTGCGCGAGCATGACGGCGAGACTTTCCGGCGTCGTCACGAGCAGATGCGCACCGCGGCGTTTAAAGCGGAGCGCGCTCGGACGCCTTCGTATCGCCGGTGCGCGCGTGCACGATGATTTGCTTTTCCAAACCCATCGCCGCGAGGGGGGCGTTCAAGTTTTTGCCGATGTCGTAGGCGAGCGCCCGCAGGGGCGAGATGTAGAGGCATTGCACGGCGCGGTCGAGCGTGTCGGCGTCCAGTTTTCGCAGCAGGAAATCGAAGACGCCGAGAAAGCCAGCGAGGGTTTTACCGCTGCCAGTGGGCGAGGTGAGAAGGATGGATTGACGATCGAGAATCGCGGGGACGCAGAGCAACTGCGCGTGCGTGAAGCTGGGGTAAGTCTTGCGGAACCAGCGGCGCAGGCGTGGATGCAAACGCTGCGCTAACTCCTTGGGGTCGGCGGCGGCGGGCGATCGCATGGCCCGCAATTTCACACCCCTTCGGCACTGTGCGAATCGGGACCGATTGCATCAAACGCCCGCCCGTGCGTTTCGTCCCTCCATTCGCTTAGCCGTATCAGTCCTGCCGGCCAGCAATCCTGCAGCGTCTGGCATTTATCCTCCCAGCAGTGGATGGCCGGAATGCGCCGATGCGTGCAGGCTTCCTCGGCCACGATGCGCATTGTCCGCAGCAATTCCGCCGCGTCCGTGGGAGTAATCATTTCGACATCGAGATCGATCGTCGGATCGATGGACGAAAGGTTGCAGCCAAAGTGCAAACGTTCCAGTTGCGCGGCTGTCGGCTGCACATCCGCGATCACCAACGGGATACATCGCTCCGGCTGCGCGGGCGGCACTTGCCACCAACGCTCCGGTTCCTGCCGGTGATGCACATCGGAATAGTGCGCCGCCTGTCCTGCGAGCCAGTAGCTTCGGCACGTAGACGGGCCAGTCGCCTCGTTGCTGCGCCGCCTCCAATTGATGATCCAGATGTTTCTTCGGCTGGAGCCAAATGCGGGCGGGATGAGGTAATCGGAGGCGTGTTGGATCTGCTGCAACAACCGCGGCAACGCCCCGCGGGAAATCGCGTAGGCGTGGGTGCGATGGACGCTGCGCGCGCGGAGACAAGAGGACTTGCCCGGAATGGGTTCGCGCGGGAAGGCGGGCCGGAGTGCCACCACCAAAATAAATCTGCCCCCAATCCTCCGGCACCTCGGCGAGAAAGTCCGCGCGCGCGCTCCGGCATTCGGCAGCCAGCTGCAATCGTCCTCCAGGAGCAGGATGCTCGGAAGGTCGGAGTCGAGGGCAGCCTGCGCGGCACGGAGGTGGGATTGTAGGCAGCCCCACGCCCCAGCCCCCGCCCGGAACCAAGGTGGAGGTGGTGTTTCGGTCCCACGCACGGCGCGAATCACCGACGCTCCCTCGCTGAGTTCTCGCGCGACGAGTTCCGCCTGCGCATGACGTGCGCGAGCACCCTCCGGATCGAGACTGAGGATGATGACCCGTCCGAGGTACTGGTCGAAGATCATCGACGCGCGGGACGATCTGGAGGCCGTGCGGTTATTTCATTGCTGACCATGGCGGCGACGGCATAGGCTAACGACATCTACGAAAGGGGGTGAAGAACATGCCTGATGAAAACGAAGGAGCGGAAGAGAAGGAAGCCGAAATCCGCGACATCGAGCCCGAGAAGGATCCCAGCGGGGGTAAGCGACGCGTCGGCGATCCGTGTAGCGGTGGAGAGTAGCGCGCGCCAGGGAAACCGGGCCGGCTGCAACCCAGCGGAGCGGGGGGTTGGGCCGGCTTTTTGGCGCCAGGGACTTGACGGCACTTTTTCGGCCGATGCCTGGAGTTGCTTTGCGAAGGAATACTGGGAACGCCAACCACTCCTGCTCCCGCAGGTCTTGACGCAGCCACTCGCGTCCGAGGCTGAAATTTTTCAGGCGAGCGTAGAAGCTGGCGCGCACTTCCGTGCGATCGACGAAGACTTCGGGCTCTCGCTTTATGTCGAACACGCGCGTCAGGTCGCGTCCATCGACGATTATCTGCCGCAGGCGTCGGATGGCAGCCTGGCACGATATGCCGAGCGAGTGTCCCGCTGCCTGGAGGGCCGGCGGTTTGGTCTCGTGCTCGAAGATATTCAAGCCTATGCGCCGACCCTGTGGTGGCAGTGCCGCGCGTTTCTGAGCGGATTCGACGCGGGCTGTGCCCGCTGCGGGAGCGAATCGGAAAGCGACTGCTTTCATCGGCAACTACGCGATGACGCCTTCCGGTTTGCACCGGGGGACGTCGGGGAATTTCAAGTTCGTCGTCTCAGGGAGAAAGCGGATGCGGCTCTGGCCGGATCAGTTTTTTCGCGGTCGCGAAGGGGTCGATCATACCGTGCATATCGAGCCGTTCCTTTTCGCCGCCACGACCTTGGAAGGCGGTCCGGGCGACGTCATTTATTGGCCTTCCGATCAATGGCACGTAGGCGAAGCGATCGGCGGGCTCTGCGTGAGCGTGAGTCTGGCGATCTTCGTGCAGACCTGGCCTCCACCCGACGGCGATGGAAGTGAACGACGCCATCGCGCGACGTTTGAATCACGCGAGCGGCGGCGGATTTCGGCGTGTTCCCGCGCCCTTGCCCTTCCGGCGCATTAATGCAGAGAACTTCGTCCGGAGCGACGCGCGTTACCCGGTTTTCTGGGAACCGGGCCGTGCCGGCGAAATCGTCTGCTCGGCCAATGGTCATGCCTTCGCCGTGAAAGCCGACCGCGCGTTGATCGAGCTGCTGGAGCAGTTGAATCGGGGCGGCAGATTCCGCGTACGCGATCTGGATGGCGGCCGGCCCGCCTTGCGCGTTGCTGGAAAGTTGCGCCGGCTCCGAGCGATTTGTTGAACCGCACCGCAGCAGAGTCGAGAGCTACTTCTCGGGATTGACCGGAAAGTGTTTGTTCTTCAACTTCTCGGGGACGCGCTGCGTGTGCTCGGACTCGACCTCTTCCGCGGCGGCGCCGAGTGCTTCGTAGGCGACGCGACTTTTTTTCGCGCGGCACATGTAGCAAACGGCGTGGGCGAGGGGAATGCGCGCCTCGGGCATGCCGACGAATTCGACCGCTTGCTGCGTGGCAATGGCGAGCGGGAGTGCTTGCGCGTCGGCGAGGCCGACGTCTTCACTCGCGAAGATGACGATGCGGCGCGCGATGAAGCGGAAGTCTTCGCCAGCGTGGAGCATTTTCGCGAGCCAATAGATGGCGCCCTTCTCATCGGAAGCGCGCATGCTTTTGATGAAGGCGCTGATGGTGTCGTAATGCGCGTCGCCGGCGCGATCGTAGACGACGCTTTCTGTTGGATGCTTTCTTCGGCGACGTGGAGGGCGAAATGAATCACGCCTTTCTTGTCCGCCGGCGTGGTGAGGACTCCGATTTCGAGGGCGTTGAGACATTTCCGTGCATCGCCGTCGCTGAGTTTGGCGAGATGGCGTTTCGCCCCGGCGTCGATCTTGACGTTGTGTTGGCCGAGGCCGCGTTCTGTGTCGGCGAGAGCGCGGTCGATCAATTCTTCGAGATGTTCGACCTTGAGCGCTTCGAGTTGAAAAACTTGCGAGCGGGAGACGAGCGCACTGTTGACGTAGAAGAACGGATTGTAAGTCGTGGCGCCGACGAGGCGGAGGTTTCCGCTTTCGACGTCGGGCAGGAGGATATCCTGCTGCGCCTTGTTGAAGTGGTGGATCTCGTCCACGAAGAGAATCGTTCGTTGCCCGGAAGTGCGAATGCGATTGGCGGCAGCAGCGACGACGCGGCGCATGTCGGCAACGTTGCTTTCCACGCCGCTGAGGCGCTCGAATTTTGCCTGCGTGAGCGCGGCGATGATCTGCGCGAGCGTGGTCTTGCCAGTGCCGGGCGGGCCGGAAAGAATGACGGAGGGCAGGCGGTCGGCCTCGATGGCTCGGCGCAGAAGTTTGCCCGGTGCGAGGATGTGCTGCTGGCCGACGAATTCTTCGAGCGAGCGCGGTCGCATGCGGGCGGCGAGGGGTGACGCGGCGGTGGGTGCCTTGACGGCCTTCACTTCTTCGTCCGCGCCGAACAAATCTTCCACGCGGGCAAAATAGGCTGGAGGGGCGAAGCCTGCACCGGTTTTGTCGGCGGGTACATTGCATGCTCGGGAATATCGCGGGATATTCGCCGCTCATGCGTAAATTTGTTTTTGGATCTTTTCTTTTCGTGTTCGCGGTCGGCGCAATGGAGGCGGCGCTTGCCGTTTTCCACCGTCTTCAAGGGGCGCGACAAATTTGATCGCCTGGTGAAACAGGCGCGTGCGAACAATTGGGCGGCGCTGCCGATTGGCGATCGCACGGCGACGGTGGGGCGGGCGATGGTGGGCACGCGTTACAAGAATTACACGCTCGAGATCGATGATCGGATCGAGGCGGCCGTCGGTTAATTTCGACGGGCAGGATTGCTGGACGTTCTTTCGAGATCTCGCTCGCCTTTGCGCGCATGATCGAGGAGCCGGAGAAGCAATTGGACGCCGGAGCGATTGCTACATTACATCGAGCTGGATCGGTATCGCGGTGGGCGTTTGCACGGGCGATTATCTTTCGCGCTTGCATTACCTGGAGGACTGGCTGGCGGATAATGACGCAGCGCGGACTGGTGAACGATCTGACGCGCAGCCTCGGGGGCGCGCCCGGCGCCGCACGCCGCGCGCGAGATGACGATCGGCTGGCGGAATTACCGTTATCTGAAAAACAACCGCGCTTTGCTCGGCCCGTTGCGGCGGATGGAGGAGCGGGTTTCGAGCACGCACGCTTTATCAAATTCCGAAGAGCCGGGTGGCGGCGATCGAAGACAAACTGCGTAACGGCGACATCATCGGCATCGTCTCGCGCGACGGGCGGCTCGTCGGCACCTCACACGTGGGGCTTGCCATTCGCGGGACGGATGGCGTGCTGCATTTCATGCACGCTTCCTCGCCGCGGAACTACGGCAAGGTCGTGATTGATTCGCAGTTGTCGAAATATCTTTACCGCTACGGCAGCCACACCGGCATTTTGGTGGCGCGGCCGACGCGGTAACGGCGACGGCCTAGGCCCGCTTGCCGAAAACGATGCGGTAGATCAGGAGCAGGAGCATCGCGCCGATGACGGAGAAGATGAAGCCTGCGGGTTGCCCTTCCTCGATACCAGCCCATCGCGCGTCCGAGATATCCAGCGAGGAAGGAACCAGCGATACCGAGAAGGATAGTGATGATGCACCCGCCTGGATCGCGGCCGGGCATGAGAAGTTTCGCGACGATGCCGATGACGGCGCCGATAATGATGGTCCAGAGGAGTGCGGTCATAAGACGGGAAGACTATAGGGTTCCGAGCCCTGACGGAATCATTATTCCGCGCGTTTTTTCGTTGAGAATTTTCCTCTCGGACCTGATTTCAAGCCATGAAAGAAACGCCAAAGGACTGGGAAAATGCGTATCAGTCCCGTGAAACTCCGTGGGAAAAGGGTGAGCCACATCCTGAGTTGGTCGATTACCTGAAGAAGAATGGACCACTCGCAGGGGAGATCTTCGTGCCGGGCAGCGGCACCGGACACGACGTGCGCGCGCTCAGTACGCTGCGCAACCACGTCGTCGGAGTCGATCTGGCGCCGTTTGCGATCACGGCGGCGGAGGCTCGGCCAAAGGTCGGGCGTGAAGAATATCTCCTGGCCGACTTGTTTGAGCTGCCCCCGGAGTTCGAAGGCCGCTTCGATTGGGTTTTCGAGCACACCTGCTTCTGCGCGATCGATCCGGGCTTGCGCGGTCGCTATGTGGAAACGGTCGTCCGGCTCCTCAAGCCACACGGAAAACTGCTCGCGATTTTCTTCATTAATCCCGATCACGACGAACCCGGCCCGCCCTATGGCGTGAGCCGCCAGGAGCTCGAGGGCTTCTTCGCGCCCCACTTTTCGCTCGAGCGAGAGTGGGTCCCGGCGCGCACGCATCCGGGCCGGGAACAGCGTGAGCTGATGCGCGTGCTCTTTAGGTCCGGGATGAGATGACCGCCCCTCGCTGGAGACGCGCCGCGGTTACAACTGGATGATCTGGGCGCTTTTTATGTCGTCGCTGGCGCGAATGCGCTCGAGGATTTCGTCGTCCATCATGGTGTCGAGATTGAGGACGGTGAGCGCGGTCCCACCAGCTTGGTTTCGGCTGAGCGACATGGTGGCGATGTTGACGCCGTGATCGCCTAACAAGGTGCCGATGCGGCCAACCATGCCGGGGCGGTCGGTGTTTTCGAGCACGAGCACGACGCCGCTGCGGGCGCGCTTCGACGGGGCGGCTGTTGATGTTGACGATGCGTGGGGTGGCGCCAAAGAACGCGCCGGCGACGGAGACGCTTTTGCCTTCGGCGGCGACGGAAAGTTCGAGGAGATCGGTGTAATCGCCGACCGCGCTGAGGCGGGTTTCGTTGATCTTCAAACCGAGACTCTCGCGCGTAAGCGGGTGCGTTCACTTCGTTGACCTCGAGGCCACCGGCTTTTTGCAGGAAGCCCTTGAGGACGGAGCGCGTGATCGCGGTGGTGTCGACTTCGTTGACCTTGCCGCTGTAATTGATGTTCAACTGCTCGACGTGATTGGGGGCGAGTTGGGAGAGGAAGCGACCGAGCTTTTCGCCGAAGCGCAGATGCGGGCCGATGACGGCGAGCGTTTTCGCATCGAGATTCGGCATGTTGACCGCATTGCGGATGGTGCCGTCGAGGAGGGCGGCGCGGATGGATTGCGCGATCTCGATCCCGACACTTTCCTGGGCCTCGGCGGTGGAAGCGCCGAGATGTGGAGTCAAAACGAGATTGGGCGCGTCGCGCAGGGCGGAGTCGGCGGGAAGCGGTTCTTGTCTCGAAAACATCGAGCGCGGCGGCGGCGACCTGGCCGCTTTGCAAGGCTTCGGCTAGCGCGGCTTCGTCGATCAGGCCGCCGCGTGCGCAGTTGATGAGGCGGACGCCGCGTTTGGTCTGGCTGAGACGTTGGGTATTGAGAAGGTGATGCGTCTCTGGCGTAAGCGGAGTGTGAAGAGTGATGAAATCGGCGTCCTTCAGGAGATCGCCGAGATCGTCGACCAGCTCGACTTGCAAGGTGCGCGCGCGGCTGGCGGAGAGGTAGGGATCGAAGGCGAGCACGCGCATGCCGAAGGCGATGGCGCGCCGGCTGAGTTCACTCCCGATGCGGCCCATGCCGATGATGCCGAGCGTTTTGTTGTAAAGCTCCACGCCCTGGAATTCCTTTCGACTCCATTTTTGGTTTCGGACGGTGGCGTCGGCCTGGGGAATTTTGCGCGCGGCGCAGAGGAGGAGAGAGAAGGCGTGCTCGGCGGTGGAAACGGTGTTGCCGCCGGGAGCGTTCATTACGATCACGCCGCGTTTGGTTGCCGTCTCGACGTCGACGTTATCGACCCCGACACCGGCGCGGCCGACCACTCGCAACTGGCTGCCCGCCTGCAGCACGGCAGCGGTGATCTTGGTTTCGCTGCGGACGACGACGGCGCTGAAGTCTGGAATCGCGTTCGATGAGTGCGGCTTCGGTCAGACCGAGCTTGTTTGGTGACGTCGAGGGCGGAATCGCGGGCGAGTTCGTCGAGGCCGCTCTGCGAGATCGGATCGGCGACTAATACTTTGGGCGGTTGCATCGGAGCGGAGAAGCTAGAGGGAAGTCCGGGAAAAGACAGCGGTTCGGCTGCCTGGATTCAAACTTCCACGCTCGTTCGCACGGCGCGCGCCCAGGCGCCCGCTACTGATGCAACACTGAACTCGTCAACGATCGGGGGATTGGAAGACGTAAATGTCGTTGATGTCGCGCGTCCGGGACGGCGTGCCGCCTTTCGGTTCTTTCTTCGGCTTGATGTCTTTTAGCTGGGCGGTTGGTTTCGGCTTCTTCGTCTTGTTTCCTGTTTTGCTTTTCACTGGGGGGCTCCTTTCGTTGAGACGGCCGCATTTTCTTCCTCTCCGTTCTCGAGAGCAAGACTCATCGCTCCAAATAGAGGCGCCTGTCAGACGTCGTGGAGGCGTCTTTGCGCGGACTGGAGATGTTCCTCGTTGCCGAGGAGGAGAATTTCATCGCCGGCGCGCAGTTCTTCGTCGGGCCCGGGATTGATGAGGCTCGAGCCGTCGCGTTGGATGCCGACGATGCTGGCGCCGGTTTCGGTGCGGAGGCGGAGTTCGCCGATGAGTTTGCCGACGGCGGAGTTGTTCTCGGGCAGACGCACGGTGAGCAAGCTGGCCTCACGCAAAATCGCGGCAGCGTGGGCGCGGCCGGTTCGTGCTGCGGGATCGGTGGTTCGTTGAGGGTTTGTTGGAGGGCGAACTGAGCGCGCGAATACAGGCGGGTGAAGGAGCGCTGAAGCAGGATGGCGCTGGCGGCGACGATGAGCGCCTGCGCGACGAGCAATTTCCACGAGGGCAAAATGGCAGAACTGAGCAGGAGCACGAAGAGCATCACGACGAGACAGCCGACGGCGAGAATGGTGTTGGCGACGACGGAGCGCAGCGCCAGCGTGCTGGCGCCACCGTCCTTGCGCGTGACGCTCATCTCGGAAAGGAGCATGGCGAGCGCGCGCAATTTCCGAAAGACGGCGATGAAGCAGCGGCAGGCAGAGAAGCATGGCGCCGAGCCAGAGCCCGGCCTTCAAGCCGTCGTAGCCGTAGGGAATTTTCGGCCACCAGGTGAGGCCGTAGCGGCGGAGGGAGGCGGCGGCGATAAAAATGCCGGAGATGAGGACGAGATTGAGCGCGATTTGCCAGGCCCATTTGCGCACGAGATTCATGGCGAAACTGCTTTGGCGTCGGTTCAGGCCCGCGACCCAACTGGTGTAGAGATCGAGCCAGTTCTTCGCTCCGCGGGGCGCGACGCGATCGAAGTAAGCGACGAGGCGATCCGAGTTGCGGATCAAATAGGGCGCAGTGAGCGTGGTGATGGCGGAGACCGCGACGGCGATGGGATAAAGAAATCCGCTGGTGACCGCCGAGCGTGAGACCGAGCGACGCGATGATGAACGAAAACTCGCCGATCTGCGCGAGACCCATGCCGACGCGCAGGGAGACGCGGCGATCGTGTCCCGGCCACGAAAGTGCCGAGCGTGCAGGAGAACATTTGTCCGAGGATGACGACGACGGTGATGATGAGGATCGGGACGGCGTACTCGACGAGGAGCGAGGGATCGATGAGCAGGCCGATGGAGACAAAGAAGACGGCGCTGAACATGTCGCGGATCGGGCTCGAGCAGGTCTTCGATGCGCACGATCTGGCGCGCCTCGGCGATGATGGCGCCGATGAGGAAGGCGCCGAGCGCGACGCTGTACTTCAATTTCACCGCGAGAAGCGAGACGCCGAAGCAAAGCCCGAGGACGGTGACGAGGAGCATCTCGTTGCTCTTGAAGCGCGCGACGTAATTCAAAAGCCGCGGGACGATGATCAAGCCCGCGACGAGCAGGACGCCGAGGAAGGAGACCAGCTTCGCCACGGTGACGGCGATGTCGCGCGTGGAAAAGGAGCCGGTGGTGGCGAAGCCGGAGAGGAGCGCGATCATGATGATCGCGAGGATGTCCTCGACGATGAGGATGCCGAAGATGAGCTCGGCGAACTTCTCCTTCTTCAGCCCGAGTTCGCTCAGGGCCTTGATGATGATGGTGGTGGAGGAGATGGAGAGAATGGCGCCGAGGAAGACGCTGTCCATCGTGCTCCAGCCAAAGGCCTGGCCCGAGCGTGTAGCCGGCCAGCGCCATCATGAGGATGGCGAGAGTGGCGGCGATGAAAGCGGTCGCGCCGACGTCGTGCAATTTGCGCAGGCTGAACTCCAGACCGAGCGAGAACATGAGGAAGATGATCCCGAGCTGCGAGAGGGTGTGGATGGTCTGCTCGTTATCGATCCCCGGCAACCACGGCGTGTGCGGACCGATGATGACACCGGCGAGGATGTAACCGAGGACGACCGGTTGCTTGAGACGATGGAAAAGAACGGTGACGAGACCGGCCGCGATCATGACCATCGCGAGGTCATGCAGGAAACTCAGGTCGTGCGAGGCGGCGGCAGCGGAAGCGGACGACATACGGTGGAGACCTTAACCGGTCTCGCGGCGTCGTCGCGTCAGAGGTTTCCGGATTAACCGAAAATGACGAGCCGAATATCTTCCGGCAGCTGCGCGGCGACGTTGGTGACGACGCTGCCGCGGAGAAGATGAGTGAGGGCGGAGCGTTGCGAGGCGCCGATGAGCAGATAATCGACGCCCATGGTGGCGGAGAGATCGAGAATGGTGGCGGCGGCGTCCTCGCTCACGGCATAAACGGGGAGGACGTTCACGCCGCGTGCTTCGCCTTCTTTCAGCATGAGCGACATGATGGCGTTTGCTTCCGGATCGTCCTGCCATTTGGCGCGACCGGCCACAGTGGGCGCGCCGGAAAAGTAAACCGCGATCTCTTTGACGAAGAGAACACAAAGGACGGCCTTGCGCAGTTGCGCTTCATCAAGGGCGATAGCCGAGCACGGGGGTGATGCCGCGCGCGGCGACCATGATTTTCTGGCCCTCATTCAGGCGCGGTTTCAACGCGGCTGTGGCGTCGGGCGTGACCATGGCGGCGACACCACTGGAGACGGTGACGGTCTTTAACCCGGAAAGCTTGTGCGAGTAGGCGCGCAAGCCGTAGCCAATGCCGAGCACGCACATGGCGAAGAAAAGAGCCTCGGGTTTGGTCTTGGCGATGGTCAACCAGACGATCGCGAGGACGAAGAAGGTCAGCCCCATGATGACGCGTTCGAACCAGCGCAGATCGAGCTTCTTGTTGAAGGTGCAGGCACCGAGATTGACGGCGATGGCGCCGACGACACCGATGGCGTAAAGGCCGGCGAGGCCTTCGAATTCCTTCGTCACCGCCAGGATCAAAATTGGAATCGCGACCGCGATGAAGAGCGGGAACATGGGCACGCCGTGCTTGTTCAGCCGAACCAAATGGCGCGGCATCTCGCCATCCTGCGCCATCATGTAGATGACGCCGATCAGCGCGACGACGGCGGTGTTGACGGCGCTGAAGAGAAGAAAACCGAAAACAATGCCGACGATGATGCCGAAGATCTTGCCGACGCCGGGCGTGATCGTGAGCGTGCCGTAATATTCCGCAAGGTAACGCAGCATGTCCTCCTTATGGGCGGCGAGCTGGCCGGAGAATTCGGTCGGCAACGAGAGCATGGCCCAGCCGAGGAGCGCGGTGCCGAGGACGACTTCAATCGCGACGGGAACGATCGCCTTCGTGGCAGTGCGGGTGACTTTTGGCCGATCGGGTGGGGAATCGGGATCAGGCTTCATCACCCCGGTGATGTTCGCAACGGCTTCCACGCCGCTGAGAGCGAGGATGACGCCGACAAACGCAATCCACGTGTGCTGCAAGTCTTCGTGTCGCGGTTCGAGATGAACGAGGGTGAGATGCGGCGCGCTAAAGGCGATGATGAGAATGACGACGAGCACGGCGGGCAGCGCGAGCCAGAGCGAGACGCTGCCGCTGTGGCGGGGCCCGAAAAAATTGATCGCGCCTACGATGAGAATGAGCACCATGGTGGCGAGCGGGGCCTGTTGCGTGGACACGCCGAAATAGCTGACCGCCGCCCAGCCGCTGAGCGCGGCGGTGACCATGAAATTCGCCACGAGCAAGAGCGCGCCGGTGGAAGCGAGGAAGCGGCTCTGTTGTCGCGCCGCGGAATACACGCCGCCGCCATCGGGGAAATGTTTGCAGACGAGGATGTAATTGTAGCCGACGACCGCGGTGAGCACGCAGACGGCAAGAATGATGGGGAAGGAAGCGAACCCGGCCGCGACGAAAGCGAGACCGATGACGTAGGCCTTGCTCGTGCCCCAATCGCCGTAGAGGAGCGCGGCGGCGCGCTTCCAATCAACATTACGAGGGCGATGCACGCCGGCGTCGGACTCGAGGGGAAGATCAGCCATGGGAGAAGGACGGGAGTTTTCGCGCGCGATGCCCGGGCGGGCAAGCACTTTTCGAAGAGTGGAACTTTACCGCAGCGCAGTGAAATCGGGCGCAGGACCGGCGGAATTCGGCGCGTGCTTCAAATGAACAACACATTCGATCTCCGCCGTCTGCGGGAACATGTCCAACGGTGTGACCGATTGGAGGGTAAAGGTGCGCTGCAGTTCGCCGAGATCGCGCGCGAGTGTCGCCGGATTGCAGGAAACGTAAATGAGATCAGCCGGTGCGTGTTCGTGCAGCAGGCCGCGAATGCCGGCGGAGAGACCGGTCGCGGGGGGATCGACGATGAGAGTGGTGCGGGCAAGGTCATTCTCGCGCAATAACTGTCCGAGTGAGTTCTCGACGTCATCTGCGAGATAGGTTTCGTGGGTAGCCGCATTCTCCCGCGCGGCGGCGATGGCGAAGCGGTCCCACTCGATTCCGATGACGCGGTCGAATTTGTCGAGGAGTCGCTTGGCGAAGAAACCCGCTCCGCAAAAGGCATCGATCAAGAGTTGGCGCCGATCAGGAAGCAGATTGCCCACGAGAGTAGCCATGGCATTGGCGACGGCGTCGTTGGTTTGCGCGAAGATGCGCGGGCCGGCTTGCGCGCGCAGGGTAAAATGTCCATCGCGAGGACGACGGGCGCGGAGGTCGGCGAGGGCGGCGTTTACCTCCGGCGCGGCGATGGGACACTGTTCGACGTCGACAAGACGATGCACGTCGCGGCGGAAATAGCCGACCACGCCATCTTCCGCGTGGACGGTGATGCGGTTGCGGTATCCGTAAGGCTGGGGCGAGGGGATGATGGCGCGCATCGGCGGGTTCTCGATGTGGCCGAGCCGGCGCAGAGCGGTCTCGACCTGTTGCGCCTTGATCTCGAGTTGATGGGCATAATCGATGTGCTGGTAGCTGCATCCGCCACAGCGGCCGAAGTAGGGACATTCCGGCGTGACGCGCTTTGACGATGCGTCGAGAACTTCGGTGAGATCGGCCTCCGCGAAGTTCTTCTTTTCGCGGACGAGGCGGGCGCGAATGCGTTCGCCTGCAATGGTGAAGGGAACGAAGACGGCTTTTCCTTCGACCCGGCCGACACCTTTCCCGCCAAAGGCGATGTCCTGGATCTGAAGTTCGAGGGCGCGCATGGCGCCATCCTACTCGCTCTCGCCCTTGCCGTCGTCCCCGACGTCGTCCAAGGCAAAATGGGCGGTTGATGAGCGTTTAGTATTTCCGCGCGTAGGGATATTTGGATTCGTTGCCCAACTCGGGCGGGAATTCCTGATAGCCGGCGTGAATCCAATGCGTGTCACTTTCGAGGACGGGAAAATAGGTGCCGCGCACAGCGGGAATGGGCCAGGTGAGAATTTCGAAGATGCCGGCTTGCATGCGCATAACGCTGCGGCCGACTCCGCGCACGACGCCGTAGCCGGCAGCGGCGGAGTTGCCTTCGGTCTCGTTCACTTTTGCGATGGTGGTGGGGAGTTCGGACCAGCCGAAGAGGAGATTCGAAATGCCGCGGCCGAGTTTGCGCGTGGGACCTTGCGCGTTCGAAGGCGGGTCGTGGATGTCGGCCTGGGCGAGGGCGGCGAAGCTGAGCAACAAGACGGCGGCGGCGAATGTTTTCATGGGGGAGGATGAAAAGCTAAGGACTTCCGCGGCGCGGTGGCAATCCCTCATTTCGGTCCAGTTCGGTTTTCGAGCGCGGCTTCAAGCGCGCCCTTCCCGTTTTGTCCGCGGGTGGCGCGCATGGAGAGCGTGATGGTGATCGCTAGTGTCGTGATGATGAAGGCGAGCGAGGCCCAATTGGAGATATGGTAGAGATCGCTGATGATCATTTTCACGCCGACGAATCCCAGCACGAGCGCGAGGCCGGTCTTTAGATAAATGAAGCGATCGATGATGTGCGCGAGGACGAAGTAAAGGGAGCGCAGGCCGAGGATGGCGCAGACGTTGGACGTGTAGATGATGAACTCGTCTTTTGTGATCGCGAAGACCGCGGGAATGGAGTCGACCGCGAAGACCAGGTCCATGCTTTCGATCACGATCAGAACGAGGGCGAGCGGCGTGAGCATCCAATTGCCGCCAATCTTCACGGCAAATTTCTGTCCGTGATATTCCGGCGTGACGCGCATCCAGCGTCGGCACAGGCGGAGAACGAAATTGCTCTCGAGATCGATCTCTTCGCCTTTGCTCACGAGCATGCGCAGGCCGGTGATGAGGAGGAAAGCGCCGAAGATATAAAGGATCCAGTGGAAGCGATCGACGAGCGCGACGCCGAGCCAGATCATGAGACCGCGCATGATAAGCGCGCCGAGGATGCCCCAGACGAGAACACGGTGTTGATGCTTCCGAGGAACCTGAAAGTAGGTAAAGATAAGAACGAAGACGAAGATGTTATCGACGCTGAGCGAGTACTCGATGAGATAGCCGGTGAAGAAGTCGAGCGCGGCTTGGGAGCCCTTTATTTTCCAGACGAGGAGATTAAAGCTCAGCGAGAGCGTGACCCAGACGATGCTCCAGATGGTGGCTTCCTTAATCCCAATGACGTGGGCCTTGCGATTAAAGCCGACGAGGTCGATCGCGAGGACGAGGAAGACGCCGAGGTGGAAAGCGATCCAGAACGAAAGTGGCACGCGGGCCTAGTTTCCATGCCGCGTGCTTTCTCGCAAACGCAAAGCGTGCGCACGGTTGGCGGAGTTTTCTCTGGCGAAGAAGAGCGTTCGCCGTAGTTTGTTTGTCCGCATGGACGCCGAATTGGAGAAACTGGTAGAATCTGGAAAACTGACCGCGAAAGCGGCGGATCAACTCGAGAAATTGAAACCGGGCACGTATTGCCTGCATAAGAGTTGGGGGTTCGGGCAGGTGGCGGAGTGGAATCTCCTCCTGAATCAGATTCTGATCGATTTCCCCGGGAAGAAGGAGCACCCGATGCAGCTCACCTACGCGGCGGAGAATCTGACCGTGATTCCGCCGGAGCATTTCCTCGCGCGGAAGGCGACCGATCTAAAGGGGATCAAGGAGCTCTTGAAAAAAGATCCGGTCGGGATCGTGCGCAACATTCTCGAGAGCGTGGGCGGCGCGGCCACGCAAATGCAGATCAGCCAGATGATGGTGGGCGATCTTTTCAACGAAGCGGAATGGAAGCGCTGGTGGACCTCTACCACGAAGGCGCTGAAGAAGGAGGGATTTTTCCACGTTCCGACCAAGAAGGCGGAGGCGATCGAACTGCGAACGGAGAAGGTGTCGCGGGCGGATGAATTGCTGGCGTTTTTCAATCTGGCGCGGCAACCGAAGGAACAGGCGGCGGCGCTCGATCAGATCATCAAGTTCCACAACGAATTCAGCCAGCCGGCGACACAGTTGCAGCCGCTCATCGATGCGATCGAGGAAGCGGCGGAACGGAATCAGCGTTTCAATCCGGCCTTCTCGATCGAGTTGGTGATCGCGCGCGATGATTTGCTGGAACGCGTGCCGACGCTCAAGAGCAGTCATCCGGACCTGACACTCGGTCGCCTCCTGGCCGATGAAGACCAGCGGCTGGCGGTGATTTTGCCCAAGCTCCCGTCGGCGAAAGAGCGGCGGGTCTTGCACGCGATGCCAACGGCGCTCGGCCCGGAATGGACGGTGCGCGCGTTTCAACTCATGCAATCGAACCACGCGCGCGCGGTGCTGCAGATTCCGAAGGTGTTTACGGAAGCCGGGCAGCAAGCGGAGTTGCGCGCCTCCTTGCAACGCGGGATTCGCGAACACTCGATCACGAGTGAAGCGCTGACGTGGCTTTGCAAGGAACGCGGGGGCGAATGGCGGGATCTCATTGCGCCGGACTTGCTCGGGGCCATCCTCTCGGCGCTGGAGCGGGATCAGCACAACGAGAACAGCCGCGGGAGCAAGCTGCGCGACCTCTTGCTCGACGATCGGGAATTGATTCCGGATATGTTTGCCGACAGCGAAGTGAGCGTGGCGCGTGATGCCATGCGCCGGCTCATGCTTACACCGGTGTTTGATGAGCTGACGAAACGCTCGCTCCTCGCGCGCATCATCAAGCTCTACCCGGAACTCGAGAGCGTGATCACGGGCGAGCAAAAGGAAGAAAAGATGGAATCGCTCATCGTTTCCTGGAGCAGCCTGGAAAAACGGAAGGCGGAGTTCGAGGAACTGGTGAACAAGAAGATTCCCGAGAACAGCAAGGAGATCGGCGTGGCGCGTTCCTACGGCGACTTGCGCGAGAATTTCGAATTCAAGGCTGCGAAGGAAATGCAGGCGGTGCTCATGCGACGGAAGGCAGAGCTGGAAGCGGCGTTGCACAGCGCGCGCGGGACTGATTTTGCGAATCCGGACACCTCGCAGGTGTCGATCGGCACGATTGTCACGCTGCGCGATGCGGGCAGCGGCAAGGAGGAAACTTACACCATCCTCGGCGCTTGGGATGGCGATCCCGACCGCGATATTATTTCCTATCAGACGGCCATCGGGCAGGCCCTGCTCGGCCGACGCGCAGGCGAACAGGTCAGCATGAACACCGATCACGGCGCGGGCAATTTCGAGATTCTTCGCATCGAGCCGGCGCCGGTGGACATCATCCCGGTGGACGCTGCCACGCCCGAAACTTCCGAAGTGCGGGACGCCGACGCGGTCAGCGTCTGAGTTCTGGCGCGCGGGATTGACGGCGGTGGCGCCGGTCTTCACAATGCGCGGCGTGCGACCTTAACGACGCGCTGCGATTACGCTTATGAATGATCCGATTCTGATTGCGCAGGACGAAGGGCCGATCTTTCTCCTGCCGAAAATGGCCAACCGGCACGGCCTCATCGCCGGCGCCACCGGCACCGGGAAAACGGTGACGTTGCAAACGATGGCCGAGGGATTCAGTGCCCGCGGTGTTCCCGTGTTCATGGCCGATGTGAAAGGGGATTTGGCGGGACTAAGCCAGATGGGCGGGACAAATCCGAAACTCGTGGAGCGGGCTGCGGAACTCGGGCTGAGCGATTATAAAGGCGAAGCCTCGCCGGTGGTATTTTGGGATGTTTTCGGCGAGAACGGCCATCCCGTGCGGGCCACGGTTTCGGAGATGGGGCCGCTGCTTTTGGGCCGGCTCTTGAGCTTGAACGACACGCAGGAAGGCGTGCTGAACATGGTTTTCCGCATCGCCGATGAGGGTGGAATGCTGCTGCTCGATCTGAAGGACTTGCGCTCGATGCTCCAGTTCGTGGCCGACAATGCGGACCAGTTCAAAACGCAATATGGCAACGTCTCTGCCGCGAGCGCGGGCGCGATCCAACGCAGTCTGCTCGCGCTCGAATCGCAGGGCGGCGACAAATTTTTCGGCGAACCGGCGCTGAACCTGGATGATCTGATGCAAACGCAGGACGGCCGGGGTGTAATCAATATTTTGGCGGCGGATAAGCTGATGCAGCAGTCGCCGAAGGTCTACGCGACGTTTTTGCTGTGGTTGCTCTCAGAATTGTTTGAGCAACTGCCGGAGGTGGGCGACCCGGAGAAACCGAAGCTGGTGTTTTTCTTCGACGAGGCGCATCTGCTCTTTGCGGACATCGAGAAGGCGCTGGCGGAAAAGATCGAGCAGGTGGTGCGTCTCATCCGCTCGAAAGGCGTGGGCATTTATTTCGTGAGCCAGAATCCGCTCGACATCCCGGACGTGGTCCTCGGTCAGCTCGGCAATCGCGTGCAACACGCCTTGCGCGCCTTTACGCCGCGCGACCAGAAGGCGGTCGCGGCCGCGGCGCAAACTTTTCGGCAAAATCCGAAGCTGAACGTGGAAACGGTCCTGACGGAGTTGGGGGTGGGCGAGGCGCTTGTCTCCACCCTCGAGGCCGATGGCAAACCCAGCGTCGTGCGACGGGCAAAAGTCGCGCCCCCGCGGAGCCAGCTCGGCGCGATCACTCCGGAGCAGCGGCAGGCGATCATCAAAGCGTCTGTTGTGTTTGGTCATTATGAAAAAGCGGTCGACCGGGAGTCGGCCTACGAAAAACTCCAAGCCAAGGCCGCGGGGAAAGCAGCCAGCGCCGCCGCGCCCGCCGCGACGCCGGGCGCGAGCGTGCCGGCACCGGCGCAGGACTCTTTCTTTGGGAAGATTTTCAAGTCGGAGATCGGTCCTCGGGGCGGACGTCGCGAGAGCGTGGCGGAAGCGATGGCGAAGAGCGCGGCGCGGGCGGTTGGCAGCCAGATGGGGCGGCAACTGATTCGGGGCGTTTTGGGCGGCCTGTTTGGTGCGGGCACTGGGCGCCGCCGCTAAGGCAGCGACACTTTCCGTCGCCCCGCTTGGGCGCTTCCGGACGACGAGTTTTGGCGGGATTGCGATCGGTCTTGTTATTATGGCTTTTTGACAGGGATGGGCATGCCCTCTGCTTTTCCAAGGAAGAGCGAAAATGAGCCTGAAATCCCCTGTGAATTCCCGGTATCTGCGCCGGCGGCAAGCTGCGGCCGCGGCGGGGTTTACTTACGTGGAATTAATGGTGGCCACCGCCATTCTTGCCCTCGTGGCCGGAACGGTCGTCACGGCGATGGGGCAGGCGAACAATTACGCCTTCAGTCACCGGGTTTATACGTGCGCCCAGACGTTGGCGCAGAACGAAATCGATGCCTTTCTGAGTGCGGCGCCTTTTCATCCCCAACTCAATCCGCCGCTCGTGCCTCCGGCTTTGGTCGAGGGCACGACCATGAACAACAACGTGCAAATCTACGCCGATCCGGAAAGCGGCGGCTCAATCGTAACTGGATCAATGACCCGGACCGTCGCCGACCTGGCCCTGACACAGACGACCAACGGCGTAACCCAAAACCTGCGCACCCGCCGCCTTACCGTCACGCTCAATTACACGTTTGGCGGGAAGGATCATTCCGTGCGCATGAGCACGCTGCGGAGTTCTGATTCATGAGAGTAGGGCCATCACGGCGGAGTGACGGAGCGTTCACTCTGACGGAGGTGATGGTCGCCATGGGGCTTTCCGTTCTCGTGGGGGGGCTCACCTACGCGGTGCTGAACAGCGCCACCGTCCTCTACGCCAAGAACACGGCGGTGAATTCCGCGCATCATCAGTTGCTCAAGACGCTGGAGCGCATCACCCGCGATATCCACGCTTCGGCCTCCCATCCCCAGCTGGTGGACGCAAACCGCGCCGCCACCAACGGTCCGGCAGCCGGCATCATTGTCGAGCCCGTTAGCCGCGGGCCTTACGCCTTGGTGAACATGGCGATCGGCAACGGCGTCGGGAAAATGACGGTCGCCACAGGCAACGCGCCGAAACCGCAGGTGGGGGAGCGCGTCATTTGTCCCACTTGTCTGATCGATGACCAGATCATCGCGGTGGCCCCGAACCCATCAAATCCGCTGACGCACACTGACCTGACCACGGCGCGCAGCATCTGGACCAACGCATCGCTGGGCACAAGCCTCTACTACCCCGTCTTCATCGCCCGCAGGTCGGCTTATGTCGTGAATGCAGGCGAATTGCGTTTCTATCCGATCTCGACCGGCTCGAGCGCCGACAGCTTCGTCGTCCTCGCGCGCGGGGTGACTACGGCGACTCCATTCGCTTTGCCGCCTTCTCCCACGGCCGGCGTCGAGGACTCCGTCCTGCAAGGCACGTTCGCGCTCGTCGATTCCACTTTCAGCCAACGAAAACATCGCGCCACGGGAGCGACGGTCACCTTCGCCGTGCCCTCGCGGGCAGTGATCGCAAATTAAGGGAGATGGATCGGGTGAATCGTAAATCAAATTCGGGCTCGACGCTGGTGCTGACGATGTTCGTCATCGGGATCCTGGCCATCTTCGTGGCGGTGACGTTGAAGTTCTCCCAGAGTACTGGCCAGTCCGCCCACCATCTGGGCACGATCGCATCCGCTGAGGCGGTCGGAACCGGTTGCCTCGAATTGGCCTTTAGCAGTTGGCGTCAAATCTGCCGGAATATTCGACCGACCAACCTGGTGAACGGCGTTGCCATCGATTCGACGACCGGGATCAAGCTGACCTACTACTCGCCGCCGGCGACAGACGCATTCGCCAATCTGGTTTTGCCGACGACTGGGATGTTTCCGGATGTGACCGGATTCTCGGCCACCCGTGGGCCGCGGCAGGGGAACGAAATCGTGAGCAATTATCGCGTGCAGGGGGTCGACCCGCTCATCACCCTGGCCAGTTCCACTGTACTCGGCGGGCCAGTGAGTGCGTTAGGCGCCAACGCGGCGGTGTCGTTTTCCTCCACCACCTTCGATGCGCTCGGCCTCTTCAGCCCGAAGAGCTACTATTATCTGGCCTCGGTCGACGTGACCCTGCTGAGCCCGCGTGGGCCGATCACGACCCGCTTGCGCGAAGTTTTTGAGAAGCGGCTCGCCAGTCCTTTCCAATTCGCGCTCTTCTTCATGGAGGATCTCGAGTTGCATCCGACCGCACCGTTGACGGTTTTTGGTGCGGTGCACACCAATGGAAACCTCTACACCGGGACTGAACATCTGACGTTTAACAGCGACGTGCCCGCGCTTCTAAACACGAGCACCGGCGCCAAAGTCCAAGGCCCCGAGGCCGTGCAAAAGTATCCTGGCGTCTCTTACGGCGAGCAATGGCAAGTCGGCTTTAAACCCGGCGACGCTTTTCACGCTGGCGTGCCGCAGCGGCCGATCGTCGCCTCGGCCTTGCCGCGCCGTGGAAGCAAGCTCGAGCCCTACGATATTGATCCGACGAGTTGGAACGCAACCGACGCGAACCCGAACAACGATGGTTTGCATGAGTTGATCGAGACGGCGGTCGCTCCCGGCGCGCACCCCGATCCCTTGGGCGAGAAGCTTCATTCGCCGGTGGCCGGGGCGCATGCGGCAAACCCGGGTGAAGCCGCGTACGGTTGGAACAACCTCCACAACATCACTCGCCGCCTGCGCGACGCCTGCGCCATTCAAATCGAATGCGACAGCAATACCGGAACGGTCACAATCAAGCGGCGGGACGGAGTGATTCTCACCGGCAATTCGCTCCAATATGGCCCGGCGACCGCGCCGGCATTAGTGCCGCCCGAAGTCGACGCCTATGCGCTTCAGAACGTCTACAAGCTCTACCAGCCGAACCCATCCGCGGGCCCGGGTGAGGGGGGGGCCATAAGCATGGGCGCGACCATCCAGGATGCGCGAGAGGGTGGGGCGGTGAAGTTGATTACGATCGACGGCTCCAAAATCTGGGACTGGAATCACACGCGCAGCCATGGCCCGTTCCTGTCCTGGCTCGCGCCCGACGGTATCCTCTACGCCGCCAGTTCCTACCTCCGCCAGGTCCTCGACCCATCGAGCTTGATCGGGAGCGATTCCGTTTATATCACCGATACGAGCGCAAACTGGGCGGGTGGGAATCGCGTTGCGATTCGCCTCAAGAATTTTGGCCGCACGGCCTTGCAAACAATCGTGACCGACCTGCCCGTTTACATCCAGGGCGATGTGAATACTGGCACCATCACCGCCGCGACCCGGCAGGCGACCAACGACCTGGCCTGGGCGTCGGGCTTACTGCCGGCCTACCCGGAGCCACCGGTCAATAACGCCACCGTACCGGGGACAAACTACAATAACTTGAATATGCCCAACGACCTCGGGACCACGAGCGCGCCCGGGCGTCCGCCAGTTTCCAACTACACCCGCGTGCCTTGCGTAGTGGTTTCGGACGCCGTCACCGTGCTCTCGAACAATTGGGACGACGCCAGGTCTGGTCTCGGAGTTGGCTCGCGCCCCGCGAGCAATACGACCGTCAATTGCAACATTGTTTCCGGTAACGTCCCAACATCGGGCGGGTACTACAGCGGTGGGGCCGAGAATTTTTTGCGCCTGCTGGAAGATTGGAACGGCCGCCGACTTACCGTGGTGGGAAGCCAGGTGCAAATGTGGCCCAGCAAACATGCCATCGGCACGTGGGGTAAACCCAATGTTTACGCCGAGCCAGCACAGCGACTTTGGTATCCCGAGCCGCTCATGCAGGGCGTGCCCGGAAGTCGCAGCATCGTCGCGAAACTCTTTATGGACGACGCGCCCGAGCTGCTGCTGGTCTCCTACCGACGTCATCGCTGGTATAAAGAATGAAGACGACTTTTCTGCTTTTATTTTGCCTCCTGGCCAGCGCTCGAGCCGGTCTGGATCTGACTCCGACCGCTTCTGTCCGCCATTTTAATGGCGGTACCTTCCCCGAGATCCGGTTTGCGGAAGACGGCGTCGCCGTTTCCTACGAAGTCCCGAGGGGCTGGTCCTACTCGTCCATTGGGCCGAGCCGGTTTCGCCTTTTTCCCTCTGGAGAAAAAGAAGCGTGGGCGGAAATGGAGGTCACGCCGGAAATGAAGCGGCCGGCCTTTGAGGAGCCTTCCATCCTCGCCTTGCGTAAAGACGCGATTAAATCGCTCCCCGAGGATAGCGAAGGTGTGGAGCTAATGGACGAAACGCCCAATCCGATCGTGATCGACGGCCGTGTCACCTACGAAATTAACCTCGCGTATCTGCACTACGGGCAAACATTTCGGTGCAGCCTCCTTTATGCTGATTTGGGCGGCGAAACGTTGCGCTGCCGAGTAGTCGCTCCACCAGAGCAGTTCGAGCAGATGCGCAAGTTGCTTCATGGCAGCCTTTGCGGGATGCAGTGGGTGACGCCGACAACTCCCTAAGGGGGGGCGCTGGGCATGAAAAAGCCCGGCACCTTGTTTCCAAGATGCCGGGCATAAATTCTGGCGACGTCCTACTCTCGCACAACCTATAGATGCACTACCATCGGGGCTGCAGCGTTTCACTTCCGTGTTCGGAATGGGAACGGGTGGTGCCACTGCGCTATGATCACCAGAGGGCCGAGCCGTTACGATTGCGCCTGGGCAGCGATCGATTCGACTCCGATTCTCTGGCGATGGGGCCAGCTTAATTTTTCAAAAGAACCAGCCGTCTGATTCTCTGATATCTACATACAGGGACAGTGTCCGCAAT
>CAVYMO010000007.1:0-190542 GCA_963769625.1 uncultured Verrucomicrobiae bacterium | reverse complement strand
CTTTGCGTCGGGGTAGGACAAGGCTTGGCGACGGTCTTTGAACGGGAGTGAGTTTGGAAGTGGGCCTAACTCCGAACTATTAGAATCGTGCGAGCCTCGTACCTGTCCAACGCATCCCACGCGCCAGCGGGTTGATCCCTCGTTTGTAAGACAATCGATCCGGGGACGGAGAGACGACGGCGCGAATCAAAGAAAGTTGATTCTCACCAGCAAACGCAAAGCGTCCGCCTGTTCAGCCCACTCCCGACGGTTCGCTTCCGACAGTGTTAGTTGTCCTTCGTCATCGCCCGCAAACGCCGCGCATACGTGCAAGGCTCGTGCGAGAACACGGACGCGCATCTCACGAAGTTCCGGAATTTGCTGCAGCGCAGTGCGTATCGCTGTGACGAATTGGTTCGGACGCGCCTTGAACGGCACTGCCAATGCGGACACAAACAGGTCAAGCGTTTCGGCTTTAGGCGCCTTGATCACTGCTCTCCACACCACCGACGCCCAAGCGTCCCGAAACCGTTTCAAATTTGTATCTCCAACTCCCCAGAGGAACGCGAGAAACTCGCAAAGGATGCGGACGCACGTGATCGCATTAACAGAAGGATCCTCGACCCGGCGGAGGACTGATTCTGCTAACGGGGTTGGAGGTCCGCTGGTTCGCCGAAACAAACGTTCAAGGGTGCCCGACTCCTCGCCGACAAAGACGTATCCCCATTCGATCAAGCGCAAAACGGCATCTTGATAAACATCGCTGGCGAGAGCGCCACTATCTCGGGCGCTACGAAGAAGAGCCTGCGAACAAAATCCATGCACCCCGATCGCGGTATCCTGTGCCATTTTGCGTATCACGAAGTCGTCAGATAAGAGCGTGGTAATTCGCTCCTTCGCGACCAGCATAGGGAGAACCGAGGGCGATGCGCAGGCCTCCGCGATTTGCGCAAGCCGCTCATCTTGTAGCGACTCTGCACGCAGCCCGACTAGCTCGACAGGCGCATTCTTCAAGAAGTCGCGGATCGCCGTTAGTTCGTTCCTCATTTCCCGTTCCAGGTCCGCGTTACTCTCCTCAAGAAAGAAACGCCCTTTGTGCAAACCCATGCGACCGCTCCCGGGGTGGTCGCGCAACATTCGCAAGTTTTCGACGACGGCATGCAGCAGGCTGATATGCGCGAAAATCCGCTTATACCGAGATGTGAGCACATCGAGCAGGCCCAAGCCTTGCAATGTGAACAGCGCCAGCAAATCCACTGTCACACAATCTCCATGTGCTGCATGGCGGAGTTCTTCCTGCTGCGCTTGTATTGATCCGTCGGACATCCTATCACCTCCGCCGGATTCCGGATCGACCCCCGCCAAGCATCGTAAAGGCTCGTTCCCGTCTGCGTGGCGAGGAAACCCAACGGCACTGGAGTCTCCTTCGCGACTTGCATCACGCGCTCAACTTGTTGCTCCTTCTGTCGATACCTCGCGCATTCCGCCGAGGTCTGGCGTCACTTGTACGGCGCGTAAGATTCCTGAAGGATGCTCCGTAAGAACCTTGATATTCGCGTGGTGCGCGTCGACGAGATCAGGAGGAGTAGTAAACCCGGGCGGTAACGCGAGCATCGCGGCGAAGAACGCTGCACGAGCTTGCGGGTTCTCCGGAGGCGCTAGGTCAGCGGCTCGACGGCCATGTCGGAGTGCCTCCTCATGCATGCCGCGGGCAGTGCACACCGTTGCCAACAACATCAGTGCTTCGACGTCGTCGGGCTGCTCGGACACGACCTTCGTCAACAGGTTGTAGGCTTGTTCCTGCTCGTCGAGTCTGAGGTATACTTGTCCGAGCATTTTACGATGCTCCAGATCGGGGCCATGGCCACGGCGGAGTAGCTCCTCAAGAAAGGTACGTGCGCGCGGAAGATCATTGGTCATCGCCGCACAACGCGCGCCAAGCGCAAAGACGGTGTGGTCGAACTGGTTTCCGCTTTGCAACCACTGCGCAACCAAGTCTCCGCATCTATCAATGTCGCCAGAGTTGAATACGGCGATCAGATACCGCTGAAATATTGGACTCGCGACTGACGCAGCGCCTACGCGATCAAAGCGCTTTATCGCTTCACCCCAGCGATTCTGTCGATAAAGGAACGAGCCGTAATCTGCCGCGACTTGTGCCGAGTCGGCTGCCAGCATTTCAGCGCTGATGAATGCCGCATCTGCGAGATCGTTTCGGCCGAGTTGCTCAAGGACGCTCGCACGCTCGAGAACGAGGTCGGGATTGCTTGGCCGTGCCTGAATCCAGCGATCCAGAATCTCCAACGCGCGTTCACGCTGCTGTGCAGCGCACCAAGCGTGAGAAGCCAACTCTATCCACTCGTCAGGAGGGCCAGCAGGCCCCGCGTCCTGGCTGACTTTGTCCCAATCGGCGAGCACTGTCTCAAATCGACCGATTGCGACCAGAGCCTGCGCTCGACGGAAAAGTCCTTCTTCGCTCAGTCCGGCTTCGATCATAGCCTCCGCGGTTTCTATCGCCTCCTCGTAATGTCCGTTCCGCATCTGCAGGTAGAACACATTCCGCAGGGTTATCTCGGAACGAACTCCCTCGCTCCAAAGCTCTTTTCCGATTGCGAGTGCCTTGTCGTCTTCTCCGAGCGCCGCGTAGAACGCGAGCGCATTACCAAGCGCTTCTGCACGGGCATCGTTCCGTTCCCGCCGCTTCAGAATTGCGGCTGCGCGTTCGACCGCCTCAATCGCGCTACGGAGGAACAGTGATTTCCTCCGCATCCACCCCAGAACACCTTCGGTTGGGGTCCCTGCCGCTTCTCAATCACAGGGAAGCCCAACGAATATCCTAAGGCCATCCAAGCACGTTCATTTTGGTCGTCGAGTTCGCACGCGCGCCGCGCGGCCGCTTCCGCGCGATCGACGTCGCCGCGCGCAGAGCAGCGTGTGCTACGAAGCAGAAATAGTCGGCATCTTCGAGCGGGTGTGCTTCGAGGAACGATGTTAATTCATCAACGCGTTCGAGTGCGAACAGAAGAGCGGCTTCGTTGAGCACGTGTTGCGGGTTTTCAGGCTCGATTGCACGCAGCCCCTGTACCAATAGCCAAGGCTTCGCTGCTCCTGCCCTCGTGCGACAGCCAAACTGCCTGGTGTCGCTTTAGTCGAAGATCATTCGGTGAAATCTTCTGCTTCACGGATGGCCTCGGCAGATTCTTGAGACAGTCCCAATTCCATCAACGCGGAGCTGTAGTTTAGGTAGCCGCGAAACAGCAGATCACGGTCTGCTATGGACGATGCCGCTTTCAGATCCTCGATCAGTTCGCTGTAGCCGTCTTGGGCCGTTCGAATCGAACCATGAATCAGTTCGTCGCGCAGTTTGTCAAAGCGCTGCTGAAAGCGTGATCGTAGTGCTGGTTGGTTGCCACTCGCGGCTTCCGCAAGCGTGATTGGCAGGCGAGCCACTTGGCCAACCAAACCCTCGACGCTTGCTTTTATGTCTCCGAGGCCTGCAGCCTGCGTTTCGCTTGCGGCGACAACTGACTTGGTAAGGACGTCCAGCTTTGCTGCGGCGTGGGAAACGGCAGCTTCCGTTCGATGTTGCGATTGGAGTTGCAGGGCGTGCGCAAGAGCTGGTATCTCGCCGATCGCCGCATAGATCGCGTTGCACCAAATCGTTGCCAGGTCCAGGAGTTCCTCCCGGTTCTCCGCTAGTCCCGAGTCCTGCCTAATTAGGCCATCAGCGAGTTCTGCAGGCGCCAAGTGACCTGCTGCAAGGGATATCGCGAGCTCGCGCGCGAACAGCTCGTCACCAATCAGTCGACGAAATGTCTCCAGCGCCGCGCCTCGCAAAGGCACTGTCTGTAGGGTGCTCGCCAAGGTCGTGGCGACCTTCTGCTCGAGAAGCTTGCCCGCCTCGTGTTGCCTGAGCACCTCCTCTAGCGCGTCGGCTTGCTGCTTGTCCGCTTGCGTCTTCCAGAGCTTGGCGGCGCTGACCAGTGCCTTCGTGAACGAACTCCCAAGTAGTAGACTCGTAATATTCAATTCTGGCACGACGCCAAACACTCGCCTGATGTCGTGTCACTGCGCAAGAAGACACCCGCACCCGCGGCTCGATCTTCAATCCTCGTGCCGTAGCGCTTTTCCGCCGGCCTTGATGGCAGTAGCTAGGCCATTCCCCTCCGGCGGGAGCGGACAGGTCGCGTAGGGACTGAAAAGCACGGTGGATTGCTTTCACCTCCCGGCTCAATCTCTAACGAGCACGGCCACGTCGCACCGCTTCCCTCTGGCTCGATCCTCCGCCTTGTTGAAGTCCAGCGTCGTCTGGCCATCGACGGGGCATGTCCGCGTCGAGGAAGCGGCACGCGCTATAGGTGTCGCTCGAATTGGAGGCGTCGCGGAAGATTAGGAAGAGCGTGAAGCTGCCACGCAATGACTGCCTCGGGACCGCTCCGTGCCCGGAACCATCCGTCCCTCCGCTCGCTCAGCCCATCGAAGCCAGCTTGGCAAAGCCGGACTTGAACGCCCCCACCAGCGTGTCGATCTCCGCTTCGGTCATCGGCGTGGAGAACACGCACGCGCCCGTGCTGATGATGCTGCAACCTTCGTTGTAGAGGTGTTCGAGCAACGCCTTGAGTCGGCGCGACTCGTCGGGCGTCGGGTAGGCATCGCGGTAATTTCGTGGCGGCGTCTGCTTCATGTGCACCAGGAACATCGAGCCCGCCCCGGTGACGCTCGCGGGCGCGCCCGTCGCGCGGATCGCGTCTTCGATGCCGTTCCTGGCCCGATCGGTCAGCGCGTTCAGGCGCGCCACCGCGGGTCGGTCGAACTTCAGCATCGCCGCCATGCCCGCGGTCATGCTGATCGGGTTGGCCGTGAATGTTCCGGAGTGCGGGAACACGTAGCGGGGCGACTGCGGGTTGAGCACATCCATGACTTCGGCGCGGCCGGCGACGGCGCCAATGGGAAATCCACCGCCGATGATCTTGCCCAGCGCGGTCAGGTCGGGCGTGACGTCGTAGCGCGCTTGCAAGCCGGCGTGCTCGGCCCGGAACGTGATGACTTCATCGAACACCAACAGCACCCCGTGGCGCGCGGACCACTCGCGCAGCGCGGTGACGAACTCGACATCCGCCGGACACAAGCCGACGCGGTGCGGCATCAGATCGATCAATACGCACGCGAGGTCCCTGGCGTGCTCGTCCAGGATCGCCAGCGTGCGCTCGGTGTCGTTGAACGGAAAGACAACGACGTCCTTGAGCGCGGACTCGGGTGTCCCGTGCACCAGCGGAACGCTGCGCGGATGGTCCCTTTCGCCCCAGGTCGCCGGCGTGGAGCCCTGGCTCACCTCGGCGTAGTCGTAGACGCCGTGGTAGGCGCCCTCGGCCTTGGCGATCTTCGGCCGCCCGGTAAATGCGCGGGCCGCCTTCAGCGCGACCATGATCGCCTCCGTGCCCGAGTTCATGAAGCGCATCTTCTCGAACGAGGCGTTGCGGCTGCACAAGTGCTCGGCATAGCGCACCTCGATCTCGGTTCCCATCATGAACGCGGTGCCGCGGGTCATCTGCTCCGTCACCGCCTCGATGATCTCGGGGCAGGCGTGGCCGTGGATCAGGGACGCCATGTTGTTGGAGAAGTCGATGCGCGTGACGCCGTCGAGGTCGGTCACGCGGCAGCCCTTGCCGCACTCGACGTAGGTCGGGTGACTCCCCCGCAGGATCGCGTTGCGGCTGACGCCGCCGGGAAGGACTTTGAGGGCCCGCTCGTAGAGGGCGGCGCTGCGCGAGAGGTGGTTTGCGTGGTCATATTAGGCTTGCTTGGTTCCTCGCTGTTTTGAGTGGGCAATTCTCCCGCAGAGACGCAGAGACGCGGAGGCGATATGTTCTTCCAGTCCATTGACGCAGCGCGTGATACCGCTCTTGAGAACAGCTTCACCAAAGTTCAGGAGGTATCCTAGCTTCAGTCCGGTCAAACGCAGGTAGGTCTGCACCTGTTTCTTGTGTGCCGGCACATTCGCTCGACCGACTTCAGTTCTAGAAGAACCTTATTCTCGATGATGACTGTCGCGCTCGAAAGCCCTCGATCAAGTCTGATCCCTTTGAAGACGATCGGCACCGGGACCTGCCGCTGTACGCTTAACCCACGGTCGGACAACTCACGGGCCAAAATGACTTCGTAAACCGTCTCCAGAAGCCCCGGCCCAAGCTCCCGATGAATATGGATAGCCGCTTCGAGCAGCTTCGTTCCAATTTCATTTTCTTTCATTTCCAGACAAACTCTGCGCCTCGGCGTCTCTGCGCGGAATTTTTTTCTGCCCGCCCGCTGCGATCGGTTCCGGGTTGCGAAGCAGAGGCGCAGCGGTGCGCTCCTGCACGTAATCGAAATCGATGCCGGGGCTCAGTTCGACGAGCCGAAATCCGTTCGGCGTGACTTCGATCACGGCGAGATCGGTGTAGATGCGGTTCACGACGGCCAATCCCGTGAGCGGAAAGGTGCACTTTTGCACGAGCTTCGCCTCGCCTTCCCGGGTGCAATGCTGGGTGATGACGAAGATCGATTTTACTCCCGCGACCAGGTCCATGGCGCCGCCGACTGCGGGGATGGCGTCGGGCTCGCCCGTGGACCAGTTGGCCAGATCGCCGTTCTGCGCGACCTGGAGCGCGCCGAGCACGCAAAGATCGAGGTGGCCGCCGCGGATCATGGCGAAGCTGTCCGCGTGATGAAAGTAGGCGGCGCCCGGCAGCGCCGTCACGCGCTGTTTGCCCGCATTGACCAGCTCGGGATCGCCTTCGCCGGGCTTGGGCGCGGGGCCCATGCCGAGCAGGCCATTTTCTGTGTGGTAGATGAACGAGCGGCCCGCCGGCACGAACCTGGTGACCAGCTCCGGAATGCCAATGCCCAGATTCACATAGGAGCCGTCGGGAATATCCTGCGCCAGGCGCTGCGCCATCTCCTCGCGCGTTCGCCCGATCACCGGCGGCTTCGTCATGGTAGGACGCTGAGCACTTTCATGATATAACCGGCCTCGTTCCGGTGGACGAGCACAACCGTGCCGATGTCGCCGGCGCTCAACCCGTGACCCGGCACATCACCAGTAAAAACGACATCGTCGAGTTCGTTGATCATTGGTGTTCTCTTTCGCCGAAGGGGATAGGCAGTTGCTAATCGCGGAAGCGTTTCGCGAGGATTGCGATCAAGCTGTGACGGGCTCGTGTTTGAGCAGCAACATCTCGTGTCGTTTCAGCTCGCTGAGTCCGAATGTCTTTCCGTTCTGATCAAGAAACTCGACCTCGAAGGCCTCGGGCGCCAAAACTTCGACCACGGTGCCGACATGGCCTGCTTTCAGGTTTTCCTCCGGTTTGTCGACCAACAGGGCCACGACATCGAGGAGTTTCACTGGTTCCGGCATGGCTGATTTCATAACACGTAGCAGGTGGTAAGGCGAGGCACTTCCTCACCCGGTCGCACATTCCAAACGCTGCGAAGCTGAGCGGTCTTGTCTTCTCTGGTGACTGCAAAATCGACAATGTATCGCTGGCCGTGTGCGGTGCGCCGCCCGAGCCTGCATTCCTTCTCGCGCACACTTTCCAAAAGAACTTTTCGCAGCCAGTCGGCGTCACGATCTGATAACCGGAGAGCGGCCGCGAAGACGCGTGCTTTGTGCCGACCTTCTTTGTGCGTAGCGCTCAATGAGTAGTCGCGAAGCTTCGCGATGTCCACGATGGCGCGCTCGGCATTTGGAACTTTCACTCTTCCTTACTTGATTGAGTCAGTGAGTAGATGAGAGCAACGCAGCCCTCCGGCAGCTTGCGGCCGCTTCGTTATGGGTAGGACGCTCCTGCTGCGACGAGTTCCGATTCGTGGGCCGGGTTGGCGATGGCGACGACGCGATCCACGAAGATGCCGGGCGTGACGATCGACTCGGGGTCCAGCTCGCCCGGCTCGACGACCTCGGCGACCTGGACGATCGTGACCTTGGCCGCCATCGCCATCAGCGGGCTGAAGTTTCGCGCCGTCTTGTTGTAGAGGATGTTGCCGTGGGTGTCGGCGACCCGCCCTTTGATGAGCGAGAAGTCCGCGCGGAGGCCGTGCTCAAGCAGATACTTTCTGCCGCCGAATTCCCGGCATTCCTTGCCTTCCGCCAGCGGCGTTCCCACCGCGGACGGCGTGTAGAACGCCGGGATTCCAGCTCCGCCGGCGCGGATGCGCTCCGCGAGTGTTCCCTGAGGAACCAATTCCAATTTCGTGCGCCCGCTGCGGTAGAGCTCGGGGAAGACCTTCGAGTTGGCGGTGCGCGGAAACGAACAGACGACCTTGGAAACGCGGCCCGCCTTGAGCAGCGCCGCGAGGCCGACCTCGCCGCTGCCGCAGTTGTTGCTGATCATCGTCAGATTCGTGGCGCCCTGGTCGATCAGCGCGTGGATGAGCTCGATGGGACTGCCCGCTTCGCCGAAACCGCCGATCATGATGGCGGCGCCGTCGAAAACGTCCGCGACAGCCTCGGCCGCGCTCGCCACCCGCTTGTCGATCATTCCGCGGCTACAAGATCGGCATGAAGAGCGCCGAGACTCGGCGCCTGTCCGGCAGCCGTGGCATGACCCGGCGCCTGTCCGGGTTTCGACACCCGCGCGTAGTCATACAAGCCGGCCTCGTCGAACAGAACGCGGTCCTGGTAGTCGTCGAACCAGAGCGCCTCGGGATTGCGGCCGACGATGCAGACCTTGCCGCGATCGGGGGCGCTGCCGGCGTTCCGAAGAATCTTGAAGATCAAGACGCCATTCTCGCTGCCCGCGAGTCCCGGTATCGCCTCGTTGGTGACCGCCGCGACTTCGGTCTTGCCTTTGTAATGGGTGATGGAAAGGCGCGCGTGGGCCTCGACGCCCGACAGCCCCTTCTGCGATTCGTTGAGAATATTCCACGCGGTCTCGATCGGCACGTTGAACGCCTTGTAGGCAACGATGTCGCGCCCGCAGAAGAAGTAGTGGTTCTCGCCGCCGGCGCGCTTGAACTCGCGCTGCAGAATGCGGAGGGCGTCCGCGTCATCGTTGATCCCCGCCATGATCGGCGCCTGGTTCTGCACGGTGAGCCAGCCGCGCGAGGCCAGGCCCCGCATCGCCTCGCCCGTCGCGGGGACCCATTGCTTGAAGCCCTGCGCGTCCTCGATGTAGTTTCCTTCCGCATCCTTGGCGAGGAACTCGTCCGGGTGCTCGAAGTGCAGCATCATGTGCAGGCCGACCTGCGGGTAGGTCTCGTGGAACCGATCGAGCATCGAGAGGAAGGTGCGGTCGAAGCGCTGGGGATAGAACGCCATATCCTTGGTGCCGAGGCGGATCGACTCGACGCCGGCTTCGGCCAGCGCGCCCAGCCAGGCCGCGATCTTTGCATTGTTCAGCACCATCGCGTCGCCGCCCGACATCAGGATCTCGCGCAACTTCTCGCGTCCGCTTTCGGGATGCACGCCGCCGTTCTTCGCCACGGCCGCGTTGTGCTGCTTGATGTAGGGGATGATGTCGGGGATCAACGCGAGACCCTTCTTCGCGATGGTGCCGTCCTGTCGCTTGATCTGCTTACGGGCGATCAATTCTTCGCGGTAACAGAAGCGGCAATGGGCCGAGCAGGTCGAAATGACGTACATGAGTCCCATCTCGTACTTGTGCAGCAGGCCCTCGACGGGGCTGTAGTCCATCTGGTTGCCGGGATCCTCCGAGCCCGCAAGATCCAACGTCTCGTCGGGGCTCGCCTTGACGATGCGTTGAATCGCGGCGCTGGTCCTGGCCAGCTCGTAGTAATGGCGCGTGATCTTCACGGGCATCCGGGCTTCAACGTCACGATCGGTGCCCTTGAGCGCTTTCAGCCTTGTTACCTCGTCTGGGGAATAGAAGCTCAGCATGTCCGCCGGCGCCTTTTCGTTGAAGAAGGGGGCGAGCCCACTGATAATTTCCCGCTCATAGCGGCCTTCTTCGACGCTCTCGAGAAACTTCTGCTCGCGGGCGGTGGGGACGTAGGGTTGTGGCTGTGTCATCGTTCGGGCTCCATTAAAGAATTAATGATCTGTCGATCAGGTCCCCATTTCTACGCCCAAATCCCCATCCTATAAAGGCATTTTGTGGCTACGGTCGATCGTGCGTCATCGACTCTGCAACTTTGGAAATGGAGACGCGGGTTGGTGGTTATCGTTTCTTTCCAGGCAAAAAGAAGCGCTCCGTGATGGCACGGGGCGCCCCCTGAATAGCGCTCACTCGCATCGATGGGCGATGAACGCGGGTTGACGCTAAATTTTCTGGAAAATATCCACGTCGATCTTTTGGTTTTTGCCCTCGTCGTCCTTGTACCTGAAGAAGTCCTTGTCGGTTCCGAGCCGGGTGTAGCCCTCGGGCGTGGCACTTCCGGCGGGCAACACGATATACGTCCCAGGGATCAGTGAGCCGGCCGGGCCCGTTTCTCCCTGAATGCCTTGCGGACCGGTCAAACCTTGGGGGCCGGGCGCACCGACCGAGCCTTCATCGCCCTTTGGGCCAGCCGGGCCTTGAGCACCCGGGGCGCCTTGAGGACCCGGCGTGCCGGTTGCGCCCTGCGCACCGGTTGCCCCCGTGTCTCCCTTCGCGCCTGCGGGACCAACGGGCCCCTGAGGGCCGGCCGGTCCCGGAGGCCCGGCCAGTGTCTCGGAGGTGCCGAGATGGCCATTTGCATCAATCACGACCGGGAGTCCGGTCACAGCGGTCTGGTAAATTCCAGCGATATAGGTGCTGCCGGTGTGAACCGAGGGGTGGCCGATGCGGATGGTATTGGACTCGCCCGCCACGTCGGTGGACGAAAAGGTCGTGGAGTTGTAATTGCCTATGTCAATATTGTTTGACCCGGTGGTGAGATTTTGCCCAGCGCCGGTTCCTAATCCCATGTTTAAGCTGCCGGTTGTGTTGGCGTAGAGCGCGTTAAGGCCGGTAGCCACACTAAAACGGCCGGTGGTGTTGGAAAAGAGCGCGCTATGACCATTGGCCGTGTTGTGGGTGCCGGTGGTATTCTTAAGGAGCGCGTTACGACCGCTGGCCGTGTTGTAGCTGCCGTCGGTGTTCAAGATGAGCGCGCTATGACCGTTGGCCGTGTTCTCGCTGCCGGTGGTGTTGGAAAAGAGCGCGTCACGACCGCTGGCCGTGTTGTAGTTGCCGGTGGTGTTGTTAAAGAGCGCGAGATGACCGTGTGCCGTATTTTCGTTGCCGGCTGTGTTGTAATAGAGCGCGGCACGACCGTTGGCCGTGTTGGCGCTGCCGGTGCTGTTGGAAAAGAGCGCCACATAACCGCTGGCCGTGTTGTGGCTGCCGGTGGTGTTGGAAAAGAGCGCCTTAAAACCGTTGGCCGTGTTCTCGTTGCCGGTGGTGTTGGAATAGAGCGCCGTATAGCCGATCGCCGTGTTATACAAGCCGCCGGTGAGACTAAAGAGCGCGTCGTGGCCCTCCGCTGTGTTCCCACCCGCATACCCTCCATCGGGTGCGGGGGTGACCGCTTGTAGTGTGGGGAGGAGGGCGGCTGCCAGGATGGCGGCAAGGAAGGTGCGCCCGACGAGTCTGCGAGGAGTGTTTCTGTTTTTCATGGCTTTATGGAGTTGGGTGGGCCGTTCTGGCCGTCGCCCCACTCCCTTTGCCTGCCCTGACGAAACGACCTGCTCGGCCTGAGCACAGCGTGACAAAAAGGCTGTGTGGCGAACAACAGGCAAGTCGTGTGGCAAAAAACGCCACACGGAGAGCAAACGCGCGTCGCCGAAGATAGACGCGGTCAGCCTCATCAGCGCGGAGACAAATCCGCGACTGAAGCAGGCGCGCTAGCGCCGCGTTCGAGACAATGGAGGACGGGTCTGTAACCTGTCTGCCGAGGTTGAAAACCCGGCCTTCGTATTCAGCTCACGCAGCTCAGAACTTTATCCCGGCTTTCTGCACCTCGCGGTAGGGAAGCAGCCAGACGAGCGATTCGTCGTGGAGATCGACCACTTGAATGCGGTTGCCAAACGGATCGTGGAAATCACAGCGGAAACCTTCAATCAGCTTGAGGCGGTATTTCTTCGTGATTTTCTCGCGCACCTCCGCGAGCTGGTTTTCGTCGCGTACCATGATGCCGAAGTGCCGCATCCGATCTGGCTGCAACTTCTCGACCTTGAAAATGGCCAGAAACTGATGCGCGCCGAGCTTGAAGAAGGCGTCGCCTTCGCCTTCGTCAAACTTCTCCAGATTGAAGACGTCCGCATAAAACGCGACCGCCTTCTCCACGTCGTCCACTTCGATCGCGATGTGATTAATTCCGTAGGCCTGTACGCTCATAAGGTCGGCTGCACTCTAATCACGCTTTTGCTGGCCTCTCACTTCTGCTCGGGCGGTGTCCACGCTTTCGCGCGGCGATCCATTTCTTCGGGCGATACGTCTTCGATGTGCGTGGCCAGGCCCCAGCGGTGGCCGAAGGGGTCTTCGATTTTGCCCAAACGATCGCCCCAGAACTGATTCGTGAGCGGCTGCAATTCCTTCGCGCCGGCTTCGATCGCTCGCTTCATGATGCCGTCGACGTCTTCGAAGTAGAGGTAAAGGGTGGTCGAGGTGCCGCCGACGGTGGGTGGCGCGAGCACGTCCCAATCCGGAAATTCATCCGAGATCATGAGATGCGAATCGCCGATCTTAAGCTCGGCGTGCATGACCGTGCCATCGGGGCCATCCATGCGGAAGACTTCGGTGGCGTTGAAAATGCGTTGGTAAAAGTCGATCGCCTTCGGTGCGTCTTTTACTGCGAGCGAGGGAGTGACGGTGTGGAAACCGGGGGCTTGAAACGGGACTTTCGTGCTCATGAGCAAAGCAGAGGCCGCACCCGCGGCTTTGCCAAGGACAATTAGGCGACGACAAGCGACCTCAATCGGATTGAGGCCATGGCTTGGAAGTTGGTCCACAGTGCAGTATGCAAACCGAAATCACCCGGATGATCCACGACTTCGAAGAAGGCCGACTGAGCCGGCGGCAGTTAATCGTGCACCTGGCGGGGCTCGTTGCCGCAGGCATGACTGCGCCGTTCGCCTTCGCCAATCCGCAAACGCAATCCGCGGCCGCAGGGTCGCCGCAGGCGGGCCACACGTTCACGGCGCTCGATCTGAATCACGTGGCGTTGAGCGTGCGCGATGTGCAGCGTTCGCAGCAGTGGTATGAGCGGCATCTCGGCTTGAAGGCGATGGGCGGGGACGGTTTTCTCACCACCGGCAAAGGCTGGCTGGCCCTGTTCCAAGGGGACGAACCGGGGCTGCATCACTACTGCTATAGCATCGCGAAGTACGATCCGGAGTCGGCGATTGCGAGACTGACGGCTGCCGGTTTGGCGCCGAAACGCCGGGGGAATCGAGTCTACTTCGACGATCCAGACGGGATCGAAGTGCAGGTCGCTAGCGCGTAGCAGACAGGGCGGTCGCGAGGTCGGGTATGTTCTTCGAGTCAATCACCGCTCTTCGAGGCAGGGCGCCGCATTAAAATAAAATCGATGGCAGGAACGCGCCGCGTGGTTCCTGATAAAGGCCGACGCTCATGAGCGTCATCGGCTGCACGATGCGCAAGCCGTTGCCCAGACACCAACGCAGCAGACCGCTGTTGCGCGTAGGGAGCAGAAAACCCGGGCCGGAAAATTCTTTGGCGGCGCCGATGAGCGCCTTCAGATCGTCGTTTGTCTCACCCACGGCATGGCCGAAGAAACCGATGGCGGTCGCATAACCGGTGAGCCGGTCGTGGCGCTCGACCACGGTGGCGGTGCCCTGCTTGATCGCGTCGAGAAGCTCGGCGCCACGGGCATGTCCATGAATGCTTAAACAGAGCGCGTCGCATGGTGCGCAATCGTGTTCCGTGGCCGCGCGCACCATGTGCCCCGGAATCTGGACGCCGAGTGGCGCGCCCTGCATGGTGGAGAGCGGTTCGCGGGCGTCGAAGCCGAGCTTCGTATAGAGCGAGAGGGAGCGGTTGTGATAAGCGGCCTGCACCAGGCGCACGCCGACGAATTGTCGCTCCTGCGCGCGCCGCATCACATCTTCCATCAGGCGCCGCCCGACCGCGGTATTTTGCGTTTCTGGGTCGACGGTGATCGGGCCCACGCCGGCGATCCTGGTTTGTTCCCAGAGGAAATTGCTCCCGACGACGCGCTCGTCGACTTCGGCAATGACGGAGTAAACGTCGTCGCGAGTCAGAATGTGCGACATCAAGCCGGTGGCGACCTGCGCGTTGGGGAAATCCTCCGGGAAATTGTGTCGGGCGGAAATGCACCTGAAAGCCTCATAACAAATGCGGCCACAGGATTCGGCATCGTCCGACCGGCCTTTGCGCAGCGTGAGATTCATAGATAAAGCCTCTCCTTTGGCGTCAGCATCGCGAGAAACACGGCAAACGACGAGCGCGCTTTTCGCATTTCGTGTCGGTCACGAGCTGGAAGAAATGGGCGAGACAGGGAAATTCGCGGGTCGATCAGGCCTGCTTCTTTGACATCGCAAGTGTCGGATGAAACTTGGAGCTGCACTTGCGACCACCGGGCTCCGATTGGATAGTCCGCCAGTCCGACCTCGCCTCGCAAACGCAGACGAACCTCAATTTTCCGTGGGCGACGGATCACACCAAACAATAAAAGATTATGGAAACTGTCTACATCCTTGGCGCCAGCCGTACTGATTTCAAACGTAACCTCCGAAAGGAAGGCAAGAACCTGCGCGACCTCATCGTGGAGGCCGGGCAGGCGGCGTTGAAGGATGCGAAGATCGATCCGAAGCACATCGAAGCGGCGGCGGTCGGTAATTTCAACGGCGGGCAGTTTACCAAGCAGCTCCATTTGGGTGCGTTCGTGCCGGAGATCGATCCGGCGCTGCATGGCATTCCGACGATGCATACGGAAGCGGCCTGCGCTTCCGGCGCGCTCTCGGTCCTGCTGGGTTCGCAATGGATCATGGGCGGGTTTCATGACGCCGTGCTGGTGGTGGGCGCGGAACAGCAGAAGACAATGTCGGCCAAGGACGGCTCGGATGTGCTGGGCGCGGCGGCGGACTATCACGTCGAGCAGCCGGAATATGGCGACTTCATGTTTCCGAAACTGTTCGGACGGATCGCGCAAATTTATATCGAGAAATACGGCGCATCGGAGAAAGAGCTTTCGTGGGTGGCGTACAAAAACTACGCGCATGCCCGGCTCAATCCGCTGGCGCAGATGCGCGATGCGGATCTGACCTACGATGCTGCTTCGCAGGTGTCGGATAAAAATCCGAGCGTGGCTCCGCCTTTGAAAGTTTCGGATTGCTCGCAGATCACCGATGGCGGTGCGGCGCTCGTGCTCGTCTCCGGCAAGTACATGGACAAGATGGGGCTCGATAAATCAAAGTATCCGCACTTGCTCGGTTACGGCAGCGCGACCGACTATCTTGCGCTGGAAAAGAAAGACGCGCCGACGTTTTCGACCGCGAGCAAAGCGGCGGAAAAGGCGTTTGGAATGGCGAACCTGACTCCGAAAGACATGCACGGAGTGGAGGTGCACGATTGTTTCTCGATCACGGAAATTTGCGCTTACGAAATTCTCGGCCTGGCGGAACGCGGCAAGGGCGCGGAGCTGGCCATGAGCGGCGCGACGGCGTTGCCGCAGGTGCGCGGTGAGCACATCAAAGGCAAGATCGGCTGGGAGATTCCGGTTAATGCCGGAGGTGGTTTGATCGGCGATGGTCATCCGGTGGGCGCGACGGGCGTGCGCCAGGTGGTGGAGGGTTATCAGCAAATGACGGAACAAGGCGGCGCACGCCAGATTCCGGGCTGCAAACGTTTCCTCACCTTCAACATGGGCGGAAGTCTGACGACGGCCGTGGCCATGGTGTGGGCGCGCGAGTAATTGACTCGCGTGGATGCCACGCGCGTTAGACAAAAGCGCGTGGCGGGCGGCGTCTTCCTTATGTGAGGAAGAATGACAGCGCGATTGTGCCTGGGCACGCAGCGCGAACGCCGCGATCTGCGGCGGCGTTGATTTTTTCTGAATCCAAACGGCGCGCGGCTGCATCTCACCAGAGAATGCAGACATCGACGCCAACGCTCGAAGACTCCGCGGCAGTGCGCGGACTCGTTAGCCTGGAAATTGGCTTCCCGATTTCGGAACACCGATTCCCGTTGTCGCAACAGGCGCAGCCAACACGTCTCGGAATTGTTTTTCGCAAATCACGCAGATCCAACGCCTTATCGCCGTGCCCACCGCGCTGGCATGGCCGATGCATAAGCATTTTTCGTTAACCAAAAAACCAAGCACCATGAACACCACCACCCACCGCATTGAACACGAAGAGTCGACCTACGCGTTGCTCATTCGCTCTCAGCAGGAAGACCGCAGCATTCCAGAAACGGCTGTGTATGCGTTGCTCATTCTGACCGTGACCTTCTCGGTCTGGCAGACCGCGCAACAGCGCTTCCAGCTTCCGAACATCGGGTTGTTGCAGGGCACTCCGATCGTCCAGATGACGGCATCGACAGATCCAAACATCTGACGAGAAGACGTGCGACGTCCCGGGCGCTCCACGGTCGCGCCCGGGTTCAGGCGGCCCCTCAAATTTAGTTCTTTCCTTCGCTCCCAAACAAAAACCCCCACCTCTCTTATGATTTTCCCGTCGCTTATCCAGGATCTCCGCATCGGCTTTCGCGTGCTCGTGAAAGAAAAGACGTTCTGCATTCTCGCCGTGCTCGTGCTCGCGCTCGGGATTTGCGGCGTGACGACGCAGTTCGCGGTCGTGAACGCGTTCGTCTTGCGCGGCTTCTCCTTTCCGAATCCGCACGAACTCATGAACGTGGGCCTGCTCGATCCGCAGGCGGACCAGAACCAGAATAACAACGGGCTCGGGTTCATTCCCTCGGCACACGATTACGAAGACATGAAGGCGGCGCAGCAATCGTTCGCCATGTTCTCGGGCTATCTCAACGGCTCCACCATCAACGTCACGCATAAGAATGTGCCGCAGCGTTACACCGGCGGTTACGTGACGGAGGATTTCTTCAGAATCATCGGAGTCTCGCCCATTCTCGGACGCGATTTCGCGGCCGCGGATAACAAACCCGGCGCCGAGAAAACGACCATCCTCGGCCACGAGATCTGGCAACGCGATTTCGGCGGCGATGCCGACATCGTTGGGCAGTCGGTGCGGATTAACGGCAAAGCGGCCACCATCATCGGCGTGATGCCGCCGAACTTTAAGTTCCCGGTCGCGGAGCAGCTCTGGGTTCCCTATTACAACGAATTCCCGCTCAAGCCGCGCGAGGATCCCACGGCGAACGGCGTGGCCATCATGGCGCGCTTGAAACCGAACGTGACCATGGAGCAGGCGAACGCGGAGATGATTGGCCTGGCGAAACGTCTCGCGGCCGATCATCCGAAAACCAACGGCCAATTCACGATGGCGAGCGTGCAGCCGCTCATCAATAATTTCGCCGGCCCGCAACTGCGGCAGATGGTTTACACCATGCTCGCGGCCGTCATCATCGTGCTCCTGATCGCCTGTGTGAACGTGATGAACATGCAGTTCGGTCGCGCGGCGCTGCGGGCGAAGGAACTTGCCATCCGCGGTGCGCTGGGCGCATCGCGCTGGCGCATCATTCGCCAGATGTTGACGGAGAGCTTCCTCGTGGCGGCGATGGGCGCAGCGCTCGGCGTGCTTATGGCGCATTGGGCGATCGGGTTGCTCACGCGCGCCACGAGTGCGTTGCCCTTTCCGTTGCCATACTGGGTGAAATTTGAGATCGACGGCACGGTGCTCGCCTTCACCCTCGGCGCCACCTTGCTCGCCACGCTCGTCTCCGGGTTGCTCCCGGCCTGGCTGAGCGCGCGCGCCAATCCGGCGGAGATCATGAAAGAAGGTGGGCGCGGGAACAGCAGTCGGCTGGTCAACGTCATCACGCGCGTGCTCGTGGTCGGGCAGATCGCGCTCACGGCGGCGTTGCTCGTGGCCGCGACGTTGCAGGTGAAATCAATTCGCAATCAGGTCAACGTCGATTACGGCTACGACGAAAGCGCGGTCTACGCCGCGCGCATGGGTTTGATGGAGGGAGATTATCCCGACACCGAGGCGCGCAATCAATTCTTCATCAAAACGCTGCGGCAATTGCGCGCGCACCCCGCCTTCGAAAACGTCGCCTTGAGCGGGCGCTTCCGCATGACCTTCAGTAATTTCGGGCAGTTCGAAGTGGAAGGCCAAACCTACGTGACCGACCGCGACCGTCCGCGCGGCAACTCGGAGTTCGTCTCCGACGGCTACTTCGAGACGATGGGGTTGAAGATTCTGCAAGGTCGCGATTTCACGATCGAGGACAGCGATGACAAACAGCCGGTCGCGATCGTGAACGCCAGCTTCGCGCGGAAACATTTCGGCAACGAAAACCCGATCGGCCGCCAGGTGCGGCTCTTCAATCCGGCGCAACCGTTCCCGTGGCGCACGATCGTCGGTGTCGTGCCCGACACGCTGATGCAAGGGCCGTTCAATCAGCAGACCGATCAGGCGGGCTTCTACATTCCAATGCTCGGCACGCCGCCCGCGCCGCAGTTTTGCACCGTTGTGGTGCGCCCGCGCCCGGGTCAAAGCGCGGAAACTCTCGGCCCGGTCCTGGGCCAGGCGGTGGCGCAGGTCGATTCGAATTTACCGCTCTACTTCGGCGGCACGCCGGAGCGGCTGCACGATGAGATTCTGGGCGTGAACCGGATCACCTCCACGCTCTTTACCATCTTCGGTGTGGTGGCGTTCGTACTTTCGGCGGTCGGCCTCTACGGCGTGATGAGCCTTTCCGTCAATCAACGCACGCAGGAATTCGGCATTCGGATGGCGCTGGGCGCGGATGCGGTGCGCATTTTCCGTATGGTCATGACACAAGGCGCATGGCAGTTGGCGATCGGTCTCGCTATTGGAGGCGGCGCCATTGCGCTGCTGCTCAAGCTGGCGGGTGCGACCGCGCTGCAGAATTTCCTCTTCCGCGTGAATGCGCACGACCCGATGGTTTACAGCGCGGTCGCGGGGCTGCTCGCGCTGGTGGCCGCGGTGTCGTGTTTCCTTCCCGCGCGGCGAGCCACGCGCGTTAATCCCATCGTGGCCTTGCGCGCCGAGTAAGGCTCAGGCGGGATTTACAAGAGAAAGAACAGCAAGAGCGCGCCTAACAATATCAGTGCGGTGATCCACCACAGCATGCTGATGCCGCGTGGCTTCACGGACGGCCCGAATTCTTCGCGCACGAATTCCTCGTAATCGAAATCGTCGCTCGATTCGCCGAGCGCGTCTTCGAGATCGGCATCGGTCCGCCAGCCGGAATTATGATCGGCGCCGCATTCGCGGCAGGCGAGGGCATCGCGCGGAACCTCTTCGCCGCAGACCGGGCAGATTTCAGGGGCTGGCGGTTGGGATCGTTTGCTCATCTTGACCGTGGGAAACGTCGCTGCCAGCCTGCACGCATGCCGCAACGTGCGCGATATCTCTTTGTTTGCACGAATCGGCGCGCGGAAGGGCACGAGAAAGGATCGTGTGCCGAGCGCGGCTCGGAAGCCGTGGTGACGGCGCTGAAGGAACAGCTGAAGACGAGTGGCCTCGCCAAGCTGCAAGCGCGCGCCTGCGCCGCCTCGTGTCTCGACCAATGCTCGAGCGGCGTCACCATCCTGGTGGAGCCGGATCACTTCTTCTACGGCCACGTCACGGTGGCGGATGTGCCGGAAATCGTCCGTGCGCTGGGCGAAGGGAAACGGGTGGAACGCCTCGTGTTAGGCGCGCGGGAACTCGCGCAGGGTTGAGAAGGTCCGGCGGGGCAGGGGCCGAACGGGGGACGAGTCGCGATTAATGAATAATGCCGCGAAAATTTCTTCTTTTCCTTGTCGTAGCGCTCGTTGCCGTAGGCATCGCGCGCGCGGATGAGGCAGTACGTGATGCGCAAACCCGTCTCAAAGACGGTGGCTTCTACTTCGGCGAGATAAACGGTGAATACACCAGCGAAACTTCCACTGCGGTCTCGCGCTACCAGATTCGCAACGGCTTGCGCATCACTGCTCAGATCGATGCCGAAACTGCGAAGTCGCTCGGCCTGGAGCAGACGGTTGATCAAGGAGCGAAGGCGTCGAGCGATGCGGAAACCTGGCGACGGCTGCGAAAGTTGGATCGCGATTTTCTTACCAAACTGAACGACGGAAAGATTCGCGCGCCCGCGCCTCCGGCGCCCGTCAAGCAAGCAGAGCGACAGACATCACCTCCGCCGTCGCCGTCCATGGGAGGCGCGGAAACGGAGACGCGACGATTGGTTCTCAGTCCGGAGCGTCTGCGCGACTACGTGGCGGCTTTTGTCCTGGCGGGCCTTGATCCCAACGTGGGGTCGGAGCTGGAGTTTTTTGCTGACCGCGTTCGTTATTACGACCAAGGGACGATCCCGCGGGAAAAAATCCAACGTGATCTCCAGCGTTACAACCAGCGCTGGCCCGAGCGCAATTTCCGCCTCGCGGGCGAGATCGAGGTGGAACCGCAAAACGACAGCACCTTAGTTGTGAGTTTTCCGCTGCGCTACGAGCTGCGCCGCGCGGGCAAGCGCGCGTCGGGAGTTGTGCGAAAAACGATCACGCTGCAAGTCGTGGGCGAAGAGCTGGAGATCGTGGCCGTGAATGAAAATTGACGCGGGGTCGGTGTTTCATGGTCCGGCATTCTTCCGCACGACACTAAAAATAGTTGCGCTGCCGTTTCTTTCTGTTTTGAGTGCGCTCTCAACGGACGGCGTGTCCGGAAACGCGGGGAATCGGGGAATCGAGGAATAAACTATGAAACGACTTGGGATGTGGAAAAAGCGCGCGCTCGTGTTGGGAATGATCATGGTGGCGGCATTTCTGCCGACCGCATCTTCGGCGAAGCGCACAGCGCCAGCGGGTCCGACGGTCGTTCTGCCTGGATTGGAACTCGTGAGCAAAGGCAACCCGCAAGCTGCGTCGGCCACGGCGGGCGCGCTCATCACGAAGAAAGATTGCACGAGTGCTGACGGCCGTTTCGTGGTTTTCGAAAGCTCGTCCGATAATCTCGTGGTCGGGCAGGAGGAAGAGCGCGGCGGGAATGATATTTTCCTGCACGATCGCGTAACGCAAACCACGGTGCTGGTCACGCATGCGGCATCGTCGCCGGTGAAAGCGGCGAACGACAGTTCTCTCGTTCCCTCCATCAGCACGGACGGGCGGTATGTCGTTTACTGGAGCTTTGCGACCGATCTCGTGGCGGGAGTGACCGATGCCAATGAGGGTGACCCGGATGTTTTCCTCTACGATCGGGTGACGGCTACGAACACGCTCGTGAGCCATCAGGCGGGCGATCCGAACACGACCGGCGAATCAAATTCCTACGACCCCGCGGTGAGCGCGGATGGAAAATTCGTCGCGTTCACGAGTGCGGCGAACAATTTGGTGGCGGGACAAACCAATGGTGGCGCGAGCGCGGGCATTTTTGTTTGGGAACGCGAGACAGGAAATATAACCCTGGTTTCGCACGCGGCAGGCACACCGCTGACCACGGCAGACGGGCTGGCTTTTAATCCGGTCCTGACCGGCGATGGCAGTGCGATTGCCTATCTCAGTAACGCATCCAATCTCGTCGCGGGACAAACCGAGGACGCACGCCGTTATGATGTGTTCCTCTGGAGTCGAGACACGGGCGCGAGCGTGCTCGTAAATCACAGCGTCTCCTCACCTACAACCGCCGCCAACGGACAGGCGGGGTCGCTGGCGATGACCGCGGATGGGAGATTTATCACCTTTCAGTCCGCCGGAACGGATTTGATCGCAACCCAGGTCGATCCCAACCAGGCCAGCTTCGACGTCTTTGTTTACGAGCGTGCGACTGGCACGAACACGCTCGTATCCCATCGCGACGGCCTCCCGAATACGACTGGTTCGGCGACGGCGATTTTCCCCTCGATCAGCGGCGATGGGCGCTTCATCGCTTACCAAAGCCCGGCGGTGGATTTGACCCCATCGAGCGATACCAACAACACCGATGACATTTTTCTCTGGGATCGCACCACGAACACAAACCGATTAATCACGCGCACGACCGCACCAGTCACGAGCGAAAGTGCCAACGGGCGCAGCTTCGGAGCCCGGCCGTCGGAAGATGGCAGCGTGGTCGTCTTCACCAGCTACGCGACTGATCTCGTGCCGGGCCAGAATGCGCCCTCGGCGGGCAACGTGTTTCGCTACGATCGCGTGGCGGGAACCACGAAAATTATCAGCCATCGGCCGGGGGCGTCGACGACCGGCGGGGCCGGCTATTCCTATCTCCCGCTTCCGAGCACGGATGGCGCTTACGTGGCCTTCACCTCGCAATCCAACGACCTCGTGCCGCAGGATAACAACAGCGCGGCCGACGTGATGCTTTACGAAGACGCGACGGGGAACATCACCGCGGCTTCGACCACAACGGCGGGCACCGCTTCCCTTACCCCCAATGGCAACAGCGGCAGCGGCCGCGCCAGCGCCGATGGTCGCTTTGTCGTTTTCGCGAGCGAATCCACCAACATCGTGCCCGGGCAATCCGATGCGAATAATCGCACCGATATCTTCCTGCGCGATCGCGTGGCGGATACGATGACGCTCGTTAGCCACGCGGCCGGCCTTCCCACGCAGACCGCCGCAGGGTTGTCCCGCGCGCCGGTGATAAGCGCCGATGGTCGCTGGGTCGCGTTTATTAGTCAGGCCCCGGATATCATTGCCGGCGCCATCGATACGACCGGATTCTACGATGTTTTTCTGTACGATCGGCTCGCTAATTCCTCGATCCTCGTCAGCCACGCTGCCATCTCGCCGACCCTTGGTGCTCTCCTCGGCTCGGAGACGCCGGGATTAAGCAGCGACGGTCGCTACCTGGTCTACGCGAGTGACGCGACGGATTTGGTCCTCGGGCAATCCGATGCCAACGCCGGCTCGGATATCTTTCTCTTCGATCGCCTGGATGGAAGCACCCGCATCGTCAGTCACGCTGCCGGCGCGCCGAATGTCACCGCGAGCGACTACTCCTTCGCGCCCGCCATCAGCCCGGACGGTAACTCCATTTGCTACTACAGCGCGGCGCTCAATCTCGTCTCCGGACAGGACAACAACCTGGATTCCGTGCAGCATCTCTTCGTTTACGATCGGGCGAGCGGGACCAACCAATTGATCGATCACGCGGCCGGTTCGCCCTTGCGCACCGCGAATGGCAACGCTGGCAGCACCGTCGCCGAAGATCCGGCCGTCTTCAGCGCGAACGGGCGCGTGCTCGCTTTCGTTAACTCCTCCACCGACCTGGTGCCCGGGCAAAGCGATACCAACACGCGAGATGATATCTTCATCTTCGATCGCGATACGGGCGTGACCACGCTGGCCAGCCACATCCCCGGCAACGCGGCGAGCACAGCGAATAGCTACTCCTACAGCCCGTCGATCAGCGCCGATGGCAACGTTGTGGCTTACCGCAGCGCGGCCTCCAATTTGGTCGCGGCGCAAGTCGATGCGAACTCCTTCCAGGACGTCTTCGCCTTCAACCGCACAACCGGAAACAACGTGCTCGTTAGCCACGTCTTGGGACAGCCCGCCACGGCAGGCAATGGCGCCTCCGGAGATTCGCCCCGCGTGGGTCCGAATGCGATCAGTCCCAGCGGCCGCTGGATCGCTTATCGCAGCAGTTCCACCAACCTGGTCGCCGATTACGCCGACCGTAATGGGATTAACAGCGACCTCTATCTCTTCGACACAATCACCGGTCTCAACGTGCTTGTGAGCCACGCCTGGGACAACGGGACGGATGGTGGTAACGGCGGCACCGGCGACAACCAGAATACGAACGGCCCGATCTGGAGCGCCGACAGCCGCTGGCTCGTCTTCGGCAGCGCGGCCTCGGACTTGATCCCCGGCGATTCCAATCTGCGCGAGGACGTATTCGCGCTGCCACTGATCAATCTGCTTCAACCCGTCAGCGTGCAATCAGTGAAGACGCACGGCACCGCCGGCACGTTTGGCGTCGATTTGCCGCTCGCCGGCACGCCTGGAATCGAGTGCCGGAGCGGCGGCGCGAACGATGCCCATCGCATTGTCCTGACCTTTGCTACGCCCGTCACTTTCGCGGCTGCGAACGTGAGCGCGGGTGGTGGCAGCGTCGCGGGCACAAGCGGCAACGGCACCTCGCAGGTCACGGTGGACCTCATCAACGTCGGCAACGCGAAGACCATCAGCGTGACGTTGGAGAATGCGAATGACGGGATCGATGCGAACGACGTTACCGTGCCCATGAGCGTGCTCGTGGGCGACAGCACGGCGAGCGGCAGCGTCAACGCCTCCGACATTGGCGAGGTCAAGGCACAGTCCGGTTCGGCAGTGACGACGTCGAATTTTCGGCTCGATCTCAACGCCAACGGCGTGGTGAACAGCTCGGATATCGGAATCGCGAAATCGCAATCCGGCACCGCGCTCGATCAACCCTAAGCGCGCCTAAGGCTCCCGCCGCTTTAACCCCAGGATACCGACGAGGCTGGGGGGCGTGGGACTGTCTGCGCTTTCTTCCACACTGATGACGGCGCCGTTGATTACATTCAGGACGGACGCGCGGTAGTGATTGAAGGTCCATTCCCCGTCGTGGTAATCGGCGGTGAGGGTAAAATCCGTCCGCGAAAGCGTGCTTTGCGTGGCGGGATCGATCACGTTCTCGAAGCCGCGCATGCGTGCCGACCACGGCGTTTCCGGCATTACCGTTTTGCGCATCTCGACGCGGACGTCGTAATAGAAAGTGTTGAGCGGAGGGGCGGCGTTGCCCGGCAGGCGCTCGATCCGATGGCGTAAATCGGCCGCCGCCTTGTCGCGTAATTCCAGACTCGCTTCGCTCGTGGGCGTATTCGTGGGAGACGACGATTCCAGAGGCGGCCACACCGGCACCACATTCGCCCCCCGCCGATCGGACCTGATCAAGAGCAACGCCGCGAGGCCCAACGTGAGCAACACTGCGGCGATTCCGAGCACGAGTCGCCAGGGTTTTGCCGCAGCGGGAACGGGCGATGGCGTTGGCGGTTGTGGTTCCAGCGGCGGTTTGGCTCCAAGCGTAGGCGCGAGCATCGGTTCCCAAGCGTCCGCTCCGAGTAGATCGGGCAGCGGCAGCCAATCCTCCATTCCCTCCTGCCAGAAATGATCCTCCGTCTCCAGTTCTCCCCGCTGCGCCATCGCTTCGAGGTCCTCGCGCGGGTATTCGCCGATGATGGCGCCGTCGCGAGCAATGAAGACGGTCACAGCCTCGCCTTTAGCGCACCGCGAAAAGCAAATGATCGAGCGAGTATTGCCCCGGCCCGAGCAGCAGGAGCACGACCATGAGAATTCCGAGGTTCAACGCGTATTCGTTTCCCGGCGGATTGTTCGTGATCAAATAGCCGCCGCCCTTATGGCCGGTGAACGCCGCCACCAACATCGCCACGAGAATGAAAACCGCCGCTGCCCTTGTGCCGAGTCCCACCATGAGCAGCGCGCCGCCGACCAGTTCCGTCAGCATCGCCAGGCGCGCCTGTAAGGCCGGCATCGGAAAACCGAGCGACTTCAACCAGGAGGTGAAGCCTTCCATATTGCCCGGCCCGACCAGGCCCAGCTTTCCCATCCCGTGGACAATGAAGCAAACGCCAAACGCGACCCGCAGGATGAGGAGCGCCAGATCGAAAAAGAGTGGTGTCGACGAAAAGAAAAACTGGAGGGAGGTCACGACGGGAAGTCAGCCAAAAGAACGCGCTCGGGTCGAGCATTAAGCTGCGATCGCGCCCGCGCTGGTGGAGCTTTCGGCTCGACAAGCCACACGTTCTTCCTCAGCCTCGGGCTCGAAGGGCAGCGAAGCACGAAATGAAAAGTTCAATTAAACGACCGAGTACTTGGTTCCTCACGGGCGCGTTGCTGGCGATTTCCGCAGCGCCCGCCACCGCCGCCGGGAAGGAGGCGCGCGTCACGCAGGTAGTCCGCGAGGTGAATCTCCTCCCCGCCAACGCCAAGCCGCAGCCTGCGGCCTTGAACGACCGCGTCAGCGAAGGCATCGCGGTGCGCACCGGCGACCGTTCCCGCTCCGAGCTGACGTTTCCCGATGTCACCATTACCCGCCTGGGCGCGAATACGATTTTCACTTTCGACCGCGGCGGCCACGGCGTCGATCTCAGTGGTGGCTCCGTGCTTCTGCGTGTGCCGAAAAATTCCGGCGGGGGCAACGTTCGGACAAACGCGGTTTCGGTCGCCATCACCGGCACGACCTTGATCATGGAATCGAGCCGCGGCGGGCGAAGCAAGCTGATCATGCTCGAAGGCAGCGGCCGCGCCTCGCTCCGGAAATATCGCAGCCCGTCGCGCGACGTGCGCGCCGGACAGATGCTGGATGTGCCGGCAGGCGCGAAGACGTTGCCCATGCCGCAGGATATCGATCTCAATCAGGTCATGCAGGATCATCCGCTCGTGACTGGCTTTCGCCCCTTGCCCAGTCGCGATTTGATCCTGGCGGAAACACGCAAGCCGCGCCGACCCGGCCCGGATGATGAACCGATTTACGAAGGTCGACCGGTTGATGGCGAGCCGCCGCGGCGCGGTCCCGTCATCTCCGTCGGCGGGAGCTTCGGGCTGCCCGGATTATCGGGTGGATCACGCCGACCCGGGCGCGGAGGCAGGCGCGGCGACGATCGCGACCGGGGCCAAAAGCAACCGCCGCCGCCGACACGCAAGCCGACTCCGGCTCAGGACAGCGGCCCGCGCTAGCGCTCAACCCATGTAGTAGCCGCCGTTCACGTTCAACACGTGACCGGTGATATAGCTGGCCATGGGCGAGGCGAGGAAGAGTGCCGCGTCCACGATCTCGGAAGCGTCGCCCAAACGCCCGAGCGGAATCTGTTTCTTGAAATTCTCCGTCACTTCATCCGGCATGCCTTTGCTCATTCCCACGTCGATGAAGCCGGGTGCGATCGCGTTGACCGTAATCTGTTGCCGGGCCAATTCGCGCGCGGAAACTTTCGTGAGCGCGATGATGGCGGCTTTGCTCGAAGAATAATTCGCCTGACCGAAAAGGCCCATCTGGCCGCTGACGGAGGAGAGATTGATGACGCGTCCGCCGTCGTTCAAAACCGCCGCGGCTTTTTGAGTGACGTTGAAAGTGCCGGTGAGGTTTACGCGCACCACGCTTTCGAATTCCTCCAGCGTGAGCTTCTTCATCGTACGGTCACGGATGATGCCGGAATTGTTCACGAGCACGTCGAGGCCGCCCAGCTTTTCGCGAATCTCGCTCATCATCGCCTCCACTTCGTCGGGCTTGGTCACGTCGCAGGCGATGACGAGCGCGTCGGTGATTCCCGTCGCCACGTTTTCAGCGTCGGCTTTGTTCTGGCCCTTCTCGTCCGCGATGTAATTCACGACCACCCGTGCGCCGCGGTTCGCAAACGCCTGCACCATGGCGGCGCCCAAACCGCGGGAGCTGCCGGTCACGAGGACCACTTTGCCGGAGAAATCGAGAGGATCAGTCATGGGCTCGACGTTAGGCAAATGCGATTGCCCCACAAGCGATTGCCGCTAAGTTTTGCGCCCATGCCTTCTCCGATTCGCGTTCTTACCGCAGTCCCGATTTGTGACGGTCACGACAGCGCCATCAACACCATCAACCTCGAGTTCATCCGGCATGGGATCGAGGTGGTTTATCTCGGATATCATCGCTACGCCGAGGATATTGTGCGCGCGGCCATCCAGGAGGATGTGCGGGCGGTGGGAATCTCCAGCTATAATGGCGGACACATTGAGTTTTTTGCCGAAGTGGTGAGTTTGCTGAAGAAGAAAGGCGCGGATGACATCAAGGTCTTCGGCGGCGGCGGCGGGACGATCACGCACGACGACCAGCGCGTGATGCAGAAACGTGGGGTGGATAAGATTTTCTTTGCCGGCACTTCGCTTACCGACATGGCGGATTTCGTGCACCAGCGCTACGGGAAGGCGCATAAATCGACCGGTCGCAAAGGCGCGCCTCCCGATATGCAGCTGGCGCGGAAGCTGACGTTGATCGAGGACGCGTATGCGGAGAGGAAGAAGAAACGCCCAACGCCGAACGCCCAACGCCGAACGCCGAAGTCGGAGAAAGCGAAGCACGGGCGTACGCGCGTGATTGGATTTACCGGACCGGGGGGCGCGGGCAAGACGACGCTGATCGATGAACTGGTGTTGCGGCTGTTGCAGCGCGACACGAAATCTCGGATCGCGATTCTTTCGCACGATCCGAGCGTGGTCGGTGAGGGTGCGCTCCTGGGCGATCGCGCGACCATGATCAACTCGCAGCATGATCGCGTTTTCATGCGCAGCATGGCGACGCGTGGCCAGGCGGGCGGACTTGTCGCCCGCGACCGAGGATTGCCTGCAATTGCTGGCCGAGAGCGACTTTGATTACGTCATCATCGAGACGGTCGGGACGGGGCAGGAAGCGATGCCGTTCCAGAACAAACTGGTCGATCAAACCGTGCTGGTGATGAATCCGGATTACGGCGCGCGTTTGCAGCTGCAAAAAATTGTCATGCTCGATCTGGCGGACATCGTGGTCGTGAACAAGAGCGACCAGGACCGAGCGCGGACGGCGGCGAGCGAGATCGAGCGGCGGCTGGAGCAGAATGGTCGCGGTCAGCGTTTGCTTGCGACCGTGGCCAAGCGCCATCGCGATGCGGGCGTGGACAGATTGTGTGATCTCTTGACGGAAGAGCTGGCGGCGCCGGCGAAGAAAGGTGGAAGGAAATGAGCAAACTCGGACGCGTAGTAGAAGCAGTCGAAAATTATAACGACTTCGTTGAGAGCGAAGTGCAGCGGGCGCGAAGCGACAAAAAATTCGGCCGGCAAGTGCTTGAGCGCTGGAACGAGATCAAAGCGAAGATTCCGATCGGAACCGCGCCTACCGGATTAAAGTTGCCGCGCCTGGCCTTGCCTGAAATCGACGAGGCCGGCGACATCACGCGATATCTGCTGGGCGACGGTTTGCCGGGCGAGTTCCCATTCTTAAACGGCGCCTACCGCGAGATGTACCTCGAGCCGCTGCAGCAGCCTCCGATTGAAACCGGTGCCTACGAGAAGAACGGCCACGGCAAAAAGGCGAAGTTGAACGGCAGCAAGAATGGCGCGCAGGCCGTGACCAAACCCCAGGTGGCGGAGGAGCCGACGCGTTTGTTCTCTGGCCTCATGCTCGCCGAAGATACGAACGAGCGCTTCCATTTCCTCGGCGCGCACCAGCGCTCGAAGCGCCTGAGCACCGCATTCGATGGTCCGACGCTGTACGGCATCGATAGCGATGCGCCCGGCATTCTCGGCAAGATCGGCGAGGGCGGCGTGGCGGTCGATACGGTCGAGGACATGATCCGCCTTTACGACGGGTTCGATCTCGGCTCGCCCGATTTTTCCGCTTCGATGACGATCAGCGGTCCGGCCCCGATCATCATGGCGATGTATATCGCGGCCGCGAAGCGGCGCTTCGGTGCGGCTGTTGTGCCGAAACTGCGGGGCACGATTCAGGCGGACATTTTCAAAGAAGTTCAGGCGCAGAACGAGACCATCTTCCCGGTCGAGGCGTCGTTGCGGTTCCTGACCGACATGATGGAATACACCACGCGCGAGATGCCGCGCTGGTATCCGGTTTCGATCAGCGGTTACCATATTGGCGAAGCCGGCTCCACCCCTGTGCAACAGGCGGCCTACACGCTTTCGAACGGCTTTGCCTACGCCGAGATGATGGCAGCGCGCGGCCTCGACGTGGACGATTTCGGTCCACGGCTTTCCTTCTTCCTCGATTGCGGGCTGGATGTGGAATACATCGCGCTCACCCGTGTCTCGCGGCGCATCTGGGCGATCGGGATGCGCGATGCCTTCGGCGCCGGCCACAAGGCGCAGATGTTCAAGGTGCATACGCAGACGAGTGGACGCTCGCTCGTGGCGGCAGAGTTCAAGAACAACCTCACGCGTACCGCGGCCGAGCTGATGCTGTCCTACATGAACGGCACCAACTCCTGTCACTCCAACAGCGCGGATGAGCCGTTCACCACGCCGAGCGAAGAATGGATCCGCCTCGCCGCACACGGTCAGGCCATCCTGCTTGATGAATCGGGCATCTTTAAGCACACCATGAACATGCTCAGCGGCTCGCCCGGAATGAAAGCGGTCGAGCGCGCGGTGGAAGCGGCGATCCTGGAGGAGTTCCGCGAAATCGAGCGCCTGGGCGGCGTGATGGGAGCGGTTGAGAATCGTTATCAACGCAGCCAGATCCAGACGGCGGCGCACCGCTACGAACAACAGATTTACAACGGCACGCGGCCCATCATCGCGTTGAACAAGTATCGCAATGAGGACGAAGAGATGCCGGAGTTCGAACTCGCGCGCACGCCCCGCAAGAAGCAGCAATTGCAGGTCGATCGCCTGAAGAAATTCAAAGCGAAGCACGCGAAGAAAGCCGAGCAAGCGCTGGACAAACTGGCTGCGGTCGTGGAGACCGATGAGAACTGTTTCCCAGCGTTGCTGGAAGCGGTCGAGGTGTGCTCGTTAGGGCAAATCTGCACGCGCTTGCAGGAAGTGGTCGGCCACTTCCGTCCGATGGTGTAGAAATGTGGGAGGGGCCTCAGTGCCCCGACTACACGTTCGGCTGCCTGGGCTCGCGGTGAGCGAGAGCGAGCGGCTTCGCTTCCTTCAAGACGTGGCGCGCGATGACGAGACGTTGAACTTCGGATGTGCCCTCGCCAATCGTGCAAAGCTTGGCATCGCGCAGGTAGCGCTCGATCGGGAGATCGCGGCTGTAGCCGTAGCCGCCGTGAATCTGCATCGAACGATCGCAGATTTTCACCGCCGATTCCGAGGCAAAGAGTTTCGCCATCGCGGATTCCTTCGTCGTATTCAATCCCTGATCCTGCATATGCGCGGCATGCAGTGTCATCACTTCCGACGCTTCTAACTCCATCGCGGAATCGACCAGCATCCACTGGATGGCCTGGAAGTTTCCGATGGCGTGCCCGAACTGCTTGCGTTCGTTCGCGTAGGAGTTCGCGCGCTCGAATGCGGCCTCAGCGATGCCCACCGCCATGGCGGCGATGCTGATGCGGCCGCGATCGAGGACCGTCAGCGCCTGTTCGCGCCCGCGTCCGCGTTCACCGAGAATCTCGGCTTTCGAATCCGTGAAGCGCAGCTCCGAGGTCTCGCTCGCGCGCATGCCATAGGTGTGAATTTTTCGCACGGGCGTGATTTGATCCTTCATCATGATGAAGGCGCTGATCTCGTTTTTGCCTTTCTCCGTGCGGCCGGTGGTCGCGATCACGAGGAGCAGATCAGCCACGCGTCCGCTGGTGATGAAATGTTTCATCCCGTTGATGCGCCAGTGGTCGCCATCGGCTTCCGCTTTCGTCTCGATCCCGCCCGTGTCGCTGCCAGCGTTCGGTTCGGTTAAACCCCAGCCGCCGATCCATTCGCCGCTCGTCAGGCGCGGCAGGTAGGCCTTTTTTTGTTCCTCGGTGCCGAAAAGATTGATCTGGCCCACGGAAAGCGCGTTGTGCGCGGCGATGTCCATCGCGAGCGAGGCGCACACTTTGCCCAGTTCCTTCACCGCCAGCGCGGAGGTGACGTAGCTCAGGCCGCGCCCGCCGTATTCTTTCGGCGCGACCATGCCCATGATGCCGAGCTTGCCCGCCTTCGTGAAAATTTCGCGCGGCAGTTGTTCGTCGTGATCCCATTGATCGGCGAACGGCGCGACTTCGGTGCGGTTGAATTCTTCGACGCTGGCGAGAAAGGCGCGGGAGGTTTCGTCGAGGGGATGTTCGAGAGTCATCATGGTGAGAGAATTTAGACAGGATTAACAGGATGGACAGGATTTCGGATCGCGATTGCCTGAACTCTACTTCGGGAAGCGGCGATCGAACTCTCGGTGGGTTCCGATCCAAAACCACAACCAAACATCACCGGATCGAAAGGCTGCAGCACGAAGATCTCTCGTCACCCGCACGGACCAGGCGCGTGGATCGGCGCGAAGGCGCTCCAATCTCAAACCCGGATGCGCCGGATTCATTTGGAAGACCCCATATGCTTTGCGCGCCGCGAGCTGGTGATTTCGCGAAAGCTTGTGAAAGAGCTGCCAGAATTCAGGCGCGGCGCGCGAGATCACGGCCGAGGATCGAAGTCGCCTTCAGCCACTCGGGGAAACGCCTCGGGATCGCGCGTGAGTTCGGACTCGTAGCGGTTCAACAGTTCGGTGAGGGCGGGCCGTGGATGATCGTCGGCCAGAATACTTTCCCATGCCGAATCGCCGGCGAATTCCGGAAAGAGTTGGGGAATGTGTTGCACCAGCTTGTCGCGCTCGCGGGTGGAGAGGGAACGGATGGCGTCCTCGATTTCTTGCGCGGTGCTCACAAGCGGGAATTTATGCGACAGTCCGGCGGGGGCAAATTTCAGCTGATCGGGCCGCGAAGGTGGCGGGTTTGGCGAAGAACCAATCCTGCTCGTCTTCTAAGCTTTCAACGCCACATCAAACGGCGCGCCGGTCTTGGCGCGGATGTCGTCGACGGTGACCGCGGCGCCTGGATGCAGCTCGGTGAGAACGAGCCCGCCGCCGTCTTTGACCTCGAAAACGCAGAGATCGGTGATGATGAGATTCACCACACCGAGTCCCGTGATGGGCAGGGTGCATTTCTTCAAGATCTTCGGGCTGCCGTCTTTTGAGGTGTGCTCCATCACGGCCACCACACGGTTCACTCCCGCGACGAGATCCATCGCGCCGCCGGGCCCTTTGATCATCTTGCCGGGGATCATCCAGTTGGCGATGTCGCCACTGTCCGTCACCTCAAAGGCGCCGAGGATGGCGAGATCGATGTGGCCGCCGCGGATCATCGTGAACGAGTCGGCGCTCGAAAAGTATGCGGAACCGGGGATCGCCGTGATCGTTTGCTTGCCGGCGTTGATCAGGTCGGCGTCCACCGTTTCCTCGGTCGGGAACGGGCCGATGCCGAGGAGGCCGTTCTCGGATTGCAGGGTCACGTTCATGCCTTCGGGAATGTAGTTGGCCACGAGGGTCGGGATGCCGATGCCGAGGTTGACGTAGTAACCGTCGCGCAATTCCTGCGCGGCGCGCTTCGCCATCAGGTCGCGGATCGGATTCTCCTTCTTCGCGGCGGCGCTTCCCTGCACGGTGCGAAACTCGATTCGCTTCTCGTATTTTTCGCCCTGGATGATGCGATCAACGAAAATGCCCGGCGTGTGAATCTGGTCTGGGTCGAGTTCGCCGACTTCGGCCAGCTCCTCCACCTCGGCCACGCAGACTTTGCCGCACGTGGCGATCATCGGGTTAAAATTCCGCGACGTCTTGCGGTAGATGAGGTTGCCCGATTTGTCGCCTTTCCACGCTTTCACGAGCGAGACTTCGGCGGTGATTCCGGGCTCGAGCACATAATCCTTGCCGTCGAATTTCTTCGTCTCCTTCCCCTCGGCCAGCTTCGTGCCGAAGGCGGTGCGCGTGTAAAATCCGGGAATGCCGGCGCCGCCGGCGCGCAACCGTTCCGCCAGCGTGCCTTGCGGAATGAGTTCGAGTTCGAGTTCGCCGGCCAGCACCTGGCGCTCGAATTCCTTGTTTTCGCCCACATAGGAAGCCATCACTTTTTTCACCTGTCGCGTCGTGAGCAGAACGCCCATGCCGAATCCGTCCACCCCGGCATTGTTGCCGACGATGGTGAGGCCTTTCACGCCGCTCTCGTGTAACGCGGCGATGAGATTCTCGGGAATGCCGCAAAGCCCGAAGCCGCCGGCGGCGATCGTCATGTTGTCGTGCAGCAGGCCATCGAGTGCGGCCTTGGCGTCAGAGAAGACTTTGCTCATGTGGCGACTGTGCCCGCTGGTGCGCCGAGCGGCAAGTGCAGGAGGCCTCTACGCGTTCCGCGAGGTCGTCTTTGTCGAACGCGGCGCCAGTTGCTGTTTCAAGGCGTGCAGACGTTGCAAGACGGCCGCTTCCCTTTCCGCTGCTGTGCCGGTGCGTGGCAGGATGCCGCGCGCTGTCCGCCAGCGATGGAAGGCGAGTTCGCTCGCGAGGGCGTGGTATTGCGTCCGGTTGCGAAAGGCCGCGAGATCACCGCGGCACAGCGCAGAGCAGGATTCTCCGAGGCGTCCGCGCACCGTGCAGAGCGCCTCGAAGGCTCTGGGTTCGAAGAAACCGCTCGCGCGTTCCGCCGCGAGATGGTGACGGATGATGCGGCCTTCGCTGCGAAGCGAGAATGCGATCAGGAGCAGCACACCGCAAAAGGCCGGCACCATCACCAACACGTAGGCGACGAGAAAGGCGGCGCCGAACGAGGCGCTGAGATTCCACAAGCCGTGCAGCACCATGGCCATGATCAGCCCCAGGATCGGCGCAAGAAATTTCAGCGGCGAACCTTTCGCGGACTGCTGCGCCAGGCCGAGCCCGATTCCGGTCATGCTGGTGAAGAACGGATGCGCGAAGGGCGAGACGACGCCGCGCAGGAAGAAGACGAAGACCGACTCCGCCGAGGCCGCCTTCGGCGATGGCGCGACCGTAGTAGAGAATGTTCTCCGTCATGGCAAAGCCGAGCCCGACCATGGCGGCGTAGATGATGCCGTCGATGACGTTGTCGAACTCATCGCGTTTCCAGAAGTAGAAGATGACGAGGGCGAGTGCTTTTCCCAGTTCTTCGATCACGGGCGCGGAGAGCGTGGCCGTGGCCATACCCGCCATTTCTGCGATGGCGGAGTAGGCGATGACTTCGAAAAGCGTATTGAGAATAAAGGCGACGAAGACAGCGACGGTGGCGCCCCAGACGAAGGCGGACACCAGCATCCAGACCGGCTCTTTCTCAAAGCGATCGATCCAGAGCGCGAGCAGCATGTAAAACGGCACCGGCAGGACGGCGAGAACCATGCCGCCCATCAATCCGACGAGGCCGGTGGAAAGACCGAGCAGGACCAGCATGAGCAGCCCGATGAAAAGTGCGGCGAGAACCGCGGCGGCGATAAGCCACCCGCGCAGCGCGGGACTGGGAACCGCGATGGCGCCGCGCACCTTCGGCAATGGCGGAGGCGCGGTCGGGAGTGGCGGCGGCGGCATGGCCGAGAAGGGTGTGCGGTGGACGGCATGCCGTCAATCTTCTGCGACCACTCTGCGCCGCACGCTTGCCGCGGGATGATTCCTCGCCACCTTGCAGCTTCACTTTTATGACCAATTCGCTCGCTCACTCGCTCGCCAATTTCGCCTGTTCTCTCAATTACGAAGACCTCTCGCCCAAGGTGGTGCACGAGGTGAAACGACGGATCATCGATTCGCTCGGTTGCGCGCTGGGAGCGTGGAACGAAGAGCCCTGCACGATCGCGCGGACGGTGGCGACGGATTTTTCGGCGAAGAACGGCGCGACGGTGCTGGGGACTTCGCACAAGGCGCCACCGGATTGGGCGGCATTCGCGAATGGCTGCTGCATTCGCTATTTCGACTACAACGACACCTATCTTTCGAAGGAACCGGCGCATCCGAGCGATAATCTTTCCGCCGTCCTCGCCGTCGGCGAGAGCGTGGGCGCGTCCGGCAAGGAAATGATCCTGGCGGCGGCGATCGCGTATGAGGTGCAGTGCCGTTTTTGCGATGCGGCGAGCATTCGCGCGCGTGGGTGGGATCATCCGACCTACGGGGCGTTTTCGACGGCGCTGGCGTGCGCGAAGTTAATGAAACTGGACGCGGAGAAGACGCGCCACGCGATCAACATCGCGGGCGTGAACAGCGCGGCGCTGCGGCAGGCGCGCGTGGGCGAACTCTCGCATTGGAAGGGCGTGGCGTTTGCGAACGCGGCCCGTTGCGGCGTCTACGCGGCAACGTTGGCACGCGCAGGCATGACCGGGCCGGCGCCGATTTTCGAGGGGCAAATGGGATTCGAAAAGGAACTGGGCGTTTCGATGGGCGATGTGGGCAAACTGTTCGACACCAAAGCGGAGGCGCTGTCGGGAGAAGGCCCGGCGTCGATGATCCTGAAGACGAGCATCAAATTCTGGCCGGCGGAGTATCACAGCCAGAGCGCGATCCAGGCGGCGTTGGAATTGCGCAAGGAAATCCCCGATCTCAAGCAGGTGAAATCGATGGTGATTGAAAGTCACGACGCGTCGGTCGACATCATCGGCAGCGAACCGGAGAAATGGAAACCGCAGGAACGCGAAACCGCGGACCACAGTCTGCCCTATATCACCGCGGTGGCATTGATCGATGGCGAGGTGACGGACAAGCAGTTCGCGCCCAAGCGTTTCACGGAAAAGGGCATCATCGACTTCCTGCAGAGTGTGAAAGTTGAGAGGAACGATGAGCTCAGCGCGCTCTACGCGGAGGCGGTGGCGAACATTGTCCACATCACGCTGGCCGATGGGAAGACGTTGACGAAGCGGGTCGATTATCCGCTCGGCAACGCGAAGAACGCACTTTCCGATGAGCAATTGGAAGGGAAGTTCCGTCCGCTGGCCGAGCCGAAGATTGGGAAGGCGGGCGCCGACAAGGTGCTGGCGCACGTGTGGAAATTTGAAGAAGCGAAGGGCGTGTCGGAGTTGATGAAGCTCGTTGAGGTTGCAGCTTAACTCATGGCGATACCGAGTCCTTCCGCCAAACTGCGCGAACTGATTCGCGATGGCTGCGTGCCCATGCCCGGCGTCTTCAACGCGGCGATGGGACGCATGGTGGAGCGAAGCGGTTTCCCGGCGCTTTACATCAGCGGCGCCGGTTTATGCAACGCAACGGCGGGCGTGCCGGACATCGGTTTGCTGACGCTGACAGAGGTGGCGCAATTGGCCGGTTACGTGGCGCGCGCGGTGAAGATTCCCGCGATTGTGGACGCGGATACGGGTTTTGGCGGCGCGGAGAATGCGGCGCGGACGATCGAGGAATTTGAACGCGCAGGGCTGGCTGGTTGCCACATTGAGGACCAGGAATTCCCCAAGCGCTGTGGTCACCTTGCGGGGAAGACATTGATCCCGGCGGAGGAGATGAATGAGAAGATCGCGGCGGCAGCTGGGGCGCGCCGGGACTCGAACTTTTTGCTCATCGCGCGGACGGACGCGCGTGCAGTGGAGAGCTTCGAGCAGGCGGTGCGTCGCGCGCAGAGCTATCTCGCAGCGGGAGCGGACGCGATCTTCCCCGAGGCGCTGCAAAACGAGCAGGAGTTCCGCGATTTTTCCAGGGAAGTGAAGGCGCCACTGCTCGCGAACATGACGGAGTTTGGGAAGAGCCCGCTGCTCAAGCTTGAGCAACTGGCGGAATTTGGTTATCGAATGGTGATCTATCCGCAGACTGCGTTCCGGGTTTCGATGTTTGCCGCGGGGAAGATGTTCGCGGATTTGAGGGCGAGTGGAACGCAGGAGGGCTGGCTCGACCGGATGCAGAGCCGGAAGGAACTTTACGAGATGTTGGATTACGATCCGACGAAATAGGAAGACAATATGAGCACAGAGACCAAACCAGCCTACAGCCCAGGACTTGCCGGCGTCGTTGCCGGCGAAACATCCATTTGCTGGGTCGATCCCAACGCCGGCCTGATGTATCGCGGCTACGACATTCACGGCATGGCCGAGCAGGCCAACTTCGAGGAAGTCGCGTATTTGCTTCTAAAAGGCGAACTGCCGAACGCGCAGGAGTTGATGGATTTCGGGAAGGAGATCGCGAGTCAGCGCGAACTGCCCGAGGCGGTGCTCGATATGCTCCGGCTGCTGCCGAAGGAAATGCATCCGATGGATGTCCTGCGGACAGGCGTTTCCATGCTCGCCGCCTATGACCCGGAGTTAAACGATCATTCCCATGACGCCAATGTGCGGAAGGCGATCCGGCTTCTCGCGCGCGTTTCGACCTTGATCACCGATGGCTACCGCATCTCCCAGGGCCAGGAACCGATCGCGGACAAGAACGACCTCACCCACGCGGGCAATTTTCTCTACAAGTTGACCGGCAAAATTCCAGAGACGTGGCAAATCCGGATGCTGGATACGATTTTCATCCTTTATGCCGATCACGAGTTCAATGCCTCCACCTTCGCGGCGCGTGTGACCGCTTCCACCCTGGCCGACATGTATGCGGCGGTGACTTCCGCCTGTGGCACGTTGAAGGGGCCGCTGCACGGCGGCGCGAACGAGGAGTCGATGAAAATGCTCGACGAAATCAAAACGCCGGAGCGCGCGGAAGAGTGGATGATGAACGCTCTCGCGAAGAAGGCAAAAATCATGGGCTTCGGTCACCGTGTTTACAAGGAAGGCGATTCACGCGTGCCAATCATGCGCGAAATCGCGCGCGATTATGGCAAACGCACGGGTAAGGAAAACTGGGTGCCGATTTGCGAGAAGCTCGAGGCAACGATGGAGCGCGAAAAAGGACTCTGCGCGAATGTCGATCTTTATGCGGCTCCCGTTTTCACCATGTTCGGCTTTCCGGCGGCGTTGAACACGCCGGTCTTCGCCGTCTCGCGCGTGGCCGGTTGGTGCGCGCACGTCATCGAGCAGCAGGATAACAACCGCCTCATCCGTCCGCGCTCGCTCTACGTCGGGCCGGAAGAGCGTCCCTATAAACCGGTCGCATCGAACGGCGCGAAGTAGAGCCGTGACCACCGCGGATAAATCACTGCAGGAGCGTTACGCACCGGCCAATGCCTGCTGGGGCTGCGGCCCGGCCAATGCGGAAGGCTTGCGTATTCGCAGTTTCCCGGAGGGCGAGGAAGTGGTGGCGGAATGGAAACCAGAGCCTCGCTACGAGGCGTTTCCCGGGGTGCTGAACGGTGGCATTATCGGCACCTTGCTCGATTGCCACTGCAATTGGACCGCGGCCTGGCACTTGATGAAACAAGCGGGAGCGGATCATCCGCCATGCACGGTGACGGCCGACTACGCGATCAAACTGCTGCGACCCACGCCGACCGACGGCGTGGTTTTTCTTTCCGCCAAAGTGGTGGAGTCGACGGATACCCGCGCGACGATCGAGGGGACGTTAAGTGCGGGCGGAAAAGTATGTGCGACTTGCCGTGGCACCTTCGTCGCGGTCACGGAAGGCCATCCTGCCTTTCATCGCTGGTAAGGAGCGGGATCGAGAATGCCGTAGAGGCGACAGCCTCTGCGATGGAGATATCACCAATCGCGTTGGCAAGCGGGGCGGTTGTTGTAGCGACGCCGCTTCGGCGGCGTAAACACGCGCAGTATTCTTTTCGACGCGTTCTTACGGCGACGGAGCGCTGTCGCTACAACCGCAATCAAAGCGACTCATTTCCCCGAGCCACCGCGCCCAGCAGGACTCGAACCTGCGACCGTCGGATTAGAAATCCGATGCTCTATCCGGCTGAGCTATGGGCGCCGTTGGGGGAGACTAACGCGCGCGTGGGCGTTGTCGAGATGCGGACCGGCCGAAGCGCAGGCGACGGTTGCCGCGGCGCGTGGAAACAGAACTGTTGACGGCTTAGGCGGCCTGCGATCGAAATGCTGGGAGCCCGCGCGTTCCGCCGGATGAGATCGTGGCGTGATCCCGGGGGGAGATGCGCACGCTGACGCAGGCATCGCTCGGATCGTTGTGGGCAAATCTGCTTTCCCACTCGGCGGCGGCCGCGTGCAGAAGGCGGCTGTATTTCCTGGCCAAGACTTGTTGCAACCCGTGGGCCATCTCGCGGTGACCGATGCATTCGCGTACGGCCGCCGACTCCTGGAGAGAATCCTTCATGACTCTCCAAAAGAGCAGGAACTACGCCCAAAAGGGCCTCCCGAACGTCCGCTGCCGCGGCTGGGAAATTTATTTCACGAGCGCGGGGACGGGAATGACGAACTTTCCATCGACCTCCGCGAGAAAGCAGGTACTGGAACTGGAGGAACTCCCTTCCGCGTTCTTTGTTTCGATCGCGATCTCGAGTTTCTTGGTCGGCTGGAGCGGCATTTTTGTTTTTTTGCCGTCCGGCCCCTCCTGAATCTCCGCAGTTTCCTTCATGTCCTCGGGCGAAAGATCCTTCATTTCGATCTTCGAGATCTTCTGTCCCATCTCGGCCGTCTGCATCTCTTTGTAGAACTCGAGCGCCATGGGGTGGGCGCCCTTGGTGTAGAGGAACGACTCGAGTGTGGCCTTGTCGCCCGTCTCGAAGGCGGTTTTGTATTTCTCGACGAATGCTTTCTCCTGTTCCGGAGTGGCCGCGTGAAGCAAAGCGGCGCTGGCGCAAAGCAGGAGGATGGAGGCGAGGGTTTTGATTTTCATGGTGGGGGGTGGATGAATCGGGGGATGGATTCCCGTTTGACGTCCAGTTAGGCAATTCTCCCGCATCCCGGCAAGCCAATATTCGCGGCGCAGTAACGGGAAGCCACCCCGAGGGCGGCACGACGGACGACCGCGTATCCGGCGCCAGACGGCTTCGCGGAAGCAGCGGTGCGGCCGGCGGAGGCTTATTGGAATACGACGTTGCGGGAGTTCATGCTTCCGTATGAGGCGGTGCGCTCGGCGAAGGATCCCGATGCGACGTTGCTCGATTTTCTGCAGTCGAGCTACGAAGCCGCCGCCGACCTGGCGAAGTGGGATCGAGCGACCTTGGAACGCGGCGCGGACTTTGTGGTCTAACGACCACGCTCGGTCGCGGGCACGCCGTTGGGCGTTGGTTCGACCACCGGGCGTTCGCCGCTCTGCAGCCGTTGCACCCAGCTTCGAAACTGCAGCGGACGCGCGATGGAATCGAACGCTTCTTCGAACCCGCCCGTGCCGCGAATTCGGACCGTGCCGAAATCGAACATCCGCCCGAGAACGCCTTGATCCACTCCGATGGACTCGACCTTGGATATGAACATTTCCGCCGTCTGCCTGCGGACGACGCCGGTCTTGATCAGGACGCGACGATCCGTGATGACGATCTCACTGCTGGCGAAAGCAACCGCAGGCGGAAGGAGGAGAAAAGCGGGCAGCGGTAAGACAAACCAGCCCAGCTCCGAGCCGGTGACAGCCTGGACCGCGATGGCGAACGGGACCGCGGCAAAAACGAAAAGAACCAAACCCGCGAGCGCGAAGCGGACAAAGATGAACCAGTGAAGCGAAGAACGATAGCAAGGAGTCTCGTTAGGGGCGAGTGTGGAACGCGCATAAGGCCCCAGCGCGACCCCGGTCGGTGCTGACGGTGGTGCGAACTCGACCGGTGGTTCCGCCACCGGGTCGGTTGCCGCTTCGACGGGTGGGCTCGGTGTTTCGAATCTGCGAAAGCTGGCGAGCGGTTTCCAATCACTCGTGGCGCCGTCTCCCGCGAGATCGCTCGGCTGGAGCAAGCCGGTGGTGAGGAACGATTGCACCTGCTCCTCGCTGAAGGGGCCGCGGCGCACGCCGTTCAGGTAAACGTAAAACTCCATGGAAAATCAGACCATCCTACGAGCTTTCGGCGACGTAGGCTTCCATCGATTCGCGGGTGATAAGGTGGAGCGCGCCGCAGCGCGGGCAACTCATGCGGAGCAAATCCTCCTCACCGAAGAGGTCCGCCGGATCGGCGCGCATGATGGGCGCGAGAATCGTGAACATCCGTTCCTGCGAACAGCCGCAGCCCCACTGGTAGCTGCGTTCTTCGAGCAGACTGAGCGTTTCGGTTTCATCGAGAGCACGCACGCGGCCATCCGTCAGCGCGCGTAGCCAGTCGAGATCGCAATCCGGTTGTGCCGTGATCATGACGAAATCTTCCGGGCCGCGGCGGAAATAGCGCGCCGGTCGCTGCTCGCTCCGTGCATAATATTCCTCCACGATGGAAAACGGTTCCATGGCGGTGAATTCGATTGTGCTCCGGCGCGCTTCCGCGCGTTCGCGCACAAGATCGGCGCAGAAAAGATTACGGCCGTCGTCCTTTACGTTCTCGGTAAAGATCTGGCCGACGATGAGACCGCGGCGGTTATCCCCGGTCACAAACAAGTTCAAGAGCGGCTCCTGAAAGTGGATGGTCCAGGCCCACGCTTCGTGCCAGGGTCGGGCCGCGCAGTGCAGGGTGAGCGCGGCCAGCGCCTCCTTCAACATTCCATCGTGCCCGGGCGCATGGTGGTAACCGTATTGTCCCTGGTGGAGATAATAATCGACGTAGAGCGGGCCAAAGTCGGCGCGCGTGAGCAGCGCGTTGCGTTCGCGCACAAAATAACTGCGCACCTGCAAGCTTTCGGTTGTCTGCGGATCTTCCGTTTCCATCGTGGCACCCTAGCGCGTTCCGCGAGATGTCGCCGCCGTTTCCTCGCGGGAGGAGAAGGAAGACATGGGCAGTGAGGGAATCGAACCCCCGACCAACTCGGTGTAAACGAGCCGCTCTACCGCTGAGCTAACTGCCCGTCAGGCTCGCGCACTATAGTGCAGCACTTGTGACAGCGGAAAATTCTTTCTTACTCAGCCACGTGTGTCCTCATTGATAGGTTGCACTTGAACCCTCGTAGGCTAATTACAGACATGGACCTTTCGTTGGAAAGATTAAAAGAAGCTGTGTCCCTGCGCGAACAGATTCACGTTCTGGAAGCAAAGATCAGTGCGCTCTTCGGTGGCGGCGGTGCCAAAGCGTCAACGTCGCGCGGCCGCGGACGCGGTAGTCGGCGGCGGATGTCGGCGGCCACGCGGGCCAAGCTCTCCGCGGCAGCCAAGGCGCGCTGGGCCAAGCAAGGTGGCGGCGCAGGCAAAACGACGAAGGCTAAGAAGCGTCGCGCGGGTCTGACTGCAGCCGGACGCAAACGGCTCTCGGATTCGATGAAGGCACGCTGGGCGGCTCGTCGACGCGCGGCGAAGTAACAAGCGCGGCCTAGCGGTTAACCATCCGCAGCATCGCCTCGGAGTAGCGCGGTCCGGAGAAAGCTCCGCGCGGCGCGACTTCCGTGATGCGTTCGAGATCTTCGCTCGTTAGGTGGACGTCGAGCGCCCCCAGGTTCTCCTGAAGGTAACGCCGCCGCTTCGTGCCCGGAATGGGGACGATCTCCTCGCCCTGCGCCAGCGCCCAGGCCAATGCGAGCTGGGCCGCGGAGCAATGTTTCTCCCGTGCCAGCGCGCTCACGCGCTGCACGAGATCGAGATTGCGCTGGAAGTTTTCTCCCTGGAAACGAGGCGAAGAGCGTCGGTAGTCGCCTTCCTCCAAATCCTCGAACCGCCTGATCTGGCCAGTGAGAAATCCGCGGCCGAGCGGACTGAATGGCACAAACCCGATGCCCAGCTCTCTGCAAGTCGGGAGCACTTCATCCTCGGGGTCGCGCGTCCAGAGCGAGTATTCAGATTGGACCGCGGTAATCGGATGCACGGCATGTGCGCGCCGGATGGTGCTGGCGCCGGCTTCGGACAAACCGAGATAGCGCACCTTGCCGGCGCGCACGAGTTCCGCCATCGCGCCAACAGTATCTTCGATCGGTGTCGCGGGATCGACGCGGTGCAGGTAATAGAGGTCGATCACGTTCACACCCAGCCGACGGAGACTCTCGTCACAGGCGCGGCGAACGTATTCCGGCTTGCCGTTGACCTCGTTGAACTGCGGTTTGTCCGCGTCGCGAATTAAACCAAACTTGGTCGCGAGGACGACCTGATCGCGATGTCTCTTGAGCGCGCGACCGACCAGTTGCTCATTCGTGTGCGGGCCGTAAACGTCCGCCGTGTCGAAGAAGGTGACTCCCAGGTCGAGCGCACGCTCCAAAGTGGCGAGAGATTCCTGTTCATCGCGCCCGCCGTAGACATCTGACATGCCCATGCACCCAAGCCCAATGGCCGAAACCATCGGCCCCCCGCGTCCCAACTTCCGCTGCTTCATGTCTGGCCGATCCAGGTGCGCGGCGCGATCTCGTCCCAACGATGACGGATCCGCGCGAACTCCGTCTCGCTCAGCAGACCGGCCTCGAGCAACTTCGCGTTCTCCGGCCAACGTTCCGGTTTTGTCGTGCCGACGATGGCGGTGTGCACGCCCGGCACGCTCAAGGTAAAACGCAGCGCGTGCGCGATCGAGAACCCGAGCGAGCGACCGCGGATGAAATCGTAATCGAGTTTCCGCAGCCGATCCCAATAGCCGTGCTGATAGGAATCAATCGGCTTGTGACTTTCTTTCCACGCCGCATTGGCAATGGGGCGTTTGGCGATGACGCCCATCTTCCGTTCGCGCGCGAGGGGCAGGGTCAGCTCGAGCGCTTCCTGGTCCGCGATATTGATCGACGTTTGCAGGGTATCGAACGCGCCGGATTCCACGGCAAAACGTGCCGCCGTGCTATCGCCACTATAGCCGAGATAGCGGACGTGGCCGCGTTCCCGTGCCGTTTGCAACGCCGCGATGGCCTCGCCTTTCTGCAAGACAGATTCGGAGCAGCTGTGCAGCTGCACCAAGTCCAGTTGATCCGTCTTTAGCCGGCGCAAACTGCGTTCGATACTTTCGAGAATCGAACCCGAGGACCAATCGGAACTGCCGACGCCGCGGGGGTGGCCCACTTTGGTAAAGAGATAAAACTCCTCGCGCCGATGCGAGACCGTCTGGCCGATCAATTCCTCGCTCGCGCCGTAGCACTCTGCGGTATCGATGAGGTTGAGTCCGGCATCGAGCGCGCTATTCAGCAATTTTTCCACCGTGGCGATGGCCGCGCTTTCATTGCCGATCTCCGCTCCGCCGAAGCCGAGCACGGAGACGTGCATATCGGTCTGGCCGAGTTGGCGCTTCTCCATGGAACTAGATCGTAGCTGAAGCTTCGCGTTCCGCCAGCCTGCCTAACTCGCGGATCATGCCGCGAAAAATGAGCGCGTGCACCGGGTAGAGCGCATACCAGTAGATGACTCCAAAGAGCCCTTTCGGTGCGAAGTAGGCGGTTTGGACGAGCATGGGCCGCCCGTTACGGTCGTCTTGCGGCAGGACCTCGAACTGCAGCCAGGCTTTTCCCGGCACTTTCATCTCTGCGCGCAAACGCAGCAGACGATCGGGTGCGACTGCTTCCACGCGCCAAAAATCCAGCGCATCGCCGACGCGCACGGTTCCGCTGGTGCGCCGACCACGGCGCAGACCCACGCCGCCAAATATGCGATCGACCGCGCCGCGGATGCGCCAGGTCCAATTGAGATAAAGCCAGCCGCGCTCTCCGCCCAATCCGTTAAACGCACGAAAGATCGCTGCTGCGGGCGCAGCGACGGCGCGTTGGCGTTTCTCGATGATCATCCCTTCCTGCGTCGTCAGGATGACGGGGAGATGATGCGGTTGGCTGGTGGAGAGCGCATCGCTCCACGACGTTTCCACTTCGGCGGCGTCGAGCTTCTCCAGCGCCTTTCGCACCGCGCTCCGATAATCGAGAGGCGCGATCGCCGGAAACAATCGGCGGGCAAGATCGTCACGGACCACGATTTCGTTTCTCAATCCGGCAATCAGCGGACGCGCGATCGCGGCCGGAATCGGCGTCACGAAGTGAACCCAATAGGACGACAATTTCGGCGTCAGCACCGGAACCGGGACGAGCCAGCGGCGGAGGCCGCGGACCTCGGCGTAGAAGGTCAACATTTCGCCGTAGGTGATCACGTCCGCACCGCCGATTTCGATGATTTGGTCTGTGCTCTCAGGGACTTGAAGCGCAGCGACGAGATAATCGAGCACGTTGCGAACGGCGATGGGCTGGATGCGGGTATAAACCCAGCGCGGACAGATCATCACCGGCACGCGCTCAGTCAGATAACGGATCATCTCGAAGGAGAGGCTCCCGGAGCCGACGATCACGCCGGCACGAAACTCCGTCACCGGCACGCCCGCTGCGCGCAGGGCTTCGCCGGTTTGATGACGTGACCGCAGGTGCGAGGAAAGTTGCGTCGCGGGATCGCCTAACCCGCCAAGAAAAATGATCCGCGTTATTCCGGCATGGCGCGCGGCTTCGCCGAAATTCGTGGCAGCCTGTGCGTCGCGTTCCGGAAAATCCGCGCCGGCACCGAGACTGTGGATGAGATAATACGCCGCCGTGCAACCATGCAGCGCCTCGGCGAGGGAGGCGGGTTGCAAGACATCCGCCTCGACGATCTCGACCGCGTCGCGCCACGGGCGGCCTTGCAAACGCGTTGCATCCCGCACCAGACAGCGCACGCGAAACCCCGCCTCGAGCAACCGCGGCACAATGCGTCCGCCGATGTAGCCGGTCGCGCCTGTGACCAAAACGAGCGCTGACGATGACTCGTTCACTTTGCAAGCAGGGCGTCGATTTCCTCGAAAAGTTCCTCAGCCGAGTCCTTTTCCAGGGAACCTGTGACTCGCTTTATGATCCGGCCGTCGCGCGCGATGGCGTAAATGTTCGCGACGCCCTTGGTGTAGCCCAGCTCGTTCACGACTGCCCCGTCCCAATCGAGCATGACCGAATAAGCGAGGCGTTTGCGAAAAGCCTCGCGGAACATGCCGTGAAAAAGCGATGGAATCATGGACACATCCGCCACCCCGTCGATATCAAGACGGGTTCCATAACGTTTTTGCACGGCACGAATCCACGGCGCGAGTTGGTCCGAGCCTTTATGATCGGCCACAGTCATGACGGTGACCTTCTCCTTGGGGAAACGATAGCTGCGCGTGTGCGCGTTTTGATCGGTCAGTTCGAAATCGCTCAGTCGTTTTACCGGCGTCGCAAGAGCACTGGCGCCGAGGAGCAGCAGGATGACGCTAACGATTCTCATGAGGCGTGCGCCGGGGCGTAGGAGCGGCCTTTCCAAACCGCGGGCTGTTGCCGCAGAGAGCGAATGAAAGCGAACCATTGAATCGAGACCAGGACCAAAACGCCGAGCGGATGAAGGAGAGCGCCAAGCAGGGATTGGCGGAAGCGCGCAGCCGCCAGAAAGCGAGGGAGATAGGCGGCGAGCGTTCCGAGGATTGCGAGGAAGGAAGGCGCAAAGAGCAGGAGTGCGATCGGCAGGACCTGACCGCCCAGGAGCAGGACGCTGGAGGGAAGAATCAGGGCGGGCGAGCCGAGACCTTCGTGCGCGTTCTTGGCAAAGCCGTGCCAGACCTGCGCGGCGCGCTCATACATGCGGCAGTGAAAGGTGTCCGTGGCGTCAAAGAGGTCGGTGGTGAATCCGTGCGCACGAAAGTTACGCGTGAGCGCGACGGCATCGTGAATGCGATCCGAGATAGCGGCATGTCCGCCAGTTTCTTCGTAGACATCGCGTTTCACCGCGAGAATCTGTCCGCACGCCGCCGCGAAGCGGGGATCCGTGGATTGGCGCATGCGCGCGATCGGTAAGAAGCCGAGCAGCACGAAATGGATCAGGGGAATGATGAGCTTCTCCATCATCCCGCGAGTCTCTTCGCGCGGGACGCCGCTCACGAGCACGGCGTTCGTTTGCTTCATGAACGCGGCGAGGCGATCGAGCGAATCGGCGCGCGAGATGCGGACGTCGGCATCCATGAAAACGAGCACCGGATGACGCGCGAGCTCGGCCAATTGCTGGCAGGCAAAGTTTTTTCCGCACCATTCCGCGGGCAACGGCGGAGCGGTTTCGAGGCGGACGCGCCGGTCGGTTTGCGCGAACTGTCGGACGATTTCGGCGGTGCGATCGGTGGAGTCGTCATCGAGAACAATGACCTCCATCCCGGCGTTTTGATTTTGCAAAATGGATTCCAGTGCGCCGACGATATTCGTTTCCTCGTTGCGCGCGGGGATGAGGACGGAACATGGCGGATGCGGAGCGTCGCTGGGTGGCAGCGGAGCGTAGAGGCGGAGATTGCGCAGGAAGAGTGCGGCAGGAATGAGGGCGAGCAAACAGCCCGCGCCCGCGATCCAAAGCATCACGAGGCGCCCTCGCGCTGATGCTCGGGCGTGAATTTCTCGCCACGCATGCGTGCGCGCAGCGAACGCCAAACGTCGTAGATCCCGCTGACGCCGGACCGGCCACGGTTGAGCGTGCGCCATTCCGTGGGATCGCGCCGGCAGGAGCGGGCCGCGAGTTCGTCCTGGGTCGACTCCAACGCCTCGGTGAAGGTGTGCGTCCATTCTTCTGCGGAACGCGCCGTCGTGCCCGGAACGATCGGCGCACCAAAAGAGATGAGGATCTCGGGACGCGGCTCGGTCCAAAAGGAATACTCCAGTGCGAGCGGAATGAAGGCCGCTTCCGGTTCGCGCGCAGCCAGCGCAGCGAGACCATCTTGCAAGCGCAAGGGGCGTTCCCGCACGTCCATGAAACGTCCCTGCGGCGTGAGCCAGAGCGCGTTCGCGGAGGTGGCGAGAAGCGCGTGCGTCGTGCGCAGGAAGGTGCGGGCGCCGGCCGGCGTTTCCGGCTCGATTCCGAAAAAACCGAGGTATTTGAAGAAGCCGTAACGCTGGAGCATGGCGGCATCGATGGGCGCGAAGGAGGAGCGCTGGGGAAAAAATTCGCGCGCGAGCAAAAGGCAGACGAGCGGGTCCCACCAGGCAGCATGGTTGAGGTAGATCACGAGCGGCCGTTCGCTTTGGGCGGCGGGCAGTCCGCTTTTCAAAATGCGCACGGCGTGGAAGCGGCGGCGCAGATAAGTGCGGTTATAAGCGGCAAACGCACTCAGGAAAGACCGTGCGATGCGAGGCGAGGTCATGAAGCGAACTCCAGGGCAGGTTCCGTTGTCGGCCACGCGGCGTCGCGGTCGAGCGCATCCGCGGCGATCCAACCTGACATCAGCACCATTGGCATGCCCGGGCCGGGATGCGCGGCGCCGCCCGCAAGGTAAAGACCACGGAGATCAGGGCTGCGATTGCCGGGCTTGAATGCGCCGAGAAATTTCCCGTGGCTCGCCAGGCCGTAGATGGCGCCGTTGAGCACGTGATAGCGGTCATGGATATCCTGCGGCGTGAGCGACTGCTCGAAGACGATGCGTGATTCGAGATCGGGCATTTGCCCGGTGCGTTTGAGTTTCTCGAGGATGACGCGGCGATAGTCGGGCAACATTTTCTTCCAGTCGTGGTGCGGTCGCAGATAGGGGGCGTGCACGAGGACGTAGAGCGCTTCGCCGCCGGGAGGCGCGGTCTGCGGTTCGGTGCAGGAAGTCGCCGCGAGATAACAGGTGGGGTCGGGCGCGGGCTCGCCCTTTTTGTAGATGAAATCGAACTCCTCCTCGGGATCGCGACTGAAAACGAAATCATGATGCGCGAGATGCTCGTAGCGTTTGTTCAGGCCGAGGTAGAGGACCACACCGGAGCAAGCGGGTTCGTATTTGCGCCGCCGTTCGAAGGCTGCGCCCACGTCTCCATTGAGCAGTTCGCGATGGGTGCGGACGGAGTCGCAATTCGAAACCACCCCGCTGAGCGCGATTTCTTCGTCGGCCTCGGTGCGGACGCCGGTGACTTCGCCGTCGTGCGAGAGAATTTTCTCCACCTGCACGCCGGTGCGGAACTCCACGCCAAGTTCGCGCGCGAGTTTTTCCAATGCCAGAGGCACGGCCTGCGTGCCGCCCATGGGATACCAGACGCCTTCCTCGGTCTGCATGTGCGCGATGCCGCAAAGCACGGCCGGCGAGCCGTAAGGTGACGAGCCAACGTATTGCGTGAAATGGTCGATCATCTGCGCGACGCGCGGGTCGGGCGTGTATTTGCGCACCGTGCCGGCGACGGAGCGGCCCATGCGCATGGCGAGCACATCGCCGAGCATTTTCGAGTCGAAGGAGGCCTTCCATTCAAACATGTCGCCGATCCCGCCGATGGGCTTGTAGAAGAAATGGCGTTGCGAGATTCCGTCGAGGCGCGCGCTGTAGTCGATGAAGTCCTTGTAACGCTGACCTGAGTTCGTGCCGGGGGCGAACGACTCGAGCGTTTGCGCCATCACGGCTGGATTCTGGGCCAGATCGAGATGGGAGCCGTCGTCGAAGAAGCAACGCCACTGTGGGTCGAGGCGCACGAGTTCGAGATAATCTTCCAGGCGCGCGCCGGCCTCGCTGAAGATGCGACGCAAGACGGAGGGGATCGTGACGATGGTCGGGCCCATGTCGAAACGAAAGCCGTCTTCGGCGAGCTGGGCGGCTTTGCCACCTAACCATTCGTTGCGCTCGAAGAGAACGACGCGATGTCCGCGTGCGGCGAGGACGCAAGCGGCGGAGAGGCCGGCGAGTCCGCCGCCGATGATGCCGATGGGTTTCATGATTTCTTCTTTCCGGTGCGATGGATGATGGCGCCGAGGAACTCCCGCCACGCCGCGAAGCGATGCGTTCCGTGCGCGGCGCGAATATAGGTGGTGAAAAGATGGGCATCGCCAGGCGTGGATTCGTCGAAGTGTGGATGACGGCGTTCGCGACGGAAACCGATGACGTGCGGGAAAGTCATTTCCAACAAGCCCTCTGCGCCGCGCGTAGTGCCAAAGCCGCTCGCTTTTACGCCGCCGAACGGCAGGCGAGGGTCGGCCGTGGGGACGACGAGGTCGTTGATGAGGACGAAGCCGGTTTTGATCTGCGCGGCGAGCTGGCGGGCAGCGTCGATATCACGTGAGAAAATCGAGGCGCCGAGTCCATGCGAACCCGTGTTAACGCACGCCACGGCTTCTGCACTGTTGCGGACCCGCTCTGGCGCGAGCGCTGGAAGATCGGGAAGAGCGAGAAGTTGATCGGTAACGGATTCGTCGATGATGAGGCGGCGCGGGGCGATGCAGGTTTCGCCGGCATTGAGGCGGGCCCCGAAACGGAGGGCGCGCGCGACGAGGTCGAGGTCGGCATCGGCCAGAACGATCACCGCATCCTCGCCGGAAAGCTCCATTACGGAAGGCGTGTTGGAATCGGCGAGCAAGGCGAGCACGTCGCGGCCGTTCTCGGAGGAGCCGGTGAAAATGACTTTGTCGACTCCGGTGGAGATGGCGTCATGGGCTGCTGCGGCGGCATCGGGAAGAACTTCGAGCAAGGCGGGGTCGAGTCCCGCTTCGGTGGCAAGCCGGGCGAAGGCCAACGCGACCTCGCGCGCGCCGGGCGCGGGCTTGAGGAGCACGGCATTGCCGGCGACGAGTGCGTGCAAAGAATGGATCGCGGGAAGGAAGAGCGGATAATTTCCGGGGCCGATGACAAGGACGACTCCGAAGGGTTGTCGTTGCACTTCGAAGGTGAAGCTGCGCAACCAAAGTGGACGCCCGCGTTTGCCTTCGCGGCGCGGCGCGAGGACGCGCGCGGCATTGCGCTCAAGCCAGCGGCAGGCGTCGGCGAGGGGTAGCACTTCGGAGGCGAGCTTCTCGGCGAGCGGGCGATTGTTCACTGCGGTCGTGGCCGCGGCCAGCGTGTCCGCATTTTCGGCGATGAGATGGCGCAAGGCGCGGACGATGGCGAGCCGATCCGGGATTGACTTTAGCAACCATTGCGCGTGGGCGGCGCGCATTTTTGCGCGCTCATCGAAGCGATGGCTGGGTTCCAACACGATGTTCACGCGACGACCTCCAATTTGAGCGGCGAGATGAAGGGTGCGGGAGCATCCGGCACGGTGGAGGCGAGGCCGAGATCGTCGAGGAGCAGGCGGGAACTGATGCGGGCGGATTCAAAAATCACGGGCAATCCGCTGCCGGGATGGGTGCCGCCGCCGACGAGATACATGCCGTCGACGTCTTCGAAACGGTTATGCGGACGCAGGTGCAACATCTGGCTGAGCGTATGCGAAAGATTGAAGGTCGCCCCTTGGTGGATCTCGTATTTCGAATCCCAATCGGCCGGTGTGATGACGCGCTCAAAGCGAATGCGGCGTTCGACGTCCTTGAACCCCGCCTTCTCGATTTGCCGGAGCATCTTCGCGCGGAACGGTCCGGTCTCGCGGGCCCAATCAACATTCGGATGCTGATGCGTGACGGGTGCGAGCACGTAAAGGGCGCTCATCCCGCGCGGGGCGAGGGTGGGATCGGTCACGCTCGCATTCTGCACATAAAAGGAGGGATCTTCCGAGAGGACATGTTGATTCTCGATCTCGTCCAAATTGCGCGCGTATTCGGAAGCGATGTGGATGTTGTGATGAGGAAGGTCGAATTCCCCATCCACGCCGAGATACATCATGAAGGTGGAGCAGGAGAACTTCTTACGCGCGATTTTTCGATTGCTCCAGCGGCGTCGCAGCTTGTCCGGCACGAGACGCTGCATAGCACGCGCGAAGTCGGCGTTCATGACGATGGCGTCGGCTCGCTCCACGCCAGCGGCGGTGCGCACGCCGACAGCGCGTTTGCCTTCGAAGAGGACTTCTTCGACAGGCGAGAAGGTGCGAATCTCTACTCCAAGACGCTCAGCCACGCGCGCCATCGCGGCGGTCACGGCCGCACAACCGCCGATGGGATGGAAGACTCCGTATTCGTATTCGAGAAACGAAAGGATGGAGAAAAGACTTGGGCACCGAAACGGCGACATGCCGAGATACTTCGACTGGAAGGAAAAGGCGAGCCGAACGCGTGGATCTTGAAAGAAGCGGCCGAGATAAGTATCGAGCGATTGGTGCGGCCGCAGCATCGGCAGCATCTTGAGCAGGCGCGTATTGATGAGGTCCTGCCAGCGGAGAAACGAGCTTTCGAGGCAGGGTTCCATGCGCTGGAGCTTGGTTCGGTTTTCCTCCATGAAACGGCTGAAGCCCGGTGCGTCGCCGGGCGCGATCGCGGCGATTTGTTGCTCCATCCGGGCGATGTCCGGTGTGGCCAGGATCTCGCCGCCGTTGCCGAACATGATGCGATACTGCGGGTCGAGTCGCGCCATGGGCACTTCCTCGCGCAAGGACGAACCGGCGGCGGCGAAGATTTCTTCGAGCACGCGGGGATAAAGGAAAAAGGTGGGACCAAGATCGAACTTAAAGCCGTCGGCTTCGATCGACGAGGTGCGCCCCCCGACGGTCGGCAGGCGTTCGATGATTTTTACCTTCACCCCGGCAGCGGCGAGGAGGATGGCTGAAGCAAGGCCTCCTGGACCTGCGCCGATGATGATGACTTCTTTGTTCACGTGGGCGTTCAGGGATTAAAATTTTGTTTTTACACCGCACGCGCGCAGTGCGCACCAACCCCGCGTCGCTTCATAGGCCAGGAACAACGCGGCCAGCGCGAGGCCGATAGCGAGGGCGGGGACTTGAGACCAAAGCAAAGCGGCCGCGACGCCGCATAGGAAGGCTCCGGCGGCGCGGATGCGGCGGCCGGTCGCGTTGATGTTTGGCGCGAAAGGGCTGGTTTTGTTGGTATTCATTGGGAAAGAAACGCAGGCGCTGGCGTTAGGAGTATCTGTACATGTTTTGTTTATAAGGTCAAATCAACTCTTGGCGAACCATCTTCCTAAGAAATATTATAAAAGACTGGTTAGATTCAGTGTATGCACTTGCTACTGTCTATAATTTGTCTAATACTTAAGCCAGAAAAATGGCGACAGCTCATCATTCCATCAACATCGCCTCTCGCCGGTCCGGTCTTTCTCCCCATGTCATCCGTGTCTGGGAGAAGCGGTATCGCGCGGTCGAGCCGCACCGAACTTCTACGAACCGTCGGCTCTACTCGGACGCTGAGATTGAGCGCTTGAACTGCCTCCGGCAGGCGACGGCGGCCGGTCATAGCATCGGGAGCGTCGCCAATCTCTCGACGACCAAACTGAAGGCGTTGGTGGCGGAAGCAGCCGTTGGCAAACACATCGCCCCGTCGAACGCGCCAGCGGTTTCGCCGGGCCAGGAGTTTCACGATGCCTGCCTGAGCGCGGTGCGGGAGTTGGACGGCAAGCTCTTGGAGGAAAACATGCAGCGGGGGGTGGTCGCGCTCGGGTATCAGGGATTCCTCCGGCAGCTGGCGGCACCACTGGCCCAGACCATCGGCGAACTTTGGCGCGCCGGCGTGGTCACGGCGGCGCACGAGCATTTCCTCTCGGCGAGCTTGAAGATATTTCTCGGCCGGCTGGCGGGCGAGTTTCCCATCTCCGCGCATGCGCCGCGCCTTATCGTGGCGACGCCGGCGGGACAGGTGCACGAACTTGGGGCGATCCTCGTCAATGCCGCAGCCGCCCAAGTCGGATGGCTGAGCACCTACTTGGGGGCAAGCCTGCCGGCAGCGGAGATCGCAGGAGCTGCGGTGCAGCGACGAGCCAGCGTGGTGGCGCTGAGTATTGTTTATCCCGAGGACGATCCCAAACTGGCGCAGGAACTTCTTCACCTGCGTGAGTTCCTCCCGGCAGAGACGAAAATCTTGACGGGGGGCGCGCCGGAGTGGCCTACCTCGAGACCCTGATGTCGATCGGGGCCGGGTTTACCGACGACATCGCGGATTTTTGCCAGCAGCTCGACGAACTGCGTCGTGCCCGGAAGGGAAGACGGGCATGAAAATTCACGAACTGCAGCGGGAGATTCTGCTGCCCTCGCCGATCTCGGAGGTGTTTCCGTTTTTCGCCGAGGCGAGGAATCTGGAACTGCTCACGCCTCCCTGGATGAAATTCCAAATCGTCTCGCCGCAGCCGATCACGATGCGCGTGGGCACGCTCATCGATTACCGCATCTTGGTCCGCGGTCTGCCCATGCGCTGGCGTAGTGAGATCACGGTTTGGGAGCCGCCCTACCGTTTCGTGGACGAACAACGCCGCGGGCCCTATCGACTTTGGCACCACGACCACAAGTTTGCCGAGCATAATGGCGGCACTCTCGTCTCAGACACGGTCCGTTATGCGGTGCCGTTCGATTTCGTCGCCCACCGCTGGTTCGTCCGCCCCGATGTCGAACGCATCTTCCAGTTTCGAAACGAAAAGATGGCCGAGATCTTCCCCGAAGCTTAGAAACGCAGGCGCGTCTTGCCAGTGCCGGTCTCGATTCGACCGATTCGCCGGGCGCGCAGGGCGGACATCGTGGCCTGAGCGTGCTTTTCCGCCACAATCGCCACCATGCCGATGCCCATGTTGAACACCTGATACATCTCCTCGCGCGGGACTTTCCCGTGCTCGGCGAGGAGCGTGAAAACCGCCGGCGTTTTCCAGGCCGTTGTCTCGATCACGGCATCGCAATTCTTCGGCAGGACGCGCGGCAGATTGTCGATCAGCCCTCCGCCGGTGATGTGGGCGAGGCCGTGCAGGTGCGCCGTGGGAACGCGCGCGAGCCGCGGCTGATAGTTGGTATGGGTGCGAAGGAGCTCGTCGCCTAACGACTTGGCGAGGCCGGGCAGCTTGGCGTTCGGTCTCAGCCGCATCTGCTCGAAGAAGATTTTGCGGGCGAGGGAATAGCCGTTGGTGTGGAGACCGTTTGAGGGCAGACCCAAAATGATGTCACCGCGACGGATGCGACTGCCGTCGATCATCGTCTTGCGATCGACCACGCCCACGATGCACCCCGCGAGATCGTATTCGCCTTTGCGATACATCCCCGGCATTTGCGCGGTTTCGCCACCGATGAGTGCGCAACCCGCGGCGCGGCAGGCTTTCGTGAAACCGGAGAGGATTTGATCGAAGACGCGTGGCTCGAGCCGTTCCGCGCCGATGTAATCGAGAAAAAACAGCGGCCGTGCGCCGAGCACCGCGATGTCGTTCACACAGTGATTCACGAGATCGGCTCCGACCGTGTCGTGACGGTCGAGTGCGAAAGCGACTTTCAATTTTGTGCCGACGCCGTCGACGCTGGCCACAAGCACCGGTTCCCGCATGCCCGAAAAATTGGGCGCGAACAAGCCGCCGAAGCCGCCCACTTTGCCGAGCACTTCGGGTCCGTGCGTGCCTTTGACGCGCGCCTGGATCCGCTTTTTGACCAGATTGCCGAGATCCACATCGACCCCGGCGCGCGCGTAAGCCTTCTTTTTCATCGGCATGGGGAGAGACGCGCCGGTCTACTTCAGATCAGCGAAAAGCGTCGGATGCGCTTCCTCTTCCGCGAGAGCTTTCGAACGACCCTCGCGCTTTTCCATGATGAACTTGTCGAGTTCGGGATCGACGGGGAGGGGATAGTTGCCAGTGAAACAGGCGAGGCAGAACTCGTTCACCGGCTTCCCTGTGGCGCGGACCATTCCCTCGACGTCGAGATATCCGAGGCTGTCGACGCCGAGATACTCGCAAATTTTCTCCATCGAGAGCTGATTCGCGATCAGCTTCTCAGGATCGGGAAAATCGATGCCGTAATGGCAGGCAAAGCGATGCGGCGGGCAGCTCACGCGCATGTGCACTTCCTTCGCGCCGGCTTCGCGCAGGTTGACGACGCGGGCGCGCGCGGTGGTGCCGCGGACGATGGAATCGTCTACCACCACGACGCGTTTTCCTTCCACCGCCTCCTTGATCAAATTTAATTTCACCCGCACATCGAAATCGCGGATGAGTTGGCTGGGCTGAAGGAAGGTGCGGCCGATGTAGTGATTCCGCACAAAGGCATGCTCGTAGGGGATCTTGAGTTCCTGGGCAAAACCAAGGGCGGCATAGTTTCCGGAGTCGGGGACGGGCACGACGAGATCAGCTTCCACCGGGAAGCGGCGGGCGAGTTCGCGGCCCATCTCCGTCCGCACCTTGGCGACGTTGACGCCGCCAAGAATGCTGTCGGGTCGCGAAAAATAAACGTATTCGAACATGCAAAACGCATGCTGCTCGTCGCGGAAGGGCCACTCGGAGCGAATGCCGTCTTCGCTAATGATGAGGACCTCGCCCGGCTCGATCTCGCGAATAAACTTCGCGTGAATGAGGTCGAACGCGCACGTCTCGGAGGCAACGACGTACGCGCCGTCGAGTTGTCCGAGCACGAGTGGGCGGAAGCCGAACGGATCGCGCACCGCCACGATCTCGCTCTCGCTCATGATGATGAGACTGAAGGCGCCTTCGAGCCGCCGCAGGACGCTGAGGGCGCTGCCGCCATTCTTGAGCGGTTGCGCGAGGAGATGCGGGATGATTTCGCTATCGGCGGTGGTCTGGAAAATCGAACCTTTGCGCTCGAGTTCATCGCGCAGGACGGCGGCGTTGATGAGATTGCCGTTGTGCGCGACCGCGATCTGGCCACGAAAACAATCGACCACAAACGGCTGCGCGTTTTTCAAGGTGCTCGAGCCCGTCGTCGAGTAACGCGCGTGGCCGACGGCGCGCGCGCCTTTCAAACGTTCCAGTTCACCCGCGCCGAAGACCTGCGAGACGAGACCCATGTCGCGATGCAGCTGGAACGAAGAGCCGTTGCCATTGGAAGTGACGATGCCGGCGCTTTCCTGTCCGCGATGCTGGAGCGCGAAGAGGCCGTAGTAAGTCAGGACGGCCGCGTTCGGGTGACCGAAGACCGCGAAGATGCCGCACTCGTGCTGCGGAATCATGGCGGATTCCGGAGCGTTGGCTTCGGTCACAAAATCAGCGGGCATCTTTCAGATAGTCGACCAGCAGCGGCTTGCATTCAACGAATCGTTCCACGCGATTCACAGACTCGGAATCGGATCGGGGGAGGAATCGCCTTCCACGCCGCGGGCGATGGCATGGAACCAGAGGTCGTGTAGTTCTGCAATGGGCCAGCAGTGCTTCATGTCGCCGGATTGGATCGCAAGATTAGAACCGCCCACCGATCCGAGGACCTGAAACGGCACGCCCGCCGCTTTCAGTTTTTGCTCCACGGCTGGCTGATTCTCTTTTGTCACCGAAAGAACGATGCGTGACTGCGATTCGTTGAAGAGGAGCTGATCGTTTCGGAGAACGGACGCTTCGAACTCGATTTCCGCTCCGAGCAGACCGTCCGGATTGAAGCAGACTTTCCGCGAGGGCGACAGCGAGGCCGCCTTCCGAGCAATCATGCGCGCTGTGGACGAGGCCGGCGTGGATGCAAGCGCGCACGGCTTTCTGCACGGCGATTTCCTTTTCCAAGTCGAGACGAGGCGGCAGCCCTTCTTTGCGGTTGTGACACGACTTTCAGAAAACGTGACGCGCCCAGTTCGTCGCCGATTTCGCCGACGAGAATGATGACGTCGCCCGCGTTTTTGAAATACTGCGTGGTGATGTGGGCCTCATCCGCGATCAGTCCCACCATTGCGACCGTCGGGGTCGGGTCGACCGCTCCCGCGGGGCTCTCATTATAGAGAGAGACGTTGCCGCCGATGACCGGCGTGCCAAACGCGCGGCAGGCTTCGGCTTCGCCTTCCACGCACTCGCGCAGTTGCCAGAAGTTTCCGGGTTTGTAGGGATTGCCGAAATTTAAATTGTCGGTGACGGCCAGCGGAACGGCGCCGGAGCAGGTGAGATTGCGCGCCGCTTCAGCGACGGCAATGCGACCGCCTTCACGTGGATCGAGCGCGCAGTAGAGCGAATTGCAATCGCTGGTGGCGGCGAGAATCTTGTTCGCCTCGCGCACGCGGAAGACGGCGGCGTCGGAACCCGGCAGCACCACGGTGCCGGTGCGCACCATGTGATCGTATTGGCGATAGACCCAGTTCTTCGAGGCGATCGTGGGATCTGCGAGGAGTTGGCGGAGCGCGGTTCCGTTCTCGATCTCCGGCATGGTCGCCAGATCGAGCGGCGCGCGTCGGTGGCGGTGCTTTTGCTTCGCGCGCGTAAAGCGGGGCTTCATCGGCCAATGGCTTGGCAGGAATCTCCGCCGCGACGTTGCCGTTGTTGCGCACGCGCATCATGCCGTCATCGGTCACGAGCCCGATCTCGGCGCAGGGCACATCCCACTTCTCGAAAATGTCGCGCACGACTTTCTCTTTTCCTTTGTGCGCGATGATGAGCATGCGCTCCTGCGATTCGCTCGAGCAATGTCTCGTAAGGGCGTCATCCCGGTCTCGCGTTTCGGCACCTTCGCGAGATCGATTTCGACGCCGGTGCCGCCGCGGCTGGCCGTTTCGCACGTGGAGCAGGTTAGACCGGCCGCGCCCATGTCTTGGATGCCGGCCACCGCATCGGTGGCGAGCAATTCCAGACACGCTTCGAGCAGCAACTTCTCCTTAAACGGATCGCCCACCTGCACGGCGGGGCGATCCTCTCTCGATTCCTCGGTGAGCTCGCGCGATGCGAAAGCAGCGCCCGCCAATCCATCGCGTCCGGTCTCCGCGCCGACGTAGAAGACCGGGTTGCCGACGCCGCTGGCCGCGCCGCGCGCGAGTTGTTCGTGTCGCAAACACGCCGAGACAAAAGACATTCACGAGCGGATTGCCTTCGAAGCTTTCGTCGAAGTAAATCTCGCCGCCGATGGTGGGCACGCCGATGCAGTTGCCGTAGTGCGCGATGCCGGCGACGACGCCAGAGAAAAGGCGGCGATTGGTTTTCACATTCGGGCTGTCGCCGGTGATCGGTCCGAAGCGAAGCGAATTGAGGAGAAATTCCGGACGCGCGCCCATGGTAAAGATGTCGCGAATGATTCCGCCCACGCCGGTGGCCGCGCCCTGGAAGGGCTCGATCGCGCTCGGATGATTGTGCGATTCGATCTTAAATGCCACCGCCCAGCCGTCGCCGATGTCGACCACGCCGGCGTTTTCTTCGCCGGCTTTGACGAGGATGTTCGGTCCAGTGGTGGGAAATTTCTTTAGCTCGCGGCGTGAGTTTTTGTACGAGCAATGCTCGCTCCACATGACGGAGAAGATGCCCAGTTCGGTGAAGTTCGGGTCGCGGCCCAGGATGCTGCTGGATGCGCTCGTATTCGTCCGGAAGAAGGCCGTGCTTCTTGATCAGGTCCGGAGTGATGGCCGGGTCGGAAACGGAAGGCATGTGGAGCGCACGTTAGCCGACGCGCCGAGACGCTCAAACATCTTCCCACTTACGAATGATTTTTGTTCGGGCGGTTTGAATAAGGCGGAAGGCAAACCGGTCGAACACCAAGACTGGACGAGAGCCCTCACGGGACGTCCAGCGGCGGCCTCGAATGCAAGTGGCACGGTCGCCGTTTCTTAATGCAAAAACAGAAAGGCAACTACATGAAAAAGACCATACTGACATTGGCTTGTGCGGCGATTGCGCCTCTGGCCTTCGCGCAAACGAGCACGATCAAGGAAACGACGATGACGACGGAAACGCCGTTACATTCGAAGACGAAAACGACGACGACCACCACCTCGTCCGAGGGGACGGTGACGACGTTTACTCCGGGCGAGACGATCGTGGTGAATCGCGTGGGCGTGACCGATCCGATCTCGTACGTTCTCGGCAAGACCGTGGAATACGTGGACCGGGCCGGCAAGACCATCGAAGCCTCGTTGATCAAGCCCGGCGCGAAGGTGCACGTTTACTATGACGCGGAAGGCGACAAGCAGGTCGTGAACCGCGTCGTGGTTGACCAGTAACCACACGGTTGGGTTAAAAGGGCGAAAGCCGCAGAGTTCCTCGCGAGGGGCTCTGCGGTTTTTCGTTTTTCCGCGGGTGGGGCGCTCGGGGCGGGGTTTGCTTTCGTGAAGCAAATCGCATAAAAGCCTCCCATGGCTTTCGATATCAGGGGGATCGTGGCTGCCCGGCTGGGCCAGAACTACGATCTCCACGAGCGGCATCTCAATCGCACGCTCGTGGCCGCGCAACGCGTGATCGGTTTCGATAAGGTCTATGCGCGCGCGGAAGGCGCGTATCTCTACGACATGGACGGTCGGGATTATCTCGATTTCCTGAGCGGCTACAGCGTTTACAACATCGGGCGCAATCACCCGGTGGTGCGGCAGGCGATCGAGGACGTGCTCGCGCTGGATCTGCCGAACATGGTGCAGATGGATTGTTCGCTCTTGAGCGGACTGCTCGCGGAAGCGGTGACGACACGCACGCCGCCGCATCTCGATGCGGTTTTCTTTTGCAACTCCGGCACGGAGGCGATGGAAGGCGCGCTCAAGTTTGCGCGTGCGGCCACGGGACGGAAACGCGTGGTCTCGCTGGAGAGCGCGTTTCATGGGCTGAGCCTGGGGTCGCTCTCGCTCATGGGGTGCGAAAGTTTCACGGAAGGTTTTGGCGAGTTGATGCCAGGGTTCGGAACGCGCGTCGCGCTCGATGATAGCGCGGCGCTGGAGCATGAGCTGGCGAAGCGCGATGTGGCGGCATTCGTGATCGAGCCCGTGCAGGGCAAAGGCTGTAAATCACCGCAAGACGGATTTTTACGAACGCGCGCAGGCGCTTTGCCGGAAACACGGGACGCTGCTTCTGATCGATGAAATCCAGACGGGGCTCGGGCGGACGGGGAAGATGTTCGGCTTCCAGCATTGGAACCTCGAGCCTGACATTATCACGCTGGCGAAGAGTTTGAGCGGCGGCTACGTGCCGTGCGGCGCGATTGTGACGCGGCGCGACATCTACCAAAAGACCTTCAGCCGGATGGATCGTTGCGTGGTGCACTCGACCACTTTCGGTCGTAACAATCTCGCGATGGCCTGCGGGCTGGCTGCTTTGGAAGTGATCGATTCCGAGAAGCTGGTCGAGAACTCCGCGCAGATGGGCGCGCTCCTCATGCAGCGCATCGATGCGTTGCGCGAAAAGCATTCCTTCATCAAGGAAGTGCGCGGCAAGGGTCTCATCATCGCGATCGAATTTCAGGAACCAAGAGAGCTGAAGCTGAAGATGGGCTGGAAGCTCTTGCACAAGGTCGACAAGGTCCTCTTCGCGCAAATGGTGGTGACGCAAATGCTGAGCCAGCATCGCATTCTCACGCAAGTCGCCGGGCACGCGATGGACGTGGTGAAAATTCTCCCGCCGCTCATCATCGGCGAGCGCGAGATCGACCGTTTCGTGAACGCGCTCGATGCCGTCCTGACCGAGTGCCGCAAGTTCCCCGGCCCGATGTGGGAGATCGGCAATAATTTTGTCCGCCACGCGCTGCGCTCGCGAAAAGCGCAGGAACCGCCGACGGTGTCGGCTTGAGCGCGGCGCGCAGCTTCGATTAATGAGCACACCGGAATTCACCAAGCGCACACCGCCGGGCGTGAAACCGGTGCAGCGCTACACCCAGCCGAGCGTGCCGGCCAGCGCCGCGCCGATCCAGCGCGATCGTTTGAGCTGGCATAAGTTTGCGCCGGACGCGGCGCGCTATCGGACGATGCCGTTTCGGGCCTGCGGCAAATCGGGCTTGAAGCTGCCGGCGATTTCCTTGGGCGCATGGGAGACCTTCGGCGGTTATGTCGGACCGGAGCAGGCGCGCGGGTGTATTTTTCGTGCGTTCAATCTCGGCATTACGCACTTCGACCTCGCCAATACTTACGGATCGCCGCCCGGGCGCGCGGAAATGATGGTGGGGCGCGCGCTGCGCGAGATGCCGCGCGACGAGATGGTGATCGCGACCAAGGCCGGTTTGTCGATGGGCTCGGGCCGTACGCGCAGGGGGCGTCGCGCAAGAGTCTGGTCGGCGGGCCTCGAGCAATCGCTGCAAGCGGCTCGGGCTCGATTACGTGGATATTTTTTACTCGCATCGGCCTGATCCCGGCACGCCGCTGGAAGAAACGTTGCGCGCGCTCGACCAGATCGTGCGGCAGGGCAAGGCGCTCTACGTCGGGTTGAGCAATTACTCAGCGCGGCGCAACTGAGCCGAAGCCGCCAATCTGGTGCGCGAGTCTGAATCTCACGCCGATCATCGCGCACCAGGTCGGTTATAACCTGCTCCGACGCAGCGCGGAGCAGGATGTCTTCCTCGCCTGCCGCAATCATGGCATGGGCGTGGTGGCTTATTCGCCGATCGCGCAGGGTTTGCTCAGCAGGAAGTATCTCGACGGCATTCCGGAAGACTCGCGCGCCGCACGTTCCTGGAGCGCACCGAAGCGGCAGGAGATCGTCGACGCGGTGCGCGAGCGCGTGCGCGGGCTGCACGAACTGGCGCAAAGCCGCGGGCAAACGCTCCCGCAAATGGCGCTCGCGTGGACGCTTGCGCCATCCGGAACGTAACGACGGCGTTGATCGGCGCTGTCGGACGTCGAGCAACTGGAGGAAAATGCGAAGGCGCTCGACAAGCTGGCGTTCACCGACGAAGAATTGCGCCGCATCGACTCGATCCTGCACGGCGCCGCGGCGCGCGACGCAGTTAGGTCCCGCTTCTCTTTCTCAATGAAGCTTCTCCAAAAAATCGGCCGGGAATTTTCCGGCTACAATCTGCTCGAATCCGCCCGCCGTCTGGTCGATCGCAAGCCGCTCCAGTGCAGCCTTTACGTGACCGATCGGTGCAATCTCGATTGCAGTTATTGCACCGAATACGACAACTCGGTCGCCGCATCCGCCGCTGGAAGATTTGAAGAAATGGCTGCGGAAAATCCGCGAGCTGGGGACGATGCGGATCGCGCTCGTGGGCGGCGAGCCGCTCCTGCATCCGGACATCGTGGAGTTGGTGCGCTATTGCCGCGAACTGGGTTTCGCGACCAGCCTGACGACGAATGGATTTCTCCTCACGCGCAAGAAGCTCGCAGAGCTGGAAGAAGCCGGCTTGCAGGTGATGCAGATCAGCGTGGACCGGATGACGCCGAGCCCGATCACGAAGAAAACCTTCAAGACGATCCTGCCGAAGCTCGACTACTTCAAGGATTCGAAAGTGAGCCTGCACATCACGGGCGTGCTCTGTCATGACACGCTGCCGGAATCGACCGCGGTCCTGGAGACCGGCCTGGCGCGCGGTATTCCCACGGAAGTGCGTCTGGTGCACGCCGATCCGACGAGCTTCTATCGCGTGCAGCGGGGTTCGCCGGAAGCGCTGAAGAATTTCATCGAGTGGATGATTCTGCGGAAGCAGAACGGCGAGAAGATTCACACCAACGAGGCGGTGCTCGATTACCAGCTCAGCCTGCTTAAGGGCGAACCGACGGAGTGGACCTGCATGGCGGGCTACAAATTATTCTTCGTCTCGGCGCAAGGAAAATTCTGGGAGTGCAGCATGGTGAAAACCGAGAAGGACATCATGGACATCACGCTGGAGGATCTCTACGCGAACTATCGCAAGAAGGATTGCCAGACTGGTTGCGGGGTTTATTGCGCGGTCAGCACTTCGTTGCTGGTGGAGAATCCGGCGAAAGTGATCGGCCGGGAAATCGTGGCGCGCGCGAAACGCGTGCCGGCGTTATTCCGCCCGCCCGCGGTCGCGACCGATCTGCCAACTGCGCCCCAAATGAATGGCAGCGGTGAGAGCGCCCCACCAGCAGAGCGCGCGGAAAGCCTGGTCGGGTATCCCGGCCAATAGACCCGCTGCCAGCATCCAGATGTAGATGTTGCGGCGTCCGCCGATGAGGCGCACGAAGCGGTCGAACGATGTGAGGTCATCGAGATTGCGGCCGGTTTTGTCCTTGGCGGTTTTCTTCGCCAGACGATCGACCAGATCGGAGAGCACGAGCAGCACGAGAAATCCGAAAGCGCCTGCGACCTGGCGCGTGTGAGTGAAGTGCCACGCCAGCGCCGACCACCAGGAAAGCTCGAGGAGATAATCGAGCGCGTGTTCGCGCTGGCCGAGCGCGGTCGTTTCCACTTTGACGCGCGCTTGTTTGCCATCGAGGCCATCGAGCACGCCGACCGCGAGCGCGAGGATGGTCCCGGCGAAAAGATGGCCGGTGAAAAAGAGGATCGTTCCGAGCGCCGAGACGGCGGCGGTGAAGAGCGTGATCTGATTCGGCGTGACGGATGTGCGACAAAGCCGCGCGATGATCCACGTCTCGATCGGAGCGTGGACCTTGGCCGGAAAATCGAGAGTGCCGTTTTGCGCGGTATCGAGCAGGAGTTTTTCTGCGAGCGGAATCTGGGCGCGATCGGGCGCTGGAAACCAGAGCGGCCGAATCGAGCGCCGCATGCCGGTGACATAAGTGGGCTGCTTGGCGGCGTCGATCAGCGTCAGCGTTTCATCCTGCGCGAGCGCATCCCAAATCGGCATCGCGTTCGGTTGGCTGGCCAGCCATTCCGACGAGAGATACGCGGCGGGGATCATGGCGCCACGCAGATGCCGCTTCGCCTTTGGCAGCAACGTTTCCCACGTGGACGGCGGATCTGAGTCGATCAAAAGCGCGGCCGATTCCGTGTGGAGCAGCGCGCGGAGAAGGCGGGGATCGTAGTAGGTGCTGGCGTCGATTAAGAGGAGCGCGCCCGTCGTGCGCGTTTGCAGGCCGTGCGCACTCAGCGGTCCATCGTGCGCATGAACAGAGACCTCGAGTGCCGAACGCGCCCACGAGGGCCGGGCGAGATGTGTCGCCAAGCGGTCGCCACTGCAAGAAAGCACGACGGCCCGATCGATCCCGAGGCGTTGCAAATTTCGCAGCAGGCGTTCGAGAAGCGAGATCCCGCAAATTTCGATCAGTGCGGACTCGTCGGCGGCGATGAATGCGTCGCGCCGCTGAGAGGAGGGCGAATGCGCTGCGGTCACAAGCATTCCTTATCCGGCGCACGGGCGCGTGTCACGAACGAGGCGTCCGCGGTGGTTTGGTGTGTCGGGTGTGCGACCACGCGGGGTCTCAATGGCTGGACGCTGGAAGATTTTCGATTTGTTCATCCGGGAGCGAGGCGTACGCTGGAAGAACGCTTCCAGCGTCCACCCCCCCACACCACTATGAGCACGAATGCTATCGCCGAAAAAGAAACAGGAAAAAAACTAAGCCAACTCGAGCAGTTGCGGGAATTCACCACCGTGGTCGCCGACACGGGCGACTTCGAATCGATCAAGGAATTCAAGCCGCGCGACGCGACCACCAATCCCAGCCTGATCTACGCCGCCACGCAGAACGAAAAATATTTCCATTTGCTCGACAAGGTTCTGGCTGATCGAAAGAATTCCGGCTTGAGCGGTGCGGCGCAGATCGAAGACGTGATCGATCATCTCCTGGTGGAGTTCGGCTGCGAGATCCTCGACATCGTCCCGGGCCGCGTCTCGACCGAAACGGACGCGCGTCTTTCGTTCGATACCGAAGGTTCGATTAACAAAGGCCGGCAATTGATCAAGCTCTACGAGGCGCGCAAGATTCCGCGCGAGCGCATCCTGATCAAGATCGCCTCCACCTGGGAAGGCATCGCGGCGGGCGAAGTGCTGGAGAAGGAAGGGATCAATTGCAACCTGACCTTGATGTTCTCGCTCGCGCAGGCGGCGCGTTGCGCGGAAGCGGGCATCGAGCTGATCTCGCCGTTCGTGGGGCGGATTTACGATTGGTTCAAGGCAGCCGAGAAACGCGACTACGCCGGCGCGGAAGATCCCGGCGTGAAATCGGTGAAGGAGATTTATACCTACTACAAGAAGTTCGGCTACAAGACCGAAGTGATGGGCGCGAGCTTTCGCAACGTGGGCCAGATCGTCGAGTTGGCCGGGTGCGATCTGCTCACGATCAGTCCCGATTTGCTGGAGAAGCTGTCGCAATCAACCGAAGCGGTGGAGCGGAAACTCGATCCGGCGGCAGCGAAAATCGCGCCAGCGGAACGTGTGCGCGTCGGACGAGAAGACATTCCGCTACGCGCTGAACGACGACGCCATGGCGACGGAGAAAACGGCGGAAGGCATTCGTAAATTCGCGGCTGATATCGTGAAGCTGGAGAAGTTCGTCGCGGGGAAGTTGGGGTAGATCAGTCCACAGATTACGCAGATTTTCACAGATTAGGCGGAGCCAACTTCCTTAAATCTGTGTGAATCTGTGAAATCTGTGGACTTACATCCGTGTTCAACGTCGTCCTGATCGAGCCGGAAATTCCCCCGAATACCGGGAACATTGGGCGCCTCTGTCTCGCTACGCGCTCGACGTTGCATCTGGTGCAGCCGCTCGGATTTTCGATCGATGATCGGACGTTGCAGCGGGCCGGTCTCGATTACTGGAAGGAAGTGGACGTTCAGTTGTGGAAGTCGTTTGCCGAACTGCAGGCGGCGCAAACGTCGGGCGCGCGTTATTTTTTTCTGACCACGAAAACCTCGCGCCCTTACTACGACGAGAAACTTTCAGGCGGGGGACTTCCTGGTTTTCGGTCGGGAGACGAAAGGATTGCCCGAGCCGTTGCTGGCGGCGCACCCGGATGAATTGCTGACCATTCCGATGCAGGGCACGCGGAGTTTGAATCTCGCGACCGCGGTGGCGATCGTGCTTTTCGAGGCGCAGCGGCAAATTGTTCGCCGCTAGTAACCCGCGGCCTGTCCGTCTTTCCGGCTCTCGCTCGCGCCGTAGTAGACGCCGCGTTCGTTATCGCGGCCGATCGCCTGGTAACCGCCGTAGCCGCCGAGATCGAGCCGCACGTCGTGGCCCATGTCCATGAGCGCGCGCGCGCTTTCGTAGGGGACGCCGGTTTCGAGATTCACGAAACCGCCGTCGATCATTTTTTCGCCGGTGGGTTCGGAGCTGCCTTCGTGTTGCCAGCGCGCGGCGTCGCCGGCTTCCTGCACGTTCATGCCCCAGTCGATCAAGTTGCACAGCACCTGCACGTGCCCTTGCGGTTGCATCCCGCCGCCCATGACGCCGAAGCTGAGCCACGGTTTTCCATCCTTCATCACGAACGCTGGGATGATGGTTTGGAATGGGCGCTTGCCTGGCGCGTAGGCGTTGGCGTGGCCGGGTGTCATCTCGAACATTTCGCCGCGATCCTGGAAACCGAAACCGAGCCCGGGAACGACCACGCCGCTGCCCATGCCGCGATAGTTGCTCTGGATCAGGCTCACCATGTTGCCGTCCTTATCGGCGGTGGTGAGGTAGATGGTGTCGCCTTGTTTCAAGGCGGGGTTGCCGGAATCGTAACGCTTCGCCGCACGTTTCAGGTCGATCAACTTCCGCCGTTCCGCCGCGTATTTTTTCGAGAGCAATTCGGCGACGGGCACCTTCGCGAAGGCCGGATCGGCGTAAAACTTCGCCCGATCTTCGAAGGCCAGCTTCTTCGCCTCGATCATGAGATGGAGCGCCTCGGGCGAATTGTAACCGAGCGCCTTGAGATCGAAGCCTTCGAGAATGTTCAACATCTGGAGCGCGGCCAGGCCCTGGCCGTTCGGCGGGAGTTCGTAGACGTCGTAACCGCGGTAGTTGGTGGAGATCGGTTCGTCCCAGGTCGAAGTGTGTTTCTCGAAATCGATCTTGCGCAGATAGCCGCCGTTCGCGGCGAAAAACTTGTCCATCAGCTCGGCGATCTCGCCCTTGTAGAAGGCGTCGCGTCCCTTTTCGGCGAGCATGCTCGAGCGTCTTCGCCAGCGCCGGGTTTTTGAAGATCTCGCCCTTTGCCGGCGCGCGGCCGTTGATCGTGAACGTCTCGCTAAACGCGCCCGGTTGTTTGCTCAGAATCGGAACGCTGCGGCCGATGTAATAGGCGACCAATTCGGAAACCGGGAAGCCTTCGTTGGCGTAGTTGATCGCCGGTTGCAGCACGTCTTTCATCGGCAGCTTGCCGAATTTTTTGTGCAGCTCGAACCAGCCATCGACGCAGCCCGGCACGGAGATCGGGAGCATGCCGTGCGGCGGAATCGTTTTGCGATCGAGCTTCGCCAGTTCCGCTTTCATCTGCTCGTAGCTGAGGCCGAGCGGCGCGCGACCGCTGCCGTTCAAGCCGTGAAGCTTTTTCGTTTTCGCGTCGTAAACGATCGCGAAAATGTCGCCGCCGATACCGTTGCCGGTCGGTTCCATCAGCCCGAGCGCGGCGTTCGCGGCGATGGCGGCATCGACCGCGCTGCCGCCGGCTTTGAGAATATCGAGCCCGACCTGCGTGGCGAGCGGCACGCTCGTGCAGACCATGCCGTGCTGCGCGAGCACTTCGGAACGGGTGGCGAAAGGCTTGCCGGTGACGCGATCCGGTTGAGCGAGGGCGGACCGTGGCAAGCAGCGAGGGCAACGGAGCGCGAAAAGAGGAAGTGGCACGCATGAGGAAGAGAACGTTCAACGTCCAACGCTCAACGTCCAACGTTCAATGGCAGAGATGCGAATGGCGGTCTCTTAGTTGAAACGTTGAGCGTTGAACGTTTCCTCTTCTTCTCCGGCGCATTTGCTTTGCCGCCGCGAAACCGCGCTAAGTTCCTCGACCATGCGCGCCAGCCATCTCGAAGATTACTACGCTTTCCTCCGTTTCCCCAGCATCTCGACCGACGACGAATACGCCGACAAAGTGGCGGAATGCGGGCAGTGGCTGGTGAAAAAATTAACCGACATCGGCCTCGAAACGAAGCTCGTGCCCACGCCGGGTCATCCCGTGGTCTGGGCGAAGAACAAACACCAGCCCGGCCGCAAGACGGTCATGATCTACGGTCACTACGACGTGCAACCGCCCGACCCGCTCGATCTCTGGGATTCGCCGCCGTTCGATCCGGTCCTGAAGGATGGCTACGTTTTCGCGCGCGGCGCGACCGATAACAAAGGCCAGATCCTCGCGCACATCCTCGGCGTGCAGGAGACGCTCGAAAAAGAAGGCGACCTGCCGGTGAACCTTCATTTCGTGATCGAAGGCGAGGAGGAAATCGGCAGCAACAATCTCGGCAATTTCCTCACGCAGAACCTGGAGGCGTTGCGCTGCGATGTCGTGGTCGTCTCCGACACCGGCATGATCGCGAAAGGCGTGCCGACTTTAAGCTACGGCCTGCGCGGCGTGACGGCGCTCGAAATCAAGATCACGAGCGCGAAGATGGATTTGCACTCCGGCATGTTCGGCGGCGCGGTCGCGAACCCGATCACGGCGCTCGCGCGTCTGCTCGCGACTTTGCACGACGAAAACGGCCACATCCTGATCGAAGGCTTCTACGACAAGGTGAAGCCGCTGGAAGATTGGGAGCGGGAAGCGTGGCGGAAATTGCCGCTCGATGGCGACAAGGAAGTGCTCGACGAGACGGGCTCGCCCGCGCTTTTCGGCGAGAAGGATTACAGCACGCTCGAGCGTTTGTGGGCGCGGCCGACGGCGGAGATCAATGGCATCGGCGGCGGCTATCAGGGGCAGGGGACGAAGACCGTCATCGCCAGCCACGCGATGGCGAAACTCACTTTCCGTCTCGTCCCGCATCAGGATGGGCCGGATATTCTGGAGCTGGCGAAGAATCATTTGCGCAAACATCTGCCGCCGGGAGTGACGATGGAGATCAAGGATGGCCACAGCGGCCCGTGGTATCTGACCGATCCGCATTCCGAAGTGGGCAAGGCCGCGCAACGGGCCTTGCGCGACGCGTTCGATGGCAAGGAGCCGGCGCTGATTCGCGAAGGCGGCAGCATCCCGATCACCTCGCAATTTCGCACCATCATGGGAGTGGAGACGTTGCTCCTCGGTCTCGCGCTGGCGGATTGTCGCGCGCATTCGCCGAACGAAAACTTCCCGCTCGAGAATCTCGACCTCGGCATTCGCTTGAACAAAGCGGTGCTCAAGGAACTGGCGAAGTAGGAGGGATGCGGGCGAGGAGGGCACGTCGGTTCGCGTTCGTCCTTGTCCTGCTGTGCGCGATCGTGTTCCCCGCGGCTCCGCTGCGCGCGGAGGAATCGTTAGGCGACAAACTCAAGCGCATCTTCGAACCGCCGCCGCCGCCGAAGAAGAAGCGAAAAGCATCCACCCGGAAAAACTCCTCGCCGACGCCGACGCCGTCGCCGCGCAAGAAGTCTTCCTCGAAACCTTCGCCCAGCCCAAGCCCAAGCGCTTCGCCGACGCCGAAGCCGACGAGTTCCCCGTCGCCCAGCCCGAAGAAGAAAAAGAAATCGTCACCCTCTCCTGCGCCCACTCCCAGCCCTTCGCCGGAACCGAGCGCGAGTCCATCCCCCAGTGTGACGCCTTCGCCGTCACCAACTCCGGAGGAAAGCCCGAGCGCGACTCCGACGCCATCGCCGAAAGCGCAGCCGCCCGCCGCTACCATCGCGCCGGAGAATATTATCGGCCTGGAGGAGTATCCGTCCGAGGTGCGGAAGCTGATTGACGATGCGCTCGCGCTCACGCGGCGCAGCCTCGATTACAAATACGGTTCGGCCGATCCCGAGAGTGGCGGAATGGATTGCTCCGGCTTCACGTATTTCGTGCTCAACCAGCAGGGATTGAAAGATGTGCCGCGCGACGCCAGCGGCCAGTACGTCTGGGTGCGTAAGGCGGGCAACTTCAAGGCTGTCATCAGTCGGAACGATGACTCGTTCGAGCTGGAGGAGCTCAAACCCGGCGACCTGCTCTTCTGGACCGGCACCTATTCCGTGGAAAAGGACCCCCCGATCACGCATACGATGATCTATCTCGGCCGTGAAAAGAAGACCGACAATCGCATCATGGTGGGTGCGAGCGATGGCCGGGTCTTTCACGGGGAATCTCGCTATGGCGTGGGCGTCTTCGATTTCAAGGTCTCGCGCTCCGGGCGTGCGCCTAGTGGCCGCACGCCCACGTTTGTCGGCTACGGAAAGATCCCCGGCCTCTAACCGCGGCTGAGCATGCCGGCGAGAAGAAGCGCCGCGAGCAGGAGCAGGACGATTCGTTGCTCCTCTGTCGTAAGCTGGAAGATGGCAAGGACCCGCTTCATGAGGTCACGTAAGGAATTGGATCGCTGAGTCCGGCGTCGCGAAAACCGTTCCGCCGCAATTGGCACGAGTCGCACGTGCCGCAGGCGACGCCGCCGGGCCGTGGATCGTAGCAGCTGTGAGTGAGCGAAAAATCCACCCCGAGCTCCGCGCCTTTGCGGATGATGTCCGCCTTCGAAAATGTGAGCAGGGGCGCGTGAATCTTCAGCGGATGACCGTCCACACCTGCTTTCGTGGCGACGGCGGCCAGTCGTTCAAACGCCTGCAAAAATTCCGGCCTGCAATCTGGATAACCGCTGTAATCAACCGCGTTGATCCCGAAAAAAATCGCTTCCGCGCCCAACACCTCCGCAAAGCCGAGCGCGTAGGAGAGAAAGATGGTGTTGCGCGCCGGCACATAGGTGATCGGAATGTCCTGCGCCATCTCCGCGGCGGAGCGCGCATGGGGGACGGCAATTTCATCCGTGAGCGCAGACCCGCCAAAGACGCGCAGGTCGATCCGGGCCACACGATGATCGGTCACCTGCAACGCCTGCGCGACGCGCTGCGCGGAGTCCAGTTCCACGCGATGACGCTGGCCGTAATCAAAGGAAAGCGCGTGCGCCGCGAAACCCTCCGCGAGCGCGAGCGCAAGCGTGACGGCGGAATCGAGTCCGCCGCTGACGAGGACAACGGCCGATTTCATGTTTCTTCTTCGCGCGCGCACTCGCCGCCGTCGAGAAGAATGCGTAAACTCTGCGCGTGAAACGGCTCTGGAAACGTTTGCGCTATCGGCTGGAATGGCTGGCCTTGATGGCGGGCCTGAAGGTGATCCCACTACTCTCGCGCAAGGCTTGCTACGATTTCGGCGGCTGGCTCGGCGGGCTGGCGGCGCGGTTTGATCGGCGCGGCCGTGCGGTGGCGTCGGCGAATCTGGAGGCCGCGTTCGGCGATGAGTTCACGCCGGCGAGGCGCGACGAGATCGTGCGCGAGTCTTACCAGCATTTCGCGCGCACCATGCTCGACCTTTTTTGGAGTCCGCGACTGAATGGGGAAAGCTTCTCCCGATATCTGGAGTTCGAGGGTGTTGAACGGGCGCGCGAGGATATTGCGCCCTCGATGAGCTGCATCGTCGGCGCGTTTCATTACGGTAACTTTGAATGGCTGAGCCTGGCCTGCGGCTGGGTTGGCTTTCCCAGCGCGATCACGACTCAGGAGTTCAAAAATCCTTTGTTGGACGACTTTTTCGACAAGCTCCGCGGCCGCTCGGGCCACACCATGGTTCCCCGCGAAGGCGCGATCATTCGTCTGTATAAAATCCTGCGCAAGAAAGGGCGGGCCGCGTTGCTGGTCGATACCACGCTACCGCCGCACCATCCCACGGTGGTGATAGAATGTTTCGGGTTGAAGACAATCGTGACTGTGGCGCACGCCTGGCTGCAGGAGCGCACGGGTGCGCCGATCATTCCGCTGTATTGCGAGCCGTTGCCGGAAGGTCGCTTCCGCGTGGTGGCACACCCGAAGGTGCAACCGCCGGCGGGCGCCACGCACCAGGAGATTGCCCAGGCTTGTTGGGATTCCTTTGAGCCGGTTATACGCCGCAATCCTGCGCCGTGGCTCTGGATGTACAAGCATTGGCGCTATCGGCCGAAGGGAGCGGAAGGCTACCCGTTCTACGCCCAGGAATCGCCCGCCTTCGAGCAGATCGCAGCCCGACCCGATTATGCGAAGCTCGACCGTGCTGCGCTTCGCCAGGCCGTGCCGCCGGCGGCCTAGCAAATCGTGAACGCTCCCTCTCCACTCAAGGTCCTGCGCCACCGCGGGGAATGGCTTTTCATTCGGCTGCTGGAGCTGCTGGTGCCGCTTTTTCCGCGCGGCTACTTGCACTTTCTCGCGGGAATCGGGGGCGCGGTCGCGGCTTGGGTTCACATTCCAGGGCGACGTGTCGCCCTGAGCAATCTGGCAGTGGCATTGCCGGAACTGACGCGCCCGCAACGCGCCCGCCTGGTGCGCCAGTCGTATCAACACTTCGCGCGTGCGATGTCGGATTTGTTTTGGAGCCGACGCTTGACGCCGGAAAAGCTGGCCGAGATTTTCGATCTTTCGGACCTCGAGCGTTTGCAGGACGCGCCGGGAATGGAGCGCGGATATATTTTTGCCTGTCTGCACTATGGCGGCTTTGAGTGGATCGCGCTGGCTTTGGGCCTCCGCGGTTTTGAATGCACAGTGGTCACGCAGGAGTTCAAGAACCCGCTGCTGGACGCGCCGTTTAATCGCCTGCGCGAACTATCGGGTCACAAAACCATTCGCCGCGCGGGCGCGCTTCTGCGTCTCTACAAAGCGCTGCGGGAGCGGCGCAGCGTCACCTTTGCGGTTGATCTCACGGTCTCCGCCAAACTTCCGAGCGTGCCCATCCGCTGCTTTGGACTGCAAACCTGCGTGACCTTTGCCCACGCCTGGATGCACCGGCGCACCGGCGCCCCAATTATTCCGACGCATTGCGAACCGCTCCCCGGCGGCCGTTACCGGCTCGTTTTGCATCCGGCGCTGGAGATCCCGCCCGGGGCCAACGCGCAGGAGATCGCGCAAGCGTGCTGGGCTTGCTTCGAGCCCGTCATCCGCCGGCAGCCCGCGCCCTGGCTCTGGATGTACAAACACTGGCGGTATCGCCCGGCCCCGGCGCTGCAGCCGTATCCGGACTACGCGAACGAGTCGCCGCACTTCCGAAAGTTGCTCGCGCGGATAGAGGAAGAACAGGCTGCCGCATCGCAGCCTGCAACCTCTCGCGGTTGACAATGACGCGGAGGAGCCTTTCCATTGGCCTCACTATGCGATTCGTTTCCCGCCTCCTTCTTCTGGCCGTGATTTCCTCGGCTTTTGTCCTCACCAGTTGCGAAACTTCTCCCATGTCGGGCGGCACCTACCGTGTGACCGCGAAACGCCCGAATAATCCGGCGAACGTGCGGGTGAAAGTGTCGCTCTCGAATCAAAACATCTACGTAATGGAAGGCGATCGCATGTTGATGGCCGTGGCCACGACCGTGGGCACGCCGCAAAACCCGACTCCGAAAGGCAACTTTAAGATTTATCGCAAGGAAGAGAACAAACGCTCAAACACCTACGGCTTCCGCGTGCAGGGCGATCGGGTGCGACCGGCGAAATCGAGCGATCCCATCCCGGGCCGTTATGTAGGATATCCGATGGGATATTGGGTGGAGTTCAAGCCCGCCTACGGATTTCACCAAGGCTATGTCCACACCCGGCCGCGCAGCCACGGTTGCTTGCGTTTGAAGGGCGAAGCGGCCGCGAAATTTTTCGCTCTCGTGCGTTCCGGCACGCCGGTAAACATCTCCGATTCACAGCCGGAAGACGCGACTTACGGGCCGAAGATTCAACGGGTCGACGATTCCAAGACGCCGGATATTCCCAGCAACGTCGTCATTACTTCGGCCGCGTTCGAGAAACCGACGGGGCCGCTGCTCGAAGACTAGCTTCGCGCCGGGTTTGCCCGATAGTGGGCTTGTGAGCACGAATCTGATTTCCAGCGCGACGCCCGCCCGGGCGCGAGTAAATCTGCGTACGCCGGAAGTGATGACGGCGGTGCAGGAGCAGGTCGAGTCGCATTACCGCAGCGACATCGTGGACTTGATCCGCCGGAATGGCGGCATCATGAAGGTGGGCGACATCACGTTGCGGCTGGCGAAACAGTTTGGCTTTTGCTACGGCGTCGAGCGCGCGATCGATCTGGCCTACGCCGCGCGCAAAGTGTTCAAGGATCAACGCCTCTTCATTCTCGGCGAAATCATTCACAACCCTGAGGTCAATGATCAGATTTCGTCGCTCGGGATTCGCAATCTCCTCGGCGAACACAAGCAGGCCACGATCGACGAACTCGGGCCGGAAGACGTGGTGATCGTGCCGGCGTTTGGGACCGAGGTGGCCACGCTTGAGCAGATCAAGCAACGCGGTTGCCAGATCGTCGATACCACTTGTGGCGACGTGATGAGCGTCTGGAAGCGCGTGCGTAAATACGCCAGTGAAAGCGCCACGTCCATCATTCACGGGAAGGCCGAGCATGAGGAGACCAAAGCCACCAGTTCGCGCGCGCTCGGCGACGGGAAGGGGCACTACCTCGTCGTGCTCACGCTGGCCGAGACGGATTACGTTTGCGATTACATCCGCCGGGGCGGCGACAAGCAGGAGTTCCTCGCGAAGTTTAAGAACGCGCATTCGCCCGGCTTCGATCCCGATTTGCATCTGCGCACCGTGGGCGTGGCCAACCAGACCACCATGCTACGGGGCGAAACCGAGGAGGTGCAGCGGCGTATCCGCCAGGCCATCGTGGACCGCGACGGCGCGGAGAAGGCGGCGAGTAATTTTCGTTTTTTCGACACGATTTGCGGGGCGACGCAGGAACGACAGGACGCGTTGCGCGAATTGCTCGACGTGAAGATGGATCTCCTCCTCGTGGTCGGTGGCTACAATAGCTCGAACACCTCGCACCTCGCCGAAATGGGCGAGGAAAAACTCCCGACCTATTTCGTGCGCAATGCTTCGCGCCTGCTCTCGCAGCGGGAGATTTTGCATTACGATCTGCATGCCAAGAGCGAAATCATCGCGAAGGATTGGTTGCCGGAAGGTCCGCTCGTGGTCGGCATCACCGCCGGGGCCTCCTGCCCGAATAATTTGATCGAGGAAACGCTGTTGCGGCTTTTCGAATTGCGTGGGATCACGCGCGCGGAGATCGAAGCGGCGGCGTAAGAGGGACGCACGCGCGCGGCGCGGCAGGCGCGATTTCAGATTGTCATGCGTGCAATCTGGAAAGGCAGCATCAGCTTCGGCCTGGTCAATATTCCCATCGCCCTTTATCCGGCGACACGGCGGGAGGATTTGAAATTCCGTCTCCTGCGCGAAGGCGATCTCAGTCCGGTCAACTACAAGCGGGTCGCAGAGAAGGACGGCAAAGAGGTGCCGTGGGAGAAAATCGTCAAAGGCTACGAGTACGAGAAGGGGAAGTTCGTCGTCCTCAACGAAAAGGATTTCCAGCGGGTCGATCTCGAGGCCACGCAGACGGTCGATATCCAGGATTTCGTCGATCTGGATGAGATTGACCCGATGTTTTTCTACAAGCCGTATTACCTCGAACCGCAGAAAGGTGGTGACAAAGCCTACGCGTTGCTGCGCTCTGCGCTCGCGGATGGGAAGAAGGTCGGCATCGCGAAAGTGGTGATCAAGACGCGCCAGTATCTCGCCGGGAGTGAAGGCGTTGAAGCATGCCCTCGTGCTCGAACTGATGCACTTCGCCGAGGAACTCGCGGACGCGGAGAAGCTGAACGTGCCGAAAAAACTCGAACCGGCGAAGAAGGAAAATGAAATGGCCGCCGCGCTGGTGAAAAGCATGACCGCGAAGTGGGACCCGGAAAAATATCGCGACGACTATCGAGAGGCATTGCTGGAAGTGATCGAGGAGAAGGTCGAATCCGGGGGCAAGGAAATCGAGGCGAAGCCGAAGGAAAAGAAACCATCAAGCAAAGTGATCGATCTCGTGGCCATCCTGCAGGAAAGCCTTGAGCAATCGAAGAGTGGGAAGAAGACGAAAGCGTCCCGCAAGCGCGCCGCGAAGACGCAAAAGAAGGCGGCGTAACTCCCTCGAAGGGCCGCAGCGCGGAGCGGGACGTTCCTCTTGTCCTGCGCGGCGGCTGCCTTAAAGTTTTGCCCTTATGTCGTTCTCCCGTTCGCTCTTCAGCGCCGTGCTTTCGACCGCCCTCTTCGCCTCCGCCGCCTTTGCCGATGAGGGCATGTGGCTCTTTAACAAGGCGCCGCTTGAGCAGTTGAAGAAAAATTATCAGTTCGAGCCCACCCCGCAGTGGCTCGAACATTTGCAGAAGGCGCGCGCCGTCAGCGTAGCGTCCTCCGCGATCAGCGAAGCGTTGCGGAAAGTTTACGACGCCAGCGCCCTGGCCGACGAATTGGATGGCGTAAAGAAATAATCCGCCCGCGCCCGCGGAGAGACTACAATTCCTTCAGCAGCGTCTTCCAGCGCGCCCAGGCGTCGTCGCGGGCCTGCTTGTTCTCCGGGCTCGCATCGGGTGCCTCGCCCGCGCGCATGAAGCCATGGCCGGCGCCCTTGTAAAGCACCGGTTCATAATTCTTGCCCGCCGTCTTCATCAACTCTTCCGCCGTCGGAATGCTTGCGTTCACCCGTTCGTCCTTCTCCGCGTAGAATCCGTAAACCGGTCCGGTGATTTTCGCGATCTCGTCGGGATCATTCACCGCTGGACCGTAGAAGGAATACGTCGCCTTTAACTTCGGATTCACCGTCGCGTAAATGAATGACCATCCGCCACCCCAGCAAAAACCCGAGACGGCGATCTTCCCATTGGCCGCTGGAATCTTCTCCGCGTAGGCGGCGGTCGCAGCGAGATCGGCCAGCACCTGCTCCTTCGGCAGCGCCCCGATGGCCTTCCGCGCGCCGTCCACATCAGGAAAGGTCTGCCCGCTCAACATGTCGGGGGCGATCGCGATCACGCCATTCTCGGCCAATTGGTCGCACACGCCGCGCGCCCAATCCGTCAGTCCGAAAATTTCGTGGATGACGATGACGACCGGCGCCTTCTCCACCTTCTCGGGGTAAACCACAAACGCCTTCACGGTGCGCTCGCCGGACTTGTATTCAACCCACTCGCCGTGGCGGGGCGAATCGTTCAACCGTGGCTTTGCCCACTCCTGCGCTGAACTCGCGTTAAGAAAAAGGGCCAGCCAGCCCAGCACCACCGTCGCCGGCAGAAAGCGTCTCATCGGTTTTTCTCCGTTCAACGGTCGTCCGGCGCGCCTTTCGAGATCATCCCGTCCACGCTCAAGGGGCCGGCGCCGCGAAAGAAGACGTAGAGAAAGACAAAGCAATAGACGACCGCCATTTCGCCTTTGTTCACGATGGGCATTAAACCGCCCGACGCGTGCGCCATAAAATAAGCGACCGCCATCAAGCCGCTGGAAAGAAAAGCCGCCGGGCGGGTGAGCAGCCCGAGCGCGATCATCAGACCGCCGGCGAATTCGATAATGCCGGCCAGCAACATCATTCCCTCCGCGCCGCCTTTGCCACCGAACATCCCGAACAACTTTTGTGCGCCATGACAGGCAAAGAGCAAGCCGAAAACCAGCCGCATGATGGCGTAGACGTAAGGAGAATATTTTCCGAGTGAGTTCACGGAGGCAGGCTGTGGGACGAAGCTGCATTCGTCAAGACTGGGCTGATGCCTGCGCGCTATAGTGAGCGTATGCAGAGCGAACGTATCGTAATCGCCGGTGGCGGGGCCGCGGGCTTTTTCGCCGCCATCGCCTGCGCACGCGCACGACCGGGGAACGACGTCCGCATTTATGAATCGAGTTCGCATTTTCTGACCAAGGTGCGGATTTCGGGCGGGGGGCGGTGCAACGTCACGCACACCGCGCTCGCGCCGCGGACCTTTGCTGCACGCTACCCTCGGGGCGAGAGGACATTGCTCGGTGCGCTCCATCGGTTTTCACCGGAAGACACGGTGGCGTGGTTCGAGCGCCACGGTGTGCGGCTGAAAACGGAAGATGACGGCCGCGTTTTTCCTGTTACGGATTCGTCGGGGACTGTGATCGACTGCCTGCTCTTCGAGGCGCGCGCGGTGGGCGTGCAGATGCATGCGCGAAAAGGAATCGAATCCGCAACGCGCTCAGAAAGCGGGTTCGCTTTGCGACTGAGCGACGGTGAGGAATTGCACTGCGATCGCCTCCTTCTCGCCACTGGCGGGGCACGTGCCGCGAGCGGGGCGCAGTTGGCCGCCACGCTCGGCCACACGATCGAGCCGCCCGTGCCGTCGCTTTTCTCGTTGCACAGCCCGACGCCGTGGTTGCATGCGCTTTCCGGCGTCGCTGTCGCTGATGCGGAAGCCGCGGTCCCGACCGCGCATTTGCGCGAACTCGGCCCTATCCTCATTACGCACAATGGCGTGAGCGGGCCAGGGATTCTGCGTCTCTCGGCCTGGGGCGCGCGGGAACTGGCCGCGCTCGATTACAAGTTCCCGCTGCGTGTGGATTGGTTGCCCGCGATGAGCGCGCAGGGAATCCGGGAGGAAGTGCAAACACGACGCGCCACGCAACCGAAGCGCCGGGTCGCTGGTTCACCCATCGCGTCGTTGCCTGCGCGCCTGTGGGAACGACTGACGGAGCGGGCCGGAATCGCGCACGAGACGATTTGGACACAGTTGACGCGAGCCCAGACGGACAATCTGACCAAGCAGCTCAAGCAAACGGAATTGCCCGTGGACGGGAAATCGTTGAACAAGGATGAATTCGTGACCTGCGGTGGGGTGCGACTGCGCGAAGTCGATTTTCGCACCATGGAAAGCCGGCTCGTGCCGCACCTTTACTTCGCGGGGGAATTGCTCGACATCGATGGCATTACCGGCGGATTTAATTTTCAGGCGGCGTGGGCCACTGGCTGGATCGCGGGTCACGCGATGGCGGAGGTGAAACTCGCATGAAACAGATGATGGAAACCGAACGCGCGCGCGCGGAGGTGCGAAATGTTTACGCCGAATTGGACCAACGCCCGATCGAACGCAACTGCACCCGTCTCAAGGAGTGTTGTCATTTCAAACTGACGGGCCGCACGCCGTTTCTGACCCGGGGTGAAGCGCTCGTTGCCGCGCATGCGCTCCGCGCGACCGGGCGCAAAGGGTTGCCCGACGCTCCGGATGGGCGCTGTCCGCTCCTGCAAAGCGCCACCGGCAATTGTCTTGTCTACCACGATCGGCCATTCGGTTGTCGCACCCACTTTTGCGCCGCCGCGGGAGGCCCCTATGCGCGACGCGCCGTGGTGGACTTGATTCATCGCCTCGAAGCGATCGACACCGATCTCGGAGGCGACGGCGCGAGCGCGCTGCCCGCCGCGGTCGCGCGCGCGCTGGAGATCTTGCGCTAGCTCACGGCCGTCAGGATCAGGTTTCGGGCCGGTGCGTGTGTCCCGACCAATGCACGGCACGGATGTGCCATTGACCATTTTTCCGGCTCAGCACCATCAGTTCCGTGTTCTCGGTATCGACCACTTTTCCGTGAAACATTCCTTTGCATTCCCCCGTGGTGCTGACCCAGGCGACATCGCCCTCCTGGCGCACGATCGTCGGGCCGCGCGTGGTGGGAACGGTGCGGGCGAACTCCATGTCGGCGGTGAGATGTTTGCCGCTGTATTCGGCGCGTGTTTCGCGCACCCCCATCTCCAGGACTTCAGCGTCGGGCGCGAGCAGGGCCATGGCGGCGTCGCGATCGCCACGCGCGAGCGCGTCGTGAAAAGCCTGGTGCGCCTGCACGATGGCTTCGCGTTCTGGCGCGGTGGGAAATGGCCGCCGACACGACGCCAGGGTCGTCGTGACCAGAATCAGAGCGAGCGCGGATTGAAGATTCAGCGCTGGCCTTTCTCCGGATTCTTGACTTCGAGGGTGAGCGTCGTGAAATCGCTCTCCCAATCCGCCTCGGCTCGCGTGGACCTGCGGACCTCAGTGCCGCGCAAGAGCCAAGGCCCAGCTTTTTCCAGCCGGAAGGTGACCCGACCCTCCGAATCGGTCCTTCGGGTCTCGCCCTTCGTCGCGCCACCGGCGACTGCGTTGAGCGGGAAATCCGGAAATGGTTTCCCATCCTTCAGCACGCGCACCACGAATTCTTCTCCCGCACGCAGCGCGGTGGGATCCTGCTCGGGCACGATCTCGAGCGCCACGCCGACCGGCTCCGACCAGGACTTATCTTCTGCGGGCGGGTGGCCGACGCGGACGAACGTCTTCTGGTGCTTCGCGTAAAGTTCGCGCCAGCGTTGAGGTTTCATTTCCTTCCACTCTTTCAGAAGGGCGGACGTAGCGCCGATTTCTTCGAGATACTCGTGCACCTGCTCGGGCTTAAGTTCGATGTCTTTCGGTGGGAATACGACCCAGAAGACTGCGATCCCGGCCTGCGGAATCTCGGACACGAAGCGCAACGATTCCGGCTGCTCGGAGATATCCTCGATCGCGAGCATCTGCCCGGCGAGCCGGCAGTTGGCGGATTCGACGCGCGCGCGTTTGGGTCCAGTCTCAAGCGCAGGAAAAGCCATGCCGCTCGTGAGTTCGAGTGTGGTCTTCGTTCCCGGCGCGACCTGAAATTTTTCCGGCATCAACCAGGTATCGTGGGCGTAGAGCGCGGGTACGCAGAGAAGAGCGCAGAGAATGGAGGCGTGTTTCATTTTTCCAGATCTTTGAGCAAAGCCTTCATTTTGGCGATCTCGTTGCGTTGCGCTTCGATGATGTCGTCCGCCAGTTTCCGCACGCGTGGATCGGTGATGTGGGCGCGCTCGCTCGTGAGAATGGCGATGGAATGGTGCGGAATCATCGCCTTCATCCAGGAGACGTCAGCCACCGTGGACTGGCTGCGGACGAGCCAGAGCGCTCCCGCGAAAATGACGATGCTGCCGACGAAAATGGCGACGTTGACGCTGGCCTTCGTATACATGCCGAGCATGAACGCGAGCATGATGATCGCCATCGTCGCGCCCATCAGCAGCGCCATGTAGGCCCTAGTTTCGCTGAAAAATACATGGTCGAGCGCGTAGGTGTTTAAATACATGAGGCCGAACATCACAATGGTGGACGTCGCAATCATGGCGCCGAATCGCGCGTAGTTATTCATCGGGAATCCTCCTCGGGTTGTGGCGTTGCACGCCGGTTATTTTTTCGTGATCAAGGCCATGCCGCATTTCGGACATTTGTCCGGCTTGTCAGAGACGACCTCGGGATGCATCGGGCAGGAATAGGAACTCGGGGCCGCCGCCCTCGCGCCCACGCCGCGAGCCTCGATGCCATCGCGGTCCAGGTCTTCCGGTGAAGCCAGGCTGGCGACTTCGCCCGGCGGATTTTGATACCAGCCCGGGTCCTCGTAACTCGTGAGGTTGTCGCGCACCTTGAGAATATTAAACATTCCGCCCATGGTGATGTAATCGAACGGGCCATGTGCGCCCACCATGGGCAGGCTGTTGTCGGGCACCTTCATTCCCATGTCGCCCATGTCCGCCATGCCTTCGGTGCCCATTGTCATGTAGCCCGGGAGTAGCGTCTTTCGGATTTTCTCATCATCGGGTGGTTTCACGCCAATCATGTTCGGGATGTCGTGGCCCATCTGGTTCATGACGTGATGCGTCATGTGGCAATGCATCGCCCAATCACCGGGGTTATCGGCGATGAATTCGATGGTACGCGCCTGACCTACCGGCACGAGGACGGTACCCTCGAGCCGTTCGTGCCGGATCGTTTCCTCATCGCTATCGCTCGCTTCGCTGCCCACGACTTTGAATTCGTGGCCGTGCAAATGGATGGGGTGATGATCCATCGCGGAGAGATTGCCAATGCGGATGCGCACCCGCTCGCCGCGTTTCACCACCATCGAGTCGGTGCCCGGGAAGACGCGCGCGTTCATGGTCAGGAGATTGAAGTCGGTCATCTCGTTCGGATTCGGGCGGCGCGTGCCCACATCCACCCGCCACTCGCTCAGCATGATGGCAAACTCCCGGTCCGCGCGCACGCGAGGTTTGCGCGGATGAATGATGAACATGCCCATCAAACCCATCGCCATCTGCGTCATCTCGTCGTGATGCGAGTGATACATGTTCGTGCTGTGCTGCCGGAGCGTGAACTCGTATTTGAACGTCTCGCCCGGTTTTATCGCGCGCTGGTTCAATCCGCCTACGCCGTCCATTCCGTTAGGCAGAATCAAACCGTGCCAGTGCACCGTCGTGGGCGCAGGCAGCTTGTTCGTGACGTAAATGCGAACGCGATCGCCTTCCACCGCCTCGATCGTGGGGCCGTGCACGCGGCCGTTGTAGCCCCAGCAAAATGCGCGCAGGCCGGGCGCGAATTCGTGATCCACCTCCTCGGCGATGAGATGATAAACCTTCACGCCATCCACGATGCGCCACGGCAGGCTGACACTGTTCGGCGTCACGACGGGGGTGTAATCAACGCCCGGTTCGCCAGGGGCGAGCCACTTATCGTCCGGGCGGCGGTCCACGCTGCGCGAGGAAAGTTCGTCGGAAGCTTTTGCCCGGATGGCACGCTCGTCCGCTTCCGCGGAAGCCACTTTCGTAAACAAAGCTGCACCTCCCGCCGCGACCCCGGCGCGCGTCAGAAAATTGCGTCGTGTCAGCATGCTCAATGGCCTCCTTCAGATTTCGGTGTGGATGTGGATGAATCTTCGCCCGATGAGGCGCGGCGCATCCCGCCAGAGCCTCCATGCAGTGCGCGCTCGAGTTCCGTGCGCGCGATCCAGTAATCGCGCCAGGCATTGATGTAGGCGCGTTCGGTTTCGAGCTGGCGCTGTTTCGCGCTCAGGATCTCGATCGGGCCCGTTTGCATGGCGTTGTACTGCAACTGCGTCTGGTTCAGAATCGTCAGCCGCTGTGGCAGCAGGACCTTGCGGTAGTATTCCGCCATGTCGCGATTGGCGATGATGAGGTCGCGCGCCTCGCGCACTTCCGACCGGGCGTCGATGGCGGCAGCTTCGAGATCGCGCTTCGCTTGTGCATACTGCGCCTCGAGGCGAGCGATGCTGGCCTGACCGAAATTAAAGATCGGCAGTTGCACGTCCAGGGTCGGGCCGGTCAGGCGTGTGCCTTCGGATTCTTTTTCCGTGCTCACGCCCAATTCAATGTCCACCGGCGTAAAGCGTGTCTTCCGTTTTAACGCCAAAGCAGCGCCGATGCTGTTCACCCGTTGCCGTGCGGCGGCGATGTCCACCCGCTGCGCAATCGCTTTCGATTCCAGATTCGCGAGCGAGATTTCGCGCGCGGGAATGGCGGGCAGTTGCTGGCCGATCCGCCAATCGGTCTCGGCGCCCCACAAGCCCATGAGGCGATTGAGTTCCTCGCGCGTCCCGCGGGTTTGCGAGAGGAGTTGGCCCACATCCACGCGCGACTGGCTGTAGAGTGCCTGCTGATTGGCGAGATCGAGGTCGGTGATGTTGCCGGCGTCGTGCAGGCGCTTGGCCAGGTCGGCCGAGGCTTCGTTGCTTTGCACGATCAACTCCAGACGGCTGCGCAGTTGTTCCTGCGCCTGAAGGCGGTAGAAGGCGCTCTTGGAACGGGCGACGAGGCCGAGCACGTCCGCCGCGATGCGCAGTTTCGTGGCTTCCAATTCGCGTTTCGCGACGCTCTTCTTTAACGGAATCAGGAGCAGGCTGATGATGTTCTGCGCGACGGAGAATTCGATGTTCGCCGCCGACGGCGGGTGATCGGGAAAACGAATATCGGTGGAGAAACTGGGATTCTCCGGCAGTGAAGCTTCGATGTAGTCGGCGTAGGAAATGCCGAACTCTTCCAGCTTGGATTGCAGGTGACGGTTGTTAAGGAGCGCGACCTGCGCGGCGGTGTCGGCGTTCAGCAATCGGCTGAGCAAATCGCGGACGGCGCGGCTCGCTTCCGCCTGTTCCTCGCCGGTGCGAATCCAGCGCACCTTCTTCCCGCTGTTGCGCGCGATTCCTTCCTCGGCGGCGCGAAATGCAGGGCCGGCGTTTACCGCGCATCCGCTGAGCGTCAGCGCGCCGCACAGGCCAAGCGCAAAGAGTGGATACGGCTTCACGGTTTCTCTTTCTTGAGCGAGTTTCGCGTCACCAGGGGCATGCCGCATTTCGGACACGAACCGGGTTTGTCGCTATGAATTTCCGGATGCATCGGGCAGGTATAGTCGGCTGGATGCAGCGATTGCAGTTGTTCGCTCGTTGGCTCGGTCGGGCCGGGCTCGGCTTTCAATTCCGCCGCCACTTCCTTCTCCGCCTTGTTCCGCGGCGCGCCGGCGGTGCCGGGTTCCTTTGGCATCGTGTGGCCGGCGTGCGACATCGGCTGCATCTCCGCGCGTGATTCGGCCGGAAGAAAACTGCGGGCACCGGCGACGAGCGCCGGTCGCAGCGGGCGGGTGCTCGCCTCCGCTGCGGCGGGGTTGCTCGGGTCATCAGGAGCCACGGAAACCGGTGGCGGGGTCAGGCTGCAACCCGCGAGCAGAAATGGCAGCGCGACGCGGAGGACGATGGAATCAACGTTCATGCGGGCGATCTTTCTGGGGTTCCGGCAGTGGCACGTAACGAAACTCGCGATGCCGAACGCGGCCTCCGGCGGTTGCAATGTGGCCGCCGATTCCCACGCTGGTGACCGCGAGTAACAGCGTAAGCGCCGCGAGGGGCACAGCGGCGCGGGGCATCTTCCATTCCGCCGCCGCGGTGAGCAGCGCCAAAGCGGCGACCAGATAGAAGATGTAGGTAAACTTTTCCGCGCGCTCCCTGTGTTCGTTCAGCCAGCGCCCGCCATCATTGTCCGCCATCGCGAAAACGCGATCGTAGGCGCGCTCGCCATAATGGTGCGCCGGCCAGGCGGAGAGCGCGGTCGCGAAGATGATGGCCAAGGCGGTCAGGCGCGCGGCACGTTGCCGAAGCAGGAGCGCGACGATCAACCCCAGCGCGCCCACCGCCAGTCCGTAGACTGGCAGTGGGTTCAGCAAGACGTGCAGGTATTCCGGATTGCTGAGGTGTTGGAGCATCGGCTGCCTATTTCTGGATGACGGCGTTCTCGATCATGTTGAAGCCGTCGCGTGAGACGACTTTGCCTTCGAGTGTGATCGTTTTCGCGGCGTGCTCCGCCAGTTCCTTGTTCAGCGGCGCGTGTTCGCCGACGACGAGATAGGTTTTCCCATCGGTGGCTTTCAAGCCCACGGGCAAACCGGAGGCGATGCACTTTTTTGCGCAATCGGCGTGGTCGGCGCCGGTGGCGTTGTGATCGAGATAACAAACCAGATCGAGGACTTCGCCCGTGATCTTCTTCGTCTCGCCGGCGTCTTTCTTTTCGCCGTGGTCTTCGCCTTCGTGGGCGAAGAGTGGGGTGGCCGCGAGGGCGACCGCGGTGAGCGTGCTGAGTATTTTTTTCATGGTCTTCTTATTTCTTGATGACGCCGCAGGTGAGCATCGAGCTCCCGGCATAAGGGTTCGCGATCGTCGTGGAGGTTTGCACCCAATCCTTCTTCAACATCGGGCAGTTCACGTGGTAGTAGCCTTCCTGGCCTTCCGACAGTTTGAGCGCTTGCGCGCTTAATGTCGCGAACTCCTTGCGGGCGTCGGCGATGGATTCGCTCTGCGCGAGCGGAGCGCCGGTTTCCCCCATGGCCGTGGCGGCCGTTTTGGCCTCGGCCAGGTCATCGGCGGCGAGAGCCGTGAGCACCGCGTCGTAGTGGGTGAGAAATTTCCGGTCGTCGGGCGAAAGCTCCGCCGCGCCGGCGGAACTCGCGAGAGCGAGCGAAGTGAGGACACACGCCGCGAGGGCGAGTTGGAATCGATTCATTGTTTTTTTCATTGGTTCTATTGTGTTTGGGTTGGTGAAAATAAGGCGCCGTCTACGCGCGGCGCGCGCGTGCACAGCATGCGTGCAGCGGGCGGACGGGGTAACGGACCGGCGTCTCCTGGCGGCAGGAGGCAGGCGCGTTACGCGAGAGCGGGCGGAGCGTGCGCGAGCAGGCTCCGTTGCAAAACGAGTTCAGCGAAGGAACTTCCGTCCGGCGGACCAGTATCGAGTTCCGCCGGCGGCTGCGCGAAAAGATCGATCGCACCGGCAGGCGCTTCCGGACCGCTCGGATACGGTGCGAAGTCGAACTGCGGTGACCCCGTCAATTGCTTCAGCGCCGAGCTGGTCGGGGCGGAAAGCGCTTTGCAGCAATTCTTGTCCGTGCACGGACCTTTCCCGCTCTCGGTCGGCGCGTTATGCCCGGCACAATGTCCGGAAGCAGCCGGTGGTGGCGTCGCGGCGATCGCGAGCAGGCAGTGGTTTGAGGCCAAAAACCACACGGCCATCAGCACGAGCGAAAACATCGCCGTGGGGATGCGGAGAAAGGGCCGCGCTTGCACAGGGTAATTAGTCGCGGAAGAGGGGGTTCTGTTCAAACAATATCTCGGCCCGGCGCTCCATCCTGCGGAAGTGAGGAAAATGGGCGAAGTCCCGCGGGCGACACGTGGCTTAGAGTTTCACCGCTTTTAAGCGCAACGCGTTCCCAATCACCGAGACCGAACTCAGACTCATGGCGGCGCCGGCGATGATGGGACTGAGGAGGAGGCCGAAGAACGGATAGAGGAGGCCGGCGGCGATGGGAATGCCGACGGCGTTGTAGATGAAGGCGAAGAAGAGGTTCTGGCGAATGTTGCGCATGACGGCGCGGCTGAGCGTGATGGCTTTCGCGACGCCGCGCAGGTCGCCTTTGAGCAATGTGATGCCGGCGCTTTCCATGGCGACGTCGGTGCCGGTGCCCATGGCAATGCCGACATCGGCGGCGGCGAGGGCAGGGGCGTCGTTGATGCCATCGCCGGCCATGGCGACGACTTTGCCGCTCTCGCGCAATTGCTGGATGCGGTCGTGTTTTTGCTCGGGAGCGACGCCGGCTTCCACGCCGTCGATTTTCAGTTGGTCGGCGACGGCGCGCGCGGTCTTTTCGTTGTCGCCGGTGAGCATGAGGATTTCGATCCCGGCTTCGTGCAACGTACGGATGGCTTCGGCGGTGGATTTTTTAATCGGGTCGGCGACGGCGAGAATGCCGGCGGCGCGGTCATCGATCGAAAGGAAGACGGCGGTGCGGCCCTGGGTTTGTAACTCTGCGGCCGTGGCTTCGAGTTCGCTGAGATCGCTGATGCCGTGGCTGCGGAGGAAGTCGGCTTTGCCGATGCGGATGGTGCGGCCGTCCACTTGCGCGGAGACGCCGCCGCCGGTTTCGGATTGGAATTCGGTCGACTCGGGAATTTTCGCTTCGCGTTCTTCCGCGCCGCGGACGATGGCGGCGGCGATGGGATGTTCGCTGTGCCGCTCGACCGCGGCGGCGAGCGCGGTGATTTCGTTTTCGTCGAAACCGGAGGCGGCGGTGACTTCGGTTAAGGAGGGTTTGCCTTCGGTGAGTGTGCCGGTTTTATCGACGACGAGGGTTTGCACTTTTTCCATGCGCTCCATGGCTTCGGCGTTTTTAATCAGGACGCCCTCCTGTGCGCCGCGGCCGACACCGACCATGATCGACATGGGGGTGGCGAGTCCGAGCGCGCACGGACAGGCGATGATGAGGACGGCGACGGCGTTGATGATGGCGTGCGCGAGTTTTGGCTCGGGGCCGAGCCACCACCAGAGCGCGAAGGTGACGAGCGCGACGGCGATGACGGCGGGAACGAAAATGCCGGCCGACTTTGTCGGCCAATGCTTGAATGGGCGCGCGGCTGCGTTGCGCGTCGGCGACCATGTCGACGATGCGCGAGAGCATGGTCTCGCGGCCAACGCGTTCGGCCTTTACGAGGAAGGCGCCGGTCTTGTTGACGGTGCCACCGGTGACTTTATCGCCAGTCGTTTTCTCGGCGGGCATGGGTTCGCCGGTGATCATGGATTCGTCGATCGTGCTGCGGCCTTCGGTGATCTCGCCATCGACGGGGATTTTCTCGCCGGGGCGAACGCGGAGGAGGTCGCCGAGTTCAATCTGATCGAGGGGGACGTCTTCTTCTTGGCCTCCGCGGACGCGGCGGGCGGTTTTCGGCGCGAGGTCGAGCAGGGCGCGGATGGCGGCGCCAGTGCGGGCGCGGGCGCGGAGTTCGAGGACCTGGCCTAACAAGACCAGGACCGTGATCATGGCCGCGGCTTCGAAGTAGATGCCGATCGCGCCGTGCTCGCGGAAGGAGGGCGGGAAGAGACCCGGCAGGATCATCGCGACGGCGCTGTAGAAATAAGCCGCGCCGACGCCGATGCCGATGAGCGTAAACATGTTGAGATTCCACGTGCGGAGCGAAAGAGCGGCGCGTTGGAAGAACGGCCAACCGGCCCAAAGAACGACCGGCGTGCTGAGCGCGAATTGCAACCAGCGCGACGTTTCGCCCATGACCCACGCGGGTGGATTCGGGATCAGGTGCGCCATCGCGAGAAGGAAAACGGGGAGCGTGAGCGCCCCGCCGATCCAGAGCCGGCGCGACATGTCGTCGAGCTCTGACGTGTCCTCTTCGTCGTCGCTGGAAACGGTTTTCAATTCCAGCGCCATCCCGCAGATCGGGCAATTGCCCGGCGTCGGCTGCTCGATCTGCGGATGCATCGGGCAGGTGTAGATTTTCTCCGCGGACGGCGACCAGGTGGGGTTGCGCTCCAGCGCCATGCCGCATTTCGGACATGTGCCGGGTTTGTCGGATTCCACGCCGGGGCACATGGGACAGAAGTATTTGCTCGCCGGCTTGCGCGCGGCGGCGCCGTCCGCGGTTTCGGTGGCGGAATGATGTTCTTCGCCGTGGCAGCAGGAATGGGATTCGGTGGTTTTGTCTTCGGTCGTTTTCATTTGAGGAAGCGGGAAAGGGCGGTTTGGAGTTCGTCGAGGAGTTCCTGCGGATTCATGGGTTTCGCGCGAGCGTGCTCGGAATCGGTGCCGTGGCCGGCGACGCAGCCCTCGATATGATGCCGGAGCAATTGCACCCCGAGCGCGTCGAGTGCGGAACGAACCGCGGAGATTTGATTGAGAATATCCACGCAGTAGCGGTCCGCTTCGACCATCCGCTGCACACCGCCGATCTGGCCCGCAATGCGTTTAATGCGGGTTTGAAGTTTGTTCCGCGCCTTGACATTCACGGGGGGAGCGTATACCCTCCACGGGTATCCGTCAACGGGCCCGATCGGTGCAAGCGCGACCGTGCGGATAGGAGGCACAGTGAAACCCCAACATGCTGTCAAATAATCAAACGAGAGCTTTGGCAAACCCAACAGGGTTAGCCCCACACGCCAAAAAAACCGTCGAGGTAACTCACGAGCCGTTTTCTCTTCTGGCAATAAACGGTGGTTCATCGAGCATCCGGTTCGCGCTCTTTGAAAAGGGCGAGCCGCTGCGGCGGCGGCTGGATGGGAAAGTGGATCGCATCGGTCTGAGCGGCACGAATATCACTTTCAAGGATTCGACCGGAAAACCACAGACCAGTCGCGCCACAGATTCCGATGATCACCACTCGGCGGTCGCTTTTCTACTAGATTGGCTCGAAGCGCAGCAGAGTTTCGCTTCGGTCAGAGCCGTGGGCCACCGGGTGGTGCATGGAATGTCGCATACGGAACCGGAGCGGGTCACGCCAGAGTTACTCGCTGAGCTGCATCGCCTCACGCCGTATGACCCAGAGCATCTGCCGCTGGAGATCGAGTTGATAGAGGCTTTCCGCCAACGTCATCCTGCATTGTCCCAGGTAGCGTGTTTTGATACTGCGTTTCACCGCACCATGCCGCGAGTCGCCAAGCTGCTGTCGATTCCGCGCCGCTACGAGGCGAAGGGCATCCGCCGCTATGGCTTCCACGGTTTGTCTTATGAATTCCTCATGGAGGAACTCGCGCGCCTCGGCGACGCGGCGGCAACGAAGGGCCGCGTGATCCTTGCCCATCTCGGCAACGGCGCGAGCCTGGCCGCCGTGCGCGACGGCCGGAGCATCGACACCAGCATGGGCTTCACGCCGACGGCGGGATTGGTGATGAGCAGTCGCTCCGGCGACTTGGATCCCGGGACTGGTCTCTTACCTGGCGCGCACCGAGCAGATGAGCGCGGCGCAATTTCAGGAAATGGTGAACCACGAGTCCGGGCTGCTCGGAGTTTCGGAGATCAGTTCCGACATGCGCGATCTGCTCGCGCAGGAAGCCGACGACGTGCGCGCGGCGGAAGCCGTGGCGCTGTTTTGTTATCAGGCGAAAAAATGGATCGGTTCCTTCGCCGCTGCGCTCGGCGGACTGGACACGCTCGTTTTCGCCGGAGGCATCGGCGAAAACGCGCCGCTCATCCGCGCACGCATCTGCGAGGGTCTCAGTTTCCTCGGCCTTGAATTGAATGAGACGCGCAATGCGGAGACTGCGGCGGTGATTTCCACGGACGCCAGCCGGGTCACGGTTCGCGTCATTCGCACGGACGAAGAACTCATGATTGCGCGCTCGGTGCGACGCATTCTCGGAGCTGGCGCGGTAAGCATGAAGGGGATGAAATCATGAAAACAAAAACAAAGACTCTGAACCCGGAGCTGCTGCGCCAAGATGGACGCCTACTGGCGCGCGGCGAACTATCTCTCAGTCGGCCAGATTTATCTCTACGACAATCCGCTGCTGACGAAGCCGCTCAAGCTGGCGCACATCAAGCCGCGCCTGCTCGGCCACTGGGGCACGACGCCGGGACTGAACTTCATCTACGTCCATCTGAACCGCGTCATCAAGGAACACGACCTGAACGTCATCTACATCACCGGGCCGGGTCACGGCGGACCCGGGTTGGTGGCGAACGCCTACCTGGAAGGCACCTACACCGAAGTCTATCCGAACATCGCGCAAGACGAGGACGGGATGAAACGGCTGTTCAAGCAGTTCTCCTTTCCCGGTGGCATTCCGAGCCACGTCGCGCCGGAGACGCCGGGTTCGATTCACGAGGGCGGCGAACTGGGTTATTCGCTCTCGCACGCTTTCGGTGCTGCGTTCGACAATCCCGACCTGCTCGTCGCGTGCGTGGTCGGCGATGGCGAAGCGGAAACCGGCCCGCTCGCCACCAGTTGGCACTCGAACAAATTTCTCAATCCGGTTCGCGATGGCGCGGTGCTGCCCATTCTGCACCTGAACGGCTACAAGATTGCCGGCCCCACCGTGCTGGCGCGCATTCCGCATGACGAACTGGAAGCGCTCTTTCGCGGCTACGGTTACACGCCGTATTTCGTCGAGGGCGACGACCCGGCCGCGATGCACCAACTCATGGCCGCCACGCTCGACACGGTCGTCGCCGACATCCAGCGCATCCAACGCGAAGCTCGCACCAAGGGGTTCAAGGAGCGTCCGCGCTGGCCCATGATTATTCTGCGCTCACCGAAAGGCTGGACCGGCCCGAAGGTGGTGGACGGCAAACCGACCGAAGGCACGTTGCGCTCGCACCAGGTGCCGATGGGCGACATGAGCCATCCGGGGCATGTGAAAATTCTGGAGAAGTGGCTGAAAAGCTATCGCCCGCAGGAGTTGTTCGACCAGACCGGCAGGCTGCGTTCCGAACTTGCCGAACTCGCTCCGAAAGGCGCGCGCCGCATGAGCGCCAATCCGCACGCCAACGGCGGCCTGCTTGTTACATGACCTGCGCCTGCCGGATTTCCGCGACTACGCGGTGAAGGTGCCGAAGCCCGGAGCCGTCACCGGCGAAGCCACCCGCGTCCAGGGCCAGTTCATCCGCGACGTAATGAAACTTAACTCCCACTAACTTTCGTGTGTTCAGCCCGGACGAAACCACTTCAAATCGCTGGGGCGCGGTGTTCGAAGTGACGAACCGATGCTCGACTGCGGAGATCATTCCGGGCGACGATCACGTCGCACCCGATGGCCGGGTGATGGAGATGCTGAGCGAGCATCAGTGCGAAGGCTGGCTGGAGGGTTATCTGCTCACCGGCCGGCACGGGTTCTTCTCCTGCTACGAAGCGTTCATTCACATCGTCGATTCGATGTTCAACCAGCACGCCAAGTGGCTCAAGGTGGCGAACCAGATTCCCTGGCGGCGGCCGATCGCGTCGCTCAACTACCTGCTTTCGTCGCATGTCTGGCGGCAGGACCATAACGGCTTCAGCCATCAGGACCCCGGCTTCATCGACCATGTCGTGAACAAGAAGGCGGAAGTCATCCGCGTCTATCTGCCGCCCGATGCGAACACCCTGCTCTCGGTCACGGACCACTGCCTGCGCAGCCGCAACTACGTGAACGTCATCGTGGCCGGCAAACAACCGCAGCCGCAGTGGCTCGACATGGACGCCGCCATCAAACATTGCACCGCCGGCATCGGCATTTGGCAGTGGGCCAGCAACGACCAGGGCGGCGAACCGGATGTAGTCATGGCGTGCTGCGGCGACGTGCCGACGCTCGAAACCCTGGCCGCCGTCGAGTTGCTGCGGAAGTATTTCCCCGAGCTGAAAGTCCGCGTGATCAACGTGGTTGACCTGATGAAACTCCAGCCGCAGAGCGAACATCCGCACGGGTTGAGTGACAAAGATTTCGACGTGCTCTTCACGACCGACAAACCAATCATCTTCGCCTATCACGGTTATCCCTGGCTGATTCATCGGCTCACCTATCGCCGCACCAACCACAAAAACCTGCACGTGCGCGGTTACAAAGAAGAAGGCACGACCTCGACTCCGTTCGACATGGTGGTGATGAACGACCTCGACCGCTTTCACCTCGTGGCCGACGTGATTGATCGCGTGCCCCAGCTTGGCTCGGGCGCGGCCTATGTGAAGCAGGCCATCCGCGACAAGCTCATCGAACACAAACACCACATCGCCGAATACGGCGAGGATCTGCCGGAAATCCGAAACTGGAAGTGGGGGGCAAAGAAATGATCGGCCCCCATCCGGCCAGAGCGCGGGATTTTTTATACTGGCCAGTAAATCCGCGTCGGAGTCCCGCTAAAACTCAATCGACGCTCCGCCGGTGACGAGGTCGTTCTCCAGACCGTCACCCCGGAGTAACTGCACGCCGGCGAAGATCTCGACGTGCGGACTGACTTTCACCGCCGGGCTGAAGGAGATGGAGTGCCGGGTTTCATCTTCAAACAGCAGAAGCGCGTAGCGACCCGTAAATCGCAACCAATCAGTGGCGGAAAAGGAGACTTCCCCACCAGCCGTGTGGCGAGCGAAGCCGTCGTTGTTTTCGTAGGCCGCGAAGTGAGTCATCTCTTCGAGGTCCACGTGCGTTTCCAGGCCGACCGGCTCCCGATTGAAGAACGACTGGCTGGCAAAAACACTGAACTCGAAGCGCTCGGCGTGAACCGAGACGCCGCCGAGGAGCATCAGATGATCGACCGGGACTGGTTTTTCCGTGGCCTCGTCGATGGCTTGCACGCGCGCATAAGTGGGACCGAAGAAGGGAGCGATCGTGAGGTGGTCGTTGAAGGCGAAGCGCCGGGAAGCGCGCAGGCCACCCGCCCAGGCATGCTGTTTCTCGACCGGGAAATAGCCGAACGAATAAGCTTCGAGATCGAAGCCATTGCCCAAATCCTGGATAAACTCCGCACCCAGCGAGGGGAAGATCGCGCCGCCGCTTTCTTCGCGAACGAAGTGGCCTACGATCCCGAACTTTTGCGTTTTACTAAAGGGAATGATCGCTCCCAGGCCGCCATGCAAATAGCCGTGACGCCCCGCATAAAACTCGGACTCGACTTCGACGCCGAGGTGGTCTCTAAACCCGGCGCGTCCCGTGCCTTCGTGCCCGCGAGCTGGCTGCGTGGCCATGCCGGTCGCGATGATGGCGAACACAAAGCACGTCCTCAGCGCGAGGCGCGGGACACGGACCATTTGGCATTGCTTCAAGCATCGCATGGAGACGGGGACGTAAGACGCAAGTTTCATCGGCGTCAAAGCAAGACCACGCGGACGAATGCGCTACGTCTTTTAGACAACGTGATGCGCTTCCTGCGCGCAGGCACTGCCCTCGTCTCCGCATTCGAGTTGAATCGTCATGTGCTCGATCCCAAAGCGATCATGCAGCGCGGTCTGAATCTGCTGCAGGAGCGGATCGTCGATCCGGCCATCCGGTTTCACGAGGTGCGCGGTGAGCGCGCTTTCCGTCGTGCTCATGGCCCAGATGTGGAGGTCGTGCACGCGCACGATGCCGGGCAGCTCGCGCAGGTATTGCTCGACCGCGCCGGCGTCGATCCCTGGAGGGACGGCATCGAGCGAGAGGTTGACGGAGTCGCGCAGCAAACCCCAGGTGCCGATCGCGATCAACGCAACCACGAGCAAGCTCATCGCGGGATCGATCCAGGCAAGACCAGTCATTGTAATCGCGAGACCGCCGAGCACGACCGCCGCCGACACGCCGGCGTCGGCTGCCATGTGTAGGAAAGCGCCTTTGATGTTGATGTCGTTGGCGCGGCCTTTCAGAAAGAGGAGCGCGGTGATGGTGTTGATGACAACGCCGAACCCGGCGACCGCCATGACGATTCCGCCGGGCACGGAGGCCGGCACGCCGAAGCGTCGGACCGCTTCCCAACTGATGCCGCCGATCGCGACGAGAAGGAGAAGCGCATTTAACAAAGCCGCGATGATGGTAGAGCGCCGCCAGCCGTAGGTGCGGCGTTTGTTGGGCGAAATTTTCGCGAGATGACTCGCCGCCCAGGCGAGGAGCAAACTCAAAACGTCGCTCAAGTTGTGCCCCGCATCCGCAAGGAGCGCGAGCGAACCAATGCTAAACCCGTAACCCGCCTCCAGCAGGACGTAGGCGATGTTCAGCGCCACGCCGATGGCGAAGGCCTTGTTGTAGTTGGCGGGGGCGTGGGAGTGATCGTGAGCCATCTTCAAGAAACCTCAGCCAATCGTGAAGTCCGCAGTTCCGTCCTCGCTTCCTGGATAATGCTGCGGGCGGAGTGCAGGAAAAGCGTGGCGATGATCGCGGCCGCGAGCAAGTCGGGCCAACCGCTTTCCAGCCAAGCCACGAAACCGGCGGCGATGATCACGCCGACATTCGCCAGCGCGTCGTTTCGGCTAAAAAGCCAAATGGCGCGTGCGCCCGAGCCGCTCCGCTCACGAAACCGCAGCAACACCAACGCGGCTGCCACGTTGACCGCGAGCGCGGCCGCGCCCGTCCCACCCATGATTCCGGCTTCGGGCGCCACCGCGTGCAGCGTGCGCCAGAGCGCGGTCCCGAGCACACCAAGGCCGAGCACGGCCAGAAACCAACCCTGCGTCCAGGCCACACGCGCGCGGCGGGCCGCCGTCCAACGGAGCGCAAGCAAGCCCACGAAAGTAATCGAGCCATCGCCCAAAAAATCGAGCGCATCCGCTTTCAAAGCCTGGCTGCGCGCCAGAAATCCGGCCAGCACTTCCACAACGCCGAAGCCGACGTTAAGCAGAATGACAATCCAGAGGGCGCGCCGATAAGCGGAGTCGTGGCGCGCCCGCTCGTTGTCGGGGTGGCAGCCGCAAGCGTCGGATTGGCTCACGCGCCGATTTCGATTTGGTCGGCCGACTTTAGATCGCGTGCGCGATGAAACATCCGGTAGAGCACCGGCAACACGAGCAAGGTCAGCAAGGTGGAGCTGATGATGCCGCCGATGACGACGGTGGCGAGGGGGCGTTGCACTTCCGCGCCGGTACCGGTGGCGAGCGCCATTGGGACAAAGCCGAGCGCGGCGACGAGCGCGGTCATGAGGACAGGGCGCAAACGTGTGAGAGAGCCGTCGAAGACTGCCTCGGCCAGCGGGATGCCGGACGCGCGCAGGTTGTTGATGAAGGAAATCATGACGATCCCGTTTAGCACCGCGACGCCGGAGAGCGCGATGAACCCCACGCCGGCGGAAATGGAAAGCGGGATCTCGCGCAACCAAAGCGCGGCGACACCACCGGTGAGGGCCAGCGGAACGCCAGAGAAAACGAGGAGCGCATCCTTCACGCTGCCGAAGGCCATAAAGAGAAGGGTAAAGATGAGAAGCAACGAAACCGGAACGACGATTTGCAGGCGTTTCGTGGCGGAAAGGAGCTGCTCGAAAGTGCCGCCCCACGTGATCCAGTAGCCGGCGGGGATGTCGACCGCGTCCATCCGTTGCTGCGCGTCGGCGATGAAGGAACCGAGATCGCGGCCGCGCACGTTTGCGGTCACGACGACGCGCCGTTTGCCGTTCTCGCGACTGATTTGGTTCGGCCCGGGGGCGATGCTGAAATCGGCGATTTGCCCCAGCGGTACGAAAGACGGCATCCCGCCCTGATCGAGGCTCGTCTGTGTCATCTTGGAGGCGGCACCTTTTGCTTTTGGAACTTCCACCGGAATGCGTTTGAGCGCGTCGAGATCGGTCCGAAGATTTTCCGGCAGACGCACGAGTAGGGGATGGCGGCGATCGCCTTCGAAAACCTCGCCAGCTTCCTTTCCGCCGATCGCGATCTGGATCACTTCCTGCACCTCCTCCGCGCTCAAGCCGAAGCGCGCCATCGTTGCGCGATTCATCTGGATGGTGAGCAACGGCAGGCCGGTGATTTGCTCCACGCTCACGTCTTCGGCGCCGGGAATGGATTCGAGCACGCCGCCAATTCGTTTGCCAGCTGCGAGCAACTCCTCGAGGTCGTCGCCAAAAACTTTCACCGCCACGTCGCTGCGGACGCCGGCGATGAGTTCGTTAAAGCGCATCTGGATCGGCTGGAGAAACTCGAACTTCGTTCCGGGCACTTCGGCGTCCATCTTTTCCGCCATGGCATTGACCAGCTCGCTTTTGCTGCGCCGCGGGTTTGGCCATTCGGCGCGTGGCTTGATCATGACAAAGCCATCCGCCACGCTCGGCGGCATGGGATCGGTCGCGACTTCGGCGGTGCCGATCTTGGCGAAGGTTTCTTTCACTTCAGGAAACTCGAGAAACTTCTTTTGCACCGCGTTTTGCATCTCGATCGCCTGGGTCAGGCTGGTGCCGGGGATGCGGAGCGAATGCACCGCAAGATCGCCTTCGTCGAGATTCGGGATGAATTCGCTCCCCATGCGCGCGGCGAGGAGGAGGCTGAGGGCGACGAGGACGGCGGCGCCGCTGGTGACGAGGCCACGGTGGGCCAGCGCGGCACGGAGCAACGGAGCGTAAAGCGACTTTGCGCCGCGCATGAAGAAGTTCTCCGTTTCGGAGATTTTGCCGCTGACAAAGAGGGCGACCGCCGCCGGCACGAACGTGACCGAGAAGATCATCGCGCCGGTGAGTGCGAGAAGAACTGTCCACGCCATGGGATGAAACATTTTTCCCTCCACGCCGGTGAGGGTCAGGATGGGCAAATAGACAACCATGATGATGAAGACGCCGAAGAGGCTTGGCCTAACAACTTCGCGGGTGGCGTGGAAGACGGTGTCAAAACGCTCGGCGCGCGTGGCCACTCGCCCGCGCTGGCGTTGATCCTCGGCGAGTCGCCGGATGCAGTTTTCCACGATGATAACCGCGCCATCGACGATGATGCCGAAGTCGAGCGCGCCCAGGCTCATGAGGTTCCCGCTGATCTTTGTCGCGACCATCCCGCTGATGGTGAAAAGCATGGAGAGCGGAATGACGAGCGCCGTCAGGATGGCCGCGCGAACGTTGCCGAGGAGAAGAAGGAGAACAACGATGACGAGGACTGCGCCTTCGAAGAGATTTGTCTTCACCGTTTTGATCGCGGCGTTGACCAGGTCGGTGCGGTTATAAACGGTGTGCGCGACGACGCCTTGCGGCAGCGTCTTGTTCACGTCCGCGACGCGTTGCGCCACGCGTTGGGAGACGGTGCGGCTGTTCTCGCCCACCAACATGTAAACGGTGGCGAGGACGGTCTCCTTGCCTCCCGCGGTGGCGGCGCCGGTGCGCAGTTCCGAGCCGAGACTGATCTCGGCTACGTCGCGGAGATGGACGGGCACACCATCAAAGGTGCCGACGGTGATCAAACCGATATCTTCCAAGGTCAACACCTGGCCGGGCGCGCGAATGAGCCACTGCTCGCCGTTCTTTTCGATGTAACCGGCGCCGACGTTGGCGTTGTTCCTCGCGAGCGCGGTCATGATGTCGCGGAAGCCAAGATCGTAGGCGATCAATTTTTCCGGACGCGGCGCCACGTGATACTGCTTCTCGTAGCCGCCGATCGTGTTCACCTCGACCACGCCGGGCACGGTGCGCAATTGCGGTTTGATCACCCAATCCTGCAACGTGCGCAGGCTCATCGGCGTGTAGGGCTCGCCGTTTTCGTCCTTCGCGCCGGGGTCGGCTTGGACGAGATACATGTAGATCTCGCCCAGCCCGGTGGTGATCGGGCCCATGGCCGATTCGATTCCGGGCGGCAGTTTGCCTTTCACTTCCTGCAGTCGCTCGTTCACGAGCTGGCGGGCGAAATAGATGTCGGTGCCGTCGCGAAAAACAGCCGTTACTTGCGAGAGGCCGTAGCGCGAGATCGAGCGTGTGTATTGCAAGGACGGCAACCCGCCGAGCGCTGTCTCGACGAGATAAGTGATGCGTTGCTCAGCCTCGAGCGGAGAGTAGCCGGGTGCCTCGGTGTTAATCTGGACCTGGACATTGGTGATGTCCGGCACGGCGTCGATTGGCAGGCGCTGATAATTGTAAACGCCGAGCGCCGCGATGGCCGAGACCGCGAGGAGAATGATCCACCGGTGGCGAATGGAGAGGCGGATGAGTCGATCGAGCATAAAACGATTGGCGAATTAGTGATCGTGCGAGGCGCCGGACTTCATGACATCGGCTTTCACGACGAAGCTGTTTTCCGTGACATATTTCGTGCCGGGCTGCAGCGGACCCTCGACCACTTCCACCAGATCGCCGTCGCGCCGTCCCAAATGTAGGACCGCGATTTCAAAGGAGGTGCCGTCGTTCATGAAGACGACGTCCCAGTCGCGGAAGGTTTGGAGCGCGCTGGCTTTGACGGCGATCGGCACCTCGATTTCGGCGACCACGACTTCCGCCGTGACGAAGAGACCGGGCTGCCATTTCATTTCTGGATTCGGCATCTCTGCCCGCGCCATCAATGTTTGCGTGGTCTCGGAGCCAATGGGCGACAAAAAGGTCAAAATGCCTTCGCCCTTCAGGTCGCCATCGCCGTTTACCTGGACTTTTTGGCCTTCCTTGAGTTTGGCGAAGTCCTGCTTCGGCACCGCGAGGTCGACGGCGATCACGGCGAGATCGGCCACGACATAGAGCGTGGTGTCCTGGCCAACGGCTTCGCCGAGAACGGCGTCACGCTTGAGCACCCGGCCCGCGATCTGGGATTTGATTTCGTAGGGCCGGAGGCTCTCGTTGCTTTCCACCACGGCGAGCACTTCATCCTTCGCCACGGCGGCGCCGAGTTTTTTCCGCGCCTCGAGCACCACGCCTGGATACCGCGGGGTGACGTGCGCCACCTTGTCCGGGTTGGCCACGATCTTGCCCGTCATCTGTAAGAGCGTGCGCAATTTCGCCGGCCCGGCCTCCTCGATCTGGAGCCCAGCGGTCTTGATCGCGGCCTCGTTCATTGTCACCCGGCCTTCGTGCGATTCATACTGCCACTGCGATTTCCTGTCCCGCTGTTCCGCCGTAACCGTGACGTCAAACGAGTGCGGTTCCTCCACGACCTTGTCGCCCACGAGATAGTCGCCCTCTTTTTTGAAATTGATCGTGTCTTCTCGGTCGAGAAAGCGATCGAGATGGATGACGAGCTTTACCTCAGCAGGATCGAGCGGCTTCCCGTTCCTGAACGGATAGACGCGAAACTGCGGCGGGATGCCTGGCTCGTAGATCGTGATTTCGAGACCGAGATCGCCATCGGTGAGGAGGCGCCCGCCGTGGGGTCCGCGCGGGTAATCCGCCTCGTGGGCCTCGCCGTGTTCGCCCACGCCGTGGTGCTGGTGTGGGTCCGAGCGGAGGATCTTCCGGGCCGCGATGAGGCCCACCACGAGGATAAGAACGAGGCCGACGATTTTTACGATGGGTTTCATGAGTCGTTAGGGCTTGGGGTTGGAGGCGAGGGTGTGGCCGATGAGACCCTGGATCTCCGCCGCGGCAGAGTGGTAGCGGACCAGCGCATCGAGATATTGCGCGCGCGCCTCGGCGGCGGAACGGCGGGCATCGAGCACCTCGAGATAACTGAAACGCCCGGCCTCGTAACCCTCGTTGCTCAATCGATACGACTCGTCGATCTGCGGCAGAACCGAGGCACGGTACTCGCGAATCTGAATGCCGGCGTCCTCCAGTTCTTCGTAGGCGATGGCGAGCGCTGTATTCAACTGCACCTCCGCCAGGCGCTGCTCGCCGCGCGTTTTTTCGATCGCGGCCTGCGCCTCCGCGATCCCGCCCTGGTTGCGATTGACCAGAGGTAGCGGCACCGAGAATCCGAGGACTGCGGTGGTGTCGCCGCGTTCCTCCATGCGTCGCGCGCCTCCATTCAAGGTTAGGTCGGGCCAACTTTTTGCGCGCTCGGAAGCGAGCTGTGCGGCACGTTGCGCTTCCTCAGTCTCGCTACGCGCCAGCCGCGGATTGTTCTGCAATTGCCGGGCGGCCTCCGGCAAGGGCGGGAGTTCCTCATGCAAATCTTCGAGGTCGCCGACCGCGTCGGAAAAACGCGGGTGGGTGCTGGCCCATTGCGCGGCGAGACGTTTGCGCGCCACTGCGAGCTGGCCTTTCTCCTGTTCCACCGCGATGCGCGCGGAAGCGCGGGCGAGATTGGCGCGCGAGACCTCGAGGGGCGAGGCGCGTCCCGCGTCCACGCGCTCCTTCGCCAAGGGCGCAAATTTTTCCGCGAGCGTCAACGTTTCGCGCGCGAGGAGGAGACGGCGCTGTGTGCCTAGCAAAGCGACGAATGCTTGCGTGGTTTTGGTCGCGACCTCGAGACGTTTGGCGGCGTAATCCCATTCCGCCAGTTCGCGCCCGTGCAAAGCCGCGCGCGTGCGCTTTCGGCGCTTGCCGCCGAGCTCGAGAATCTGCGCCAGTTCCAATGTCGTTTCGGCCCGATCGCCACCGCGGAAGTCGCCGCTCCCGATGGCATCCTCGACGCGCAGATGCACCGCAGGATTGATTCCCAGCCGCGCCTGGATGCGCCGCGCTTCCGCGATGCGGATATCCTGCGCGAAGACCGCCAACTCGGGATGATGCATGAGCGCGAGCGCCACTGCCGCACGCAGGGTCAGCGGGCCTTCCGCTTCGGCGACGCCGCGGGATTCGCCCGCTCGCGCGGTGCAGGCAAATCCGCCCACGAGGAGCGCGAGAATGAGTCTTTGATAAGGCATGTCAGGATTGAGGAAGTTGAGATTGTTGGGGAATTGCCGCACGAGGGCGCGAGAGACCGCGCGGACGCATGGCGCCGAGAGAAGCTCGCGGTATTGGAATTCCCTCGCCGGACGAGGGCACACCACGGGCGTGCTAACCGAGGAGCTGAGGTGGATGATCGATCCCGGCGGCGCGCGGCTCGAAGCCTTTCACGCGGGTGGCATCAATCGAGGCCAGCAGGCGCAAATCGACTGGCCCGGCAAGGAACAAGCCGGGAATGACGGCAGCAAAGGTGGCGTGTTCCGCCATGTGTTCAGCGTCTTCCTGGTCGTGGCGATCCGGCGCGTGCCCTGCGTCAGCGTCGTCATGTTCATGATGAGCGGCGGCCAGATTCGGGTCGTGATGATGAACCTGAAACTGGCCCAGGGTGAGATGGGCGTGCCCGACCGTGAAGCTCAGTGCGATGCAAAAGAGGAACAACCGGCGCTGACGAAGAAGTCTCATCGACGGAGGAGCATTACCTTAGCCTGCGGCGGGGGTCAACCGCGCCGGGTGGATTTGGCGCCGGTTTACACCCCGCGCACGGATGTTAAGTTCGATCTCCCGTGTGCGGAAGTTTCCGCGGGCGTCATCTCTCATGGAACAGAACCCACCTTTCCCATCGCCCGACGAACTTCGATCGAAACTTTCCGAGTTCATGAAATCGAACTTCGGCGACAAGGTTTCCTTCTCGACCTTTGCCCAGCCGGAAGCGGCGGAAGCGGAAGGCGAGGAGAAACCGGAGAAGGTTTCGGAGGAGGAGTTCGTCTTCGATTTTCTCCCGCGCGACATCAAGGCGCACCTCGATCGGTTTGTCATTCAGCAGGACGAAGCGAAGAAGGTGCTCTCGATCGCGGTTTGCGATCACTACAACCATGTGAACTACCAGCGGAAGCTGGAAAAAGAGGACGCGACACGTGCGGAAGCGACCGAATACGCGAAGCAGAACGTCATCCTCGTGGGACCGACGGGCGTGGGGAAGACCTACCTGATCAAGCACATCGCGGAGTTGATCAAGGTGCCGTTCGTGAAAGCGGACGCGACCAAGTTTAGCGAGACCGGTTATGTGGGCGGCGACGTGGAAGACCTGGTGCGTGAACTGGTGCAGAAGGCGGATGGCGACCTCGCGCTGGCGCAGTTCGGGATCATTTACATCGACGAGATCGACAAGATCGCGGCGGCGAGCAACGTGGCGGGGCGCGACGTGAGCGGACGGGGCGTGCAGACGACGCTGTTGAAATTGATGGAGGACACCGAGGTGCCGTTGCGGAGTGCGAACGATTTGCAATCGCAGCTTCAGGCGGCGTTTGAATTTCAAAAGCGCGGGGGCAAGGCGAAGCGTGAGACCATCAGCACGCGCCACATCCTGTTTGTGGTGAGCGGCGCGTTCGAGCGCTTGAAGGAGCAGGTTTCGCGACGAATGGCGCAGGGACAGATCGGGTTCAACACCGAGCCGCGGGTGATGATGGATAACGAGCTCTTCCAGTTCGTGCGCACCCAGGATTTTATCGAGTACGGCTTCGAGCCGGAGTTCATCGGGCGTCTGCCGGTGCGAGTGGTGTGCGAGCAGCTGACCGCGGAGGACCTGTTCAAGATCATGAAGTTCTCCGAGGGCAGTATTCTCCGTCAATACGAGCGCGCGTTCCGCGCCTACGGGATCGAGATCAGTTTCGAGGATGAAGCGTTGCAGCTGATCGCGGAAGAAGCGGCCAAGGAGAAGACGGGCGCGCGCGGTTTGCTTACGGTCTGGGAAAAGCTGTTCCGAGACTTCAAGTATCACCTCGCGGGCTCCGGGCTGACGCAGCTGCGCGTCTCGACCGAACTCGTGCGCGAGCCGAAGCGCGTGCTGGAGCGTCTCATGGCCGAGGGCCACAAGCAGGAGGAGGTTGCGCTACGTCAAAGCGTGCAGGCGTTTGCGGATGAATTTCAACAGAACCACGGAGTCGAGCTGACGTTTGCGCAGGATGCGTTCGATCGCCTCGTGGAACGCGCACAGGCGGAGCGGATGACGATGCCGGAAATATGCGCGCATCTCTTCAAGGATTACCAGTTCGGGCTCAGCCTGGTAGAGAAGAACACCGGCCAAAAAAGCTTTCTTCTCACCCGTGAAGCGGTGGATGCGCCCGATAAATTTTTGAGCGATTTGGTGGTGCGTTCGCACTATCCGCTTGCACAGGCGGAAAAAGCTTGAGAGCAGTCTGGCCATGAAACGCTCGTTAGTCGTCGCGCTTATTCTCGGCGCGCTTGTGAGTGCGCTGATTATCACCGCGCATGCGACCAAGCTGACGCTGCCGGCGGAACAAGCGATCATGAAGCTGGTCGCCGACGGTTACGCCCCCACGAAGGTCGTGGGCGCACCGATGCAATACGCGCTCGTGGTGCTCGTCGCCTTCGGGGCTGCCTGGTTGACGGTGGCAAGCTCACGACGGAAGCGGCTCGGCTGGCCGCTCGCGATTCTCCTTCTGGAACTTTTGGCGGTGGTGTGGGTGTGCCTGCTCTACAAGATTTTCTTTCAGCCACTGCCCTCGCTGGCGGCACTGACGCTTGGGTTTTTCGCCGCGGTCGGCTACGCCAACATCTGGGGCCGGAGCCACGGGGCGATGGCGCGTGATTATTTTCGTGGCCGCGTTTCCGCCGAGCTTTTCCACAGGATCGCCGCCGGCGAAGTCGCCTTTAACCCTGAGGCGCAGGTTCGCGAAACGACTGCGGTGGTGTGCGACATCGCGAACAAACACGACCTGGCCGAGGAGTGTGAGCCCGCGGTGTTGGCACAGATCACGGAAAAGTTCATCCAGCATGCGACCGCTTCTTTTCAGGAGGCGGGGGCTTATATCGAGACGGTCACGGGTGAAGGCGTAGTCGCTTACTTCGGATTTCCCAAGAGCGATGAACAACAGGCCGAGAAGGCGACGCGGCACGCGCTCGCGCTATCGCAATCGTTCGCGAAGAAGCAGGCCGCAGGAAAGGACGATCTCTGGAGCAAGTTCAGCGTGCATATCGGCATCAGTTCCGGCACCGCGGTGATCACACCGATGGAACGTGACGGAGGACAGGGGCTCCTGGCCATCGGAGAACCGGTGGAACTGGCTCGTCGTTTTTGCATCGCGAATCGGTTTTACGGCTCCCGTATTTTGATCGGACCCCGCACTTTCGAGATGGCGAGCCCGGCGATTCTTTCGCGGCCGGTGGATTTCCTGAGCGGGGTGGACGCGCGGGAGCGACACGAGATTTACGAGCCGCTCATGCTCGCAGCGGAAGCCAGCCCGGAGGAGATTGCGCGTCGCGACTCCTTCTGGAACGGGGTGGTGCTTTATCGCGAGAAGCGCTGGGCGGAAGCGTATTCGCAATTTCAAAAGGCGCGCGGGCCGAACGATCTCGAGGACGCGCCGCTGCAACTCTATCTGCGACGCCTCGAGCCGCTCGCGCTACATCTCGTGGATGCGATCGAGGAGTAGCGGTTCGCTTTGAAGAAAATCGAATATCCCGCGGCCATCCGGGAGTTAATCACGCAACTACGCCAGATGCCCGGCGTGGGGCCGCGCTCGGCTGAGCGAATCGCGCTCTGGATGGTGCAGGCGCGCGGCGCGCAGCCGGATGAAATCGCGCGTGCCATCGCGACGACCCGGCAATCGATTCGGCCGTGTGCGCAGTGCGGTTTTTTCACGATGGAAACGCTGTGTGAGATTTGCGCGGACCCGACCCGCGCGGCGGACCTGTTATGCGTGGTGGAACAATCGACCGACATTTTGCCATTGGAAAGGACGAGCGCGTTTCGAGGGCGCTACCATGCGCTCGGCGGCCGGATTTCGCCGCTTGATCATATCGGGCCGGAGGATTTGCGAATTGAGGATTTGGTGAGGCGGGTGGAGACCGGAGGATTTTCGGAGGTGATTCTGGCGTTGGCCGCGGATGTGGAAGGCGAGGCAACTACCAATTATCTAGTGGAATTGCTGAAGCCGTTTCCGGTGGCGCTTACGCGCATCGCACATGGCTTGCCGGCCGGTGGAGGGCTCGAATCTGCGGATCAGCTGACTCTATATCAGGCGCTCTCGGGACGTCGGCAGATTTAGGCTTTCAACGTGAAGGTTTATGCCGAAGTTGCAGGTGTCCCACTAAAAAATTTAATCTTAACCCACTCAAGACCCTTCGAAATGTCATGCGCGAAAATTGACCCCGCTCTGCACCAGGCGAAAAAACCGCCCTGGATCAAGGTGCGGCTGCCGTCGAATCCGAAGTTCTTTTCGACCAAGGCGCTCATTTCCGACCTGAAGCTGCACACCGTGTGCGAGAGCGCGCAGTGCCCAAATCGCTGGGAGTGCTGGAGCCAGGGGACAGCGACGGTGATGATCGCGGGCGAACGTTGCACGCGGGCCTGCGGCTTCTGCGCGGTGAGCACGGCGAAGCCGTTTGCGCTCGAGGAAGATGAGCCGGCGCGAGTGGCGGAAGCGGTGCGGCGGATGGAATTGAAGCACGTCGTCATCACGGCGGTGGCGCGAGATGACCTGAAGGACGGGGGCGCGAATCATTTCGCGCGGACGATCGCAGCCGTGCGCGAGATGGATCCGTCGATCATCATTGAAGTGCTGGTGCCGGATTTTCACGCGCAGGATTGGTGCATCGAGATGGTGACGAAGGCGGCGCCGGAGATTTTCAATCACAACATGGAGACGGTGGAGCGCCTCACACCGATGGTCCGGTCGCGCGCGAAGTATGGCACCTCACTCGACGTCCTGCGGAAGGCGAAGGAGTTGTCGCCGAAGATCGTGACGAAGAGTGGCGTCATGCTCGGACTCGGCGAGACGGAGCCGGAGTTGTTCCAGACGATGGATGATTTGCGCGAGGTAGGATGCCAGGTGCTGACGCTGGGGCAGTATCTGCGGCCGACGCCGCAACATCTCCCCGTGGTGGAATTCGTCACGCCGGAGCGTTTTGATTCCTACGGCGAGATCGCGCGGGCGAAGGGTTTCGAGCATGTCGCTTCGGGACCGCTGGTGCGCAGTTCGTACCATGCGGCGGATTTCCATCCGGTCGTGCGCTGAGAAATGGACGCAGCGCCCGGTGCCACCGCGTTGAATCGATCGACGGTGGCGGCGATCATTCCGGCTTATTTTGAAGAGCGGCACATTTACGAAGTGGCGCAGAGAACGCGGGCGCAACTCGAACATGTGCTGGTGATTGATGATGGCTCGACCGATGCCACCGCCGCCCGGGCCCGCGCGGCAGGGGTGGAAGTGTTGGTGCACGAACGCAATCTCGGTAAAGGCGAAGCGATCAAGAACGGGTTGCGCCACTGGCTGGAGCGCGGACTCGAGCACGTCATCATCCTGGACGGCGATGGGCAGCATTTGCCGGAGGAGATCGCGCGTTTTTGCGCGGCCGCACCGAACGGCGCGCAACTCATCGTCGGCAATCGGATGAACGATGTGAGCGCGATGCCAATGGTGCGCCGGGTGGTGAATCGTTACATGAGCAAACGCATCAGCCGCGTCTGCGGGCAAACGATTCCCGATACGCAATGCGGGTTTCGCATGCTCCATGCGTCCGTCATTCCTGATCTGCTGGGTGGCACGGAGCGGTTCGAGTACGAAACCGAGATGCTGATCAAGGTGAGCCGAAAAGGCGGCCGGATCGATTCCGTCCCGGTGAGCACGGTCTACTCGGATGAAGTGAGCAGCATTCATCCGGTGCGCGACACACTGCGCTTTCTGAAATTGATTCGCCGTTACGAGAAGGAAGCGGCCTAGAGCAGGCCGCGCCGGCGCATGTCGCCCATGTTGCCACCGCTCGAGCGCTCGATCAGGTCGATGGTGAACTTGAGCAGGCAAACTTCCCACGCGTCGTCCACGCCCTGGATGACGGCGCTGAGAGGTTCGCCGGAGTTTTGCACGCGGGCTTTCGTGCGTTCGACGACGGAGGCGAGCGGCTGCGCGGAAGGTGTTTTCCGTCACGTCGGTCTTGCGAAACTGGAACCCGTAGCGGAGCACGGCCACGTTCTGCAGGCGCGAGCGGATTTGCTCGACGTAGCGCTGGGCCTTGTCACCGAAGCCCTCGAGCAGCAGGCGCGTGTAGTGCTCTGGCGTGACGAGTTGCGGTCGCTCCGCATGGATCTGGCCGTCGCGCACGCGGACTTCATTGACCTGATCCATCAACTCCGAGATGAGGAAAAACCGGAAGCTGGTCGAGCCGAAGGTCGCGATTTGATGTTCCGGCGCGAGAATCACCTGGGTGTTCTCGGCCGCGTATTGAAAATCGTCTTCGCTCAACATCCTGGCGACAAGGTAGCACGCACGCCCTAATCAGCGATGGGCGGAACCGCGACGAGGGCGGAGCGTTTGGAACGCCAGAGCCGGATCGTTTCCGAGGTAAAAATGGCGAGCGCGACCCAGATGAGGCCGAAGGTGATGAGATGGGCGCGGGTGAAGGGCTCGTGGTAGAGGAAAATGCTGAGGAAGAAAGTGCCGCTGGGCGCGAGATATTGGAGAAAGCCGATCGTGCTCAGGCGCAAATGACGGGCGGCGTGGCCGAACCAAACCAACGGCAGACCGGTGACGACGCCGGTGCTGACAAGTATGACGGACGTGCTCCAGTGGGCCGGGCCGAAGACGAGCGTGCCGTGGCTCTGCAGGCTCAGGAGATAATAGGTGGCGATGGGCAAGAGTAAGACCGTTTCGAAAAACAAACCGGGAATCGCCGCGGTGCCGGAAACTTTGCGCAGCAGCGCGTAGAAGCCCCAGGTGCCGCAGAGCGCGATCGCGATCCACGGAAAATGCCCGTAGCCGAACGTGAGATTAACCACCGCGAGCATGGCCAGGAGAACGGAAGCAACCTGTAAGCGCGTGAGACGTTCGCGGAGAAAGAGCGCGCCGAAGAGCACGTTCATGAGCGGCGTCATGAAATAACCGAGGCTGGTTTCGAGGACGCGGTTGGCGTTGACCGCCCAGATGAAGGTGAGCCAGTTCAACGAGACCGCGATGCCGCTGGCGAGGCAGATGAGCATGGTGCGGCGCGACTGGAGAATGGCGCGCACTTCCTGCCAGCGTGTGCGCCAGGTAAGCAGCACAGCGAGGAAGACCGTGGTCCAGACGAAACGATGGGCGAGAATCTCGGGCGCGGGAACCTTTTGGAGCAGCTTCCAGTAGATGGGGATGATGCCCCAAAAGACAAACGCCGCGATGCCTGCAACGAGGGCGCCGCGCTCTGTCTCAGCGTTGGACGCGCTCGCGGGAGGGGAAGGCACGCCCCTTTATTTCACGCCTCGCGGGCGGGGGCAACCGGGCGCAGGGCAAATCCCCTATCGACTTGTGCGCGGCGGTAGTGCCATCTAGGGATGAGCAACAGAGGAGAGCGGTGAACCTGAAAAATTTTCTCGCGGAACTGAAGCGACGGAAAGTTTATCGCGTGGCGATTGGTTATACCGTCGTCGGCTGGCTCCTCATCCAGATCGCCACCCAGGTGTTCCCTTTCCTGGATATCCCGAACTGGGCCATTCGGCTCTTCGTCCTCGGGCTTGTGCTCTGTTTCCCGCTCGCGCTCGTCCTGGCCTGGGCTTTCGACATCACGCCGAGCGGAATCAAGCGGACGGAGGATGTCGAGAAGTCGCCACCGGCGGCGGCGGCGCGGGAGCCAATCCCGCCGAAGAGCATCGCCGTGTTGCCGTTTGAGAACCTGAGCGAGAACCAGGAGAACGAATACTTCGCCGACGGCATCCAGGACGACATCCTGGCGAGCTTGTCGAGAATCGCCGAGTTGAAGGTGATCAGCCGCACCTCGGTGCGGCAATATCGCACCGGGACGCGGAATCTGCGCGAGATCGGTCAGGAGCTTGGCGTCGCGCACATTCTGGAGGGAACGGTGCGACGGGTGGGACAGCGGGTGCGGGTGAATGTGCAGTTGATCAATGCGAGCACCGACGCGCATCTCTGGGCGGACACGTTCGATCGGGAGCTGGTCGATCTTTTTGCGCTGCAAAGCGAATTGGCCGAGCGCATCACGGGAGCGTTGCGGACGAATTTGTCGGTGCGGGAAGGAGTGGGCTTGAAGATTCACTCGACCGCCAATCTCGAGGCGTACGAAAATTATCTGCGCGCGCGGGATCTCTTTCGCTGGAGCGGGACGGGCGACCCGCTGGAAAACGGCGAACGCGCGCTGCGTTACTTGCAGCGGGCCACGACTCTGGATCCGAAGTTTGCTCTCGCGCACACACTGGCCTCGCGCTGGCACGCGGAATTTTTTTGGTTTGGCTTTGATCGCAGGTCCGAGCGGCTGGTGAAAGTGAAAGCGGAAGCGGATCTGGCGCTGGAGTTGCAGCCGGACCTGGGCGACGCCCAATTGGCGCTCGCGTATTATCATTATTTTGGTTTCCGCGATTACGCCCGGGCACGCGAGCGGCTGGAACTGGCGCGCCGGGCCACGCCAAACGACGCGGAAGTATGGGATGCCTTCGGAGTGATCAATCGCCGGGAAGGCAAATGGGCCGCTTGCGTGGCGCATCTCGAGAAGGCGCGGGAGTTGGATCCGCGCAACACGTCCGTGCTCTGGAATCTGGCGGAGGCTTACGCCCAGGTCGGTCGCATGCCGGAAGCGGAGCGTATGATCGACGAGGGTTTGGAAGTAAACCCGGAGGCGCACCTGTTCGCACTGCAGCGGGGGACCTTCGCGCTGCGGGGTCGCGGGGCAGTCGCGCCGCTACGCGAAGCGCTGAAGCAGGTGCCGTGGGAGTTTGATCCGGGCGGCGGGGTCACGTTGACGGCTTTTCGAGTGTGCCTGATGGAGGACGACCACGCTGGCGCCGAGCGGCTGCTGACGGCGTCGGCGAACGAGCGCTTCAATGATACCGGCCTCGGCGCGATCGCAGGGACGGTGGATGGGTACAGTTTTCCCCGCGCGTGGCTGGAGGGCTTGCTGGCGCGGGCGAAGGGGGATGGGGACGGAGCGCGCCGCGCGTTTCTCGCCGCGCTGGCGCCGGTGGAGCACGATGTAACCTGCTGCAACGGAGACGCGAAAGCGTTGATGGTGTGCGCGATGGTGCACACCGCCCTCGGCGACAAGGAGGTCGCGATCCAGCATGGCGAGGCGGCGGTGGCGTTGTTGCCGAGCACGCTGGACGCCTACGATGGGCCGGTGCTGGCGACGAATCTGGCCGCGATCTACGCGCAGGTCGGCGAGAAGGAGCGGGCGTTGGATTTATTGACATCGCTGCGCGGTGTCCCGATGGCGGCGACGCCGGGCACGCTGCGCGTCGAGCGATCGTGGGATGCGTTGCGCGGGGAGCCGCGCTTCGAAAAACTGGCAGCTAACGAGTCCTGATCTCGGCGACGCGGATGCAGGCGGCGAGTTGGTTTTCGCCCCAATCGGTCAACGGTGGCACCTGGGCTTTACAGGCTTCGACGACGTGCGGACAGCGAGGATGAAACGGACAGCCGGGCGGCGGATTCATCGGCGAGGGCGGATCGCCGGCGAGGACGAGACGGGTGCGCTGGCTTTCGCGTTTGGGATCGGGAATAGGCACCGCGCTCACGAGCGCTTGCGTGTAGGGATGGAGGGGGCGGTCCAGAACCTGGGCGGGCGTTCCGAGCTCGACGATCTTCCCGAGATACATCACCGCGATGCGATCGGAGAGGTGTTTCACGACCGAGAGATCATGCGAGATGAAGACGAGGGTGAGGTCGAGCGTGCGGCGGAGTTCGGCGATGAGGTTGATGATCTGCGCCTGGATCGAGACATCGAGGGCGGAGACGGGTTCGTCGGCGATGATGAGCTTCGGCTCGACGGCCAGAGCGCGGGCGATGGCGATGCGCTGACGTTGGCCGCCGGAAAATTCGTGCGGATATTTTTTCATCGCGCGCGGGAGGAGGCCGACCTGGCTCATGAGCGCGGCGACGCGGGCGGGCAGCTCGCGCCGCGGGATTTTTTTATGGGCGCGCAGCGCTTCGGCGAGGGTGTCGAAGACGGTCATGCGCGGGCTGAGCGACGCGTAGGGGTCCTGGAAGATCATCTGGAAATCGGCGCGGGCGCGCCGCAGCTCGGAGCCGGCGAGCTGGTTCAGGTTTTTGCCTTCGAGGATGACGGTGCCGGAGGTGGCGCGGACTAATTGCAGGATGGTGCGGCCGAGGGTGGATTTGCCGCAGCCGGACTCGCCGACGAGGCCGAGGACTTCCCCTTTGTGCAATGAGAGCGAAATGCCGTCGACGGCTTTGACGGTGCCGAGACGGCGTTTGAAGACGATGCCGCGCTCGACCGGGAAGTGGGTCTTTACGTTCTGGAGTTCGAGGAAGGGAGACATCCGGGGCGTTCACACGATACACGATCTGGCGGCGCTGCCGCAGATGATCAGGGTAGCGCAGGCTGCCAGCCTGCAGTTTTCGGCAGCTTGCCGAAAACATTGAAGGCGTGATGCGCACAACCTCGAAAGATCGCCGCCTGTGCGCGGTGATCGCGGCAGGCTGCCGCGATCTGCAGGCTGGCAGCCTGCGCTACCCGGAGGCTGCTTATTTTTTCTCTTCGAAGAGAGGGAGGAACTCGGCGTAGCCTTCTTCTTTCAGCTTCTCCATGGGGATAAAACGGAGGGAAGCGGAGTTCATGCAGTAACGCTGGCCGGTGGGCGCGGGGCCGTCGTTAAAGAGGTGGCCGAGGTGGGAGTCGCTTGCCTTGGAACGCACTTCGGTTCGGGACATGCCGAAAGTGCGATCGGTTTTTTCGACGATCTCTTCTTTCGCGAGCGGTTTGGTGAAGCTGGGCCATCCGGTGCCGCTGTCGAACTTATCGAGCGAGCTGAAGAGCGGTTTGCCGCTGATGCGATCGACGTAGATGCCGGGCTTCTTGTTGTCCCAATATTCGTTGCGGAAGGCCGGCTCGGTGCCGTCTTCCTTCGTGACGTGATATTGCTCGGGAGTGAGGCTTTTCTTCAGTTCGGTTTCAGACATTGCAGTGGGTTTGGTAGAGGCTTCCTCCTTCTGCGCCATGGTTTGATGAAGGAAAACGGAGGCGTTGGCGATGGCAAGCAGGGCAAGGAGGACGAAGCTGAGGGAGATGCGATCGGTGGAGGCGGAAGTTTTCATAGCGTGGTCCCAAGTTAGAAGCCTGAGGTCGCTATTTATTCGACGGAATGTGGGGCGGCGGATGCGCGCGGGGTGAGATCGATCTCGCCGAGCTGGACGCGCAGGCAGGCGGAGTGGTGGGCGGGCGCGACTTCTTTCAGTAGAATCTCGGAGCTGACACATTTTTCCTGCGCGTATTCGCAGCGCGGGGCAAAGGGGCAGCCCGTGATCGGTCGCGAAACATCGGGTGGCGCGCCCGGAATAGTATAGAGATCGCGGCCTTTTTCGTTGAGCGCGGGGATGGCGCGTTGCAGGGCCTGGTTGTAGGGATGTTTCGGTTCGTAGAACAGTTGCGCGGTGGGAGCGGATTCGACGATGCGGCCGGCGTACATGACCAGCACCCGGTCGCAAAAACCGGAAACGATACCGATGTCGTGCGTGATGAAGATGACGGCGCTCCCGAGGTCGCGTTGCATCTTGCGGATAAGATCGAGGATCTGTGCCTGCACCGTGACGTCGAGGGCGGTGGTGGGTTCGTCGGCGATCAGGAGCGCGGGTTCGGTGATCAACGCCATCGCGATCATGACGCGCTGGCGCATGCCGCCGGAAAATTCGTGCGGGTAGGAGCGCATGCGGTTCTCGGCGTCCTGGATGCCGACCTCGCGGAGCGCGGCCACGCCACGGGCAAAGGCCTCCTCGCGTGAGAGTTTCTGGTGGATGAGCAACGGCTCGATGACCTGATCGCCGATGCGCATGTAGGGATTGAGCGACGTCATCGGGTCCTGGAAGATCATCGCGATCTTGCGCCCGCGGATTCGACGCAGTTCATCCTCGTCGCAGTGGAGGAGATCGACGCCGTCGAACATGGCGCGACCGCTCTCGAAGCGTCCGGGTGGCTGGGGAATCAGACGGAGGAGCGAATAACAGGCGACCGATTTGCCGGAGCCGGACTCGCCGACGATGCCGAGGGTTTCACCTTTGGCGATGGAGAAGGAAATGCCGTCCACCGCGCGCACGATTCCAGCGCGGGTATGGAAGTAGGTGCGCAGGTCTTCGACATTCAGGAGCGAATTGGCCATGCCATCAATCTTTCGAGGCGCGCGGATCCAGCGCGTCGCGCAGGCCGTCGCCGAGGAAGTTTAGGGAGAAGAGAGTGAGCGCGAGCGCGAGGCCGGGGTAAATGAGCAGCCACGTGTATTCCTCCATGTTTTCGGCGCCTTCCTTGATGAGGACGCCCCACGAACTCATGGGTGGTTGCACGCCGAGGCCGAGGAAGCTGAGGAAGGCCTCGAGCAACATGACCGCCGGCACGGTCAGCGTGGCGTAAACGATGATGGGGCCGAGCGCGTTCGGGATCATGTGGCGGAAGATGATCTGCAGTTTCGGCAAGCCCAACGCTTCCGCCGCCTCGATAAATTCCATCTCGCGCAAGGATTTCACCTGGCCGCGGACGATGCGGGCCATGGTGAGCCATTGCACGGCGCCAATGGCGGCGAAGAGGAGAACGAATTTTCGGCCGAAGAAAACCATGAGGAGGATAACGAAGACGGTAAACGGCAGGGCGAAGATAATATCGACAATACGCATCATGATGGCGTCGGTCTTGCCGCCGATGAATCCGGCGAGGGTGCCGTAGAGGACGCCGATCGTGAGGGCGACCGCCGTGGCGGCGAGGCCGACGGAGATGGAAACGCGTCCGCCGTAGAGAAGGCGCACCAGGAGATCGCGTCCGAGCGGGTCAGTGCCGAGCCAATGCCTCGCACTGGGTGGAGTGGCGCCGAGCTGGAGGTTTTGCGTTTCGTAGGATTGCTGGAGGAAGAGAGGACCGAGGAAGGAGGCGAGCGTGAGGACGAGCAGGACGATCGCGCCGCCCACAGCGAGTTTGTTTTTCGCCAGACGATGCCAGGCGTCGCGCCAGAGCGAGGTGCCCTGTTCGACCGGTTCGTCGGGGATGATCGCCGTCAGGCTCATGCGAATTTTTGTTTCGGATCCATCCAGACGAGGATGATGTCGACGAGGAGATTGAAGAGGACGATGAGCGCGGCGTAGAAGAGAACGGCTCCGAGGACCATGGTGTAGTCGCGATTAAAGGCCGCGTTGACGAAATAGCGACCGAGGCCGGGGATTTGGAAGATGCTTTCGACGACGAAAGAACCGGTGACGAGGCCGGCGACGGCGGGGCCGAGATAGCTGACCACGGGAACAAGGCCGCCACGGAGCGCATGGCGTGTGACGACGCGGAAGGGCGAGCCGCCTTTGGCGCGCGCGGTGCGGATGAAATCCTGCGACATGATCTCGAGCATGCCGCCGCGGGTGAGGCGGGCAATGTACGCGGCATACAGGAGACCGAGCGTGATCGAGGGTAGGACGCGATCGCGCCAATCATCCCACCCGGAGACGCGCGCCCATTCAAAGTTCAAAGCGAAGATGAGGACGAGAAGCGGTCCGATGACGAAGTTCGGCACGGAGATGCCGAACATGGCGATCGAGCTGGGAATGTAATCGCTCGGGCTGTTCGGTCGGAGCGAGGCGAGGATGCCGGCGGGCAGACCGAAGGCGAGTGCGATGAGGAGAGACCAAAGCGCGAGCTCGGCGGAGACGGGGAACGATTCGGCGATGAGCTCGTTGACGGTGCGGCTGGAGTATTTCGAGGAAGGGCCGAGATCGCCGCGCGCGAGATTGCGGAGGTAATCGCCGAGTTGGAGCCAGAGGTTTCGCGGGGAGCCGTCGGCGTTCACCATGTGGTAGTAGCGCTCGAGATTTTTCTGAATTTCGGGGCTGACGCTTCTGTCGGAATCGAACGGACCGCCGGGCGCGAGGCGGATCATGAAGAAGGTGAGAGTGGCGATGACCAGGAGCACCGGGATCATCTGGAGGAGACGGCCGAAGATGAAACGCAACATCACGCCTCCCTTATCTGTGTTTCATCTGTGTGCATCTGTGGCGGGAAACTCTGCGGTATCTTTTGGCCACAGATTAACACAGATGAAACACGGATGGGGAGGGAGGGCTACACCATCTTCGCGATGAACTCCCGGCCGTCGAACGGCTGGATGTCCTCGAATTTTTCGCCCGTGCCGACGAAGCGAGTGGGGATCTGGAGTTCGTCCTGGATAGCGATGACGATGCCGCCTTTACCGCTGCCGTCGAGCTTGGTCACGATCAAGCCAGTGAGGCCGACCGCCTGGTGAAACTCGCGCGCTTGCGCGAGGGCATTGCTGCCAGTGGTGGCGTCGACCACGAGCAGAATCTCGTGCGGCGCTTTGGCGTCGTGTTTGGCGAGGCTGCGTTTCACTTTTTCCAACTCGGCCATGAGATTGCTCTTGGTGTGGAGGCGCCCAGCGGTGTCGCAAATGAGGAACTCGATGTCCTGACGATCGGCCGCTTGATAAGCGTCGTAACAAAGCGCGGCCGGATCGGCGTTGTATTGGCCTTTGATCATCTCGACGCCGATGCGTTTCGCCCAGACGTCGAGTTGCTCGATGGCGGCGGCGCGGAAGGTATCGGCGGCGGCGAGCAAAACGGTGTGTCGGTTGCGTTTGAAATAATGCGCGAGCTTCGCGGTCGAGGTCGTCTTGCCCGTTCCATTGACGCCGACGACGAGAATCACCTTCGGCCCCGGCGGCAATGGACGAATCGGCGGCGGCGCGATCGGCAGACACGCGTGCGATCTCCGCCTGCGTGACTTCGCTGATGTCGTTGGAAGTAATGGCGGTGGTCTGGGCGCGTTCCTGTAAGCGCGGCGACGATGCGCAAGCTGATCGGAACGCCGAGATCGGCGCGGATGAGCGCTTCCTCCAGTTCATCCCAATCGACGGGCTTGCCGGCAAATTTTTGAACGAGCGATTTGAGAAAATTCATGGGTGAACTGCGGGGAGATTAGCGCAATCCGGCGGCTCCTGCCCTCGGAGATTGCGTGTTCGTGCGATCGACCGGGCGAGTGCGCGTATGCCCTTTGCGATTAGGTGTTTGTCCTACGTCGTCGCTAGGGCCGCCTCCGATTGTGCCGCCTGGCATGGCGCAGAAACTTGCTGCGTCGCGACGGAGCATCGGTTTCGGAAAGCGAAAAACCGGGCGCGTTCCGCGCGACGCGAAACCCAAACCAATCATGATCACACCCACGCTACAATCACTCTGTCTGGCGGACGGTCCGTCGGATGAATCGCTCATGCGCAGCATCGCGGACAAGAGCCATCGGGGCATGGCTTCGCTCTATCGGCGGCATGCGAAGACGCTGCGAAAAGTCATCTATCAAGTCTGCAAGACGAAGCGGAGGCGGAAGACGTCCTCCAGGAAAGCATTTTGCAAGTCTGGCGCGAAGCGAAGAGCTACTCCGCCGCCTTGGGCAAGCCGCTGGGCTGGCTGGTCACGATCGCGCGCCGGCGCGCGATCGATCGGGTGCGACGGCGCTCGGCCTACTGCCGGGCGAAGGAGCGCTTCGAGGCCTATATCGCAAGCGAGCCCCGGGCGTGGCTGCAAGGTTGTACGGAGGAGAATCACGCCGCGACGGACATTCGTCACTTATTTGGAGAAGGAAATGAAGCGGTTCCCGGCGTATCAACGGGAGGCGCTTGCGCTTTCCTTCTTCAACGGCTTGAGCCATCGTGAAATTGCCAGGCGCACGCGCACTCCGCTCGGAACGGTGAAGACGCGGCTCGAGCTGGGGTTGCGGAAATTGTCCACAACCGTGCGCGCGCAGCGGCACAAGATCTAGAAAAGGCCTCCCGCCTACTTCTGCGAGTTCACCCAGGTGGTGGCGAAGCGGACGACTTCCCGCGCGTTGCGCAGGTCGAGCTTTTCTTTGATGTGGGACCGGTGGGCTTCCACGGTTTTGCCGCTGACGTGCAGCTTATGGGCAATCTCATGCACGTCGTTGCCTTCGCCGATGAGTTGCAGGACTTCGAGTTCGCGATCGGTCAGTTTTCCCACCGCGGAACGGGCTTCGCCATTGGCGCCGACGTGCTCGGCGATCATGCGTTTTTGCATGGTCGGGCTGACGTAGATATCGCCCTCGAGGACGGTACGGACGGCGAGAATGACGGAGTCGAGCGCCTCGCGTTTCATGAGGTAGCCGCGGGCGCCGGCGCGGAGGGCGCGATCGGCGTAGAGCGATTCGTCATGCATGGAGAGGATGAGAACGGGCACGTGCGGATGCTCCGCCTTGATGGATTTGGTGAGTTCGATGCCATTGGTGCTGCCGTGCAGGCCGATGTCGACAATCGCGAGATCGATCGGCGTATGGCGCATGGTCTCGAGCGCGGCCGGGCTGCTCTCGGCCTCGGCGCACACTTCGAGATCGGGTTCCTGGCTCAGCATCTGGATGACGCCTTTGCGGAAGAGGGGATGATCGTCCACCACGATGATGCTGCGGCGGGCGGTTGACTTGGGTGGCGTTTTCATCACCGGAGCGGTGTCTGCGTGTGGATGTTTCCGCTCATCGGGTGCGAGGAATGATGCAAGTGATTTGCATGCCGGCGGGTTTGCGTCTCTCGATTTTCAACTCGCCGCCCAGGACGTTGGCGCGGTAGCGCATGATGTGGAGACCGAGACCTTTGCTGAGGCGGCGGGGAGAGAAGCCGCACCCGTCATCCTCCACCCTGACGCAGACGTTCTCTTTGTTGTGGTCGAGGGTGACGATGATGTTCTTGGCGGCGGAATGTTTGATGGCGTTTTTTACTGCTTCCTGGGCGACGCGATAAAGGTGGAGCGCGACGTTGTTATCAGCGAGGCGGACGCCCTTGGCGGCCTCGAAACGGCATTTGATCTCGCTGTTCTCTCCCGCCTGGGCGACGAGGCTGCGAAGCGCTTCCCGCAGGCCCGAGCCCGTCATTTCGGCCGGCTGCAATCCGCGCGCCAGGTCACGCGCGAGACCGACGTTGCGGTTTACGATCTGGGCGGATTCTTCGAGGACCTCGGCGGCGCGGGGCGCTTTCGCGCCCATTTTCTTGGCGTTCGCTTTTAAGAAAAGCGCGGTCGCGGTCAGTTCCTGGCAGACCATGTCGTGGAGGTCTTCGCCGATGCGGCGTTTTTCGCGTTCGCTAATCTCGAGCAGCTCTTTTTCCAGTTCCCGGCGCTGGGCCATGGTGTGCTTGAGTTCCTTGTTCGTGGCCATGAGGTCGCGGGTGCGCTCGATGACGCGTTGCTCCATGTCGTCACGGGCCTGGCGCAAATCATCTTCAAAGCGGCGATGGTCGCTGGCGTCGCGCGCGATCTTGGCGAAGCCGCGCAGCTTGCCTTCTTCGTCGTCGAGGCGCTGCATCACGCCTTCGATCCAGACGCGGGTGCCATCTTTGCGCAAGTGGAAGCGGCGGTCGGTGGCGGCGCCGTCGCGCAGGGCGATTTGCATTTCCTCGTCGGCCTTCTTTTTCGCGCGGTCTTCGGGGGCGAAGATCAGTTCGCCGCTCTGGCCGACAGCTTCCTGGGCGCTCCAGCCGAAAACGCGCTCCGCCCCGGCACTCCAGTAGATAATCTCGTTCGCGGAATCGAGCAGGAAGATGGCGTAATCGCGCGCGCCCTCCACGAGGAGACGGAAACGTTCCTCGCTTTCAGCGAGGGCTGTCGTCCGTTTGTGATCCTCGGTCACGTCCTGGACGACGCCGGCGATGCGATGAATTTCGCCCGTGGCGTGGCGGATGGGAAAGGCGGTATCGCGCATCCAAAGTGTCGCGCCGTCCGTGGGGCGAATGATGCGATAGTGCACCGTCACGATTTCGCCCTGGAGCACGCGTGGAATGCCGGTGGCGGCTTCGGCCCGATCGTCGGGATGAATCAGCCGGGCCCACTGCCCGCTTTCGCGGAGGAAAATTTCGCGCGGCATGCCCCACATTTTCTCCACGCTGGGGCTGATGTATTCGAGGCGGTGGGTGGCGGCATCGCCGATCCAGAAAACATCGGCGGAGTTTTCGGCAAACTGGCGGAAGCGCTCCTCGCTCTCGCGTAATTCATCCTCCGCCATTTTGCGCCGGGTAATGTCGACAAAAGTGGCGACGACGCCGGCGATGTGATCCTCGTGCGTGCGGTAGGGGGCGATGCGAACGAGATACCAGGAGTTTTCATCGAGGCGCACTTCGCGCTCGAGCACGGAGAGATTCTCCATCACCTCCTCGGCATCCTGCATGAGATCGCTCGTAGGCGAGCCGGTGGGTGATATCGGCCAGCGGTCGATCGAGGTCGGACGGGATCAGGTTAAAGATCCGCTGGGCGCTGGGGGTGAAGCGCTGGACGCGGAACTGGCGGTCGAGGAAGATGGTCCCGATATCGGTCGAGGCCATGAGGTTGTTGAGGTCGGCATTGGCCCGGCTCAATTCTTCCACGTTGCTCTTCAGCTCGTGGTTGACCGTGCTCAACTCCTCGTTGACGGACTGGAGTTCTTCCTTGCTCGTCTCGAGTTCCTCGGTGGCGGAACGCATTTCTTCGTTCGACGCCTGCAACTCTTCGTTGGATGCCTTCAGCTCTTCGCCCGCCGCTTCGGATTGCTCGACCGTGCTGTTAAGTTGCTCTTTTAAATACTGGATCTCGCGATCGAGTTCGCGCGTGACATCGCTGGGCGGCGGCGGAACGGACTTGGGCCCAGGCTCGGCTTGTTTCTGAAAGAGGACGAGAAAAAAGCCCTTGGCGGGATCTTCCTCCGGCATGGGGCGCACGTGCACCGCCACACTCTCGGGCTGGCCGTCGATCTCGACGAGCTGGGGCGTGCCGGTATGGGGTTTCCGATCCTGCGTGGCCCGGAAAAGTGCGGTCCGCAGATCGATGCGCAGGGCGGGATGGACCACGCTCATGATGTTGGCAGAGGGCTCTCCGGCGGCGAACTGCAGGTAACGTCCGGCATTCGGCGAGAGGTGGACGATATCGTGGGCCTCATTCACGACCACGGAAGGCGGACCGTATTGCTCGAGAAGCTTGAGATGGAGTTCGCCGAATAGAACGGCGCGGCGTTCCCGGCGAGTGTAACGGGCGTCGCTGTCATCATTCGTGACCTCCTCGACTTCGACTTGGGTAAGGGGCGGCAGCGGTCGCGGCCGCGTCGCAACAGGAACAACGCGGTGTGCGGCTGGCCCTTGCGCGGGCAAAACCGGCACCCGCCAGCTCGGACGAGGGACAGAGCGCCGCACGTAGATGCGATTGCGCGCATCCACCGGCGAAAAGAGTGACTGCACGTTATTGCTGCTCTCGGAGCCCCCCACGAAGAGGAGCCCACCGGCGCGGAGGGCGAAGTGGAAAATATCGAAGACCCGCTCCTGTGCCTGCGGATTCAGATAGATAAGAAGATTGCGGCAGGAGATCAGATCGACGCGGGAAAAGGGCGGGTCGCGGAGGAGATTGTGCGAGGCGAAGAGGACTTTCTCGCGCAACTCTTTGCGCACGCGGTAGCGCCCGTGATCCTTGCGGAAGAAGCGGCGCAAGCGGTCTTGTGAAACATCCGCCTCGATCGTGGCCGGATAAAGCCCATCGCGCGCATCCTGGACGGCCTGTTCGTCCACATCGGAAGCGAAGACCTGGATGGAGGGCGGATTGCCCAGTCGCTCGGCGTATTCGCAGAGAAGGATGGCGAGCGAGTAGGCCTCTTCGCCCGTGGCGCAGCCCGCCACCCAGACGCGCACGTGGTCTTGCTTGTTCTTGCCTGCGAAAAGCTGGGGCACGTTCGCTTCGAGCGCCGCGAACGAGGCGCGGTCGCGGAAGAAATGCGTTACGCCGATGAGCAAATCCTGGAGGAGGGCGTGGGATTCGGCGGGGTGCCGATGAATGAACTCGCGGTAACGTGGGATGCTATCGAGCGAATTCACCTGGAGCCGGCGCGCGATTCGGCGCAGGACGGTGGCGCGTTTGTAGTGGGTAAAATCGTGACCGGTCTGCGCGCGCAAATGCGCCAGCACTTCCGTGAGGGCGTTCTCGTCCTCCGGAGCGCGCGTTTCATCCGAGACGGTCTCGCCACCGGGCGCCTCCGGATCTTTCGCATCGGGCTCGTCCAGATGGGGCAGCTCCGGCGGAATTTTGATGCGCTTTTCATTGCGCACGAACTCCATTAACTTCGCTGGCATCTTCGCCACCGGCAGCACCCAATCCACCATCCCAGTGCTGATCGCGGTCACGGGCATGCTCTCGTACTCGGCCTCATCCGGATCCTGCGCCATGGTCACGCCGCCCTGCGCGCGGACATGCTTCAAGCCGATGACGCCATCCGCGTCGCTCCCGGAGAGAATCACGCTGACGGCGCGTTGGCCGTAGGCCTGCGCGAGCGTGCGGAAAAACAAATCGATCGTGACGCGGCGGCCTTCCGCCTGTTGCGGTTCGACTAATGTCAGGGTGCTGTCCTCAAAGGTGAGCTGATGCTGCGGCGGGATCACGTAAACGTGATTCGGTTTCACCTTCACTGGGCCAGTGACCTGCAGCACGGGCATGGAAGTTTTCTGCTGGAGGACGGCGGCGAGGTTGCTCTCGTAATCCGGCGAAAGATGCATCACGACGACAAAAGCGAGCCCGCTATCCGCCGGCATATCGCTGAAAAATTGCTGCAGCGCTGCGACGCCCCCGGCGGAAGCGCCCAGACCGACGACGGCCGATGGTTCATTCGGATCACGGCGCTTGGCCGCACCGCCGCGCGCGTTTTCGCCCTGCTCATCGGTGGCAGCGGGGTCCAAGATTGTTTCGGGTGTATCGGACATGGGTGGAAATCCTGCGGCCGGTCTGTCTGTAACGTAGTCGCGAACGCTCCAGCTTCCCAGCGAGAAACGCCGCCGGGATTGGAACCGGATGGTCCCCACAGCGAATTCGCGGCCGCGACCAGAAAATCGCCCGCCCGCTCCGCGAAGTTTACGCGCGAAACGCGATGCGAATCCGTTCTGATTTTGTGGAACGCGAGGTGGAGATTGCGGAAGAGTTGGACGGTTATTTTCGCACACATCCGAACTCGTTCGCCGCGAGGATAAAGCCGCTGGCGGTGCGCGCGGGCGCGGGCTGGCAGATTTTCCACGGGCCCGAGATTCCGGGTGCGAGCGTGTTCGGCTGGACGCTCGCCAGTGCCTTCGAAAGCTGGGAAGCGAACTATCGCGAAGCCGTCACCGCGCAGCAATAAACGCCAGCACGGGACGGCTGCGGTTATACCCCGACCGCGATGTGCGAGAGCAATGAGCGCAGGACATGAAAGTCGACGGGTTTGGTCAGGTAATGATCGAAGCCGGCAGCGCGGGCGCGGGTTCCATCCTGCTCCAGCGGATGCCCCGTAAGAGCGACCGCGGCGCGTATGCCGTGCTCCGTTTTTGCTCTTTGCACGAGGTCAAAGGCATCGCCATCGAGCAAACCGATGTCGCTCAACATGACCTCGAATGATTCCTGCCCCAGCAAGGCATCTGCCTCCGACAGACTCTCCGCGGACCGGACAGTGTGGCCGCAATACTCAAGGAGCTGGGCCATAACCCTCCGGCTCTCTTCGTGATCTTCCAACACAAGGATTTTCATCGGGTGCGCTTTCCTGAATTGGTTCTGTCGCGCACGTTCTGGGATCGGACCAAACGGGCGACGTCGTTGGTTACTGCGCGGCCACGTTGATCGTGGAGAGCGCCAGTTTGGTCAGCTTTTTGTCGGTGGCGCCTTCTTCATCCAGCGTCTTTTGCAACAGTTTGGCGCCAGCCTTGTCCCCGAGCAGTTCGGCGTAGGTGCGGGCGCAGCCGTAGCCGGCCATTTCGTAATGCTCGACGCGTTGCGCGGCGGAGATGAGGCCGGCATCGCGTACCTCTTCATCAGCGTCTTCCTCGATCATCTCCTGGCCTTCCTTGATCAAACCTTCCATGCCTTTGCACTTCGGACCGCGGGTGCTCTCGTCGTGACTCTTCAGGATGCGCTCGAGACGGGCCGCATGTTCCTTGGTCTCTTCGAGATGAGTCTTGAAGCCATCAGCGAGCTTCTTATTGCTCGCGGCCTTGGCCATTTTCGGGAGCGCCTTGGTGAGCTGATTTTCGGCGCTGTAAAGGTCTTTGAGTTCGTGAATGTAAAGGTCTTTGAGAGTTTCGAGTTCCATATGCTGACATATCGTGTGTCGAGATGGAGATGGGCGCATGATCCTTTAATTACGGAAAAAAAGACGCCCCGTGCAATTCAACGGTGCGCGCGTCTCGATCTGCGGACGACGAACGAACGTCGTTCCATCCAGTCAGTTACGTGGCTTGAGAGAGCCGCGATAGCGCGCGTCGAAGGCACGGAGCGCCGACGCCACGGTATTTCCCATGCCCGCGATGCCGTCTTCGAGGGTGCTGCCGAGCAATGCAATCCAAGTGCAGCCGCGCCGCATCAGGCGAGGACGGCGAAGCGCGCTCGGGGTCCGCGGATGTGCCTCATAATAGCGCTGTAACTCGAGTTCGACCTCGGCGGTCAAGCTGGGATCGGTCCTGTTGTGAAACGAGGGCATTGGAGGCGTGGGAGCGTATTTAACAAACTAAAAACGCCGTTGGGGTGGAGATTGGCTCTGCCTTTTTTTCGCCGCCATTTCCCAAGGCGGGAAAACGCTGCGTTAGCGGGGACCCGCTTCCAGCAAAACCGTGGCCGGACCAGTGGATAACGCGTCGTCGTCTCCGCCGAAGCGTGCTTCGTTACTCGAAAGGACGAGTCCGCCACTCGCCAGCGCGTGGCGCGAGCGCGCCGTGGTCGAGATCCGGGGCCTGACCACCGCCGCGTAGATCGCAGAGGATGAGGCATTCGTGCGCACCGGAAGCGAGGCGGAATGCGATCAAGCCTGATCGCAACGGGACGGCCGTCAGCGGTTTATCCATCCGGTCGCGCCAGGCGGGATGGGTTTTCCGTACCGCCAAAAACTCCCGGTAAAGAAGGAGGATCGCGGCGTGGGCGGGTTGGTGGAGTTCCTCCCATTGGAGCTTCGAGTTCGCGAATGTCTCGGGGGCCTGCGGATCGGGGATGGTCTCGCGCACCTTGGAATCGCGGAAGGCGGAGAATTTACCAAACTCCCGGCGTCGACCTTCGGTCACGAGCTTGCCCAGTTCAGGGTTGTGCGCGGTGAAGAACTGGAAGGGCGAGGAGGCGGACCATTCCTGTCCCTGGAAGATGAGCGGGGTCTGCGGGACGAGACAGAGCAAGGCGGAGACGGCACGATATTCCGCCGGCGAAATAAGGTGGCCGAGGCGTTCGCCGAAAGCGCGATTGCCGACCTGGTCGTGGTTGGAGATGCAGTAGATGAATTGCGAAGGCGAGAGTCCGACCGGGTCGCCGCCGCGCGGTTCGCCGGTAGCTAGTTGCGGCTGTCCGCGATAGAGCCAGCCATCGGTTAGGGTCTGGACCAGTTCGTCGGTCGTACCCTTGTAGTTGGCGTAGTAGCCTTCGCGTTCGCCGGTTAACATCACATGGATGACGTGGTGGAAATCATCCGTCCACACGCCGTCGAGTCCGAATCCTCCGCTCGCGAGCGGGCGAACCAGCTGTGGCTCATTACGGTCGTCCTCCGCGATGACGAACCCGCCGAGCGCGTGCACGGCGGCGGCAATATCGGCGAGAAGATGGCGCGGAGATTTATCCATGATCTCGTGCGTGGCATCGAGACGGAAGCCGTCGATGTGGAACTCGCGTCGCCAGTAAACGGCGTTCTCGATAAAGAAGGCGCGCACGGCGGGAGAGGAATAATTCAGCGCCGCGCCCCAGGGCGTGTGCTGCCCTTGGTCCACGTAATCGTGGTGGAAGACGCTGGTGTAATTGCCATCCGGGCCGAAGTGGTTGTAAACGACGTCGAGAATCACGGCGAGGCCGCGGGCATGCGCCGCATCGACCAGCGCGCGGAGGTCATCCGGATGCCCGTAGGCGCGCGCGGGCGCGTAGAGCATCACGCCATCGTAGCCCCAGTTGTGTTCGCCGGGGAAATCCGCCACGGGCATCAACTCCAGCGCGGTTACGCCTAACGAGACCAAATGGTCGAGCTTTTCGATCGCGCCGCGAAATGTTCCTGCCTCCGTGAAAGTGCCGACGTGGATTTCGTAAATCACGAGCGCGGAAAGCTCGGGCGTTTGCCACGCGGCATCGCGCCAGGAATACGCGGACGGATCGATCACCATGGAAGGCCCGTGCACGCCCTGTGGTTGCCAGCGCGAGGCTGGATCGGGCCAGCCCTGGCTTTCGCCGAACCGATATTGGTAGAGATCGCCCGCGCGGCCGTCCGGATCGAGGACGGCAAAGAAACCGTTGCCTTCGCGCTCGAGCGAAAGGCGGCGTCGAGTGTTGCCCGATTGATCGAGGATCAAGACCTCGACGTCTTGGTGCTTGCTCCAGGTGCGATAATGCACGCCGTCGCTTCGGAGATCGGCGCCTTGGGCTGATGGAATTCTCTGGCTCGCGTTCATCGCTTCGCTCACCATCGCCTCGAATCGTGCGATTGGCTGGGTCGAAAAGCGCGAAGGGCGCTTCTCCGGTTGCTCGCCCTCCATTCGCGAGGATCAGTAGAGAGTCGGGCCTATAGCTCAGCGGTTAGAGCAGGGGACTCATAATCCCTTGGTCCCAGGTTCGAATCCTGGTGGGCCCAGCGCTCCCCAAGCTCCCGAAAACGCCCCTGCGCGCCGGGTAAATGGGGAAAGGGAGATGAATTTTGACGACCTTGCGCAAAAATATCCACAAAAATCGTCATTTTATCCCGGTTTACGTTGACACTCCCCGGGTGCTCTTTTAATAATTCGGCGTGTTAAAAAAGTTCATCCCGCAAAAGCCCCTGTCGTCGATCGGAGAAGGATCTTTGAGCGCGGGTAGCGATGACACGACCGACTCTCCACGCCGTGAAGAGCCGCGTAAATCACCCTCACTCACCGATCATCAAAAAACTATGGCTGAACATTCTGGCAAAGACATCCTCTCGAGCGACGTCGAAATCAAAGGCTCGATCAAATTCCAAAAGGAACTCCTCATCGACGGCAAAGTCGAAGGCGAGATCCATTCCGATGGCGTGCTGACGATTGGTGAGAACGCCGATATCCGCGGTGAAATCAAAACCAAATCCATCACCGTCTTCGGCAAAGTGCAGGGCAACATCACAGTGGGCGAACGCTGCGAACTGAAATCGCGTTGCACGCTCCAGGGTGATCTGAAGGCCGCGCGCCTCGTCATCGAAGAAGGCGCCACCTTCATCGGCAAGTCGGAAGTGACCAGCTCTGGCGGCGGCAGCAGCAACAGCAAATCTTCGAACAGCAACTCGAAGCCGGAAGTCGTCCGCAACGAAGAACCGGCCACTCCTGTCAAAGCCGCTTTCGGCGCCCGTTCCTAAGTCAAACGCCCGGTCTCCCGTCTCCCCGTGGCCAAGTCGTCGCCTGCCAAGCTCAGTGTGGAATGTCCGCACTGCGGCTTCCAGCAGATGGAGTATGCCGCGGCCAAGAGCACGATGTGCCGCCAGTGCGGTGGCTCATTTGCTCCCTCAGCGGCGCCCAAGCCCGAGTTCAAGCTGCACGCGCGGGGGGAGGGCCCGGAGGAATCTGCCCCGGTGGAGGCACCTTCGCTCTTTCAGCAGATTCAAATTCCGGGCCTGCGCCAGAAGTTCGAGGGACTTTGGACCAAGCCGCGCAGTTCCGTCGTTACTTGTTTCGACTGCAAGGCGACCCAGGACATTACCTCTTCGGCCACCTCGACGACCTGCCCGAAGTGCAGTGCACATCTGGATCTCCGCGATTACAAAGTCACTTCGAGCTTTAGTCGCGCCATTCGCACCCACGGCGACATTCATGTTACCGCCCGGGGCGATCTCAGCAGCAGCAACGTCATTTGCCGCTCGGCGGTGATTGAAGGTCGGCTGCGGAGCAATCTCCAATGCTCGGATACCTGCACGATCAATCACTCTGGGAAAATCCCCGGTCGCGTGGATGCCAACCATCTCTTGATCGAGCGCAAGGCGAACGTGCAGTTCTTCCGCGCCGTCCACGTCAAGAGCATCGAGATCCGAGGGCATATGGTGGGCGAAGTCATGGCCGAGACGGTGGTGGTGATTCATCGCAACGCCTCGCTCGATGGCAACGTCACCGCCAAATCCATCAGCGTCGAAAAGGGTGGGGTGTTTACCGGGCAATTGATCATCGGCAGCAGCGGATTGGAGCAGGCCGAATTACTGCCGGTTTCTATGGCCGCCGCCGCGACGAAGGAAGAAGAGTCGCTGCCAGGCATCGTTTCTCCGTTGCCGGCGACCTAGGCCTTCGGGCTGAATGCGAGAACGGTTTCCCCGCAGCCCGTACGACCGCCTGGGCGGCTACGTTCACCTCCCGCGATTAATCGACAAGGCGAGGTTGCACCGTCAGGGATTTCTCCAGGGCTACAACTACAAGACGGTCGGCTTCGACAAGCATCTCCTTGCCTTTCTGAAGCTGGACCCCGACGGCTTCGAGGAAGCGGCGAACCGCCTGGAAGATGACGAGGCCATTCTGCGCTGGGTGCAGGAGAACGGGGTCACGCATGACGCGGAAGAGATCGAGCAATGGAATGAGGCCATGATCTCCCGGCAACCGGATAACGCGGAGAAGAAAGCCCGGTTCCTCCATTTCCTGAAAGAAGCTGGCGGTGAGACGCGAAAAGACATCCGCACCTACTTCGACCTCATCGAGTTCGATGAGGGCCGAAAGAAGTAGCGGAAGACAGCCAACCGGGACCCGACGGTTGCAGCCGCGCCGTGATTTGCCGCTCCCGGCCTAACGAGCGAACTGGCGGAAGAGCTCGTTCGCTTCCTCCAGCGTTTCCTTGCTTCCGATGTCGAACCACGTGCCGCGAATCTGATGCGTGCGCACCTTCCGGCGGGTGTAAAGCCACTGGATGAAACGGCCGGGCTGATCAGGATTGTTCCCTGCCGCGATGTAGGTGGTGAAAAGGGGGATTGTCTCCCGCGAAAAATAATAAAGCGCGATCCCGGTCAACGTGCTCTTCGGTTCTGCCGGCTTCTCTTCGAAGGAAGTCAACACGCCATCCGCATCGGTCGTGATCGCGCTGTATTTCTTGATCGCCTCCAGATCGCCGACGTCATAGGTGGCGAGGGTGGCCTCGGAGCCTTCCGTGCTGTGCACGAAATCGGTCAGCGGATCGCTGAAGAGATTATCTCCCGCCACCACCAAGAGGTCGTCGCTGCTCAGATCCTCGCGCACGAGCACGAGGTTGATGTCGCCAATCGCGCCCAACTTGTCGGAGTCGTCCGTCGAGCCATCGTTCACGATTTTCAATTTGGCCTTTGCGTGCCGCGTCTCGTAATCGCGCGCCCAAGTCTGGAAATCTTCCGCAAACTTCGCGTTCGTCACCACGTAAACCGTCTCGATTCCATCCACCGGTGCGAGATTGTCCATGACCCACTCGATCATCGGTTTGCCCGCCACTTCCAGGAGCGGCTTTGCCTTCGTCAAAGTAAGGGGATAAAGCCGCGTGGCATAGCCGGCGGCGAGGATGAGAACGTTCATTTGGCCGGAAGCTAGACCACGGCGGTGGCTCGCGCCATTTTCTCTCTTCCGCGTGCACCGAGCGCGACTTCCTTGAGCCGCTGTTGCAGGCTGTGAAGGCGCGCGTTTTCGGTAATTTTCCCCCGCGTGGCGCTGTCGGCGACATAGAGTGTATCAATGGCCGCGCCCTTTTCCGTGCTGATGCGGGAGAGCAGAATCGAGACGCCTTCTTCCCCCAGCGCGGAGAGCAAATCGTAAAGTAAACCGACGCGGTCCGGCATCTCGATCTGGATGAGGGTGTATTGGGGGTGCGCCTTGTTATCGAGGACGATTTTCATCGGAAAATCGATTTCCACGTGCGCGTTCGCCCGCAGGGCGTGACGGGTTTCATCAAGGAGAGGACGGAAATCAAAATCCGGCTCCGTCAGCGCGCGGCGCAGGGTCGATTCGACAAGCGCGAAATCATTTTCATCCGTCACTGCCCGCGCTTGCAGATCGCAAACGCGGAAGACATCGAGAACGACGTTATCGCCGCGTGTGTAAATATCCGCGCTCAGGATATTCAGTGGCACGATCGAGAATGAACCTGCGATTTTCGCGAGCAACTGCTGCCCATCCCAGGTGCAAAACGAAACCGTGGTGTGCCCCTGCGCCGGGAACGGCTCCCACGCCACCGCCGGGGTGAGGGGATGCACGTCATGCAGGAAGAGGTGACCGAGAAAGCGCCGGAACAATTGCGCGTGCTTCGTGATCTCCTCCACGCTGAAGGCGCGAAAATAATTATCCGGCATCGCCTCGAAGTGCGCTTCCACTTCCGCGGCGAAGTCCGGTGGAAGCTCCGCCGTGACCGCCTCCTGCAGGGAAGTGCGTTCAATCTTCTGCTGCTCGAAAAACCCTGCCTGATCGGCGAGATATTGCGACCCGCTCCGATAAAGCTGCCAGACCAGCGTTTCCTTCCAATCGGACCACGCTTCCCCGCGTGTCCCCTGGCCATCGACCAGCGTGAGCAACATCAGGAAATCAAGATTGTGCTGGCTCCGGATCATACCGACGAGTTCCACGATGGTTTCCGGGTCATCGAGATTGCGCTGGCGCGCGATGTTCGAAAGCGTGAGGTGATGATCGACGAGGAGGATGAGCGCCTTGCGTTCTTCCGAGGAAAGCTCCAGGCGAAGGGCGGCCTGTTGGGCGAAGAGCGCGCTGGCCTCGGAGTGCGGCCGTGCGCCGACGGCCTTGCCGGTGTCGTGCAGGAGAAGCGCGAGATAGAGGACGTAAGGATCGCCGATCTTTTCGAAGAGGGTGCGATAGGGCAGTAGCTTCGGGTTTTCGGTCGTGGCGAGGGCGTCGAGCTTCTCGACGCACACGAGCGAGTGTTCGTCGGCGGTGTAACGGTGAAAAAACTCATGCTGCACGAGGCAGGTGAGCGGCCCGAACTCTGGGATGTACCGCCCGAGGAAGTCTACCCGATGCATCATGCGGAGGATGCGACCGGCCTCGCCACGGCGGGACAGGATGAGGCGAAAGATCTTCCGCGGTGCGGCGGCAGTGCGGAATTTTCCGTTTACCAGCTTGAGACTGCGGGTGAGCAAATCCTCCAGCTCGGGCCCGATCTGCAGACGATGTTCCTGCGCGAGGAGGAAAACCCGCATCAATGCTTCCGGTTCGCGGGTGAAGACGTCGTTCCGTTTTGCGTAGAGATGTTCTCCCCGGGCGACGAAGTCGCCCAGATCCGTTTCTGGAGTGCGGCGGCGCGTGCGAAATCCAAAGAACGAACGTCTCCCCTGCGAGATGCCCGGATGCGCGAATTGTTCCGTAATGCGCTCGGTGACGCGAAAAATATTCCGCGTGTGCGCGTAGTAATCCTTCATCAGCGCCTCGCTTCGGAGTTGCCCGCGTTTGTTGCGGTAATGCAGGCGCCGCGCGATTTCGTCCTGCTGATTGAGGTGGAGCACGTCGGTGGCGCGACCGTTCAGATAATGCAAATCGGTGCGCACGCGCAGGAGAAAATCGTAGGCCGTCTCGATCCCCCGCTGATCGGTTGGGCTCAGCCAATCTTTGCCCACCAGATGATTCGTCGTCAGCACGCCTTCCTTGAAAAACGTCATCCAGAGCAAATTTTGGTAATCGCGCAGACCGCCGCAGCCATTCTTCACGTGCGGTTCCTGCATGTAGACGCTGTTCCCGTATTTTGCGTGGCGCGCCGCCTGGTCGTCCATGCGCAGGCGGATGTATTCCAGCTCCGATCCTTTCACGCACTCCGCGCGGTAACGCTGCCGAAAGAGCCGGGCCGCCGCTTCGTCGCCGGTCAGAAAGCGCGCTTCCAGCATCGCCGTTTTCGCCTGCATATCGTGCTTCGCCTGATCGATCGCTTCGCGGACCGAACGGGTGGAATGCCCGACCTTGAAGCCGATATCCCAGAGTAAATAGAGCACCTGTTCCACCACCTGTGTCACGTAGGGCGCCACTTTTCCGGAGTGTTTTCCGTGCACGAACATCACGTCCACGTCGCTCCACGGGTTCAATTCGCCGCGCCCATAGCCGCCCAGCGCGAGCAATGCCAGCGGCGTGACCGGCGTATGTTCGTGTTCCTGCGCAAAGGCGGAAGCGGCGGTGAAGACGTGATCCAGGAGCACGTCCACCAGATCGACCCGGCGCGCGCAAATCTCACGCCCACCCCCGCCGGCTTTGTGTTTCAAGCGCAGCCGATGTTCCTCGATGCGGAGGAATTTCTTGTAGAGCGGAAGGACATCGGTCGGCCGCACATCGCCCGCGAGGGTGAGACGACGCTCGGCATGGGCCAGAACTTTATCGAGATGACGGGACATTTGCAGCGGCGACACTCCTGTCACCCGTTTGAATCTATATACAGGCGACGGGAGTGTCGCCTCTCCGCTACAGCTCGATCGCGTAACGCTTCATCTTGTTGTAAAGCGTGGGCCGCTGGATCCCGAGAACCTCGGCCGCCTTCTTCTTGTTCCCATGTGTTTGGGCGAGCGCTTGCAGGATGGCGTTGCGCTCCAAATCGCTCAGGTTCTGCGCGCTCCCGGCCGTGGCGGGTGTGCGTTCGGTTTGCTGTAAGGCCACGGGAAGCTGCACTTCCGCGGGCAGGCCTTTCACCGTGATGCGATTCTTCCGCGCGAGGACGACGGCGTATTCCATCGCGTTTTGCAGCTCTCGCACATTCCCTGGCCAATTGTAGGCGAGCAATTTTTCATAGGCCTCCGGTGCGATCTCGGGCTCGGGTTTGCCGAGCTGTTGAGAAAAGCGTTTCAAGAAAAGGGAGACCAGCAGCGGGATGTCTTCCCGCCGTTCGCGCAAAGGTGGAATCTCGATCTGAAATGTGTTCAGCCGGTAATATAAATCAGAGCGCAAACGATTCTCCGCCAGCGCCTGCACCGTGGGACGGTTGGTGGCCGCGATCACGCGAAAGTCCGCCTTCTCCGTCTTCGTGCTGCCGAGCGGGCGATATTCGCGTTCCTGCAGCACGCGCAGGAAACGCGTCTGCAAATCCGCCGGCATCTCCGAAATCTCATCGAGGAAAAGCGTCCCGCCTGTCGCGGCCGCGATCATGCCTGGGAAATCATTCGACGCCCCCGTGAACGCGCCTTTCACGTAACCGAACAACTCACCCTCGATCATCGTTTGCGGGAACGCTGCGCAGTTCAGCTTCACCATGGTCTGGTCTGCGCGCCGGCTGTGGCTGTGGATCACGTTGGCGATCACTTCCTTGCCCACGCCGCTCTCGCCTGTGATGAGCACATTCGCGTCCGACGGCGCCATGGCCTCGATCAACTCGTGAATCTCCTGCATCACCTTGCTCTTGAAGACCGGGGCCAGCCGGATCTCGGCCAACTGCAGACGCTTTTGCAGCACCTGAGTCTGCTCGCGCAGATGCTCGGTTTCCCGCAGCAACGATTGCTTCTCCAGCGCCTTCTCCACCAGGCTGAGCAATTCCTCCGCTGCGTACGGTTTGCTGATGAAATGATACGCGCCGCGTTTGATCGACTCGATCGCGTTGTTCAAGGAATCGTGCGCCGTGAGAATGATGACCTGCGTTTCCGGTTGCTCGCGCTTGATCTGGTCCAGCATCTCCAGGCCTTCGCCGTCCGGCAGTTGCAGATCGAGCAGGACGAGCGCGGGCGCTTTTTCCTTGAGAACGCGCAGGCCGTAGGCTGCCGTTGCCGCTGTCTCCGGTTCGTAACCGTGGCGGCCGAGGAGCGCCTGCAGCGTCAGCAAGATCGGGCGCTCATCATCGATGATGAGAATCTTTTTGTTCTCCGCGCTCATGGCCTTCGGCGGAGGATAGAAGCAGGAATATCGCCAGTCGCTACGCCGAAATTGCGCGCCTCACGCCGCGCGCCCCAATGGGAGAGCGATCTCCGTGACGAGTGCTGACGAACTCGAGTCAAACTTTGCGTCCAGGCGGCCATGATGCGCCGCGATGATACTCCGCACCTGCGGCAGACCAAGGCCATAATGCCCCCGCGTCATGCGCGCGAACGGCCGTCGTCCCCACTGCGCCATCTCGCCGGCAAAATTCGTCTTCGGTTCCGTGAGGGTGAAGACAAACTCCGAACCGTGCACTTTTGCCCGTGCCCGCAGCGGACCGGAGCCGCGTTCATGTTGAAAGGCGTTGGCGAACAATTCCAGAAACGCCATCTGCAAAATCTGCGGATCGATCTTCAGCAATGCGCCGCCCGTATCGACCGTCCACTCGATCGCGCTGCTCTCGTCCGCAAACCGCGTGCTGACCCGACTGCTTAGGTCCTCGATGAAATGAGACGCTTCATACGGCATCAATGTCAGCCGGATGGGCGCCAACGAGTCCGTCAGCTGTTGCAAGCTCGCGCCCATGTCCCCGAGCATCTCGCGCAGGCGCTTTAGTTCCTCCTTCAGCTCGGGGTCTTCCGTCACTTCCGCCACGTAGGCCGATTGCAGTTGCGCGGCATTTAGGTGATTGCGCAGGTCGTGACTGAGCTGTCGCGCGAAGCGCCCGATGTCATCCCAAGGCACGGACAGCGCCTCTCCCGCGGGCGGCTCGGTCGGCTCGGACATGCGCGACCCTACACGCAAGGCGTCAGGAGTTCAGAAAAAATCTGCGGGTCGCGGGCGTGTCGCCGGTGCTGCCGACGCGATCGTCGTTCGCCGCCAGATGACGCAGCACATGATAGACACCCTCCGCATCAGCCTCGATCACGGTCGCCAGTTCATCGGCAGTTTGCCCGGCGCCAGGAGCGAGCTGCTCGCGCAGTTTACTCTGCAACAGCAGCACTTCCGTCGCCGCCTTCTTTCCAGCTTCGACGCCGGGTTGATGATACGCATTGATCTCCACGAGCGAGCCGTAGAAACCGACCGCGCGTTCGTAGAGCGCGATCAACGCGCCCACGCTGCGCGCGTCCACCGTCTCGATAGAGAGCGTGATCGACTCGCGCTCATTCTGGTAAAGGGCGGTCCGAGTTCCGCGCAGGAAGCCCTGGAGATAATCGCCGCTCGTCACCCCCGGCTCGACTTCGAAACGAGGCGTCGTTCGATCTTTTCGCACCTCGAGGAAAGTGGCGAAGAAATTCAAAACGCCGTCGCGCAACTGTTGCACGTAAGCATGCTGATCGGTCGAGCCTTTGTTCCCGTAAACCGCGATGCCCTGATGCACGACCTCGCCCTGCAGGTTGCGCTCCTTGCCCAGCGACTCCATCACAAGCTGCTGCAGATAGCGGCTGAAAAGCAGCAGCCGATCCTTGTAAGGCAGGATCACCATGTCCTTCTCGCCGCGCCCGTTGCCCGCGTGGTGCCACATTAATGCCAGCAACATCGCCGCGTTCTTTTTCGCGTTTTGCTCGCGCGTGTGCACATCCATCGCCCCCGCGCCCGCCAGGAATTCGTCCAGCGCCAGGCCCTGCAGGGCCGCCGGCAGCAGACCCACCGCGCTCATCACCGACGTGCGCCCGCCGATCCAATCGAACATCGGGAACCGTGCCAGCCAGCGATGCTCAATCGCGTAGTGATCCAGCTCGCTTCCGATGCCGGTCACCGCCACCGCGTGCTTCCCGAAATCCAGGCCCATCTCCACGAAACGAGCCGACGCTTCCAGCATGCCATTGCGCGTTTCCTTCGTTCCGCCCGACTTCGAAATCACGACCACGAGCGTCGCCGCGAGTTCGCCGCCGAGCCGCCTTAACACCCGATCGAATCCATCCGGGTCGGTGTTGTCGAAAAAATGTACGGCCATCTTGTCGTCCGTCGTGCCCAGGGCATCGGCCACAAATTGCGGCCCCAAGGCGGAGCCACCGATGCCGATCAGGAGCACATGCCGGAAGCGGTCGCCGTTCGTGCCCGTGTGTTTCGCCTCGTGGACCTCGCGCGCGAAGGTCTTGATCTCCGCGTTGGTTTCCTCGATCTCGCGGCGAATGTGCGCCGTCGGCGCCAGCTCCGGCGCGCGCAGCCAGTAATGTCCCACCATTCGCTTCTCGTCCGGATTCGCGATCGCGCCTTTCTCCAGCGCCTGCATTTCCCTCAGCGCGCGCTCGACCTGCGGCTGCATCCGTTTAAAAAAATCATCGCCAAACCGCATGCGGCTGATGTCGATGGAGAAACCGACGTCCGGGTATTCGAGGAAGAAATCCTGAAAACGTGACCAGAGGGGAGACGATGTCATGCCATAGCAGTAGCAGACTCGCGGGCCGATTTAAACTCCTGCGCGTGCGACATCCAATCCCCGGGAAAGAACGAGGCGGCAGTACCGGTGGCGGGGTAAATCCGCCACCGGCAACAGCTATTGCCCAATTCAGGGCACCGCAGTGCCCGAACGCGCTTTCACCTGCCCGATATCCGAGCTGTTGATGACTCCGTTCACGGTCACGTCTTCCCGCACGTTGGCGTGGCTAATCGACTGCCCGGACTTGCTTTTCACCTGGCCAATATCCGAAGAATTGACGACGCGATTCGCAGTGACGTCGCCCAGCAATACCACCATGGACACGCCAATGGTGGCAGAGTTATTGCCGCAGGTGTCGACCACGTTGGCGAGCGTGACCGTTATTTCCTGTGCGTCATTCACTCCGGTGAGATTAACCGTGTAGACGTGACCATCCGCGCTCAGGCTGGCGCTGCTGACGGACCCGACACCGGCAGTAACGCTGGCGCCGCCTACACTGGAAATCGGAACACTGAAGCGGAAGACAAGAGAGTGTTCGCCATTCGGCCCGCCGGTGCGGCATTCCACGCTGGTGGGCGGGGCGAGCGACAAGGGGATGTCGTAGGCATCGGATTCCGTGTGGAACTTGCGCGAGGAAATTTGAGGCAAGGCCACGGCCCCCGACGTACCCATGCTTCGGATCGCGACGTTATCGATGTACCAGCCCGAACTCGCGCCGGCCGTGGAGCCGGCATCCGAAGTCATACGGAAGCGAATGTAAACTGGCGCACCGCCGGGATTGTGGATGCCGCCCGGAGCAAAATTGCGCAGTGCGATGCGGGTATGGTGCAGGCCCTTGAAGCCGGTGAACGCGCGTCGCCCCTGCAAATGCGAAAGCAAAACGCCGGCGAGTTCGCCATCAAGCTTCGCGTTGTATCCGCCCTCGATCATGTAGTCGCCGAGATCAAACGTCGTCACGTTATCCGGGAAGACCTGGGCGTTGAAGTTGGGAGAGCCGACCGAGATTTCGATGACGCCGCCGTCGAAGCTCGCCTCCGTGGCAAAGAAGTGGTCGAACTCCATCAGGGACGTCGGCGTGAGGGTGAGTGGGCCAATCACCGCAGGGAAGTCGCTGGGCGCACCATCCTCTTCGGGCGGGCTGAAATCGGGGCCATACATCATGGCGGTGCTGACGGGTCCAAGATTGACGCCCGTGACGCGCTGGAACGCAGGCACGTTTTGGTTCGGCGTGTTTCCGGAATCAACAAGCGGCGGCACGAAGCGGGTATCGGCAGCCGAGGTCTCAAAGTCCTCGGGCGAGAAGGGTGTGGGCGCGGTGTAACACTGGATCGTGGGGGCACTCCAGCGCATCGCGGTGTTGCCAGTGTTGTTGGTGTCCTTCTTTCCGTTGGCGAGATCGCGCGCCTGCACGATGTAATAATAGACTTGGTTCAAGGTCCGGCCGGTATCGATATACGAGGTTCCAGAAACTCCCTCGGCGATGCGGTTGCCAACCGAAGGAACGAAGCTCGGATCGTTTTGACTGGTACCGTGCGTGACATGGTCCGCGCGAAAGATGTCGTAGACGATATTCGCGAGGGGATTGGCCGAGGTGGCGGGGCGCCAGCTCACAATCAAACGGTCGCCCACTCGGGGATCGTCCACCTGCTTGATGCCGAAGAACAACGGCGCGGGCTGGATGATAACACCGGTGTTGATGGTGATGCTTTGCGTACTGGCGGTGGAGACGCATTCCGGATTGCGCGTCGCGCGTACCTGATATCGGTAGGTCGTGCCGAGTTGCAGACCTTCGCCGCCATTATTGTCGGTGTAGGTAGTTTGCGCCGCGGGAATCTCCGCAATCCTATTGAAGGGCGCGGTCGGTCCACTGGCGCGGGAGATGACGTAGGTGGCGGCGCCGGTGACCGGAGTGATCGTTACCACGACCGCGTTCGGCGTGGTGTTGGCGAGAGAAAACGTGGGCGCGGCGAACGGCCCGAGCTGCTCGCACTGCGTGACGCCGGCCGGAACACTGAAATCTTCGACCACGATTGGCGCGGATTGAGATGCGGGATCATCATCCGCCCCGGCCGTGGAAGTGGCGAGAACTCCAACGCCGTGGCTCGCGAAAGCGCGCCAGATCACCGCCTGGTTTTCTCCGCCGGTCAATTCGCGATCGGCCAGCAGGATGGAATTGCGCGAATCAACGTAGGACGGATTGCAGGGGCAAAGTTGTAATCCGCGCAGGACCAGCGTGTCGGCGAGGCGAGCTCCGTTGCGCACAGCGGTGGCGAGCGGACCGGAACGATGACCGAGGGTGTTGATCTCATTCGCCACCAACCCGGGGCGGACGACGTGACTGGCGGCGTCGATGGTGGCCGCATCATTGGTATTGAAGGCGACGCGATAATTGATCGGATGCTGCGTATCGACCGACTGCACCTGTCGCGTGCCGATGAAAAAGCTGGTGCCGCTGCCAAGCCGCCGGGTGCCATCGAAAAACACGGCGTTCGGGTCTTTCATGATCAGCAGTTCACGCATGTCCCACAGCGTGGCACTCCACACCTCACCCGTGCGATGAACGGCAAAAGGAGTGCCGGTGCCCGTATCCACATCCGGCGCCTGTTGGTCGCGCCGGGTCAGACCACGTTGATTGATTGAGCCATAGGACCAGCGGAAATTCGTCTTGGGCAGACGGCGGATGCCAGCGTCCAGTTCGCCCACTGGATACTCCGCGGTGGCGTCGTCGTCCGACATTGATTCGGCGAGGAAGTCGGACCAACCTTCGCCTTGTCCGCCGGATTCGCCCACGAGCGTAACCCCGAGACAGCCGGTCTCGCCTTTACCGGCCGAGCGATTCGAGACGCCGTGGTAAAGCTCATGCGCCACCACGTCGAAATCGAAGTCGCCATCCGCCCGACGCTGCGAGGCTTCCGTCCACAGGAACATCTGCATCCGGGGCTGACTGCCATCGGACGGGGTGCCGAAGTTCGCGTTGTTGATACCGGAGCCGTCCTGCACTTGCCCGCTCACGGCATCGCGGCCCGCGCCTCCGCGACCAAAATTATCCTGCTGGAAGTTCCAGAGCTGCTCGGTGAACCCGATGCTGTAGAGGTAGTCGTGAATGAGGTTGATATCCCAGAAGAGATTGACGGTGGCCGGATAGACATCGGGGAATGTACTCGGCGGAAAAACGCCGGCCGCGGCATCGACGCCTCCGAACTCATAGCTGTTGATGAAATCGAAATAGCCGGCGTTGTATTGCCGGGCAAAGGCGTAGCCTTTGATGCCGTGGGTGCTCTCGTTGTCGTTCCCATGGTCGTCGGCCACGATAACGTTGTTGCCTTCCGTGTAGCGCGATTCGAAGACGGAACTCAGTGAACGGCCGTCGAGGAGATTTTGCGGAACCGCGAGAGTCGTTAGGCTGGCGGAGAAAGGTTGCTTCCCATCGCCGCCGGGAGAGTTGGCGGGGAGATTTCGGGCCTCGGCTTCGGGGTGCATGTTGTACCCGAAGGCGCGGGTCGAGGCGATATTGAGGTCAGCTTCGCTGATTTCCGCGCCGTTATCGTCGGTGGGAAGATAAAACCAACCGAAGGGCGATTCCGGGGTGGGGTTTTGCGCGTCGGGCAAACCACGCTGGACCTGTCCGAAGGTGGGCGGATAAATCAGCGGCGCCTCCACGCGGTTGAGGGCCCAACTAAACTTAAATCCGCGACCGCTATTGCGAACGGTCGCATTCTCGGGGGCGTAGGTGGGCGCAGCGCCGGGCGTAGTCGCCCGTCCAAAGCCGAGGCGACCGGACAATAACGTCGGCATGCTGTCGAACACTTTGCCATTTGCCGTGCTGGCGAGATTGAAAGCCTCGACCTTGTCTTGAAGGTCGGGTCGGAGAGTCCCACGGCGTCCCGCGCCGATGCCGCCGCCGGCCTGGAACGCCGTCAGGCTGAGACGTCGCAACACCTGCCCGTTGGCCGCATCCACGATATTTTCCCACATGATGCCCTCATACTGTGGGGTGGTGAGGGTGAACTTATAGGCCGCGCGACCTTCGTCGCCGAGCGGGAAGATGACGCGGCTGACCACGATCTCGTCGCTAAAATTGTCGCCGCCGCTGAAGCGCGTGCCTTCCACGAACTCCTGCGGCAAGTCACCGTAGGTCCGCAGCACATTCGTTGCGCCCAGGGTTTCCGGCGCGAATGATGACACCCCCAGAGCGTTGGCGGCTGCGCCCACCGCCGCCGCAGGCGAAAGCGCAAAGCTGTTGCTCACGCTCATCTGCGGGAAGTTTTCGCTCCCCACGCTGATGATCTGGCCAACGCTGTTCACGTTGACGAGGACCTCGCCCTTATAAACCGAGACACCGTCGACGTGTTGTTCGAAAAGCACGATCGTCGTCCCGGTGTCCGGCAGCGTGGCGCGGCTTTTCAGCCGCAGATTCTGCAGGTCGGCGTCATTAAAGCGCCAGATGCCGCGCCATTTCGCGAGGAACTCGCGCGCGATCGTTTCAGCAGGAGCGGAGCTGGGATCGCTTAGATAACCGCTGTGGCTGAACAAGTGACGCGGGGTCGCGGTCAAGCCGTTGTATTGCACCACGAGCATCCCGCCCACCTGACTCTCGAGCGAGCTGAGCGCTTTTAGTTGCGCCGTCGTGGGCTGACGCAGAAAAGTGCCTTTCGGGACTCCCGCTGGACCGCGGACGTCCAGCTCGCTCGGTCGTTCGACGGTTGATTCAACGAGAGCGAATGAGGGAAGCGGGGCGCAAAGCAATGCAGTCGCGAACGCACAGGCGAGAACGAATGCAGGTCGGGAGGTAGGATCAGAGTTCATGGGGGTTTTTCTGTGAGGTTTTTGGCAAGGACGAGGTGTGTCGCAGGTACCAAGGAAGAATGTCACCGAGATTAATCGTCGTAAAAACAAATCGCGGAAAAAGCCCGAGGTGATCGTATGAAAGCGATCGCATCCTAGAACCGGCCCTGTACAGAATGACGCCGGCCTGGAAACCAGGCCGGCGTCGCGATTCTATCTGCCAGCTGAATTAGGGCACTGACGTGCCGGAAGCCGCTTTCACGGTCCCGACGTCGCTACTGTTGATCACGCCGTTTGCCGTGACGTCGGTGCGGAAATTGGCCGCGCTCACGGCCTGGCCGGAGCTGCTCTTGGCTTCGCCCACATCCGAGGAATTGACCGCGCCGTTGCCGTTGGTGTCACCGAGCAGGACGCGCATTTGCCGGCTTACCGTCCGGGCCGGTCCAGTGCCATCGAGCACCCCGAGGAGGGATGCAGTAATGGTTTGGGCATTGGCGATACCCACACAATTTACCGTGACCTCATTCCCCGAGACACTGGTGGTCGCAGCCGCTCCGGCGCAGGTCGCGCCGGTAAACGTTGCCGCCTGGGCAAACTGGAAGACCACCTGGTGGTCGTTACCGGATGCCCCGCTGCCACGACGGCACTCCACTCCGGCCGGTCCACTGATTGGCAGCGCGAATATCGTGGGTGCCGCCGTGCACTTTGCGTGACACCGCCGGGACGAGGCCGGGGACGACAGTCACATTCACGATGTTGCTGAACGGACTCTCGGCCAGTTGCGAGTTCACGAGATAGGAGGTGCGGACGCGGTAGCAGTAACTGCCGCTGCCTTTCGTCTGTAACAACGAGGTTCCTGTCGTGCTGGCGACATCCGACCAGTTGTCGTTGATGATCGAGATATCGTCGACATACCACCCCAGCGGCACGGACCCCGCGCGATCTTCCGCGCCGAGGGAGAAACGGAATCGCAGGCGAATCGTCTTCCCACTGTAGATGGTGAGGTCGACCGCGCGCTGGAAGAGCGACTCGGTGGCGAACGCCACCGGGCCGGTGCCCAGTTCCGAGCGGTTATGCAGATACGCGGGTGCCCAGGTGGTGCCGCCATTCTCCGAGACGTCGACGAAGACGTTGTCTTCACCTTCGTTCAGGTCCCAATCCCGGAAGTTCAGGAAGGTCTGCCCGCCCGACGGAATCGTGATCGGATCGTTGTAGGTGAGATACGACTCGGCGTTGGTGACGCCGTTCACAGCCTGCACGTTGAAGGTGTTACTCCCGTGCTGCGGTTTGGTGTTGTCGATTTTCCAATTCAGCGCGCCTGTGCCTGTCGTCGTGGTGGTCCACTTGGCCAGACCGGCTTCCGCGTTGTCGGAGAGCAACGGGCCGCAGGAAGTTTGCGACACCTGCAACAGATCCGGTCCGACGGCTCCGCTCGGACGAGTCCAGTTCAAGGTGAAAGAACCGTTCGTATCCGGGTTCTCATAATCCACGCCGGTTGAGAGCGTGGGCGCCTGGAAGACCGGACAGGAGAAGACGCGGACGTTGTCGATATACCAACCTTCCACGCCGTTGCAGCCGTCCTGGCTCCAGGTGAAACGAATCCGAATGGAGTCGCCGGGTTGTGCGACGGTGGCGAGGTTCGCGACCGTGGTGCCCCACGAGCCGAGAATGGCGCCGCCGAGATTGGTGCCGGTCCAGGCGTCCTCGCTCGGGATTCGGATTCGTGTTGTTGCCGACCGGCGCCGCCTGATTGAAGGGGACGTTCGGTGGGTTAAACACATACTGACTCTTCGGCAGCAAAGTGTAAGGGCCGCCATTGCGACTGATCTCCACCTGCCCGCCGTCCACGCCGGCCTCGGTGGCGACGTAATGATCGAAGGCCAACTGCGATGCGGTCGCGCCGGCGGGAATCACGATCGCCGGACTGTCCAGCGTGTGACTGCCGGAATAATCGCCGCCCGGTGTGCAAGTGCCGCCGCCGGGTTCGACCGATCGGGGGATCGATGGCAAAGGCGGCCGTGCCGCTGCGACCGCCGGGAAGGCTGGAGTTGAGGTGGAAGAATCTGGTCGCGGCCTTGGAAGCATCGTCCCAATCAATCAAGCCGGTGGCAAAACCAGTGCTGGTCTTCGTCCATCCATCCTCGCCCGTTTCCCAATCCTCCGAGAAGATGGTGGTCGGAACCCGGGCAGATCGGCGCCGGATCGGGACTGAGCAGCGGGCCGGTCGCGCAGATCGGCGGCGTGCTCATTTCGACTGCGAGCATCGCTTTCGCGAGTTCGGCGCAATTGCCGGCGGTGATGACTTCACTTGAGTTCATCCGAGCCGGACTGGTCGTGGAAAGATTCTTCAACTGCGCTCCGATGAGATCGCTGCACGAAGTTTGCAGGGCAGTGTCGTGATCGGCGAAACCAGTCGTCGCGACTTGATAGACGCTTTGCGCGCGGAAATAGATGGCAGAGGCTTTCGTCAGGCCCATGCCGATGATGGTCTGGCCGTTGTAAGTATTGCCCGGGGTGAACTGAGTCCCGTCCACCGCCAGGGCGTAGCCGTGATTCGGCACGCCGGAGTTCGTATGGACGCCGCCGCCGTCGGCGGTGCCGCAGGCATAATTAATCGAAGAAACCTTGCCGGGCGCGGCGAGACGATCCGGATCGTACATGTCGCGGAGGAGAAGCTGCTGCGCTTCTTCGCCCAAATCTTCGCCGACGAGCCAGCGCTGACCGTTCGGATAGGGCTGGGCGTTGTTACTCCCGCCGATGCCATCGACGCCATTCAAGAGATCGACCGCTTCGCCGAAGATATCGGAATAGGCCTCGTTCAACGCGCCGGATTGGAACGCATAGATGAGATCGTGCGTGTAGTCGGTGTAGGCGTGGCTCCACTCGTGGGAGACGACGTCGTCGGCATCGAAGGCCGGGCAGTAATTGGTCGATTGCCCATTCCAATAGGCGTTCGGGCACTTCTCGTTGATCAGGTAAACGCTGATCATTTTCTTATCGAGCCCGTCGTAAGACAGCGAAGCCAAAGCCGGAGGCGTAGAAGTTGTAAGTGTGGCCCGCGAAATCGTAGAGGTTGTTCACAAAGGGCGCCGGATGCGGTGGATCGCCTTCGCGACGCTGGACGAAGAGATCGGGATTCGCCGGGTCGTAATTGGGCGAGTAGATGGTGCGATTGATCGACCGTCTTATGCAGCGGGATGCGCACGAGGACGGTTCCATCCTGCGCATCGATCCAGACCTGCTCGGGCTGCTCCGCGCCCGCGACTTCCACCGAATAGGCGAGGCGACTCGGAGCGCCGTTGCCTTCCACGAGGCCTTGCGGATAGATGGCCAGTTCCGTCTTGTTCACCTTCGTCGACCACGCCGCCAGCCTTTGCGCACGGTCGCCAGGCGATGTCGCTCGCGCCTGCATTGCTGATCGCGGGCAGTCGGCTCAGGGAAAGAGCGGGCGCAAAGTCGCCATTCACGGCTGTGATGCCGGCGTCGTTCATGTGCACGATCACTTCCGCACCGAAAACGCGCAGACCCTGGTAATACTGATTGAGGCGCACGTGGGTGAAGCCGAGTTCGTCGGTCTGCTCCTTCACGATCTGGAGATCGCTCCCATCGGTCGGCGCGCTGCCCTTCGCTGACGGCGGTACGCTCCGCGCCATTCATCCCGATCGAGGCCGCCATGATTCGCGAGAAAGGCCAGAGCGCGCGTCTTCGGACTCGCCGTCTTATCAGCCGCTGCGATCACGTTGCCGCGCGGCGGCGCTTTGACGAAACTGTAGGCGCCCGTCTTGCGCGACACCTGGGCGGAGAGTTCGATCCCGCGGCCGCTCTGCAGCTGCTCGAGGGATTGCCGGGAGTCAAGGTGGTGCGCGCTTCGCCGCGGGTCGCGTTGTTGGCGCGAGTGGCGCGCGGTTGTGGACCGGCAAAACTGAGGACGGTAAGCGCGATCCCGACCGCGCAGAAAGCGACGGCGGTGAGAAGGCGGGGACGGGAGAAACCAGAATCGGACAGGGACTGCTTTTTCATACAACGTTGGCGAAGAGCGCCTCTCGGGAAGCGCCGACGACTATCGGGGGTTGGGTTCGGCATCCGCGAATTGGCGCCAGATGCGGTTTAATGGAGCGCGACTTTACACGCGAAGCTCACAAAAGCGAATTCAAAAAAGCGGGAGCCGGTGTCGGGGGAGGCGTTTTAATCAACGCGCCACTGACCAAACCCGCCCGCCTCGTATTCGGCCTTACGGCAACGCCGTGCCGGATTGCGCTTTGATGGTACCGATATCGGAGCTGTTGATGACGCCGTTGATGGTCACATCGGTGCGGAAGTTCCCGGCGTTGGTGACCTGGCCGGAATTGCCCTTGGCTTCGCCGATGTCGGAGGAATTGACCGTGCCATTGGCGGTGGTGTCGCCGAGCAAAACTCCCATTGATGCCGTCAGAACGCTGCTGCTGCTTCCACTCGAATCGGTCACATCCGTCAGGCTGACGGTGAGAACCTGCATGTTTGCGACTCCGGTGAGATTGACGACGTAGATATGCGCATCGCTGGTGTCAATGTAACTGCTGCTGACTGATCCGGTCCCGGTGGAGACGCCGGCGCCGGCGACATTGGTCAGGGTATTGGCGAATGTGAAGAGCAGCGTGTAAACGCCCCCTGCACCGCCGCTGCGACATTCGATCCCGGGATTGCCGGTCAGGGGCAAATTAATGCCGAATGGTCCGAGGCTGCCGTGGAGCTTGCTGGACACCACCCCGGTCAACTGCACCGCCGGCGGCGCGACTGTCATGTTTTGTGAGAACTCCGAGGTATTGCCTGCGGGATCGGTGGCGGTGGCGGTGACGACGTCGCCTTGCGGCGTGGTAGTTGGGAGTGTGACGTTAAATGGGGCGTTGCCGTCGGTGCCGGTTGTGACGGTTGATGAGCCCAGAAAGGTTTTTCCTTCGCCATAACCTGTCGGATCCGGCAATGGACTGGCGTAAAAATCGAGATCGACGACCGTATTGGGCGTGCTGTTGAGGCTGCCTTGGATCGCGGTGCTTCCCTGGTGGGCGGACGTGATCACCGGGAAATTTTGCCCGTTGTTCGCGCCAGAGTCGCCGTCGCCGTCGTCGTTCAAAGTGACGCCATCGCCATCAAGGTCGATGCCGAGGCCGTCATTTGAGAAGATGGAGTTCCCGCGAATGGCATTGCCAGCTTCGCTGGAGTTCCCGTGAATGGCCTCGCCACCAGAGTAGTAGACCACCACACCGGGACCGTGATTGAAAGCGATCGTGTTGCCCGCCCCCGAGGCAATGCCTCCAATGATGTTGCCGGAGGAATAAAGCTGGATTCCAGAGTACCCGTTGCCCATGTCCGCTCCGGCCGGATTGGTTCCGATGTAGTTCCCCTGGACAACGTTTCCAGTTCCGCACCACAGAGCGATGCCGGTATTACCGCTAAAGACCACCATGTTGGCCGTGGCGGCGGCACTGCCGCCGATGCGATTATTGTTCGAGCAAATGGCGATCCCGGCATTGCTGTTCGCCAGGTTTGCCGTCGCGGTGGCGTCCGTGCCGAAGTAGCAATTCTCGATCACGGTGTTGTCGGCACCCGCATACAGGAATATGCCGATGTAAAACTGATCGATGATGAGCCCGCGAACCTCGCAACCCGGAGCACGGAAGACAAGTCCGTAGGAGGCGTAGGCAGCACCGCTCAGGACGACGCGCTGGCCGTTGCTGTTCATGCCATTGATTACGACGGGGTTGGTGATTTCCGGGAATGGCGTAGCGGGAGTAATCGTTAAATCACCGGTGATGTTGAACTGGATGGTATTCACCTGGCCGAAGTTGGCATTGGCATCGAGAATTGCCTGGCGCAACGAACCCGGCCCACTGTCACTGGTATTGGTAACGGTGGGGGAGACTGGCGCGTTTGAGCCCTGGTGGACGGTAAAAGTTTGCCCGCCGATGATGAACGTTCCAACGCGCGGCGGACCGGTATTCTGCGCTACGGAATAGTCGACCATGCCGTTGCCGCTGCCAGCGGCCCCCGATGTGATCGTGATCCAGCCGTCGTTACTGGTGCTCGTCCAGTCACAGCCGGCCGTCGCGTTCACGGAGATCGTGCCTGACCCGCCATCCGAGGCCATTTCTCCTTCGGTGGGAGAGATGTAGAAATTGGAAGAGCAGCCGGAGTCTTGAGTGACGGCAAACGTCTGACCGCCAATGGTCATGGTGCCGGCTCGCGCGGGACCATCGTTGAGGTAGACATAGTAATTAACCGTGCCGTTGCCGGTGCCGCTTGCGCCGGAAGTGACATAAATCCAGGAGTCGTTGCTGGTGGCCTGCCAGGCACAGAAGTTCGCCGCGCTCACGCTCACACTGCCATACGCGTCCTGCGGCGTGAAATTCTGGCTCGTCGGGTTAATGGACAAAGAGCTGCAATCCGGGGCCTGAGTAACGGTGAAGACTGAATTCAGGGCGATCCCGGAAACGGTGATGGTGCCCGAGCGCCCGGCTCCGGTATTGGCATCAACCATGTAATTGACGGTCCCGTTGCCGGCGCCGCTGGCGCCCGAAGTAACGACAAGCCACGGCGCATTGCTCCCAGCCGTCCATGCGCAACCACCCGTGGAGGTTACCTGGAAATTGCCGGTTCCTCCGCCACTCGGCGCCGAAGCGGAAGTGGGGAAGATCGAGGTCAGACAGGAGGCAAGGGCCCAGGGGGAGAATTGAGTTACGCCCGCGTATTGAACCCAGTTGTTAACCGGGTCTCGCGTGGTGGCTCCCTGCGCGCTCCAGTTTGATCCGTCTTTTCTCCACAACGCCAGGATGCTTTCGTCGTTCCCGTTGAGTTCGGAATCGAGATAGTGCAGGCGGAGGGTGGCCGAATACCCGCTGCCGCCGGTGGGCGTAATGGAATAATCGCGTTGCACTGCGCTGCCAAAGCCAGCCGGCGCGGCCGGCAACATCGACATCGTTACATCGTTAGGCGGGGTTCCGACTGTAAATTGAATGGTCGAGAAGGGGCTGCCGAAAGCGATGGCGCCGGTACAGGCGGAAAGGTTCGTGCGCCGGACGTTGCCAATGACTTCGCCCGTGCCGTAGACGGTGCTCCAGGCCGTGCTGCACGGCATGGTCAGGGTGTATGCGTTGGTATTTACGCTGCTGCCGGTCGCAATGCCGAAATAGCTGTAGTTCAGCACCACGTCGTCTGTCAGCGTGGTGGTGGATGCATTGCCAGGGCTGCCGATCTGGAGCCACGTTCCGACTGGCCACGTGCCGGTCCCGCCGATCGATTGGGAGAACGATAGTCCGGTCCCAAAGTTGAAGATAAGGGAGTCGGTGGAGAGCGAACCGTTGTTCGTCAGCGTGGCGCCGTTGAATTTCAGCGTTGTGCTTGTACTCGAGGGGGAAGTTTTGGCGAAAGTTCCGCTGACCGAAAGATCGCCATTGAGCGAGATCGAGCCGAAATTGAAATTGAACGTTGCGCCCGTGAGGATCTGGATCGACCGGGCGAAGTTGGCCGTGATCTCAGCGTTGACGGTGCCGGCTGTCATTCGAAACCGCGGCTCAACCGGTGCGGTGATGCCGAGATACGGCGCCGCACCCGTGGTGGTAAGATCGATCAAGCCGTCACCACGGAAACCGGGAAGCCCCAAGCCGCTAAAGCGCGCGCCGTTGTTGTAAAAGCGAAAATAATTTCCACTCAATACCAGGCCGCCCGATCCCAGATCGAGCAGGCCGAGGCTAAAAACGCTCGTGCTGTTGAGCGTGAGATTGTGGTCGTTCTGAAGCAGCGTCGAATTGGTCGAAACGAATATCGAGTCGTTCCCAAAAAATGTCTGGTTGCCGGCATAAATCGTTAGATCGTTCTCAAGCACCACGGTCGCGCCGTTTCCATTCGGATTGGCGGGATCGCCCATCGTGAAACTTCCAAGTTGCCAGAGGCCCGTTCCGGAAAAACTCCGGATATTTGCGCCCGCCGGAATATAAAGGCGGCCAGGGCTGTTGATCGATCCGTCGTTGTGAATGTTTCCCAGCACGGTGAGTGCGGCCACGTTTGGGTTGGTACTGAGCGCGGAAAGAACGGTGTTTGCGCCTAACAAAAGATCGTTGCGGCAAAAAACTTCATTGGCCGACAGGGTTCCGTTATTGCCGAGCGACAGGGTGTTGCATTGAATCGGGTTGTCGCCATTGGCGTTTCGCTCACCGGAGGCTGCGATGATCCCGTAATCAACAATATCGCCCTGTGCCAAAATTCTTCCGATGGTGATGACGCCTCTGTCGCCGATGGCGTTTGGTGCCCGGACGTTGGCAACATTATTCGCCCGCAGCCCGCCGGACGAGCCGTCGATTGTGCCGTAGTTAATGATGTCACCCGAGGTGACCACCTCGATTCCGCTCTCGATCGTTAGTCTGCCGTTCACGGTCAGGTTTCGGCAATAGACGCTCGGGCCCGCGCGGATCGTGACCGGACAATTGATGACGACGTCGTCGTTCGCTCCCGGCACCTGATTATTCCCCCAGGTGCAGGGGCAATCCCAGTAACCGGTACAATCGGGCGGTCCGCATTGGCCCGTGGTGCCGCAGGCCGGGCTCGTGAACAATGGCACGTGCGTGGTGAACATGCCGCGTCCATGTGTTGCCGCGACCAATTTGCCGTCCTGGAAAAAGAGCTCATCGACCGAGACATTGGCCGGGCCGCCCTGCGGAAGCTGCCACGTCGTCCCGGCGTCTTCCGACGCGAATATTCCGACTTCGGTGCCGACATAGAGGAAATTCCTGTTTGCCGGATTGAAGACGATGCTGCGGACGGGAACGGCGGGTAGATCCGTGGAAGTCCCCGTTGCGCCGCTCACATCGGCCCAGGTCGCCCCGAGATTTTTCGTCACGTAAACGTTATTGTTGCTGAACCCGCCGAAGGTCGCGTAAATCCAATTGGGATTTCGCGTGTTATCGATGGTCAGACGCGTGACAAGACGAGCTGGGGTCGTCGGCTTGTTGATGGCGCTCCAGCCTGGCGAACTGGCAGTGCCATTCAAGGTCATGAAGATTTGGCCATCGTTGTGGCCCACGACGATGAAATCGGAATTTGTCGGCGAGACCACGATGGCGCTAATCGGATTTGGCGCAGGAGTAGGAGTAGGACTAGGACTAGGCGCGGGGATGGTGGGATTAGGATTCTTGATCGCTGTCCAGGTCGGAGCCGCAGCTGTTTTCACATCGTTGCTTCGCCAGAGGCTAAGCGCGCCCGCCAGCATCGTGTTCGGATTCCCTGGGTCGAGAACGAAAGGCGCAATGAAGTTGGCGCTCGCCGCGTCGGAAATTCCGGCGTTAATGACGTTTACCGAACCCCCGCCGTCGCTGCTGCGAAACAACTGGAGATTCTGTTGTTCGCCGTAAAGATAGTTGCCATCCAGAGGATCGGCGGCAACATACCCACCGTCACCGCCACCATTTACAGGCGTCGCCCATCCTTGCGGATCGTAAGGCGGATTGAAGCTTGTTTGAATATCGGCCCTCAACGTCCCGTTGTCTTGGGCGCCACCGAATAGAACACCGCTGGCGCTGGCCACGCCTCCGTGGAATTGCGTAATCCCAAGGTTGTTGTTCAGGTTGGTCCAACCGCTCGTCTGACTCACCGTCGACACATCGTTGGCGCGAAATAGACCGCCATCGTTGCCGAAGTAGACGGTCTTGTTAGTGGCGTTGTTGAATCCCGGATGAGCTACGATCGCGTGCTGATCACCATGCGCCGACCGTTCAGGACAGCCGACTCCGTTCTGTCCAGGGCCACACTGCCACCGGCTAATCTGGGTGAAGGTTGACCCGCTATCCGTGCTGCGGAACAGATCGATGCCGCCGACAATGACGAACGTCGGATCCTGCGGGTTAACCCACAGAGCATTGTCATACCAACCCTGATTACCGGCGCCGGAAATGAAAAAATTGGTCCCCGTGTTGACGCGCGAAAAATTTTGGCCGCCATCGATGCTGCGATACAGATCGCCATTGTTGTTGTTTACGGCCGCATACACGATCTGGGGAGTGGCGTTGCCGGCGTAGGCCAGTTCGGTCCGTCCGTTCGTCGCAGCGGTGCCCCCGTTGGAGATCGCCGGGTTAAAGTTCGCTCCGCTCCAAGTCTGCCCGCCATCGGTGGAGAAGCGCGCAAATGCCAACTCTCCGGCCACAGCCTGAGTGCTGTCGTTAGGCCGAAAATCAATGTCCAGCGCTGCAGTATTGGTCTGCTGGCTCCACGTCGCACCGGCATCCGTCGATCTCGCGATGCCTCCGTTGGTCGCAGCCAGAATAGTGTTTCCATTAGGAGAAATCGCGATTCGATTCACCTGGGTCCAGAAGTTCGGACACGGCGCCGCGCCCACGCCGCATCCCGGCGGGGCCGGCGTTATCGCCGGGTTCGTCGTCGCGAGCAGGTTCCAGGTTGTGCCGCCATCGCTTGATTTGAAAATGCCGCCGCCCTGCAAGGCGTCAATATTGCCGAAGCCTTCGCCTGTGCCGGCGTACATGACGCTCGTATTCGCCGGGTTGATCGCCATCGTCGCGACCGCGAGATTCGCGAGGAAGTCGTTCACCGGCTGCCACGACGCGCCGGCATCAGTGGAATGCCAGATACCTCCGCCGACGCTTCCCACCCAGATGCTGTTTGGGTTGTTCGGATCGATCACGATCGAGCGAATCCGGCCGCCAACATTCCCCGGGCCGAGCCAGGCCCAATCACCTGGCTGAATCGCCGCCACCTCCATCGTCTCGAGGCTTTTGCCCGCGGCCTGCGCCCGCCGCGCCTGCGCCGCACGCATCAGTTCGACCTGCCTTTTCGCCTTCAACAGCCCGTCGATCGGAATGCTTTTCTTCTCATCCTGCATTTGCAGTCGCCGAAACCGCAGCGCCTCGTCCGGCTGATCCGACCTTGGTTGGCGCCCTTCCTCCTGCCCGGCGTGGGCTTGCTCTCTGGGGGACGGGCGTCCGGGCTTGACGAGCACGGCGGCAAGCAAGAGCGCTATGCCGAGCACCATCAACAGTTTGACTGGGAAGTTAATAAACCGCCTCCTGCCCGCCGAACCTGACGGTCAGAATTGTGCCCATCCGGCCCGGATTAACAAGAACAATTTAAGAGGGAGATCGATCGATCTGCTCTGCTGCGATGCCGTGAATCCATGGCAGCGCCGCCCCGGATTTGAATTTCACGGTGCCGAGGTCGGAGTTGTTGATCACGCCGTACACAGAGACATCGGGGCGGAAGTTGACCGCGGATGTGTTTAGCGGGAAAAGCAGCGCAAAATTTGCACCGGCGGCGTTGGCAAAAAGGCACCCCCGGCCGCTCGCGCCGCCGGAGGTTCCTTAATTTTTGTTCGCCGCGTTACGGGAGACTGGCGCCCGATTGCGTTTTAATCGTGCCGATATCGGAGCTGTTGATCACGCCATTGGCGGTGACATCGGTGCGGAAATTTCCGGCGTTCGTGACCTGGCCGGAATTGGCTTTGGTCTCACCGATGTCGGAGGAATTGACGTCACCGCTCGCGGTTGTGTCTCCGAGGAGGACGCTCATGCGCACTCCGACGTCGCCGGTGTTGGTGCCATCGCTCACGCCGGATAAAGTCAGGGTGATGGTCTGAGCGTTGGCGATTCCGGTGAGATTCGCGGTCACCGTCGAAGTCCCGCTGCCGCCGCTGCTGGCCACCGCGCCTGTGCCGGAGGTGATTGTCGCATTGGCGAAAGTGACCACGCTCGGGAACGTGACGATCATTTGGAAATCGCCCGAGGCACCGCCGGTCCGGCATTCCAGGCCGGGATTTCCGACTAGCGGCAAATCGATGTCGAAGTCGCGCGCTGCGCCATGTGTCTTTCGAGAGACAACGCGCGTCGGTATCGGCGGCGGGCTCGCTGTGCGCCTCAAGACCAGGGTCTGAGTGCCGGTGCTGTTGAAGTAGTAACCCACGCCCCAGCAGTCCGCCGCCGAAGACACGCACGTCACGGCTGCGAGAATGTTGCCTTGCGCGTCGCTGGTATCCCCCGGAACGAGTCTCGCCCGCGTTTCCCAAGCCACGAAACGGCCATCGGGGCTAATGTTGGGTGATTGTCCACCCAAACTGGCGGGAGCGCCGGCGGAGTCGAGCGACACCAGTTCGGTGCGTCCCGCCACGCGGTCGCGGACATAGATGTTGTAACCGGTGATCGCAGGCGTGAAACCCGGAACGAGATCATTGGCCGTGCTCATGAACACGACGTAGCGGTTATCGGCGCTCATCGCAGTCATAACGGTGTTGAGCTGGTGCTGCCCGTTTTGGGAAGGCGTGCCGTCATCACGCACGGAGACGAGCTCGGTCACGCCGGTGTGGAGATCGGTGAGGTAAATGCCTCCGAGATACTCTCCGACAAAAACGCGGCCCAGGGATAAGAAGACGGCATATCGTCCATCCTGGCTCAGAGTTCCCTCCAACGTCCGTCGACGGCTGGTGCGTCCCTCGGCGATGGGGGCAGCGAAAACGGTTTCGCCGGTGAGGCGATCGTGGACGAAGACATCCTCTTCCCCGTTGTTGTCGTCCCGCAATATCCTGGAAGCCGTGCTCCCGAAGACGACCATCCGTCCGTCTCCGCTCAGCTTTGGATGAGTAGAAGACTCGTCCACGGTGGTCCCGTCGTAATGGCGCGTGACGCGTTCAGTGATACCCGGGCGCGGGTAGGCCAAGGCAGAGCTCGCCGCCAGAAGCACCCAAATTCCGAATGCCCAGGTTGCCACTGGGATTGATAACCGAGTCGTTAGACCTTGGATTTGTTAAGTGCAGGAATGGAAGGTCGTTGAAAAGTTGAATTTTTGAATGGGATAAATTTCATCGGATATGAACTAGCACCATTCAAATCTCTCAGGGCTGGGATGTTCCCACGTAAAAACCAAACGGAACCGCAGGCTAGGCGCTTCACGGCAACGACGTTCCCGAACTGGCCTTCACCGTGCCGATATCGCTGCTGTTGATGGTGCCGTTGACCGTCACGTCGGTGCGGAAGTTGGCGGCGGAGGCGGCGCTGCCGGATTGGGCTTTGGTCGCTCCGATGTCGCTGGAGTTCACCGTGCGATTGGAGGTGGTGTCGCCGAGGAGGACGCCCATACGGATCGGGATGTCACCTGTGGCGGCGCCATCGTTGACGCCGAAAAGCGTGATTGTGACCGTCTGCGCGTTGGCGACCGCGGTGAGGTCAATGGTGATCGCGTTTGTTCCGCTGCCGGTGGCCGCGTTCACGGTGGCCGTGCCGGAGGTGACAGCAGCACTGGTGAAAGTGACAGAGGTCGCAAAAGAGGCCACGAGTTGATGGGCGTTCGCACCGCCGCCGCTACGGCATTCAATACCAACGTTGCCCGTGGCGGGAAGTTCGATGTCGAAGATGCCGGCGGCACCGTGGGTTTTTCTCGAGACGACGCCCAGCAGCGGAATCGACGGGAGAGTGAAACGCTGAACGAGCGTCTGCCCGAGGTTGTTCGCATAGGAAGTGCCGACCGCCCAGCAGTCGCCGGTGGTGCAAGCGATGGAAGCGAGTGAGTTGCTTTCGTCAGGGGCCGAGTTCGGCGAAGCCACGATGCTCCACGCACTGCCGTTCCAACGCTGGATCATCGTTTGATTGATGCCGGCGACGGCGGCGAGGCCGGTGGCCCAGCAATCCGTGGCGGAGCTGCACGTGATCCCGAAGAGATTGTTATTCATCGCGGTCGTGGTATTCGCGGAGGGCACGATGCTCCACGCCGCGCCATTCCAGTGTTGGACCAGCGTCTGATCGGGAGCATCGGAGAAGGCCTGGTAACCGACGGCCCAGCAGTCGGTGCCGGAAAGGCAGTCGATGTTGCCGAGCACGTTGATCGCGGTCCCGACGGCGTTCGGGGAAGCGACGATGCTCCAGGCGGCACCGTTCCAATGCTCGATCAAGGTCGCGGAGCCGCCGCCGCTATTATAGTAACCGACGGCCCAGCAATCGTTCGCCGAAGTGCAGTCGATGCCATAAAGCAAAGTGAACGGCGAACTGGCGTTGGGCGAGGGGACGATGCTCCAGGCGGCTCCGTCCCAATGTTGCGTGAGAGTCCGATATTCGGTGCCGACGTTGTGATAGCCGACGGCCCAGCAATCGGTGGTCGAGTTACAGGCGATGGAGGAGAGAATATTATGCTGCGTCGGACTGTTGTTAGGCGAGGCCACGATGCTCCAGGCGCTGCCGTCCCAATGCTGGATAAGCGTCTGCGCCTTGATGCCGGACAGGTGGTAACCCACCGCCCAGCAGTCGGCGGCCGAAGTGCAGGTGATGTCGTAGAGCGCGTTGCTCTGGGCGGCGCTCGTGTTCGGCGAGTCTGCGATCGTCCACGAAGTCCCGTCCCAATGCTGGATCAAGGTCTGCTCGAGGTTGTTGTGGGAGTGGCGACCAACCGCCCAGCAGTCCGAATCGTTGACGCAGGCGACATCGCTTAAAGTGGTGCTTTTCTTTGCGACCGCATTTGGGGTTGTAACGATGGTCCACGCACTGCCGTTCCATCTTTCCACCAGGGTTCGATTCAAGCCGCCGCTGTTGTAAAAGCCCGCGGCCACGCACTCCGTCGGGGAGACGCAGTGCAGGCTGGAGATGGTGTTGTTCTCCGTGCCGCTCGTGTTCGGTGAGGCGACGACCGTCCACGCGGTGCCGTTCCAGCGTTCGATCAACGTTTGCGGGGTGGTGCCGTTCTTGAAATTGCCGATCGCCCAACAATCCGAGCCGGAAAGGCAGGTCACATCGGAAAGAACGTTGTTCGTCGTGGGTGTGGCATTGGGCGACGCGACCGTGCTCCACAAGATGCCGTTCCAGCGTTGCGTGAGCGTGCGCAAGACGCCGCCCGTGTCGGATGAGCCGACGGCCCAACAGTCCGCCGCGGATGCGCAGGTGATTCCTTCGAGGATGTTGGCTTCGGTGGGCAAGGTGTTGGCGGAAGTGACGATGCTCCACGATGAGCCGTTCCAGCGTTGGACGAGGGTTTGATTGACCGCGAGGCTCGAACGGTAATAGCCCACCGCCCAGCAGTCGGTGGCGGAGGTGCAGGTGACGTCGTTCAAGATGTTGGTCTGGAGCGCGAGCGTGTTGGGCGACGTGGTGATGCTCCAGGCGGTGCCGTTCCAACGCGCGATCAGGGTCTGGTAGGCGCTGCCGGCATTAAAATATCCGACCGCCCAACAGGCTGAGGCGGAGGCGCAGGTCACGCTCCGGAGAACATTCTCCTGCGTGATGCTGGTGTTCGGCGAGGCCACGAGACTCCACGTCGTGCCATTCCAGCGGAGGATCAGCGTCTGCAAGGCGTCCTCCGCTTCATAATAGCCGACCGCCCAGCAGTTCGAGGCGGAGGTGCACGCGACGCTCGTTAGGGCATTGTCCTCGGCGGCAGTGGCATTCGGGGAAGACACGATCGACCACGAGACTCCGTCCCAGTGGGCGATGAGGGTCTGGTCCGCGCTGCCCGCGTCGTAACGACCGACCGCCCAGCAATCCGTGGCCGAGATGCAGGTGGTCTCGGTGAAGTAGTTGTTCGTCGCGGCGAGCGGATTGGGCGATGGCACAATCGACCACGCACCGGCGGCGGTGGTTTCCTTGGCGCCGATTGGTTCTCCGATGGAAGCGGGGACGGCCACAAAACTGCCGACCGTCAGAAGCAAGCCAAGCGAACAGAGCCCGGCGCCCACGCCGAGACGGAAACGAGTGAGGAACGGACCGCGCAGGTGGTTTTGCATGCGATTTTGTTGGAGGCACGCCACCGCTTGGCGGAGCGTAGATGGAGGAAGTCTGTCTGTTTCGGCCGCTGCCGTGGCAGCAGAATGGCGGCGCGGGAATTTACCGATCCCGCGCCGCCATATCTTTGACTGCTACGGCAACGAGGTGCCGGAAGCGGATTTCACGCTGCCGACGTCGCTGCTGTTGATGCTGCCGTTGACGGTGACGTCCGAGCGGAAGTTGCCGGAAGTGACCGCAGTGCCCGATTGCGATTTGACCGAACCGATGTCGCTGGAGTTCACCATGCGGTTCGGCGTGACGTCGCCGAGCAGGACACCCATCGACGCGGTGATCAAAGGACTACTGGCGCAGGCCGAGTTCACGTTGTTCAGGGAAACGGTCACGACCTGGGCGTTGGCGACACCGGTGAGATTCACGACGAAGTTGCGTGGGTCCGCATCGATGAAGCTGCTGCTGACCGAGCCTGAACCGCTGACGCTGACGCTGCCGACGCTGCTGAGCGGCCCGGCAAAGGTGAAGACGAGGCTGTGCTCGCCGTTCACACCGCCGGTGCGGCATTCGACTCCCTGGGTGCCGGTCGGCGGCAGGAGAATGTCGAACGTGCCCGCGGCTCCGTGCGTCTTGCGGGAGACAACCTGCTGCAGATCCACCGTTCCGCTCGCGCCCATGTTGTGGATGACGAGGTTGTCGACATACCAACCGGCATCCAGGCCGACGGCCGTGGCGACATCGGAGGTTTGACGGAAGCGGATGTAGACCGGAAGACCGGCCGCGTTGTGGACCCCGCCCGGAGCGAAGCTCTTGAGCGAAATGCGCACATGGTGCAGCGGCTTCACGCCCGCGAACGCGCGACGACCCTGGAGGACGGAATTCAAGACCACGCCCTCGAAGCTGCCGTCGAGTTTGCTGTTGTAGCCGCCTTCGATCATGTAGTCGCCGAGGTCGAAGGTGGTGACGTTATCGGGGAAGGGAGTGGCATCGCCTTCAGCAAAGGGCGCACCGACCTTGACCTCGAGCACGCCGCCGTCGAACCGATCCTCGGTCGAGATGGCCTGGTCGAATTCCATGAGGGATGTCGCGGTCAAGGCGGGATTGCCGGCGCCGTTGAAGGGTCCCATCTGGGTATAGAAGTCCGAGGCGCCGCCGCAACCGGTGCCGCCCGGATTCGGATTGCAACCGTTGGCCTCGTGGCCAGGGCTGTAGTTCGGCGAATACATCTGCGGAGCGGTAGGCGAACCCAGCGCGGCCACGGTCACCCGCTGGAACGTCGGCGAAGCCTGGTTCGGGTTGGCGGCGGCATCGGTGAGCAGCGGAGTGAAACGGTTCCGTGAAGCATCGGTGTCGAAGGTCTCGAGCGCGAACGGCGCCGTGCCCACAAAACAAGGGATGGTGGGAGCGTTCGACTTCGCCGCCGTATTGCCGGCGTTGTTCGTGTCCTTGCGGCCCGTTACGGAATCGCGCGCTTGCACGATGTAATAATAGACCTGGTTCAGCATCCGGCCGGTATCGGTGAACGAAGTGCCGGTGATTCCCTCCGCGATGCGGTTCCCGGCCGAAGGAACAAAGGTCGGCTCGGTCTGCCCGGTGCCGTGGGCGACATCAGAGACGCGGAAGACGTCGTAAACGAGATTGGCCGGCGTGCTGTAGATGGCCGGGAACCAGCTCAAGATCAGGCGCGAGCCGTCGCGCGGATCTTCCACCCGAGCGACGCCAGGGAAGATGGGATCGGGTGCGAGTTGAGTTCCGTTGGCAATGGCGCTCGCAGTGTTGGCGGTCGAAACGCAATCCGGATTTGGCAAGGGCGCGACCGGGATGGTGTTATCGGCGCGTGTGACGCGCACCTGGTAGAAGTAATCCTCGCCGCCGCTCAGCGGCGTATCGTCGTAGGTGGTGGTCGCGTTCGGGATCTCCGCGATCTTCACGAACGGGCCGCTCGCGTCGTCGGCGCGCGAGATCATCTTGGTGTGTCCACCGGTCACCGCAGGAATGGTGAGACGGATGGTGTTCGGCAAAGGCGCGGAGAGAGTGAAGGCAGGCGCCGGGAGCGGCCCGAGGGTCTCGCACTGGGTCACACCAAGAGGGACGTTGAAGTTCTCCACGATGATCGGCGTGTTCTGGGTGCCGGGCGTGGTGTCGCCGCTGGCGTTGGTCGAGGCGGCCAGCAGACCGACGCCGTGACTGGCAAAAGCCCGCCAGATGACGGCGCGGTTTTCGCCCGCGGTGAGCTCGGTGTCGGCGAGGAGGATCGCGTCGCGCATGTCGACGAAAGAGGGATTGCACGGCGAGAGCTGCATGCCGCGCATCATGAGTGTGTCCGCGAGACGCGCGCCGCGCCGCACGGCGGTGGCGAGAGGTCCGTTGCGATGGCCGAGGGATTGGATTTCGGCGGTGACGGCGGGCGGCCGGACGATGTGCAGGTTCGCACTGACTGAAGCCACGTTGCCTGTGTTAAAGCTGGGCCGATAATCGATCGGGTGGTCCGCATCCGTCGACTGCACCTGCCGATAACCGACATAAAAGTTGCTGCCGCTGCCGAGGCGACGGCTGCCGTCGAAAAACGTGCCACCAAAGGACATCCCGGGGCCGTCGTCCACGTCCTGTTTCATGATGAGCAGTTCGCGCATGTCCCACAAGGTCGCGGCCCAATACTCGCCCACGTCGTGGACTTCGAACGGGATCAAGGGATTCGAGCCTTGATTGAGGTGCTCGGCATCGGTGGCGTCGGGCGGGAGCTGGTCGCGGCGCGCATAGCTGCCGCTGATGCTGGCGTAGGAGTAACGATAATTCGTTAGGGGCAAATGTCGGATGGCCTTGTCCCAATCGCCGGTGGCGTACTCGCCGGCCGCGTCATCATCGCTCATGGAAGCGCCGATGTAATCGCCCCAACCTTCGCCCATGCCGTTGGCTTCGCCCACGAGCGTGACACCGAGACAACCGGTGCTGCCTTTGCCGACGGAGCGGTTCGAGACGCCGTGAAAGAGTTCATGCGCCACGATGTCGAAGTCGAAGTCGCCATCCGAGCGGCGTCCGAAGGAGGCATCGGTGAAAAGAAACATTTGCATCCGCGGACGGCTGCCGTCGGCCGGGGTGGAGAAGTTGGCGTTGTTCGTGCCGGAGCCGTCCTGGACCTGCAGCGAGACAGCGTCGTTAGCCGCGCCGCCCTTGCCGAAGTTGTCCTGCTGGAAGTTCCACGTCGCCTCGCGGAACCCGATGCTGTAGAAATAGTCGTGCAACACGTTGTTGTAGTAGAACAACGTGAGCGTGCCCGCGAAGACATCCGGGTTAGCGACTCCGTCGATCTCGTAGGTGCTGGCGAAGTCGAAGTACGGAGCGGTGAACTGCCGGGTCGAGCTGTAGCCCTTGATTCCGTGGGTCGTCTCGTTGTCGTTAAATTTGTCGTCGGCGCAGAGGACGTTATTGCCTTCCGTATAACTCGACTCGAAGACCGCCGGCAGCGTCCGTCCGTCGACCAGGGTCACCGCGCCGAAAGCGGCGTCAGGTCGGCGGAGAAGGGCTGATTGCCGTCGCCGGCGGGCGAGTTGGCCGGATTCACGGCGTTACGGGCTGCGCGCCGCGGCGTCAATGTTGTAGCCGAAGGCGCGAGTGGTAGCGCGATTGGTGTTACCCGCGGTGACTTCCGCGCCGCCGTTATCGGTCGGCAGATAGAACCAGCCGAAAGGTGACTCCGGAGTCGGATTCGAAGCGGTCGGGCAAGCCGCGCGTGACCTGACCGAACGGCGTATTGAAGACCTGCGCGGAAGAGCGACTCGGAAGAGTGACTGCGCAAACGGGGAACTCGACGCGATTTCTCGCCGCCGTGCGGCGAAAGGCGCGCGCGTCGCAGTGGCCTGGCGGTATCAGCGGCGTAAGCGGGTTGCGCCGGCAAGCTGCCGCGCGCGCGGGACGTCCGAAGCCGCCGTGGCCTCCCATCTCGTGGGTGCGCCATCGAAAACCTTGCCGGAAGCGTTCGTGGTCGGAACCGCCTCCACCAGGTCCTGAATGTCGGGACGGAAAGTGCCGCGACGGCTATTTTGCGTGCCCCCGCCTTGCTGGAACGCGGTCAGGCTGATGCGACGCAAGACGGCGCCGGTCTGCGCATCGACGATGTTCTCCCACATCATGCCATCGTATTGCGGCGTGGTGAGCGAGAACTGATAGGCGGCCCGGCCTTCGTCGCCGAGCGGGAAGATAACGCGCTGCACGACGATCTCGTCGGTAAAGACTTCGCCGCCGTTGAAGCGCGTGCCTTCGACAAACTCATGCGGCAGATCGCCGTAGGTGCGGAGAACCTGCGTGGTGCCGACGGCTTGCGGCGAATAGGAAATGCCGAGCGCCGTCGCTCCGGCCGAAACCGCCTGGGCGGGTGAAAGGGCGAAGCCGTTGCCCACCGTCATTTGCGGGAAGTTGTCGCTCCCGACACTGATGATTTGGCCCGCACGGTTGACGTTCACCAAAACCTCACCGCGGTAGACGGAGACACCGTCGACCTGTTGCTCGAAGAGGACAATGGTGGTGCCGGTGTCCGGCAATGTGGCCCGGCTCTTGAGCCGCATGTTATCCAAATCGTCATCGCTAAACCGCCAGATGCCGCGCCATTGCCGGATGAAATCGCGCGCGACCGTATCCGCGGGGGCGGAACTGGGCTGGCTCAGATATGCGCTGTGGCTGAAGAGATGGCGGGGCGTGGCGGTGAGGGCGTTGTATTGAATCACCAACGAGCCGCCGACGAGATTTTCCAGCGACGCGATCGCCTTGAGCTGTGCTGCCGTGGGCTGGCGCAATTCGGTGCCTTTGGGCGGGCCATGAGGGCCGCGGACGTCGATTTCGGCGGGCCGATCGCCCGTGGGTTTGACGAGGGCTGACGCCGGGGCCGGATGCAAGAGGAGAACTGCGAGGCTGAGACCGCACAGGGCGGCGACGCGGGATTTTGGATGGGGGTTCATGGTTTTTTTATAAAAAAGGGGACCTCTCGGCATGAAGCCAAGAGGTCCCCGTGGTTACAGGTTAAGGAAGGAGCGTGCCAGAAGCCGATTTCACGATCCCGACGTCGCTGCTGTTGATGCTGCCGTTGGGGGTGACGTCGGTGCGGAAGTTGCCGGCGTTGGCGGTGGTGCCCGACTGTGACTTGGTCGAGCCGACGTCGCTGGAATTGACCGAGCGGGTCGGGGTGACATCGCCGAGAAGGATGCCGACCGGGACGGAGAGAGTCGGCGGTATTATTTCCGGTCGTATCGGCGATTCCGCTGAGGTTGACGCGGATCGTCTGCGCGTTGGTCACACCGCTGAGGTTGACGATGTATTCGCGCGGGTCGGCCCCGATGGCGCGACTGCTGACCGTGCCGGTGCCGCTTTCGACGCTGGCCCCGCTGACGCTGGCGATGGGATTGGCAAACTTGAAGACGATGGTGTGGTCGCCGTTCGACGGTTGGCCGGAGCGGCATTCGATCCCGACGGGATCGACCAGCGGCAGCTCAATGTCGAAGTCGCCCGCGGCGCCGTGGGTTTTGCGCGAGGCGATGCCGGTGAGCGGGACGGGGGTGATATCGGCGAGGGCGAGATTGACCGCGGCGAGAGCGTCGATGCGGCCCCAACCGTAGGTGTTGTTAGGCACCTGCGTGGTAGTGTCACCATTGCAGCCCTGCGTCGTGGTTTTGGCGGCGGCGCTCTGCTCGATGATGTCTTCGATGCGATCGACGTCACCGGCGAGGGCCGGATTCGCGGAGATGACAAGGGCAACGAGGCCGGCCACGTGGGGGCCAGCCATGCTGGTGCCGCTGAGCGAGCCATACGCGGTATCGCTTGCGCGGAGCGAGGAGCGCACGGTGCTGCCCGGCGCCGAGATATTCGGCTTCAGATAGAGAGGCGAAGTCGGATTCTGTGGGTCGGCGGCGGCGGGTCCGCGGCTGCTGAAGCTAGAGATAATATCCGTGGTGTGCGTGGTGGACCCGACGGTGAAAGCCTCCGGGTAGCGCGCCAGGGGATTGACGACGGTGTAGCAATTCGACCCGTCATTTCCCGCGGAGGCCACGTAAACAATGCCGGCGGCGCGGCTCGCGATCAACGAGTCGCGGAGCGGATTGGGTTCCGGTGGGCAGGCTTCGAGGCAGCCCCAGGAATTGTTCACCACGTGCGGCGCCTTGGTTGGATCGGGCATGGACCCGTCGATCTTGGTTGGGGCGATGAAAAACTCCATGCACTCGAGATACGTCGGGATGGCACCGACGCCGTTGCTCAAGTTCCGACAGGCGATCCATTCCGCTTCCGGGGCCATGCCGGTTTGATTAGCGGCGCCATCGTCGCCGAGCATCGTGCCCATGGTATGGGTGCCGTGGCCGCCGGCGAGGATTTCGTCATCGTCGCAGGGGAAGGGAGAAGGCTGGCCCGCGCCGGTGACGCCGCCAGGGTTGCAAATGTTGGCCGGTTCGGGTGGCCAATTCGGGATGTGGATGGCGTCGTGCCAATTGTAATCGTGGGTCGACGTGGCGGCTGATCCGCCCCAACCGCGGTATTGATTCCGCACGGAGGAGTGAGTGAAACGGACGCCCGTGTCGCCGCCAGCCACCACTGCGCCCTGGCCTTTGTAGCCGAGCGCCCAAGCGTCGTCGGCATTCACGCGAGCCAGGCCGGGTTCGACTGCAGCGATGGCGTCGGGAGCATTGGTTTCAGTTGCCTGTGCGGGCAATTGAACGCCGCCGCGGCCGATCGGATAAACTGCGGCGACTTCGGGGAGCGCAGCAATGGCCTGCACGACGGCGAGGTTGCCCTTGGCCGAGATGGTGTTGGAAACCCAGAAAGCGCGGAACGGCGCGCCGAGCTGGGTAAGAAGCTGACGGACGGGCGGCTGGGTTGCTTCCGCCACGTTAGTGAGCTGCTGGTAGGTGTAGGTGCCTTTCTCGTTCTTGGTCTTAAGGGCCTTCGAACCGCTCAGGTCGGCCTGTTGCGCCATATAGATGAGGAAATCGGTTTCGCCCGCGGCGGCGGCAGTCGCCACGCGGGGATCGATCTTCTCCTGCCAGGTGGCGCCGTTTGTTCCGGCCATCTGCGGTGAGCGGCCGGCATTCTTCGACAGCACAGGGCCCGCGAGACTCAGGTAGGCGAGGACCACGGCGAGGCCAAGGAAGGCGCACATGGCCAGCGCGCGCAGACGGGTGAAGGCGGATTCGGTGAGGAGTTTTGTTATCATGGTTGGAGGTGGGGTTGGAGGTTGGATTTTTTTTGTCTCGGAATCAAGGCAATGCTGTACCGGATTTGGCTTTTACGGAGCCGACATCCGAGCTGTTGATGCTGCCGTTGGCGGTGACATCGGCGCGGAAGTTGGAGTTGGTGGTGGCGTTGCCCGAGCCGGCTTTGGTCTGGCCGACGTCGGAGGAATTCACGACGCCGTTCGGGGTGACGTCGCCGAGGAGGACGGACATGCGCGCGGTGGCGGTGCCGAGCATGGCACCGGTGGTGTCCTGGATGTTGTTCAAGGTCACGGTGACAAGCTGGGCATTATTTACGCCGGTGAGGTTGACCGTGTATTGATTCGACTCTGGGCCGATGCCGGTGCCGGTGGGATTGACCGTGGGTGAGCCGAGGGGCGCATTGACCGTAGCGCTGCCGACACTCACGAGCGGATTCACGAAGGTGAAGATCACGCTGTGGCTATCGCCGGCGCCGGGATTGCGGCACTCGATGCCGGCCGTGCCCGTGACGGGCAGATCGATGTCGAATTCGCCGACGGCGCCGTGCGCTTTCCGTGAAGTGATCCCGCGCAGGAGGCCGACTTCGATGGTCGCCGCGGCCACGTTCTCGCTCACTTTACCGCGCGAATCCGTTACCACGACCGTAGCGCGGTAGGTGCCGGGATTGGTGTAGGTGTGCATCACGGTGGGGGTGCTCTGTTGTCCGGTGGTGCCGTCGCCGTAGTTAAACGCGTAGGTGGCGATGGTGTCGCCAGCGTCCGGATCGCTCGAGGCGGTGGCATTGAGGGTGACGTTCAACGGCGCTTCGCCCGAGGTCGGGGTGGCGACGAGTGCGGCCAGCGGCGCGAGGTTGGGACGGCAGGAGAGGTTGCCGACGATCAAGTAGGAACCGATCGGGTCAATCTGAACGGCACCGCCACCCATGTTATCGGGGGTGATGGTGGACGCGCCGCCTTCGATCGCGATGCGGCTGACGAAACCGGTCAGCGACTGGCCGACCGTAGGATTTCCGATACCACTCCGCGGAACCACGATCGTGATTGTGCCGTCGACGTTGTAGTTACTGGCGGGATCAGCGGCGACGTAGTTAATGGGCAACGCGTTCGTCGGTGCCGTACTCGAAAACGGGCGCCAACGGGGTGCCCGGCGGACGGGTGCTCATGCGCACGCGGAATTTGGTGGCGAAGCCTGGCGCGCTAAAATCGATGGGCCAGTAGGTGTTTGGCGGCACGGTGGCGAGGCTCGCGACTTTGAGCGTGAAGACGACTTTATCGCTGAAGGCGAAGGGCTCGGCCACGGCGGCGAATTGCGCATCGTGCGCCTCGATGCCATCGAGCGCGTCGCCCGTGCCGTCGGTCAAAACCGTGAGACCAGGCAAAACGCACGGCGTCTCGATCGGGCCGGATTGGCCGATCTCGAAATCACCGCAGTGCACGCCTTCGCCTTCGCTGTTCAGCGCGGTGACCTTGTAGAAATATTGTTCGCCCTCCGCGGCGGTGGCGTCTTCGAAAGAGGTGGCCGTGGCGGCGGTGGAGGGATTGGCGCCGAGACGCGCGTAGATTCCCGCGGCGCCCGTCTTGCGGTAGACGTTGTATCCGGTGATGGGTGATCCACCGTTATCCGGAGCGGCCCAGCGAACTTCGACTGAGCCGATGGGCAACGTGACGACGCTGTCGACGCGCGGGGCAGCGGGCGGGTTGGGTTCTTCGTCCACGGAATCGAAAGCGGCGAGCAAGCGCTTGCCGCCGGTCTGGCGCACGATCGTGGCGCGCGCAGTGTAGTCGTTATCCTTGTAGCCGTCGCTGTTCAGGTCGAGGCCCTGGATGCAATTAGCGCTGATGCAGCCGTCGGCGATGGCGGCGAGGACGCGGCCTTCGTTGTCGATTTGGATATCGTTAAAATCCAGCAGGTTGCGGTCGTCGGGCGTGTTCGTGCAGACGGTACCGCCGTTGCAGATGGCGTTGCGTTGCACGGGATCGCCAGGAGTGGCGTTCACCGTGGTCCAGGTGACGCCGCGATCGTAGGTGGTGCTGATATAAAGATGCCATTCGCCTTTGAAGCCGTTGGGCGTGCCGAGGACGGCCTGGTAGTTGCCGCCAGTGGTGGTGCCGAGAAACGCGAAGGCCGCGCGGTCGCTGTCGCCCGCGGTCATCTGCGCGAAGGTGGCGTTTTGGATGCCGAGAGCGCCGCCGTGTTTTTGGAAATTAGTCCAGGTGCGGCCTTTGTCGCGCGAGACGGCGGTGAAAGGTTTTCCATCCGTGCCATTGCCGCCGAAGTAGACCGTCCCATCGGGACCGATGCCGACGGCGGGATCGATGATGCCGCTCACCGGCGTGCTCAGGGGGACCTGGCGCACCTCCCAGGTGAGGCCATTGTTCTCCGAGACGACGACGGCCTGGCGCCCGCCGCACGATTTGTTAGGCACGTAGACTGTGCCGTCGGGTGCGACCTTGAGGTGGCCGTGGATGCCAGTGCATTGGGCGAGGTTATACATGGGGATGGCGGGACCGAAGGTGACGCCGCCGTCGAGGCTGACCGCGGCCTGCGCGATCGCGGCATCCTGCGAGGCGTAATAAACGGCATTCGGGTAAAGCGAGGGATCATTCGGATCGCGCGTCAGCGGCGGAGCGAATGGTCCACCGCCGATCGTCTGGTGATCCACGCCGGAGTTGATGCCGTTGCCCTGGCTGAGCGTGTAGTCTGCTTCGCTGGCCGTGCCGCCGTCGTTATCGGTCGAGACGGTAAAGCTGGCCTTTCCGAAGAGCTGGGAAATGAAGGTGCGACCGGTGACGGGGTCGGTGAAGAGGATGGGATCGAGCGTGATCGGCGGCGTGTTGGGGTAGGTGACGTTTTCCCAGAGATCGCGCGCGGGTGAGGGGCAATCGTCGAAGGTGACGCGCAGGGTGGTGGTGCCGGCGACGAACATGGCCCGGCCTGCGGGCACACCCGGCAGCGGCTTACCGACGCCGACGGATGGTTCGCCGGCGCTCGCGCCCAAGCCCGTGGGCGGGATATAGCTGCGAAGCGAGGGGCGACCGCGGCCAAAGCGGGGCGTTCGGTTCGCTGGGTTGCTCGAGCGTCGGGGCTTCTCTCTGATGTCCTTGGCGTCGGGTTGGCCGAAACGCTGAGCATCGCCAACGAGAGACCGAGGGTGGCGAGGGCGAGCCCGGAAAGAACGCGCAGATGAGAGAAGCCGGCGGTGGGGTGTTTTTTCATTTTGTGAATCGAGTGGGAAAGCAGCGGCGAGGAATGGGCAGGGTGGAGTGAAGGAAAGTTGGATCGGTGCCGATTAAACGAACGAGCACCGGCCAAAGCGGGCCGAACGGCGCGCCTCGAAATGCAATTTCGTCGGAATTGTGATGCCCATGGTCCCTGCCGATGCCCTTCTCGGCTCCCGCGCCCTGAAGCGAGGCGGCCGTGTATGAACGGTTCAGAAAGATGTGGCAAGACAAATCTCGCGCGGACCGCATAAATTTCCCGCTGCCGGCGAGAAACGGTCATCGCGCGGCGGGAAAAGGTGCGGCGTTACGGCAACGAGGTGCCGGAGGCTGCTTTCACGGTGCCGACGTCGCTGCTGTTGATGCTGCCATTGGCGGTGACATCGGCGCGGAAGTTGGATGCGGTGGTGGGGCTGCCGGATTGCGATTTGGTGGCGCCGACGTCGCTGGAGTTGACCGATCCGTTGGGCGTGACGTCACCGAGCAAAACGCCCATTTGGACTGCGACGTTATTGGTCAACGTTCCGTCGCTTACGTTGGATAAGGTGACAGCGATGGTCTGGGCATTGCTGATCCCGGTCAGATCCACGGTCACGGTAGTCGTGCCGCTGCCGCTGGTGCCGACGATGGACCCGGCACCGGAGGTGAGGGTGGCGCCGTCGAAGGTGACCACTCCCGGAAAGGTCAGCACGATCTTGTGATCGTTGCCGGGGCCTCCGCTGCGGCATTCAATTCCCGGATCGCCGGTGAGGGGCAGATCGATGTCGAAATCACCCGCGGCTCCGTGCGTCTTGCGCGAGACGGCGCTGCTTAAAGCGACCGACGGCCCGCTCGTGTGTCTCATCGCGAGGGTTTGAAGGACACCACTGAAGACGTCGTGGAAGCCGAGCGCCCAACAGTCTGCCGCAGGCATGCACGCGACCGCTTGCAGAAAGCTGTTATTGGTGGCGCTGACATTCGGAGAGCTGACGATGTTCCATCCAGTTCCCTTCCACTCCTGGGTCATTGTGCGGTAAAGCCCGCTGGCCGTGGTGTGCGATCCAACGGCCCAGCAATTCCCGGCCGCCGCGCAGCCGACGCCGTAGAGGCTGTTTTCCTCGGTGGCGGCGGAATTCGGGGAATTCACGATGGCCCACGAGGTGCCGTCCCACCGCTGGACCAAAGTGTGCGAGATGAATTCAGTATCCGTGTAGTAGGAGCCAACCGCCCAACATTCCGTTGAGGACGGACAGGCGATTGCGCTGAGGGCGTTATTGTCCGTCGCGCCGGTCATCGGGGAGGTCGTGATCGTCCAGGCGTTTCCGTCCCAGCGTTGGATCAGAGATTTATCGATCCCGTTTTCGCGGGCCGATCCGATCGCCCAGCAGTCCGTGGCTGAGGTGCAGGCGATATCGCTGAGGACGTTGGCGCGGTCCGCGCCGGTGTTGGGGGAGGAGACAATCGACCAGGCGTTTCCGTCCCAGTGCTGGATAAGGGTTTGATTGATCGTGCCCGCTCGAGCATAGCCCACGGCGAAGCAATCAGTCGCGGAGCTGCACGCGATCTCATTGAGGAAGTTATTGGCGGCAGCGCTCGTGTTTGGCGAGGGCACAAGCGACCACGAAGCGCCGTTCCACCGGGCGATTAGAGTCTGCGCAGCCCCTCCTGGGATGTAATAGCCAACCGCCCAACAGTCGGACGCTCCGTTGCAGGTCATCCCGCGGAGGAAATGCGCCTGGGTCGTGCTGGCGTTGGGTGAGTCCACAATCGTCCACGCATTTCCCTCCCATCGCTCGATCAGGGTCTGTGGATTGCCTCCGCCCTTGTAAGCAAACCCCACCGTCCAGCAATCGGAGGCCGAGGTGCACTCGGCGTCGGAAAGAATATTCGTTTTTTTCTGGGGCACATTGGGGGAATTGATTGCCATCCACGCCGTGCCATTCCACGCCGCAATCAAGGTTTGGTGAAGGGCGACAGCCGGCGAAAAAGTGCCCACCGTCCAACAGCCCGAACCGGCGACGCAGGTCACGCCGTAAAATGCATTGTCGCGGGTCGGGACGATGTTGGGCGACTCCACGATCGTCCACGTGGTGCCATTCCAGCGTTGCACCATCGTTCGATCGCTGGTGCCGTCGTCGGCCAGTCCCACGGCCCAACACTCAGTGGGCGATGCGCAGCCCACGCCGTAAAAAAAATTGTGTCGAAGGGAGGTGGTGTTCGGTGTCGCGGTAATCGTCCAGGTCAATCCGTTCCACCGTTGCGCGAGCGTCTGCCACGCGCCGCCTCCGGCTTGAAACCCCACGGCCCAGCAGTCGGTTCCCGAGGCGCACGTCACCGCGGTGAGGAGGTTATCGCGAGTCGGGTTGGAATTGTCCGAAATTGCGAGCGCCCATGAGCTTCCATCCCAGCGCTGGATGAGCGTCTGCAGAGCAACGCCGTTATCATAATGACCGACGGCCCAACAATCGGACGAAGAGACGCAGGTCACCGAGGTGAGGAAGCTGTAGGGAGAAGCCGGGCCGTTGACCGAAGGAACAATCGACCAGGCGGTCCCGTCCCAGTGCAGCATCAGCGTCCGGTCCGGTCCCACTGCCGGTGGCGCGGCGCGATAACCGCCCACCGCCCAACAGTCCGTCGCCGAGACGCAGGCCACATCGAAAAGCACGCTGTTCTGGTCGGAGTGAGGATTGGGTGAAGGGACGACCTTCCAGCTCACACCATCCCAATGCAGGGTCAGGGTCTGTTTGAGATTTGGGCCGACGGTGTAGTCGCCCACGGCCCAGCAGTTCGAGCTGGATGTGCACGAAATGGCGGAAAGGAGATTAGCCTGTGTGGCGCTCGTGTTGGGCGAAGGAACGACGGCCCAGGCAGTTCCATCCCACTTTTGGATGAGCGTTTGCGTCACATTGCCCGGGTTGTAGTGGCTGACGGCCCAGCATTCCGTAGCGCTGACGCAACTCACATCATAGAGAATATTGCTCGCCGCGCCGCCCGGCACGTTGGGCGACGGCACGATTGACCAATCGCCGGTCGAGGCGCCGGACGTTGGCGCCGCAGCAGGAACGGCCTGCGGACCAAAGGAAAGAGGAAATCCGGTCATCGGCGCGCCGCTTATGTAAGCGTTGTTGGCCGACGCGCGGCCAAGCCGCCCCATGGGGGAATCCACGTCTGCGGACGGAGCGGAGTCAGGTTTCGCGACTGAAATCCCGGACGGGATTTTCTCCTGGTGATCTGCGGCAATACTCGACATCGCCATCAGAACTCCCGCGGAACACATCATCGCAGCCAGGCCGAAACGCAGATTAAACATGGGCGTCCTTAAAGGGTTCTATTGGTTGGTTCACGCTTTTTCTTCCGCAAACGCACAAGAAAAAAAGCGAGTTGATTCTGTTTCTGAATTGGGCGGCGGCGATTCTAACGACTGGTGCAGCAGACGACGCCATGGCGCGCACATTAGGGAAGTGAGGTCCCGGAAGCCGCCTTCACCGTGCCGACGTCGCTGCTGTTGATGACACCATTGGCGGTGACATCGGCGCGAAAGTTGGCCGCAGTGGTCGCCTGACCGGAGCCTGCTTTCGCCGAACCGACGTCGCTCGCGTTCACCATGCCGTTCGGGGTGACGTCGCCGAGGAGCACGCCCATTTGGATGGCGACGTTGTTGGTCAGGGTGCCGTCACTCACGTTGGCCAGGGTGAGTGTGATGGTCTGGGCGTTGGTGACGCCGGTGAGGTTGACGGTGAGGGCGGTCGCGCCACTGCCACTGGTGCTGCCAACGGTGCCTGCCCCGGAGGTGACGGCGGCCGTGGCGAAGGTAACGGCGGACGGGAAGGTGAGAACCAGTTGGTGCTCGCCGTTCATGCCTCCGCTTCTGCTCTCGATCCCCGGCTCGCCTGCGAGTGGCAGGTCGAGATCGAACTCGCCCGCGCTCCCGTGGAGTTTACGCGAAACCACACTGATCGGACTAACGAGTGACGCGCACGAAGGCATCGGGGAGGAAACGGCCGGTCCGCAGACGGCGCCGAGGCACGCCCGGGTCCAGATTTCGTGCTCGCCGGAGGCCGCGGAAGCGATGCTGCCGGAAAAATTCCCGGCGTCGATCGTAGCGGGTGTCTCGAATACAACTTCTGATTCCGCGGTGCCGGTGGGCGCGAGGCCGAGCGCGACGGAGCGCGCGGGCAAGGGCGGTGGCCGGCAAGGCGACCTCGTCCAAGGGGATGCCAGGTCCGGTGTTGTTGGCGCCGAACGCACTGTAGGCTGCGAGTCCGGTGAGAGCGGTTCCTTCCGTGGCGCCGAGAGTGGCCAGCGGCACCGCAACGAGCACTTCTTCGCCGGCCGTGCCGATGCCGCCGGTCAGGAGAGCGACTTCGGTGCAGGAGGACTCACATTGAAAGAGGCCGAAGTAGGGCCCGGCGGAAGGATTTCCCACGCTCTGCGCGCGGACTTCGTAATTCGTCGACGCGAGCTGGAACCGGAAACCATACAAGACGCCGGGTGCTCCCACGGGCGGCAGCGAGAGCACTCGTAGTCGGAAGAGGAGATCACCATTTTCTGGGCGGTAAATGAGCGCAGCGCCCGTCAGTTCTCCGCCGAGCGCCGCCGCGCCGCCGGTTCCATCGTTGCTGGCGTCATCGACCGCGACCATGATCGCGCCCGAGAAGGTGGCACGTCCGGCGATGTTCACGTTGTCGCCTGCACAGGAAATGTTGGGCGTGCCGACGATGCCGACGGTTTCACCGCGGTCGTGGACAAATATGTCCCGGACTCCGTTGCCATCATTGTCCACAAGATCGGTGGCGGTGCTGCCGAACGCGACGTGCCGGCCGTCGGCGCTAATTTCGGTGTGGATCGAAGACAAGGTGCCCTCGCCTCCGTGGGAGGCCACCGAAACTCGTGCGGTGACTCTGGTGGCGCGGTCATGCACGAACACGTCGTAAACGGCGTTGTTGTCGTCGGGAATCAGATTGGAGGCCAGGCTGGGAAATGCGACGTAGCGGCCATCGGCGCTGATCGATGGGAAGTAGGACCACCCATTCGCCTCGGTCCCATCGGAGGCGATCGAAACTCGCTCGGTGATTCCAGTCACGCGATCGTGGACGAAGATATCCTGCGCCACGTTGATGTCGTTAGGGACGAAGTTGGTCGCAGTGCTGGCGAAGGCGATGTAGCGGCCGTCGGCGCTGATACTGGCGGAAGAGGCGAGGTTGTCCCCTTCGGCTCCATCGGAAGCGACGGAGACCCGCGTGGTGATGCCCGTGGCCCGGTCGTGGGCGAACACATCCCCGCGGCCGTTGGTATCGTCGGGAACCAAATTGGTGGCGCTGCTGTGGAACGCGACCACCCCGCCGTCGGCACTGAGGACCGGAGCGAAGGAGTGGTTGTTGGACTGGGCTCCATCGGAGGCGACGGAAACACGCTCGGTCGTCTGCGCGGCGCGATCGCGCACGAAAATATCGTTGCGCACGTTCGTGTCGCCGGGGACCAGGTTGGTGCCGTAACTTTCGAAGGCGACGACACGACCGTCGGCACTAAGGCCGAGATTCTGGGCATTGCCATCGCTCTCCGTCCCATCCGAAGCGACCGAGATCCGCTCGTTAGTCCGGGTGGTCCGATCGTGCAGAAAGGCGTCCCACACATACCCGTTCGTGTCGGGCGGTGTGACGAGGTTTCGGGCCAGGCTCACGAACGCCACGAAACGTCCATCCGCGCTAATGGCAGGAGTGAACGAGCTATCGTTGCCGGGGGTGCCAGCCGGAGTGATGGAGACGCGCTCGGTCGTTCCCATGGCGCGGTCACGCACGAACACGCTCGTGCCCACCGCACTGCCTTCAAGATTGCTGGCGCGCGTCTCGAACGCCACATGACGGCCGTTCGCGCTGATCGCGGGCGTGTTCTCGGCATCCGCGTTGGCTTCATTTCCATTGGATGCGACGGAGACCCGGTCCGTGATCCCCGGCCGCATGTAGGGAGAATTGCCGGTCGCGGCCAGACTGAACACCGCCAACCCTGCACCGATGGGCGAAAGCGCGAGAGCGAGCCCGCAGAGAAAGCGCAGGTGAGAGGAACGGGAGTTGGGGTGTTGTTTCATTATTTATCAGGTCAGAAAGCTGCGGCGCAGCAAAGTTGAACGAACGGGCGCCGGCCAAAGCGCGCCGAGTGACGCGCGGAGAAGTGCAATTTCGTAAGATTCGATGCCCATGGTCCCTGCCGATGCCCTGCCCGGCTCCCGCGCTTCGGAGCGGAACGGTCGTGTATGAACGGTGCCGCGGGATCGACCAAGACAAATCGTGCGCGGACTTGCGCAAAATTCCCGCTGCTCCCGACGAATCGTCATCGGAAGCAGCGCGGAATCGAAGTGCGCTTACGGCAGCGAAGTGCCGGAGGCGGCCTTCACCGTGCCGACGTCGCTGCTGTTGATGACGCCGTTGGCCGTGACGTCAGCGCGGAAATTCGCCCCAGTCGTCGCCTGACCGGATTCTGCTTTCACCGAACCGATATCGCTTGAGTTCACCATCCCGTTCGCAGCCACGTCGCCAACGAGCAACTTCAAAGCGCCACTCACATTGCCGGTGCTGGCGTCGTTTCCGGTTACACCCGTGAGGTTCACCGTGGTCGCCTGCGCGTTGGCTACGCCGGTCAGATCGACCGTGCATTGATTGGTATTTGGTCCGGCAGTGGCGAGGCCGACATTGGCTACACCGCAACTCGCGACCGGCACACTGAAGGTGAAGATCATTTTGTAATCGTTGTTCGCACCGCCGCTGCGGCATTCGATGCCCGTGGCGGGGGGCATCAGGTCCACATCGAAATCGCCGGCGCTGCCGTGCGTCTTGCGCGAAACCACGCCGACCAGTTCGAGATTGGGCGCGAGGCTGGTGGGCAACGGCCAGACATACGCGCCACGGCCGCGCGTCCAGACCGAGAGCGTGGTGGAGCCGCGATCGATCTGCATGTCCCAGACCATGGCATGCGGGAGACCGTTCTCGAAGCGATGCCAGACCGGCGCGGCGGCGTTGACGTTGTCGGTATAATAAACGCCCCAATCCGTGCCGGCGAAAACTTGCTGCGGGATGTTCGGGTTCACGATGATGGAATCGACCGGGATGTCGGGAAGGTTGCCGGTTTTGTCCAGCCAGGTGAACGAGGAGCAATTCGCGGCGCAGCTGACCTGGAAGACGTGGCCAGGCGTGGTGGGCGTGTTCGCGTTGAAACCGCCGACGGCCGCGTAGCCGATCGGAACCTCGCGCGCCGGGACGGTGGGATCGAGGGCGATGCCGAGGACAGGGCGGTTCGGGAGGATGACGTTGCTGCCGGTGACGTTGACCCAGTTGGCCTGGTTGGCGGTGCCGGTGCCGAGGTTGAAGCCGATCTGGACGTTGCCGTCGTTCGTGCCGGCGATGGCGACGCTGTGATACTTCGGCGAGTACTTCACCTGGTTGATGAAGGAACGATTGCCGAGCGTGCCTTTGGTCATGTTCGGACCGGCAGCGGAGCCGGCGGGATTGTTCGTGATATACCACGTGGTCGTGGTGGCCGCGCCGGTGATGGTTTCCCAAACGCGCGTCGTGCCGGCAATTAAGCGGCCGCAACCGGTGGTCGCGCCCGCGGGGTCGCAATCGTCCCCGCCGGGAACGCCGCCGTGGAAGAGATCGTAGGGGAGGACGAACGACTGGAGCTCGCCCGTGTTGTACCACCCGCCAGGCCGGGTCGACCACGACGCTCCGCTGGCGGTGCAGTTGGAGACGCAGCGCGCGAGGTTGCCGCTGTTGTTGCCCTGCCAGAAGCGCAGATTCGTGCCCGTGCCGACGGGATCGATGCGGGCGTAGAATCCATCGCCGCCGCGGCCCATTTGCCATTGCGCCGGACCAGTCGGCGCGCCGGAGAAAGTGACGGAAGCGGAGCCGTTATCCTGCGAGCCGCCGTTCGCTTGCGGGTTCGGAGAGTTGGCGAAGTCACCGCTGATGTCGCCGGAGTAGAACTCGATCGTGTTCATTCCGGTGTCCATATTGAACCACGTCGGGTCTGTGAGACCGGTGACAGTGTGGGCGTTAATCGTGCCGTGGACGCCACCGTCATTACCCGCGAGAAGGACGCTGGGCGAGCCTGGGACGAAGGCGAGCGCGTGCTGATCAACGTGGACGCCGTTATTGGTGGCGCCGTAGCCGCAGGTGAGGTTGTTCCATGGTAGCGCTGCCGTGATGGGGGTGGTGCCGTCCCAGAACCAGACTTCAAATGTGCTGAAGAAAACACGGTTGGGATTAATCGGATCGACGGCCACCGCCTGGTCGAACCAGTTTTGAGGATAATCGCCTGCGCCTCCCTGGCAGTTGGTGAGCGAGGCGCCAGTGGAACCGGGGATTAGCGTCCAGGTAACGCCGCCGTCGGTCGTGCGATACGCACCGAGCTGGCAGCCGGCGGTGTTGCCGCAACCGCTGTTGGAGTTTGGCGTGATCGATTGCACCTGCGCGTAGATGTAATTCGAATCGCTCGGTGCGACCGCGATGTCGATGCGGCCGACTTGATTGCCGACGGTGGTGCTGACCCGGGCCACGCCGCTGGTGGCATTGAGACCGGTCCAGCCGTTGTCGTTCGTCGTGATGGGCGCGAAATCGCTCGGGCAACCGCTCGTGGGGATCGTGCCTTTGTAAATCCCGTTCGCGCCGTTCTGGTTCAAATTGTACTGCACCGTGGTGGCGAAACCGCGCACGCCGATGGCCGCGATGACGCGCGTGCTGCTCCCGGTATCCGAGAGCGCGAGGCCCGTGATGTCCTGGCGCATCGTGGAATGGCTGTTGGTGGTGCAGGGGCCGGTCCAGTTCTGCCCGCCGTCATAGGAAAAGAAGAGCCCGGTCTTCGTGCCCGCGACGACGTTATTGCTGTTCCGCGGATCGACGCGGACTTTGCCGACCGCTTGATATTGTCCGAACTGACCGGCGGGTGAGGGCAAGGCCGGGCCGAAGACATCGGCGCCGAGCATCGTCCACGTGGCGCCGGCGTCGGTGGATTTCAGGATGCCCTGGCTGCCCATGGAAAAGGAGCCGTAGTTCAAATCGCCGGTGCCGGCGTAGATGGTGTTGTGATCGTTCGGGTCGAGCGTGACGGTGTTGATCGCGATCGTGGCGAGGAGCGGGTCGTCCGTCACTGCCGTCCAACTGGTCGTGCTGCTGCAGCAATTCGTTGTCTTCCACACGCCGCCGCCCACGGTCGCGATGTAGGCCACGTTGGGCGTGATGGGATCAATCGCGATGTCGTTCACGCGGCCGGAGGTGAGGCCGTAATCGAAGCAACCGGCGCAACCGGTCATGCGCATCGGCTTCGGCCCGAGTGACGTGAAATTTACCGGATCGAGCGCAGCGGCGGAATCAGCGCGCTGGAGCTGGTTCAGATTAACGCCGAGCGGCAGGCTGCGCGAGATGAGCGAATCCTGCACCAGCGCCTGGCGCACCCACGCAGGATTGAAGATCCCAGTCGGATAAGTGACGCGGTCGTGCCAGAGCGCTTCCAGACGGTCGAGATCGTCGGCTTCGCCGCCGGGCACCGGCATGTAACGATCTTTTTCGACCGTCTCTGTGGCGGCTTGCGGTGCGGGAGCGGAGGGCGGCGCGAAGCTGATCGCGGCCAGGAGCGCGCCGGCGCAGCAAAGGGTGAAAGCAAGAAAGACGCGGGGATTAAAGGCGCCGGATTCGTTTTGGTGGATGAGTTTTTTCATGGGGGCAGGTGTGGTGGGCGACGGGTCCGGAACGAGACGAAGTTCGCCCGGCTGGATGGGCGTGTTGCGAAAATGCGCGCGCGGACTTTAGGCAGCGAAACGGAGTTTCCACAAGAATTTTCGCGGATTCTTTCGCTTCAATTCGCGCTGGCAAAGCATGGGCGCGAGCCGTTGTAATGCGAGGCGTGGCGCTGCGAAAAGTGATTGGCTTCGGAACCCTGCTCATGGGCGCGCTCGTCGTGTGCGTTTCCATCTGGCTGTCGTTCGAGCGCAATCTCGATCTGCCGTGGACTTCCATCCGGCTCGCGCCCGCTTTCGCGCTCATCGGCGGTTACCCGCTCTATTCGATGCCGGAGACGGCGCCGTGGGTGCTCGTCGCCTACGGGCCGCTCTTTCCGGTGCTATATCTGCCGAGCACGCTCGCGCAGGATCCGAGCCCGGCGGTCGGCATCGCGACTTTGCTCGCGCACTTCTACGTGCTCGCCCCCGCGGCGCTGGTGTGCGTGAGTTTCATGCGCCGGTTGCGTGAACGCGAGACGGCGATCTGGTTCCACTGGAGCGCGCTGCTTCTCTTTTTCGCGCTCGTCGCCTTCGTGTCGCCGGCGCTGAAATACGTCCTCACTTCCGTGCACGCCGACGCGCCGGCGTTCGGCTTTTTTCTTCTCGCGGTGTTCTTTTTGTTCAAGGCGGGAGCCGAGCCGCGCGCTGCGGTTCTGGTGGGGGTTTGCGTGGGATTGAGCGCCGCCTGCAAGATGAACCTCGGCGTCGCCATTCTTGCGTTCGCCTTTTGGATTTTTCGCGACGCCGGGGCGAAACGCGCGGCCATCTGTATCGTGAGCGCGGCGCTCGCTTTCGCTTTCGTTTACGGACTCGCGGCTTGGCGCGATGGCTGGGCGCCGCTCCTTCTCAACCTGCGTCTGCCCGCCGCCATGCCGTGGATTGCCGTGCAGGAGATCGATGGGCTCGCGCCGAGCGGGATCAGTCACACGCTCACCGCCAAGCTCCGCACCATGCTCGCGCTCGGCAGTAGCTACCTCTCCGATTATGGAATTGTGACGCTGGCGATCCTGGTGTTGCTGCCGCAAATGGAACTGCGCGCCCCGCAGGCCACGCGAATGGTGAAGTTCTTCCTTCTCGCGGCACTCATCATGAGCCTCGCTTCCATGGCCAGTGTCGGGAAGTCGGGCGGGGACGTGAACAGTCGCGCGCTCGTCACTTTGCCGCTCACGCTCGCGGCGATCTTTGCGGGCGCGATCATGCTCGCGGTCGCCAATCGGCAAACGTGGCTCGTCGGTTACGGTGCGTTTGTGGCCGCGCTTTTCCTCACGGCGTCGGCCACGGTGGTCGGCCTGCGCCAGTTTTCCGCGGGGAAATTGCCGACGCTGCTGGAGTCGTTCACCACCATCTCAGCGGAGCCGGGTCGCTGGTATTTTCCGTTCGATCCCCTGGCGCACATGCTGGCGGAGAAAAAATTCCGGCCCAATATCGATGTCATCCATTCCTATGCGGCAGCAGGATTTCCCGTGGAGGAGAAGGCCTTCCGCGCCGCCATGCCGGAAGATCTGGAATACATCGCGCTCCCGCCCGCGATCGCTTCGTGGGGTCTCGCCGAAATCCGCCGTCTCCTGCCGGAGTTCAATCGCACGGTGGAGAAGTCGCAGCTCGAACATCACCAGCTTCTCGTGCGCTGAGTTCGGGGCGGCTCGTTTGACAGTCCACGCGTCCCCCGTTTTGCTTTGGGATGAATTTTACGGCGAAGATTTTCTTCTGCGCGGCGTTTCTCGGGAATGTCTCCCTCGCGCAGGCCCAGCTGACGTGGGAGAAGACGGAGATCGATCTCCACCCGAAACGCGGCGAGGCCGAGGTGGTGGCGAATTTCAAATACGAAAACAAGACCGACAAAACGATCACGATCAAAAACGTGCGCAGCTCGTGCGGTTGCACGGTGGCCTCCTTGAAGAAGAACGAAGTCGCGCCGGGCGAGAAGGGTGAGGTCACGGCCACGTTCAAGATCGGCGGACGCACCGGCGCGCAGCAGAAAACGGTCACGGTGGAGACGGACGATCCCGCGCAACCGGTCACGAATCTCCTGCTCAAGGCCACCATCCCGGACGTGCTTCAGGTGCAGCCGTCGTTTGTGTTTTGGGAAACCGGCGCCGCGGCGAAGCCGAAGCAGATCACCGTCACCGCGGGCGACGGCGTCACGCTGACCAAGGTGGACGTGACGTCCTCATCGCCCGACTTCACGACCAAGGTGGACGCGGGCAAGAAGCCCGGCGAGTTCATCATCACCGTGGCGCCGAAGGATACGAAGAAGCTCAGCGCCTCGACGCTCACGATTAAGACCGACCTGCCGCAATTTTACTATGCCATGGCGCGGGTGACCGCACCGGCGGCGGCGGGTCGTTAGGCAGATGGGCACTTTTCTGCGCCAGGCCGTGTTGCTGGTGGGCCTGGCTTTCCTGCCGGCCATCGGGCAGGCCATCTATTACGGTGAACGCGCGCCCTGGCAGGCGCCCGCGGTCAAGGAGGGCGAAGTGGAATTGCCGCAGGCGCAGGCGTGGGGCGAATCCGTCATGTGGGTCGACGCGCGGCCCGATGCCCAATATGAAAGTGAACACATCCCGAATGCGATTTTGCTCAACGAAGATCGCTGGAACGAATTGCTCCCGCAGATGCTGACGGTGTGGGCGCCAGACAAACGCGTGGTCGTTTACTGCAGCAGCCAGAGTTGCGCCGCCAGCCATGATGTCGCGCGGCGTCTGCGCGAGGAAGCGGGTTTGCCAAACGTGTTCGTGCTCCACGGCGGGTGGGAAGTCTGGAAGGCGGCGCAGCCATGAGTTCACTTCACGTGCAATCGCCCATCTCGAACGCGACCCAGCCCAAGCCGCCGTCGGGTTTCGTGAGCGTGCGTTTCCTGCTCGCGCTCATCATCGGCGGCGCCTTCATTTACGCGGGGGCGTTAAAGGCGTGGGACCCGGTGAAGTTTGCGGGCGATATCGCGAACTTCCACATCCTGTCGTGGCCGCTCGGGGTGCGGCTCGCGTTCTATCTGCCGTGGCTGGAGATTCTTTGCGGACTCGCGCTCATTACCGGCTGGCTGCGCCAAGGCGCCGTCGGAATCCTGAGTGCGCTCATGCTTGTCTTCATCGGTGTCACGATCGCGGCGCAGATGCGCGGGATCGATCTGGATTGCGGTTGCTTCGGCAGCGCGACACAGAATTTGCCCTTCGTCTGGCATCTCGTGATCGACTTCGCCCTCCTCGGCGGACTGCTGGTGCTGTGGTTCGTTGTCGGTCGCCCACCGACCCGCGCCCGCTAAGGTCAATCCAGCGTCTGGCGGTAGCGTTTGATCCCGATCGTGAGCACGATCGCGGCGAAGAGCGCGAGCTGCCAGAGCTCGAGCATGACTTCCTCGAGCCCATTTCCTTTCAAGAGAATGCCGCGGACGATGCGCAGGAAATGGGTCAGCGGAAAGATTTCGCCGATCCATTGCGCCCACTGCGGCATGCCGCGGAACGGAAACATGAAACCCGAGAGCAGGATCGACGGCAGGAAGACGAAAAACGTCATCTGCATCGCCTGTAGTTGATTCTTCGCGATGGTCGAGAAGGTGATCCCCATCGCCAGGTTCGCCGCTATGAAAACCAGCGCGACCACAAGCAAGAGCAGGATGCTGCCCTGCATCGGCACGTGAAACAGGAACCACGCCGCGAGCAAGATGACCGCGACCTGGACGTAGCCGACAAAGATATACGGCACGATTTTCCCGATCAGGACTTCGCTCGGCCGCGTCGGCATGGAGAGGAGATTTTCCATCGTTCCGCGCTCTCGCTCCCGGGTGATGGCGAGGCCGGTGATCATGATCATGGTCATGGTCAGGATCACGCCCATCAATCCGGGGACGATATTGTATTGGGTCACGGCCTCGGGGTTGTAGAGGGCGTGGATGCGGAGGTCGATTGGGCCGTTCGTGGCCGCGAGCGACGCGAGCGGACCTTTCAGGTCATGTTGCAACGCGTGATTGAAGAGCGCGCCTAACGAACTGAGAGCGTTACCCGTCGCCACCGGATCGGTCGCGTCGGCTTCCACCAAAATGGCCGGGCGTTCGCCGCGTAGGAGGTCGCGGCTGAAATTCTGCGGGATGTTGACGACAAACTGGACTTGACCGCGTGCCAATAAATCGTGCGCCTCGGTTTCCGTCTGCGCTTCGCGCACGAAATTGAAATAGGTGCTGTTCTTCATCGCGTAGAGCAGCGTCCGCCCCTGCGGGCCGTGATCTGCCATCAGCACCGCCACCGGCAGATGGCGCGGGTCGGCATTGATCGCGTAGCCGAAGAGCGTGAGCTGGAGCAGGGGAATGCCGAGCATCATCGCGAAGGTGAGCCGATCGCGCCGCATCTGCGTGAACTCCTTCACAATGATCCCGCGCAGCCGGGCAAAGGAGAATTTCGGATGCGCGCTCATCGGGCGAAGTTGTCCGGCGCGGTGTCCATCAAACTGATGAACGCGTCCTCGAGGCCCGGCGAAATTTCCTCCCAGACGTAAGGCGGCTGGCGGTAGGCCTCGATGGCGCGCGCCAAGGCAGCCGCGTCGTTGCTGCTCACATGGAGCGCGTTCCCGAACGCCACCGCCTGTTGCACACCCGCTTCGTGGCGCAGTTTCTCCGCCAGTTGGGGCAAGTCGGGGCCGCGCACGGACCAGGTCGTTAGGCCGACCTGCGTCGACGACTTCGTCCGCGGTGCCGCGCGCGAGCAGTTTGCCAAAAGCGAGATAGGCGAGGCGATGGCAGCGCTCGGCTTCATCCATGTAGTGGGTGGTAATGAGAAAGGTCAGCCCACGCGCGGAGAGAACGTGGATTTGTTCCCAGAAATCCCGCCGCGCTTTCGGGTCCACGCCCGCGGTTGGTTCATCAAGCAGCAACAGTTTCGGCCGATGGATCAGACAGGCAGCGAGCGCGAGACGTTGCTTCCAACCGCCGGAGAGCTGACCGGCCAGTTGTTTCTCGCGACCGGCGAGACCGAGTTCCTCGATGCTCTGCCGGACGGTCGCGCGCCGTTGCTTCATCTCGTACATGCGCGCGACGAAATCGAGATTCTCCTCAATGCTGAGATCCTCCCAAAAACTGAAACGCTGCGTCATGTAACCGACCTCGCGCTTGATCAGTTCGCTCTCGGAAATGACGTCATACCCGAGGCACGTGCCGCTGCCTTCATCCGCTTTGAGCAATCCGCAAAGCAGCCGCAGGAACGTCGTCTTGCCGCTCCCGTTCGGCCCGAGGAAACCGTAGATCTCGCCCGCGCGCACGGTGAGATCGACGTGATCGACCACAGTGCGATCGCCGAAGCGCTTCGTCATCCCGCGCACGTCGATGATCGCTTCCGCGTTCACGGTCGCGACTCGAAACGCACATCGACCGGCTGGCCGGGATGCAGCTCCGCAGCGCGTTCCGGTTCAAACACGATCTCGACCATGTAGACGAGCTTCTCCCGGCTTTCCTTGCTGTAGATGACGGGTGGGGTGTATTCCGCGCGCGGCGCGATGTAGCTGATGCGTCCGGCGAATTCCTGCGCCGTGCCATCGATCGAGACGTGCGCGACCTCACCGACTCGTAATCCACCCAGCCACGTCTCCGGCACGAAGGCGCGCACTTTGATATTCTTCGGCGGCAACAAGGAAACGATGGGACGTCCCGCGGGCACCCATTCGCCCTCGCGAAAGAGGGTGTCGAACACCAGTCGCATCCTGCGGCGCGGCCAGCCGTTTTTGCGCGAGGTTCCATTCCGCCTGCGCGAGACGTTCTTTGTCCTGGTCGCGCGTCGCTCGCGCCCGGTCCAGATCCTGCGCCGCGCCCGGCCCAGTGCGGAACAATTCCTCCTGCCGCTTCAGTTGCGCCTCCGATAGCGTCAAAGCCGCCTGGGCCTGGTCGCGCGACGCCTGCTCCATGGTGTTGTCGAGCGTGAAGAGCGGAGCACCCGCTTTCACGTGGTCGCCACGCTGGACGTTTAGTTTTTCCAAAGTGCCGGGCAGCGCCGACGCGAGGTAAACGAATTCGCCTTCGACGTAGCCCTGCACGCGCTCGCGCGGCTGATCGCGGCAACCGCTCGCGAGCGCCAGAACCAGCACCGCGATCGTGACGCGAGCCGACCGTAAGACACGCGTCATGATTCGGTTTCGAACATTTCTGCCCGCGGCGCTCAGGTCATGCCGAGCCGACATGGTTCACTCCCACTCAATCGTGCTCGGCGGTTTGCTTGAGATGTCGTAGCAAACCCGGTTCACGCCTTGCACCTCGTTGATGATGCGGGTCGAGATGCGCGCGAGCAATTCGTAGGGCAGGCGCACCCAGTCGGCGGTCATGCCATCCTGGCTCTCGACCACGCGGAGCGCGATCGTGTTTTCGTAAGTGCGCTGGTCGCCCATGACGCCGACGGAGCGGATCGGGAGGAGGACGGCGAAGGATTGCCAGACGCGATAATACCAGTCGGACGCCTTCATCTCGCTCGCGACGATGGTGTCGGCGTCGCGCAGGATGCGCAGGTTTTCGGTGGTGACTTCGCCGAGAATGCGGACCGCGAGACCGGGGCCGGGGAACGGCTGGCGATAGACGACTTCCTTCGGCAACCCGAGTTGCAAGCCCGCCTGGCGCACTTCGTCCTTAAACAACTGCCGCACCGGCTCGACGAGTTCGAAGTGCATCTTCTCGGGCAGACCGCCGACGTTGTGGTGGCTCTTGATCACGTGGGCGGGATTGCCCCCGATGGCCACGCTCTCGATCACGTCGGGATAGAGCGTGCCTTGCGCGAGAAACTTGTAGCTGTGTCCGTGCGCGCCCTGTGCCGCATCTTCCGCGAGCAGGTCCTCGGTCGCGTGCTGGAAGACGTCGATGAATTCGTTCCCGATGATCTTGCGCTTCTGCTCGGGATCGGTGATGCCCTTGAGCTTGGCGAGGAAACGTTCGGACGCGTCCACGTACTTGAGTTTGATGTGGAAGTTCTCGCCGAAAACGCGCTGCACCATTTCTTCCTCGCGTTCGCGCAGGAGACCGTTGTTGACGAAAATGCAGGTGAGCTGATCGCCGATTGCCTTGTGCAAAAGCGCGGCCACGACGGATGAGTCCACCCCGCCGCTCAAGCCGAGCACGACCTTCTCTTCGCCGACCTGTGCGCGCACCCGCGCGCAGGCTTCGTCGATGAACGAGCCCATCGTCCAATCCATCGCGCAGCCGCAGATGTGATAGACGAAGTTCTGGATGATCTCCTTCCCGCGCGGCGTGTGCGCCACTTCGGGATGAAATTGCAAACCGTAGAGCCGGCGCGTCGGGTCCTCGATCGCGGCCAGCGGCGAATTTTCCGTGTGCGCAGCCGAGTGAAAGCCGGTGGGAAGCGCCGTTACCTTGTCGCCGTGGCTGTTCCAGATATCGAGATGATCGCCGATGCCTTCGAACAATTGCGAGCCGCCCGCGACGCGCAGCATCCCCGGGCCGTATTCGCGTTGCGCGCTGTATTCCACCTGGCCGCCGAGATGTTGCGCCATCAATTGCATCCCGTAGCAAATCCCCAGGACCGGAATGCCGAGCGTGAAAATCTTCGGGTCGAGCTGCGGCGCGCCCTCGTCGTAAACGCTGGCCGGTCCGCCGGAGAGGACGATGCCGTTCGGTTTCGACGCGGCCACTTCCGCCGCCGGGATATCGAAGCGCACGATCTCGGAATAGACCTGGCACTCGCGAATGCGGCGCGCGATCACTTGCGTGTACTGCGAGCCGAAGTCGAGGAGGAGAATCTTCGAGTGCGCGGAAGGCGTGGACATCGGCGCTACTCGCTCAGCGGCGCGCCTCCGCGCGGCTTCACATAGGGATCATCGGTGCGGTCGATCCCCTCGGTCAGTTGGCCCTCGCCGCGGATCCCGCGTCCGAAGCGTTCCTGCAGCTCGGCCCCGGTCGGTCCCTCATTGGCACAACCAATGAGTCCGAAGGCGAGGAGGGCAAGAAACACTTTCACCTGGCAAGATTAGAGGTGCGCTCTGCCATTGCAATTGCGAAAAGGGTTTGGGTAAGGGTTCAGGTTTCGGGGTTCAGGTTTCAGTAACTTGTGCCCGCGCGTTTCTTTCTGAGCCCCTGAACTCTGAAACCATGATCGCACCGGAAGTTCTCCTGCAAGGCTACCGCCTCGGCGTTTTTCCCATGGCGACGGCGAGCGGCGCGATCGAGTGGTTCTCGCCCGACCCGCGGGGAATTGTGCCGTTGGCGCAGTTCCATGTGCCGCGTGCCCTGGAGCGCGTTGTGCGGAAGGCTGTCTTCGAGATTCGCGTCGATACCGCGTTTGAGGAAGTCATGCAGCGGTGCGCGGAGCGGCCCGAGACGTGGATCAACGACGAGATTATCGAGAGTTACACGCGGCTGCATGCGCAGGGCCACGCTCATTCCGTGGAAGCGTGGCAGGAGGGGAAACTGGTCGGCGGATTGTATGGCGTCTCCATCGGGGGCGCGTTCTTCGGCGAGTCGATGTTCCATGAAGTGACCGACGCGTCGAAGGTCGCGCTCTGCGCGCTGGTCGATCGTTTGCGCGCCCGGAAGTTCACCCTCCTCGACACGCAATGGCTCACGCCGCATCTCGAGCGCTTTGGCGCGGTCGAGATTTCGCGCCGCGAATACATGCATCTGCTGACGAGCGCGGTGGCGCTGTCCCGGCAGTTCGCGGCCTGATCTTCGGGCCGATCCCTCACGCACGTGTGCGCGTGCGCCGTACCCGCCCGGCGAAGCCGTCGCGCGATAAGGGTATGGAAAACATCCGACTCAAAATCACCATCCGCCTCAACGGCAACCACGCCCTCAGCGTCAGGCAGCTCCAGGCACTTAAACCCGACCTCGAACGCGGCCTCGCCCACGCGCTGCCCGACTCCCTCGCGGTCGACACCATCCGCGTCACGAAGATCGCCGAACTCCCGTCGCTCTTAACCCAATAACCCCCGCCGTAACCGCCATGAAAAAGAAAAACCAAAATTCCGCCCGGGTCCCCCAGCGGATGTCCCATCCCTTCCCGCATAGTGAATCCATGAAGAATCCCCATTACACCGAAATCGCGTTCATCCTCGATCGTTCCGGCTCCATGAGCTCGTGCGAGACGGCGGCGCGCGATGGCTTCAACCAGTTCCTCGGCGAGCAACAAAACGTCCCGGGCCTGGCCCGGCTCACGCTCGTGCTCTTCGATCACGAATATCTCGTCCCGGCGCGTTCCATTCCCGTGCAGGAAGTCGTGCCCCTGAACGACGAGACCTACCAACCCCGCGGCCAGACCGCGCTCCTCGACGCCATCGGTCAGACCATCGATGACCTCGGCCGCGACCTCGCCGCGCGCGCCGAGACAGATCGGCCCGGCCAGGTCATCGTCGCCATCCTCACTGACGGCTACGAGAACGCTTCCGAGCGGTTCACTTGGAAACAGGTTTCCGACATGATCAAACACCAGACCGACGCCTACAAATGGACGTTCCTCTTCCTCGGGGCGAACCAGGACGCCATCGCCACGGCCGCGCAAATCAGCATCGCCGCGAGTAACGCCGCCAGCTATGTCGCGGACGCCGACGGCACGCACACCGCCTCGCGCGTCTTCGCGCGGAAGATGTCGAGCATGCGCATCATGGCCCAGGGGCGAGCCTCGCTGAAAGAAGAGCAAGACGCGCAGGCTCCTCTTGCTTCGATGCTTCAGGAAGAAGACGAGAAGCTGCGCAAGACCGACGACTCCAAGTAGGCTTTCCCCCATTCAGCGCCCGGGTCCAACCCCCGCCGCCAAAGGCAAAGACGGCAAGGAAGACAAAGACTAACGCTGGTCGTTAGGCAATCGAGCCCGACTGCCCGCGAGGTGGGATTTTGCTTATGGACGTGCCGGTTTCTCGTGGGGGCTGCCAGTCACTTCTTGCAAACCGCTGGCGGAAAGCCAAAAAGAGTGTGTGTACGAACAAAGCGGAATCCTGATCGCGGCCCTCCTTTTCCTCGCTCTCCTGGTGGCGATTGAGATCGGTTATCGCGTTGGCAGAGCGGGGGAGGCCACCGATTCCGCCCGCACCCACGTCAATGTCCTGCAAGCTTCCCTGCTCGGGATGCTGGCCTTGCTCCTCGGCTTTTCCTTTTCCCTCGCCCTGCAGCGCTACGAAAGCCGCAGCGTCGCCGTGATCGAGGAAGCCAATGCGATCGGGACCGCGTATTTGCGCGTCGATCTGCTGCCCGCTGCCCTGCAACCCGGCTTGCGCGAACAGTTCCGCAATTACCTCGTGCTGCGCATGCAATCGGCCAACGTGACCATGGCCAGTACGCAGGAGCGGGCGGCCCTGCTGGTGCGGAGCGATGCCGCCTTGAAAGAACTTTGGCGCGTCGCGCGGGAGGCGGTGCAGCAGGATGACCGCCCCGTCACCTCCGGTCTTTTCGTTTCGGCCGTGAATGAGTTGATCGACGACTACGGCCGCCGCAACGCCACGCTCGAGCGCCATGTGCCTGGCCTGGTCATGTGGCTCCTCTTCGGCACCTTTATCTTTTCCGCGGCCGTGGTCGGTTACGCCGCCGGCCTCGCCGGCCACCGCGCCTCCTTCGCCACCTACATGATGGTGGGATTGATCGTGCTCGTCGTCTTCATGATCATCGATCTGGATCGGCCGCGGCGCGGATTTATCCGGGTCAATCAGGCGGGCTTGTCCGAGCTGGAAGCAACCGTCCGCGGCGCAGCGACTGCCGCGCCCTGACCAGCAAACCAGGATTGAGGATTGCGGAAGGACGGGCGCCTTCCGAAATTTCCTACCGCCCCGAGAGCGAGATCGAAGGATCGAGCACCGAAAGCGCCTCACCCACGTTCGAGCGCCCGGTGCTTTGCAACTCGCGCTGCGAATAAATGCGCAGGTTGTAAGGCGTAGTCGAACCGATCGACTTCCGCTTGATCTTCTGCGGGATGTTGGAGCCCGTCACCAGCACGTAGCGCTCCTCTTCATCTTGATCGAGCACGCTGGCCGTGCGCGGGGTGCGTGGATTCGCCTGCGCCACCGATGCGAGCAAGGCCGCGCCCGCCAGCGAGATCACCATTACTTTCGCCAGACTGAACGTTTTCATGCCGCAATATCCGGCCACTCCGGCGGAAGCGCAATTTTCCTCTGTGCCGCCGCCTACCGGTCGGATAGAACAGTGCGACACCCCCAAAAATCCCATGACCACAAAACACATCCTCGCTGCCTTCCTCGGTGCCCTCGCAATCTTCTTCTGGGGCTTCGTCGCCCACATGTTTACCCCGCTCGGCGAAGCCGGCATGGCGCCGCTCCCCGGCGTGGCGGACGTCTCTGCCTCGCTCACTGCCGCCATCGGCACGAAATCCGGCATGTACTATTTCCCGACCGGCGGCCTCACGCCCGATTCTCCCAAGGGAGCGCATGGCGCCGCGATGGAGAAGATCAATGAAGAGATGAAAACCCAGCCCTCCGGCCTCCTCATTTACAAGCCGGCCGGGACCATCTTCAACTTCCCGAAATCGCTCGGGATCGAGTTTGCCACCAACCTCCTCGAAGCGCTCGTCGTGGTGTATCTGCTCGCGCAAGCCGCCATCGGCAGCTTTGGCGGCCGGGTCGGATTCGTCTTCGCCGCTGGCATCCTCGCCGCGATCGCCTCCAACCTTTCCTATTGGAACTGGTATGGCTTTCCCGGCGTCTACACCGTTGCTGCCATCACCCTGGAGTTGGTTGGCTTCCTCGTCGCCGGTTTCGTCATCGCCCTGGTTTTGAAAAACACGCCCGCCCGCGCGTAAACGTAGAGAATGATTACCGGCAACGGGGAAAGCACGCATCTCCGCGCGTTTTAAGCCGCGCGCGATCGGCTTCGACATCCGTGGCCGGTTTGGCTAGACTTGTTCCGTGGCTCAGGACGCAGATACCAACCTCCTCGAAACAATGCGTGCTCTTCCCCCGGAAGCGCAACGGGCCGTGCTCAGCTACGCCCGCTTTCTTCGCGACGAAGAAGAGCGGAGCCGCGTGCGCGAGGACGAAGCCGGATGGGACCAGCGATTCCAGGATCCGGAGCGGATGGCCCGCTTCGCGAGCTGGGCGGAGGAATCTCGGGCGGGCGATCCTCTCAAATCGCTCGATCAGACGACACTGTGATCTCTCGAGGGACGAGAGATTTTTGGGCCCGGTATCACGCGCTCCCGTCGGAAACTCGGAGTCAGGCCCGGAAAGCATTCCTGCTTTTCGCTGAAAGCCCGGATCACCCCAGCCTTCGCTTCAAGAAGCTGCACGGTGCTTATCCCTACTGGTCCGTGCGTTTCGGGCACGGCCATCGCGCTGTCTGCCGTCGTGAAGGCGAGACCGCCGAATGGATTTGGATCGGCAGCCATCAGGATTTCGACAAAGCCTTCTAAAGCCCCGCCCCGCAAACTCTCCGATCACCCCATTCCCAACCATCCGTGTTTGAAAGCCCGGCCGTTGCTTCGCATCCGTTACGGCATCCGTGTTAATCCGTGGCGCAAACGTTTGAGGTTTGAATTTTGAGGTTTGATTTGGGGGCATCCGATTATCCTTCCAAAAGTTTTCCGGCGATTTCGTAGCAACGATTCCGCAAAGTGGGCGACTGTCCCGGCCCTTCGCCACCCGCCCTATGAATCCCACCCTTGTTAAAAGCGCCGCCGCCGTCATTCCCGAAACTGAATTGCTCGTCAACATCGTCCGGCTCCGCGTCCGCCAGTTGGTCCGCGGCCACCGCGCGCTCATCATGGCCCCGCCCGGGATGGGACTCGCCGATATCGCCCTGAGCGAAATCGCCGCCGGCAAATTGACCAGCGAACTCGATCCCGCACCCGTCCGGGGCGCGAAGCCGCCCGACGTCATCGCCTTTCCCGGCGGCGCGCCCGCCGCAAAAGCCGCCTAGGTAACGGCGACGACACGCCTTTCGCCGGGCGCTTCCGCGGCAAGCGATCAGATCAATCTCTGCGCGTTGGAGTCGCAGCGGCACCCAGCCTTCAGCACCGGAGAACTCCAAAAACAACATGACCATTCAAACCGGCGGCAGACAGATTCTCTTTCACGGCCTGGCCCTTGTTCTGGTCGGGCTGGTCTTTGGCTTTGCTCTGCCCCTGGCGCCGTATCCCCGGCTTGCGCTCGGGGCGCACATCCAGTTTGTCACCAACGGCATGTTATGGGTCGTGCTCGCGACGGTCCTGCTCCAGGTGCCCCACCGTGTCGGCCCCAAGTCGGTCCGGGTCATGTGGGTCGCCGTCTGGCTGACCTGGCTGATGGCGTTGTCCGAAGCGGCCAATGCGTGGTGGGGCGCCAACCAGATGCTGCCGATCGCGGCCCAACAAGCCGGCGCCACCGGGGCCGCGCCCTGGCAGGAAGCCGTGGTGAAACTGTGTCACCTGCCCGCGGCCGTGGGCCTGATTCTTTCCGTGGTGCTGCTCCTCATCGGCCTCGTGAAACACCGCGCAACGGAGAAATAGCACGCCGCCGTTAGCGAGCAGCGGAAGAAAAGCCAACACTGAGCGTCATCACGCCGCCCGCGTCCCTTTGCAGCGCGGATAATCCGGGCAACCCCAGAACGTCGATCCCGCGTTCGCGCCGCGCCGCGCCGTCCGCTCCACCATCAGCGCGTTGCACTCCGGACAATTCGGAGCGTCGTCCGATGGGCCGAGATAAACCTGCGAAATTTTCGGCGACCGCGACGCGTTCCGAGATCGCCCGAAGCGGATCGCTTTGCGCTCCAGCCATTTGAACCCAAGGCCCGCGAACGTTCCCACGATTACACACGCGATGCCGATTGGAACGACCGTCGACCAAAGAGCGCTTATTAGAGAGTCCATGTGGCCTTCTGCTGCGAATTCTGTGCCATCCACTGTCCGAACCCGGTTCGCCCTGCGTATTTCGAGGGTGGCTTTTCCCCGTGTCGCCCGCTAAAACGGCGCCTGCATGCCTACGCCGAGGAACTCGCGCGCCAACAGATCGACGCGCAGCTCACCCAAGGGGGCTGGCTGATTCAGAACTACAAGC
>CAVYMO010000006.1:0-7850 GCA_963769625.1 uncultured Verrucomicrobiae bacterium | reverse complement strand
TGATTGCGCGATCAACGCCGCGTCAGGGCGGCGGCCCCGAAGTTTGTATCACCCCGGCTGCGCCCGCGCAACGCGCGTCCGCGGAGACGGCGTCAAGGGGCGAACTTTGTCCGGTAATATTCCCACTTGTTTCGCTCTGCTGCCATCACGCCCTGAAAACGCGGATCGTGGCGGAGGTTGTCGAGATTCGGATCGTTTTGAAACATGGGGTAACAGTTGAACCCATCGCTCACCGCTCGCTCGAACCACTCCACGGCCAGGTCGATTTTGTTCAGCAACGCGTAGGCGCAGGCTAGGTTGTATTCGGTGTGATGAAAGTGGCCGAAGCCGCGCCGGGCCTGCGCTGCTTGGACCTTCTCTTCGGCCTCGTGGTTTTGCCCGGCGGCGGCGAAGATCATGGCCTGCGCGCTGGTTAGGAGTCCGCTGCCTTCTTCCGGGTGGGCCTGGAGATAATTCTCCAGGCGCGTTTTGGCTTTGTCGGTTTGCCCGAGGGCGAAGAGGCTCATGGCGAGGTGGAATTCTCGCAGAGCCGGGTTGAAATCCGGATCGATTTTCTCGAAGACGTTGCGCGCTTCGCGGAAGCGGCCTTCGTAAAACAACGTTTCGCCGAGGCGAAATTGCGCGGCGTTGTTGCTTGGGTTTAGCGCGATCGCTTTCTCGAATTCCGCGCGTGCCGCCTCCAGCAAACCGACGTGGATGAAGACCAGACCGAGATAGTGGTGCGCCTCATCCAGATTCGAACCGAGGGCGAGCGCATGCTTGAAATCATTGATCGCATCTTCATGCGGGAAATGATGAAAGGGAGTCCACTTCAATCGCCCGCGAGCGAGATAGGCGGAAGGCAGGTTGGGATTGAGGGCGAGGGCGCGCTCGACTTCCAGATAGGCCTTCTGTTCGAGCGCTTTCTCCTCGGGTGCGTACAAGAACAGGCGAATGATGTAGGCGAGCGCGAGTTCGGCGTGCGCTTCGGCGAAGCTCGGATTCGCCTGGACGGCCTGCTCCAGGAGCTTGATCACGCGCGGATTGTTTCGTCGCCCCTCCAAATGCGATGAGGAATGGGCTGCGAGAATTTTTGCCTCCTGGAACAGCTCGTGCGCATCCGGCGCGCGCTTCGAAAAAGCCGCCCAAAGGGCGAACGCAAGAATCAAAATTATGAACGCACTCAGGACGTAAACCACCGGGACGCGACGCCGAATCTTGCGGCGGCACGCTTCGACGGCTGCCATTAACTCCCGAGCGGAGGCCGGCCGCTCTGCGGGATCGACGGCCTGCGTGGCGCGCAGCAGTTTGATCAACGGCGCGGGAACTTTCCGCGCGACCAATTGCTCGACGGGCAGATGCGCGTCGTTTTGACGATCGCGAATTTCCGCGATCGTGCGGCCCGAGCGCGGGGCGAGGCCGGTGAGGGCGAACCAGAGGGTCGCCCCGAGCGCGTAAATATCCGACCGTGCGTCGACCGGGCCGCTCTCAAATTGCTCAGGGCTGGCAAAACTCGGCGTGCCGACGAACGCTCCGCGCGTCAGGTTCATTTCCTCATCGGCCCCGGCGATCGCTTTGGCCAGGCCGAAGTCGATCACTTTGATTTCCATCGCGGCGGCGCCATCCGTCTTCAGCATGATGTTGCCGGGCTTTAGGTCGCGATGAATCAAGCCGTGTTCCCCCGCAGCTAGCAGTGCGCGTGTGATTTGGAGAGCGATTTCCAAGGCCGGCCCGGCGGGCAGCGGACCCTCTCTCCGGATTCGCTCCTCCAAAGTTTCGCCCTCGACCAACTCCATCGCGTAATAACAGCGCGCGCTTTCGGGCGAGGCACCGAACTGATAAACGCCGGCGACATTCGGATGGCGCAGCGCCGCGGCGGCGCGGGCTTCCCGGAGGAAACGCTCGCGCACCGCTTGTGATCCCTGCGCGGCGGCAGGGAGATCGATGACCTTCAACGCCACTTTGCGCTGCAAGACGATATCCTGCGCGAGATAGGTCACGCCCATCGCGCCCCGGCCGAGTTCCCGGGGTGAGCCGTCCGGGTGGTGCTCGACCTCGAATTCGCCGAAGACTAACGAGCGGTTGGCTTCGACGCCCCCGGTTGCGTCACCCATTCCGTGGCGGAGAAGACAAGCCATACAATCGCCCCGCGTGTTCAAGAGCGCGCCGCAGGTCGAACAAATCGCGAATGTCGATGGCTTGGTCATCCCGCGTTTTTCAGCCGCGCGTAAGGACGCGGAGCAACTCGTGCAATTCTTCATCCACCTCGGCCTCCGTCTCCACCGTGCGGCGCACCTCCGCGCGCAATGCCTCCCGGTAGCGAGCCCGCAACCGCGTGACATGGCTGCGGATGGTGGACTCGGTCACCTGGAGACGCGTTGCCAGCTCGGGGTATGTCGGGAGCGGCTCCTCGCCGCCGGCCACGAAGATTCGCAGCTCCTGGAAGAGCTTCTGCCGGGCGTCACCGTGGTAATCCGCTGCCAGCCGCTCGAGCCCCGCGGCCACGAGAGACTCGGCCCAACTGCGATCGAAGAGCTGATCTTCTTTGCTCACGATGTCGTGCGTCTGGAAAAGCAATTCCGCTTCCGCAGCGCGTCCTTCATCCAGCGGCAGGAAGGCCTGCCCGCCGCCGCGTTTCTGGGTTTGGGCGCGATCAATGGCATCCGCGAGGAAATTTTTCAACGAGGCGAGCAGGAACGATCGGAACTTTCCTTTCGCGCGATCGACGCGCGCGTAGATCCTGTGCTCGATGAGGTGGCCGAAAAAACTCTGCGTCAGATCCTCCGCATCCGGTACGCTATAGCCGCGGCTGCGGACGAAGCCGTAAAGCGGCGACCAATAGGTCTGGCAAAGTTTCGCCAGCGCGGTCTGGGCTGCTACCTCCTCGAGGTTCCCCGCCGTCGCGATCACGCTCCAGTGCGTTGGAGGGAAAAAGTCGCTCTGTTCACTCCCGTCCTGCGCCGGTGTCTTCACGTCACGTGTTTGTACCGGGGAACGAGGAACAATTCAACGCGGAGCCCGCAAGATTTCGTGCAGCACGCGGCGCGGAATCCCTTTGAAAAGGAAAAGAAGCAAACCGGCGCCACGTCGGGCCACCCTTAACGAAAGGAAAATTCAGGAATATGCCTACACCACTCAAAAAAAACCTTCTGCTGTTGATCGCGCTCGCCGCCATCGGCGTCGCCCTTCTGGTGCCTGCGCGGGCCACCCCCCCCTCGGGTCTCGCGAGCGAGTTCGTCGTCGGGGGCAGCACCGGGGGTGTGCGCTTCGGCGAGATCGATCTCTCGGCGAAGCGGAACAAGGACCAGGGCAATGGGACTCCGGAATGGAAAATGAAACTCGATACGAAAGGAATGTCGGAGCTTTACGTCGTCAAAAATACCTTTGCCCCCGGCGCGACCAGCGGCTGGCACACCCACCCCGGGCCCAGCCTTATTTCCGTGCTCCAAGGTACGATCACCGCCTACGAAAGCGACGATCCGACCTGCACGCCGCACACCTACACGGCGCCGGCCACTTTTCTCGACGAAGGCGGCGCTCACATGCATCTGTTGCGCAACGAGACGAACGCGCCGGCAATCACGGTGGCGGTGCAATTGTTGCCACAAGGCGCAACCAGAAGGACCGACGCGCCCAATCCCGGCCATTGCCCGGCTATCAACTAGACGCGCGGAGTCTGCGTTCACTGAAAGCGAGCCATATCAAAGAGCCACTCCGCAACCTCTTCGCCCTGGCCCTCGGCGCGTGTCTCACTGTGCAGGCCGCGCCGGGGGATCTCGATCCCACGTTCGGGGTCGCGGGGAGCATTCACTTTGGCTTCGGTGGCGTTTCGGATGTCTTGCATGCTGCGGCCCTGGCTCCGGACGGAAAAATCGTTGTGGTTGGCCAGACTGAACTCGGCAACGACGGGGCTTTCGCCGTGGCCCGCTACCTCACCGACGGTTCGCTCGATCCTTCCTTCGGTGGCAACGGCATCGTGCTGACGAATATTGTGCGCCAAATTTCTTCCAACGGCTCGCCGGTAGATACGGCTGAGGGGGTCCGGCTTCAGGCGGACGGAAAAATCGTGGTCGCGGGCACAGCCGGAGAGACCAACGAAGACCAGGATTTCGCGATTGTGCGTTATCAACCGGATGGGTCGATCGATCCGTCCTTTGGCCCCGGCGGACTGGTGCGAACCGACTTCTCCGGGCAGGTCGATCGCGGTACCGCGCTGGCCGCGCAGACGGATGGAAAGTGGATCGTCGCGGGCACCGCGCAAGGCAACCTGGCCTTGGCCCGCTACCACGCCGACGGCGCACTCGATACGAGTTTCGGCGCTGGCGGCAAAGTCATTCTCGCGGCGCTGGCGGCGTCGTTCGGCACGATGCGCGCGCCGGACTTGGTTTTACAAGCGGACGGCAAGATCCTGCTCGCTACTTCACCGTCCACAGTCGGGGCGTTTCTCCTCGTCCGGCTGAACGCGGATGGAACGCTCGACCCGACCTTCGGCAACAATGGCGCCGCGGTCATCGGGGTGAACTCCGGCCTCTGCACGGCGGTCGCGATTCAACCGGGAAACAGCACCATCGGTTTGTCGGACCGGATCTTGGCCGCGGGCTCATCAGCCAACGGGACGCGCAGAGTCTACACGGCAATGCGTTTCGACTTAAACGGGACGCTCGATCCCTCGTTTGGCTCGGGAGGCATCCAAACCACGGACGTCAGCGCCGCTGGCGGCACTCAGACATGCAATGCGGTGCTCGTGGATCCGACCGGCCCGATCAATCGCCGGATCTATCTGGCCGGGACCGATGGGGCGAACAAAATGACGGTGATTCGCTATTCGACCAACGGCGCGCTCGACACTTCTTTCAATGGCACCGGCATCGCCATCCCCAACTTCTCGGGCGAGGCGAATGCGCTGATCCGCTCCGGCTCGGGCGGAATCGTCGCCGTCGGCCAAACGAGTAATGCCTCCGATTTCGCGCTTGCCCGCTTCGCGGCCGATGGAGCGCTCGACCCCGGCTTTGATCTGGATGGCTGGCGCGCGGATGATGCGGGCGGTGGAATCGCCTTCGCCGCGAGCATGGCCCTGCAGCCGGATGGCCGATTGGTCCTGGCCGGAGTGAGCCCTGGCTTCTCCGTCGCGCGTCTGAATCCCGATGGCCGGCTCGACGGATCGTTCGCTCAAAATGGAAAATTGCGGCCCGCCTTTGCCTCGACCCGGCTGACCGAGGCCCGCGCCGTGACCGTGCAAGCGGATGGAAAGCTGCTCGTCGCAGGGGTGGCGATCCAAACCGATCGCGATTTTGCGGTCGCGCGTCTGCACCCGGACGGCTCCTTGGATTCCTCATTCGATGGCGACGGGGTCGCGATCACGAACATGGGCCCGGGGACCGATCTGGCCCAGGCACTGGCGCTGCAGGGTGACGGGAAAATCCTGCTGGCGGGACGCGCTTTCAATGGATTTAACCACGATGTCGCGCTCGCGCGCTACCACGCCAACGGATCCCTCGACTCCACCTTCGATCTCGATGGCCGACTCACTCTCGACCTCGGCGCCGGCGACGACGAGGTGCACGCGATGGCCTTGCAACCCGATGGGAAGATTGTGATTGCCGGCTTTGCCGTCGATGGGCCGAAGAAATTCCTGCTTGCGCGCCTGAATCCGAATGGCTCTCTCGACGCGACTTTCGGACAGGATGGCGTGGTCCGCAGCGCCATCGGCACCGAAGACGCGGAGATTAACGCCATCGCGCTCGCGCCCAATGGGGACATCGTGGTCACCGGCACGTTGCCCGAATCCATCCAGACCGGTGCCGAAGCGCACTTCGTCGTGGCGCGTTACCATGCCAACGGCACGCTGGATCTTTCCTTCGATGGCGACGGCATTTCCACTTTCCCGGCAGGTCACCTTCCCGCCGGGCAGGCGGGCGGGCACGCCATCGTCCTGCAGGCGAATGGCAGGATCGTGATCGCGGGTGCGGAGCAGACCGCGCCCAATTTTCTCGCCAGTCGGTTCACCCTTCTGCGTTTCAATGCCAACGGCGCACTTGACGCCTCTTTCGGCACGGGCGGCAAAAAGACGGTGCCCTTTGCTCTTGGCGTCGATGGCGATTCCGCACAGGCACTCTCCCTCGATCCCGCCGGCCGCATCGTCGTTGCCGGCCAGGCTGATCAACTTTTCGGCATCGCCCGGCTCGAAGGCGATCGCGCCGCTCCGGCCATTTCGGCTGTCGTCTCGCGAAAGATGCACGGCGGTGCAAACACTTTCGATATCGCGTTGCCCTTGACCGGGAATCCCGGCATCGAGTGCCGAAGCGGCGGCGCGGGCAATGCGCACCAAATTGTTCTCACATTCGTCGGTCCCGTAACCTACCAGACTGCCTCGATCACCTCGGGGACAGGAAGCGTCGCGTCCTCCAGCGGCAGCGGCACCGACACGCTCACGGTGAATCTGATCGGCGTGCCCAGCGTGCAAACCATCAACCTCCGGCTCGCGGGCGTGAGCAACGGGTTTAACACAGGCGACGTGAACGTCCCGATGGCCGTTTTGTTAGGCGACACCAATGGCAACCGCACCGTGAACGCGAGCGATATTGGCCAGACGAAATCACAATCGGGTCAGCCCGTCAGCGCCTCGAATTTCCGCAGCGACCTCAACGCCAACGGCTCGATCAACGCTACCGACATCAGCCTGGGCAAAGCGCAATCCGGCGCTACGTTGCCCTGAATCTTCCGGAGACGGCTACCGCCCGGAGGGCGGAACAGGGGACCCAGTTTGGCCCGCCGTGGTTTTTCTTTGCCCGGTCTGGTATCGGATTTCGCATTGAGGTAACGATGAGGCCTTTCGATGAATGATCCTGCCGATCGCGAAGTGCTGGTGTTCAATCAGGCGCTGCTATTTCCCGCGCACGAGCGTGATGGCTATCTGAGCGAAACCTGTCGCGACGATGCCGCACTGCGCGGCCTAGTCGCGACCTTGCTCGAGGCTCAGGCGCAGGCGGGCGTGGCTGCAACCGACGTGGCGCAGACAGAAGCGCAATCCGGCCACCGCTCAGTACCGCTAATTTCCGGAGCGATGTGAATGTAGGCGGCTCTATTAACGCAACCGACCTCGCCCAGGTAAAAGCGCAATCCGGAACCGCGCTGCCTTAGCTGGGCTCGAATGAAGGTCATCGCCACATCTGCCGGCGGCCAATCCGAAAAGAGCTCACGCAACGCGCCGAAACTGCGCGTGTCGATGAGACTCTTGATTTCCGGAATGAGAATTTTGCCGACCATAAGCGCGCGCCGCCCGCTCGCGGCACCGTGGTTCTATCACCGCGCCGAAGCAGGTGCAACGCGCGTCACTGCTCGCGCTCGACGATCAACTCGATCGCTCACTCGGAGAGAGGCCACAGCCCGCATGGCGGCCTACACTCTCCCCTTTAGCGGCGATCCGATACCTCCGGTATTCCGACACAGCTCGATGAACGCTGCCTTTAGAAAAGGTGCGGTATTGCGCGAACTTCGACCGCCTGGGCTGACAGGCGAATGCTTGCGCTGCCCGGCAGGTGATTTCGGGTAACAAATCCGTTACCATTTTCGGATTGTCGCTGCAGGGCCTCCCAATAGCTTCGCGGGGAGCCGTGGCGCAAATCATCGCCGGCTGGACTCAAAACTGAATATGAAGAAGCTCACCTCCGCGATTTTGTTTGTCTGCGCTTTGGTCTTTTTTAGCTCTGCGCTCTGGTTGAGTGCGAAGGGGGCGGACGGCCGGGCAGCGGCGATGCGCGTTCTTTCAGTCGAAGAGCGGGTGGGGTACCAGCAGCAGGTTGAAGCTGTTTACTGGCAGCACCGGCTTTGGCAGAATCCGCAGGTGAAACCCGCGCTTGAGGAGGTGTTGC
>CAVYMO010000005.1:0-53835 GCA_963769625.1 uncultured Verrucomicrobiae bacterium | reverse complement strand
AATACGCGCGATAAGAATTCCCTGAAGGATCGTGCAGCCTTGAATCGCTACGTTGGTCGCCAGCGTGGAGCCGAATTCGCGGGCACCGATTGGGCGGGGTGCCAAAACCGGCCCTGTTGCGCCGGCGGCGTTCTCAGAAACTCCTGCTTCGGAGGCGTCATCTCGAACCGGGGTCATTCCGGTCGTTTCGCTCTCACCACCATCGTCATCCACAGGCCCGGGATACGGCCGACACCCGCAAATTGGAGATCTTCGAAACCGGCTTCCGTGAGCAACGCGAAAGCGTGCGGCGGCTCCAGAGTTTGATGTGGCCTCCGTCCCAGAGCGGGTTCGCGTGTTTGTCCCACCCGCCCGTCAAAGAGATGAGGAGGTTTTTCAGATAGCCGTGATAAGGCGTGGTGCAGATGAATGTGCCACCCGGTCTTGAGCGCATTGAAGCAACCGCGCGCCCATTCGCGCGGGGCGTAGAGGTGCTCCACCACCTCGGTGCTGATCACGAGATCAAACGGTGGCTCGCCCAGGTGCTGCCAGAATGGCTCGTCCGCGGCAGAATTTCAAACCGCCCTGCGGGATAGGTCTGGCGCGCGATCTCGATCCCTTTTTCGCTGAGATCGATTCCCACCACCTGACAACCGGCCGCAAGAAACTCCGCGCACGCCGCCCCATTCCCGCAACCGACATCCAGCACCCTCACGCCCGGCTCGCAGCTCGCCGCAAAACCGCAGCACTTGCGGCATGAAATGCCGGTGCATGTGCGACTCCGCCGCGGTCTTGAAGCCGTAGTCCTGGTAGGAAAAGCCGGAACGGCTTTCGTTCTTTGTTATCTGTTCCTGGTTAATGGGGAAAGCCGCTTTGCGGCTTTGGTTATTGGTTATCCGTTGGGGGGAAAGACTGAAAAGCTGAAAACTGAAAATCTGAAATTCAGGCGCCCGCTTTGCGGAGCTTCGAAACGATGGTCGTGAAGATCGCGAGCAATTCGTTCGTCTCCTTTAGCAGCGACTCGAGGATCTCGCCGCTTGCTCCGCAGTCATCGCGCAGCAACTCCAACCACAGCTGTGATTCGTCGGCCTCTTGGAGCAGTCCATCCAGCTTTGAGCAAAACTCCGCGTCGGAGCGGGCTCTCGATGCCTCCCGGGCGTGCGCGGCGACCGAGGTACCGGACCGGAGCAACTGTTTTGAAAGCCCGGCCGTTGCGACTGCATCCGTTACGGCCCAGCACACCCACTTCCCCGCGCTGTTTCGGCAACTGAACGTAGAAGGCGATGACCAACGATGCGTAGCGCTTCGTGCGATCTCGCAAATCTCCGCTCAGTCTCATCTTTCAGCATTTCAGCTTGTCAGCGTTTCAGCATTTTCCCAAAACGGCATGCTGCCGCCCTTGGTCGAGCGGTCCTTTTTTCAGAACCACCAGCCTTGTTCATTTGCTTGATTCATGTCCCTTTGCGAAGGCCGGAAGGCTTCCACACCAATCCTTTGTGTATCGTCGGGGCGAAATTGGTCAACGCTGTATTTACGGGGATTCTGCGAGAAAGTTTGAAAGAAATGCGGATTGCGGAACGCGAATCGCGGAATGGCGTGCTCGACAGAGCACACTTCTTTCAGCCTTAACTCCGCACTTCGAATTCCGAACTTCCCATCAGTTCTGGCGACCGAAGGTGCCCGAGGCTGACGAGGCGCGCGGATCGGCGGGAATAACCGAGCTGGCGTCGAGTTCCACTTCGCGTTCCTGGCCGAGGAATTCCATCAGGACCGCGACGCGTTCCTGCGCCGGCATGACGCGCGTGACGAGCAATTGCAGGCCGCGCAGTGGTCCTTTCACCACCAGTACTTCCGACGCGGGCTGCGCCTCACCTGCTACCTCGACGGTGTCGCCGTCACCGATCGATTCGCGCAGCAGTGCGAGCGCGGCATCGGGCAGGACGGCGGGCTTGTCGCCGAAATGGACGATGGTGGATACACCGGCCAGCGCGCGCACCTGGCGATGTTGGTGAAAGAAGACGAAGCGCGCGAAGACGTAGCCGGGAAACAACGCTTCCGTCCACCAGATGGGACTGCCGGCGCGGCTGCGTCGGAAACGAATCTTCGGCGCGAAGACCTCGGCGCCGCACTCGCGCTGCAGCATGGTCGCGACCTTGCTCTCCTGCTTGGGGGCGGTCTGGATGCAATACCAGGAGGGTTCGTCGGGAGACATGGTGATTGGTTATTAGTTATCGGTTATTGGTTGGCAGGAGTGGCGCGGAGCTCAGTTCGCTGCCCGACAACTATTAACTGATAACACGCTCCTGTGCGCCCGCCTTCATCGGCGGCAAGCCAGCGCCATACCTCGCGATGAGCGCCGGCAGCACTCGCGCTTTCCAGAGCCGGGGAAGAAAGGCGCGCGGTTGCGAAAGAAGACGCAGGAACCAGCCGAGATAAAACCGATCCGCCCAATCGGGAATGGCAACCTGATCGCCGGTAACGAAACCGAGCGCGCCACCGATGCAGTGAATGGCCGGACGCGAAGACAAATTCTCGCGCAAATACCAGCCGAGCTTTTCCTGCGCGCCGGCGCCGATGGCGATGATGACGTGGCGCGGTTGGCGTTCGGCGAGCAAGGCGAGGAGCTTTTCGTCGGTGACAGTTTTGTCGTAGATCGGCGCGAGGTAGGTGGGGGGAGAGTGGGAATTGCGGATTGCGAAGTGCGGATTGCGGATTGGGGAGGGCGGATTGCTGGGCCATCCAATCGAGCAGGCGCGTGCGCGCGCGCTCGTGCGGGAGGATCCAGAAGACGTCGCCGAGGTCGATCGTGCCGAGCAGCGCCTTGATGTAAGCGAGTCCGGAGATGCGGTTGAGTTTGCGACCGCTTCGCAAACGCCAGAGCGTGACCATGGCGCCGCTGTCGGGCAGGGCGACGTCCGCCGTCACGATCGCGCGGCGATATCTCATCGTCTTCAAGAAAGCGCTCGAAACACGTGCCTGACGGCGCCGACTAACAGCCGCCGTTGGCCGACATTCGCGCGACGGCTTCGTCGGGCGGTGCCGTGGAAGAAACCGAATCCCGAGAATCTTTTCCGTTTCGATAAGCCGGCGGGTCAGCTCTCAGATTCTTTGGCGCTGCGCTCCCGCGCTTCCCGGCCGGCCCGCAGCGAAAGGGTGAGCGTCTCCGCTTCCTCCAGCCACTCGAGCTTTTCGCGAAAGGTCGGTCTCCGATCCGAAGCAAACGTATGCAGATTCGGCTCCTTCCGAGGTGCACCATTGCCATCCAGGATGGGCGTAGAGTTCGTCTCCTTCGTCATCGATAGGGATCCAATTTGCGCAGCGCCTCGATGTCGGACAAATCGTGCGTCGCGCCGCGGCTCCGCCTTCATCTTCAGCAGCGCTTCGCATCAACCACCACCGGCGCGCGCACGTCACCGAAGATAACCTCTCGCTCGAGCGTTGCCGTACTTCCTCGGCAAAGTCGAACGGCTCGTAAACGAAAACATCGATCGGCGTGCGTCGGTGAAGGTCGCTCCAGAATTTGAGCACGATCATATTCTTTGTCCCGCCGCCAGCTCTCGCGCTCCTTCTCGGTCGGCAAATTCCTCCGGCGTCACTGGAATGATCATGTGATATCCGATCGCCTCCAGCGCGCGCAGCCCGCGGACGATATTTACCGGCTCGAGCACCAATGACGAGATCGACGTCTCGGGTCAACGCTCGTAGCCGTGTGCGTTCACCGCCAGTCCGCCGACGATCAGATACTCGACCTCGGCGGAATTCAGAGCCGTGACGATCGCTTCGACGCTGCGGACTTCCATGGGCCGTCTCTAGCATCTTCGGTCCGAAGTGCCAAGACAGGCGTGGTCGCAGCGCAGGAAAACAAGTCGAGCGCCTCCCCGGCTATCGCGCGTCAATCCAGGTGCTGATCGAAAATCTTTTGCAAGCGCGCGAGGATTTCCGGTTCCTCCTTCAGCGCCACCAGCGGCCGCAGCTCACGCCAGATTTGCTCGATGTCCAGTTTGCGGCCCTGCCGCACCACAACGCTCTCGAGATCGATCCAATCCTTGGGCCGCGCGGCAAACGCCTTGTGCACGATCAGGTCCTCCGCACTGCAGGTCGTCAGGTCCCCGCCATCCTGCGTCGTCCAATTGCTGGCCCGGCCCACACTGTTTTCCTCGAAGGGCAAGCCCCCGAGGGCGACGTCGAAAGGAATCCCACTTCCGTGCTCGAGCAGCAGGACGCGTTGGCGCAACGCGAATTCACGCAAGTCGGGCCGCCGCGCTCGATATTCTGCCAAAAGCGTCTCAATGAAATGTTCCTCCCCGCTGAAGCCGGTAAGCAAAGTCATGTCCGCATCGCGGGTGAACCGCGGCTCGCCCCAGCGTATGACCGCAATGCCGCCGATGAAGCAAAAGTGCCAGCCTTGCTTCCGGCAAAATGTTTGTAAATCCAGGGCGGCGCCGAAGAGCTTATTCACCCGCGCTCCATTTCGACAAAAATGGACTGCTGTTCCACCAACCCGGAGGAGGTTTTGCGCGATTCGAGAGTCGAATCGTCCACCGGAAAACTTAAGATCGCCTCCGCCGCGGCGGCGGCCTTCGCGTCCGTCAGCGCCCGCAGTTCGTCGCGCTTGATGCGTTCCAGTTCGGGGCCGACGCGCTTCCAATGCTCCACCCAAATGCGCATTTGCTCCTTCTCCGGCAAAGTGCCGACGTGTTTCCAGTCCACGACGAAAGGCTAACGCGAGAGTGCCACCACGGCGAGTTCCTTCTGGGTTAAATGCCGCCGCGCTGAAGATGGACGCCGCGGCGGTCACACCTCCATAATGGTGGACGCGACGCTCTTCGTGGCTTGTGTAAACACTCTTGGAAACCGCGACCGTCCCACCGGCCACCGCCACGCTCGCGAAGCCTGCGCGTTGGCCTCTCGCGCTCGCGTTGGCCGCGCTCGCGCTCCTCTGGTTCATCCTCCTGCGGCATCTCAGCCACGAGTGGTCGGCTAACGAGCAATACAGCTACGGCTGGTTCGTGCCCTTCTTTGCCGCGTTTCTTCTCTGGCTGCGCTGGGAGGACCGGCCGGGGGTGGGGAATTTCGGAGTGCCAAGTGCGGAGTGCGGATCTGCCGCTCCCACCCATTTCGCAATCCACATTTCGCAATTCGCCTTTCTCCTCCTCCTCCTCCCTCTGCGCGCTCTTCGAAGTCGGTAATCCCGATTGGCGACCCCTGAGCTGGGCGCACGCGCTCTGCGTCGTCGGCCTGACGTTGCTCTTCATCTGGCGCATCGGCGGCAAGGCGTGGCTGCGGCATTTCGCCTTTCCCGTCGCGTTTATTCTCGTGGCGGTGCCGTGGATCACCCCGATCGAGACGCCCATCGTGCAGGGTCTCATGCGCATCGTGGCAGCGATCGCGACCGAGACGCTCGCGCTCTTCGGCCTGCCGGCGCAACTCGAGGGCAGCGTCATTCGTATCAGTAGCGGCGTGGTGGGCGTGAACGAAGCGTGCAGCGGCGTGCGCTCGCTTCAGACCTCGCTCATGATCGGCCTGCTCATTGGCGAAATGAAACGCCTGGGCGTGCTGCGCCGCATCGTGCTCATCGCCGCCGCGGCTGCGATCGCGTTCCTCGCCAACTGCGCCCGCGCCTTCGCGCTCGTCTGGATCGCCTCGGAGCGCGGCGTGGCTGCGATCGAGCAATGGCACGACATCGCCGGCTACGCCATCGTCGGCCTCGTCTTCGTCGGCACGATCTCGCTAGGCGCAGCGCTCGGCAGCAAACAAAAGGCGGCGGGCGAAAGCCCGGCAAACAATCAAACCTCAAACCTCAAACTTCAAACCTCCGCCTTCCGCCTTCCGCAATCCGCAATCGTCCTTTCTCTCCTCTGGCTGCTCGCGGTCGAAGGCGCGGTCGAAGCCTGGTATCGCGTGCACGAGCGCAGCCTGATCGCGAACCCCTCCTGGAGCGTGCATTGGCCGGAAGACCGTCCCGGTTTTCGCGAAGTCCCGATCGACGACAACGTGAAAAATATGCTCCGTTACGACGACGGCCGCCAGGCGGCGTGGCCGTTCGTGCTCGACGGCAATGCCACCGCCGACCCGACCGCGCGCCCCGACGGCAACGCGACCATGTTCTTCTTCCGCTGGGAGCCGGGCGCCACCAATATTCTGCGCGCGCGCGCGCATCGGCCGGACATTTGTTTGCCGAACATCGGCTGGCAGATGGCGCAGGATAACGGCGTGCGGCATTATCCCGTGGGATCGGGCGAGACGCTCCCGTTCCGCCATTTTACTTTCACGCGCGCGGCCGAGGGCCACCCCACCCTGACGGCGCACGCTTTCTTTTGTCAGCGCGAGGATCGCGTGCCCGCTCGCGTGGAGGAACAGTTCGACTTCACGTCGAGCGCGGCCGGCTCGTGGACTCGCTCCGACCGGTTGCGCGTCGTGACCGACGGCTTGCGCAACCAAGGCCAGCAAGTGCTCGAGATCGTGCTCGCCACCGCGCGACCGCTCGACGCCGCGGAAGCGCAGGCGGAGTTCGCAAAGCTCGTTCCTCAGATCGTGGATGTGGGGAGATAGTTATCAGTTAAGAGTTATTGGTTATTTTCGAGAACTTGCGGTCACGCTTCCCCTGTTCCCAAATAACCGCTAACGAATAACCCCCCCTCCCCATGCCCCGCGCCGAATTTCTCCTCACTCCCGCCGAGCTCGCCGCGAAGCGTGCCCGGCGCCGGCGCTTGATCCTTTGGATCGCCGGCGGCGTTCTCTTCCTCGCCTTCGCCCTCCTCATCGCGCGACCTGTCCGCAACGGCATCAAAGGATGGCAGGCCCGCCGTCATGCCGACAAGGCCTTCGCCCTGATCGAGCAACAGAATTGGACCGACGCCCGCGCCTCCGCTGTCGCCGCCTATCAACTGCGCCCGACCGAGCCCGCCGCTATCCGCGCCATCGCGCGCTTTCCTTTCGCGCACCCGCCAGCACCAGGCGCTCGAGTTCTGGGATCAGCTCGAGGAACAACAACCGCTCACCCGCGAAGATCGTCGCGACGAAGCTCTCATCGCCCTCGCCTCCGGCGAAACCGTGCGCGCCGATAAAGCCGTCGCCGCGCTTTTGGATAAGGACGGCAAGAATGCGGCGCCGCGCGATTGGCTCCTGCTGGCGTCCGTCCGCTTGCAACAAGCCAAGGCCGAAGACGCGCTCGCCGCCATTCAGAAAGTGCTCACGAATCCCAAGGCCAGCCGCCGCGAACAATTCGAAGCCACCGTCCTGCAAGCTCGCACTCCGGTCGCCGGCGACGCCGAGGCCAGCAAGAAGAACCACGCCGACGCCCTCCAGCGTCTCGCGCAGTTCAGCGAAGGCGAGGACGACGTCGCGCTCGACTCGTTGATTCTCCTCGCGCAGGTGGCGCTTTCAGCGTCCCCAGCCACTGACGCCGACCAATCCGCACTCCCCAATCCGCAATCCGCAATTCCCCCCACCGATCTCATCGCTCGCCTGGAGAAACACCCCCTCGCCAAGGCGCCGCAAAAACTCGTCGCCGTCGATCTCCGCATCCGGCAGGCCCCCGAAGAACGCGACACGCTCATCGCCGCCGCGGTCGAGCAATGGAAAAATTCCGACGCGCTCGCCGCCCTCGCCACCTGGCTGAATGGCCACCAGCAATTCGAGCGTCTCCTGAAAGAGATCCCGGTCGAGAAAGCGCTCACCTCCCGCGACCTCTTCCTCCAGCACCTCGACGCCCTCGGCGCGCTCGGCCGCTGGGGCGAGATCAAGCGCCTGCTCGAGAGCGAGCGCTACCCGCTCGATCCCGTCGCGCAGCGCATGTATCTCGCCCGTTGCAACGCCCAGCTCGGCGAGCAAACCGCCGCCGACAACAACTGGCAACGCGCCCTCGAAGCCGCCGGCGGCGACCTGCAAAAGCTCCTCACCCTGGCCGAGTATGCGGAAAAGAACGGCGCGGCCGAGACCGCCGCCATCGCCTATTCCACCGCGGCGCTCGTCGCGCCGAACCTGCGCGCCGCGCATCAGGGCCGCCTGCGCATGGCCCAGGCCGCGCGCGACACCCGGCGCATGCACACCATCCTCGCCGCCATGCTCCGGCTTTGGCCGAACGACACCGCGATCCAGAACGACGAAGCCTACACGCGGCTCTTGCTCCTCTCCGAGGAGGAGCAAAAGGCTGCCGTAACGGATGCGCAGCAACGGCCGGGCTTTCCAACACTGAAAGCTGAAACGCTGAAATCAGAATCTCCCGATCTCCGACCTCCGACCTCCGATCCGCCAAAGGACGGATTCGCCGTGGCGAACCCCTCGACGATCGAGGCGCTCGCCGAGAAGCTCGTCGCTGCCGAGCCGGCCAGCCTGCCTCACCGCACCCTGCTCGCCCTCGCCCGGTTGAAACAAAACCGCGCCGCCGAAGCGCTCGCCGTTTACGAAAACATCCAGGCCACGCCCGCGGCCCTCACGCCTTCCGCCCTCGCCGTCCACGCCGCCGTCCTCGCCGCCAACGGCAAGGAAGAAGACGCCCGCACCGAAATCGCCAACGTCCCCGCCGATCGCTTGCTTCCCGAAGAAGCCGCGCTCATCGAAGCACTTCGCCGCTAGGGCGAGTGCGTTCTAGTTATTGGTTATTTGTTATTAGAGGGACGACGCCGTGTGGTCGCCGTTGCAGACCAAGGTGCAGCCTGAACTACCGGTTTCCTCAGGAGGACGGCCTTCCGTCGCTACCGTTTGGCTCAAAAACAGGCCACTCAGCGGCATCAAAATGGCGCCAAAATTCGGGCTCCAAAAAATTTTCTGTTTATTTAAAGAAAAGCCTTGCCAAGTCTCTCGCCGCGCAGCCATTCTACGCGCGCTCACGCGAAATATTCGTCCCTCGTTGCTCCCAATTCCGCATTCCGCAATCCCCACTCCGCAATTCTCCCCATGCCTCCCAAACGCGATCCCTACGCCACCCCTGTGCAGAAATCAGTCGATCTGCTCCTCATCGTCCTGACGATCCTCGTCATCGCTTTCGCCTTTTACTCCGCCCGCCAGCAGAACCAGCCCGCGTCCGATTCCACCAGCCCCACCCAATCGCAAACCACTTTCGCCAGCCTTTAAATGAAATCCCTTAACCTCATGTCCACCACCTCTTCCATTCGGCGTTCAGCGTTCGGCGTTCGGCGTTCGGCGTTATCCCTCCTCCTGCTGGCAGCTCTCACGGTCGGCGCCGCCCTGCGCGCTGACCAAAGCGTCACCAGCACCCTGGCCCTGGTTCCCCACACCCTCGCGCTCCGGCTCTTCCACTTCGAGCCCATCGTCTCGCTCATCACGGCCGAGCCCACCTCGCTCCTGCAAGCCCAGCCGAATTACGCCGTGGCCAATGGCGCTGACTTCTCCGCCTTCGCGGACAATTCCGAAGGCGGGTTCGCCCTCGCGGTTCCGACGACGACCACCTCCAGCGCCCCCGTCGCCGCTGCGAGCAGCGAAGTCGGCTACACCCGCCGCTCCTTCGCCTCCGCCGGCCCGAGCCTGGCCGACAACTGGTCGTCGCGCACGCCCGGCCTCGGCAGCGCCATTCCGAATTACAGCATCGCTGGCACCGCCTCCGGCAGCACCGCCTCCGCTCCCGCCGCTCTCAGTGGAAATAACATTGCCGCCGTGATCGACAGCTCGACGCGCTACACCGGCGATTCGATTTCGGCTCCTGCCGCGTCCGCCGGATCGTTTTCGTCCTCGTCGGCACAACCGCAGACGAGCCAAGGCGCATCCTCGAGCACGAACGTCGGCACTCCGAACAGCTCCGTGGCCGCCAGCACCTCTTCCGTCTCCGCAAAAGCGCCCATCCAGCAATCCGGCGCCGCTCAAACAGCGGGCAAAGCCAGCGGCGATGTGCAGACTATTTCCATTTTAACCACGCCAGATGCGCCAACCGTCGATGCTACCAGAATGACATGGACCGGCAGTTCACTTGTAAATCCCACGGATTGGAACACTGGCGCCAACTGGAATACGGCAGTGCCAAATGGAACTCAAATCGGCCAGTTTACCTCGGGGACGACGACGGCAACAATCGGCATCAATATCACGGTCAACGGCAACCAAACCGTGGGTGCGATCGAGCTCGACTCATCCAATGTGACTGCAAGGACGATCAACAATAGCTCGCTCTCCGCGGGAACCTTGACGCTCAACGGTGTCGAGGTGAATTCGATTTCTAACGTCATTTGGCGCAACGCTGGATCTGCGCTTCTTACTTTGGCGAATGGGGCTGCCAGCCGGCACTTGGCATCGTCCTGGGCAACACCACCAACAACATCATCAACATCGACGGAGTCGGCGGCATAACGATTAGCAGCATCATCAGCGGCGCCAGCAGGAATCTGACTCTTGGCGGCAGCGGCGCCGGCATCCTCACTTTCTCGGGCGCAGGGGCAAATACGTATTCCGGGTTGACGACTGTTTCCGCGGGAACTTTGGATCTGAACAAAACAGCGGGGACGGATGCCATCGCAGGAAATCTCACGGTCTCTGGCGGCACGGCACGGTTACAGGCCAACAATCAGATCGCGAATTCTTCGAACATCGTGGTGTCGGGAAGCGGAACTCTTAACATGCAGACGTTCACGGACACAGTGAACGGGGTCCAACTTACGGGTGGTTCGATTAGTGGAACCGGGACCGGCGCCCTCACCAGCACAACTGCGTTTGACGTCCAGGCGGGTTCAGCGTCGGCGATTCTCGCCGGCAGCGACGGACTGATTAAGACAGGGCCGGGGACGGTGACGCTTTCGGGCTCCAATACCTACACTGGCGGAACGACCATCAGCCAGGGGTCCCTAGTGTTTCGGGGAACGCGAACCCTCGGAAACGCCAGCGGCGCTGTAACGATGAACGGCGGCACGCTACAAATGGGCGGCTTCACCCTGGGTTCTGCCCGAACTGTGAATGTCACGACAAGTGGGGACCCTTCAACGTTCCAACGGCATCCACAATCGGCAGCACGATTACGGATAGCGGTGCGGCGGGCAGCAGAACCCTCATCAAGTCCGCGCCTCAAGCTTGACTCTAACCGGCAACAACTCCGGCTATACCGGACAATGGAGCGTTACGGATGGGACATTGAATCTCAACGGAGCGACGGCCGTAACATCGGCATCGAATGCCGTGAGCCTTTCGGGCAGTGGCGGCTTGCGTGTCACCTCGGACGAGCGTTACGATTGGTTCCCTGAGCGGGTCCAACACAGCGGCGATGATCCGACTGCGTCGGGAGGAGCGGCGACTAGCTTGATCGTAACCCAGACAGCAGACGCCTCCGTTTCGAATCCGATCAGGGACAACGGGTCGACGACCTTGTCTCTGACGAAAGCCGGCGGCGCCACCCTCACGCTCACCGGCGCAAATACCTACACCGGCACCACGACGGTGAATGGGGGCACGCTCTTGATTAACGGCAATCAATCCGCAGCGATGGGCGCGGTGACCGTGAGCAATTCGGGAACAACGCTCGGTGGAACCGGTCCCATCGGCGGGGCGGTGACGATCAATCAGGGTGCGTTTATCACGGGGGCCACAAACGGCAGCGTCGGCGCGCTCTCCATGGCAAGCCTGGCCATATCAGGCGTCAGCAGTGCAGCCACATACCTCGTGGATTTGATCGGAGCGACCAGCGACACCTTGAACATCACCGGCCTGCTTGATCTAAGCGGGACTTTCGATGCGCTCGCATTTAACGGCAATGTGGATGGAACAACGACATACACCTTGGCCAACTATGGTTCGATCAACGGCGAGTTTTTAACACGGCACCTTCGTTCAGTGGCTACGAATACATCTACGGAGCAACCTCTCTCACTCTCGCGCCGGTGCCCGAGCCGAGCACGTGGGTGGCAGGCATCCTGACCCTGGCCTTCCTCGCCTGGACGCAGCGGACTCGAATCCGGAAGTTGGCGCGCGCTAAGCGCGAGTTACCGGTTATCAATTAAGTGCGCGGCTCCGCCGCGGGTTATCGGTTATTTGCTCTTGGTTAATGGGGCGGGGCGTCGCCGCGATTGCCTTCGCATCTGTCATCGGTGTTTGAAAGCCCGGCCGTTGCTTCGCATCCGTTACGGCATCTGTGTTTCATTTGAAAGCCCGGCCGGCCCGCTCGCAAACGCATTCGGAGTTGCTGCGCAGCCGTTACGGGTGGCCTAAATCCAGACAGGGGAATTCTCGCCACGGATTAACACAGATTTTCACAGATAGAGTCAGGGAAGACTCGGACACCGTCCCGCCATTCTTCCCCATCTGTGTCCATCTGTGTCCATCTGTGTCCATCTGTGGCCTAAATTCAGACAGGGGAGTTTAGCCACCGATTAACACAGATTTTCACAGATAGGGAGGGGGCACTAGGGGGCAGCGCTTACTTTCGACACAAGCAGGCTCACGCCAAGACGCCAGGACGCAAAGGTTGTCTGGATCCCGTCTGAAGTCCGGGCGCGGGCGCGGCTGCGCCGCGGGGACGTAACCGCGAATGGACGCTAATTTTGAGACGAAGACGGCTTCTCTCTTGCCCCGCGCTTGTTCGTGTCAATTGGCGGTCAACCCTCTCCGCGGTCGCCGCTCCCGCCGTGAGCGCGCCAGCTTTTCTCGACACGGGCGCCATCGACGCGCTGGCGGATCGCAATGACATCGATAGTGCGTGCTTGCAGGCTAAATCGGAAGGGGCAAGAGTAACCTATGGCTGCCACCGTTGATGCATTGACCGAGGAGGCTCGCGCTCTTCCCGAAGATCAACGCTTGACCCTGGCGCATCGCATTCTTGCCACGGTGGAGCCTCCGATCACGGCCGAGATCGAAGAGGCTTGGGAGCAGGAAATCAGCGCGCGGATTCAGGAGTTTCGAACAGGCAAATCCAAGGCCGTTCCGGCGGAGGAAGTCTTCGCTGAACTGGATGCCGCCCTGGAAAAGTGACGGTCGAGTTTTTTGAAGCGGCCCGCGTGGAGCTGCATGCCGCTGCCCTTTTCTACGAGTCGCGGCAAGGCGGCTTGGGGAAGCGGTTCAAGGAGGAGGTGGTTCACGTGTGCGCCGCCATCCGCAAAGATCCATTTCTGTGGCGGGAACGACGGCAGGGCTACCGCCGGGTCAATTGTCCGGTGTTTCCCTGCTACGTTGCGTACATAATCGAGCAGGATACCATCTTGATCGCCGCTATCGCGCACGCACACCGTCATCCTGATTATTGGAAGAGCCGGCTACGCCAACGGCTGAACTGACCTGGCAAAGCTTTCGACATCCCCGAGCCGAGCAGGTGGGCGGCGGGAATCCTGATGGTGGGGTTCGTCGGCTGGAGCTTTTTGAAAAAGCGGAAAGCTGACATTCTGAAAAGCTGAAAGCTGAGCGCGCGGAACGCGCGAGTTCGCAGTTAAACGTTATTGGTGGGAAGTTGAGACATGGGAAAACCTTTGGAGGAAGTCGTGCAGCTACCAGGGCATCAGAGGCTCGCCTTGGCTGGACTCATTCTCGCGCTCGATGAAGGCGCTCCCGATCTTGAAGCGGAAGCGGCTTGGGAAAAGGAAATCCAGGCGCGAATCCGGGCGATTGATACGGGCATGACCCCGGGCGTCGCCCGCGAAGACGTGATGCGCGCGGCGGAAGCTCGTCTGGCCTCGTGAGAGTCCGCTTCGTCGAAGAGGCTCAGCTCGAATCCTGGTTAAAGGGGCGCGGCTTCGCCGCGATTGCCTCCGCATCTGCCATCTGTGTTTGAAAGCCCGGCCGTTGCTTCGCATCCGTTACGGCATCTGCTCATTTGACCGGCCGTCGCTCCGCAATTGGGTCGCCGCGTGGATGTCATCGCGCGGCTCCGCCGCGAGTTATCAGTGATTGGTTATCGTCCTGCCATTCCTCCGCGGTTCATCTGTGTCCATCTGTGGCCTAAACCCAGACAGGGGAGTTCTAGCCACGGATTAACACAGATTTTCACAGATAGGATCCGGGACAGACTCAGGACACCGTCCCGCCATTCTTCCCCATCTGTGTTTGAAAGCCCGGCCGTTGCTTCGCATCCGTTACGGCATCTGTGTGCATCTGTGGCCAAAATTCAGACTCCCCATCCGTGTTTGATCCGTGTCCATCCGTGGCTAAAACAGCTTTTCAGCTTCCAGCTTTTCCCTACATTCCAGCCCTATGCCGTACAAAGACATCACTCCGCCAGCCGGCGACAAGATCTCGATCACCGAAGGAAACTGACCGTGCCGGATAACCCGATGATTCCTTTCATCCGCGGCGATGGCACGGGGCCGGACATCTGGGCGGCGAGCGAGCGCGTGCTCGATGCCGCGGTGGAGAAGGCTTACGGCGGGAAGAAGAAGATTTCGTGGTTCGAAGTGTTCGCGGGCCAGGCGGCGAAGGATAAATTCGATAACTGGCTCCCGGACGACACGGTGGCGGCGTTCCGCGAATATCTGGTCGGAATCAAAGGACCGCTGACCACGCCGGTGGGCGGCGGGATCAGCTCGCTCAACGTGGCCCTGCGGCAGATGCTCGATCTCTTTGTCTGCCTGCGACCGGTGCAATATTTCAAAGGCGTCCCCTCGCCCGTGAAACGCCCGGAAAAGGTGGACATGATCATCTTCCGCGAAAACACGGAGGACATCTACGCGGGGATCGAGTGGGCTGCGGGAACGCCGGATGCGGCGAAGGTGCTCGGTTTTCTCGAGAAGGAATTTCCGAAGCAGTTCGGCAAGATGCGTTTCGGGACGAAGGAGAAGGCGGCGGAGTTTTGGAAATCGGTGGGCGCGCCGGAGAAGGACGACGTGATGGTGGGCGTCGGCATCAAACCGGTGAGCCGCTCGGGCAGCGTGCGCTTGATCCACAGCGCGATCGCTTACGCGATCAAAAATCAGCGCAAGAGCGTGACCCTGGTGCACAAGGGCAACATCATGAAGTTCACCGAAGGCGCGTTTCGCGATTGGGGTTACGAGATCGCGAAGTCGTACTTCGGCGCGGAGGAGATCGATGGCGGACCGTGGTGCCAGATCCCGATGGGCAAACCGGGCGGCGGCCTCATCATCAAGGACGCCATCGCCGACATCACGCTGCAGCAGGTGCTGACGCGGCCGGAAGATTTCGACGTGATCGCGACGCTGAACTTGAATGGCGATTACCTGAGCGACGCGCTCGCGGCGCAGGTCGGCGGCATCGGCATCGCGCCGGGCGGCAACATCAACTACATCACCGGCCACGCCGTCTTCGAAGCGACCCACGGCACCGCGCCGAAGTACGCCAACCAGGACAAGGTGAACCCCGGCTCGGTCGTGCTCTCGGGCGAGATGATGTTCCGTTACATGGGCTGGACGGAAGCGGCGGATTTGATCGTGAAAGGCTTGAACGGCGCCATCGCGAGCAAGCGCGTGACCTATGATTTCGCGCGCCAGATGGAAGGCGCGACCGAGATCAAATGCTCGGAGTTCGGCCAGAACATCATCGACCACATGTAGGCGGAGGGCGCCGACCTGGAGCCGGGTTAAGGCCCGGATCGGCCCTCATTCCCTGTTCGCAACGGACGCCTCACCCTAACAAAACCGGGCGTCGGCAAACTTTTGCCTCGCCAGCGGGCGACGACCGCCTATCGTCATCGCTCGTTCATGATTCAGCGCGATTACCTTATCATCGGAAGCGGAGTAGCCGGCAGCAGCGTTTGCGAGAGCATTCGCAAATACGACAAGCGCGGCAGCGTCACGCTCGTGGGCAGCGAGCGCGCCCTCCCCTACAAGCGCTGGATGCTTTCCAAGGCTTTCCTGCGCGAGAAGGTGCCGGCGGTGAAGAAGTTGCCGCTCTTCGACGCCGCGTGGTACAAGAAGCACAAGATCGAGACCCGCCTCGGGGCGATGGTGACGCAGTTGAACATCGACCGCCGCCTCGCGGTGCTGGGCAACGGCGAGACGATCGAGTTTAACAAAGCCTGCCTCGCCATGGGCAGCCGGCCCGTGCGCCCGCAGGTCGCGGGAACCAATCTCGGCAACGTCATCTATCTGCGCACCACGCGCGACGCCCTCGCCTTGCGCGAAATGGCGAGCCTCGAAAAGACCGTGGTCGTGATCGGCGGCGGTCTCCTCGCCTGCGAAGTGGCGGCGAGCCTGCGCCACCTGAAGTTCAAGGTCAGCATGATGCATCGGCATCAGAATTTATTGAATCGTTATCTCGATCCGGAGACGGGCGCGTGGATCACGGGATACTTCGCCAAGCATGGCGTGACGCTTTTGATGGGGCAGAGCTTGAACGGGTTCGAGGGCAAGACCGTCCTGCGCAACATCCAGACGAAGAGCGGCGACCGCGTGGCCGCCGGGGTCGCGATCGTGGCCTGCGGCGCGGAACCGAATCTGGAGCTGGTGCGCAACACGCCGCTTTCCGGGCCGCATGGTTCGCCCGTGACGGAATATCTCGAGACCGAAGAAAAGGGCATCTACGCGGTGGGCGACCTGGCCTTTTACCCCGATCGCCTGATGGGCGGCGTGCGCCGCCAGACGCATTGGGAGAATGCGCGCGAGCAAGGGCTCGTGGCGGGTTCGAATATCACCGGGAAGAAGCGGATTCGTTACGAGCAGATCCCGTATTTCTGGACGGAAATGTTCGATCTGAAACTGGATTTCGTGGGCGACTTCAGTCTGCAACCGACCCGGGTCGACCTGCACGGCACGCACGCGAAGAAGAAATTCGTGGCTCGCTATTATCAGGGCGACAAGCTGCGCGGTGTGCTCCTGTGCCACGCTGCGCCGCGCGAAGTGGAAGCCGCGCGGGCGGAACTCCGCTCCACGCTCGGCAAGTAAGCGGGCCGCACCCCGCGGTCGCGTCTATCCCAACTCAGCGGCAAGCGCCTGCGCGCGCTCACGCAGCAGATGGGCGGGGCGCCACCATCTCGAAGGCGCGTAAAATCGGAGCTCGCAGCATCCTCGGCGCGAGTACGCTCGTGACCGCAGGAATGATGACCCGCCTAACTCCCTCGCACTGAACCTCTCGTGTCGTATGGTGCGAAGAGGCACATCTCATGAAACGTTCCGCCATCCTCCAATTGTGCATGCCGTCCGCACTGCTGGCCTTGGTGTTACTCCTCTGGTGGAAGGAAGCCGCGCTTGGGGTTCACCTGGTTTCCTTGGGCGTCGCTGGCGGCAGCACTGTCAGCCACTATGTGATCACGACCGCGCTGTGGGTCGCCGGCGCACTTTTCTTCAATCGACTGCTGGGGTTGACGTTGATGAGCGGATTCGTCACGCGCCTCCGCGGCCGACCGTCGGCGCGCATTCTCAAGGATGTGCTCACGGCGGTCATCGTCCTGGCGACTCTGAGCGGGATCATTGGCATCGTTTTCGAACAACCGATCACCGGCTTATGGGCCGCGTCCGGAGCCATTGGCCTAATCGTCGGGTTCGCGCTGCGGCCCATCATCCTGGACGTCTTCAGCGGCGTCGCCGTGAATCTCGAACATCCCTTCCAGATCGGTGACTGGGTGGAGATCGGGACCGGACAGGCCACGAACCCGATCGCCGGCTGGGTGGACCAGGTGAACTGGCGCACCACGCAAATCCGCACCCGCAACGGCAACCTCGTCATCGTCCCCAACAGCCTGCTCGGAACCTCTGTGATCACCAATCTTAGTGCGCCCGCCGGCCACAGCCGGTTCGAGATTACCGTCCGGCTGGATGAAGAAGTACCGCCGGATCGCGCCACGCGGATCATTCTCGCCGGAGCCTGTGAAGTGCTCGGCACTGCGAACGGTCCGCTGCCGGAACCGAAGCCGGACGTGCTTTTGGGCACCGTGACGGCGGAGGGCGTGGAATACCGACTGCGCTATTGGTTCGATACGAGGAAGACCAGCGAACCCCAGGTCCGCAACATCATCACACGGACCGTGCTAAGGCATCTCGCAATGGCCGGGATTCGTCCTGCCTACCCCAAGCAGGATGTCTTTCACGCCCCGCTTCCAGTCATGGCCAAGCAGCTCGACTCGCCGGAATACCTTGGCCGCCTGCTGCAAAAAATCGTCCTCTTCCACGAGATGCAGCCCGTCGAACTCCAGCAACTCGCCGGAGCTTGCAACGTCCGCCACTTCGAAAGCGGCGCCACGCTGGTCAGCGAAGGCAAGCCCGGCAATTCGATGTTTGTGCTGATGGAGGGAGGGCTCACCGTCAGCGCCCGCACCGAAGACGGCTCGCCGCGCGAGGTGGCACGGATTGGACCCGGGGAATTCTTCGGCGAGATGTCGCTGCTCACCGGTGAGCCCCGCTCGGCCACCGTCGGAGCTTCCTGCGATTCGGTGGTGGCCGAGATGACAAAGGACCATATCGAAGGGCTTCTGAAAAGCCGGCCTGAAATTGCGCTTCAACTCACCCGCACCGTCGTCGAGCGCCGCCTCCAAACCACGCAGGCGCTGGCTGAGATGGCCGAGGAAGAACACGAGCAGCATCGCGCCGGCCTCGCCTCGCAGGTGCTCGCGAAGATGAAGGAGTTTTTTCATCTCGATTGATCCCGGCCACTCTGCCGAAGTCGGCGATTTTCGCGCCATCTTCGTGGCTCCGGCCGCAGCCTCGCTGACGAGCCCTAGAAAGAAGCCGCGAGCTCCATCGCCCGCGCTTTGAGTAATTCCCTGGTGCTCGCGAGGGCTCGGTCCAGATCCACTCCACGCGTCACGAGATCGACGACGCCGTGGAACAACCTCCGTTCGCTCGGTCTCGAACTGCCCACAATCGCGTAGCAGCGCTTGCCATGTTTACGCGCCAGTTCGGCCACGCCTGCCGGAACCTTTCCTTCCAAGGTCTGCGCGTCCAATCGACCTTCGCCGGTGATGACGACGTCCGCGGCCCGGACCGCGACCTCCAGGCCGATGGCTTCGGCCACCACCTCGAACCCGGGTCGCACGATCGCGCTCGCAAACGTCATCAGCCCAAAACCCAAGCCGCCCGCTGCGCCCGCGCCTGCCGTCACACGATGGTCCACGCCCAGATCGGAAGCCACCACATCCGCGAGTCGCGCCAGCGCCTGCTCGAGGATCTCCATTGCGTCCGGCGAAGCGCCTTTCTGCGGCGCGTAAACGCGCGTGGCCCCGCGCGCACCGAGCAACGGATTACGCACATCGGCCGCGAGGATGAGCTGCGGCAAGCGCAAGGCTGCTGGCGTTTCAATCCGCGCCAACTCTCGCAATGCCGGCACCGCCGCGCCCAGTTCCTCGCCCGCGGCATCCAGAAAACGAAAACCGAGCGCTCGCGCCATCCCCACGCCGCCATCGTTTGTCGCGCTCCCGCCCAGTCCCACAATGATGCGCTTCGTCCCACGACCCGCCGCATCCCGCAGCATCAGGCCGACGCCAAACGAACTCGCCGTTAGTGGATCACGCTCGTTTGACGGAATCCGCACGAGCCCGATCGACTCGCTTGTTTCCAGCACTGCCGTTTCCCTTCCCTCGATCAACGCATAGCGCGCTGTAATCGCCCGGCCGTTCGCGTCCCGCGTCGGGCACAACACCCATTCACCGTGGGCCGCGGCGCAGATCACTTCCGCCGTCCCCTCACCGCCATCGGCGACCGGGAGCAAGGTGATCTCCGCGTCGGGCAACGCAATGCGCAGACCCGCTGCAATGCTTTCCGCCACAGCGCACGCGTCCAGTGAGCCCTTGTACTTATCAGGAGCAACGAGGATGCGCATGGCGGGCGCCGCTTATCCGGCCAGCTTGCGCGCCAGAATCTCGCCCGCCAATTGCGGGTTCGCCTTTCCTTGCGACAGCTTCATCACCTGCCCCTTCAGGAAATTGAGCGAAGCCGCATTGCCGGCGCGAAAATCCGCCGCGGGTTTCGGATTGGCCGCGATCACTTGCTCGCACAGCGCCTCGATCGCACCCGTGTCGCTTAATTGTTCGATCCCTTTCTCGCGTACGATTGCATTCGCCGTTTTTCCCGTGGCGAACATCTCTGCGAAAACGTCCTTCCCTTGTTTTCCGCTGATCTTGCCGTCATCGATCAGGTTCACCAACTCATCGAGCGCCGCCGGCGAGATCGGGCAGTCATCCATCGCGCGCCCGGTCCCCGCGAGCGCACTCTGGAGATCATTCAAAATCCAGTTCGCCACGTTCTTCGGTTTGCGCGCGCCCTTCGCGGCGGTTTCGAAATAACCCGCCAGCGCGAGATCGCTCGCGAGCACGCCCGCGTCGTAGGCGCTCACCTCGTATTGTGCGACGAACCTTGCCCGCTTCGCCTCCGGCAACTCCGGTACTCGCGCTCGCGCTTCCGCGAGCAAAAGTTCGCTCCGCACCGGCACCAGATCAGGATCGGGAAAATAACGGTAATCGTGCGCCGATTCCTTCGTCCGCATCAGGAACGTCTCCCCCGCCCCGTCCTCCCAGCCGCGCGTTTCCTGCGCCAACATCTCGCCGCGATCGAGCGCGGCGCATTGCCGGCGAATTTCGTACGCGAGCGCACGGCGCACGCCGCTGATCGAGTTCATGTTCTTGATCTCGATCTTCGCCCCGAGCTCCTCCTGCCCTGCCGGCCGGACCGAGACGTTGCAATCGCAGCGCAATTGGCCCTTTTCCATGTCGGCATCGCTGACGCCGCCGTAGATGAGGATTTGCTTGAGCGCGGTGAGAAACGCGAACGCTTCCTCCGGCGAATCGATCGCGGGTTCGGTCACGATTTCCATCAGGGGCGTGCCGGCGCGGTTGAAGTCGATGCCGGTATTGGTTTCAAAGTGGAAACTCTTCGCCACATCTTCCTCGAGGTGAATCCGAACGAGAGGCACCGCGTAATCGGGCCGCGCGATTTCGTTCTGCGCGTCCTTCGGAAACGCCATCGCCGGCAACGGCACCCGGCCACGCGCACAGAGCGGCAGATCGTATTGCGTGATCTGATAGTTCTTCGCCACGTCGGGGTAGAAATAATTCTTGCGATCGAATTTACAGAGCGGCGCGATCTCGCAGTCGAGCATGAGTCCGGTCAACACCGTCATGCGCAGCGCTTCATGATTCATCACCGGCAACGCGCCCGGCAGGCCGAGGCAAATCGGGCACGTCCGCGTATTCGGCTCCGCTCCAAACTCCACCGCGCACCCGCAAAACATCTTCGAGCGCGTCTTCAACTGGACGTGCACTTCGAGGCCGATCGTGACCAGATATTTCATGATTCTTTGGCCACAGATAGACACAGATGAAACACAGATAAAAGGCAGCGCCAGACCGGCGTTTTTCCTTCCTCCCTCATCTGTGTTTCATCTGTGTTAGTCTGTGGCCAAACTCCCTTCCGCCGCATAGTCGAGCGCCTTGCGCAGATCGAACTTCTTCAAGCGCGCCTTCAACTCCGGATCATTCGCCGCCTCGATCAGACGCTCATCCTGGAGCAATTCCCAGATTCTCCCCTGCTCGATCATGCGCGTGATCTCCGGATCCGCGCGCAGGGCGAGCAACTGCGGCGTTTCCGTTAGTTCCGCCACGCCAGGATAAGAGAGAAAACGAGTGGCGCTTTCCGGTTTCGCAAAGACCTCGCCCACCTGCGCGAGTGTCTCGTAAATGCCGGCCGGGACCACGTCCGTCTGCTTCACGAAATCGCCCACGGTCCCCAGTTCGATCGATTTCTTCAACCGTGCGATCGAGACCGCGAGCGAACCATCATCCGCCGATGGAGGCAGCGGCCCCCGCACCCGCGTGGGCGCCCCACTGGCGGCTGGCGCGGCGCGGGAAGGCGCGCTCGCGTTGACCTGCGCCTCTGCCAAAGCCCCGACTGATCGAATCCCCATGATCAGCAGCCAAAGAAAAAACAGCCCAAAGAAAATGCCGAGGACCGCGCCGCTCAATCCATAAACGAGACGCACCAGCCCCGAGCTTTGCTGTCCGGTGCGCTTAAAGAGGATCGTGCCGATCGTGTTCACGATCCAGTAAACCAGCAACGCCAGGATCGCACCGCCGATGGCCGAGATGACAAAGTCCGGCACTTTCACGAGCGGCCGCAGAAAGGGCACAAGCAATCCGCCTCCGAAAATCGCGCAGGCGTAGGCGAGCACGATGGCACCGATGCGCACAAGCTGACGTGGCAAACCCAAACGCCAGCCGCGCACGATCTGGAACAACATCAAGACGACGGCAAACGAAACGAAGACCGTTTGCCAAAGCGGCGAGCCGGAAACGATCTCAGGCCTCACGACGGCTCCCCAGGTTGAATCGCGCGCTGCCGCAACGCGTGGTCGCACAACACCAGCAGCGCCATCGCTTCCACCATCGGCACGGCCCGCGGAAGCACACACGGATCGTGCCGGCCGCGCGCGGCCAACGTCGTCGTCTCGCCCTGCGCGGTCACGGTGGTCTGCGCGCGCGCGATCGTGGCCGTTGGTTTGAAGGCGACCCGAAAGACGATGTCTTCGCCATTGCTGATTCCGCCCTGCACCCCGCCCGACCGGTTCGTCGTCGTGCACACTTTCCCGTCCCGCATTTCGAACGAGTCGTTATGCTCGGAGCCCTTCATCTTCGTCGCGGCGAACCCGGAACCGATCTCGAAGCCCTTCGTCGCTGGCAGACTCAACATCGCCTTCGCCAGGTCGGCCTCCAGTTTATCGAACACCGGCTCGCCCCATCCCGCCGGCACACCGCGCAAAACGCATTCGATCACGCCGCCCAGCGAATCCCCCTCCGCGCGTGCCTGCTCGATCGCCTTCATCATCCGCCCCGCCATTGTGGCATCCGGGCAGCGCACCGGCGTCGCTTCGACTTGCTCTCGGGTCACCGTTTTGGAATCAATCGCCGCGGTCAGATCATATACGTGAGTCACGTATGTCACGGTGTCGAACTCCGGAAATGACACCGTCAAAATTTTTCGCGCGACCGCGCCCGCGGCGACCCGTCCGATGGTCTCGCGAGCGGAAGCGCGACCGCCACCCTGCCAATTGCGGACGCCGTATTTAGCTTCATAAGTGAAATCTGCGTGAGACGGGCGGTAGGTTTGCGCGATCGCAGCGTAGGCTTCCGGCCGCGCATCCTCGTTACGCACCATGATCGAGATCGGCGTGCCCAGCGTGCGACCTTCAAAGACGCCGGACAAAATCTGGCAGCGATCCGCTTCATCACGCTGCGTCACGATGCTGCTCTGGCCGGGGCGGCGGCGATCCAGCTCGACCTGAATATCGGCTTCGCTCAAGGCAATGCGTGGCGGACACCCATCAATCACCACGCCCACGCCACCCCCGTGGGATTCGCCCCACGTCGTGATACGGAAAAGTTGGCCGAAGCTGCTGCCCATGATCGAGCGGAGCTTAGCGGGCCCTCCGGAAAACCACAATGCAGGCGAGCGAGAAGCGGGAACGCCCCTCCAACGCCCGCGTTAGATCGCCGCGAGCGCTGTCCGCAGATCGTCCTTCAGATCCTCGAGATCTTCCACGCCCACCGACAGACGCACGAGCGAATCGGTAATGCCCAACGCTTCGCGCGTCTCCTTCGGAATGGAGCCGTGCGTCATGATGGCTGGATGATTGACCAGGCTCTCCACGCCGCCCAGGCTCTCGGCGAGCGAGAAGAGATGCGTGTTTTCGAGGAAGCGACGCGTGCCTTCCATGTCCGTCTCGAGCACCATCGTCACCATGCCGCCGAAGCCGCGCATCTGGCGCTTGGCCAGCTCATGCTGCGGATGATCGGGCAATCCCGGATACATCAACTTCGCGATCTTCTTTTCCTTTGCGAGCCAGCGCGCGATCTCGAGCGCGTTTTGCGAATGGCGCTCCATGCGCAACGCGAGCGTCTTCAAACCACGCAAGGCGAGAAAGCTGTCGAACGGTCCCGCGATGGCGCCGACCGCGTTTTGCAGGAACTGCATCTGATCAGCCAGCTCCTTGTTTTCGCCGACAATGGCGACGCCGCCCACGATGTCGGAATGGCCGTTGAGATACTTCGTGGCGGAATGGATCACCATATCGAAGCCGACTTCGAGCGGCCGCTGCGCCCACGGACTGGCGAAGGTGTTATCGGAAACGCTCACCGCGCCCTGCTTCTTCGCGATCTTCGCCACCGCCTCGAGATCGATCAGCTTCAGCAGCGGGTTGCTCGGCGTTTCCACCCAGACCATGCGCGTGTTCGGCTTGAGCGATTTCTCGATCGCGCTCGCGTCCGACATATCGATAAAGGTGAAATCAAGGCCCGCGGAACGGCGGCGCACCTTCTCGAAGAGGCGGAACGTGCCGCCGTAGAGATCGTCGCTGACGAGCACATGCGAGCCGGTGTCCAACGTATCGAGCGCCGTGGCCATCGCCGCCAGGCCGGAGGCGAAGGCCCACGCGCGCGTCCCGCTCTCGAGGTCGGCCACGCAGCGCTCGTAAGCGAGGCGCGTCGGATTGATCGAGCGGGAGTAATCGTAGCCTTTGTGCCGGCCCGGACTTTCCTGCACGTAAGTGGAAGTCTGGTAAATCGGCGTCATGATCGCACCCGTGCTCGGATCCGGTGATTGGCCGGCGTGGATGGCGCGTGTGGCGAAGTCGTGTTTTTTATTCATGGAAAAGCGTGGCTGATCGTCAGACTACAGCGCGTTACCGCGTCGCGCACAAGCGCAGGCGGCGAATCCAGAAGTTTATTCCGAAGCACCGACGTTCGACTCTGGATTCACCTGGCCTGCGACCTCCGCGAGAGCGCGCAGGAGGCGCGGAAGATCGACCGGCTTGGTGAGATGCGTGACGAAGCCGGAACGCAGACTTTTCTCCTGGTCCAGTTCCATGCCGTAACCGCTCAAGGCGACTCCGCGAAGATTGTGCCGCTCGCGCAGTTCTTCCATCAACTCGAAGCCGTTTCCGTCCGGCAATCCGAGGTCGCTCAGCACGACATCGAAGCGATGTTGGCCAGCGATCTCGAGCGCAGTCTTAACGCTGTGCGCGATGTGCACGGTGTGACCGCGACGGGTGAGCAGACGGACCATGGCGGCGGCGGTCGTCTCATGGTCTTCCACCACGAGGATGCGCAGCTTCACCGCCAGAGCCTCCGACACCCGCGTCCGGCGCGGCGCGGGAGGCGAAGCGGCCACACTGGTGAGGCGGAGTGAAAAAGTGGCCCCCTTGTTCCGTCCCGCGCTGGTCGCGGTCAGGCTCCCGCCGTGCAGTTCAGCCAGCGCCTTGGAAATGGCGAGGCCGAGCCCAAGGCCCACGGTGGCCGGGCGATCATCGAGGTTTTCCTGCTGGAAGGCATCGAAGATGACCGGCAGGAGGGCGGGCTCGATGCCGCGCCCGGTGTCGACCACTTCCACGAGCAACTCGCCGGGTGACGGATTGGAAGTACGCGCGACCACCGACCCCGAGGCAGGGGTAAACTTCACGGCATTCTTGAGGAGGTTCCAAAAGATCTGCTGCAAGCGGGCCGGATCGCCGTGGGTATGCATCTCGGTCGCGCCGAGCTCCATCGTCAGCGGCGCCTGCGAGATGGAGGAATCGCTCCGGACGATGTGCATGGCGTAGTCGAGCAATTCGTGGGCATCGACGACCTGCTTGTTCAGCGTCAATTTGTTGTTCGAGATGCGCGTGAGATCGAGCAGATCGTCGATCAGGCGCGCTTCGAGTTCGACGTTGCGCCGGATCATGGCGATGTCCGCACGCACTATTTCCGGCAGGTTCGGATCCGTCTCCATGGCGCTCACGGTCATGAGGACGGGATTGAGCGGGGTGCGCAGTTCGTGGCTGAGGACGGCAAAAAAATGATCCTTTGCGGCGTTGGCCCGCTTCGCGGTGGAATAAAGGCGCGAATTTTCCACCGAGAGCGCGGCGCGCGTGGCGAGATCCTGGGCGAAAGAAATGTCGTCCTCGGTAAAGACGTTCTCGGATTCACGCACCATCGTCAGCGCCCCGATCGTCTCGCCGCCCGTGTGCAGCGGCACGAGCATGGCGGAACGGAGTTCGAGTGACTGCAAAAACTTGAAGTGTTCCTCATCCTTCGCCGCGGCGCGGAGGACGGCATCGTCGATCACAGGCAGGATTTCTGGTTTACCGGAGCGGATCACACTGGCAGCACCGACGGCATCGTCCCGCTGCGGCGGGTAGCGGCGGTTCATTTCCTTCAACAACTCGACTTTCGATTCATCGACGTGCGCGGAGGAGACGGTGCGAATCTCTCCTGCGCTATCGAGCAAATCGATAATGCACCAGTCGGCAATGTCGGGCACGACGAGAAAGACCACATTCTTGAGCGTCGTCTCGTATTCGAGCGAAGACGCCAGGAGCGCGCTGGCCTCGGCCAGCAAACGGGCGCGGTGGGCGGCTCGTTCACGCCCCTCCTCCGCCAGCTTCCGCTCGGTAATGTCCGTGTTCGTGCCAAACCACTTCACGATGGCGCCGTTCGCATCGTAAAGAGGCAGGGCGCGCCCCAAGTTCCAGCGGTAGGCGCCATCCGCGCGCAGCAGGCGGAACTCCACCTCGTAAGGTTCCCCGGTCGAGAGCGCGTGGGTCCAGCGTTTCACCGTGCCCGGCACGTCATCGGGATGGACCAGATCCAACCAGCCGGTGCCGATAATTTTCTCGCGAGTGCGGCCAAAGTAATCCACCACCCGCGCATTGACGTAATCGAGCGTGCCGTCGGGCTTCGAGGTCCAGACTTGCTGCGGGATCGCCTCCGCGAGAAGACGCTGCTCTTCCTGCGCTTCACGCAGGGTGGTCTCGAACAGTTTCCGGTCGGTGATATCGCGGACAAAGCCCATGAAGAATCGGTGACCGCTTCCTGGAATGACGGTGACGGTCAACTCGACCGGGAACTCGGAGCCATCGGAGCGAAGCGCAGTGATCTCGATGCGCTTGTCGAGAATTGGGCCTTCGCCCGTCGCAACGCAGTGCGCCAATCCGCGACGATGTCTCTCCCGCAGCGCCGGCGGGATAATCAACTCCGCCATCTCCTGACCGACCGCGTCCTCGCGTCGCAACCCAAAAATGCGCTCGGCCGCGGGGTTGAAATCCACAATGATACCGGCACGATCGATCGTCAGGACCGCGTCCAGCGACGAGGCCATGATCGCACTTTTACGCGCTTCACTTTCCCGCAGGGCGGTCTCGGCGCGGATGCGCTCCGAGACATCCATAAAAGTGACGACCGCGCCGGTGACGACACCGTTTTCCTTCGTCGGGTTGGAACCGTAATCGACGTGGAAGCTTGTTCCATCCTTGCGCCAGAACACCTCTCCATCGACGCGACACCCCCGCTCCCTGCGAAACGTCGCGTAAATCGGGCATTCGCTGCGGGGATAAACCGAGCCGTCCTCACGATGATGATGCAAAAGACTGTGCAACTCTTTGCCGACGAGCTCCGCGACGCTCCATCCCGTCATCTCGCTCGTGGCGCGATTCGCGAACGTGCATCGCCCCTCGAGGTCGATGCCATAGATGCCTTCACTCGTCGACTCGAGCAGATTTTGGATGTTCCGGATCTCGCGCTCGGACGACATGGGAGCCATCTTCTAGAGGGCAGGGAGCGGTGTGCCAAGCATGTCGAGGGCAAAACTTACCGAAGCGACCGCCGGGCTGAACCTATGCCAGCTCCCGGTCGGGCGGGGTAACGCCTTTCGGCATGTTGAGCCGCAAGTAGGCAAGCAGATCGCTCCGCGTGATGAGGCCGAGGAATCTCGACCCATCCATCACGATGGCGACTCGACCGCGATCGAAGACCGCGAGAAGATCGGAGATTTTTGCCGCGGGCGAGAGCGTCTCCAGTTTATCGGTCATGGCACTGGCGACGGTGTCGTTGAACAAGGCGGGGTCGCGATGCACTTTCACGAGCACGTCGGATTCATCGAGGATGCCGACGGCGCGGCCATTCGCATCCAGCACCGGCACCTGTGAGACATCAGCCGTGCGCATGCGCTTGAAGGCGGTGAGCAAGGTGTCGTTGGGGCCAACGGAGATGACTTCGCCCGCTTCCGCGCGATGGGTGATGAGATCGCTCAAATCGCCTTGCGGCGGACGTTTGACGAAGCCCTGCTCGGCCATCCAGAAATCGTTGAACATCTTCGAGAGATACTTGTTGCCCGTGTCGCACACGAAAGTAACGACGCGTTTCTTCGTCGTCTGCTGCCGGCAGTAACGCAGCGCCGCGGCCAGGAGCGTGCCGGTGGAGGAGCCACCGAGGATTCCCTCCTTGCGCAACAACTCACGCGCGACGGCGAAGCTTTCGGCGTCGGGAATCTCAAAGGCGTCGGTCACGTAGGAGAGGTCGGCGATGTCGGGGATAAAATCCTCGCCGATGCCTTCGACCGCCCAACTCCCGGCCTTGGTCATCTTCTGGGTCTTGATGTATTCGTAAAGGATCGAGCCCTCAGGATCCGCCAGGATCATTTCCACGCCGCGCCGCGGTCGCACACGCGAGAAGAATTTCCCCAAACCGCTCAGCGTGCCGCCGGAGCCCACGCCGACGACACAGGCATCCACCTGGTGGCGCATCTGCTCCCAGATTTCCGGACCGGTGGAGCGTTCATGCGCGAGCGGGTTGGCGGGATTGGAAAATTGGTTCACGTAAAAGGAGCCGGGAATCTCTTCTTCCAGCCGCGCCGCCACGTCCTGGTAGTATTCGGGATGACCGCGCGTGACATCGGACCGCGCCATCCGCACCTCCGCACCGAGCGCGCGCACGTGAGAAATTTTTTCCTGCGACATCTTGTCGGGAATGACAAGGATGAGTCGGTAGCCTTTCGCCGCCGCGATCAAGGCGAGACCCAGACCGGTGTTTCCCGCAGTCGCCTCGATGATGGTGCCGCCGGGCTGCAACTTTCCATCGCGCTCCGCGGTGTCGATCATCGCCAGCGCGACGCGGTCCTTGATCGAGCCGGTTGGATTCTGGTTTTCCAGTTTGAGGAAAAGTTCGCACGGGCCCGTGTCCATGCGCGTGACCTGCACGAGCGGGGTGTCCCCGATCAACGAGAGGATGGCAGGCGGTTTCCCGCGGGCCGCTTCGGCGGCGAGAATATCGGTGGGGGCTAACGTTTCCGTGGTCATGGCAGAATCTCCGGCGCCACAGCGGATAAACGATTCGCGCGGCTAAGTCTCGTGGAAAATTAGCCCGCCCAGCTGCCGCGTGGCGTTCGTAACTTAGCCCAATCTTGCGAAAAAGTCGCGCCCGGCGTCAGTGCGACCACTCGTTATTGCTGTCTTCCAGCATCTGCTGGAGCATGGGGAAACGGACTTCGCCGTAATTGAGGGCGTAACGCAGATCGCCGCCTTTATAGACCCATGTCGTGGGGATCCACGTCACCGGCATATCAAGGAAACGCTTCAATTTATCGTCACCGCGCCGAGGGCCGGGATGCGCCAGGATGGTCACGTTCGAGTGGCCGGCGATCTCGTATTTTTCCAGAAGGGCCCGGCCGTCGTTGCCGCTATCCCAGACGGCCACGAAAATGAAACGCGTCTCCGGGTTGTCCTTCACCATCTTGGTCCAACCGCCGCTCTTCATCTCGGCGAGGCAATTGCCGCACCACGCCGCCCAGAGATGCACCACACTGAGGCCAGGGGCCTTGATCGCTTCCGCGACTTGCGGTTCCACGGGCGCGGGCTCAGCGAAGCCGGTCGAAGTGAGCGTAAAAAGAGCGGTGAATCCAGCGAGCAGAAGCGTTTTCATCGGGTCGATAAATTACGCGACACGCGATGCCGTGCAGCGTCAACTTTTTCGGGCTTTGCCGCCCGCGGAATCACCCGGAAAAACCGGACCTACTCCGCCAGTTGACCGCCCGGGGGAACATGCCTACTTTGGCTCCCCTTTTTCCACCGAGAAGCGCGGCCTAAGGAACCAGTGCTTATCAGGGACGCGGCGCGGCATTTGCCAGCCACGAGGGGAATTAACCGTTATGCCACAAATGCAGGAACTGCTCGCGAAATCATTTCGCGAGTTCAAAGAAGGAAGCATCGTCAAAGGTCGCATCCTCGAAATCCGCCCCCGCGAGGTCATGGTCGACATCGGCTATAAGTCCGAGGGCATCATCCCCTCTCACGAATTCGACGATCTCGACTCGATGGAAGTCGGCGACGAAGTCGAAGTCCTCCTCGAGCGCCTCGAGAACGATGAAGGCATGGTCATTCTCTCGAAAGAGAAGGCCGCCTATCGCCAGAACTGGAACAAGATCGCCGCGGTCTTCGCCGGCGACGGCCTGATCAAAGGCAAAGTGAAGTCCGTCGTCAAAGGCGGCCTCATGGTCAACATCGGCGTCGAGGCGTTTCTGCCCGCATCGCAGATCGACATTATCCCGCCGAAGGATCTCCAGCAGTTTGTTGGCAACACTTACGATTTCAAGATCGTCAAAATCAATGACGACCGCAAAAACGTCGTCCTCAGCCGCCGCGAGCTCATCGAGCAGGAGCGGAGCGAGAAGCGCCAGAAGTTCATGGAAGGCGTCAAGGTGGGCGACACGGTCAAGGGCAGCGTCAAGAATCTCACCGATTTCGGCGCCTTCATCGACCTCGATGGCATGGACGGCTTGCTCCACATCACCGACATGACCTGGGGTCGTCTCGGCCACCCGAGCGAACTGCTCAAAGTCGGCCAGGAACTCGAAGTCCTCGTCCTCGATATCAACAAAGAGAAGGAGCGCGTCTCCCTCGGCCTCAAGCAGACCCAGAAAAATCCTTGGGACCAAATCGAAGAGCGTTTCCCGGCTGGGCAACACGTCAAAGGCAAGATCACGAACCTCGTGCCTTACGGCGCGTTCGTGGAATTGGAAGAAGGCGTCGAAGGCCTCATCCACGTCTCCGAGTTGTCCTGGACGAAGCGCATCATGCGTCCGTCCGACGTCCTCACGCAGGGTCAGGAAGTGGAAGCCGTCGTGCTCGGCGTTAATAAAGAGGAGCAGAAAATCTCGTTGGGCCTCCGCCAGCTCGAAGCCAATCCGTGGGATGAGATCGAGAAGAAGTTCACCATTGGTAGCACGGTGAAAGGCCAGATCCGCAACATGACCGCCTATGGCGCGTTCGTGGAGCTGGAAGACGGCATCGACGGCATGATCCACGTCTCCGATCTGAGCTGGACCCGCAAGATCAATCACCCGAGCGAAGTCTTTAAGAAGAACGATGACGTCGAAGCCGAAGTCATCGACATCGACAAGACCAACCAGCGCATCAGCCTCGGCATCAAACAGCTGAGCGACGATCCGTGGAAGGAAATCGATTCGAAATACAAGATCGGCGATCTCGTCACCGGCAAGGTCACCAAGCTGGCCAGCTTCGGCGCGTTCGTGCAATTGCAGGACGACATCGACGGCCTCGTGCACATCTCGCAGCTCAGCGAAGAGCACGTGACGAAGGTGAAAGACATCCTCAAGGTCGGCCAGGAAGTCGAAGCCCGCGTCATCAAGGTGGACAAAGTCGAGCGCCGCATCGGTCTCTCGATCAAGGCCGCGAATTACTCCGAAGAAGATCTCAAGCGCGAATCCGAAGCGTTCGACAGCCTCCGCCCCGGCGAAGACATGGTCGGCCTGGAGAAAGCGTTCGAGGCCGCCGAGGAAGATTACCGTCCGGGCCAGGGCAAGAAGTAACCAAGCGACGGCTCACTTCTGTGAGCACAAATTCGATGAGGCGATTACGAGCATTCAAAACGCTCGTAATCGCCTTCGTCGTTTTCAGCACGAACTCGGCGCAAAATGCCACCGCGGGAACGATCGCCGACCTGGCCTGGCTGCAGGGCTGCTGGGGTTCGATCACGCCCGGCGAACGAAAAGCGACCGAGCACTGGATAAAGCCCGAGGGCGGCACCATGCTCGGCCTCAGCCGAACAATCGCCGGTGGAAAGACTGTTGCGTTTGAGTTCATGCGCATCGTCCAGGAAGACGACGGCGAGATCTACTTCATCGCCAAACCCTCCGGCCAAACCGAGGCGCGCTTCCAACTCATCAAAAGCACCAATCGGGAGGCCATCTTCGAGAATCCTGCACACGATTTCCCCCAACGCATCATTTATCGACGCGAGGGCGACTCTCTCCTGGGACGCATCGAAGGCCTAAACAACGGAATGTCCAAGGCCATTGATTTCCCGATGGGAAGAACGTCCTGCGATTGATCTGAACAGACGGGACGATCTCACGCCGCAGCGTGGACACCGAATCGCGCGAAGCGATCCATTTCGATGAGAATGGCGTGGATCTCTTGTTCCAACTGCGCCACGCGCTCGGGCAGTTGCACCAGCCACTCTTTTCGTGCCAGCTCTTCGATCTCCCCGGCCAGTCGGGCTGTGCCCGGTGCGGCCAGATTGGTCAGAGCGCCCCGCAAGGCATGCGCGGCATCGGCGATGCCCGCGCCGTGAGCCGCGTCCACCTGCGAACGCAAGCGCTCCATCAAGTCTGACGCGCTCGCGGGGAAGACCGCGGCGAGGCGGCCGAAGAGCTCGCGATCACCGTCGAGTTCTGCGAGCAAGCGCTCGCCCGAGAACGCCAGCGACGCGCGGGTGTTACCGCTCGGCACTTCATCTTCGCCCTGAGGTAGCGCGCCTTCGTGCAACCGATTGATCACCGTGAGCAGCTTCTGTTTCGAAATGGGTTTGGCGACATAATCATCCATCCCAGCCGCAAGGCAGCGCTCGCGATCGTCGTCCCCTGCGCGTGCCGTCATGGCCACGATGCGCGTGGATCGCCCGCCATGCCGCTTCTCGTTCTTTCGGATCTGTGCCGTCACCGCGAATCCATCAAGATCGGGCATCTGCACGTCCATCAGGACCAGATCAAAGTGAGTTCGCCGGGCCGCCGCGATCGCTTCCTCGCCGCTGGATGCGACGGAAACCTCGTGCTTTTGCATCCCGAGGAGGCCAGTGGCAACGGCGCGATTCACCGCGTTGTCGTCCACCACCAGGATGTGAAGCGGGAAGAAAGGTTTCTCGTAGACCGGTTCGTCGGCCTCGGCTATTTCCGCGACGCCGGTAGCCTGACCAAACTGAGCCGTGAAACAGAAGGTGCTACCCTTCCCGAGTTCGCTTTCCAGCCAAATGCGACCGTTCATCAAGGCTACCAATTCCGAACAAATCGCGAGCCCCAAGCCCGTGCCGCCATATTGACGCGTGGTCGAAGTATCGGCCTGCGCGAAAGCCTGGAAGATCATGCCCTGTTTTTCCTGTGCCACCCCGATTCCGGTATCCTGCACGCGGAAGAGCAGTTCGCCTTCCTCCTGTTGCAGCACTTCCACCATGATGTTCCCGCGCGGCGTAAACTTGATCGCGTTTTCGAGAAGATTGATCAGCACCTGGCGCAGGCGGAGCGCGTCGCCCACCAGAAACCGGGGAATTCCAGGTCCCGTCATCCAGGTCAACGCCAGTCCCTTCATCTTCGCCCGCACGGAAAGTGGGCGCATGGTCCGTTCGAGCGTCGCCCGAACTTCGAAAGGCGCGGGCTCGAGCGCCAGTTTGCCTGACTCGATCTTCGCGAAATCCAGCAGCTGGTTGATCAATTGGAGCAGGTCGGCCGACGATTGTTTTACCATGTCGAGGTAATCGCGCTGCGTGCTCGTCAGTTCGGTATCGAGCGCGAGGTCCGTCACGCCCATCACCCCGTTCAACGGCGTGCGCACTTCGTGGCTGATGTTGGCCAGGAATTCGTTCTTGGCGCGGTTGGCCGCCTCCGCCTCTTCCTTCGCCCGGGTCAGTTCAGCCCTTTGTTGGGCAAGAAGCTCGGTCGCCTGATGCCAGGCTCTCCCTAATTGCCCGAGTTCGTCCTTCCATGGCGGCGGCTCTTTCAGCGTTTCGCCCCGGGTCAGCTTGCCGGTTTCCGCCACGATCTCCTCGACCCGCGCGGCAATTCCCCTCGTAAAAAGAAAAACCGACATGATTCCCAGCCCCACGCCCACCAGCACGGTCCCCACGAGTAACCAGGCCGTGGTGGCGCGAATTTGCGCCGCCCGCGCCTGCCGCACTTCGAGGAGGCGGTTTTCCTCAGCCAGAAACTCCGCCAGGGCATCCCGGACGCGACCCATGGCGTTGTTGCCGTCAGTCAGCACCGCGCGCATGCGAGTGTCCACGCCATTCTCGCGCGGCAACTGCAAGGCCTTCTCCTCCAACGCCAGGCGCGCCTCGATCAGCGGGTCGACGATCTCGCGTAGCCGCCGAAGCTGCGACGGGTTATCCATGACCAGCCTCCTCAGCCGCGAACGCGATGCCGGCAATTGCTCCAGCGCCGTCTGGTAACGCTGCAGATAGCCCTGCTCACTCGTGAGCAGCGTCCCACGCATTCCCGTCTCGCTATCAACGAGCAAGCGAAGCACCTCTTGCGCTTGTTCTTTGACCTCAACGGTGTGAGTCACCCACTCCAGCGCGGTGTCGCTTTTCTGGCGCGCCGCGAAGAAAAGGTACGGCCGAGAGAAGCATGGCCAGGAGGGGAACCGAGAGGTACGACAATCCCCTTGGCGCGAAGCGAGAGATCCGACCAAAATCTGGAAAACCAAAGCATGTCGACCGGAGCATGGGGAGACCGGTCGCTTTGTTTTAGCAGTTTCCGTACAACTCCCCCGGTAAAGCCGAGAAACTTGCGCCTAAAACTCCGCGCTGCCCGGCGTGCGGGCGAAGGGAATCACATCGCGGATATTTGAGATCCCGGTCACAAACATGAGCATGCGCTCGAAGCCCAGGCCGAAACCGGCATGCGGCACGGTCCCATAACGGCGCAGGTCGAGATACCACTTGTAGTCCGCCGGATCGAGATTGTGACGCCGCATGTTCGCCTCCAGCACGTCGAGCCGCTCTTCACGCTGGCTCCCGCCCACGATTTCGCCGATCCCCGGCACCAGCACATCCATCGCGGTCACGGTCTTGTCGTCGTCGTTCAAGCGCATGTAGAATGGTTTGATCTCCTTCGGATAATTGAAAACCGTCACCGGAGATTTGAAATGCTTTTCCGTGAGCCAGCGCTCGTGCTCGGATTGCAGATTCGTCCCGTAAGCGACCGGGAACTCGAACGTCTCTCCGCTCTTGAGCAAGCAGCTCCACCGCGTCCGTGTAGCTGATCCGCTGAAACGGTCGCTCCATCACGAAATCGAGCCGCGCGAGCAACTCCTTATCCACGAACTTCGAGAACAGCTCCACCTCATCCGGACACTGCTTGCGCACATCCGCGATGAGGTATTTCACCAGTTCCTCCGCCAAATCCATGTCGCCGTTGAGATCGCAAAACGCCATCTCCGGCTCGATCATCCAAAACTCGTTCGCATGCCGCGACGTGTTCGAGTTCTCCGCCCGAAACGTCGGCCCGAAGGTGTAACAATTCTTCAACGCACAGGCGAAAGCCTCCACCTCCAGTTGCCCGCTCACCGTCAGGTAAGTCGAACGCGCGAAGAAATCCTTCGCGTAGTCGATCTCACCGCCGGCTGTCCGCGGCGGATTCTTCGCGTCGATCGTCGTGACCCGGAACAACTCCCCCGCCCCCTCGCAATCGCTCCCGGTAATGATCGGCGTATGCACATAAACGAAGCCGCGATCCTGAAAGAACTGGTGAATGGCAAACGCCAGCCGTGAACGCACGCGAAAGACCGAACCAAACAGATTCGAACGCGGCCGCAGATGCGCGATTTCGCGCAAAAACTCGGGCGTGTGCCCCTTCTTTTGCAGCGGATACGTCTCGTCCGAAGCCCCCAGAATAGTCACTTCATCCGCCACCACCTCCCAGCTTTGCCCCTTCCCCTGCGAAGCGACCAACTTCCCGCGCACCGAAATCGAAGCGCCCGTCACCAGCCGTTGTACCTCGGCATAATTGGACAGCGCATCGGGCGCGATCACCTGCAAACTCTTGAGCGACGATCCATCGTTCAATTCCAAAAACGAAAACGTCTTCGCATCCCGCCGCGTCCGCACCCAGCCCTGCACGAGAATGGAATCCAGCGGTCCCGCGCTCTTCAGCGCATCCTTGACGTGAGTCGGAGAAATCATGCCCTACAACAAGCGCGGCTGCGGGTTTTGCGCATTCGCGGGCGGCACCTGGCCGTCGACCAGCGAAAGGTAAGTGTATTCCTGCAAGCCGCGCTCGTAGTCGGACAGTAATTTCATTCCTTCGTTCGGCTTCAGGCGGTCGCCTTTGATCGCGGCGTCGACCTGCAGCTTCACCAGGCGCAGCAACTCGATCTTGTCCCATTGCGTGAGCGCGAGCACCTGCGAGATGGTGCTGCCTTCGATCACTTCCTCGATGTACCAGCCGCTTTCTTCGTCGGGATCGAGGAAAACGTGCACTTCGGTAACGCGGCCGAAGAGATTGTGCAGGTCGCCCATGATGTCCTGGTAGGCGCCGACCATGAAGACGCCGAGGTAGTAGTGCTCGCCCGCGACGATGGGATGGAGCGGGCAACGTCTCACGCACGTCCTGCAGATCGATGAACTTCGAAATCTTGCCGTCGGAATCGCAGGTGATGTCGACCAGAGTCCCGTTGCGCGAGGGCGCGGTGTCGAGCCGATGGATCGGCATGATGGGGAAAAGCTGACCCAGTGCCCAATGATCGAGGAGCGATTGGAAGACGGAGAAATTGCAGATGTATTGATCGCTGAGCGAGGTCTCGAGTTCCTTTACTTCCTCGGGGACGTAGCGCAGGCCTTTGTGCAGGGCGACGATCTGTTCCGCGAGCTGCCAGTAAACGCTCTCGATCTTGGCTTTGCTCTCAAGTTCGAGCAGGCCGACGGAAAATAATTGCTGCGATTCCTCTTTGATCTGTTGCGCATCGTGCAGGGTCTCGCGGCGATTGTTGCGCTTCAGTTTTTGCTGCACGTCCAAAATGTCGCGCACCAATTTGTGATCCTTCTCGACCGCTTCCACCTTGGCGGTGTTGCCGTTTTTCTCGATCGAGCCGAACGCTTCCACCACGAGGACGGAGTGATGCGCCACGATCGCGCGGCCGCCTTCGCTCACGATCGCGGGATGCGGTACTTTCTCGGAATCGCACACGTCCATGATGTTCCAGACCACATCATTGGCGTATTCCTGCAGGGTGTAATTGGTCGAGCTGTCGTAGCTGGTGCGGGAGCCGTCGTAATCCACGCCCAGGCCGCCGCCGACGTCGAGATAACCCAGCTCGTGACCGAGCTTGAAGAGCTTGGCGTAATAACGAGCCGCCTCGCGCACGGCACGTTTGATCGTGGAGATATCGGGCACCTGCGAGCCCACGTGGAAGTGGACGAGCTTGAGGCAATGCGCCAGGCCCTCGGCCTTTAGGAGCTCACTCGCCGCGACCAGGTTCGCGGTATCGAGGCCGAACTTCGCGTCCTCGCCGCCGCTCGTGGTCCATTTGCCCGAGCCCTTGCTGTGCAACCGCACCCGGATACCGATGTGCGGTTCGACCCCCATCTCCTTCGCCACGCGGATGGTCTGCTGGAGTTCCTCGATCTTCTCCACAACGATGATAACCGATTTACCCAGCCGCCGCCCCATCATGGCGGAGCGGATGTAGTCGCGGTCCTTGTAGCCGTTGCAGATGATGAGGCTCTCGAGGTCCTTGTGCATGGCGAGCGCCGCGATCAACTCCGGTTTCGAGCCTGCTTCGAGCCCGAAATGGAACTCCTGCCCTGCGTCTACGATCTCCTCGATGACTTCACGGAGCTGGTTGACCTTGATCGGGAAGACGCCGCGGTAATTTGCCTTGTAGCCGAATTCGCCGATCGCGCTGTGGAAGGCGCGGTTCACCGCTGCGACCCGATCGCGCAGCAAATCCTGAAACCGGATCACGAGCGGAAAGCCCAGCCCGCGTGCGCGCGCCTCGTGCACCACTTCGAGGATGTCGATCGACCCGCCATTCTCGCGCAGCGGCCGCACCTCGGCATTGCCCCGGGCGTTGACGGTAAAATACCCCGTGCCCCAGCCCTCGACGTTATAGGTCGAAATGGCGGACTCGACATCCCATTCAGGCTTCGATTTTTCAGTCACGGCAGGCAACGCAATGCGCATCTTCAATGAGCAGGGGGAACATGCAAGCCAGACGCTCGAATTTATCGCGCCCGCCTCGTGTCGAGGACAACACCCTGCGACAAAAATCTGCGACTTGATGGCGGGCCGGCTCCGTCGCTTGTATTTCGTGAGCGAAACACATAACATCTCTCGATGAACAAGACGGTCGTCGAAGTGCAGGTGCGCGCGGTTTTGCCGACCGCCGGCGGCTGCGCCGTCTTCCTCGGCAACAACGACAAGGTCTTCATCATTTACGTCGACCAGACGGTCGGGAGCGCCATCACCATGTTCATGCGCGACATCTCGAAAGAGCGGCCCCTGACGCACGATTTGATGGGGCACCTCATGACCGCACTGGGCGCGCACGTTGAGCGCGTCATCATTAACGATCTCAAAAACGCCACTTACTACGGGCGCATGATCATCCGGGCGGAGAACGAGCTGCAGCAGAAAAAAATCGTCGAGTTGGACGCGCGCCCGAGCGATTGCATTGCCATGGCCACGCAACAAAAAGCGCCCATTTACGTGAGCCAGGAAGTCTGGGACGAAGTCGACGACATGAGCGACGTCCTCCGCAAGATGGAGGAGGAAGGCTTGAAGCCGGATCCCGAGACCAGCGAGGAAGAGGATTAGCCCCCGCGCGGCACGCCTCTACCCGATCAGATCGCCATAGTGTTTCTGGGCGACTTCACCGCACCGCGCCAGAATCTCGCTCGGCATCTCCATTGTCAGCGCATCCTCCACTAGCCGTTTGCAGTCGGAGAGGGCAAGACTTTGGACCGCGCGCTTCACTCGCGGGACGAGTGAAGCACTCACGCTGAGCTCGTCCATTCCGAGCCCGAGCAGGAGCGGGACCATCGTCAAATCGCCCGCCATTTCTCCGCAAACACCGACCCAGATATTGTGCGCGTGCGCGGCGTCCGAGACCATTTTCAACAGTCGCAACACGGCCGGATGCGTCGGCTCGTAGAGATGCGCAATGCGCTCGTTCAAGCGATCGACAGCGACCGCGTACTGGATGAGATCGTTCGTGCCCACGCTGAAAAAATCCACCTCCCGCGCGAGCGATTCCGCACAGAGCGCCGCCGACGGGATTTCGATCATCGCCCCCACGTCCGTCTTCTCGTCGAAAGGCACACCCTTCTTGCGCAGCTCGTCCTTGCATTCCTCCAGCACGGCCAGCGCCCGCCGCAATTCCATCACGCCCGAGATCATCGGGAACATGATCTTCACATTCCCGCCCGCGCTCGCGCGCAGGATGGCGCAAAGCTGCGTCTTGAAAATATCGAGGTTCTCGAGCGAAAACCGAATTGCGCGCAGACCGAGAAACGGATTCTGCTCATCGTCCGAATCGAGGTGCGATGCGATCTTGTCCCCGCCCAGATCGAACGTCCGGATAATGAGCGAGTGCGGCGCCACCCGTGCCGCCACCCGTTGGTAGATTTCGAACTGCTCCTCCTCCGTCGGCAAGGTGGGCCGGTTCAGATAAAGGAACTCCGTGCGATACAGCCCGATTCCCTCAGCGCCATTCTCGACCACCGATTCCACATCGCCGGGCATCTCAATATTAGCCGAGAGGACGATGTGGCGCCCGTCCGCCGTGGTCGAACTCGTTTCGCGCAGCCCGCTTAGTTGCGCCGCGACACGATCCTGACGCTGCTTCAATTCGCGATAATGCGAGAGCGTATCCGGCGTCGGGTGTAGAATCAGGAGCCCGTTGTAGCCATCGAGCAACACCTCCTGTCCGCTCTCCAGTTTCGTCGTCGCATCGTGCAAACCCACGATCGCCGGAATGCCCATCGAGCGCGCCATAATCGCGGTGTGCGAGGTGCGGCTCCCGAGATCGGTGGCAAACGCCAGCACGGTCTTGCGATCCATCGTCGCGGTGTCGGAGGGCGTGATGTTGTGCGCCACCAGGATGTGTTGCTCGTTTGTTTCCGCAAACGCCTGCGGCGCCTTCCCTTGCAGGTTCCGGATCACGCGCTGCGTCACGTCATGGATATCAAGAGCGCGTTCCCGCAGATAGGGATCATCAATCCGTCCCAGCGTCTCCGCGTAATTGGTCGCCACCTCGTGGAAAACGAACTCCACATTGCACAAATCCGCCTCCAATTTCCGCAAGACCTCATCAATCAGCGTGCGGTCCTCCACCACCAGAAGATGGGCATCGAAGATGGCCGCATCCTTCGCCCCGATCGCTTCCGCGATCCGCTGCTGCATTTCCAAAATCTGCGCCCGCGTCTGGATTAACGCCGTTTCAAACCGACCAATCTCCCCCGCGATCTCCTCTCGGGTGATCGCTCGTTTCGCGATCTCCTCCAGATCATCCACCAGCACCTGGACTTTGCCTTGGGCCACCCCCGGGGAAACTCCCACGCCATAAAGGCGGATTTCAGATTGCGGGACGCTGCTCATGCCGGAGCGAGAGTAACTTGCCTGTCAATCCGAGCAAAGGCCGCGCAATCCCAGCGCGAATACGCCTCAATCCTCGCTGAACTTCGCCGCGATCAACGCCTCGAGTTCCTGGATGGCTTGCGCGGCATCCGGTCCTTCGCAGCGGAGGCAGAGCTTCGAGCCTTGCCCCGCGGCCAGCATCATCAGCCCCATGATGCTTTTGCCGTTGATGCGCTCGCCTTCCTTCTCCACCCACACTTCGCAACGGAAACGGCTCGCCACCCGCACAAACATCGACGCCGGCCGCGCGTGCATGCCGAGTCGGTTCACGATCGTGACTTCCTTTTCAATCTTCTCCGATTTGCGATGCAGCAGGCCCATCAACCTTCCTTCTTTCCCATCAAATTGAGCAGTCTGTCATTAAATTCCACCGCGCTGTTGCGCCCGAGCGCCTTCAATTTTTGATCCATCGCCGCGACCTCAACCAGGCGCGCGACATCGCGACCGGGACGCACGGGAATGGTGGTGTGAGGAATCTGCAATTTCAGGATCTCGTAATACTCTTGGTCGAGTCCGATTCTATCGACCTCCTCCAAATCCTGCCAATCTTTTAACGTCACCACGAGGTCGAGCCGCTTCTCGATCCGGATGCTGCCAATGCCGAAAATGGAGGCGACATTGATGATCCCGATCCCGCGCACCTCCATGTGGTAGCGGGTCAAATCCGGCGCCGTTGCCACTAATTCCCGCCCTTCAAACGACGTAATCCGCGTCACATCATCCGCGACAAGGCTGTAGCCACGCTCGATCAATCCCAAGACGCATTCGCTCTTCCCGATGCCGCTGTGTCCACGAATCAGGACGCCAATCCCGAGCACGTCCACCATGCTGCCGAACTCCGTCACCGTGGGCGCGAATGCCGCTTCCATCGCGATCGTGGCCGCGTTGATGAACCGCATCGTCACCATTGGCGTGCGAAAAACCGCGATCTCCAGCTCCTCCGCCACCGCGAGAAGTTCACGCTCCAGATGCGCCCCGCGCGAAACGACCACGCACGGTATTTTCGCCTCGCAGAGCGCGCGGAAACGACTCAGCCGCGTCTTCGCGGAAAGATTGTCGAGATACGATTGCTCCGCCGAACCCAAAACCTGCACCCGCTTCTCCGCGAAGTATTGGTAGAAGCCGGAGAGCGCGAGACCTGGGCGATTAATCGTGGGCTCACGAATCTTGCGATGAAAGCCGACACGTTTGCCTTCCAGCTTCAGTTGGAGCTTGGCCGCGTGTGCCTCGAAGAAGCTCTCCACGGTCACTACCGGCACGTTCTTGCGCGGCGGCACGCTGGGAGTGCCGGAGGAAGGAACGGCGGATCGTTCGCTCATGCGCGCCCCGCGATCAGGTCCGGGCCGGTTCGATCAAACCGAACTCGCCGCCTTTGCGGCGATACAGGACGTTCATCCGGCTGCTCCGCGCGTTCAGAAAAACGAGGAACTGCCGGCTGTTCGACATCTCCAGTTGCAGCACGGCTTCGTCGACGAACATCGGTTTCACCGGGTAACGCTCGCTCTTCACCACCGGGTGATGCGTTCCGTCGTCCTCACCCTCGCCTTCCTTCTCCACCGGTTCCATTTCGAGCACATGCTCCTCCAAATGATGCACGATATCCTTGCGCGGCCGGTGCTTCTTCATCAGCCGCGTCTTGTACTTCCGCATCTGCCGTTGCACCTTGTCGGTGACGGCGTCGATCGCCGCATACATGTCGTCGGTTTCTTCCGTGGCCTCGATCGTGATGTGATTCGAGCAAACCAGGATCACTTCCGCGGAGTGCCGATGTTTGACCACTTCCAGAATGGCGTGCGCCTCGATGATCTTGGGATAATCGAGATGCAGATTCTCGATTTTCTTCGTCACATAATCGTTGATCGCCTCTGTTATCTGCAGATGGCGGCCGGTTACTTTGACCGGCGGATGGGCATTCACTGTTTGCACGCGTCGTCTCCTTTTGAGTTACATCCGGAACCGCTCGCCCAGATAGAGCTGGCGGCTGATCGGATCGTTGATGAGAAAATCTTTCGTTCCTTCGCTTTCCACGCGTCCTTCGAAGATCAGATAGGCCCGGTCCACAATCGAGAGCGTCTCCCTTACATTATGGTCCGTGATTAAAATCGCGAGCCCGGATTTGCGCAGGTTGACCACGATCTGCTGCACATCGTAAACCGCAATCGGGTCCACCCCGCTGAAGGGCTCATCGAGCATGAGCAAGGTCGGATTGGTCACGAGCGAACGCGCAATCGTGAGCCGCCGCTTTTCACCGCCGCTTAACGTCAGCGCGGTGTTCTTCGCGATCTTCTCGATCCCGAACTGGTGCAATAATTCGTCGCAACGATGGCGCCGCTCCTGTTTCGAGAGCGGGCAGCGTCTCCAGGATGGCGAGGATGTTTTGCTCCACCGTGAGTTTGCGAAAGATCGACTCCTCCTGCGGCAAGTAACCCATCCCAAGACGCGCGCGTCTGTGCATGGCGAAGTTCGTCACATCCTCCCCGGAGAAGATTACGCGCCCGCTGTTCGGCCGCACCAGCCCCACGATCATGTAAAAGCTCGTCGTCTTGCCGGCGCCATTCGGTCCGAGCAACCCCACAATCTCACCCGCGCGCACGTTGATGTTCACGCCATTCACGACCGCGCGGCCATCGTAAATTTTTACCAAGCTCCTCCGTCACCAGCACCCGCTCTGCCCCAGCGGCGGCACTCTTCGCGGGTCCGCTCGGCGCGGCCGTGAGCGTCTCTCCGTTCATGGCTTTGGCGCGGCCTCGGGTTTCGGTTCCTGGCGCAGTTCCGTCCGGCTCGGACCGCGGGTCGTCAATTGCCCGCTCTGGTTGATGATCATCACCGTCTCGGCACTCGTGGCTACGTGCATATTCATTCCACTCTGCACCCGCGGCGTGCCGGTCATTTCCACGTTGCCGTCCTTCGCGGTGTAGACCGCGCGTTCCGCCCGCCCGACCGAACGCACCGGCGCGCCGCCATTTTCTCCCGGCGCATCGCGGACCACCGCCACGTTCCCTTCCGCGATCGCTTTCTCGAGGCCCTTCTCGTCGCCGCGCGCGAGATAGACGGTCAACTTATCCGCCTGCAAATTGAAACGCGGATCTTTCACAATCACCCGCCCGGTAAACGTGCCGACGTATTCCTTGGAATTGAAGTCGGCCTCGTTCGAGTAAATCTCGGTCGTAATCGGCTCATTTGAAGGCGCAAGAAAATTTCCTCCCAACGCGGCGGCCGCCGGATCTTTCTTTGTCGCCGCGGCCACGTCCGTTTTCGCCTCCGGCTTGGGAGAGGCAAGCGCCGCTGGAGCCGAGCCTTGGGCGAGCAAACCGCTCGCTGTGCTCCCAAACAAGAGAAGCGCGCATACTAGAGGACGGATCATTTGGTTTTCTTCCCCAGCAGGTCGGCTTGATTCTTGATCACCATTTTCACATTACCCGCGAACGAGCCTCTTCCGCGCCGCGGTATCGAAGCGCAAGGTGTCACCCGCAATCGTGAAATCCGCCCGCGTGATCGTTGTGCGCACATCGGAGGTGATGATGCGCGTGCTCAGGTTGAGGTTGGAACTGGGCATGTCGATCGTGAGATCCGGCGTGTTTTCCGGCGTGTAGGTGATCATTTTTACTCCCGTGAAAAGAATGTTCTCGGCGTCAATCCGCTTCGCCACCGCCGCTTCGAAGCGCGCCTGCAATTCGCCCTCCATGTTGTAATCGGGAAAGACCAGGCCCTTGGCTTCATGTCCGATCGGCAACGGCACACTGGTCAACGGGGATGGCGTCGGAGATGCCGCCGCCTCGCCAGCACGCGGCGTTGCGGTGGGTTCGGCTGCGTTCACCGCCGATCCCAGAATCCCGACGACGATGATTGCCGCAGCCGTCCCCATTTTCCGGAGACAGCCGCTACGAAACGGCCGCATGGATAGCTTTAAAACTGCGCAGGTGCTTCGGCAAATGCTTTAGCGGAATCTGATTGGGCCCATCGGAAAGCGCGCGCGCCGGATTTTCGTGCACCTCCATGAACAATCCATCGCAACCCGCCGCCAGCGCTGCCCTCGCCAGCACCGGCGCCAGGGCCCCGTCGCCCGAAGTCGTGTCGCCCGCGCCGCCCGGCCGTTGCACGGAATGCGTGGCGTCAAAAATCACGCGGTAGCCGGCCTCACGGATCCAGAAGAGCGAACGCATGTCGGCCACCAGATTGTTGTAGCCAAAAGTCGTCCCGCGTTCCGTGAAGAAAAATTTCTCGTTTCCGAACGCGACCAGCTTCTCCGCGATATTGCGCACATCGAGCGGCGCGAGGAATTGCCCCTTCTTCACATTCACCACCCGCCCCGTTCGCGCGGCGGCTTCGAGCAAATCTGTTTGCCGGCAAAGGAATGACGGAATCTGCAAGACATCGATGGCCGCTCCTGCGATTTCCGCTTCCGCCGGCGAATGCACATCCGTCGTCACCGGCACCTTCAACTCCGCCCCGATCTCCGCGAGCAAGCGCGCAGCCATCCTCCACTCCCATCCCACGAAACGATTTCACCGAGGTCCGGTTCGCCTTGTCGTATGACGCCTTGAAAATAAACGGCACTCCCTCCTTCGCGCAGACTTCCTGGATCTTCCGCGCCATCCGCCAGACGAACTTCTCCGACTCGATCACGCACGGCCCAAGGATGAACGTCGGCTATTTTGCCACCGAGGGTGACATTGGAAATCTTTAACGGCTTCGGTTTCATGAGGTGTTGATGCTAGGCGGAACCGCCGCGGGCCGCGCGAAACCAATCGTAAAGCGCGAAGGGCAGATAGAGAACCGCGAAAAAGGCGAGTGCGAGACCGTGCATCTGGACGAGGTAGAGCGCCCAGTTGTCCGAGAGAAAGCTCAGGAGGGAAAAGGCTTCGGGTTTGTGCAGGAGAAAACCGTAATTCACTCCGGTGGCGAGATCGATCGACAGGGCGACGAGGAAATAAAGTTCCGACCAAAGGAACGCGCGCACGATCGACATCGGATACGGCCGCATGCGGCGTGTCAGCATCAGGAAAACGACGCTGACGATGATCCCGCCGTGCGCGACGAAGAAGCTGAGGAAGCGCAAATCCGGGAAACCAGCACGCAGGTTCGGCGTCAGTACCGCCTGTAGGGTTCCTCCGATTCCCCAAAAGTAAGCGACCTCAAACCAACGCCGATTACCGGACGCGAGGGTGATGACAATCACCACCATTGCCCAGTCGCACATCTGCATCGGAAGCGTGGCCTGCCAGGGCAAATCGCCCCAGCGCCGGATGAAGAGTAAGTAGACGGCATAGTTGCCGATTAAAACCGCGGAGAGCGTGTGCGCGATGGAGCGCTCCATCCCCGGCGATTTACTCCGCCGAACCAGCGCCGCGAGTGCAAACGGGAGCGTAATCGTGAGAAAGATCACCACCAGATGCTCCGCGCTGAAGGCCTGGAAGGTCGGAAGGCTTTCGTTCATCGTCCGCTGCTCACGTCACCGAATGATCCAGAGGTTGCACGGAATCACATCCGTGACCCACGCGATGTGCGGCGGAATGCCATCCGAGCTGGGCGTCTCTTCCACGGGCACCACGAGCAGGTCCGCTTCCACGGTTTGCACGAAATCCGACGCCGCGAAACCGGTGTTGCTGCGGATGCAACGCGCTTCCACCGGCACCTCACTGGCGCCGGCGGTGCGAATGAATTCCTCCAAGGCCTCCTCTTCCTCCTCCAAGGTGCGCGCCGTCGGCTCATCGCCGGCTGTTTGTTGATTCGCCTGCAGGGTGGCGCGGGCGGCATCGAACGAAGAATAAACCCGGATGACGTAGAGGTGCTCGCAGCCTTCCTTCTCCGCCAGGCGCAACGTCCTGCGCAGCGCCCGCAGCGCATGATCCGAATATCCCGGCGTGTAAAAGGCGATCCGGCGCAGCGGCTGCGGTTCGCGCTCGGGCTTGGTGAAAAGCATGACCGAGCACGGCGCGTCCCGCACCAGACTGCGCGCGACGTTTCCAAGGAACGAACGCAGCACGATCTTTTTCTCCAGTGCACCCGCGACGATCAATTCGACGTTGTTCGCCGCCACTGCCGTGAGGATCGCCTCTGCGGGCGCGCCCATCTGATAAGTGATGGGTGAATCGGCCGGCAGGCCGAGCTCCGCCAAAGCCGTCGCGAAACGCTGATCCGTCTCCGGGCTTTTTTCGCCCACGTAAATCAGATGCAGTTCCGCCCCGAAGCGATCACGCACGCGCTTGGCTTCGGCCAGAACGCGTTCGAAGCGGGGCGAGAACGTACTCGCCACCGCCACTCTTCGATATCCAGTGTCCTCCATGTGATGCGGCCTATCTTCCCGGCGTATCGGCGTTTCGGCCACCAAAATTCAGCGTTGGACGTTCCGCGCGGCTCGTTCAACCTTCCGCTGGCATGCGACGCGCGATTTATCCCGGCAGCTTCGATCCGGTGACCAATGGCCACCTCGACGTGATCGAGCGCGCCCGAAAGCTTTTCGATGAGGTCATTGTGGCCGTGGCGGTCAACGATCAGAAACAGCCGCACTTTACCTCGGCGGAGCGGATCGAGCTGCTGCAGGCGACCGCGGGCCAACTCGACCGTGTCCGGATCGCCCCGCTCGACGGGTTGCTGGTCGAGTTTGCCGTGAAAGAAAATGCCACCGCGGTGGTGCGAGGCTTGCGCGCGGTCTCCGATTTTGAATTCGAATTTCAGATGGCGTTGATGAATCGAAAACTGGAGGCAAAGGTCGAGACGATCTTCCTCATGCCGAAGGAGGAATACACCTACCTCAGCTCACGCATCGTGAAGGAGATCGCACGCCTGGGCGGCGACATCGCCAGTTTTGTTCCTCCGCTGGTTGTGCAAGCGTTCGCTAGAAAACGGGCTTCATGAAAGTTCATCTCCGCCAGATCCCGGCCGACGGCCTTCATCTCGAAGGGGAAGAAGAGTGCGCCATTCCGGAATTGGAGAAAGATGGCGTCGTCTGCACGGGCCCGCTGGAGTATTCGCTCGATGTCGGCCTCTCCGAAGGTGCGCTTTGGGCTAGCGGCTCGCTCACCCAACCGGTGGAAATGGCCTGCGTTTCCTGCCTGGAACGTTTCATTCACACCATTCAGATTCCGCAATTCGCCATTCACACCGAAGTAAGCGGACCTGAACTGATCGATCTGACGCCGTTCGTTCGCGAGGATATCCTGCTCAATCTGCCGGCCTATCCGCATTGCGATCGCGACGGCGGGAAGATCTGCCCCGCTCCTCATCGCGCGGCCGATCCCGGTCCCGGCGCCCCAGAAAAACGCAAACCAGATTGGAGCGCCTTGGATAACCTCGATCTGTGATTAGCGGGGCGTGCTCCTATCGCCGGGCACCATCACGACCCGGCATAATCACGAGGTTTTGACGCTGCGGTTTGCCTTTCCGCAAAAGCCTGCTTTCCTATCCCGCTCGTATGGGAGTTCCAAAACGCAAAACCTCGAAGATGCGCCTGCGCACGCGCAAGGCCTCGCACCGCTGGGTGGCTCCGCAGCTCAATAAGTGTACGCAATGCGGAAGCACCGTGGCCTCCCACACCGCCTGCCCTTCCTGCGGCTATTACAAGGGCCGCCAAGTCCTGACAGTCGACGCCGGTTAATATTTATTTTGCGGGTCGCCTTGCCCGCACTTTCAGCCCGTCCGACGATTCCTGAGAGTCCGTCGCTCTCTCAGCTACTTTCGTTTTGCAATCAGCGGAGCAACTCCGCAAACTCGCGCAGCACATGAAAATCGCACTCGATGCCATGGGCGGCGATTTCGGCCCGCCCAACCTCGTCGCCGGGGCCGCCATGGCACTGCGAGAGTATCCGCGCATCGACAAGCTCTTCCTCGTCGGTGATGCCCCGAAGATTGAGGCGGAATTAAAATTGCACAGCTGTAACGATCGCCGGGTCGAGATCGTGCACTCGACCCAAGTGGTGGAGATGTCCGACAAACCCGTAGAGTCCGTGCGCCGGAAAAAAGATTCCTCCATCAGCCGCGCCGTTGACCTGGTGAAACAAGGCGAAGCCGAGGCCGTGGTCAGCGCTGGGCACACCGGCGCCGCCGTCGCCGCGACCACGATCAAACTGCGCACGCTTCCCGGAGTCGAGCGCCCCGGTATCGCGTCCATCATTCCCACCGAGACGAATCTTTTCGTGCTCATCGACGCCGGTGCGAACGTCGACCCGAAGCCGGTTCACCTTTTGCAATACGGCATCATGGGCTCAGTGTATTCCCGCCACGTCCTCGGCTACAAAAATCCGACCATCGGCCTCATGTCGATCGGCGAAGAAGACGTCAAAGGCAGCGAATTCACGAAGGAAGTCTTCAAGCGTCTGAAGCAAAGCTCACTGAATTTCCGGGGCAACATCGAAGGCCACGATCTCTTCGCGCACCCGGTGGAGGTAGTGGTGTGCGACGGCTTCGTCGGCAACGTCATTCTCAAAACCTGCGAGTCGGTCGGCGATGCCATTTTCAGCTGGCTCAAACATGAATTGACCAAAAACGCCATGCGTATGGCAGGCGCATACCTCGCGCAAAACGCCTTCCGCGCGATCAAGAAAAAGGTGAATTACGAAGAGTACGGCGGCTCGCCGCTGCTCGGTGTTAATGGCATTTGCATCATCGGGCACGGCTCCAGCACGCCGCTCGCGATCAAGAACGCGCTCCGTGTCGCAGCTGAATCCATTGAACACGAGGTGAACCCGCATATCGTCGAAGAGGTTCGTCGTTACAATGAAACAGCCGCCCCGCTCGCGCCCGCCGCGGTCAGCTAGACCCGGTCGCACCGTCTCCATCGTCGGCACCGGCAGTTATCTGCCGGAGCGCATCCTGACGAACGCGGAACTCTCCACCATGGTCGACACGACCGATGAGTGGATCACCACCCGCACCGGGATCAAAGAGCGCCGCATCGCGGCCAAGGACGAACACACCAGCGACATGGCCGCACGCGCCGCGCTCGCCGCCATGGAACAGGCCGGCGTCAAAGCGACCGACATCGATCTCATCCTGCTCGCGACCGCGTCGCCCGACATGGTGTTTCCCGCCACCGCCTGTTTCGTGCAAGCGAAGATCGGCGCCAGCAACGCCGCCTGTCTCGACATCTCCGCTGCCTGCGCCGGCTTCCTTTTTGGCATCGAGATCGCGCAGCAGTTCATCACCTCACACACCTATGACACCGTACTCGTCATCGGCGCGGAAAAGCTCAGCTCGATAACGAATTGGACCGATCGCAACACTTGCGTCCTCTTTGGCGACGGCGCCGGCGCGGCCATTCTCCGGCATCGCAGCGAAAGCACGCACGGCGTCATCAGCACCCACATCGGCAGTAACGGCCAGTATACCGACATTCTCTACATGCCGGGTGGCGGTTGCCGCACGCCGATCACCTCCGAGAACGCACAGCAAAATCTGCAAACCATTCACATGTCGGGGAAGGACGTTTACAAACAAGCCGTCACCTCCATGCTCGACGCCTCGAAAAAAGCGCTCGAAAAAGCCGGCCTGCAAATCGAAGACATTGCCTGCGTGATTCCGCATCAGGCCAACATCCGCATCATCGAAGCCATCGCAGATCGGTTGAAACTGCCGCCCGAGAAAGTCTTCATCAACGTCGATCGCTACGGCAACACTTCCGCTGCCGCCGTCGCGATCGCGCTCGACGAAGCCAACCGCAGCGGCCGACTCAAGCAAGGCGACTACATCCTCATGGTCGTTTTCGGCGGCGGGCTCACGTGGGCCAGCTCGGTTATCGAGTGGTGATGGAACTCCGCCGTGGCCGAGCCACCGGGAAAGAAACTCGGCCGGGCGCGACGGCGTCCACGCTGGACGCGCGCGAGAAAGCGTGCGCTAGTTTTCGCGATGCTGATCGATACTCACGCGCATCTGGATTACCCGGATTTTCAGGCTGACTTCGCGGAGGTTCTCCGACGGGCGACGGACGCGGGAGTCGACCGCATCCTCACCATCGGGACCTCGCTCGCGAGCAGTCGGCAGGCGGTGGAACTGGCGGAGGCGCATCCGAATATTTACGCGGTGATAGGAGTGCATCCGACCTCAGAGGATGATGGGATCGAGGACGTGATGACGCCGTTGCGCGAATTGGCGCAGAGCAAAAAGGTGGCGGCAATCGGAGAGACGGGTCTGGATTATCATCGGCTCCCGAGCAAGGCGGTCGCGAAGGAGAAGCAGGTGCAGATTCTTAGTCGCGCGCTCCAGAGTTCGACGGAGGAAGAAGTGGAAGCGGGCATCCGCGACGGCGCATACAAGGCGCGGCAGGCCAGCCTTTTCGAGCAGCAACTCGATCTCGCGCTGGAGCTCGGACTCAACGTCGTGATTCACCAGCGCGATGCGTGGGAGGATACGCTGGCAATGATGGCGCCCTACACGGGAAAGTTGCGCGGTGTTTTCCATTGCTTCGGCGGAGCGCTGGAGCAGGCGGAGGACGTGCTGGCGATGAACCATCTGGTCTCGTTTACTGGCATCGTGACGTTCAAGAACGGCGCCGAGGTGCGGGCCGTGGCGGCGCAGTTGCCGATCGGGAAGTTCATGGTGGAAACGGATTGCCCTTATCTCGCGCCGGTGCCGCACCGGGGGAAACGCTGTGAGCCGGCGCACACGCGGCTGGTGGCAGAGTCGATCGCGGAGGCACGCGGAGTCGAGGTGGAGCAATTAGCCAAGTGGACAACGGCAACGGCAGAGGATTTTTTTCGGTTGAACGGATGATGAGAATTGCTCGTCGCCAAGTCGCCCGCGCCACAGGTGGGCTTGCGGCCATTCTCTTCGTCGCCTCTTGCGCCACGCCGGATACGCGACATCACGTGGTCATCAGCGTGCCGGAACAGCGGCTTGCGCTGCTCGATGAGGGGAAATTGATGGCGACCTATCCGGTCTCGACCTCGAAGTTTGCCTTGAGCGACGCGCCTGGAAGTCGCGGCACACCGCTAGGCGAAATGGAGGTGGCGCAGAAAGTGGGAGCGGGCGCACCGCTGGGTGCGGTTTTTAAGAGCCGACGGCGTACGGGGGAAATCCTGGCGCCCAACGCGCCGGGACGCGATCCGATTGTGACGCGGATTCTCTGGCTGCGGGGCCGCGAACGGCAGAACGCGAACGCCTTTGGCCGGCACATTTATATTCATGGCACGCCGGAGGAGCGAAATATCGGCCGGCCGGCGAGCTACGGATGCGTGCGGATGCGTTCCCGCGACGTGGCGCAACTTTACAACATAGTCGGCTGGGGCGCGCGCGTAAGCATCGTCAACGCGCCGCTCGCGGCCATGCTGCCGGCGCGTGATCCCGAGACGAAAATTGCGGCGACGCGTTCGGACGGCGACGTGACCACACAATAGGGACGACGTCGCGGCAACGCTGCCGCGCTTACGGCAGTCTGCCCAGTTGTTCCCGCGCGCTAGGAGCCGAGAGCGCAGCGAGATCCGCATCGATCATGATGCGCACCAATTCCTCGAAACGGACGGTGGGTTCCCAATCGAGCAACCGCTTCGCTTTCGCGGGATCGCCGATGAGCAGTTCGACCTCCGCCGGACGCTCGTAGCGCGCGTCGTGTTTCACGAATTCTTTCCAATCGAGATCGGCATGCGCGAAGGCGGCTTCGGCGAATTCCTGGACCGTGTGCGTCTCGTTCGTGGCCAGCACGAAATCATCACCGCCGCCATCGTGCTGCAGGATGCGCCACATGCCCTCGACGTAATCGGGCGCGTATCCCCAATCGCGTTTCGCGTCGAGGTTGCCGAGAAATAATTCCTTTTGCAGCCCGAGCTTAATCGCAGCCACGGCGCGGGTGATTTTGCGCGTGACGAAGGTCTCTCCGCGGCGTGGGCTTTCGTGATTGAAAAGAATGCCGTTGGAGGCATGCAGATCGTAGCTCTCGCGGTAGTTGACCGTGGCCCAATACGCGAAAACTTTCGCCACTCCGTAGGGACTGCGCGGCCAGAAAGGCGTGGTCTCGGTTTGCGGAATCGCCTGGACTTTGCCGAACATTTCGCTGCTCGATGCCTGATAAAACCGCGGCTTGATTCCGGTCTCGCGCATGGCTTCGAGAATACGAATCGTGCCCACGCCAGTGACATCGGAGGTGTATTCCGGAATGTCGAAACTGACGCGGACGTGGCTCTGCGCGGCGAGATGGTAAATCTCGTCGGGCTTCAAATCGTAGAGGAGCTTCACCAGGTTCACCGAATCGCTCAGGTCGCCGTAGTGGAGGAAAAGCTTTACGCCATGGATGTGGGGATCGGCGTAGAGGTGGTCAATGCGCGAGGTGTTGAAGGTGCTGGCGCGGCGAATGATGCCGTGGACTTCGTAGCCTTTTTCGAGCAACAGCTCCGCGAGATAGCTGCCGTCCTGTCCGGTGATGCCAGTGATAAGCGCTTTTTTCATTTTTTCTCCCGGCCTGACGCCGGCGATCTCCCTACCACGGATTAGATCTCGCGCACGGCTAAATCCGCCAGAACATTTCGTTGAGCGGCGATCAGCTCGCCGATGCCTTTGCGACCCAACTCCAGCATGGCGGAAAGTTGCGACTGCGAGAAGGTCGCCTCTTCCCCGGAACCCTGCAGCTCCACGAATTCCCCCTCTGCGGTCGCGACAAAGTTGAAATCCACCGTGACGTCCTTGTCTTCCTCGTAGTTTAAATCGAGCAAAGGCACGCCTTCCCGCACCCCCGCGCTGATCGCGGCGACAAGATTGCGGATCGGAGACGCAGCGAGCTTCTTCTGCGCGATCAAGGATTCGCACGCGAGGGCCAGCGCGAGACTCGCGCCGGTGATGGCGGCGGTGCGGGTGCCGCCGTCCGCCTGGAGCACATCGCAATCTACCCAAATGGTGCGTGGGCCGACTTTTTCCAAATCGATCGCGGCCCGGAGCGAGCGGCCGATCAGGCGTTGAATCTCGCTGCTGCGACCGTCGAGTTTGCCTCTCGCGATGTCGCGCGGTTTCCGCGGGCGGGTGGAATACGGCAGCATCGAATACTCCGCCGTGAGCCAGCCGCCGCTGACGCTTTGTTCCTTCATCCAGCGCGGGACGCCGTCCTCAATCATGACCGCACACAGAACGCGGGTTTGGCCCATCGCAATCAGAACTGACCCGCTGGCGTGTGGCGCGACGTCGAGCTCGAAACTGACGTGGCGAATTTGATCGGGCGCGCGGTCATCGGGGCGTTTCACGCGCGCAAGGTAATCGCGACGGGGATGGGCGCGAGTGCAAATTAAGCCCGCCTTATTGGTGGGCGCACTCTCCATCGCCTACCTGCAAGACCGGCGGTGCACCCTTTAACCGCGCTGCGATTCCGCTGCCCGGGGAAACTTTTTCAAAAAAATTGCATTTACCGCGTTGACGTCCGGAAAGGGGCAGCTATTTTGCTGACCCCGCCAGAAGCGGGATTCCCGCAGCGAAAGTTGCGCGGAGTTTGTTCTCGCACATTTTGGGACTGCAAATTGGAACTCAATTTTGTCCCGGCTGATTTACGGAAACGTGTTTCACGTCGGACGGCAGAGTTGGGTTTTTTTGTGACTGAAAATGTGCGGAGCCGCTGGTTCTTTGACATCTACATACAGGGTAGTAAAAACAACTTTTAAGAGCTGAGTCTGAAAATTAACGGCTGGGAGGTAAG
>CAVYMO010000004.1:0-1326737 GCA_963769625.1 uncultured Verrucomicrobiae bacterium | reverse complement strand
ATGTACGTGCCTTCAGCGCGCCCGTTACGTATTGCTGGAAAAACCGCGCCTTGCGCGATCGTCTGGTCGTCGAAGTTCACGTCGCCGCTGTAGAAAAACGTGCGCCCCTCCGCGCGCAGGAGCACGCCGGCCGAGCCGAGCACGTGTCCGGCATCGACGAATTCAAACGTCACTCCCGCGCCAGAACGATTGCCGACTCGTTCGCCGGTCAAGCTCACCGCTTGCTTGAAGCGACAGGAGCGCCACGCATCCGTCGCCCGTGTCGTCTCCTTGTGGGTGAAGAGCGGATAGAGCGTCGTCCCCAACTCCTCGCGCTGCCGCGTCATGACGTTGACCGAATTGTGCAGCAACGTGCTCCCGATCTCGGCGGTCGCTTCCGTCATGAACACGCGCGCCTGCGGTTGGCGCCGCATCAGCACCGGCAACGTCCCGATGATGATCCTGGTGCGCGTGCGAGATAATGATCGCGTCCAGCTCGCGATCGCCGATGGCCTTGAAATTCGGCAACGCCTCATCGCCCTCCTGCTTCGGGTGCATCCCGCTGTCGAGGATGAAGCTTTGTTCGCCGCTTTCGAGGTAGTAACAATTCGCGCCGATCTCCGTCCGGCGGGTGAGATTAATGAACTTCACGGCCGGCGAACGGTTACGCGATGGGCGGCGGGATGGTGACGGTAGTGTCGGTCTTCGCCCGGAAAAACGGCGCAAAAACAATGGCAAGCCAGATCGCGCTCAAAGGCAGAATGCCGGGCAGCCAAATGTACCAGCGGGAGATGGTGCCGAGCGCGATCAGGCAATACGCCGCCGTCGCCGCGATTCCGTAAAGCACGAGATCGAAGCGCTCGATCCTGTGCAGCCAGCCCGCCACCGTCGCGAGAAAAAGCAGGATCGCGTAATCGAAAAACGGCGTGACGCGGCGCAGATATTTGTTGCTCTGCATGGTGGCAATGGTGGCCGCGAAGAGATCGGGCGGCGACAAGGGATTGGCCGGCGTGCGCGCGAGAACGATTTGATCTTTCAGGTCGCCCAGTTCGGTTTGCTGGCCCGACTCGCGTTGTTGCGCCGCCAGCAGCAGTTCGTTCAAACTCAAACGCCGCGCGCGTTGAGCGGCGTTGGGATGAACGAGGAGGGTGCCATCCGCGCGGATCGGAATCCGCCGATCGGACGGAAGCGCGATGTGCGATCCGAGGACGATCTTCACGTCGCTCGGCGTCACTTTTTGCCAAAGCAAAATGGACTGGAGGGTGAAGGAGGGAACGACCTCGCCGCGATGCAGAAAAAGCAAAGGAACGCGGATGTTGGACGAAATTTCCGCCGGCAAATTGACGTAACCGGTGGTGGAGATGAGCCGCAGATCTTCGTTCGGCTGCCGGGGTCACGCCAGAGAACGCGACCAGGTCGCCGCGGTTCCCGGTCACGTCGGGAAAGCCGCGAATCTCCGCCATCGGCGCATCGGGATCGGTTTGCTTCCCGAGTTCGGAAGCGAGGAGCAGCTTCGGCACGCGCATCGCCTGATCGAGAAAAACCTGCTCCTGCGTCCTTGTCGCGCTCGCGCCATTTCAGCAGATTCTCGAACGCGACCACGCCGGGCTGAAAATCGAGAAGCGACTGCAGATAGAGCGCGAACTCGAGCGGCGAGACGCCGCCTCCGCTCGCTGCTCCCGGCTCGCGGGCGCTGTCGGCTCGCTCGTCCCCGTCGTCAACGGATCGACGCCGATCTCGACCACGGTGAGCGGCACGATCGGGCCAGGCGCGTCGGAATATTTCACCAGCCAACCGAGAAACATCTCCTCCAGCCGCGGCAAATCGTGGCTCGCGCACGAGCACGATCCCGACGAGCAGGACCACGAGCATGAGCCAGAGAGAAGGTCGGCTGCATCGCGGCAGAAAGTAGGAAGTCTCCGCGGCAAAGACAAACTCTAAACGAATGGGCACGGAGCATCGTCGCCCACGCCTTGGGACCCGGAGCAAAATCCCGGCGGAGCGAAGATTAGCAAAAAAAGGCTTGCTCGTCGGTCGGTGTTGTAGTTCACTACAACACTAAATGACAGGCCGCGACACACCGAATGAATCGTGAGTGGAATGACAGTCAGCCGATCTACCGCCAACTGCGCGACCGGGGCGTCGCAATGATCCTCGACGGCGTCCTCAACGAGGGCGATCCCCTGCCCTCCGTCCGCACCGTCGCGGCCGAGTACCGGGTCAATCCCCTCACTGTGCTTAAGGGCTATCAGCAAATGGTCGGCCGAGGATTTGGTCGAAACGCGGCGTGGTCTGGGCATGTTCGTCAAAACCGGCGCGCGCGATCTCCTCTTGCACGGCGAACGCGAAAAATTCCTCGCCGAGGAATGGCCCCGCGTCGCCGCCATCATCGAACGGCTCGGTCTGACCACGCGCGACCTCGAGGCCGCTACCACCCGCGCCTCGCGACAAGGAGAAACGCTAACGTCATGGCTTGCATCGAAGCACGCGGACTCCGCAAAACCTTCGACAACACGGTCGCGCTCGATGGCGTCGATCTGCGCGTCGAGGAGGGCCGCATTCTCGGACTCATCGGTCCCAACGGCGCGGGCAAAACGACCGCGCTCAACGCCATCCTCGGCCTCGTCCCGTACGAGGGCGAACTGAAGGTGCTCGGCCGCGACCCGTGGACAGCAGCGCGATCAACTCATGCGCGAGGTGTGTTTCATTGCCGATGTCGCCGTGCTGCCGCGTTGGATGCGGGTTTGGCAAATGGTCGATTACGTCGCCGGTGTCCATCCGCGCTTCGATCGCGCGAAGGCGGAAGCGTTTCTCGCCAAGACCACGATCAAGCGCACCAGCAAGGTCCGGCATTTGTCGAAAGGGCATGGTCGCGCAATTGCACCTCGCGCTCGTCATGGCGATTGACGCCAAACTGCTCGTGCTCGACGAGCCGACGCTCGGTCTCGACATCCTCTACCGGAAGCAATTCTACGACTCGCTCCTGAACGATTACTTCGACCGCAGCCGCACCATCGTCGTCACCACGCATCAAGTGGACGAAATCCAGGACGTCCTGACCGACCTCATGTTCATCGATCGCGGCCGGATCGCGCTCGAGTGCAGCATGGAGGAATTCGACTCGCGTTACCGTCGAAGTGATGGTGAACCCGGAAAACGCTCGCCGCTGCGCGCGCGTGCAACCGATCGCACGAGCGTCAGGTCTTCGGCCGCAGCGTGCTCCTGTTCGAGAAGCACGGAGCGTGCGCAGCTCGCGCCTCTCGGCGAGGTGCGCCGGCCCGGCATCGCCGATCTGTTTGTCGCAGTGATGGGAGAAAACGGAGACCCGCGCGCATGAATGCCGAGATAACCATCGACCCGCCAACACGAAACCGACACGACCACTCTATTGGTCGATCCGGCGCGAGCTGTGGGAGAACTGCTCCATTTATGTCGCGCCGCTCATCGCCAGCGCGCTGGGCTTGTTCGGCTTCTTCATCAGCACCATCGGAATGGCCGAACGCCGGCGGGCTGTTCTCTTGCTCGACCCCGCACAACAACGCGCGCGCATCGAGGCGCCCTACGATGCCGTGGCCATGATGTTGATCGTGACCGCTTTTCTCGTCGGACTCTTCTATTGCCTCGATGCGCTTCATGGCGAACGCCGCGACCGCAGCATTCTTTTTTGGAAATCGCTCCCGATTTCCGACCTCACCACCGTGCTCGCCAAGGCGTGCATCCCCCTTGTCGTCCTGCCGTTGCTCACCTTCCTCCTCGTTCTCGCGACCCATTTGATCATGCTCCTCTGGAGCACTGCCTTGCTCTTGCTCAATGGATTGCCGCCGGCGACCACGAGCCAGTTGCCGTTGCATCAATCGTTGTTCGTGCTCGTTTACGGCCTCATCACCCTCACGCTTTGGCACGCGCCCATCTATGCCTGGCTCCTTCTTCTCTCCGCCTGGGCGCGGCGCGCCGTTTTCCTCTGGGCGGCGTTGCCGATTCTCGCGGTTGGCGCGGTGGAAAGAATCGCCTTCCAAACCACGCATTGGGGGACCTTTCTGAAGTACCGCTTCTTCGGCGGAATGGATGCCGCGTTTGCTTTTCCGCGCCACGGCACCGGCGTTCCCACGATCGACATTCCGCAGCTCACGCCCTGGAAGTTTCTCGGTAGTCCCGGCCTTTGGCTTGGCCTGATCTTCGCCGTCGTTTTCCTCGCCGCGGCCGTCCGTCTCCGGCGCGCGCACGGACCACTGTGATTTCCACCCAACACCAGCCGCCAGCCAAGCAACCCCGATGATGTCTCCACGTTTCCTCGCTCGCATGGGTGGCGCCTGCTGGCTGGCTTGCATTCTCACCAGCATTTATCCGTTGATCGTCAGCGGCCGGCTGATCGTGCGGCGCGATGCCGCGACCACGGCGGCGAATCTGCTCGCGCACGAAGCCCTGTTTCTTTCGGGGACGACTGCGCTCCTTATCTCCACCGCTTTCTACGTCGCGGCGACGTTGTTCGTTTACGAGGTGCTCAAGCCTGTGAACCGAAGCCTTTCCCTCCTGGCAGCGTTCTTCAGTCTGGTGGGCTGCGCGGTCGGCGCGATCAGTTGCCTCTTCGATTTCGCGCCCCTGCTCCTCTTAAAAAATCCCGCTCACTTGAGCGCCTTCGCGCCGGAACAGTTGCAGGCGCTCGCCTACATCTTTCTCGCCCTCCGCGCACAGGCCAACGATATCGGTCTCGTCTTCTTCGGCCTGCATTGCCTCGGCGTTGGATTCCTCATTTTCCGATCGATCTTCCTGCCGCGACTCATCGGCGTGCTCATGATCTTCGCCGGGCTCGGCTGGTTGACATTTCTGTGGGGCCCGTTCGCCCAGAGCCTCGCTCCATTCAATATGCTGCCCGGCGCCATCGGCGAACTCTCGCTCGCCCTCTGGCTGCTCGTGAAAGGGGTGAATGTCCCGCGCTGGAACGAACAAGCTGCTTCCGCCGACTGCGCAGAACCAACCGTCCACCTCGCTCCATCCCTCACATGACCTATCCCGCAATTACCCCGAAACAGCAGACCGCCGCGAAATGGGTCGGCGCACTTTATCTCATCCAGATGGCGCTGGCCGTCTTCGGCGAAACCTTCGTGCGCGGGCGCTTCATTGTGCGGGACGCTGCGCAGACGGCGGCGAATATCACCGGGTCGGAAACGCTTTTTCGACTAAGCATCGCCGGCGATTTGCTGGTTTATGCGTCCGTGATCGGACTCGTCTGGGGCATCTACGTCATCCTCAAGCCGGTCAACCAGGATGCCGCTCTTCTCGGTGCCTTCCTCCGGATGGTCGAGAACGCCATTCTCGCGGTCACGACTTTGACTGCCCTCATCGCCTTGCGACTCCTGAGCGGGGCGACCTACCTCGAGCCGTTTGAATCGGCGCAATTGCAGGCCCTGGCGCGTTTGTTCCTCGGCGTTTACGGGATCGGCCTCAGCATTGGGTTCGTCTTTCTCGGCTTCGGTTCGGCCATCTTCAGCTATGTCTGGCTGCAATCGCGCTACATCCCGCGGGCCTTGGCGGGCTGGGGAATCTTCGCGTCGCTTCTCCTCGCGATCGTCAGTCTCGTCACCATGATCTTCCCCCGCGTCTACGCGGTGCTCGGGATGAGCTACATGATGCCGATGGGCATCTACGAAATTGGCCTCGGCCTTTGGTTGCTGATCAAGGGACTCAAAACGCCATCTCCCCAACCCCTATGAAACTGAAACGCACTATCAAAGGCACCGCGAAATGGGCCGTCCGCGCCATCCTCGCCGTCGTAGTTTTGCTCAGCGCGTGGCTCTTCATCGCCTACTGGCGCTCGACCAACGATTGCGAACGTCTCACCGCGCCCGAGGGCGAAACCATGAAAGCCATCGTCTATTGCGATTACGGCTCACCCGATGTTTTGAAATTAGCCGATATCGCGAAACCGGTCCCGAATGACAACCAGGCCCTCGTCAAAGTACGCTCCGCTTCCGTCAATCCCTACGACTGGCACTTCATGCGCGGCGAGCCTTACATCATGCGTTTGGGCGAGGGACTGCGTAAACCGAAGTCCATGCGCTTAGGCGTCGATTTTTCCGGCACGGTCGAGGCAGTTGGTAAAAATATTACGAAGTTCAAAGTGGGCGACGAAGTCTTTGGCGGTAAGACCGGCGCCTTCGCCGAATATATCTGCGTCACAGAACGAGGCCTCGTTCCGAAGCCGGACAACATGACCTTCGAGCAAGCCGGCGCGGTTCAGATCGCCGGGATCACCGCGTTGCAAGGCTTTGCGCGATGCCGGAAAGCTTCAGGCCGGTCAAAAAGTCTTGATCAACGGCGCCTCAGGCGGAGTCGGTACCTTCGCGGTCCAGATCGCGAAATCGCTCGGCGCCGAGGTCACCGGCGTCTGCAGCACGACGAACGTCGAGATGGTCCGCTCGCTCGGCGCGGATCACGTCATCGATTACAAGAAAGAAGATTTCACCGCGAGCAACCAGCGTTACGATCTGATTCTCGACATGGTCGGGAATCGCGGGCTGTTGGAATGCCGGCGCGTACTGAAGGACAACGGACGCTACGTCATGATTGGAGGCCCAGCCGGTCGTTGGATCTCACCGCTCGATAGCGTCCTCCGAGCGTCCCTCCTTTCCCTGTTCGTGAACCAGGAGATGGGATTCATGATGTCGCAACCAACCCGAGAAGATCTCCTCGTCCTGCACGACCTCATGCAGAGCGGAAAGCTGACGCCCGTGATCGATCGCCGTTACAAATTGGCCGAAGTCGCGGAGGCAATCCGCTATTCGGAAACCGGGCGCGCCCGTGGAAAAGTCGTCATCGCGCTGGACTAACGAACGCGCTACTTCTCCTTCATCCGCACCACACCGGTCCAGTCTTCCCGCGCTCCGATCCGCTTCGACCTCCGCCATCGTTTTGAGATAGAACTCCGACGGGCCATCCACCCCGCCGCGAATTTGCCTGGTCTGTTCCATGAACGCGCGCGCCTTCTCGAAATCGCCCGCACGAAATTCGCGCAAGCCTTCCGCAAAGCATTCGATCCACTCGCGCTCGGCCTGGTCGTCGCCGCAACGGCAGATCAACTCGTGAATGGCCACGCTCTTGGTCTTGCCCGCGGCACGGAACTCGCCCAGCGGACGCACCACGATCCGATCGTCTAACTGCGCCCGCGTCGACTCGGCGATCAGCACCTGCGTCCCGAGGTACTTGTTCAACGCCTCCAGCCGCGACGCGAAATTCGTGGTGTCGCCGATCATCGTGTAATCGAAGCGAAACGACGACCCGAGATTCCCCGCGAGGACGTTGCCCGTGCTCACACCGATGCGGGTGCGCATCCGTTTTCCCCGCATTTCCATATCGGAAAGACAGCGCAAATCGCACGCCGCTTCCGCCGCGAGGATGGCGTGGTTCGGTTGATCAACCGGCGCGCCCCAGCCCGCCATGACCGCGTCACCCACGTATTTCACGATCGTGCCCTTGCGTTCCAGGATGCAGGCCGTCGTGCGCTCGAAATAAGCGATGAGCGTCTGCGAGACTTCCGCCGGATCGAGGTCTTCCGCCAGAGTCGTGAACCCTTCCAGATCCGTGAACATGATCGTCGCCTCCACCGTGCGTCCGCCGGGAGTGAGATCAAAATCCGAATTCGAAATCTTCTCCGCCATCTGGGGCGAGAGATAGAAGCCGAAGGCGCGGCGCAGTTCCTTCCGCCGTCGCGCCTCGGAGTAATATTGCACGCCGAGCGACCAAAACAGTCCCGCTGGGATCTGAATCGCCACCGGCACCAGCCAGCTGAACCACACCCGCTCGTGCCACACCATCCACCACACAGTCGCGACCAGCGCGAGGGTCGCCAGGATCGCCGCCGCGGTGGCGAAAAGCGGACGCACCCACGCCAGCAACCCGAGCAACAAACCCACCGCCAGTACCAGCAGCGTCTCCTGTTTCGCCGGCAATCGCGTCAGCCAGTTGCCGTTTATCAGATTGAGCAAAATCGTCGCGTGGATTTCCACCCCCGGCGTCATTTTCCCGTCGCTGCGCGAAAACGGCGTCGCGAACTCATCGCGATTCGCCCCCAAAAATCCCACCGCCGTCCGTCCGCCCACGAAGACGATCTTATCCTTGAAGTAACCTGGCGGCAGCCCTTCCGGTTCGATCGCTTGCACAAAACTAACCGAGGGAACTTGCCCCGTCGGTCCGTAATAATTGATCCAACGCTGCGGGCCGTTTGTCCGATCGACCTTCACCGCCAGCGCCTCCATGAGCTCGGCCGCGCGCCAGGTCGAGGTCGGCAGATCGCTCGTTCCCAGAAACATTTGCCGCACGCCGTAATCCGGATCCACCGGCCGAAAAGTGAGCAGGCCCCAGCCCGCCGCCGCCTTTCGCAGCAACCGGATCGGCGGCAGGATCCGCTCCTGCGAGACACCGCCCAGCGGATTCAAAACCTCCAGTCCGGCCCCCAGAATGACGCGCCCATTGCGCCGAATCGCCTCCGCCAGCGCTTCATCCCCCGCCGCATTTTCGGCCGCCGCATCGAAGACCACGTCGAAGAAAACCAGCTGGGCGCCATCCGTTGTCAGCCGATCGATCAAGCGTGTGTGCAACTCACGATTCCACGAATCGCCCAGAGGTTGGTTCAATTTTTTCGCCGAATAATCATCGAGGTAAACGAGCTGGACCGGTGTCGTCGTCAGGGGTCCGCGCCACATGAACGGAAGATCGTAGCTCCAACGCGCCAACGGCTCAGCGAAGAAATAATGCAACGTCAGCAAACCCCACCCGGCCGCCAACGCACTCCCCGCCAGTGTCGTTAGACCACGACTTAAGAATTTCGCCTCGCGACTGCGCATGATCTCTTTGTCGCCCCGCGCGGCCGTTTCATCCCCGCCCGCAACTCAACGATTGGTCACCGGCGTGACCTGGCACGGCCCCGGCGTATCGCCGGCGTGATTTCGCAAATGCTCCACCGCTCCCTGTGGCGAGACGAAAATAGTGAGCCCGTTGTGACAAATGGCAACCACGTTGCCCTGCCCACCCCCGCCACCAATGCTCCCGGGCGGAGGTAGAATATTCTGGTTCGGCACGCTCCCGAACCCGTCCCGCGAAGAATCGCCCCCCGCACCACCCGAGCCGAACGCCCCCGCGCAACCGGGCCCGAGCGCGATCGCCAACTCCGTTAATTCCGCCGCCTGCTCCGGTGCTGCCGCGATGATGCTGCGCAAAATTCGCGCCCGCATTTCGCAATCCGGGCCCACCGCACGGAACGCTTCCTCGAGAATCTCGAGCGCCCACTCCCGCCGCACAAGCGTCGCACCGCCCGAAAGTTGCGGTGCCACATGGCGGTAGCGCTTGATCGTATCGTAGAGCGCCTTCAAAAACGCCGGCTTCTCCACGCCACTGAGCGCGCGCGCCCCCGGCGCCCGCGTCTCCAGCACCAGATACCAAGGGGCCGTATCGCCCGTGTCCCCGTAGACATCCTTCTTCGGACCGGTCGCGCCCGTTGTTCGCGCCTGCTCATTCTGCCGCGCGACCACGCCACCGCCGCCATTCGACATTTCAAACGCGCCCTCGATCATCGACACTTCGCTCTGCCCGCCCGCGCGGTTCACGGTCAACAAGAACGCCGTCCCGCGAATCGCGCCGTTCGCGCTCGGGGTCTCGATCCGCACCTCGCGCCCGCGTCCGCCGTTCGAAAAAAATGTCGCGCCACCCGGGATGCTCAGCGTGGCCTCGGCATTCGCTTCTTTTGGCGGTTTAATCTCGATCGTAGTCAGTTCGTCCAGCTGCAAGACGCTGCCATCCGTCATCCGCACCGTGGCGCGGCTATCCTCGCCCGTCTTCAAGCGGTCGCCCACCTGCAGCTCCTGCCCGACACTCGCCGCCGACCAACCGGTGCCGCCGCTGGACACTTCCACGCGGTTGCTCGCGCTCGTCACCTGCGCGGCCCCCGCCGCCCACGCGGCTTGCGCCGGCCAAAGCATGGCGCACGCAATCCCTGCGCCCAGCATGGCGCCTAAGTTTTTCACACTGTGAATCTTATTCCCGTCACGAAACGCGGTGCAAGCTCCGAATGCGGGAAGACGGCCGCGTTGCCGACGCCTTTACCGGCTCAATTCGAGCATGCGCAAAATCGGCGCCTCTGCGCGCTTCCGCAGCGGCTCGGGCAAAACGATCTCCGGCTTCATATCCCGTAGCGCCGCGTGCGCCTTCTCCAGCGTGTTCAGTTTCATGAACCGACACTCCGCGCACGCGCAGCGATCTGTCGGTCCCGGGATGAAATTCTTCCCCGGCACTTCCTTCCGTAAACGGTGCAGCATGCCCGCTTCCGTCACCACGATGATGTCGTGCGCGGGCGAGCGCCGGGCGAAGTCCACCATCTTCTCCGTCGAGCAAACTTCATCCGCCAGCAGCCGCACCGCGAAGGGACACTCCGGATGCGCCACAACCGGTGCGTCCGGATATTCCTCGCGAATCTTCCCGATGCTGCGCGCCGTGAACTCAACGTGCACATAACAATTCCCCTGCCACAAATCCATCGGGCGCCCCGTCTTCTCGATCACCCAGGCGCCGAGATTCTGGTCCGGCACGAAAAGTATCTTCCGATCCGCCGGCGCGCTCCGCACGATCTTCTCCGCATTGCCGCTCGTGCAGATCACGTCCGAGAGCGCCTTCACTCCCGCGCTGCAATTGATGTAAGCGATCACGTAGTAGTTCTTCTCCGCGTGCTCATTCAGGAAAGCGCCCAGCTTGTCCGGCGGGCACGACTCCGAGAGCGAGCACCCTGCATCCAAATCCGGCAGCAGCACCCGCTTCGTCGGATTGATGATCTTCGCCGTCTCCGCCATGAAATGGACGCCGCAGAACAGGATCACCTCTGCCTCGGTCTCCCGTGCCTTGTAGCTCAGCCCTAACGAATCGCCCACGTAATCCGCGATGTCCTGCAACTCCGGCACCTGATAGTTGTGGGCGAGGATCACCGCGTTGCGTTCGCGTTTCAGCTCAACGATTTCGTCCACCAGATCGAGACCGAAGTTTACAGCGCTGCTCACCATTGCGTAACGTCTCCGCATTCGCATGAATACTCAAACGTCCCTCGGTTTCATCGGCGCCGGCAAACTTGCCGGCTCCGTCATCCGCGGTCTCCTGCGCAGCGAACAATGGCAGCCGGAACAAATCACCGCCAGCCAGCCGATCGACGAACTCCGCGCCGAACTCGAGCGCGAAACCGGCATTGAAGTCCACGCCGATAATCTCAGCGTCGTCCAGGCGGCCGACACCATCCTGCTCGGAGTGAAACCGTCCGTCGTTCTCAACGTGCTCGAGGAAACCGCGAACGCGTTGACCGGTAAACTCGTCATCTCGCTCGCCGCCGGCATCCGCCTTCCGAGCATGGAATCCACCGGTCCCGCGCGTTTCATGCGCGCGATGACGAACACCCCTTCCGCCATCTGCCGCGGCGCCACCGCGCTCGCGCCCGGCGCGCGCAGCACCGCGGCCGATATGAAATTCGCGCAGGATATTTTTCGAGCGGTGGGCGCATGCACCATCGTGACTGACGAACAGATCGACGCTGTCACCGCGCTCGCCGGCAGCGGCCCGGCTTTCGTTTACAGCGTGATCGAAGCCCTCGCGGAAGGCGCGAAACGCGATGGCCTCGACGCCGATGTTGCCCTCACCCTCGCCGCCCAAACCGTGCTCGGCGCCGCGCAGCTCGCGAGCGAAAGTGATCTCTCGCCGGACGAACTGCGCAAGATGGTCATTACGCCGGGGGGCACGACTGCGGCCGGTCTTGCCGTGATGGAGAAACAGCGCACGAGCGAGGGTCTCATCGCCGCCGTCCAAGCCGCCACCGCCCGCGGTCGCGAATTAATGAGCGGAAGCTAAGGCGGCCCGCATCGCCTCGAGCGGAGCGTCGCGATCGAACCACTCTTCAAACGCGAGCGCGCCTTGGTGCAGCAGCATGGAGAGCCCGTTCGCGCCGCGCGCCCCTGCCTCGGCTGTCGCCGCCAGTAACGCCGTCCGCGCCGGTGCATAGATCAAATCGTAAACCATCAAGTGCGGCGCCAGGAGCGAGGCGCAGAGCGGTGTGGGATCGGAACGATGCAAACCGAGCGGAGTCGCGTTCACCACCAGATCGACGTTCGCGATCTGAAAACGCAGCGCGCGTTCCTCCCATGGCGCTGCCTCCAGGCGCGCGACCGGAGCCGAGACTCGCGTATCCGTGAAAGACGATTTTAATTCCGCTGCCAGCGCCTGTGCCTTCTCCAGCGACCGATTTACCAACACCAGCCGTTCACAGCCTTCCGCCGCGCATTGCCACGCGATCGCCCGTCCCGCCCCACCGGCCGCGCCTAACAACAGCACGCGGAGGTCGCGCAGATCCACGGAAAACTCGCTCCGGATCGCCCGCGCAAAACCCACGCCGTCGGTATTCGACCCCACCAGTTTGCCATCGCGCACGCTCACGGTGTTCACGGCGCCAATCCTACGCGCAGCGTCATCCAGCTCGTCCACCATCCCCGCACCGGCGATCTTGTGCGGCACGGTCAGGTTCACGCCGACGAAATTGAGCGCCACCAAACGCGACAACGCCTCCTGCAATTCCTCCGGCCGAATCTGAAAGGCGGCGTATTGCATCGTTCAAGCCCGCCGCCTGGAGCGCGGCATTCTGCATTCGTGGAGAAAGCGACTGCGCGACCGGATCGCCGAAAACGGCCAGCCGAACGGGCGGCTCCGTCTTCTTTTCCAACGCGTAAATCAGCCAGGGTGAGAGTATCTTGCATGAGCGCTTCGGGCTGACCCTACCATCTTCCGCTTCGTCTGCTAAGATCGATCCGACATGAGCCAGCCGACCGACGCCCCGACCGATTTCATCCGCGAAATCGTGATAGAAGACGTGCGCAGCGGAAAACACGCGGAGATCCACACCCGTTTCCCGCCGGAACCGAACGGCTACCTCCACATCGGCCACGCCAAGGCGATCTGCCTCGGCTTCGGCATCGCGCGCGAGTTCAACGGCATCTGCAACGTCCGCATGGACGACACCAACCCCGCGAAGGAGGAAGCGGAATACGTCGAGTCGATTCTGGCCGACATCCGGTGGCTCATCCGCGGCTGGGCGGACGAGAATCTGGGACTAAAACCGAGCGGGCAAAACGCCTGAGACGGACGGCGCCGACTTTCAAGCAATCGGCCATTCGCAATCCGCAATCCGGATACGCCCGACCGAGCCCTTCCACGCCTCGGATTACTTCCCGCAATTCTACGAATGCGCCCTGCGTTTGGTTCGCCAGGGAAAAGCCTACGTCTGCGATATGACGCCGGAGGAGACCGACGAGTTTCGCCGCCTCGGGAAAGCGAGTCCGTTTCGCGAGCGCTCGGTCGAGGAGAGTCTCGATCTGCTCGCCCGCATGAAAGCGGGCGAGTTCCCCGATGGCGCTCGCACTTTGCGCGCGAAGATCGACGTGGCGGCGCCCAACGTCTGGCTCCGCGACCCACTGCTTTATCGCATCCGCCACACCGAACATCATCACACCGGCGACGCGTGGTGCATTTACCCGATGTATGACTTCGCGCATTGCATCAGCGATTACATCGAAGGCATCACGCATTCGCTCTGCACGCTCGAGTTCGAAGTCCATCGCCCGCTTTACGAATGGATTCTCGAGTCACTCGACCTTCCGCGTCCGCTCCCGCGCCAGATCGAGTTCGCTCGGCTCAATATCGACTACACCGTCATCAGCAAACGCAAACTGCTGCAGCTCGTGAACGACGGTTCCGTCAGCGGTTGGGACGATCCGCGCATGCCCACGCTTTCGGGAATGCGCCGCCGCGGGATCACCGCGAGCGCGATTCGCACCTTCGTGACCGAACTCGGCGTGACGAAGTTTCCGAGCCTGACCGAATTCAGCGTGCTCGAACACGCGGTGCGACAGGAGTTCAACAAGACCGCGCAACGCCGCCTCGCCGTCTTGCGGCCGATCAAAGTCGTGCTCACGAATTACCCCGCAGACCAAGTCGAGCAGTTGAGCGCGACGAACAATCCGGAGAATCCGGAAGATGGTTCCCGCACCATTCCCTTCAGCCGCGAACTCTACATCGAAGACGCGGATTTTGTGGAAGTGCCGCCGCCGAAGTATTTCCGACTTCGACCAGGCGGCGAAGTGCGCTTGAAGTACGGCTATATCATCAAGTGCGAAGAGGTCGTGAAAGACGACGCCGGGAATCTCGTCGAATTACGCTGCACCGCCGATCTGGAGAGCAAATCCGGCGGCCCGACTTCCAATCGCAAAGTCAAAGGCACCATCCACTGGGTCAGCGCCGCGCACGCCATCGAGGCCGAAGTACGTCTCTACGACCGCCTCTTCACCGTCCCGGAACCGGACGCCGAAGGCGATTTCAAGACGCACCTCAACCCGAACTCGCTCGAAGTCGTGCAGGCTAAATGTGAGCCCTCGTTAGCCGACGCCAACGCGGAAACGCGTTATCAATTCGAACGCATGGCCTACTTCGCGCTCGATCCCGATTCGAAGCCGGGCAAGCCGATCTTCAATCGCACGATCACATTGCGCGATGCGTGGGCGAAACAAGCGAAGAAGGGTTAGCTGGGCGGCTCTTCGCCCTGAGCGGCAAAATACTCACGGAGAAAAACAAGATCGCCGGCATCCTTTTCTCGATGCGTGTGCGCTTTCATCCGCCAGAGCAAGCGCGGCGATGCGAAAGGAATCGGAACACCCTGCACCTCGCGAATGATGATCTCGCGCGCGGCTTCGGCGTATTCGATTCCCGACGCGGATCGCATGAGATCGACGACCACTTCATCGGCGACCCGAACGACAATATATTGCGCGACTTCGCCTGGTTTAAGTTCGAGGACTGCCTTGTCAGGCAGCACTTCCAAGGCCCGATAGACGAGGGCCTCGTTCTCCAGATCCGTCGCCAAAACAAGGTCGATGTCGGTCGTGGTGCGGGGATAGCCCCCGTAGATGATCGCGAAACCACCAACAACCAGATATTTTGCTCCGAGCTCGTTCAGCCGCCGGCAGATGAGGACGAGATCGGCTTCCTCAGGAAGCCGGGGTTCTAGTTCTGAACCCGAATCGCCCGCTCGACGATTGCTTTCATCATCCACGCGTCGGCCTCCTGATGGCTTTGAAAACGAAAAACGCCCTTGGGACAGATTCCGCCGAAGCCCTGCGAACGGCGGACGTCATTAACCATTTTCTGCAACCCCATGCCGTACTTTCCCGAGTCTTCCATCGCGCGTCGCCCGACTGTCTTGCCGGCCGGGTCCTGGACGTTGATGACGGCGTAACTCATCGTTCCAGAGTATGACATGCTGGGCAAAGGCCGGCAACGACAGCGTTAAACGCGCCCGTCCAAGGTCTGCAAGGCGCGATCGATTCGCGCCAGCACTTTCTCGCGCCCGAGCACTTCGAGCAGGTGATAGAGGCTCGGGCCGGCGTTGCTTCCGGTGACCGCGAGTCGAGTCGGATGCACGAGGACGCCCACCTTACCGCCGAGTTGTGCCGCCGTGGCCTTCAACGTCGTCTCAAGATTGGCGGCATCGAAGGGCATCGCGCCGGCAAAGGCGTCGCGCACTGATTGCAGGCGCGGCTTGTTCTCGGCGGTGAAATGCTTGGCGACGCCTTCCGTCGTTATACGGAAAGTCGTCGCGAAAATAGAAGCCGGCGTAGGGCGGCAGTTCGGCGAAGGTTTTGAACTTCCCGACGCACGTATCCAGCGCGGCGTGGAGGTAAGCATCGTCGAACGACGCCGAGATCAATCCCGCCGCGCACGAGCGCCTCGCGCCCGAGTTCGTAATAGCGCTCGCCGCGAAGCGCGTGCGTGTATTCGCCGTTTAACCAGGTGCACTTGTCGAGATCGAAGGAGGCGTTCTTGCGATTCACCTTTTCCAGCTCGAAAAGACGCACCACCTCCTCGAGGTCGATCTTTTCGCGATCGTCCTTCGGCGACCAGCCGAGGAGACAGAGGTAATTGCAGACCGCTTCCGGCAGAAAGCCCTGCTCGATATAAGTGTTGAGACTCGCGCCGACGTCGCGTTTGCTCATCTTCGAGCCGTCCTTGTTCAAAATGAGCGGGATGTGCGCGAAACGCGGCGGCTCGGCGCCGAGCGCGCGGTAGAGCTCGATGTGCTTGGGCGTGTTCGAGAGATGATCTTCGCCGCGGATGACGTGGCTGATCTTCATCTCGATGTCGTCCACCACGTTGACGAAATGGAAAATCCACGAGCCGTCCGGACGGCGAATGGTCATGTCGGGATGCGTCTCTTCGTTCGTCAGATCGAAGTCGATCCTTCCGCAGACGATGTCATCCACGATGACGTGCTCGCGCGGCGAACGGAAACGAATCGCGCCGTTGTCCTCGAAAAGATGCCCGGCCTCTTGCAAGCCGTTGCAGGTGGCGCTCGTAAATGTCATCGCGCTGGCTTTGAAAATACGGCCCGTAGTCCCCGCCCACCTGCGGGCCTTCATCCCAATTCAATCCCAGCCAGCGCAACCCGTCGTAAATCGCCGCAGCCGCCTCTTCGGTGTTGCGCGATTTATCCGTGTCCTCGACGCGCAGGACAAACGTGCCGCCGTGATGCCGCGCGATAGAGCCAGTTGAACAACGCCGTGCGCGCTCCGCCGATGTGGAGGTAACCGGTGGGCGAAGGAGCAAAGCGGACGCGGATCTGTGGATTCATCGGGGGCGGAATCTAGCCGACGATGCACCGGGATGAAACCGCGATGAGGAAAATCACTCGATGAACAACTTCCCCGCGCGTCGGCGCGCGTGACGAGTCGCGCGGGCAGATTCACCTTCGCGGTCTTACTCCCGGTTCGATGAGACGCGCGCACGGCTTCGATCAAATCGTAGCCGACATCCGCCACCTCCTCGCGCTGGAGCCAATCGCGGATCGCGCGCCGTTGCAGCGCCGCCGGCAAAATCGCAACTCCGCCACGCGCAATTCGCCGCCGTCATGCACCGGCGGCGTCAGCTCTTCCAGCGCGGCCTGTTCTTCGGCCGCGATCTGCGGCCGCGCGCCAGATGCTTCTGCGAATGGGCCGCCCGAGTTCGGCTTCGAGGTGCGGAATGAGCGCGAGCCGCAGGCGATTGCGCATCGGATCCGAGCGTTCGGTTCGTCGCATCTTCGCGATAGCGCGACTCGTGTGCTCGTCGACATAAGCATCAATCTCCTCCCGCCAGACGCCCAGCAGCGGCCGCAGCATCGTCAACTCCGTGCGACCAACCAGATGCGTCGCACGTTCCTGCATCGAGCGCAGTCCGGCTCCACCCGCGCCGCGAAAAAGATTAATCAGGAACGTCTCCACCAGGTCATCCGCGTGATGGCCGAGAAAAATTCGCGGACAGCGGCGACGCTGCGCCACCCCGACGAAAAACGCATACCGCGCCGCGCGCGCTGCGGTTTCGATCGAGAGACTTTTTCTCGCGCGCCAACTCCCGCACATCGCACGCGCCTTCTTCAAAGATCAATTCCTCACGCGCGGCCAGCTCGCGCACAAAGCGCGCATCCGCCTTCGCGGCGCGTCCGCGCAAGCCGTGGTCGAGATGGCAAACGATGAGCCGGCGGAAACCCTGCGCGCGCAGCCAGTGCAAGAGCGCCACGGAATCGCGACCGCCGGAAACACCGACCAGATAGCGCTCATCCGCGGAGCAAATGCGCTGAGGACGCTAGCGGCCAGAAGCGGAAGGCGGCGCGCACTTACTCACGTGGGCAGGAGGCCAGCCACAGTCGGGAAAGGTCAAGCAGACAGGGAAACATCGGGAATTTGACAATGAATGAACGTTCATTCACTGTATCCGCCCCGATGTCCTCCCACGAGCCGACAACATCGCATCGATCGCCGCGAGCAAATCCTGCACGCCGCCATGGTTTGCTTCGGCAAACGCGGCTTCCATCAGACCAGCATGCACGACATCAGCGCCGAGGCCGGGATCAGCGTCGGCCTCATTTATCGCTACTTCGAAAGCAAGGAAGCGGTCATCTCCGCCATGGCCGAGGAGCACAAGAAGGATCTGCAGAGCCTGCTCGAACGCGCCCGTTCCGCGCCCAGCCTGCTCGACTCGCTCGAAATTCTACTCACCGCGCATTGTTGCGATGACGCGCCGCAAATTCATTTCCGCCTTCGTCGTCGATCTCTTCGCCGAAGCGGGGCGCAACGAACACATCGCGCAACTCGTCCGCGACGTCCTCGAGACCGGCCTCGCCGGCGTGACCGATGTGATCGCGCGCGCGCCGGAAATGCGCGACGCGCCCGCACGGCCTCACTCCGCGCGAAATCGCGGAACTTGTTCTCGCCACTGCGCGTGGCTCCATGATGCGCGACGTGCTGGACCACTCCCAATTGCCGGCGACGAACGCCGCGAGCGTCAACTTTCCGTCGTGCGTCAGCTCTGGAGTCTGCTTTTTGACCCATGGAAACGAACCTGCTCTCGCGTAGAACATCCGGCACTTCGGCTAACCCCCGGCCCGAAGCGTAGGAGGAGCATGTTCGGTCCGGTCTTTCTGGTTGTGCGTCGGCTTGGTCGTCGCTCTTCCTCATCATCGCCGGGGTCAAAGGCCTCCAGATCTTCACCATGATCAAAGCGGGCAAATCGATGGTCCCGCCCGCGTCCACGGTGACGAGCGCGACGGTCACGAAAGGCGAATGGGCGCCGATGCTGACCGCGGTCGGTTCCATCTCGCCCGTGCAAGGCGCGACCATCGGCGCCGAATTGCCCGGCATGGTGAGCGAGATCGGATTTGAATCCGGACGGCCGGTGAAAAGAGGCGACCTGCTCGTGAAGCTGGACGCGTCCGCCGAGCAGGCGCAATTGCGTTCCGCGCAAGCCGACGCCGAACTGGCGAAAGCCGATTTCGAGCGCGCCCGCGGCCTCTCGCAGCGGCGCGTCATTTCCAAGGCCGAGTTCGACGCCGCCGTCCTCGAAGTTCACCCAGCGCCAGGCCGCGGTCGATAACATCCAATCGGTCATCGACAAAAAGGAAATCCGCGCGCCCTTCGATGGCGTCGCCGGCATTCGCGAAGTCAATCCCGGCCAAATGGTGCCGGCGGGGCAAAAGCTGGTCACGCTCCAGGCGCTCGATCGCGTCTTCGCCGATTTCGCGCTTGCCGCAACAGGAGCTGGGCGACGTCAAGGTCGGTTTGCCCGTCGTGGTCACGACCGATGCGATCGACGGACGCGAGTTTGAGGGCCAGGTCACGGCGATCAATTCCGCGATCGATCCGGCCACGCGCACGGTGGCCGTGCAGGCCACGCTCGATAATCCCGATCAAAGCTTGCGCGCGGGGATGTTCGCCCGCGTCCGCGTCGTCCTTCCGAATAAAGTGCCGACGTTGTTCATTCCCGAAACCGCCGTGGCCTACGCGCCCTTCGGCAATTCCGTTTACGTCATCGACAAGAAGAAGGACGAAGAGTCCGGTGAAGAAACGCTCGACGCTGCGGCAGCAATTCGTTCGCACCGGCGAAACGCGCGGCGATTTCGTCGCCGTCACGGAAGGCTTAAAAGAGGGCGAACAGGTCGTGAGCACCGGCGTCTTTAAACTGCGTAACGGCATGCCGGTCGTGGTCGACAACACCCTTGCGCCGGAGGCGACGCTCAATCCGACGCCGCCGAATACCTAAACCGTGAAGTCGTTCACCGATCTCTTCATTCGCCGCCCAGTCCTCGCGCTGGTCGTCAGCCTCGTCATCATCATCGCCGGGGCCCAGGCGCTTTCGTCGTTGAACGTGCGGCAATATCCGCGCAGCGACATCGCCTCCGTCACGGTCACGACCGCCTACGTCGGCGCGAGCGCGGAGCTGGTGCGCGGCTTCATCACCACCCCGCTCGAACGCGCGATCGCCGCCGCCGACGGGATCGATTATCTCTCCTCCTCCAGCTCGCAGAGCGTCTCCCAGATCACGGCGCGGCTGAATCTGAATTACGATTCCAACAAGGCGCTCGCCGAGATCAGCTCGAAGGTGAACCAGGTCCGCGGCGACCTTCCGCCGGAAGCCGAGATTCCGGTCATCAACATCGAGTCGTCCGACTCGCAGTTCGCCTCCGCGTATCTCAGCTTCACTTCCGAACTGCTGCAGGCGAACGAGATCACCGATTATCTCAGCCGCATCGTGCAGCCGCGCCTGACCGCCATCGACGGGGTGCAACGCGCCGAAATTCTCGGTGGCCGCACCTTCGCCATGCGCATCTGGATGCAACCGGATCGCATGGCCGCGCTCAACGTCAGCCCGGTGCAGGTCCGGCGCGCGCTTGCGAACAACAACTACCTCGCCGCGCTCGGCCGCACCAAAGGCTCTCTCATCCAGATCGATCTCACCGCCAACACCGACCTGCACACGGTCGATGATTTCAAGAATCTCGTCGTGCGCGAGGAAGCGGGCGCGCTCGTCCGCATCGGCGACATCGCGGACGTCGTCCTCGGCGCGGAGGATTACAACTCCGATGTCCGCTTCTCCGGGGAGCGGGCGGTCTTCATGGGCATGTTCGTCCTGCCGAACGCCAACTCCATCGACGTGATCGCGCGGGTCCGAAAGAGATGGAGCAAATCCAGAAGGAATTGCCCACCGGCATGAACGGCCGCGTCGCCTTCGACGGCACCCGTTACATCAACGCCGCGATCGATGACGTCTTCTGGACCCTCGTCGAGACGCTCGCCATCGTCTGCCTCGTCATCTTCCTTTTCCTGGGCTCGTGGCGCTCCGCCATCATCCCGGTCATCGCAATCCCGATCTCGCTCGTGGGGGCCGTGTTCCTCATGCAGATCTTCGGCTTCACGATCAATCTCCTCACCCTGCTCGCGGTCGTCCTTTCCGTCGGTCTGGTGGTCGACGATGCCATCGTCGTGGTGGAAAACGTGGAGCGTCATCTGCGCGACGGCCTCAAGCCGATCGATGCCGCGCTCCTCGGCGCGCGCGAATTGGTCGGCCCGGTCATCGCCATGACGATCACCCTCGCCGCGGTTTACATCCCGATCGGCATCCAGGGCGGGTTAACCGGCACGCTCTTCCGCGAATTTGCCTTCACTCTCGCCGGCGCGGTCACCATTTCCGGCATCGTCGCGCTCACGCTTTCGCCGGTCATGTCGGCCAAATTGCTGCGCGCAGGTCAGGAGGAGCGCGGCTTCACCGGCCGGGTGAACCATCTCTTCGACCGCGTCCGCAACTGGTACGGCCGCCGGCTCGACGCGACCCTCGCGGTGCGCCCCGCGGTCTACACCGCGTGGATCGGGCTCTCGATCATCGCCGCGATCATGTTCTTTTTGCTTCCGATGTTCGCGGCCAAGGAACTGGCGCCAACGGAAGACCAGGGCGTCATCTTCGGCATCGTGCAGGCGCCCTCGAACGCCACGATCGAGCAGACCTCGAAATTCACGGAGGCGGCGAATGACGTTTTCATGGGCTTTCCCGAGACGAATTACACCTTCCAGATCACGAACCCGAGCGGCGGCTTCGGCGGCATGGTCATGAAGCCGTGGGACCAGCGCGAGCGCTCCGTCTTCGAACTTCAACCCCTCGTCCAGGCAGGCGCTCGGCACCGTCCCGGGCATCCAGATGTTTCCCATTCTGCCCCCGGCTTTGCCCGGTGGCGGTTTCGGGGTCGAGTTCGTCCTTCTTTCGACCGAAGAACCGGAGCGCATGGTCGAACTGGCGAAGCAACTGGAAGGCGCGGCGATGCGAAGCGGCAAGTTCTTCTTCGCCACCGTCGATACGAAGATCGACCAGCCCCAGGCCCAGGTCGTGATCGATCACGACAAGGTCGCCGCCCTCGGCCTCAACCTGCAGCAGATCGGTGCGGACATTTCCGCCATGTATGGCGGCAACTTCGTCAATCGCTTCAACATCGCCGGGCGCGCCTACAAGGTCATCCCGCAGATCGAGCGCTCCCAGCGCCTCAATCCCGACCAGCTCAAGGACATCTATGTCACCGGCCCCGATGACAAGCTCATCCCCCTCAGCACCGTGGCACGGATCGAGAAGCGAACCGTCCCGCGCTCGCTCAACCGCTTTAACCAGTTGAATGCGGTCACGATCACCGCCGGCTCGCAGCTCCCGATCGATCAGGTCCTCAAGTTTTTCGAAGACGAGGCCGCCCGCATTCTGCCCGCCGGTTACTCGATCGATTACAAAGGCGAAGCGCGCCAGTTGCGCACCGAGGGTGATAAATTTCTTCCCGCCTTCGGTCTCGCCGTGGTCCTCATTTTCCTCGTCCTCGCGGCGCAGTTTAACAGCTTCCGCGATCCCCTCATCATCCTCGCCGGCTCCGTCCCGCTCGCGCTCTTCGGCGCCATGATCTTCATGTTCCTCAAGTTGCCGAACCCGAACATGAAGTTCTTCACCGACTCATTTACGACCTCCTTCAACATCTACTCCCAGGTCGGTCTCGTCACCCTCGTCGGGTTGATCGCGAAGAATGCCATTCTCATCGTCGAGTTCGCAAACAAACTGCAGAAAGAAGGTCGGACTAAACTCGAAGCGATTTCCGAGGCTTCGCGCATCCGTTTGCGTCCCGTTCTTATGACGACGATCGCGACGGTCGCCGGTCACATGCCGCTCGTCTTCGTCACCGGCGCCGGCGCCAAAGCGCGTAATTCGATCGGCCTCGTCCTCGTCGGCGGCATGACGATCGGCACCCTCTTCACCTTGTTCATCGTCCCTTCTCTTTACGTCCTCATTGCCAGGACTCATCACGAAGGCCGCGAAGACGTCGACATCGAACCCGACCTCGCCCCCACTTCCGAGCCCGAGGCCGCGCCCGACTACGCCGAACCCGCGCTCGCCCGGAAGCGCGTGGATGGCGAGAACCCCGACAGTCCGCCCGCCTGGCAGCCCGCGTAAGTCGGTGCCGCGCGCTCATCCGGCGTGTGCGCGCCGGGTCTGTCATCCCGAGCCGCGCAGACGGCTGAGGGATCTCTCCGCCGCTCTCGCATCACACTGTAAAGTGGATCCGCCCAGCGCCGGAAGGATCCTTCGACCGTGCTTCGCCGGCTCAGGATGACTCTCGCGGCGACTCCCCAGGCCGCGAAATCTCCTTCTCCTTCACCGCGATCGCGACCGCATGCTTGCTCGGCCGCACTCCCGCCCCATACCGATTCGCGTAAACCTGCGTGAACTCCGCGCCGAAAAGCAAAATCTGCGACGAATAATAAATCCATAGCAACAGCGTAACGAGCGAACTCGCCGCCCCGTACGCCGACCCCGCCGCCCCGCTCCCGAGATAAAGTCCCAGCGCCCATTTCCCGAAAAGAAACAACACCGCCGTCATCGCGGAACCGACCCACACATCGCGCCACTGCACCTCCACGTCGGGCAGGTATTTGAACATTCCTGCGAAGAGCAAACTCACCAGCGCCAGGTCCACCGTCAGGTAAATCGAGAACACCATCACCGCGCCGCCCGGCAAGGCGTTTTCCAGATATCCGCTTAACGCCTTCAACACCGCCTCCACCGTCAACGTCACCAAAAGAAGAAAACAAACCCCCGCCACCATCGCAAAAGAGAGAAACCGAATCCGGATGTAATCCCACAACGCCGCACCCGGTTTCGCTTTCACTCCCCAGATCGTGTTCAGCGCATCCTGCAATTGCCCGAACACGCCGCTCGCGCCGAAAAGCGCCAGCGCCACCCCGATCACCGTCGCCCAGAAACTCGCCGCCGGTTTCGCCGCCGTCGCCGCGATGTCCTGCACCACCTGCACCCCGCTCGGGTCCAGAAAATAACTCATCTGCTCCGTAATCCGTTGCCACGCTCCCGCAGGGTCCTTCCGAAAAATCACCCCCACTACCGCCAGCAAAACCAAAATCAGCGGCGCCAAAGAAAACACCGTGTAATAGGCCAGCGCCGCGCCCAGCTGCGGCGCCTTGTCTCCCAGCCACTCAGTGAAAGTCTGCCGGAAAAGCCCCAGCAAAGAACGCGGGCTCAAGGTGCTCAGGAAAGAATGTTCCGCTCTGGCACTCATGGTCTCATCTAACATCGCACACGCGCCGCCAACAGGTTCCGCGTGCATGCAGATGCCCGAAAATGAGGGATGCTCCCCGCGCATGTCCGGAAGATGGAAAAATCTGCGCGCACTCTGTTTTGCCGCGACCGCATTCCTTCTCCCTGCCACTCGGGCCCAGGACACTGTCACCGATCGCATCGTGGTGGAAGCCAATCGCCTCCCCAACGCCGAGGCCACCGCGCCATTTAGTCTGCACGTCCTCGATCCCGACGACCTCCAGCGCGCCCCACAACTCCGCCTCGACGATATCCTCCGCGCCCAAGTCCCCGGCTTCAGCCTCTTCCGGCGCAACAGCAGCCGCACCGCCAATCCCACCACGCAGGGCGTCACCCTTCGCAACTTCGGGCCTAGCGGCGCCGGCCGCACCCTCGTCCTCCTCGATGGTATCCCGCTCAACGATCCCTTCGCCGGTTACGTTTTGTGGAACCAAATCCCACCCGCCGCGCTCGATTCCGTCCTCGTCCAACCGGGCGGCGGCGCCGGCCTCTTCGGCAACGCCGCCCTCGCCGGCACCATCTTCCTCATTTCCAAACCGCTCCGCCCCACCTCCGCCGCCGTCGTCTCCTCCATCGGCAATCGAGAGACGTATAACGCATCGCTCGATGCCCGCCTCGACCACGCGCCCCTTGCGTTCGCACTCTTCGCCGATTGGTTTTCCACCGGCGGCCATCCCGTCATCGCCGCCGATCAACGCGGCCCCGTCGATACGAACGCGCATTCCGATTCCCATCTCATCAGCCTAACGGGTGAATGGCAGATCGCTCCGCGACACCACCGTGCGTGTGCAAGGACGCCGCTTCGAAGAAGAACGCGGCAACGGCACCCGCCTCACCCGCAACGCCACCACCGGCGCAGACCTCAGCGCCGTTCTCACCCAGCGATTCCCCACCGCCCAAAGCGAACTCCAGCTCAGCGCCTACGCGCAACGCCGCCGTTTCCGCAGCACCTTCAGCGCCGTCAACGCCGACCGCACCATCGAGACGCCCGCGCTCGATCAATTCCACGTCCCCGCCACCGCCGCCGGCGGCAGCGCCGTCTGGAGCGTCGCGGCGGACGAGCACCGTTTCGTTCTCGGCGCCGACGCTCGCTTCGTCGACGGCGAAACGAACGAACGCTTCTTCTGGAACGGCGCCACTTTCCTGCGCCAACGGCAGGCCGGCGGGCGTCAGTTCTTCACCGGCGTCTTCGCGGAAGACACCTGGCTCATCGCCTCAAACACCACGCTCGTTGGCGGCGTCCGCTTCGATCACTGGCGCTTGTCCGATGGCTTCCGCCGTGAATTCGAACGCGCCACCGGCAACACCCTCATCGACACCCGCTTTACGGATCGATCCGGCAACGAAATCAATGGCCGCCTCGGCGCCCGCGTCGCCGCCACCGACCGGCTCTCGCTCCGCGGCGCCGTTTACACCGGCTTCCGCGTCCCCACCTTGAACGAACTCTACCGCCCCTTCCGCGTCGGCAACGACATCACCAACGCCAACGCCGCGCTCCAGCCCGAACATTTGTTAGGCGCCGAACTCGCCACCGACTGGCAGGCCACCTCCACGCTCCGCTTCTCCGCCACCGGCTTCCTCAATCGCCTCGACGACGCCGTCGGCAACATCACCCTCTCCAGCACCCCCAGCGGCGCGGTGCGCCAGCGCCAGAACATCGACCTCATTCTCGCGCCCGGCGTGGAAGCCACCGCCGACTGGCAACCGCTCCCCGCGCTCCGCTTCCGCGCCGCCTACCTCTTCACTCACCCCACCATCCGACGCGCCGCCGATCCCGACCCTCCGCGGCAATCTCCTCGCGCAAACGCCCGAGCACGTCTTCACCGGCAGCGTGGAGTGGACGCCCAGCGCGCAATGGTTCCTCCAGGCCCAGCTCCGCGCCAGCGGCCGCCAGTTCGAAGACGACCAGAATTCTCGCATCCTCGCTCCCTTCGCCACTGTTGACGTCGTCGTCCGTTACGAATTTTCCACCCGCGCCTCCGCCGCTCTCCGTGTCGAAAATCTGTGCAACGCCACGATCGAAAGCGGTAAGTCCGCCGATGGCCTGGTCTCGCTCGGCCCGCCCCGTTTGGTTTCGCTCGAAATGCGCTGGCAGCTTTGAGGAGTGCTTCGAAAAACGTGCAGCTCCTCGGCCCGATTTCGAACTGCAGGTGGGCGTCACAGTAGCCTCGCACCCATTTTTGAGGTCCTGCCGCATCCAGCGCGACCGCGAAGCCCAGCGCCTTGTTTTTCGCAAGACGGAGCAAATAAGGCTAGTCAGGCCGTCAAACCGAGGTTGAATACCAGAGATGTTGCATCGAACGCTGTTTTGTTTGGCCGTCATCGGGCTGTTGTCGGCGTGCTCGACGGTTTGGATTCCGGTCGGAGATAATCCGAAGCGTGCCGCGGTCCCAAGAGCTCACGTGCAGTTTTTGGAATCCGCTCCCCAGAAGCCACACCGCGTGATTGGAATCATCACGCCGGAACCCGGCGCATACAGCACGGAAGCCCAGGCGGTGAAAGCGATGCGGCGCGAAGCCGCAAAGCACGGAGCAGATGCTGTCTTTATTGAGTCGATGAGCGAGTCTGGGGGCTGGAAGTTTGGCACCGGATTTGGCGGCACACTCGGCGGCAGTTTCACGGAACTGAGATTCCGCGTAAAAGCGATCGTCTGGAATTGAACTCGTTTTAGGTCGCAGCCCGGCAGCGGGTAAGGCGACTGATTCGCGACGAGAATCTCTCCACCCTGAATCCTGTCCCCGCCGGGAATCGAACCCGGATCTAAGGTTTAGGAAACCCTTGTTCTATCCGTTGAACTACGGGGACGGCTGCTGGAATCATTCGCGCCGCGCCGTGGAACTGCAACCCTCAGCCAACTGGGGTTTATTCCCGCAACACTTTCTCCAGGGCACTGACCAATCGCGCCATCGCGTCGTAATCCAGTTTATCCGGTGTATCGCTGCGCGCGTGATAGTGCGGATAACGGAACGGAGCCGTGTCGGTAATCATGATCGCCGGATAGCCGTGCTGCCAGAAGGCCCAATGATCCGACCAGCCAATGCCGGGCACGTTAGCAGGGAGAGCCGCGCCTTCGGACGGCAACGTAGCGTGACGTCGGAAACTCCCGAGCGTTTTCCGCAGCAGTTTGCGCGAGGCGACGTTGCTAACGAAGGCAATGAAGTTGCCGGAGTCGGGATAGGCCAAGCCAAGCCCCATCATGGGAAATTTTTGCGAGCCCGGCGCATCGGAAAAATAGCCGACCGTTTCGAGACTCATCATGCCGACAATCTTGTCGCCGCGCGCCTGGCAACGATTGGCGTAAACCCAGCTGCCCATTTCCTGCGTCTGGAAAAAACCGGGCTCTTCGTTGGCAAAAGCGACAAAGCGCAACGTCTGCCGCGGCGCCGCCTTCCCCGCGAAACGTCGCGCCAGCGCGAGCAGGGCCGCGACGCCGCTGCCGTTATCGTTCGCGCCCGGCGAGCCAAGCACGGAATCGTAATGCGCGCCGACGACGAAAATCTCCGGCGTGGCTCCAGCAATCTCGACCTCGATGTTTTCGCAAAGCTGCCCGCTCGCCGTATAGCCGTCGCGGCGCGGAGCCAGGCCCATCTCGGTAAATGATCGCGCGATGAAATCCGCCGCGGTCGCAAGCTGCGGATAATGCTGCAGATTGCGCTCGCCGATTTCGCCCGCGAGCGTTTGCACATCGGCGCGGAGTTCGTCGCGCAACGCCTGCTCTTCCGTGGTCAGCGGCGGCAGGGTCGGCGGCGCGCTTTTCCCCGGCATCCGAATCATAATCCACCATGCCACGAGCACGGGGACGACAAAAAGGAGCAGGACGCGCCAGAGAGCGCCGGGCAGAAGTCGGCAAAATTTTCATTTCGTTAACGCGCGGAGGGCCTGTGCTACGATAGTCGTGCGCTCGTGACTCCGCCCAACCTTCCTCCCAGTGAACAGCAAAGTGCCGCCCTGCGCTCGGAAAAGGAAACCGCGCGCCAGCTCGCCGTCGCCCGCGGCGAAACGGGATGGCACGCTTGCCCTCCGAAGGCTTGAGCACCGACTCCATCCTTCGCGCCACGCTGGCCAAGATTCGCGAGATGTCACCGCAATTGCGCGGCGATTATCTCGACCTCGGTTCCGGCAATGGCGAACTGATCGATCACGTCCGGCGCGAATTTCCTGTGCAGGTACGCGCCTGCGATTACCGCGACGATTTGATGACGCTCGGCGATGTCCGCGTCGACGTCGCAAACGTGAACACGGAGCCACTTCCATATCCGGACGCGTCGTTCGATCTCGTCACCTGCACGGAAGTGATCGAACACCTCGAACACTTTCGTTTCGCGCTGCGCGAAATCCATCGCGTGCTGCGGCCGGGCGGCGTCTGCATCGTCAGCACGCCCAATGTCCTCAACCTCCGCTCGCGCCTGCGTTATCTCTTCTTCGGCTTCTTCAATCTCTTCGGACCGCTTCGGCTGGGCGACGATCGCCATCACTCCACCCACGGCCACATCAATCCGATCGCCTACTTCTATCTCGCGCACGCGCTGGACGCGGCGGGCTTCCGCGAAATCAACGTCTCCGTCGATAAACGGCAACGCGGCTCCTATCCGGCGTTCGCGCTGCTCTGGCTCCCGATCCGTCTTTACGAATTGCGCGCGTGGCGGAAAGAGCGCACGAAATATCGCACCCTCGATGCAGCGAACGAGCCCTTCGTCCGCGCCATGAACCGTAACGACGTTTTGTTAGGCCGCACCATCATCGTCGGCACCCGGAAAGCGTAGCCCTACTCCTCGCGCGCCACCGGATAGAGCTTCCAGCGTTCATCGCGTGAACGGCGTCTTCTCGTAAAACCAACGCAACCGCGCCTTCGCCGAACCGCGAAATGCTTCATCCTTCGCCAACTTCGCCCGGAACTCGTCGGCCAGTTTCGGATCGGCCGCCAGCATCCGCTCCGCCATCGGCTCGATCACGTAAGCCTCGATGTATTCCGTTTCCTGGAGCACTTCGTGAAAGAAGCCCCATTGGAAGAAGGAATCGGGCGAACGCGGATCGAGCAAGACGGCCGCGAGATCGCCCAGCGGTTGATCGGTCGGCACGCGCACCGAGCCGGGCGGGAAACGTTCCGTCCGCGCCTCCGCCACTGGCTTCGCCTCCACCCGCACGTGGCCTTCGAACGACTCCTTACCCAACTGCGGCTCACCCAGGCGATCCATCGTCACCTTCACTTCGCGCGCTTCCGCGATGCGTTCGAACTGCACCCCATGCACGCGCAGACGCTCGATCACTTCACTCCAGGCCGGCGGAATCCAATACGCCTTCGGTCGCGTGAGCGATCGTCGTCACTTTCCTCGGACGTTCGATAGGGAACGGTCGCGGTCACAGGCTTGCCGTTGTACTCCATTCGCACGCCGCCGGAGATCGCGGACGCGACCGCACGCGTTTCCACGCCGCGATATTCGATCGTCTCCTTGGGCGCCTTCGGATCCAACTCCCACACCACCGGGATGGCTGCGTTGCGGCGTTGCCGGTCGGACGTGATTGCCTCCCGCAAGGCGCCGCCGCTTTTTCCCGCGACTCGCAAGGCGCCTTCGAGAAACACATAAGTCCCGAGCACGCGCTGCGCGTAAGGCTTCAGCGAATGCGTCTCCAGCAGCACCGTCGGCAGGTGCCGCACATCACCGTAACCCGTTCGAGAAGCGCGGATCGGCGTTCCAGCTCCGGATGCCCTTCCGCCAGTCGGTGGGATCGATCCAATTCGGCACGTCGACGACGCCCGGGATGTGGCCCGCCGCCGTCAGATCGCTCGTAACCGCAGGGCGGAACGTCTTGCTCCAGCCAATCTGAGATCGCCGGCGAATGACCCGTGCCGACGTTGCTTCCAAAAGTGACGTCGTATTGATAATCGGCCCCGTCGGTCACGTGCAGGTCGAGATAAAGATCAGGCGACCACTCATTCAACGCGCGCAGCATCGCGCTGCATCTCCAGCGCATCCGCCTTCGCGTAATCGCGGTTCAGGTTCAGATTCCGCGAGGTCGTGCGCCAGCCCATCACCTCCGGTCCGCGCTGGTTGACCCGGCTGAAACGCGATCGCCGTTCGTGCCCGTCGACATTGAAGATCGGCACGAAGAGAAAGTTCGCACCTTCCAACAGCTCGCGCTTCGTCCCGCGCACCGTCAGGTCGCGCAGCAACATCATGCCCGCGTCCTTGCCATCGATCTCGCCCGCGTGGATCCCGGCCTGCGCCAGCACGATCGGCTTTCCGCCCTTGCGCAGCGCCTCCGGCGTAAACGCTTTCTCCGTCGTCGCCATCACCATCCAGATATCCCGACCCTCAGGCGATTTCCCTAACGACAGCATCCGCAACCGTTCCGGCGCCGCCGCCACCAGCTTCTGCAACCACGCCATCGTCTCGTCGTAAGTCGGCGACGTCTTCAGTTCGCCACGTTCCGCGGGCGTGATCCACGGATCATCCTGCGCCACCACCAAGGCCTTGCTCTTCCCATTCCATTCCGGCAACGGCGGCAGAATCGGCTCGCTCGCGGCCGCTGGGAACTTCGACTCGGCCAGCACGGCCGAGCCGAGCAGACAGACAAAGCCAAGAGCGCAAACAAGAGATCGCATCCCTCCCGTTGTGTTCTGTTCGGCCCCCGCCCGTCAATCCCGCGCTGAGCAAAAACTCCGGGTAGCGCAGGCTGCCAGCCTGCTGTGCTCGGCAGCTTGCCGAGCACATCGGTGAGCGCAGTTGCGCGCGCGATCGAGATTCCAGCCGCGGATTGCAAACCGTGCAGCCGGCAAGCTGCCGGCTGCGGCAGGCTGGCAGCCTGCGCTACCCGGACCGAAATTCCACGACGACAACCCCACGCCGCGCTTTCGCGAGCGCTACGCAGCCCTTGATCCGGATAATTCCCGGGAAGCGGAGGCGCGGAGATTCTCCTGGCTGCATGAGCATGAGATTATCTCGGACGAGGAGTACTCATCAGCGATCCAGCAGTTGGATTCCCGTTACCTTCGCGATTCAGACGACTAAACCGACGCTGCCCATATTTCGGGTAGCGCAGGCTGCCAGCCTGCCGTTGCCGGCAGCTTGCCGGCAACATTTCGCGGAGCGAATCGGGCCGAAGTTCGTCCCGGCAAGCTGCCGGGACCAGCAGGCTGGCAGCCTGCGCTACCCGGACCGGAATTCCACGACGACAACCCGCCCCACGCCGTGCTTATTACCCCCATGGTTCCTTTCGCTCGCTTTGCTTCTCTCGTCGTCGCCGGTGGCTTTGCCTTCACTCTTGCTCTCGCGCAGGAAGACCCCGTGGCCACGCCGTCGCCTTCCCCCGAGGCGCCACCGCAGGTTCAAGCCGAAGTGCCACCCCCGCCGCCGGTCGCGCCTCCGCTCACTGAGCTGCTCTTCAAAAATCTCAAGACGCGCCCCGTGGGTCCGGCCGTGATGGGCGGCCGCGTATCCGAGATCGCGCTCGATCCGCGCAATCCCTCCCTCTTCTACGTCGGCCTCGCCACCGGCGGCATTTTCAAGACCGCGGATAACGGCACCAGCTTCGATCCGATCTTCGACAAGGAATCCACGCTCTCGATTGGCGCGATTGCGATCGCACCCTCCGACTCCGACGTCCTCTGGGTCGGCACCGGCGAACCGGCGGATCGTAATTCCGCCGGTTGGGGCAATGGCGTCTATCGCTCGACCGATGGCGGCAGCACCTGGCAGAACATCGGCCTGAAAGAAAGCCGCGCCATCGGCCGCATCATCGTGCATCCGAAAGATCCGAACGTCGCTTACGTCGCCGCTTCCGGTCACCTCTGGGTCGATGGCGGCGAGCGCGGCTTGTTCAAGACCACCGACGCCGGCAAGACCTGGAAGCCCGTTTTGCAAGCCACCGGCCAAGGCGCGGCCCGCACCGGTTGTCCCGATGTCGTGATGGACCCGTCGAATCCCGAGGTTCTCTACGCCACGCTTTACGCGCGCCAGCGCACGCCATGGAACTTCACTTACGGCGTCTCCGCGACCAATGGCGAAGACGTGGGCGGCATTTTCAAGAGCACCAACGGAGGCGCGACGTGGAAGAAACTCGGCGGCGGTCTGCCGGGTCAAACCGGCCGCATCGGTCTCGCGATCTCCGCGAGCAATCCGAAGATCGTCATGGCCACGGTGCAAAGCGACGAAGGCGGCGCGAGCGACATCCGCGACATCCACAGCCGCGCCGGCGGCATCTTCCGCTCGGAAGACGGCGGCGAAAAATGGACCCGCATGAGCGACATCAACCCGCGGCCGTTCTATTTCAGCGAGATCAAGATCGATCCCGCCAACGACCAGCGCGTTTACGTGCTTGGGTTCGCGGTCCTGGTCTCGGACGATGCCGGCCGCACCTTCCGCGAAGATTTCTCCGACAAGGTGCACCCCGATTGCCACGCGCTCGTGATTCAACCGGGCACGACACTTCCGGCGAAGCCGGCGAAACCGGAGGACAAAAATAAACCGCCCAAGCCACCCGTGAGCCAGCGCCTGCTTCTCGGCACCGATGGTGGCGTCTACCAGAGCTACTCCGGCGCAAAAGGGTGGAATCACCTCGCTCGCATCCCGGCCGGGCAGTTCTACCGCATCTCGGTTGACGACACACAGCCCTACTACCGCATCGCGGGCGGCTTGCAGGACAACACGAACTGGGTCGGCCCCTCCGGCGTGAACAGCGAGGACGGCGTCATGAACGGCGATTGGACCACGCTTGCCGGCGGCGACGGTTTCTACGTCGTCTTCGATCCGGAGGATCGCGACATGTTCTACGCCGAAAGCCAGCAAGGCTTCGTCCACCGGATCAATCTGCGCACCGGCGAGATGCGCCGTCTCCGCCCCGAACCCGCGGAAGGCCAGCAGGAATATCGTTTCCATTGGAGCGCCCCGCTCATCCCGAGCAAACACAAACCCGGCACGCTCTACCTCGCCGGCAATCGCATCTTCCGCCTGACCGAGCGCGCCGAGAAGTTCGCGCTCATCAGCCCGGACCTCACGCAGAACGATCCCGAACGCAAGGGCGCGGCCGGCAGCGGCGCGGAAAACTTCGGCACGATCTATTCGTTAGCCGAGTCGCCGCTGAAAGCCGGACTGCTCTGGGCCGGCACCGACGACGGCCGCCTCTGGATCACCGACAACGACGGCGGCAAGTGGACCGAGTTAACCCAAAACCTGCCCGAGAACGTACGCGGGCAATGGATTGTGCGCATCGAAGCCAGCGCGCACGACCCGAAGGTCGTCTACGTCGCCCTCAACGCCTACCGCAGCGGCAACGACAGCCCGATGCTCGTGCGCACCGCTGATGGCGGCGCCACCTGGACGAGCGTGGTCGGCGAAGGCCTGCCCGCCTACGCGCCCCTGGAAGTGGTTCGCGAAGACCCCATCAACCCGCAATTGCTCTACGCCGGCACGCATTTCGGATTGTTCACCTCGCTCGATGGCGGGGCCAAATGGATGCGCCTCGCTGACGTCCCCGCCGTGCGCGTGGACGATCTCGTCATTCATCCGCGCACCGCCGATCTCGTCATCGCTTCGCACGGCCGCAGCCTTGCCATTCTCGACGACACGCGCCCGCTCCGCGAACTCACGCCTGAGATCGCAGCCAAGCCCGCTCACCTCTTCAGCGTCGGCCACGTCAACGGCGTCTATATTCTCGGCGGCTGGGTGGAATGGGCCGGCAAAGGCGAATTCCGCGGCAAGAATCCGCCCGAAGGCGCGATCTTCAACGTCTGGATCAAGGAATTCACCGGCGACGAAATCAAAATCGCCATCACCAACGCCGCCGGCCAGCCGATCGCGAACCTGAAGGCGCCCGCCGCCGCGCCCGGCGTCACGCGCTTGAGTTGGGACTTGCTCCCGACGAAGGACGTCCTGACCCAATACGGCGGCGTGGATGCGAAGCGGTTGATCCCAAGCGGCGACTACACCGCCGAACTCAGCGTGGGAAAAAACAAGATGAAGCAAACCTTCCGTGTCGAAGTGCCGGAAGGAATCAAGACGCGGTAAACGCTTAAATCCCCACTTCAGCGTTGGACGCTGGGCGTTGAACGTTGGACGTTGCCCCTTCCCGCCGCCGCCGATGGACGCCCCTGACAAATACGAACGCGAAGAGACCACCGATCTCGACGACGAAACGCCCGACGCACCCAAAGGTCTGGCGCTGCATACGCGCATACTCATCGGCCTCGGCGTCGGTATCACTGCTGGCGTCACCGCGAATTACTTCCTCGGCGGTGATGATGCCCGCGTCGTCTGGACGGTCGAGAACGTGACCGAGCCCATCGGCACCCTCTTCCTGCGTTTACTTCTGATGATCGTCGTCCCGCTCGTCTTTTCCGCACTCGTCGTGGGCGTGGCCGGGATCGGCGATATCCGAAAGCTGGGACGCGTCGGCTTAAAATCCTTTGGCTACACGCTCGTCATCTCTGCCATCTCCGTTCTCATCGGCATCACTCTTACCAACACCATCCGCCCGGGAGAGCGCGTCGATGCTGCCACCCGGGCCGGCCTCGAAGCGCGCTACGGCGGCGACGCCGCCAAGCGTGTAATGGATGCCACGAAGAAGCCAGCCGCGCCCGAGTCCCCCTTCATGCAGGTGGTCAAGACCATCGTCCCGGCCAATCCCGTGGCCGCTGTGAGCAGTGACACGCCTAACATGCTGCACCTCATGTTATTTGGCGTCGTCCTCGGCGTCGCGGCCACGCTCGTTAAACCGGAAGTCGCCGCCCCGCTCATCGCCGCCCTGCAGGCGCTCTTCGAGATTTCGTGCAAGGTGATCGACCTCATCATGCGGCTCGCGCCCTACGCGGTGGCGTGTCTGCTTTTCAATAACACCGCTCGCTTCGGTCTCGATCTCTTGAGCGCACTCGGTTGGTTCTTCGCCACCGCCATGCTCGGCTTCGCGCTCCACATGTTCGGCGTTTACTCGCTCTCGGTCTGGCTCCTTTCGCGCATCAATCCGCTGGAATTTTTCCGCCGCATCAAGACCGTGATGCTGACCGCGCTCTCCACGTCATCATCGAACGCCACGCTTCCCACTGCGCTGCGCGTTTCCGAGGAGAATCTCGGTGTGCCGCGCGAGATCAACGGCTTCGTCCTGACCGTCGGCGCGACCGCGAACCAGAACGGCACCGCCCTTTACGAAGGCGTCACCGTGCTCTTCCTCGCCCAGCTCGCCGGCGTCGACCTCACGCTCTGGCAACAGCTCGGCATCGCCTACTTCGCCATCCTCGGCGGCATCGGCACCGCCGGCGTTCCCAGCGGCTCCATTCCTTTCATCATCATCATGCTCGCGACGTATGGGATTAACCCCGCGCTCATCGCCATCATCCTCGGCGTCGATCGCATCCTCGACATGTGCCGCACGGTCTTGAACGTGACCGGAGATCTCACCGTCGCCACCTACGTGGCGCGCTCCGAGGGGTTTCCGTTGCTAGGAAAAAAGACGGCTGTTCATCCCTCTTAAAAGTCCGAAAATATTTCCATGACCTTCTTCGCCACCCTTACGAACCCGAGTTCCGTCACTCAGGTGCGGCGCGCCTCATTCCTTGCGGTCGTTCTCAGCGTCTTGTTCCTCGCTGTCGGCTGCAACAGCTCCAGGAAACAGATCGCGGGGAAGTGGCAGGTCGAGGGCGGATCGAACGCGGTGACGTGGGAGTTCCAGCCCAACGGCGTGGTGAACATGGGCGCGACCGAAGGGCGCTACACCTTCGGCGATCAAGAGCGGATCAAAATACAGATGCCCGCGGCCGTGTTCGTTTACGAGATGGAACTCAAGGATAACGTGATGACCTGGCGGGCGCCCAACGGCACCAGCACCACCCTCAAGCGTGTGCCGTGAAGCGAAAGACGAAGGCGCCGGGCGCCCTCGTGGTTAAAGCTTCGAGGATCAACGGCAAGGGTTCATTTGCCGCGGTGGACTTGCAAGCACGCCGCAAGGTGGGCGAGTTCGAGGGCGAAAGAATTTCCGATTGCGAAGCCCGACGGCGCGTCGGGTGCGGCGGCCGGGTCATGATCTGCGAGGTCGGCGACGGCTGGAGCATCGACGCCAGCCGCGGGGGCAATGCGACCGCGTTCATCAACCATTCGTGTGCGCCGAATTGCTTTACGCGGATCATGCATGGCCGGTTGCTCTTCTTTGCCCTGCGCGACATCCGCGCGGGCGAAGAACTCACGATCGATTACACGCCATCACAGCATCCCGGGCTGCCCTGTCAGTGCGGTGCTTCAAACTGCCTGGGGGTAATGGGATGAAGACGTTGGAAGAATCAGATCGCCAGTTTCTGGACGCGTTTGAAGCGTGCGCCATCAGCGGCGGCGATTTTCGCCATCGCGAGCACCTGCGCGTGGCCTATCTCTACCTCACGCTCCATTCTTTTGAAGAGGCGCTAAAGGAGACGGAAGCGGGCCTGCGGCGGCTCCTTGAACACCTCGGCGCACCCGCCTCGAAATATCATCACACGCTGACGGCGGCATGGTTGCGCGCGGTGCATCATTTCATGGAACGCACGGGAGCGACGACGGAATTTGCGCAGTTCATTGAAAAGGCGCATCCGCTGCTCGATCAGGACATCATGGGCACGCATTACTCGACCGATTTGCTTTGGTCGGAAGCGGCGCGCGCCGCTTTCGTCGAGCCGGACCTCCAACCCATCCCCCGGAATGTCAGCAAATGATGCAGTGGCAGGCTCGCGCCTGAAACCTCTCAGCTATCTCTCGCCGAAAACGATCGTGCAGGAGAGCCCGATTCACGGGCGCGGCTTGTTCGCCCGGAGCGTGATCGCGCGGGGCGAAGTCGTCGCGGTAAAAGGTGGACACATCATCACCGGCGAGGAATTGCGGCTCTTGCAGACGACGCTCGGGCCGGCGGAGATCCAGATCGGCGAGAATTTGTTCATCTGTCCGGTTACGGAAGCGGAACGGGAAGGCTCAATGCTTTTCAGCAATCATTCCTGCGCGCCGAATCTCGGGCTCCGGGGTGAGATCACTTTCGTGGCCATGCGCAATATCGAAGCCGGCGCAGAACTGACGCATGACTGGGCGATGACGGACGACGACGAGAGTCGCACCGAGTGCCATTGCGGCGCGACCGAATGCCGCGGCACGATCACGGGCAAGGATTGGCAGCGACCGGAATTGCAGGCTCGCTACGCCGGCTATTTCTCTTCATATTTGCAGCGGAAAATAGCCGACACGCTGTGAGTAAAACCCGCCGCCATATTTTCGCCGCCGTCGCGATCGGCACGCTCGCCCTCTCAGCATCGCGCGCGCAGAACGGCGACATCGCGGTCATGGATGAGATCATCGTCGAAGCGCCTTTCGATGTGCGTTTGCAGTTACCGAAGGAATCGGCCGTCCAAATCATGATCGAACGGCTGCGACTGCGGAGCGAAACGGAGCGAGCGCTGGAAATGAAAGCGGCGAATCGCGACCCGGTCTCGCGTTTGCTCGACCTGACGAAGTACAGCCCCATCCCACTGGGCGCGAGCGAGGATCGCATCGACACCTTCTTCATGCAGAACGCGCTGCGCGCCGATCTCAACCCCCGGACCGACGATCCGCTTTCGCTCCGGCGCTGAGCGGCGCGAGACAAATCTTGCCATCGCCCCGCGGCGCACGGAATAAGATGGCTGGGATGTCCACTCTCCTGTTTCGCATTGCCGCCTCGCTCTGTTTTCTCGCGGTTGCCTTGGGCGCTTTCGGCGCGCACAGCTGGAAGGAAATCCTGACGGCCAACGGCACCCTCGAGGCGTGGAAAACCGCGGTGCTCTATCACCTGGCGCACGCCGTCGCGCTCCTCGCCCTTGCGCTCCACGGCGGCGCGAATCGCGGCGCGGCGTATTTGTTGGTGGCGGGCGTGATCCTCTTTAGCGGCAGCCTTTACGTGCTCGCGCTCACGAATGTGCGCTGGCTGGGCGCGATCACTCCGCTGGGCGGCCTCTGTTTTCTCGCAGGCTGGCTCTGGTTGATTTTCGCGCCACCGCGCTAAAACACGCTAACGAGAGGCTTGTCCGCTTCCGCGTGGCGCTGTTAAGCTCCCGGGGCGACGATGTTCACCTACTTGATGGAAACCGAGAGGGCCCTGCTGACAGTCGGCGTTTTTCTCGGGACGTATTTTGTTTCGCTCACCATCGGGCGGCTCTTGAAACGTCGGGCCGGGGTGCGGCTGGGGATTCTCTTCCAACTCTTCGCGCTTACCCTCGCGTTCTACGCCGGGATGCGCGCCTTCGGCGTTAAGACGACGTGGGGCGGGCACGTGGGCGCAGCGGTGGTGCTCTTGAGCACGGCGCTGGTGGTGGCGTTGGTCGATCGCTACGTCTGGGATTATTACTACGAGACGCGGCGCAAGATCATCATCCCGCGTCTGCTGCGGGAGTTTGCCGCGGCCATCGTTTTCCTGATCGCGCTGCTGCTGGTCTTGAGCGTCGGTTATGGCGCACAGACGGAATTGAAGGGCATCCTCGCGGGCTCGGGCGTGATCGCGATCATTCTCGGCTTCAGCATGCAGAATCTCCTCAGCACCGTCGTGGCGGGAGCGGAACTGCAAATCGGCCGGCCGTATCGTCTCGGCGATTGGCTTCAGGTGGGCGAACACATTGGCAAGGTTACGGAAATTAACTGGGCCGATACGCGGCTGAAAACGAACGACGCCATCTCGATCGAGATTCCAAATAACAAGATCGTCGAGGGGACGATCATCAATTTCAGCTTCCCCACCCCGCTCCATGCCATGCGACTCCAGGTGGGTGCGGAGTACAGTGTGCAACCGAACCGGGTGAAGGATGCCATCCGCCGCGCCGCCGCTAACGCGCCCGGCATGCTGCTCGATCCCCCGCCGAAAGTCTTTCTAAAGGATTTCGGCGAGTCCTCCATCACCTACGAGCTCAAGTTCTGGATGAACGGGCACGAAACCTACAACGACCTCTGCGACGCCATTCGCACCAACATTTGGTACGAGTTCCGGCGGCAGAAGATCATGATCCCGTTCCCGATTCGCACCCTCCAGGTCGATCGGAGAGACAAGACCACGTCGAAACAAACTGAAGCCGCCCGCGCCGTCCTGCGCCAGCAGGCCCTTTTCACCTGCCTGAGCGACGAGCAGGTCGAAGGTTTGCTCAAAGGCTCCGATATTCAAAAATTCGGGCGAGGCGAGGTCATCATCGAGGAGGGGACGGAGGGCGACTCCATGTTCATCCTCACGCGCGGCTCGGCGCTCGTGTCCGTGGACAAGGAAGGGACGCCGATCCGCGTGGGAGCGCTGCGGGTCGGTGATTGCTTTGGCGAGATGTCGCTCCTCACCGGCGCAAAACGCACGGCCACAGTTCGCGCGGAGAAGGATTGCGAGGTACTCGAGGTCGGCAAGGCCATCATGGGCGATCTCCTGCGGGCCACGCCGGCGTGTTTGGATCAGTTGAGCAGTCTGCTGGCGCAACGGAAGATGGAAACCGAAGGCATTGTGAAAGAAGCCGCCCAAGTTCCGAGCGAACAGGCGCAAAAGAAACGGGATTACACCGCGTCCTTCATCAAACGCCTGAAGTCGTTCTTCGAGCTGTAGCGCGTTCCGCCTTCCGTCGTGGTCCTCCTCGTCGTCCTCGATCTTTCCGCGCAGATTAGCGGTCGAGGAACGAGGAAGACGACCCCGGCACTGCCGGCCGGAGGGAGATACCCGTTGCCAGAGAAGCAAAACTCCCTAAAGTCCCCCACTTCCAATCCGACCCATTTATGACTCTTTTTGCCCTCTCGTTCCTGGACTTCGGCGTCACGCTTTCCATGCTCTGCGCCGCGGCTGGACTCGTCTTCGCTTTCATCCTCATTAAGGCCGTCATCCGCCGCTCCGCAGGAAACGAACGGATGCGCGAAATCGCGGGGGCGATCGAGGAAGGCGCGAAAGCTTATCTGCGGCGCCAGGTCATCACCATCAGCGCGATCGCCGCGGTTATTTTTGTTCTTCTCTTCGTCTTTATGAAGGACGCGGCCGGCGCCACCGCCGTGGGCTTTTTGATCGGCGCGTTTTGTTCATTGGTCGCAGGCTACATTGGCATGCGCATCGCGGTCCTGGCCAACGTGCGCACCACCCAGGCGGCCAGCAGTTCACGGACGCTCGCGCTCCGAGTGGCCTTCAACGGCGGCGCGGTCACCGGTCTTCTCGTGGTCGGGCTCGCACTTCTCTCGGTCGGAATTTTCTACACCATCGCGGGCAAGATGATCGGCCATGAGCTCGCCATTCGCAGCCTCATCGGACTCGCGCTTGGGGCCAGCCTCATCAGTGTGTTCGCACGTTTGGGCGGCGGCATTTATACTAAAGCGGCGGACGTGGGCGCGGATTTGGTGGGCAAAATCGAGAACACCCTCGAAGAAGACGATCCCCGCAACCCGGCCACCATCGCCGATAACGTGGGCGACAACGTGGGCGATTGCGCCGGCATGGCGGCGGACGTGTTCGAGACCTACGCGGTCAGCTTGATCGGCGCCATCCTCATCGGCGCGCTCACGATCGCAAATGATCCCGCGGCCGTCATTTATCCGTTCGTCCTCGGCGGCATCTCCGTTCTCGGCGCGGTTCTCGGGATTATCTTCGTCAACGTTACCAGCCTCAAACCCGGCGCCGCCCTGATGGGCGCGGTCGGCGCCAGCGCGTTGGTCTCGGCCATTCTCTTCTGGCCCGCCACGCATCTGATGTTCCCGAACGGCATCACCGTCTCCGGCATCGCGCGCTCCTCGAACTCGCTCTACTTCGCCGCGCTCGTCGGCCTCGCCCTCACCGGCATCGTGGTGCTGATCACGAACTACTACACGTCCACCGCCTATCGACCGGTGCGGAAGATTGCGAAGGCCTCCGAGACCGGCCACGCCACCAACATCATCGCCGGTCTCGCCATCGGCCAGCACGCCACCGCGTTGCCGGTCGCGTTCATCGGTCTCTCCATCTTGTTCAGCTATCAATTCGCCGGCCTCTACGGCATTGCCATCGCCGTCATGAGCATGCTCTCGATGGCTGGCATCATCATCTCGCTCGACGCTTTCGGCCCGATCACGGATAACGCCGGCGGCATCGCGGTCATGAGCGAACTGCCGAAAGAAGTGCGCGACACCACGGACGAACTCGACGCCGTCGGCAACACCATGAAGGCCGTCACCAAGGGCTACGCCATCGCTTCGGCCGGCCTTGCCGCGCTCGTGCTCTTCGGTTCCTATGTCGAGGAACTGAAAGCGCATTACCTCGCCACGGGCCGCGCTTACACATTCGATTTCTCGCTCAATGATCCCAAGGTCATCATCGGCCTCTTTATCGGTGGCCTCCTCCCGTTCGTCTTCACCGCTTTCAGCATGGATGCAGTGGGCAAAGCCGCCGGCGCGGTCGTACGCGAAGTGCGGCGGCAGTTGACCGCCAAGCCTGGTATTCTCCGCGGCGAAGACAAACCCGACTACGGCGTCTGCGTCGATATCGTAACCAAAGCCGCGCTCCGCGAGATGATCATTCCTGCGCTCCTGCCCGTCGCCTTCGTCCTCGCCGTCGCTGCGATCAAGCCGCTCGGCCCGGTCGTTCTCGGCGGCCTGCTTGTGGGCACGATCGTCACCGGATTATTCGTCGCCATCGCCATGACCTCGAGCGGCGGCGCCTGGGACAACGCGAAGAAATACATCGAAGAAGGCAATCTCGGCGGCAAAGGCTCGTTTGCGCATGCGGCCTCGGTCACGGGCGACACCGTGGGCGATCCTTACAAAGACACCGCCGGTCCTGCGATCAATCCCATGATTAAAGTGGTCAACATCGTTGCCATTCTGATCATCCCGATGTTCTTTTAGCCGACCGACCCGGCGGTCATTCCGGCTGCGATGAACAAGATGGACGAACCCCGCGATTTTCAACTCATCGCGACGCCCACGCCCGAGCCGACAAAGCGGGAACTGGCGTTGCCCGATGCAGGTGCGACGCCGTTTAAGGTCGTGGTCGATCCCGAGATGCGGCTGAAGCTACGCCGCGCGCTCATCGAACTGATCGATTACCACGACGAAGCGCTGGCCGAGCATTTCGCCGAAGGCAAGCTCGACCTCGAATCCTACAAAGAATACATCGAGCTCTTCGCGCGCAGCTTGAAGGAGACGATGGAAAGTCGCGAAGGCGTAGCCTACCTCCTGCGCGCAGTCGGCTTCGAGGTTCCACCGGAAGAGATCAATCTCAACCCGGAGCTGCGTTGGAAACGCGGCGTGCCCGGCCCCTTCGGCGTCAGCTTGCTCTAAGTCAGACGCATGCGCTGCCGTCGAGGGATTCTGCTCCTCGCTCTCTGCGGCCTGTTCCCCACGGCTGCTCGCGCGCAACCCGCGCCGCCTGACGAAAAGAGCGTTGTCTATTCCGGCGTGTCGTTGATTGACGGCACCGGCGCCGCCCTGCAGCCCGAAATGGTCATCGTGACCCGAGGCGAGCGGATCATCGCGGTCGAACCTCGTCTTCCTCCGTGCCAATCCACTGGATGACATCACGGCGCTCCGCCAAGTCACCCTGACGGTGAAACGCGGTATTCGGTTCCCGCGCGCTCGTTATCGCCCGCTTCGCAAGTCCGAGGTCGGCGATCACTTCTAATCGGTCGCCATGGCGAAATTAGAGTCCGCTCAGCGCCGGGATTCGCTTTACAACCCGCCTCCCGCTCGAAAAACTCAAAACCCGATGCCCACCGTACTTGTGATCGAAGACGACGACGAAGCGCGACGGGCGACAGCCGAACTTTTCGCCCGCGAAAAGTGGGCGGTCCTGCAAGCGGGCGATGGCGAGGCCGGCATCGAGCTCGCCCTTCACCATCGGCCTGATGTGGTGCTCTGCGACCTGCTCATGCCCAAGGCCAACGGCTTTCAAGTGTGCCGCGTGCTGCGTCGCCAGATGCAACGCGCCAAGATCATCGTCATTTCCGGGCGCGATTACGGCGTCGATCGCGAGAGCGCGATCAAGGCCGGCGCCGACGAATATCTGGTCAAGCCCATCACCTGGACCGATCTCTGTGCTGCCATCGACCGCATCATGCCCGAACGACCACGCGGCCCGCTCTCCGATGAAAGCCAGGTCGCGTTTCATTCTCCCGCCACCCGCATCAAACTCTGGGGTGTCCGCGGTTCCATCCCGGTTCCCGGCCCCAGCACCGTGCGTTATGGCGGAAACACCAGTTGCGTGGAGGTGCGCGCCGACGGCGAACTGATCATCCTCGATGCCGGCACCGGGATCCGGGCGCTTGGGATGGACTTGGAGAAGGAGTTCGGGGACCAACCGATCAAGCTCTCCATTCTCCTCACCCACACCCATTGGGATCACATCCAGGGGTTGCCGTTCTTTCTCCCGGCGTACAACAAAAAGAACGACATCCGCGTCCACGGCTACGAAGGCGCGCGCGCCGGGCTCGCCGCCATTCTCGCCGGGCAAATGGAAACGCCCGTCTTCCCCGTCAGCCTGCGCGATCTCCCGAGCAACATGTCCATCGAAGAACTCCGCACCATGGAGTTCAACATCGGCAAAGTGGAGGTGCGCGCCAAGTTCGCCAATCACCCCGGCATCTGCGCTGGCTACCGTCTCAATACCAGCGGCGGCTCCATCGCCTACTTCCCGGATAACGAACCCTTCGAACTCCTCAAGCTCCATCTCGCCGGCAAAGACAAGGCAGCCGTGAAAGAGGCGCGCGCCTTTGCCAAAGCCGAACGCGACAAGCTCTCGGAGTTTCTGCAGGAGGTCGACGTTCTCATCATCGACACCCAATACACCGACGAAGAATACAAGAATCACGTCGGCTGGGGCCACGGCTCCCTCAGCCGCGTTGTCTCGCTTGCGCTCCAGGCCAAGGCGCGCAAGCTCATCCTCTTCCATCACGACCCCGCGCACGACGACGATAAGATCGACGAGATGCTGGAAGGCGCCCGCCTCCTTGTGGTGGAAAGCGGAAAACCCCTCGAAGTCGAGGCCGCTCGCGAAGGCGCCGAGATCTGGCTCACTCCCAAAACCGAAGCGCCGAAATCAGCCGCCGCCCCGGCCAGGCGCATGCCGGCCCGGAAACGACGCTAAACTTGCGAAACTGGGCAACCGGCTTTACGTCTCAGGCCGCTTCTTTTGCCTCGTGGTGTAACGGTAGCACGAGAGATTCTGAATCTCTTTGTCAAGGTTCGAATCCTTGCGAGGCAGCCATCTTCGTTTCCGATTTTTGCTTTCGAATTTCGGAGGCACAGCGCCGTGGCTTGAGCGATGACTACGCTCATGTTCTACCAGGTCATTTCTGTTTTCGGCGCGGTCCTCATCTTGGCGGCGTACATTGCGCTTCAAACCGGACGACTCGCCGCGACCAACCGCTGGTTCAGCATTCTGAATTTTGTCGGCTCCGCGCTCCTGACGTGGGTGGCGGTGGTCGATTGGCGGATCGGCTTTATTTTTCTCGAGGCCGCGTGGGCGTTGCTTTCATTCCCCGGGATGTTTCGGCGCTCCGTCGTTTGATTTGCGACGCGCGCGGAAAAATCCCTGCAGAAGCGCCGCGCATTCCTCCGCCAGCACACCCGGCGTGATCTCGCAGTGATGGTTCAACGTCGGCATCTGGAGCAGATTTAACAGGCCACCCGCCGCGCCGCCACGCTCGTCGGCGCAGCCGAAAATCACTCGCCGCATCCGCACGTGCACGAGCGCGCCCGCACACATGGGGCACGGCTCCTTCGTCACGTAGAGATCGCACTCATTCAGGCGCCAGTCGCCGATCGCAGCCTCGGCCTGCGTCAAAGCCAGCATCTCCGCGTGCGCGGTCGCGTCCTTCAAGAGCTCGACCTGATTGTAGGCGCGCGCGATGATGCGCCCTCCCTGCACCACCACGGCACCGACCGGCACCTCGCCAGCTTTATAGGCCTTCTCGGCCAGCCGCAGCGCATGCCGCATGAAATCGGCGTCTGATTCCCCGTCAGCGATCAACACGGCCGCACTGTAAACGCCGCCGTCCCGCGCGCCGCAGTAATTTTCTTTACAAGGCAGCGCATGCTTGGCGACCGTTGTGGAGTGCGTTCCGCCTTCTTTTCCATCGCCATCCTGGTTCTCGCCGTCGGTGGAACGAGTGCGCAGGTGCAGGAGAAGAAGCTGATCGATCGTCTGCTCTCGCCGGATATGTCGCTGCGGAACAACGCACAGGACAAAAAGTTCGTCGACTGGCGGGACCACGACAACCAGGCAGGCCCGCACCAGGTCCTTCCACATCGCAGAGCGACCGCGAGAAAAAGAGTTCAAGGACACTCGCAGTTTCCTGGCGAAGATTTTTGGCACGCGGCGATCTCGTCACGCGACGCAGCAGGCGAAACTCCAAACCCGAAGCCGGGTCGCGACTCCACAAATTCCAGCCACCCCTTCCGCTTACGCTTCCGCCAATCCCGCCCACACTGCTGAAGAGACGTATGCTGTTTCCGAGTTCCCCGACACACGGCCATTTCTCGGCCGCGGCAAGAGCCAGAAAGCGCTCAGCCAGCAGGACCGCCCCCTCACTATCGACGAGGTGCGCGAACTTCTGAACAAGAACAAGTAGCCGCGACCCCCGATCGGCTCTTCCGTAGAACGTGATCGATCCGAAAGAAGCCCTCGCGCACCTCCAGCAGGGCGCCGCGCAGATTATCAGCGAGAAGGAGCTCGGCGAAAAACTTGCGCTTGGCCGACCCTTGCGCGTCAAGCTGGGCGCCGATCCCACCAGCCCCGATCTGCACCTCGGTCACACCATCGCCTTTCGGAAGCTGCGGCAATTCCAGGACCTCGGCCACGAAGCCATCCTCATTATCGGCGATTTCACCGCCATGATCGGCGATCCGAGCGGGCGATCCGCCACGCGCCCGCAGCTCTCGCGCTCTGACGTATTGGCCAATGCGGAGACTTACCGCGAGCAAGCCTTCAAAGTGCTCGATCCTGCCCGCACCCGCATCGTCTACAACGGGGAATGGTTCTCGAAGATGTCCTTCGAGGAGGTGATCCGGTTGAACAGCCTCGTCACCCTGCAGCAGATGCTCCAGCGGGAGGACTTCCGCACCCGGATCGACCAGGAACAACCGATTCACGCCCACGAGATCCAATACCCGATCATGCAAGGCTGGGACTCCGTCATGGTCCAGGCTGACGTCGAACTCGGCGGCACCGATCAACTTTTCAACATTCTCGTCGGGCGCGACCTGCAGAAACAGGAAGGCCAACCCGCGCAGGTCGTCTTTCTGTTGCCCATCCTCGAAGGGCTTGATGGCACGAAGAAGATGAGCAAGAGCCTCGGCAATTACATCGGTGTGCACGAATCGCCCTCGGAGATGTTCGGCAAGATCATGAGCATTTCCGATCAACTCATGGCCCGCTATTACACGCTGCTCCTCGGGCGCGCGCTCGCACCGGACGCGCATCCCCTGGAGGCAAAAAAGCAACTCGGTGCTGAGATCGTGCGCACCTATCACGATGCCGACGCCGCCGCCAAGGTTATCGCGGATTGGAACGCACGCTTCAGCGAGAAACGGCTCGCAGACGCCGACCTTCCCCTCTTCCACAGCGAACCGGCCGACGCGCTTTCCATCGTCGTCGCCGCCTACGAAGAGGCGTTCGCACTAAAGAAGTCTCGCACCGAAGCACGCCGCCTGATCGAGCAAGGCAGCGTGCAGCTGGATGGCGTCAAGATCGCCACGCCCGCCACGATACTCACGCTCGCTTCGGGCCAGGTCCTGCGTCTGGACAAGACACGCGCCGTCCGCGCGCAGTAAGCTCTCGGGTACAGAAAAAGAGCGCGGCGCCCAACACGCCGCGCTCTTCCCTGATCGCCCCAAACCTTTAGGCGGTCGCCGGCTTGAACATCGGCATCATGACCGAACGTTCCTTCACTGGCGCAGCCACGCCTTCGAAGTGCGCCCGCAGGCTGCGCATCTCGGAATTCAAAAACGCGTCCACAAACCGGAAGTGCCGGTCCAGCCACGCGAAAATCTTGTTCTTGATCTCATAGTGCACCGCAATCGTCACCTCCGTGCATTTCGGGCGGATCTCGGCGAAGTCGACCAGGCCCATGATCTCAATGTTCCCGCCGGTCGATTCGAACGCGAACTGGTTCGGCTCTTCGCTTTCTGTGGCCATCAATATCGTGTTGGCCCGAAAACCGAGCGGCCCACGGAAACTGAAGTCCACCGTTTTCGAGGAGGTCACGGTTGCCTTCGTCACCATCACGAAATGGCGGCGGTAGGATTGAATGGCGCCGAGCCGCTCTTTGCAATCCGCGGCCGACTGGTTCATGTGCAGAGTTTTTTGTAGGAGCATAATTTTGAGTGGTTGATTGGTTGTCGGCCATATTCGAGCAATGCACATGCCTCCGACACTTTACCTAGGGAGAGGGCCCATTTCGGCCCTGAAAAGTGTCAACTATTTGACACTTGTGTCGAAAAATTGCCGTACACCGCCCCGTTTTTACACTTTCAACGCATGAGCCCAAGATGCCGGCAATGGCCGACAATTGGTCGGTCAAACCCGGCAATATCGGCACCCCAGCGATACGGCCCAACATCTCGGCGTTCGTCTTCGCCGCGATGTCGTCCGCGCCTCTCATGTCGTTCAGCCCCACGCCGAGACAGCTCAGCCCCCGTGCCGCCACGCTCTGCAGCGTCAGCATCGTGTGATTCAAACATCCCAGCCGATTCATCGCCACCACCACCACCGGCAACTGCATCGCCACCGCCAGATCGCTGACGAAATAATCCTGCGCGATCGGCACCAGCCACCCGCCCACACCTTCCACCACCACGAAATCGTAACGCTTCCGCAATTCCGCCAGGCCCGTCAGCAAACGCTCCGTCGCCACCGGCGCATCCTCGATCAACGCCGCCGTGAACGGCGCCGCCGGCGTCTTCAGCCACACCGGATTGACCTCGTCGATGCTCACGCCATCGCTGCTCGCCGCCAGGAGCAGCTCCGCGTCCTCGCGATCGCCACAGCAGATCGGTTTCATCCCCGCGCAGCGCAGCCCGCGTCGCGCGCAGCAATCGCAACAGCCGGACCGCCGTGTAGGTCTTGCCCACGCCGGTGTCCGTGCCGGTAAGAAACACGCTCACGCGGCGCGCGCCCGCTCGTCCGCCACCGCCCGCATCATCGAGCGAAAAATGACTGTGCCATCCGCGCTCCCGAGCCGCTCCTCACACGCGCGATCTGGATGCGGCATCAGCCCGAAGACATTCCGCTCGCGGTTGCAGATGCCCGCGATGTTCTCCAGCGAGCCATTCGGATTCGCCTCCGGCGTCACGTTCCCCTGCGCATCTGCGTAACGCAGCATCACCTGCCGGTTCGCGTTCAACTCACGCAGCGTCTCCTTCTCGGCAAAAAAGCAGCCCTCGCCATGCGCCAACGGCATCCGCAGGAGCGTGCCTTCCAGTGCATCCGAGTAGGAACGGCGAGTGCGCCACCTCTACGCGCAGCGTCACCATCTCGCAGATGAAACGCAGCCCGCGATTCCGCACCAGCGCGCCCGGCAGAAGTCCCGCCTCACACAAAATCTGGAAACCATTGCAAATTCCGATCACGAGCATCCCCGCGCGCGCCTTCTCCACCACGGCCGCCATGATCGGCGAGAACCGAGCGATCGCGCCGCAGCGCAAATAATCACCGTAAGAAAATCCGCCCGGCAAAACGATGGCGTCGAAACCCTCGAGCGATGTCTCCTTGTGCCACACGTAATCCGCCTCGGCGTTCTCCAGTCCACGCAATGCGGCCAGGCAATCCTGATCGCAATTCGATCCGGGAAATTGAATCACCGCGAACTTCATTTCGCCGCTCCGTCCGCCGACCCATTCTGCAATTCGTAATCCTCGATCACCGGGTTTGAGAGCAAATCGCGACACAGGTCATGGAGCCGCTTCTCCACCTCCGCGCCTCCGCCCTCCAGCTCGATCTCCAGATAACGCCCGATGCGCACATCGCGCACCTCCGGCATTCCGAGATGCTGCATCGCCTCGCGCACCGCCGCGCCCTGCGGATCGAGCACGGCGGCTTTCGGAGTCACGATCACCTTCATCTTCATCCGCCCAATATTGACGCAGGTGTAGCAGCAACAAGTGCAATTACCGCTCCCGGAGCGTCATCGACGATCAGGCGGCGGGATGCAGACTCTATTGCAAAACCGTACCGGATTGCGCCTTCACCGTGCCGATATCGCTGCTGTTGATGGTACCGTTGACCGTGACGTCGGTGCGGAAGTTTGTGACCGTCAGTGGTCTGGCCGGAGTTTGCTTTCGTCTGACCGATGTCGGAGGAATTGACGTTGCCGCTGGCACCGGTGTCCCCGAGGAGAACGCCCATGCGGATCGGGATGTCGCCCGTGACGGAGCCATCGGTGACGCCAAAGAGGGTGACGCTGACAGTCTGTGCGTTGGCGACCGCGGTGAGATCAATGGTGATCGCGTTTGTCCCGCTGCCGGAGGTGGTGGCCACGGTGGCGGTGCCGGACGTCACCGCGGCACTGGTGTAAGTGACGGGAGTCGCAAAGGAGGCCACGAGTTGATGGGCACCGGCGCCGCCGCCGCTGCGGCATTCGATGCCGACGTTGCCCGTGGCGGGAAGTTCGATGTCGAAGATGCCGGCGGCACCGTGGGTCTTGCGAGAGACAACGCTCGTTGGAATCGGTACCGGCGGCGAGTACCTGACCGTCAGGGTTTGAAGGCGCCCCAGGCCGCCGTAGCCGGCAGCCCAGCAATCCGCGGCCGGCACGCACGTCACTCCGAAGAGGCTATTGGGCTGAGTGGCGCCGGTATTGGGTGAAGCGACGATCGCCCACGAGTTCCCGTCCCAGCGCTCGATTAGGGTCTGGGCCGTGCTTTCGGTGCCCGGAAAATAGGAGCCCACCGCCCAGCAATTCGATGCGGAGACGCAGGCCACACTCTGGAGTACATTGAGTCCCCCAGATCCCCCACCGGTGTCGGGTGAGCTTGCGATGGTCCATGAACTCCCATTCCAGCGCTCGATGACGGGTTGCCAGATGGATCCGTTATAGTAACGGCCGACGGCCCAGCAGTCCGACGCCGAAGCGCAGGCAGCACCGGTAAGCACATTGCCCTGAGTGCCGGAGTTGGGAGACAGGACGACGCTCCATGAAGTGCCGTTCCAGCGTTCAATGAGCGTTTGATCGATGCTGCCACTGCGGTAGCTGCCGACGGCCCAGCAGTTCGACGGCGATGCGCACGTCACATCGTTTAGGACGCCTTGGTTACTGACTGGCGCCGTGACGACCGTCCAGGAGGTCCCATCCCACCGCTCGATAAGTTCCCTGCCGTTGTAGGTACCGACGGCCCAGCAATCCGACGCGGACACGCAGGTGACATCATAAAGAAGGCTTGACGCACCGGGGTCTGGCGCCGTGGCAATCGTCCACGAGCTCCCATTCCAACGTTCGATGAGCGCCTTGTTGGCGCTACCGTTCCAGTAGTAGCCAACGGCCCAGCAATCGTCGGCCGACGCGCACGCCACGCCGAAAAGGAAATTACGAGCCGCACCAACGTTGGGAGAGCTGATCGTAGTCCACGCCGTCCCGTCCCATCGCTCGATGAGTGTCTGATTGATGCCGCCATTGGCATAATAGCCGACGGCCCAGCAATCCGTCGCGGAGGAGCAAGTCAAATCCAGAAGGATATTGTCCGTCGTCGCCGAACTGACGTTGGGTGAGGGCAGGATGGTCCATGTGTTGCCATCCCACCGTTCGATGAGCGTCTGATCAGCCGGAATGCCGGTCGTGCGGTAGTGGCCGACCGCCCAACAGTTCGATCCCGATTCGCAGGTGACGGCGGCGAGATAGTTGTTCTGAGAGGGGCTGGAATTGAGCGATGGGGCGATCGTCCACGAGGTTCCGTCCCAACGTTCGACGATGGTCTGACTGATGGTGCCGTTGACAAAGAAGCCGACTGCCAGGCAGTCGGAGGTCGACGCGCACGACACACTTGAGAGGACATTCCGCTGGGAGGTGCTGGTATTCGGCGAGGTGACAATCGTCCACGCGATTCCGTCCCAGTGCTGGATCAGGCTCTGCTCGGCAAAGCTGCTCCAGGCAGAGCCCACGGACCAGCAGTTCGAGGCCGAAAGGCAGGTTACAGCGTTGAGGTAATTGTGTTTCACGGGAGGGTCGAAAGGCCCGATCGGGATGCCTACCGCGTTGGGCGACGGGACGATCGTCCACGAGATCCCGTCCCAGCGCTCGACGAGAGTTTGATAGGCGAGTTCTGACGCGTAGTAGCCAACTGCCCAACAGTCTGATGCCGACGCGCAGGTCACATTGGTGAGGTAGTTGTTTTGCGCGGGGCTGGTGTTGAGCGAAGTGACGATGTTCCACGAAGTTCCGTTCCATCGTTCGATAAGCGTTTGTGAGCGATCGACGGCACCACCGCTGAAATACGAACCGACGGCCCAGCAGTCGGACGCGGAAGCGCACGTCACGCTGGCGAGGAGGTCCTGCTGCGCGGCACTGGCATTGGGCGACGGAACGACGACCCAGGAGACGCCATCCCACCGCTCGATGAGGGTCTTGCTCATCGTCCCGCTGGAGTAGGAGCCGACTGCCCAACAGTCGGACGCTGACACGCAGGTCACGCTCTTGAGAGAATTGTTCATCCCAGGATCGGCGTTGGGTGAGGGCACTATGGTCCACGAAGTTCCGTTCCACCGCTCGATGAGGCTTTGAAAGTTATTGCCGTTGTAGAAAGAGCCGACGGCCCAGCAATCCGAGGCCGACACACAGGTCATACCGTAGAGCGCGTTATCGGTCTGAGTTGCGTTTGCGTTGGAGGATTCAATGATCGACCAATCGGTCTGCTCTGTAGGGGCAAATTGCGCGCCCGGAGGAAGCGGCACGCCGGGCGGGAGGAGATTGGCGTTGCCGGAGGCGCTCAGAAAGTTTTGCGTATTCGACGGCATGTCGAACCGTGCGCGCGTGGTTGCCGTGGGCGGCGCCGCAGCTGCGAGGCTGAACATCGCCAGAGCCCCGCCGACGGAACAGAGAGCAAGACCGAGTGAAACCCGTGGATGGAAGATACCGGATTGGGAGAGGAAGTTTTTTTGCATGAGAATGCTGGGCCGGCGTTTCTTGGACTTACGGCAGCGAGGTGCCAGACTTGGCTTTGACCGTTCCGATGTCGCTGCTGTTGATCACGCCGTTGACGTTGACGTCGGCGCGGAAGTTTGTGCCGTCAGTGGTCTGGCCGGAGTTCGCTTTCGTCTGACCGATGTCGGAGGAATTGACTTCGCCACTGGCGTTCGTGTCGCTGAGGAGCACACCCATTGAAGCGGAGAGCGCGCTGCTGAAGTTGCCTGCCGAATCGCTTACATTCGTTAGGCTGATTGTGACAGTCTGGGCGTTGCCGACGCCGGTCAGGTTGACGATGTACTGATGGGCATCCATGCCAATCGTGCCACTGGTTACGGACCCTGACCCAGTCGTGACGCCGGCGCCACCGACGCTGGTGAGAGTATTTGCGAAGCTAAAGACGAGAGTGTAATCGCCGTTCGCGCCGCCAGTGCGGCATTCGATTCCAAGATTGCCCGCAAGCGGCAAATCGATGTCGAAGTCACCGACTGTTCCGTGTGTCTTGCGAGAAACAACGCTCGGCGCCGGCACGCTCGGATTGATCGCTGCCGGGTCGAGAGTGATGCGGCGCACCCGCCAGTTGTAGCGCTCGGCGAGATAGAGGTATCCCTTCGGATCGATGGCAAGATCGTAATCGCTGCGCAGCAACGCGTCGACCGCGGGACCCCCGTCGCCCACGCCACCAAAACGGTTGGAGGTTCCAGCGATCCGGCGAAGGCCCGTCGCTCCCACGTCTTTGACGTAGATCACGCTATTGCCGTCAGTCATGTAGAGGTTGCCGACGCGATCGACCGCGACGCTACGCGGAAAGACCGGACTGGCGACCGCTGTGATGATCCCGGTGGCGGCATCGATCCTACGGATGCTGCCGCTGGCAACGCCGCTGTCGGCGATGAATAAATTGCCGCTGGCGTCGATCGCGATGTCACTGGGACTGGAGAACGTGGCCATCGTCGCGGGGCCGCCGTCGCCCGCGCTCGTGCAGGTTCCGCCGCCAGCGATCGTGCTGATCGTGCCGGTCGCGGCGTCCACCTTGCGCACGCGACATCGCTGGTCGGCGATATAGATGTTATCCGCGTCGTCGATCGCGATACCCCACGGCTCCTGCATCGTCGCACTCGTCGCCGCGCCGCCGTCGCCGCCCTGGCCCACTATGCCTGGGGTGCCCGCGTAGGTGGTGATGATCCCTGTCTGGGCGTCGATCTTGCGCACGATGGCACTGCCCCACTCGGTGACGAAAACGTTGCCACTTGAGTCCACTGCAACGCCGGCGGGATAGAAGAGAGTGGCCGCGGTGGCGGGGCCGCCGTCGCCGCCATATGCCGGCACGCCGGTGCCGGCGATCGTCGTGATGGTCCCGGTTGTTGCGTCTACGCGCCGGACGCGATGCGCTCCGTTGTCAGCGATGAAGAGATTGCCAGAGGCGTCGATCGCAACCCCAGTGGGTGTTCCAACCTGAGCTGCGGTCGCGGGGCCGCCGTCGGCGCCATAGCCAATCTCGCCATTGCCGGCAAGCGTAGTGATTATGCCGGTGGCAGCGCTTACCGCGCGAATCCGGCGATTATACCAGTCGGCGATGTAAACATCCCCGTTGTCGCCGACCGCGACGTCGTATGGCAGATACAACTGGGCCGATGTCGCCGCGCCGCCGTCGCCGCTGAAGCCGGAGACGGCGATGCCTGCCACTGTGTTGATGATGCCGGTGGTGGCGTCAACTTTGCGCACTAGCTGCGAGATCGGCTGTGAAATGTAGAGGCTTCCATCGGGGCCGATGGCCACCCCACCGGGCCCGGAGACGAGAGCCTGCGTTGCGAGGAATCCGTCAGTCGCCAGATCTTCCGGGCCGATAACGGCGGATTGCCCATTGCCGGCGACGGTGGTGATGGTGCCGGTAGCGAGATCCACTTTGCGAATGCGGTTGTTGAGCCGATCGGCGATGTAGAGGTTGTCGTTTGTGTCAATCGCCAGCCTTTGGGGAGTGTTCAATTGAGCAGCCGACGCGGGTCCGCCGTCGCCGCTGAAGCCAGCCGTTGCGGTCCCGGCGAATGTGCTCAACTGCCCGGTGGCGGCGTCGATTATGCGCACGAGGTGTGTCGTCCATTCGGTGAAGTAAATATTACCCTGCGAGTCCCTTGCCATCCCCTGGACGAGACCGATGGCGGTGGAGATCGCGGGACCATCCGACGTTCCGTGCGCCCCGGTGCCGGCGATTGAGGTGATGATCCCCGTGGGAGAATCCACGCGCCGGATGCGGCGGTTGATTGGATCGGCGATATACAACTCTCCGCCCGGCCCCAGCACGATATCAGCGTTGGCGGCCGTGCCGGTCATTTGCACCGTGCCCGACGCAACACTCAGGAAGCGGTCTGCGAACGAGAGCTGGGCTTGGGTGGCCGGGCCCCCGTCCATCGGATAGCTGACGTCGGGGAGGCCCGCGCTGCTGTGTGTGCCCGTTCCCGCCACGATGGTCGCCTCGCCCGTGGCGACGTCGATGGCGCGCACGACATTCCAAAAATTGTCGGCGACATAGAGGCGCCCGGCCCTGAACTCAAGACCAACGGGCATCATGTCGATCTGCGACGCGGGACCGTGGCCAGGTCCTCCGGCGTAGGTGTCGATGATTCCGAAGGGCGGGGGCGAGGAGGACGCGCGCGGCGTGAACAGAAAGAGCGTGCCAAAGGTAGTGGCAACCGCGAGCGCCAGCACCATCATGAATTTATTTCGGATCATATTTGTGTCTGTCGGAGGGAGTTTTCTGCAAGAGATTCTTGGGCGAAGCGGGTCGAGGTTGACTTGTTTGGTTCTTCCTCACGGGCATCGGGTCGCGAGGCCTTTCGCGAGACGCTTACTGTGGCAGCGATGCACCGGATTGGGATTTGATGGTTCCGATATCGGAGCTGTTGACGACGCCGTTGACGGTCGCGTCGGTGCGGAAGTTTGTGCCGTCGGTGGTCTGTCCGGAGTTCGCTTTCGTCTGACCGATGTCGGAGGAATTCACGTCACCGCTCGCGGTGGTGTCGCCGAGAAGAATGCCCACCTGCGGACCAACGACACTGCCGCTGTTGGCGGCGGAGTCGAGCACGCCGTTCAAGGTGACGGCGAGATCTGGGCGTTGGTGACGCCGGTCAGGTTGACGGAATATTGATTGGGATTGGGCCCGATGGCGCTGCTGCTCACCGATCCGGCGCCGGTGGAGACAGTGGCGCCGGAGACGCTGGTCAGGTTGTTGGCAAAAGTGAAGACCAGTGTGTAGTCGTTAGACCCGCCGCCACTGCGGCATTCGATAGCGGGATTGCCAGCGAGCGGCAGATCGATGTCGAAGTCACCGGCTGTCCCATGTGTCTTTCGTGAGACAACGCTCGTCGGCGTCGGCAGCGTGCCCGCTGTGTAACGCTCCGTCAGCGTGCGGGTGCCGCCGGCGGTGTGGTAGCCGACAGCCCAGCAGTCCGACGCCGACGCGCACGTCACGCCATAGAGGATGCTGCGGCCTGCGCCGGGGGCGTTGGGCGAGCTGACGATGGACCACGCGTTCCCGTCCCACTGCTCGACGACCGTTTGCACGGCCGTGCCGTTGTAGGATTGACCGACGGCCCAGCAATCCGACGCCGACACGCACGCCACCCCCGAGAAGATATTGTCCTGCGTGGTGGAGGTGTTGGCCGAGGAGACGATGGCCCACGAGGTGCCATTCCACTGTGCGGCAAGCGTCTGATACTTGCTTCCGTTGTGGTAATTGCCGACGGCCCAGCAGTCCGACGCCGACGCACACGTCACGCCAGCGAGGACGTTGAACTGCGTGGCGCTGGTGTTGGGCGAGGGGCCGAGGGTCCACGAGGTCCCGTTCCACCGCTCGATGAGGGTTTGGTACACGCTGCCGGTGGAGTAATAGCCGACGGCCCAGCAATCCGACGCCGACGTGCAAGTCACGCCATAGAGAATGTTGTTCTGCGTGGGAAGGGTGTTGGCCGAGTTGACGATGGCCCACGAGGTCCCGTTCCACCGTTCGACGAGCGTCTGAGAGTTATTTCCGCTGAGGGAGTAGCCAACCGCCCAGCAGTTGGATGCCGACACGCACGTCACACCATAGAGGATGCTGGCCCCCAGACCGAGGGAGTTCGGCGAGGCGACGACGGTCCACGAGGTCCCGTCCCAATGCTCGATCAGCGTCTGATATATGTATGCGGCTCCGTTGTAGGAGACGCCGTAGCCGACGGCCCAGCAGTCCGAGGAAGACACGCACGTCACGCCATAGAGGATGTTGTTCTGTATGGTGGAGGAGTTGGCCGAGCCGATGACGGCCCACGAGGTTCCGTCCCAATGCTCGGTAAGGGTCTGATAGTTGGCGCCGTTGAAGGAGTAGCCGACCGCCCAGCAGTCCGACGCCGACACGCACGTCACGCCCAGGAGGATGCTCGGCGTTGGGCTGAGGGTGTTGGCTGAAGGGACGATCGCCCACGAGGTCCCGTTCCACCGCTCGATCAGGGTCTGAGTCGCGCTGCTACCGGCGGCGGAGCCGACCACCCAGCAGTCCGACGCCGAGACGCAGGTCACGGCAGAGGGCCAATTGAACTCCGTGGTTGAGGTGTTGGGCGAGGTGACGATGGCCCACAACGTCCCATTCCAGCGTTGGGTGAGCGTCTTCACCATGACTCCTCCCTCGACTTCGCTGCCGGTGATGGAGTAGCCCACGGCCCAGCAGTCCGACGCCGACACGCACGTCACGTCCGAGAGGGCCTCGCTGGCCTGCCCGACTGCGGCGTTGGGCGAGGGGACGACGGCCCACGAGGTCCCATTCCACCGCATGATGAGCGTTTGCCCCGCCAGAATGCTGGAGAAATGGCCGACCGCCCAGCAGTCCGACGCCGACACGCACGTCACGCCACTCAGGCCGCTGCTCCCCGCGCCGAGGGGGGCGGGCGCGGCGACGATGGCCCACGAGTTACCGTCCCAGTGCTCGACGAGCGGCTCCTGAAGCTGAGCGCCGGAGAAGGCGCCGACCGCCCAACAGTCCGACGCCGACACGCATGCCACGGCAGTGAGGACATTGTTCGCCGTCGAGCTGGTGTTGGGCGAGGTAACGATGGTCCACGAGATACCGTCCCAGTGCTCGATGAGCGTCTGCGACTGGCCGGACGGAGGGTCAAAGATGATCTCCTGGTAGTAGCCGACAGCCCAGCAGTCCGATGCTGTCACGCACGTCACGCTCACGAGATTGGTGCCCAGCGTTTCGAAGGGCGGCGGCGCGACGGGACTGGGCGAAGGGACGATGGCCCACGAGGTCCCGTCCCACCGCTCGATGAGGGTCTCAGCAAGGCTGCCGTTCGAGGCGTAGCCGACGGCCCAGCAATCCGACGCCGACACGCACGTCACGCCGGAGAGGCCGTTGCTACGCGTAGACGAGGTGTTGGGCGAGGGGACGATGGTCCAGGATGTCCCGTCCCAGTGTTCTATAAGCGTCTGAGTTACGCTGCCGATGAAGGAGTAGCCGACGGCCCAGCAGTCCGACGCCGAGACGCACGTCACGTCACTCAGGGCGGCTTTCGGCACGAGGGCGTTGGGCGAGTTGACGATCGACCAGTCACTCATTGCTGTGGGAGCGAGTGGTGTGTTCCCAGCTGCAGCAGGTCCCGGCGTGCTCGACGGGGCGGAATGTTGCTTGGCGAGCCCCGGATTCCACAACGACTTTGCATCACCTGGCGTTCCTGGCGGGAGCGGCATTCCAAAAATTCCAGGAGGCGCCGCGATGGGGCTCTCAGAGGGACCGCCCTCCCGATGAGGAGAAAATTGTGCGCCCACAGGGAGCGGCACGCCAGGGGGCAGGCGATTGGCATCGCTCCCAAATTTGCTCGGGAAGTTTCTCGCATCAGCCGGCACGCTGGGATTGAAGTGCGGCGCGTCCACCGGTTTCTGGCTCGGAAAGCTCTCCTGCTCAGAGAGAGGCGTCGCGGCAAGGCTGAGCATGCCCAGATGAATTCCACACAAACAAAACAGGAACGCAGCAAGGACGCGTGGAGTAAAGATGCCGGATTGAGAGGCAGGATTTTTTCGCATCGGCATTTTCTTGGGTTGGAGGTTTTGAGGATCCTGTTGGCCGCGCAAAAAAACGGATTATCGACCGGGCGCTCCGTCCTCGTTATCCTAGGTTCACCGGTCCTTGGGCTTTGGGTTCTTGCGGTATCCGTTCGCCGTCGACTTTGGAGCGCCACGGCCGGATTTCGCTTTTTCCCGGTCCTTGGAAACAAGCGGCTCTGCTTGCTTCCAAAAGAATTCGAACATCACTCTCAGACTCTGTGCCAACTGCTGGTGCATGACGAAAAGTGTGCGCAGCCGAGCGCCGGGCATGCTCAGGGGCAGGAGAACCACGCTGGTGTCAAAAATCGCAAGCTTGTGCGGCAGATCGCCATCGTAAACGCGCATCTCCTCTCCGTCGGCGATCCATCCGCCCACGTAAGGCTGGATGGCGGGGTCTTCCAAAGCAGCTCGCTCGTAGAGACCCCGTACCTGGACGCCCCTCTTCCGAGCGGCTTTTTGGGCGGGATTATCACCTTGTGGATTCAAAATCGGGGCCTTGACGATCACGTCGATTTGGCGCCTCGCTTCCAACTGGAGGCGATCGAAACGCTCGCCGATCACGCGCGGGTCCCGCAGCACCTGAATGACCTCCGATTCGCCATTATTCGCTGCCGGCTCTGCTATCGACTCAAGCTCCTCGATCAGATTTTCGGCCAGGCGCTCGCGCTGCAAGAGTTTCGCCATTTGCTCGTCGTGCTCGCGAGCGATCAACGAAGGCAAGGCTTGAGCCGGGCGAATGGCGGTAAAGCGGCTGCCGTATCCCGCGTCCGCTTCCACGATTCCTTTTTGAACGAGAGAGTTGAGGAGTGGATACACCCCCGTTCGGGGAATCCGTGTCGTCGCCGCCAGGGCGCTTGCGCTGAGAGTCCCTCCGCTACGCGAAAGCGCCAAATAAATCTGCGCCTCGCCGGTGGAGAGCCCGAAGCTCTCCAGCTTGGCTTGGCGCGGGTCGTGCATCTGTTGTCATTTATATTTACAACGGATGTGCGTCAACAATAACCGTGACGTTTTTTGTCCTCAGCTTGGTGTCGCAACCGAACCTACCCGCGTCCCATCACCGATCTTCGGGCAACGAGTTCGGCCCGGGCGTGCCCAGTTTTCACTGGGACGCTCCGAAGAGGAAAAAACGGGACGCAGGCGCGGAGACGAGGACACGAACCGAAAAACAATGGCTGATAATGGATCAGGAGGGACTTCTCGAAGAGGCGAACCGGATTCCGGTTCGCTTCCAACAATTGGCCCGGCCCGAGTATGCGGATTACGGCAAGGCGGTGCCGGATTGCGCTTTGATGGTTCCGATATCGGAGCTGTTGATCGTTCCGTTAACGGTGACGTCGGCCTTGAAGTTCGCCGCGCTCGCGGACTGGCCGGAATTACCCTTGGCCTGGCCGATGTCGGAGGAATTTACGTTGCCATTTCCCGTGGTGTCGCCGAGGAGGACGGCCATGGAAATGGGAACTGCCGCGCTAACTTGGCCGGCGGCGTCGTTCACGTTCGCGAGCGTGACCGTGATAATTTGCGCATTGGTGACGCTCTCGAGATTCACGAAGTATTGGCGCGTATTACTGCCAATGGCGCTACTGCTGACCGTTCCAGTTCCACCAGTGACGCTGGCGCCGCCGACCGAAGTGAGCGGGTTGGCAAAGGTAAACACGAGGGTGTGCTGATTCGATGCGCCACCGCTGCGGCATTCAATGCCGGGCGATCCCGTAAGCGGCAGCGTGAGATCAAACGGGTTCGCGGGGCCGTGCTCTTTGCGCGAGACGACGGCGTCCAACTGCACCGGCGTCGGAACACAAGCGGGGTCAATGGTCACCGCCGAGGATGCGGCCGGACCGCAGACGGTGCCGAGGCAGGCCCGGGCCCACACGTCATAGTCGCCCGAGGAGCGGCGGCCGTCGAGGATGCCGGAAAAGTTCCCGTTGGCGAGGGTCGCCGTGGTATCGAAGCCGACCTCGGCCTCTTGGGTTCCGGCCGGCGCGATGCCAAGGGACACAGTGTGGACTGGAATGGTGGCGCCACTGAGAAGCATCTCGTCCAGCGGGGTTGTGCCCTCGTTTTCCATGGCGGTGAAGGCGCGAAGGTTCGAGAGAGCGCCACCCTGCGCGACTCCCAGCGCCTGCAAGGGGATTGCCACCACCACTTCGTCGCCGGTTGTCCCGAGGCCACCCTTGAGCACGGTCGTCTGCACGCAGAGGGGCGCGCAGCGATAAAGCGTAAATTGCGGGGGGACCGAGAATGGGTCAGGTCCGTTGGCACGGCCCGCCCTCACCTCGTATCGCACGTCTGTTTCGAGGCTAAAGCCGTAGATTACTCCCGGAAGGCCAGCGATCCCCGGAGCCAGAGCCCCGGGCGGAAAAATAAGCGGGTCCGGGTCAATCGACGGACCGCGGACGCTCGGAAGGGATTTGAGGCGTAACCGTATAAAGATGTCCGCCAGTTCCGGCCGATAGGCGATACTTGCGCCAACCAGTTCACCGCCCATCTCGACGGCTGTTGACGCCCCGTCGTCGGGAGGATCCTCAGCGGCTACCAAGAGCACTCCCGCAAAAGTAGCCCATCCCGCCACCATGAACTGACAGCTCCCGCTCGTGGTGGTCATCCCGCCGATCCCGACAGCCGGTCCCCGATCCCGGAGGATAATGTCTTCCGTGCCATTCGTGTCTCCAGGCACGAGGTTCGATGCAAGACTGCGAAAACCCACGTACCGTGCATCGGCACTGATGTCCTTGTCGTACCCGGATAATCCATTACCAGGTGTGCCATCGGTGGCTATCGAGAGCAGCTCTGTCGTGCCGCTCAGCCGGTCGTGCACGTAGATGTGCCGCTGGCCGGTGCCGCCGGGCACCAGGTTGGTTGCAGTGCTCTCAAAAGTAACGTAGCGCCCGTCCGGCGTGATTATGGGTTCTTGGGAAATTCCGTTGATCGCTTCGGTTCCGTCGCTGGCCACTGAGATTCGCTCGGTGGTTCCGGCCACGCGGTCGCGGACGAAGATGTCCCAACCGTTAAGGTTTGCTCCCGTTCTGTTGGCATCGGCCGGAATCAGATTGGTGGAGATGCTGCGGAACGCGACGAACCGTCCGTCGCCGCTGATCGAGGGGTCCCACGAATATGCATTACCTTTCGTGCCGTCGTTTGCCACGGAGATCAGCTCGATCGCGCCGGTCTGCCGTTCATGCACGTACACCTGGTAATACGCTGGCGTTCCGACCACTGCAGGCGTAATCAAATTAGTGGCCTGGCTCATGAACGTGCACAAACCGCCCATCCTCACTGATGTCGGGATAATACGACCAATTGTTGGCCTGCGCGCCGTCGCCGGCTACCGAGACGCGCTCGGTCTGTCACCCGCCAGTCTGTCGCGGACGAAAATGTCATGCGTGTTATTCGTATCGTCGGGAACTAGGTTTGATGAAGCGCTTTCGAAGGCCACGTATCTGCCGTCGAAGCTGATCGCGCCATAAGTCGAAAAAGTGTTGCCATGCGTGCCGTCTGAGACTTCGACACGAGCTCGGTCGTACCGGTCAGTTGGTCATGGACGAAGACGTCGAAATTGTTGTTCGTGTCGGCTGGAACCAGGTTCGAGGCGGCGGCCCAGAACGCAACGAATTGTCCGTCGCCGCTGATGAGTATCGGGGCGTACCCGGAATCCAGGTTGCCTTGGGTCCCGTCGCTGGCGACGGAAACCAGCCTGGTCGTCCCCGCTATGAGGTCGCGGACGAAGACGTCGAATTTGCCGTTGGTATCGCCCAAGACGAGATTCGAACCGGCGCTAGTGAATACCGCGTATCTTGCGTCCGCACTCAATGCCACCGTCTGGGACCAGGAGTTCGCCTGGCTACCATCGTTGGCCACAGAAACCCGTTCGGTGTAACCGGGTCGACGATAGGGTCCCTCGTCGGTCGCGGCGAAAGTGCGCGGAGTCAAAAGGGTGCCAGCCAAGCATAGCGTAAAAGTGACTACGACGCGTGGATCGAAGATGGCGAGTTGTGAAGTGAGATTGGTTGGCATGCGCATTTTTTTGACTTTGTCTCCTTCGCCCGCCAGTCCTCGGAGCCGTGGCGGGCGAATCTTGATTGCGAAGGATTTCCGAGTTGGGTTCGCTGGTCGCTACAGCCAACGTTGCGGCACTGTCAAGATTGTCAGGGCAGAGCGGTGCCCGAGTTCGCTTTGATCGTTCCAATATCGGAGCTGTTTACTGCTCCATTGACGGTGACATCGGTGCCGAAGTTCGCGGCCGTGGTGGTTTGACCAGAATTGGCTTTCGCTTGCCCAATATCGCTGGAATTTCACCATCCCGTTTCCTGTGGTATCACCAACAAGAACGCCCATACGAATCCCCACGTCGCCCGCGTTCGCGCCGTCATTCACCCCAGCCAAACTCAGCGTGATGGTTTGCGCATTGGTGACGCCGGTCAGATTCACCGTGATCGTGTTCGTGCCGCTGCCCGTCGCATTCGCAACCGTCCCGGTGCCGGAGCCAACAGTCGCACTGCTGAAAGTCACCGGCACGGCGAACGTGACGACAATTTGGAAGTCGCCGCCCGCACCGCCGCTGCGACATTCAATGCCAGGATCGCCCGTGAGCGGTAGAGGATATCGAAGAGCACCACCTGCGCCATGCGTCTTTCGAGAGACGACGCCTGTCGGGATCGGTGAGGAGTCCGATGCCAGAAGGTAAATGGCCCCCGTGGTCGTCACTGGAGATCCGCCGAACACGATCATCGAGTTTCCGGTCCAGACCGCAGAGTGCTCGCTGCGTCCGAGTAGGAAGCCAGGGAGACTGGTCGGCTGCCAGGTATCAGTGGCCGGGTTATACCGGCCTCCGCCGATACCGCCGTCTCCGCCCCAAGCGATCATCTCGCTGCCGGTCCAAACGGCGCTATCGCCGAGGACCCCTCCGCCGTAACCACTCGTGCTCATGGGTTGCCAGGTATTGGCCACCGGATCGTAGCGGGCGCCGCTCAAACTCCCGCCGCCCCACACCATCATCTTGTTCCCACCCCAGACTGCGGTGTGAGAAGAACGCGGGCTCGGCGCGCCAGCCACACTGGTGGGTTGCCACAAATCGGCCACGGGGTCGTAGACCGCGCCCGTGTCGGTCGGCGTGGTCGTCCCGCCACCCCAGATGATCATTTGGGAGCCAGCCCATACGGCGCTGTGACCATAGCGGGCACTCGGCGCCCCGATCAGGCTCGTCGGCTGCCAGGTGTCGGACGCGAGATTGTAGCGCGCGCCGCTGTCGTAGGAGAGGGCTCCGTTGCGTCCGCCCCACACGATCATCTCGCCGCCAGTCATGATCGCGGTGTGCCCGCCGCGCTTGGCCGGCGTGGATGCCGTAATGCTGGTCACCGTCCAAGCGTCGGTCGCGGGGTTATAGCGAGCGCCGGTGTTGCCCGAGTTGGCGCTTCCTATCCCACCCCAAACGACCATCTCGTTGCCGGTCCATACCGCAGTGTGGGCATACCTCGGATCGGGAGCATTCACGGTCGTGGTCAGCCGCCAGGTATCGGTGCTGGGGACATAGATGCCACCCTTGTTCTGCAGGGTCGTCACCCCGGCAACGCTCCTTCCGCCCCAAATAATCATCTCGCTGCCGGTCCACACCGCGCTGTGTCCGTAGGGACCATCATATTGCTGCGAAATCAGCGGAGTGTTCATCGGCGCCCAAGTGTCCGTGGCGGGGTTGTACCTTCCGTCGTTGCGGCCGGTCCCGCCCCAAACGAGCATCTCACTGCCGGTCCACACACCGTCGAGCCAGTACGAAAGTGGAGGCGCGCCGGTCTGATTCATGGCGACCCAGGTGTCGGTCACCGGGTTGTAGCGGCCGCCAATGTGATTGTTGGGGCCGGGGCCATCCCCACCCCAGACGAGCATCTCGGAGCCTGACCAAATGGCGAAGTGCCACTTGCGCAGGCCGGGCACGTTCACGGTTGAGGTCGGCTGCCAGGTATCGGTGGTGGGGTTGTAGCGGCCGCCTGCCGAATCGTATCCTCCACCCGTCGGTGAAGAACCCCCTCGCCCACCCCAGATGATCATCTCGGTGCCTGTCCAAACCGCCGTCGGGTAGTAGCGATCAGTCGGCGCGTCGACGAGACTGGTCCCCGTCAAGGTCCACGTGTCGGTCTGGGGATCGTATATCCCTCCGTTGTTGTAATCGTCGGTCCCCGTCTCCGGCTCGCCCAGAAGCCACCCGACCCCTCCCCAAACGATCATCTTCGTCCCGGTCCAAACGGCGACATGATGCTGGCGGCTCGAGGGGCAGCCAGGACCCGTGCTCGTGGGTTGCCAGGTGTCCGTCTCGGGGTTGTAGCGTCCCCCCGAGTTTAGGAACCAGGGCCTATATTCATCGTGTCCGTTCCACCCGCCCCAGACGATCATCTCCGTCCCGGTCCAAACGATCGAGTAGCTATCTCTGGGCACGGGGGCGTTGACCAGGCTCGTCGGGGTCCAGGTATCGGTCGTCGGGTTGTAGCGAGCGCCATTGTTGTAGTTGTCGCCTGAGACAGGATCAAAGCCACCCCAGATGATCATCTCCTTGCCCGTCCACACCGGCTGCGGCATGAGACCGATCATTCGGTGCAAAGGCGCGCCGATGACACTGATCGGCCGCCAAGTGGCAGTGGCAGGGTCGTAGCGACCGCCATCCACGTGCGGAGTTAAGAACGCGAAGTCCGTGTTACTCCAGCCCCCCCACACGATCATCTCGCTGCCGGTCCAAACGCGAAGGGCCAAAACTCGGAAATCCATGCCCGCGGTGGGTCGCCATTCTTCCGTGACGGCGCTCGCCTCTGTGCTGGAGGCGTCTTTATCGGCGGCAACGGTGGGAAGCCGGTAGGCACGCTGCGGTTCATCAACCTGAGGGACGGTCGTGTCGCGAACTGATTGCCACCACGCGTCAAAAGACACCTTCGGCCACTCTACCGAGGCCACCGTGATGTGATCCTGATCGAGCGCGAGCACGGCCACGACGGAGAATCGATCCGCGTCCTCCCGAACCTCGCTCACGCGCCCTAACGGGATGGCGTCCGCCCCGGTCCTCCCTTTGGCTGCTGATCGATTGGCGAGAGACTGGCCTTCTTCCCATGATTGAGCCAACCGATCACCAACGCCAAAAGCGCCTGCGATCTGCTGGATCATCGCGTCGAATTGTGCCGCCGTAAGCTGCATTTCTCCTTTTGTCGTCTCCGGAGAAGGCGCCTTCGTGAAGTCTGCCTCATTATAGTTACCGCTCATCGGCGCGCATGTCTCCGACGGCATCGTACTTTGCCTTATCGGCCTGCGCGTTCGCGCGAGCCGCGGCGTTGAAGCTCGGGTCTTTCGCGTAACTATCGCGAATCATTCGGTCCACCAAGAGCGGCCGAGCCAGACATTCGGCGATCACATGCGGATCGTTTCCGAGAGCTGCCCATATCTCACGCAGCATCCCCGGTTGTTTGCTCGCTGCCGCCATGCGGTCGATCTCGGCCTGGAGTTGCTCGCCGGTGATTGTTCGTTTCCAGATGGTCGAGAGCGCGTTGGACAGCCGCAGCGCCTCGGCGACTCTTTCCGCGCAGCGCGGCTTCCGGGAGCACCTGCGAGAATGACTGTTTGGCCGCCGCGTTGTCGGCAGATGTCCGGTGGCGCCAATAAACTTCCTCGATCGCACGGTGACCCGCCACTCGCTCCTCAAAAGTGAGTGGGGATCCTGTTTTGGACACGACAATCGCAGGCATTGCCGCCGAACTGCGCAGGCCAAAAACAGCTCCGGCCGCACAAAGGCCGAGAGTGACAAAAGCGCGCGCAAGGCGCCGGAATGGAGAGTGAGAAGTGCTGGTGTTCATTTGGAACGGACCGTCTTGTTTTTTCGCTTGGTTGATGGAACTGACAAATTTGCATTCTGCTTTGCGCTCTTTCGTTTTGCACCTTGATGGACGAGCGGCTCCGCCATGTCCCAGACGTGTTGGAAGGCGAGGCTTAGGCATTGCGCCAACTGCGGGTGCCGAATCAGGAGAGTCTTCGTCTGCTCGCCGAGCATCACCAGCGGCATGAGCACAACCTTGCGATCGAAAATCACCAACTTGTGCGGTAGCTCCCCATCAAAGACACGAGCCTCTTCGCCACCCGCCACCCACTCCTCCAGGTACGGCTCCACCGCGGGGTCTTCGACTAACGACCGCTCGTAGAGCGCTCGCACATGCACGCCGCGCCGTTGCGCTTTTCTCTGGGCAGCATTGCCCCGGTGCGGAGTGAGAATCGGTCCTTTGACGAACGTCTCGATCTCTTGCTCCGCCTCAAGCATCAGCCGCTCGAAGCGCTCGGCCACGGCACGCGGATTGCGAATGACCTGCACCAACTCTTCCGGTGCTGCCTCAATCGGCTCCGCCAGGGCGGAAAGACGCTCTCCCAGACGGCTCGCCACATTTCTGCGCTCGACGAGGCTTTCTTCTTCACGCCGGACAAGAGCTGGCAGAGCCTGCGCCGGAGGCACAACCGCGAACTTGCTTCCATATCCAGCACCAGACTCGACGAGTCCTTTGTCGGTCAAAGAACAGAGCGTTTGATAAACGCGGCTGCGGGATAGATCCGTCGCGCCAGCCAGGGCACTCGCGCCAATCGACGGATTGTGAAGCAACGCGAGATAGATTTGGGCTTCGGTGGGTGACAGCCCCAGTTCCACCAATTCCCCTCGATCCTCGTGACTCATGGCCCGGGATTGTGGATGAGTGTTGCATGTTGTCCAGAAAATTCGTCAACATTGTGCAGAAACGAATCCGACGCGCATCTCGCATCCTCAAATGGCCCGATGATGGTCTCTTGGCTCGCGCAATCCAGATCGCTACTGTGAGTCGCATGAATTTCGGCCGTCATCTCGTTCTCCTTTTCGTGTCCTGACCTCGAGCCTGCTCGCCGCGCCACGGCCGATCGCGCTCGTTGGTGGCCGTCTCCTCGACGGCTTTGGCGGCCCGCCGCTCGCCAACAGCGTCATCATCATCGAAGGCGAACGCGTCGTCGCGGTGGGCACGGTCGATTCGCTAAAGCCACCCGAGGGCGCGGAAGTCATCTCCACCGAAGGCATGACCGTCCTGCCCGGCCTCTGGGATTGCCACGTGCACACCATGCTTCTCGGCCACAGCGATTACGCACACTGGGACAAGACCTATCTGCCGCGCCTCGGCACCGAGATCATGCCCGCGGCCGCGCATCAATTGCTCATGGCCGGCGTCACCAGCGCGCGCGACCTCGGCGCACCGCTCGAAGACAGCATCAACGTGCGCGACCGCATCAATCGCGGCGAGATTCCCGGCCCCACGCTCTACGTTTCCGGTCCGTTTCTGCAACATGAGCCCTATCCCGGCACCGAGAGCGTTTCGCTGGGGCGTGAAAGGCGTCGCCGATGCGCGCGCCAAGGTGAAACGGCTCGCGGACGCGGGCGTTGACGTCATCAAACTAGTCGATCAGGACCTCATGACGATGGATGAAGTCCAGGCCGTCGTGAGCGAAGCGCACGCGCGAAAGTTGCCCGTCGTCGCGCACTCGCATCGGCCGGAGGAAATCCGGCGCGGGCTCGCCGCGGGCGCGGATTGTTTCGAGCACACCGGCCTCGCGATGGCGCCCGAGATTCCGAAAGACATTCGCGAAATGATCGCCGACCGCACCGCGAAGATGAGCCTTGGTCCGCTCTTCTGGTGTCCCACGATCGAAGGGCTGCTCAATTACGAATACCTGCGCGACAATCACGAACAGCTCGACGACCCCGCCTGGCATCTCGGCGTCCCGCCCGACATCATCGCCGACATCAAGCAAGTCGATCGCGCATCCCGGCCAGTTGCCCTACTACCAGATCACGCCGCTGCGGCGACCCACCGTCGGCAAAAAATTCCAGCAACTGCAGGAGAGCGGCGTCGTCCTCGTCATTGGCACCGACAGCGGCATCCCGATGAAATTTCACAGCGGCTCCACCTGGCGCGAACTGGAAGCCTGGGTGAACAAGCTCGGCGTCGACCCAATGACGACCATCCGCGCCGCGACCTACTGGCCTGCGGTGATGATGAAAGTGGACAAGGATTACGGCTCCATCAGCAAGGGCAAGTATGCCGACATCATCGCCGTGAAGGGCGACGTCCTCCGCCACATCGATCTCCTGCAACGCGTCGATCTCGTAATCAAACACGGCAAGCGTCACAAGTAGGCGCGCCGCCGCAGGAGCGGCCCGATACCTTCAGCGCTCATGCAGGCTCCGACATCCAGAGATTCCCTCGTGCGCGACTGGCTGCCGGTCGCGGCCTGGACACTTTTCATTTACGGCACCATCCCACTGGCGCGCGCGTTGGCGGTGTGGGTGACGGAGAATTGGACGCGTGCCGCGTTTTCCTGGGCGGTGTATGCAATCGTCGCAATCGGCGTCTTGATTGCGATTCGTCAGTTCCGCCGGCGTGCAGTCCCCGTCGCGCGCCGCCAATGGGTGGTGCTCGGCCTGCTGACGGCCATCTCGGTCTGGGGCACATGGTATCTGCGCGCAAATGCCGAGGAGGCGATGCATCTGCCGCAATACGGCGTCCTCTCGCTCCTGCTCTATCGCGCCTTTAGTCGCCGTTATCGCGACCGCGGCGCCTATGCGTGCGCCGCACTGCTGGGAGTGTCTCTCGGCATTTTCGACGAGGTCATCCAGTGGGCCGTGCCGCGCCGTTTTTTCGAGTTCAGGGACGTGACCATCAATGTCCTCTCGGTCCTGCTCATGCAGGTCGCTCTCGCCGCCGGTCTCGCCTCGCACTGCCGGGCCGTTCCCGCGGGGCTCCGTTCGGCACGCACGGCCTGGTGCCTCGCCGCCCTCGTCCTGCTCCTCCTGCTCGGCTGCTTCTCGAACACGCCCACGGTGTGGCAGCCGCTGCGTTCACATTGGCCGAAACTCTTCGTCTTCGACGAGCCGATGGTCCAATACGGTCACGCGATTCACGATCCGGAGATCGGTTGGTTCAAATCGCGCCTCACGGCACAGCAGCTCCGCGAGACAGACCAGCGGCGCGCGGACGAAGCCGGCGCCATCCTTCGCCGCTTCGGACACGATGCCTGGTACGGTCCTCTCCTCGCCCGCTACTCTCCCATTCGCGACCCGTTCCTGCACGAGCTGCGCGTGCACCTCTTCCGCCGCGATCGCTATCTGCATCTCGCGCGCGTGACCCACGGCGCCCCCGCGAAGCGGAAGGAATTTCTCGGCGTCGCCTTCACCGAACAGCGCCTGCTCGAGAAGTGGTATCCGCACTCGCTGCGCGCGTCGGACATGGATTGGCCGCCCGCCCGGCGCGCCCGCGCGGCAGCGGCCTCGATCGACGAGCGCCACGGGAGCGCAGTGAGCCGTGAACTTCTCACCCGCTTTACCAAACGGCAGGCGCAAACGGTCTTGGGAGCGCTGCTCCTTGTCGTCGCGCTTGCCGCGCCGTACGATCTTCGCCAGCGCCGTAGAAACGCGCCCCCGCCATGATGAACCGACGACGCTTCCTCGCCGCATCCGGGGCCACCGCCCTTTCGCTGGGCTGGCCGAAGAACGCCTCCTGGGCGGCACGGAGCAAATCCCGGGAATCGATGCGCGTCCTGTTCTTCACCGACATCCACGCGCGCGTGGAATGGGAGACGCCGGAGGCAATGGCCAGCGCCGCGCAGCAAATGAACAAGCAGCACGCCGACCTCGCCCTCTGCGGAGGCGATTGTATTACGGATGGTTTCCAATCTTCGCGCGCCGCCGTCGCGCCTCGCTGGCAGGTCTACCGCGAGCATCTTCGCGACCAGCTTTCGCCGCGCCTGTTTACGGCGATCGGTAACCACGATTTGGTCGGCGCGATCCCGGAGGATGGCACCGAACCCGAGCCCGACCCGAGGGTCGCATTTCGCGAAGAACTCGACCTCTCGCAAACGTTCTTCTCCCGCGAGGCCGCCGGCTATCACATCATCCTCCTCGACAGCGTCCAGGTCACCGGCGACGCGCTAAAATACCGCGGCCATATTGACGAGGCGCAACTCACCTGGCTGCGCGAAGATCTCACGCGCGTTGACTCCGACACCCCCATCGTTCTCGTCACCCACGTGCCGCTGCTCACCAGTTTCTTCCAGGCGACGGCCGGTCACGAACAAGCCGCGCCGCCCAACCGGGTCGTGGTCAATAACCGCGAAGTGCTCGATTGCTTCACGAAACACCGGCTGCACCTGGTCCTGCAAGGCCACCTGCACGTAAACGAAATGCTGCGCTGGCGTGGCACGACTTTCATCACTGGCGGCGCAGTCTGCGGCGCTTGGTGGCGCGGGGCATGGCACGGCACTGATGCCGGCTTCGGCGTGTTAACCCTGCGGTCCGATCGCGTGGATTGGGAATACAAGGAAATCGGCTGGACCCCGCGCCGCCCCTGACCGTTACAGGGGAGCAAACGCCGCGAGACAACTCGATCAGCGCCGGCGTTACCCTTGCGCGGCGTCGTCCGCCGTGGCGGCAGGCGTGTCCGTGCCAAGCGGCTCGCCCACGGAATAGCGCGTAAAACGCCGGATCACGATGTTCTCGCCCAACTCGGAAATCTTAGAGGCCACGAGTTCCTTGATCGTCTGGTCCGGATTCTTGATGAAGCCCTGCTCCATCAAGCAAACCGTGCTGTAAAATTTATCCAGCTTCCCGGCCACGATCTTGTCCACCACGTTCTCCGGCTTCCCTTTGACTTGGCCCTGATAAATCGCCTTCTCGGATTCAATCGTCTTCGCCGGCACTTCGTCGCGATTCACGCAAGTCGGATGCGCCGCCGCGATGTGCAACGTGATGTCCTTCACAAATTCCCGGAAACCCTCGTTCTTGGCCACGAAATCGGTCTCGCAATTCACTTCCACGAGCACGCCCACCTTGCCCTGCAGATGGATGTAGGAGGCCACGATGCCTTCCTTTGTCGCCCGCGAAGCCTTCTTGCTCGCGCTCGCGATTCCTTTCGTCCGCAGTGCCGCTTCCGCCTTCTCCAGATCGCCGCCCGACTCCGTCAGCGCGCGCTTGCAATCCATCATGCCCGCGTTGGTTTTCTCGCGGAGTTGCTTAACGAGTTGAGGATCGATATCGGCCATAAAAAATTAAATGTAAAACTCCCGCCCCGTTGGACGTTAAGCGTTGGACGTTGAACGTTCGCGCCGCAGGCGCTTTAAGCAGAAACGCCCGCCATCTCCACCTGCTCGCGCACGCGCGGCTCGCCACTGGCGGAAACGATCGAGTCCACCAACTTCTGTAACACCACGCGAATCGCACGAATCGCATCGTCATTCCCCGCGATCGGGTAATCGATCAGCTCCGGATCCGCGTTCGTATCCACGATCGCCACCGTCGGAATGCCCAACCGGCGCGCTTCCAAAACCGCGTTCTGCTCCCGCGTCGTATCGATGATCACCATCGCGTCCGGCAACTTCGCCATCTCGATGATGCCTTCCAGATTGCGTCGCAGCTTCGCGCCCTCACGTCCCAGCGCCGCCAGCTCCTGCTTGCCCATCTTCTTGTACTCCGGCGATTGCTCGATCTCCTCGATGTATTTCAAACGCCCGATCGACTTCCGGATCGTCGCCAAATTCGTCAGGGTTCCGCCCAGCCAGCGCTGGTTCACAAAAAATTGTCCGCAAGCCGTGGCCGCTTCCTTCACCGCCTCCTGCGCCTGCTTCTTGCAGCCCACGAAAAGAATCTTCCCGCCCCGCCGCGTCACTTCCTGGAGGAAATCCGTCGCCGTCTCCAGCTGCTTCACCGTCTCATCGAGGTTGATGATGTAGATCTGATTGCGCTTCTCGAAAATGAACGGCTTCATCTTCGGATTCCACCGCTTCGTCTGGTGGCCAAAATGGACGCCAGCTTCCAGCAATTCGGGTACTAATTCAGTCATTGATGCCATAGGGAAAAACGTAAACGCCCCGCCGAAAGCGGAGCGGACCGGGAAGATGCCGCAGCCCCTCCCCGAAGGCAAACGGAATATTCTCCCATTTGGGGTCGAAAAGAGCTCCCAGCGGACATTGGCCAATGGGCGGGTGCCACCGTCGTGAAGACCGCGCTTCGCCTGCTCGACCGATTACCCCTCGGCCTAGCCTCGCCAACGATCCCGACTTCGAAGCGGGCCGCGATCGCGGCTCGAAGGCCGTCGTCTCCGCGAGGAAAGCGCACACGAGCGCGGGGACTAGACGGGCGGGCCAGGGCGCGGCTGCCTCCGCTCTTGTGCATGCTCGGCGTAACGCGCCAGTAGCCAGCACAAGTCCGATAGGCGGTTCAGGTAGCGGAGGACCTCGCGGTTCAATCCCGCTTCGCTTTCCAGCAACGAAGCCACCCGCCGTTCCGCGCGGCGGCAAGTCGTGCGCGCGATGTCGAGCGCTGCGGAAATCGCCGTGCGGCCGGGGATGGCCCAACCCTTGTAATGTAGGAGCTTGTCCTTTTCCAGTTCGTCGATCGCATCCGTCAGGCGATCGACCATGGCCGCCGTGGTCAACTTGTAACCGTCTTTCTCGTAACGAGCCAGGTCCTGCGGTGCGGTCGCGAGTTCACCCATAACCAGAATCAACTCCTTTTGCACACTGAGGAGTAGTTCCTGGGTAAAGGAATCCGGGGCCATCACCCGCGCCATTCCCAGCGCCGCATTAACCTCGTCTACGCATCCATAGGCATCGACGCGCGGATCCGTCTTCGGGACGCGGCGGCCATACATGAGCGAAGTTTGCCCGGCGTCTCCGGTTTTGGTGGCGATGGACATTATTTACTCCTCCAACAATGCGAATGGCGAACCAGCTTCCGCCGATTCGCCATTCCAGATTCGCACTGAATTTATCTCTCGTTAGCCGATGGCGGGTTGCGCTTCGGGTTCGTCCATCAAGGAGGTTCCCACCTGCTCGCCCAGCTCCACCAGTTTGATCTCGCGCACGGCAGGGAAACCCGTCCCGGCAGGGATCAGATGACCCATGATGACGTTTTCCTTGAAGCCGCGGAGGCGATCGATCTTCCCGAGCGTGGCCGCTTCCGTGAGGACGCGCGTCGTATCCTGGAACGAGGCGGCGGAAATGAAGCTGTCGGTTTCGAGCGAGGCCTTAGTAATGCCGAGCAACACCGGTGTCGCCTCGGCGGGCTTGCCGCCTTTTTCCACCACGGTTTCATTTTCCTTCTCGAAGTCGAGGCGGTCCACCTGGTCGCCCCAGAGCAGTGAGGTATCGCCTGGATCGGTGATCTTCACCTTGCGCAACATCTGGCGCACGATGATCTCGATGTGCTTGTCGTTAATCTCGACACCCTGGAGGCGATAAACTTCCTGCACTTCGTTTACGAGGTGCTCCTGTAAATCCTGCGGTCCGCAGACCTCGAGGATTTCGTGCGGCACCACCGGACCTTCGGTGAGCTGCTGGCCTTTCTTCACGAAGTCGCCCTTGAACGCGATGATATGCTTGGTGAGCGGGATGAGATGTTCTTCTTCCGCACCGGTCTCGGCATCCTTGAGGATGAGCTTGCGCTTGCCGCGGACGGTTCCGCCCATCTCGACCACGCCGTCGATCTTCGCGATCTCGGCCGCATCTTTCGGACGGCGAGCCTCAAAGAGTTCGGCCACGCGCGGCAGACCGCCGGTGATGTCCTTCGTCTTCGCCACTTTTCGCGGTGTCTTCGCGAGCAACGCACCGGCTTGAATCTTCTTGCCCTCCTCGACGATGACGTGCGCCCCGGCGGGAATCGAGTAACTGGCGAGAACTTCCTTTTTGTCACCCACGACGACGATTTGCGGATGGAGATCTTCCTTGTGTTCGATGACCACCGTACCCATGAGGCCGGTTGCTTCGTCAACATCACGCTTCATCGTCACGCCTGCGATCATGTCGCGGAACTCGATCTTACCGGTCTTGTCGGTGAGAATCGGAACGTTGTACGGATCCCATTGCACAAACGTTTCGCCCTTCTTCACCGTCCCACCGTCAGCGATCGAAATCACCGAACCGATGACGACGTTGTAGCGTTCGAGTTCGCGGCCATCGGCATTGTGCACACCGATGGAGCCGTTCTTGTTCAGAACGATCCAGCTGCCGTCGAGCGCCTGCACCGTGCGGAGTTCGTTAAATTGGAGCACGCCGTCGTTCTTCGCCTTGATGATCGGCTGCTTGAACGTCTGCGAGGCCGTGCCACCGATGTGGAACGTCCGCATGGTCAACTGTGTGCCAGGCTCACCGATGGACTGTGCAGCAATGATGCCGACCGCTTCGCCGAGTTTCACCGGTTGGCCGGTGGCCAGGTTTCGGCCGTAGCAAAGCGCGCAAACACCGCGTCCGGTTTCGCACGTGAGCACGGAACGAATCTTCAGGCTTTCCACACCGATCTTTTCGATCGCGGCCGCGGTCGGCTCGTCGATCAATTGATTGGCCTTGATGACCTTCTTCTTCGTCACCGGGTCGGCGATTGTTTCGCAACTGACGCGGCCAACGATGCGGGTCGAGAGATCGACCACTTCTTCGTCGCCTTCGTAAATCGATTTCACCACGATGCCGTTGACCGTGCCGCAATCCATCTCGTTGATGATCACGTCCTGCGACGCGTCCACCAGTTTGCGCGTGAGATAACCGGAGTCGGCCGTCTTGAGCGCGGTATCGGCCAGACCCTTGCGGGCGCCGTGCGTGGAGATGAAATACTCGAGCACCGTCAAGCCTTCGCGGAAGTTCGAGGTGATCGGACGTTCGATAATTTCGCCCGATGGTTTCGCCATCAAGCCGCGCATGCCAGCGAGCTGTTTCACCTGTTGGCGGTTACCGCGCGCACCGGAGTCAACCATGAGGAAGACCGGGTTCAGTTCCTTGCGACCCTCGTTGTGTTCGAGGGTACGGAACATAACGTTCGAAATCTCGTCACCGGCGTGCGTCCAGATATCGATGATCTTGTTGTAGCGTTCGCCGTCCGTAATGATGCCCTTGCGATACTGCTGCTCGACCTGCTTGATCGACTTGTAAGCGTTCTCCAGTTCGATCCCCTTTTCCTTCGGGATGATCATGTCGTTGATCCCGATCGAGATGCCGGCCTTGGTCGCTTCGCGGAATCCAAGTTCCTTCAGCTTGTCGAGCGTCTCCACCGTGCCGTCCTGTCCGGCCACTTGGTAGCAGCGCCAGATGATATCGCTGAGCTGTTTCTTGCCCGCGGCCTTGTTGAAGAAGCCCATGCCCTTCGGCCAGATCTCGTTGAAGATGACGCGCCCAGCCGTCGTCTCGAGAATCTTGTCGGTGGCGTTGCCATAAATGGTTTCCTTCCCGTGATCCGGATTCTGAAGACGAATCCGATCGTGCGTCTTGACCGAGCCATCGGCCATCGCGAACTCGACTTCGACCGCATTGGCGAAGAGCGGCAAGCGCGTCTCCGCGGCCGTTCCCGCGGCGCGCCGGGGATTCTGCGTGAGGTAATAACAGCCGAGCGTGATGTCCTGCGACGGCGTCGTAATCGGCTTGCCGCTGGAAGGCGAGAAGATGTTGTTCGGCGCCAACATCAACATGCGGGCTTCCATTTGTGCTTCGACCGAGAGCGGCACGTGCACGGCCATCTGGTCACCGTCGAAATCCGCGTTGTAGGCGGTACAAACGAGCGGATGAATCCGGATCGCTTCGCCTTCGATCAACTGCGGCTCGAAAGCCTGGATGGAAAGACGGTGCAGAGTCGGCGCACGGTTCAGGAGAACCGGGTGACCCTTGGTGACTTCCTCAAGAATGTCCCAAACTTCCGGCGTCTGGCGTTCGATCATCTTCTTCGCGCTGCGCACGGTGTGCACGTAGCCGAGATCCTTTAGGCGACGAATGATGAACGGCTCGAACAAGACGAGCGCCATCTTCTTCGGCAGACCGCACTGGTTGAGCTTTAACTCCGGCCCGATCACGATGACGGAACGACCCGAGTAATCGACGCGCTTGCCGAGCAAATTCTGACGGAAACGTCCGCCTTTGCCCTTGAGCATGTCGCTGAGCGATTTCAGCGGACGATTGCCAGCACCGGTGACGGCGCGGCCATGGCGGCCGTTGTCGAACAGCGCGTCCACCGCTTCCTGTAACATGCGTTTCTCGTTCCGGATGATGACGTCAGGCGTCTTTAACTGGAGGAGATTTTTGAGCCGGTTGTTCCGGTTAATGACGCGACGATAGAGATCGTTCAAATCCGAGGTCGCGAAACGACCGCCCTCTAACGGAACGAGCGGACGCAGGTCCGGCGGGATTACCGGCAAGACGTCGAGCACCATCCAATCAGGACGCGCATGCGAGGACGCGAAGCCCTGCACGAGCTTCAAACGCTTCGCGAGTTTCTTGCGAATCTGTTTGCTCTTGGTGTTCCCCATCGCTTCCTCGAGCTCTTTGTTGAGCTTGTGGAGGTCGATTTCGGAAAGGAGCTTCTTCACCGCTTCCGCGCCCATTCCAGCAACGAAGTCATCGCCGTATTGTTCCTGGGCTTCGCGATATTCGACTTCGTTCAGGAGCTGCGTCTTCGTCAGCGGCGTCTTGCCCGGATCGATCACGATGTAGTCCTCGTAATAGATCACGCGCTCGAGCTGCCGCGCGCTCATGTCGAGCATGAGGCCGAGGCGCGAAGGCATGCACTTGTAGAACCAGATGTGCGAAACCGGCACCGCCAATTCGATGTGGCCCATGCGCTCACGGCGCACGCGCGCCAGCGTCACTTCCACGCCGCAACGGTCGCAAATCACACCCTTGTGCTTGATCCGCTTGTATTTTCCGCAGGAGCATTCCCAATCGCGCGTCGGACCAAAAATCCGCTCGCAGAAAAGGCCACCCTTTTCCGGTTTGAAAGTCCGATAGTTGATCGTCTCCGGGTTCTTGACCTCGCCCTTGCTCCACGACCGCATCGTGTCTGAAGACGCGACACCAATCGCGACTTGATCGAAACCAACGGAGCGTTCTTCGCCCACCAACTCACGCCAGGAATGTTCGTTCATTATATTTGGGAAATTTTGTTAACCGACTTAAGCCACGTTTTCGAATAAAGGCGCTGGCGCCGAGCCGCCGACTTTGACGTCGAGGCCTAACGACTGCATTTCCTTGATCAGCACGTTGAAAGATTCCGGCGTGCCCGCTTCGAGCGAGTTGTCGCCTTTCACAATCGATTCGTAGATGCGCGTGCGTCCCTGCACGTCATCCGATTTGACCGTGAGCAATTCCTGCAAGGTGTAGGCCGCACCATAGGCCTCGAGCGCCCAGACCTCCATCTCTCCGAAACGCTGGCCGCCATACTGCGCCTTGCCGCCGAGCGGTTGCTGCGTAACGAGCGAGTACGGGCCGACCGCGCGGGCGTGGATCTTATCCGCGACCAAGTGGCCGAGCTTCAGCATGTAGATGTAACCGACCACGACTTCCTGATCGAAGGTGTCGCCGGTGCGACCATCGTAGAGGCGCGCCTTGCCGGTTTCCTGCACCCAGGTGAAGCCTTCTTCCTTCTTCGCGTCCTTCAGATACTCGCGGATTTTCGCTTCCGAAATTCCGTCGAACACCGGTGTCGCAACCTTGAAGCCAAGCGCTTTCGCGGCCACGCCAAGGTGAGTCTCGAGCACCTGACCGACGTTCATACGACTCGGCACGCCGAGCGGGTTGAGCACGATCTCGACCGGCGTTCCGTCTGCGAGGAACGGCATGTCTTCTTCCGGCACGATGCGCGCGACAACACCCTTGTTGCCGTGGCGTCCCGCCATCTTGTCGCCGACGGACAGCTTCCGCTTCGAGGCGATGTAAACTTTGACCTGCTTGATGATGCCGGGGTCGACGTCGTCACCGCTTTCGACACGATCCATCGAGCGTTCCCGCTCGAGTTCCAACTCGGCGAACTTGTGTTCGTAGGAAGCAATGATTTCGCGGATTTTGTTCCGGATCGGCGAGGGATCGATCTCGATGTGATCGTAAACGTTGGCCAATTTACGCAGGAGCGTTTTCGTGATCTTGCGGTTTGCCGGGATGATGATTTCGCCCGTCTCTGCATTCACCACGTCGAGAGGAATTTTTTCGCCCAACAGGATGTTTGAAAGCGAGTCCGTCAGTTGCTCGGTCAGCTCGTCTTTCTTCTTCTTATTATCCTCCGTGATCGACTTGAGCTGACGCTTCGTTTCCGTAGGCGTCAGTTTCTCGCGCGAAATTTCGCGACGGGAGGAAACCTTCACGTCCATCACGATGCCGTAGGTGCCCGATGGAACGGTCAGTGACGTGTCTTTCACGTCGGCCGCTTTCTCACCGAAAATGGCACGCAGGAGACGCTCTTCCGGCGCGAGTTCGGTCTCGCTTTTCGGAGTGATTTTACCGACGAGAATGTCGCCCGGCTTCACTTCCGCGCCGACGCGAATGACGCCGTCGGGTCCGAGATTACGCAAGGCTTCTTCGCTCACGTTCGGGATGTCCCGCGTGATTTCTTCAGGTCCCAGCTTCGTGTCGCGGGCGCCGATCTCGAATTCGTCGATGTGAATCGAGGTGTAGATGTCCTCCTTCACGACCTTCTCCGAGATCATGATGGCGTCCTCGAAGTTGTAGCCGTTCCACGGCATGAACGCGACGAGCACGTTGCGTCCGAGCGCGAGTTCGCCTTGATCCGTGTTCGGGCCGTCGGCGATGACCTGGCCCTTCTTCACGTGCTGGCCTTTCTTCACGATCGGCTTCTGGTTGACGCAGGTCCCGGCGTTGGAGCGCATGAACTTGCGCAGTTCGTAAATGTGGACGCCGGCTTCGTCGTCGTTCTTCAACTTCTTCTTGCCCTCGGGCATGTGCCCATCCTTCGTGATGACGATCTGGTCGGCAGTGACCGACGCCACCTTGCCCGAGTCCGTCGCAATCACGACTGCGTGCGAATCTCGCGCGACCTTGCCCTCGAGACCCGTGCCGACAAGCGGCGATTCGGAAACGATCAACGGAACACCCTGGCGTTGCATGTTCGAGCCCATGAGTGCGCGATTCGCATCGTCATGCTCGAGAAACGGAATCAAACCCGCCGCGACCGATACCAACTGCTTCGGCGAGACGTCCATGTAGTGAACCTTTTCCGGTTCCACTTCGAGGAAGTCGCCACGATAACGAACCGACACCTTCTCCTGCGTGAAGTGCCCTTTGGCGTCCATGGTCGCGTTCGCCTGCGCCACGAGGAAGTTTTCCTCGCGGTCGCCGGTCAGGTAATCGACTTCGTCGGTCACGCGACCCTTGGTCACCTTGCGGTAAGGCGTTTCGATGAAACCGAATTCATTGATCCGCGCGAACGTGCTCATCGAACTGATGAGACCGATGTTCGGACCCTCCGGCGTCTCAATCGGGCAAATACGGCCGTAGTGCGATGGATGAACGTCGCGCACTTCGAAGCCGGCGCGATCACGCGAGAGGCCGCCCGGCCCAAGAGCCGAGAGACGACGCTTGTGCGTCAACTCCGCCAGCGGATTCGTCTGATCCATGAACTGCGAGAGCTGCGAGCGTCCGAAGAAATCGCGAATGACCGCACTGAGCGCCTTCGGATTGATCAACTTCTGCGGCGTCATGCCGTCGATGTTGATGTCAAACAACGTCATGCGCTCTTTTACGAGACGCTCCGTGCGCGCGAGACCGACGCGGCACTGGTTCGCGAGCAATTCGCCCACCGTCCGGACGCGGCGGCTGCCGAGATGATCGATGTCATCGAGCGTGCCTTCGCCGCGGCGCAGGCTGATGAGATACTTGATCGCCCCGATGAAATCCTTGTCGGTCACGATGCGCTCGCTGAGATCGACATCGATGCTCAGCTTCTGGTTGATCTTGTACCGGCCCACGCGTCCGAGATCGTATTTCTTCGGATCGAAGAAGAGCCGCTTCAAAAGCGCCTTCGCGTTCGCCACCGTCGGCGGATCGCCCGGGCGGAGCTTGCGGTAGATGTCCTTGAGCGCTTCTTCCTGGTCGTGCGCCGGATCTTTTTTCAGCGCCTTTACCACGGTGTCGTCATTCGTGATGTCGATCACCTTCACCGTCTTGTGGCCGAGCGTCATGACCTGACGCACGGTCGCAGCCGTGAGCGGTTCGAAAGCACGGGCCACCGTCGCTTCGCCATCGAGCACGTCGGCGATGAGCACCTTGGTCGCGAGTTCCTCTTCCCCGAGCTTCTCGCTCAGCTTGAGGGTCTCGATGTTGTAGAAAAGTTTGATGACCTCTTCGTCCGAACCGTATCCGAGGGCGCGAAGGAAGGTGGTGGCGAGGAATTTCCGCCGGCGTTTCCGCCGGTCGAGATAGATGTAAAGCAGATCGCTGGTGTCGAATTGCACTTCGATCCACGAACCGCGATCCGGAATGATCCGGAAGCTGTAGAGGACTTTGCCGTTCAAATGGATGCTCGACTCGAAGGCGATGCCCGGCGAACGATGCAACTGCGAGACCACGACGCGCTCCGCGCCGTTGATCACGAACGTGCCCTGCGGAGTCATGAGCGGGATTTCGCCCATGTACACCTTCTCCTCCTTCGTCCCCTTCTCCTCGCGGAGCTGGAAAGTGACGTGGAGCGGGGCGCTGAAAGTCTGGCCTTCGCGCTGCGCCTCGAGTGCGCTCAGTTTCGGCTCGCCGATTTCGTAATGAGAAAAATCGAGCGTCGCCTTCTCGTCATAGCTTTCGATCGGGAAAACCTCTTTGAAAACGGCCTGTAGGCCGGACATTTTCCGCTTCGAGGGCGAAACGTCTTTCTGGAGGAAATCGACGTAGGAATTGAGCTGAACTTCGATCAGATTTGGCGGCTCGACGCCCTCTTTGATGGTTCCGAAGTAGATACGTTCTGCGGTGCGTTCTGGCATAAACTGGGACCTAATGACGCCCGGAGACACGAAGTCTGTCGGGCTATTTGGGGGCTCTGGGCTTATCGCATCGACCGGATGCGAAGACGACAAAAATGGCAGCGAAACGGCAGCCTGTCAAACTGACGACCGTTTCGTTGCCTTTCTTGAATTATTCCGTCTTGGGGCGGGCTAAAAATAACTTTGGATTACTTCTAACGGGAAAGATTTCTGCCACAGGCGCGAGCGGCGCGCAAGCATATTCTCGCGCGCCGCTGCGTGTGAAAGTGTTGGTTTTACTGGATTTCGACTTTGGCGCCGGCCGCTTCGATCTTCTTCTTGATCTCTTCGGCTTCCGCCTTGGTCACGCCTTCCTTCAGGGTTTTGGGCGCACCTTCCACGAGAGCTTTCGCTTCCGCGAGGCCGAGTCCTGGAACTGCTCCGCGCACTTCCTTAATGACTCCGATCTTGTTGCTGCCCATTTCCTTCAAGATGACGTCGAAGGTCGTTTTCTCTTCGGCCGGAGCCGCTGCACCGCCGCCGCCACCGGCCGGAGCCGCTGCCGCTACGGGAGCCGCCGCACTGACGCCCCACTTCGTTTCGAGCTCTTTCACCAATCCGGCGATTTCCAGGACGGTGAGTCCGCTCAGTTGATCCACTAATGCATTTGTATCAGCCATATCGTTTTCTCCTTCATTGCCGCCTCCGGAAGCTTCCGGAAAATTAAAGCCGACAGCCGTCGGCTCGGACAGTTGTTGTGTTGCTCGCCGCGCACATTGGTCGCACGGCGAAATTGGTTAGGCCGGGTTTTCTCCGGCTGGGGGTTCTTCGCTCGCGACCGCAGCAGGTGCTGCTTCGGCGGCTGGGGCAGGTGATTCGGGTGCGGGAGTCTCCGCGGCTGGAGCGCTCGCTTCCGCAGCCGGAGCACTTGCCTCCGCCGCGGGCGCAGCGGCTTCCGGCTCGGGCGTAGCCGGCACCGTGGCACTGGCTTCGGCGCCGCCGCCCTGGTCCGCCTTTGCTTGCAACAAACGCGCAAAGGCCGTCGCGGGTTCGTTCAACACCCGCACCAGACTCGTCGCCGGGAGCATGAGCAGACCCAGAAGCTGCGAGAGCAAAACTTCGCGCGACGGCAGTTCCGCCAACGCTTCCACGTCCTTCGTCGAAAGAATGACCTTGTCGACCACGCCGACTTTAAGCGCGGCGATTTTGAACTCGGCTGCGAACGTTTTGAGAATCTTCGCCACCGGAGCGACATCGTTCTCGCCCAGGACCACCGCGGTCTGGCCGGTCAGTTGATCTGACACGTCGGGATATCCGCTCTCCGCCATGGCACGTTTCAAAAAACTGTTCTTCACCACGCGCACTTCGGCACCGGCGGGCGAGAGGCGATTCCGCAACTCGCCAAACTGAGTCACCTTCATTTTCTGGTAGTCAGTCACCAGCATGAACGGCGAGCGGTTAATTTTTTCGGAAAGATCCGAAACGATGGAGGCTTTTTCTGGTCTCATGTTCTTGGGTCTTTCGGATTAAAAAGTGAGATAAGGCGATGGATCGAGGTTGATCCCGGGCGACATCGTCGCGCTCAAGCTCAAGCCTTCCACAAACCGACCTTTCGCAGTCGCCGGCCGAGCACGCACCACGGCTTCGATCACCGCCGTCCCGTTCTCAACCAACTGCGTTTCTTCGAACGAAAATTTACCGACCGGCACCGCGACGTTGCCATTCTTATCGAGCTTGAACTCAACCCGGCCCGCCTTCACTTCCTTCACCGCCTTCGCAGTGTCCTCAGTCACCGTGCCCGTCTTCGGATTCGGCATCAGACCGCGCGGACCGAGCACCTTGCCCAGCTTCCGCACTTCCGCCATCGCACCCGGCGTCGCCACTGCGACATCGAAATCTTGAAAGCCTTCCTGGCATTTCTGAATCATGTCCTTGTAGCCCACAAACTCCGCGCCGGCTTCCTTGGCCGCCCGCGCCGCATCGCCTTCCGCGAACACAAGCACCCGCACCTGCTTCCCGCTGCCGTGCGGGAGCGGACAAGTGCCGCGCACCATTTGATCGGATTGTTTCGGATCAACCCCGAGCCGGAACGACATCGTCACGGTCTGGTCGAATTTCGGCGGCGTCAGCTTCTTCAGCGTGGAGACGGCCTCCGGGAGATTGTAGGCTTTATTGTGATCCACCAGCTCGGCGGCCGCGCGATAACGTTTGGAACGATTGTGTTGCATGATTTGAAGCAGTGCGAACGAGCGTTTTTGCTCTCCTGCGATCGCTCTCCGAGTGAAACACCCAGCGAGCGGGACGTGGAAGCTAGCGGCGTTTCACCGCCTGTCAAAGGCGATTCCAGCGCGAAAAAAGCGCGGCGCGCTACCGGCTGCGGCGCACGCCGCGGCCATTGAACTCACTGTGAGAGGCGCCCACCGATAGGCGGAAGTTTTCGTTCCCGATCTCGCCGACAATATACCCGCTGTAGAAATCTCCGCCGCCCCTGCCAGTCTCGCGTCCATAGACGAAGCCCACTTCCCCGCCGAAATTGTAACGGCTCCGACGGGTCCGCTCGAGCCAGTCTCCAGATTCATCCTCCAGCGGCGCGATCCGATCACTTGCCGGCCTGCTCCGACGCGGCGCCACTCCCCGGAAAGGCGGCAAATAATCCGCCCCCGGATTCAACCACCCCAGCGCGACCGGATGCGAAACCAACATCCGCTCCCCCAGCGCCAGCGAAGCAAACGACACATCCGATTGCCAGTCCCCATGCCGCAATCCATCAGAGAAAAACGTTCCCTGAGCCTGGAGAGAAAGCGCGAGAGCGAAGAATCCCGCCGCCGCCGAAAAAAGCGTCTTGTTCACGTCCCTAATCCACAGCCGAAACGTTCCTTGCGCCAGTAAAATCGTCAGCCTGCGCGGCCGCGAACCATCTACGCCAGATCTTTCGCCCGCACCGGCAGCGCCCGGATGCGATGGCCGACCAGACGCGACAGCGCATTCGCGACCGCCGGGGCCAGCGGGCACACCGCCGGCTCGCCCAACCCATGCGGACGTTCGTCGTCATTGGGCACGAGATGCGTCTCGATCGAGGCCGGGCATTCATCGATCATCACCACCGGAAAATCCGAATAGAAACCCTGCTCCACGGCCCCGTTCTTCACTGTGATCTCGTTCTTCATGTTCGAGAGCGACCAGATCACTCCGCTCTCCACTTGCTGCGCAACGCCAAGTGGATTCACCGCGACGCCGCAATCGAGCGCACAGACCACGCGCTCCACCCGGAACGGCAACCCACCTTCCGGCGCATCCTTTCGCAGCGAAACCTCGACCACATAAGCGATGTAGGTCTCGGTGTGGAAAACGTTGCACGCCAGGCCACGCGCCCGGCCCTTCGCCACCGGCTTATCCCAGCCCGCTTTCTCCGCCACCGTTTCGAGCACTTTGCGGAGACGCCGACGATCCGTCTGTTCGTCCGCGATTTTCAAAATTGGGTCCACGTTCTTGTCGTCCGTGGTCAAGAGCGCCAGCCGCATCTTCAGCGGATCTTTCTTCGTCGCTTCCGCCACTTCATCGACGAAACATTCCCGCGCGAACACCGAGGGCGGCGAAAAAACGGAACGCCACGGTCCGATCGGCACCGGCGCATCGAGCGGCGCGTACGACATCTCCGCCGCCGCGATGTAATACGGCATGTCGTAGACTCCCCAGGCGTAACCGCGCATCTCCTCCGGATCCGCGAGCTGCTCCGGCTTCGGCGGCCCGCCGCGGGCATTGTGCGGCGTGCTCGCTTTGCGATGATCCCACGCCACCAGGTTGCCCGCATCGTCCAAACCCGCCGCCATGTGATGTGCGGAAGCCGCCTGGAAATAACCGTGCTTCATGTCGTCATCGCGCGACCACACGAGTTGCACCGGCGTCCCCTTCAACTGCTTCGCCACCTCCAGCGCTTCCGTATCGAAATCAACCCCGAGCCGTCGCCCAAAACCACCCCCGAGCAGCGGCACATGCACCGTGATTTGTTCCTCCGGCATTCCCAAAATCTTCGCCGCCGCGGCGTGCACGCCATTGGGCGTCTGCGTCGGCGACCACACCGTCGCCTTCTCGTCCTCCAGCAAGACCGTGCAATTCACCGGCTCCACGCTCGCGTGCGCCGCAAACGGATAGAGATAGGTCGCCTCCATCTTCTTCGACACCGTCTCGAACGCCGCCCGACCCGCGCCGTCCTTCCGAATCATGAGCGGCGGCTTCTCGTTCGCACGTTCCAGCGCCTTCATGTGCTCGCCGCTGTCGAACTTCGCGTGCGGACTCTCCGTCCACTCCACCTTCAACGCCTCCCGTCCACGCATCGCCGCCCACGTATTCTCCGCCACCACCGCCACCCCGCTCGGGATTTGCAAAACATGGCGCACGCCCGGCACTTTCTTCGCCGCCGCGTCGTCAAACGTCTTCACCTTCGATCCAAACTGCGGCGCACGCGCCACCACCGCCCGCAGCATTCCCGGCACCCGCACATCGAGTCCATAGCGCGCCTTGCCGGTCACGATCTCCGGGCCGTCGAGGCGCTTTTGTGATTGTCCGATAATGCGGAACGCGTTCCGCGCTTTCAACGCCGGCTTTTCGGGCACGGGTTGCTTCGCCGCGTCCGCCGCCAGCTCGCCATATTCGAGCCGGCGCTTCGAAGCCTTGTGCACAACCGCGCCCGCCTCCGTTTCCAATTCACTCACCGGAACGCTCCAGCGCGCCGCCGCCGCCGCGACCAACATCAGCCGCGCCGCCGCGCCGGCCTGTCGCAAGGGCTCCCACGAGCCCATGATGCTGCCGCTACCGCCCGTGCCCAACCGTTTGAAGTCCGCGCCCGGCGACGCCTGCTCGATCCGCACCTGCTCGAATTTCGCATCCAGTTCCTCCGCCACGATCATCGGCAATGAGGTGCGCACGCCCTGTCCCATCTCAGATTTCCCGACCAAAATCACCACCGTCCCATCGCGTTCGAGCCGCAACCACACGTTAGGCTGAAACGCCTTCGCGTCCTCGCCCTCGCGCGCCGCCGCCGTGCGCACGCCGAGCAGCAACGCGCCCCCGCTTGCCGCGATCACCTTGATGAACGTCCGGCGCGACGTCTTCACTTCCCGCCTCCGTTCTTCGCCGCCAGCAAGGCCGCTTTCCGAATCCGCGGATACGAACCGCATCGGCAAACATGATCCGACAACGCGCCATCGATTTCCGCCGGCGTCGGGTCCGCCTTCTCCGCCAGGAGCGCGCGCAGCTTCAAGATCATCCCCGGCTGGCAATACCCGCATTGCGCCACATCCTCCGCCAGCCACGCCTGCTGGATCGGGTGTTTCCCGTCCGGCGAAAGTCCTTCGATCGTCGTGTAATTTTTCCCCGCCGTCTCGCGCAGCGGAACCTGACACGCCCGCACGGCCTTCCCGTTCTCAAGGATGGTGCACGTTCCACACAGACCCACGCCGCACCCGTATTTCGTCCCGGTCATCCCGAGCACATCGCGCAAGACCCACAGCAGCGGCATCTCCGCCTCCGCCGTGACTTCGTGCGCCTTGCCGTTGATCGTAAGTTTCGCGGCCATGCGTCCTTCCGCAGAGGCTAGGACCTCAAACCCGATCGTGAAAGCAGCGATTTCGGACATCGCCCCGACCAATCGCGCCGCCGCGAGCGCTCCCTACTTGTCATGCCTCACGACCTTCCCATCGCGCATGACAAAAAACACCCGCTCCGTCGCCGTGATGTCCGCCACCGGATCGCCCGGCATCGCGATCACATCCGCCGCCTTCCCCTTCTCCAGCGTCCCGACGATCGTCGACACCCCGAGCAAATCCGCCGCCACCGACGTCGCCGAGCGCAACGCGTCCAACGGCGCCATCCCCAGCTGCGTCATGAGCGCGAACTCCTTTGCATTCTCCCCATGCGGAAAGACCCCGCCGTCCGTGCCGAACGCGATCTTCACGCCCACTTGCACCGCATTGCGAAACATCTCGCCCCGCGCCTGCGCCGCCGCCTTCGCCTTCTCCTGAATCTCCGGCGGATAAGCCGAAATCTTTCCGAGAATGTAATCAGTCGGGAGCAACGTCGGCACCAGATACGTCCCCTTCGCCTTCATCAGCGCGAGCGTTTCCTTTTTCATAAACGACCCATGCTCGATCGAATCCACGCCTGCATTGATCGCATCCCGCGCCGCCGTGTCGCCGTGGCAATGCACCGCCAATTTTTTCCGCAGCCGATGCGTCTCATCCACCAGCGCCTTGATTTCCTCCGGCGTCAGTTGCGGCACATCCACTTCATCCTTCATCGAAAGCACGCCACCCGAGACCGACCCCTTGATCACATCCGCGCCATTCTTCACTTCGTAACGCACCGCCTTCCGCACTTCCTCCGGCCCATCCACGATTCCATCCGTGTAATCCGGCTGCCGCCCAAAGAGATGATCGCGAAACGCGTTCGTATCGTCGAAATGTCCGCCTGTCGCGCCGATCCCCTTCGTCGCCACCAGCATCCGCGGCCCCGCCACCAGCCCCTGCGCGATCGCGTCCCGCAACGCCACATCCACAAAATCGCGCGACCCCAAATCGCGCACCGTCGTAAAGCCCGCATGCAAAGTCCGCATCGCATAAGGAATCGCCTGATAAGCCGCCAACGGCGCGCTCGTCTCGAGCGCCGACAACCGCCGTTGATTGTACGGCCGCGCATAATCCGCCGTGAGATGCGTATGCGAATCGATAAATCCCGGCGAAATTGTCGCATCCCCCAGATCAATCACCTGCGCCCCCTCCGGCACGGCCACATTCGCTCCCGCTTCAACGATTCTGCCATCCTGCACAACGACCACGCCATTCTGCACCAGCGCATTCGCCTTCCCATCAAACAATCGCGCCGCCTTCAGCGCGATCACCTCCGCCGCCCCGCTGCTCGAAACGTGGAAGCTGCAAACGGCCAGAAGAACAAAGATGAAGCGGCGCATCGCTTGGCGATATCCAATCGCCCCGCCGATCACAAGCCCGGAAATTTCACGAGCAATTCCTCCCTCTTGCGGTGGCGATGCCCAACCTTGTCGGAATCGGGCACTCTCATTTTCCAAAAAACGCGAATGAAAGTGCCGTCTTGGTCATGCGTTGCAGCCCTGCCCCGCTTACGGCACGGATTGGCCGGAGCGTGATTTCACCAAGCCGACATCGGAGGCGTTGATCGAGCCATTGACGTTCACGTCCTGGTAAAAGTTCGTGCTCGTCACCCCCATGCCGGATTGTGCTTTGGTTTGGCCCACATCGGAAGCGTTGACGCTCCTGTTGCGGTTGGTGTCGCCAGCGAGAACGATCATGCTCACCGAGATGTCGGGCACAACATGCGCGTTGCCGTCTGTCACGCCGCTCAAGCTGACGGTGATTTGTTGCACTTCGGTCACGCCGCTGAGATTTACTGTCATGGTATTGCCGGCGAAGCTCGGACTCCCGGTGACGCTGCCCGCGCCCGCGGCAATGCTGGCGTTTCCGCTCACGACATTACCGTTAAAGGCGACAACGATGCTGTGGGTGCCGCCGCTCGAGCGGCATTCCACACCGGGCGCGCCGCTGAGCGGCAAGGGAATGTCGAACTCTCCGGCGCCGCCGTGAGTCTTGCGCGAGACAGCGCTCACGATCGCGAACGGTGCCTCGACGCAGGCGGAAAATTCGGAGGTGTTGCCGGCCGCATCGGTCGCGGTGGCGGTGATGAAAGCGCCAGCGGCGACGGAGTTCGGCAGGTGAAAGGTAAAATCGCCGTGGCCGTTCGCGTCGGTCACGAGGTCGATACTTCCGAGGAAAGTGCGACCTTCGCCATAGCCGCTCGGATCGCAGACGTCATTGGCAAAGAACTCGATCGCAATAGTACCTGCTCGGCGGCGCGGAGTCGATGGTGCCCTGCACCGAATCAGCACCGTGGGCGGTAGAGAGGACGGGAAATCGCTGGACCCCTGAGGGGCCGTCCGCGACCGGGGCGCCACTCGGCCTTTCGCCACCACCGCTATTCAGGGAAATGCCGAGGCCAGCATTCTCAAAAATCGAGTTCCCGCGAATGGCGTTGCGCGTCCCGTAGCCGACCTCGATCCCGGCCCCTCCGTTGAAGGCGATCACGTTCGCAGCCACGGGCTCAGTTCCACCGATGACGTTGTCGTCGGAATCGATCAAAACGCCGGCGTATTGGTTTCCGAGGTTCGCGCCCGCGGCATTGGTGCCGATGTAATTCCCCCGAATCACGCTACCGGAAGTGCCTCCGTAGATGCCGACGTAGGTGTTTCCAGAGATCACGTTGCCGGTCCCGGGCGTGTCGCCCCCGATTCGGTTGTTCGTTGAGAAAATGTAGACTGCCATGCTGTTGCCGAGATCGGGTGACCCGGCATTGTCCGTGCCGAGGAAGCAGTTCTCGATCACGGTCCGGTCAGCACCCAACGCCAGGGCGGCCCAGCCGAAGCGGACCATGGTAAGCCCGCGAATCGTGGTGTCTGCCGCCAGGACATACAAACCAAAGCTCGCGCCGCTGCCGCCACCATCGAGCACCACGCTGCGGCCGTCGCTGTTTGTGCCGTTGAGGACGATAGGCACGAAGATGGGGGGCAAATCGGACTGCGGCGTGATTGTGACGGAGCCGGCAAGATCAAAGGAGATGGTATTGGTTTGTCCGAAGTTTTCGTTGCTCTCGAGGATCGCCTGGCGGAGCGAACCCACGCCGCTGTCGTTCGTGTTGTTCACCGCGAGCGCGAGCGGCGTGGCCGCTCCCTGGTTCACCCGGAGCGTTCGGCCGCTAATGGTGATGGTGCTGGTGCGCGGTGGACCCGGATTGGCCGCGACCTGGTAAGAGACGGTGGCATCGCCGGTCCCGCTGGTGCTCGAGCTGATCGTGATCCACGGCGCATCGCTTATCACGCTCCACGGGCAGGCGGCTCCGGTGAAAATGTCGAACGTGTTTGTCCCGCCAGCGCTCGTGACGCCTTGTTCCGACGGTGAAAGATAGAGACTGCAACCGCTCTCTTGCGTCACGGTGAAGGTCTGGCCGGAGACGCTGATGGTGCCAGAGCGCACGGGTCCGGAGTTGGCTTGGACGAAATATCCGACCGCGCCGTTGCCGCTGCCGCTCGCTCCGGAAGTGACGGTAATCCAAGGCGCATTGCTGGTCGCCGCCCACCCGCAACCGCTCGGCGCCGTCACCGCCACACTGCCGGACGCACCGGACGCAGCAACGTTTGCACCGGTCGGGTTAAGCGTGAGTCCGCTGCAATCGGCCGCCTGTACGACGTAGTAGGTTTCCGTGGTACCGACGCCCGCTACCGTGATGCTGCCCGTGCGTTGCGAGCCGGTGTTGGTGGCGACGCTGAACCCGACGGGACCATTGCCGCTGCCGCTGGCGCCGGAGGTGACGGTGAGCCAGGAGTCATTGCTCGTGGCGCTCCAGCCGCAACCGCCCGCGGAGTTGACCTGAAACGATCCGGTGCCGCCGGATGCGGGAGAGCTGGACGAGCTGGGAACCAAAGACAGTCCGCACGAGGCGAGAGCCCACGGAGAAAATTGCGTGACCCCGGAAAGCTCGACCCAGTGGGCGTTGAGGTCTCTCGCGCTGGCACCCTGCGCGATCCAAGAGGAGCCGTTGTTTCTCCAGAGCGCGAGAGTGTTGGTGGGATTTCCGTTTGTTTCGGCGGGCGAATAATCGAGCCGCAAGGTGGCGGAATAACCGCTGCCGCCGACGGGTGTGATCTGGTAATCGCGCTGCACCGCACTGGGAAAACCGGCGGGCGCCGTGCGGGCGACGGAAATCGTCATCTCGCTCGGCGGCGTGCCCGAGTCGAAACGCACCGTGGTATAGCGGCTGGTGAACGGAATCGCGGTCCCGTTGCAATCGCCGATGTTTGTCTTCCGCACCGTACCGACGATTTCGCCTGTGAGAGTGGACGAACTCGTGTCGAAGGCGGAACCGCAGGGCATGGTGAGCGTGAAGGGGCCGGTGTTCATGCTGTGGCTCGACCCCATGCTGAGCGTGTTCCAGTTCAGGGTCATGTCATTCGCCAACGAGATCGTGGTCGCCGCGATCAGACCGACCCGGACAAGGGTCCCGGCAGGCCAGGCTCCCGGACCAGCCAGCGTCTGGGTCTTGGCCACGGCATTGACGCCGTAGTTGAATTCAAAAATGTCGCCGGTGATCGAGCCGTTGTTGGTCAATGTGGAGCCAAAAAAGCTGATACTGGAACGAACGTTGGACGCCGAGGTCTTGCCGATGGTTCCGTTCACAAGGAGGTCACCCTCCACCCGCAGGCCGCCCTGGTTTACATTCAGGATCGCTCCTGCATCCACCGTGACCGCGTTCTTGAAGGTGGTACCCATGATCCCATCCACGGTGCCCGCCGCGAGATGAAAGACCGGCTCGAAGATGCGCGTGTCGAGCTGGAGGTAGGTGGCGCCTTCCGCTGTGAGATTCACGCTCCCGCTCCCCTTGAACCCGGGCGGGCCCAGGTCAGAGTAGCGGCCAGGACCGACGATGCTTTGCGTCCTGATGTAGGGAACGTTCAGATCGAGCACACCCGCGCCGAGATCGAACTGGCCGTAGCTGCGCATGTTTATGGCGTTGATCGTGAGCGTGTGGTTGTTCTGCTTGATCGTGGCATTCGAAGCGATCAAGAGCGCAGTGGTGGGATCCCAGTTGCCGTAGGCGGTCAGGCCCACGACATCGAGCGTGACATCGCTCCCGAGGGAAAAGAGCGCCGGCGCCCCGTACCATGGATCCGCGCGGTCGCCCAAGGACAAGGCTCCCGCGCGCCACTGGCCGGAGCCGGAGAGATTGTGAGCGCTGGTATAATTGTTGAAGGTCAAAAACGCCCACTCACCGCGGACATCGATGAGTCCGTCGTTATGAACGTGGCCGTGCACAAACAGGCCGGGGAACTGGGAAACCGTGGGGCCGCCGCTCAGAGCACGGAGCTCAGCATTCGGTCCGATGACCAGATTGCCTTTGCACAATATCCCAAGGGCCGACAAATAGCCTGGGCCATCCAGAGTAATATTGTTCGCCTGCACCGGATATTCGTCGCCGCCGGAGAATCCCCAGCCGGCGGAGGAGACGATGGTCCCGGCATTATAGATGTCGCCCCCATTCGCCCTCACCTTGGCCGTGCTGATGGTGCCGGTGTTGACCAAATGGTTGGTGAAAATATTGCCCCCGTCGATGATGGCGGAATTGTAAAGAGTCCCCGACACGTTGATCGAAACCCCCGCGTCGGCCATGGAAAGCCGGTTGCTTACCCGCAGGTTTCTGACAGTCCTGGTTCCGCCGCGAATGTTTGCGCACTGGAGCGATACGTCGTCCTGCGGGCCCGGCACCCGTCCGCCGCTCCAGGTGCAGGGGCAATCCCAATCGCCCGCTGTGCAATTGAACATCGGGTCGCACGTGCCCGGAAAGATGCAGGCCGCATTCCCGCCTCCCGGGATAAAGGACGATCCGCTCGTCAAGTACATCCCACGACCATGGGTCGCTGCGGCCAGTTTGCCGCCGGCCCAGAACAACTCATCCACCGAGACGTTGGCCGGTCCGCCGTGAGGAAGCTGCCAGGTCGCGCCCGCATCCTCCGAAGCAAAGATCCCCACCTCGGTCCCGACATAGAGAAGGCTCGGTTGCACGGGGTTGAGCAGGAGGCTGCGCACCGGCACATCGGGTAAACCCGTGGTGCCGGTGCCGGTGATATCCGTCCAGCTCGCCCCGAGATTTTTGGAGACGTAAATGTTATCCGCACTGAAGCCGCCGAAGGTGGCGTAAATCCACGGCGGCGTTCTCGTTTCGTCAACGACCAACCGGGTGACGAAGCGCTCGGGCAAGGGTGCGACGTTGATCGGATTCCAAGCCGGCATGGCCGCGCTCCCGTTGGAAGTCATGTAAATCTGGCCATCGTTGTGACCGACGACGATGAGGTTCGCATCGGCCGGGGAGACGGCGATGGCACTGATGGGCGGTGTGGGGCGGGGGCTGGCCCCGGGCGCGGGTGGTCGCGGCGCGGACGGTGGTTTGATCGCGCTCCAGGTGGGAACCGAGGCCGACTTTACGTTCGTGCTGCGCCAGAGGCTCCGGCCGCCGGCCAGCATCGTGTCCGCGTTGGTGGGATCGAGCATGAAAGGCGCGATGAAGTTGGCGCCGTTGGCCGCGTCGGCGATGCCGGTGCTGTTCATACAGCGGCGGGTGGTCGGATTAATACTCGCCGGGTCGCAGTAGATACTGGTGAAGGTGGCGCCGCCGTTCGTACTGCGCGCGATCTGGAGATTCACATACTCGGCGTAAACGTAACCGGGGTCCTGGGGATCGGCCGCCACGTAGCCGCCATCTCCGTCCGCTCCCACCGGGACGACCCATCCCTGCGGGTCGTAGAAGGGCGTGAAGTTGGTATTGGGGTCAGCACGGAGGTTTCCATTATCCTGCGTCCCGCCGATCAAAACCACGCCCGCAGTGACCGTCCCGCTGTAGAACTGCGTGATGGCAAGGTTGTTGTTCAGACTCGTCCAGCCGTTGGTCGGACCGACCGTCTGCACGTTCTCTGCGCGGTAGATTCCGCCATCGTTCGCGAAATAGACGCGCCTGTTCGTGGTGTTATTGAAGCCGGGCGCCGCCACGATCATGTGGTGGTCGGCGTGCGCGGATGACGCAGGGGCGTTTTGCCATTGGCTGATCCGGGAAAAATTCAAACCGCCATCGGTGCTGCGCCACAGATCGATCCCGCCGACGATGAGGAAGTTCGGATCCTGCGGGTTGACCCAGATAATGTTGTCGTAGTCGCCCTGCGTTCCGAGAATCCCGAGCCCGGGGGCGGTGTTCACGCGGAAGTAGTTCTGCCCGCCGTCAGTGCTGCGGTAAATCACTCCCTGGCTCGGCGGTGCGGGCGAGGGTGCGGGATTGGGCAGGAACTCATCCACCATCGCATACACCGTGGCAGGATTGCTCGGCGCGTAGGCTACTTCCACGCGACCAGAACCGCCGCTTGAGGTATCGATGGCTGGATTGAAGACGGCAGCAGTCCAGGTTTGCCCTCCGTTCACCGTATAGCCCGCGATCGAAGAGCCGCTCGCGATCGCCCGTTGGCTGTGGGTCGGGTCAAAGTCGATATCCATGAAGACGCCCGTGGCTCCTCCGCCGCTCCAGGTGGCTCCCGCATCGGTCGAGCGCCAGATACCGGCTGCGGTGGCGGCGAGAATCGTGCTGCCCTCGGGCGAAATGGCCAGCCGATTCACATAGGACCAGCCGCAGTTCACACCCGCACCGACGCACACCGCGGGATCCGCCGGGTTCGTGGCCGGCAGTTGCCGCCAGGTCGCGCCCCCATCGGTGGACTTAAAAACGCCCAGGCCGCGCAGACCGTCGGGCGAGAAGGGCTGGCCCTCGCTGCCGGCGACCGCGAAAAACTCGCCCGTGCCCGCGTAAAGGATGTCGCTGTTCACTGGGTTGATTGCCATGGCGGAGACGGCCAGGTTCGCCATGAAATCATTGACCGGCGCCCACAAGTCTCCGGCCGTGGAGGAATGCCAGATGCCGCCACCGACACTGCCGATCCAGATCCGATTCGCGTCGTTCGGGTCGATCACCACCGACCGAATCCGGCCGCCGATATTGCCGGGGCCAATCGATACCCAATCACCCGGCCCGAGTTCCGCCACCTCGAGGCCCTCCGGTTTGCCGGCCTGGATCGCGCGGGCCGCTTGCACCGCCTCCATCACCTCCAATTGCGCCTTCGCTTTGAGCAGGCCATCGGCGGGAATATTCTTCCGCTCGTCTTGCAACTGAAGGAGGCGAAACGCCAGCGCTTCGTCCGGGTGATCCGGCCGGTTCGGCTCTCGCTCCGCCGGCTCGGGCGCTCCCGGCGAAACCGCATTTTGAGTGGGACGAGGCAGGAGGGCGGCGAGCAACAGCGCCAACCCCAAAGCAAAAAATAGTTTGGCCAGGAGATTCATGATCTTTCGAGAGCGGGAGGAGGATTCTTCAAAAAAGTCACGCGTTCGCCCTGAGAAATTCGCCCGATCCAATCCGGCTCATGGCAGCGAAGTCCCCGATTGCGCTTTGACCTGGCCGATATCGGAAGCGCTGATCGTCCCGCTCACGTTCACGTCGGTGCGGAAGTTGCCGGCGTTTGCCGTCTGGCCGGATTGCGCCTTGGTCTGGCCAATATCCGAGGCGGTCACGGTGCCGCTGCCGTTGGTGTCGCCTAACAACACGCCCATGGGGATGACGACGTCGGCGGTGGTGGAGCCGTTGCTGACCTGGAGCAGGGTGATGCCGAGGGTTTGGGCGTTGGCGACGCTGGTGAGATTGACCGTAACGACGGCGCCATTGGCCGCGACCGTCGGTGTTGTTGCTGCCCGTGGCGTTGATTGAGAGGGCGCCCGTGCCGATAGCTGTGTTGCCGCCGCCCGTGGTGGTGTTGGAGAGCGCGTGCCAGCCGCAGGCGGTGTTGCCGACGGCATTGGCCTTAAACAGGGCACTATGGCCCGTGGCCGTATTCAAACTGCCACTCTCGTTGGCACTAAGCGCTGGCATAACCAGTGGCGGCGTTCTCGGAGCCCCTCGTGCTGAAGTTCCATGGCTCTGGTGCCCAACGCGGTGTTTTGAAACCCGTTTAAATCGGCAGTCGGCTGGTTCCAATACAACGCCTCGAAGCCCACGGCCACGTTGTCGCTATTCCAGGCCACGCCTCCGTTGCTGAAGGACTGGTTCTTCAGGGCTGAGTTGCCCACGGCCACGTTTCGGCTGGCGGTGGTGTTGGAGTAGAGCGCCTGATTCCCGCTGGCGGTGTTGTTGGAGCCGGTGGTGTTGGAGTAGAGCGCCTGATACCCGCTGGCGGTGTTGTTGGAGCCGGTGGTGTTGAAGCGCAGTGCCTCGTTGCCCAACGCGTTGTTGTAAATCCCGTTGGTGTTGGAAGTCGGCTGGTTGGCATACAGCGCCGCAAATCCCACGGCCACGTTGCTACTGTTCCAAGCCACGTTTCCATTGCTGAAAGACTGGGTGAACAAGGCCGCGTTGCCCATGGCCACATTCCGGCTGGCCGTGGTGTTGTTGTAAAGCGTCTGATACCCGCTGGCAGTGTTGAAGTGGCCGGTGGTGTTGGCGCGCAGCGCCTCGTTGCCCAACGCGGTGTTGTAAATCCCGTTGGTGGTGGAGGTCGGCTGGTTGGAATACAACGCTTCAAAGCCCAAGGCCACGTTGTCGCTGTTCCAAGCCACGCCCCCATTGCTGAAGGACTGGGTGTAGAGGGCGTTGTTCCCCACGGCCACGTTCTGGCCAGCGGTGCTGTTGGAGAAGAAGCGCCTGGTACGCCGCTGGCGGTGTTGTTGCCGCCCGTCGTGTTGGAGAAGAGCGCCTGGTTTCCGCTGGCGGTGTTTTGGAGTCCCGTCGTGTTGTTGAAGAGCGTTTGGTAGCCACTGGCGGTGTTTCGGAGTCCCGTCGTGTTGTTGAAGAGCGACTGGAAGCCGCTGGCGGTGTTGTTGGCGCCCGTCGTGTTGGATCTCAGCGCCCCCCTTCCGACGGCAGTGTTGTTGTTCCCCGTCGTGTTGGAGAAGAGTGCCGTGTGGCCGCTGGCGGTATTGTCTTCGCCCGTCGTGTTAGAAGAGAGCGCCTGGAAACCATCGGCGGTGTTGCGGTTGCCGGTGCTGTTGGATAAAAGCGCCTGGTAGCCGCTGGCGGTGTTGGCAGAGCCACCCGTATTGAATCTCAGTGCCTCCTGTCCGATGGCGGTGTTGCTGGTCGCCCGATGTGTTCAAGTAGAGCGCCAGGAAGCCGCTGGCGGTGTTGCCCGTGCCCGTGGTGTTGTTCTGGAGCGCCGCGTATCCGCTGGCGGTGTTGGCCACGCCCGTGGTGTTGTTCTGGAACGTCGCGAATCCGCTGGCGGTATTGTAGGCGCCGGTCATCGTGAAATTGCCCGCCGCCTGGCCGACAAAGAAGTTTTGCGTGCCGAAGGTGTGCAGCAGGCTTAAACCGTCTTGTGTGATCTGGCCCGTGCCGGCGTTCAACGTGGTCGGCAGGTTAAAGTTCCCGGCGGAAATGTTCCCGCTGCCATCGCGCTGGACGAGGGTGCCCCCCACAATTGCGCTGGTCGCATTGCTGCCAAGGGTGATCGCGCCGGTGCCGGCATTCACGGTGATGCCGCCGCCGCCGGTGAGCGAAAGGACGCCCGCGTTGCTAAGCGACACATTGCCCCCGAGCGAAACCGCGCCGCCTCCGCCGAGGCCGCTGCCTGCAGTGACGGTGATGCCGGAGTTGGCGAGTTGAGCGTTCGCGACGGCGCCCGTGGCGATGTTGGCGCTTTGCACGGCCCCGGCGCCGATTTGCGGGCTGCCCACGGCTCCGTTGGCGATCTTGTTGGAAGTGACCGCGCCGGTGGCGAGAGCCCCGCCGGAGACGGAGCCGTCCGATAGATAACCGTTGGGCGCGAGGCGCTGGTCGGGGCGTGAGGAGCTGGGAGCCGTTCGTCGCCGTCGTTGAACCACACCCGCAGGCGCACGTCCGCATTCGCCCACACGCTCGCGGGGATCGCGGTCATGCCGGTGTCGCCGAGAAGCACGGAGTAGAGGCCCTTCGCGACCGCGAGCGTGACGGCGGCGGTGGGCTGCGAGCCAGCGGTGCTGGTGCCGTCGTTACTCCAATAGGTGGTGGTGCCGGCGGCATTGACGAGGGCGAAGCGAAACTGGCCGGAGCCATCGAAGTTTACCGGCGGCGTGCCAACGGCGACGCGGCCCTGGTAGTTCACGAGTTGCGGCACCTGCGCCTGAAAGTTCGAAGCGAGGAGCAATCCCCCGAGGCTCACCGCGATCCACTGTCGTTTTGTTTTCACATGTCTCTCCCTACCCTTTCCTTAGGAAAACTTCGGGGAGTGTGACAAAAAAAAGAGCAGAGCCGGTTTTCGGCGGTGCTCCGGCGCGTGGGCGCGCGTCGTTGAGAGAACTACGGTGCGAGATGCATTCGCCGCATCAGATCTGCGAAGCGCGGATCCGAGCGCAGTGGGTCATAGATCGGATTGACCTTCAGGGAAGTCAGGCTGGTGGAGCGCCCGCGGTATTCATCTTCCAAACAGGCGAAGGCCTCATCTTTTCGTCCCAGGGCGATGTTTATTACCAGAAGCGGGTAACGATTGCTCCCGGGGTTGCGCGCCAGTTCATTCCCCGCCAGGGCCAGCATTTCTTCGGCTTCTTTTTGCTTTCCCGCCAGGCCGTAAACGTACCCCATCTCACCCCAGACCCACGCGCTGTCCTCGATTCGCTCCAAAATTTTACACTCCGCCAATGCCTCATCATAGCGCTGCTGGAGAGCGTAAACCCGGCCCAGCCACGCGTGTGCGTGGTGAAACCCAGGATCCATTTTCACCGTCTCCTTCAGCTTTTCTTCCGCTTCCGGGAAGCGACGGGCAAAGACCAGGATTTCTCCCACATAGGTGTTGATGACGCTGGACAATGGATCCAGTTGCCGTGCCCGTTCGATCTCAGCCAGGGCATCATCGGATCGACCCTGCGCGGCCAGATAAGAGGCATACCACTGATGCGCGGTGGCGTAGTCCGGGTTTAGGGCGAGGGCGCGTTTGAATTCACGCTCGGCCGTGGCCCAGTCCCAGTCGCCGTTCATCGCGATGAGACCCAGCGAGGCGTGCGCTTCGGCCAAGGTGGGATCGAGTTCCAAGGCGCGGCGGCCCATCTGCTTCGCCTTCGCGTAATACTCGGCCCGCACCTGCCGGTCACCATTGGCGAACAGCTGGTAAGAGTCGGCCAGGCCCGCATAGGCCTGCGCGTAGTTTGGATCCAGCGCGAGCGCGCGCTCAAAATACGTTTGTGCGGTCTCGAATTCCCGCCCGCTCCGCTTATTCCAGAAATACCGACCCTTGAGAAACGCCTCGCGGGCCGCGGGATTGGTGGTGCCGGGGCTGGAGCGTTCGGGAGCCGCGCGGTTGGAGAAAAAAATCAGCGCGCCTGCCAGCAAAAGCGCCGCCGCCGCCAGAACCGGGATCCACTTTCTGCCCGGCCTGGCGTAGCCGTGGAGTCGCGTCGCCAGCTCGCGGGTACCGGGTCGCGCCGCGGGCTCGACCGCCAGCATCAATTTGAGGAGCCCGATCCATCGGGACGGCACGCCCGCGGCTTTTAGTTCCTGGATCGGGAGGCGGCCGCTTAGTTGCGCGGCCTGGATTTCTTCGATGCTGTGACCGGGGAACGGCATCCTGCCGGTGAGCGCAAACCAGAGGGTCACGCCTAACGAAAAAACATCCGAGCGGACATCGACAGGCGCTTTGGCAAATTGCTCGGGACTGGCGAACGCCGGAGATCCGACGAAGCCATCGTGAGTCATGGCCATGAGATCGCCTTCATCTGTCACCGCCTTGGCCAGACCGAAGTCGATCACCTTCACCTCGGGCACCCCACCTTCCTTGGGCGCAAGCATGATGTTGCCCGGTTTGAGATCGCGATGCACCAGGCCGCGCTTCTCCGCCGCCGTCAGCGCCGCGACAACTTGCTCGGCCAGGCCCAAAGCCGTTTTGGAATCAATCGGCCCGGTGCGCCGAACTCGCTCTTCCAGCGTTTCGCCTTCCACCAATTCCATGGCGTAAAAATATTGGCCGGTCCCTTCATGAATGCCGAAATGATGAATGGTGGCAATATTCGGATGGCGCAGGCCCGCCGCGGCGCGCGCCTCGCGCATGAAGCGTTCCCGCGCGCGGTCGCTCCCGTGCTGGCGCGGGTCGATAATTTTCAACGCGACTGGACGATTGAGCGTGCTGTCCAGCGCCCGAAAGGTGATGCCCATCGATCCTCGCCCGAGCTCCTCCGGCCTCCCATCGGCTCCGAGAGCGATGACGTAGGAGCCAAACTCATGCGCCCCCTCGTGCTCGGTTTCCGGCGGGTGGCCCAGCCCGGCCCGGAAAAGACAAACCGGACAGCCCAGATCGCCCAATGCAGAATCAAGGGTACTGCCGCAGACCCGGCAGTTTTCGGCGCTGGCTTTGGCTGGAGCCGACACGGGATCGCCTAACGAGCCATGATCGCGCACAAGTGACGCAATTCGGCATCCACTTCATCCTCACTCGCCACCGTTTGGCGAACTTCTTCGCGCAAAATCAACCGGTAACGCTGACGAAAACGCGAAAGATCCTTTCGCAGCGCGACGACAGAGCGGGACAATTGTCGGGAAATTTCCTCGTACGACAACGCGTCCGTTCCCTCCGCTCCCAAGTAGCCCTTTAACGAATGGAAGAGCTGGCTTTTCCCAGCCACTCGACATTCCTCCTCCAACAGCGCGATGGCGCGTCGCAGCAAAACCACCGCCCACTCCCGTTCGTAACTCTCGTCGGCATCCCAACGGTGGGAGCGCGCCACCATTTCATTTAGTTCCTGCTCGGCCATTTCCGTCAGCGGCACGAAATCGACGCCGCGTCCACGCTTTTGCGCGTGCTCGTAATCTCTTCTATTGGCCAGAAAGTTTTTCAAGGCGCCGAGAAGAAAGGAACGAAATCGACCCTTCTCCGGATCCGCGCGGGTATGGAAGCGCGTCTTGATGAGATCGGCGAAGAAACCCTGCGCGAGATCCTCGGCATCAGGCCGGTTGTACTCCTGCCGGCGAAGGAACAGATAAACGGGCCGCCAATAGATCGAACAAAGCTGGGTGAGGGCGCCCCGGGTCTGATCGGAACTTTCCGACCCGCCCGCTTCGAGGATAAGCGTCCAGCTGGTGGAAGTGAACATCCTTCCACTCACTTCCGCCGTCGCGCTCATCTCCATCGCTCCAGTATAACGAATTGCGCTCTCGCAAGCAAAGCGCCATCCGCTCGGTTTGGGCCCGGCCGCGTCACCTCACGGAAAAAGACACCACGGAGCGCAGCGGTAGCCTGTCGTTTGCCGCTCCTATCGCGACGAACACGACCGAGGAAGGCCGCGTGCAAATAGCCGCGTCGAGCTGGTGGAAATGCAGCCGACGCCCTAATCGGCGGAGACAAAAAGCGCGCGTGCCGCGCCAGAAATGGGAGGTCGCCCTTAATCGACGACTTCGAGACCCATCTGCCGCGCGGTGCCGGCGATGATGCGGAAACCGGCTTCGTCGGTGCGCGAGTTCAGGTCGTTGGCCTTCGTCTTCACGATCTCCATGATTTGTTTGCGCGTGACTTTGCCAACCTTCGTCTTGTTCGGCTCTTTCGAACCGGCGGCGATGTTGGCGGCTTTCTTCAGCAGAATCGCGGCGGGCGGACTCTTCGTGATGAAGGTGAAGCTCTTGTCCTTAAAGACGGTGATGACGACCGGAAGGATGTCGCCCGCTTGTTTTTGGGTGGCGGCGTTAAATTCTTTGCAGAACGCCATGATGTTGACGCCGCGCGGTCCGAGCGCGGTACCGACGGGAGGCGCAGGATTCGCCTGACCAGCCGGGATCTGCAGTTTGATGTGAGCAATGATTTCTTTGGCCATATGAACAAGTTTTTCTTAACGAACGCGAATCTAACTATACCGCGTTCGACCTGCCAGTATTCGAGTTCGACCGGCGTCGCGCGACCGAAGATGGTAACAGAAACGCGGAGCTTGCCGCGATCCGGATCGATTTCTTCGACCACGCCGTTCTGATTCTGGAAAGGGCCGTCCGCGACCTTGACCGTCTCGCCGACTTCGAAGCTGACTTTCGGTTTGACGCTCTCTTCGCGCTCGCGCATTTGCGCCAGCATGTTGTCCACTTCCGATTGCTGCATCGGTATCGGCTTCGTTTTTGTCCCGGCAAATCCGATCACGCCAGGCGTGTCGCGGATAAAATACCAGGTCCGGCCGACGAGCTGATTCTCCTCGTCGAGGAGATGCATATTCGCGATCAAGTAGCCGGGGAAAAATTTGCGCGTCGTCTCGCTCTTTTTGCCCTTCTTGATTTCGGAAACGCGCTCCGTCGGCACGAGAACGTCGAAAACGACGTCGCCCATTTCTTCCGTCTTGACGCGTTTCAAGATGTTATCGCGCACCTTGTTCTCCTGTCCGGAGAGGACGTGCACGACAAACCATTGATCTTTCGCGGCGAGCTTCGTCATATCAGTGCAGGCGGGTGAAGAACTGGATGACGTTGACGAGAATGAAGTCGAAGAGCGCAACGTAGCCACCGAGCAACAGCATGGCGATGATGACCACAATGGTGGAGTCGGTCAGCTCCTTGTACCGTTTCATCCCTTTTTCCTTGGGATCCCACGGCCAGGACGCTTTCTGCAGCTCGACCTTCACTTCGTTGATGAAGGTTTTTGTCTTCGTGATCATTCAAAAAAATTTCCAGCGGTTTCGAACAGGTCAGGAGGGACTCGAACCCCCAACCGACGGTTTTGGAGACCGCTACTCTACCAATTGAGCTACTGACCTAATCGTTTCGCGCTCGTGATTCGCTCCCGCCCGATCTTACGGACGGGAGCCAGAGCACGAAATTAACTTAGTCTAAAATATCGCCGACGCGACCCGCGCCCACGGTCTTGCCGCCTTCACGGATGGCGAAGCGAATCGTCTTCTCCATCGCGATCGGGGTGATGAGCTCGACTTCCACCGAGACGTTGTCGCCCGGCATCACCATCTCCACGCCTTCCGGCAGCTTGACAGTCCCGGTCACGTCTGTGGTGCGGAAGTAAAACTGCGGACGGTAGTTGGTGAAGAACGGCGTGTGACGGCCGCCTTCGTCTTTGCTCAAGACGTAAACTTCCGCTTTGAATTTCTTGTGCGGCTTGATCGAGCCCGGCTTCGCGATCACCTGGCCGCGGAAAACGTCGTCTTTCTTCGTGCCACGCAGGAGCAGGCCGACATTGTCGCCCGCGCGCGCCTCGTCGAGGAGCTTGCGGAACATTTCGATGTCGGTGCAGGTCGTCTTCGCGGTATCCGTGATGCCGACGATCTCGACTTCTTCCATCTTCTTGAGGATGCCGCGCTCGACCCGACCGGTCGCAACCGTGCCGCGGCCTTCAATGTTGAACACGTCTTCCACCGGCATGAGGAACGGCTGGTCGATCGGACGCTCGGGAATCGGAATGTAATCATCCACCGCGGCGATGAGCGCGAGAATCTGCGCTTCCTGGTCGGCGTCGCCGTTCAGCGCCTTGAGCGCGCTGCCTTTGACGATCGGGATCTGGTCGCCCGGGAATTCATATTGCGTGAGCAGATCGCGCACTTCCATCTCCACGAGATCGAGCAGTTCGGGATCGTCCACCATGTCCACCTTGTTCAGGAAGACGACGACCGAGGGGACGCCCACCTGACGCGCGAGCAGGATGTGCTCACGGGTTTGCGGCATCGGACCGTCAGCCGCGGAGACGACGAGAATCGCACCGTCCATCTGCGCTGCGCCCGTGATCATGTTCTTCACGTAATCGGCGTGGCCGGGGCAATCGACGTGCGCGTAGTGGCGCTTGTCGCTCTGGTATTCCACGTGCGCGGTCGAAATCGTGATGCCGCGCTCTTTTTCCTCAGGAGCCGCATCGATCGAATCGTAGGCGCGTGCCTGGGCAAAGCCCTTCTTCGCGAGCACGGTGGTGATCGCGGCGGTGAGCGTGGTCTTGCCGTGATCGACGTGACCGATAGTGCCGACGTTCACGTGCGGCTTGTTCCGTTCGAATTTGTCCTTAGCCATCTCGATTTTCCTTTTTTACTAAACTGCGTCTTTGTGGGTTTGAATTTCTGCCGGGCGCGAGCACCAACCTGGAGCCCACAACCGGGATTGAACCGGTGACCTCGTCCTTACCAAGGACGTGCTCTACCAACTGAGCTATGTGGGCGGCGTTTCGTCATCTCGCTGCTCGTCGCGATCTCCCCAAACGAGAGCGTCGGACGAACCGGTTGCTTCCTGCCAGAAGATAAAAATCCCAGAGCCGCGTCAAACTTCGCAATTTGAACGACCTTGGGACCGTTTCGTTCCAGCAAAAAGCGTCGGCAAGCTAACAGCGCGCTTGCGGGTGTCAAAGCAATTTCCTCCCGCGAAAGTTCTCGTGTCATCGATGCGCCAGCACGGGAAAAATCGAAGCGCCAACCGTTCGCCGCCTAACCACCGGGAGGCGGCGCGAGACTGGGCGCGGGCGAACCCATCGGTGGCGGCGTGCCCATCACTGGCGTCGCACCCGCCGGTGCCGGACTGGTTGCCACCGGCGAAGCCGCGGGTTTTCCCGCCTTGGCCTCGAACGCTTTCAGGCGCGCGGCCGCATCGGCGTCGTCCGGCTTCAATTTTACTGCCATCTTCAAGTCCTCGACCGCCTTTTCGTGCTCGCCTTTTAAGCCATAGGCGTAACCGCGGCGTTTGTAGGCCTCCGAATCCTTCGGCGATTCCTCGATCAATTTCGTGAAATCTTCGATCGCTTCGTCGTATTTCTTCAGGCTGCGATAGGCGAATCCGCGCCGTTCCAGTGCCTGCGGATCATCCTTTTTCGCCTCGAGCACGGCCGAGTAATCCTCGACCGCCTTCTCAAAATCCTCCTTCGCCACATAGGCGTAGGCGCGATAACGGAATGAGTCCACATCCTCCGCGTCCAGCTCGATCGCCTTCGTCAGGTCCTCGATGCCCTCATCGTATCTTTTCAGCCCCACCTTCACCTTGCCGCGCTCGCTGAAAGCGTCCGCGTTGTCCTCACTCAGCTCGAGCACCTTGGTGAAGTCCTCTTCCGCTTCGGCCGGTTTGCCCGCCGCGCGGTAGGCTTTCCCGCGGTTGCTGTAGTGTTTCGCCGTCTCAGGGCTGGCCTTGATCGCGAGCGAAAATTGCTCGATCGCGCCGTTGTAATCTTTTTTCTTCGCCAGCTCCACCGCCTTGCGGGCGTAGTCGGAATCATCCGCCGCCCGCGCGTTTTGCACCGGAGCCAGGACGCAAAGCGCCAGCGCAGCTCCGCTTAAAAATGCCGCCCTCAAGTAGTTCATAGTATAATCCTACATCGCGCGCGCGAGCACGGCCGCGCGCCCCACCCTTCGACTTCGTTTGTGAAAATTCTTAGGTCCCGCGCGTCATCGCCATCTTCGCGATGAGGACCACGAGAATCCCGAGCACCAAGAGCCCGCCGACGGCGATCAAGACATTCGCCCGCGTCAGCAGCTTCACCGGTTTCGGCGTGGGCGACGCCTTCGGTGCCGCCGCCGCCACCGGCGCCGCCGCCGGGTTCAACTTTGCGTTCACCACGCGGAGGCGTTCCTCAGCGTTGAAATCCTCCGGTCGGATTTTGAGGTAGGTCTGCAAATCCGCCTGCGCCTCTGCGAACTGTTGCTTGGCAAAATAAGCGTCCGCCCGGCGGCTCAAAGCCAGTGTGCTCGCGGGGTTCACCGCAGGGGCCGCGTCCGGCGCGGGACTGGCCCCCTCTCCCGCCGTTGCTGCGGTCGCAGGCGTTGGCGCGGGCGAAGCCTTCGCGTGCATCTCCAGCGCCTTGTTGTAATCCGCGATCGCGGCGTCGTAGTTCTTTTGTTTGTAGTAAGCCAGCCCCCGCCGTTCCAAAGTGCGCGGCTCATCCGCTTTCAGCTCCAGCGCCTTGTTCAAATCCTCCATGGCTTCGTCCAACTTGTTCAACTCCACTCGCGCGGCGCCGCGCAGCGAGTAGCCGGCGTAATCCTTCGGCGCCAGCTCGATCGCTTTTGTGAAATCCGCTTCGGCTTCCGGGAACCGGCGCGTCGTCAGATAGACGCCGCCGCGATCATTGTAGAGCCGCGAGTCCTTCGGACGCGCTTCGATGACGGTGGTAAAAATCTTGATTGCCTCATCATGGGCGCCCTGCTGCGCCAACTCCACCGCCCGCGCCGCTTCCGCCATGATCGCGTCGCCGCCCGCCTTCGTTTTTTGCGCCCAACCCGTGCTCGTGAATGCCGCGCCGACCAAAGCCAGCACGCCCAACGTCAGTGTTTTCTTTGTCATCATAAAAGTAGTCTCTCTTCTCTGCTCCCAACGTTTCTGAGGGAGCAATCGGTCGCCGACCAGAAAATTCTCCCCTTCCCGCCTCCAAGGCTAGAACAAAACAGGAAAATCTTGACCAGCGCGACCCATTTCCGGCAGCCTACAATCCAACCCCGAACCTTGAACCTTTTTCGGTTTTGATGGGTTCAAAGGTTCTTTAAACAGAAAGGACTATTCGATGAATACGGGACTTATCTGCGTCTCGACTGCCACCTCCTTCCGTCACCTTGCGCGGCGTCGCCGCGGCCGTGGATCGACGGCAGGTTTCACTCTGATCGAACTTCTCGTGGTGATCGCCATCATCGCGATTCTAATCGGCCTCCTGCTCCCCGCGGTGCAAAAGGTGCGCGAAGCAGCAGCCCGGACCATGTGTCAGAATAATCTGCGTCAGATTGGTTTGGCGCAGCACACTTATTTTGAGCGGCACGGCGCTTACTCGAGCTCCTTCGACGGTCTCGAGTTGGGCCGGGAGTTCCCGGAAGGGCAGCGACAAGGCTACGACTTTGAAATAGCTTCCGCCAATGAATCCGGCTTTGAAGTCAAAGCCAGTCCAACGCTTCCGGGCAAAACCGGTGCCGCCGATTGTGAAATCGATCAGCGCCAGCAAGTAGCCTGCGCTCCCAACCCGTTGGCTGATGCCGCGCGGCAGCAAATGTTCCTCGATATCCATACCTACGCCGCCCAAGTCATCGGCGACTTGCTGGTGCAGATGCCGAGCGCACTAAGCCAAATCCCCCGCAAACTGCAGGACAAAGAAACCTTCTTTGATGTCTTCACCGAACTGGACCGCAACGGCGATCGTCGTCTCTCCTTCGACGAACTTCTGCAGCAAAGACCTGATGGAACCGGTGCCCTCGGGTTAATCCTCCCCTACATCGAGCAGACGCTTGGCCTGGGCGCCGGCGGCGAGGACAGGACCCTTCTTCCCGCAGTCCAGCTCACTGCTTTCATCAACCCCAGTCCCGCCCACACCCCAGTGCGCGTCGAGACGCAGATCGCCGATGGCACCTCCAACACGATTCTTCTCCAAGAGGCGCGCACCACTGCCTCCGATTTACAACTCGCAGGATTTGCTGCGGCTCGGGTGCGCGAAGACGCCAAGGGAAACTCCAACAGGAAGTTCTTCGACGTCTTTCTCGATGATGCTTCTTTCCACGCCGCGCTTCGCCCGGTTTCTCGCCAGGAGAATAACGTCACCGCCTGGACCGGGCCCATCACCGTGATGGACCAGGACTGCCAATGGCATCATCGCCATCCTCATCGGTCTACTCCTACCCGCGTCCGAGGGACAGGGACCCATCCTCCAGGGTTTTGTGATCGTGGGCGACGGCACGGGTTTGATGGGTGGTGCTCCCGGGGCCGGCGAAGTCGAACTGCGATGGTTGCAGGATTTTTCCGGGCCGTTTCAAGGCCGGATGAATCTCCAGCCCTTCGATCGCTCCGGAAAAGCAAAATAAGCGGCCCATTCGCGGTTCTTCAGCGCAGGATGCGTCCGGCGACAACTGGGCGCACCCTGATCTTTTTGTTGCGAAGTGCCAGCCCGGTTTCACACTCCGATCGATGGATCTGAAGCTGTATCTGGCGAAGCGCCAAGAAGAAGTCGATCGGGCGCTTGATCGCGCGCTCCCGGGCGAGCGCGTCCGACCCGCCACCATTCACAAGGCGATGCGCTACAGCCTCTTCGCCGGCGGGAAACGGTTACGGCCCATCCTCACGCTCGCCGCCGCCGAAGCTTGTGGAGGAAAAATCGCCGCCGCCCTTCCCGTCGCCTGCGCCGTCGAGTGCATCCACACCTATTCCCTCGTCCACGACGATCTCCCCAGCATGGACGACGACGACCTCCGCCGCGGCCGCCCCACTTGTCACAAAGCCTTCGGCGAAGGCATCGCCGTCCTCGCCGGCGACGCGCTCCTTACCATCGCCTTTGAGATTCTCACGGAAGCCGAACCAACCACTCGTTATCCCTTGCGCGCCTTTCTGTGCGAACTCGCCACCGGCGCCGGCAGCCGCAAACTCATCGCCGGCCAGGTCGCCGACCTCGAAGGAGAAGGCCGGCCCAGCAGCCGCGCCCAACTGCGCTACATCCACGAAAACAAGACCGCCGCCCTTCTCACCACCAGCGTCCGCCTCGGGGCCATGAGCGCGAACGCCGGCGAGGCCAAACTCGAAGCGATCACAAATTTCGGCCGTGCCCTTGGACTCGCCTTCCAGGTCATCGACGACATCCTCGATGTCACCCAGACCAGCGAAAAGCTGGGCAAAAGCGCGGGTAAAGATGTGGCGGCACAAAAGGCCACCTATCCCGCGGTCATCGGCCTCGAAAAATCGCGCCTCGAAGCCAAACGCCTGACGAATCAAGCCCACGCCGCCCTGAAAGAACTCGGGCAAAAAGCCGACACCCTGCGCGTGCTCGCGAATCATCTCCTCGAGCGGGAGTATTGATTCTCTCCGAAGGGCCGCTACGTCAGCGCCAGATTCGGATTGATCTCCTCCGTCACGTCCGAGACCAATCCCGTCGCGAACCGCAAAGCAGCCGCATACCCGATCATCACCGCATTGTCGGTCGAGAGGGCCGGTGCCGCCGCGCGTAACTGCAATCCCGCCGCATCGCACGCCGCCTGCATTTGCGCGCGCAGCGCGGCATTACAACTCACGCCCCCGCTCAGAGTCACCGTCGCCATGCCACATTCCTGCGCCGCGCGAATCGTCTTCCGCACCAACACCTCCACCGTCGCCGCTTGAAATGACGCACACACATCATTTACCGTCGCCTTGTCGAGCGAGAGCTTGGGCAACAAATACCGCACCGCCGTCTTCAACCCGCTGAAGCTGAAGTTGTGGTCGCGCGAATCCAGCATGCTCCGCGGCAGCTCGAATCGCTTCGCGTTTCCCTCTCGCGCCCGTCGCTCGATCTCTGGCCCGCCTGGATACCCGAGCCCGAGCAGCTTCGCCACCTTGTCGAACGCCTCGCCCGCGGCATCATCCACCGTTCGGCCGAGGATGCGGTAATCGCTCACCGCCCGCACTTGCACGAGCAGCGTATGTCCGCCGCTCACGATCAACGCCACGTTCGGAGCGACTCCTTCGCCCCCGAAGAATGGCGACAGCAGATGTCCTTCGAGGTGATTGATCGCCAGGTAAGGTTTGCCCGAGCCGAGTGCCAGGCCCTTCGCCATCGAGGCGCCAATCATCAGCGACGTGGCCAATCCCGGCCCGCTGGTGGCGGCAAAAGCGTCCACCTCATCAAGCGACATCCCCGCCTTCCGCAAGACCTCTTCGAGCAATCGCGGCGCTTGCACCAGATGATTCCGCGAAGCCACTTCCGGCACCACCCCGCCGTATTTTTCGTGCAACGCCATCTGCGACGCGATCTCGCTTCCCAGCAATTTGTCGCCGCGCAAAACCGCCACCGCCGTTTCGTCGCACGAAGTCTCGAGCGCGAGAATGAGAGGAGAGGAATTCACCGCGGAGGGCGCCGAGCGCGCCGGAGAGAATCTATTTCTTCACCGAATCCACCTTCGGCGAAGTCTCCTGCGCATAAATCATCACGCCCTTCAGCGCATCGATCGCGCGCAGCATCTGCGGATCCTTCGTCTTGATCAGCGCCTTCTCGTCTTCCGGCTTCAAGCTCTCACTGCTGCGCGCGGCGAAAAGCGCGCGCTCCTGTTCCGCGGTTAGCGGCACCCGAATATTCGGCGTCACGCCCTGCGCATGGATCACCTGTTTGCTCGGCGTGTAATATTTCGCCGTCGTGATCCGCAACGCCGAACCGTCCGGCAACTGCATCACATTCTGCACCGAGCCTTTTCCGAACGTGGTCTCGCCGACGAGAATCGCGCGGTTCAAATCCTTCAACGCCCCGGCCACGATCTCCGCGCCGCTCGCGCTCCCCTCGTTCACCAGCACCGTCATCGGAAAACGCGGACGCTGCTTCGCCGTGCTCGCGGTCGCATATTCATTTTCCTGCGAAGCCACCCGCCCTTGCGTCGAGACGACCGTCGTCCCAGGCGGCACGAACTGTCCGCACACATCCACCGCGCTGTTGAGCAGGCCACCGGGATTGTTGCGCAGATCGAGCACCAGCGCCTGCATCCCCTGCTTCTGCAATTCATCCAGCGCCTTCTCCAGCTCGCTTGCCGTCGGTTCGTTAAATTGAATCAAGCGGACATAACCAATCTTGAACGGTCCGGTCGAGTTCCGGATCGAGCAGCTTCGCGCCCTTCACGCTCTGCACCTTGATCTCGGCCCGCTCCAGCTCGTAGTCCTTCACTTCCTTCGTCGCCGGGCGCAGGATCGTTAGCATCACCTTCTGTCCCGGCACTCCGCGCAGGACGTCCACCGCATCCTGCAGCTCCATTTTCTCGGTCGAGCTGCCGTTGATTCGCAAAATCTGGTCGCCCGAAAGAATGCCCGCCTTCGCCGCCGGCGTGTCCTCCATCGGCGTGATCACGGTGAGCAATCCGCTCTTTACCGAGACTTCAATCCCGAGGCCGTTGAAACGACTCCGCGTGTCGTCCTGCATGTCCTTAAAGTCTTCCGGATCCATGAACTGACTGTGCGGATCGAGCGACGCCAGCATCCCCTTCATCGCCGCGTAGATCAGGTCGTGATAGCTGATCTTCTTCCCATCCACATAATCCTGTCGGATGAGCTGCACCGCCCGCGCGAAGACTGAGATCTGCGCATATCCCGTCTCCTCCTCCGCCTCCGCCGCGCTGCGTCGCATGGAAGCGAAAACCCAGGAGCACGTTCACAAACAGGAACACCGCCAGCGCGCGGATGAGATAACGGGGTTTCATCGGATAATCGATCGCCAAGGGCGATCGGCGCAGGATCATCGCCCAACGGGAAATTTTTGGCAACGGCCAAAGCCTTCGGTAGGTTCGCCGCTTCGCATGAAAACGCTGTGCCGCCTTTTCCTCCTCTGCGCTTTCGCTCTCGCCTCGCTCGGCGCCGAAGAGGATCCGGACACGGAGTTCGGCAAAGTCGCTGAGGAATACATTAAGGGCTGGCTCGCGGCCCATCCGCTCAACGCCACCGCGCTCGGCTTCCACGAATACGACGGCCGCATCAGCGAATTCACCCGCCTCGCTCTCGATGCCGAACTCTCCCGCCTCCGCCGCTTCGAGGACCGGTTAAAGAAATTCGACCTCACGAAAATGAAGCCGGCCGCCGCGGTCGATCTTCGAATCCTTCTCGCCGCGATCAGGAAAGACCTCTTCGCCATGCAGGCGATGCAAGATTTCGAGAACAACCCCATGACCTACGCCCAGGCGCTCGACGTTAACGTCTACCTCAAGCGCGACTTCGCTCCGCTCGAAGACCGCGCCCGCAGCATCATTGCGATCGAGAACCAGGCTCCGAACATCGTCATCGCGGCCAAGACCAACCTGAATCCCGTCCTCCCGAAGCCCTACGTCGAACTCGCCATCCAGATCGCGCGCGGCGCCGCCGATTTCCTGAAGAAAGACCTCGTCGCCGCCCTGAAGGATGTGAAAGACGAACGCATCCGCGGCGCCTTCCAGCTTTCGAATCGCAAAGCCTCCATGGCCCTGATCGATTACGCGAACTGGCTGGAGAAGGACCGCCTGCCCAAAGCCATCGGTGAATGGGCGCTCGGCGAAGAAAAATATCGCCAGCTTCTCGCCGAAACTGAACTGGTCGAGATGGCGCCGGCCAAACTGCTCGAGATCGGCCTCGCCGAGCTGAAACGCGAGCAGGCGGTCTTCGCCGAGGCGGCGAAAATCATCGATCCCAACAAACCGCCGATCGAAGTCTTCAAGGACATCCAGAAGGAACATCCCACGCCAGAGAACCTGATCTCCGAAACCGCGAAAAACCTCGACGCCATCCGCGAGTTTATGATCGCGCGCGAAGTCATCACTCTCCCCTCCAAAGTTCCCGCGCAGGTCAAGGAAACGCCACAATACGCCCGTGCCACCTCCTTTGCCTCCATGGACACGCCCGGTCCTTTCGAGAAAAAAGCTTCGGAAGCCTACTACTACGTCACGCCTACCGAGCCGGAATGGACCGACCCGCAAAAAGAGGAATGGCTCACCGCCTTCAACTACTACACCACCGACGTCGTCTCCATTCACGAAGCTTACCCCGGCCACTACGTCCAGTTCCTTCACCTCAACGCCTCCGACGCCTCGAAGGTCGCGAAAATTTTCAGCAGCTACGCCTTCGTCGAGGGCTGGGCCCATTACACCGAGCAAATGATGCTCGAGGAAGGCTTTGGCCGCAGTGCGAGCGAGGCGCCCACCGACGAGGAAATCAAACGCGCCGCCAAGTATCGCCTCGCACAATCCGACGAGGCGCTCCTCCGTCTTTGCCGCCTCATCACCTCCATCAAAATGCACACCATGGACATGCACGTCGACGAAGCGACGAAGTTCTTCATGGCCAACTGCTACTACGAGGAAAAACCCGCCCGCCAGGAAGCCATGCGCGGCACCTACGATCCCGGCTACCTCAACTACACGTTAGGCAAACTCCAGATTCTAAAATTGCGCGAGGATTACAAGGCGCAGGAAGGCGAAAAATTCTCCCTCAAGAAATTCCACGACGAAATGCTCAAGCACGGCATGCCGCCCATCCGTTTGCTCCGTGAGATCATGCTCACGGACCAAGCCAAGTGGGATCAAGTCTTGTAACCGCGGAGGCTGCGCCAGCGCATGGCGCCATTCTGAAACTGCGCGCGCGAAATCGAAGGCCGCACCACCGCCGCGGGCATCTGGACGACCGCGGCCGCAGGCGTCGCGGCCGGCCTCGGTCGCCTTGGCCTCGCTCTCATGGCCGTTTTCCTCACCTGGATCGTCCTCACCGTGTTTAAATGGCTGGAGCCGAATGAGGAGGATGACGTTGTCCGCGAAGATTAACGCTCGCTCAGTGCATCCCAAGGCGAACGCGCGTTCGATTCCCAGATGCGCCCCATGATCGAAAACATGAATCAAACTCTCGACCGTCTCAGCGATCAACTCTTCACCCGCGAGAGCGCCTGGACCGCAGTTGGCTTTCTCGCTGCCGCCGCGGGCGCCGTCGTCGCGCGAAAGTTGATCGAGTCCGGCTGGCGCACCACCACCGGCCAGGAACCGCCGAAAGATCCCGCCTCGGAAGAAGACACCTGGGTGCAGACGATGACATGGGCCGTCGCGACGGGCGCGCTCGTCGGCGTCGTGCGCGTGCTCTCCCGCCGCGGCGCCCGCTCCGCCTGGCGGCGCTGGATTTAAGCAGCGCCTGATTCGGAATATCCGGACAATCGCCGCAACGCCGAGGCGTCACGTCTCTTCTCCGTCGCCTCAATCACACTAAAGCTGCCGTCTGTTTCCAAAACCACCGCTTCGGTTTCCGCGAGCGAGCCGTGCCCGGCCGATCGCACCGCGGAGCGAACTTCCTCCGGGCTGATCCGTTCGCCGCGGAGCGCGCCCTCGATCAGGTCTCCCCGTAGCGCGAGGAGACGCGGCTCGCTTTTGATGAAGCCGCGCCAGGTCGCGGAACGCACCGCCAGCCACGCCACCAACCACTGCAGGATGATGAGCAAACCCATCGCCATCACGCCCTCGGCCAGCGCGACATCCTTTGAGAGAAAAACGGTCGCCAGCGTCGAGCCGAGCGCCACGGTCACGACGAAATCGAACGCGTTCATCTTCGAGAGGGTGCGCTTCCCGGAGATGCGCAACATCAGCACCAGCCCGGCGTAGGCACACAGGCCCACCACCAGGACACGGCCCAAGCCACTCCAGCCTTGAAAAAACATATCCATGGTGAGCATCGTTTGCAGGTCGATCAGGGAAACGCACCACCGGGCGCAGCCGCGATTACTAGTCACCATGTTTGACAGTTTCTCCTTCGACTGGCAAATGGCCGGCAGTAATTTCCTGCGCCTGCTCCTGGCCTTCGTTTTCGCTGCCCCGCTCGCGTGGGAGCGTGTGAAATCCGATCGCACCCTCGGCCTTCGCACCTTCCCCATCGTCGCCGTCGCCAGCTGCGCCTACATGCTCATCGCCCTCCACCTTGCGGGGGATAATCCCGATTCGATGATGCGCGCGCTTCAGGGATTGCTCGGTGGGATGGGCTTCATCGGCGGCGGAGCGATTCTGAAAGAAGGCGGCAACGTGCGCGGCCTCGCCACCGCCGCCAGTCTCTGGAGCACGGGCGCAATCGGCGCCGCGGTTGCGTTTCGTCGCCTGGAGATCGCCCTCCTCCTCGCACTCGCCAACTTCGCTCTCCTTCGTTGGCTCAAGCCCATCAAGGACGCCCAAAAAAATGACTAGTCGATCAGCAGGGCAGCTTGCTCACCAGGGCAACGGTTCACCCATGTGCACGAAAGCACCGTTCGGTCCGTCCTCATCCAGCGTCGCCAACGCCACGCTCGTCCTCGCACCATCCACCAACTCCATCGGCGCCTCTTTCCCTCCCATGTCCGTCTTCACCCAACCCGGATGCGCCGCGTTCACTTTGATCTTCGTCCCCTTCAACTCGTAGGCGAGATGCACCGTGTAAGCGTTCACAGCCGACTTTGAGACATCATAAGCCGGTCGTTTCGCATCATAAACCGGCGAGCCCGGCGTGGCGTGATAGGTGATCGAACCGAGGATGCTGGAGAGATTCACAACACGTCCGGCCTCGCTCTTTCTCAGCAGCGGCAAAAATGCCTGCGTGGTCGCGATGAGGCCGAAAAAATTCGCCTCAAACGTTTGCCGCCACGTTTCGAGCGCCATCTCCGTCACCTTTTTGTCTTCTGCCTCCCGCATCACGCCGGCGTTGTTGATCAGAATATCGAGACGCCCGAAATCTTTCTCCACCTGCGCGGCCGCCTGGCGCACACTCGCTTCCTTCGTCACATCGATCTCGATCGCATGCGCGTCGATCCCTTCCTTCTTTAACTCTTCCACCGCCTTCGCCCCCTTTGCCGAGTCGCGCGCGCCGATCAGCACGCTAATTTTCTTCTGGCCGAGCTGCCGCGCCGTTTCGAGTCCGATGCCTTTATTCGCGCCGGTTATTAATGCGATCTTGTTCATAAATTATCTTCCGTTCCCATCTCCGGCAGCAACGGCTGCGGGTTCGACGGCAGTTCTTCCACGTCGCGTAACTTGCGCGTGATCGCGCGCGAACGCACATCGACGTCCTCGATCTTGCGCGACGCCTGATCGAGCTTCTCCTTTACCGCTGCCAGCGCCTCGCCGAATTTCCCGAACTCCGTTTTCACGCCTGCAAGCAGATTCCACACTTCACTCGAGCGTTGTTGGATCGCGAGCGTGCGAAAGCCCATTTGCAGGCTGTTCAGCAGCGCCGCCAGGGTGGTCGGTCCCGCGAACACCACTTTGCAATCCCGCTGCGCGTACTCCACCAAACCCACCCGCCGAATCGCCTCCGCGTACAAGCCTTCCGTCGCCAGAAACATCAGCGCGAAATCCGTTGTCTTCGGCGGATTGATATACTTCGCGCAAATATCCTTCGCTCCGCGTTTCAGCTCCGTCTCCAGGCCCTTCATCGCCTCGTCCACCAACACCGGATCGCCTTTTTCCTGCGCCTCGATCAATCGCTGATAATCCTCCGTCGGAAATTTCGCATCAATCGGCAGCCAGACGGGCGCGCCATTCTCATCACCGGGCAGTTTGATCGCAAAGTCCACCCGTTCCGCACTCTCGTCCCGCGTCCGCACGTTGCGCGCAAATTGATCTTGCGTCAGCACCTGCTCGAGCAGCGCGCCCAACTGCACCTCGCCCCAACCACCGCGCGTCTTCACGTTGCTCAACACCTTCTGCAAACCGCCCACATCGCTCGCGAGTTGTTGCATCGCGCCCAGTCCCTTGTGCACCTGCTCCAGTCGATCGCTCACTAGCTTGAACGATTCGCCCAGCCGCCGTTCCAGCGTGCCCTGCAACTTCTCGTCCACCGTCGCGCGCATCTTCTCGATCTGTTGCGTGTTTTCGACCCGGAGTTCCTTCAATCGCAGATCCACATTATCCGTCAGTCGCCGCGCCTCGCCCGTCACCTGATCGAGCTGCGCCCGCAAGATACCGCTGATCTCCGTCAGCGATTTCACCGCTGTTTCGCTCTGGTTCTTCAACGCCCCGCCGAGTTCCTCGCGTTGCGCCTTGGCCGCGCTCGCCGCCTCCTCGCGGTTGCGCGAAAACTCGTCGCGCAACCCGCGCGCCTCGCGTTCTTGTTCATCCTGCAACGACTCGAGGCGTTGCAACAACTCCGCCGTCGCCACGCGATCTCCGCGAAACAGGAGAAACGCAATCGTCACCACCAGCGCACCCGCGACGAGACCAAGAGCGGCGATGAGAAGCGGATCCACCCCACGCGAGTACTTGAACCCGCCCGCGAATTCAAGCCGCGACGTGTTTTACCAGCTCAAACGCATCCCGCCGTACGCCGCCCGCCCCAGCGCGGGAAAACCAAAAACCTCCGCGTAACGCTCATCCGTCAGATTGTTGATCCGGCCAAAGACGGCGACATGCCGGTTGATCTCATACTCCGCCACCAGGTTCACGAGGGCGTAATCTTCGATGTCGAAATTCGGCCCGCCGAAGTTCAGCTCTTCGCGCGCGTTCACGAACTTCGCCTCCGCCGTCGTCCGCAGTTTTCCGAACCACAGATACATTCCCGAGAGATAAACTTCGTGGCGCGGCCGGCGCGGCAGTCGGGCCCCTTGCAACTGGCTGATGTCCGCTTCCGACGTCTTCTCAGCCTCCAGGTAGGTGTAACTCGCGACGAACTCGAGATTCGCCACTGGGCGCACTTTCGCTTCCAGTTCGAGACCCTGTGTGCGCGCGGCCCCGAGGTTGAGAGTGTCGAACTGGCCATTGAACCCGATCACATTCGAGAGCCGGTTATGAAAGTAAGTTGCCCCCAATTGCACCCGCCGCTCCCAAAACCGCTGCTCGACGCCCACATCGAATCCGCGATTCCGTTCCGGTTCCAAAGCGAAGTTGTTCCCGAAGATCTTGTCCTGACTGCTCGGCGGACTAAACCCGGTCGCGATGCTCGAGTGGATCGTCGTATCCGTGCGCGCGATGAGATAACTGCCGGCAAAGCGATACGTCCAGACCTCGCCAAATTGATTGAAGTGATCGAAACGTCCGCCCGCGACTAGATTCAGTCCGGTCAACGGCGTCACACTTGCCTGCGCGAAGCCGGAGACTTGTTCCGTCTCATCCTGATCAACGTGTCGCCGAAAAGAACGAACGGCCGCTCCTGCCCCGCCTCCACGTGACTGTAAAACGCTCCTGTCGTCAGCGTGAGCCACGAAGCGGGCTTGAGGTCGTTCTGGTAATCGAGAGTGAACCGCCGGAAGAGCGCCCGCGTTGCAAAGGTGAAGCCGTCCTCGTTCGGGTCATTCACCTGCCGCTCATGGTCGTAGGCCACGATCAACTGGTGACGCCACCAATCCACGGGCGTGAAATCCACCCGCGGCCCGATGAGCCAGCGCTCCGTGAGAAAATTATCAAACGGCTTCGGGTTCGAAATCGTGTTTGGATTTCCGGTGTCGGCTAACGAATAGGTAAACAAACTCCCGACCCGTAGCCGTTCGTTCGGCGACCAGCCCACGTTCGCGATCCCGTTGCTCAGCCGGTACTGGTTGTTTGGCCGCTCGTTGTCCGTATCCAGCCGGCTCACGCCGACGGAGTAATCGAAGCCGTTCCCCGCCCCCGCGAAACTCAGGGCCTCACTGGCCGTCCCGAATGACCCTCCCTCCGCGGTCACGCTCCCGCGAAACGGTTCACTCCCGCGCCTGGTGAAAATTTGAATCACGCCGGCGAGCGCGCGCGGTCCGTAAAGAGTGCTCTGCGGCCCGCGCACGATTTCGATTCGCCCGATGTTATCGACGTTCAGATCCGCAAAATTAAAAAGCCCGGCGAGTCCCTGGTTGATCGGAATGCCGTCGAGCAACACCTGCGTGTGCTCACTGCGCAGTCCACGCGTGAAAACCGAGGTGAGTTGTCCCGGCGCGCCCGATTGGGCAACGGTCACTCCCGGGATTTGCCGCAAAGCATCCGCCACTCGGCGCACCTGGCGTTCCTCCAGCTGCTCTTCCGTGACCACGCTCGCAGCGGCGGGGGTTTCGACTTCCGGTACCGGCAAGCGCGTCGCGCTCACCACGATCCCACCGGCCATGGCTTCCTGACCGTGCGCTGAGAACGCACCTAACGTCAGCCCCATGACCATACCCGCCGCAACGCCAACGAACTGAACCCTGAACATATTCATCCTCCTGTTTTGAGAAGCGGAGGAAAGCCCAACGGGCGGCGTTGCCACTGCTCTCATTCTTCTTTTTTGCGAAGAAGTTTTGTCGCGCCGTCTGCACACGCAGGGGCACGAATGAGGTGAACCGGACGAATATTCTGGCTCCTGGCTTTTGGCGCGCGTCCCGTGACACGCACACATCTTCTTCCCGCCTTCACCGCGGCAAAACGCCTGCGATTGGCTTCTGGGAAGTCGTATCCAGTTACAGCAGCGCTACTGCTCCCGATTGCTCACGGGATTTCTCGCGCCGATCCACTGATCAAACTCGCAAAGAACCGGTCGAGAAGTAGGCCCTTGCGCTTGCCCGCTCAAGATTTATTTATGCCCACGCGCCTGCGACCTTGGGCGCGCCCTCCACGTGGCCATCTCGACTTCCCCCCTTAACCTTCTCGTCACCGGCGGCGCCGGTTTCATCGGCTCCAACCTCGTCCTGGAATTGCAGACGCAATATCCCAAGGCGCGCCTGACGGTGATCGACGATTTTCGCTCCGGCGATTTCAAGAATCTCGCGGGCTACACCGGCGATTTCATCGCGCAGGACCTGGCCACGCTCGATTGGCCGGAACAATTCGGCGACGAAAAATTCGACGGCATCTTCCATCTCGCCTCCATCACCGACACGACGAACCACGACCAATTCGAGCAGACGCACGACAACGTGGAGAGTTTTCGCCGTCTGTCTGAAATTCGCGCGGCCTCACAAAACCCGCGTCGTCTTCGCCTCCTCCGCCTCCACCTACGGCGCGACCCGCGAAGCGAGCAGCGAATCGAGCAGCTCCGCCGCCCCGGCGAACGTCTACGCCTTCTCCAAGGCGATCATGGACAACCTCGCCCGCCGCGCCGCGGCCGAGGACGAAGATTGGGTCATCGTCGGCCTGCGCTTCTTCAACGTTTACGGTCCGCGCGAGGCGCACAAAGGCGTGCCCGCGAGCATGATTTACCATCTCGCGCAGCAGATGACCGCCGGCCAGCGCCCGCGCATTTTCAAGCACGGCGAGCAGCAACGCGATTTCGTTTACGTAAAGGACATCGTGCAAGGCTGCCTGCGCGGCTTCGAGGCGCTCAAGAGCGGCATCTACAATCTCGGCGCCGGCGAGGCGCGGTCGTTTAACGAACTGGTGCAGATCCTCAACGCCACGCTCGGGACGAATTTCGAGCCGGATTACATCGAGAATCCGCACGCGCATTACCAGAACTTCACCCAAGCTGATCTCACCACCGTGCGCGCCGCGCTCCAGTACGAGCCGCGCTTTCCCCTGGAGGCCGGCGTGGCCGATTACATGCGCTGGCTCTATCCCGACAAGTCCCTCAACTCATGAAAGCCAAACGAAGCGCCCAGAGCCCGGAAGAAATCAACGCCGCCCTCGCGGCGAAAAAAGGTCCCGTCTCCAAATTCATCGCGCGGAACTATCGCCACTTTAACGCCGCCGCGTTACTCGATGCCGCGAAGGGCTACGAGACGCACCTCGCCGCCGGCGGCAAGATGCTGGTGACGCTCGCGGGCGCCATGTCCACCGCCGAGCTCGGCATCTCGCTCGCGGAGATGATCCGGCGCGACAAGGTGCACCTGATCGTCTGCACCGGCGCGAACCTCGAGGAGGATATCTTCAATCTCGTCGCGCACGACCACTACGAGCGCGTGCCGCACTACCGCGAGCTGACGCCACGGGACGAACAGAAACTTCTCTCCCGGCACATGAACCGCGTGACCGACACGTGCATCCCGGAGATGGAAGCGATGCGGCGGATCGAGAAGGCGGTGCTCGAAGAGTGGATCGCGGCGGACCGCGCGGGCGAGCATTACTTCCCGCACGAGTTCATGTATAAGATTCTTCGCAGCGGGAAGCTGAAGAAGAGCTTCCAGATCGACCCGAAGAATTCGTGGATGATGGCGGCCTGCGAAAAGAATCTGCCGATCATCGTGCCGGGCTGGGAGGACGCGACGCTCGGCAACATGTATGCCGCCGCGGTGATCCGCGGTGACGTGAAGAACGTGCACACGGTGCGCACGGGCATCGAATACATGACCTGGCTCGCGAACTACTACACGAAAAATGCGAAGAAGCTGCGCAACCGCGAGGGCTCAATCGGTTTCTTCCAGATCGGCGGCGGCATTGCCGGCGATTTCCCGATCTGCGTCGTCCCGATGCTGCACCAGGATTTGGAGCGCACCGGGGTGCCGCTGTGGGGTTACTTCTGCCAGATCAGCGATTCGACGACGAGCTACGGCAGCTACTCCGGCGCGGTCCCGAACGAGAAAATCACCTGGGGCAAACTCGCCGCCTCCACGCCGAAGTTCGTCGTCGAAAGCGACGCGACGATCTGCGCGCCGTTGATCTTCGCCTGGGTGCTCGGGCAGTAAGAACTCGTTAGCCTTCCCAGAAGAACTTCGTCGGCCGCTCGATCTCGGCCGGCAGACTTTTGTGCACGGGGCAGTTGAGCGCCGCCTCTTCCAGGAGGGCGCGTTGCGGCGTACTCGCGGGCAACGGAATCCGTACTTCTGCAGGCAACGCCGACGATGCGACGCGGCGCGTCTTTCGACATCTCCTTGCTCACCTTCACGCTCATCCCTTTCACATCGAGCCCGTTCTTTTCCGCCGTCATCGCGAGAATGGTGGACATGCAGGTGCCGAGCGCCGTCGCCATCAGGTCGGTCGGCGAAAAGGATTCGCCCTTCCCGTTGTTATCAACCGGCGCATCCGTCGCCAGTTCACGCTTGGAAGGTTCGTGCGTGGCGGTGCAATGCAGTTCGCCGTCGTAACTGATCGAAATGTTGACCATGCGGGGAATATGACCTGCCTCCTTCTCGCTGTCACTTCGGCGAGCCATCGGACCAAAAGAAACAGGCGGACCGCGCGCCATGCACGATCCGCCTGTGGGTTAAGTGCGGCTTGAACCGCGCGTTTGGAATTAAGCGGCGACCTTTTCCGCGTCGCGCAGCGCCTTGATCTTGTCGTGCGCGGCTTTCACGTCCGTCGCCTGTCGCAAGACCACGCTCCGGACATCGCCCGGCAGTTCTGCTTCCATCGCCTTCTGGTATTCGGCCACGGCGGAGTCTTCCCCGCGTTCGCATTCGGCGAGAATCGCATGGTCGTCCTGGCTCGTGATCGCCGATTTCATGTTGATCCACGCCCGGTGCAGCGCGCCGGCCGTACTGCTGGAATCTTCCGGCTTCGACTCGCCCAGTTGCACCGCCTGGCTTTGCAACTCGCCGGCAAACTTCGAACGCTGCAGGGAGAGTTCATTGAAGAGCGACTTCAACTGCGCATCCTGGACTGCTTCGGAGGCCTGGCGGAAGCCTTCCTGTCCGTCCTTCAGGGTTTCGATCAGGCTGTTCAGGGTGGAGATGGTTTCCTTGTTTTGACTCATACCATTTGATTCGGACGCCACGCCCAATCGGGCGTTTCTATTTTCTGTTTTTTCCGCGCAAGTTGCCGGCCGCAGTCTCGCATCCTAGGGTCGCGACATGCTAAACACCAAGACCGGCAAGGATTTAACCAAGGAAGCCCCACGCAGTCCCAAGACACGCGTCGGAGGCTACGTGATTCTCGGTCGCACCTACGACAAATGCCGCGCGCTTCTCTGGGGCAACATCGGCGATTACCATTTTGATTGTCCGCTTGATAACATGCTCTTCGGATTCAAGGGCGTGAAGGGCGATGACTTCAAGGCCGAGGTGGAGAAAGGCGCCAGCGACGAGGAAATGGCGCAGTGGCTCGACTCGCATGGCGAGAAGAAATCGCCCGAGGAAATCAAAGCCTGGAGCGATCAGATGATGACCGTCAATCCCTACGATAATCCCGAGAAGCGTGATTGGTTCGTCGAGCAGGTGAGCGAGTATCAACTCGATCCGAAGACGACGACCCTCTTCGACTGGCTCGACGTGGACGACAAAGAAAGCTACGCCACCGTCAGGTCCTGACGGCGGCGACCACGCGACCGCTGAGTTTCGTTTTTAAAGGTGCCGGCAGTGCGAAAGCGCGCCGCCGGCATCTTTTAATTTTTATGGCCATCTCGCTCCGTCCGCAGCATCTCAATCGCTACCGCCAGATCGCCTGGCTCTTCATGAAGTACGGTCGTTCCGACCTCGTGAAGCAAAGCGGACTCGACGAAACACTCGCAGCCGAGGAACGCGTCACGCCCGCGGAAGCGGCCAAGGCCAGCGAACTCGCGGACGATTTGGAAAAGCTCGGCCCCACCTTCGTCAAGCTCGGCCAACTTCTCTCCACCCGCGTCGAGTTAATGCCGCAGGCTTATCTCGAAGCGCTCGCCCGTCTCCAGGACAAGGTCGAACCTTTCGGTTTTGACGAGGTCGAAAAAACTGTCGCCTCCGAGCTGGGCGTTCGCCTTTCGAAAGCGTTTTCCGAATTCGAATCCACGCCCATGGCCGCGGCGTCGCTCGGTCAGGTGCACAAGGCGCGCTTGCGCAACGGTCGCCAGGTCGCCGTGAAAGTGCAGCGCCCGGGCATCCGCGAAAAGATGATCGAGGATCTCGACGCGCTGGAGGAGATCGCCGAGTTCCTCGATCAGCACACGGAGTTCGGAAAACGCTACGAGTTTTCCGAAATGCTCGATCAGTTCCGCAAGAGCCTGCTGCGCGAACTCGATTACCGCCAGGAAGCGAACAACCTCACCACCATCCGCGGTGAGTTGCAGGATTTCGAACGCATCGTCGTGCCCGAGCCCATCGCCGATTACAGCACCGCGCGCGTCCTCACGATGGAATACGTCGCACGGTCGCAAAGTCACCGACCTCAATCCGCTTATGCGCATGGAATTCGATGGCGAAGGTCTCGCCGAAGAGCTCTTCCGTGCTTATCTCGAGCAGATTCTGGTCAACGGCTTCTTCCACGCCGACCCGCATCCCGGCAACGTTTTCCTGACCGACGACTACCGCGTCGCCCTCATCGACCTCGGCATGGTCGGTCGCATCATGCCCGGTTTGCAGGAGCAACTGCTTCAGCTTCTCCTCGCCATCGCGGAAGGGCGCGGCGAGGACGCAGCCGACATCGCGATCAAGATCGGCGAGAAAAGAGAGCATTTCGACGAAACGCAATTCCGCCGACGCATCGGCGAGATCGTCGTCCAGCAGCAAGGCGCCACCATGGAGCAAATGCAGGTGGGCCGCCTCGTGCTCGAAGTCACCCAGGCCTCCGGCGAGAACAACATTCGCGTTCCTTCCGAGCTGACCATGCTCGGCAAGACGCTCCTCAATCTCGACCAGGTCGGCCGCGCTCTCGCGCCGGATTTCGATCCGAACGCCTCCATCCGCCGGAATGCCGCGCAGATCATGCAACAGCGGCTCATGAAGAGTCTGTCGCCGGGCAATCTCTTCAGCGGCGTCCTCGAGCTGAAGGATCTCCTGCAACGCCTGCCGGCGCGCATCAATCGCATCCTCGACGCTGTCGCCAACAACGAAATGAAGATCTCCGTCGACGCGATCGACGAGAAAACGCTCGTCGTCGGCTTCCAAAAAGTCGCCAACCGCATCACCGTCGGTCTCATCATCGCCGCCCTCATCGTCGGCGCCGCCATGCTCATGCAGGTGGAGACCAGCTTCCAGATCTGGGGTTATCCCGGCCTCGCCATCCTCCTCTTCCTCGCCGCTGCCACCGCCGGCGTGGTCCTTCTCATTAACATCCTCTTCTACGACGAAAAGGAGAAGAGAAGTTCGCTTGCTGCGGCGCACGCTCGCGCCATGATAGCGTTTCGCGATGACGAACCCTGCCCCGGAACCCGTCGCTTCTGCAGTCACTCATTCCGGTCATTTTCCTCATCGTGGCCCTGGCCGCGTCGGTCTACCTCTTCGGCGACAGCTCAGCCCGCGGCGCGAGCCAAATCGCGCTCATTCTGAGCGCGGGCGTCGGCATCATCATCGGGTTGGCTAATGGTCACACCTGGCGCGCGCTCGAGAAAGGCATCGTGCAGCGGCATCTCGCTCGCGATGGGCGCGATTCTCATCCTTCTCATGGTCGGCTCGCTCATCGGCGCGTGGATTCTCGGTGGCGTCGTCCCTTCCATGATCTACTACGGCCTGGCGATTCTGAATCCCTCGGTCTTCTTCGCGGCCGCGTGTGCGATTTGTTGCATCACCTCGCTCGCCACCGGCAGCTCGTGGACGACCGCCGGGACGGTGGGCGTTGCATTGGTCGGAATCGCAGCCGCACAGGGGCTCCATCTCGGCATGGCCGCTGGCGCCATTGTTTCCGGCGCCTACTTCGGCGATAAGATGTCGCCCCTCTCGGACACGACGAATCTCGCCCCTGCGATGGCGGGCACCGACCTCTTCACGCACATCCGCCATATGGTGTGGACGACGGCGCCGAGCATCGTCCTCGCCCTCATCATCTATACCGTGCTCGGGCTTCGCGCTTCCGCGCCCACCGATACCAGCAGCGTCGAAACCATCCGGCAGGCGATCGCCACACAGTTTGCCATCGGACCGCATATGCTCATTCCACTCGTGATCGTGCTCGGGCTCGTCATCGCCAAGATGCCCGCGCTCCCCGCGTTGCTCATCGGGGCGCTCGTCGGCTGCGTTTTCGCCGTCGTCTTCCAACCGGCCGCCGTCATCGCCTACGTCGCCCAGCCGGAGTTGGCGCCCGGTGCCGCGCTCCTCAAGGGCGCTTGGATCTCGCTCTTCGACGGCTTCAAACTCAACTCCGGCAACAAGGCGCTCGACGAGCTTCTCTCGCGTGGCGGCATGTCGAGCATGCTCTCGACCGTCTGGCTCATCCTCGCGGCGATGATGTTCGGCGCGGTCATGGAAACCACCGGCATGTTGCAGCGTATTGCCGCGTCCATCCTGCGCGCCGTGCGCGGCACCGGCAGCCTCATCGCCGCCACCCTCGCCACTGCCTTTAGCATGAACGTCATCGCCTCCGATCAATACATCGCCGTCGTCATTCCGGGCCGAATGTTTCGCGCGGAATATCAGCGACGCGGGCTGCATCCGAAGAATCTATCACGCTGCCTCGAAGACGCCGGCACCCTCACCTCCGCCCTGGTGCCGTGGAACACCTGTGGCGCCTTCATGGCGCAAACGCTCAGCGTCGCCACCTTCGCCTACGCGCCCTTCGCGTTTTTTAACCTCATCAACCCATTCATCTCCGCGCTCTACGGCTTCACCGGTTTCACGATCGAAAAACTTCCCCCGAACGGAAGCACCTTCTCCCACGCCCAGCTCAGTGCCCTTGTGATCGCATTCCCCTCCTGTTAAAGGGAGGGCATGGGTCGCCAATGGTTGCATGCCAAACGTGAAGTCGCCGGTCTCAAGAAAGGCCAGGTCACCGGCAAGCTCGTAAAGGAAATCATGGTCGCCGCGAAAATGGGCGGCGCCGATCCCAACGGCAACGCCCGCCTCTTTGCCGCAGTCGAGAAAGCGAGACGCGCCAGCGTCTCGCGCGATGTCATCGAGCGCGCGATCAAGAAAGGCGCCGGCATCGGCGCCGAGAAGCTCACCCTCGAACACATCGTCTTCGAAGGCTACGCGCCGAACAAAGTGCCCGTCATCGTCGAAGTCCTAACCGACAACAAAAACCGCACCGCGCCCGAGATCCGCGTCCTCTTCAAGCGCGGCCAGCTCGGCGGCCCCGGCAGCAACAAATTCCTCTTCGATCACGTCGGCCTCGTCGAAGCGCACCACGCCGACGCCGCCGCCGACATCGAAGCCGCCGCCATCGAAGGCGGCGCGCAAAACGTCGAGCCGCTCACCCATTCCGAAAACGACGACATCCCCGCCGACGCCGACCGGCGCCCGTTTCATCACCGAACCGACCGATCTCCACGCCGTCTCGCAATGGCTGGCCGCAAACGGCTGGACCGTCGTCACCAGCGAACTCGGCTACCTGGCGAAAACCTTTCCCGAGTTGAACGACGACGATCGCACCCAGGTCGGCGAATTCCTCCAGACCCTCGAAGATCACGACGACGTCCATCGCGTCTGGGCCGCGGTGAAATAGCGTCCTCCCCGTCGCGGGGGACGTCTGAAATTTCAGGCGTGATTCTCGCCCAAATCTCGTGAGACTGCGAGCCGATGTCTGACGAGACGACCCATCTCATTGTCGGCGACTCCGCCATCGACGCGCTCTCGCAGCCGCCGCGGCGTCGTTGGTTTCGCTGGGGCCGCAAACCGGAGAAGCGAATCACCCAGTGCGAAAACTGCCAGACGCCTCTCACTGGCCCCTATTGCGCCGAACTGCGGCCAGCATGCCATCGATTACCGCCGCTCGCTCATGCAGGTGTTGATCGACGCCGCTGATTCCTTCTTCGACTGGGACACGAAATTCCTGCGCTCTCTCGGCGTCCTCCTCACCCGACCCGGCCGGCTGACGAACGATTTCAACTCCGGGCGCCGCGTCCGCTACATGCATCCGCTCCGGCTCTATCTCCTCGCCAGCATCGCCTTCTTCCTTCTCGCGAAGCTAATCAACCTCGCGCCCTCCGGCACGATCGAGCTCAACGCCGAAGATCGCGCCGAGGTCGATGCCGCACTCAATCAATTCGTCGCGCCCGATTCGCCGCTCTCGCCAGAGCAACGTGCGAAGATCGAGGACGCCCGCGCCCGCCTCGCCCAACCCACTGGTCTTGAGCCCGAAGGAGCGCACGCGCTTGGAAAAAATCGTCACTCGCCTCCCGCGTTTCGCCGAGAAGAAAGAGCTGACGATCGCGGACCGCGCCAAACTGGAAGAAATCATTGATCGCATCCCCGACGCCACGGCCTCGCCGGCCGACAGCGCGGTGGAATCGACGCCCGCCACTCCATCAACGACCGCCTCGCCCGCACCCAACCCAGTCATGCGATTCGATAACACCGACGCGGCCAAAGACCCCTTCGGCGCCTGGTTGGAAAAGCGAGTCAAAGAGAAAGTCGGCGAAGACGGCACCAAGGCGCAGCTCTTCCTCGACACTCTGCGCAGCAACATTCCGACCATGATGCTCTTTTGCATCCCGCTCTTCGCCTTCATCCTGAAGATTCTCTATCTCTTCCAGCGCCGCTATTACATCGAGCACCTGGTTTACGCGCTTCACATCCACGCCTTTGCCTACATGGCCGCGGTCGTCATTACCCTCATCGGAATGGGGACGCTGCGCCTCATTCCCAGCCTTCAGCCCCTCATCGTCGTCGTGCTTAGCGCTCACCGCCGCGGTTCAGGTCTTCGTCTCCATCCGGCGCGTCTACGGCCAGAGCTGGTTCTTCACCGCCTTCAAGTTTCTCCTTGGCGCCATTCTCTACCTCTTCGTCCTCGCCTTCGCCGTCGGCGCCACGGCTTTCGTCACGCTCCTTCTGCCGTCATAGAGCCCAGGGCCAATCTCTCCGAGCTGGAACAGGTCTTCAACCCAGAGGGTTGAAAGAAATTAGCCGGGGGTCGAGCGAAGCGAATACCCTCGAGCCACTCACAAAAAACAACCACCGACCCTAAGGGGTCGCGAGCGTGAACCATCACGACGCCAACAACACGCGCGCCCGCTCCAGCGCCTCGCCGATCTTCGACGGATCCTTCCCGGCCCCGCGCGCGCTGTCCGGTCGTCCGCCGCCTTTGCCTCCCACGATCGGCGCGATCTGCTGGATGATCTCGTTCGCCCGAAATTTCGAATCCTTCGGCACCGTCACCACCAGGTCCACCCGACCGTTCGTTGATCCGGCCAGGACCACCGGCACCTTCAGCTGTCGTCTTCAGCGCGTCGGCGATCTGTTGCAAAAGCGCGCCATCCGCCTCCGGCACTTCCGTCACCAGCGAACTGGCCCCCGCATGCGTCGCCGCCAACTCCTCCGCGATTCCCGCCGCGCGCTCGCGCAACGCCGGCTTCAGCCACCTTCGCGTTTTGCTTCTCCCACTCGTGCACCTCCGCCTCGAGCTGCTTGCAAACGCGCTGCCCGCTGCCTCGATGGAAGCGACATCGGAATAGGCCGGCAACGGCGTCAGTCCGCTCTTCTTGCGCGCCAGCAACTCGAATTTCTCCTGCTGCCGCTTCGCTTCGCTTTCGATCCAGCGTCCCACCTCGTCGCCCGCCACCGCTTCGATCCGGCGAATCCCCGCCGCGATCGCCGACTTCGCTCACGATTCGAAACCGCTCGATCTCGCCCGTGCCGCGCACATGCGTGCCGCCGCAAAGTTCCATGGAGTAGCCATTCAACGCCTTGGCCTCGCCGCCGATCTGCACCACACGCACGACGTCGCCATACTTGTCGCCGAAAAACTGCTGGATATCCGAACGCTGCTTCGCTTCCGCGTAGGGAATCTCCGTCCACGAAACCGCTGCGTTCTCCGCGATCCGTTCGTTCACCAGCTTCTCCACCGCGCGCACCTGCTCGTGCGTGAGCGCCCCGCTCGAAAAATCGAAGGTCAGCTTCTCCGGCCCCACATAACTCCCCTTCTGCACCGCCTCGCGCGAAACAATTTCGTGCAACGCCCAATGCAGGAGATGCGTCACCGTATGATGCCGTTCGACCGCGCGCCGCCGCGGCGCGTCATAGCGCACCGTGACATGCGTTCCGACCGCGGGCGCATCTTTGCCCTCGAGGATATGGAGAAACGACGCGCCGGCTTTCCGCGTTTCCGCGATGCGCCAACGCTCCCCGTCCGTCGTCATCTCGCCGCTGTCGCCGACCTGTCCGCCCATCTCGGCGTAGCAGACGGAATTATTGAGAATGACCGCCGCGCGTTCCTTCACCGTGGCCACGTCTTCCACATCGGCGCCGGTGTGGTCGTGCTCATACCCAATGAAATTTGTCGCCGCCGCGCCATCCCTCTCCGCCAGCTCGATCGTCGTCTTCTTTTGCGCCGAGCGGGCCCGTGTGCGCTGCTCTTCCATCAGGCGCTCGAAGCCCGCGGTGTCCACGCGTTAGCCCGCGTTCTCGCGCCATCAGCTCGGTGAGATCGAGCGGGAAGCCGTAGGTGTCGTAAAGCTTGAATGCAAAACTTGATGGAATCGTTCGCACCGTTTTCCCCGACTCATCCTCATTGATCTCCAAGGCCCAGATGTCTTCTACTTTAGAACCTTCGCGCTGCTCGATGAAGGCCCCGACTGAGGCTCCACGAGCCTCTACATTTCTGAACGATGCAGCCTCTTCGAACATGGCGATGCCTTTATCGAGAGTGCGGTTGAATGCTTCTTCCTCGCGCTTGATCGTTTCCTCTACGAGTTGCTGCTTCGCCTTTACTTCGGGAAAAACCGCGCTCATCGAGCGCACTAGCACGTCCACCAAGTCGAAGAAGAACGGTTCGTGAAAACCGAGAGTGCGGCCATAGCGAACGGCACGGCGGAGGATGCGACGCAAAACGTAGCCGCGGCCTTCGTTGCTGGGTTGGATGCCGTCGGCGATGGCAAAGCTGAGAGTGCGGATATGATCCGCAATAACGCGGAAAGCGACGTCGATCTGTTCCTGCCCGGTCTCCCCGGTATTACCAGTTTTAGGGAGCGTGGAAGTATAGCGTTTTCCGCTCAGCTTTTCGATCTCATCAAAGATCGGGCGAAAGACATCCGTCTCGTAATTCGAAATGAGGCGCGTGAAGTCCGTGAAGTTTTTCGTCCCCTGGATCATCGCTGAAACCCGCTCGAAACCCATCCCGGTATCGACGTGCCGCGCGGGCAACGGAACGAAAGTGCCATCGGCGTTCGCGTTGAACTGGATGAAAACCAGATTCCAAATCTCGATGCAGCGCGCGTCGCCCATGTTCACGAGCGCGCCCTTGGTGTCGCCCTGCGGCGTGAGGTCAATGTGCAATTCCGAGCACGGACCACACGGCCCGGTGTCGCCCATCATCCAGAAGTTATCCTTCTTGTTGCCGTTTACGATCTGCACCGCGGGATCGAGGCCCGCTTTCGTGAACAGCCGCGCCCAATGATCGTGCGCCTCCTGATCGAACTCGCTCGGGTCGCCCGGGCCGGGTTTGTAAACGGTCGCATAAAGACGTTGCGGCGGCAGACCCCACCGTTCGACTACCAATTCCCACGCCCACTCGATCGCTTCTTTCTTGAAGTAATCGCCAAAGCTCCAGTTCCCCAGCATCTCGAAGAAGGTGTGGTGATAGGTGTCGAGCCCGACGTCATCGAGATCGTTGTGTTTGCCGCCGGCGCGAATGCATTTCTGCGTATCGACGGCGCGCGGCGGCTGATAAGGCGCGCTTTGTTGCCCGAGAAAAATGGGCACGAACTGGTTCATGCCCGCGTTCGTGAATAGCAGATTCGGCGAGTCCGGCAGGAGAGAGGAAGAGGGCACGACGGTGTGCTCTTTCTCCCGAAAGAAATCGAGGAACGACTGGCGAATCTGCGCGGAGGTCATCACGCGCTCAGATTACCGCAGCCCCGGGGATGGTAAAGGGAAGCCGCGCGGCTACTTCTTGTCCTCGTCGAGTTTCGCCAAAACCGCGGCCTCGATTTCTTCGTAGAGAGCGCGATCGTTTTTGAGCGCTTCCTTCCCCGCATCGCGCCCTTGGGCGAGCTGCGTGCCTTTGTAGCTGAGCCAGGAGCCCCGCTTCTCGATGATTTGTTTTTCCAGCGCGAGATCAAGGAGCGCGCCGGTATTGGAAATGCCCTCGTTGTACATGATGTCGAACTCGGCTTCGGTAAACGGCGGCGCCACCTTGTTCTTCACCACTTTCACGCGGGTGCGGTTGCCCGTAACCACGCCGTCGGTTTGCTTGATCGCGCCGATGCGGCGGATATCGATGCGGACGCTGGCGTAGAATTTAAGTGCCTTGCCGCCGGGTGTCGTCTCCGGGTTGCCGAACATGACGCCGATCTTCTCGCGGATCTGATTGGTGAAAATGCAGCACGTCCGCGCTTTCGAGATGAGCGAGGTGAGCTTTCGCATCGCCGCGCTCATCAAACGCGCCTGCGCGCCCACGGTGGAATCGCCGATCTCGCCTTCGAGTTCCTGTTTCGTCACCAGCGCGGCCACGGAATCGAGCACGATGACGTCGAGCGCATTCGAACGCACCAGCGTTTCCACGATGCGGAGCGCTTCTTCGCCGGAGCTGGGTTGCGAGACGAGCAGGTCGTCCATGTCGACGCCAAGACGGCGGGCGTATTGCGGATCGAGCGCATGCTCGACATCGATAAACGCCGCCAGGCCGCCACGCTTTTGCGCCTGCGCGATCACGGTGAGCGTGAGCGTGGTTTTGCCGGATGATTCCGGCCCGTAGACCTCCACCACACGGCCACGGGGGAAGCCACCCACGCCCAGCGCGCGATCGATTAAGATATTGCCCGTGGGAATGACATCGATGTCGACAATCTTGTCGTCCCCCAGGCGCATGATGGCGCCGTCGCCATAGTCTTTCGCGATCTGCTGGATGGCCAGGTCGAGGTTCTTATTGCGGGCAACGATGAGCTTGTCTTCGCTCGTTTTTTCTTCGGTTTTGGAGGCCATATGGGAGGCCTTTAACTAACGCCGATTGCGAGAACGCGCCAAGCAGAAACGCTGTCCCGCACCGACAAAATGAGCCGCAGGCCATTTTCAGGCCTGCGGCTTGGAATCGTTTGGGTGTTACCTTACGAAACCGTGATCTTGCGCGGCTTCACCGCTTCCGCTTTCGGCAACGTCAGCGTGACCACGCCTTGCTCGATCCGGGCATTGATCTTGCCGGTATCGATCGACCGATCCAGCTCGAACGCGCGCCGGAAGTTCTCCCGCCGCGATTCCCGGTGCAGCAACGTTCCCGAGACAGCCGGCAGCGAGCGACGACCCACGATGGTGAGTTTGTTGTTTTCGACCCACATTTCGAGGCCCTCCTTGTTCACGCCAGGCATTTCCACCTGAAGGGTGTAGCCGTCGGCGTTCTCCAGCACGGTCGCCATCGGGGCGGCGAATTGTTCCTTCGCCTGCTGCCCATTGCTGGCGCTTTCCTTGCGTTTCTCAAGAACCATGGTGTCCATAATTTTTTCCTTTCTCTTGTAAATTTTTCCGTTAGTTGGCGTTGATCTGGATCTGCCTCGGCTTCGCTTCCTCCGCCTTCGGCAATGTCACGGTGAGGATGCCGTCCTTGTAAGACGCGTTCACCTTGTCGGCGTCCACGCGGGTCGGCAGCGAAATGCTGCGACGGAATTGGCCGACGAAACGCTCGGAGCGCCCGTCTTTCTCCCCCTCCGTAGACTCATCCTTCCGCTCGCCGCTGATCGTCAGCATCCCGTCGTGCAACGAGATTTCGATATCCTCTTTGCGCATGCCGGGCAATTCGACCAGCGCCACAACGTCGTCTTTGGTCTGGTAGAGATCGAGCGCCGGGGTCCAGTCGCTGGAGAGTTGCTGCCGCCCGTTCGGCCACGTCGGCGCGTCGAAGAGGTTGTTGAACTCATCGCGCAGATTGGCCAGGCGATCGAACGACCGCCAGAGTGATGAATCAGGAGTTTGATAACGAATTAAGCTCATATGTTTGGTGTTCCTTTCTTTGTAAAATTGTTCACCAATTAAAAAGCTTGCCTGATGCCACACGACTTCAGCTCGCGCACCCAACGGGTAACCAATTGATCGCAAGATGGATGAAGAAATTTCATCGTATGCGATTCAACTCCGGAATTGTGTCGTCGTGTCCCAATTCTGGAAGCAGCGAGGAAGAGCGGCGCGTCATTCATTCGCGCCCCCTTGTTGGCAGCCGTGATTGCCGATCTCTTGCAGACGGTCTATGTCTGAGCGCATGGACGCCGCCGCGCACGAACGCTTCATGCGCCTCGCGCTGGCCGAGGCGCGAAAAGGGCTCGGCAGTACCAGCCCGAATCCCGCGGTGGGTGCCGTTCTCGTCGTCAAAGACCGCGTCATAGCCCAAGGGCACCATCGCGAAGCAGGGCAACCTCACGCCGAGGCAGAATGTCTGGAGGAGGTGCGCGGCTCCATCCCCAAGGGCGCTGTCCTGTTTGTCACGCTGGAGCCGTGCTCGACCACAGGCCGCACACCGCCATGCACGGATGCCATCATCGCGGCCGGCATTCGCGAGGTCGTCATCGGCACGGTCGATGTTAATCCATGCCACGCTGGACGGGGACTCGACCAGCTGCGTGCGGCCGGGATGAAGGTGCGCGTCGGCGTGCTGGAACAGGAATGCATTGCGCTCAACGAAGCCTTTAATCATTGGATTCAAACCAAACGCCCATTCGTCATCGCCAAGTGCGGAATGAGTCTCGACGGTCGGCTGACACGTCCATTTGGTGATCCCCAATGGCTGACCGGCGAGCGCGCGCGGATCCACGCGAACCGCCTGCGCAGCACCGTGGACGCCATCCTCGTGGGTGCGGAGACCATTCGGCAGGACAACCCTCGTCTCACCGTGCGTGCGGTAAAAACGAAACGCCAGCCGTGGCGCGTCATCCTTACCCGCTCGGAGCAGCTCCCGAAACGCGCCCACGTCTTCACCGATCGGTTCGCCGAGCGGACACTGATTTTTCGCGATCGCCAACTAAAGGCCGTTCTCGCGGACTTGGGAAAACGTGACATCACCAGCGTCCTCATCGAAGGCGGAGGCGATATCCTGGGCCAGGCACTGGACGCGCGCTTAATCGATCGCGTGCACATTTACCTCGCGCCGCTCCTCATCGGCGGACCGGTGGTGGCTTTCGGCGGGCAAGGGGCCGGTTCCACTACGGAAGCCGCCCGTCTGCGCGACGTGCGTTACGAAAAAATTGGCGGCGGCGATATTTTCTTCACCGGCAAACCGACCTACGGAAATCCGGCGACCGAATAAAGCGCGAAACCTTTCGTCTTAATCTGAGTTCAATCAACACACACCAAAGGAGGTAACAATGAACTGGAGAAAACTTCTCTTAATTGCGATCGCGGTGGTCGGTTTCGGCTTCACCGCGGCGCCGTCAGCGCAGGCGGACGTGCGTGTCGGCATCGGGATCGGCGTGCCGGTCGGCTACGGATATGGCTACGGGGGCTATTATGGCGGTCCGGTCTATACATCCTACGGCCACGATCCTTATGCCTACCGTCCCTACCGCCGTCATTATCGCCCGCGCCACGCGCGCCGGCACTTCCACGGTCGCCACGGGCACCGTTATGTCTGCTACGCGCGGCACGGACGCCACGCCCGTTGGCGGTAAGATAGAATCAGCGCATTCGCGCAAGCAAAGAGCCGGCTGGAGTTCCCAGCCGGCTTCTTTGCGTGCGGGCCGTCGCTATCTCGCGGGCGAGCGCGAACTGCTCGGCGCCGCACTGGCCGCGGGCGCCGCGGAAGGCTGCGCGAATTCCTTTTTCAAGCGCTCCACCACGGGCGCCATCTCCCGCCGGCGTTTCTCCTGCAATTCCCGCCGCAGTTCCTGCTCGACCCGCTTGCGTTCCTGCAAGTAGCGCTGCTCAAATTGCGCCCGCTTTTCCGCCTCGATCTGCAATCCCGCATTGCGCATGGCCGTTTCTGCCTCGCGCTTGAGCTGCTGCTGCCGCGCCATCTCACGCGCGCGCAATTCCTGACGCGCCTCCGCCGGCATCTGCTGCCAGCGCTCGATGTTGGAACGAAAGCGTTGCCGCTCCCCGGGCGACATGCTCCGCCAGCGTGGTCCGCCGTCGCTCAACGCACGATGCGGTATTGCCGGCCCCATCTCACCGCGCTTGCCACCACCGGGTTGAAAAGGCGGACGCTGGGCCGATACCACGTGGGCCAGGAGCACCAGGGCTGCCGTTGTTCCTACAAGGTGGAAACGTCTGCGTCGGTCCACAAACTCTCCTCCTCAAGGGCGAGCAGATGATCCAAATCGGCCACCACCTCAAAGTCCAGTTCATCGAGCTGCGCGATCGCTGCGGGCCAATCCTCCACCGTCGGCGGAACGACCGGTTTCTGCCACGTCACGCTGGCCGCGAGGAGGGCCGCTGCCACCGCCCCGGCGGGAATCAGACGTCGCGGCGAGAGCCAGGGTGCCACGCGGTCGCGCCAGCTTGTCTGCCGAATCGCTCGCAGGACGTTACGCGCGAAAAAGGGCGAAACCATGGGAGGCACATCCGCCTTCCCCAGTAAATCCCACAGCTCCTGATCGTCCACGCGTTTCATGGTTCCGAGGAATTGAACTGACCGCGCAGAAGAAAGTTGCGCCAGCGTGACGGACTCCTGCCCGTTATACTTCCGCGGCTTCGAGGAAACCTTCGAGCTGCCGAATACGCGTCGGGTGGCGCATCTTGCGCAACGCCTTCGCCTCGATTTGCCGAATGCGTTCGCGTGTCACGCGGAATTGCCGGCCCACTTCCTCCAGCGTTCGGCTGTAACCGTCCACCAGGCCGAAGCGTTGCTCCAGCACCTGGCGTTCGCGCTCCGTCAGCGTTTCCAGCACGTCCTTGATCTTCTCCTTCAAGAGAACAATCGCGGTCATGTCGCTCGGGTTTTCCGCACCCTTGTCCTCGATGAAATCACCGAAATTCGTTTCCTCGCTTTCGCCCACCGGCGCCTGCAACGAGATGGGCTGCTGCGCCATTTTCAAAACCGCCCGCACTCGATCCACCGGCAGCAGAATTTCCTCCGCCACCTCTTCCGGCGAAGGCTCGCGGCCGTATTCCTGCACGAGCTGCTTTTGCACGCGCATGAGCTTGTTGATCGTCTCGATCATGTGCACGGGAATGCGAATCGTGCGCGCCTGGTCGGCGATCGAGCGCGTGATCGCCTGCCGAATCCACCACGTCGCGTAGGTGGAAAATTTATAGCCGCGGCGATACTCGAACTTCTCCACCGCTTTCATCAGGCCCATGTTTCCCTCCTGGATGAGATCGAGGAAGGAGAGGCCACGATTGGTGTATTTCTTGGCGATGGAAATAACCAGACGCAGGTTCGCCTCCACCATTTCCGTCTTCGCCCGCAGCGCCTTCTTCAACCAAGCCTTTAACTCCTGGTACTGCTCCGTGTATTCTTCAAGCGAAAGCCAGAGCATGGTTTCCAGCGCGCGTGATTTCATCCCCAGCGGGGAGCGCACACTTTCCCGCGGATGTTTTACCAGCTCCGCCCGCAGTTTCGTCAGGAGCAGGAATTTCTCGTCCGCCAGATTCACAAATTCCTCGGTCACCTTCTGCTTGAAATAAAACTTCGGATAAAGCTTCTGCAGCGCCGTCACTGATTTCTGGAAAGCCTTCCGCTTCTTCGTGTCGACCCGCGTCCCCACCAGCATAACCCCATACTGCGTCTCGATCGCCGCGCGCAATTTATCCACCTGCCGACAGAGCCGCGGCAGCATCTTCATGTAGCGTTCCCGGCTTTCGATTTTCTTGTCGAGAATCACGCGATCGAAACGCTCGCCGCCCTCCGCCAGTTTCACAGCGAGGTCGAGGTGCGCCTGCGCGATGAACCCGAAACGACTGATCAACCGCTGCACCATGTTCTCGGCTTCCTCAATGCGCTTGGAGATCTCCACCTCCTGCTCACGCGTCAGAAGCGGCACTTGCCCCATCTGCTTCAGATACATGCGCACCGGATCGTCGAGGATATCGAGCTTCGCCTCCGGCTTTTCCTCTTCCTCCTCTTCGCTGTCTTTCTTCCCGTCCTTGTAGCGATCGACTTCCGACGCTTCGATAATGTCGATCTCCATCCGGCGCAGACGCGTCAGGATGGCATCGAGTTCGTCCGCATCCGTCACGTCCGCGGGCAACGCTTCGTTTAAATCATCGAAGGTGAGATAGCCCTGCTCCTTCGCGAGCTTGATCAACTCCCGAATGCGACCCTGCATGTCACCCGCGGCGGCTGCCAGGACCAAGGGCGACTCCGCCGACTTAATTTTCGGGGAAGTGCTCTTCCTCGGCTTTGCGGCCTTGGCCGGCTTAATCGCCTTGGCCGGCTTAATCGCCTTGGCCGGCTTAATCGCCCTGGCCGGCTTTACCACCTTGGCGGGCTTCGCCGCTTTCGCGGGCTTGCGCAGCACTTTGACTTTGGATTTCGGTTTACCTTTTGGCTTCGCCTTCGCCCGCGGTTTGAGCGCCGGGCGCGGTTTCTTCTTCATGGCGTGCGTCGCCCGGGAGGGAGCCTTCTTCCGGGCAAAGCGGACCGATGACGTGCGTTTTGAGTGCGTGGCCAAGTCGTAGTGCTCTAAGAGAAAATTCTGCGGTTCCAACCCCAAACATCAGCCCGGGTTTCCCGCCCTCTCAGCAACAGTCAGTTGTCGAGCACGCGGGCGGGCGAAACCGCGGAAAGTTCAGCGAGTTGCATCTTGAGGTCAACCACTTGTTTCTGCAAACGGGTCATCTCCCCAGCACTCAATTGCGGAATGCGCAGGCGACCTTCCGCGATCTGGAGTTGGCGCCGCACCACCGCCTGTTCCAAGCCCGTCCACCAGTCGCGCGCGACGGCCGCGGCATTCGGCGGCACCCTCTGCAGCAGCCAGGAGGAAACCAGCGCTTCCTCAGCCGACGCCAACCCGGACATAAAACGGTTCACCGACGCTGGATCGTCGGGTCGCAAATCGCTCTCGAGAATCCGCAGGAGCATTTCGGCGTCCGGCGTTTGCGCCAGGACCTCGCGCCACTTCTCGCTCAACAACGCCGCCCGCGCCTCAGCATCGCGCAGCGCGAGCAAACACAACATGGCCACGTCATGCCTCGGCGGCGGCGCGGGCGCGGCTGGAGTCTCCCGCGTTTCCGTGGCATAACTGCGCGACGCCGGCCGTTTCAGAAGCGCGTCAAAATCGCGCGCTGCCACACCGATCCGGGCCGTCACGCGGTTCGCCACTTCCGCGCGCATGATCGGATCGTGCACCCGCGCCACCGTCTCGGCCATCTTGCGCGCGAGCTGCATCTTCGAACCCATCGCGGTGAGATCGGTCGCGCCCGCTTCCCGTTCGATCCAGTAATCGAAAAAATCCCGCGCCTCCGCGATGCGTTGCTCGAAAGCCTCCTTCCCGTCCCGACGCACAATCGAATCGGGATCGTCTCCCGCCGGCATCTCTGCGATCCGTACCACCAAATCGTTTTGCAGCAGCGACTCGAGCGACCGCTCCGCCGCCTTCTGCCCCGCCGCATCCGCGTCGAAACAAAGCACCACCTGCTCGACGAAGCGTTTCAAAATGCGCGCCTGCTGTTCGGTAAACGCCGTCCCCTGCGGCGCGACCACATTCGTGATTCCCGCCTCGAAAAGCGTGATCAGATCGAGCTGCCCCTCGCACACGATCGCGCTCCCCGCCTCGATCAGCGCCCGCTTCGTCTTGTGCAGGCCAAAGAGGACATTGCCCTTCCGAAACAACGGAGTCTCAGGCGAGTTCAGATACTTCGCCGTCTCCGCGTCGCTTCCCAGTACGCGCCCGCTGAAGGCGATCACCTCACCGACATCGTTGCAGATCGGGAACATGATCCGGCCACGGAAGCGATCGTAGACTTCCCCGTCTGGCCGATCCTCATCGCGCGGTTTCACGAGGCCACTCTGCACAATCTCCGCCCGCCGATAACCGCGCTCCTTCGCCCAATTCAAAAACGTGTCCCAGCTCTCCGGCGCAAAACCAATCTGCCAGTTCGCGGCCACCTTGCGATCGATCCCGCGTTTCTTCAGATAATCGCGCGCCGGTTTCGCCCACTCGCGTTTGAGCAAATTTTCGTGAAACCACTCCGCCGCTTCCGCGTGCAATTGCAGCAACGTCCGCCGCGTTTCGTGTTGCCGATCATCGCTGCCCTCCGCGCCCCGCTCCTCGACCACCGTGATCCCGGCGCGCACGGCCAGCTTCTTCACCGCCGATGGGAAATCTAGATGTTCGTAATCCATCACGAACCGAAAAACACTCCCGCCCACGCCGCAGCCAAAGCAATGAAACGACTGCCGCTGCGGACTCACGTTAAACGACGGCGACTTTTCCTGGTGAAACGGACAGAGCGCCTTGAAGCTGGCGCCCGCGCGCTTGAGGGGAAAATACGAACCGATAACCTCGACGATGTCGTTGGCGGCCGCGATTTGCTCGATCGTTTCTTCGGGAATACTGCCCATGCGTTCGCTTTTGGCTCGTCTGCCGCGCGGCGGATGGCAAATTAGATGCAGCCCGACCAGCCCGCCAGCGTTACCTTGGATCGCCTCATGAAATCATTTGTCCGCTCGCTTCTCCTCCTCGCCTGTCTCGCTGCCATTGTGTCCACCACGCAGGCGGCGCGGGAGGAAATTCGCAAAGGCAGCGTCGTCGTCATCCCGCTGAAGGGCGAGGTCTCGCCGCCGATGTTTTTGTTTCTCCGCCGCATCTTGAAAGCGGCGGAAAGCGCAAACGCATCCGCCATCATCCTCGAGATGAACACTTACGGCGGCCGGCTCGATAGCGCGGAGAAAATCACCAATCTCCTCAACCGTGCCAGCATCCCCACTTACACCTTCATCAACACCAACGCCGGTTCCGCCGGCGCGCTCATCGCCCTCGCCACCCAACATATTTACATGGCGCCGGTGAGCGCGATCGGTGCCGCCGCTCCGATCAAATCCACCGGCGAAGATCTCGGCATGACCGCACGCGACAAGACCATCTCCTATTGGTCGGCGCTCGTCCGCGGCTCCGCCAATCGCAACCGCCACAACCCCGACGTCGGCGAAGCCTTCATGGACAAGGAGAAGGAAGTGAAGATCAACGATCGTCTCATCCACGCCAAAGGAACCCTCCTTACCCTCAGCGCGCAGGAAGCGGCGATGCGGATCAACGGCAAACCCGTTCTCGCCGAGGGCATCGCCGAGCTCCATTGCCGAGGTCGTGCAAAAGGCCGGCCTCAAGGGCGAGGTCGTCGCGGTGCAGCCGGCCGGATTCGAGCGCCTCGCCTTTTGGATCACCGCCCTCGCACCGCTCCTCCTGCTTGGGGGCATGATCTTCGCCTATCTCGAATTCAAAATCCCCGGCGCGGGCGTGCCCGGCATTCTGGCGGCGGTTTGCTTTGGTTTGTTTTTTCTCGGCCATTATTTCGCCGGCCTCGCGGGCTGGGAAGTGGTGGCGCTCTTCGTCGTCGGCGTCGTCCTCGTTCTGGCGGAGATTTTCATCTTCGCCCACAGCACCATCCTCCTCGGCGTCCTCGGCGCTTTTCTGATGCTAGGAGCGCTTGCTCTGGGCGATGGTGGATCGTTTCCCCGGTCAACGTTGGTTGCCCACCAGCTCGATGCTGATCGGACCTGCCATGAACCTCATCATCGCCATGCTCGCCACCGCGATCGGGATCGCGCTCCTCGCGCGCTTCCTCCCGCGCACCAGCGTCTACCGTCGCTTCGTTCTTTCCGCGGACATTCCGTCCGGCACCTCGCTCTCGAACGAACCCCAAGTCTTCACCGCGCCCGTGAAGATCGCCGCCGGCGCGGAAGGCACCGCGCTCACCACCTTGCGTCCGAGCGGCAAAGCGCGCTTCGCCGATCACGTCGTGGATGTGGTGACGGAAGGCGAATTTGTCCCTGCCAGCAGCGCCGTCACCGTGATTTCGACCGACGGCATGCGCGTGGTCGTGAAAGCGATCGGCTAATTTTTAGCGTCTCCCTTTCTCAGCAGCGCATCGAGATCCGCGCGCCGCAGGAGTCGCCCCGCCAACACGACGGCGCGAATGCGTCGCACATTGCTGATGTCACCCAGCGGATCAGCATCCAGCAAGACCAGATCGGCGCGCTGCCCGACCGCGATCGAGCCACTCTCTTCCGCCAGACCAAGAAATTTTGCGGGACCGATCGTCGCCGCGCGCAACGCTTCGGCGGTAGTCATTCCCGCCGCGACGAGCAATTCCAATTCGTCGTGCAACGCGAAACCTGGATAGACGAGCGGCATCGGCGCATCCGTTCCGGCCAGAATCCGGACACCGGCTGAATGCAACGCCGCGGTGATCTGACGCGAGACCGCCCGGCGCTGCGTCGCCAAAGTCGCATCCGCACTGGTTTCCTCTTTCAAAATTCGCGCCCAACGTTCCTGTTCGTCGGACCGCAGCAGAGAACAACGCGGATCGTCCCGAAACTTCGCCCGTTCTTTCTGCGCCTCGAAGTGATGACAGCACCAGGGTCGGCACCTGCACTTGATCGAGGGACGCCAGCGTCGCCGCCATTTCGTCGCACGACGCCTTGGTCGAAGCTCCGCAACACGTCGGCTTCCTGTTCGTCGCGCAACTGGATGAGATCGGCGCCAGCCAGAGCCGCGTCGCGCCGCCAGAAATTCTTCCCCTCCAGATGAACACGCCTCGTAGGCCTGCGTAAGATGCTCATTACTGCGTTGCCCAGCCCGCGCCGCCGCGATCAATCCCACCCCAGCCGGCACGTGCCCACACACCGGCAGCCCGGTGGCACGCGGCCTCCGCGAGAATGAGACGCCAGCGCGGCTCCGGCATTTCCGAGAATATCTTGATGAAATCGGCCCCCGCCGTCCGCGCCGCGCCCACTTCATCCTCCGCGCTTCCTCGCACCGCCACGCCTGCGGCCACGACCCGCGGCGCGACCAACTCGCCCCGCTCCACCTCCTCGCCCCAACGCTGCACGATCGACATCGCCGTCGTCTCGGTGTTCATCTCGCGCACCGCCGTCACACCATTGGCCACGAAGAGCGGGAACGCCCAATCGTTGGGCGGCCGGCGCGAAGCTGTTATTAAAAAGGTGGACGTGCATGTCCACCAATCCCGGAATCAGGTAGCGGCCGCCGCCGTCCACGCGCACGGCTTCGCTCGGAATCGCGACCGCCTCCGGTCTCATCCATCGCGCTGATTCTTCCGTTCTCGACCAACACGGTGCGCGTTCCCAGATGCCGCCCAAGCACGATATCAACCACGGTGACATTCAGAATCGCGAGCATTGGTCGTTTTGCGGCTGCACCGGGGGCAGTTTCCGAGAGCCGGGCCATGCAAACCGCGGCGAAGGCAAGGACAACGCCCGCGCCCAGTATCCCGTAACCACGCCGACGCATCGATGCTCCGTTTACCCGCCGGCGACCACGCGGATGAACTCGATCCTGTCCCCCGCGCGCAAGGCCCGGCCAGGCCATTCCCGTTGATGCAGGGCCACACCGTTATGCTCGATCAGAATGCTATTCGGGGGGAGATCGTAACGCTGCGCCAACTCCGCCACCGTCTGCGCGCCGCGCGTGTCGGCCTGGTCTCCGTTTAGCTGCACGATCATGACGCGAGCAACGCTTGATCCCAATCCTTCCACACCGCCTCCATCCCGCTTCGGCGAAGGGAGGCTGCGATCTCGGCCGGCGAACGCTCATCGCTGATCTCGAACTGGCCGGTCGCGACCTGGTCGGTCCCGTTCTCAAATTCCGGCGCGACGATGCGACCGCGCACCGTGTGGTGTAGATTCGCCGTGCCCTGGCCGGTGTAACCGCCCGGTTCGGTGTGGCTGCCGGCGCTCATCATGGTCACGCCCAACGGCACCAAGGCATCGCGCAATGAGGCGCGTTCGCGTGTGCTCAAGACGATGCCCAACTGGGGAAAGGTGACCCGGAACGCGCAGATCAATTGCGCCAATTCGCGATCCGCCATGGTGAACGCCGGCTCAAACCCGCCCGCCGCCGGCCGTAACCGCGGCAGACTCACGCTGATCTGCGCCTGCCAGCAACGCTTGAGCAGATACTCGACGTGCGCCGCGAGCGCGATCGCTTCGTGTCGCCAGGGGGCGAGACCGAAAAGGGCGCCGATGCCGAGTCGGCGAAATCCGGCTTCATAACCGCGTTCGGGACAATCCAGACGCCAATTGAAATCTCGCTTCGGTCCGGAGGTGTGCATCTCCGCGTAAACCGCGCGGTCGTATGTTTCCTGATATACCACCAAAGCCTCCGCCCCAGCCTGCACCACCGGTCGATATTCCTCCGTTTCCATCGGTCCCACCTCGATCGCGATCGAGGAAAAATCAGGGGCCAGCGCGCGCACGCAGTCGGTCAGATAATTTCCGCTCACGAACTTCGGATGCTCCCCCGCCACGAGCAGAACCTGGCGAAATCCCGCCGCCGCCAGATGTTGCGCCTCTGCCATCACCTGCTCGAGTTCGAGGGTGACGCGCAGGATGGGATTGTCGCGCGAAAAGCCGCAGTAGCGGCAATTGTTGATGCACTCGTTCGAGAGATAGAGCGGCGCGAAGAGGCGCATGGTGCGGCCAAAATTCTGCCGCGTCAGCGCTTGCGCTTCCTGCGCGAGACGCTCGAACTCCGTGTCGGATTTGGGCGCGAGCAGGCCTTCAAAACGGCGGACGGTGGCCGATTTTTCCAAGCTCAGACGATCGAGAGTGCGCGCAAACGACATCGCGGAAGTTTCGCGGCTGGCGGCCGGCTTCGCAAACGTCTCACCTCGGGTTCACCTCGGTTCATTTTCATGCAAGGTTTCCACATGAGTTCTCCGCGTCTCATCCCGCTGCCGCCGCGTCCTGCCGTAACGGAGGAGGACATGGCCGCGCGCGCCGCCGATTTCCAGCAAGAGATCAGCCGGCGACGGACGGTGCGTGATTTTTCCGATCGACCGGTGCCGCGCGCCGTGATCGAGAGTTGCCTGCGCGCCGCCGGGAGCGCGCCGAGCGGGGCCAACCTGCAACCGTGGCACTTCGTCGTCGTCGGCGATCCCGCTCGCAAACGTGAGATCCGTCTCGCGGCCGAACTGGAGGAGAAGGAATTTTACGAGCACCGCGCGCCCGCGGAATGGTTGCAGGCGCTCGCCGGCCTCGGGACGGACTCGAACAAACCATTCCTCGAAACCGCGCCCTGGCTCATCGCCATCTTTTCACAGCCGTACCGGCTCAATCCCGACGGCACGCGGATGAAACATTATTACGCGACGGAATCGGTCGGCATCGCGACCGGCGTTCCTCATCGCCGCGCTGCATCAGGCCGGCCTCGCCACCCTCACGCACACGCCCAGCCCGATGGGCTTCCTCAATTCCGTCCTCGGCCGCCCGGTCTATGAAAAGCCATTTCTCCTTCTCGTGGTCGGTCATCCCGCGGCAGGACGCGCGCGTGCCAGACATCCAACGCAAGACTCTCTCCGAGATCAGCTCCTTCCTCCCCACCTGAAACGACGCTAGTGGATTTCCAGGCTCGCCTTGAGGTTCCTCCCCGGGGGCACCGGTTCGGTCGCCCTTCCCACAAACAAAAACGCCGGGAACACATACAGTGTCCCCGGCGCTCTATAATTTAGCTTTTCTCTCGATTAGAACGCGAAGTTCAAACCGGTGCGCACCTGGACGAAGTCGTTCTGTCCGCCTTCGAGGTGGTTGAAGCTGATGTCGTTGGTCCAGCCGACGTGCAGGAGTGAAGCGAACTTCAAATCCACCGCCGTACTGCGCCCATGAAGCGGCTGTCGTCGTCGTCCGCTACGATCAAATGCGAAGTTGGCATTGCGGACGTAGCCGTTGCCACCGCCGCCGAAGATAGCCGCCTACGCCGATCCATCCGTAAGGAGCGAAGCGGGTGCACGGAATCGGATAACGCACGGTAAAGGTCCCGAGCACGCCACCGGCGAAGTCGTTGTCGCTATCATCGTCTCCGAAGTTGCGGAACGGACGCTCATCGACTATCCATCGCGAGGCCAAACCCCTGCATACCGACGCCGAAGTAACGACGGAAGAAATACTTGACGTCGATCGCGCCGCCCCAGGCGTGATCCACGCCGAGGTAGCTGTCTTCCACCCAATCATTCACGGTCGGAGCGTAAACGCCCGAGATGCGTGACATTCCATTCGCTATCCGCGTACCACGAAGGGCACGGAGTCTGTTCCACCTGCTTCATCTCCTTGCCGGAGTAGCTTTCGGTCCCGGCATATGCTGCCGATGCGACCGCCACCACTGCGCACAAGGTCAAGGTTAGTTTTTTCATGTTGTTGTTGCTCCTATTTTTGTTGGTTAAGTCCGCCCGCCGCCAGGGAGGTGCAGAGGATTCTTCTCTATTCGCGCCTCTGGCGTCTGTTGGATGGGCGCATAGTGGCACAAAATGCCCCACTTGCCGAATGATTTTTGCACAATCTTTCGCCGATGCCAAAAGTGGGCTATTCGCAACAAGTTACGGCTTGAGTTCGGCGCCGCTGGTGGCGTCGGTCACCATAAATTTTTCGTGGTGATACGTCAGGATCACCCCGGAATAGCAAGCGGCCCGCATAGCGGCGCTCCAGTTCCACGAGCAAGTCTTCGTCCTCTTCCTTGAGCCGCTTCAGCACGTCGGGATTCAGGATCACGCGGATCTCGTGCACTGTAGTCCTGATACTTCCGCATCACCGTATTGAGCATGCGATGCAGCTCCACGCTCGTGGTCATGGAGGTTTTCACCACGCCGCGCCCCTGGCAGTACGGGCAATTTTCGTAAATCGAATCGCTCAGGCTTTCCTGCGCGCGTTGCCGGGTCATCTCCATCAACCCCAGGGCCGAGAGCGGCAGGACGTGCGTCTTCGCTTTGTCCCGCTTCAGGCGCTCACGCATCAAATTGTAGACCGCCTGCTGATCCTTCCGGCTCTTCATGTCGATGAAGTCGCCAATGATGAGGCCGCCAATGTTCCGCAAACGCAATTGCCGCGCGATCTCATCCGCCGCTTCCAGGTTCGTCTGCAGGATGGTTTTTTCCACGTCCCGACCGCCCTTGTTCCGACCCGTATTCACGTCCACCGCCACGAGCGCTTCCGTCTCGTCGATGACAATGTAGCCGCCGCACTTCAGCCAGACCTGCCGATGAAAGGCATCGTCGATTTGCTTCTGCACCCCGAAGGTTTCGAAAATCGGCGTCGCACCATCGTAAAATTGGATCCGATTCCGCGCCCGCCGCGAAATCTGCCCCACCATTTCATTCATCCGGTCGATCGCGGGCCGATCGTCGCAGATGACCTCGTCGATTTCGTCCGTCAGGAAATCGCGCACCGTCCGTTCGACTAAATCCGGTTCCTCGAAAACGCGGCAGGGCGCCCGTTCATCGCGAATCGCCTGCTCCACCCGCGTCCATTGCTCGATGAGAAACGCCAGGTCGCGCACGAAATACCGCGCCCTCTGTCCCTCGCCCACGGTTCGAATAATGACGCCAATCCCATCGGGGATTTCGAGCGTGCGCAAAATCTTCCGCAAACGGTCGCGCTCCTTCGGATCCTCGATCTTGCGTGAGATGCCGCTGCGCTCGCTGTAGGGCATGAACACGAGATACCGCCCGGCGAAACTCAGGTTCGTGCGTCACGCGCGGGCCCTTCGTCCCGATCGGGCCCTTCGTTACCTGCACGATCACTTCGGATCCGACCGGATAGATATTCGGAATATCCTTGGCCGTGATCCGCTTCTTCGACGGACCACGTTTCCCCGCCGGGCGGTCAATTTCCTCGATCCCGCTATCGAGCGCGGCGGGAATCGCATCCCAGAAATGGAGGAAGGCGTTTTTCTCGAAGCCGATGTCGACGAACATCGCCTTCAACCCCATCTCGATGTTCTTGACCTTCCCCTTGTAAACGCTCCCGACGATGTTCCGCGTGCTGTTACGCTCGACGCTGTACTCTTCCAGTCGGCCATCTTCCAGCAACGCCACCCGGCGCTCCAGTTTCTCCACGCTGATGACGAGCTTGTTGCCCGTCTTGCGCGGGCCCAGGCCCAAAATCTGTTTCACTCTGTCTATCATAAATAAAAATTGGTTGTGCGATCACGCCGGCCACGCGCGGACGAAGGAAAAGCGGAGCGAACATGATCGAGGGGTTATCTGCGTTGGCCCGGACGCCGCGCCGGTGGCGGAGTCGGAGCCGGCCGTTTTGGGCCGAAAAGTCTTTCGAAAAAGTTGGGTTTGCGTGGCGGTGTCGCCACCGCGCGGGCGCGATTGGCCCGTTGCGCGCGCTGCGCCACGCGCCCGCGTGCGTCAGCTTCCGGTTCCACGTCCGGCGCGGCGGCGGCTGCTGCCATTTGGATGTTCGCCTGCTGCGAGTCGCCGGGATTCTCTTCGTCTTCACTGGTTAGGAGCGGGCCCGCATCCGTATAAGCGACCGCGTCCAAAAACCGAAAAGGATTCGGACTCAAAGCTGGATCCAGCCACGCGACCTTCTGCTCGAAGGCGCCCTGGTCCATCGCCAGCGCCCGTTCCAGAATGCGATTTGCAATCGGCGCCGCCACCGCGCCACCGCCCTTGCCGCCCTGCACCATCACCGCGATTGCGTATTTCGGATTCTCAAAGGGAACAAAGGCACCAAACCACGCGATTGTGTCGCTCTTGCCGTCCGTCATTGCCTGGGCCGAGCCAGTCTTGCCCGCCACCTGCACGCCATTGATCCGCGCGCGCCCTCCGGTGCCGCCGGCTTCGTTCACCACTTTCCACAACCCCTGCCGCGCCAGCTGAATTTGTTCGGGCGTGAAATCATTCCGGAGATCGCCATGCACGTGGGGCGTTTGCGGAATCACCGGCTGCCCCTTCTCGTCCGTCAAGGTCTGGCCCTCGGTCGTGACCACGTTTTTGACCAGTCGCGGATAATACGAAACGCCGCCATTCGCGACCGTCGCATACACCATCGCCAGCTGAATCGGGCTCACCAACACGTAGCCCTGCCCGATGGAAACGTTCGCGGTGTAGGCCGAGGTCCAGCGCTCGCGCGGATAATGAATGCGCATCCAGTCCGGACTCGGCAATACCCCGGCCTGCTCATTGGTCAGGTTCACGCCCGTCGCTTCGCCAAGCCCGAGCGTCTTGCCGGTTTCCTCGATCGCGAGAATACCGGCCGCGTTGCCCATCTGGTAAAAGTAGGAGTTGCACGAAACCTTGATCGCGTCCGCGAGACCGATTGTGCCGTGCGTGTCACCCTTCTCCGCGATCCAGCAACGGAAAAAATGGTTCCCGTAGCCGACACCGCCGCCGCAATTGTAGCGCGCGCTCGCCAGCCCCTTGCGCAAACCCGCCAACGCGGTCACAAGCTTGAAAGTCGATCCCGGCGGGAACGCGCTGATGGCGCGATTCACGAGCGGGTTGGCCTTGTTCTCCCGGATGGCATCCCAATCCTTCACCTTGATGCTGGGGATGAACGAGTTCGGGTTAAACGACGGCACCGAAGCCATGGCGAGAATTTCCCCGTTGTTCGGGTCGACTACCACCGCGGCGCCGCGACCGACCGCGCGCAGCGCCTCCTCCACGATCATTTGCATGCGCGCATCGATCGTGAGAACGACATTATTCCCCGCCTGCGGAGGTTCTTCGCGCAACACGCCCTCGATCGTTCCCTTCGCGTTCCGCTTCATGTAGCGGATGCCCGGCTTGCCGCGCAGGTATTCGTCCATCGCCTTCTCGACGTTCGATTTTCCATCCACGTCCGCCTGATAAAACGTGAACTTGCGCGCCTCCTCCTTGTTCGTGTCGTCCGGCGCGCCGACGTAGCCTAACAAATGCGCCGCCAGCGCGCCGTAAACGTAGGAGCGCACCGGCTTGATCGCGATGTCCACGCCGGGCAACCCGACATCGTGCTCGGAAAATTTCGCCATCGTCTCGAAATCGATGTCCTTGATGTAGGAAAACGGCACCTCCGTGTTCGTCCGGTAATGTTTCTGCAGTCGGTTGGCGTTGTAATCCCGCGCCAGGTCGAGGTCATCCAGCCGCGGCACCACGCCTTCGTTCACGATCTTGACGATGTCCGCCTCCGTCATGTCCTTCGGCATGCCGTTGATCGTGGCCCGATACTTCGTCACCGGCGGCTGGCCCACGCGCATGCGATAACCCTTCACCATTTCCGGGAGGTAGAAATCGACCTCATAACTGGCGCGGTTTTGCACCAGGGCCACGCCGTTGCGATCGCGAATCTCACCGCGCACCGAAGGAATGCGCACGGTCAATTCCGAACTCCCGCGAATCTTTGCCGTCCACTCCGCGCCGCGCGCCACCTGCACCCACCACAGCCGCGCGGTCACCGCGCCCAGGCCCAAAAGCATGAACAACCCCAGCACTTGAATGCGCAGACGGTGGCTGACGCGTCGTCGATTCATCAGTAGGTCTCCCGTTCCGGCAAGAAATGGATTACCCGTCGCCGTCCCGATCGTGTGCAACAGCCAGAACATCAGCGGCGCCATGATCATCGCCAGCACGCCCGGCCCGCCGATCTGCCACCACGCCTCCGGCGTAAAGAGAATCGAGCCGCGGCGGAAGGTGATCATGAGATATTGCGACAGTAAAATCAGCGACGTGCAAACCCCGCTCATGATGCAATGGACCTCCCAGCGCCCCCGAATAAACAAAGGCCTGAGCCCATGCATGATGGACGCAAGCACGGCGTAAATGAGTATTGACCATCCGAGCGCGATTTCAACACGCGCCCCGATCACCTGCATCGTGAGCGCATCCAGGAGCAATCCCGCGAACCCGGCCAGCGCCAGCATGAGCGGAAAAGGCAGCGCCATCGCCCCGTAGAAAACGATCAACGGCACAATGTAAATGTGCGCGTTGTACATCCACTCCAGCGGCGGAATGAACAGCTCGACGATCTGCGCGAGAAAAACCAGCACGAGCAGGATGGCGAAAAAAATCATTTCCGTCCGGTCACGACAAAAACATCCTCCAGCTTGGCCAAATCGACCGCCGGCGTCAGCCGCGCCTGGCCGTCCAGATCGCGCACCTTGTATTCCTTCACCATCCCGATCAGCAGTCCCGAGGGAAAACTCCGCCCACCCCGGATGAGTAGACCTTCTGCCCCGGCTGCAGGTTCGCTTGTTTCGAAAGAAAGTTCAGATTCAACAACGGCGTCAGCGCCCCGGCCACCCGCTCACCGGAGACGATGCCCTGCTCGCGCGTCCCTTCCACATTCGCGGCCACCCGGCAATTCTCATCCGAGATCAGAAGCACGATGGAGATATTCTCGCTCACCGTCGTCGTCTTCCCCACCAAACCCTGATCCGTCACCACCGACATGTCGGTCTCGATTCCGTCCTGCGTTCGCCGCGATTGATCGTCACCGTGCGCCACCAGGTCGAAGCATCGCGGGTAATGATCTCCGCCGGCACCAGTTTGAAAACCGAACGCTCTCGATAAGCCAGCGCCAGCCGCAGCCGATTGACTTCCCGCTCCACGTCGCGCAACGCCTGGTTGGTCGCGTTCAAGGCGCGATTCTCCACCCGCAGCTGCTGGTTTTCCTTCTCCAGTTCCTCGAGCGATTTCAGGCCGCTTCGACCGAGGTGATCTGCTTTTCCAAACTCGAGCCCGTCGTCAGAAATGGCGAGATCATTTGGTAAAATCCCGCCTGCAATTTGCGCGTGCTCTCCGGCCCGAAGCTCAGGAAATATCCGAGCACGGCGGCGAAGATCAGAGAGCGCGACAATGCTCGAGCGGTTCATGACGACCGGAAAGCCGAGCCGGAGCTGATCGCCCGGCAGTCAGGTCGCGAGACTCCGGCCGCCATCCCTACCGCCACGTGCGATCGGACGAAGCGACTTGACGGAGAAATTTGATTTCATTGAGGCACTTGCCGGTTCCTTCTGCGACCGCGCTGAGCGGGTCTTCCGCCACATGGACAGGCAAACCTGTTTCCTCGCTCAAAAGTTTATCGAAGCCACGCAGCAAAGCGCCGCCACCGGCCAGCACCAGCCCGCGATCCACGAGATCAGCCGAAAGCTCCGGCGGGCAACGCTCCAGCGTGATGCGCACCGAATCGACGATCGTCGAAATCGGCTCCAGCAACGCCTCGCGCACTTCCTGCGAAGTAATCATGAGCGTCTTCGGCAAGCCGGCCACGAGATCGCGCCCCTTCACTTCCACGCTCGTCTCCTTCTCGCTCGGATAGGCCGAGCCGATCTTGATCTTGATCTCCTCCGCCGTGCGCTCGCCGATCATCAAATTATAAGCGCGCTTCATGTATTGCACGATCGCTTCATCCAGCTCATCGCCCGCCACGCGCACGCTGCGGCTAAAGACGATTCCGGAAAGCGAAATCAACGCCACTTCCGTCGTCCCGCCACCGATGTCGATGATCATGTTGCCCGCCGGATCCTGCACCGGCAGCCCGACCCCGATCGCCGCCGCCATCGGTTCCTCGATCAAATAAACTTCCCGCGCCCCGGCATGCGTGGCCGATTCGCGCACGGCGCGCTTCTCCACTTCAGTAATGCCCGATGGCACCGCGATCACCACCCGCGGCCGCGCCCGCACCCGGCGATTGTGCACTTTGGTAATGAAATGCCGCAGCATCGCCTCGGTCACTTCGAAATCCGCGATCACGCCATCCTTCAGCGGTCGCACCGCCACGATATTCGAAGGCGTGCGCCCGAGCATGCGCTTCGCTTCGTCGCCCACCGCGAGCACCTTGTTCGTACCCGCCTGCACCGCCACGACCGACGGCTCGCGCAGCACGATGCCCTGATCCTTGACGTAAACCAGCGTGTTGGCTGTGCCGAGGTCGATCCCGATATCGCTGGATAACCAGCCAAAAAGTCCGTTAAACATGAATTAGAAGAGTCAGGAGTTTCAGTCCGCCGTGCCCGTCCTTCCCCTGGACCAAAGCAACATTGCATGCGAGGCCACCCCGGCCGGCCTGAAACGCAGTGTATCTAGAAACGATGCCTCCCAACGTCAAGGGAAAGCTGACGCCATGAAAAGAGAGCGCCCACGATCGCACCGCTTCTCAATTCGGCGTTGGACGTTCGGCGTTCGACGTTCGACGTTTTCCGCTCATGTCTTCCCCGCTTATCGCGCCCTCCCTCCTCGCCGCCGACTTCTCGAAATTAGCCGACGAAGTTCAAGCCATCGAAACCGCCGGTGCCGACTGGCTCCATCTCGACATCATGGACGGAAACTTCGTCGATAACATTTCCTTCGGCCCCGCCCTCGTCGCCACCGTTCGCAAACTCACCACGATGTTCCTCGACGTTCACCTCATGATCACGCGCCCCGATCACTACGCTCCCCGCTTCATCGAAGCCGGCGCCAATTCCATCACCGTCCACGTCGAACCCGAGGCGCAACACGATGTCGCGCAAACCCTCCGCGCCCTCCGCGCCGCCGGCTGCCGCGCCGGCCTCACCTTGAATCCCGCCACCCCTTTCTCCGCCGTCGAGCCCCATCTCTCCGAGATCGACCTTCTCCTCATCATGACGGTGCATCCCGGTTTCGGCGGCCAGGCCTTCCGGCCCGAGATGATGGAAAAAGTCCGGCGCGCCCGCGATTGGAAAGAGACTAACAAGTCCCCGATTGATATCGAAGTCGACGGCGGCATCACCGTCGAGACCGCGAAGCTCTGCCTCGAAACCGGCGCCAACGTCCTCGTCGCCGGCACTTCCATCTTCAAGACGGATGACTACAAGGCCGCAATCACGTCCATGCGCGGCGCGTCATAACTGTCATCCCGAGCCGCGCAGCCGGCCGAGGGATCTCTCCGACGAAGTTGAAAACGTACTACCTCTACATGCTCACCAACGCCAGTAGAGTCGTCCTCTACATCGGCGTCACCAACAGCCTGGAGCGCCGCCTCTGGTTCCACGGCAACACCGAAAAAGACACCTTCGTAAAACGCTACCATCTCGATCGCCTCGTCTATTACGAGAGCTACGAAAAGCCGGGCGACGCCATCGCTCGCGAAAAGAAACTCAAAAGCTGGCGCCGTGAAAAGAAGAATGCCCTCGTCGAGACAAAGAACCCCATGTGGAACGACCTAGCGACTGAGCTCTTCGAACCTGCGTCGGAGAGATCCCTCGACCGTCTCCGCGGCTCGGGATGACCGATCTGTAAGCGCGGCCCGCAACTCAAGCTGCCGCCTTGATGCTCCGAATCGGGTGCGCAAGCGAATGATCTGCGAAGCCCCAGCCGTCATCCCGAGCCGCGCAGACGGCCGAGGGATCCCTCCGATGCAATGTCACCTTCCCGCAACGAACGACGCACGTCACCGCACGCCCCTCCGCCAACCGCTCCCCGTCACGAGCGACGCACGACATACGTGGGGCATCGCGCCCCGCCAAACCCGTCTAAGAAACCGCCACGTTCTCGCCCGCCATCGTCGCCGGCGCGCTCTCCAGCGAGGTCTCCGAGATAATCTCGTCGTTCTGCGTCACCCGCACCACTTCCTCGATCGTCGTCTTCCCCTGCCCGACCCGCCGCCAGCCATCCTGGCGCAACGTCTGCATCCCTTGCGCGACCGCGCCCTGCTTCAGTTCGCCACCATCGCGCTTCTCCACGATCATCCGCCGCATCGCTTCGTTGATGATGCAGATTTCGTAAATCGCCAGCCGCCCTTGGTAACCCGTCTGCCGGCAATTATCGCAACCTTCCCCGCGCATGAAATGCGTCCCGAGTTCGCCCACCGGAAAACCAATCTCCGCCAGATATTCCTGCGGATATTCCACCATCCGCGAACAATCCGAACAAATCGTCCGCACCAGCCGCTGGGCCAGAAACGCCCGCACCGTGGACGCGAGCAAAAATTGCTCGACCCCCATATCCAGCAATCGCGTGATCCCGCCCACAGCATCGTTCGTGTGCAGAGTGCTGAAGACCAAATGTCCCGTCATCGCCGCACGGATCGCGATCTCCGCCGTCTCGAAATCACGAATCTCGCCCACCATGATCACGTTGGGATCCTGCCGCAGAATGTGCCGCAAGCCCTTCGCAAAGGTCAGGTCGATCTCCGGTTTCACATCGATTTGCGATACGCCCGGCAGCCGATACTCCACCGGCTCCTCGATCGTGATGATGCGTCGCTCCACCGAATTAATGCTGCTCAGGAAACAATAAAGCGAAGTCGATTTGCCCGACCCCGTCGGTCCGGTTACGAGAACGATCCCGTTCGGTTGCTGCAAGAGCGCCTCGATCGTGCGCGAGTGCGCCGGGCTTAAATCCAGCCGCTCGAATCCAAACTGCTGATCCTTCTGGTCCCGGCTCAAAAGACGCAAGCTGATCGACTCCCCGTTCACCGTCGGGATGGTCGAGACGCGCACGTCGATGTTGGCCGAGTTCGATTGTAAATTAATCCGCCCATCCTGCGGCAGACGCCGCTCCGCGATGTCCATGTGCGCCATCACCTTCAAGCGCGAAATGATGGCCGACTGCAGCACCCGCAGTTGCGGCGGCACCGCCACTTCATGCAAAATCCCATCGATCCGGTAACGAATCCGCAGATCGTCCTCCAGAGGCTCCACGTGGATATCCGTCGCGCGTTCCACGATCGCTTCGCGGATGATCTGGTTCACGAATTTCACCACCGACGCCTCCGGATCGTCCGCGTTCAGATCCGTGCTCATCTCGATGTCCTGGTCCGCCTCGAACGCGCGGTTCGTCTTCAGGATTTCATCAAAGGTCTCCGCGCCCACGCCGTAGAGCGTCTTCATCGCCCGCAGGATTTGCGCGCGCGGCACCAGCACCCACTCCACCGGCTTCTTCAAAAGCTGCGAAGCCAGCTGCCGCGCCACGGAATTAAAAAGATCGTAGGTCGCGAGCACGACCGCGTTTTCCTTCAGCTCGATCGGCAGGATCTGATGCTGGAAAACAAAACGGCTCGGAATAATGCCCAGCGTCTGTCGGTCGATCGTCTTGGCATCGATCGTCACCACCGGCACGTGGAAAAGATTCCCGACCGCGTTCAAGAACCGGCTCTCATCCACCTTGCCGGAATCGAGCACCTGCGTCGTCCAGGAGCCGCCATTGAGATTCGAGGAAAGCTCCACCGCCTCTTCACGCGAGGGCACTCCGCTCGCGAGGAGCAAATCGATGAGCGACTGACCGAGCGGAGAATTCATACCGGGCGGATTATCGCATCACCGGCGCGATTGAGCCAGCGCGGAGAGAATAGCGGGGCGGCGCAATCGCGCACTCCGCTCGCTCGCGCGCAACCCGCCGGTCATCCCGAGCCGGCGGAGCACGGTCGAGGGATCTCTCCGCAGTGAGCACACTTCCCGCCACCGGAAACCGTCAGAGCCAGATCGATCTTCGTCGGGAGCATCCAATGGCAGGAAGCCGAACCCGCCGTTGCGAGATCCCTCGGCCGTCTCCGCGGCTCGGGACGACGGGCGCTACGGCAAATACAACGCCCGCCGCACGGCCACGCTCAGATTTCCCGTCACGCGCATGCCGTAGTTCTTCTGCAAACGCATGATCGCATCGCTCGTCTCCGGGCCGAAGACGCCATCGATCTCGCCACAGGAATACCCCAGCCGTCTGCAACGCGGTCTGGAGCGCAGCCACGTAGGCGGGATCGGCTTGCAGGCTGCGCGAGCCTTTGAAGTAATAATGAAACCGCACCGAATAGCGCGGCTCGAGATCTGTCGGCAGCACGTGCGGGCTTTGGTGCAGCTTTCCCCAGTCATCGCGCGGCGCGAGCGCGTCGTCGTAGACGAACGGATATCCCGGCGCGGCGTTCGCGACGCCGGCGAGCAGCAAAGACAGGATGACAACTCGCGGCTCGAATACGCATCATTTGTAATCCGGTAATTCCGGCAAATCCGGCGGCGTCAGGCCCTTGCCATCCGTCCCCGGCGGACAATCCGGACAATCGTCTTCGATTAATCTCCGGCCCAAAATGCGTCTTGTCTTCGGCCTTCTGACGCAAGCGTTCGACATCAAACTTTGGTCAGGCTCACCTCGGGCCGCATCAAGATAATCAACTCCTCGCGCGATCTTGTCTTTTCGCGGTATTGCCGGAACAGTCCACCCACCAGCGGAATCCGGCTCAGAATTGGAATGCCCCCTTGAGATCGACTCTTCCGATCGGTGACCAAACCCCCAAGCACCAAGGTCGAACAATTAGGAGCCGAGACTGTTGTCTTGATATAGCGCGTCGCGATGGTCGGGATGTCGTTGTTGTCCACCCGCGTCGTGCCGGCGACCTCGTCGAGTTTTTGCAAGATATCGAGGGTCACTTCCTTCTCGGAATTGATCAAGAGGAACGACCTCGAGTTGAAGCGCCACTTTCTTGAACTGGATGTTCGACTGTTGCGCGAGCCCGCCGGTGACTCCGCCGTTGTCGCTGGAGATCGTATTCACTGGCACGGGAATTTCCGTACCGGAAGCAATAATCGCTTTCTTGTTGTTGCGTCGTGAAAACAGTTGGTCGCGAAATCGTTTTGAAACGGCCCGTGGAATCGAGCGCTCGGACAATCGCGGTAAGTCCGAAAGCCGCATTGACAGTAAACGCTTGTTCCTCCGGTCGCCGCAGCCGTCGCGAACTGCGTGAAGTCCAGAAAGCCTTGCGGGTTCGAGCAGGCGAGCGCATCAGGCGAGATTCCGCGAGAATCGCCCGCTGGCACCGTCCACCGCCCTCCGGGATTCGAAGGATCAAATTGTACGAACCGCTGCAGGAGATCGACCCCAAACTCTTCCGTCATTATTCAGAGGCAGCGTCCCGATGACCGTGCTCAGCATGACCTGCGGCGCCTTCACATCCATCTCGTCGAGCAGTTTCTGCACCTTCACCACCACCTCGCGATTCCCGAGCACGATGATCGTGTTCGCGCGCTGATCGGCGATGATCTTGGCGTTACCGATCGTGACTGCCTGCGGGCGTGGTATCCACGGCTTGGGTCGATAGTTCCTCCGAGAAATTCTGGCTCCCGCCCGTGCCCGATCCGAAGTCGTTTCCGGTCAGTTCGTGCGGTTGTTTTGCTGTTGCGGCGGCTGCGCCGGGATTCGGCGCTCCGCCCTGCGTGTTTGCGCCCGCGCCATCTTCACCCGGCTCGGTCAACGCCTGCACGATCACCGGCAATACATCCGCCGCCGAGACATAACGCAACGGCCGCGTGACCGGCTTGGCGAATTCGACATTGGCGTCGAACTCCGAGATCAGCCGCTTCACAAACGGCATGTTCACCGGGCGCGTGATGACGTGGATGCGATTCGTGCGCACATCGGCCGCCATCTTGATCTTGCCGACCACGATCGAATCCTCCGAAAGCGTGGTCATGCCATCGCCCGGCGTCCACTTCAAACTGCCCGGGCTGCGCCTGCGGCGGGACCGGGACGCCGGGACGAACATTCCGCACGCCCGGGGCGCCAGGTGTACCGGGCGGCTGGTTCCCTTTGTCGAAGACCTCCTTCAACATGTCGACCACCTTGCTCGCATCGGCGCGCTCGAGCTTGATGAACTCGCTCACCACTTCCGCGGGCGGGATGTCCACCTGGTTGATGATGTTCACCAGGCTGCGGATCACGCTCGAGTTTTCCGTGACGAGAATGCTGGACGATTTCGGCAGGGCCAAAAACGACGTGTAAGCCTGCGGCGGCGAAAGATATTGGCCGAGCACCTGTTGCAGTTCGGTCGGATCGGCGAAGCGGAGCTTGAAGAGGAAGCTGATGACGTGGTCGCCCACCGGGATGAGGGCTTCATCGGAGATGATGGGCACGCCGGCGCCGCGCGGGTTCTGCCCGGTGCCGATCACTTTCACGAGGTCGCCGCCTGCGGGCACGAGCGAATATTTATTCAGGAGCAGATTGATCTCGATGATCTTGATCGCCTCCTCCCGCGGGATGGGCTTGGCGATGAAGATGTTCACCTTCCCCTGGACGAAGTTGTCCATGATCAGCTTTTTGCCGGTCAAGGTTTCGTAAAGGCGAAGGACGTCCACCACGTCGCTGTTCGGATATTGCAGCGTGACCATGTCAGGCGCGCCCGGCGGCGGCGAAGTGACGGGAATCGCCGGCGAAGCCGGGGGCGGCAATTGCGCAACAACGACGCTGGCGCAGGTCAGCAGGACAGCCGCAACATACAGAGGGCGAAACACGGTTTCTTATGTAGCGGGCGGGATGGCTGGGGTCAACTCTGGGGGCTTCTCCTCTTCCATTCGGCGTTCAGCGTTGGACGTTCGGCGTTCGGCGTTGGAAGCTGCCGCAGGAGAAAACGTCGAACGCCCAACGAAGAACACCGAACGCCCAATGAAGAATTTCTTGCCCCACACGATTTACATTTCCCTCGCTCTCCTCTTCGCCTCCCCATCGGCCCTGCTCGCTGCCCCCAGCGACGAAACCGCCATCAAATCCATCCTCTCCTCCCAAGCCGACGCCTGGAACCGCGGCGACATCGATGGCTACATGGACGGTTACGCCCGCGACCGCGCCACCACTTTCGTCGGCGGCGATGTCGTCACCCGCGGCTGGAAAACCGTGCGCGATCGCTACAAGAAGAAATACGACACACGCACCAAAATGGGCACGCTCCGTTTCTCCGAAATAAAAGTCACACTGATCGGGCCGGATGCCGCCCTCGTCAGCGGCGGCTGGAAACTGAACCGCGCCACGGATCGCCCGCACGGCCGTTTCACGCTCCTCTTCCGCAAACGCGCGGAAGGCTGGCGCATCGTCTACGATCACAGCTCCACTGCGGGGAACTGAGCGACCCTGCGCCGCAGGTCATCCCGAGCCGCGCAGACGGCCGAGGGACCTCTCCCACGCAGTTGACGTCCCCCGCCACGTGAGGACATCGCCCTGCGTTCGGCATCTCCCTTCAGCGGGAAACGCTCACCGCGATTGCGAGATCCCTCGACCGTCTCCGCGACTCGGGATGACGATGGCGACGCTCGCCCCCGACTCTACCCCTTCAAGCGGGCGAGAATCTTCTCGTGGATTCCATCGAACCCCCCGTTGCTGAACACCACCACCACATCATCCTTCCGTAACAACGGCACCAATCGCTCCACGATGTGCGCCGCGTCCTTCTCGTAAAACGACATCCGCCCCGCGGCCGCGATCGCCCTGACCACTGCTTCCGGATTGAGCCGCTCGTCTTCCTCGATCTGCTCCAGCTTCGCCACCTCCGCGATGAAGACGCCATCGGCCAGCGCCAGCGCGTCCGGCAATTGTTGCTGGAACACCGCCCGCCGCGTCGTGTTCGAGCGCGGCTCGAAGATCGCCCATAGTCGATGCCCGGGATAACGATGCCGCAGTGCCGTTAACGTCTGGCTAATCGCGGTGGGATGATGCCCGAAGTCGTCGATCACCTTCACGCCGCGCGCTTCGCCGCGCACTTCCTGCCGCCGCGCGATGCCCTCGAAGCTGGCCAAAGCCGCGCGAATCTTCTCCACACGATGCGCCATAGAAACGCGCAGCCGCAATCGCCATCGCGGCATTGCGCACGTTGAATTCGCCGATCAACGGCACCTCGAACGCTTCGTCGCCCAGCTTGAAATGCGACCCGTGCGCCGAGTAGCTCACATCGCGGATCCGCTGCGCGCAGTTTTCCGAAAAGCCGATCTCGACGATGGGCGCGATCGCTTCCGTCGCCACTTCCACGCAGTTCGCGTCGTCGCCGTTCAACAGCACCATCCCGTTCTGCGGCACGATGCGCAGGAGATGGCGGAAGCTGCGCTTGATCTGGTCGAGGTTGTCGAAAATATCCGCGTGATCGAACTCGATGTTATTCACGATCAACAGCTCGGGCAGGTAGTGGATGAACTTCGAGCGCTTGTCGAAAAACGCGCTGTCGTACTCGTCGCCCTCGATCACGAAATGCTTCGAATCGTGCAACCGCGCGCCCTGCCCGAGATTCTTCGGGATGCCGCCGATCATGTAGCCGGGATTGAAGCCGGCCTCGGTCATGATCCACGCCAGCAAGGCGGTCGTGGTCGTCTTCCCGTGCGTGCCGCTCACGACCAGATTGTGACGGCCGCGCAGGAAAAATTGCTGCAACACCGCCGGCAACGCGAGGTAGTACAGCTTCCGATTCAGGACCGCCTCCACCTCCGGATTGCCGCGCTTGATTGCGTTCCCGATCACCACCACGTCCGCGTCGTCCGGGATGTTTTCCGCGCGATAACCGGAGTTCAAAGTCACGCCCCGTTTCTCCAGAAACGTCGACATCGGCGGATACACATTTTCGTCCGAGCCCGTGACGGTAAACCCGCGTTCGCGCAACGCCGCCGCCACCGCGCCCATGGCCGTGCCACAAATGCCGAGAAAATGAAAACTGCGCGGTTGGCCAGTCACGCGGGCTTCTTTACGCGCGGAGCCGCGGTTTGGCTACGAACAAAGAAGCGCCGTCCGCAGTTTTCCCCTTCGAACCACGAACCGCGTGCAATGTCATCCCGAGCCGCGCAGACGGCCGAGGGATCTCGCAATCGTCCTTTCGATCTACGCGACCAAGTTCGCGCGACTCGCAGTGCGTCGGAGGGATCCCTCGACCTGCGGCGCGGCTCGGGATGACAGGCAAGACAACTGGTCAAAAAAATAAGCGCGCTTCCATCTGAACCCTACTTCTTCGTAAACACTTCCGCCGCCGTCCACGATTCATCCGGCGGCGTCTTTACGTATTCGAGCGCGCGCTCCAGATAATTTTTCGCCAGCAGATCATCCGGATAAAATTCCAGGAACCGCTCGAAGAGAACCTTCGCCTGCTCGAAATTCCGCGCCCGAAACTCCCGGATCCCCTCCTCATACGTCTCCAGCCAGCGCAGGAATTCTTCGTCGAACGGCTGCCCCCGCTCCCCCAACAACGACGATATTTCCACCGGCTCCGTTTTCCCCTTCACCTGCACCCGCGCCACCGTGCGGAGGATAAACGCCTCCCGCACCAGCTCGCTCGCCGTCGGCCCGATGAGGATATCGACGCCATAAGTCCGCGTCAGCCCCTCCAGTCGCGAAGCCAGATTCACCGCATCCCCGATCACGGTCGCCTCCATCCGTTCCTCCGACCCGATATTGCCGATCAACACCTCGCCCTGATTGATCCCGATGCCGATCCCGAGCTCCGTCCGGCCTTCCGTCACCCACTTCTTATTCAGTCTGTCCAACTCCTCCCGCATCCCCAGCGCCGTCCGCGCCGCAGATTTGGCGTCCTCCGCCTTGCCGAGGCTCTTCACATTTCCCCACACCGCCATGACGGCGTCGCCGATGAATTTATCCAGCGTCCCCCCGTTCTTGAAAACAACCGCCACCATCCGCGTGAGGTACTCATTGAGTTGCCTCACCAACTCCTCCGGGTCGGCCTTCTCCGTCAACGTGGTGAAACCCACGATATCGGAAAACAACATCGTCGCCGGCTTGCGCGAACCGAGCAGTGAATTGTAATAGCCGCCCGGGTTCTCGAGGATTTCCTTCACCAGGTTGCGCGAGACGTAACGCTCGAGCGTGCGCCGCGTGCGTTGTTTCTCCAGCCGCTCCAAAGCGTATTCGAACCCGAGCGAAAGCGAGCCGCTCGCCAGGAATGACGTCAGCACCGGCACCACGAGCAGGAGCAGGCCCGCTTGGTCGAACACCACCCGCGCCAACCCCAGGTAGGCAGCCCCCACGGCCAACAAAGCAATGATGGTGACCGACGGCCGCCGCACGAAACCCACCAGCAGACCTGCCAGCAATCCACCGCCGCCCACCAGCATCCAGTTCATCCGCGCGCTCGTCACCGCGAGAAACTCCCCATCCAGCGCCGCGGCCAACGCATACATGTGCAATAACGGCCCCGGCGTTTCCGGTCCCATCGGCGTGGGGAAAACATCGTGCGCGATCTGCGCCGACGAGCCGATCATGATCACCTTGTCCTTGAAGAAGGCACCGTCGCCATAATTGGCCCGCCAAAACTTCCGGTCGAAAATCTGCCAGAGCGGTTTCGGCTGATACGCGCTCGGATCGGTGAAGCGAATCAAATGCGGCTGCAAATCCCGCGGCACGCGCTCGCCCTCGCCGAGCTTCTCCAACGCCCGGGCCGAGAGCGCGGCATACGGCACCTCGCCCTGTCGCGCCGGTTGCAAGGCCAGTTGCAGGTCGGTGATTGTGTAACGAACCGCGCGGATCTTCCCATCGATCGGATCGGGGAACATCGCCACGTAGCCCACCCGATCGTCCGCCATCGCTGGCGGCGAAATGAGCGAAGGGTTCGGCGGCACATTTTGGGCGAAACCACCGCCGCCGCCCTGCTCCACCGCGGAGAAATCGAAGTTCGCCCCCAACACCACCCGGTCCCGGTGTCGATCCAGCGCCGCCTTGAAGGCGGGGTCGCCCTCATTCGTTGGACTGAATACAATATCGAAAATGACCAGCCGCGCGCCCGCCGCGAAGAGTTGATCGAGCATGATCGCCCACACCTCGCGCGACCATGGGAATGGCCGCGCCGTCATGAGCTGGAGCGCTCGATTATCCACCAGCTCTTCCGGCAGGAACGGCGGCAGCTCGAGCGTGCTCTGGTCAATCCCGAGGAAGACAAACTCCGGCCGCGTCGCCGTCTTGCGTCCCTCCCGCTGCATGAAATCCTGAAACGTCTGCTCGCTTGTCCAGATGCCGGAAAGGAACGGCAAGCCGCTAAAGAAATGCCCGAGCAAGACCCCGCCGGTGCCAAGGGCGCAAATCAGCGCAATAATCAACAACCGGTGACGCCCCATCCAATGCATGGCCGCATTCTATGGAAGCGGTGGCCGCGTCGCGAAAGGAAAATCGGTTGCCATCCCGCCCCTCGCGCCTAACTTCCCGGCCCGTCGCAACCGTGCGGCGGACGATTGTCCCACCTGGCGTGGTTTATCCCGCCAACTCAGCGAATGAGGTCGGGCCAATCGAACACTAATAAGAACAATTCGCTGAAAGAGGAGTCCGGAGCGATCCGGAAATAACAAATGCCAAGAGCAACCAATGCTCCCGCCAGCCGGGAGCGCCGCAAACGCGTGCTCGACAAAGCCAAGGGTTACCGCGGCCGTCGTTCCAAACTTTTCCGCTACGCCAAGGACGCGACCATGAAGGGCCAGTACTGGTCCTATCGCGATCGCAAGACGCGCAAGCGCACCTTCCGTTATCTCTGGATCCAGCGCCTCAACGCCGCCGTGCGTGCGCAGGGCCTCACCTACAGCCGTTTTGTTGAAGGCTTGAAAGCCGCCAACATCGGCCTCGATCGCAAGATTCTTTCCGACATGGCGATCACCGAGGAGAAGGCTTTCGCCGGCATCGTGGGGCAGGTCAAAGCCGCCCTCGAGAACAAGGCCAAAGAGAAGCCGAAAAAGAAAGCGGCGTAAGCCGCGACTGTAGCCACGGCGCTGCGTCGCCGTGCTTCGCGTCATCTGCATCACCCGCGCCCACGCGTCGACGCAGCGACGCGGCTACAGCGCGTCTCCCAATTCGGCGTTGGACGTTCGGCGTTCGGCGTTCAACGTTCGCCCTTCCTCATGTCCCACCCGCTCGAAGAACTGCGCACGCAAGCGCTGACCGAAATCGGCAGCGCTGCCGATGCGCACGCGTTGGAGCATCTGCGCGTTCAGTACCTTGGCCGCGAGGGTAGCATCTCCGCCTGGAGCGAGCAGATGAAGTCGCTCCCCAAGGACGAGAAGCCCATCGTCGGCAAACTCCTCAACGAAGCGCGCACCGCGGTGGCGGCCGCGATCGAAAAACGCGCCGCCGAATTTAGCGCCCAAGCCGAAGCCGCCGCGCTGGCCAACATCGACATCTCTCTCCCCGGCACCGCCCACGAGATCGGCGCCCTCCATCCGCTCACCCAAATGCTCGATCGCGCGATCGCGATCTTCCGCCGCATGGGTTTCGCGCTCGCGGAAGGTCCGGATGTCGAGACGGAATGGTATTGCTTCGACGCGCTCAACACCGCGCCCGATCATCCGGCGCGCAACGAACAGGACACCTTCTATCTGCCCGACGGTCGCCTGCTCCGCACCCACACTTCGACGGTGCAGATTCGCACCATGCAAGCCGCGCCGCCGCCCATTCGCGTGATCGCGCCCGGCGCGGCTTATCGTCGCGATGAAGTGGATGCGACGCACAGCGCGCAGTTCCACCAGATCGAAGGCCTCTACGTGGACGAGAACGTGAGTGTGGCCGACCTGAAAGGGACCCTCGAGTTCTTCCTTCGCGAGTTGTTAGGCGCAGACGTCGCCATCCGTTTTCGCCCGCACTTCTTCCCCTTCACCGAACCGAGCTTCGAAGTGGACGTGAAGTCGAAGGCCCTCCGGGGCGGTGAAAAATGGCTGGAACTCTGCGGCTGCGGCATGGTGCATCCCGCCGTCTACGAAGAGGTGAATCGCGCGCGCCGCGACACCGCTTACGATCCAGAGAAATACAGCGGCTTCGCCTTCGGCCTCGGGATGGACCGGCTGGCGATGATCCTTTTCGAGATCCCCGATATCCGTTTGTTCGCGCAGAATGATCTGCGTTTCCTGAGGCAATTCGCGTGAAGTTTTCCATCAACTGGCTGCGCGAGTTCGTCGAGTTGCCGGCAAGCGTCGAGGAACTCTCCGATCTCCTGACGTTCGCGGGCGTGGAGATTGAAGGAATCGACCAGCGCGGGCTCGACCTCGACCACGTCGTCGTCGGACAGATCAACGCCTCCGCGCAACATCCCAACGCCGATCGTCTCAGCGTCTGCGAAGTCGATGATGGCACGAACCCGAAGCGCCAGATCGTTTGCGGCGCGAAGAATTACAAAGTCGGCGACAAGGTTCCGGTCGCGCTTCCCGGCGCCGCACTGCCGAACGGGCTCAAGATCAAGGTGAGCAAACTGCGTGGGGTCGAATCGCAGGGCATGCTGTGCAGCCCGGTCGAGCTCGCCATCTCTGAAGAAAGCGATGGCCTGCTCATCCTTTCGCCCGATACGAAGATCGGCGCGCCCATCGGTTCACTCTTTCCACCGGATACAATCCTCGACGTTGAGATCACGCCCAACCGGAGCGATCTGCTAAGCTATCTCGGTCTGGCGCGCGAGATCGGCGCCGTCACCGGCAAAACGGCGTGCCTGCCCGAAATCGCGCCACCCGCCACGATCTGCCAACGACCGCGTGCGCATTTCCGCGACCCGCGAGTGTCCCTTCTTTTCCGCGCGGCTGCATCGAGAACGTCACCGTGCAGCCGAGCCCGGATTGGCTGCGCGCGAAATTGGAATCGGCCGGCATTCGCCCGATCAACAACCTCGTCGACATCGGCAACTTCGTGATGCTCGAACTCGGGCAGCCGCTCCACGTTTTCGATGCCGATAAATTGCAGGGCGCGATCAACGTGCGCCTCGCGCACGAAGGCGAAAAGTTTCTCGCGCTCGATGGCAAGACTTACGCGCTCGCTCCCGACATGCTCATGGTAGCCGACGAAGCCCGCGCCGTCGGCATCGCCGGCGTAATGGGCGGCGAGGAAACCGGCGTGACGGAGACGACGCGGCGCGTTCTGCTCGAGAGCTGCCTACTTCCTGCCCTCGAGCATCCGCCGCACGGCGCGCGTCCTGAATTTGCCGAGCGACGCCAGCTATCGCTTCGAGCGCGGAGTCGATCCCGCGATGACCTTGCGGGCCTCGGCGCGAGCGGCGCAATTGATCGCCGAACTGGCCGGAGGAAAACCAGCGAGCGAAACCACGGTCGCGGGAGAAATCCCGGCTCCGCCCGCCGATGTTCGGTTGCGCTACGATCGCTGCAATCGCTTGCTCGGCATTTCCATTCCGCGCGCCGACGTGGATCGCAGCCTGGAGCGCCTCGGCTTGAGCGTGGTCGAGAAAACTGACGACGCCACCACGTGGAAGATTCCGAGCTACCGCACGGACCTGAAACGCGAAGTCGATTTGATCGAGGAAGTCGTGCGCATCCATGGCATCGACAAAATCCCCGCGGCCAATCGGAGCACGTTCATGGCGGTGAGCACCGCGGATCGCCACGCGGATTTTGAGACGGCGCTGCGGCAACGCTTGATCGCGCTCGGCCTTTTCGAAGCGCGCACTTCCGCGCTCATTCCGCGGCACGCCATCGCGACGGCTGGCGGCGCAGTCGAGCTGAAGAATCCGCTGAGTGAAGATCATGTCGCGCTGCGTCCGAACGTCGTGCACGGATTGCTCGACGTGCTCGAGCGCAATCAAAACATGGGCGCGACCAGCGTTCGGCTGTTTGAGCTGGGAAATATTTTTCTCCTCGCCGGATGCGAGCGAGAAGCGCGCGCTGGGTCTCCTTTTCTCCGGCGAAACGAGCAGCGCGCCGCATTGGCGAACGCCCGGCAAACGTCAGCTCGACCTGTTCGACCTGAAGGGGACGATCGATGCGTTGCGCATTCCCGCGCTCCGTTTTGTGCGTTCGGAGAAACCGGGCTACGCGCTTGCCGCCGATATTCTTTCCGGCGACGACCGTCATCGGCTTCGCCGCGCGCGTCGAGCGGCGATGCGGCTCCAGTTTTCGTCGCACAGATCGAAATCGACGGCCTGGCGCAACGCCGACGGTCGCAAGTTTCACGAGATCGAAAAATATCCCGCGGTTGCGCGCGACATCGCCATGATCGTGCCGGAAAACGTCAGTCATGCTGCGATCGAGAACACCATTCGCGGCGGGAAAGAGGCGCTGCTTTTCGACGTGCAACTCTTCGATCTTTTCAGCGGAAAGGATTCCGCCAACATCGGCGCGGGGAGAAAGTCGCTGGCATATACGTTGACATACCGCGACCAGAACCGGACATTGACGCACGATGAAGTGAACGTGGTTCACACGCGAATTCGCGAGCGGTTGCGGAGCGAATTGGGAGCGGAACTACGGGAATAGTTCTTTCAAATTTTGCGACCGAAAGATCGCTCCAAATTTTACCCTGCGATGTTCGAGATTACAGGTGTGATTCCCGGACCGATATTTCAGAACAAGGGGGCTTGGTCGCGAAGAGAAGATGGCATGCCTTAATTGGAAGTCAGACGCTCCCGCGGCGGTCACCCGCCCGTTACCGAAAGGGAACGGGATATCCTCCTAAACGGCACCGGCGGGGTAAAAATCAAAGCCCGAGACGCGCAAGCGCCTCGGGCTTTTCTCTTGCTCAGGCTCCTACTCGACCTCGATTCGACGATTCAGTATGAGCGGAGGCTGCTTTCTCCGAAATTCGACGTTGGACGTTCGGCGTTCGGCGTTCGACGTTCGCTCCCAATTCAATGAAAGCTCTCCTCGCCCTCGAAGACGGAAGAATATTCACCGGCGAATCGTTTGGCGCGACCGGCACCCGCATCGGCGAGATTTGCTTCAACACCTCGATGACCGGCTACCAGGAAGTCCTGACCGATCCTTCCTACCGCGGCCAGATCGTGGCCATGACCTGCCCGCACATCGGCAACTACGGAACGAACGCACTCGACCAGGAAAGCACGATGCCGCACGTGCGCGGTTTCGTGATCGAAGAATTGAGCGAGATCGCGAGCAACTGGCGGTCGGAGCAATCGCTCGATGAGTATCTGCAAACGCTGGGACATCCCCGGCGTGCAAGGCATCGATACGCGCGCGTTGACGCGTCACCTGCGCGAGCGCGGCGCGATGAAAGCGTGCCTGACCACCGAAGCGCTTTCCGAAAAAGCCGCCGTGGAAGAAGCGGTGCGCGGCGAGGGCGTGATCGGGATGGATTACGTGAAGGAAGTGAGCACGTCCGCGCGCTTATCAATGGGATCCGGAGGATCGCGCGAGCTCGCTTTGGTCGGTCGCGCAGGGGAACGCGGATGAGGTGCTCACGCAGGCCATTGCCGCCGGTGCGGCACAAGATCGTCGCCTACGATTACGGCTTGAAGGAAAACATCCTGCGCCGGCTGCGGCAGACGGGTTTCGGAATCACGGTCGTGCCGGCGAGCGCGAGCGCCGAGGAAGTGCTGGCGTTGAAATCCGGACGGCGTTTTTCTTTCGAACGGCCCGGGCGATCCCGGTGCGCTCGATTATGCGCACGAGGCGGTGCGCGGCTTGATCGGGAAGAAACCGATCTTCGGGATTTGCCTCGGACATCAGATGCTCGGCTACGCGTTTGGTGGAAAGCACGTTCAAACTGAAGTTCGGTCACCGCGGCGGGAATCAACCAGTGCAAAGACTTGCGCAGCGGCAAGGTGGCGATCACGTCGCAGAATCATGGTTTCGCGGTTGATGCCGACTCCTTGCCGAAAGACGTGGAGGTCACGCACGTGAACCTGAACGACGGCACCGTGGAAGGAATGCGCCATCGCGAACTGCCGATCTTCAGCGTGCAATACCATCCCGAAGCGGCGCCCGGTCCGCACGATGCCGGTTACTTCTTCGAGCAATTCGCGGAGTTGATCGACGGGCAGCGCGCCTGAGCGCATGTCACCCGAGCCGCGCAGACGGCCGAGGGATCCCTCCGACGAAGTAGACGGACCCCGCAGCGGAAAGCGCCGATCCGTTGGCGAGTCTCACTTGCGCGTAAGCGGTTCAGCCCTTTGAGAGATCCCTCGACCGTCTTCGCGGCTCGGGATGACCGCTCTACGCCTTGCCCAGACTTGGAAGCATTTACCCCCGCATCCGCAGCGCGATGATCTCGCGCAGCATCCGCACGCTATCACGCGCAAACTGCACCTTGCTGCCGTCGTTGTGATCCCAGCGCACGGGAACTTCGCGCAAACGGAGATCGGCTTTATGCGCGAGATAAAGCAGCTCCACGTCGAATCCGAAGCCATTGCTCTGCGCCTGGTCCAGGATCGGACGAAAGCGCTCGAGCTGAAATGCCTTGAATCCGCACTGCGTGTCCCAAAATGGGAGCCCCGTGGCCAGTCGCACGACAAGATTGAAAACGCGCCCGCCTTGCTCGCGATGCCACGCCTGATGCGCGCCGATCAACTTGCGATCGAGCGCGCGCGATCCGAAGGCCCCGTCCACCTCCCCGGCGAAGATCGGTTCGAGTAATTTTGGCGCTTCGCTGATGGGCGTCGACAGATCGGCATCGGAGAACAAACCCACTGGCCGCGTGGCCGCCGTAAGACCCGTGCGCACGGCCCAGCCCTTCCCGTGGTTGGGCGTGGCGCGAATCAGCTTCGTCGAGATGCCCGCCGCCTCCCGGAAAACTTCCTCCACCAACTCCGCGGTCGTGTCGGTGGACCCATCGTCGACCACGATCAACTCACTCTCCGGGCTCGCCTCGCGCAGGTAATTCAGGATCTGGCGCAAGCTCGCGCCGATCCGGTGTGCCTCGTTATAGGCGGGAACGATGAGCGAAAAGGCGGGTAGCGGCACGGCGGCAAAGTTCTGAGATTCGGGCTCGCCTGTCTATCCCCAAGCTTTCCCATGTCGCGGGGAGGTTTCTGCGAGGCGCACGCATTCTTCGATCACAGCAACATGTGCGGCAATACGCTGCTCGAGCCCGAACTCGGAGGGCGTTTCCATGGTGAACGTCCGATACGAATGCCGACGGTGGAGGTAGATCGACTCCGGCATTGCAGGAAAACGTTCGGGTTTAAACTGGCGCCGCACCAAACCGGCACGAGCGCGGCGTCTATCGATCGTGGCACGCGAATCGATCGCGATGTGCAAGCGCGCCTGGCGCAAGAGCTTCTCGCCCCAGAACGGGGCCCGCCGCATCACTTCGTAAACGTAGAACCCGGTGGCGTCGTAGTCTTCGTGCAAGGTGAGCGAGAGCGCGAAGCGCTCGCCCTTGATGACCTGTAAAAGTTCGCGCACTGGCGTGGGCGGATGTTTGTCGGCGAAGGTGCGGTTAAGATCGCAGCCCTGCGCGTCGTAGCGACTGTTGTTGAGCAGGCCCCATGGGTTGAGGCAGGGAAAAATCAGGAACGGTGGGTGCGAAGCTGCGCAGCGTTTTTTTGCGCCCACGCCAGGAGCGCAGCCGGACCCGCAGGCTCGTCGCCGTGAATGCCGGCGGAAAGATGAGATCGTGCGCGGGTCCTTTCCTGCGGCGGTGCGCAGGAGACAGATGGGCAGCTTTCCCGCGCTGGCGAACGACTCGAGCCGCAAGCCGGCGGCTCGCGCGACGGCACGCCAGCCGCGGAGGAGAAGCGCGTAATCGTGACTTCGGTGCATGGCCGCCTTGGTTTACCCCGATTCTGCGCCTCAGGCCAGCGCGGCAAGATCGACCGACGTCCAGTTTTCCATTTTCGCGCGTTCTGAACTAGGGCACCTTTGCCGTTGTCATGGCCAGTTCGAATCAACCCGACGCGGATGGCAACCGCTCTTTCGAGACCAATCCAGTCCTCGTCGTGCAGGGCGTGGGCCAGATGGGCCAGCATTTCCTCGCCGAAGTGGGCGGGTTGTTCTGGTTCATCGTCAACACCGTCGCGGAGACGGTGGACAATGTGCGCCGGGGCCGCGTGCCATTTCGGGCCTCCAGTTTTTTCCGGCACACGGAACGCGCCGGCGTCGGCTCGGTGCCGCTGGTGGCGATGGTGTCGTTTTTCCTTGGACTCACGATGGCGCTGCTCACCGGTTATCAATTGCAACGCTTCGGGACCGAACGGCTGGTGCCGGGTTTGGTCGCGATCGCGTTCACGCGCGAACTTGGGCCGCTCCTCACCGGCATCATGCTGGCGGCGCGGATCGGCGCTTCCTTCACGGCAGAGTTGGGCACGATGCAGGTCTCAGAGGAAGTAGAGGCGATCGAAGCCATGGGGATCAGCCCGCTGCGGTTCCTGGTCGCGCCGCGGATGCTGGCGCTGTTTTGCCTCATGCCTTGCCTCGCCGTCGTTTCGAGTCTGGCGGCGATTTTTGCGACCAGCCTGATCTCGAGCGCGTATTTCAACATCGCCTTCGTGTATTACAACGAGCTGGTCCTGAGCTCGCTCCTCATTCGCGACATCATTACCGGCATCGTGAAGAGTTTTCTCTTCGGCCTCCTCATTGCCGCCATCGCCTGTTTCCGCGGACTCAATGTCAAAGGCGGCGCCGCCGGCGTGGGCATCGCCACCACTTCGAGCGTGGTCACCGCGATCACGGCGGTGATCGGTTTCGACACCATCTTCAACATCATCTACGTGATCTTCTTCCCGTGAGCGCTCCGGAACCGCCAGTGGTGCAGTTGCGCAATGTGCGGCTGCAATTCGATGAGAAAGTCGTGCTCAACGACGTCTCGCTCGAGGTCGAGCCGCTCGATCGTCTGGTCGTGATGGGACAGAGCGGCAGCGGCAAGAGCACCCTCCTGCGTCTCATCCTCGGCATTCTCGCGCCCACCGAAGGCTCGGTCTTTTTCAAGCAGTTCGAAATCTCGCGTTTGAAACGCCGCAAGCTGCAGCAAGTGCGCACACAGATCGGGATGGTCTATCAATACTCCGCGCTCCTCAGCTCACGAAACGTGCGCGATAACATCGCCCTCCCCCTGGAAGAACTGACCAAAAAGTCGCGCGCCGAGATTGACCGCATCGTGGACGAAAAGCTCGAGATGGTCGGCATGCAGGCGACGAAAGAGCAGATGCCCTCCGAGCTCAGCGGCGGCATGCGCAAGCGAATCAGCCTGGCGCGCGCGCTCGTGATGGACCCCGAGTTGATCCTTTTCGACGAACCGTCCGCCGGCCTCGACCCCGTCATCAGCTCGGTGATCGACGAATTGATCATCGGCCTGACCGAGCAATCGCAGGTCACCTCCATCATCGTCACGCACGAGATGGACAGCGCCTTCCGCATTGCCACGAAGATGGCGATGCTATATCGCGGAGAGATCATCGAAGTGGGCACGCCCGAGCAACTCCAGCAATCCCGCAACCCGGTGGTCTCGCAATTCTTGAGCGGCAGCACCGAAGGCCCCATTCTGGAAGGAACCGAAGATGCAATTACGACGTAATGAAATCCTGACCGGCGTGCTCGTGCTCGCCACCGTCGCCGTCTTGACCGGCATCCTGATTTTGCTCGGGGCGCCCGGCCTCTTCAAGCCGCTCGTCACCTACAAAATTTATCTCGATAACGCGGCTGGAATTAAGCTCGGAGCGCCGGTCTTGCTCGCTGGGCGCAAGATCGGGCAGGTCGAGAAACTGCACTCCCCGGTTTCCCAGAGCGAATCCCAGGCTGCCCTGAGCGCCGCGAATGCGATCCGTCCGCCCGGCGCCAGCCCGACGCCCACGCCGACGGGACCGAAACCGATCTACGAGGCGCGGATCGACGTGCGCGTGGACGAGGACGCCATCGTTTACAAAGACGCCAAGGCCAGGCTGATCACGCTCGGCCTGCTGGGCGAGACCGCGATCGACTTTACCCAAGGCAACGAAGCCTCCGGCCGGGCGCAGGATGGAGAGACTTTTGCCGGCGACCGGGTGCCGGATTTCGGCGAATCCATCGCCAAGATGCTCGACATCGTGCAACCGGTTGCGACCGAGGCGACGAAGACCTTGAAGGACCTGCAAGCCACCGCGGTCAACCTGGCCAAGATCACCGACGATCAATCACAGCTCAATATGGCGCTGGCGCAGATGCGCACCTTTGCCGAAAACCTCACGAACATGACTTCGACCGACAGCTCTTTGCAGCTCGCCTTGCGCAACGTCGAGTCGATCAGCACCAACCTGAACAAAATCACCACCGACATCAGCAGCAACGACAACCTGAACGTGACCCTGCAAAACTTCCGCGACTCCTCCGAGAAATTGAAGTCGGCTATGAATGAACTCGGCCCCGACCTCACCGCCACGGGCGCGAACGTGAAAGACTTAACCGAAACCGTGAAGACGCAGCCCTGGCGTTTGATCTGGCCGAGCACCAAGAAATATCCGGAAGACGAAGCCGCCGCGCCGACGTCCGACACCATCACCGTGCGCAAGACGACCAGGCGGCGCAGCAGCTCCGCCGCACCGACACCTCGACCACGTCGCGGACGGGAATAAATCCGACGGCGGGGGCGTCGTCTTTAAGCTCTGGCCAGGCGCGCTTGCAAAAAGCTCATCACGGCCGCCTCGACTGATCGCAAATCCGGCAACTTTTTCGCCAGCGGTCTCTTCCGTCTTCCGCCGAAGTCCTTCGATCATCTCGCCCGAGAGATAATTCTCCAGGACCGCGGGATGGACATAGCATTTGCGACAAACCGCCGGCGTATTGCCGAGAATCTTCGCCACCGCACCGATGGCGTTCTTCACATTCGCCTTCGCCTCTTTCTTCGTCTCCGAGGGTTCAAGAGCATTTAACGCCACCGCCACCAGCACCGTCCCCGCCCAGGTGCGGAAATCTTTTGCCGTGAAATTCTCTCACCGGTGATCTCTTGCAGGTAATCGTTCACGTCCTGCGATTTGATGTCGTGCGCTTCACCATCGTCGCCGAGGTAGCCGAACAATTCCTGCCCCGGCAACTCCTGCACTTGCTTCACGATCCGGCCCAGGCGCCGATCGGTGATATCCACTTCGTGCTGCACGCCGCTCTTGCCGCGAAACTTGAAACGCACGTTCGCGCCGTTCACGTCCACGTGCTGATTCCGCATCGTGGTCAGACCATAGGAACGATTCTCGCGCGCGTATTCCTCGTTACCCACGCGGATGAAAGTTCGCTCCATGATCGAGACGATCGTAGCCAGCACCTTTTCCTTCGGTCAGGCCGCGACGCTCGAGATCGGCTGCCACCCGTTTGCGAATCTTCGGCAGGGCCGCGCCGAAGATCACCATCCGGTCATACTTCGTTTCGTCGCGCGCCTGGCGCCATTTTTCGTGATAACGATATTGCTTCCGACCGCGCGCATCGCGGCCCGTCGCCTGCAAATGTCCGTTCGCGGTCGGGCAAATCCATACGTCGGTATAAGCCGGCGGAATCGCGAGTCGGTCGGAGCGCAGGATCCGCGTCTCATCCGTGATCCGCTTCCCGGCGGTGTCGAAATACTCGAAGCCCTTTCCTTTCTTCTTGCGCGTGTAGCCGGGCTCTTCATCACTGACGTAGCGCAGGCCAGCCTCCTCGGCCGCCTCTTCGGGGTCGGTGACCGGTTTCCAGGTCGGCGATCTTCTTCTCTTTCGCGGCGCGCTCAGTTTCGGCACGTACTCAGATACGTGCGCCGACCGGCGGAAGGCTTCGCACGCCCCGCGAGCGCCGCGACAATGCTCCGCCGGCCGAACGCTACGCGCCGTAGCTCTTGGTGAATTTCTTGCGCGACTCGCCTTCGCTCGGCGCGGGCGCCTGCGGAGCCGGCGTTTCTTCCTTCGCGGGCGCGGCATGGCCGCGGCGGGCGTTTCCGTCGGCGACGGCGTGGGCGCGGGCGTCGGCTGTTCCGTTCCTCCGCCAGCGCCGCTGCGCGAGACTTCCACGAAGGCCATCTGCAGATTCGCAGAGCGTGCTGCGCAGCACGGTCGGCTTCTTCGTCAGTCAAATTTCCCCGCGTCTTCTCCTGAATCATTCCCGAGCTGGTCGATGAACATTTTTGCGACCTCGAGGTTCACTTCGCCCTGCCCGGTCTGCGGGTTCGGGAATTTGCCCGAGGAAAAGTGCGGCGTTTTGCGCCTGCATCATCACGAACTCGATGAAGCGCTGTGTCATCTCGCCGGACTGGGTGTTGGTTTGGATTTCGGCCATGGTTATTCCTTTTTCGCGACTACGCCAATCGTCACGGGTTTGACCGTGGCGATGACGCAGGGTTGTTGTTGAAAATACTTATCGGCCACGCGTTTCACGTCCGCCACCGTGACGGCCTCGATCTCCCGCTCGAGCTGCCGGTAGTGATCGAATCCGAGGCCGTAGAGCTCATCCAACCCGGTGATGTAGCCGAAGGAATCGTTGCTTTGATTCGCGATCTGTTGCTGGCCGAGCAGCTTCTTCTTGGCGCGCGCCAGTTCCACTTCGGTCAATCCTTCCGTGGCCAACTTGCCGATTTCGTCGAGTAACGCCGTCTTCACCGGCGCGAGCTTCTGCGGATCGGTCCCGAGATAAAACGCAAACATCCCGGGGACGAGTCCGAGCATTTGCTGCGAACCAACGTAATAGGCCAGTCCCATCTGCTCGCGAATGCGGATGAAGAAACGCGAACCGAGATCGCTGCTCGCTTCATCGATCAACTCCAGCGCGTAGCGATCCTGCCCCAGCATATCCGCGCCGCGATAGCCGACCATGAGGACGCCCTGCGCCTTCTCCTGCAGGCTTTCCACTTCGATTGTTTGCGTGAGCGGCTCGTTCGGCCTGACCTCGGTCAGCGCGAGTTCGCCCGGCTTCATCGTCGCCAGGGTTTGCTCGAAAAGCTCACGCACTTCTTCCGCCTTCACGTTGCCAAAAACGGAGAGGACGCCGTTGTTCGCCGACCAGGTAACGATCACGAAACGCGAGCAGATCTTTTTGCGTCAGCTTCGGGATCGCGTCTTCCGAACCCTTGCCGCGCAGTCCGTAGGGATGACCGGCAAACAGCGCCTTGCGCAAAATATTGCGCGCGACCGAGGTGAGATGTTCGTTTTCCTCCTTGAGCTGGGCGAGCAACACTTCCTTCTCCCGCGCCACCACCTCTTCCGGCATGGTCGCGTTCAAGAGAATATCCGCGAGCAATTCCCCGCCGAGGCGGAGATCGGGCTGCGTCACTTCCATGGAAACGTTGAAGCTGTTGTTACCCGCCTCGCTCCCGATGCAGCCGCCGACCGCTTCGATCGTATCAGCGATCTGTTCCGCGGTGCGCGAGGTCGTTCCTTTCAACAACACCTTTGCCATCAATTGCGAAATTCCATTGGTCGCCGCCGTTTCCGCGAGCAGTCCGCCACGGAAAATGGCCGTCATCGAAATCAACGGCAGCCGCGCATCCTCGCGTACGAGCAAACGGAGACCATTCGACAGGGTGAGTTTTTGAATTTCGCCCGCGGCCCGGGCCACGGAAGGCGCCGCGCCCGCCGCAAGTGCACCCTGCGGATTTAAAGAAACGATCGTGAGATTCGCCGTGGTGAGATAGGTGCGCGCGACGCGACGGAGATCATCCGTCGTCATGCGCTGCACGGCTTCAAGATAATCGCGAGTGAAATTCAGATTGCGCGTCAGCAACCAGTTCGAACCCAAATCGGAAGCCTGGCCGCGCATGGTTGTCAGCGAACTGAGATGATGACTGAGGGAGATTTTCTTCGCCTTCGCCAGCTCTTCCGCGGCCACGCCGTTCTCCTTGATGTCTTCGATGATCTTCAGGATCAGCTCCTGCGTCGCGGCGCGCTTCTCCGGCTCCGTCGTGGCGTCGACGCCAAACAAACCCGGCTCGCCCGGCGTGTAGGAAAATGCCGACACCCCAAACGCCAGCTCCGCCTCCTCCCGCACCCGCCGGTACAAACGCGAACTGCGCCCGTCGCCCAGGATCGTGGCCAGCAAATCCAGCGCCGGCACGTCCGGATGCGTGACCTCGGGAACGTGCCACGCGAGCGAGAGCCGCGTCAGTTCCGTCGCGAATTCCTGGTGGGCTTCGCGCAAGCCAAGCTGCGGCGGTTCCTTGGGAATGAAGACCGGCGGCAGCGACTTCGCGGGGTAATCCTGGAAGAGGGCCGCCAATTTCTGCTGCACCTCCTTCGCGTTCACGTCACCCACAATCACGAAGGTCAGGTTGTTTGGGACATAGCGCGATTTGTAATACTGCATCACCTGCTCCTGCGTGAGCTGGTTGAAGACATCGAGCAACCCGATCACGGGCAGGCGATACGGATGGCGATGGTAGGCCGTGGCAAAGAGAAGCTGGCCGGAAACGCGATCCGGGTCGTCGAACCCCATGGCGAATTCGCGGCGGATCACTTCCTGTTCCTTGGCGTATTCCTCCGGCGGAAGGGTCGAGTTCATCATCGCGTCGGTCAGGATTTCGAGCGCGGCGGACACGCCGGCCTTCGGCACATCGATCCAGTAGACCGTGCGATCGAACGAGGTGTAGGCATTGATGTAACCGCCCACGTCCTGCACTGCCTGCGCAATCGCATTCGCCGGGCGGGTCTTTGTTCCCTTGAACAACATGTGCTCGAGCAGATGCGACGTCCCGCCGCCGAGATGCGCCGCTTCGTCGATGCTGCCCGTGGCACACCAGGCCTGCACGCTCGCCACCGGAGCGCTGTGATCCTCCTGCACGATGACGGTAAGGCCGTTTGGCAGGACCCACTTGTCAGCAGAGGTGGGCGGGAAGGTGATCGCGGGCGAAGTGCCGGCGGCAGTGGCTTGAAGATGGGCGGGAGCGAACATGGACGAGACGCAGCGCAACAACTGTGCGCCGTGGGAAACTTACGACGCCTTGGGCGCGGGCAAGGCGGGAGGCGCTTTTTTCAACGGCGTCCTTTTCTCGGGCGCGAACGGTTGCACGAACGCCTCGTCGAAATCGTAGACGCTCTTGAAATCCTCGATCGAATCCTCCTCCGTCTTTCCGAAAATGCCGGCGCCGATCAAATTGAACACCATGTGCCCGATGTCTTCACAGCAACGAATGCCCCAGTAGGACAGGACGGTCATCACCATCGGGCCGAATTCCTTCAGTGCATATTGCCTCACGCCTTGCAGCAGCTCCGGCCCGGCCACATGCCGCACGGGACCGCCCTTGATCTTCTTCTGCTGCTTGGTGGTGTAATCCAGCGCGTCGCGCAGAAAAACGTAGGCGTCGCGACTGTAACGCGGATCGCCGGCGATGATCGAGTCGAGAGCTTCCGCGAATCCGATTTTCTGCATGAGTTTGTGGCGCTTCTCTTAAAAGACGCGCGCTATGATACGCAGCTTCGCCGCGGTGGGCAACCTTCGGGCGCGACCGGACCTCGTCTCCAAGTCACTTATCCGACCAGATTGCGAATTCGCCGCTGCCTGGTGCTTGAAAATGAAAGCGCCGACCGCCAGGAAACTTGAAGATATCGCGCGTCACCTTGGCACCGAGACGGACTACGTCGGCACGGCTCATCTCCAGTTCCGCGGAATAGAACACCACCAAAGGGCAGGCCGCGGCCGACATCCAGGTATCCTCCGCATCAAAAAATCCGCCTGTCATCCGGCCGTCATCAAAGGCCGTGTAATCCGGTCCGTAATCCTGGAACGTCCAGCCGAAGAGTGCGCTGAAGAATTTTTTCGTCGCCTCGAGATCGCGCGACGGCATCTCGACGTAGTCAATCGTGTGCGGGAGGGATTCGTGCATGCGCCCTTCTTCTAGAATTGCGCTTCGAGCGCGTCGAGATAAACCGAGATGGGATCGCGCCGCCGCGGCGCCGGCTCCGCTGCCTCCTCCGCCGCGCGCAGGTATTCGCGAAAGGCGCCGCTCGCCACCCGCGTCTGCGTCGCTTCCCACCAGTTGAGGTAATCCGCGATTGCATCCATCCGCCGCCGCAAGTCTTCGCGCGTGGCGCGAAGTTCGGCGAGGCGACGCGCTTTCGGCGCTTTCCGGCGCAGAAGCTGCGCGGCGATACGTTGATACTCGCCGAGAACGGGACGCGCCAGCGGGTGAGCGCGTGCGAAAAGCAAAAGCAGGTCGCTTGTTAGGCGTTTCAGTTCCGGCGCCGCGGCGCGGTTGTCGCGGAATTTTGGGAATTCCTCCAGCGTGTAGACGACCGTCTCATTTCCTTCCGGCACCGTGAGGCGAAGAATTTCCGCCAACCGACGCTCCGTTTCCTCGCTGTTAAGAAGACGAAAACGCTCGCTCCCGGCAAGGCGCGCCACGCCTCCGCGCCAGTGGGCTTCAATCTCCGTCGGCGCGACACCGAAGTTCGGGAAATGAGCGATCAGGTCCGCGAGCGGATCATTCGAAGCCTGATCGAGACCGGCCACAAAACGCGTCAGGCGGGCGCGGCCATCCGGCGCCTCGACCAGCAGGGAAACCAGCGCCGCGGCGGAAGCATCGTAGACCGACCGCGAAGGCGAATCGAGCAGGGCGCGTTTCTGGCGAAGAAACTTCTCCAGCGTGAGCATTTCGCCCGCGGCCGCCATCTGCAACAACTGCGCCACCCGCGCGAAGTCGCGTTCATTGGTGAGCACGGGAATTCCCTCCAACAGCCAATCGGGCGGATCCACGTAGGGCGTGCCCGCCGGAATATCCGGTTGCGAGCGGTAGGCCATTTCGAGCAACAGCGCGTGCAACAGCTCGCGCTCCACCACCGGCACCCGCACATCCGCGGCGAGGCGCAGCTCGAGTTGGAACTTCAGACCATTACCGGTCTGATTGACGCGCAACTCCGCCACGGGCGCGTCCGGGCGAGAGAGAGAGCGCGTCTGCGCGTGGATGACGATCGGCGTCTTCCATCCATCGCGTCCGCCCAAAATCCGGAGCGCGTTCTGTTTGGTTTGCTCCGCCAGATCGCAGAGGGCGCCACGCAGTCGGGTATCGCCTCCATAAACGATAAACTGACGGGAAGTGCTCACGCTGCGTTCCGCCGCTGGAAGCGCCATCGCCCACGAGGTGAGCGTGACACACAATGTGGCGACGCTCAGCGAGGCGCGGGACGAAGAGCTCATCTGGAGGACGAAATTTACCGCGCCGGCGCAGGTGTCCGCGAGACTGAAATGCGCCGGCGACGCCACCGTCACGGCTTGCCGCTACGTTGTCGCCACGCCGCCTACAGGAGCGGCGGCTTCGGATTCACGACCAGCAGGTCCGGATGCAATTCGATCGGACCCAGCTTCGAAAGCAACCGCCGTTCGCGATCGAAAACAGCGGCCACATCGGAAAACAGCATGCCGGAAAATCTCATGATCTCGGGATGAACGGGCAGGCGGCCAATTTTCCCGCCGAGGATCTGGGCGGTGAGCTTTTCCTTCTCCATGCGAGGGGCGAACTGCGCGCTGAGGAAAACAGAATATCCGAAAAGCGAACGCTCGACCGTGAAGACGGCCGCCCCTTCTTCCAGCGCGGCGATCCCGCGTTCGAACCCGACGTAGGCGCTGAGCGCCTTGCGTTTGCTCTTAAGTTTGTAAGAGACGTAGGCGTTCACGTCGGTCTCAGAGAAACGAAGTGCGGGCGTGCCGGCGGCGGCCATGGTGGCGCCCTCCAGTTGTAAATCAATCTGCGGCAACGAATCGCTGACTTCGGAAGAAGCAGCAGCGGGCAGTTCCGGCGCACGCAGCATTTGCACCAAGCCGGCGGCCACGACCGCGCCCAGGAGCAGCTTGGTCCCGCACCAGAGACGATGACGCAGGCGGGCACCCTTGGGGTTCAGCATGGCCTGGAGGCGGCGGTGCGTTTCCTTCGGCGATTCCCCAGCGCTCTTGGCCTTCGTAATCGCCGACCTGTCCAGGCGCGCCCCGCATTCGTGGCAATAAATGCGCTCGGCTTCGTTCTCCCGTCGGCACTCGGTGCAGATCAATTTCATGAATCCGCTTTCGGTTTCGCGGCCGGCGTTTTTGCAGGGGCTGCGGCAGGGGCCGCCGTCTTGGAGCTTTTATCGCCTTTGTCCGCCGACTTTTCCGGGGCGGGCGACTCTTTCTTCGCGCCCTCCTTGTAGTTATTGCTCCGGTAGTCGGTAATGTAGAACCCGGAACCCTTAAAGATGAGACCAGCCCCGGTCCCGAGCAGCCGTTTCACTTTGCCGTGGCCCCAACGCTTCTGCTGGCAGAACTCTTTCGGGCATTCCGAAAACGCGGGATCGCGCATCGATTGGAACGCGTCGAAATTTTTCCCGCACTTTTGGCAGGCGTATTCGTAGGTGGGCATGGAATGGACGATGCGCTGGAGCGGTCGGAGTCTGGCCCAACGAGAGCAAAATTCAAGCCGCCGCCCGCGTCCTCCATCCTTCGTTCCCCTCTTGGAGCGCGTATCTTGACTTTACGGTCTGGGCGGTTAAAGGAAACGACCGTTTCCGTGAATATACCGCAATCCATGCTTCGCTTTCTCCGAATTTCCACCTGCGCCAGCGCGCTCTTTGCCCTCGTCGCCTGCGACGAAGATCCAAGCATGGGGGCCACTCAATATATGGGCGGCGTCTACGGACCGGGCGCGGTGGCGCAATCCGCTCCGCAGGATACCATTTCGTATTGGGACGGTGACGGCGTTTCCGGTTCGCCCTCGATCAAGATCAAACTCTCCGAGCAACGCGCCTATTTTTATAGGGGCGGCAAATTGGTGGGCGTCTCACAGCTGTCCACCGGACGCGAAGGGCTCGGTACCCCCACCGGTTCCTATAAGATCACCCAGAAAGACAAAGACCATGTCTCGAATCTCTATGGCGACTACGTGGACGATGCCGGTAATGTCGTCGTCCCCAACGTCGGCGTGAACAAGGATCCCAAACCGCCCGGCACGAAATTTAAGGGCGCACCCATGCCCTACTTCATGCGCATCGTCGGCGGCGTGGGGATGCACGCCGGTTATCTTCCCGGTTATCCCGCTTCGCATGGCTGCATCCGCATGCCCGAGTTCATGGCCGAGAATTTCTTCGACGCCGTCACCAACGGCACGCCGGTCACAGTCACGCCGTAAACGCGGGGACCTACCCGCGGTGGCGTCCAACCCTCCGTGGTGACAAATCAGCCCACCTGCCGCCGCGGCATTACCCGGCGCTCCTCGGCGCTTGCGCTTACGTTTTTCCCGTAGCATTCTCAGTTTCCCGTCGCGGCGAAACATGATCATCATCACTCAACCCAACGCCACGGAAGAGGAGATCGAGCAGATTATCGCACGCGTCGAAGAGATCGGTCTCGAGGCGCAGGTCAGCCGCGGCGCCTCGCGCGTCATTGTCGGTGTGGTCGGGCCGGAGGAAGTCGCGCGCGACGACCAGGCCTTCCGCGTCATGCCCGGCGTCGAGGCCGTTGTTCCCGCGAAAATTCCTTACCAACTCGCATCCATGGAAGCGCGCGGAGCCGCTTCCACGGTGGAAATTTGCGGAGTCAGCATCGGATGCGAATCCGCCATCGCCCTCATTTGCGGGCCGTGCTCGGTCGAAAGCCGCGAGCAGATTCTCTCGATCGCGCATCTGGTCGAAGACGCGGGCGCCAGCGTTCTGCGCGGCGGCGCCTTCAAACCGCGTACCTCGCCCTATAGCTTCCAAGGGTTGCAGGAGGAAGGGCTGCGTTTCCTTGCCGAGGCGCGCAATGAAACCGGCCTCCCGGTTGTGACCGAGATCATGGACGCGCGCGATTTATCAGTGGTGGAGCGTTATGCGGATTGCCTCCAGATCGGCGCGCGCAACATGCACAACTTCTCCCTCTTGAAGGAAGTCGGGCGCAGCCATCTCCCCGTTCTCCTCAAGCGCGGCTTCAGCGCCACCGTGAGCGAATTCATCATGAGCGCCGAGTACATCCTCAGCGAAGGCAACATGAACGTGCTCCTCTGCGAGCGCGGCATCCGCACCTTCGAAACCGGCACCCGCTACACGCTCGACTTGAGCGCCGTCCCGATTCTGAAAGCAAAAACGCACCTTCCCGTGGTGGTCGATCCCACCCACGCCGTGGGCCTGCGCGCGTTCATTCCGCAAATGTCGCTCGCAGCCGTCGCCGCCGGCGCCGACGCTCTTATGCTCGAAGTCCACCAGGCACCCGACGCCGCCAAGAGTGACGGCGAACAGGCGCTCACGCCCGAGATGCTGGGCAAACTCGTCCCGCGAATCCGCGCGGTGGCGAATGCCATCGGGCGGGATTTGTAAGCAAACCCATTTCGCGGGTTCGCATCTCCCTCCTGCGGCATTTGGCTTGCGATTGAAGTTCTGCCGGATTCGGCGAACGCTGGCCGGTGCCAGATTCCCGCAGTGAGCAGATAGTCCAGAAGGTCGCGGACGCGGAGCCCATTGCCGAACGCTTGCGCGCCATCGCGGCCGGCCGCGGCCCCGTTCGTTTCTCGCACGTCACCGGGCCCGCGCAGCCGCTGCTTGTCGCGACTCTGGCGCGTAAAGTAGCGTCCACGCTTTGGGTGGTATGCCCCACGGTGCGAGTCCAGGAGATTTTCTATGAAAGTTTGCTGAACTGGATGCCGGAAGCCTTGTTTCTGCCGGAGGCAGAGTTCGCGGCGGTGGAGAATATCCTGCCGGACCCGGAGATCGCGGCGGAGCGGCTTGCGTTGCTGGGCAAGGTGACACGCGAGACCGGCCCGCACGTAGTTGTCGCAACGCGCACGGGACTGGAGCAGGCCGCGCCAAAGTTGAGAGCGCTGAAGGCAGCCACGCTGCGCATCAAGCGCGGTGCGCGGCAGACGATGGAGGAACTGATTGCGTCGTTAGGCGAAGCTGGCTATGAACGCGTCGCGCAAGTAACGACGCGCGGACAGTTCGCGGTGCGCGGCGGCATTCTCGATGTTTTCTCCTGGCAATCGCGGTTACCGGTGCGGGCGGAATTTTTCGACGACGAAATCGAATCCCTGCGCGAATTCGATTTGGATACCCAGACTTCCGTGCGCCAACTCCAGGCGGTGGATCTCCTGCTCGGCGCCGCGGAAGAACAAGGTGGAAAGGTGCGCGATTACATCGCGAAGGATCACCTGCGCGTCGCGCTCGAGCCGGGAGAAAAGGACGACGCGCAGATCCGGATCAGCGAAGGCTGGCTGGAGGAAACAGACGCGGCGGAAGACTACACCGGCGCGTTTCACGATGCCGATGTGGCGGAGTTCGCCGTCGGCGACTTCATGCTGGTGGAAGCAAAGCGCGCCCAGTTCGGCGCGCGCCTCTCAGAATGGCGTGCCGCCGGCGAAACGATCATCATCTACTTCCAGACCGAGGGCGAAATCGAACGTTTCCGCGAGATCATGGACGTAAACAGCGGCGCGCTCGATGGCGTGGAACTGGCGCAAGGCACGCTCGCCCGCGGCTTCTACTTTCCCGAGGGCAAACTGGTCGTCCTCTCCGCGGCCGAACTTTTCGGTCGCGCCACCACCCATGGTCGCCGGCGCTTGCAACGCGCGGAGCAACAAGGGCGGAACCGGGCGCAGATCGACTTCAGCGAGTTAACCGAAGGCGATCTCGTCGTTCATCTCGAACACGGCGTCGGCCGTTTCCAGCAGCTCACGAAAGTGCCGGCGGTCGGGGGCGGCGAGCAGGAAGTGCTGGTGCTGGAGTTTGCTGATGAGGCCCGCCTCTACGTGCCGCTTGAGCAGGCGTATCTCGTCTCGCGTTACGTGGGGGTCGGCAAAAAATCCCCGCCGCTCAGCTCACTCGCGGATGCAAAATGGGCGCGCGCGAAGACCAGCGCCGCCGCTTCTATTTTCGATTACGCCGGCAAGATGCTCGCGGTGCAGGCCGAACGCGAGACACAGCTGGGCCACGCCTTCGGCTCCGATACAAAATGGCAAAGCGAGTTCGAGCATTCGTTCCCCTTCCGCGAAACCGTCGATCAATTGAAGGCGATTGATGCGACCAAGCGCGACATGGAGCAGGCGCGCTCGATGGATCGGCTGATTTGCGGCGACGTCGGTTTTGGCAAGACCGAGGTCGCAATCCGGGCCGCGTTCAAAGCGGTGATGGAAGGCAAACAGGTCGCCGTCCTCACTCCCACCACCGTGCTGGCGCAGCAGCATTTCGAAACCTTCCGCCAGCGCATGCTCGATTATCCGGTGCAGATCGAAATGCTGAGCCGTTTCCGTTCGCCAGCGGAGCAGAAAAAGGTGCTCAAACTCCTGCGCGAAGGCGGCGTCGATATTGTCATCGGGACGCACCGCATCATCTCCGGCGATGTGATCTTCAAGGATCTCGGGTTGGTCGTGATCGACGAGGAGCAACGCTTCGGCGTCCTCCACAAGGAGAAGTTCAAGGAGCTGTTCAAGCTCGTCGACGTGCTCACGCTTTCCGCCACGCCCATTCCGCGCACGCTTTATCTCTCGCTCGTGGGCGTAAAAGACATGTCCACGATCGAGACGCCGCCGCTGAATCGCCTCCCGGTCGAGACGATGGTTTGCGGCTACGACGAGCGCATTATTCGCGACGCCATCAATCGCGAACTGGAACGCCAAGGCCAAGTCTACTTTCTGCACAATCGCGTGCAATCGATCGAGAAAGTGCGCGATCGCATCGCCGAGCTTTGCCCGGGGGCGCGGGTGGAATTCGGCCACGGCCAGATGGACGCGGACACGCTCGAAGCCGTGATGAGCAACTTCGTCGCCGGAAGGATCGATGTCCTCGTTTGCACGACCATCATCGAAAGCGGTCTTGATATTCCAAACGCAAACACCATCATCATCGACCGCGCCGATCGCTTCGGCCTGGCCGATCTCTACCAGCTCCGGGGCCGCGTTGGGCGGGCCGAGCACAAAGCCTACGCCTACCTTCTTCTCCCGCGCGAAATGATGACGGTGGGCGCGGCGCGCAAACGCATCAACGCCATCAAGCAATACAGCTCGCTCGGCGCCGGCTTCCGCATCGCCATGCGCGACCTCGAGATCCGGGGCGCGGGCAGCATTCTCGGCACGGCGCAAAGCGGCCACATCGTCGCGGTCGGCTTCGACCTCTACTGCCAGCTGCTCAAGCAAGCCGTGGCGCAGTTGAAGGGCGAGAAATTCAAAACCCGCCTCGAAGTGGAGGTCCGGCTCGATTTCGTGGCCACGAACGAGGCCGAATTCGTGCAGATGGAAACCGGCACCCGCGTCCCTGCGTTCATCCCGACGGATTACATCGGCGACACCACCATGCGCATCCAGGCCTACCGCGCGCTGGCCCAAATCAGCACGCGCGAGCAGTGGGATCGGCTGCGGAAAGACTGGCGCGATCGCTTCGGGAAGTTCCCGCCCGCGGTTGACAATTTGCTTATTTTGACGGAGATCAAACTCGCCGCAGCCAAGGCTGGCGTCACCCGCCTCGAGGTGCGGGAAGGCAAGTTGATGCTGACTCGCCGCGGGGACTTAATCCTTGTGGACGGCAAATTCCCCCGCTTAAGTTCCGCTAGAATCGAACGGCGCCTTGCGGAGGTCCTCGAATTAACCAGGAAGATTTGAAGTTATGATTCGTGCTTTCTCTACCGCGTGTTGCGCGGCCGTGCTCCTCACTCATCTCTCGCTCTCACAACCCGCCCGCGCGCAGGAAGACGATGCGCGCATCATCGACGGCATCGCGGCGATCGTGAACGGCGAAGTGATCACCTACTCACAGGTCCGGGCCGTGATCGGCCCCCGGGAACGGATGTTGCGCCAGCAATACACGGGCGAGGAATATCAGAAGCAGTTAAAGGAGGCCGAGAAACAGGCCCTGAAAGATCTGATCGACCGCGAGTTGATAGTGCAATCCTTCAAGAAGGAAAAATTCGCGTTGCCCGATTACTTCGTGGAGCAGCGCATGAACGACATCATTCGCGAGAACTTTGGCGGCGATCGCAACACCTTCATGAAGATGCTGGAGGCGCAGAACTTCTCGCTCAGCGAATTCAAGAAGAACGAATTCGAAAAGATCATCGTCGCCGCCATGCGCGGGAAAAACGTGAACCCGAACATGGTCGCGTCCCCTTCCCGCATCGCGGAATATTACAAGAAGCACCGCGAGGAGTTCTCCTCCAAGGCGGAGGTCAAGCTGCGCATGATCATGATCCCGAGCCGCTCCGCGGAAGGCAACTCTTCTTCCCAAAAGGCGCTCGCGGAAGAGATCCTCGGCAAGCTCAAGGGCGGCGCGGATTTCGCCGGGATGGCGCAGATTTATTCCGAAGACAGCACGCGCGATCTGGGCGGCGATTGGGGCTGGATCGAACGCCAGACTCTGGCCGGTCCGCTCGAGCAGGTCGCCTTTAGTCTCCCGGTTGGCAAGGTCAGTAATTTGATCGAGCTCGGCGGTAATTATTACATCATCAAGGTCGATGCCAAACGCGGCGGCGTCACCAAGCCGCTGGCCGAAGTGCGCGACGAGGTGGAGAAAAAATTGCGCCAGGACGACGCGCAGCGGATTCAGGAAAACTGGCTCGCCGGTTTGCGCCAGAAAGCCACCATCCGCACCTTCTAGTTTCCGCCCTTGCGCATCGGCATCACCCTCGGCGACGCCGCCGGGATCGGCCCCGAGATCGTGGCCGCCGCTTTGCAGTCGCCCGCACGGCCGGATTGCGAATTTGTCGTGATCGGGAAATATCCCGCGTGCCCTCCTGGTGAGCCTAACGAAGAGACGGCCCGCGCCGCGGCCGCGGCGCTGGAGGAAGCGGTGGCGTCTGCCTTGCGCGGAGAGCTGGCGGCCGTTGTCACCGGGCCGATTCATAAGGCGCGGATGTACGAGATCGGCTTTCAGTTTCCGGGGCAGACGGAGTTCTTTGCCGCGCGTTGCGGTGTCCAGAATTTCGCCATGCTCCTCACCGGCGGCGCGCTGACCGTCGCGCTCGTGACAACGCACATCCCGCTGCGCCGCGTTCCGGAAGTTCTCGCCCAAAGCGAGATCGTGCGCGTGGGCGGATTGCTCGCCGATTTCCTGCAGCGACGCCTGGGCCGCGCGCCGCGCATCGCCGTCGCGGGTTTGAATCCGCACGCGGGCGAGTCCGGGAAGATCGGAACTGAGGAAGACGCCATCATCGCCCCGGCGATCGCGAAGTTGAACGCGTCTCACCGATCGCCCCAAACGGAGCACCCGCCATTCGCCGGCCCCTTCTCTCCCGACACCGTCTTCCATCACGCCGCCATCGGCGCGTGGGACGGCGTCCTCTGCATGTATCACGATCAAGGCTTGATCCCGCTCAAGCTCCACGCCTTTCACGAAGGCGTGAATGTCACCCTTGGACTCCCCTTCCCGCGCACCAGCCCCGATCATGGCACGGCCTTTGAGATCGCCGGCAAAAACATCGCCCGACCCGCCAGCATGCTCGCCGCGATGAAGGTTGCGGCCGAGCTGGCTGGACGGAGATAGCCGCACGCTCGCCAACCTGGCGATTCCGCGTTATCCGATAAACGCGATGCAGCCCTCGAAGTACACGGCCGTCTTCAAGCTCGGTCTGCAAAACACCTTCGTGTATCGCTGGAATTACCTCCTGCGCGCCGTCTTCGGTCTCATCCCGCTCGCCGGCACCGTCTTTCTCTGGCGCGCCGTCTTTAATGAAAAAGGCGGCGGCATGCAGGGCTACGACTACGGCTCGATGATCTATTATTACCTGCTCACCATCCTCGTCTCGAACCTCGTCACCCCGACGGAGGACGAATGGCAGATTGCGTCCGACATCCGCGAAGGACAGATCAATTCCTTCCTTACCAAGCCGCTCAACTACCTCGCTTATCGGTTCAGCATTTTCCTGAGTGGCCGGCTGGTTTACACCACCGTCACCATCGTTCCCATCGCGCTCATCTTCGTTTACTTCCGCGATTACATCACCTTCCCCTCCGACCCGTGGGCCTGGCCCGCCGCGTTTCTTTCCCTCCTCATGGCGGCGATGATTCAATTTTTCATCACCTACAGCATCGCGATGATGGCGTTCTGGATTCTGGAGATCTCCACCATCGTGTTCATCGTCTACTCCTTCGAGTATTTCCTCGGCGGGATGATGTTCCCGGTCGATATCATGCCCGCAGGCGTTCAGGCCGTTCTGAAATGGCTGCCGTTCTACTACGAACTCTTCTGCCCCATCGCCATCTTCCTCGAGCGTCTGCAAGGCGCCGCCATGGTCGAAGCCCTTCTCATTCAAACCGGCTGGTTGGTGGCAACTTGGGCCACCGCTCATTTCATGTGGCGCCGAGGGTTGGGCCACTACCAGGCGGTCGGCGGCTAACGAAAGCTCGTTCGCCTACCCGGACGTAACCGGCAATCCCGCTTCCTTCCACGCCTCCATCCCGCCAGCCATCGACTTCACGTTGGTGTAGCCCATCTTTTGCAAATTATCGGCCACCATGGCGGAGCGCCCACCGCTGCCGCAATGGCAGATGATGGGCTGGTCGAAATTCGGCACCTCCTTCTCGATCCCGATCTCGATCGTCCCCCGGCTGGCGTGACGCGCACCGACGGCGTGCTCTTTCTCAAACTCGCTCGCCTCGCGCACGTCGAACAGGATTGCCTTCCCCTCTTCCACCTTTGCTCGCGTCTCGGCGGGAGAGATTTCTGTAATCCGTTGTTTCGCGTCCGCGACCAATTTCTGCCAGCGACTTGGTGTACTCATCTCCCGAGCGTCCTCCGCGCCCGCGCAAAGTCAAAGTCGCGCGCCCGCGGTGCTCCCGGGAGCGGCATGGGTGACACTTGAGGCGCACCAATTTCCATTACATTACTCCCGCCCATGCGCCGCTACCTCGAGATCTACTCCATCATGCTGCGCAACTCGCTCATCCGCGAGATGAGCTTCAAGGCGAACTTCCTCCTCTGGCTGGTTGTGGAAGTGCTCTGGTTCTGTGGTCAGATCGCGTTTTTCAGCATCATCTTCGGGCATGTGGATCGGATCGGGGACTGGTCAAAATGGGAGGTCGTGCTCCTCGTCGGCACCCACCAGATCATCGCGCAGCTTTTCCAGGCGTTCTTCTTTATGAACGTATCCAGCATTCCCGAGCTGGTCCGCACCGGAAAACTCGACTCGCTCCTCCTTTTGCCGGTGGATAGTCAGTTTGCCGTTTCGACCAAGCAATTTGGCCTCGATAGCATCCTCAATGCGCTCCTCGGCGGCGCGGTCGTAATCGTTTCGCTCACACAATTGCACATCACGCCCACGCCACTCTCGATCGTCCTCTATCTCATCGCCCTCGGCTTTGGCGTGGCCGTGCATTATTCCATCATGCTCGCCCTGGCGGCGGTCAGCTTCTGGATTGTCCGCGCGCAGGGGCTCGTTTACGGCTACTTCAACTTCCTCCAGATCGCGCGCTACCCCGACGTTATCTTCCCGCGCCTGTTCCGCTTCGTCTTCGGGTGGATCATTCCAGTCATCATCGTCGCCAACATTCCCGCCCGACTGCTGATCAAACCCCTTTCCGACCCGGTCTGGTTGATGTTTCATCTTGTAACCGCGGGAGGGGTCGCGTTGGTAATCTCACGAACTTTCTGGAATTTCGCCTTACGGCGATATTCGAGCGCAAGCTCCTGAAGGAGAGACGGGCCGAAACGCTCGCTTTTCACCCCATTTTCCCCGGGCAATTCTCTCCTTGCGCCTCCCCGTATATGCCCTTAAGTAAGCCTCCGCTCAGCCCCGGGAATGTGGGGCTGCACACACAATTTTATGGCCAGTTCCAAGAAAAAGAAGCCCGCTCCCAAGGCGGCCAAGAAGGCGACGCCCAAAAAATCGTCGCCGGCCAAAGCTAAAAAGCCCGTCGCCAAGGCGAAAAAAACGGTGACCAAAAAAGCTCCGGCGAAAGCCGGGAAGTCTCTCGCGCCGAAAAAAGCGGACACCACCACGGCACGCGCCGGTGCAAACGGTCAAAAGAAAGGTCGCGGGCACGAACTGAGCCCGACGCAGGCGATCCTTGGTAACAATCACAAGCAGAAGAAGCTCGATCCCTTCACCAAGGGCCAACGGGAAAAACTCCTCCACCTGCGCGACGCCATGGTCGACTCCATGGCCGGCGTGGCGAAGGACAATCTCCGCTCCCGCGCCGAGGGCAGCGAAGCCTCCGCCTTCGGGATGCACCAGGCTGATGCCGGCAGCGACGCTTACGATCGCGATTTCGCCCTCAGCCTTCTTTCGCAGGAACAGGACGCGCTTTACGAAATCGACCAGGCGCTGAAGCGCATCGAGCTCGGCACCTATGGCGTTTGCGAAATGTCCGGCAAAGCCATCGGCCACGCCCGACTTGAAGCGATTCCGTTTGCCCGTTTCACCGTCGAGTGCCAGTCGCAGCTCGAGAAGCAAAATAAAGCATCCCGCGTCCGCCAGTCTGTCACCTCCCTTTTCGGTCTCACCGATGACGACAGCGGCGAAGGTGAAGAAGAAGAATCGAAAGCCGACCGCGACCGCGACAAGAACGAAGACTAACCAGTATGGCCCAGGAAATTATCACCTTGGAGTGCACCGAAGCGAAAGCGCTCGGCGCCCCCGTCTCCCGCTACATGAGTACGCGGAACAAAAAGAGCCCGCGCACCCCGAACCGTCTCGAAAAAAAGAAGTATAATCCCTTCCTTAAGCGGCATACCTTGCACCGCGAAACCCGCTAATCAGCCATGCAACCAAAGACCGCCAAACGCCGCTCCGCCTTCCGCCGTGCCAACCGCACCATGCCGCGGCGCCGCATCGACATCGCCACCGAAGCGATTGACTACAAGAATCCCGATCTCCTGAGAAAATTCGTTACCGAAAGTGGCAAGATCCTGCCCCGTCGTGTCACCGGTATGCCGGCGCACATGCACCGCAAGATCACGCGCGAGATCAAGCGCAGCCGCTCGGTTCTCTTGATGAAGTAGGCGCCCGCGGCGCTCGCTCCATCCACCCCGGCGCGGATTCAGCGCGGCCGTGTTACGAGGTCGCAGACCCGGTCACGCCTTCCGCGTCCGCTCTCCCTGCTCGATCAGCTTCCAAAACTCGCGCGTTTTGCCCAGCTGATCATCCTCCGCCATCGGCAATTTGCTGCGGAAGAGGAAGTCACGAAACGTGTTCTTGTGCAGCACGCGATGAACCGTGATGCCTTCGTCCCGCTTCTCGAAATAGATGCGATACTCTTTCGCACGGTAACGGTAGAGCTTCTTCCCCTCCCGTTGGATCACGCCGAACTTGCTCCCGTCCAGGTTATCAAGATCCGCCGGCAGAATCTGGAACTCCGCCAGCAGGTCGAGCTGCAGCGTCTTCGGCAACGCCGACATCTCCGCCGCGCTCAGTTCGTTAAAGATGATCTGGAACATCTGCCCTCACACATACACACGCGCCACCCGGCTGCCAACGCCGGTAAAAATCTCCCACGCGATCGTCGAGGCCCGCTCCGCGATTTCGTTCACGAAAATCTCCTCGTCTCCCTGCCGGCCCATCAACACCACCTCATCGCCCGCCACCACCTCCGTTGCCGCAGTGACATCCACCATCGTTAGATCCATCGTCACCCGCCCTAGCACCGGACAACGCCGGCCCCCAATCAGCACCACGGCGTCTCGATTGGAAATCGAGCGCGGCAAACCATCCGCGTAGCCCGCCCCGATCGTCGCCACCCGCATCGTCTGCGGCGCGATAAACGTGCGCCCGTAGCTGATCGAAGCCCCCGCCGCCACCTCGCGCACCAACGCCACCCGCGTCTTCCACGTCATCACCGGTCGCAGTCGTCGTTGAAATTCAGAATCTGGTGACGCCCCGTAAAGGATCAGCCCCGCGCGCACGATGTCGTAGGCCGACTGCGGAAACCGCGCCACGCCCGCGCTGCACAGTGCGTGCACCAAATAATCGCCTCGCGTCACACTCCGAACAGCCGCGAGCACCTTTTCAAAACGCGCCAACTGCTCCGTGGTAAACGCCGGATCTTCCTCCGCCGCCGGGAGGTGCGTGGAGACGCTGTGGATCTTCACGTTTGGCAAATCCCCCACGCGCCGTATCTCGGTCGCGGCCAGCGTCTCCGCGATTCCCATCCGCCCCATCCCGGTATCGATCGCGCAATTGATCGCCACCGTCCCGGCACCCGCCGCCAAACTGAACTCGCGCGCCTCGGCAAAACTCGACACCGTCGGGATAAACTCATGTTGCGCGATCGCCGCCCGTTCCTCCGGCAACGAAGGACCAAGAATAACGACTGGATGCGGGACCGCGCTGCGAGTTGCCATCGCCTCATCCAGGTTCGCCACGCCGAATAATTGCGCCTCCTCGCACAATGCCTTCGCCACCGCCTCGAGCCCGTGGCCATAAGCATTTGCTTTTATTACAGCCAGCAAAGCCGCATCGGGCCCCACGCGGGCACGAGCCTCCCGGGCGTTATGTCGCAACGCCTCGAGATCGATCTCGGCCCAGCAACGTTCAGGATGCGTCGTCATCAAAAAATCAGGAGACCGCCTTCGGTTGGGTGATGTGCGGCTCGCGAAGGTAGATCGGCTCCAGTGGTTGCGCAGCCCCGGCATCGTTCCTCTGTGCGGAAATTTGCGCCAAAAGCAGGGCCACCGGCTGCGCCACGATTGCGTCTGGCACCATCGCCAGCGCCTGCGTCGTCAAAATTGGACACGACACAGCGGCAAGGCGTTTTTGCATTTCTGCCTCCGTGCAAAGCAAAGGTCCTGCCACGCACTGGCGATCCCGCACCTGCGCGAAATAAAACGACTGCCGCCGTGCGTCTCCCACCACGACGTATTCGTTGGCGTCCGTTTCCATCGCAAACAGAGACGCCAATCCGATCAGCTGCGCGCCACACGCCGCCTTCAGCCCGGTCGCCGTCGCGATCGCGATGCGCGTCCCCGCGTACGAGCCGGGCCCCAATCCCACGACAATGTGTTCAGGATTTCCAAAACGCTCCAGACACGCGCGCAGATGTTCGAAGAAGGCGCCGGAATGTTGTCGATCGCTCGGAAACGAGACAGAAAACGTTTCCTCGCCACTCCATGCGATGCTGCCCACGGAACTCGACAGCTCCAGCGCGAGAATTTTCATCGGTCCGGCGCGCCTCGGATCACACGCTCCTTTTCGCCGCGCGTTTCAATCGTGATCGTGACCGTGTCTTCCGGAAGCAAATTCGGAAAACGATCCGCCCACTCGATCAGGCAAACGCCATCGCCCTCCGCGTATTCATCAAAGCCCAACCGCACCACCGCGTCCGCGGAATCAAGCCGGTAGAAGTCAAAGTGGTACACCGGTAATCGACCATCCCCGTACTCATGCACCAACGTGAACGTGGGGCTGGTCACATCCGCCTCGCTCCCCATTCCCGCCACGAATCCCTTCACAAACTGCGTCTTGCCGGCGCCGAGATCACCCACCAAGGCGATGATGTCGCCCGCGCGCGCGCTTCGCGCCCAGACTGCTCCAGCCTCCGCCGTCTCCTCCGGGCTATTGGAAATGAACATAGCCGGAAGGAAATTTTCGATTTTCGATTTTTGATTTTCGATTGAGCCGGCCGATGCGCGTCAACGGCAGCTTCGGGAATCTTTTCTTCCACGCTTTTTGCAAGCGTGCGGCGTCCTCGGGCGGAATCGCGAAAAGCAGTTCATAATCTTCGCCGTCTGTGATCGCGTCCTTGATTGAACAACCGCGAGTGCGCGGGATCGCGGCCTCGTTGACCTCGAAGTTTAACTCGCTTGCACGTGCCAGACGCGGCAGATCAGCCCCCAATCCGTCGCTTAAATCCATCATCGCGTGCACGCGAAAGTGCTGCGTGAGCCAGCGCGCTTCGGCGATGCGTGGGATGAATCGCAGGTGCCTGCCGCGAATCGAACCCCCCAGTCGCCCAGTCACGAAAATATGGTCGCCCGCTTTGCCACCGCTCCGTGCCACCCAGCGGTCCTTTTCCACCACCCCGCTGACACTCACGGAAATTGCGATGGGCCCGCTCGTCGCGCTCGTTTCTCCGCCTACGATCGCCACGTCGAACGCACGCGCCGCTTTTCCCAACCCGCGATAGAGCGCCTTCGTCCACGCCGCCGTCGTCGCCGACGGCGCGATCAACGTAATCAACGCAAACTGCGGCACGCCCGCCATGGCGGCGAAATCACTCAGCGGGCGCGCCATTGCCTTCCAACCCACCGCGCTCGCCGCCGCCTCCTTCGCGAAGTGCACTCCCTCCACCACGCAATCCGTTTTCAATAACAGAAGCTCTTTCGCGCCCTTTCGCCGCACCACTGCGCAATCATCACCCGCTCCCGCCACCACCGCCGCGTTGCCCGGCAGTCGCGGAAGCAACTGCCGCAAGAGCCGCTCCTCTCCGAGCTGGCCCAGCTTCATGGCTGCTGAATCAATTCGGGAAACGCCAGCGCGGTCAGGGTGAGGGAATTGAAGAGCGCGTGCATCGTCATGGAAACGAGAATCGATCCGCTCCATTCATAAGCCAGAGTGAGGCAACCGCCGAGCACGAAGAGCGGTGCCGCCGCGGGGACGTGCGCGTGCACGACCGCGAAGAGCACGGAGTTTGTCAGCAGCCCGACGAAGCGTCCGAAATAACGCCGCACCACTCCATAAAGGAAGAATCGAAAGACGAATTCCTCCACCAAGGGCGCGACCGCCACTGCCAGAATGATGATCAGCATGCGCTGCTCCAGCGTCTGCGATTCATCAAAAATCTCCACGATGCTCTGTCGACTCGCGGGACTGCCGAGAACTTTCTGCGCGACCAGGTCGGCAACGAAAATCAGCGGATAAGCCGCGAACAACAAGACCACGCCCGTCATGACCGCGCGCCAGACCGGCAACTTCGCCAGCCCCGCCAGCGAACTGACCGAAAACCCGCGCAACCACAAGAACGCCGCCACAAAGAGAAGCAACGCGATCGAGACCAGCGCATTCGCGATCAGATCGTTCGTTTGCAGATTCGGCCGGCCCACGCGCGAGTAGGCCACCCAGGCGTTGAGCATGAAAAGCGAGGCCAGTCCCACTCCGAGCAACGCTTCCGGCAACCCGAACCTTCGTCCCGTCTCCTCCGCGCTCGGCGTCGGGCGCGCGCTGACCTGGCGCAGAATCGCGAGATAAATGTAAACGGCCCCGAGGAGAAAAAGGACGTTAACGACAGCCGCGATGACGGTGAGGAAACCCTCAGGCATGATGAGAGTGCCTACGGAGCGTAGTAGCTCGGCAGGAAATAGGCGCGTCCGGATTCCAATTGCGGCAACAGTTGTTTCGGCAAGCTGAGTTCGATCTTGGTGTCGCCGCCCTGGCCGAGTGCACGGAAGATGCGGGCGATATTAAATGGCGGACCGTATTTCACCACCGCCGCGTTGGGGGTGCCACCGAGTTCTTTCGCCTTGCGAAAGGCATCCTCGATCTGCCCCAGCCCGTCGATCAATTTGTGCTCCTGCGCGTCCCGTCCCGAAAGAATACGCCCATCCGCCACCGTGCCGCGCAGGCCGTCCGCCGGGAGATTGCGCTCTTTTGCAACGATCCCGAGAAATTTGTCGTAGGTGCTCATGACGAATCCCTGCACGTACTCGCGTTCCTCCGGCGTGATCGGGCGGGCGCCATTCAGCATGTCCTTGAACTTGCCGCTTTTGAAAACCACGGAGGCAAGGCCGATTTTATTGAAGAGTTGCTCGTAGTTTAGCGTTTGAATGATGACGCCGATACTGCCGGTGATGGTGGTCTCGTTCGCCATCAAATATTTCCCCCCACAGGCTACGTAATACCCGCCCGAGGCCGCGACCGAGTTCATGTAAACCACCACGGGTTTTTTCGCCCGCGTCCGCACCACCGCGTCGTAGATGATGTCGGATGCCGTCACTTCGCCACCGGGAGAATCGATTTCCAGCACCACCGCGCGGACGTTGTTATCGTCGCGCGCCTGCTCCAGCGCATAGCGCATGTCGTCCACCATGGAGTCGCCCACATTGCCGGGCAGGGTGGAACTGATGAGTCCGCGCAAGGTAATGATCGCAATCTTGTCGTTGCTCCCACTGTGCGCGCGATCGATCACGATCTCGCGGAAACGCGGCCGCATCTCCTGGATTTGCGCGGCGCCGCCGAGCCGGTTCGCCGCCATGATTGCGAGGACGAAGTTGCCGAAGAGGCTGACGCTGAGCGCCACGAACAGAAAGATGCTCAAGCAGCCGAGTTTCTTGTTCGCCATGACGGGTGCTACTTGACCGGAAACCACGGACCGCACAAGCGGTTTCCCCCGTGCCGGAGGAAGCGCAAAACGGGTCGCATCCCCGCCACACCGCCCAGGCTGGCCCATTATGTGCTTTATAGAACTTATGAATAATACGGTGCATCTCAACGCCAGCGCGTCGCTCGCCAAGCGCCGCCCGCGCGGTCGTCCGCCCAAGCAGCCCACCGTCGATACCTCCATGCAAAAGGAAATGGCCGCAGTCGGCACACTCACCCGGACAAAAAGCCTCCTGCTCGCGGCGCTCCGCGTCTGGGAATTGAAACAACGGGGGCTCGGTTAGGCCCACTCGCTTATCGACATTGCCCTCTCCTTATGGAATGGGCACGGTGCATGAAGCATCGCGTCGATTTGTTCACTCTTTTCTCCTTCAGCCTCTTCGCCATGTTCGCCGTTGCCATGACCTCCTGCGCCGGGGATGGCCGTTACCGCCTGCTGCCACCCGGAGAAGGCCCGGCCGTACCGCGCAGCATTGTCTTGAACGAAGAGCCCTCCATTTCCACGGTCCACTTTCCCCGGGGCGTTTACCGGCTCGAAGCCGAGGACGACCGCGGATACTATTACCGCGCTCCGCGCATGCTCACGAAGCATGCCTTCGCCGGCCTGCAGCCATACAACGGCGGCATCTATCTTAAGAAGTCACGCGCGGCAAAACTGCGCGGCTACATCGTCTGGGCCGGTGGCCGGACAAAAATCGGCGATCTTTCCCGCGCCGATCTCGAGTTCCGCGAAGAATAGGCAGGCTAAGGGGTCAGTCGATTATATTTCCGCAGCGCGGCCCGGAGGCGTTCGTGCGGAAGAGAATCCACCTTGTGGCCGTCACGGCCGGTCATGCCCTCGTTGGCGACGAGCGCATTCACAATCGCTTCCTCCACCACTAGTACGGTCGCTTCAAAGATTTCGTCGAGGCGATCGTTCGGGATTGTCTCCACCGAATGCGTTGCGGCGGACGGATCGGCCGCGCCGGGATTCGTGGTCGAGAAAGCGATGAACAAATCGCCAGAACCATTGCCCGAGACACTGCCAGTGCGCGCCAGGCCCAGCGAAGCGCGCCGCGCCAGCCGTTTCAATTGATGCGGCAGGAGTGGCGCATCGGTCGCGATCACGATGATGATGGATCCGTTCTCCTTGCTGAAGACGGAGTTCTCCGGAATCTCCCGTCCCACCGGCACGCCCGCGATTGTGAGCTGCGGGCGGCGGCCGCAATTGGCCTGCACCAGCGCGCCGATTGTATACGAAATCTCCTTCGCCTTTACCACCCGCGACGCGGTCCCGGTGCCACCTTTGAATTCATAAGCGATCATGCCCGTTCCGCCGCCCACGCTACCTTCTGCGATTGGCCCGCCCTTCGCGGATTCCAACGCGCTGATGACGTGTTCCGGCTTCACGTGGAAGCCGTTGATGTCGTTCAAGTATCCATCCCACGTCTCCGCCACCACCGGCAGACTCCACGAAAACCCGGTCGGGTCCGGGCCATCCTTCGAAACGCGCCACGCGATCACGGCATCTCGCGCCACCCCCACGCTGTGGGTGTTAGTGATGACGACGGGGCCCTCGAGAAATCCGCTCTCCTCGATCCACGCCGTGCCGGTCATTTCGCCATTGCCGTTCAAACTAAAGACGCCCGCGTAAACGGGATCATTAAACGACTTCTGGCCCCGCGGCAGAATCGCGGTCACGCCCGTGCGCACCGGGCCCTTCCCGACCTCCAGCTTTCCCTCGCCGCGGACCAAGGTGGTGTAACCAACGGTAACGCCGGCGACATCTGTGATCGCGTTCAGCTTTCCGGGCGCGCCGTCAAACGGAACGCCAAGCGCGCGCGCGCGCACGCCTTCCACTTTCGGTGGTGCCGGTTGCGGCTCGCGGGCTTCGAGCGCGAACGTGGGAATCAGCAGAAGGAGAAAGGGGATGCGGAAGGCGTTCATTTGGGAGGGGAAACGTTCAACGTTCAACGCGCAACGTCCAACTTTTCAACGCGAAGCTTTCCTCGCGCCTTTCCGCGATTAAAGTTGCCGCGTGAGCTACCAGGTTTTTGCGCGCAAATATCGACCGCAAACGTTCGATGATCTCGTCGGGCAGGCGCATGTCACCCGCACTTTGAAGAATGCGGTGGAGCAGAATCGTCTCGCGCACGCTTATCTTTTCGTCGGCCCGCGCGGGACTGGGAAGACCTCGACCGCGCGCATTTTGTCGAAGGCTTTGAATTGCGTGAAGGGGCCGACGGTGGACCCGTGCGGCGTTTGCGACAGCTGCAAGGAAATCACCGCCGGCAACAGTCTCGACGTGCTGGAAATCGACGGCGCGAGCAACAACGGCGTCGAGCAAGTGCGCGAGCTGCGCGATAACGTCCGCTATGCGCCGGCGAAGGGGAAATTCAAGATCTACATTATCGACGAGGTCCACATGCTCAGCTCCGCGGCGTTCAATGCGCTCCTCAAAACGCTCGAGGAACCGCCGCCGCACGTGAAGTTCATCTTCGCCACGACCGAGCCGCAAAAAGTTCTGCCGACCATTCTCAGCCGCTGCCAGCGCTTCGATCTCCATCGCATTCCGGCAAATTTGATCGCGGATCATCTCCAGTTCATCGCAGGCAAGGAGAAGGTGACGCTCGATCCGGCGGCGGCGCACGCGATCGCGAAAGGCGCCGATGGCGGACTGCGCGACGCGGAGTCGATGCTCGATCAACTGGTCGCGTTCTGCGGGGAGAAAATCGCGGAGGAGGATGTGCTGAGCGTGTTCGGTTTCACGAGCGAACAGATGGTCGCCAGTTTCACCGAAAAGATTCTAGGCGGCGCGACGGCGGACGCTCTCGAGTTGCTCCACGCGGAGGCGGACAAGGGCAAGGACATGATGAAGCTCATGTCCGACCTCATCGCTTACCTGCGCGATTTGCTCGTCTTCAAGGTGAAGCCGGACGCGGTCGCGGATGAGTTCAATCCCGAGCTGCAGAGCGCTCTCGAATCCCAGTCGGCGTTGCTGGAGACGGATCGGCTGCTGGAATTGATTGATCAATTCGCCGGCGCGGAAGGCCGGATGAAGTGGGCGCCAAACAAGAAGCTCCATTTCGAGGTGGCGGTGATCAAAGCCATCCAGACGCTGGGGCAGGTGACACTGAATGAGGTCATCGAAAATCTTTCCGCGTTGCGGGAGGGGAAGCCGCTGCCAGAAACGAAGGCAAAGCCGAAGCTGGAGGTGAGGAAGACGGAACGCCCAACGCCGAACGCCCAACGTCCAACGCCGAAGGCAGAGAAAGAATCCGGCCAGACCTCGCCTCGAGTTTCGGAGACGGCTTCGGAACCGCTCGATCTTGAAGGAGTCTGGGGAAAAGCGGTGGAACAGATTCGCGCGCGGCGACCATTGATCAAAGGGTGGATCGAGTCCGCGAAAGTGCTGGGAGAAGAGGGACGATTTTTTCTGCTCGGCTTTCCGCCGGAGGAGAAGACGGCAATGGAATCGATTTCGATGCCGCGGAACCGCGACTTTCTCCAGGCGCTCTTGAAGGAAATCAGCGGACGCGATTGGGAGATCAAGTTTAGCTTGAAGGATGGATTGCGCGTGGCCGTGCCGCGGGAAGAGCCGGAGCCGCCCGCCATGGCAGACGAGGAACCGCCCGCGCCACCGAAGGCGGCGCCTTCCTTTAAGGACGATCCGCTAATTCAAAAGGCGTTGGAAATTTTCAAAGGTGAAATCAAACCCGTAACCGAGTGACCCGATTATGAATCTGAACAAGTTAATGAAGCAGGCGCAGAAGATGCAGGAGCAAATGGCGAAAACGCAGGCCGAGCTCGAGGAAAAAACCGTCGAGGTCCAGGCCGCGGGCGGGAAAGTCACGGTGGTGGCGAACGGTGCCGGGGAAGTGCTTTCGCTCAAGATCGCGAAAGAGATCGTCGATCCTGAGGACGTGGAATTTTTGGAGGAAGCCGTCCTGAGCGGGATCAAGCAGGCCATCGCGGAAGCGAAAGAACTGGGACAATCCGAGATGACGAAAATCACCGGCGGATTGGGGATGTCGGGCTTAGGCTTGTAAAATTTTTGCGGAGAGGTCGATCAGACTTCGCGGGGTGCGGTTAGGGTTTGTGTGCGTTTGGCACTTCGGTGAGATCCCTCGGCCGTGCTGCGCCGGCTCGGGATGACCTCAACGCGAACGCCGGCTTAAAACTTGCACATGTCTTACTGGCTTTCGGGCGGCGCTTCTGCGGGTGCGGTGGGAAGGCTTGTGCCGGATTGGGCCTTGGCCGCACCGACATCGGAGGCGTTGATGCTGCCGTTCACCGTGAGGTCGGAACGGAAGTTGGTGCCATTGGCGGTTTGGCCGGACTGCGGCTTTGACGGCACCGACATCGGAGGCGTTGACTGAGCCGTTGCCGGTCACATCGCCGTGGAGGAAACCGAGGCGGAGGCCGAAGTCTGCGGTGGCGGCATTGCCGGGGCCATCATCCACATCGAACAGGGCGAAGGTGAGGCGTTGCGCGTTCGCGACGCCGGTGAGGATGAGCGTGACCGTCGTGCCGAGTCTGGGCGATGGACGAAATGCTGCCAGACGCCATCAGTAATGGCCGCGCTGGTGAAGGTGACCGGGCCGGCACTGAAGTCGATCGCGATCTCGAAGTCGCCCATCGCGCCGCCACTGCGTGGTTCGATCGTGACCGCGCCCATCGGGGCGAGATCAATCGGGAATTCTCCCTGGAGGCCATGCGTCTTGAGGGAGGCGGAGTTGCCCGTGGGCAACACGCTGGGCAATTCCACCGCTCCGATATCGCTGCGATCGCCGCCCGACGGCGGCGTGATGGCGCCGTTGCTCGACGTTTGCGGTCGCACGGCACCGCGTTGATCCACGCCGGTGAGGCCGATGTCATTGCCCTGATCGATGACCGGGCTGTTCGAGAGCGGAGCGTGTGTGGGCGTGGTCCCGCCATTATCCTTGAGCGGGCCGACGATCGGGTCGGTGTTGAGCACGTCGCCGGTGGCGTTGAGCAGGCCACTGCCAGTGTCAGTGCTCAAGTTGTAACCCAAAGACGTGATCGTGCCGGCGAGGTTGACCAGGTTCGGCTGCGAGGTGGCGGACTTCAGGATGGTGTTCCCGATCTCCAACGTGGCGATGCCTGCGCCCTGGCCGTCATTGCGAATGACTCCGCCGCCAAACGACAGGTCGGAGGAATTGCCGGCGAAGGTGCTGTTGCCGATCTGGACGCTGTTGTTGCCGGCGAAGCCAGTGCTGAGAATCGCGGCGCCGCCGCCTTCGCCAGACATGTTGCCGCTGAAGGTGCTGTTGCTGACGAAAAGGCTCGCGTTGCCCGAACTGCTGCCGTTGTGGTAAACGCCGCCGCCGGCGGAGATGGCCACGTTGTTACTCAAGCTGCTGTTGGCAATGGTGAGCGACGCGCTGCCCGAATTGGAGCCCTGGTTGGCGATGGCGCCGCCACCGCCGGCGCTGTTCCCGCTAAGCAGACAACGATCCACTGTCAGAGTGGCGTGGTCATTCAAAATGCCGCCGCCGAAGGTACCGCCGGCAAGGTTGCCGCCGCTGATCGTCATGCCTTGGATGGTGGCGCCAACTGGAACGATCGCGACCCGCGCGGGTGCGCTGGGGCCGGGCGCGACGACGCGGAAAATGCGGGCGTCGGGCGCGCTCGGATGGCGCTGCACGATCAGGACATCGGCACCGGTCCCGTTCAGGGTGACGCTTTGATCGATGACCAATTCGCCGCTCGTGAGCGAAATGGTGCAGACCCCAGCCGAGCAACCGGGATCGCTCGGCGGAATGTTGAAATTAATCACGTCGCCGCTTTCGTCATCGAGCAACGCCTGCCGGAGCGAACCAGGGCCGCTGTCGTTCGTGTTGGTGACGACGGGGATGACTTCATTGACCGTGATCGAGACGGTGGCGGTGTCGCTGTCGTTTACGCCGTCGTTCGCCTTATAGGTGAAGCTGTCGGGGCCGTCGTAGTTGGTGGTGGGGGTGTAATCGACGGTCGCGGTGCAACTACCGGACGAGCAGTTCGGGCTCGAGATCGCGCCCAAGCTGCCGTGGCTCGGGCCGCTCACGATGCTAAAGGTGAGCGCGTCGCCGTCGGCATCATTGGCCGAGAGCGTGATCGTGATCGGATCGTTCTCGTCCGTGTTCGACATGACCGCGTCGGCCACGGGAGCGTTATCTTCGTTCACGATTGTGCCTGAGCCGGAGGGAAGCGCGCCTTCCACACGCTGACCGCGATTGTTCACGACATTGTCCAGGACCACGCTGAACGTCTCGTCAGGCTCGACCGCGCGATCCCCATTCACCTGGACGGTGATCGTCTTGGTGGTGTCGCTCGAACTGAAGTTCAAGGTGCCGCTGGTGGCGTCGTAATCGTTGTTCGCAACGGTGGCGGTGCCATCCATGGTCATGAAATCTACGGTGGAGCTTTGGCCCGAGGCGCCGTTCTTCGTGACGGTGAAGAGGTATTCTGTCTGACCGGTGTTGCCTTCGTTATGCGACACGCTGTCGATGGTGAAGGCGGGCTCGGGATCATCGTCGTTGATTGTGCTCGTGCCGCTCCCGGTGGCGATGGTGGCGTTCATGGGATTACCAAGGACAACGGTGAACGCCTCCGTGTTCTCGTAAACCACGTCATCCGTGAGCGGGATCGAGATCGTAGCTGTGGTCATGCCGATGGGGATCGAGCCGGCCACGTCCGTCGCCGCGGTGTAATCGCCCGGCGCGACCGCGCTCCCATTCATGGTGGAGTAGGTGAATGTGGTCGTGAGATCGCTGGTGGCGGATTGCGTGACGGTGAAGACGGCGTTGGTGTCGCCTTCGCTCACAGTCACGCTGTCGATCGAGATGCTGGGGGGCGCCGCGCGCGTGACGGTGACGGTATAGGTCTTCATCGTCGTACCATCCTGGGCAGTGACGACGGTGTTGATCATGTTCGAGCCGACGGCGAGCGCGATCGAACCGCTGGGCATGCCGGAGGCGACAGAGTTGCCGTTGACCGTGATGACCGCATTCGCATCGGCTGCGGTGGGCGTGGCGGTAATCGACGTGGCGGAGAACGGCACGCTCGCGGTATAGCTGAGGGTGGCGGACGCAAACCCGGGCGTGAGCGTGCCCTGACTCAGGGTTAGATCCGAGAGATCCGCGTTGGTGCTGACGGTCGTCACGCTCGCAACCTGGACAGGCGCGCCGCTACTCACACCGTTGCTGGTGACGACAGCGGTAAGCGCTCCGCCGGCCGGTGCACTCGTGAAAGTGAGGGTAAGCGACGTGGCGCTCGCACTGGTGACGTCGGCCGCGCCGGAGCTGAGCGCGACGGTACTATTGATCGGCGTGGAATCGAAGCCAAAGCCATCGAGCACGAGCGTAGTCGCGTTGGAAAGGATGTTGGCAGTGTTCATTGTAACCACCGGACTGATCGTCGCGACCTGCACTGGCGCGCCGCTGCTTACGCCGTTCACCGTCACGGAGGCGTTGAGAGCGCCGGCGACGAGGCCGCTCAGGCTGCCTACGGTCAACTGTGTGGTCGTTGCGGCGGTAACGGTTCCGGTCACGCCATTGCTAAACGCGACGACATTGTTGCCCGGCACAGTGGAGAAGCCGGTGCCTGCGATCAACATCATGGTGGAGTCGGCCGGCACGTTGCCGGTGCTGGACGAGACGGTGGGGGTCGAAAGGTTGATGACGACATCGTTGCCATCGCCACCGACGTAGGTGAGAGACGCCGTCAAGCCGGAGCCGATGAAGTTCGAGATACTCGCGCCTTCCGCGAGGCCGGCGAACGTGCCGCTGATGGCGTCCGCGTCGTCGTTGGCAAGGATGACGAAGCTCTGTCCGCCGGCCGGAACGAAGCCGCCCGATGCGGCCAGCGTCAGGTTCGCGTTCCCGAGCGCGACCGTGCCCGTGACATTGAGCTGGTCGTGATTGGTCGCGCCATTGCCCGGCGTGGTTCCTCCGAACTCGACCGCGAAAGTGGCTCCCGCGACAAAGGTGGTGGTGCCGCTACTCATGGCGCCGGGGCTGGCGCCAGGGGAGAGGGTTCCGCCGTTGTTCACGGAGAGCGTGCTGTTCACCGTGCCCGCCAGGCCAAGATTGCCGACGTTCAGCACCGTGGTGCCGGTGCTGAAGAGATTCGTGATCTTGCCGGCCTGCGTGATCGCGGCGCTAACGTTGATCGCGCCGCTGTTGGCATCGCCGATCTGCATCGTGCCGGAGGTGACGCGGTCGAGTTCGCTGTCGCCGAGGCCGAGTTGCGTGGTCGAATCAGCCCCGCCGAGATTAATGGTCTTGCCGTTGGTCTTTTGGCGAATGGTCGTTAGACCAGCGCCGGAGTTGACGACACTGTTGCCGGCATCGAGCGACATGATATCGGAGATGAGCGTGATCGGCCCATTGGCGGTGCTGGTGATGCTGTTATTCAGACCGCCCGGCCCCAGGTTGATCCCAACGCCGTTGAGGGTTTGCGTTCCCGTGACGGTGATCCCGCCGCTGCCCGAGGCGATGCTCGCGACATTACTCGAGTCCGTCGCGTTCAGGAAAACGCCATGACTAAAAGTGCCGCCAGCGGTCCCAGTGACAACGACGCTACCCGCGCCGCCAGACGCGATCCGGCCGCTGCGAAAGAGTTGCACGCCGTGGCTGTTTTGCCCGCTGCCGCCCATGCCGGTCACGGTGACGGAGCCGGTGCCGCCGGACGCGATCAGACCCGCACCCTGGTGAACAATGATACCCACGTTGCCGCCGCCGGCGTTGGTGCCGCCCGTGCCTTCCACGACCACATTACCGTTGCCCCCCGAAGTGATGTTGCCGCCGCTGATCGGGATGACGCCGTAATTATTCGCGCCCGTTCCTCCGCCGGCGAAACCGCGCACCCGCACGTCGCCGCCCAGCGATGTCACGCTCGAAGAGTTCTCGATGTCCACACCGTGCGGATTACTTCCGCCCGTTCCGCCGGTGCCCAAAACATCGGTCGTCAGCACCGGCGTCATGCCAGGGACTGATCCACCGCGGACGAGTGAACTGGTGTTCATGAAGACGCCGGGATTGCCCGCGCCCACGGTGCCACCCCGTCCATTGAGAGTGACAACGCCGAGCCCGGTGGCGTGGACCGTAGCCCCGACGAGACTGATGCCGGCGAAGGTGCCGGTCGTCGGGGTCATCTGCTGGTTGGCGCTCAAGGTGGTTGCGCCGTCCACGGTCGTGAGGCTGGCTCCTGAGACGAGCGCGATGTTGCGCGCGGCCGTGAGCGAGATCGTGCCGGCGCCACTGGCGATCAGGTCCGAGCTGCTGGTGGTCAGACTGATGCCGGCGCTGGTGCTCGCCGTAACCGCCGAGAGATTCTTGTTCACCGCCATCGTGATGGCCTGATCGATCGAGCATCCGGCGCCGGTGAGGAGCGACAGATTATTCGCATGCGTAATCGCGGCGCTGACCGTGATGGTGCCACTATTGGCGTCGCCGATGTTCAGCGTCCCGGCGGTGACGCGATCGAGTTCGCCATCGGACAACCCGATCGGACCACCGGTCGCATCGGTCGCACTGCCTAGGTTGATCGCGACGCCATTGGCTTTTTGCCGCAGCGTGACCGGGCCCGTCCCGGCGCTCACGACTCCGGTGGAAGTATTGATCGCCATGGAATCGCCGATGAGCGAAACCGCGGCGTTGGACCCCGATTGAATCTGGCAGCCGGAGCCGATCGACAACGCCACTCCGGTTGAAGACGCGCCCGTGACCGCGAGCGTGCCGCCGTTCGAGTTGATCGAAGCCGCAGAGCCGTCGGTCGAGAGCTGGATGCCTTCCGATCCGCTGCCGTTGCCCGCCGTGCCGTCGACACTGACCACGCCAGTGCCGCCAGCAGTGATTTGAGCGCGACGGAAAAAGTTCAGGCCGTCGTTGTTGCCGGACGCGCCGGTTCCGCCGATTCCCGTCACGGTGACGGAACCGTTCGCGCCCGAGGTGATCGTCGACGTCGTGCTGTTGCCCGTCAGGTTCACGCCGATGTTGGATCCGGTCCCGCCCGTGCCGCCGGTGCCGTTCACGACCACGCTGCCGCCGCTGGAAGTAATCAGACCGCCTTCGCGGACGTCGATACCGAATTGCGCGCCCGTGGCGCCGCCGTTGCCAGCATTGCCGGTCACCGTGACCGAGCCGGCGCCAGTCGCCCGAATCGCGCCGCTATTGAAGACGCGCACACCGATCTGCGAACCGCCCGTGCCCGTGCCGCCCGTCCCTGTCACCGCGACATTGCCGCCAAAGGATGAAATCAGAGCACCCGAGATATCGACGAACACGCCAACGTTCGCGCTGCCGGCACCACTCCCGACGCCAACTCCCTCCACCGTCGTCTTCGTCCCAGCGCCGCTGCCACCCTTCACCAAGCCGTTGGCTCCGCGCACACTCACGCCGTTCTGGCTTCCGGCCGCATTGTCGCCGCCCTTTCCGCGCAACGTCACCGCGCCTATGCCCGTGCTCTGGACCGCACCGCTGTTCACGTCGATCCCGATAAAATTTCCGGAAGTCGGCGTTACTTGTTGGTTCGCCAGGAGGGTCACGTCGCCATCTTCTGCCGTCAGGCTCGCCCCCGAGGCCAGCGTGATGTCGCGCGCCGTCGTCATTGAAATCGCGCCCGCACCGGCCGCGGCCAGATCGCTGGCCGTATTCGGCAGGCTGATGGTGCTGGAAGAGAAAACCGCCAGATTGTTCCCGGACGCCAGGGTCACGGCACCATTAAAGGTCACGGTGCTGAATTCGCCGCCACCAGCCGAACCAATCGTTAGGCTGGCGGTCAGGTCGGTCAACGCGTTCACGACTAGCGTGTCGGCCGCATTGCCGCGGTTGATCGTGACCGAGCCGGTCGGGTTGGCGAAGTCAGTGTCTTCAAAGGTCGCACCGCTCAGGCGCGACATGCCGTTCGCGCCCGTGCCATCGTCGGCGAGCGTGGCGGCGTTCGGCCCGGCGGGGAGATTGAAGATGACATCGGCCGCCGTGCCGCTGTTCGTGATCGGCTCGAGGCCGGCGTAGGTGATCGTGCCGAAGTTGCCGATCTCGATGCTGCCGTCGTTCGGGCTGGTGTAATTGTAGGTCACCGTTCCCTGGCTCCCGCCGGTGATGACGAGCTGGTCGCCCGGACCGATCGTCGGATCGCCGCCCGCGTAATTCACGCCGCCCGCCGGGATGAAATTCCCGCCCGCCAGGCTCAGCGTCAGGGTGTCATGCCCGGCCAGGGTGTTGACCTGAATATTGCCGGTGACCGACGCCAGGGGCACTTCCACGTTGTTCAAATCCACCTGGGACGCGCCCGCGCCGGCCGTGAGCGCATTGTTGGGATCGTGAACGCGAACGTTCGCGCCCACAAGCGAGAGGGTGAGCGTGTCGGTCGAAACCCCGCCGTTCTCGTCGGTGATGACGAGGTCGCCGGCTACCACCTCGACAATGGTATCGGTCAGTTCCCCGGAAACGACCTCCCCGCTCGGCGGCAGGGATTTCTTTTGCGCGAACGCGCTCGGGACGAGAGGGAAAAAGCCCAACAGGAAGCTGAAAACGACGGCACGGTGGACGGCTCGGAAGGTGGAAAAATGGGTTCTCGTTTTCATGGGAAGAGCGATATCTGGTTGGAGCGACGGGCCATCGGCCGCTCCGCTGAGCGCGCAGAGGGACTCGCCGCGTGCGACCGTACTAAGTCGCGTCGTGCGCGCCTATTCCCCAAAAGGCTGTATTCGTTCGCGGGCTGCGCCATCGCCTGCGTAAAGCCCCGCCTGCGCGCATTTTTGCACTTGCCTCCGAGCCTCCCGTCCCTTCATGGTTTTCCTGTAGCCGAACCATATGAGGCGCAAGTCCGTGGCGGGGGTCGACCACCACTCCGCTAACCCCATCCGCATCGTGATCGTCGATGATCACGTCTTCATGCGCGATCTCATGAGCGCCACCCTGCGACGACTGGGCAGGCGTTATACCGTGCAGGCGGCCGTCGGCAGTGCGGCCGAGGCGATCAGCGCCTGCGAAAAATTCTCGCCCGACCTCCTCATTCTCGATATCAATCTGCCCGATCAAAATGGCATCGACGCCGTCCCCGCGATCAAGCGCGCCTCCCCGGCCACGCACATTTTATTGTGCACCGCCTTCCCGACGACCAATAGCATCATCGATGCGTTGCGGGCCGGAGCGAAGGGCTTCGTGGAGAAGACCGACACTTGGGACGACTTCCTTGGCGCAGTGGATCGCGTCGGCCGGGGCGAGCAATACTTCTCCTCGAAGAGTAGCGGCGTCAGTCCGCTCAGCCCGGCCACGCTGGCCACGCGCTCACCGCGATATTCAGGCGCACCCCTCAGCCCGCGGGAAGAAGAAGTGCTGCGGCTGATCGCATTGGGCGGCACGAGCAAGGAGATCGCGCGCCTGCTTTTTCTCAGCGTGGCCACAGTCGAAACACACCGCACTCACCTTATGAGCAAGCTCGACGTCCATAACGTCGCCGGGCTCGTCCTTTATGCCTTTCAGCATCGTTTGGTAGAGACCGCTGCCGAGTCACCCAAGCCTGATGCGGTTCAAGGCTGACGTGTCCGCGCCAGTGGGCTTCGCCGGTGCCGGATTGGCGAACACCGACGCGGCGGCCTCATGACAAGATTGCCATCACGGTGCGGCGCGACGCTGTGTTACCCACCACTCCCCGGTAACGCCCGCTTGCTGGGCTGGTGTCGCGCGAAAACACTCACCTCATGGATGCCCAGTAAGCTCATTTTCTCCGCGAGGCGCTCGTAGTTTTGCGCCACTTGCGCATGGGAATGCGCGTCAGATGCCGTCGTGAACGCAATCCCCTTTGTTCGCGCCAAGTCGATTAGCGCATCCGAAGGATATAATTCACCCACCGGTTTACGCCACCCGGCGGTGGAAAGCTCGATCGCCAGACCGCGCTCGGCGATGAAGGCGAGGGTCTCCTCCGCCAACACGCGCACATCACCACTGGAGCGATGGCCGTGAATCTTCACGAGGTCGATATGCGCGAGACAATCGACCAGCCCGCTCGCCGCCATCTCGCGCACGCGCGCTGAAATAATCGGCATAAACGTCGTCGATGGCGCGACCTTCGAATTGCAACGCGCCTTCCGGGACGGTGTCGAACATCTGGTCGGGCCGTTCGAGAAAATGGACGGACCCGAGGACGAAATCGAGTTCATCCCAATGCCTTTCCACCCATTTCCGTCCGGCGGCGGAGTGGACGGGATCGTTATCCAGCTCGATCCCGGCGCGGATTTTCATGTCAGGATTGGCGTCGCGAAGCCGCTGCACCACGTCGAAGTCGACGCCCTCGTGGTAGCGATCGTGATCCGTAAACGCGATGTCGCTCAAGCCACGCGCGCGCGCCGAGTCCACCCACGGTTGCAGCAGTTCCAGCGTGTAGGGTTGCACCCGGTGCCCTTGCGGATGCGAATGGTAATCGGAGAAGAGTTTCACCATCACGGCGCTGTCAGAAATTTCTGCCGCACGCGCAGCTCGGAATACTTCGGGAAGAACACTTCGCAGGTGTAAACCTTGTTTGGCAGCAACTCGCGCGTCGCGATCGTTTCGGAGTACTCGATGTGCTCCTGCGGGTTAATGAAGACGCTGCCCAGGACATCCGCGAAGGCATGGTTATCCGACCACGTGATGAGGACGGTCTCGGCAGAGTTCCGTAGAAAAATTTCGAACCGTTGCCCGTCGGGGAACTCGAGCGTGACGGGACGCTTCGCCTTGTTCGTGAGCCGGATCTTGACCTTCATCTGGCGGGTTTCCGACAATTTTACCGGCTGGGGCGAAACCTCGACCGTGAGAAGGAGGCCGCGGAGTCGCGGGTCACTATATTCGGGCAACTTCTCGCCACGATTAAAGGGATTCAGGCGGCTAAACCAGCTTCGGCGTTCAGTTTGCGCGGGTGCCCCCGCCCCCTGCGCGAAGACACCGGTGGCCAGCGCGAGGAGGAGCAGCGTCGCCGCCAAAGTGCGTTTCATGGGCCCGTACACACCAAGCGTTGCAAAAAGAGTCAAACCCTTTATCAATCGCCCATGAGCCGGGGCATCGCGCTTTTTCTTCTCGCGCTCCTGCTCGCGCGCGCCGCAGAGGCCCGCCCGCCCCTCACCACGCTCCGCGCTCATCTTGAGGCCAACGCGCGGGATGGCGCGGTTTTTTCCTCGAGAACCCGTTCCGCCCGGACGGGACGCGATGCGGTAATCCAAAAGACGCCCACCATCTCGGAGCGCGATGTAGTGGCCTTCGCGCCTTATCGCGCCGCCGATGGCAGCTACGGCGCGCTTTTCGAACTTAACGATCACGGGAAGCTCGCGCTCGATACCCTCAGCATTGAGCGCCGCGACACGCATCTCCACATCTTCGTCAATGCACGCCCTACGGCCGAGTTGCTCATCGATCGCCGCGTCTCCGATGGCAAACTCTATGTCGCCTCCGGTTTGACGGCGAAAGATATCGCCCTCATGAAAAAGGACTGGCGACTCATCGGTCACCGCAAAAAATAATGATTTCATCCCGCCCCACGCGCCTCCTTGTTGTCCTCACCTTGATTAGCCTCTCGTCCGCAATTGCCCGGAGCGACGACGCCGTTATCGCTCTGGCCACGGATAACGACACCCTCTTCCACGGTGGCGGGGCGCAGTTTTACCAATACATCACGCGTAACTTCAAAGGCGTGAAGTCAACCCCCTGGCAGGGCGGCCAATACGGTTTCGTGCGCAATCCCGTGGACACTTCCGGTGGTCGCGTTTACTCGCGCTTCCACGAAGGCATCGATATCAAGCCCGTCCGCCGCGACGCCGCCGGCGAGCCACTCGATGAAGTCCGCGCCATCGCTGGCGGCCGCGTCGTCCACACCAGTCTCACTTCCGGTTATTCCAACTACGGCCGCTACGTCGTGGTCGAACATCGCTGGGACGGCTCGCGCTATTACAGTCTCTACGGCCACCTCGCTTCCATTGCCGTGCAGACGGGCGACAACGTAGCCCGCGGCACGCGCCTCGGCATCATGGGCCACACCGGAACCGGACTCGATCGCACCCGCGCGCATCTGCACCTGGAACTAAATCTTATGCTCAGCCCGCGTTTCGAATCGTGGTACGACCATTTCATCAAGAACGACCCCAATCGCCACGGCATCTATAACGGCGTCAATCTCACCGGCATCGACATCGCGCGTTTCTATTTCGCGCAGAGAAAGAGTCCCGGCCTCACCGTGCCCCAATTCCTTTCCGGCGAGCAGACCATCTTCAAAGTGAAACTGCCGGCTTCGGGGAACTTTGATCTCCCGCGCCGCTATCCCTGGCTCCTCCGGAAAGCCGGCGCCAACCCACCCTCGTGGGAAGTCTCCTTCAACGGTGCCGGCATCCCCTTAAGCGTCGAGCCGGGAGACAGCGCGGTCGATGCCCCCGTGGTCTCGTTCGTTCGCAAACGCAGTGGCAGTTATTCGAACTATACCCGCGGCATCGTCACCGGCAGCGGCTCACGCCCGCGGCTGAGCGAAAGCGGCGAACGCCTCATGCGTTTGCTGATCTGGCCCGATTAGCCGGATGATGACGCGGCGCAAATTTCTCGCGCTCGGAGCGCTCGCGTTGCCTGCGGCGGTGGGTGCGGACGCCGCGTTGATCGAACCGACCCATCTCCGCGTGAAGGATTTGATCCTCACACCCGGCGGCGCACTCCGCTTCGTCCAGTTCACCGATTTTCATTACAAAGGCGACGCCGATTACGCGGCGGAAGTCGTGGCCACGATCAATCGCCAGAACCCGACTTTCGTCTGCTTCACCGGCGACATGGTGGAGGACAAACGTTTCGCCAACGATGCGTTCGATTTCATCCGGCAGATCAAGGCCCCGGTTTACGGCGCGCCCGGAAATCACGATTACTGGTGCGGCGTGCCCTTTGCCGAATACGAGAAAGTGTTCGCGGCTACGGGCGGCGCGTTTCTCGTCGATCGCGCCATTGTTCTCCCCCAGCACGATCTCGAGATCGTGGGCATGGCGCTCCTCGGGACGCGCGCCTTCATTCCGCCGCAGGCCGCGCGCCGCCTTCTCCTGCTCCACTACCCGGAAATGGCCGACCGCCTCGACGGCGCCACCTTCGATCTCATCCTCGCCGGCCATTCCCACGGCGGGCAAGTGCGATTGCCATTTTTCGGGCCGCTCATCCTCCCCTGGGGCGTCGGTCCGTACGATCTCGGCCGGTTCGAGACCAAGGGCGGCCCGCTCTACGTCAACGCCGGCATTGGCACCTATCATCTCCCGCTGCGCTTCAACTGTCGGCCCGAAGTCACCGTCGTGACGATGTAATCGGGCCCACGCCTAACAAGAAGTCGGCACCCGCTGCGCCAGCGCCACCGCATGCGGAATCGCGCCCACGACGAAACCGAAACACTCCACCGCCCCGCTCGGTTTCCCGGGCAGCGCAATCACAAGCGACTGATCCACCACCGCCGCCAGGCTGCGCGAGAGAATCGCATTCGGGGTGATCTTCAACGATTCCATCCGCATCGCCTCGCCGAAGCCGGGCAGCTCCACCCGCATGATGCCGCGGATCGCTTCCGGCGTCACATCGCGCGCGGCAATGCCCGTTCCACCGGTGGTCAGGATCAATCCGCAGCCCTGGGCCGAGAACGCGCGGATCGTTTCCTGAATGCGCGGCAGCTCGTCGGGAATGATCGCCTCGCTTTCCACCTGCCAGCCGAGTTTCTCCGCTTCCGCCTTGAGCGCAGGACCACCGAGGTCTTCGTAATCGCCCGCCGAGGCGCGATCGGATACGGTGATGATGCCGACAACGATGGCAGACTTGTTCTCAGACATCGCGTTTTGTTTTCTTCAGCAACCGCACTTCGGAAATCACCATTTCCTTGTCCACCGCCTTGCACATGTCGTAGATCGTGAGCAGCGCGAGCGACACTCCCGTGAGCGCCTCCATCTCCACGCCGGTTTGCGCAGCCGTCCTGCGCGGTACAGGTCACTTCCACGCCGCTATCTGTCGACGTGAGGTCAATCTCGACATGGCTCAGGTTCAAATTGTGACAAAGCGGAATGAGCTGCGACGTCTGCTTCGCCGCCTGGATGCCCGCCAGTCGCGCGGTCGCGAAGACATTGCCCTTCGCGATCTTGCTGTCGGCAATCAACGCCAGCGTCTCCGCGCGCAACGCGATCCGTCCGGTCGCGATCGCCTCCCGCGCGCTAACCGGCTTGGCCGAAACATCGACCATTTGCGCGCTGCCATCGGCCGCGATGTGCGAAAGGCGATCCATTTGTCAGCCGCCGATCGCCACCATCTTCCGCCCCGGCTGATAAGTGGTGCGGAAGTCGTGCTGTTCCGGCTTTCGCTCCACCACATCGAGGAAGAAGCGCTCCAACTCCGCATCGCTCGCCCCCGCGCGCATCACCTGCATAATGTCGAACTCGAGGTAACTCCCGAGACACGGCCGTAATTTCCCATCACAGGTGAGGCGCAATTTGTTGCAACTCTCGCAGAAGTGCAGATTCGTCATCGCGCCGATGAAACCCACGCGTTGCTGTCGACCGGGAATTTGATAGTAACTCGCCGGCCCATTCGTGCGGAACTGCGGGTCTGGCATGAGCGCGCCATAACGTTCTTCCAGGCGGCGCTGCGCGGTCCGGATGGGCAGGAAGCTCGACTCGCTGAGCACGTCCGTCGTGGTTACGGGCATTAACTCAATGAAGCGCAGCAACAACTTCCGTTCTGCCGCGAACTCCACCAAGGGCACGAGTTGCTCCTCGTTGCGTCCCCGCATGAGCACGCAGTTGATCTTGATCTGCTCGAACCCGGCAGCAATCGCCGCATCGATGCCCGCCAGTGCTGCCGGCAAAAAATCCCGCCCCGTCGTCGCGCGGTAATCGTCGCGGTCCAGCGTATCGAGCGACACGTTCACCGTGCGCACGCCCGACGCCCGGAGCGCGCCCGCCATCGGCAGCCCCGGCTCCACCTCGCGCGCGAGCAATGTCCCGTTGGTCGAAAGCCCGATATCGTCAATGCCCGGCACCTGGCCGAGTTGCTGCATAAACGGCAGCACATCGCGCCGCGTCAACGGTTCGCCGCCGGTCACGCGCACCTTGCGCACGCCCAGTCCCGTCGCCACGCGAATCAGTCGCAGCGTTTCCTCAAAGCTCAGGATGCCCGCACGCGGCAGCCATTCCTGCAACTCCTGCGGCATGCAGTAGGTGCAGCGTTCGTTGCAACGATCCGTGATGGAAACGCGCAGGTAGGAAATGCGGTGGCCGAAGCGATCTTCCACGAGCGCAAGTTACCTACGCGGGAGGAGGGAAGCAAGGCGCGCCCGTTTGACGCTCTCGCGTGCGCTGGCTAGCTTACACCATGAAGCGTCGCAATATTTTCCAGGCGCTGCTCGTCGGCGCAGTCCTCCTTTTCATCACCGGCTGCACCACACTCGAAACGCGCATTCAGGAACGGCCGGCCGCCTACGCCGCGCTTTCGTCTAACGATAAGGTGCTGGTGCAACAGGGAAAGATCCGCGAAGGCATGTCGAAGGACGCGGTTTACCTCGCCTGGGGTCCGGCGAGCGGGAGAATCCCGGGCCGGAACCGCGGCCGGATCGTGGAGACCTGGGTCTATGACGCCACGACAGCGGGCGATTACGAGGGTCCGTTCTTCTACGGCGCGCGTTACGGATACGGCCTCGGTTACGGCTTTTACGGCGGTGGGCGACGGAGCCGGTTCGCGCGCGGGCGTTTCTTTTACGATCCGTTTTACGATCCGTGGTTTTATCAGCGCGCCAACATCGTGCGCTATCCCGAGCGCACGGTGTCGTTCCAGAACGGCCGCGTGATCGCGTTTCAATTCCTGCCGGCACCACGCTTCTTTTAGGGCGACAGATCGAGCTGCCCCCGGACGAGATGGCATATTCTTCCTTTGGCCAGTTCGTCCAGGCGCTGGAGCAGGCGGGCGAACTAAAACGCATCGCCACACCGGTCGATACCGATTTGCTCATCGCGGAATGGGCGAACCGCGAAATGAAATCGCCGGGCGGCGGGAAGGCGCTGCTTTTCGAGAAGCCGTTAATCGAGGGCCAGGAATCAAAGTTTCCCCTCGCCATCAATACCATGGGCTCAACGAAGCGCATGGCGCTGGCGCTGAAGTTGAACAATATCGACGATCTCGCGCAGGAGATTCAGCTCATCCTCAAAGCCAAACCGCCGACTGATCTGCGCGAAGGCTGGAGCCTGCTCAAACAGGGAATCAATTTGCTGCATGCGCGACCGAAGAAGGTGAAGGAGGCGGCGTGCCAGGAGGTGGTGGAGCTTTTGGACGAGAATCGAACGCCGAACCTCGAACGCGCTCAGACGCTGTCCTCGACCTTCCCATCCTGAAATGCTGGCCGAAGGATGGCGGGCGCTTTGTCACGCTGCCGAATGTGCACACGCGCGATCCGGAAACCGGCGCGCGCAATCTCGGGATGTATCGCATGCAGGTGTACGACGAACGCACCACCGGGATGCATTGGCAGGTGCACAAGGTCGGCGCGCGCCACGGCAAGGTTTACTACGAACGCGGCGAACGCATGCCGGTCGCGGTCTGTCTCGGTGGCGATCCCGCTTACACGTTTGCCGCCACGGCGCCGTTGCCGGATGGGCTCGATGAGATTCTTTTCGCCGGCTTCATTCGCAAGAAATCGGTCGAGATGGTGAAGTGCAAAACCATCGATCTCGAAGTCCCGGCGGATGTGGATTTCGTCCTCGAAGGTTACGTCCAGCCCGGCGAGACGCGGCCGGAAGGGCCCGTTCGGCGATCACACCGGGTTCTACACGCCGCTCGAGGATTACCCGGTCTTCCACTTAACCGCGATCACGCATCGGCGCGACGCCGTTTATCCCGCCACCATCGTCGGCATCCCGCCGATGGAAGATTTCTACATCGGCGACGCCAGCGTGCGCGTCTTCCTGCCGGTTTTCAAAATGAACTTCCCGGAGCTGGTCGACATGACGCTCCCGCCGGAGGGCGTCTTCCATAACCTCGTCTTCGTCAGCATCCGCAAGCAGTATCCCTATCAAGCCTTCAAGATCATGCACGGCCTCTGGGGCATGGGGCAGATGATGTTCAGCAAATACATCATCGTGGTGGATGAAGACTGCGACGTGCACAACACCAGCGAAGTCCTCTTCCGCCTTTGTGCGAACACCGATCCGGAGCGCGACAGCACCATCATCCGCAATCCGAGCGACTCGCTCGACCACGCGCCCAGTTCGCAAAACATCGGCTCGCACATGGGCTTCGACGCCACGCGGAAATTGCCCGGCGAAAATTATCACCGCGACCTGGCCCGAGCTGGTGAAGATGACCGAGGAAGCGCAGCGCCTCGTGGACGCGCTGCAAAAGAAAACGGGTTGACCCGGCCTGCGCCGAATCAACCCGTCTGATTCTTTGCCTCGAGGAGAGGCGCAACTTTTACGGTTTGCGGAAAACGCGGCCCGTTGCCGGATCACGCACAAGCGAGCCCCGCGGAATGCCTCGGGTGTCGACCAGCGCATTCGGAGGATAGGGGCTGCGGACGAGTCCACGCCCGGCGCGGCGGCCGTAGGGATAGTAGCTGACCTCGTAGCCGTTGTAATAGCCACGCTCGTCGGCTTCGACGGCCGCGCCAATCAATGCGCCCGTGCCGGCGCCGATGCCCGCGCCAATGGCGGCTCCGCGCACATTGCCGGTGGCGGCCGCGCCAATCAAAGCGCCCGTCGCCGCGCCGATGCCTGCGCCTTGGCCGGTGGGGGTTTCACAAGAACTGAGAGCGAGTGCGCCGAGGGCGGTCGCTACGACTGCAATGGTACTGAATTTTTTCATAATGGGTTTGTGTCGAGGAAACGCTTCCCTCACAAGCCGAATCGCATGTCCAAGGTCGCGCGCTCCTATCTCCGACGACATTTTTCGCGGCGTATTCACTTCCCTGCCCTCTCAAACGCCCGCTAGGCGCCGCAGCACCAACCAGCTTTTCCTCAGACGGCCAAGTCGATATTCTTTTTCGAAAACCCGGAACCCATCCGCGCTGATCCGCTCCAGCAGAGTGCCGTAGACCGAGGCCATGATCTCGGCCGCGACCATCGACCGCCGATCTTCCGACGGCAGCAACGACGCCGCCGCCTCGATAAAACCCGCGCGAACGTTCCGCCTGGAAATTCATCAGTGCGAGAAAGCGCATCATTGCGAACGCCATTCATCAAGATCCACCTCCCGATAGCCGAACTGCGTCATCTCATCCTGCGGCAAATAAACGCGTCCCAGCCGCATATCCTTGCCCGACATCGCGGATGATGTTCGTCGTCTGCAACGCCAACCCCAGCTCGATCGCGTATTCCCGGCAACGCGGATTCCGGTAGCCGAAAATCTCAATGCTGACCAAGCCGACCGCGCTCGCCACCCGATAGCAGTAAACCCGCAGTTCCTCCCAGCTCGCGTAGCGCGATTGCGTCAGATCCATTTCCACGCCCGCGATGATTTCCTCCAGCATGGCCGGCGTCAGCGGATACTTCGCGATCAAGGCGCGCACCTCACCCGCGAGCGCGTCTTCCCCGGCTGCCGGCGTGCGACAACCATCCGCGCCACGCCGCCAGGCCTGCCGCCTTCTCGGCCACGCTCAGCTGCGTCGAGTCCGCGATATCGTCGATCACGCGGCAAAAGGCGTAGAACGTCGTGATGTCCCGCCGTCGCTCCGCCCCTAACGAAACAAACGCCAGGGCCAGGTTCGACTTGCTCTCTCGAGTGATCTTCGCCGCGTCCACTGTTGCAGGGTAGCACGTCAATACCGGATCCACGTCTCCCGATTGATCCGCGCCGTCTCGCATTGCCGGAACAGACACACCCACGAGGCCAGCAACCATCCGGTCACCAACCCGCGCAAGCGTCACATACATCACCTTCCAGAGAATCATGCCCGCCACCCGGTCCGCGATCGCGCCCCGCAGAATCGCGTCGACCGCCGTAAGCAGGAAAAAATGCAGCGCGCAGATGAGGAAAAACCAGCCCAACCGCACCGTATTGCGGCGGACAAAGTCCCAGTGCGCGCGCAATGCTTCTCGCAGACTTTCATTGTGCAACGTGAGCGAGATCTGCACGGTGCAGAACAAGAGAATCAAGCGCGCTCATCGTGTAACGCGCCGCCGCCTGGTAATCGAGCACTCCCGGCAGCTCGACAAAGTAGGCGAGCAAGAGCGGCAGCCGCACCACCAGCGTGCTCACGAGCACCACGATGCCCGCCCATTTCAGCACGTAGCTGAACCGGCGCACCGCGAACTGAAAAAGCGCCACCTCGGTAAAGCTCAATCCTTTGATCCACGCCAGCGCCACCGTGATGAGATAGACCTGGATGTAAACGCCGAAGAGGTATTCGAAGATGGACGAAACCGCATCGACGGTGGCGGACGTCTGGAAGAGCGCCGCATCCGGCAGCACCGCCCGCCAGATCGGCAGCCGCCAGAACACGATCGGCTTGAAGAGCGCCGCGACCGCGCTCAGCACCACGATCACGTAAATGATGTAACTCCAAAGGTGGAAACGTTGTCGCAACGCCTTCAGCAGGACGCCGTGCAAGCCGCGCCAGTTGAAAAGGAACAGCACCGCGGCCACGATCGAAAGCGGATACGTGGTCGTGGCATTATCGAAAATTCCCGCCACCCCTTCCAGCGCCGGCAGCGGCATCTCCGCCCACACCTCCATCAGCCGCGGCCAATTCCAGCTCGCGATCGTCGCCAACTGCCGCGGATCGAGATCGGACAGCTGTTGCGCCGGCGTGAAGGTGGCGAAACGAAAAACCGAATAGGCGAAACCGAGCAGCGCGAAGGTCAGCCAGATGCGCTTGAAACGCACGATGCAGCGAAAGCCATCGCGCAGCGGCAGCCGGATCGGGTTGAAGAACAAGACCAGCGCGTAGCCGACGCCAAGTCCGAGCAGTGGGAGCAGGCGAAGGATCGTGTCAGACATCGTGCGGTAGCGATGCCGGAGATTCTAGAACGTCCGCGCCAGACGCCAAGTGCAACGGCGCGGGAAATTCCTACCGAATCAGGCCCCAGTGCCGTGTAAACGGCCAATAAACGATCAGCCCACGCCCCACCAGATTCTCCTCCGCCACCGCCCCCCAGTAGCGGCTGTCGAAGCTGTTGTAACTGTTGTCGCCCATGGCGAAAGAACTGCCCCTCCGGCACGCGATACGTCTGCGTCGGCATCGGCCAGATGGTTCCCCGCCGCCGCGTAACCGCGATACCCGTTCTGCGCGCTCATCACCCGGGAAAATCCCAGCCCGCGCGCCGGCTCGCCATTCACAAACAAGCCGCGGCGGATCGATCCGCAGTTCATCGCCCGCCAGACCGATCAGGCGCTTGATGTAGAACGGCGCGCCCGTTTCCGGGTCGGCCGCGATCATGGATACGCCGTCCGTCCGAAAGACAAAGACATCGCCGCGGCGTGGCTTCACGAAGTTGTAGCTCATCTTGTCCACGAAAACCTGGTCGCCCGTATCGATCGCGCCCCGCGCGATGATCTCGCCCTTGCGATACACGCTGCCCGGCCCGACGCGAAAATCCTGCCGCAAAGTGTCCGGCGACGCATACACGAGGAAACTCTGCTGCTGACAGATGATGCGCGAGAAGGTGAAGAAGAATCCGAACTTCTTCGGGACCACCTGCACCACGCGGTCGTCCGCCTGCGAGACGACGTCGATGTAGTTCCGTCCAAACGCCACATACTCAAACGCCCGCTGCACGATATTCGGCGGCGGCTCCGTCATCGGGTGCCCGATGATTCCATTCAAAGTCGGCTGCATCGATCCCGTCGGAATCTTGAACGGCTGGAGGAAATACGACCGCACTCCCACCGCCACGATGATGGCCACGAGAATCACCTCCACGTTCTCCCGCCAATGCGACTCCCACGTCACCGGCGTCAGCTTGTGCAACTTCGCGTCCAGCGTCTCCGCGTCCGCCTTGATCCGGTCGCCATCCTTCTTCCGCAACGCCGCATCGAGCGCGCCGATGCCCGCCACGATCTCCGCCCGATCCGTCTCGCTCAAAATATCGCGTCTTATAGCGCAGATATTTCTGCGCATGTCGCAGGAGGAGCTTGCTGTGTTTGACGTATCGCGGCGTAAACATGGCCGGCACGCTACGCAATCATCGGGCGTTCGGCATCCGAATAATCACACGCCTCCGATGTCATCCCGAGTCGCGCCGACGACCGAGGGATCTCGCCGACGCAAGATTTGACGTGCCGCGGACCTCCAACCGCCCACACGCAGCGCGACCCACCGCAATCGCGATGCCATTGGACTTTCGGCGTTCGGGGACAACAACAAAAAGCCGCCGGAGCACTCACGCGCCCCGGCGGCCTTTGTTTAAACCGAATTCAGTCTCGCTTAGCCCATGCCGAGAGCGTCGAGCGTCGGCTCATCGATCACCGCCGTCCGCGTCAGACCATGACGCGACTGGTAACCGATAAGCGCTTCCCGGGTCAACGGCCCGAGCAGGCCGTCCACTTCGCCCCGGTAGTAGCCCATCGTCTTCAGCACTGCCTGCACATCCGCGATGATGCGATCTGGCGGCACCGCGCGCTTCCCGACGTAGATCGGAGCGTCGTAGGCATAATATTCGTTCGCAGGATCGTAACCCCACGCCGGATACCAGTAGCCGTTGTCCATGTAATAATACCCACCGGCGACCAACTCGACGCGCTTGTAACGCGATTGATAATAGCTGCGGTCATGCCGAGCCGGGCGATAAGAGCGGTAGACCTCATACTGCGGTCCCTGCCACTGATCGGCACCCTGGATTTGATAGTCCGCCGAGAAGGTCACCGCCGGCACCCTGTCCGGACGCGGCTGCGCACGGAAATTCGCATGCTGTTGCTGGATCTTCTCCACCACCTGGGGCTCGGGTTGCTTCGCCGTTGCCGTCACCTGCGGCGACGCTTCGGTCGCGGCTGAGGTTCGAGGTCGATGCCGCCGGAGTCGCGCTGGCTTCCGAAGCCGGCACGGGCGTTCCCATCTGGGGTCACGGTCGCCGTCGCTGCGGGAGTTGCCGTCCCCTTGGGCGTGGCGGTCGCGGTTGCAGCTGGCTTCGCGGTCTGCCGTCGGGGTCGCATCCGTCTTGGCGCGTCCGTTCGCGTTCTTCTGCGTCTTCTTTCTCGGCCGCTACGCTGGTTTCCGCCTTGGCTCCAGCCGCCGCGTCGGGCACGGTGGCATCGGCGTCCTTCTTGCCGGCTGCAGCCTTCGCGTCGGCCTTCTCGGTAGCCTTCGGCATCTCGGAGGTCTTCGGAGCCTCGGTGGCGATTGTTTTCTTTGTCGCCGCCGGCATCTTCTCCGCAGCGACGATCCTTTACCGGCTCGGTCGCAGGCTTCACCGCGGGTTGCTCCGACTTCTCCGGGGCAGCGCTGCACGTTCGCTTTGCGGTCCGGCTTCGCCTCGGCGGCCTCGGCTTTTTCCGCCTTGGCGGGTTTCGCTGCTGGTGATGCCTGCTCGTCCGGCTCTTGGGCCAGCGCGGCTCCTGCCAGCATCAGCGTGCAGCATATCGTTAAACTTGTTATTTTTTTCATATCAATGTCCTTGGTCGTCAGAAGGCGGTGATCTATTCACCGCCGCGAAGAAACAATGGCCCGCACGGGCGCAATCGATTTCTTCACAGACACTTCGTGCGCCCACCCCCTCCCGGTTCCCCCACGCAAACAGATTGCCGCGAACAAAGAAGCGGCGGGTCCGCCTCGTCCGAGTCGCTTTCCGCCTCCCTGTTGGGAAAGCAGTCGTCGTAATGCGTTCTTATTCTCTAGAGGTCGAGAAAATGTCTCGACGGTCCATCGCATCCGACCGATGGGGACCGACCATGTTTTTCAAAACGCTCGCGCCGATTCTTCTTTGTTCACTTCTTGCATCCGTTGGCGCGCTCGCGCAGAGCCCGCACACACCCGCTGCCGGCAGCAACGAGCGCAAGGCCATCATGGACGCGCTGCGCGTCCCGGCGAAGAAAGACATCGGCCTTGATGTGATCTTTAAGGTGGACCACCTGCGGGTGGCGGGGAAATGGGCCTTCGCCCGCGTGAGCCCGATCAATCCGGATAGCAGCGAGATTAACTTCAAGAAAACCAAATATCGCGAGCAGGTGGAGCTGGGCGCATTTGATCCGCAGGGCGAAGCGCTCCTGCGTCTCGAAGGCGGCGACTGGAAAGTGCTGGAGTGGCGTTTCGGCGCCACCGATGTCGAGAGCGTGGTCTGGGCCGAGCGCTATAAGTTTCCAGAGTCGATTCTGCAATAAGCGTCCAGTCACTCCGACCGACACATCTTGCTCATGAAACATCTCGGGCTCGCCGCCGCTCTCCTGTTCACCTTCGCCACCGTGGTCCACGCCGATCCTCCGGGCGTGGTCTACACCCCGGGCGGCTCGCAATGGGCAAAAGCGTGGCAGGCATTCTATAGCGAGGACAACGAGGAATCGCAGATCTCGGTGCCGTTAACGAAAGCCGGTGCGGAGATGGTCCCGGCCATCATCGAAGCGATCGCGCACAAGGACATGAAGCATCGCCGCTACGCGATCGGCGCTCTCGGACTCTTGCGAAACCGGAGCGCGCTCGAGCCGTTGACCACCATCGTCGAGGACGAGAGCGAAGAAGATTACTTCCGCGGCGACGCGCTCGTCGCCGTCTATCACATCGATTCGGAGAGCGGCACGCAGTTGGCCAATAAATATGCCGGGCAGGGCGACAACTTAAAGATGATGACCGAAGCCGTTCTGACGAAAGAGCCTTGGTTGACGGATGGCCCGGCAGATTTCTCCAGCCCGATGCGCACCTGCGACGGCAACGCCTTCGTGATCGATCCCGATCCGCAGGGCCTCAACGTTCGTAACGCCCCGCGCACCGGCAAAGTGATCGGCAACATCCCGAAAAATAAATACGGCAGCCTCGTCCATCTCGTCGCACAAAACGGCGAAGGCGGCTGGCTTCAGATCAACAAAGCGCAGACGGCCGAAGACGAAACCGTGTTCGACCAGACGGGCTGGGTCTCGGGAAACATGCTCGGCGTTTTAACCAGGGCCGCGGCAAAAGGTGTGAGCCTCTACGAAGGTGGCGAAGCGAGCGCGGTGCTCACGACCATCCCGGCCGAGACGGAAGTGAAAATCGTCGGCTGCGATCGAGCCCGATTGCAGGTGAAATACAAAGACAAGGTCGGCTGGCTCAATGCCGACGACCTCTGCGCCGATCCCGCGGGCGAGTGCAAATAAACCCGCCCGCCGCCGCTTGCCGCTTCTCTATGAATAACCGTCTCTCCGTCCTCGCGTTCGCAACCGCGTTCTCGTCCCTCGGCCTTCCTCAAACTCACGCCGCTCCGGGCGATCCCGACGCGATCGTGAAAAGCCTCTACCAGGCGGAGAAAGCCGACTCCGGCCCCTTCAATCAGACGACCAATCGCGCTGTGGTGGATCGTTATTTCCGAAAGGATCTCGCGGATCTGATCTGGAAGGACGCGGTCGCTGCTGACGGAGAAATGGGCGCGCTGGATTTCGCCCCCTTCTACGGCTCGCAAGATCCGCAGATCAAGAAATTCCGCATCATGGAAACCGGTTGGGGCGGCGACAAAAAATTCGGCGGCGAAGACGATGCCGTCGTCCAGGTCACCTTCACCGACTCCGGGAAGGAACAGATGGTTTCCTTCCAATTCGAGCGCAACGCCGCCAAGGAATGGAAGATCTTCGACATCAAATATCCGGAGGGCCGCAGGTTGGCCGAAATCCTCGCGGGCGAAGCTGCCACGGGCGCCACCGAGCCATCGTCCTCTTCCTGAGCGATCCCGCCACCGAAGGAGAAAATTCATTTTCGCTCATCGCGACGGCCGACGTCGCGAAAAACGCTGATGAAAATGCCGGCATCGACGCCCGCGCCCGCGCCCGCTTCTTCATCGCAGGCGAACCCGACGCGATGAAAAATCACGCTCCTCACGATAGACAACCCCCCCGCGCCATAACCCGCGCGAAATGACCGTCGGTCGGCGGAGAACAGGTTACGAAAGGCGCCTCGACAGAGCGAGGCGGCTACATGCGGCTAGCGGCAGAGAAGACGCAGGGATGGGATTTCGACCTCAAGCCGCAGACCCCTATGGCAAAGCCGTTCCAGAGTTGGCTTTTACGAGTCCGATATCACTCGCGTTGATCGTGCCGTTCACGTTCACGTCCGCACGGAAGTTGGCCGACGTCGCCGATTGCCCCGATGCCGCCTTGGCCTGGCCGATGTCGGACGCGTTCACCGTACCGTTCCCGGTCACGTCGCCCGCCAGCACTGCCATCGGAACGCTCACGTTGCTCGTGGTCGCGCCACCGTTCACCCCGAACAAGGTGAGCGCGATCGTCTGAGCATTAGTCACTCCGGTGAGATTAACGATTACGTTTGAGCCATCGAAGCTGTGATTGCTCACGCTGCCAGTGCCTGTTGTCACGCTCGCACTCGATAGGCTCACCGGAGCGGGAAAGTTCATGATCAACTGATGGTTACCGGAAGGACCTCCGGTGCGGCATTCAATCTCGACCGACCCGCGCAACGGCAATGGTATGTCGAACGGAAGCACGCCATGCATCTTGCGCGATACGTTGATGGGGACCAGCGGCCCACCAAATTCAACTGCACCGACGTCTGCGCCATCGCCGCCGACCGCATTTGCGACCGAGGAGTAATCAAGCGCCCGCGCAAACCCCGTCCCGCGTTGATCAGTCGCCAGGTTTCCATTCACACCGTTGCTCGTGCCTTGGTCGATGGCCGGACTGCTGACGAGAAGGGCAACGGTCTTGGTCTGTCCGCCGTTGAACTGCAAACCATTTGGATCAAGCTTCGGATCGAGCGGTTGGTTAAGGGTCCCCGTTTGATCGTTCAGCTGTGTGAAACTGCCGGGCGTTGCCGAGATCCCGATCAGGTTAAAACCCAGTGAAGAGAAATCGCCAAACAGATCGGGGCTACCCGCGGATGTGTTCAAAGCGATGATGGTGCTCTTTGTGACCGGGTGCGAATCCTGCGTGTAGACACCGCCACCCATGTTTTCCGCGTCGTTCCGGCAAATTGTCGAGTTACTGAGGACAACACTGCCATCGAGAAAATATGCGCCGCCGCCGAGTCGCGCTGTGTTCCCGGTGATTGTCGAATTCGTTAGGGTGAAACTGCCATCGTTTTGAATTCCACCTCCGAGGGAAAGGGCAGAATTACCAGCGATCAACGAATTCGTGACTTTGAGGATGCCAAAATTGGCAATCCCACCACCATTCACTGCCGCGTTCCCCGTGATTACGGTGTTCAGGACATTGACCGTCCCTTGATTAACGGCGAGCCCGCCTCCGGTCCCGGTGCTGCCGTTGTTAATCGTCATCCCGGTAAAGCTTACCGTGCCGGGCGCATTCACAGTAAAAATCCGATAGTTGCCCCCGGCATTGCGCCGCACGGCCAGCTTGTCCGGTCCCGCTCCCATGATACTGACGCCTTCCGTGATATCCGGTAGCGCGCTGTTTAGGTCGATGAAGACCAAGCCGGCAGGAAGCTCAATCTCGATTCCATCTTCCCCGGGATGGCTGTTCGCCGCCTGGATGGCGCCGCGCAACGAACAGTTAGGGAGGCCATTGGCGCAGGCGCCAGCCACGACCGTATCGCTAGCCGTGTTCACGAAGTAGAGAATTCCGGCCTGTGGCGCATCGACTTCACCGTGTACGAGACGGAGCGAGAGCGCGGCAAGGAGCAAGGCGGCGCTTCCACGCAGGGACGAGAATGGCGCGCGCCTTTTCCGATGGTGCGGTTTCATCTTGGTCACGATTTCAATCCTTCATTCGCTCTTTCCGGCGAGTCATGTGGCTACATTGTTCGGAAAATTCTCGGAGCCAGGGTAGGAACGTCGAGACCTGCGCTTCGTTTTTTTTTGCCTGGCTTTGGCTGTCATGAAGGAATGCGACAAATCCGGACAAAACCTGTCACGGTTGGAAGAAATAATTTTCCCGCCGCGTCACGGCGCGGCGGTGACCCGGAGGTGCATGAAGCGCGCGGGCACGGTGACGATGGGGACGTTATCCCGCGCCTTCAGCATGGTGGCGTTGTCGATGAGGAGCGTGGTGGTGGCAGCGGAGAATGCGGCGGGAAATAGCGCGTCTGCGCTCTCGGCGCTGTAGATCACGCCCGCACGCTTGGCGAGCGTGACGGTGAGGAATCCGGCTTCGTTCACGATCGGCGGGATGGCGGCGGAGTCGGGCGTGAGCGGATCGAGGGCGAAAGCCAACTCGAGGAGTTCCGGCACGCCGTCGCCGTCGGAATCATCGAGCGCGGAATGTCCGACAATGGTGCCAAAGACGGCCTCCTCCCAGAGGTCGAGCAGGCCATCGCCATCGCGATCGCGGTTGGCCGGGCGGTAGACGGAAACGGAACCCTTTTCGGCCACCGGCGTATCGTCGAAGGGCGTACCCACGGCAGCCGTGAGCCCATCGAGCGCGACCGAGTAACCGAAGAAATCCAGCGCCGCGCCGCCGGGCAGGTCGGGGTTATTGAGTGTCGCCACGGGCGCGGTCGGCGTGCCGCTGTTGAGATCATAGACGTAAGCGCTGCCAGCCTCGGATGCGCCGGTATCGTCCCTGGCGGCGCCGATTACGACTCGCGTGCCGGAGATCGCCACGGCGCCGCCAAACTCGTCGAAGAACGCTGGCGCAGGGTTGTTGATCGTGGCCGCGGGCGTGGTGGGCGTGGGACTGTCGAGATCGTAAACGTAAGCGCTGCCGGAATCGGCCATGGGCACGTCATTCAGAGCCGCGCCGACCACGATGCGGCGGCCGGAGATGGCGATCGCGTTGCCGAAGCGGTCGTTCGAGGCCGGCCCGGGATTGTTCAATGTGGCCACCGGCACGGTGGGCGTCCCGCTATCCAAGTCGAAGACATGAGCGCTGCCGGCAAGAGATGCGCCGGTGTTGTCGAACGGCACGCCCACAGCCACAAGCCCGTCCGAGATTGCGACCGATGAGCCAAAGTTGTCGCTCGTGGCCGCGCCGGGTTTGTTGAGCGTGAGAATCGGATTCAGCGGCATCGGACTCGTTAGGTCGTAGACATAGACGGTGCCGCCATTCGCCGCTGCCGCGTCGTCCTGCGGCGCTCCGATCACGACCCGCATGCCGGCGATATCCACCGCCTGGCCGAAACGGTCGTCCGCGGCCGGGTCGGGATTAACCAACACGCCCAACGGGATTGCCGCCACTCCGCCGACCAGCTCATATAAATAAACGCGACCGGCATTGCTCGCTCCGGCGTCGTCCTGTGGCGCTCCAACAACCGCCAGCGTACCGGAAATGGCGACGGAAAAACCAAAGCGATCGTCCGCGGCCGGGTCCGGATTGTTGAGGATGAAGGCGGGAATCGTCGGTGTGGTGCTGGCGAGATCATAGACGTAAGCGCTGCCGGCATCGGTCGCGCCGGTGTCGTCGAGCATCGCGCCCACGATCAGGCGCGTGCCGGAGACAGCGACGGCGTTGCCGAACTCGTCGTTAGCCGATGGGCTCGGCGTGTTCAGGGTCGCGGTCGGCGTCGTATTTCCCGCTTCATAGACGTAGGCCGCGCCGGCATCCATCGCTGCGGTATCGTCCAGGAAGGCCGCGGCCACGATATTCGGGCCGGAGCATGCCACGGCCCAGCCGAAGGCGTCACCCGCGCCCGGCGCGGGGTTGTCCAGGGTCGCCGACGGCGTGGGGCTGCCGATCGTGTAGATGTAGACGGTGCCGGCATCGCTCGCTCCAGAGTCGTTCTTGGGTGCGCCGACGATCAGGTTTGTCCCAGCGATGGCAACCGAAAAACCGAAGTCGTCCCCGCCGGGCGTGGGGTCGGGATTGGTCAACTTCTGCGGAAGATTTTTCCCCGTGAGATCGTGCAACGTGACGCTGCCTTTGGGTGGCGGGGAATCGTCTTTGGGCGTTCCCACGGCCAGAGTCGTGCCGGCAAGCGCCACGGCGAAACCGAACTGGCCGCTCAAGGTCACGCCCGGCAGGCTCTGCGGTGTGGTCGGCGTCCCGCCCTCCAGATCATAAGCGTAGACCGCGCCGCGCTCGGCCGATCCACTGCCCTGTCTGTCGCGGTAAGCGCCGACTGCGACCCGCCCGCCGGAGATGGCGACGGCGTTCCCGAATTCGTCGCTCACCTGCGGCGTGGGGTTGTTCAGGATGAAGATGGGCACGGTGGGTGTTCCTCCGGCGAGGTCATAGACGTAGGCGCTGCCGGCATCCGTCCCGCCGGCGTCGTTAAACTGCGCGCCGACAACCACGCGCATCCCGGTGATCGCGACCGCGGTGCCGAACTTGTCGTTAAAGAATGGCTCCGGGTTGTTGAGTGTGTTCACTGGCACCGTGGGCATCATGCCCGCGAGATCGTAGACATAAACACTGCCCGCCATGGTCGCTCCGGTGTTGTCGCCCGGCGCGCCGATCACGACGCGCGCGCCGGAAATGGCCACCGCGGTCCCGAAGCGATCTTCGCCCGAGGGGCTCGGGTTGGTCAAAAGATGGAGCAGCGCGCCGCTGGCGGTGTCGAAGACTTTCACGACACCCGAGTTCGACGCTCCCGTGTCATCGAGCGGCGCGCCGACAATCGTCAACCCGCCATCCATCGCCACGCTGAAGCCGAGTTGCGCGCCGCTCTGCGCCCCGACCGGCGGCGCGGGAGTCTTGTGCAGGAGCGTATCCGGCTGTTGCGCCTGGGCGCACACGGTGAAGATCAAGCTGACGATGAAGCCCAGGGTTTTCATCCATTCATATTTTTGCCGGCACCGGCGGTCCCGAAGGGACGCCTGTATTTCAGTGAATCGACGCCGCTCGTTCCACAGCCTGTTTGAAAGCTTCCAACGCGTCGACGTAATTTTGCGCCACTAATGCGGCGCGACCCTCGTTGATTTGTTGGCGCGCCTCTTCCAGCTTCCGGAGTTGATCGGCCGTGGGCGACGGACCGGCGCGGTTGACCGCGTCCAGATAAGCGCCCTGCGCGATCGACTCCCCCGTGACGGCGAGCAGGTACTTCAAGCCGCTCAAGTCGCCCCCGCGCTCGCGCTCCGCATGCTCAAGGTGCTTGACCGCATCTTTCATCTTGCCGATCGCTTCCTTCAGTTTGCCTTCTGCCAGCTTGTCGAGCGCACCGTTGCGGTCAGCCAGCGCCTTGCGCGCTTTGCCAAGTTCTTGCGCGACTTTCTGGTTCGTTGTGCTCGCGATGAACTGATCAACTTGCTGCACGACCGCTTGCAGCGCGCCCGCCGGCGAGACGACCTCCATCGAAGTGGCGGCTGAGGTCTGGCCGCTATCATCGTCGGTGACTTCGAGGTTGAGCTGATAAGTTCCCGGCGTCTGATAAACGTGACGCAAACTCAATTGTCCCTCGGCCCCACCGAAAGCGTCTTGGAAGGAATCAAATTCCGCGTGCGGAATGGTCGGGCCGTCGCCGAAATTCAAAATCGCGCTTTGGTGATCCGCCCGGCCCGGATCGACGAAGGTTCCCTGGGCGGAGTATTCGAGATTAACCAGCGCAAACGAAACGACCCCACCAATGGCGAGACCGGCCGGGTCCACCAGGCTGAAGCTGGTGATCACCGGAGCGACGTTGCGAACATTAACCACCGCGATCGCCTGCCCGGAAGGGCCGCCGGAGACGGACTGCGCCTGCGCGGGGATGTGGATCGCGGACGGGCCGTCGAGATTGATCGCATGGAGGCTAACGGGACTTCCCGTTGTTTCGAAAATGCCGTCGAGATCGAGGTCCCAACGCAAGGTGAACAGCCCGGAGTAGCCACAATCGCCGATGAACTCGACCGCATCCACCCGTTGATCCATGTTGCTCGCACCATCGTCCGCCAGGACCTGGGTCAGGTCCGGATCGAAATGCGGAGCGCCATCGCCGGCGAGCGTGCGCACGCCGCCGTTCTCGTGGTCGATGGCCCTGATCGAACACCCCACGGGCGCGAACCATTTCCAGGAACGGGCCTGATGGTTGTGGCTCAACGGCAGGCCCGGAGGACGAGGCAAGAACTCCAATGTGGCAAAATCATCGAAGTCATCGCGATCGGAATCGGCGAAGTCCACCACCGGATAAAACGAGCGGAAGTCGGTTTCATGGAAAAGTTGAATCCACGCTTTCGTGATCGGCGGCATGGCCGCGCCGATGAGATCGACGCTTCCGCCTTCGTCCACCTCGTAGGGTCCGCCCACGACCGCAGTCGGCAGATAAGTTGGGCTGCCACTGCGCACCATGTCTTCATGGCGCCATTCGCCCATCTTGATCGTGCCGTCAGGGCCGTCGTTATCATGCTCGGTCACGTAGAGAATGAGTTCGCCGCTCGGGTTGATGTGGAAACCGGAGGCCGCGGCTCCGTTGGCCAACCGGCCGCCGCCGGTGTTGGGAAAAGTCGCGATGAGTTGTCCCCGCCGCCGGATGCCTTGGGTGATTTCCTCGCCCGGTTCGAAATTCTGCGTCTGCCCGTGGACCAGATAGAGATCGATCTTGTCGTGATCGCTGCCAAAGACGGGATGACCGCGGACGCCGGCCAGATACAAATCGCCGTTGATGTCGCCTTCGCGCAGGAATTGGAGAGTTTGCTGCGGATCGTCATCCACTTCCGGAGCGGTCTTGTCGACGAACTCCCAGGACAAAGCCGGGCTCGTCAGATCGCCAATCGTGGATCGGAAAAAGTGGACCTCGTTGCCATCGCCTCCGGTGGTGGCCATCAAGTACCGGCCACCGGGTAATGGTGTAATGGCAACAACGCCTGCTTTCTGGAAAGCCTCGCCGTCCGGGTGCACGAGTGGGAACTGACTGAGGAACTGTGGATTTTCCGGAGCGCTGACATCGAAGAACATGATCAAGGTCGGATCCGGCGCGACGTCGTAATCTCCAAACGGAGGTTCAATCCGGCCCTCGACCGCGACCGCCAGCACATGCCCGATCAACTGCATCCCGCCCGGATGGGCGTAGGCCCGCGGCGGCAATCCGCCATCGCCATCGCGAAAAACAAGGCCGCCGTGGGCGAAGCTGTAAAAGGGTAACGCCGTATCCTCCGGCGGCGGCGGGGTGTCGTTCACGTGCATCCCCTTGCGCAGGCGATTGCTCCGCAGGCGCTCGCCATTCGCATCCCGCGAACCCATCCGCACCACGATGAGATTCCCCGCCCCACTGTCGCCGGTGGGGCAGGAGGGAACACCATCGGGAACATTGCCGCTGCGCGTGATCAGGAAATAGGGTGTGCCATCGGCCGCATCCACCCTAACAAGTCCTTGATAGTGCCGACACGAGCTGGGGTCCGGCGTCGTGCCCCGATGAAATCCCATTGGATCCGCGCGCTCCGACAAGGCCTTGAACTGACCCTGCACATCCGGCACGAAGCGCATGCCGTCGGGCCGCGTGCTGGATTGTGCGCTGAGGGTCAACGGCAGCGAGAAAGAAATGAGCAGCGCAAGTCTTGGAAGGATTTTTGTTTTCATCGATGATTTTCTGGTCCGGCTTTGCCGGGGTTCCCTTTTGTTTGCGATCGGTGGTCACCAAGGAATGCGACAAATCCGGACAAAACCTGTCACCTAGGACAAAGTAATCTTGGTCGACAAAAGACCGCCGGTGGCGACCAAAAACACGAGGCCTCGTGTTTTGACGGCCGCTCGGCGTCGAGAGCCTGATCGTCACCGACTCGACGGCGGGGTTGATGCCGTCGGTGTCAGCCTCACGGATGGCGGTTGCCGGACGCCAGTGTTTGAAAACCCACTTCGTCATGACCGTGGGCGAGACGGTGTCGGCCATGGACTTACCAGTGCGAATAATAGAGTCATCTCCAGAAGCTCGATGGGCTGGTCGGCGGTGAGCGCGCCGTAGCCAGGCTCAGTCCGGGTATTGGTGAAAGACCAACTGCGCGTTCGAGTCGCTATTGCCGGCGGAGTCCGTGACCGTCAGGGTCGCCGGGTCACGGGTGCAATTCGGGCAGTGATGGATCAGATACTCGTGGGAGACTTCGGTCGGTGGATTCGTCATCCAATCCCCGCTTACCGATGTCCCATCGCCAAAGTCGATCGACCAGCTCACGATGTCGTTGTCAGGATCGCTGCTGCTTGTGCCCCGAAGGCTATAGGTGATCCGGCAGAGCGAATAGCCGTCCTTCAGTTCGCAAGGCATGACGTGGTCCACGCACGCCGGATCGTCGGGCCATTGGCAGAAGAATGAGACCAACCCATAGCCCAAGGTCGGAACGGTCGAGTGCATCCACGTGGTGCGGGCGGTCGCCCCGTCGCAGGCCGCAGATCCGTCGTCCCAGGTGAAGCAATTCTCAGGAGTCTTGACCTCGAGGATCGCCGTGGGCGGGCTATTCGTCCTTTGGCAGGCGAAGTCCGCGGTCGTCGTGCCCGACTTGACCCTCGCGAAGTCGATCTCGTCGCCGGGTCCGCCGTCGATCGCCCAGTCGGGGCGGCCGATCGTCTCGTCCTTGACGACCCGCCCGTCGACGTAGTGGATCACCACGTGGGAGATGTCCTTGCCCTGCTGCGAGCCCACTTTCGTCGCGTGGGTCGTGAAGTCCCGGCAGGAGTCGCGGAACGAGCCCGTGATCGTCGCGGCGCTGTTGCTCCCGGCCGCGAGGGCGCCGATCGAGAAGACGAGCGCCGCCGCCAGCCCCAATGCCGCTCCCAGCAAGGGGCCGCGCACCCCGCGCTCAAGTGCACGTCGTCCGGCATGTGCTGCTCTTGAGTAAATTAATCTCTTCATCGTAGTTTCCTCTTTCTCTAATTAGTCTTCCTGTCAGTGCTCATTCTGGAGCCTCGACCAGCGCGGTGGATTGAAGCTCCGGCACTGATAAAAAGGCGGACACGCCCGCGACACTTTTCTTCATCCACCGGTCCTTGATTTTTTTTCATCGTCGGCTCCTCCTGCGCAGGTTCAGCCTGCCTCATTATGGGATGCGACAAATCCGGGGAAAACCTGTCACGACGGGCAAAATATTTTCCATCGACTGCGGCAAGCCCGCGCCCGATGTTCTCTGCATGGCCGCCGAGGTTCCCGGAGAAGTCACCCAACTTCTCGGGCAATGGAGCGGCGGTGATCGCCAGGCGCTCGATGAGCTGATGCCGCTCGTTTACGAGGAACTGCGGCGCATGGCGCATCGTCACATGGCGCGCGAACGGGCCGGTCACACCCTGCAGGCCACGGAGCTGGTCAATGAGGTTTATCTTAAGCTGAAGGACGAACGCGCCGCCCATTGGCAAAATCGCGCGCAATTTTTCGCAGTGGCCGCGCAGATGATGCGTTTCATCCTGGTCGATTACGCGCGGCGGCATGCGCGGGCGAAACGCGGCGGAGGGGCGCAGAAAGTCACACTCGTGGACGATGCGCTGGTCACTTCGGAGAAAGGCGATGAGATGCTGGCGTTGGACGAGGCCCTGCAAAAGCTGGAGCAATTCGACCGACGCAAGAGCCAGATCGCGGTTCTGCGTTTCTTCGCCGGCCTCACGGTCGTGGAAACGGCCGAGGCTCTCTCGGTTTCGGCTGAAACCGTGACGCGCGACTGGCGCCTGGCGCGCGCCTGGCTGCAAAATGAGCTGAGCCCGAGCGGTTGACGAAGTTGCGGGGGGCAACCTGCTGGATTCGATCGATGAAAGTCATGACTCCGAAACGCTGGCGCAGAATTGAGGAAGTTTTTTTGGCCGCGGCGGCGCGTCCCGTGGCAGAGCAGGGCGCCTTTCTCGATGAAGTCTGTGACGGCGAGGAAGCGCTCCGCCACGAAGTCGAAAAACTCCTCGCTTCCGATCGCGTCGATCGGGGCCTGGATGAAATTGCTTCGAGCGCGGCCGCAGACTGGATGGCCGAGACCCGCCATCGCGCGTTGATTGGCCAACGTTTCGGCCGCTATGAGATTCTGGCCCCGCTCGGCGCCGGCGGCATGGGAGAGGTGTATCTGGCCCGCGACACGACGCTCGACCGCAAGGTCGCGCTCAAGTTGCTCCCGCGGCAGTTCACTGAAGATGCGGAGCGCCAGCGCCGCTTCGAGCAGGAAGCGCGCGCGGCTTCCGCTCTGAATCATCCAAGCATCATCACCATTTACGAGATCGGGGAATGGAATGGCGTCCACTTCATCGCCACCGAATACATTGAAGGGGAAACGTTGCGCGACCAGATGCAAAAACCCGGCCGACAATTCTCCGAGATTCTGGAAATCGGACAGCAAATCGCCGGCGCGCTCGCCGCTGCACACGCCGCCGGGATCATTCACCGCGACATCAAACCGGCGAACATCATGCTTCGCCACGACGGCTACCTCAAGTTGCTCGATTTCGGTTTGGCCAAGCTCTCTAAGACGAGCACGGACCCGGACGTAACCGATCCGGGCCGCATCATGGGCACAGTCAACTACATGTCGCCGGAGCAAGCCTTGGGACAACCGGTCGATCACCGGACGGATATTTTCAGCCTGGGCGCCGTTCTCTACGAAGTGGCGACCGGTCATCGCCCTTTTGAAGGCGAGAGCGAGGCCGCGGTTTACGATAGCATTCTGAACAAAACCCCACGACCGCTGACAGATTTCGCTGACGAGCTGCCGGTTGAACTCGATCAGATTATTCGGCACGCGCTGCAGAAGGATCGCGACCAGCGCTATCAAAGCGCGTCGGATCTGCGCGAAGATCTGAAGCGGTTCATGCTGCGATTTGACGATCGAGGCGGGCAGCAGCCGAGGAATATCGAGAAGTCGAGTCGGGTTTATGGTGTCGTCTCGGATGAGCCGAATCGCATTGAGCCAACGGAAACACGAGAGAAACGCCCATCGATTGCGGTGCTGCCATTTACCAACATGAGCGGCGATCCAAATCAGGAGTATTTCAGCGATGGCATTACCGAGGACATCATCACCGATTTGTGCAAGGTCTCAGGACTCAGCGTGATCGCGCGCCACAGCACGTTTAGTTACAAGGGGAAATCGTTGAAGGTGCAACAGGTTGGCCGTGAGCTCGGGGTCGAGTTCGTGGTCGAAGGTAGTGTGCGGAAGGCCGGAACACGCGTCCGAGTAACTGGCCAGCTGGTCAGATGTGACGACGGTAGTCATTTGTGGGCCGACCGCTACGATCGCGACCTGGTCGATATTTTCGCGATGCAAGACGAAATTACGCACGCGATTGTGGAGCAGTTGAAGGTCAAACTTTTGCCACAGGAGCAGAAGTCGATCGCCGCAACTCCGACCAGAAATCTGGAAGCGTACGATTACTACCTGAAGGGACGAGAGCTGTTGTATCGCGGCTCCAAATCGGGCTTCAAAGCCGCACGCGAGATGTTTACCAGCGCCGTCCAGCTCGATCCACAGTATGCGCGCGCCTACGCCGGTATCGCTGATTGCGATTCCTTTCTCTATCAGGAGACGAACGAATTGCTTTCGTCCGACACCATCATTCAAACCGCTGACAAGGCACTGGCTCTTGATGACGGTCTGGCTGAAGCGCACGCTTCTCGCGGTGCGGCTCTTGCCGGAGCGAAACGCTACGATGAAGCCGCGGCCGAGTTCGAAAAAGCGATCAGGCTGGATCCCAAATCGTTCGAAGCTCATTATTTTTTCGCCCGCGCTTGCATAATTCAGGGCAAAATGGAGCAGGCGACGGAGCTGTTTGAGCGCGGGGCGGCATGCAAGCCGGACGACTATCAATGCATGTGCTCATTGTCTCCCTGTTACAACTCGCTCGGCCGTCCCGAGCAGGCAAAGGAGGCCGCGCGCAGGGGCGTGAAGCTGGCAGAGCGACAACTCATTCTCCACCCGGACGACGTCAGGGCGGCCGAATTGGGTTCCATCTGTCTTATCGAATTAGGCGAGACGGAGCGCGCGCGGGAGTGGATCGCGCGCGCGCTGGCCATGGAACCAGATAATCCCCAAACGCAATACAATGCTGCCTGTGGATACGCACAATTGGGAGACATCGACGAAGCCTTCGACCTGCTCGAATGCCGTCTCCGCAACGGCAGCCCGGGCTGTGCCAGTTGGATTGAGCATGATTCGTCCCTGGATCCGCTACGGAATAAGCCCCGATATCTGCGGCTCGTTGCGGAGGCGCAGAAACGGGATACGGAGAGAAACTAGCCGGGGACCATACGGCTCGATACCTCACGCAAAACTCCACTACCGAACTTTTGCGGCCGGACTTCGACGGGGTGTCGAGTCGCACCAGCGATGCCGACGTCACTGCGTCTTCAGAACCTGGATGAAGGCTTCCTGCGGGATGTTGATGCGACCGATGCTCTTCATCCGCTTTTTTCCTTCTTTCTGCTTCTCCAGCAACTTGCGTTTGCGCGAGATGTCGCCGCCGTAGCATTTCGCGGTTACGTCTTTGCGCAATGCGCTCACGCTTTCGCGCGCAATGATCTTGCCGCCGATCGCGGCCTGGATCGCGACTTGATAGAGCTGGCTCGGAATCACTTCCTTTAACTTCGCCGCCAGCTGACGGCCGCGCGCCTCAGCGCGGTCGCGGTGCACGATCATGGAGAAAGCATCCACTGGCTCGCCGTTCACCAGCAGGTCGAGCTTCACAAGCTTGTCCGCGCGATAGCCGGCATGCTCGTAATCCATCGAGCCGTATCCGCGCGTGATTGACTTAATCTTGTCGTTAAAATCAACCAGGATTTCGTTCAGCGGCAGCTCGCAATGGAGCATGACGCGTCGCGTATCGAGCGTCTCAGTGTGATCCATCGTGCCGCGCTTTTCCATGATGAGCTGGAGGATGTCGCCAATGCTCTCGTTAGGGCAAAGCACATAGGCACGCACGATCGGCTCGCGGATTTCGTCGATGATGCTGGGGTCGGGCAGATGTGCGGGATTATCGACCAACAGCGTCTCTCCGCGTGTCGTCTGCACTTCGTAAACCACGCTGGGCGACGTCGCGATGATATCCATGTCGTACTCGCGCCGGAGTCGCTCCTGGATGATCTCCATGTGGAGCAATCCGAGGAAGCCGCAACGAAACCCGAACCCGAGCGCGACCGAGCTTTCCGGTTGATAAACGAACGCCGAATCGTTCAACCGCAGCTTGCCGATGGCGGTCTTGAGATGCTCGAAGTCGGCGGTGTTGATCGGGTAAATCCCGCTGAACACCATCGGATGAATTTCCTGGAAACCGGGCAGCGCTTCCGTCGCGGGATTACGTTGGTCGGTGATGGTATCGCCGATCTTGATGTCGGCCGTCGTTTTGATGTTGGCGATGAAATAACCGACATCGCCCGCGTTCAGCTTCGGCTGCGGAAACATCTTCGGCGTGAACACGCCCACTTCCTTGATCTCGTGGCGCGAATTATTGTTCATCATCCGCACCTGCTGATCCGCCACCATGCTCCCGGACATGACGCGCACGTACGCGACCACGCCGCGATAAACATCGAAAACCGAATCGAAAACGAGCGCGCGCAAGGTGTCGTCCTTCGGCTGCACCGGCGGCGGGATGCGATGCACCACGGCTTCCAGAATCTCCTCGATCCCGATGCCCATTTTCGCGCTGCAATCGATCGCTTCCTCCGCGGGAATCTGCAGGATCTCCTCGATTTGCTTGTGCACTGCCGGGATGTCGGCGTTCGGCAAATCGATTTTGTTGATTACCGGCACGATGGTGAGGCCTTGCTTGTGCGCGAGATGAACGTTGGCCACGGTCTGCGCTTCCACGCCTTGCGCCGCGTCCACGATTAGCAGCGCGCCTTCGCACGCCGCGAGCGAGCGCGACACTTCATAGGCAAAATCGACGTGCCCCGGCGTGTCGGAAAGATTCAGCCGATAGGTCTTCCCGTTCTTCGCGGTATAGCGCATCGCCACCGGATGCGCCTTGATCGTGATCCCGCGTTCGCGTTCGAGATCCATCGAATCGAGCAGCTGATCCTGCCGCTCCCGATCCTGGATCGTCCCCGTGCGCTCAAGCAAACGATCCGAGAGCGTCGTCTTGCCGTGGTCGATGTGCGCGATGATGCAAAAGTTGCGCGTAAGCTCGATCGACATGAGGCGCTCACTATGCGGGCGCGCGATTGACGGGTCAATCGAACCGCCCCGTCAGGGTGACAGGCTGTTGCCCGATCTCGATTTCACCAAGCCGATATCGCTCGCGTTGATGTCGCCGCTTACGTTCGCGTCGGCTCGATAATTCAACGCGGAAACCGATTGGCCGGAGAAGGACTTGGTCAGGCCAATATCGCTCGCGTTGACCGCTCCACTGCCGTTGGTATCGCTGAGCAGCACTCCCATGCGCACGACGATGTCACTGCGGATCGAGCCGTTGTCCACGTTGTCGAGCGTGACCGCGATCGTTTGAGCGTCTTTCACTCCCGTCAGATCGATCCGGATGGTGTCCGGAGTCGGTGCCACTGACCGCCGCGACGCTGCCTACCCCGGCTGTGACCGCGACATTCTGCAGCGTAACCGGAGTCATAAAAGTCAGGATGAGGATATGATCGTCGGTGGCGCCTCCGCTGCGCGGCTCGATCCCCGGCGCGGCCGGCGCGGCCGGCAGGTCGACATCGTGAAAATTTCCCGTCCCATGTTCCTTGCTTGAGACGGCACTGAGGAGCTTCACCGGCAGGCCGAGGTGGGCCACGAACACGCCCTGCGCGCCGTTGTAGGCGGTGAACGGAGTCGACGCGTTGTTCGTGGGCCCGTCGAAAAACCTCACCTGGTTGGCGCCCGGACCTGTGCCCACCACAATGTCGGCAAGGCCATCGCCGTTGACGTCGCCGGTCGCCACGCGCACCCCACCGCTGAATCCGTCAAAGGCGAAGAACGAGTGAATCTCCGCCCCGGTTTGCCCGCTGAACGCCTTCACGTGCGGCCCGCCCGTCTCTGTTCCGGTCACAAGATCGTCAAACCCGTCGCCATTGATATCCCCGCCCGCGACAAAAACCCCACCCGTAAACCCGGTATAGGCAATGAATGACAGCAACTCCGCGTGCGTCGCCCCGTCAAAAGCCTTCACGTGCGCCCCGCCTGGGCCAGTCCCCACGATGATGTCCGCGAGGCCATCGCCATTCACATCGCCCGCCGCCACCCGCACCCCGCCGGTGAAACCAGAGAAAGCAAAAAACGACCGCACCTCCGTGCCGCTCACGCCGTCGAAAACCTTCACGTGCGAGCTGCCATCGCCCACACCCGTGATGATGTCCGCCTGGCCATCGTTATTCACGTCCCCGGCGGCCACAAAGACGCCGCCGGTGAAACCAGGGTAGGCAATGAAGCTGCGTATCTCCGCCCCCGTCACCCCATCAAATACTTTCACGTGCGCGCCGCCAGCGCCGGTGGCCGTGATGGGATCGTTCACCCCATCGCCGTTCACATCGCCCACCGCCACGCGCACTCCCCCGGTGAAACCAGAATAGGCCTCGAACGAACTTTGCTGGAAGCCGCCACTGTCGAACGTCTTTACCGTTGACGTCGAATCACCGATGCCGGTGAGAGTAAGAGCCGGGAGGGGGCAGGTCCCGAAAAACAATAACACCAGGCCCGCGAGAAGTGCGTGGGGGCGCATGGCCTCAGTTTGAGAATCCGTCGCGCCGGCGTCAATCCGCAAATTCCGCGCGCCCAACGTTGCGCCGCATTGCCACGATCCGGCCCACCTGTTAGTCAAGAGGCGCATGCGCAAGCTCACCCTCACCACCGCGAGCGGGGCCTTCGCGCACGAACTGGCCGAGAACGCCATCACTCTCGGCCGTTCGCCGGAGAACATGATCCAGATCGACGACTCCTCCGTCTCGGGTCGGCACGCGCGGTTTGACCTGGTGGGTGACGATTACCACCTCAAGGATCTGGAATCGACCAACGGCACTCGCGTCAACGGCCAGCCCATCCAGAGCATTCTCCTGCGCGCCGGCGATCGGATTCGTTTCGGCAAAGTCGAAGCCTGCTTCGAATGTGAAAGCGGCACCGCTCCGCAACCGCTTCCCGTTTTGCCTGCGCACGAAGCGAAGCCCGCGCAAGCCAGTCTGCGCCCGCCGGATTTCGCCAACGCCTCACCTTTCCCGCGTCGCGAGACGCAAAGCGATCCCACCCGCACCGCCATTTACATCGCGATCGGTCTCGCGGCGCTCGCCTTCCTCGCCAGCATGTTCGCCCTCGCGCGCATGCAGCCGCCTACTCTTTAGCCTGCCGCCGCAACTCCTCCGGCGCGCGGCCGCGCGCCCGCAGTTCGCGTAACGCCAGCGCGTCATCACGTTTCGCCAGTCGCTTCCCGCTCGCATCGGTCACCAGCGGGGCGTGATAAAATTCCGGCGCGGTCGCACCGAGCGCGCGATAGATCAGCAATTGCCGAAAAGTGGAACGCAACAGATCCGCCCCGCGCACCACTTCCGTGATCTCCATCGTGATATCATCCGCCACGACCGCGAGTTGATACGCCGGCACGTCGTCCTTTCGCCACACCAGAAAATCTCCGAAGTCCTTTCCCGCGAGCGCACGTTGTTCCCCGAAATTACCATCCGGGAACGCCAACGCCTCTCCCTCCGGCACGCGAAACCGCCAGTTCACACCCGCGCGCTCCACCCCGTCAATGGCACGCGCCCGGCACGTGCCCGGATAAATGGGTTCATCCTCCTCCAGATGCGGCGCGCCGGCCGCTTCCAGCACATCACGCCGCGAACAAGTGCACGGATAAATGTGCCCCGCCGCGCGCAGAGTTCTCCCAAGCGCGCCGATGAATTTCCGCGCGTGCGCTCTGCACGTATGGCGCAAACGGCCCACCGACATCCGGTCCTTCCGCCCAGCGCAATTCAAACCAGCGCAAATCCTCCGCGATCGCCTCCCGAAATTCCGGCCGGCAACGTGCCGGGTCGAGATCCTCGATCCGCAAGACCAGTGTTCCACGGCGTTCCCGGCAACGTTCCTGCGCCCGCCAGAAAGTCAGCGCGTGCCCGAGGTGCAGGAATCCCGTGGGCGAAGGAGCGAGACGGCCGCGATAAGGCATGAGCGAGGTTTTGAAGTTCGAGGTTTGATGTTTGATTGCGAGCGTTACCGTCAGCGCCTCCGGAGAGTAATCCCCAATCAAAATTCAAACCTCAAACTTCAAAAATGCTCAAACGTCTTCTCCTTTGGGATATCGATTCCACCCTCATCTCGACCGGCGGCGCGGGCGAAAAATCTCTGAAGCGTATCGTGCAGCGACGCTACGGGGTGGCGGATGATTTTCGCGATATCGAAATCGCCGGCCGCACCGACGCCGACATCGTCACCAGCATTTTGCGCAAGTATCAGGCTCGAACCGACTCCTGAAAACGTCTCCGTTTTTCTCGACGAATACATTGCTGGCCTCGCCGAAATGCTGCCGCAGGTGCCCGGCCGCATTCTGCCGGGCATCCCGGCATTTGCTGCAACGTCTGGCCACGAAACACGATCGCGTCCTCGCCCTTCTCACCGGCAACCTGCGCCGCGGCGCGCAGCTGAAACTGCAACACTACGACCTCTGGCATCACTTCGCCTTCGGCGCCTTTGCCGACGATCACGCCGACCGCAACCAGCTCGGCGCCTTCGCCTGTGCTCGCGCGCGAGACGCGCACCAACAGGAGTTTGCCGGGGCGCAGGTCGACGTCATCGGCGACACCGGCCACGACATTGCCTGCGGCAAAATCTTCGGCGCGCGCACCATCGCCGTCGCCACCGGGAGCTGGACGCGGGAACAATTAACCGCATACGAGCCCGATTTTCTGTTCGACGATCTCTCGCAAGTGGACGACGTCATGACCGCGCTCGGCTGGTGATCCAATTGACGAGCCGCCGCCCAATGACATCTTTCCCTGCAACTGCCCGAAATGCCGAAGTCCGCTCCATCCAACGTTCTCCCGCTCGAGGGCGAAATCGATCTGCACGTTTCGCCCGGTGTCGCCGCGTCCCTGCGTCTGATCGCGGAGGCAAAGTTGCCCAACGTGGTCGTCGATCTGGGGCGCGTGACTTACATCGACAGCTCCGGTCTCGCCGTCCTCATCGAAGCGATGCAAAACGTGAACGGCTACGGCGGCAAGTTTGCCCTCGCGGGCTTGCAGGAAAGCGTGCGCCCGATCTTCGAGATCGCGCGCCTCGATCAGGTCTTCCGTATTTTTCCCGACGTGGATTCCGCGCTCGCGGCGGCCTGAACCAGGATCTCCAGCGTCCGCGCCACGTTGCGTGAGATGTCGTACTTCGCGGCGAGTTCCAGAATCGCCGGTCGTGCCTCCGCCCGCCGTTCCGCATTCGACCAGTAACGCATCGCGTGCACCAGCGGGTCGACTTCGCCCTCGGGCACGACCGAGCCGTGCACACCTTCGGTCATGATCTCGGCAAAGCCGTTCGCGTGTGTCGTCACCACCGGCAATCCCGAGGCCAGAGCTTCGAGGCAGGCGTTCGAGAACGGATCGTAGATCGTGGGCAGGACAAAGAAGTCGGCGGCGGCGTAGAGCGCCGAAAGATCACCCACCTCGCCCAGAAACTTCGCCCGGGGCACGCGGAACTGGCGCGCGTTTCCGCGTCCGGCCACGAGCAGTTTCATTTTCGAATCGCCGATCTTCTCCACTGCCCGCACTGCGAAAGCGAGCCCCTTTCGCTCCCAGCCGGAACCTACGAAAAGCACCGCCACCTCGTCGTCCAGCAAACCAAACGTCTTCCGGTGCTGTATCCGCTCCGTCGGCGTGGCGCGAAATTGCGCCACCGGCACGCCATTGGGAACCACGTCGATCTGCTCCGCCGGATACCCGTGGATTCGCTCGATCTCGCGCTGCACCATTCGAGAATTCGCGATCACGCGCCGCGCGCCGCCGCGGGTAAAGAGCGCATCCTCCAGCCGAAAGATGCGCTGATGTTTCGAATTCAGCGCCATGCTGAGATGCTCGATCACGCCCGCTGCGCGCGTACGCCGCTCCATCCAAGCGCGGTGCACCCCATCGCCCGCGCGGAAGACATCGCACCGCACCACTCGCTCCAAGCTCATGACTACGTCGCAACGTTCGTCGAAACGCGCCCGCTCCACCGCGTCGGCAAAATGCATCGGTGTCTTGCCTTCCAGCGCGATCCGTTCGCCAAATGTCCACTCACTGGCCGGCCACTCCGGCGTTGTCGCCAGCAGGGCCTCGTGCCCGGCCTCGCACACGCCCGCCGCGAGCCGTTTCAAATACGACTCCGCTCCTCCGCTGCGCGAAAAACCGCGTCGGATAAATCCGATCTTAAGATGCTGGTTGGCCATGGATAACGCGTGTTCCGTCGCGGGGTTCAAACTTTACTTGCCCGCAAACGTCACAATACTGATTAGCCGATGCTCGGTGAAACTCTAAACGAGCGGCCGCCTTCCCCCACCGCGCCGCCGACGCGGGTGCTCCCGAAGCATCTGCTCTATTCCATTTTCGCGCGCATCGGCGGCTCGGGCCTGGACACCGACGCCTTCGAGTCCCTCCGCGCCTCGCATCGCGGCGGGTTTCTCGGCCGCGCCATCGCTTACGATAATCGGCAGAGCGAAATCCCCAGCGAACTCATTCAATCGCTCCGCTGGCATCCGGTGCGCTTGATTTCGTCCTTCGTCGAGCGCTCACACTACTACGGCGCGAAGAAAAAGTATCTCGACTGGATCGCGTCGCGGCAACTCGATACCGGGCGCTACGATCTCTTCCACAGTTGGTCGGGTGATTGCCTGCAAACTCTGCGCGTGGCGCGCAAGCGCGGCATTCCCTCGCTTGTGGAAATCCCGACGTGGCATCGCGATTGGGCGGGCCCGCGTCCCTCGGAAGCGAAAGGCAACTGGAAGGATCGCTTCCTCCTCGAGCGCGAGCGTTTCCTCGAAGAATACGACCTCGCCAGCCTGCTCATCGTTCTCTCGGAGAAAGCGGCGGAGACGTTTCGCACCCGCGGTTTCCCGGAGGAAAAGCTTTTTTACCTCCCGCGCGGCGTCGATATCGAACGCTTCCAGCCCGGCCCGCGCCCCGATGTTTTCCGCGTCGTCTTTTCCGGCGCGCTCATCGAACGCAAAGGCATCCATCATCTTCTCGAAGCCTGGCATCGCCTGGAACTGAAGAACGCCGAACTCTGGCTCATCGGCTCCGTCCACGACGAAGCCAGGCCGCATCTCGAGCGTTTCGCGCGCGACAACATCCGCGTCGTCGGCTTCGCCAAGGATGTCGAAAATTATCTCAGCCAGGGAACGATCCACGCCTTCCCCTCCACCTGCGAAGGCAGCGCGAAAGTCACCTACGAAGCCGCGGCGTGCGGCTTGCCGCAGATCACGACGCGCGAAGCGGGCGATGTCGTGCGCGATGGCGTGGAAGGAATCATCGTTCCGCCGGGCGACGTTGATCGACTGGCGGAGGCGCTGCGGCATTTGCACGACCATCCCGAAATCGTCGCGCGCATGAGCACCGCCGCCCGCGCGCGCGTGGTGGAAAATTTCACCTGGGATCATTTCCGCGCCCGCCTCCTTGGCGGCTACGAGCGCGCGATGTCTTCCGCGAACGGGTGAACATCCTCCTCCTCCAGCTCAAACGCATCGGCGATCTGGTCCTGACCACTCCCGCCATCGCCGCCGTGCGCGCGGAATTCCCGCAAGCCGACATTTCGCTCATCGTCGCCTCCGGCACGCGCGAACTTTTACCCGCGATCACCGGCATCAATCAATCCTTCGTCGCGCGCGGCCGCGTCCGGGATGCCACCGATTGGTTCACGGTGGCGCGGCGGAAATGCGAATACTGCGTCGATTTCACGCACAGCGATCGCTCCGCTTTTCTCACCCTGCTCTCCGGTGCCCGCCTGCGCGTCACCTCCGATCACGTGAAGCTCCAGTCGCGAATGCGCGCACTGAGCTATAATCGACTCGTCTCCTCGTCGCTGCGCGAGCAACACACGGTCGATCATTACCTCGCGTTTCTTGAACCGCTCGGCATCCCCGAGGCATCGCCCGCCTTGCGTCTTGATCTCCCCCCGGCCGCGCTCGCGCGCGCCGATGGGATTCTCGCGGACCACAAAATCACCGACGATTTTCTTCTTCTCCATCCCGGCTCCGCGCGCATCGAGAAATTCTGGAATGCTGATCGTTGGGCTGAAATAGTCGCGTTCGCCGCACGCGAAAACCTGGCCTGCCTCATCACCGGCGGTTCCTCTGCGCTCGAGCAGACGCACCTCGCTCAAATCAAATCCGCCAGCCGCGCGCCCTTCATCGACCTCTCCGGTCGCGTTGATTTGCTCACGCTCACCGCCTTGATCAAGAAAGCCCGCCTGCTCGTCACGGTGGATTCCGCGCCGATGCATCTCGCCGCGGCCATGCAGACGCCGCAAGTCGCCCTCTTTGGCCCGACCAATCCCCATCACTGGCGGCCGCGCCACGCGCCCGCGCTGATTCTTCAGGCTGGACAAGCCGCTCCGCTCACCGCGTTTTCCCCGGATCATCAGGGGGCGCCGATGAACCTGATCTCGACGGAGCACGTGTTCGATGGTATGAAAGCGCTGCTCGCGACGCCACGCGGCGCCCCTCTATGAGCGCACCCGAAGCCCCCGTCCCCCCGAAGCGCTCGTTCTGGCAAATCCTGAAGGCGGGCTCCGGTCCCTACCGGCGCCTTTTCGCCTACGTCAAGCCCTACAAAGTCCGCTTCGGCATCGGTCTCGCCTTCGGTTTCCTCTACGGAATCATCAACGGCTTTCTGCCCATCGTGCTCGGCAAAGTCATGGCCTTCGTCTTTCAAGGCGGCGGTAAAGCCCTCGGCCCGCAGGCGCTCCTCGAGCAGCGCGACCAGCTCGATGTCGGCCCGAAAATCGACTCCCTCGTCGTCCTTTGCCTCGCCATTCCCGCGGTCATGCTCGCCCGCAGCGCCTGCACATTTTTGAACACCTACTACATGGCGTGGGTGAGCAACAAAGTGCTGACCGACATCCGCACCCAGCTCTTCCAGAAAATCCTCAGTCACTCGATGGATTTCTTCAATAAAGCGCGCTCCGGCTTCCTCATGTCGCGCATCACGAACGACACCCGCATGATGCAGATGGCGCTCTCCAGCGTCTCCAGCGATCTCTTTCGTCAACCCATCGCCATCGTCACCGGCGTCGGCGTTCTGCTTTATCTCGATTGGCGCTTCACCATCATCACCCTCCTGCTCTTCCCCATCTGCATCATCCCGATCAGCATCTATAGCCGCCGCGCCCGCCGCGCCACCAAGTCGGAACAGGAAGACATGGGCCAGATGGTCGTGACCATGCAGGAGACGTTCGCCGGCATCCGTGTGATCAAGTCCTTCGCGCGCGAGGAACATCAGGACAAAATCTTCCGCCACAGCAACAAGCTCCAGTTCGAGAACATCATCCGCATCGTCCGCGCCACCGAATCCGTCGGCCCGCTCGTGGAAACGATCGCCGCCCTCGGCGTCGGCCTCGCCCTGCTCTACGTCTATTTCACCGAGGTCAGCGCGGCGCGTTTCCTCGCCTTGAACGCAGGCATCTTCCTCCTCTACGAGCCGATCAAGCAACTCAGCCGCATCCGCATCGTGATGGAGCGTTCCATCCAGGCCACCGTGGAAATTTTTGCCATCCTCGATTCCGAACCCAGCATCGTCGACGCGCCGGACGCGATCGCGCTTCCACCTGCGCGCGGCGAGATCACGCTCGAGCACGTCGATTTCCGCTACGAAGGCGGCCACACCAACGCCGTCCACGACGTCAACCTCACGATCGAGCCCGGCAAGACCTACGCGCTCGTCGGCGCCAGCGGCGCGGGCAAGAGCACCATCCTGTCGTTAGTGCTCCGCCTCTACGATCCCACCAGCGGCACGATCAAGATCGACGGCCACGACTTGCGGCAGCTCACGCAAAAATCCTTCCGCGAACAGATCGGCCTCGTCACGCAGGAAACCTTCCTCTTTCACGACACCATCTTCAGCAACATCCAGTTCGGCCGGCTCGACGCCACGAAAGAAGAAGTTTACGAAGCTGCCCGCACCGCTTTCGCCCACGATTTCATCATCGCCCAGCCGCAGGGCTACGACACCGTCATCGGCGACAAAGGTTGCCTCCTCTCCGGTGGCCAACAACAACGCATCGCCATCGCCCGCGCCCTGCTCAAGAACGCCCCCATCCTCTTGCTCGACGAAGCCACCTCTGCGCTCGATTCCGAATCGGAAAAACAAATTCAGCTCGCGCTCGCCACTCTCTCCGCCGGCCGCACCGTCATCGCCATCGCCCATCGTCTCTCCACCATTCTCGCCGCCGACCAGATCGTGGTCATGGAACACGGCCACATCAAAGAGATCGGCACCCACGCCGAGTTGATGGAACAAAGCGGCTACTACCGCCGCCTCTACGACATGCAGTTTAATAGCCAGCACGCCGAGCCCTCGCCCGGCGAAGAAGCACCCCTGCTCGCGGAAGCCTTGGTGTAGCCGCTACCGTTTCAAAAGTCGGGCCAGCACGCTCGTGCGCTCTACGTATTCGCGATCGCTTAGAACCGGTCGCAGTTCGATTCCGTTCGGTCGCTCAGGCAGCGAAACCCACGAACGGCACCCGCCATATCGCGGCTCGACCGGGAAGATCCACGCCGGTTCCATCCGAAAAACCCGCACCACCGCCACATGAATCCCTGGCGCCTCTTCGTATTCGAAACGTTCCCGCACCACCTCGCGCTTGAGAATATGAAACGGCTCCAGCGCCACCGCCGTCTCCCAGTCCGTCACCACGCCGGACGCCTCCACTTTCGCGAACAACCGAAGCTCGATCTCTCCCTCCCGCGGCTTCGGAATCACCGCCTCAGGCGATCGCGTCATCTCCGCCTGCTCGTGAAAGAACGTCGGGAAGAGAAAGAACTCGCGGTGCTTGAATTGAAACCCATCCCGCCCCTCCGCGATCCCGCCTTTGCGCAGCAAAATACTTTGCTCGCCGCGCCCCAGTGCCTCGCACACCAGCGCCCACTCCTTGAAACCGACGCTTTCCATTTATTCGCTCGCAAACTAGCCTGCCCCCGATGCCCCTCAACATCGACCTCCACACCCACACCTTCTTCTCCGGTGATGGCGTCTCGAGCCCCGAGGACAACATCGCCGCCGCCCGCGCGAAGGGCTTGCACGGTTTCGCCGTCACCGATCACAACACCTGCGACGCCGTCACCTACCTGCTCGACCAGGGTCTCATGCGCGAGGACGGCCAGCCGGTCGACGGCTTCCTCGTCATCCCCGGCCAGGAAGTCACCACCGACGAAGGCCATCTCCTTTGCATCGGCGCCACCATTCCCGATTTAAAAGGGAGGCCAGCCCGCGAAGTCTGCGAGATCATCCACGAGCGCGGCGGCCTCGCCATCCCGCCCCATCCCTACGATCTCTTCCGCGCCGGCATCCGCTTCCCCGTTCTCGAAACGCTCCCCATCGACGCCCTCGAAGTCTTCAACGCCGCCACCACCCTGCGCCGCTACAACAAATACGCCTTCGATTACGCGCAGCTCCGCGGCCTCCCCATGACCGCCGCCAGCGACGCGCATCACTGCGAAGCACTCGGCACCGCCTACACGATTTTGAATACCGAGGATTTCACCGTCCAAGGCGTCCTCGCACAAATCGTGAAGAGCAACGAGCTCAGCCAGCGCTACCTCACCCCCGGGGACAGCATCCGGAAGACCTGGAACAACTGGATGCGCTTACGCCGTCGTCCGCGCCTGCCCGAGGCAAAGGCGAAGTTCGAGCACCTCGATACCCCTTCAGGTTAGTTGAGCCCGCAGCGCAGCGGGATCGTGGACAGGCGCCTTGCAGACGAAATTCTCGCACACGTAGGCGGTCGCTAATCCGTCCTGCATCTTCATTTCGCGCAACGTCTCCAGTTTTTCAGCGAGAAACGCCTCGCCGCTTCCGCCATCGGCCAGCAGCACAATCCGATTCGGCGCGTAATGTTGGTGCACTTCGCGTAACAGCGCCCGCGTCTCCGCCGCCTCGCGCGCGCCCGCGATCACGACCTGACGCGGCTTGCTCAAGCTCGCGTCCAGCGCCACCAACATCTGCGGCATCGCGCTCGGCACCCGCGTCAGCGTTGCACCAAACGCCGCGATCGTTTTCTCCGCGCGTTCGCGATACGACGCGTCACCGCGCATCTGCGCCAGTCGCAAGAGATTCAACGCCGCGACCGAGCTCGCCGCCGGCTCCGCGCCGTCATTGTCCTCCTTCATCCGCAGGAGAATGCTCGGATCATTGCCCGTTCCGCTGAAGTAGCCACCGTGTTCTGCATCGAGAAAGAGCCGATCCTGCGTTTCCTGCAATTGCAGGGCAAACTTCAGCCACTCCACCTCGAACGACGCCTCATAAAGATCGAGCATTCCCTGAATCACGAACGCGTAATCATCCGCAAAACCTTCCACCGCGCTGCGGCCCTCGCGGTAATTGCGCACCAGTGTCCCGCGCGCTTCGTCGAACAACTGCGTGCGCACGCAACGCGCCGCGCCCTCCGCCGCCTTCAGATAATCCGCATCATCCAGCACCTGCGCCGCGCGCGCGAAAGCCGAGATCATCAAGCCGTTCCACGCCGTAATGATCTTGTCGTCCAAATGCGGCCGCGGCCGTTTCGCTCGAAGCTTCAGCAAGGTGGCGCGCGCCGCTGCGAGCGCTTTCTCGATCTCCGCTTCGGTCTGCTGAAACTGCTCCGCCGTTTCCGCCACGCGTGTGGCGCTGGATCAAGATATTCTTGCCGGCAAACTCCCCATGCGGGTCCGCCCCTGCCGGTGCGTTTCCATTCGCCTCCACCCCGTAGTGGAAGCTGAACATCTCCGCGTCGTCCCCGAGCGCGGCCTCGATTTGCTCCTTCGTCCACACATAGAACGCGCCCTCCGCATGCTCCGGCTTCCCGTGCTCGATCGTGCTGTCCGCATCTTCCGCGGAATAGAACCCACCCTCCGGCGCGGTCATGTCGCGGCGCACGTAATCCAGCACATCGCGCGCGACCGCTTCGTAAAGCGGCTCACGCGTGATCTGGAACGCGTCGAGATAGGCGTGCGCCAACTGCGCCTGATCATAGAGCATCTTCTCAAAATGCGGCACGTGCCAGAACGCATCGACCGAGTAGCGCGAGAAACCGCCGCCGAGATGATCGTGCATCCCGCCCGCCGCCATCTTGCGCAGCGTGAAAAGCATCATCTCCAGCGCGTGCTTCCCTGAGGACGCCTGACGATTGCGCGCATAAACGCGGAGCAGGAAGTTCAGCAACACCGGTCGCGGAAACTTCGGCGCTCCGCCGAACCCGCCCTCATGCGCATCATAAGTGCGCGCGATTTGTTGGTACGCGGTCTCCAGTGTCGCCGCGCCGAGCGTTCCCTTTTCCGCCGCCTGGCTGCTCGCCGCTTCCGCCAGCGCCTCCACGATCCGCGTTCCCTGTTCCGAAATCTTCTCGCGATCCTGCTGCCACGCCGCCGCGATCCGCTCCAGCACCTTCTTGAATGCCGGCTGACCGTAACGATCCTCCGGCGGAAAATACGTCCCGCCGACAAACGGCTTCAGCTCCGGCGTTAACCAGACACTCATCGGCCAACCGCCGCCGCCCGTCGTCGCCTGCACGAAAGTCATGTAAACGCGATCCACATCCGGCCGTTCCTCGCGATCGACTTTGATGTTCACGAACTCGCGATTCATGATCGCCGCCGTCGCCTCGTCCTCGAACGACTCGTGCGCCATGACGTGGCACCAGTGACAGGTCGAGTAACCGATCGAGAGAAAGATCGGCTTGTTCTCCGCGCGCGCTTGCGCGAACGCCTCTTCGCTCCACGGCAGCCAGGCCACGGGATTGTCGGCGTGTTGGAGAAGATAAGGCGATTTTTCGTGGGAGAGACGATTGGCTGACATCAGGCAAGAACGTCGAACGCCCAACGCCGAACGTCGAACGCCGAATGCAGAACCGTCCCCCCTCTTCCATTCGACGTTGGGCGTTCGACGTTCGACGTTCGGCGTTCACTCCCCGCCCATGGACCCCGCCCCGCTCGCCCTCCTCCTCCTCGGCATCACCATCGTCGCGTTCCTCTATTCCTCCGTCGGCCACGCCGGCGCGTCCGGTTACATCGCGGTCATGAGCCTGTGCGGTCTCGCGCCACCTCCATCCGCCCCACCGCGCTCATCCTCAACATCCTCGTCGCCACCATCGGCACCTTCCAGTTCTGGCGCGCCGGCCATTTCTTCTGGTCGCTCTTCTGGCCCTTCGCGCTCTTTTCCGTTCCCGCCGCGTTTCTCGGCGGCTACATCCACCTCGCCTCTTCGTTGCTGAAGCCGCTCCTCGGCGCCGTCCTGCTTTTCTCCGCCGCGCGCCTTTTCTTTCGCGTCGGCGATCCGCCGGAAATCAACGCGCCCGGCGCGTCCCCTCGGCTCTGGGCGCCGGCGCGGGCATCGGCTTCCTCTCCGGCCTCACCGGCACGGGCGGCGGAATATTTCTCACCCCGTTGCTCCTCTTTTGCCGCTGGACCTATACCCGGCGCGCCGCTGCCATCTCGGTCGTTTTCATTCTTGTGAACTCGATCGCCGGCCTCGCCGGTTACCTCGCCAGTGCGCAACCCGTGCCCGGCCTCGCCTGGATTCTCGCCCCCGCCGCCGTCGCCGCCGGCGCGCTCGGCTCCTACTTTGGCAGCCGGCGTTTTCCGATCCGGATTATCTCAATCCTCCTCGCCACCGTGCTCGTCATCGCCGGGGTGAAGCTCATCTTCACGAGCTGACGCATCGCCAGTTTGCCCACACTCAAAAGCATCGGCGCCGTCTCCGGCGACCAGGGATTGCGCGTAAAGTCAGACGCGGTGATCGCAGTGATCTGCTCCTCGATCAGCTTGATCAATCCCGCCACATCAAACTCGTGCCGCGCGCGGCGCGAAGGGCGTGAGGTTCTTCTCCGCCAGCCGAACAATCGCACCGCCGGGCCCAGTCGCCGGCCATGCACCGCGATGCGTCGGATGTTGGAAGTGCAATTGCAGATGCACAAACCCGCCCGCCGCCTGGATGAGCCCTTTGAAATACGCCCAATCCTCCGAGGTCGTCTCCAGCCAGAGATGCTCGAGCACATCGTGCGCCTCGTAATAGCGCTGCTCATTCCAACAGCGAAAAAAGCCGCGATAGCACGGATGAGTCGCGATATCCGTCGGCCGGCCGGCGTCGGATGGACCGGTTCTATGGCGCCCGCATCCGTGGCCGCCAGTTCCGCCACGAAACGCGAAATCCTCTCGCCTTTGCTCATCGTGGCGTTAGTTTGCTGCCGTCTGAGATGAGGGGCAAACCGGCACGCTTGAATTTCCCGCGGGGGAATTGCGGACGCGACCGCCGCCGCGCTGCGGGATGACCGCGGCCGCGCTCATCATTCTGCTGGCGGTCATCGGAGGGCTCATCTTTCTCTCCGCGCTTTTCTCCGGACTGGAGACGGCGCTCTTCGCGCTCAAGGCGCACCAGCTCCGCCGCCTCGAGGATCATCATCCATCGCTCAAGCATTTCATCCAGGCCTTCCGCGACAACCCGCGCCGCGTCCTCAACGTCCTCCTGCTGAGCGACGCGCGTCGTGAACGTGCCGCTCATCGTCCTCTGCCTTTTCCTGCTTTGGGAAGGCCCGCCCGCCGGCGACAACGTCCCGCAGTGGCTCGTCGCCATCGTCCATCTTCGCCATCGTCGTTCTGCTTTGCGATCTCATCCCGAAAGTGCTCGCGCTCTCCGCGCCCTACCGCCTCTCGGCCATCGGCGTCTTCACTCTGCGCGCGCTCATGCCGCTGCTCGCGCCCGTGGGACACGGCCCTGGAAACCGTCAGCGAGTTCATCGTCGATCGCTTCGCGCCCCGCGCGGAAGCACGCCGCAATCAGCGACGAGGAACTCGAGACGCTGCTCGAGATCGGCGAGGAGGAAGGCACGCTCCACGAGGCCGAAGGCGAAATGATCCAGGAGATCATCAAGCTCGGCGACAAGACGGCGAAAGATTGCATGACGCCGCGCGTGGACACTTTCTTCCTGCCCGATGATCTGCACGAACGAAGAAGCGATCGCGCGCTTGAAGAAAGAAGCGCTACCGGCGCGTCCCGGTTTACGCCGACACGCCCGATCAAATCCTCGGCCTCCTCGACGTGAAAGCCTTCCTGCTCGATCCGAGCGAGCATTATGCGGAAAACCTCATCGCCCCGTCGTTCGTGCCCGAGACCATGCGCGCGCCGGAATTGCTCCGCAGCTTCCTCTCCCGGCCGCAGAATTTCGCCATCGTGGTGGACGAATTCGGCGGCACCGAAGGCATCATCACGCTGTCTGATCTGATCGAGGAGATCATCAGCGACGCCGTCCCGCTCGGGCAGCCCGATCTTTACATTGAGCCGCTGGAGGACGGGCGTTTTCTGGTCAGCGGCAACGCGCGCCTCGACGACCTGGCCGAGCATCTCGGCTTCGAGCTCGAAGCGGATGGCATCGACACCATCGGCGGCCTCGTCTTCAACCGTCTCGGTTATCTGCCGCCCTCGGGCACGCAGGTGGAATTGCCCCGCCTCGCCATCACCGTCCGTCGCACCGCGCGGAAACGGATCGAGGAAATGGTCCTGGAGAAGACCACCAATCTCGGCACCGACCGCGACGACGAAACGGAAAACGGAGCCGCCGCCTCATGATCTGGCTCGCGATCGGCGGCCTGTGCGCGCTCACCTTTCTCTTCGCCGGGATCGAAGCCGGCCTGCTCTCGGTCGATCTCGTCCGGCTGCGCCAGCAGGTGAAGCGCGGCACGCCCGGCGCGGCGCGGCTCGCGCGGCTGCTCGAGGAACCGGAGCGCCTGCTCGTCACCGTCCTCCTGATCACGAACGTGGCCAACATCATCGCGCTGCTTCTCGCCACGCGCGTCCTCGTAAATTCCCTCGGCCTGGGCGGCTACTTCATCACCGTCGCGATCGCGATCCCGTTTCATCTTTTCCTGCTCGGCGTTTTGCCGAAGTCGCTCTTCCGGCGTTTTCCCTTGCGGGCCTTGTCCGCCCTCGGCGGTCTGCTGGAGAAGACGTCGCTTTTGCTCTGGCCCGTGCTCGAGATCGGCCAATTCCTTGGCCACCTGCTTCTGCCCGGCCGCGCGACCGAGAAGCGTCGCCTCTTCGCCGCGCGCGAGGAACTGAAACAAGTGGCCGTGCAAAGCGAACGCGAAGGCGCCCTCACCGCCGCCGAACGCGCCATGATTCACAACGTGGTCGACTTCGCGAATGTCCGCGTGCGCGACGTCATGCGTCCCCTTGGGCAATGCATCACCGTCCCAGCCAACAGCTCCATCCAATCGCTCCTTGAACTCAGCGCCTCCTCCGGTGTCGATCGTTTCCCGGTGATCCGCGCTGGTGAAGCCATCGGCCTCGTCAACGTGCTCGACATCCTGCTCGACCGCGCTGAAGCCGGCAGCCTCGCGCACTACACCCGCCGCATCGTGACCGCGACCGAGAACGAGCCCGCCTATCGAGTCATCCGCCGCCTGCGCGCCGCGCGCCTCGGTCTCGCCGCGGTCGTCGATGCGCGCCACCGTTTGCTGGGCATCGCCACCAACGAAGAGCTGATTCAAGCGCCTCGTGCAAAGCGCCTAGCGCCAGCCTCTAGCTTGCGCGTTTGCCGCACCATCGAAGCAAGCGAGACGCTCGCGCCACGCCCGCTCGTTTACCGCCGCAGATCGTAGAACTCGATCAACGCCATCCCGCTGCTCCCGTTCTTGCCGCGAACGATCGCAGTGTAATTCCGCGCGGGAGCGACACGCGCATGGCGCTTTCTTCTGCGATCGACGGCGCCAGCTTCGCGTTGGCTCCGGCGCCATCGCCGGAGCGAGCGCCAACAAAGCGATCGCGCCCATCAGACAACGCCGCGCGGGGGGACGCATCATCGCCACCAGCTACCAGACTCCGCCTTCGCGTGAAACGCGGCCGGGCTCTTCACCGCCACGGCTGCATTTCGGTTTCCATTCTTTCCCTTTTTCAGTCTCAGTGTGGGCGTGCGTTTTCTGAACCGCCTCCTGCTTTACGCGCTCGTCTTCCTCACCGGCGCGGCGGGACTGGTCTATCAAGTGGTCTGGCAACAGTATCTGGCGCGCATTCTCGGCAACGAACATGCCGCCACTGCCATCGTCCTCGCCGTTTTTCTCGGCGGACTCGCGGTCGGTTACTTGATCAGCGGCGCCTTGAGCCGGCGGGTGGCGAATCCGCTCGCCACTTATGCGTTGCTGGAGGCAATCATCGGCCTGTGGGCGCTGGCGTTTCCGCTTCTTTTTCGCGCGCTCGACGCGGCCACCGCGGGCTGGTCGTTTGCGCCGCCGTTGGGACTCGGGTTCCAGGGCGGACTGGTCGCGCTCCTCTTGCTCGCGCCGCCGACCATCTGCATGGGTGGCACGGTGCCGTTGCTCACGCGCGCGCTCTCCGCTTCTGTGGCGCAGGCGACCGCAATCCACGCGCGCGTTTACGCCATCAATACGCTCGGCGCATTTCTCGGCGCACTCGCCGCGGGCTTTCTGCTTGTGCCGTGGCTGGGTTTGCCGGCGACCTTGCTGCTCGCCGCAGTTTTGAATTTCGCGGCCGCACTTTTCTTTTACTGGCAATCGCGCGCCGCGTCGCCCGGCGCCGTCTCACCCGAGCCGTCGAAAAACGCCAGCGAGCCGCGCCGTTATCCGGTGCCGATCCTCTACGCAATCGCCTTCCTCAGCGGCGCCTACGTGATGACGCTGGAGAATGTGCTCATCCGCGTAACCGATCTCGCGCTCGGCACGTCGACGGCGTCGTTCTCGCTCATCGTCGGCGTCTTTGTGCTTTGCATCGGAAGCGGGAGCCTGCTCGTAGGCGCGATACGGAACCTCTCGCCGCGCGCCCTGGTCTGGAATCAAATTTGTCTCGCGCTGGCGCTGCTCGCCGTCTTTCTCACCCTCGATAAGTGGCCCTATGCGGCCCACCTTCTGCGAGTCGGTTTTCAATCGAACATGGCCGGCTATTGGTGGCACAAACTGGCGGTGCTGCTCAGCCTAACGACCCTGCTGGCGCTGCCGATCGCGCTCGCGGGCGCGACTCTGCCGATCGCTTTCCATGAACTTCGCCGCGGGCTCGAGCGCGTGGGCTGGTTCTCCGGCCGGCTCTTTTTCTGGAACCTGCTCGGCGCGGTACTGGGGAGTTTGCTCGGCGGCTGGCTGCTCTATGCCTGGCTGGATCATGGTGCGATTTTCCTCAGCGCCACGCTCCTCGCGGCGGTCTCCGCGTTGCTCGCGGCGGGAGCGCGCAAAACGCTCATGCTCCTCGCGACGGCGCCACTGTTCCTCGCGATGGGCTTCCTTTATTTCCAGCCGATGTATGAGCGGACGCGTTTCGCCGTGGGCACATTCCGCATGCATGCGCCGGTGGCGGAAACCTGGCTGGGCCCGACGATTTTTTTCCGCGAGCGGATGCGCGGATTGAAATTACTCCACTACGCAGGACGGACCGGCGGCGACCGTCGCCGTCCTGGAAACCGCCGTCCCGGAACTCCGCATCACGTCGGAAGGCCTGCCCGAATTGTTCGCACCGCCCGCAGAGAAGACGAAAAAGGCGCGCGCCGTTTTCGTGAACGGCAAATCGGATTCCAACACTTACGCCGACCGGGAAACGCTGCGCCTGCTCGCCGACCTGGGTGGGCTCTTCGCGAGTGAACGAAAACGCGCGCTCGTGATCGGGCTCGGCACCGGCGTCAGCGTGGGCGAGCTGGCGCTCGATCCAGCGTGGGAGCAAATCGTGGTCGCGGAAGTGGCGCCGGAAGTGGCGGTCGTGCTGCCGTTTTTTTCCGAGGCCACGCACCAGGTGCAGAACGATCCGCGGTTCGATCTCCGCCTCGGCGACGCGTTCCGCGTGCTTCGCCGGAGCCCGGAGAAATGGGACGTGATCGCTTCCGAGCCGTCGAATCTCTGGGTGCGCGGGACGTCGCAGCTTTTCTCGCGCGAGTTCTATCGCATGGCGCGATCGCGTTTGCAGGCAGGCGGCGTTTTCGTGCAATGGATGCACGCCTACGGAGTGGACGACGAAATCCTGCGCCGCGTGGGCGCGACCCTGCGGAGCGAGTTTGGCCACGTGACGGTGTTTCGCGGTACGAGCTACGACTACCTTTTCGTGGCCACGGCGCGCGCCCTGGAGGAGGCGCACTTTGCGGAGGCCGCGGCGCGGATGCAGGGCAACCCGCGCCTGGCCGAATCGCTGCGCGAAATCGGAATCACGAGCGCGGCCGATCTGCGCGCGCGACAACTGCGACCCGCCTTTCTCGAAGCCGGGGCGGGCGAGATCGAGACGCTGGATCGGCCGGCGTTGCACGATCTCGCGGGCAAGACCGCCTTCTGCCTCGACCACCGTCTCGAACTCGAATTCACGCCGCCCGGTCGCGTCGAGGTGATCGATCATTCCCTGGTGAAATAACCGGAACGCTCTTCGGGATTGACCGCCGAAAACACAAACACTATAAATCGCCAACGCGCCTTTGCGCATGGCTGGCAATTACCCCTGGAGGATTCCCGACATGAAAACAAAATACGGTTTCGTTCTCGCTCTCGCGGCCTTCTTTCTCGCCCGGGCTGAGTGCCGGGCCTTTGCCATTTATCTCACCACTGAGAATCCGGTCATCCAAGGCGAAGAAACCGCGAAAGGCTACGAAAACAGTTGGCGGCTGGTCAGTTTTTCGCAGGATATTATGACCTCGATCCAGACTGGCGGCGGGGGTCCGCCCACGGCCGACACGCCGCAGTTCTCGGATTTCGTGATTGCCAAATTTCTCGACAAGGCGTCCGTCCTCGCGCTGCTCAACACCGCGCAGGGCGGACCCATCGGCAAGGTGAACGTTTTCCTGGTGCGTGAAACCGCCCCCATCTTTGTCGCTTACAAGATCGTGCTCGAAAACGTCCTTATCAGTTCCATCGAACACTCTTCGGGCGACCTGAATTCGCTCACGCCGGTGGACGAGAATGTAAAATTTGCCTTCACTAAAATCACCTGGACCTACACTCCGCTCGACACCGCCACCGGCAAGGCCGGCACGCCCATCACGAGATTTTGGGATCTGGCGAAGAACTCCGGCGGTTAAGTGAGGTCGTCGCCAATCGGCTTCGCCATGAGGTTACCCTTACCGCGACTCGTTCTTGCCGGGTTCTCGGCTCTTTTTTTTCTTGGCGGCGCCCCGGCCGCGCGTGCCACCGTCGATTACTTCGTCTTCATTCCCGGCGTCCCGGGAGAGTCGTCCGGGCCGGGCCGAATGGGTTGGATCCATGCGCTGGGGGCCGGTGCCGAAGTGGGAAGGGAGCCGCCTGGAGGAACCATCACGCAGGCGGTTTTGCCGCCGGTCTTCATCGCCAAGCGCATCGACAAGGCGTCGCCGCTCCTCACCCACGGCCTCAGCAGCGGTCAGCGTTTCGAGGAAGTCCAGATCGAGATGGTGGAACAGGGCAGCAGCCGCATCGTTTATCGCATCGTTCTGCGGGATGTGTTGATTTCATCGGCCGAGCAGACGGGCGAGGAAGGGGAAGCCGCGCTGGAGGAGTTGCGCTTGTACTATGCCCAGATCGAATGGACCTACGCCCCGGCCAGCGGCCCGCCCGTCATCGCTCACTTTGATAAAGAGCGCAATCAAGGCGACATCGGGCCGTTCGCCTCGCCGACGCCCACTCCCACGCCCACTCCGACGCCCTCCCCTGATAGCGACGGCGACGGCATGCCCGACGATTACGAAATCGCCAACGGCCTCAATCCCAACGCCAACGACTCCGATCTCGACCTCGATCTCGACGGCCAGAAAAACATCGATGAATTCCGCGCCGGCACCTTCGCCAATAATCCCAACTCCGTCTTCCGCGTCAGCGGCATGAGTCGGCCCGGCGGCGTGATGTCGATCACCTGGAACAGCGTGGCCGGGAAGGTTTATCACATCCTCGGCAGCAGCACGTTTGAAGGGCCCTACGTCGTGATCAAACCCAACATCCCCTCTGCCGGCACCGGCCAAACTTCCACCACCGTCCCGATCAGCAGCGCCAGTCTTTTCTACATGGTGCAAACGCAGTAGCGGCCGACGGTTTTTCGTCGCGCGCGATCGCTGAAGAACATCACCAATCCTTTACGCTGCCCGTCCACGCAGTCGCCTAATCCAGGTCGCTCTTCCCCGAGAGAATCCGCGCCGTGTTCACGAGCGCGATGTGCGAGAAGGCTTGCGGAAAATTCCCCAGCATCCGTTTCGCTTTCGGATCGTACTCTTCTGCGAGCAGGCCCACATCGTTGCGCAGCGCGAGCAGGCGCTCGAACAAGTTCCGCGCGTCGTCTTTTCGTCCGATGAGATACAAACAATCCGCCAGCCAAAACGTGCAGAGCAAGAAAACACCCTCGTGCCCCGGCAATCCGTCCACGTCTTCCTCGGTGCGATAACGCAGAATAAATCCGCCCTCCATCAAGTCGCGCTCGATCGCCTCCACCGTCAGGCGCACGCGTTCATCGCTCGGGGGGAGAAAACCGATCAACGGCATCATGAGCAGACTCGCATCCAGGCCCGGCCGTCCGTAAACCTGCGTGAAGGCTTGCCGCTCCCGATCGAAGCCGTGCTCGCACACCTGCGCGTGAATCTGATCGCGGATCAAACGCCAACGCTCCAGCGTTTCCGGTTTCGAGCCGTGGTGCTTCTCGCCGATCTTGATCGCCCGGTCGAATGCCACCCACGCCATCATCTTGGAGTGGGTGAAATGCTGCGGATCACCCCGCACTTCCCAAATGCCGTAATCCGGCTCCTCCCATTTAGTCTCCAACGATCGCACCAGCGCAGCCTGCAGGCGCCAGTCGGTCTCGCTGGTTTCGATGCCCGCCTCATCGGCGTGATACATCGCGTCGAGCACTTCGCCATAGACGTCGAGCTGGAATTGCTCGGAGGCCGCGTTGCCCACGCGCACCGGCTGCGAGTTCTCGTAGCCCGACAGCCACGGCAGCTCGAACTCCGAGAGCCGGCGCTCGCCGCAAACGCCGTACATTATCTGCAATTGCTCAGGTCGCCCCGCCACCGCGCGCAGGAGCCATTGCCGCCACGCGCGCGCCTCGCCGCGATAGCCGGAATGCATGAGCGAAAGGAGCGTGAAGGTCGCATCGCGCAGCCAGCAGTAGCGGTAATCCCAGTTGCGCACGCCGCCCAGATCTTCCGGCAGCGACGTCGTCGCCGCGGCCACGATTCCGCCGGTCGGCGCATAGGTCAGTCCCTTTAAGGTGATGAGCGAACGCACAATCGCCTCCCGCCACGGTCCCTGCACCTCGCAGCAATCGGCCCACTCCGTCCAGAATTCTTCCGTCTCTGCCAGCGCGTGTTCCGCATCCACCTCTTTCGGTTGCTCTTCGTGGGAGGGGAACCACGTCAACACAAACGGCACCCGCTCCCCTTCCCGCACCGTGAAATCCGCGAAGGTGCGAAAGTTTTTCCCGTACGTCTCCACCGGCGTATGCAAAATCAGCGCGTCCGGTCCCGCGATTGCCTCCAGCGCGCCGTTTCGTTGCCGTACCCAAGGCACGATGTGCCCGTAATCGAAGCGAATCGTCAGCTCCATCTGCATCGACACGCTCCCGCGCACGCCTTCGACGATGCGGATAATATCGGGCGCGTACCCACGCGGCGGCATGAAATCAATCAAGCGCACCGTGCCCGTCGCCGTCTCAATCTCCGTCTCGAGAATCAAGGTGTCGCCGCGATACCGGCGCCGCGTCGCAGTGATTTTCTCCGTCGGATGGAAACGCCAGCGGCCATTCTCCCCATCGCCCAGGAGCGAAGCAAAACACGCCCCCGAATCAAAGCGCGGGAAGCACAGCCAATCCACGCACCCATCGCGGCTCACAAGCGCACACGTCTGCGTATCGCTCAGGAAGGCGTAGTCCTCGATCTTGGTCATATCCGCCGTGCTCTGCCGTGCTCGTAATCGTGCTCGACTTCACTAACGCACCGCCAGCCTCGCGATCCCGTCCCGCGTCAGCCGAAACGTCGTCCACTCCTCCATCGGCACCGCGCCCAGTTTTTTGTAAAATTGAATCGCCGGCTCGTTCCAATCCAGCACCGCCCACTCCATCCGCCCGCACCCGCGTTCGTGCGCGATCTGCGCCAGCCGCTCTAGCAACGCCCGGCCGTATCCTTTCCCGCGCAACTCCGGCCGCACGAAAAGATCCTCCAGGTAAAGACCCGGCCGGCCCAGCCAGGTCGAGAAGTTGAAGAAATAAACGGCAAAACCCACCGGCGTTTCGCCGTCGCGCGCCAGGAGCACGCTCGCCGAGGGTGCTTCGCCAAACAGCACCTCGCGCAATCCCTCTTCCGTCGCGACGGCGTCGTTCGGTGCGCGCTCGTAATCCGCCAGCTCGCGGATCAACTGCAGAATCAGCGGCACGTCGGCCGCGGTGGCCGGTTCGATGGCGAAATTTCGTGGCATCTTTGCTAGGTTAGCGGTGCACCTTGACAAGCCCACTCAAAAAAGTTCATCGAAAAGGTGCACCCCGCCGCACCGTGTTGCAGATTGCACCCATGAGACAAAACACCCGCCGCGTCCTCGCGCTCGGCGCGGCCATTCTCAGCGGCGCGTTTCTCGCCGCCAGTCTTCCTGTATTCGCACAGGACGAACCGCTGCTCGTCCCGCGGCCCGCCGATTTCAAGCTTCTCCTGCCGCTTCTCCCCGAGCCTCCCCAAGGCTGGAAAGCCGATCCGGCGGAAGGCTCGACCGATAATCTCGGCGAAACCGAGATCACCACCGTCCACCGCGATTACTTGCAAGGCGACGCCACTGCCACCACCTCCATCAGCATACTCGATTCCGTTGCCAACCCCGGCTACGTCGAAGCCACCACCGCCGCCTGGAATACCGACACCACCGACGCCGAGGGCTACACCAAATCGATCAATCTCGAAGACATGCCCGGCTTCGAGACCTTCGAGAACGAAGGGAAACACGGCAGCCTCTGGCTTGTGGTGGGGAAACGTTACATCCTGCAGATCGAGATCACGGGCCAGGAACCGGCCGAACTCCAAACCTGGCTCAAGCGCATCGACCTGAAAAAACTCGCGGAGGTAAAGTAGGGCGGTCCGAAGTTCACTGGATGTTGTAAACCTCGACTAATCCCACTCCCGTCGCGTTGTCCTTCCCGCGCACGATGGCGGTGTAGTTGCCGGCGGCGAGCGTCGCGACCATTGCGGACTCGCGGTCGTCCGTGGGCGGGATTCCCGTGGCCGCGATTTCGGCCTGCTGGGTCTGTTTCCAGTCGTCGTTGAATGCAAATTGAACACCGTTTCCGTCGAACAGCTGCAAGGTCGGGTCTTGCAGGGAATCCTGGATGCCGGAGCTGCTCAGCGATGGCCCGATCGCGCGGATCAAGACCTTGATCGGTCCGGTGCCGCCCGGCCCCGCGATAAACCCGCCGATCATGACGTTGTCTCCGGTCTCGACGAAGCCGCGGGTGCTGATGTTGGCCAGCTTCGCACCGGCCTGCTGATTCAGGTCGTAAACCTCCACCAGACCGACGCCGGGCACGCCATTTTTCTCGCGCAAAATCGCGGTATACGCACCGGGCTGCAGAGTCGCGATGATGGCGGATTCCGCGTTGCTGCCTGGCGGGATGCCGGTCGCCTGAATATCGGCCTCCTGCGTGTCACGCCAGTTATCGTTGATTACCGGGTTCACGCCGGCTTGATGCAATTCGAGGACCGGATCGACCAGGGGATCGGTTACGTTCGCTCCGCTGAGCGATGGGCCAATGCCGCGCACGATCACTCGCTTGGGATCGCCTCCCGTGATGATAAAGCCACCGATCAGCACGCGTTCCCCGGTAAGCACGCGCATGCGGGTGGAGATGTTGAGTAAGCGAGTGCGGAAAGCGGGGCTAAATTCGGACGTGTTGCCCACGGCGTCGGTTGCGGTCGCGGCAAACGAGCTCGCGTCGGGGGCGACGGCGAACGTCTGGTTGAACGACGCGTTCCCCGCCCCATCTGTCGTTACGTCCGCGGTGCCGAGCAACGTCGTTCCCTCGCCATACCCGGACGGGTCAGCGCTGGACGCGCTGAAGAATTCGAGGCGGAACGTCGCGCCCGGCGTGCTGTTCAGGGTGCCGACAATGGTAGCACTGCCAGCCGCAACGGTGACACCGGTAAGGAGCGGAAAATTCTGGAGGTTGTTTGCCCCAGTGTCCGCGTCGCCTGCGTCATTAAGGGTCACCGTTATGGGTCCGGCGTCGCCGAGATCGATTCCGAGATTGGCATTGCTATGAATCGAGTTGCCGAGGATGCGATTGCGCGTGCCGTTCCTGACTGCCACGCCGATGCGGCCATTGTGCGCGATGATGTTGCCCGCGCCGGCCGCGGTGCCACCGATGGTCACATCGCTCGCCTGCGTGATCAAGACGCCTTCGAAACCGTTGCCCATGGGGACTGCGCCCGTGGCATCGACGCCGATGAAGTTGCCTTGCACGACGTCGTTGGCTTGACCCTGCACAAGCACGCCGTGGACCTCGTTCGCCGAGATGACATTGCGGGCGCCGGGCGTGGTTCCGCCGATGAGGTTGCTGCCCACACCGAGGCGAAGCGTGACTCCATTCCCGCCATTGCCCAGCGGCATGGTGCCGGTGGCGTTGGTGCCGATGAAATTCCCCTCGACCGTGTGGCCGGACGTGTCGCCTATGATTTCGAGGCCGCCGCCGAGGTTGCCCGAAATGATGTTGCGCGCGCCTGGCGTCGTCCCGCCGACGAGGTTGCCGGTGCCGTTGAAGTCAAGGCGCACGCCCAGACCGCCGCCGCCCGCGAAGCCATTCGGCAGCGCCCCGGAGCCGGTGGCGTCGACGCCGATGAAGTTCCCTTGGATGACATCATTGCTATCGCTGACTTCGAGGCCATTGCCGTTGTTACCTGAGATGATGTTGCGCTGCCCCGGCAGGAGACCACCGAAGCGGTTGCCGGATCCTGCGTTGGAACGAATGCCCTGGCCGGTATTCGGACGCGCGATCATCCCGGTCGGATCGGTGCCAATGAAATTGCCTTCGATGACACAGTTGCTGGCGCCGGAGTGGAGGTTGATGCCGTCGAACCCGCCAATGCGGTTGATGATCAGTCCGCGGATCGTGCTTCCGCTGCCTCCGCCGACGATCGTCAGTGAGGTGAAACCGGAACCCGCTCCATTAATTTCAATCAAGAGCACGGCGTTGTCGGCGTCCGCCAACGTGTTCTGGCTGGTCCCGGGTTGTGTGTAGCCGTCGATCGTAACCGGATCCGTGATCGCGGGCAGGTTCCCCGCGGGAATGATCGTGTGCACACCCGCGCCCGGGATATTGAAGCTGATCGTATCCGCGCCGGCCGCGGCATTTGCATCGAGGATGGCCTGGCGGAGCGAGCCGGCCCCGGCATCGCCGGTGTTTGTCACGACGTAGACGGCCGCCGAAGCGCCGTTCATAAACGCTGCTGCGAACAGGGAGACGAAGAGAAGTCTTACAAAGCCGCCAGGCAGAAGAGAGGGGATCTGTTTCATGGGTATGGGATGGAGTTTAATTTTGACAGAGCACCACCTAGAGGTGCGGCGCTGCATCGATGGCGGCACGCTTTACCTTTTCCAACGGCGTTTCAGGTGGCCGTGCTGCAAAAATGTAGTTTTTTTGCACTCTTGGCTTTCACGCTGCAGTCGGTAATACTCGGCGCGTGAGTTCACTGCCTGTCATGGCCGACGAACGAAACGACCTGTTCGAGTCCACTCACTGGAGTGTCATCGTGGCGGCTGGGAGCAGGGAGGCAGAGCCGGAAAAGGCGCGCCGCGCCCTGGCGGAACTTTGCCAGACTTACTGGACGCCACTCTACACTTTCGTGCGGAGGCGCGGTTATTCGGTGCATGACGCGCAGGATCTCACCCAGAGCTTCTTCGCCCATTTGATCGAACGGGAAATTTACGCGCGAACCGAGCGCACCAGGGGCAGATTCCGCGCGTTTCTTCTAACGGCACTGAAGAATTTCCTCGCGGACGCTTATACCCACGCGCACCGGTTGAAGCGTGGCGGCGCCTCCGAGTTCCTGCCGTTGGACGAAGCGCGCGTGGAAGCGGCTGAGTCACTTTTTCAAACTCATTCCGCAAACGGGGAGCTTCCCGAAGACCATTTTTTCGAGAGGAGTTGGGCGGAGGCGCTGGTCAGCGCGAGTCTGGCGCGGCTGGCGGTGGAATACGGCAGCGACGGCAAGCGCAGCATTTTTCAGCGGCTCAAAATCTTTCTCACCGGCAGCGCGGATCCCTTGCCGTCCTACGACCATCTGGCGGCTGAAATGCAGTTGCCCGCTTCCACCCTGCGCAGTCACGTCACGCGCCTGCGGATGCGCTACCGGCAACTCTTGCGCAGCGAAGTCCGCCAGACGGTGCAAACAGACACCGAAGTGGACGGGGAATTGCGTGAGCTGTTTCGCGTTCTAGTTCGCGGGTAAAGCCGTGAGAACAACGCCCGCCGTCGCGCCTTGTTCCACCTGCGGCAGTTCACTTTCCGCCGCCGGTGAGTGTGTGGCGTGCCTGGTGCGTCTCGGTTTTGACGAAACCGCCGAGGAGGTTTCGGGCTTCGGTGATTATGAAATCGTGCGCCGTGAAGACGGCTCCTTGTGGGAACTGGGTCGCGGCGCCATGGGCGTGACCTATCGTGCACAGGATAAAGTTCTCAATCGCGCGGTGGCACTAAAAGTCGTCGAAGCGCCCGCCTTGACGCCCGCCGGGCAGCAGGTGCGAGAGCGCTTCCTGCGCGAGGCGCGAGCAGCCGCCGCTTTCCGGCATCCGAATGTGGCGGGCGTGTTTCAATTCGGCGCCTCGCCCGCGTCCGATCGTTGCTACTACGCGATGGAACTGGTCGAAGGCGAGACGCTCGAGGCTGTCGTTCGGCGGGAGGGTCCGCTCCCGCTGGAGACCACGCTTGATATCGCGGTGCAGGTCGCGCACGCCCTGATCGCGGCCGCGACGCACGGTCTGGTCCATCGCGACCTTAAGCCGGGCAACATCATGCTGACACAGAGCGGAGACGATGAAGCCGCCGCGCGCCGCGACGTGAAGGTGATCGACTTCGGCCTGGCCCGGGCAATCACGGAAAACGGCAATGAGATGGAGGCGACGCACGCCGGATTCCTCGGCACCCCCGCCTTCGCCAGCCCGGAACAGTTCTCCGGCGCGCCGGCCGACGCGCGCTCCGACATCTACTCGTTGGGCGTGACCCTCTGGTATGCGCTCACGGGCGAAGTGCCGTATGGCGGCAAAACGATCGACGAGATTCGCCGCGGCCACAGCGAACTGCCCCTCCCGGTAAAAGAGTTGGTTGCGCGAAAGCTTCCCGATCCGGTCATCCAGCTCCTGCGCCGAGTTCTGGCCAATGATCCGTCGGAGCGGCCATCCTCGGCGCGCGAGTTAATGAGCGCACTGGAAGCGTGCCGCACCCGTCTCGGTGAAGCGAGCGCCTAACCAGTTGAAAAGGTCATCCTCGAAACGCAAACTGGCCGCGCTCGCGGCGCTCGCAGCCGTGGGCGCAGCCGCGCTCATCGGTTTGCGGCCTTCGGCCCAGCAACCGGCGTCTCCGGCCGCGGCACCGAAATCGATCGCCGTGCTTCCGTTCGAGGACCATTCCGGCGACAAGGCCAGCCTCTACTTCGTCGACGGCGTGCACGGCGAGATCCTGACCACGTTGGCGAAGGTGGCCGATCTGAAAGTCATCAGCCGCACCAGCGTGATGCAGTTCCGTGAGACGGAGAAGCGTGACCGGCGCGAGATCGCGCAACAACTTGGCGTGGCACACGTCCTCGAAGGCAGCGTGGAACGCGCGGCGAATCGCGTGCGGGTGACTGCGCAACTGACCGACGCGCGCACGAACGCGTCGCTCTGGGCGGAAAGCTATGATGGCGCGTTGGCGGACCTTTTTGTGATTCAAAGCGAGATCGCTCAGAAGGTCGCGCGCCAGCTCAAAGTCTTGCTCTCGCCAGAGGAGCAGGCGGCGCTGGAAAGCTGGCCTACGCGCGACCCCGCGGCCTACGACTTGTATCTGCGCGCGCAAGAGATTCAGCGTAGCGGGGGCGCGGGCGGCGTGATGGGACGCAATGCCTTGAAGCAAGTCACGCTGCTGGACGAAGCCGTGGCACTGGACCCCGCTTTTGTGCGGGCGCTTTGCCTGCTCGCTCGGGCCCATCTCAATGCTTATTGGTTTAATGAAGATCGCGCGCCAGCGCGACTGGAGTCGGCGAGAAAGGCAATCGAGACGGCGGCGCGCTTGCAACCGGACGACGGGGAGGTGCACCTCGCGCGTGCGCTGCTCCACTACTGGGGCAGCCGCGCTTACGTTCCGGCCCTCTCCGCGCTGGTCCTGGCCGCAAGAAGCTTGCCTAACGACGCCAGCATCCTCTATTACATCGCGGCCATCCAGCGCCGGCAGGGGCTCTGGGATGAATCCACCCGGACCATGGAGCGCGCGCTCGTCCTCGATCCGCGGAACGGGGCGTTCACCCTCAATCTGGCGTGGACCTACCGGCAACTGCGGCAGTATGACCAAGCGCGGCGAGTCGTGGATAATTTCCTTTCCGGGAAGGCAGATGACCTCGGCTTTCGTCTACTCCGCACCGAGATCGATCTCGAGGAGAAAGCCGATCTCACAGCAATGCGCGCCGTCCTTGCACGTGATCTGCCAGCAACCGCCGACCAGAAGCTGGTGGCGACTTATCGCTGGCTGCTGGCGTATTATCAGAAAGATTATCGCGCCGCCGAAGAGGCGCTCGCGGTTCAGGACGCGTGGGATGTCACCCATGGCTTCAGTACTCCGAAGGAATACTTGCAGGGGCTTTGCGCACGCCGCTTGGGTGAAGCAGACCGCGCAACCGCCGCGTTCCTGCGCGCGCGCGAGCGCACCGCGGTACCGGTGACGGCCCGACCCGACGATGCGAAGGCTCTGATCGTGCTGGCTAAAATTGACGCAAAGCTCGGCCGCAAAGAAGAAGCGATGCGCGAGGCCGAACGTGCGGTGGAGATGCTGCCGCTTTCGACGGACGCTTTCGATGGTGCACTGATGCTGGTGCGTCTCGCGCACGTCTATGCGGAAGTCGGGGAGGCGGATCGAGCCATCGAGGTCTTGCAACGGGCCGCGACGCTGCCAGGAGGCCCGGCCTACGGCACTCTTTTACTCGATTGCGAGTTCGACCCGCTGCGCGGTAACGCGCGTTTCGAAAACATTGTCGCCTCACTCGCTCCGGCGCAAAATCGCTGAGGGGGCTGGCGGCGGTTCAGGTGGTCGCTTGCATTTCACCGCCGCTTCGACTTCGCTCACCCATCCTCATGTCCGACGAACGCAAAACACCCGAGCAAGCGCGCCCAGATGACCGATCTCGAGCGCCTGCGCCATTCCGCCGCGCACGTCATGGCCACCGCCATTCTGAAAATCTGGCCCGAAGCGCAATTCGCCGCCGGGCCGCCGGTCGAGAACGGCTTCTACTACGACGTCGACCTGCCGCACCGCATCTCGCCCGAAGACTTCGCGAAGATCGAAGCCGAGATGAAAAAGGAAACGAAGGCGAACCACACCTTCGAGCGCGTGGAAGTCTCGCGCGCCGAAGCGCTCGCCCTCGCCGAAGCCGGCGAACTGGCCGCGCTCGGGCCACGTCCCGAAGCCTCAAAGTTCAAACTCGATATCATCCAGGGCATCCCCGAAGACGAAAAAATTTCCCTCTACCGCAACGGCGAATTCACCGATCTCTGCGCCGGCCCGCACGTCATGCGCACCGGCAACATCGGCGCCTTCAAGCTCACCCACGTCGCCAGCGCCTACTACAAAGGCGACGAGAAAAACCCGCAGCTCCAGCGCATCTACGGCACCGCCTTCAAGAACCGCACCGAGATGGACGCCTACTTCGCCATGCTCGAGGAAGCGAAGAAGCGCGACCACCGCAAGCTCGGCAAAGAGCTCCAGCTTTTCACCTTCGACGACGACGTCGGCCCCGGCCTGCCGCTCTGGCTCCCGCGCGGCGCCGCCATCATCGAGGAACTGGAAAAGCTGGCCAAGGAAACCGAATTCGCCGCCGGCTATCAACGCGTCCGCACCCCGCACATCGCGCGGGAGCAGCTGTACAAAACGAGCGGCCACTTGCCCTACTACGCGGAGTCGATGTTCCCGCCGATGGAGTTGCGATGAAGCTTCGCGGTGAACCCGAATTGCTGAAACAGACGCGAAGCGACTTCAGGAATCGCAGAAGATCGACCTCAAGTATGTAGGTGCAATGGAAATCGCGCGAGAAGCTGATCGGATCATCTAGCGGAACGCGATGTCACATGCTGATCGTCAGAATCGTGAGATGCGCTGCGAAACAAATGACGCGACCGCGCCAGTCTGAGCACGCTAGACGGAGCGACGACTGCGAAGGTTCACGAGCTGAGCATCGCAGAACTGGCAGTTCCGAAAGAGCGCTACTACCTCAAAGCGATGAACTGCCCGCATCACCACAAGCTCTTCGCCGCGGTGCCGCACAGTTATCGCGACCTCCCGCTGCGCCTCGCCGAGTACGGCTGCAACTACCGCTACGAACAGAGCGGCGAACTTTTCGGCCTCATGCGCGTGCGTTCGCTCCAGATGAACGACGCCCACATCTACTGCACCGAAGAGCAGTTCGAAGACGAGTTCCGCGCCGTCAACGACATGTATCTGAAGTATTTCAAAATCTTCGGGATCGAGAAATACGTCATGCGTTTCTCCACCCACGACCCGGCCAAGCTCGGCCAGAAATTCGTCGATAACCCCGAGCTCTGGGAGAAGACCGAAGACATGGTCCGCGGCGTCCTCCAGCGCAGCGGCATCAACTACATCGAAGTGCCAAACGAAGCCGCCTTCTACGGCCCGAAGATCGACGTCCAGGTCTGGAGCGCGATCGGCCGCGAATTCAGCATCGCCACCAACCAGGTCGACTTCGCCGTCCCCGAGCGCTTCGGCCTCGTCTACAAAGACCGCGACAACACCGACAAAACCCCGCTCTGCATCCACCGCGCCCCGCTCGGCACGCACGAGCGTTTCATCGGCTTCCTCATCGAGCACTACGCCGGCAACTTCCCGCTCTGGCTCGCGCCCGAGCAGGTCCGCATCCTGCCAATTGGCGATGAAGCCCCGCTCGTCGATTACGCCCGCGCGATTCAAGCGGAACTCCGCGCCAAAGAAGTCCGCTGCGAACTCGACGCCAGCAACGACCACATCAAAGCGAAAATCTCCAGCGCCGAGCAAATGAAAGTGCACACCATGCTCGTGATCGGCGGCCGCGACCTGGAAGCCAACGCCGTCAGCGTCCGCGAACACGGCAAAGGCAATCTCGGCGCCAAACCGCGCGATGAGGTGATCGCGGATATCCTCCATTCGATCAAAGATCGGCGCGCATGAAGCCTCTCGGGATTCTGCTTCTTCTGTCGGCCACCGCGATCGCCGCCGATCTCCATCCGATTGTCGAAACGGACACCGGCTATTTGTTCGGCGGGAGCGCCGATGGCAAATGGGTCAAGGCGGAGAAAGTAGTCAAGTCGATGAAGGGGGGCACCCCCTTTCGCGTTTTTGGCCTCAACGAAGAGGTTGGCAAGGCCACGGCAGGCAAACCGAAATCTGTCGAGGCGGAGGCCTGCGCAGACATGTTGACGGTGTCATTTTCGCCAGAGCCGAAGGACGGCGTGATCGCTCTGAGCGCGCCTTGGAACGCTCTGCCCCGTAAGCCGCAAATCGTTGACCCCACCCAGCAGGTCCAGGTCGATGCGGTGCGGGAATTCCTGGTGTCCCGCCGCATGAGCGATCCGCAGGTGAAGATCACGCGCATTCTGCGCGTGGACCTGGATGGCGACGGCGAAGACGAGGAGTTGATCAATGCGACAAATTACTTCACCGAGGATGGTGACGTGCCCCTGGACACGGCCGCGCCCGGCAGTTACTCCATCGTGCTTCTCCGTCGCGTGGTGGCGGGAAAAGTGCAGACAGAACTCATCGCGGGCGACCTTTACGTGAAAGATGAATCCAGCGCTTCGCATTTATACGAAATTCCGGCCGTGCTCGATTTAAACGGAGACGGCAAGCTCGAGGTCATCGTCCACTCACACTATTACGAAGGCTCGGCGACCACGATCTACGACTGCTCCGGCGGAAAGTGCCAAGATGTGCTCTATGTCGCGTGCGGGCTGTAACCGAAGACGCAGACCACCGAAGGGCCAAACTATGAAATCATCGAAGGCAGGTCGCACCATCGCCGCCACCGTGACGCTTCTTCTCATCCTCTCCGCCACCGCGCCGGCCGAGGATGCAAAGTTCGCCGCGGAGAATCTGAAGTACAGCCGCGATTTTTTCTCGAAGGTGCATCTCGTGGCGATCGTCGAATTTTCCTTCGATGACGGAGACAAGACCGAGTTCAAGTATGACCGCTATCCAGACGCGGGACCGGAACGCATCCAGTGCGAGCAGGGTGAATTCGCGCGGAAGGACGGCAAGACCTGGCTCAACTCGGACGACTGGGGCGAAACCGGCAAACCCGCCGACGCCCAAACGTCGCGACGACTGGATAACTGGGCCGGCCTGGCCGTGCGTCCGCTGAGCAACGATCCGGGCGAAGGCGGCGCCGGGTTGAAGTTCTTGCAGAAGAAGGACGACGGAGATCGGGCGCTGTTCGTTTTCGAGGAAGCAAAGGCCAAGGGAAGCTCCAGTCCGCGGATCACTTTCGGCAAATTCAAAAGCGACACGACCGGGCAGCCGTTGCTGTCGGAATTCTCAGGACCGATGCGCCTCGGCGCGCGCGAAGCGGCGGTGAAGATTCGCCTGAGTTATTTGGTGTCGGTGAAAATTAACGATGTGACCAGCGCAGATGGCGGTTCCCCCACTCCGGCGCCGGAACCGGTGAAGAACGATACGCCCAAACTCGCCGCGGCCGGGACGACCACGCTTCTGGACGGCAAACTAAAGATCGATGTCCCGGCCGATTTCGAGCGCGAGCCGAATGATCCGGCGGAACCAAAAACATTGGCGAAGTTTTCGCGCGAGGACGGCGCCTGGGGCGCTGTCTTGCGCGGCACAAGTGGTCTCACGCCAGAAAAATTGGACGATTATCTGAAGATGCGGGTGACCGAATACACCAAGGGCTTCGACTGGCTCCCGAAGGATTCCCATCTGCGCTGGTTGCGGAAGGAAATTGTCACGATCGACGGCCGCAAATGGGCGGACTGGCGCTATGTGCCGATAAAGAAAACGCAGAAAGAGTACCGAGACAGCCCGGTCTATACGCGTTTCCTCACGACCTCGTACAAGGGCCAGCTCCTGGAAATTACCTTTACCACCAACTTGACCACCGACCCCGAACTGAAGGAAGAGATCGACCACATCATGGAGTCGGTGCATCTCGAGGAGTGATGGGCGGCCGCGCCATCCAGGCCGAGGCTACGTTTGCGCGGCTTTCGTCTACTCCTCGCTGACTTTTAGCGATTCATCCCCGGCCTCGAGCCACTTCAGCATTTTGAGAGAATCTTTTTTCCGGTCCAGCTCTGTGTAGAACTGAGCCAGGCGGTAGGCGCAACGGCGGACGGTGCGGATGTGAAGGCTGTCATCGTAGCCATCGGAGGTCTCAGGCGCCTGCAACTCCCAGAATTTTTCGTAGCGGCGCACTTGGTCCGCGGGCGTCTTCGCCTCGCCGCACCAGCGGAAGTGCGCTTCCATCGAATAGACTTCGCCTTCGGGCTTGTACTCAAATTCGTCCGCCGCCAAAACGTTCAGCGCTGGCATCCACACGACAAGAAACACGAATAACCGAAAGGCACCCCGCAGCGATGACTTCGGGTTTGGAGGGTTTGTTTGCATCCCCGTGCATAAGAAATCGCGGATCGGACTGCAAGCCGCGCCCAAGGGGTGCCGCCTTCGCCCGTCGGGAATTGCGCTCCGCACGCGCGGTTCTCAGCGGCCGAGCGTGACGATGTCGCGCACGAGCCGCAGCGTCTCCACGATTCCGCGCAGGACTTTGCGATTCTGTTCCTTTTTGAGCGTGCGCCCTTGGGGCGTGAAGAGTTCGTTATCCTGCTGCTCGAGGCGGTTGATTTCGGCGATGGCTTCCTCGGCAGGTTTGTAGCTCGGATTCATCTCGAGGACCGCTCCGTAATAGAGACGCGCCTGCGCCAGTTCGCCGCGGAGGAAGGAGGCGTAACCGGCGGCATTTCGCACGCGCCAGATCTCGGGATTGATCGGCGCGTTCGTCCGCTGCGCCCGCTCCCGCTCAATCTTCTCCACCACCTCGAGATAACGCAGCGCCTCGGCGAGGTCGTTGTCCTTGCGTCGGCCGTCAGCTTTAATTTCGTCGAGCAATCTTCCGGCGTGCAAAAACGAGGTCGCACAACGGAAATAAACTTCCGGCGGGCGGTCTTCTTCCTTCAATCCGCTGCGCTCCGCCTCTTCAATGGCGACCTTGGCCATCTGGCCTCCCAGTTCGTACGCATCGATCGCCGCCTTCTCTTTCCCGCGACGTTCGAGTTTCGACGCGCGCTCAATCTCCAGCTCGGCTTGTTGGTAAAGCTTGTTCGCGGGCGTAACCTCGACCGGCGCGCGCACCTCCCCGAACCCAGCTACGGGAATGGCGAGAAGAAGTCCAAGATGGAGCGCTGCTTTCACAGTTCACCTTCGATAAGTCCTGAAGCGTGAGCAACCCCGTTCGCACCTCCACCGGATCCGCGCGCGAAAGTCCGGGCCAGTGCCTGCCTATTGGCTTAAGGATTCTTTATGCGCCGTCTTTCGAGGTTCCTCGTCCCCGGTCTCGCCACGGCGCTGCTGATTTTCTTTTGGTGGACCGGAAATGACGGAGGCCGGAGCGCGCGAGCGCCCTCCCGCACGCAGTCGTCTCAAGGCGTGGTCGTCGGTGCGGACCAAAGCTGGGGAAATCCCGCTTCGCTCCCGGATCATTTTGCCCGGCACGGCGCGGATTTCGGCGCGCGCGATGCGGAGGAGTATGCACGGATGGCCGCGGAATTTTTACAACGCGCCAAGGATGAGGGATTGCCCGCGAAGGTGGATCGTCGAGGTATCGTGCGCGTATTCGATCCCCGAAGCGGAGCGTTTGCTGCCTACAATCGCGATGGAACGACGAAGACGTTTTTCAAACCGGGCAGCCGTGGCTATTTCGAACGACAGCCGGGGAAACCAGTGGACTGGAAAACTTGGAAACCAAGATGAGCCACACCTGTCCGGTCTGCGGATATCCAAAGCTGCAAGAAAAGCCACGCACGCGAAGCGGAGGCGGTTCCTACGAGATTTGCCCGAGCTGCGGATTCCAGTTTGGCGTGAGCGATGAGGATGCCGGATTTCACTTATGAACAGTGGCGCGACGCATGGGTTGGCGGCGGCATGACGTGGTCAAGCTGCGACAAGATTCCACGCGGCTGGGATCCTAAGACGCAGTTGATCAAATTGAAGAGCGCGCTAGAAGCCGAGGCGCTTTTTCCTTCCCTCATTGCCGGCAGCGTAATAATCAGCGAGGGAAAGAGATGGAACGAATTCGCGTCGCCTCGCTGCAATACTTCATTCGCCCGGTCCAGACCTTCGATCAGTTTCGCGATCAGGTGAGCGCGCTGGTCGATACCGCGGTGGATTACAAGTGCCAGCTGATCGTATTCCCGGAGTACTTTACCGTGCAGTTGCTCACCTTGGGCAACGTGCGCCGTCCCATTCGGGAGCAGATCGTGGATCTGGCACGGCAGGTGCCGCAGTACATCGAGCTTTTCTCGAAGCTGGCGCGGGAGCATAAGATCTACATCGTGGCCGGGACCATTCCGGTCTTCGATGCGACGCGGGACAAGGTTTTCAACGACTCGCACTTCTTCAGTCCGTCAGGCGCGCACGGGGTGCAGGGCAAGATGCACATGACCCGCTTTGAGGCGGAGGAATGGGATATCTCGCCACGCGAACGGCTGAAGGTCTTCGAGACGGATTTCGGGAAGGTGGCGATCGCCATCTGTTACGACATCGAGTTCCCGGAAATCTCGCGCGCGGCCGCGCATCAGGATGCGCAGATCATCATCACCCCAAGCTGCACGGATGACCGGCAGGGGTTTTTGCGCGTGCGTTATTGCGCGCACGCGCGCGCGATCGAGAACCAGGTTTACGTGATTCAATCGTGCACCGTCGGCTCGTTGCCGATGGTCCCAGCGGTGTCGCTCAATTATGGGCAGGCGTCCATTCTGACCCCGAGCGATTTCTCCTTCTCACGCGACGGCATTCTGGCGGAGGGCACGCCGAACCAGGAGATGATGGTGATCGGCGAGTTGAACTTGAAGACGATCCAGGAAGGGCGCGAGACGGGGACGGTGCTGCCGTTGCGCGACAGCAAGCGGACCCAGGATCTCCTGGCGCAGACGGAATTGATCAAGCTATGAGCGCCCCCGCCTCTCGCTCGGCCGTGATCGTGCGCAACACGCGCCCGGAGGATTTCGAACAAATCATCGAGATGACGCGCGCAGTGTATAACGGCACTCCTTCATGGAGAGTGGATCAACTCGCTTCGCACCTGGAGATGTTTCCGGAAGGGCAATTTGTGGCCGTGGAAGAGCACACCGATCGCGTGGTGGGGATGGCGGCGAGCCTGATCGTGATCTGGGACGACTACGAGATGAAGGCGAACTGGCACGACTTCACCGACCACGGGACGTTTCGCAATCACGACACCAAGGGTCGCACTCTTTACGGCGCGGAAGTGATGGTGCATCCGGATGAGCAAGGCCGCGGCATTGGGAAGAAACTCTACGCGGCGCGACGCGCCCTCGTGAGAAAGCTCGGTCTGCTGCGGGTGCGGGCGGGCGCGCGCATCTGCGATTATCATTTGCACGCGGATCGGCTGACGCCGGAGCAATATGTTCTGCAGGTCGAGGCTGGGATGTTGAATGATTCGACGCTTTCGTTTCAACTGAAGCAGGGTTTCGTGCCGCTGGCGGTGGCGCCGGATTACCTGAGGCATGATCCGGAAAGCCTCGGCAATGCGGCGGTAATCGAGTGGCTCAACCCGGAAGTGGCGACGGAGCAGGATTACGCGGTGCGGCACACCAGTTTCGCGCCGGAATCGTACCCTGCGAAACCGTAACGACCGCTCGTTAGCGAAGCATCTCGGCCACGAGCACCCCGGCATAAGTGCCGAGCGCGTTGCCCACGGAGCCGACAAGAATGCCCGGCAGGCGCAAATCGTCGCGACCGATGGCAGTGGCGAGCACGCCGGCGCTGGCAGCGCCGCCGATGTTGGCATTCGAAGCGACGGAAATCATGGCCCAATCCTGTTTGAACAAACCGCCGCCAAGGAAAAGCAGAGCGCCATGGAGGAAGACGATGATGGCCACCCAGATGAGCAGCAGAAACGCGACGGAGCCATTCGCGATGAGCGCGGCGATGTCGCAATAGGCGCCAATGACGGCGAGGAAAAGTAGGACGGTGAAGTAGCCGAGCGTGCGCGCGCCGCGGAGCCGTTGCACGGGACGGAACTGCGCGAGGATGAGCGCGAAAGTGGTGAGAACGAGCATGACCGGTAACGACGGAACGAAGCGAACGATGAGTTGGGAGAGGAAGAGGCTGGCGGTGCCGAGGGCGATGATGAGTGCGAGGTCGATCACGCTGATGCGTTCGGCGCCGGCCGTGGTCCCCGCCGTCGCCACCGCAGCGGTGGCCTCGGAGCCGGTGGCGGTGCGACGCGGAAACCACCTTTGCAAAAGACGGGGCAGAAGCAGCGTGACCACAATCCAGACCGTGGTGATGACGTTATCGGCGGCGTTAATCGCGGCGAAGAGGGTGCCGTTTTTCGTCATGCCGTACTGAAGCGCGACGGCATTCAGGTTGGCGCTGCCGCCGATGTAGGTGCCGGTGAACATTCCGGCGACGGCGTGGCTGTTCTCGACGCCATGGTTCTGCGGCGCGGTCAAAAAATAGCCGACGAGCGCGCCGATGATGGTCGCGACCGCGCCGCAACCGAACAGAATCAACATCGGCAGCCCGGCACGCCGCAGGTCCTTCAGTCGGACATCGAGCAGGAGGAAGAAGATCGCGAGGGGCGCGATGTAGCCGAAGATGCCGTCGTAGAGCGGCGGCGCATCGGAGGAGGATGGGATCAGGCGAAGATTCGCGAGAACGGCGGCGGCGAGGATGACGGTCAGCGCGGAGCCGATTTGGCGGAAGAAACGTTTCCCGCAAAGCCACTCCGAAAGCGCGACGAGCAGGAGCAGGATCGTGCAGACGTAAAGCGGATCGGCGATGAACGACATGCCGCGCACTCTAATGAAAGGGCGGGCGTGTTGTCGCGTGGAATGACGCTATTTCGAATCCGAATCGGATTTCGCCGACAGCGGGCCGGGTGGCGGGAAGGGCGCGGTGCTGAGGATGGCGGGAGGCTGCGTCTCCGTCTTGGAATTGATGGAGTAGGCGTAGAGCTGGGTCGACTCGGGCTCGACGAACTCGGCGCTTTTCACGACCAGGGGTTGCTTCACGTACTTGGATAATTCGCGTGAGAGGACAATGGCGATGGCGCGCGGGTCGCGCGTGTAAGTCGGAATGACGAAGCCTCCGGAGTTGCGATCGTAGCCGTAAATAGTGCCTTCAGTTTCCCAGACGCAGTAAGCGTGGCCGGCCGCGTTGTTATCGAAGCGAACGAGAAGGATTTTGGCCCAGTAGTTGGGCTCGAGCTTGTGCTTGGCCTTGGTGATGGCGAGGTAATTGCAGGCGGAAACGACACATCCGTTCAACATGACGAGATCGTCTTCGTGCGGATCGACGAGGACGACCGGCTGGCGCCCGCAGGCGGCGAGCGCGAAGAGGATCAAAGCGAGAACGGTGCTGCGGAAAATTTTGGGCATTTGAGGAATCAATCCGGCCGGGAAAATGCCGTTTTTTATAGCAGTTGCACTGAATGTAGCATCTTTAGCCCTCATTTTGGAAGCGCCTTTGTCGAACGGCCCGCCGGCGGTTTGCTAAAGTATCCGGCAGGAACCGCTTCCGGGCGAACGAAACATCTCGGATTTTCTACCTCCGAACTGCGCCCGGCACCCCTTCGCCCGGCCACGCCAGACGTGACCAACTCCCTATTGACCCGCGCCGAGCTTGGCTCGAATCGCGGCCTTGAAGTCGGACGCGCTGAGCGACTCGCTGACAGCCGCCCGCGCATGTGCCTGCGCATGCGCGGCACCGTCTTCGGTGCCCAATTTCGCCAGGTCTTTCACGGCCCCGCCGTGGTCATCAGCCACAACTTCACGCCCGCCCTGTTGCTGGACGCGAAAGCGTCCGTAACCGATCCCGACCAGGGGAACGAATTGCTTGCCGTTGTTTTCCACGAAAAGGATGTCGCGATCGCCGCGAGTGAACTTCGGCGTGTCGGTCACTTCCATGGTTTCGTCGCCGACTTTGCCGCCGAGCATGCGGATGGTGTAGGTACCGCCGGCTTTGCCTTTGATCGGGTCGTTCACCTTGAACGTGACGAAGCTGACGATGTGACGCTGAGCGCCTTCGCCAACCCACTGCGAGGTGACGTCGGTGACGGTGCCTTCGAAGATGACTTCCGCCTGGCTAACGAGTTGATCGAAAGTGGGCGGAATGACGGTGGTGGCTCGCGCGGTGTTAACGGCAACTAACGCGCAGCAGGCGAAAAGCAGGGAGGCGACAGTTTTCATAAGGCGTGGGAGTTGTTTTTCGAGCAAAGGAAGGAAGGACGTAGAAGTTTCACACAATTTGCACAAGAAATCCACGGCACGCTTTAGGGTTCGGCATCGTAAACTTCCACCATGCCGATGCCGGTGCCGTTGTTGATTCCGCGCACGATGGCGGTGTAGCTGCCCGGCGCGAGCGTGGTCATGACCGCGCTCTCGAGGGAGTTGCTCGGAGCGAGCCCGATGGCTGCAATCTCGCTCGCCTGCGGACCGGTGCCCCAATCGTCGTTGGCGGTGACCTGATTGCCGCTGCTATCGAAAATTTCCAGGCGCGGATTGGCGATGGCGCCGGCCACGGAGCTGGCGAGCGAGGGACCGATGGCGCGCACAATCATCTTTTTCCCGACGGCGCCGCGCACGATCAGGCCCCCGATGAGCGCTTCGTCGCCGAGGCCAATGCGGCCACGCGTGGAGAGGTTAACCAGCCGGGTGGCGTTCGTATCGAGTTCGTAGCCTTCCACCAGCGCGACACCTTGAGTGCCATTCACACCGCGCAAGACCGCAGTATAACTCCCAGGCGCGAGGGTGGCGATCAGGGCCGGCTCGAGGGTATGACCCGGAGCCACTCCAGTGGCGGAAATTTCGCCTGCCTGGCCGCTGGATTGCCAGTTATCGTTCGTGGCCACGAGCTGGCCGGTCGAGTTAAAGAGATCCAGCACCGGATCCGCCATCGCACCGACCACCGCGCCGGAAAGAGACGGCCCCGTCCCCCGCAGGATGATTTTTTTCGTCTGCGAACCGCGCACGATAAAGCCGCCGATGAGCGCATCGTCGTTCAATCCCACTTTCATTCGCGTGGAAATGTTCGCGAGATGGCTCGCCTCCGCAGCGGGCGGCGGCGCACTGGGAGCGCCGTAGAGCGATTGGATACCGGCGATGTCGTCGCCGGAAAGGGTTTCACGATTGCTCGTCATCGGGGCGAGAATGTTGTCGCCGTCGGAATGGTTTAGACCGAGGGCATGACCGAGTTCGTGCAGGAGAACGCGGCGGACATCACCCGTGGCATAGCCACCGGGACCGCCGAAGCGAAGCGGACCGCGATAGGAATCGAAAGTCTGGGCGCGATTAAAGAGGACGTCCGCCTCAATGTAATGCGCCCCTTGGGTGTAGTAGTAGGTGACGGCGAGCGTCCCGGTGCCAAACGATTGCCCGTAAACGCTGTTGGCAAAGACGACGGAGTTCACCCGGTCGCCGTTGGCGGTGGGCACGTTCGGATTGATGACGGCACTCATCTGAATCCCCTGCATCTGCTGGTTCCACATGTTCACCGCCACCATGGCGGAGACGTCCCAAGAGGTGTTGCCGTCTATCAGGGTGCCGGGGGTCTGCCCCATGCCGAATTGCAGCGGGACCGTGCTGCCGGCGGGCCAGCTTTTCCCGTTGGCGACAAAAGCGAGAGAGGGTTGTGGAGTGAATGTGAAAACGAGGGTGGCAACGGCCGAAAGGGCGACCGCTCGGGAGAGAGAGGAGACGCTACTGAACATAATTACCATAAAAGCAATAATCATGCGCAAGACTGACTTCGTGCCCAAAATTCGGAAATTCCCGTAGCAGCAGGAGTTCGGTGACGAGGGCAGAGCGCGAGCAGTCAGCATCGAATAACCGGATAATCGCGTAGAAACCCACAATTTCCCTCAATGTTGCGAAAAATTGTTCGACCGCGCCGCTCGCTCCCCGGCGGTCGGGGGCCGATTCGCGCTCCAGACCCTAGCCTCGTGTCTCGGCCGAGGAGAAGAGCAACGGGACTCCGCCGCTTTCACGTGGTCAGTTTGGTCCGCCGATGTCGGGCGAACCGATGGCACCCGAACCCAGCTGGGGAAGCCGCTAGTTACCAGGGGTTCCGCCGCGAAAGTTTCGCCACGCTGCTACGTCTCCATAAGCAACAGCCGCCCTGTCGAGACGCTGGTCCAGCAATCGCGCGCCCACCGCCCCTGTCCTCAGCCCTTCGCTAGGGGACAACAAAAATCTGCTGCGTGTAAGGATCCTTCGCTTTGTCGCCGGATTTGTAACCCGTGACATCCACAATCCCGCCCTTGGGGTCGATGCTGTAGACGTAGCCCGGTTTGCCAGGCACTGGCTTTGCCGTCGGGAATGCGGAACTTGGCGCAGCACTCGGCCGCGGGGTTGCGGAGGCGACCGGCTTCTTCGGCGCCGGCGTTTGCGAAGTAGCCGTACGCGGTGCCGGGGGGACCGTGCGCGTGGTCGTGCGGGCTGGTGTCGGGGCCGTTACGACAGGCTGCCCCGGAGTGGTCACATCCGATGTTTGTCTCACCGTCGTGGTGGTGGTGGTCGTTTCCTGCGGTTCGATCCGGCGCCGGACGAAAGCCGCCGGTGCATCGAGCACGCGGAAGGAAGTTACGGCGACGTCACGGGCGGTTCCGCAACCCGCGAGAATAAGTCCAGACAGGATAAACAACCGGGCAGGCGATCGCATGGGTGCAATTAATCGCGTTTCGCCGCGACCGCGAGAAAAAATCACGCTCTCGCCCCCGCCTTCGTGAGTAACGCTTTCACTTCGCCACTGAAGGCCGTGATCATCTCATCGGTCGCGTCCCACGCGCACATTAAACGATACACGTCCGGCTCGAGGAATTTGTAAAAATGCCAGCCGCTGGCGTGAAGTTGTTCCACCAGCGTTTCCGGCATCCGAAGAAAAAGCGCGTTTGCCTCCCGAGGAAACGCCAGCGTGAGACTCGGCAGACCGGCAAGCGACGCGGCCAGGTTCTCTGCCGCGGCATTGGCCGATCGTGCATTGCGCAGCCAAACGTCCTCATGCAGAAGGCCCACCCAAGGCGCAGCCAGGTAGCGCATCTTCGACGCCAGTTGCCCCGCCTGCTTGGCGCGATAATCGAACTCAGCCGCCAGCTCCTTCTTAAAAAAGACCACCAACTCGCCCCCACCCGCGCCATTCTTGGTCCCGCCGAAGCAGAGCACATCGACGCCGAGCTCCCACGTGATGTCCTTCGGCGCGCAGCCGAGCGCCGCGACCGCGTTGGCAAACCGCGCCCCATCCATGTGCAGCAACAGCGAGCGCGCCCGCGCGAAGTCCGCGATCGCACCCAGCTCATCGCGCGAATATACCGTCCCCAACTCCGTTGCCTGCGTCACACTCAAGACGCGCGGCTTCGGCGAGTGCAGGTCACGCTGCTTCAGCATCATCGCCTCCATCGCGCGTAGATCGAGCTTGCCGTTCTCGCCCGGCGTCGGGAGCAACTTCATCCCACCGGAAAAAAACTCCGGCCCGCCGCATTCGTCCGTCACGATGTGCGCGTGCTCGTGGCAAACTACGCTGTGAAACGATCGCCCCAACTGCGCCAGCGCAAGACTGTTCGCCGCTGTTCCATTGAAAACGATGAACACCTCGCAGTCCGTCTCGAAAATCTCCCGCGTCAGGTCGCAGACGCGCTCGGTCCACCGATCCTCGCCGTAAGAGGCGACGTCCTCCGTATTCGCCTTTGCCAATGCCCCCCACGCCTCAGGGCATATCGGCGCGGTGTTATCGCTCGCCAGCTCGTATCGGTGCGATTGCATAACCGTATTCTAGCGTAAACACGGCCCGTACAAAAACGATCGCCTGGTCGGAAAACCTCACGCTCCTACACGCGGCCCTCCGCCAGACGTATCGCCCTGGCGCTCTGTCGCTTTTAGGTGCAACCCCGAAGGAAAAAGACCAGAAGCAGAATCGGAATCGGAATCCCAATCAGCCACATCAGCACATACCCAGTCGCCCCTTTCTCTCCGTCGCCGGTCGGCTTCATCATAAGTTTTCCCTCCGTCAGAATTGAAATCGAACTCCCGGGCTCGGCCGCGCGTGTCCTGGCTCGAATTTCTGCAGAAAAAGGAATTTTTCTCCCCACGGGGAGATTCTTTGCCAATATTGGGCCCCGCAGTATCGTCCCGCCCATGAGTGCTCTGCAGACCTCCACCGAGCAGCGCGGGGAGCAAATTTTTCACCTCGTCGACCGGCATCCCGAGTCGATTTTCACCAAGAGCGGCTTCTATCAAAAGATGATGGCGCTCTCCATGAAGGACGAGCACTTCAAGGTCCAGATGTTCCGCTTCGTGGACGTCCTCGCCTCCCTCCGGAACTCGCGCGAGATCGTCCGCCATCTCGACGAATATTTTCGCGACATGCGCAACGGTTTCGCGCCTCTCCTCCAGACCGGCGTCCGCGTCGCCAAGGTGGTGCCGTGGTTCTCCAGTTGGTTCCTACGCTGGAACGTCTCCGGCATGGCGCGGCAGTTCATCTCCGGCCGCAATCCCGACGACGCCATGAAGACGCTGCGCAAGGCGCGCAAGAACCGCATCGGGTTCACCGTCGATTTGTTAGGCGAAGCCGTCGTCAGCGAACAGGAAGCCGAGGAATACGGCGTGCGCTGCCTGGAATTGCTCGAAGGACTGGCCGCGCAAACGCGCGATTGGACCGATCCGCTGGGGAAAAACGTGCACCTCTTCCCCGTCGTAAACCTCTCGGTGAAAATCTCCGCACTCTACTCGCAGATGAATCCAGCCGACCCGGAAGACGCGATCGCCCATCTCGCGCCGAAGCTGCGCCCGATCCTGCGCCGCGCCAAGGAACTCGGCGCGTTCGTCAATTTCGATATGGAGAGCTACGCGCACAAAAACTCCACCCTCCAGCTTTTCAAAACGCTCTTCACCGAGCCCGAGTTCAACGAATGGCCGCACGCCGGCATTGTCATTCAGGCTTATCTGCGCGACGCCGAGCGCGACCTGCGTGACCTGATCGAGTGGGCGCGGAAACGCGGCACCCGCTTCACCGTTCGCCTCGTCAAAGGCGCCTATTGGGACTACGAAAAGATTAAAGCCGCGCAGAACGGCTGGCGCTGCCCCGTCTGGCTGCAAAAGCCCGAGAGCGACGCCAACTTCGAGACCTGCACCCGCGTCCTCCTCGAGAACGAAGACATCGTCACCGCGGCCTTCGGGTCGCATAATGTGCGCAGCATCGCGCACGCGCAGGCGCTGGCCGACCAGATGGGCATCGACAAGAGCCGCTACGAATTCCAGCTCCTCTACGGCATGGCCGGCCCGATCAAGCGCGCCCTTGTCGAGATGGGCTTTCGCGTGCGTGAGTATTGCCCCGTGGGCGAACTGCTCCCGGGCATGGCTTATCTCGTTAGGCGACTGCTCGAGAACACTTCCAACGAAGGGTTCCTCCGCGCCAAATTCACCGACAACGCCTCCGCTCTCGCCTTGCTCCGCGATCCGGCCACGCTTATCTCCACGCGCCCCCGCGACATCGCCGAACTCGAACCCGACCGCACCCTCGAAGGGCCGAGAGATCCCTCTCGTAACGGCGCCAGCCACGTTCCCTCTTCCACCGATTCCTTCGAAAACTCGCCCCTGGTCAATTTCGTCCATCTCCAAAGCCAGGAACAAATGCGCACCGCTCTGCGCGAAGTGCGCACACGTTTCGGCCGCGAATATCCGCTCGTCATTAATGGCGAAAAAATCCTTACCGGCTCCTTCGTTCCGTCCGTCAATCCCAGCGCACCGAAGGAAGTCATTGGCCTCGCTGCGGAAGCGGGAATCCCGGAAGCCGAAGCCGCCGTCAAAGCCGCCCGCGCCGCCTTCGCCAGTTGGTCGCGCACGAGCGTGAACCAGCGCGCGGAATTATTGGAACGCGTCGCCAGCATCATGGATCGCCGCCGCTTCGAACTCTCCGCCGTCGAAGTCTTCGAAGTCGGCAAACCGTGGATGGAAGCCGATGGCGACATCCGCGAGGCGATCGATTTTCTCCTCTTCTACGCGCAAGAGATGCGCACTCCTCGGGCGCCCGAAACTCACCCAGCACATCCTCGGCGAAGAAAGCTACCAGCATTACCTGCCGCGCGGCGTCGCCCTCGTCATCGCCCCGTGGAATTTTCCCATCGCCATCATGTGCGGCATGGTCTCCGCCGCGCTCGTCACCGGCAACACCGTCATCATGAAACCGGCCGAGCCGTCCGCGGTTTGCAGCGCCCTGCTCATGGAGATGTTCGAGGAAGCCGGCATTCCCAAAGGCGTGCTCAACTTCCTCCCCGGCCACGGCTCCGTCATCGGCGCCCACCTCGTCGATCACAAAGACGTCGACATCATCGCCTTCACCGGTTCACGCGAAGTCGGGCTCAAGATATGGGAAGCCTGCGGCCAGACCCGGCCCGGCCAGCGCGAACTCAAGAAGATGATCTGCGAAATGGGCGGCAAGAACGGCGTCATCGTCGATTCCGATGCCGACCTCGATGAGACCATCGTCGACACCATCTTCTCCGCCTTCGGTTATCAGGGCCAAAAATGTTCCGCCTGTTCGCGTTTGATCGTGCTCGAGGAAAACTACGATCGCGTCCTCACGCGTCTCCTCGCCGCCGCCGCCAGCCTGCGCGTGGGTGATCCGCAGGAGCCCGGCATCACCGTCGGCCCCGTCGTCGACGAGAAAGCCTACAAGCGCATCCTCGAGCGCATCGAGCACGGCAAAACCGAAGCCACCCTCGCCTACCAGGCCACGGACATTCCCGCCGACGGCTACTTCATCCCGCCCACCATCTTCACCGATGTAAAACCCGACAGCCGCCTCGCGCAGGAAGAAATCTTCGGCCCCGTCCTCAGCGTGATCAAAGTGCGCGACCTCGACGAAGCCATCCGCGTCGCGAACAACACGCAATACGCCCTCACCGCCGGCTTCTTCTCCCGCAGCCCGGCGAACATCGAGCGCGTCAAAGCCGAACTCGAAGCCGGCAACGTCTACATCAACCGTTCCTGCACCGGCGCCGTCGTCGGCCGCCATCCTTTCGGCGGCTTCAAGATGAGCGGCGGCGGCACCAAAGCCGGCGGCGGCGACTACTTGTTAAACTTCCTCTTCCCCCGCGTCGTCACCGAAAATATCATGCGCCACGGCTTCGCGCCCGAGACGACGCCGATGTATCGCGCCGAATTTGGGACGAGTGTTTCGTAGAGCTAGCTCGATGAAAGCGCCGGGCGTCCTCGCTGCCGTCTTAAGCATTCTCGTCCTCTCCGTTTCGACAGGACGCGGAGAAGATGCTTCGAAAAAGCCGCCAGCCAAGAAGGTCGCGGCCATGGTCTACAAGCCGAACATTCAATACCCCGCCGCCGCCAAAGCCGCGGGTCTCGTCGGCAGCGGGATCGCAGTCGTGAGCGTCGATTCGACGGGAACGGTAACCGGCGTGGTGATGGGCAAGAGCACCGGACACGCGATCCTGGATCGTGCGACGATCGATGCGTTTCGGGAGGCGCGATTTAAGCCTGGAACCGTGCCCGTGGTGAAGATTCCCATCCGGTTCACGCTCGGCGGCGGCCCGGTTTACACGACGATCGATGTGCAGAGCAAAAGCATGGATGACGTGCTGGCGCGCTTCCTCGGAAAAGGCACGGTCCTCAAGGGCCCCATCCCGGCCTACCCGCGCCATCCCGCGTGGACGAAGAAGAGCGGCAAAGGCGTTTACGAACTGCACGCCGACAAGGATGGCAGAGTGAAAACGGTCAAAGTTCTCAAAAGCAGCGGCGATTCGACTTTCGATCGCGAAGCCGTGAAGACCTTGGGCAAGTGGCGGCTGCGACCCCGGGGGCGGGATCTCATTTTGGAGTTGCCGCTGCGCTTCACCCTCACGCGGACGAACTACTCGGTCGATGTCGGACGCTGAATACCTTGAGCCCGAACGCACGTGGTACCGCGACAAGTGCCAGAGAGCGCGAAAAACCGCTTTTAGTGCTCGACAGAGGGCGAGCGTACCAAAGAGCTTAAGCGCGCTTACCTTACATGCTGTTTCAGCGTGTCTTCGGCCACGGCTTCACTCGGGCTGAGCGCACATTGACGCGCCGTGTCTCGTAACCACTAAATTCCGCGGTCGATCGGTCGGGAGGTGCGCGAGGACGTTGGGGATGGAAGTTCCATGGCACGACCTCCGGTCGGGCGCGGTTCTAAAAGGACCCCCCATGACCACATTGCGTTCGTTCCGCGTTCTTATTTCCCTGCCGCTTTACGCCAGGCTTTCCTTTCTTCTCACCCTTCCGCTTTTACTCGGATCGGCCTCGAGGCCAGAGCTTCCCTCCGGCATGCAAGGGTTCCCGTTTCACAACACCGGCAACCTTGGCGCCGCCCGCGAGTTACATACGGCGACCTTACTACCCAATGGGAAAATTCTGATCGCAGGCGGCTGCTGCGGTAACTCGCGCAGCGCTGAACTTTACGATCCTACCACCGGAACTTGGTCGGTCACGGGTGACCTCAATGTGGGCCGTTATCGCCACACCGCCACGTTACTGCAGAATGGCAAGGTTTTGGTCGCGGGCGGCCTCAATCATCCACACAGTGCCGAGCTTTACGATTCGGCCACCGGCACCTGGTCTTCCACCGGCGGCCTGAACATTTCACACACAGATCACACGGCAACTTTGCTTCCCGACGGCAGAGTCCTGGTGGCAGGCGGCCAGGGCGGAAGCGGCGGAAGCGCGGAACTGTATGATCCGATCGCCGGCCTTTGGTCCAACACGGCCAATCTCGGTACGGCGCGCGGACTCCACACCGCATCCCTGTTACCCGACGGCAAGGTCTTGGTCGCGGGCGGAACCGACGGAGGTCCACTTACGAACGTGGAAGTTTACGATCCGATGCTCGGAAGCTGGACCCCGAAGGCGCCTCTCCAGACGGGCCGTTGGCAGCACACCGCGACTTTGTTACCCAGTGGCCGGCTGCTCGTCGCTGGGGGACAAAATGTCCTGGGCGCAGTCCAAACCGCCGAGTTATACGATCCGAGCGGCGACACCTGGGTCTATACCGGCAACCAACTAAGCGCTGCGCGCGACCTGCATCGCGCCACCCTGCTTCCTAATGGCAACGTTTTGATCACCGGGGGCACTAATCTCGCCGGACTTCCTACGACGGTGGAGGTGTACAGATTGGATCAGCGACACATGGTCTGGGTTGGCCGGTCTCAATGCAGGCCGCCATTCCCACACCGCGACGCTGCTCTCCAGCGGCCAACTGTTGATCGTGGGCGGCAGTGGCAGCGGCGGTGGTCTCGCAAGCGCCGAACTCTCCGATCCATCCTCCGGCTCGTGGACTGCCACCGGCAATCTCAGCAACTCCCGGAATGCTCACACCGCCACCCTGCTGCCGGACGGCCAGGTGCTGGTCGCGGGCGGCCGTGGCGTTGCCCGGGAAACAGAACTCTATAATCCGGCGACCGGGCTGTGGGCTCTCACCGGGGAGCTTGGCTTTCCCCGCGATTTTCATACCGCGACCTCGTTACCCAACGGCAAGGTGATCGTGGTTGGTGGCTCGGGCGGCGGCGGCAGCAGCGCCGAACTCTACAATCCCGCGCTCGGCAGCTGGTCTGCCACCGGGGCTCTGCGCAACGGCCGTATACGCCATACGGCCACCTTGCTCCTCAACGGGAAACTTTTGGCCGCCGGGGGCAGCCAGAGCGGCTTCCCGCAGACCAGCGCGGAACTTTACGATCCGGCGCTGGGTAATTGGACGCCGACCGGCCCCCTTGCCATCGCCCGCGAATCCCACACGGCCACACTGCTGCCCGACGGCAGGGTGCTGGTGGCTGGTGGCATCGGCGCCGGCGCCGATGGCAGCGCGGAGATCTACGATCCGAGCCTCGGCACTTGGACGGCCGCCGCCAACCTCGGCACGCCGCGCCGCGATCACACCGCCACCTTGTTGCCGAATGGTAAAGTGCTCCTCGCTGGCGGCACTGGCGCCGGTAACAATTCCCTCTTCAGCGCGGAGCTTTACAACCCCGCGCTTGATGCCTGGACTCCCACCGGTGACCTGAATGCCGGGCGCCCGCACCATACGGCGATCTTGTTGCCAAACGGCAAAGTCCTTGTGGTCGCCGGTCTCGACGGCGGCACCTATATCGGGACGGCGGAAATATACGATCCCCAACTCGGAACCTGGTCCCCTGCCCCGGGCCTGAACACACCGCGCTATGACCACACCACCACCTTGCTCCTCGACGGCCGGATACTCGTCGCAGGCGGCTTTGGCACCGCCGGCTTTCTCGCGAGTTCAGAGCTTTATGATTTAGGCCTTGGCTTCGACAATGGTTGGCGGCCACAGATCGCCACCTTCCATGTCGATGCAGGGCTCGATCTAACCGGCTCGCTTTTCCAAGGCATCTCGCAAGCCTCGAGCGGCAACACCCAGGAGTCCTCGACCAACTATCCGCTGGTCCAGTTGCGCAACCTCGAGAGCAGCCAGGTGGCATTCCTTTTGGTGGACCCGATGAACGGCTGGTCTGACACCAGCTTTGCCTCCAGCGCGCTTGTCGCACAAGTATCGCCCGGCCCCTCGCTGGTCACCGTCTTCACCAACGGCATTCCCAGCATATCGAAGTATCTCCTCCTGGGATCTCTCATCGGGGTCGAACAGCCCGCCGGCATGCCGCTTGTGAACGATGCGACGGTGGATTTCGGCAACGTTCTTATCGGCAACAGCGCCACGCGCACCTTCACTATCACGAACAGTGGCTCCCACTCGCTGAGCGGGATTGTCATCACGGTAGATGGGACGCATGGCAGCGCATTCACGGTCGATACCACCTCCACGAGCAGCACGGTGGCTCATGGAATGACCACCACCTTCGACCTCAGCTTCCAGTCCGATCCGCCCCCGGGCGCGCGCACGGCCGCGCTTCATATCGCGACCAATGATCCGCTGACGCCGATCTTTAATGTCCACCTGACTGCGAACAGCACCGCGCCTCTCCCGATCACGCCCGGAACGCCGGACCTCCAGGCCGGCTCCGATAGCGGAAGCAGTTCCAGCGACAACGTGACCAACGACACCACGCCCAGCTTCAACATCAGCGGAGTCCTGCCGGAGGCCACGGTCGATCTTTTCCGCGACGGCACGGTCGTCGCCACCGGCACCTCGGACTGCCGCGACGTGCATCTTCTGAGCGATTCAGCGGTGACGGATGGCATCCATAAATACAAGGCCCGCCAAACGAAGTTGGGAGCCACCAGCCCTGATTCCGCCGAGCTCTCGGTCACGATCGACACCGCCCCGCCCACCTTCAGCAACGTCCCGGCCAACATTACCGGGGAAGCCACCGGATCCGACGGCGCGACCATTGGCTATACCGCTCCCACCGCCACCGACTCGGTTAGCGGCGCGGTCACCGTTTCTTGTCTGCCGGCCTCCGGCGCCTTGTTCCCGCTCGGTGCGACCATCGTCACCTGTTCGACCTCCGACGCCGCTGGCAACGAGGCCAGTGCCACGTTCAGTGTCACAGTCCGCGATACCACCCCACCAGTGTTCCAGGATGTGACCGCCAACGTCCTGGAAGAAGCCACCGGCCCCGGCGGCGCCGCCGTCACCTACACGGCACCGACGGCGATTGATGTCGTCAGCGGCAACTTGCCGGTCGATTGCATGCCGGCTTCCGGCGCCACCTTCGCGCTCGGCGTGACCGAGGTAACCTGTGAGGCCACCGACGAGGCCAATAACACCGCCACCGCCACCTTCGACGTCGAGGTCGAGGACACCACACCGCCGGCAATCACCGCGCCGGACGATATCATCGTTCACAATCAGTCTGGCGTGAACGGCGCGTCCGTTTCCTTCTCCGCCACCGCCAACGATCTGGTCGATGGCGCGATTACCGTGACGGCGAACCCCGCTTCCGGCAGCATCTTTCCGATCGGCAAAACTACCGTGAACCTGACCGCGCAGGACGATGCCGGCAACGAGGCCAGCGCCGCCTTCATCATCACCGTGCGCCGGACCGAGTTGGTCAACATCTCCACCCGCATCCCCGTTGGCACCGGCGATGAGGTCGGCATCGGCGGCTTCATCATCCGCGGCAACGATCCCCTCCCCGTTCTCATCCGTGCCCTTGGCCCTTCGCTGAATGTGAACGGCACCGCCCTGCCGGGCCGCCTCGCCGACCCTGTGGTCGAGCTCTTCAATCAACAGAAGCAATCCCTCGCCCAGAACGACAACTGGCAATCAACCCAGCAAAACGAGATCAACGCCACCGGCCTCGCGCCAACCAATGCCAACGAGGCCGCCATTTTCATCCAGCTGCCGCCGGGCGCTTACACCGCGGTCGTGAGTGGCGCCAACGGCACCACCGGCAACGCCCTCGTGGAAATCTTCGCGCTCTTGAGTTCATCCGATTCGAAGCTCGATAACATCTCCACGCGCGGCCTCGTCCAGACCGGCAGCAACGTCTTGATCGGCGGCTTGATCTCGCGCGGGGGCGATCCCACCCGGGTCTTGATCCGGGCCGTCGGGCCGGTGATGGCCGCCCACGGCGTCGCCAATACCTTGCAGAATCCCACCCTCTCGCTCCACGACGGCAACGGCGTGTTGCTCAAGTTCAATGACGACTGGCAGGACACTCAGGGCGCTGAAATCCAGGCCACCGGCATGGCTCCGAGCAATCCCCAGGAATCCGCCATTGTCGCCACCCTCGGCGCAGGCCCTCATACCGCCGTCGTGCGTGGGAAGGACAACACGACCGGCGTCGCGCTGGTCGAAGCCTACGCGCTCCCATAAACATACCGGATGGCGCGTCACCAAGCGCGGCGGGTCGCGTCGGCGAGCGACTGGAACCGACTCGCCTAACGACCAAAACTCACAACCGGCTGTTTCCTGTTACGGCTTGGTGATGTCGACGTGGTAGAACTTCGTCGCGCCGCTCGCGCTCAGGTCCAGGATCGTGCGCGTCGCGCCGTTATCGACCGGCGCGGAGCCGTTGATTGGGTTCCAGCTTCCCGTGATGAGATTGCTGCGCGCCGTGATGCTGTAAGTGCGTCCACTCACCACCGGATTGAAGCTCAAGCTTTTCTGGCCCGGCTGGCCCGGCACCGCCGCGATCGAGAGCGTGAAGCGCGAAGTCGGATCGAGCGGATGCAATCCGGCGACGAACTTGAACAGGTTCGTCTGCCCGGTGCCGCTGACGTCCGCGTTCGGGCCTGCGTTCGTATTCGGGGGCTGGCCGAAGTATTGCACCTGCCAGTCGTCGTCGATCTGGTCCCCGGCGTAACTCTGGTAATCGTCGAGGTTCACGTTCACGATCGTGAGGCCGAGCTGGCCGCTGAGGCTTTGCGCGCTTCCGCCCACCGTGGCCGCGGTGTCCTGATAAACATTGCCCGCCGTCGCGAGTCCGCCGCTGGAGATGGTGGCGACGGGTCCACTCACAATCGACCAACTCACCGTCGCGGGAGCGAGCGCCGCGAGGAGCGTGCTGTCATCGGCCAGGGGCGCGGCCGCGAGCTGGCGGCTGGCGGTTTCATTCAGGCTCGTCGAGGGCGGCGCGGTCACGCTCAGCGCCACGAGATCGTAGAGTTGGCCGACGTAACCATGCTTCGCCACCTCGACCGGCGCCGCCACGGTGGAAAGACCGACGATCCCACCGGCGCTGCCGTCCATCGTGTAAGCCGCGCTGTTCGTGCGTCGACCTCCGCCATCCACTGTCCTGGCCACGCGGCTGACTAGCGGGTCGCCGCCGAGCGCAAGGGCGCAAGCGACCGCGCTGAGCGCAATGGTGAGCGCGAATCTCTTCATGGTTTCACTCCGGCAGGGCCACGATTTCCAGGGTGGCCTTTTCCAATTTCTCGAGTCGCTTCTCCAGCTCGCTGGCGCGCTTTCGCAGGGCGTCGTTTTCGGCTTTTAACGCCTGGATTCCGGCCACCACGTGCGGCATGAGGCCGCTCGTGTTCAGGAGATGGAAATCTTCCAGGGTTTCGCTCCCCACTTTCTTCGCGCACGGTGCTGACCATTTCGGGAAAAACCTTCTCCACTTCCTGCGCGACGAAGCCGGTGAAAATCCCATCCGATCCTTTGTGGTCCGCTCGATAGGCCGCGGTGTATTCGAAGGTGACCGGCCGCAACGCTTCCAGCTTTGTCAGGCTGTCGGAAACGATTTTGGATGTCTTCCTTCACCCGCGCGTCGGAAGAAGTGGCCCAGTTGGCCTGGGTGGAGCGCGCCACGCCATTCACATGCAACAGATGCGTGGGCGCGAGCGTGCCGATGCCGACATTGCCCGTCGCGTATTGCACCATGAATTCCGGCGTGGTCCCGAACTGCGTGTCGTCGATGACAAAGGAGTAGAACTGGTTCGTGCCGTCGTTGTCACTCTTCGGCACGCCGATTTCCCAAGTGCGCGCGGCCGAAGTGGTCGCTGAGCGCGACCCAAAGCGCATGAGACCCTTCCGAGCCAGCCGTGTTGCCGGCGTCGCCCACTTGGAGGAGCCGTTGCGGACTAAGCGTGCCGACGCCGAGTCCGCCAGCAGTCAAGACCATGGCCGAGGCAGCCGTCGTGGCATTGGGAGTAAAGAGAAGCTTGCCCGCGCCAGTGCTGTTTCCAGCACCGCTGGAGACAATGCTCCAGGGAACGCCTCCCGTGGAGGTGTTCGCTAGTCCCGTCCAGGTCCCGAGGGTGTTGCTGCTGCTGGCATTGAACATGAATTGGGCTGCGCCGGTGGCGGTCATCGCACCTGCGGTGAAGCTGCCGTCGGCGGCGCGGCTAACGATCGCATTGCTCGTGTTGGCCGACGTCGCCGTCGTCGACAGGCTCAGATTGCCGCCGAGCGACACCACGCCTCCGCCGGTCAATCCTCCACCGGTGTTCAGCGTGATCGAGCTGAGCGCCAGCTTGGCGTTGGTTACACTTCCGTCGGCGATGTTCGCCGTTTGCACTGCATTGCTTCCGAGTTGCGCGTTCCCGACGCGCCGGCGGCGATATTCGCGGTCTGGACGGCGTTGCCCAGTTGCGCTTGCCGATCGCGCCTTGAGCGATCTGAGTTTCGGCCACGCTCCCCCACTGGCCGTTGCCGAGATACTGCAACGTTGGCCGTCCGTGCCTTGGGCTCCAGAGGCGACAGCCGAAGTGTAAATCTGCCCGTCATTCACGACCGCGACTAGCTTGCTCCCATCGGCCGAGGAGGCCACGGACCGCCAATCGCGATCGCTCTCGCACGCGCTCCATGTCACCCCGGAGTCCGCCGAGGTGAAGATCTGTCCGTTTCGCACCACCGCGACCAGCTGGTTCCCATCGGCCGAGGAGGCCACGGACTACCAGTTGCGATTGCTCTCGCGCGGGCTCCACGTCACCCCGGAGTCCGCCGAAGTGTAAATCTGGTCATCGCGCGCTACCGCGACCAGCTTGCTCCCATCGGCAGAAGAGGCCACGAACCGCCAGTCGCGAGTGCTCTCGCGCAGGGTCCACGTCACTCCGAAGTCCGCCGAGGTGTAAATCCCCTGGACCTCCGCCACCGCGACCAGCTTGCTCCCATCGGCCGAGGAGGCCACGGACCGCCATTGGCGATTGCTGTCGCGCGCGGTCCACGTCACCCCGGAGTCCGCCGAAGTGTAGATCTGTCCGAAACGTCACCACGCGACCAGCTTGCTCCCATCGGCCGAGGAGGCCACGGACACCCAGAAGCGATCGCTCTCGCGCGCGGTCCACGTCACCCCGGAGTCCGCCGAGGTGTAGATCTGTCCGCCAACACGCACCGCGACCAGCTTGCTCCCATCGGCCGAGGAGGCCACGGACTGCCAGTTCCGATGGCTCTCGCGCTGGGCCCACGTCGCCCCGGAGTCCGCCGAGATGTAAATCGGCTCGCCATCCACCGCCGCGACCAGCTTGCTCCCATCCGCCGACGAGGCCATGGACCGCCATTGGCGATTGCTGTCGCGCGGAGTCCAAACGGCAAGGTTGGAAAGCGACCATCCGCCAGTACCGAGGCCATTGACCCGGACCATATCGCCAACACTGGCGGTGGCCGGCAACGCAAACGCGGTGGAACTGGCGCTGGTGGCGGTATAGCTGGTATTGGCCACCACGTTCTGCGCCGGACCGACCACGGACTGTGAAGGTATGCACCGTGCCCGCGGCAATGTTCGCGCTCGTGACTGCTCCACTGGCGATATTCGCCGTTTGCACCGCGTTACTCCCCAACTGCGTGCTGCCGACCGCGCCGCCGGCAATCTTGCTGCTGGTGACCGCATTCGTGGCAATGGCATTGGCGGAGACGGCGCCATCGGCGAGGTAACCGGTCGGCGCGAGGCGCTGGTCGGGGGTGAGAAGCTGGGAGCCGTTGGTTCCGTCATTGAACCAGACGCGCAGGCGGACGTCGGCATTGCTCCAGACGCTGGCGGGGAGCGCGGTCATGTTCGCGATGGAGGGATCGCCGAGCAGGACGGAGTAGAGGCCCTTCGTCACGGTGAGCGTGACGGCGTTGGTCGGCTGGGAGCCGTTCACGCTCGTACCGTCGTTGCTCCAATACGTGGTGGTGCCGGCGGCGTTGACGAGGGCGAACTTAAACGCGCCCGCGCCGTGGAAGTTGACCGCGGGATCGCCCACGGCCACGCGACCCTGGTAATTGACCAACGGCGGCACCTGCGCGAGAGCCACAGTGGAGAAAAAGCCGCAGATCCCGAGGATCGCGGACAGAAGGGGGGCGTGGTTTTTGTTCATGGGGGTTTGGCTGAGTGACTGAGAAAGATCAGGCGAGCCCGATCCCGATAAACCGAACCCTTGGAAAAAGTGTGACTAATTCCTCGGTCGTTAGCAAGAATCCAAAATCGTGCGCTCGCCCGTCGAATCGCTCCCGCCCGTTCGCCAGGAGGTTGCACTCGGGTGGCGGCTTCTCCTCGCTTTCCCGCACGAGGTTGGATATGGTTTGCTCATGAACGACGGCGCGCATCCTCCGGTCGACCGCGCCCATTTCTCCGTGGCCACGCTGGAAGGTTCCGACGAGGAACATTATTGGTGGAACAAGACGCCGGACGAACGACTGGCGGCGCTCGAACTGATGCGGCAAAGCATGTATGGCTACGATCCGACTCGCACCCGACTTCAAAGAGTTCTTACAGTCGCTACGCTCGGCGAAGATTGAATACCTCCTCGTGGGCGGATACGCCGTGGGCCACTACGGCCACCCCAAAACTTCCCTAAACGGTCATGCTCTACGTCATCGGCACACCGATCGGGAATCTGGATGACATCACGTTGCGGGCGTTGGAGGCGCTGAAGGCGGCCGATGTGATCGCAGCAGAGGACACCCGGCACTCGGGGCACCTGCTGCGGCATTTTGAAGTCAAGAAGCCGCTCGTCAGTTATCATGAGCACAACGAAGCCATGCGCACGGCGGAGCTGGCGGAGCGACTCGCGGTGGGCGAAACGGTGGCGTTAATCAGCGACGCCGGTATGCCGGGCATTTCCGATCCGGGAGCGCGCTTGATCCGCGCGTGTATCGAGCGCGAGCTGCCGTTCACGATTATCCCGGGCGTCTCGGCGGTGCTGACGGCGCTGGTCGGCTCGGGGTTTTCGCTCGAGCAGTTTTCTTATCGCGGCTTTCTCCCGCCGAAAAGCGGTGGGCGCGAGCGTGAACTGCGAGCTGCCGCGGCGCGCGCAGAGACGACGGTGTTCTTCGAATCCCCGCACAAGATCAACAAGACACTCGCGGCCTGCGCGGAGATCATGCCCGAGCGACAAATCTGCGTGGCGCGGGAGTTGACGAAAAAATTTGAGGAATTCCGGCGGGGAAAGGCGGCGGAGCTGCTGGCCCACTACGAGGCGCGGCCCGCGAAAGGTGAGATTACGCTGCTCATCTCGGGCGGGTAGAACGGAACCGCGCTCCACGGCTGGATTTCCGCTTGTCAAAGGCCACGCGGCGTGGAAGCTTTCGCCTCTTTTCCCGGGGACCAAAGACATCATGGCTTACGCAATTATCAAAACTGGCGGACGACAGCATCGCGTCGCGCCCGGTGACATCATCGATGTGGATTTCCTCGACGCCGAGGTCGGCAAGGAAGGCGTCTTCGCCGATGTCTTGTTTCACGGCGATGGCGACAAGCTCACGCACGGCTCGCCCCTGATCGAAGGCGCCACCGTCACCGGCGAGGTGATGGAACAGCGGAAGGATAAGAAGGTCATCGCTTTCAAGTATCGCCGCCGCAAAGGTTACCACCGCACCGTCGGCCATCGCCGCAAACTCACCCGCGTGAAGATCACCGAGATCAGCCTCGGTTCATCCTCGAAGAAGTAGAAATCTCATGGCTCATAAAAAGGGACAAGGCAGCGTCAAGAACGGCCGGGACAGCGTCAGCAAACGTCTCGGCGTGAAAAAATTTGGCAGCGAAGTCGTCGTGGCCGGCAACATCATCATCCGCCAGCGCGGAACGAAGTTTCAGCCGGGCAAAAACGTCGGGCTCGGTCGCGATTACACCATTTTCGCGCTCACCGATGGCCGGGTGAAGTTCGATCGCGCCGGTCGCCGGGTGAACGTCGAACCCGTCGAACGCGTAGAACGTTTTGTAGGGGAAGCTGTTAGCTTCCCCTGTTTCTGAATCGCGGGAAGCCAACGGCTTTCCGCTACATCTCCGCGGCGCACTTGCTCGTTGTGCCCGCGGCCCGAACTGCGTTATAACCGATCCCGCGCATGAAATATAAAACCTACCTCCTCTTCGGGCCGCCCGGCAGCGGCAAAGGCACCCAAGGGAAAACCCTCGGCACCATTCCCCGGTATTTTCATTGCGCCTGCGGCGATGTCTTCCGCTCCATCGACACCCGCACGGAAGTCGGTCGCGCATTTCTCGAATACTCCAGCAAAGGCCAGCTCGTGCCGGATGAGATCACGGTGAAGCTCTGGAAGGTCCGCATCGATGCCGCAGTCGACGCGCACACTTTCAAGCCCGATATCGACACGCTCGTCCTCGATGGCATTCCGCGGAACGTCGGCCAGGCGAAAATCATGGATGACCTGATCAACGTGGAGAAGGTCTTCCACCTCTCCTGCCCGAATCGCGACGCGCTCTTCGAGCGCCTGAAAAAACGCGCGCTCAAGGACAACCGCCTCGACGACGCCAACGAGCAGGTGATCCATCGCCGGCTCGAGACCTACGAGAAGGAATCGAAACCCGTCCTCGGTTACTACGGCGAGAAACGCATCACCTGCATTGACGCGACCGAGCCGCCGGCCAAGGTTTTGCTGCACATCCTGGAAAGCGTCAACGGGTCCAACGGGCAGCATGAGCCAGCAACAGTTTGAGAATTTCACCGCCTCGAGTCTCTACTGCGAGAAATGCCGGGCCGCGATGCCGGTGCGCGAACGGCTGCTGCTGATCCTGCCGGAGAAGGAAATCTACGATTACCTTTGCACCGGCTGCGCCTCTTCCGTGGGCCAGCGTGAAGTAACCGCGGGCGACAAATTGATGGCGCAAAGCGCGGCCGCGCGTCGTCCCCGCCGCCGGGCCGCGCCTCCCGCGCAACGCATTCAACTTTAGCGCGCCCACCATGCGCGTTCTTTTCATCGGCACGGGCGAGATCGGCGTGCCGACCTTGCGCTGGCTCCTGCGAATCGGAGCACGAACTCGTGGGCGTAGTCACGCAGCCGGACAAACCCGTCGGGCGCAGCCAGAAAATCGAGCCACCTCCAATCAAAGCTGCGCTCGGCGCCTCGACGATTCCCGTGCTCCAACCCGAGCGCATCAAACGCGAAGACGCGGTCGCACAGATTCGCGCCTACGAGCCGGACGTGATCGTCGTCATGGCCTATGGGCAAATTCTCCCGCGCAGCGTCCTCGATATTCCACGCGTCGCCTGCCTGAACCTGCACGCCTCGTTGCTGCCGCGGCATCGCGGCGCCGCGCCCATCCAGGCCGCCATCACCTCCGGCGATCACGCGTCCGGCATCACCGTCATGTATATGGATGAAGGGCTCGATACCGGCGACATCCTGTTGCAATCCGAGATCGAACTCGCTGCGGACGAGACCGGTGGCTCATTGCACGATCGTCTGGGCGAGATCGCACCCGCCGCGCTCAGCGAAGCGCTATCGCTTCTCCAAAATGGCAGCGCCCCGCGCCATCCACAGGAAAACGCGCTCGCGACACATGCCCCGAAACTATTGCGTGAGCACGGCCGCATCGATCGGACAGAAACGGCCGAGATGATCGAAAGGAAAATCCGCGCCTTCCACCCGTGGCCGGGCACCTACGGGATGGTGCAGAGTCCGGAGGGTCGTGAGTTCAAACTCAAGATCTTCCCGCCCGTTGAACGCGTGGATGGCCCCGCCGAGCCGGAAGGAGGATTGCGACCTTCGCGTCGCCGACGGTGCCCTCCGCCTCTCGCAGGCCCAACTCGAAGGCGGCAAACGCATGTCCGCCGCCGAGTTGGTCCGTGGCCACCCCTGGCTCGCGCAAGCCGTCACGTAATGGAGCCGGCGCGCCCTCGCGCCGAAGGTTCCTCCGGCCCGGGGGCGGACCGGCTCCATCACCAACACCGTAGCATTTTCCTTCCCAAGTCCCGCGTCGTTCTGTTTCATCTTTCCGGCCATGCCTAGCGAACCTCACGTCCCCGCCTACCGGCGGGTCGTCATCAAGCTCAGCGGCGAAGCTTTGCGCGAGCCGGGTTCGCGCGAAAATATTTCGCCCGATATCGTCAAGGAAATCGCCCAGCGCATCAAAGAAGTGAAAGAGCTGGATGTGCAGACCTGCGTCGTCATCGGCGGCGGCAACATCTGGCGCGGCCTCTCCGCCAGCCATCGCGGAATGGATCGCACCACCGCCGATTACATGGGCATGCTCGCCACCGTCATCAACGGCCTGGCTTTGAAGAGCGCACTGGAAGAGATCGGGGTCGAAACCCGCGTCCAAACCGCGATCGAAATGAAAAACGTGGCCGAGCCCTTCATCCTCGGGCGCGCCATTCGGCATTTGGAATTGGGACGCGTCGTCATTTTTGTCGCCGGCACCGGGCAACCCCTATTTCTCCACCGACACCACGGCGGCGTTGCGCGCCAGCGAAGTGCGCGCCGATGTCATCCTGAAGGCGACCAAAGTGGACGGCATCTATGATTCCGATCCCACTAAGAACGCCGAAGCGAAACGCTACGAACTCATCACCTACAGCGAAGCGCTCGCGAAACGCCTGCAGGTGATGGATTCCACTGCCTTCAGCCTCTGCATGGACAACAAAATCCCGATCATCGTCTTCGACATGAACAAACCGAGCAACTTCATCGACGTCGTCCTCGGGAAAAAGGTCGGAACGATTGTGACCGAATGACGGGATTGCTGATTTTTGATTGCTGCTTGAAAGTCACCCCATGAGCGCGGACAAGATTTTATTCGAGGCGGAAGAGGTCATGGAAAAAAGCGTCGACTACATGGTGCACGAATTTGCCGCGGTGCGAACGGGCAAAGCCTCGCCCGCGCTGGTCGAGAACGTGGACGTCGAAGCCTACGGCTCCGCCATGAAGTTGAAACAGTTGGCGCTCATCACTACGCCCGAGCCGCGGCTTCTGGTGGTGCAACCATTCGACGCCTCCACCGTGAAGGACATCGAAAAGGCACTAAAGGAATCCAAGCTCGGCATCCAGCCGCTTGGTCGATGGGAAATTGATCCGCCTGCCGATTCCCGAATTATCCGAAGAGCGCCGCAAAGATCTGGTGAAGTCGCTCAAGCAAATGGCCGAGGAAGCGCGCGTGCGCGTCCGCACCAACCGTCGTCACGCCCTCGACGAAGCGAAAAAACTCAAGACCGCCGGCGACGCTGACCGAAGACGGCCTGCGCGACGCCGAAACCGACGTGCAAAAACTCACCGACAAATTCGTCAAATCGATCGACGACCACTTCGAGCGCAAGGAAGCCGAAGTGATGAAGATCTGATCGGCGACCGCGCGATCGCATCGTCATCTGATCGGCGTCTACGCGATTGCATCGTCATCCCGAGCCGCGAAGACGGTCGAGGGATCTCGCACGCTATTAGCGGCTCTACGATTCGGGGTGGCGGTGTGCCGACGAGGGAATCGGAGAGATCCCTCGGCCGCGCTGCGCCGGCTCGGGATGACGAACGCGCCGTGCGTCCCCACTCACTGCACCTCGTTTACAGTCGCACCAGATCAAGCAGAAACTGGCACCAGAGATAAACCATCCCCCGCCAGGAGTACTTCACTTCCTTCTCGTTCGCCGGCGTTAACAAGCCTTTGCGCACGTTGTGCTCGATCTGCTCACGCAGGTCGTTTTCAATCTCCGCCTGGATGCGATCCTCGTCCATCGGATCGATCACCGCGGTTTCCACCTGGTTCAGGCGCAGGTATTCCTTGTGACTGTGGTAAAGCTGCCAGAAGGACTGGTCGGGACGTTGTCGATTGATCCGGAACTGCGGCGTCAGCTTGAGCCCGTAGGAGAGCGGATAGTTCCACGTCGTCCAAATGATCCCATCCCGCGCCCGCGAGGAAATGCGCAGATAATAAAACGAGAGATCGTTCTGCTCGTTCAAGCAGATGGTGGCCTGGGCCCGATCCTCCTCCTTGTAAAACAAGCGGAAGAATTGTTTGTAATCCTCCCAGTCCCAGCCGGCATCGTTGATGTGCGCGAAGCCCTCGCTCTCGATCTGGTGCGTGATCTCATCGAGCGTCGGAAACACGTCCCGGGATGGCGGGCTTTTCGGTCGAAGCGATTTTTCCTTCGGCAAACGGAGCGCGCGGATACGCGTCAGGATTTCCAGCCACGGCAGGAAAAGCCACCCCAAAGCCGCAATCAAACCAAGGATCCAGCTGCCGCTTAAGAAATAAGCGCCCAGGAACGTCGCGACCAGAATGCCCAGGGCGCCCGCCTTTTGCGCCCACGAAGTCTGGTAACTCCGCAGAGCCACGCTGAGCATCGCCACGCCCAGCGTTAAGAAAAAACCAAACAGCATTAAGGGGTGATTCCGTGCTCGCTCAGGAACTTCTCGAGTTGATCCGTATCGAAATTCGCCAGCACCTCATCGCCCGCGACCAGCGTCGGCACATACGTTTGCTCCGACAACTCCGTCATCTCCTTGTAAGCGTCGCGATCCTCGCCCACATCCACTTCCGTGAATTGGTAGCCGCGCTCGGTCAGGAATTCCTTCGCGTCGATGCACCAGGAACACCATTCCCGACTGTAGAGCTTCATTTCGGTTGCCACGGCTTGAAGTAAACAGGCGCGCCCAAGGGCGTCAACCTGCTCTCCGGCAGCCGGGTCGAGCAAAGAATCGAACGCAGCAATCGGGGCTTCCTCGGCCGCGCTACGAACCAATAGAATCAGCCTGTACGACAAGAAACACCTCACCAAACTCACAGGCCTCGGCGTTGCGCGCGGGAGGATCCATCACGCAAGGCACGCACGCCTTGGGCGACTAGGCTGACCCAGCGTGCATCCGACTTCGCCAGGATAGGCTACACGACCGCGCGATCGAAGGCTGCTCTCACCTCTCCACGACCTTCCGACCCGGAATCGGCGCACCGGTCAATGACATTCCTGACCGCGATTTCACCAGACCGATGTCCGAAGCGTTAATAAACCCGTCCGCATTCAGGTCTTCGCGAAAGTTCGATGCGCCTACGGGCTGTCCGGCTTGAGCCTTCGTCTGGCCGATATCCCCCGCATTCACAGCCCGACTGCTGTTTACGTCGCCGGCCAGCACACTCATTCGGACAACCAAATCGCCAATATTTGTGCCATCGTTCACACCCAGAAGCGTAAACTCGAGAGTCTGACCACCGCTGGCGCCGGTGAGATTCACCGTCGCCGTGGAGCTGCCGCTGCCGGTCGCCGCGATCACGCTGCCGGATCCGGAGGTCACGGTCGCGCTTTGGAAAGTAACGGGACCACCAAATAGCGTCACCACCTGGTACTCATCGGTCGCTCCTCCACTTCGGCACTCAACCCCGGAAGCACCGGCCAGCGGCAGATCGATGTCGAAAGTTCCGGCGCTGCCGTGGACTTTTCTTGAAACTACCGCGACGGGAATTGGAGGGGGCGGGACAAAGGCATTGCGCACGCTCTCGATGGCGCTTTCCGAGAAGTTGTTGCCGCCGCTGCGATAATGGCCGCGAGCCCGTACCCAAAAATTCACTCCAGTCGGAAAGTTCAAGCCATCCAGCGTCCAATCGCTGCCAGACGACGTGCCGTTGCCAATCGGAGTGTAAGTCGTGTTGTCGGTTGAAAACTCAAAGCTCACGCGATCGAACTGCGGACTCGAACCAGCCCGCGCCCACTCGACCCGGGTCCGGGTGATCGCGAGGTTTTGCTGCGCGGCGATGTCACTTGTCAGGCGCGCGAAAGAGCCTCGGCTTTCGCCCCCGATAGTATTGAAAACGCCTGCGACTAAAATCTTCCCGTCAGCCTGGAGCGCAATGGAAAAGACATCCTGGTCCGCGTTTGGATTGAACGAATCCGCCGATCCCGTCGCGGAATCGAGACGCGCAATGTAATGGCGCGCTTCTCCGCCAATCGCCCGGAAAGTGCCGCCGACGAGAATCCTGCCATCCGCCTGCCGCACGACGGACCGGACGATTTGGTCGGCGTTTGGATTGAAGGAATCGGCCAGGCCGGTCGCTGGGTCGAGCCGGGCAATGTAGTTGCGCGTCTCGCCGCCGATGGTGCTCATGCCCACGCTTTGATTGAAGTTACCGCCCACGAGAATTTTGCCATCCGCCTGGACTACGATCGGACCCACCCAGCCGTTCGGATTCGGGTTGAAAGAATCGGCCAGCCCAGTGGAGGGATCGAGGCGGGCAAGGAAGCGCCGCGGCTGCGATCCGATACTAAAAAACTCACCGGCCACGAGAATCTTTCCGTCCGACTGGAGCGCGATCGAGCCGACGTCCGAATCAGGGTTCGGATTGAAATCGTCGGCCAATCCCGTCTTTGGATCGAGCCGGGCGATTCCTCTCCGCGCTTGTCCGCCTATTGTGCTGAACTTGCCTCCCACCAGGATCCTGCCGCCGGAGTCGATCACCATCGCTGTCACCCCGTCACTTGCATTCGGGTCGAACGAATCTGCCATACCAGTCGTTCCATCCAGGCGGGCCAGATGATCACGCTCTGCTCCGCCAATGGTCGTGAAACCCCCGCCGACCAAAATGTTGCCGTCCGCCTGCACCACGAGGGAACTGACCAGGCCGTTCGCGTTTGGATCAAACGCCGGGTCTAGCGTTCCATCTGTATTCAAGCGGGCCAGATTGTTTCGCGGCACGCCAAGCACGCTCGAGAATTGACCGCCAATGAGAACCCTGCCGTCCGGTTGGGTTGCGATCGCTGCCACCGGGGCCGGCGCGCCCACCACACTGAGATCGAGCGTTTGATCCGCCCGTCCGTCCGCTTCCAGCCGCGCGATCGACGGACCGGGATCGCCGCCAATTAGAATCTTGCCGTCCGCCTGGACTGCGATCGAATACACCCAACTGGGATGGTTTGGGTTGAACGGATCCGCCATTCCCGTGGTAGGATCGAGCCGGGCAATACGGGTCCGCGGCGCTCCGCCGATGCTCGTGAAACCGCCGCCCACCAGAATCTTCCCATCCGCCTGCACGACGATGGACCACACTGTATTATTCGCGTTTGGGTCGAAGGAATCAGGCACGCCCGTGCTCGCGTCGAGCCGGGCAAGGTAATTGCGCGTCGGACCACCCATGCCGTTCGTTCCGCTGAAACGTCCTCCGACCAAAATCTTTCCATCCGCCTGCACCGCGATCGCGTAGATGGTATTGCCGCCGCCGATTGTCGGCGGGTTAAATGAATCAACCAATCCCGTGACGGGATCGAGCCGGGCGATGTTGTTGCGTTGGCCGCCACCGATGCTGGAAATCAATCCGGCCACCAGAATCTTCCCATCCCTCTGTAGCGCGATGGCAGAGATAAATACGCCGCTCGAATTCGGATTGAACGAATCGGCCAGGCTCGTCGTGGGATCGAGCCGAGCGATGCGATTGCGCGCCTGTCCACCGATGTTCGAGAAAAAGCCAACCGCGAGAATCTTCCCGTCGGTCTGCACTGCGATGTCATGGACTGAGCCATCGGCGTTTGGATTCCATGAATCAGCCACGCCTGTCGTGGCATCAAGCCGGGCGATGCGGTCGCGTGTCTGGCCGCCGACCGCGGTGAAAGTTCCACCGACCAGAATCTTGCCATCCGCCTGCACCGCGATCGCGTAGACGGAGTTGTTCGCATCCGGGTTGAAGGCGATGTCGAGGGTGCCGTCGGCATTAAGGCGCGCGATCCGGTTGCGCGTGACCAACGGTCCGCCGTTGGGGGAGAGGGCGGTAAATTCGCCCCCGATGAGGATCTTGCCGTCAGGTTGAGGCACAACGATTTGGACCGTGCTATTCGCTCGCGGATCGAAACCATCCAGCGCGGATTGCGCCAAGACGGCTTCTGCGCCGCCCGCCAGAAGCGCGACGAGGGAGACCAGGAACAGCGCAGCGTACGGCATGTGGAATCGGATCTTCACCCAATCGGAAATAGCAGAATGCGGTCCAACAACTCCCGCCTTCCCCGGCAGCTTTTCGGAAGCCGAGAGCTAGCCAATCGACAGCGGCCCTGAGCCAAAGACGTAGAGCGTCTTCAATAAGATTTCGCCCAAACCACGCGACGTGCGCTCGCTTCGCCCGTGAAGATGCACTTCCCGCTTTCGGGCGGCGCGGCCGGATCATCGAACGGAATGCAGCGGATCGTCACTTTGAGGTCCGCTCTTCACTTTCTCCTCCACCGCCCGCGAGCCGGACCAATGGGCGAGTGCAAAACCCCCGTGGATCTCCGGCTTGGCCTTGTTCTTCGGCGTGAAGAATTCGTAAAACGCTTCCTCGGAGTCGATCACGCGCGTGTTCGCGTCGCGAAATTCCTGCGCGCGTTGCAACAAGTTCTGCTGCATCGCGCCCAGCATCTCCGCCGCGCGCGCGGCAAACTCGCCGCTCGCAAGAAACTCCTTCGTCTTCACCGGTTGATCGCGCCGCATCACCGCCACGTTGCCCGACTCCAAATCGCGCGGCCCGATCTCTACTCGCAGCGGCACGCCTTTCTTGATCCACTCCCAGCTCTTCACGCCGCCGCCGAGATCGCGTCGATCTACTTCGATCCCGAGGGGCGCGCCATCGTAAATAACCGCGCGCAATTCCTCCGCGAGTTTATCCGCCGCCGCCAGCACTGCCGCGCGCGTTTCTTCCTTCGGCGTAATCGGAATGATGACGACATGCGTCGACGCAAGCCGCGGCGGCACCACCAAGCCATCGTCATCGGCATGCGCCATGATCAACGTGCCGACCATCCGCGTGCTCATCCCCCAACTCGTGGTCCAGCCAAATTCTTCCTTGCCTTCGCGGCTCTGGAATTTGATTCCGCTCGCGCGCGAAAAATTCTGCCCGAGAAAATGTGACGTTCCCGCCTGGATCGCCTTTCGATCCTGCACCATCGCTTCGATGCAGAGCGTCTGGACCGCGCCCGGGAAACGTTCGCTCTCCGATTTCTCCCCGCTAAACACCGGCACCGCCACGTAATCGCGCACAAACGTTTCGTAAACATCGAGCATCCGCTTCGTTTCCTCGCGCGCTTCGGTTTCGCTCTCGTGCACCGTGTGGCCTTCCTGCCAAAGGAACTCGGTCGTGCGCAGAAACACACGCGGCCGCATTTCCCAACGCACCACGTTGGCCCATTGATTGATTAGAATCGGCAGGTCGCGATAACTCTGCACCCACTTCGCGTAGGTCGCGCCGATGATCGTTTCCGATGTCGGTCGCACCACGAGCGGTTCGCTCAACGGACTGGCGGGCACCATTTTCCCCTCCGCATTCACCTCCAGCCGGCTGTGCGTCACGACCGCGCATTCCTTCGCGAAACCTTCCACGTGCGCCGCTTCCTTCTCGAAATAACTCAGCGGGATGAAGAGCGGGAAATACGCGTTCTTGTGGCCGGTCGCCTTGAACATCGCATCCAGCTGACGCTGCATGTTTTCCCAGATCGCGTAACCCCACGGCCGGATCACCATGCAGCCGCGCACGTCGGATGGCTCCGCCAGCTCCGCGGCGCGGATCACCTGCTGATACCATTCCGGAAAATCTTCTTCGCGCCGGGGCGTGATGGCAGTGCGGGGCGCGGCGGCAGTTTGGTTGGACATAAAGAGCCGGCGAAATTACGCCTGCGCTTTTCAAATGGCCAGCCGCCATTTGCCGGCCGTCGGTTCGGACTCGCTAATTGCGCGCCAGAAGTGCGTCGGTCGGCGCGTCGCCGTGCTCGGCATAGCCGCCGGCGAACTCCATGCTGCAAATCGTCCGATACTGCGCGTGTGGTCCGATCGCCGCACCGGCGAAGTTGAACGCCGGATTGAAAATATTCGCGCGATGCTTCCGCGAGCGCAGTCCGTCATCGATGATCAACGCGATCACGATCTCCCGCGCGCTCGAGCGTCCGCAGGACAAGATTTTCGCCCCAGCGCCCGCTCCATCGTCCGTAGCGATTCAGGCGATCGCCGGTCGTGCTGCCTCCACGGCCGCGATGGCTCATCCCTCCGCCCGCCTGCTCCGCGCAATGATCGGCCGCGGCCCGCGACATGCCCGGCGAAACCGCCAACGGCTGACGCGGCGCTGCGCTGCGCAGAAAGCGAATCGCCTCCTCCAGCGCGCGCGTCCCTTCCTTGCCCCGATAAGTTGCCCGCCGCGCCTCGAGGAAGGCTGCGTATAGCGCCGGCTGTTGCCGCGCCAGATTCATCTCGCGCACCACTTCGCTTGCCGGAGCGTTGCGCGGCCACGGATCTGGTGCCGAAAACGCCAGCCGCACAACAACATCGCCAGCCAAAGAAGTCGAAAGTGCCTTACATTCCAGTAATTATAAGCACGAACGATGCCAGCCCCCGCCTTGCGCTGCCTCCCGCCGTCCGCTCGCGGAACCAGCAGTTGACACTCCACAACCCCGCCCGTAATTTCCGGGCCCTTTCCGCTCCATGATGAAGACGTTTTCCGCCAAAGCCAACGAGGTCCCGCGCAAGTGGTGGATCATTGATGCCAACAACCAGATCCTCGGCCGCGTCGCGGTCAAAGCCGCCAATCTCCTGCGCGGCAAAGAGAAGGCGATCTACACCAATCACGTCGACACCGGCGATTTCGTCGTCGTGATCAACGCCGAAAAAGTTCGCCTCAGCGGCAAAAAAGAAGAGCAGAAGAGCTACATGAGCTACTCCGGTTTCGTCGGCGGCCATAAAACCGAGAACGCCCGCGCCCGTCGCGTGCGGCACCCCGAGTTGATGGTCGAGCGCGCCATCCGCGGCATGATCCCGCACAACAAACTGGGCCGCGCCGTTTATCGCAAACTCAAGGTTTACAAAGGCGATCTCCATCCGCACACCGCTCAGGCGCCCGCGTCCGTCACTCTCGCTTAATCGCCCTACTCTCTTATCATGGCTACAACTGAGGAATTCATCGCCACCGGACGCCGCAAAACTTCCGTCGCCCGCATTCGCATGACCGCCGGCAACGGCAAGATCGACGTCAACGGCAAGACGTTCGAAGAATATTTCCCCACCATCCCGCTGCAGAACACTGTCCTGCAGCCGTTGCAGACCGTGACAGCTGTCCAACGCCTACGACCTCTCGATCAACGCCACTGGCGGCGGCGCCACCGGCCAGGCCGGCGCCGCGCGTCTCGCGATTGCGCGCGCGCTCCTGCAAGTGGATGCAAATCTTCGCGGCACCCTCAAGGCCGAAGGCCTGCTCCGCCGCGATCCGCGCATGAAAGAACGGAAAAAATCCGGCCAGCCCGGCGCGCGCAAGCGCTTCCAGTTCTCCAAGCGCTAATCGCGATTCCGCAGAACCTCTGGCGGCGACCGCCAGTCGATCCAGAGCGCACCCGCCACCCCGCGCCCGTTCGTCATCCCGAGCCGCGAAGACGGCCGAGGGATCTCGCCGTTCCTCTCGGACACACGAACGCGTCCAAGCGTCCCCGACCAGAGTTGCTCTCCGGGTTTTACGGAGTCGGCGCAACCGAAGCGACCGGACTCTGCGCCGCCGCCGCAGGACTTTGTGCGACCGCCGGAGCACTCGGCGTAGCGGCAGGGGCCGCGGGTTCGGTCGGAGCCGCAGGTACCGGCGTCGCCACCACCGCTGGCTTCAACTCCTTCAAAATCTGCGTCGCTTCCATCGCGGCATAGCTCTCGCGATATTGCGTCATGATCGTCTCGCAAACGCGGCGAGCTTCCTCGTCTTTTTCCTGCGCCTTGAGAATCTGCGCCTGCGCCAGCAGCGCCAAAGGAGCGTTGTAGCTCTGCCCGTGACTGGCTGCGATCTGCCGATACATCTCCAGCGCGGCGTCGGCCTTGCCCATCGCATCCAAATTCGCCGCCGTCGCCATCTTCGCCGTGGCCACAAACTCATGCTGCGGATGCGCCTTGATGAACTTCTCCAGCGTCGCATTCGCCTCCGCGTATTGTTTTTTCTCCCGCTGCTCCGTCGCCAACAGCAAATAGGCCGAAACCGCCGCTCCCGCCCCCGGATACTGCGCGATCACTTTTTCGTAATCGGGCGGGGTTTTGGCCTCGGCCAACAAAGCCGCCGCCTTCGCCTCCTGATGCGTCGTATAAAGACGGAACGCGCCATAACCAGCCGCTCCGAAGATCACCAACAGCAAACCAATCAGTATCGGACCCTTGTAGCGACCCAGGAAAACCTGCGTTTCCAGAATCGGATCAGTCGTGGGCGTGGGAGAACTCGGGGAAGTCGGGGCGTTCGGCATAAAAAATAGCGTCCTCGACCAGACCAGCCGAGGACCCGTCTTATGCCACGCGAAACTTTTTCGCGCAAGGCCACATCGCCTCCGCCTCGGGGAATTCAAGATCGTTGATGACGTCGATCAGCAACAACCCGTGTCTCACTTGTCCGGTGCGCTGCCGGTGCAGGTCAGCATTTTTCGGCTTCAGCGCAAGCGGGTTGCGGTTTCACCGTAGCCGTCAGCCCTTCCCGCTCGCTTTCTTTGCTCGACCGGAGCCGGATTTCTTCCCACCTCCGTCCTCCTTGTTCACCGTCGCCCAGGCCCGGCTCTCGGCTTCTTTCTTCGAGATGCCCTGCTTTTTGTAGCCGTCCTCGATGTGCTCCGCCTTGCGTTTCTGTTTGTCGGTATATTTCTCCTTCGATCCCTGCGCCATAGAATCTCCTTTTCAAAAAAGAACGGAAATCCCTGCCTGGTTGGATTTGTCCTTTCGTTCGGCGTTGGACGTTCGGCGTTCGGCGTTCGACGTTCTGTTCTCATGTCTTCTCACGACAAGCTCTTCATCCCCGGTCCCGTCGAAATCTCCCCAAAAACCTGGACCGCCTTCACCCGCCCCATGATCGGCCACCGCAGCGAAGCGTTCCGCGAGCTTTACCGCGCCATCCATCCCCGCCTGCAGGAACTGTTCGGCACCAAACAACCCGTCTTCCTCTCCACCTCCTCCGCCTGGGGCGTGATGGAGGCCGCCCTTCGCAACCTCGTCCGCGAACGCGTCCTCTGCTGCATGTGCGGCGCCTTTTCCGATAAGTGGCTCGATGTGGCAAAACGCTGCGGCAAACAAGCCGAGCCCCTGCGCGTGGAGTGGGGCCAGCACATCGATCCCGCCGCGCTCGATGCCCAGCTCGCCACCGGAAAATTCGACGCCGTCACCTTGATCCACAACGAAACCTCCACCGGCGTGATGAACCCTCTCCCGGAGATCTGCTGCACCCTAGCGAAATATCCCGACGTGCTCCTCATCGTGGACAGCGTCTCCTCCTTCTCCGCCGTCCCCATCCCGATGGACGACCTCCAGATCGACGTCCTCCTCACCGGCAGCCAAAAAGCGCTCGCGCTCCCGCCGGGTTTTTCGCTCTTCAGCGCTTCCGAAACAGCCTTCGCCCGCGCCGCCGAGATGCCGGATCGCGGCTACTACTTCGACTTCCTCGAGTTCAAAAAGAACCAGGAAAACGACATGACGCCCACCACTCCGAGCATCGCTCACATCCACGCGCTGGAGTCGAAGCTCGACGACATCTTCAGCGAAGGCCTCGCCGCCAGACACGCGCGGCACCAGGCCACCAACGCTCTCGTGCACGACTGGGTCCGCCGCCGCGGCTTCGAATTCTTCGCCGCGGAAGGTTATCGCTCCGTGTCACTCACCTGCGTGAAAAATAATCGCCAGATCGACGTCGCCAAACTCACCCGCGACCTCCGCGAAAAACATCACCTCGTGATCGACGGTGGCTACGGCAAGATCAAAGGCCAAACCTTCCGCCTCTCGAACATGGGCGACGAAACCGAAGAAACCGTGCAGCATCTCCTCGCCTGTCTGGACGATTGCCTGTAGCGCGCCCACCTTTCCTAAGTATGGCCGGCATGAGCGAAAGTTATTTCGCGGATCGCGCGGAGGCGGGTCAGTTGCTCGCGCGTAGGCTCGACGCGTATCGCGATCGGAAGGATGCGGTCGTCCTTGCCCTCCCGCGCGGCGGCGTTCCCGTCGGGTACGAGGTCGCCTCCCATCTGCATCTTCCGCTCGATGTTTTCATCGTGCGCAAGCTTGGCGTGCCCGGCTACGAGGAACTCGCCATGGGCGCGCTCGCCTCCGGCGGTGCGCGCGTCTTGAATGAGGAGGTGCTCGCGCAATTGCCCACAGCGGAAAAATTGCTCGAAGCCATCACGGCAAAAGAGCGCGCTGAAATCGAGCGCCGCGACCAGGCCTACCGCGATGGCCGCACACCGATCGATCTGACCGGCAAAGTTGTCATTCTCGTCGATGACGGTCTCGCTACCGGAGCCACCATGCGCGCGGCGGTGAAGGCATTACGAAAACGCGACGTGGCCAAAATCGTCGTCGCGGTTCCGGTCGGGTCCCCCGAGACCTGCAAAGAGTTCGAACGCGAAGTGGAGGAAACCATCTGCGCGCTGGCGCCGGAATGGTTCCAGGCCGTCGGCCAATATTACGAAGATTTTTCGCAAACGAGCGACAAGGAAGTGCGCCGTCTCCTCGGCGCCGCGGCGGAGGATTTTAACGCCGCCTAGGCGCGGCCGTATCAGTATCCCATGCGTCCGCGTGTAGTCTCGGCAACGAATCCATTAGGAGGCCTATGGAACCTACCATTACGCAAAACAGCGCGCTCTTTCTCGCCTACCGGGAACGGGCTGCTCAGGCAAGTCGGCAGAACTCACTCCGCGAGATGGTTGCAAAGATGCAACGCGCTTCGATCCGCACCCGTCGGGACCGGGAGCACCGCGACATCCCGACCCTTCTGCGGCGTAGCCGGCAAGGCGCTGTCTAGAGCGGGGGTGCCCCGCGAGCAAAAAAGAACGACGACGCAACGCCGCCGTCGCCTGGCATTTCTCGTCGTCGGTGCAACCGTGGTCGCGTTTTCTGGTGCGGGCTGCGTCAACGTTCCAACGCCTTCATCCATAGGTCCCGGCAGTCCTTCCGTCCGGGAATTGTCGACTGCCCTGCGTGCGCTCGATCGGACAGTTTCGCTCGCTGAGGCGCATGGTCTGTCCGAACGCGCTCACGAGGTTTCGCGACGCCTGGCGCACGATTATCGCACGATCGGCTCCCCTCATCTCCAAAACATCCTCGTCAACACGGGCCTCAGGAAACGCGGACTCTGTTTCCATTGGACGCAGGACCTGTTGGGCGAGCTGCAACGCTTGCGCCTCACCACCCTCGAGTTGCATTGGGCGGATGCGCACGCGGGCACTTTGCGCGAGCACAATTCCATCGTGGTCACCGCCCGGGGCCAACCCTTCGGCGAAGGCATCGTCCTTGACGCCTGGCGCCATTCCGGTCGCCTCTTTTGGACGCCCGTCCGCACGGATCACTACCCTTGGAAAAGGGATGAGACGGACTATATGCAGCGGATCACCAACGGCTCACTCCCTGCGTCCTAAAGACGGGAAGTGTCGCCCGACCGCGAAAACTTGAAGGACAAAAACAGTGGAAAGCGTGCGCCCGCGCGCGAACGCCATTGGGTCCTACCTCTTGGGCTTCTGCGGAGCGCGAGCGGCCGCCGCCGTGTTTTTCTTCTGTGAGGCGCTGTTGGCTTTCGCCTTTTGTTGCGCCTTTTGCTTCTGATTCGATTTCGGAGACTTGTCGCCCATAATGGCGGAAGGCTCCTCCTCCGATTCGGGAAGTCAACAGAGCCTTGTAGCCACCGGAGTATAATCGGCGCGGCGCGCCGACTACAGCCTCACGTCAGCGGAAGAAGAGGAGATAAACGAACACGCCCAGAGCCAGCGCAGCCAGGCTGGTCTGCAACCGATGCCGGGGATCGAACGGCCGAAAAGATCCGGCCGAGTTTGGAGAGAGCAGGCAATGGCGGCAGTGATTGCCGAGCGTGGAGAGGGCGTAGCCACAGGTGGGGCAGGATTCCAATGACATGCCGCAACGTCGCAGAGCGCTGGACATTAGCGAGGGATATACCGGTCGTAACCATGCCTGATCGATGCGACAGTGAGCAGCGCTCGCGGTCGTTCGAGGTGGTATCGCCTCCAATCTGGCGACAGAGACGGCGATTGCCCGCTCGTCTCATGCCCGCAGCTAAAATTAATCGCGTTGCCTTTCTCGGCGATTACCTGCCGCGGCGGTGCGGCATTGCTACCTTCACGACGGATATCTGCGAAGCGGTCGCGACGGAGTTCCCGGAGTGCGACTGTATCGTCGGCGCAGTCAACGATCGCCCGGAAGGCTACGCCTACTCCTCCCGGATTCGGTTCGAGATGGACGAAAAAGAAATCGATTCCTACCGGCGAGCGGCCGATTTCCTGAACATCAACAACGTGGAAGTCGTCTCCGTGCAACACGAGTTCGGCATCTACGGTGGTCCGGCCGGCAGCCATCTCCTGGCTTTTTTGCGCGATGTCCAAATGCCGGTGGTAACGACTTTGCACACCGTCCTGCGGGACCCGAGCGACATCCAACGTTCGGTCATGAAGCAGCTCGATGAGCTGTCGAATCGCTTCATCGTCATGGCCGAGCGTGGCCGCGAATACCTCCAGGACATCTACGGCGTCGCGCCGGAAAAGATCGATCTCATCCCGCACGGCGTGCCGGACCTGCAATTCATCGACCCCACCTTTCACAAGGACCAGTTCGGCGTGGAAGGAAAAACCGTCCTCCTCACCTTCGGACTTTTGTCGCCTAACAAGGGGATCGAATACGTGATCGAGGCGCTGCCCGAAATCCTGCAACAGCATCCCAACACGGTTTACATCGTGCTCGGCGCCACGCACCCGAATCTGATCGCGCACGAGGGTGAAAACTACCGCCTGAAGCTGGAACGGCTCGCGGAAGATCGCGGTGTCGCGGGCAACGTCATTTTTTACAATCGTTTCGTCACGCTTAAGGAACTGACCGATTTCATCGGCGCCGCTGACATCTACGTCACACCCTATTTGAATGAAGCGCAGATCACTTCCGGCACCCTGGCCTACGCCTTCGGCGCGGGCAAAGCTGTCATCTCCACACCCTATTGGTATGCGCAGGAATTGCTCGCGGACGATCGCGGCCTCCTCGTCCCGTTTGCCGATAGCGCGGCGATTGCCGAAGCAGTGAACCGTTATCTCTCAGACTCCACTTTCATGACCGCCGCGCGCAAGCGCGCCTGGCGGCTGGGACGCGAGATGATCTGGCCCGTCGTCGCGCAACGCTACATGAAGAGTTTCCGAAAAGCGCGCGCCAACCTGCGCCTCCCGGCGCGCAAAGCCTTCGCCGTGCGCACGCTGGAAAATCGTCCTTACGAACTCCCGCCCCTCAAGCTCGATCACCTTTTCCGGATGACCGATCACACCGGCATTTTCCAGCACGCCATCTTCAACGTCCCGAACTATCGCGAAGGTTATTGCACGGACGACAACGCCCGCGCCTTCATCCTCACTCTCCTCCTGCCCGAGATGACGAGCATGGTCGCGCGCACCGACCTCGATCGCCTGGCCAGCACTTATCTCGCTTTCCTTTGGGACGCTTTCTGTCCGGAGACCGCGCGCTTCCGAAATTTCATGAGTCATGGCCGTGAATGGCTGGAAACTCAAGGCTCGGAAGACAGTCATGCGCGTGCGCTTTGGGCGGTGGGAATGGCGTTGGGTCGATCGAAAAACGACGGCCATCGCAATCTTTGCGCGCTCCTCTTTCAGCAGGGTCTCCCCGCGGTCGAGCAATTCACCTCGCCGCGCGCCTGGGCCTTTGTTCTCCTCGCGATTCAGGAATATCTGCGTGCGTTTTCCGGCGACCGAAATGTGAATCAGCTCCGCGACTTGCTCAGCACGCGCCTGCTCGAACATTTCAACACCAACGCCACTGAGGAATGGCAATGGTTCGAGCCGGTCGCCACTTACGATAACGCGAAGCTCTCCCACGCCATGATCCTCAGCGGCTACTGGACCTCACGCGGCGATGTCCTGGATCTCGGCCTGAAATCGCTCCGCTGGCTCGTGGAAAGCCAGAAAGGCGAAGCCGGCCAATTCCAGCCGATCGGCTGCAATGGCTTCTGGTCGCGCGGCGGCGAACGCGCCCGCTTCGATCAACAACCACTCGAAGCCTACGCCATGATCTCCGCCTGCCTCGAAGCGCACGCCCTCACCCGGGACGACTTCTGGCAGGTCTCGGCGCGGCGCTGTTTCGAGTGGTTTCTCGGCCGAAACGATCTCGCACAATCCCTTTACGATTCCAGCACCGGCGGTTGCCGCGACGCCTTGCACTCGGATCGCCTCAGCCAAAACCAGGGCGCGGAATCCAGCCTTGCCTTCTATCTCTCGCTCGCGCGAAATGACGCAGGCGGAGACGGCGCGCGTTTCGACTCCGCCTCCGAAAATCGTCGCCTCATGAACGCGCATTCCACCGGCATCAATCTTTATCCCGACAGCAAGCGCGTCGTCGTCCGGTCCTTCTACTCGCCCGACCCGGTGCGGATCGAGCATATCGTCCAGCGCGCCCTCGCGCTCAGCGAATCGGAAACCGACGAACAACTGGCGGCCGTCCGTGCCGACTTCGGCCAGCGCCATCTTCATCTCGACGAAAACTGGCGGGAGCATTTCGAAAAGGTTAGACCGCAGATTCCGAACGCCGGCGCGCTCTCCGAATCCCGTCGCCTTTTTCTCGGCGCGCTTTTCTCCGGCGAGTACGCCCTCGAATCGGCTGCCCTTTTCAATCCCTCCATCGTTCCGCACCCCGACCAAAGCGGGCTCGCGCAAGGCGACCTCCGTTTCGTCCTCAGCCTTCGCGCCACGGGTGAAGGTCACATCTCCTCCATTCAATTTCGGGCCGGCATCATCCGCCGCGATCACTCCATCGAGATGGAGACGCCCACCCGGTTTGTCACCCTGCCGGAGATCGATCCGAATCCCACTTTTCACAAAGCCTCCTTCCTCCACAAACTCGAGGAGATGGGCCTGAAGAACGATTGGGCCAACGCCGTTCTCGGCCGCCTCGACCAGACCTTCACCCTCGAAGCGCTCGACCAATCCATCGCCACCGCCCCCGCGCAAACCTCGCTCCCTCCTCGCGACGTCGAGCGCGCGATCGAGTGCATGCACTGGCTCGCGGAATCGAACTACCAGATCCACTTCGAGGAATCTTCCGCCATCTCCGAGCGCATCATCTTTCCCGTCTCGTCCAACGAAAGCAATGGCATCGAAGACGCCCGCTTCGTCCGTTTCGTCGAGGACGACGGCAGTGTCGTTTATTACGCCACCTACACCGCCTACAACGGCCGCGTGATCCTGCCCCAGCTCATCGAGACCACCGATTTTCTGAACTTCCGCGTCCTCACCTTGAATGGCCGCGCCGTGCAGAACAAAGGCATGGCCCTCTTCCCCCGGCGCGTCCAAGGCCGCTACGCCATGCTCTCCCGGCAGGACGATGAAAGCCAATTCATCATGTTCTCCGAAAACCCGCACTTCTGGAGCGACCCCCAGCTTCTGCAAGAGCCGCGGCAGCCATGGGAATTCGTCAAGGTCGGCAACTGCGGCTCGCCTGTGGAAACCGAAGCCGGCTGGCTCGTCATCACCCACGGCGTCGGCGCGATGCGGAAGTATTGCATCGGCGCCATTCTGCTCGATCTCGACGACCCGTCGAAAGTCATCGGCCGTCTCCGGCAACCCCTCGTTAAGCCGGAAGGCACCGGCCGCGAAGGCTACGTCCCGAATGTCGTTTATTCCTGCGGCGCTCTCATCCACGAACGCCGCCTCATTCTCCCCCATGGCCTGAGCGACAGTGCGTCCACCATCGTCCAGTTCGACCTCGACGAACTCCTCGCCGCCTTGCAGAAGCACTAACGCCCGCCAAAAATGGGAAGGGCGCGCTCGTTTCCGAACGCGCCCTTCGTTTCGATGGCGATAAGCCGAATTTTGTCGCTCGATCGCTCGAACGGATGATCATTTATCTCGACCCACTTGCGTGAGCCGCCCGTTTTCCGCTGGGGGAGCAGAAAACGTGGTGCGACGATACCCGAGGAATAACGGACCGGCTGCCCTCCCTCTGTTTTGTCTTGCACCGCATGGGGTTTTTCCTGCCACGCGGATTACTCCGCGCGCGGTGAGCTCTTACCTCGCCTTTTCAACCTTACCTGTGCTTCGTTGCCAAAGAACCGGCGGTGTCTTTTCTGCGACACTTTCCGTCAACGCTCGCTTACGCGAACGCTGCCCGCGTGTTCTACGCGGCATGCTGCCGTATGGTGTTCGGACTTTCCTCTGGCACATCTTGCGACGCGCCAGCGATCATCTGCCATCGAGCAAAGATAAATCGAATCAGGGAGACAGGAAAGCGGGAAGGTTGTCGGAAGCAATTTGTCGCGGGTTTCTGAAAGACGGCCACGCCCCGGGGTCGAGGTCGCGCCCGCATCCTCGAACGGAGCCGGTGAAAACTGGCCCCGCACTGGAGCCAGTTCGGGCGACGACGCGCGAGGGTCGCGCCGAAACGCCCGCTTTTTCACAAAGACCGGCTTGCCGTCGGCCATTCGCCGAGCTCGGCCGCAAGGACCGCGCAGTATTGAGCGGCGGCACTCAATGGTCGCTTCCCTCGCCAGACTCTGGCGCAGCCCTCACTCGGCGGTGTCGCGCACGAACGTCTCGTTGTGGTTCATGCCGCCGTTCTCGTCAGGATCGCTGCCGCCGCCGGACAGACGGTCAGTGTGCGCACCGCTCCGACGGCCGCCTTTGGGATTCTTTTTCGGTTTCAGGTCTCTCAGTTTACCCTGTCGCGTCTTTGACTTGACCGCGGTTTCTTTCTTGGTCGCTTTCATCCTGGTTTGGCTCCTTTGCTGGGTTGGGATTCATGCGCTACCGGCCAGCGCGGTCGGCAAAGGAATGACCCGACAAACGGTGGCGCGTTCCATGAGCGAGCGGACGACGCGAGCAGCGTTCTTCGGCGCTCGATCCGCTCATTCATCAGGGAAATTTAGCTCCGAAGTGGAAGCCGACGCAATACGATTCTACTGGGAAAATCAGCGCTGCCTCAGGAACCAGGCCCGCGCGTGTTGAGGAGAAACACGGTGATCATATTGAGCGTAGTGGCCACATCCACGTGTTTCGGTCCGAGCAGCTTCTCCTTCATCGCCAGCGCGCGCCGGTAGTAGCGCGCCGCTCGCGCGATTTCGCCTCGGGCCTGGCAAACCGACGCCAGATTATTCAGCGCCACCGCGATGTCGTAATGCTCCTCGCCGTGCGTCTTGCGGAAGACACGCAGAGCGCGGCGGTTGATTCGTTCGGCCTCATCGAGCCGGCCCAAGCCCTCCAGGAGCGCAGCCCACGCCGACCGCATCCGCGGCGACTTGCGGATGATCTGCGCCGAGCGCGCGACGCCGCAACTCGACCGCCTTGCGCGCAAGGGGTTCTCCGCGCGCAAAACGACCGCGGGCATGTTCGAGACCACCGAGATTGTGATAGATGCTGGCCAGCGCCGGATGCTCCGGGCCATAAGCGGCGATGGCCAACTGGAGCGAGCGGCCATAGATGCGAGCCGCGGTGTCGAAGCGGCCGTCATATTTGCAGACCATGGCCCGGTTGTTCAGGGCCGCGGCGACCTCCATCGAGTGGCGGCCGAAGAGAACCGCCGCCGCTTTCGCCGCCTCTCGAAACTGCGTCTCGGCCTCGCGGTAGCGACCGAGGGCGCAGTAACGCTGGCCGAGTCGGAGAGCCCGGCGGCGGTCGCTCGCGGCGGCACTCAATGGTCGCTTCCCTCGCCAGACTCTGGCGCAGCCCTCACTCGGCGGTGTCGCGCACGAACGTCTCGTTGTGGTTCATGCCGCCGTTGCCGTCGGGATCGCGCCCCCCCCCTTCGTCAGTGTGCGCACCGCTCCGACGGCCGCCTTTGGGATTCTTTTTCGGTTTCAGGTCTCTCAGTTTACCCTGGCGCGTCTTTGACTTGACTGCGGTTTCTTTCTTGGTCGCTTTCATCCTGGTTTGGCTCCTTTGCTGGGTTGGGATTCATGCGCTACCGGCCAGCGCGGTCGGCAATGAAATGACGCGATAAACGGTGGCGCGCTCCATGAACGAGCGGATGACGCAAGAGATGTCCTGCAGCCTCGATCTGCCCATTCATCAGGTAAAATTTAGCTCAGAAGTGGAAGCCGACGCAATACGATTCTACTGGGAAAATCAGCGCTGCCTCAGGAACCAGGCCCGCGCGTGTTGAGGAGAAACACGGTGATCATGCCCAGCGCGATCGCGAGTTTCACGATCATTCCGGCGAGATTGCCCAGCAACGTTCCCCAACCCGCTTTCCCCGCGTCGACCATTCGTTTGCCGCCGATCAATTCTCCCGCAATCGCGCCGACGATCGGCAGGACGAGCAAAAGAACGAAGCCGGTAAAAATTCCCGCGATCCCTCCAATAATGGCGCCCGCCGCGCCCCAACGCGTGGCGCCAAACCGTCTTCGCGCCAAAGTATCCGCTCGCATACTCGACCGCGAAGGAGAGCGCGGTCAGGCCCACCAGTGCGCCGAGAGTCCACCATCCCGCGCCCCGCTCCGCTCCCACGATGAGACGATGCGCGATCGCCGCGGCGAGAATGATGCTGCTCCCCGGAATGATCGGCACGACGCTGCCGATCAGCCCGATCGCCATGCAAATGATCGCCGCCAGCCACCAAAAGGCGTCCATCGTTAGGCCAACCGCCTTCCGGTTGTCGCGGCAAACTTTTTGACCATGCTCAGGGCATTTCTATAGTGCGTTCTCCCCGTCTCTTCATCCCCAATTATTTATGGCACTAACCGTCGGCACCAAAGCACCGGACTTCACCCTCCCCACGAAAACCGCGGACGGCCCGAAGCAGATCACGTTGAGCGAGCAATTCGGCAAAGGAAACACCGTCCTCCTTTTCTTTCCGATGGCATTTACCGGCACTTGCACGACCGAGATGTGCAGCGTGAGCGCGGATAATGCCGCCTACGCCAGCCTCGACGCCACCGTCTATGGCATCAGCGGGGATAATCCCTTCGCGCAGGAAGTTTGGGCAGAGAAAGAGAAGATCAGCATTCCCCTCTTGAGCGACTACGAGCACGAGGTAACGAAAGCCTACGACGTCGCCTACGCTGCTTTTCTCCCGCAGATCGGTCTCAACATGGGCGGCGTGCCGAAGCGCGCTGTCTTCGTGATTGATCGCACGGGCGTGATCCAACACGCGGAGTGCCTGGAGGATGCGCGTGAGCTGCCCGATTTTGAAAAGGTGAAGGCGAAACTGGCGGAGATGAAATGACATGAAAGACGAATTCAAGACGCTGCAAAAGTTCGACGCCGGCAAAGGCCGCGAAGGACAATTTCATTCTCTCCCCGCGCTGGAGGAGAAGGGCCTCGGGAAGGTTTCGCGGTTGCCGGTCAGCATCCGTATTGTGCTGGAGTCCGTCCTGCGGAATTGCGATGGCAAAAAGGTGCGACGCAAGGACGTCGAAACGCTCGCCGGCTGGAACGCGAAGAAGCCGGCCAACGAAGAAATCCCTTTCGTGGTCGCGCGCATTGTCTTGCAGGATTTCACCGGCGTCCCGCTCGTAGTTGACCTCGCCGCCATGCGCAGCGCAGTGAAACGCCTCGGTGCCGATCCGAACATCATCGAGCCGCTCGTACCGGTCGATCTCGTGGTCGACCACTCCGTGCAGGTGGACTTCGCCGGCTCTGCGCAGGCGTTGCAGCTGAACATGGAGATGGAATTCAAACGCAACCGCGAGCGTTACGAGTTCCTGAAATGGGGCCAGCAAGCGTTCAAGACCTTCGGTCTCGTCCCGCCCGGCATCGGCATCGTCCATCAGGTGAACCTCGAATATCTCGCCAAGGGCGTTCTTTCGCGGGATGGCGTTTACTTTCCCGACACGCTGGTCGGTACCGACTCGCACACCACCATGATCAACGGCCTCGGCGTCGTTGGCTGGGGCGTGGGTGGAATCGAAGCGGAAGCCGGCATGCTCGGGCAGCCGGTTTATTTCCTCACCCCGGAAGTGGTCGGCGTGCACATGAGCGGCGCGATTCGCGAAGGCGTCACCGCCACCGATCTCGCACTCCACATCACCGAGATGCTGCGCGCGCAGAAAGTGGTTGGAAAATTCGTCGAGTTCTACGGCGAAGGCGCGGCCTCCCTCCCGGTGGCCGACCGCGCCACCATCGGCAACATGGCGCCCGAGTACGGCGCCACCATGGGATTTTTCCCCATCGACGAAGAGTCCGTCGCCTATCTGCGCGCGACCGGACGCACCGATGACCAATGCGTCGCGTTCGAAAATTATTTCCGTGCGCAAAAAATGTTCGGCATCCCGCGCAAAGGCGACGTCGATTACAGCATCGATCTCGAACTCAATCTCGCAGACGTGCAACCGAGCGTGGCCGGACCGAAACGTCCGCAGGATCGGATTAACCTTCCGGAGTTGGGCGAGAAGTTTCGAACCCTCATGCAAAAAGCGGTGGCCGACGGCGGTTACGGCAAACCCGCAACCGATTTCAGCGCGCGCCATCACAGTGCAGTTAAACGGCACTCCGCCGGGCGACGACGGAATGCCGTCCACCGACGATGCGAAATCCGAGATCGATCCCGGGGAAGAGCGCAACAAAATCGAAATGGTCACCAATCGTCCGACACCAGATTCAGGCGAAGATGTGCACCACTCCGGCGATCCGTTTAAGCACGGCCAGAGCCGAATCGGCCACGGCAGCGTCCTGATCGCCGCGATCACGAGTTGCACCAACACGAGCAATCCCAGCGTCATGCTCGCCGCCGGTCTTCTCGCGAAGAAAGCCGTTGAACGCGGTTTGCGGATCGATCCGGCAGTGAAGACATCGCTCGCGCCCGGTTCGCGTGTCGTCACCGACTACTTGAACAAGACCGGCCTGCAGCCGTTTCTCGATCAACTCGGCTTCAACACCGTCGGCTACGGTTGCACCACTTGCATCGGCAACTCCGGCCCGCTGCATCCGAAGATCGAAAAAGCGATCCACGAAAACGACCTCGTGGCCGCCTCGGTCTTGTCCGGCAATCGCAACTTCGAAGCGCGCGTCCATCAGAATATCAAAGCCAACTTCCTCATGTCGCCTCCGCTGGTGGTGGCTTTCGCCCTCGCCGGTCGCGTTGATCTCGACCTCTCGAAAGATGCGCTCGGGCAGGATCGCGACGGCAAGGATGTTTATCTGCGCGACCTCTGGCCGAGCTTGCAGGAAATCCGCGACACCCTGCGCAGCGCGCTCACGCCCGAAGTCTTCCAGCGCCTCTATCGCGACTTCAGCGCGCAGAATCCGAAGTGGAACGAGATCCCCTCGAGCACCGGCGAGATCTACGAGTGGGATGAGAAAAGCGACTACATCCACGAGCCGCCTTTCTTCCAAAACTTCGGCATGGAGGCGGGCCACATCACGGACATCATCAACGCCCGCCCGCTCGGCATTTTCGGCGACTCCGTCACGACCGATCACATTTCACCCGCGGGCGCGATCAAACCGACTTCGCCCGCCGGTCACTACTTGAAGTCACGCGGCATCGAGCCCTCCGATTTTAACAGCTACGGTTCGCGCCGCGGCAACGATCTCGTCATGACTCGCGGGACCTTCGCGAACGTGCGGATCAAGAATCTGATGGTGCCGGGCGTGGAAGGCGGCGTGACCAAACACCAGCCCGGCGGCGAACAGATGTCGATCTACGACGCCGCGATGGAATATCAGAAGGCCGGTACGCCGCTCGTGATCCTGGCCGGCCACGAATACGGCACCGGTTCGTCGCGCGATTGGGCGGCCAAGGGTACGCGCTTGTTAGGAGTGAAAGCGGTGGTGGCGGCGAGTTTCGAACGCATTCACCGTTCCAACCTTGTCGGGATGGGCGTGCTTCCCTTGCAGTTCGAAGACGGCACCAACGCGCAAACTCTCGGGCTCGACGGCTCCGAGACTTTCAGCCTCACCGGCTTGTCCGACGAGATCCAACCCGGCCAGATGGTCACGCTCGAGATCACACGTAAAGATGGCACCAGGGAAACCGTCCCAGTGAAACTACGCATCGATACGGCGATTGAGATCGATTACTACCGGCACGGCGGCATCCTGCCTTTCGTTCTTCGCGAACTCGTGGCGCGCGGCTAGGTCGCCGCGAGCCGCGCACCTTGCCGCACGATCACTGGTGATCCCTCCGCGAGAAAGGCGGAGACCGGCTCGGCGCGCAGCGTTTCGACAAACTGCGGGCCGTAAAGCGAAGCCACGTCGGCATCGAAGGCCCATGTCTTTGCGACGCACAAACGCCAACGCTCATGCTCCACGCCGTATTCACTCGTACCGGAGACGCGCCTGGTGTAGCCCCAGTAATGTTCGGTGATGAACTCTTCGTGTGAACCCGACGAGGCGAAATCGGGCTCGCCCGCGACGGTCAACGCCAGCGTTTCCCACCGCTTTTCTCGCAGCCATTCGTAACGCACAGAGAGTTCCGTCGACGTGGGCGTAATCGAGTGTTGCATCGGGACCGCGAGATACGGCTCGTCGTAAAGCACCCGCGCGACCGTGGCGATGGCGCGCCGCGGCACCAGTTCCCGCACAAACGTGACGCCGCGTCGCCAGCCATCCGTCGCGCGATGGCGCACATAGAAACGAAGATTCACTTCTTCGAAATTGCGATGCAGCGGAATCGGGAGTCCGCACACTTTTGTCCCGAGGAAAAGAAAACCAACAACGCTGACAAAGGTTTCGCCTTCGTGAAAATCAAGCTCGGTCCCCGCCGGCACAAACGGCTCTAGAATTTTCGGATCGACCGCGTAGTTCAACATCGCGAGATGCCGCCACTCCGCAGTGAGAAAAGCCCGCGGAACCCGCCAGTTGGAACCTTGCGCCACGAATCAGCGAATCAGGTTCTCGAGCGAAGGATTCGATTCCGCGCCCAACTCTTTCGCCTTCGCGTAATGCCGCTTCGCCAGTTCCTTCGCGGGCGGTTTATTTGTCGCGTAGATAACAGCGAGATTATAGTGCGCGTCCACGTAATCGGGATTGGCCGCGATCGCTTCCAGCATTTCCTTCTCCGCCGCTTCCTGCCAGCCCTTCTCGCTCGCGGTGATCCCGAGATAGTTGTGCGCGATGAAGCTCTTGGGATTGATCGCGAGCGCCTTGGTTAATTCCGTAACCGCCTCGTCGTATTTCGCCTGCCGATAATAAACGATGCCGAGCGTGCGGCGGGAGAATTCATCCTTGGGCGCGAGCGTGGTCGCTTTCTTCAGCGTCAGCTCTGCTGCCTTCAGGCGACCGGTGCGGAAATAAACCGCCCCGAGATTGGAGAGCGCGTAGAGGTTGTTCGGGCTCTTGGCCAGGATCTGCTCGTATTGTTTTTCCGAGGCGCGGAATTTTCCGCTGTCGAAATTCTGCTTCGCCTCGCGCGCGAGCGGGATCAACTCTTCGGGCACGCCCGGCTTGTAGGTCGTCTCGACATTTGGCCCCGGCGTGCCAGAGGCCTCGCTCGGTTTCGCCATGGAAAAACTTGCGGTCATGCCGCCGGGACTGGCATCCGAGGTGCCGACCACGGGCTGCCGGAGCAAGGCCAGCTCCTCGTTGCTGAGCTTGGTGATCGGCTGAGCCAGCAGCTCGATCTGCTGGTTCAACGTTTCGGATTTGATCTGCAACTTATCGAACTCCGCCAGCATCAACTTACGCGCCTGATCGCGCCGGGCTTCCTCCTGGCGTTCGCGCATGACGATGGCGCGGAGCATTTCGTTCTCCTTTGTGAGACGGGCCGTTTCCTCAGGATTGGCGCCCGTCGTCCTTGCGGTGGCGAGCTGGGCGCTGGTCTCTTCCAACTGCGTGCGCAGTTCGGCGATGGTGGACTGGTATCCCTGGTTTTGCTGCTGACTGCCGGCCAATTGCTTCCGCAATTCCTCCACCTGCCGCTTCACGTCGGCGATTTGCTGTTCCTGCTGCGGTTTATCCGCGCTGATCTCGCGGACCAACTTCTCGGTGGCGGCCAGCTTCTGGGTCAGGTCGGAATTCTCGGTCACCAGCGCCGCGACCCGCTCTTCCGCCTGCTTGGCGTTCTTCAATTCGGCGAGCAATTGATCGCGTTCTTTTCGCACGGCCGCGACCTCACTGTTGACGGTCTCAAGTTGAGCCGCGGCGGTGGCCTTCTCCTTCTCCGCCGCCTCGCGGCCCTGCTCCGCGCTGGCCAGGGCGCTCTTAAGCTGTCCGATCTCGGCCTGTAACGCCTCGGTGGCCTTGTCGTCGGACGTGCCCGCTGCCTGGATCTTCTTCAGCGAATCCTGCGCCTGCGCGAGTTGATCGCGCACCGCCTTCTCCGCGCTGCGCGATTTCTGAATCTCGGACTGTGCCTTCTCCAGGCTGGCGTTGGATTGCTGCAGCTTGGTTTCGATTGATTCCCGCTCTTTCTGGACCGCGCTGATTTCCTTGCGCGATTTCTGCAGTTCGGCCTGCAACCGATCCACCTTCTCCTCCAATTCTTTCGTGGCGGCTTTGATCGCAGCCTCGTTGGGCGTGGCGGCGGGCTGCGCGACGGGCGGCGGGGCGGGCTTCGCGCTTTCCGCAGGAGTGGGAACCGGGAGACGGGCGCCCGGCTGGGCCACTTGGGTGCTCGGCTCGGCGGGCCCGGGTGTTTGTGGCAGCAGCGACGAGGGAGGGACGGGCGCGGTGGCGGCGGAGAGGTCCGCCTGCGTTCCGATTTTCCCCTGCACGCGCTGGATACTTTCGCCGATCTTGCGCGCCCGATATTCCACGATCGCCGGTTGCCACTTCGCGTTGGATTTGCGCAGGGCCTCGAGCAAGCTGCCCGCGGCCTGGAATTTTCCAAGCGCGGCTCTGAATTGATTATCCTGCTCGAGTTTCTCGCCCTGTTGAGAAGTCATGTAGGCCTTCAGGAAGACCTCGCTCGGGTCATCGCTCTGCGCGCACAAGGAAACCGGTATCGCCCAGAGGAGGAAACCGGCGATTAAAAACAGACCGATTTTGTTCATTCGCAAAGGAGGCGGATGATACGTGACCGGCAGGGAGTTGCAACGGCAGGCTGAATTCAAGGCTCTCTCCTTAGAGCGAGCTACGTGCCAGACGGGCTCCGCGCTTTGCCTTTGCAATCTCGCCTTGAAAAACTAGAATCCCCACCTCGTTGGTGGCCATAGCTCAATGGTAGAGCTCCAGATTGTGATTCTGGCTGTTGCGGGTTCGAGTCCCGTTGGCCACCCCACCTTCGTTAGCCGCGGTAGCAACGGCGCTAGGTGCGGCGGTAGAGGACTTCGCGCAATTGTTCATCCAGCGTTTTGCTCCGGGCCAGCGCCTGCTCGAAGTGGCCCTTCGCCAACGTCAGCACCTCCACCGGACCCCGCGCCACCACGGTGGCGTTGCGCGGATCGCCCGTGAGCAACGCCACTTCGCCGAAAAAATCACCGATCTTCAAGACAACCCCGCGGAACGCCTGCCCATCCTTCTCCCCGCTCACGTCCACTTCGCCCGATTCGATGATGTAAAACTTATCGCCCACTTCGCCCTGCCGAATGATGGTTTCGCCGGTCGCGAACTTTTCCGTCTTTATCCGTTCCGCAAACTCCGCCAGCATCGCCGCCGGCTGCTCGGCAAAGAGCGGACATTTGCGCAGGAATTCCGCCACGTGCAGCGCCCGCTTTACCGCCACGTCGGAGACGATGCGACCGTCCACCATATTAATGATGCGATCGGCGACATCGAGGATGCGGTTGTCGTGGGTGACGATGAGGATGGTGGAACGCTCATGCTCGGCCAGCGATTTGAGAATATTGACCACGTCGCGGCCGGAATCCTTGTCGAGCGCGGCGGTCGGTTCGTCGGCGAGGACGAGTCGCGGTCGGTTGACGAGCGCGCGCGCCACGGCCACGCGTTGTTTTTGGCCGCCGGAGAGCGCCTGTGGTTTGTGGGTCATGCGCTCGCCGAGACCGACTTGAGTGAGGATGGCGGCCGCGCGGCGATCGCGTTCCTCGGCGTCGCCCAGCGTGAGCTCGATCGCCATGTTCACGTTCTCGCGCGCGGTGAGCGATTCGAACAAATTGTGTCCCTGGAAAATGAAGCCAATCCCACGACGCACTTCGACGAGTTCGGAAGGTGAGAGTTCGCCCAGCTCGCGACCGAGCAAGCGGATGCTGCCCGCTTGCAAGGTGCGGAGCGCGCCGATGAGCGTGAGCAGCGTCGTCTTCCCCGAACCGGACGGGCCGGTCATGATGATGATCTCTCCCGGCATGAGATCGAGGTGGTTGTCGAAGAGGACCTGCTTGCGATTCTCGGCCACGCCGAAGGAGTAGCTGAGGTCGCGCACGCGGACAGACGGCTCGGGTTTCGTCTCCATTTAAAACAACTCCGCGGGATCGACCGCGAGTGCTTTCCGCACCGCGAGCAAGCCCGCCACGAGACACATCCCGAGCGTGAGAGTGAAAACGAGCAGAACGCGCGCGATGGTCAGTTGGGTCACGATCCCGGTGATCGCGGTGAGCGTGGCGTAAAGGCCGAAGGTGAGCACGATCGCGGGGAGAAATCCAAGCACGCCGAGCAACACGGCTTGGGTGAGAACGAGGCGGACGAGCGCGCGGTTATGATAGCCGAGCGCTTTCATAGTCGCGAGCTGCGGGAGGTGATTCGTGATGTCGGTGTAGAGAATCTGGTAGCAGATGAAGACGCCGATGATGAACCCTACCGCCACGCCCATCGTGAAGACGTACCCGGTCGGCGTGGCTTTCTGCCACTTGCTCTTCTCGCGTTCGAGAATGGCGGTGCGGCGGAGCACTTCCACGTCGGGCCCCATCGTGCGGTTGATCGCGGCCGCCATCTCGCCCGGGGCGGCGTTGTCTGCGAGTTGGATCACGCCCACGAAGACGTCCGTGCGTTTTCGATTCGGAAAAAGCGTGAAGAACGTGTCGATGCTCGTAATCACATTCCCATCGTGAAAGTAATCGCTCCCCAGCCGAAAGGTGCCGGCGACGGTGACGACGCGATCGGCCAGTTCCGTCTTCATCCCGCCGCGCAATTTACCGAAGAAGCGGCGCGATTTTTCATCGAAGAGGATCGTCATCGGTTCGTGCAAACGCGGCATGAGCTGGTTGATCTCGCGCGAGACGAAGATCGGATCCGCCGGGTCCACCCCGAGGACGCGAATCGCGTTTTTGAGTCCGCTCTTTCGATTCCGCAAATAAGAAATGCCGTCCTCGATGTAGACCGGATACGTCGCCTCCACGCCCTCGAACCCCGCCACCTGCTGCAGGCGCGTGCGCTCAAACATTTCGTGCATGACAAACATGTGTTCCATCCGGCTCAGCATCACGAGATCGCCGCGGAAAAGGCGGAGCGCGCCGGTTTGGCTGTCGTAGAGGCCGTTGAGGAAACCGAGTTCCATGAACATGATCACCACCGCGAGCGCGACCGCCGCGCCGGAGATCACCATCGTCACTTTGTTGTGCACGATGTTCCGCCAGGCGAGCGGCGTGCGGCGAGCGGAGCGGCGGGTAGCTGAAGGCGCGTCGCTCATCTAAAACAAATCCGCCGGATCGGCCGCGCGCAGTTTGCGGATGGCGAGGAAGGTGGCGCTCACACACATGAGCGTGGTGAGAAAAAACACGCCGGTCACGCGCGTCAGTTCCATCGTCACCGGCATCATGCCGCGGGTGCGGAGGAGGAAATACAACCCGAGCGAGCAAACGAAAGCCGGGATGAAACCGAAGACGGCAAAGATCAACGCCTGCCGGAGCACGATCCCGTAAACGTAGGCGTTGCCGTAACCGAGCGCCTTGAGCGTGGCGTATTCCTTCAAGCGATTGTGCACTTCGCTCGCCAGCACTTGATAAAGAATGACCGCGCCGGCCACGAACGCCACCAACACGCCGGAAGTGAACATGATTCCGATCGGTTTCACGTTCAGCCAAAACGACTGCTCCGCGCCGCCGATTTCCGCCCGCGGCCGCGCCGCCGCCACCGGCCAGAGTTGCGCGTTCATCGCCGCCGCCACCCGTTTCGGCGAAGCGCCCGGCGCGATCCTAACGAGTCCGAGATTTGGCAAATCCGCGGAGGTGCCGGCGAAAAGGCGGAAGTAGGTCTCGCGGCTCGTAATGGTGGTGGCGCCAGCGACAAAGCCTGCGCCGATCGCGTACTGGCCCACAATCCGGAGCCGCCGCCCTTGCATCTCCGATTCCACGCCCGGGCCCAGCTCACCGTGTTGCGGCCGCGAACGCTTATCGATGAGCGCGTTATCCGGCTCCATCAAGAGCGGAAGCTGCGCGTTGATCGATGCATCGCGAAACGGTCTCGAATCCGGCTCCACGCCGAGCGCGAGCATGTTCCAAGGTTCGCGCGTCACGGGATTGCGCCACTCGCCTACCGTTAACCACAGCGGCACGACCGATTCCACACCCTCGACCGCGCGCATCTGTTCAAGCCGCGCGCGGGAAAATTGCGCAGGTCGCGCCAGAAAAATATATTGCGGCGAAACGACGAGAATATCGAAATCCAACGCATCAAAGACAAGCGTGGCGCTGTTCCGGGCCGCGGCGTAAAAGCCGAGCTGCATGAAGATGAGCAAGATCGCGAACGAGATGCCGCAGAGCGCGACGAAAGACCGCACCTTGTTCTGAAAAACGTTCCGCCACGCGAGCGGCGTTTTCATTTTGCGGCGGTTTGCGTGGTCGCTGGCGCGGTCGCGGTATCGATCCGCGTCGAGACTTCGAGATGCGTGAAATGCGCGACCGCTTCCGCGTTCTCCAGTTTCACCCGCACTTCCACGACGCGCGTATCCTGCGCCGCACGCGGATCGAGGTTGAGCACGTCGTTCTTAAAAATAAGCGCGCCGATTTCTTCCACCGTCCCCTGCACCGGCTCCGCCAATGCTGGACTCGTGATCGTGGCCCGCTGCCCCACGCGCACCACACCCACATCCGTCTCATGCACTTCCGCGATCACGTGCATGTCGGCGGTGTTGCCCATTTTGAGAATCGGCGCCTCCGCGATCCGTTCGCCGGGATAAGTGAAAATCTTGAGAATCTCGCCGTCGATCGGCGCCAGCAGAATGGTCAACCCGAGCTGCGCTTCCGCCGTTTTCAAACGCGCCTCCGCGGATTCCACCGCCACCATGCTGCGCGTCCGCGCCAGACTTGCTTCCGCGGCGCGCACTTCCGCGTGCGCTTTCGTGAGCTCGCCCTTCCGACTGGCGAGCGCGAACTCCTGATCGTCCAGGCTCTTCGCCTCCAGGGCCGACTTCAACCGCTTCACGCGCGCCAATTCTTTCTCCTCGCGCTCAACCGAAAGTTCGAGCACATCCACGGCGGCGCGGCCTTGCTCGATGATCGCCTCCGCGTAAGCCGTCTCCGCCACGAGGCGCTCCCGCGCTTCTTTCAATGCCACCTCCGCGGCTTCGCGTTCCGCCAGACGCAGCGGATGAGTCTCGAGATATGCCAGCGCATCGCCCGCTTTTACCTTCTGGCCATCGCGTACTTCCAGCTTGAGCAGGCGGCTGCCCGGCTGCGCCGCAATAGAGACCGCCGCCCGGCCCGGAGTGATCCGACCCAGGGCTGTCACCGCCGACTTGCCATCCTTCTTCCGCGCACCTGATTTTGCGTCCTGCTTTCCGCAACCGCCTAAGGCGCACGCCAAGCTGCAAACCAGCAGAAGGCGGAAGGCAATAATTTGTCGTGGAGTTCGCATCGTTTCCCAAAGCGCTTGGGCATCGCAGGCGAGTCGTAACAGCCGCGCGCGAAAGGGTCAAACTGCATCGCTTCGGATTTAGTGCGTGAGTTCTGCGGCCCTCTTCGGTTCTAATCGTTGGCAGAAATGGAATTTCCGGAACCGATCGCAATCGTGGGAGCTGCCTGCCGACTCCCTGGCGGCGTGCAGGATCTCGCTTCTCTTTGGCAACTCCTGAGCCGCGGCGTGGACGCGATCGGTGAAGTGCCGGCTGATCGCTGGAACGCTGCGCGTTTCTATCATCCGAACGCCGCCGCGCCCGGTCGCATGGTCAGCCGCTGGGGCGGTTTTGTTTCCAACACCGATCAATTCGACGCCGCATTTTTTGGAATAGCGCCGCGCGAAGCGTCGCACATGGACCCGCAACATCGTTGGCTCGCAGAAGTGACGTGGGAAGCAATTGAGGACGCCGGCCTCCCGCCGGAACGTCTCGCGGCCAGCCGCACCGGTGTCTTCGTCGGCATCTCCAGCACCGATTTCCCCATGCTGCACAATCGCGATCCGCGCGCGATCGACGGCTATTCGAATATCGGCAGCACGCTTTCAATCGCCGCAAACCGGCTCTCGTATCTCTTCAATTTCCGCGGGCCGAGTCTCTCGGTCGATACGGCGTGTTCCTCTTCGCTCGTCGCGCTGCATTTGGCGACGAGCAGTATTTGGTCGGGCGAAATCGATCACGCCATCGTGGGCGGCGCGAACGCGCTCCTCAGTCCGGAATCGAGTATCAGCTTTAGTCAGGCGCACATGCTTTCGCCGCGTGGACGTTGCCGGGCCTTTGACGCGTCCGCTGACGGCTACGTGCGCGCGGAAGGTGCAGCCGCGTTGCTGCTCATGCCCTTGCGCATCGCGCAAAAACTCGATCTCCACCCGCGCGCTCTGATCATTGCCACAGCATCGAATCAGGACGGCCACTCGAGCAGCCTCACGGTGCCGAATCAGCAGGCGCAGGAGGAGATGCTGCGCGAAGCGTTGCAGCGCGCCGGCGCGCAACCGCACGATGTCGTCTATGTGGAAGCGCACGGCACCGGTACGCCCGTGGGCGATCCGATCGAAGCGCACGCGCTCGCGGAAGTTTTCGGCACCGATCGCGCGCCTAACGACCCGCTCTTCATCGGCTCGGTCAAAACCAACGTCGGCCATCTCGAGTCGGCCTCCGGGTTGGCTGGGTTGCTCAAAGCCGTCCTCGTCCTCGAGCAGCGCAGCATCCCGCCGAATCTCCACTTCGACACGCCGAACCCGCTCCTCCCGCTCGACAAGGTGACGGTGCCGACCGCGCTCACGCCGCTTCCGAACGGGAACGGCCGCGGCCCGCTCGTGGCGGTAAACTCATTCGGTTTCGGCGGCGCGAACGCTCACGCGCTTCTCGCCGCCGCGCCTAACGACACCCACGCCAAGGCCGACAAATCACGCGAAGACGCGCCGTGCCTCTTCCCGCTCTCCGCCCGCAGCCCCGGCGCGCTGGCCGATTACGCTGATGCTTACGCGGCCAAGCTGCCCGACGAAGAAGCCGCGCCGGCGTTCACGCTACGGGAATTCTGCGCCGCGGCCGCGCTCGGCAAATCGCATCACCCGCTGCGCCACTCGCTCGTGGCGAACTCGCTCGCCCACCTCCGCACTCAGCTCTCGCAAGTGCGGCAAAGCGCGGGCCAGCCGACACCCGCCGCCGCGCGACCCAAAATCGCCTTCGTCTTCTGCGGACAGGGCCCGCAATGGTGGGCCATGGGTCGCCAGCTTTACGAGCGCGATCCGATCGTGCGCGAAATGTGGGAACGCTGCGACGCCGTTTGCCAAAAACTCGGCGGCCCGAAACTGCTTGAAGCCCTCCTCGCCACCGAGGAAGCCTCGCCCTTCGCGCGGACCGATTTCACCCAGCCCGCACTTTTCGCGCTCCAGGCCGGACTCGTGGAACGCTGGCGCGCCTGGGGCATCGAAGCCGACGCCAATCTTGGCCACAGCGTAGGCGAAGCCGCGGCGGCGTGGGCTTCCGGCATTTTCGATCTCGAAGAAATTTTTCACGTCATTCTCACCCGCAGCCATTGGCAGGCGAAGATGCACGGCCGCGGGCGCATGCTCGCGGCCGGCGTCTCGGCGGAGGAAGCCGAGCCGCTGGTGCAAAAATTTGGCGGCCGCGTCTCCATCGCCGCCTTTAATGCGCCGCGCCAGGTCACGCTCAGCGGCGAGACGGACACATTGGAAGAAATCGCCGCAGCGCTGGCAGCGGAAGGAAAATTCCAGCGCTTCCTCCCCACAGCCTACGCCTTTCACAGCGCGCAAATGGATCCGATCGAATCCGGCATGCGCGACGCGCTCGCGGGCATCACAGGTCACGCGGCGCGCGTGCCGATGATTTCCACCATGCTCGGCCAGAACGTCCGCGGCCCAGAACTTGACGCCGAATATTGGTGGCGCAACGTCCGCCAGCCCGTGCGTTTCGCCGCGGGAATCGAGCGCCTCTTGCGCGAAAACGGCTGCACCTTGTTCGTCGAAATCGGACCGCATCCTGTAATGGCGGCCGCGTTGGCGGAGATCACGCTCGCGCAAAAATCCAGCGCCGTGAGCGTGGCTTCGCTCCGACGCGGCGACGACGAACCGGCCACGCTTTTGCAAAACCTCGGCCTGCTTTATCGCCGCGGTGCGCCAGTGCGCTGGGACGCGCTTTACAAGCAACCCGCGCGACCGCTTCGTCTCCCCGCCTACCCGTGGCAACGCCAGCGTCTCTGGCACGAATCCGCCGAGCCCGCGCGCCTTCTGCGAAGCGCGCCCGCGCATCCGCTCCTCGGCGATCGCCAGCCGCTTCCGCAACCGACCTGGCTCAACCATCTCGACACGCGTCTCCTCCCCTGGCTGGCCGATCATCGTCTCGCCGGCTCCGCTGTTCTGCCCGGCACAGCGTACCTCGAGATGGCCGCCGCCGCGGTCCGTGAGCACCTCGGCGAGCCCACCATTTTTCTCGAAGACATTCGCTTTCACCGCATGCTCTTCCTTCCCCCCGAGCAACCGGTCCCGACCTGCGTGCGACTCGATCCCGCGGCCAGCACTTTCCAAATCCTGGCCGCCCCGCCGGATTCGCCGGCGATGTGGGAAGTGCACGCGGAGGGTGTTTATCGGCCGGGTCGTTTGCGCGCGCCGGCACCGGTCGATCTTCCCGCGATCCAACATGCGCTCGCGGAAGAGCGCGCGCCCGAAGATCTTTATCAGAAACTGCGCGACATCGGGCAGGTGCTCGGTCCCATTTTTCAAGGGCTCACCTCCCTGCACGTGGCGGAAGATGAAGTGCTCGGCCGCGTCGAGAGCCACGGCGAACGCACGCCGGACGATTACCTTTCCTACCCGCCGCTCCTCGACAGCTGCTTCCAGGAAATCGCCACGCTCGAACACAATCTTGCGAAAGATTCCCGCGGGGTGGTTTCGACCGTGCGGCAATTCCAACTCTTTCAGCCGCTCCCGCTCGAAGCCTTCTCGCACCTTCGCATCACGAAACGCGGTCAGCGTTTCTTCACGGCCGACGTCAACATTTACGACGAAACCGGAGCGGTCCTCGCGCGGGTGGATGGGCTCGGCGTGCATGCGATCGATGCGCTTCCCGGTCAGGAAAAAGGCGAACGGAAATTTCATCAACTGGCTTGGGAAGAAGCGCCGCTCGTCGCCGCGCCGGAGCGCGTCACGGCTCCGGTCTTAATTCTCGCGGATGCGCAGGGCTTCGGCGTGGAGCTCGAGGATTTGCTCCGCGCGCAGGGGATTTCGGCGACGCTAGTTTTTGCCGAGTCGAAACCACACGGCCGGAATGGCAACGCGCTCACGGTCGATTTGCGACGCGCAGATTGGGCGGCGCGGTTGTGGGAAGATCTCGCGCAACGCGGGCCGGTGCCCACACGCATTATCGATCTTTGGAATTGGGAACAGGAGCGCGGCTGTGCGGCTCTGCTCGCGGTCGCGCAGGCGCGGCTCGCATCTGACGAACAAGACAACGCGGCACGCTGGCTGGTGGTGACGCGCCACGCGCAATCCGTGCACGAGAGCGAAAAGATCAATCCGATGCTCGCCCCGGTCTGGGGTTTCGCGCGCACCATCCAAACGGAACAACCACACTGGCGCGTCTCCCTCATCGATTGCGCAGAAGAGCCGACTGCTGCCGCGATCGTCGGCGAACTCGAGGCCGCCGAGATCGAACCGGAAGTGGCTCTGCGCGACGGCGTCCGCTGGGTTCGCCGCCTGCGGCGCGTCGAAACGAAGAGCGCGACCACGTCCACGCCGCCGCCTGCTTACGCGATGCGCATCGGGCAACTCGGACGAGTCGATTCCATCGAGTACCGCGGCCGCGCCCGCTCCGCGCCAGGCCGAGGCGAAGTGGAGATCGAGATCGCAGCCGCCGGTCTGAACTTCCGCGATCTCATGAAGGTGCTCGGCATCTATCCGTTGAAAGACGACGAGCCCACCGTCCTCGGCGGGGAATTAAGCGGCCGCATTCTGCGCGTCGGCCGCGGGGTGAAAAAATTCAAGCCCGGCGATCGCGTGATGGGTTCCGCGCGCAGTGAAGGCGCGTTCGGATCGCATCTTGTCTTGCCGACTGACTACGTCTGGCATCTGCCCGCGCATCTCAGCTTCGCGGAAGGCGCATCGATTCCGGTCGTCTTCGGAACGGTTTATCACGCGCTGCACACGCTCGCGCGGCTCAAGCGCGGCGAGACGATTCTCATCCACGCGGCCGCTGGCGGGGTGGGCCTGGCCGCGGTCCAACTCGCGCATCAAATCGGAGCCACCGTTCTGGCCACCGCCGGCAACGACGAAAAGCGCGACCTGCTCCGTTCCATGGGCGTGGCGCATGTGATGGACTCGCGCACGCTCGATTTCGCGGATGAAACGCTGCGCTTCACCGATGGCCGCGGCGTGGATGTGGTCTTGAATTCGCTCGCCGGTGCTTTCCAGCAAAAGAGCCTCGCGATCTGCGCACCGCACGGCCGCTTCGTCGAAATCGGAAAACGCGATCTCTTCGAAAATCGCGGACTGCCACTGGCCGCCTTTCAACGTTCGCTCGCTTTCTTCGCTTTCGATTTGCCGTCGGTGATGTCGTCGCGCAGTGCGGAAAAGCGCGCGCTCCTGCGCTTCCTCGGGAGCGGTTTCCAACGCGGTGAACTCCAGCCGTTGCCGCTCACGAAATTTGCCGCGAGCGACGCCGTGGCCGCGCTCCGCTTCATGCAAAGCGCGCAGCACATCGGCAAGATCGTGATTGAATTCGATCGCGCGCAGCCACCGGAGGTGACGCCGGAATTCTGGCCGCGCGCCGACGCGACGTATCTGATCACCGGCGGCCTAAACGGCTTCGGCCTCGCCACTGCGCGCTGGCTCGCGGAGCGCGGTGCGCTGCATCTCGCGTTGCTGAGCCGACGCGGCGCGCCTTCCGCAGCCGATGCTCCGGCGTTGGAGGAACTGCGCGTGCGAGGCGTGCAAGTGATCGCGCTCGCGGCCGATGTCGCCGACAAAAAAGCGCTCGCTGCTGCGCTGCGTCACCTCAAAAAAAACGCACCGCCACTGCGGGGCGTCTTCCACGCCGCAACGGTTTTGCGCGATGCCACAATCGCGCAGATGACGCCGGACGATCTCGCACAAGTACTCGCGCCGAAGGTCGCCGGCGCTTGGAATTTACACGAGCAAACGCGCGCGCTTCCACTCGATTGCTTCTTCCTCTTCTCCTCCGTCTCCGCGGTCTTCGGCGCGGCGGGCCAGGGAAACTACGCTGCCGCGAACGCGTTCCTCGACGCTCTCGCGTATCATCGCCGCGCGCTCGGCTTGCCGGCGCTGAGCGTGAACTGGGGCCAGATCTCCGACGTGGGAATCATCGCGCAGCGGCCGGAGATCGGACGTTATCTCGAGACGATCGGCCTACGCGGACTGACCTCGCAGGATGCGCTCGCCGCCGTGCCGCGTTTGCTGGCCAGCGCCGAAGCGCAGGTCGGCGTGCTGGAGATCGATTGGGAAAAGCTCGGGCGCACGAGCGAGAAGTTTAAGACGTCGCCCATCTTCCGCGATCTCGCGCAAGCCGGCAGCGAGCTTCATTTGGGCGATCACGCCGCGAGCGAGTGGCGCGGGACCGTGCTCCGCCTCGCACCGGAGGAACAGCTTGCCGCCGTTTCCGATTTGATCGCGACCCAGCTCGCCGCCACGCTCGGGATGAGCGCGGAAGAGATCGATCGCGCGCGTCCCCTCACCGAGTTGGGGATGGATTCGCTCATGGCGGTGGAATTGAAATCGCGCATTGAAAGCCAGGCCGGCTCCGAGTTGCCCTTCAATCTCTTCAGCGCCGATCTGACCGCGGATCGTCTCGCTGCCCGTTTCTTAAAACAAATGAACACCGGCACACCCGCGCCGAAAGCAGCCGCGCCTGTGCGCGTGGCCAGCACCGAGGACGCGCCTGCGCTTCTGCGGGTGGAGACGCGCTCGCTCGAGGAATTGATCCGCGCGGGCGATCTCCCGCCGCTCGCGGCCGCCGCGCTCATGCCGTGGCCCGCCATCCTGCTCGAACAAATCGATCTCGCGCCCGCGGAGTTCTTCCAATTTCTCAACGGCGGTCGGGTCTCGCTGCATCTCATTGCGGAAACGGCGCTCGGTCCGGTCGGTGTCTTCATGCTTCCGCTCGCCGCCGCGCAGGTGACGCCGGGCGAGCCCACGCTCCTGCCGCGCCTCTTGGAAGGCATCGCGCAAGCGACCGCATGCGGCGCGAAATGTGTGGCGTTGACTGGATTGATTCCGTCGGCCACGCGGTATGGCGCGGCGGTGCAAGAGGCGCTCGCCACTCGCGCGGAACTCGCGCCCGCCACCACCGGTCACGCCACCACGATCGCGGCCGTGATCTTAAATCTCGAGGAATTGGTGCGCGTCGCGGGCCGGGCGTTGCCGGAGGAGACGGTGATGTTTTATGGCCTGGGGTCGATCGGTCTCGGCGCGCTCGAATTAATGCTCGACGTCCTGCCGCATCCCGCGGCCTTGCGGCTCTGCGATCCCTACCGAAGCGCGAAATTTTTCGCGGAACTCGAGGTGACGCTGCGTGGCGTGCACGGCTTCGCGGGCGAAATCGAGGTGGTGCGTCCCAGGGACGAAACCGAGGCCTACGACGCCACCGTCATCGTGGGCGCGACCAACGTGGAAAACGTGATCGAGATCTCGCGCCTCGCGTCCGGCACGCTGGTGGTGGACGACTCCTGGCCGCATTGTCTAAACGGCCGCACCGCGCTGGCGCGTTTTAATTCCGAACAGGACATCCTGCTCACGGAAGGCGGCTTCGTCCGCAGCGCGACGCAGATGCTGCGCACGGCGCATCTGCCGGCGGCGTTGGCTGATGCATTACCCGCAGAGTTGCCGAATCTGCTCTTCTCCAGTCTCAATCCTAACGACCTGACGGCGTGCATTCTCTCCGCGCTCATCTCGGCGCACCGACCGGAACTCGCGCCGACCATCGGCCTGGTCCATCTCGCGACGACGCGGCAGCATTGGGCGGCGCTGCCGGAGTTGGGCTTTGCCGCGGCGGAGCTGAGCTACGAAGGGACCGCGCTCGCGCCCGAGAAGGTGAAAGCATTCCGCGCGCGCTTCGGTCGGAAGCGGGCGGCGACGCCGAAGCTCGCAGTGGCGAGGTGAATGCGCCCGATTCCGCATCCGTTGCTTTCGACGCGGCTCGGCAATCTGCTCGCCTGCCTGCGCGAATACGGTGGGCCTGACGCGCGGCTGCGGTATTGGGTGCGCGTTTTCAATCTCCTTTGGGTCTGCACGCTGCGGACACCATTTCATCACCTGGAAGACTGGCGGCTGCGGAAACGCAACGCTGCGCAAACGTTCATCGCTCCGCCGATTTTCATCATCGGACATTGGCGCAGCGGCACCACGCACCTGCAGCAATTGCTCAGTCAAGACCCGCAGTTCGGGGTGGTTACATTGATGGAAGCCGCGCTCCCACTCGATTTCCAAGGCACGATTCTCGGTCCGATCTTCCGGCTGATGCTCCCGCCGCAACGTCCGATGGACGCCATCCCGGTTTCGCTCGCATCGGCGTGGGAAGAAGAGATGGCCATGGCATCTTTTGGCCCGCTCTCGTTTTTCCACGCTTTCTTTTTCCCGCGACAGGCGCGGCTGATCTATCGGGCAGCGGTGCATTTCGACGACGTGCCGCCCGCGAAGGTGCAAGCGTGGTGGCGCGATTACCGATATTTTTTGCAGAAGGTGCAGCATGCCAAACCAGCGCAGCGTCTCCTCGTGAAGAATCCGGCGAATAGCGGACGCGTCGCCGCGCTCCGTGCACGTTTCCCGGGGGCGAAGTTCATCCATCTTCATCGGCAGCCCGAGGAAGTTTTCGCGTCCACGCTCCATCTGCACCGCAAGCTGCAGGAAGTGTGGGCGCTACAAGCCCAGAGGGAAGAAGATCTCCGCACGGTGGTCCTCGCGAATCAGGTCGATCTCATGTCCGCGTGTCTTGCCCAAACCGCGGAGCTGCCGGCAAACGAGTTGATCGCCCTGCGATTAAACGATCTAGAAACAAACCCGCTGAGCGTTTTGCAGAAACTCTACCAACAGCTCGAGCTGCCCGGCTTCAATCGCGCGGCGCCGCACTTCCAGCGCTATCTCGATCGACTTGGCGTTTTCCCCAAGAATCAGCTTTCGTTAGGCGAAGAGGAACGCGCAGCTGTGCGAAGCGCGCTCGCGCCGATCTACCGCCAACTCGGCTACGAGTGAGCCGATTTCCCCGCTGGCGGCGGCTTGCGCCCGAGATGAGTCAGCTTCCAGAGTCGCCACTTCATCCGCTCACGCCAGTTCATTTCCGGCCAGCGCACTTTCTCCACGAACTCCGCGAACTCCTCGCTTAAAGCCGGATTCAAGACGCGGAAACGGTAACGCGGGTTTTTGAAATCTAGCAGAAGAACCGTGCGCGTGGTCGAGCCGCGATTCCAGGCCTCGTGCTCAGTGGCATCACAAAAAATCATCGCGCGACCTTCTTCCCACGCTCTCGTCTCGCCTCCGACCCGCAGCGCACAGTCGGAGTTCGTTTCGAGCGCGAGATGCAGGCGCAGGACGTAGCGCGAGTATTCGTCATAGCCGACATGAGGCTTGATGTGCGCCCCCGGCGCGAGGCGGGAGAACCCCGCCATCGCCATGCCCGGCACGCTCTCGACGAGCGCCGTCGTGCGCGGGCAGAGGGCGCAGTTCGCGGTTTGTTTTTCGCCAAACGCGTAGAGACCAAAGGTGTTCCATCCGGCCTCGCCATAGAGCGACTTCTCCGGCCAGGCGATGAAGCCCGTCTCGCGCAACGCCCGCATTTCATCGCGAATGACTTCCCAGTTCCGCTCCACCATCGCGGCGACAGAATACTGCGCGGGATCTTCAAACATGGTGTCAGCTTAAGAGACGGATCGGATCATAATCAAGACTCGGAGGTCTATCGTTAGACGAGCGTCCTTCCTCCCGCGCGACGATTCAGATGCGGCCGCCATGATGGCATGGCCGATACTAAAAGATACAGCGTGCTTAATCCGGTCTGCCATGTCGGCGCCCCCCCGGCATCCGACCGGTTTCTGGGAGCGACTCTTGTCCAACGGCAGTCTGCAGCAGTGCGATAATCTCGAGAAGCTGCTCGTTGGCTGTGAGATCATTGCCGTCCTTGATGACCTCGCGATGCTGGATGAACCCTCCGTCGTCCGTGGCTGACGCCGCACGCCCACCGCTCGGACCGAATTGCTGCGCGGTATTTTATTCATCCGATGCGCGGCTTATTATCCGGTCGCATCCTACTGTGTCTGTAGCTCAACCGGATAGAGCAGCTGACTTCGGATCAGCAGGTTGGGGGTTCGAATCCCTCCAGGCACGCAGGTCGCGCTCCGCACCTCGGTTCGCCTCGACGGCATCGGGGCAAAAAGGACGCCTCCGCGTGGAAGGTCCCACACGGAGGCGAGAATCAGTGGCACAGGGCCACCGCTCAGGTGGTGAACCGCGTTACGGGATCGGACCGCACGCAGTTCGGACGAGCTTTCGTCTAGTCGAGGCTGCTGGAACTGTTCGACGAGCTGCTAGCGGCATTCGACGAGCTGCTGGCGGCATTGAGACCTTGGTTCTTGAGGCTCTGCGCGGCATTGGCCGAGCTGCTGAGGCTTGCCCTGCCACCCTTGGCGTCTTTTTTCGGAGCCAGGTCCTGAATCTTCACGTCTTTTCCGGTTTCTTTTTTCTGAGCCATTTTATTTATCCTTACTGTTTGGTTTTGGGTTGTTGTATATCAGTCGCTCCGAACAACAGTTGACGACCGCCGGAGACCGTCCCTTTCGGGATGAGGTCGTCCAGGCGGATCAGCTTTTCCTTAGCCCGCTTTTGCCTTGGAGTACGAGACTCCTCCGTCTTTGCTGGCTCTTGGTTCTTCGGTGCCTTCACTGGCCTGCCCTTATATCATGAGATATGCCACTTTAGCGATCATGCCCGGGAAACGTGCAAAACCGTCCGGAATCAATTTGATAACCTATTGTAAACCATTTGTTTGCACGATTTCAGGAATGGTAAATCGGCCCGAGTTCCCACTTTTGAAGACTTGCCGAACGGCCTCACGCAGAGACCAACGGTCTTGAATCGAGACCACACTTTTGGCCTCATTTAGGAGCCCATGTTACGAAGGTGCCGCGATAGTTTGGCGCGCGAGATGCCCAACAGCTTCGCGGTCTTTCGTTGGTTCTGTTTTGCCTGCTGATAGACGAAGCCGATGTGCTGCTCGATCGCTCTGCATAAAGTAAGATCGCTCGCGGAAGCACCGTCGGAGTTCATTACCTTGGTGGTCGAGGCCGAATCCGTTTTTTGGCTTTCCTCCTGACTACCGCCTTCCAGATCAGGGGGGAAAACCACATGGTCCGGCCGGATAACGGATTCCTCGCAGAACAATGCCATTGTGCGCACCGTGTGGCTTAGTTCGCGCAGGTTCCCGCGCCATTCGTGCATGAGCAATTTCCGCATTGCCTCCGGATGAATCGCCTCGATCTCCTTCCCCTCCCCGAGCGCCGCCGTGCGCAATTCGGCCGCGATCAGCGCCGGTAATTCATCCTGGCGCTCCCGCAACGGCGGGATCAGGAGCGTGAGGCCATTGAGCCGATGATAAAGATCCTCGCGGAATTTCCCCTTCCGAATGTTTTCGCGCAGCGAAGTATTGGCCGCGCAAATGATCCGGACATCACAGGTCAGCATCCGCTCGGAACCGAGCCGCTCGAACTCGCCGTATTCCAGAGCGCGCAGGATCTTCACCTGCGCCAGCGGACTCATCTCCGAAATCTCATCGAGGAAAAGCGTCCCGCCGTGCGCGAGTTCGAACTTCCCCTTCACCGTCTGCGCCGCTCCGGTGAAAGCGCCGCGCTCGTGCCCGAAAAGCTGACTCTCGAGCAGCGTATCGCTCATGGCCGAAGCGTTAAAGGAAAGAAACGGCTTCCCGGCGCGCAGCGAAGAGTTATGGATCGCGTGCGCGAGGAGCGTCTTCCCTGTGCCCGTCTCTCCCAGGATGACAACGGGTACATCCGAGCGCGCAGCCAGCGCCGCCAGCTTCAGGCAACGCTTCATCGCCTTGTTGACGGTAACGATGTCTTCGACTTTTAGACGGGAAAGCGGCGACGGCATGCGAAGTAAAGTTAATTGAAGACGCTTTCTCGCAGGTGCCGGAGCGGCTCGAAGACCGATTCAATCAAGGTTCGCTTCCCGACCACGATTTTGGCTTCGCCGCGCATCCCGACCCGGAGCACAAGCGGGTTCTTGCGGGTTGATATGGTCTTATCGTCGGGTGAGGCCAGCGCCACAAAACGCTGTCCATCCACCGATGTCACCGCGGAGGGGCTGATCCAATCCAGCTTCGCGTCCACCGTGCCGTAGCGCTGGTAGGGATAGGCATCGAGGAAGAAGCGCACCCGCTGGCCTTCTTTCAATCGCGGCAGCGCCGCCTCCTTCACCACCAAACGAGCCCGCGGCTGCGCGTCCACCGCGCGAGCTGGCACAACTCCTGTCCGTTCTGCACCACCGAGCCATCGTTACTTTGCGAGAGCGAAACCACCACCGCGTCGTAAGGCGCGCGAATGCTGAGCAAATCTTCCGAGGAATTCATCAGGTCGCCTTTGAACGCGGAAAGCCGGTATTTCAGCTTCTCGATCTCCGCCAGCCGCTCGCTCCGCAGGCGTGAGTAATCCGTCTCCATCCGCTGCCGCTCCAGTTTCACCTGCTGAAGCGTGCGCTCAGCCACGCTCTGATTCTTTTCCGATTCCGCGAGATCGAGCCGCAATCGGATCAATTCCACCCCGGAAATACCGCCGGCTTGCGAGAGCTTCTCCATCCGCTGGACGAGTTCGCGATTCGTCACCGCATGTTTCTCGCGGAACTTCACCTCGCTCTCCGCCTGCGAGATCTCCGCGTCCTTGATCGCGATTTGCGAATTGTAAGCCGCTTCCGCCTTTGCCAGGTCCTCCTCGCGCGTCTTTAAATCTTCCCGCGCGCTGCGCGATTGCGTATCGAGTCCGCGGATTTCATCGGAGCGCAAAACGAAAAGCTCCGTCCCTTTCTTCACGGTGTCGCCTTCGCTCACACCGACGCGATGGACGACCGCAGTCGCGCGGCGATTGAATCGGATCCGCCCCTTCCTTCGGCACCAAAACGAACGAGCAATGCGCCGCCTCCGGCAGCGGAACGGCGATCGCGACCAGCAGCCCGACCGAGAAAATTGCGATGAGCAAATACGCCGCCGCGCGAATCACCAAGGGCGGCGGATCCTGCGGCAGCATGTCCGATTCCGCGTCGAGGGAAGTGGCCAAGTCCGATTTGTGAACCCATGGCTTAGATGCCGAGCTGTTGGCTCGAGAGGTAGAAATAGAGTCCGCGTTGCGCCATCAATTCGTCGTGCGTGCCGAATTCGGCCACTTCGCCTTTTTCCAGCACCACGATGGAATCCGCTTCCCGGATCGTGCTTAAGCGATGCGCGATCACGATCGTCGTCCGCCCCGCCATCAACCGACCGAGATTATCCTGAATCGCGCGCTCCGATTCCGTGTCGAGCGCGCTCGTGGCCTCGTCGAAAATGAGCACCGGCGGGTTGTTATAAATCGCGCGCGCGATCGCGATGCGCTGCTTTTGCCCGCCCGAAAGCGACAGACCCGATTCGCCGATCTTCGTCTCGTAACCCATCGGCAAGCGCATGATGAAATCGTGTGCGCTCGCCGTTTGCGCCGCGATCAGAACGCGATCGAGATCCGGCTCCGCGTCACCGAAGGCGATGTTCTTCGCGATCGTCTCGTTAAACATGTGGTTCTCCTGCAGCACCATCCCGATGTGCCGCCGCACGTCGCGGTAGTTGAGCGACTTCAGGTCCGTCTGGTCGAACATGATCGTGCCCTCCGTCGGCTCGAGCAGTCCCGCGATCAGCTTGATCAAAGTCGTCTTCCCGCAACCGCTCCGCCCGACGAAACGCCACCATCCGGCCCGGCGCGAGGTCGAGATTGATCTTGTTCAGGATGTTCGGCGCTTCCGGTCCGCCGTAGCGGAAGCTCACGTTTTTCAATTCGATCCGACCCTTCGAGGCTGTGCACCGGCACCAACCGCGAACGATCGTGCCCCTGCTCCGGTTCCTGTTCGAAGATATCGTTCAACCGGTTCATCAAGACCGAGGCCAGTTGCACGTTATCCCACACGCCGAGCGTGCGCATGATCCCGCCGTAGGCCATCGCGGTCAGCGAACTGAACGCCACAAAGCCGCCAATCGTGAGATCGCCCGACATCACCTGATGCGCTCCCACCCAGAGGAAAATCGCGGTCGAGAGCATCCCGATCGTCGTCAGCACGCTGTCGTACGACATCACGATGAAGCTGCTCTTGAAAAGCTTGCGCGAGACCGAGAGGAACTCATTCAACATCGCATCGCGGAAGACCGCCTCCGCCGCCGCCGCCTTCACCGCCTCGATTCCCTTGATCGCGTCGATCTGGTGCGAGCTGTATTTTCCCTGGCTCTCTTCCACGCTTTGGAACATCGGCCGCAGCACCTTGAAGGAGAAAAACATCAACCCCGCATACAATGGCGCCGTCGCCAGGAACGCGATCGTGAGCGAGATGCTGTAGATCGCCATCAGGATTACCGCGCCCATCAGTTGCACCAGCGCCAGGACCGCGCCGATGCCATCCTGCACCGCAAATTGGCGCACCTGCTTCGCGCCATCGAGCCGCCGCTGGATGTCGCCTGTGCGCCGGCTCGTGAAATACGTCATCGGCAGCGATAACATTTTCCGTGTGAGAAAATCCAGGATCGCGGTGTCGAGTCGCACCGCGGTGAAGGCGAGGATGTATTGTTGCGACAACGTTGCCGCCTGCACGAAGACCAAGGCGATTCCCATCCCGAGGAGGATGGTTGCGAGCAGGCCGATATCCTTTTCCACGATCACCTTGTCCACCACCATCTGGGTGAAGACGGGGAAGAGGAGCTGGAGGAAACTGACCGCGATCGCGAGCAGCGCGACCTGGATCAGGTATTTCTTGAAGCGAACCAGGAACGGCACCACCCACGCGAGGCCCGATTGGCTCTCCGGCGCGTCCTCGAAAGCGGTCGTGTAATCGAAGAGCGCCGCGTAGCCCGACCAGTTCTGCTCGAATTCCTTCCGCGGAATCTTCCGCATCCCGGTCGCCGGATCGGCCACGCGCACATAGGCGTCGTTCACCTCCACCAGCACCATCCAGTGATTCCCCTCCCAATGCACGATCGCCGGCAGCGGCATGAGCGGCAGATTGCGCATCGATACCTTTAACGCCCGCGCCGCCAGCCCCAACTCCACCGCCGCGCGGCACATCGCCTTCAGGCTCGTCCCATCCGTCGACGTATGACAAAGCTGCCGGATCCGCGTCAGGCTGACCTTGCGCCCGTAGTGCCGGCAGATCATCCCCAGGCTGGCCGCGCCGCAATCCATCTCATCGATCTGGCGCACATGCTCGAAGCGCTTGATCCGGCTCTTCCCTTTCCGGAAATGACCTTCCTCATCGGCAAACGGCTCATCGCTCTCCGCCTGCGCCACGTCCGGCTGCTCGCCATCCAGCGCCGTCTTGTCCGCTGCGGTCACCTCCGCTGGCAACAGCTCCGTCGTGAAATCCAACGGCACCCGCGCCTCCGTCTTCGCCTGGTATTGCGCCAGCCGTTCCTGCAGCAGCTTCTCGAATTCCGGGTAATGCCGCTTCAGCTCGATCACCGCGTCCGGTTTCAACGCCAGTGCCCGGCAATCCGTAAACGCCTCCACCGAGGCCGCACGGTTCGAGCCATTCAGGATCGAGAGCTCGCCGAAAAAGTCGCCGTCGCGGTAGAAGGCGAGATTCATCTCCTTCCCGTTCAAACCCGAGAATGCCCGCGCCCTTCCCTTCTCGATGATGTACATCGGCCCGGCCTCGTCGCCTTCGCGGATGATCAGATTGCCCTTCGCGAAATTTACCGGCTCCAGCTTGTCGATCACATCGCGCAACGCCGCCGCTGGCAACCGCCCGAAGTTGCTGAACTCATAGAGAAAACCTTGCAGCGCGCGATGCCGTCCCATCGCTTCCACGTGCCGCTGCAGTTCCGGCTCCCGTTGCAGCAATTCCAGAAAATCCTCGCGATCCAGCCGCAACAAATCCACCGCCGTGCTGCATCGCACCGAAGCGTTCCGCTTGCCGCCTTCCGCCAGCGCCGCCTCGCCGAAACTATCGCCCGGGCGCAATGTGCCCAGCGCCACTTCCTCGCCATTGGGCTGCGCCTTGACTGCGCGCGCCCGACCCGAGATCAAAATGTAAAACGCCTCCGCTTCCTCGCCCTGGCGCACGATCACGTCGCCAAAATCGTAGTGCTCTTCCTGCAGCAGCGGCCGCACCTTCTCGTAATCCTCATCCGGCAACAGATGAAAGAGCGACGAACGCCGGAGCAAATCTTCGTCTTGCGTGCGCATAGGGTCAGCTCAGCGCCAGGTCCCAGCGCACATGCTGCAGCACCGCATCCGCGAAATGCCGCTCCAGCAGCCGTTGCTCGATCCGTCGATGCACCGCTGCATCCTCCGGATTCGGCTCATGCTTTGCCACCACCCGGCAAAGCCGATGTGCCCCGCCGACGTCCATTGGCTCCATCACCTTCCCCGGAGTCACACTCAGGAACTGTGGCTGCATCTCCGGCGCGATGTCCTCCAGCACCATCTCCTCGCGGTGAAACGGGTAACGCCCCTCCATTGCCACCTCTTCCATCGTCATTCCGTCGTCGCGCACGCAGAGGAACGCCTCGCGCGCCGCATCGCGCGAATCCACTTCCAGGATTTCGAGTTCAAACATGGTCAGTTGCAGGCGCAGCGTGCTCACCTCCCGTTTCCGGGCCTGCGGCGACAACACGCTGTCACAGACCAGGCGAAAGGTGGCCTCCAGAAGAGCCATTTGATCGATCCACGCCTCGTCGCGACCCGCATGCCGGGCCCATTCCGCGAGCGAAACCGGCGCCAAGCGTTCGATAAATTTTTGCCGCTCCGTCTCCAAGGCCTCCCGCTCGGGCGCGGCTTTCGTCGAGGCCGCGGCAGCTAGTCGCCAACTCAACCGCGTCGCCATCCTCCCCAGCTCGCCTGAGAAAATCAGCTCGGCGAGAAACACCTCCCGCGTTTCCGCCGGCGCCACAAAATAATCCGCCGCCTCCGTCTTCCCGCCCCCGAGGGCCTCGCCCCAATACTGCCGCGTGAAGTACTCACTAAAATCCGACAGCGTCAGGCCCCGCTCCGCCAACCAGGCTTCCGTTTCCTCCGCCGTGATCAGGTCATGATCGTAACGGAAGGTCTGCACCGCGGTATCGATCGCCGCATCGTCGCCCTCGCGTTCTTCCTCCTCCGCCCGCGCGGCCGCCGCCTGCACGTTCAGAAATTTCTTCCACGCCGGCACCAATTCGCCGCGGAAATGTGCCGCGTCCAGAATATCGCGCACCGTGTAGATTTCCTGTCCGACAGTGAAAATCTGTCGGCCGGCATTCGTTATCGTTAGACTGCTCCCAGGCATCCCCAGGAGTTGTTACGCGAACTCGTGGGCAAATGTCGAGCCCGCGCTGCATTCCGCAGATTTTTGGGACCTTACCGGCCGGGCTCAGCCTTCTCCCCATAGGGTCCGGCGCGCAGGAGATCCGCCACCCCGCCCTGGTTTCGCATGAGCGACTTCATGCTCCAGTGGATGTGCCCGGGCGAGTTTGTCCCGCGCCGCGTCAACGCGATCTGCTCAATAATTTCCCGTGCGGGCCGTTTCGACCCGATCCGGTCTGTCGCGATACCTGGCCACACATTGGCGCCCCGGCTTTGCGCGCGCCACCAATCGAGCAGCACCGGAAAACTCTGTTTCGCCGGCTCGATGCTCCAGTAAAGCTGCGGCGCAAGATAATCGCACCACCCTTCCGCCAGCCATTTTCTGGAGTCGGCAAAGAGATGATTGTAGGCGTCCAGCTGCGCCGTGGTGGTCGCGGGCACGCCCGGCCGCCAGATCCCGAAGGGGCTGATCCCAACCTTCACGGATGACTTCGTGGACTTCACCGTCCGATACATCGAACGCACGAAGTCGTTGATGTTGTCCCGCCGCCAGTCCGCCCGGCTCATCCCGGTTTTAGCGCCGTAACGATTCCACGAGCTCTCATCCGGAAACCTCGCCCCCTTCGCTGGGTATGGATAAAAATAGTCGTCGATGTGCACGCCATCCACATCGTAACGGCGCACGATGTCGGCAATCACCCCCAGCACGTACTCGCGTGCGCCCGGTTCCCCCGGGTCGAGCCAAAGCTGCGTCCCATAGCGCCGGACCCACTCCGGATGCTCCTTCGCCACATGGCTCGACGCCAGCGGCGTCTTCACATTTGTCGCCGCCCGGAAGGGATTGATCCAGGCATGCAACTCGATCCCACGCCGATGCGCTTCCGAAATGGCAAACGCCAACGGATCGTATCCCGGCGACACGCCCTGTTTGCCCGTGAGAAATTGTGACCACGGCTCCTTCGTTGAAGCGTAGAGGGCGTCGCTCGCCGGCCGCACCTGGAGCAAAATTGCATTCAGCTTCAACTCCGCGGCCCGGTCGAGGATGGCGCGCAACTGCGCTTTTTGCGCCGCTTCCGAGAGCCCCGGCTTCGACGGCCAGTCGATATTATGCACGCTTGCCACCCACGCCCCGCGGAACTCGCTCGCGGCGGGGAGCATTGGCACGAACAGGCAAAACGCCAGCGCAATGATGTGTCTCATAAGGTCCATACCTCGCATGCTTCGCCGCCATCCCCAAAACCACTGGTTGTCTTTTCCCGTAAATGGGTCATACTCACGCCCTATTGGAATAAGTTCTGTTCTGTTCGTTGCATGGTAGGTCGTCAGTTGAGATTTCCTCATTGGTGATTCTGAAACCCGATTCTCGGGAACGGCTCTGTAGCTGGCGGTTTTTGCTCCAAGTTTAATAAAAGATGAAATTGTACGTAGGTAATCTCTCCTTCGAGACGACAGAAAACGATCTCCAGGACATGTTTGAACAACACGGTAAAGTAAGCGAAGTCGCTCTCATGATGGATCGCACCACGGGCCGTTCCCGCGGATTTGCGTTCGTGACCATGAACGATGCGACCGAAGGCAACGCCGCCATGGCCGCCTTCAACGGCAAGGAAGTGCAAGGACGCACCCTGACCGTGAACGAAGCGCGCCCTCGCGAAGAGCGGCCGCGCCAGTCCGCCGGCGGACGTTACTAGTCGGCTGATTTGATTCTGCGAGCCGGCGCTCGCTAACCCGGGCGCCGGTTTCGCAACTCTATGGATTCCAAAAAAGCGATTGAACTCGAAGGGAAGATAACTTCCGTCCTCGCGGGCACCATGTTCCGCGTCCAGTTGGCCAACGATCACACCGTCCTCGCCCATATCTCGGGCAAAATGCGCAAACGCTTCATTCGCCTCACCACCGGCGACCGCGTGAAGCTCCAGATGTCGCCCTACGACATCGACAAAGCCCGCATCGTTTACCGCCTCGGTTGATTCAAATTTCCCCGACCGCAAACCCAACCCACCAACACCCATGATCAAACGAGTTCTAGTGCGCTGCCCGTCCACCGCGAAATTAACGCCGACCGGCCAAACGGTGGAAGAAGAATCCTGGGGTTCCACCAAGCTGAAACAGCACAAAGCCACCTGCCCGCACTGCCAGGGCACTCATTCCTGGACGAAAAAAGATGTCGTCCTCGCGCGTTGACGCGCGCCCCCCTTCGTTAGTCGACATTCCGGCGATCGGTCTGCTAGCTTCGCTCTCGTGAAGCCGGCCGTCGCCCTCCCCGAACGTCCCACCATCGACCAAGCCATGGTCGAGGAGCGCGCCGCCGCTTTCGGCAAGCGCAGCATCAAAACCAGCGCCAAACTCGCGGGTTTGAAGATGGCCATCTCCATGATGGACCTCACCACCCTGGAGGGAAAAGACACCCCCGGCAAAGTCGCCTTCCTCTGCCGCAAAGCCATGCAACCCATGGCACCGCGTTACGAAGTCCCACCCTGCGCCGCTGTCTGCGTTTATCCCAATCTCGTCCGCGCCGCGAAGAAGTTTCTCGGCGAGTCCGGCGTCAAAATCGCCTCCGTCGCCACCGCCTTTCCCACTGGCCTCATGCCCCTGCGCCTGAAACTCCAGGAAGTCCGCAGCGCCGCCGGCGATGGCGCCGATGAAATCGACATGGTCATCGACCGCGGCGTTTTCCTCTCAGGAAATCACACCCGCATCGCCGAAGAAATCACCGCCGTAAAAGAAGCCTGCGGCGCCGCCCATCTCAAAGTGATCCTCGAAACCGGCGAACTCCAGACCTACGACAACGTCCGCACCGCCAGCGACATCGCCATGCGCGCGGGCGCTGACTTCATCAAAACCTCCACTGGTAAAATCTCCCCCGCTGCCACCATGCCGGTCACGCTCGTCATGTTGGAAGCGATTCGCGATTACTTCTACGAAACCGGCATCCGCATCGGCATGAAGCCCGCTGGCGGGATCCGCACCGCTAAACAAGCGCTCGCCTACCTCGTCATGGTAAAGGAAACCCTCGGCGACGACTGGCTCACGCCCGACCTCTTCCGCTTCGGCGCGAGCACCCTCGCCAACGACGTCCTCATGCAGATCGCCAAAACCGTCGACGGCAACTACCAAAGCGCCGATTACTTTTCGCTGCCGTAGCGAAGTGTGTAGCCACGGCGCGCTGTCGCCGTGTCAGCCAGCCAAAGGTTCATCGCGCTTGCAAAATGGTCCCAATGTGGTCATACTGTGACTATGAAATCTGTCAGCGTTGCTGCTCTCAAGAGTAATCTGAGTGCTCATCTCGAGGCCGTGCGACGAGGCGAGCAAATTGTTGTTACATCCCATCGACATCCGATTGCTCGCGTCGTTCCCCTGGAAAACAAGCCGAATGGCGAACTAGGGATCATCCCTGCGAGCAAGCCAGTTTCCGCGCTGAAAAAAATTCGCGGTGTGAAACTCGCGGTTGATCCGGTCGCGTCGCTCCTTGCGGATCGCCGGCGGCGATGAACGTCTATCTCGATTCCTCGGTCGTCCTACGTCGACTCCGTCGCGAGTCGTCACCCATCCCCGGTTGGGCCCAATGGGAGCGCGCCTACGCCAGCGTCTTGCTCCGCGTCGAAGTCTTACGGACGATCGATCGTTTGCGTCTGGGCGGCCTGATCACGGATGGGCAGGTGGCGCAGTTGCTCGATCAAGCGCAGACGATCTTTTCCACGATCAACTTTGTCCCTTTGAGCGACGCGATTCTACAACGGGCGGCCGAATCCTTCCTGACCGCGCTCGGAACGCTCGACGCCCTGCATCTCGCCACCGCCCTCCGCCTGCGTGAGGCAGGATCGATCGATCTCACGTTTCTCACCCATGATACCGAACTGGCGTTGGCGGCACGGAGCGTCAATCTGCCAGTAAACGGCGCTTAAGGCTTCCTCATACAGATCGCTAATCGTCCACCACAACTTTGCACCGCCGGCGACTTTTTGCTCGAATACATCGACCATGCGCGACCTTAGCCAGCTTAGCCCGGAAGATGCGACCTTTTTTAGAGAAAGAGGGTACCTACCGCAAACGCCCGAGACGACCAAGCGCCTCAACGAGTGGGCTCTGAGATTACGCGAAGAACTCGGTCCTCACCAAGGACTCCTCGATCGGGAGTTCACGGAGTGGCGCGATGAAATGGATCGATTGTTCGCCCGGGATCATAACGCCATCGGTCGCGTCCTAAAACACCATCTGATTCTGGAACACTACATCACGCGCCATCTTGAAGCTGTTGCACCTGGCCACGACTGGAGCCGCGCTCGGCTTCGCTTCGGACAAAAAGTCGACCTTATTCCGCAAGGCAATGAGATCATCGAATATCTCGTGCCGGGAATTCGCGAAATAAACGCCATCAGGAACAGGCTCGGCCATCAGATCAACGCTCAACCGTCGCTCGACAGTCTCAACCGATGCATCGAGTCCCTTGGAATAATCCATCCCTATTGCCACAAGACATACTCTGAAGCAGTCGATGTAATTGAGGATTTCACCGCGATGGTCTGTAGGTGGCTACCCGTCCAACCCGAGACCCTGCGAATCTTCAGGGAAGCTGAACAGCGGGCACAAGGAAGTGCCAAGCCAACATCTTCCTGCTAGGTCCGCTGCCGCTGGTAGGGTTCTAACAGCCCGGCGTGCGATCTTTGATGTTCGACTAGGCACCGTCTGAAGGCAATTACTCGAGCACAAACTCTCCACCTTCGCGCGCGGCGCTCACGACCAAAGTTGATCCGCTTGCCTTCACGCGCGCCTGGCCTTCCGCCACCATCGCTTCGATCTTGGCGTCGTCGTGGTCGGGGTCGTGATGGAAAAGGAAGAGCTGTTTCACTCCGGCGCGCATTGCGAGATCCACGGTGTCGTCGGCGCAGGTGTGGCCCCAGCCCAGCCTGGTCGGGTATTCCGCGCGGTCGTATTGCGAATCGGAAATCATGACGTCGGCGTCGCGCATGAACTCGATCACCTTCTCATCCTGCGAACGCGCGTAATCGATCCCGGGCTCTGAGGTTTCGTTCGCCACTTTTTGCCGTTCGCGTTCGTGGCGTTCGTAGGCTTCGTGGTCGGGCATGTAAACGATGTCGCCTTTCGCGGTCGAAAGGCGGTAGCCGAGACAGATGCCGGGATGATTCGAAAAAATCGTCCGTACTTTCGCGGCACCGAGATCAAACTGCATGTCCTCCAGTTCCTCAAAGGTGACATGGCTCGCCATTTGATTGAGCCCCACCGGAAAGAACGCGCTTTGCATTTGCTCGAAGAGCGCACCGCGCAAGCCATGCACGGCGCCTTCGTAGCCAAGGATGCGCACGTTCACCTTCGGGTTGTAAGCGGGCAGGAAAAACGGAAAACCCTGGATGTGATCCCAATGCGTATGCGTAACGAGCATCGAAACGTTCATCGACTGGCCGTTCGCCTCACGCATGAGCGCCTTGCCCAGCCCGCGAATGCCCGACCCGGCATCGAGCACGATCACTTCGCTGCCGACCCGCACTTCCACGCAGGAAGTATTGCCGCCGAACGTCGCGGTCTCGCGCCCAGGCGTGGGAATGGAACCGCGCACGCCCCAAAAACGAATCCGCACCGGCCCCTCCACCACCGTCGCGGCTGCCGAGGGAGCGACCGCGGACTCCTCCGCCTGCGCCAGCGTGGCCAGCAAGTCCGCGGGCCTGATCGGCTTGATCAAATAATCGTTCGCCCCGGCCGCAAGCGCGGTGTCACGATCGTTCGCAAACCGGCTCACCCCCGTCAGCACCACTCGCGTCTTCGCGAACTGCGCGTCCTCCCGGATGCGGCGACAAACCTTGAAGCCATTCCCTTTCGGCGTCCGCAAATCGCACAGGACCGCGTCCGGCCGATGCTGCGCCACCAGTTTTAAGCCGGCCTCGCCGGTGTCGCATTCAAAGACGCGCCAACCGCCGCCCGCGAGACATTGCGAAAGCAGCGCCCGGCTCAGCGGATCATTATCGATGAGGACGAGCGTCTTCATTTTCCAGCCAGCTTCGGCAATCGAATCCAGAAACTGTTTCCGCCTGGCTCGCCCGGCTCGCAGCCGATCTCGCCCCCGCAGCTCTCGATCACAATTCGGCAAAAATGCAGCCGCACCGCCGAGGCGTGCGACCCGGCCGCGGGCAAGCCAAACTTCGAGAACAAATCATCGTATGCTTCCGCCGACATGCGCGGCGCGCTGTCGGTTACCTGGCAGAGCAGCGATTCCTTCTCCTCGGCGCACGTCACCTTCACTTCGCCGCCAACCGGCGCGCGTTCCAGCCCGTTTTCGAGCAAACCCGCCAACACTCGTTCCAGATGACTCGCATCCACCGGAACGTGGTGTGTTGCCTGCCCCAGCGCCGGCCGCGCCAGTTGCACGCGCTTTTCCGCAAAGGCCGGCGCGATCGTCTCGAGGGCGCCGCCCAGCGCGGCGTTCCATTCCGCCGCGTTGCCATTGCCATGCTTGCGTCCGTAGATGTGGCCGATCTCCTCGGAGAAAACGTCGAGCACACGATTGATCAATCGCTGTTGCTCCTCCGTGCCGCGCATGGCCAGGCCTAGCAGCACCTTCGTCCGCGGAGGATTGTCCTCCCCCTCGATCAAGCGCAACGAGGTCACGATGTTCGCCAGCGCCGCCGTCATTTCATCCGCCACGCAATGCAGCAGGATTTCCTTCTTTTGGATCTCGGAATTCAAACGCTGGTGCGCGATCACGGTCTCCCGCGCGCGCTGGAGCACGTCCTTTCTCTGCGCGAATTCCGCCCCCAACCGCTCAAGCAAAAGCAGCTTCTCGTTCCCCACCGTCAGCGCGGTCGCTTCCAGTTCCACCTGCGTACCGTCCGGTTGTTGCTCAATCCACGGACCGGACTTCGCGCTTTTTTCGCCGTCCGCGTTCCAGCATTCCTCGGCATCGATGAGGAAATTCTCGAAAAACGGCGACGCCTCCGCGATGGGAAGCTCGGGATTTTTTTGCGCGATTGCCGGCCACAACTCGCGCAACCACCCCGGTAATCGACCCGCCGCGCGCAGGGCTCCATCGTCCGCACGGCGGAAGAGCGCATAGCCGAGCGCTTCCAGAACGTTCATGGCGGACGACTCAGGATCGGGCATGCGTTCTAAAGTTTCCTCAGCCCGCCTGCGTCATCCGCCGCGCCAATTCCGCGAAAGCTTCCTCCACCCTTTCTCCCTCTTTCGCACTCGTCTTGATTACATGCCAGCCTTCGGCCGCGAGGCTGGCGACGCGCGCCTCGTCCACCTCCCATTGCGGGGCGAGATCGGCTTTGTTGAGGGCGAGCAGGAATGGCGCCCCGCCCATGCTCGGTTCCACCCGCGCCTTCAATTCCAACACTTGCTCGAGCGTCCCCGCGCGCGTCCCATCCGCCACCAGCAGGAAACCGCTCGTCCCCCGCAAATACGACATTTGCAGGCGCTGGAAATCATCGTCACCCGCTAGATCCCAGATCATCAACATCACGTCCTCGGCGCCTATGCGCACCGTCTTCTTGTCAATCTTCACGCCCACCGTGGTGAGATATTTCTCGGAAAACATGCTGTGCACGAACTGCGCCACCAAGCTCGTCTTGCCCACCCCGGAGGTGCCCAGTAGGCACACCTTCTTCTGGATCATGGCGCGGCCGACCCCGGTTTGAGCACCACCTTGAACCCCACCCGGCGATCCGCCTGCTCCGGCGTCGCTTCGCCTGCCGGTCGCGACGCTCCCAACGCCATCACACGAAAACTCTCGGGCCCGAAGCCGCAGGTGATGAGGAAATCCTGCACCGCCTCAGCGCGCCGCCGGCTCAGCTCCGCGTTCCGCGTCTCGGTGCCCACCGCATCCGCATGGCCGTGAATCTCAATCTCGGCCACATACCCGAGCCGTTTGGCTGCATCGAGGCACCGCCGGATTTGTTCGGGCAAGCGCGACAAGGCCGAAAATCCCTCGGTCGCGAAGTTGTCCTTATCGACCAGAAAATAAACGAACGCGCTCTCGATCACCGATTTCGTTTCCTTGAACGTCTGCAAGTCCAGATCGACCACCTGGCGTTCATCGATCTCGCGGATGCCGGGAATTTCCTTCGCCCCCACGCGCACCTGCCCGAGCCACGCATGTGTCGCTTCGCCGGAGAGCACCAACGTGCCCTTTAGCCCCATCGTCGCCTGGATTCCTTCGGGGTTGCCAAACCGATCGCGGAAGCGCTGAAGCAGCGGCTGCGGCGGATAGGCGATCTCCAGCTTATCGTCGGCCACCGTCTGGATGCCGGGGATTTTCGACGCGCCCTCGCGCACCGGCACGACCCACTCGTACGGCGCGCTGCCGCTCAAGCGCAACACCCCGCCTTCCATTTCCGCCTTCACCGTCGAGGGCGGGGGATAGGCCGCGCGGAAGCGTTGCAGCACCAGCGCGGGATCGAGCGCCTGGTAAGCACTCCACTCAAAACGAATGCCCTCCGGGTCCAGCTGCGCCGCCCGCGCCAACTCCGCCGGGTTCGCCGCCAGCGGATCACGCAAACCTCTCACCCTCGATTTCGACATCCAGCCGCGCGCTGCTTCCGTCACCGCGATGCCCGGCTGCGTCCGCAGTTGCGAGAGGAAATCGTTCCACTGCGCCTGCCGCCGGGCCCCGATGATAAGCGCTGCGACCAATGCGCCCACCAGCACCGCCGCGAGATAGAAGGCAGCGCCATTCTTCCGTTTCGCACCCGTCTTCGATTCGTCGTACTGCGCGCACAAGCACCCCTCCAGTTCCGGCCGTAATGCAGCGAACTCTGCCGCGTCGCCTTGGAACTTTGCCAGCGCCGTCCCTTTCAGCAGATGCACGCTCTCGATCGTCGCCTCCAGCTGGGTCCGCAGATCGCGTGGCGGGTTGCCGCGAATCACCGCCGCCAAATAAGCGTGCCGTCCCGCCGCGATCCACACCTGCAACTCGCCCACGCGGAACTCCTCCAGCGCCGCATCTTTGCCCGTCTTGAACGAATCACGGGCGAAATCCTGAATCGCGCTCAGCATCCCCGCGACCATGTCGGAATCCTGACCCGCCACTTCCTCCGCGTGCACATGCAGGAGCGAAAGGCTCGTCTCGCGATGAATCAAAAAGAGCTGCTCCACCCGATAAACCAGGCTCCGCAACATCACCACCTCGGCGAAACTGCGTCCCGTCCGCAGCGCCTCCAAACGCCACTTCAAACCCCGCCACGAAAACGTGTGCTCGAGCGATTGATTGAAGGACTGGAGCAAATTTCGCATGCTCTCCGCCAGCGAACGCCGCACCACCGAGCCGATGATCGGATGCAACGCATCCACGAACACCTCCGGCTTTTTCTCGATCGAATCCCGCACCGACGCCTCCACCGCGGGCCGCAGCGCATTCTTTAAGTCCGCCCCGCGCTCGCCGCTCAGCTTGAGCGCGTTCGGCAACACGGCGGAAACATCCCGCGCTCGCTGATCCGTATCGCCCAATCGCGTCTGGATTTCGCGCAGCTCCTTCTGCTCCCGCCGCAGGAGCAGGCGCCGCAATTCCTCCAGTTCGGTCGGCGGCTCGCGCACCACCGGCGGATTCGGCCGCAACGGCCGTGGACTACTGCGCTCCCGGGACCTTGAATTCATTTTTCAGGCGCAACGAAACTTCCGAGAGCATCTCCGCCAGTGCCTCACGTCCCGTCATGGCGCCGCGAATTTGCTGCGCCTCCTGTTCCAGCCCGGTTTTCATCTGTTGATGTTTTTCCGCGATCTCCGCACTCAGCGTCTTCGATTGGTCGAGCAATTGTTGCCGCAAATCGCGAATGTCCTGCGCCGCCTGGTTGTCCAGGTTACTCAGTTTCAACTCCAATCCGCGCGCCGTCTCGCTCAGGTCATGCGCCAGTTTCCCGAGCGCCTGGTTGCGCTCCGTATTCTCCGCCCGCAAACGGTTCGACATCGATTCAAACTCGCCGCGCATGAATCCCTCCAGCGCCTCGAGTCGATGCTGTAAATCACCGCGCAACGCCGCCGCCTCATGCCCAAGCTTCTCCTCCAGGCGTTGGAAACGCCCGTCGTAATCGCGCATCTGCGAGCCAAACAGGATGTCGCGGATGCGTTCGACATTTTGACTTTCGTCCACGGGGGCGCCGTTGGTCGATTCAGGTTTCTGGGTTTGACCTTCCATGGGATCTCCTGCGTAGTTTCGTGCTGCAGCTGGATCGTATAATGGAAGCCCCGCCGGACGCAATGCTCCGTTAGGCGTGTTTGTGCGCCGGCGCACCCCACCCCACCTTTCCCCGTGCGCAAGGCCGTCGCCCTCATCCTCCTGCTCCTCGCTGGCGCGTTGGCCGTGACGTTCGTACTCCTGCGCGAAAAGCCCAAGCCTGCCGCCCCGGTCGAATCCGCGGAATTACGAACGATCTACGACCGCCTCGCGCAATTCGAGGAACCGGTTCGCCAACGCCTCGCGCCCCACTTCGAGCGCGCCGGCGTGCACTACCCGCCTTCGCGGCTCGCCTTCGTCGCCATCAAGGACACCCGCCGGCTCGAGCTCTGGGCCGCGAACGAATACGAAGACCTGCGCCACATCCGCGATTACGACATTCTCGCCGCCAGCGGCAATCTCGGGCCGAAACTCCGCGAAGGCGATCACCAGGTACCCGAGGGCGTCTACCGCATCGTCCTTCTGAACCCGAACAGCCTCTACCACCTCTCCTTGCGCGTCAGCTACCCAAACGAGTTCGATCTCATGCACGCCGCCGAGGAGGGCCGCACCGAACCCGGGACCGATATCATGATCCACGGCGGCGCACGCTCCAGCGGCTGCCTCGCGATTGGCGATGAAGGCGCGGAAGACGTCTTCGTCATCGCCGCCCTCACCGAAACGCGCGAAATCCCCCTCGTCATCAGCCCGGTCGATTTCCGGGTGCGCGATTTCGCTCCACCTCCCGACACCCCGCTGTGGACCGCTCAGCTTTACGCGGACATCCGTACTGCTTTGACCAACTTCCCGCGCTAACCCCGGGACCAGGAGGCATGGCGACGATTCCTCCGAACAGGATTTTCCGTGCGGCCCGGCGCACCAGCCGTTAGGAAACAGGTATGCCCCGTAAGCGCGCCAGCAAAAGTGCCGCGGTCGTTCTCCCGCCCGCGCAGGAGCTTGATCGCCGCGCCGCCCTCCCGCCCGCGGAGCGTCGCCTAGATTTTGGCGAACGCTGGGCCTACGCCCCCGCGCCGGAGGCCAGCAATTACATCGCGGTGAAAAAGCGCTACCACCATTTCATCAACGGCAAATTCGTCGCCCCGCATTCCGGGAAATATTTCCCCTCCATCAATCCCGCGACTGAGGAAAGGCTGGCCGAGATTGCCGCCGGCGACGCGTACGATGTCGACCGCGCCGTTAAAGCCGCCCGTTCCGCCTACAAAAGCGTCTGGAGCAAAATGCCCGGCCGCGAGCGCGGCAAATATCTTTACCGCATCGCACGCCTCATCCAGGAAAAATCCCGCGAACTGGCCGTCCTCGAAACCATGGATGGCGGCAAGACCATCAAGGAAAGCCGCGACATCGATCTTCCCCTCGTCGCCGCCCATTTTTTCTACTACGCGGGCTGGGCCGACAAATTGCAGTATGCCTTCCCCGGTCGCACGCCCACGCCGCTCGGCGTTGCCGGCCAGATCATCCCGTGGAATTTCCCGCTTCTCATGGCGGCATGGAAACTCGCCCCCGCCCTTGCCTGCGGAAACACCTGCGTCCTCAAACCCGCCGAAACCACCAGCATCACCGCGCTCCATCTCGCCGAGATTTTCCAGGAAGCCGAACTGCCCGACGGCGTCGTCAACATTGTCACCGGCGCCCGCGCCACCGGCCAGGCCCTGGTCGATCACGACGACATCAACAAGATCGCCTTCACCGGTTCCACCGCCGTCGGCAAAATGCTCACGCAAGCCATCGCCGGCACGACGAAGAAACTCACCCTCGAACTCGGCGGCAAAGCGGCCAACATCATCTTCGAGGACGCGCCGCTCGATCAAGCGGTCGAAGGCATCATCGCCGGCATTTATTTCAATCAAGGCCACGTCTGCTGCGCGGGCTCGCGTTTGCTCGTGCAGGAAGGCGTCTTCCCGCAGGTCATCCGCAAACTACGCGATCGCATCGCCACGTTGCGCGTCGGCGATCCGCTCGACAAAAACACCGACATCGGCGCGATCAATTCCCGCACGCAGCTCGACAAAATCCACGAACTCGTGGACAGCGGCCTGCGACAAGGCGCCGAACTCGTGCAACCGCGCTGCAAACTGCCCGACAAAGGCTACTGGTATCCGCCCAGTTTCTTCACCGGCGTCACCGCCTCGCATCGCATCGCCCAGGAAGAAATCTTCGGCCCCGTCCTGAGCGTCATGACCTTCCGCACGCCGGAGGAAGCGATCGAGCGCGCCAATAACACACCCTATGGCCTAAGCGCCGGCGTCTGGACCGACAAAGGCAGCAAGATCTTCAAGATCGTCAGCAAGCTGCGGGCGGGCGTCGTCTGGGCGAACACGTTCAACAAGTTCGATCCCACCAGTCCCTTCGGCGGCTACAAGGAAAGCGGCTTTGGCCGCGAAGGCGGACGCCACGGCTTGCTGCCGTATCTCAATCTGAATTGATTTCCTCATCTCGCCGCCCGGCTCGGGCGCGGGCGTCGTAATAGAGAACAATGAACGCCGCTGCGAGCAGCGGCTGCATCAGCAGGCTCAACCCCGCCGAAGCCACATCGGCCAGAATGGAAAGCGTGTCGGGCGTTTTCGTTTCCGCCACGGTGCGGGCCAGCGCCATCGCCTCCTCCGGATTCGTCACCCCGATGAAACGCGCCATCATGAACGGCACCTGCACGGCAAACGTGAGCACGAGGACCGCCAGCAGCCAGATCGATGCGACGATCGCGCCGCGAAAAAGCGGGCGTTCGAGGCGCGGTTTCTCGGGCACGCAGCGCGCCAGCTCCTTACTCTCGCGCAGAGCCGATAACGCGCCGTACGGCCGCAAGGTCGTCGCCGGCTGCCAGAAAAGGAAGTTAATGAACAACCGCGCATTCATGTAAACCATGAAGACGCTGATGAGCAGAAAGAGCAGCGTGCCCACCACGGAAATCTGCCCGCTGCCGGCAAGACCCAGGAGCGCGCCGAAAGGGATGAAGAACCAGAAAAAATAGGCGCCGTAAACGAAGAGCGCCGTCGTCATCACCACGCCCCAGCGAGCCAGAGCCGCGCGTAGCTGGCTCGCAAAAGACCGCACGCGCCCATGCACAATGTCATCAGCCACGAACTGAAAACCGGCGGTTGAAACCGGCCAGATCGCGAGAAACAAAAGCAGCGCCACCACCGCGATCGGCGGAAACGCCGGCCACACGATCGGCGCGTTTGCCCCGGCGGAAACATCCGGCAGTCGCAACCGAGGCATCGTCCATTGCAAAAGAAACATCGGCGTCGCACTCAGCAGCCCGAAGAGCAAAAAACGTCCGAACCCGCTCCGATAAACCTGCAGCGTCTCCGCGATGATTTCGCGCCAGCTCCGCGCCCTTGTCGCCGTTGATTCCGTCGCGATCGGCACGTCTGGCGGCACGTTTCCAAAAATCTCATCCACCGCACCAGCCATCCGCCAATCGTCCTCGCTCACGCGGCGCACTTCGTTCTCAGGAATCAGCCGGCCTTCCGCCTTCCATTCCTGCAGCGCCTCCGCATCCACCGGCCCGTATTCCTTGCCGTCCACGCGGACCATCCATTCATCAGGCATGCGCTCCATGTAATCGCAAAGCGAACGAAATTCTCTTCAAATCCGCCGAATCCAGTGAATCCTGTCCGCAGTCATGAAGCTGCTTCTCATCGACGGACACTACTACGTCTACCGTTCGTTCTTCGCCATTCCCAACCTCTCGAACTCACGCGGGGAGCCGACGAACGCGATCTTCGGCTTCACGAAAACACTCCGGCTCATGTTGAAACACCTCCAGCCGGAGATGGGCGCTGTCTTTTGGGACGAAGGTCTGCCGCAAAAGCGCATCGAACTGCAACCCGCCTACAAAGAAACGCGCAAGGAAATGCCGCAGCCGATGGTGCCGCAACTCGATTACCTCCAGGGCCTGACCCCAGCGCTCGGATTCAAGAACATCTCCCTGCCCAACACTGAGGCCGATGACCTGATGGGCTGCTACGCCATCGCCGCGGCGAAACGCGGTTGGGAAGTCATCCTCGCGACGAACGACAAGGACCTCTACCAGCTCGTGAACGAGAAGGTGAAAGTTTACAGCACCGCCAAAGCCGATCTCGCTTCACCCAAGGACGCCTTTGCCCTTCTCGGCGAACCCGAAGTCGTTGCGAAATGGAACGTGCCCCCGGGATCAATCGGCGACGTCCTCGCGATCGCGGGCGATTCCGTCGACAACATCCCCGGCGTTGGCATCGGCCGAAAAGCCGCAGCCGCGCTCCTGACCGAACACGGCGACCTCGACCGGCTCCTCGCGAATCTCGACAAAGTGAAGAGCGCGCGAAGCCGCGAAAAGCTGGAAGCCGGTCGCGCGCAAATTCTTCAGAATCGCAAAATGGTCGCACTGGATTGCGACACGCCGCTGCCGGTCCCGCTCGACGATCTCCGAATCGCGCCCGATTACCCCGCCTTCGTTAGCGCGCTCGAGAAATGCGAGTTCAAATCTCTCCTCGAGGAGGTCCGGGCCGAGCAGGCAAAGTCCGGGGTGGCGAGGCAGGGCGAATTCGACCTTTAGGTGGGGCTTTGGCCGTCGCTCCGGCCATCCCGCGTCAGGCAAAAGCGGCCTGCGAAAGATTATTCCCAAATTTGTTGAACATCTGGCTTAAGCCGCTGTCTCATATGACAGGTTAAGGCGATTCGGGCGGCGGCACGCTTCTCGTATTTGTTGTTTCTCCAAGCGTGCGCTGCCCGGATCTTTTTTTCGGGCCTTTCGCACTTGCCCGCCCCCGGCGCCTCTGATGATTTGCTCCCTGCGCGATGGCTAACGACGACGAACTCTTCGGCATCCGCGGCTTTCTGATCGACGCACCCGAGTTTGGCTCCCTCCGCGGGCAGCCCGACGGCGCCCTTATCGTGGAAGGCCGACGCATCGCCGCGATGGGCCCTTACACCGATCTCCGGCGGACGGAACTCGGCGCCAGGGTGACGTGGCGGGAACCGGAGCACGCCGCCATTTTTCCGGGCCTGATCGACTGCCACACGCATCTTCCGCAGTACACCGCCGTGGCCCGCGGCCAGAGCGAATTGCTCCCGTGGTTGCGCGCCAATATCTTTCCGGTCGAACGCGAGTTCACCGGACCGAAAGCGCGCGAAGAGGCTCCGCAATTTTTCCACCAACTGGCGCGCAACGGCACCACCACCGCGATGGTTTACGCCGCCATCTACGAGGACAGTTGCGATGTCGGTTTCCAGGCCGCGGAACAGAGCGGCCTCCGCGTCATTCTCGGCAAGATGATGATGGATCACGGCTCCTACGGCACCATCCAGCCGAAGAAAATCCTCTCCGTTTCCCTCCTCGAAAGCGAACGCCTCTGCCGCAAATGGCACGGAGCGGCCGAGGGCCGGCTGGAGTATGCCTTCAGCCCGCGCTTCGCCGTCACCTGCTCGGAGGTTTTAATGCGCGCCGCCGCTGAAAAGGCCGCTGAGTTTGGAGCCTACATCCAGACGCACCTGGCGGAGAACCGTGAGGAAATCGACAAGGTGCATCACTTGTATATGTGGGCGCGCGATTACACCAACGTCTACGAAAAGTGCGGCCTGCTCGGCGCCAGGACGATGCTTGGTCACTGTTTGCATCTGAGTGATGACGAGGTCCATACCCTCGCCGCCACCCAGTCCAACGTCGCCCATTGTCCGACGTCGAATTTCTTCCTCGGAAGCGGATTGATAAAACTTGATCGCCTGCTGCGCGCCGGCATTCCGGTCGGGCTCGGCTCCGATGTCGCGGCCGGCCCGGAACTCAACATGTGGCAGGTGATGCGAGCCGCGATCGATACCCAAAAAGCACGTAACGCCTACGAGCCCACCGTGCCGACGTTGCGTCCAGCCGAGGCCCTGCATCTCGCCACCACGGGCGGCGCGCGCGCGTTGGGCAAGGTAGGCACGATTGGATCTCTGGATGTGGGGAAGGAAGCGGACTTCGTCGTGATCGATCTCGGGACGCTCATTCCCTACGGGCGCGATCGCGTTGGTATTGCGCAGCTCAGCGCCGAGGATGCCCTCGCGCTTTGCATTTACCGGGGCGGGCCGGAGGCGACGTACGAAACCTTTGTCCGCGGCCGCTCCGTCTATCGCCGGGCGGAGGCAAAACAATGAACCAACCGATGCACGACCCGATCGCCCTCGCGCTCGCCGAAGACGTGGGCACCGGAGATCTCACGACCGATTATTTTGTGGCGCCATCGCTCCAGGCGCTGGCCCGCATCATCGCCCGCGAGCGCACGATCGTGGCCGGCACCGCCACCGCCGCGGAAGTCTTTCGGCGCGTCGATTCGAACTTGCACGTCGAGATCCTGCAAGCCGATGGCTCGTCCCTGATGGGCGGCGAAACCATTCTCGAAATTCGCGGCGCCGCCCGTTCCATCCTCACCGCCGAACGCGTGGCGCTGAATTTCCTGCAACGCCTTAGCGGCATCGCCACGCTCACGCATCAGTTTGTCGAAGGCATAGGCAAAGCGAAGGCGAAAATCCTCGATACGCGCAAGACCACGCCGGGTTTGCGCGCCATGGAAAAAGCCGCTGTCGTCGCCGGTGGTGGGGTAAACCACCGCTTCGGCCTTTACGACATGGTGCTGGTAAAGGACAACCATCTCCTCGCCACCACCGGCTTCAACGGCATCGCCGCGGCCATCGCGCAGGTCCGCGCGGAGCATCCCGAAGTGCGCGTAGAAGTGGAAGCCGATCGACTCGACCAGGTGCGCGCGTTTCTGGAAATGGAAGGCGTGGACGTGATCCTGCTCGACAACATGAATCCCGCCGAGATGCGCGAAGCGGTCGCGCTCGGCAAAAAAACGAGCGTGAAATTCGAGGCCAGCGGCGGCGTCACCTTGCAAAACATTCGCCAGATCGCCGCCACCGGCGTCGATTACATTTCCGTCGGCGCGCTGACGCACTCCGCGCGCGCGATCGATCTCTCGCTGGAGATCACGCATGTCGCCGGTTGATCCGCCGCTCGACGCGGAAGGGTTGCGCGCCGCGCTCAGCGTCCAACTCATTGGCCGGCGCATCATTGTCCTCCCGGAAACGACTTCGACCAATGACGTGGTCGCGCAGATGGCTGCCACGGAAGCGGAAGGCCTCGTCGTCATCGCCGAACGCCAGACCGCTGGTCGCGGTCAGTACGGACGACGCTGGGAATCAGCCCCGGGGAAAGGTCTCTGGCTCTCCATCCTGCTTCGACCGGCCCTCGCTGTCGCAGACTCGGCCCGCATCACAGCTTTCCTCGCGGAAACGATTTCGCGAACGCTGCGTGAGACGGCGCCTGTTGAACCCAGAATAAAACCGCCGAACGACATTTACATCGCCGACAGGAAGGTGGCGGGCGTCCTCGTAGAGATGCGCGTGGAACCCGGCGGCACCTATCGCGCCATCGCCGGCCTCGGGCTCAACGTGAACCAGACCTCCCATGATTTCCCGCCAGAGCTGCAAGCGACCGCAACTTCCCTGGCCCTGTCTGCCGGACATTCGATCGATCGTTTCGCTCTGACCGTCGCGCTCCTGCAAAACCTCGACCGGGGTTATCCTCAACTACACGGATAACTCTGCAGCGATCGGAGCTTTTCCAAAGCGCGCCCGTTCTCGATCTGCTCCTTCGCGAGCTCGATCCCTTCCGCAAGTTCGCGCGCGAGACCCGCTGCGACGAAACCACCCGCCGCATTCACCAGCGCGAGATCACGTTTCGCTCCCTGCACTTCGCCGCTCAGGATGCCGGTCAATAACCGCGCATTTTCCGGCGCGTCGCCACCGCGCAGATCCGCCAGGTCCGCCTCGGCAACCCCGAGCCAACGCACATCGATCACCGCTGCGCTCACGCGTCCACCGGCCAGCTCCGCCAGCGTCGTCACTCCACTGGTCGAGATGTCGTCCATCCCGCGCCCGTTCCCGACCGCGCCGTGAACGATCCACGCGCGTTCGCGTCCCAATTGGCGCAGCACTTCCGCGAACACCGCCGTCATCCGCGGCGTATAAACGCCGATCAACTGCCGGCTCGGCCGCGCCGGATTCAGGAGCGGGCCGAGCAGGTTGAAAATCGTGCGCCGATTCTCGCGCGCGAGCTGCGCCCGCATCTCCGCCAGCGCGCGAAACGCTGGATGATAAGAACGCGCGTAGAGAAATCCGAGCCCGAGCCGTAGCACGCACTCGCGCAGTTCCTCCGGCGGCCACTCCAGCCGAATGCCGAGCGCCTCCAGCACGTCCGCGCTCCCGCAACACGAGGTCACGCTGCGATTGCCATGTTTCACCACCGTCGCTCCGCCCGCCGCGAGGATGAACATGATCGTGGTCGAAACATTGAAAATCTCCAGGCCGGCCCCGCCTGTTCCGCAGACATCGAGCATCGGCCCCGGCAACGCCGCCGGATCGAGTCCCGGATCAATTGCGTGATCGATCAACTCCTCTACAAACCCCGCGATCTCCTCCGGGCTTTCGCCCTTCTCATCCAACGCCTTGAGGAAATCGGCTTTCTCCGCCGCGCTCGTTTCTTCCGCGAGCAAAAACGTCACCGCGCGCGCGATCTCGGCGCGCCGCAGATCCGAGCCTGCCTGCAATTTTTCGGTCAAGTCGCGCATTCGTCAGGCCGGGCGCGCCGCCATTTCCTGCAGCCATTCGCGATAAATGCGCGGGGAGATTTCCGAAGGCTTGATCTCGCTCCGCCCGCCCCAAAAGACGTTGGTGTAGGCGACCGGAATGCCGCAGGCGGCCAACTGCTCGTCGATCGCGCGTTTGTGCTCGAGCAACAGCGCCTTCTCGGTCCCGTGCGCCACCGCCATGATGTTGACGTTCTTGAATTCCGGCCCCGCCTCGCGCCAATAACAGTGCGTCAGAATGTGATGCCGCCCCACCTCCCCGCCCGCTTCCATTTCGCGGCCCGGCGGCACGGCCCAATGGAAGAGCGCGTTGAAACGCGTCACCCGCACACCGCCGGCCGAAGGTTTCACGTGCTCCAGAAAAGTGGAAAAGCGGCCGATAATTTTGCGCCCGTTCAACGACTCCGCGATCCGGCAAAACTCATCCAACGAGACGCCCGCTTCTGTCGCACGGCCGGCCCACGGCGACGGCTGAATTTCCTCCGGCGTAAACTCCCGCTTCAAGGCGAGCAGAACTTCCCATTCCAAATCGCTCACCTCCGCCACGTGCACCGGCGCCATCGTTGCCGGTTGCTCCGCGCGGCTGCCGGGCTCCACCGTCTTCCGACGCACATGGCCCACGCCCAAAGTGAAAATTCCCTTCGCCGGCATGAGCCGGAAATGCTCCGCGCCCACGCGCTCCGCCAGCAATTCGCCATGATGCTGCAACGAAAAACCGTGCGGCACCTTCAACGTCGTCCACAATTTATATTCCGAACCCGGTGTCACCGCATCAGTCGAGCGCAGCACCACGTGACCGGAAAACGGATCCTCTTGCGACATGTAATCAAACGCCGCGTCGATCCGGTCCGCCGGAACCTTCCAGGCCACGAGGGCGCCATCCGCCAGATTGGTCGCAAGCAAAGTCTGCCGCACCCGCCGCACCGTCCCCGCGCGTAACATCGCCGCGATCCGCGCCATTACCGTCGCCTCATCCACGCCCGAGCGACGCGCGATTTCCGCGAACGGCTCCCGCACGAAGCCTTCGATCTTGTCCTCCGAGATCGCGAGAATTTTCTCGTTCATCGGATCGTTGTGTTCGATCGGCAGCATGAGTTTGTAAATAGACGCCACCGTACGGCTTGTCCAACTGCGTGCTAAGCCGACGATCCGAGCACCGCGAAGAAATGGCAGCAGGTGCCGCCGAGCACAAAAAGATGCCAGACAAAATGGTGATAACGCCGGCGATCGGTCACCAAAAAAATCACGCCGCCGGTGTAAACCACCCCACCCGCCACCAGCCAAACCAGGCTCGCCCGCGGAATCGCCAGCGCCAGCGGCCAGATTACGAGCAGGACCAGCCAGCCCATCGCCAGATACAACCCAATTCCCAAACCCGGGCGATGCAGCGCGCCCTTCCACGCTTTCAAAAGCACGCCGAAAAGCGCGAACGCCCAGACCAAAACGAGAACCGTCCAACCCCACGGCCCGCGCAACGGCCCGAGCGTAAACGGCGTGTAAGTCCCCGCGATGAGCAGGAAAATCGCCGAGTGATCGATCGTCTGCAGCGCCCCCTTGAAACGCGTGCGCGGCCACGAATGGTACACCGCCGAACTCAGATACTGGAACAGCATCGTCGCGAGAAAAACGATCGCGCCGATCAAGAACGGCGTGCTCCCGCGCGCGACTGCTGCCTGCAAAAGAAACGGAGCCCCGAGCGCCGCGCCCAACACTCCCACCCCGTGGCTGATTCCGTTCGCGATTTCCTCGCCACGAGATTGCGACCATCGCGCTGCGTCCGGCATTTCATGCACAATCTCCATAAGTCACAGCAAGCTATGGTTTTCGACGAGCGTTCAGGAAGCGGAAATTGCCGCCGCCGCGGATTATTTGCATCGCGCCGCGGTCGCCCGTAGTCGAAAGCATGGCCGGCGCGCATCTCCCGAAAGTCATTTTCTTCGACGCCGTCGGCACTCTTTTGCATCTACCGAAAGGGGTCGGCCATCACTACGCGCTCGTCGCTGATCGGGTGGGATTAACTCTGGAGGCCGCCGCGCTCGACCGCGCCTTCGGCCAGGCCTGGCGCGCCATGCCCGCCCGACCTGCGACCGGCGAACCGCGGGACGATGATGACAAAGGCTGGTGGCGCATCCTGGTGCAGCGCGTCGTGGACGAGGTCGCGCCGGACCTGGGCGAAGTGGACCGCGACACCTTTTTCGAACTCGCCTACGATCACTTCGCGGAAGCGGGCGTGTGGGAACTTTATCCCGAGGTGCTCGAAGTCCTGGAGGCGCTGCGACCACGCGCGCAACTTGCCATCATCTCCAATTTCGACGGACGCCTCCGCGTGATTCTGGAACGCCTCGGCGTTTCAAAATATTTTTCGCCCGTCGTCGTCTCGAGCGAAGTCGGCGCCGACAAACCGGACCCGCTCATTTACCGCCGCGCTTTGGAGTTGGCGAAAGCCCCCGCGGAAGAAGCGCTCCACGTCGGCGACGATCCGATCAATGACTGGCAAGGCGCGAGCGCAGCCGGCCTTCCCATTTTCAAAGTGGAACGCCCGCACAATTCGTTGCGCGACCTGCTGCCGGCTTGCGGTCTCGCCTGAAGTGGACTAGAAACGGAACCCGCCCACGGGTTGGTAGCTCAATGGTAGAGCAGCGCCCTTTTAAGGCGTTGGCTGTGGGTTCGAGTCCCACCCAACCCATCTCCTCCCAAGGAGCGGCGCTCTCCAGGCCGCCGCGTTTCAAAAGACCTGGAGAGCGCCCCTCCCTCGAATCCCCACTGAACAAACCAACTCCGGCCGCGGTCTAAGGTTTGACATCCCCGGCGCGGTGCCGGTGTGTTCCCACACAAGATGAGATCCCTTCCCGCACGCGATTTCGACGACGCCGCCATGTGGTCCGGCAGCAAGCAGCGCAACTGGTTGCTCGTCGGCCTCCTCATCTCGGTGCTCCTGCACTCGGCGCTCTGCGTCTATTTTTATCGCACTCGCTTCGAGCCTCTCTCCGCGTCTTTTAAAGCGCCGGAACAAACCGCCACCTTCAAGGTCAAGAACGTCGATCTCCAATCGCTCGACAAAGCGAGCATGGATCAATCCGCCCAGGCCGCGAAACCCGAGCCGGATCAGACCGACGTGCAACTCCCCGACGAGAAAAAATCCTTCGATCAACTTCTCCAGGAAGTTCACGCCTCCACCGCGGTGCCGGACGACACCGCCGATGTCCTGCCGGAAACGCCGCGCGTCGACCCGACCGATTCCAGCTCGATCATGAACGAAATCGAGCGCAGCACTTCGCAGGTCCTCTCCAACAGTCCCGAAGCCACCCGCACGCAATCGCTCTTCAACGACTCCGCCGTTTCCGGTCGCCCGCAGCCCGCGCTCACCGGCACCGAGATCGCCACCAGCACCACGATCAAGCGTCCCAACGTGATCAACAAAATCCCCGGCGACAGCGCCGGACCCGATCGCGGCCGCGCCCCCGGTTTCAGCGATCTCGATTCCCTGCTCTCGCAAAAAGGGCCGCTCGGCTCCGGTACCGCCATTCGTCTCCCGAGCGATCCGCTTTACGAATACGACAGCGCGGAATTACAACCCGGCGCCATCAGCGAGCTACAAAAACTCGCCACCCTCATCAAGCGCAACCCGAAAGCGAAGTTCACCATCGAAGGCTACAGCGACACCTTCGGTTCCGCCGATTACAACCTCGACCTGAGCCAGCGCCGCGCCGACAGCGTGGCGCGTTATTTGGTTGAAGGCCTCGGCATCGATCCGGCGCAAATCCGGACCCGTGGTTACGGCGCAGCGAAGTTACTCGTGACCCCACGCGCCATCAACACTGCCGACCCCGCGCAAGTCGACATGGAGATCGCGCGCCAGCGCCCAAATCGTCGCGTCGTCGTCGTCGTCAACACGAGCGGCTAGCCGGACCGCTAGAAAGCGGAAAGCTGTGCGAGTTTTTCCTTCAGCTCGCCCATCCAGCGCGAGAGGTAGGAAAAACGGGCATAAAGCCTTTGCAGTTCCGAAACGCGCGCCGCGGCCTCGGCCGGCCCGCCGTTGCTCAGCGTCCGAAGCTCCTCCTCCGCGCTGTCGTGCAACCGTGCGAGCAAAGACAGCAGGGCGTTGCACCGTTCCCGCGACTTGCTCACATCCGCCTGAAGCAGCGAACGACTCAACGGATTACTGGCCGCGACCAATTTCTGCCGAACGGCTTCGGCTGTCTGCGTCGCCATTGCCACCTCCGGGAACAAGGCGGCGATGTCGGACGCGATCGGTTCCCCTGCGGTCGTGGCCGAGTGGTCCGCCAGGGCCAGAAGGTGTTGCAAACGGCGCCGAGGCGTCTGCAAAACCTGATATGCCTCGTTGAGCTGTGCGAACGCCGCCTCGGTTCCGCCTGCGTCCGGATGCGCGCGGCGCGATTTTTCATGAAACGCTCGTTTCACACTCTCCAAATCCAGCCACGGCTGACGCGGCTGATCGAGGAGCGCGAAGTAATCCGTCATGCAGCGAAACTCTCGCCGCAGGAACAATGCGCGACCGCGTTCGGATTCGTCACCTTGAAGCCGCCTTTTTGCAGGTCGTCGCTGTAATCGAGGAGCGAGCCGCTGACGAAGAGCGCGCTCTTCGGGTCTACCACCACGCGCACGGCCGACGATTGCACCATGATATCCCGATTCGCCGGGCCATCGACGAGGTCCATTTTATATTGCAACCCCGAGCAGCCACCGCCGATCACCGCCACCCGCAGCGCGCCATTCTCTGCGCGGCCCTGCTTCTGGAGCAGCCCAAGCAGCTTCCGGGCGGCGTTCTCCGTCACCTTAATCAGGCGCTCGTTTCCGATTTTGAAATTGATCCCGTTAACGGGTGCGGCTGCAGCGGACACGAGGGAAGTTAAAGGCAGTGCCACTCAGAGCAAGGCCGCTGCCGTCACGCTCTCCAGGTGCTCATCCGCGATCCGCGCGATGTCGGCCAGGGAAGCGACGTGTTGTAGCTTTTCGCGGAGCGCCTTGCTTCCTGGGAAGCCCTTCGAGTAGGCCATGAGCCGCGAACGCATGGAGCGCAGCGCGTTTTCTTCGTGCTGCCATTCTTCCACCGCGAGCTGGCAGTGTCGCTGGATCAAGGCCCAGCGCTCCGGCCAATCCGGCGGCGGCAAAATTTCGCCCGTGGCGAGCTCGTGTTTGATCTGCTCGAAAATCCACGGCGCACTCATGGCCGCGCGGCCGATCATGACTCCGGCGATGCCGGTTTCGGCGCGGCGTTTTGCGACATCGGCCGCGTTGGTGATGTCGCCATTACCGATCACCGGCACCCGCACGACGTTCGCCACGTCGCCAATGACGCGCCAATCCGCCGCTCCCGAATATCCTTGGGCCCGCGTGCGTCCGTGCACCGCGATCGCTGCGATGCCCAGATCTTCCAGAATGCGCGCCACTGTCGTCGCGTTGATCGAAGCATCATCCCAGCCGATACGGATCTTCGCCGTGACCGGCAAAGGCGCGACCGCTTTGACGACCGCACCCGCCACCGCCGCGAGCGCAGGGCAATCCCGTAACAACGCCGAACCGCCATTCTTCGCCACCACCTTGTTCACCGGGCAACCAAAATTGAGATCGATGAAGTCCGGTCTCACCCATTCCACCACCTGCTGCGCCGCTTCCGCCATGTGTTCGGCATTGCCGCCGAACAGCTGGACACCGAGCGGACGCTCGCATTCGTCAAAATCCAAATATTCGCGCGTGCGTTCATTCCGCCGGAAAATGCCCTCCGCGGAAACGAACTCGGTCACGAGCACATCAGCGCCGCGTTCCTTGCAAAGCTGTCGGAAAATCTTATCCGACACTCCTGCCATGGGCGCGAGGTAGAGCGGAAAGCTGGACGCCGAAAACCAGGGAGGCGGCTTCCGGATTGCAGTCTGCATCAAACGGCGCCCTGCGTTGCGTTTAACAGCGTTGCCACTTCGCTTTGCAGCGACTCGAGTTCATCCAGCCGCAAGACCACATTCGGCACAATAAAAACATCGCCGTTCTTCGCGTGCTCGTAGATAAGGACGGTTCCGCTTTCGGTTTCCTCTGTCTTTACCTGCTTCAAGATTCGCTTCCGCTCCAGCATCACCGCCAAAACGTAGCACGCGTTCGGCTGGATCTGCTCCGCCAGAAGGCGACGCAACAATTCCTCCGCGTTCTCTTTCCCGAGCGGTTCAGGCGACGCTGGCGGCGGCGGCTCATAATGCGTTCTCCAGAAGGAAAACGGGCGGATGTTTTCATTTCGCGACGCCCACGCTTCTTCGCTCAAGTCCTCACGCCGAAAACCATTCCCTTCCCGAAACAGCAAAGTGTAGAACGGCTCGCCTTCGGCAAAGGGACGGTTCGTCACCGCACACGCATCCGCGCGGTGTTTGATGGGCCAATCGTTTGCGAGGGGATTCATGGGGAGGGACGATGACGCGCCGCGAACGGATTCAAGCTGCGCGCCTCTCGATTGCTCGACCGAAGATACAGCAGAAGCAAGCCGATCGCGGCGAAAACCAGGTTTGGCATCCACGCTGCCGCCCACGGCGCGAGGCGATTACCCTCCCCCAGCGCGAGGAAGAAGTGTGTCGAGAAATTCAGCCCAAAAACAAGACCGATCGCCCCAGCCACGCTCGAGAGCACCCCGCCGCGCGAGAATCCGATCGCGAGCGGCGCCGCGAGCAAAACCACCACGAACGCACTCCACGGCAGGGCGAAGCGATAGCTCAATTGCGTCCGAAACGGCGCCAGCAGGCGCGCGGAAAAGTCGGCGTTGTAATGCATGTATTCGCGCAGCTCGGGCAGGCTGAGAAAATCCGGAGTCATCCGCGCACTGGCCAGGCGGAAAGGCGTCTCGCTCCAGCCGGGGATGGTCAGCGTTTCGAAGCCTTCCTCGCCCGTGATGTTGCCGGCAAAGTCGTAATTCACCACCCGCCCCGAGCGCAGTTCCCAAGTTTTGTCGCGCGGATGAAAGACACCGGTGGACGCGAAGTAACTCTTCACGATGTTATCCTCCGCATCCTGCTGCAGGATCTGCACCGTGAGCATTTCATTGCGCGCCGGCTTGAGCAACTGCACGAACCACGTCCGGTTATCCGTGCGATTTCGAAAAATCTGCGCCGTCAGTTCCCGTGCATTGGCGGGCACACCCTCGAAGTAAGTCTTGCGAAAGTGCTCTGCATGCGGCGCCCAGGAATGATTCAACAACGCGATCACCCCGGTCGTGAACAGACCCGCGAGAAAAAGCGGCAGGAGCAACCGCGGAATGCTCACCCCCGCGGTTAACATCGAGACGATTTCGTTCGTGCGCGACATCCGTCCCAGGCTGAAGAGGAGCGCCAGCAGCAGGGACACTGGCAGAAGAATCACAAGAATTTGCGGCAGCTGCGTGACATAGTAACTCACCGCCATCCCGAGCGAGATCTTCTTCTCGAGGAACGCCGAAATGTTATCGCTGATATCAAAGACCAGCCAGATCGAGATGAACGCGGTCACGCAATAGAAGTATGCCTCCAGGAACGTGCGCAACACATAGCGATCGAGCAGTCTCACAAATTTTTCGGTGGAACCTCCGCCGCACCCAGCACGCGAAGTCGCTCAGCGTCACTGACAACCCCGCAAACTGCAAATTTCATGATCGCTCTTAAGGAAACCATCGGGAGCGACTTCGTGGAACGGGTCCGCGCTGTCTTTTCCCCCAGCGGCCTGCTCGCGAAGGCGAAGAACTTCGAATACCGCGCCGAACAACAGGAAATGGCCACCGCCGTCGCCCAGGCACTCGATGACGAGCAGCATCTCGTGGTCGAAGCCGGCACCGGCGTTGGTAAATCAATCGCTTACCTCGTGCCCGCCGTCCTCCACGCGCTCGAGCAAAAGAAAAAAGCCGTCATCTCCACCCAGACGATCAACCTCCAGGAGCAGCTCATCCACAAGGACATCCCGATCCTAAAAAAGATCCTGCCGGTGGAGTTCGACGCCGCACTCATGAAAGGCCGGCAAAATTATCTTTGCCCGCGCCGCCTCGAACGCGCCCTCCAACAAGCAAACGAACTCTTCACCACCACCGAGCAGACCGAACTCGTCCGCCTCGCCGAATGGGCCGAGCGCACGAAGGATGGCTCGCTCAGCGATCTCCCGGTCGAGCCCGATTCCAAAGTCTGGACGCAGGTCTGCAGCGAAGCCCATCTCTGCACCACCAAGACCTGCGGGCAAACCAACCGCTGCTTCTTCCAGCAAGCTCGCAAACGCCTCCTCGCCGCCGACGTCATCGTCGTCAATCACACCCTCCTCTTCCTCCTTCTCGGCGCCCCCGAAGAGCAGGAGGAACGCGAGAGCGGTTATCTTTTCCCTAACGACTTCATCATCTTCGACGAAGCCCACACCGTCGAGCAGGTCGCCTCCCGCCAGATCGGCCTCACCATTTCCCAATACGGCCTCCGCGCCGCCGTCCAGCGTCTCTACAATGCGCGCACCCGCAAAGGCCTCTTCACCGTCACGCGCGATCCCGCCGGCGTCACTCTTGCCGGCTCGCTCGTGGACGAGATCGATAAATTTTTCATCGCCCTCGGCCAGCGCGCCGATTTTGGAAAAGGCCGCGAAGTCCGCGTCCGCCAGGCCGACTTTGTTCCCGATACGTTAAGTGCCCCGCTGGCGGCGCTGCAGGTGCGCATCATGGAAGTGGTGAAGCGCACCGAAGACGAATTCCTCAAAGCCGAACTGCAAGAGATGGGCCGCCGCATCCGCGATGCGCGGATCGGCATCATGACATTCCTCGAGCAAAGCGCCGAGCGGCACGTCTACTGGATCGAGCGCACTGGCAAGACTGCGCAGTATTACTCGTTGAACGCCGCTCCCATCGACATCGCGCCTGTTCTGCAACGGATGATCTTTCGCGACGGTTGCTGCTGCGTCATGACCAGCGCCACCCTCGCCGTCGGCCAGCCCAACCTCGCCTACTTCCGCCGTCGCGTCGGCGCCATGGAAGCCACCGCGCTCCAACTTGGCAGCCCCTTCGATTTCGAGTCGCAGATGAAACTCTTCGTCGTCAAGCAAATGCCCGACCCTCGCGGGGCCGATTACATGGCCGCCCTCGCCCATTGGGTCGCGCATTTCGTCGAGGAGACGGACGGCCGCGCCTTCGTCCTCTTCACCAGCTACCGCGGCATGCAGCAACTCGCCGCCGAGATGGAGCCGTTCTTTGATCGCAAAGGTATGAACCTGCTCGTGCAGGGCCAGGGCGCGCCGCGTGGGAAGCTGTTGGAAGAATTCAAAACCACGCCACGTAGCGTCCTCTTCGGCACCGACAGCTTCTGGATGGGCGTCGACGTCCCCGGCGACGCGCTTTCCAATGTCATCATCACCCGCCTCCCCTTTGCCGTCCCGGATCATCCTCTCATCGAAGCCAAGCTCGAACTCATTCAGGAACGCGGCGGCGACCCCTTCACCGAATACTCCTTGCCCGAAGCCATCCTGAAACTCCGCCAGGGCGTCGGCCGTCTCATCCGCACCCGCGCCGATCAGGGCATCGTCGTCATCCTCGACAACCGCATCGTGACCAAGACCTACGGCCGTGCCTTCCTCAAGGCACTCCCACCGTGTCCGGTGAAAATTATTTGAAATACGCTCATTTGAACATATAACCTCCCAAAGCTACATGAATGATGTGAAGCGATTCCTTCTCCCCATCGGCATTGCGCTTCCGGCGTTGCTCGTCGGTATCGCGATCGGCCGGCAGACGGTCCCTGCGCCAAAGGCGACCGCCGTCACGCGCACCAACATCCCTTCGGAAGCCCTCGCAACTCCCACGCCGGATATTTCCTCCAGCCCACTTCTCAGCACGACTGAATCTGAGGTCACCGAGCCAGAGCCCGACGATTCCGAGAAAGACATCATCGCCCGCCTCAAAGCCGCTCTCGCGCGTCCCGGCGGCGGACGTCGCACTTACGCTACCTTCAGCAAACTGGCCGATTCCATTGACGCCAAGAACGTGGGCGAAGTCCTCGCCTTCGTCGAAACCCTGCAGAAGCCGCAGGAAAAAAGCATGCTCGTCTCGCTCGTCGTCGGCCGCTGGGCGGAGTTCGATCCGCGGGCCGCGATCGCTTACGCGGAGAACATTCCTCCCGGCACCTCGCGCAACTGGGCCATCACCAGCGCCGTTGCTGGCTGGGCCGAACGCGATCCCAACGCCGCCGCCGCCTGGGCCCAGCAACTTCCGCCCGGCGCTGCGCGCGACCAGGCCATGCAGACTCTCGTCTCCGCCCTCGCCGAAAAAAATCCCCAGGCCGCCCTCGCCTTTCTCGAGACCCTCCCCGCCGGTCGTCATCGCCAAAGTCTTTACTGGCCCATCTTCAGCAAATGGACCGCCGCCGATCCGCGGGCCGCGGCCGAGCGCGCGAGCCAGCTTCCCGCGGGCGCGAGTCGCGATGCCGCCATCCAGGTCATCGGTTCGAACTGGGCCAACCAGGATCCCGAAGCCGCCTTCGCCTGGGCCAACACCCTCCCACCCGGTCCGGGTCGCAATAACGCGCTCCAGAATATCCTCGCCAATTGGGCGAACAAAGACGCCACCCGCGTCGCCAGCCTCATCAACGAGCTGCCCGCCGGCGCGGTGCGCGACGCTTCCGTCGCCAACGTCGCCCGGCAATGGGCCATGACCGATGCCCGCGCCGCGCTCGCCTGGGCCGAGCAATTGCCGGCGGGCGATTCGCAACGCAACGCCGTCCGTTCCGCCCTAACGAGTTGGGTCCAATCCGATCCCAACGCCGCCGCCGATTACGTCGCCGCGTTGCCGCCCGGCAAATTGCAGGAGGAAGCGACCAGCGCGGTCGCGCTGCAATTGGCCAACAGCGATTTGCCAAGCGCCGTCGCCTGGGCGCAAAAACTTCCCGCCGGCACCGCCCGCCAGAACGCGCTCAACAACATCATCGCGCAATGGAGCGAAGCCGATCCCTCCGCCGCGGCCGATTTCGCTCTCCGCTCCAGCGACGCGGAAGGGCGCAAGACGTTGCTCGAAAATGTCTCCCGCCAATGGACGCGCAACGATCCGCAAAGCGCCCTGCGTTGGGCGCGAAATTTACCCGATAGCGTCACGCGTGATCTCGTCCTGCCCGGCGTGATTGCCGTGGTCGCCGAGTCCGATCCCAGCCAGGCGGCCCAGCTCATCACCCAGATGTCACCCGGCGAAACCCAAAGCGCCACCGCAGCCACGATTGCCTGGCAATGGGCCGGTCAGGATCCGCAAGCCACGAGCAAGTGGGCCATCTCCTTGCCCGAAGGCGCGAACCGCGAACGCGCTTTCGAGAATCTCGTCAACCGTTGGTCGCAAAACGATCCCTACGCCACCGGCGCCTGGCTCGGCACCCTCCCCGCCGGCCAATCGCGCGATACCGCCGTGGCCACTTATACCAAACGCGTCGCCACCACCGATCCCATGACCGCCGTGCAATGGGCCGAGACCATCGGCAACGACGGCATGCGCAACAGCCAGATCGAATCCATCGCCGCTGCCTGGCTGAAGACCGACACCAACCGCGCTGCCGCCTGGATCGCGACCTCCTCGTTAGCTGAGGATGCCAAAGCCCGGCTTCTTCCCCGCCGCTAATTATGAGCAACCGCGTCTCGGCCACCACCAAACGCGAGGCCGAACGCGCAGCCGAAATCCGGCGTATCATCGCGATCCTGCACAAGTGGGGCATCCATACGCTGGGCGAATTTGCCGCGCTGAAAAAAGAGGACGTCGCCCTGCGGCTCGGCCCGGAAGCGGTGCGCATGTGGGAACGCGCCAGCGGAAAAGCGACGCGCCTGCTTAAATTCGTCGAGCCGCCGGAAACTTTCACCGAGGCCTTCGAGTTCGAGCAGGAGGTGGAAACGATCCAGCCTCTGCTCTTCATCCTGCGTCGCTTCCTGCAAGCGCTGACGCTGCGACTGGGTGCGCTCTACCACGTCGCCAAAGAGCTGCGTCTTGAAATCGTTTTCAATGATAAGTGCAGCTACGCCCACCATTTCAAAATCCCCGAGCCCAGCAACAACGTGGAAACGCTCTTCCGCATGCTGCACACGCACCTGGAGAATTTCACTTCGGATGCGCCCATCGTGGCCGTCTCGCTCACCGCAGAAGCGGCCCGGCCCACACAACAGCAGGGAAATTTATTCGAGACCGCATTGCGCGATCCGACGCAACTTTCCGAAACCCTCGCGCGCCTGAGTGGATTGCTCGGGATGGAACGCGTTGGCACACCTGTCTCGGAAGATACGCATCGGCCGGATGCTTTTCGGATGGAGCCGTTTGTTTGGCGGTTGGAAGAAGGAACGCCGAAACTGCCACGGTTGCCGTCGTGCGCATTGCGGCGTTTCCGTTCGGCACCGTCACCTTTTTCAGGCGCGGCAGCGAAGAGCGCAACGGACCAGGCGGGGCCGTTCCTGGCTTCTGGGCATTGGTGGGACGCGAAAGCATGGAGCCGCGCCGAGTGGGATCTGCAACTCGCCGATGGAACGCTTTGCCGCGCTCACCAGCAGCCCGAAGGCTGGGCGATGGACGGAATTTACGATTAGGAGTGAAACGCGCGCGCCATGGCTTACGTCGAGTTGCATGCGTGCAGTGCGTTTAGTTTTCTCCGCGGCGCGTCTTTCCCGGAACAAATAGCCGACACCGCGGCCGAGCTGGAAATGCCCGCGGCGGCCTTGCTCGATCGCAATGGCGTCTATGGCTCCCAACGTTTCTCCACCGCCGCGCGCGAGAAAGGAGTGCGGCCGATTGTCGGCGCTGAGCTGACGATGGAAAACGGCAGCGTGCTGCCGGTGTTGGTGAAAAATAAGCGCGGCTACGCGAATCTGTGCGCGCTCCTGACCGAAGCGCATCTGCGTAGTGAAGCGAAAGGCGAGTGCGCCGTGCAATGGGGAGAGCTGCCGCAATTCCGTGAAGGGCTCGTAGCACTGCTCGGTCCGGGTAGCGCAGGCTGCCAGCCTGCTGTTGCCGGCAGCCTGCCGGCAACATTTCGCGGAGCGAACAAAAAACGAAGTTCGTTTCGGCAGGCTGCCGAAACCAGCAGGCTGGCAGCCTGCGCTACCCGGAATATTTCCGCCCACGCACAAGAACTGATCGACGCTTTCGGCCGCACAAACGTCTATGTGGAAATTCAACGCCATTTCCTACGTGGCGAAGAGCGCACCAACCAGGACCTCCGCGATCTCGCTGCGCATCAGCGACTGCCGGTCATCGCGACCAACGGCGTGCAATACGCCACGCCGCGCGGACGCGAAGTGCTCGATGTCTTCACCTGCATTCGCGAGCACACCCATCTCGATGCCGCCGGCAGACTGCTCGACGCAAAACGCCGAGCGCCACCTGAAGAGCGACCGCGAAATGCGTGCGTTGTTTCGCGATTTGCCGGAGGCGATCACGAACACGGAACGCCTCGCCGATCGGCTGGAGTTCTCGCTCGAGAACATCGGCTACGAGTTCCCCGATTATCCGGTACCGGACGGTCACAACATGGATTCCTTCCTGCGCACGATCACGTGGTTCGGCGCGCAGCAGCGCTACGAAGCGGTCAGCAGCAAGGTGAAACGGCAGCTCGAAGAAGAGCTGGCGCTGATCACGAAGCTCGGTTTCTGCCGGTTACTTCCTCATCGTCTGGGACATCGTGAACTTTTGCCGCGAGCACAACATCATGGTGCAGGGCCGCGGCAGCGCGGCGAACAGCGCGGTCTGTTATTGCCTCGGGATTACGGCGGTCGATCCCGTGAGCAATCATCTGTCTTCGAGCGTTTCCTGAGCGAGGGCCGGAAGGGCTGGCCGGACATCGATCTTGATCTGCCCAGCGGCGACCGGCGCGAGAGCGTGATCCAGGAAGTTTATCGCCGTTACGGCAAACACGGCGCGGCCATGACGGCGAACGTCATCACGTATCGCGGCCGCAGCGCGGCGCGCGAGATCGGCAAGGTGCTCAACTTTTCGCCAAATATTCTCGACCGCTTCTCGCGCCTCTTCGCCAACGGCGATTTCCCGCACACGATGGACCTCGCGGCGCAGATCGAGCAGGCCGGGTTGCCGGCGGCGCATCCGCGGATGCCGGCGTTCATCTCGCTTTATCAATCGATCTACGGTTTGCCGCGGCACCTCGGCCAGCACTCCGGCGGGATGATCATCTGCCAGGGAAAGCTTGAGCTCGTTCGTGCCGCTGGAAAATGCGTCGATGCCCGGCCGCGTCGTCGCGCAATGGGACAAGGACGACTGCGAGGATCTCGGGATCGTGAAAGTGGATCTGCTCGGCCTCGGCATGATGTCGGTGCTGCAGGACACGTTCGAGCTTTGCCGCGAGCGCGGACGGCCGCTCGATCTCGCGCACATCCCGAAGGACGACGCGCGCGACCTACGAGATGATGCAGAAGGCGGACACGATCGGCGTGTTTCCAGATCGAGAGCCGCGCGCAGATGGCGACGCTGCCGCGGATGAAGCCGAAATGTTTCTACGATGTGGTGATCGAGGTCGCGATCATCCGGCCCGGCCCGATCCAGGGCGACATGGTGCATCCGTATCTCGACCGGCGCGCCGGGCGCGGAGCCGGTGACGTATTTCGACGATCGCCTGATTCCGATCCTGGAGCGCACGCTCGGCGTCCCGCTTTTTCAGGAACAGATGCTGAAGATCGCCATGATCGTGGCCAACTTCTCCGGCGACGAAGCCGAGGAGCTGCGCCGCGCGCTCAGCTTCCATCGTTCCCAGGAGCGGATGAGCAAAGTGAGCGTGAAGCTGCGCGCCGCGATGGAGAAGAACGGCGTCGCGCCCGAGGCGATCGAGCAGATCATGCAAGCGATCACCTCCTTCGCGCTCTACGGTTTTCCGGAATCGCACGCGATCAGCTTTGCCATGCTCGCCTACGGCAGCGCGTATTTGAAAGTGCATCGCGCGGCGGAGTTTTACGCCAGCCTGCTCAACAACCAGCCGATGGGATTTTACACTCCGGCCACGATCGTGAAGGACGCGAACCGGCACGGCTTGAAGGTGCGGCCGGTTTGTGTGGTGGAATCGGAGTGGCGCTGCACGGTCGTTTCCGACGACACGATTCGGCTCGGGTTTTGTGTCGTGAATGGTTTGCGGCAGGAGCACGCGGAGATGTTAGTGAAGGAACGCGTCGCGCGGGCTTTCGATTCTCTGGAAGATTTGAGGAAGCGCGTAGGCCTGACCCAAGATGAGCAACGCACGCTGGCGGAGTTGGGTGCATTGAATGCGTTGGCGGAGCATCGACGGCAGGCGATGTGGCGAGTGGAAGAAACGGCACACGACGATCTGCTGGGAAGCGCAGGCTTCCAGCCTGCGGTTTGCGGCAGCCTGCCGCGAACATTCCACAGTGGAAACGCGCACAGGCTGCCGGCAAGCCCGTCGGACAGAGACAGGCTGGCAGCGTGCGCTCCCCAGAACGAATCCCCGCTCGCGCCGATGACCTTGGCGGAACGCGTGCAGGCGGATTACGAGACGATGAATCTGACCACCGGCCCGCACCCGATGAAGTTGCTACGCGACCAATTGCCGAACGCGTGGCGCGCGAGCGATCTCGCGCAAGCGCGGCACGGTTCCACGGTGCAGATCGCGGGCAACGTGATCTGCCGTCAACGACCCGGCACGGCGAAAGGCTTTGTCTTCATCAGCCTGGAAGATGAGACGGGCGTCTCCAACGCCATCGTGACACCGGATCTTTTCGAGAAGTGGCGACTGCTAATTACGGAAGAGACATTTCTCCTGATCGAAGGCGAAGTGCAAAATTCCGACGGCGTCGTCCTAATCAAAGCACAGCGCATCGCCCCACTTGCTCACGAACAACTCGTCGGCAGCGAATCGCACGATTTTCACTGATGACTACAAACTCATCGAAAGTGGCAACGCTTAGGCGTCGAAAAATCAGGCGCAGCGCGAATCACCTTCGCCGGCACTACCTTGATCGACATTATTTGAATTCATTGAAGAACGCTTCATCGAGATCGTAAGTCTTTCGCGGGCGGAGACCAAACTCTAACTTTTCAAACAGCTTCACAAGATCATCGCCATCAACCAACTGGATCGGAGGAGCTCCGTCTCTGCGAGCTTCCTTCTTGGCTTCGACCGTGAATGTTCCCGTGGTCATGATGATTCCCTTGTCGGCTCTGCCCTGCATTGCGCCTCGGAAATCGCGAATCTGCGAAGGCGTCACGCTCCCTGCGTAGCGCTTACATTGAAACAATACGTTGAAGCTGACGAACGGGTTTACTTGCAGAATGCCGACCCCGTCGATGCCTCCGTCACCCGATCTGCCGGTAACCACAACCTGCTCAAAGTCTGATTCTCGCAAAAGTCGCTGACAAAGCCGCTCAAATCCATCCGAAGGAAGTGCTCGCAGTATCGTGAGAACTCCGACGCGGTAGTCTTCCGCCGAATCCTCAACGTCTTCTATCTCTTCTTCTTCTTCTTTTTCCTTCTTGAGTTTGTGTTCCGTCTGGAACTTCCGCTGAACATCCCTGAAAAGGCCGTGAAAATCGAATGTCGCAGGGTAAATTCTGGCCTCCCGGCTCCGTTAGCTTCCACACACCCCGTGCCGACGAATCCAGCACTCCACCGCGAGCCAGATACAGACGCGCCCACTGAGCTTGGTTTCGGACCTTCGATCCACCACTCGCCAGTTCTTGGTTCTGCTCATCCTCGGAGAGCCCAAGAATTTCAATGGCTCTGTCAATAATCTCTGATGTAGTGCCCGATCCTCCCTTTTCCTTCAGGGCCTCGACAATAGGCCGGAAGAAGCGAGTGAATTCTGGTCCTTTGCCGCGTGCCATAGGTTCTTTCTTCAATGTCGGAATACAATTAGACGAACCGAAGTCACGGCGGACTCAATGGCAGCCGCAGCCCGGTCCGCAGCCGTGCGAACCGACCGAGCCGACGGACGGCCCGGCGGAACTGCCGGGAACCAAGACGCCGACGCCGCCGGTGATGACGCGGCGGACGGGTTCGCCGGTTTTGGGATCGAACCGGAGCGGTTCGTCTTTCATGCTTTGCGTGACTTCGAAACGGCGGACGGGTTTCTTCGGGTCGGTGGTCTCGTAGATGTAGGTCATATGCTATTCCCCGGTTTTTGCTTCTTGCTTGGGCTCGGCGGGTTTTTCCGACGGTTGCTCGCTGGATTCCATCCACTCGGTGTGGAAGGTGCCGGGCTTGTCGGTGCGCTCATAGGTGTGGGCGCCGAAGAAATCGCGTTGGGCCTGAAGGAGATTGGCGGAGAGGCGCGGCTGGCGGTAGCTGTCGAAATATTCGAGCGAGGCGGCGAAGGCTGGGGCGGCCACGCCGTGCTGGATGGCGGTGCAGACGGCGACGCGCCAGTTGTCCTGCGTCTTTGCGATGATGTCGGTGAAGTATTGGTCGAGGAGCAGATTATTCAGTGAAGGGTTGCGTTCGTAGGCTTCGACGATGCGATTCAGAAACTTCGCGCGAATGATGCAGCCGCCGCGCCAGATGGTGGCGATGTCGCCGAAGTTCAGGTCCCATTTGTATTCGACGCTGGCGGCGCCGAGCAACTCCATGCCCTGCGCGTAGGAGACGATCTTGGAGGCGTAGAGTGCCGCGCGGACGGCTTCGATGAGTTGGGCGCGATCGCCGGTGAACTTCGGCACTTTTGGTTGTGGGAGAATTTCGGCCGCTGCGACGCGGTCCTGTTTGCGCGAGGAGATGACGCGGGCTTCGACAGCGGCGTTGATGGTGGAGATGACGACGGAACGTTGGATGGCCGAAAGCAGCGTCCACATGCCGGTGCCTTTCTGGCCGGCTTTGTCGAGGATGACGTCGACGAGTGGTTTGCCGGTGTCGGGGTCGGTCTTGCGGAAGATCTGCGAGGTGATCTCGATGAGGTAGCTAGTCGAGTTCGCCTTTGTTCCACTCGGTGAAGATGTCGGCCAATTCCGCGGCCTCCATCCCGAGGACGTGTTTGAGGATGGCGTAGGCTTCGCAGATGAGCTGCATGTCGCCGTACTCGATGCCGTTGTGGACCATCTTGACGTAGTGGCCGGCGCCGTCGGGGCCCATGTAACGACAGCACGGTTCGCCATCCACTTGCGCGGCGATCTTGCGGTAGATCGGCGCGATGATATCCCAGGATGCGCGCGGACCGCCGGGCATGAGCGAGGGCCCCTTGAGCGCGCCTTCTTCGCCACCGGAGACACCGCAACCGACAAAGTGGATGCCTTTACCCTCGAGGTCCTGACATCGGCGTTGCGTATCGGTGAAGAGGGAGTTGCCGCCGTCGATGATGACGTCACCCTTTTCCAAAAGCGGAGTGAGCTGCCCGATGACGGCGTCGACCGGACCGCCGGCCTTGACCATGATCATGGCTTTGCGCGGACGCGATAACGCGGCGACAAATTCCTCCATCGTCTTCGTCGGGACGATGTTTTTACCTTTCGCCTTGCCGGCGGCAAATTTGTCCGTGACCTCGGTGGTGCGGTTGTAGACGGCGACGGAAAAACCCTTCGACTCCATGTTAAGGACGAGGTTTTCGCCCATGACGGCGAGGCCGATGAGGCCAATATCACATTGCTTCGCGCTCATTTTGCGTATCTCCTGTCTTGCGACCGACGGTCGCGTTCCCTCATATCTATCACGCATGGCAAATCCCGTCTGCGAAGTTTTGCTAAGCGAGAAGACGCTGGCCGCTCCCACCGAAACATTACCTCCAGAAACGGGGGCGGTGGTTGATTTTTGGGGGGTGGTGCGCGGGACAGAGAATGGCGATGAAATTTCAGGGATCGAATACGAAGCGCATCGCGCGATGGCAGAACATCAACTTCGCATGATCGGCGAGGCGGCGATCGCGCAGTTCGATTTGAGGCTGCTCGTGATTCATCACCGGCTCAGTTTTGTGCCGGTGGGCGAGGCTTCACTCTTCGTGCGGGCGGGAACCCAGCATCGCGCGGAAGGCTTTCGCGCGAGCGAATGGATCGTGGAGGAACTGAAGAAGCGCGCGCCAATCTGGAAACGTCCGCAGGGGGGAGCAGCTTCATGAATTGGGCGAATCGGCTCACCGTCAGCCGGCTGGGTTTGACGATCCTATTCGTGCTGGCGCTCAACTCGCAATGGCGCCTCGGCCACACGCTGGCGTTGCTCTTTTTCGTGGTCGCTGGGATTACTGATTACGTCGATGGCGCGATTGCGCGCCGTTACCAGTTCATCACGAACTTCGGCAAGCTGATGGATCCGCTGGTGGACAAGATCATGATCGCCGCGGCGTTTATTTCGCTCGTGCCGCTGGGAGCAATCCCGGCTTGGGCGGCGACGATCGTGGTGGCGCGCGATTTTTTGATCACGGGGCTGCGGCTCCTGGCCAGCTCGCAAGGTCAGGTGCTGCCGTCTGAAAATCTCGGGAAGCACAAGACTTCGTGGCAGATCGCGACCGTGATTTTCTTCCTCGTGCTTTTAAGCGTGCGGGAGTTGCAATTCGCCGACACGAAGACGCTGTGGTGGGATAAAGCATGGACGCTCGGCGGCGGAGCGCTGGTTTGGATTACGGTGATCCTGACGCTTTACTCGGGGCTGGGCTACGCGTGGCGGCACCGGGCGGTGGTGGGGACGGAGCGCTAGGCCGCAGGAGCGGCGACAGCACAAATCGCGTTGTACGCGCGCTAGAAGAAGCTCTGGGGAACTTCGATACGGTCGCCGGGCTGGAGCTTGATGTCGCGCGAGGGGTCCCGACGCGACTGGCGGACGTCGTACATCTGGACATTCGACCCACGCATGACGCGCACTTTGCGTTGATCGGCGAAATCGTTAAAGCCGCCGGCGGCGTTGATGGCGGTGAGGAGGGTCATGTCTTCGGTGAAGGGCACACGCGAGGGCGAGCGCACGGCGCCGCCGACGTTGACGAAGCGCGAGGTGGGCGCCATCACAATGGTGATGGTGGGATTGTTATAGATTTTGCCGGAGCGGTAGGTGGTCTCGATGGCGTTGGCCAACTCGGACGGGGTCAGACCCTGGGCGCGAACCTTGTTGATGTAGGGCATGTTGATCGTGCCGGCGGCATCGACCGTGTAGATGTTATTCACCTGCGTCTGCTCGTCCGTCGGCACGCCGGAGATTTTCAACTCGACGGGATCGCCGACACGCAAGGTGGCCTGGCCGTGCGCGGAGAGGGCGAAAGCAAAGACGAGAGCGAGGAAGGCGGGCAAAAAGCGCATCAATATTCGTCCGGATCGGAGTAACCGTTACTGGCGGTGGTGGCAGCAGGAGTGGCGCGGCGGGATTCGCGGCGGGCCTCCTTGTCGCGCGGCTGATAGTAGCCGTAGTAGTTGGTGTAGTAGTAGTAGTTCTGGTCGTGCTTGAGATCGACGTTGTTGAGAACGACGCCGAGAACGGTGCCGCCGACGCCGAGGACGGCCTGCTTTACGCGGGTGAGCATGGCGCGCGGGAAGCGGCGATGTTGCACGACGATGATGGTCTGATCGACTTCACTCGCGAGAACAGAGGCGTCGCTGACGCCGAGCATCGGGGGTGAATCGAAAAACACGATATCGAACCGCGTCTTCACTTCCGCGATCATGTCGGACATGCGCTGCGAATTGAGAATGCCGACCGCGTCGGAGGGCAGAATGCCGCTGGGCAGGAGGGAGAGATTCTCGACCGAGGTGGGTACGATCACGTCCTCGAGACGGAGATCGGTGGTGAGGTAATTGGTGAGACCGACTTTGTTCGTGAGATCAAAGAAGCTGTGCTGCACGGGCCGGCGCAAATCGGCATCAACGATCAGGGTGGTGTAGCCGCCCTGCGCGGAGGTGAAGGCGAGATTGGCGAGGGTGGTCGACTTGCCTTCGCCCGGGCCTCCACTCACGATCGAAATGGCATTCGCCTCGGGGTTCTTGCGGTTGAACTCGATATTGGTGCGCAGGATTCGATAAGCCTCCGCGTCCGGCGTATCGCCCGGCTCCTTGTGCAGGAGGCTGATGTTTTTCGGAATGATCGCGAGCACGGGCACGCCGAGCAGGCTTTCCACGTCTTCCATCGTCTTCACGCTGGTGTCGAGATACTCGATGAAGAAGGCGAGCCCAAGCCCGAGGACGAGGCCGACGAGCGCGCCGAGAGCGAGGTTCAATTTCGACGCGGGGACGCGCCGGGGTGGCTGGCCGGCTCCGCCACCTGTTTCACGCTCACCGCCATGCGCGGCATGGCCAACTCCATGGTCTGGGTCTGGGCGCGGGTGCGGATACCGTCGAAGAGCATCCTTTCCTTGATGTAAAGATTCTTGGCGCGGGTGTAGCTCGCCGCTCGTGTTCTTCGAGGTAAGCTGACGCTGATTGATCTCGTCCAGGCGTTTCTGGAGTTCATCACGCGTGGTCTTCGCGCCGGCGAGATTCTTCTCAAGCGCGCTGCGGATGATCGTGACCTGCTCTTCGAGCTGTTTGAGTGTAAACATCCTTGGTCGCGCGAAGCGCCTTGACCCTTGGGATGATTTTCCCCGAGACCGGAGTTCAATAACATCGCTTCCTGCGCGACGGCGTCCTGATAATTCGGCAAGATCTTCTGGATGGTGGGATCCTCGATCCGCAGCGTCGGCATCATGCGCATCAAGTCTTCGCCCTTGAGCTGTCTCGATCTGCTCGAGTTGAGTGGCGAGAATGGCGACGCGGGTGTCGGCATCGTTCACCTCGCCTTCCTGCTTCATGACGATGCTATTGACCGCTGTCTGCGCGTCTTCCATGCCTTCCGGATTGAGATCAACGATTCCTTCCGCATCGCGAATGCGCGCGACTTCGACGCCGGCTTCATCGACCTTCTTTTGCTGCTTCGCGACCTCTTCGTTCATGCTCGCGATGGCGCGATTCATGATCTCTTTTTCTTCCTGCACACGGACGTCCTGATAAACGGCGACGATCTTATTCGCAATATCGGCCGCTTCCTGCGGGTCCGGCTGAGGACGCTGATCTGGAGGAGATCGGTGTTGCGCACTTCCTCGACGTCGAGGCGGCCGCGGAGGCGCTGATAGGCCTGGTCCTTGGTGGGGCGGTAGCCGTTCTTCGTCCATTTATCCTGAAGCTTCAGGTCGTCGATGACGGGATAGAGAATGCCGGTGCGCTGAATGACCTGAAAGACCGTGGGCGCCAGCGTCGGGTCGTGGATCGGCATGTTGGGATCGCCGGCGCCGAAGATGCGGACGTTTTGTGCAGTGGATTTTACCTCGATGAAAACGCTCGACTGGAATTCGCGCGGCTGAAAGTAGGTGACGACCGCTGCCGTCAGGAGAACGAGAAGAAAACAGAGAAGGATAAGCACCCAGCGGACGCGGATGACTCTCCAGTAATCGAGAAAATGGAGTTGGCTTTCTTCGGTCTGTGACATAGAAACCCGGGACGGGGGGCGGAAGGCTACGTCAGAAACTTGCCCGACGCAAAACGCGACCGTCGGCCCCTTCTAAAAGCTGAAGGTGGCGCCGATGTAGTAGCGGTTCCGGGCGTACTCGCGGAAGACGTTGGCGTCGGAGAGGATTTGAGTGTGGTGGTAACCCGCGTCGATCGCCCAATTCCGGTTGATGGCGTAGCGCACCGACAACGAGATATCGAACGAATCTTCGTTGAAACCGGGCGTGATGCTGTTGCCGTCATAATCGTCGTTTTGATAGGCGATGTTAAGGCCGGCGACGATGCGGGGAGTGAAATTATGCCGCAACGAAATCGCGGTTCGGTAGGTTTGGCGCCCCAAAAACTCGGGAATGTCGGATTCCTCGATCGAGTAGCGATTCGTCCAGGCTATCGAAGTGTTCTGCGCGATGGCGTAGTTGAGCGTCAACTCCCCGTAGGGGCTGGTCTGGTTGCCACCACCCCGGCCGAAGACGCCGTTGTCGTCGTAGCTACGCAGTTCCACGCCCCCGCGGGCCGAAACCGTAAAGCGCGGGCTGAAGTTGTGATCGAACCCGAGCAGGAAATAATGCGAGGTGGAATTGCGGCCATTCGTCTCGGTGTAATCCACAATGCCAAAGCGGTACTCGGCCACCGCGGTCGTGGTTGGCCAAACGAGGTAGCGGAATTCATTGCCGAAGGTGTGTTCGAACCGATCCTGGAACGAGCTCACGACCTCGTCGTCGTAATCGGTGTAGCCAATGGTGTAACTGGAGACGGTGGAAAAGCGCGGCGCCCAGGCGTAGCCGAGCGAGAATTTGTTGACTGTGAAGAAGTAATTCTGGCTCTGCCGGCTGAAGGTGATGTTGCTGTTGTTGAAGGTCTGGAAGTCGGGCTGCGATTGATACGCGGCGTAGAGATTCGCCGCCAAGGTCAATCGCGGAGTCAAGCGATGGGTGATGGAAAAGCCCACATAGGCATTGATGTCCACATTATCGGAATCACCCGAAACGCCATCGTTGCGATCGAAGTAATAAGTGAAGCCGACGCCACTCGTCAGGCTCATGCGCGTGCGGGGACTGCCAAACTCATAACTGGCGCCGATGGCGACGTTGGTAAAGAACGAACCCTCCGGATCGAACTGGGTCAGATTCGGATTGTCATCGTAGCCGCCGCGCACAGTGACGGAAACGTGAAAGGGAAAGGACGCAAACTTGCCCAAACCCAGATCACTCTTGGGATCGTAGGATTGCTTCCCGTCCAGCATCTGCTTTCCATCCAGCATCTCCTTCGAGGTATCGTGAAAGACCTCTTTTCCGAAACCTTGCCCCCCCGCGTGGGCGACCGTCGGTCGCAGGCAGAGTAGGATCGCCAGGAGCGCCGCAGAGGCGGCTTTGGCGAGGTGAAGATGGTTCATATTCCCGTTGGTTCCCTTAATAAAAAATTCAGGCCGGCGTCTCCAAATCCAAGGGACACGTCGGGTGGCTCGCAGAGTAACCGGGGGCAATTTGCTCAGCAATTCTTTTTTGGCTCTTTTTCGAGGAAAAGGAGTCACAGCCAAGTCTCGTCCGCTCAAGGGTTCCCACCCGTCGCCGGAATGTTGCCGGATTTGTCCTCTTTCTCCTGTATTAGGTGCGCCTCGTAATATCGCCGCAGACTGGACGATCTTGGATCCCCGCGCAGCAAGTCCTGGTAGAGCGCCGTCGCTTCGTCGGGTCGCCCGGCGGTTTTGAGCGCCGTCGCCAGTTCCAACCCATAACTCTGTTCCCGCGGCGCCAGCGCGCGCGCCCTTTCCAACGATTCGATCGCCGCCCGCCGAAACGACATCGCGGCCGCAGGATGAGACGCTGCGTCGCCAAACTGCATTTTCGCCGCGGCCAGATAGTGATGGAGGTCGGGATTGGCCGGGTCGTATTTCAATCCTTCGCGCGCGTAGAGCAGGCCCTTGCCGGCTTTTTGATCGCGCACGGCGAGCCGCGCCCGCTCGGCGAAAAACTCGCCTGGAAACAGGCGCGCACACTGCACCAGAAGAACCACCCCCAGCAGCACCGGTGCGAGCCGCCAGGCCTTCTGCGCGGTCGTCACGGTGCGTTCGCGCAAAACGCCATCGTTCGCCAGGATGCCGAAGACGAAAGAGAGGAGGAGGACGTTGGCCGGAATATGCAGATTAAAATCCACCACCGAATGCACGCCATAACTCGCGACCGCGGCCAGCGCGCCCACGTTCAGCGCAAGCGTGTTGCTGGGAAGCAACTGGGACGCGGCCACCCGCTTCGGTCCAAGACGCGAAAAATTACGCAGCCCGTGGCGCAGGTGCAGCGCGAGGAAAATGGCGAACGCCGCCACGCCCAACAAACCGTATTCCGCCAGCAGTTGGAGGTAATCATTGTGCACATACACCGGGTCGCGCTGCATGTTCTCCGCGCGGAAATAGCGACCGTAATAAAGATAAGTCGCCGCTCCCGTCCCGAGGAGCGGCGCGAGTTTCCACTGTTGCATCGCGCTCCGCCAAAGATCGAGCCGCATGTTTTGGGTATCGAAGGTGTTCTGGGCCCGTTCTTTCAGCAGATCATTCTTGCTCACGGAAAAAACGATCACCAAGCCAGCTATGACCGCGACCATCGCGCCCACGCCGCCCACCGCCCAGCCGATGCGGCCGTGCGCCCGTCTTAAGATCGCCAGGCTCAAAAGCGCGAAGACCGCCAAGCTCGCAATCGCGCTGAGGTAACCGCCGCGGCTCGCCGTCAGGATGAGGCCCACATAGCAGACGCCCACTGCATACCCCACTGCGAGTTTTCCCCATACTGGCCAACGGCTCCAGCACACGATGCTCAACCCCATCACTCCCAGCACCTCGAGCAGCCCGGCCAGATGATTCGGGCATCCGTAGAATCCGCTCGCCCGCCGCTCGTAGTCGTAGCGTTGGAGCCAGGAGATCGGCATAAAGTTCGTCCCATCGCGGAATTGCAACGCCCCCACCGTCACCTGCGCCATCGCCAGGCCGAGCAGAAGCACAACCAGCCACAACCGCTGCCGCGCATTCGTGAGGAAGCACGCGACCAAAAAATACACGACCAGCCCGGCGAGGACCGAATGCACGTCGCTGCGCGCGATATACGGAGTTGGCGACAGCAAGGCCCGCGCGAGGACATAGCCCATGAACAAAACCGTCCCGCCGAAGCACAACTGGCTCGGCGTCGCCCCGCCCCCGCGTCGCAATGCCAAAATCGCGCCGACGCCGGCCAACCCCACCAGCGCATAGGCCGGCAGACTAAAAGCCATCCGTGTTCCACCGATGAGGATCTGGGCGAGACCGAACGCCACGAACAGGAGGAGCAAAACAAAGCCATCCGCCAATTTTGCGCTCAGGCTACGTTCACTGTTTTCCATGGGGCGCACGAATTTCCGTTTACCAAGGAGCAAGAAAAGCCGTTGCGCGGCAACGCAACGGCTTAGTCGTCTAAAATGGCCCGTCTATCGATTTGTGACGGGCGTCACCACGCACGGCCCGAGGGTATCGCCGGGGTGATTTCGCAAATGACCCTCCGCCCCTTGCGGCGAAACGAAGATCGTCATGCCATTGTGGCAGACTGCAACCACATTGCCCTGCCCACCACCGCCACCGATCGAACCGGGAGGAGGCAGGATATTGCCGGGAGGCGCTCCAAACTCACCCTCGCCTCGCCCGTCGCGACCAAAAGCACCTGCGCAGGCCGGCGCCCACTCGATCGCCCAACCTAGGTATTCGTCGGCATGATCCGGGTCGTCATCGATGACGTACCACAGGACGCGATTCAGGAACCGGCAGTCATCGATTTCCAAGCACTGGAACGCGGTGCGCAAAATATCTTTCTTCCATTCCGGACGAAGTCGGATCGCGGCGCGCACGATTTGCGGCGCCGATGGCCGCCATTTCCTCACGGCCGCGCAGACCGCAGCGAGAAACTCCGGTTTATCCGCGGTCTGAAGTGTTTTGCCCTCCGGTAACTGCGATTCAATCATCTTCTCCGGCGTCAGGTCTTGGGCTTGCGACAGGGGCGTGCTCGCAGCCCAAAATATCGCTCCCAAGCCACAGGTGATCAGTAATACGACCGTCGCCCGAAAGCTTCGGAGGGTGAGTTGCTCGCCATTTGACGCCATGAGCAGTTTGTTCATAAAAAAGACCTTCGGGATGAATTGAAAAGCAGAGCTTTGGGTTATCGCTTCAGGTGACGACGGTCAATAAAATTATCGCTCCTGCCGTGGAAAAGCGGGTGAAGGGAATCGAACCCTCGTCAGTAGCTTGGAAGGCTACAGCTTTACCATTAAGCTACACCCGCGATTTTCGCCCGCTAAGCTGACGCCGCTCGCGCGACCTGCCAAGTTCTTTCTCCACCGCGCCCACGTTGACTTCCCGGAATTTTCCCGCGCCCGCCGGAGTCTGCTTGCCATTCTTCTGGCCGCCACTCTAGCAACTGAGCGTATGAAAACCTTCGCCTGCGCCACGCTCCTCGGTGCGCTCTCCCTCGCCTCCGCGCACGCCGATCTCACCATCGTCCAAAATATCGACGGCGCGGGCGCCATGACCACTTCCAACCATGAAAATCAAAGGGGACAAGGCGCGAATCGAAGCCGGACCGCAGGTCACCACCATCATCGATGGCAAAAGTGGCGACATCCTCACGCTCATGAACGATCAGAAAAAATTCATGCGCATCTCCGCCGCCCAGGCGAAAGCCGCCGCCCAGCTCGCCATTCAGTCCGATGATAAAGGCGCCGCCCCCGTTAAACCGCAGCTCAAAGCCCACTGGCAAAAAAGAAACCATCAACGGCCACGAAACTGAGGAATACACCGTCGATGCTCCCGCCTTTAAGGGCACCTACTGGATCGCCAGCAAATATCCCGGCGCCTCCGCCATCCTCCAGCAGATGGCCGCGACCACGCCGCAAACCTGGAACGTCGCCGGCACCGGCATGCCCGACTACCGCGATTTTCCCGGCGTGCCCCTACGCATGCGCGTCATCTTCAGCGGCAAACAAATCACCACCACCCTCGCGTCAATCAAACAGGACCCGCTCCTCGATTCCGAATTCGTCGCACCGGCTGGCTTCGAGGAAATGAAAATGCCGAACATGGATGCCCTGCTCGGCACCAAGCCCGCGCCACCTAAAACTGCGCCCACCGCCAAACCCTAAACCGCCGAGTCGTCACTTGGTCCCGCGGTTCATCCTCGCTTCCGCATCCCCGCGTCGGGAGCAGTTGCTCTCCGAGGCCGGCCTCCGGTTCGAGGTCATTCCACCCCAGGCCGACGAGATGAACAGCCGCGCCTTCACCTCGCGCGAACTCACCCTCGGCAATGCCGCTCTCAAGGCCATGGCCGTGGCCCGCCTCCATCCCGACGCGGTCGTCCTCGCGGCTGATACCCTCGTCGCTCTCGACGGCGCCATCATCGGCAAACCCTCCAGCCTCGACGCCGCCTTCCGCACTCTCCAACGCCTCAGCGGCCGCCAGCACACCGTTTGCACCGGCGTCTTTATTTGCGCCATCGCCCGCCGGCAAAAAATCAGCTTCTGCGTCGTCTCCCAAGTGCTCTTCCGCACGCTTTCGCCGCCGGAAATCCGCGCCTACCTCACGAAAATCGACCCGCTCGACAAGGCCGGCGCCTACGCCGCGCAAGGTCACGGTGCCGAGATCATAGCCCGCATCACCGGCTCCTACACCAACGTGATTGGCCTTCCCATGGGCGAAACGCTCGTCGCCCTGCGCAAATTCGGCCTTCGCCCCGGGCGCGACCAGCGCTCCACCTCTCGTTAGCCGCCTGCCCCGACGTCCGGCAACAAATCTCGAGCCTGTTCCCATCCGGATCTTCAAAAAAGAACGCGTAATAGTGCGGCGTGTAATCCTCGCACACCTCCGGTCCCTCCAGCACCTTCCCACCCGCCCGGCGCACCACTTCCGCCACCCGGTCCACTTCTTCGTGCGTAGCGGCCCAAAAAGAAATGCGGTTCCCATTCGCCCGATGCTCCGGATCCTCCGTGAAGCCAAAAAACTCCCGCTTCCCCTCACCCGGCGCCGTAAAACTCCCCCACTCCGCATCCCCCGTCTCCCGGGTGAAGCCCATCGCCGGCAGCACTTGCTCGTAAAAGCGCTGCGCCTTTTTCATATCTTTCACCCGCAAATCGATGTGGTCGAAATATCGCGTCTTCATCCCGCACTCTTCCGATTTTCCCGCCGGATCATCAACTTCAAACCCGACCACGTCTCGTCCACCGCGCACACCTTCACGTCCACAAAACCCAGCGGCAGCGCCACCGCGCGAATCGTATCCTCCGTCACATCCGTCGCCACGCCCGACGTCTTCTTCGGCCACGAAACCCATAGTATTCCGGTCTGCGCCAGCTTCGACCGCAGCGCCTTGAGCCGCCGCTCCAGTTCCGCGCCTCGGTTGACGAAAAGATGGATGAAGCTCGCACATTCGTTCGCCCGCGAAACGATCACCACTCCCTCTGGCAAATCCTGCAGCATCGCCTCGTAAGCGGAGGGCGCATTCAACGCCACCACCTTTTCGTTAGGCCGAATCCCGAGTTTGCGCACCAGCGGAGTTTGCGAATATCCAGCCATCCCTGTTTATCCATAAACTGACTGCCGCTGACAACTTCCGCCGCGGCAGCGGGGGCAAAACCAGCTCGATGTGTTAAGGTGGCTCTCGCCCATGGAAATCATCCCACGCTCACCCAACATGCCTTCCGGCTTGCAGATCAGCCCGATCCGCCTCGTCCTCGGGCTCATCGCCTGCATCGGCATCGTCATCACTCTCTTCTCGCTCTTGTTCGGTTTCGTCTCTGTCCCAACCAATTCCGTCGGCGTGAAAATGCGTTTCGGCGCCTACACCAACACGGTCGAGCCCGGCCTCGCCTACGCCATTCCCTACGTGGACGAGATCGTTATCGTCCCCACGCAGCGTCTTTTGAAATTGGAATTCGGTTTCGCCACGGCCAATTCCTCCAACGCCTTCCAGGGCGACGACAACTCCGAGGACACCGAGACCATGATTACCGGTGACTTGAATACCGCCCTCGTCCCGTGGGTCGTGCAATATCGAATCACCGATCCGAAAGCCTACCTCTTCGGCGCGCGCGAGCCGGAGAAAACCCTGCGCGATGTTTCCGAAAGCGTCATGCGCGAAGTCATCGGCGACCGCACCGTCGATGAAGTTCTCACCATCGGCCGGCACGATATCGAAACCGCCTCGCTCGAGCGTCTCGCCACCTTGTGTTCCGAGTACGGTCTCGGTTTGCAGATTCAACAAGTGCAACTCTCCACCGTCCGCCCGCCCGCCGTCGTCCAGGCCGCCTTCAACGAAGTGAACCAGGCGCAGCAGGAAAAACAAACCGCCATCAACCAGGCCTGGGCCGTTTACAACGACGCCGTCCCGAACGCGCGCGGCCAGGCCAAAGGCCGCGAAAAACAAGCCGAAGCCTACGCCTTCCGCCGCATCAACCAGGCCAAAGGCGAAGCCGAAAAATTCACCCTCCTCCTCACCGAGTATGCCAAGGCGCCCGAAGTCACCCGCCGCCGCCTCTACCTCGAAGCCATGGAAGCCATCATGCCCTCGCTCAGCAAAAAAGTGATCGTGGACGACAGCATCAAAGGCATCCTCCAAACCCTGCCGCTCGCGCAGCCCGGCGAAACGCCCCAACCCACTCGCTAATATGGCCACGCACATGAATTCCTACGTCGCCCCCGCGCCCATCCGCTTTCTCCAGAGCAACGTCATGATGATCCTCGGGCTCATCGTTCTCTTCACCGCCTTGAAATGGGGCGCCCTCCTTTTCGTCGTCCACCAATACGAAACCGTCATCGTCACCCGTTTCGGCAAAGCCATCCGCACCGAGCAAAAACCCGGCCTCAAGATGCTCGTCCCTTTCATCGACAAGATTCACCGCTTCGATAACCGCATCCTCGCCTGGGACGGCCCCCCGACCGAAATGCCCACCAAAGACAAGCTCTACATCATCGTCGATTCCTTCGCCCGCTGGCGGATCAGCGATCCCCTCCTCTACTTCAACCGCCTCAACGACGAACGCAGCGCCCTCTCCCGCCTCGACGACATCCTCGGCAGCGAAACCCGCACCGCCGTCGCCACCCACGATCTCGTCGAAATCATCCGCGTCACCAAAGGCCGCAAGCCATTGCGCGATGAAGAAATGGAACAAAGCGGCACCATCCTCCCGAGCACCATTCCCGACATCGCCCTCGGTCGCCTCGAGATCGAAAAACAGATCAACGAACGCGCCCGCCAAAAAATAGCCGACTTCGGGATCGAGCTCCTCGACCAGCGATTCAAGCGCAGCAAGTACAACCCCGACGTCGCCGCCAAGATCAACGAACGCATGTCCAGCGAGCGCCACCAGATCGCCGCCCGCTTCCGTTCCGAGGGCAAAGGCGAAGCGGCCAACATCAACGGCCAAAAGGAAAGCGAAGTCGCCTCCATCACCTCCACCGCCCAACGCGGCGCCTTGAAAATCGAAGGCGAAGCCGACGCCGAAGCCGCCCGCATCTATACCGCCGCGTTCGGCACCCCACAGGCCCAGGATCTCTACCTCTTTCAGCGCACGCTCGGCGTCGCGCGAGCGGCGTTCCAGAACGACACCACCGCCGTCATCTCCACGAACAGCGACTTGGGCAAAATTTTGAAGACGATGAGCGAAAGCGTCGCCCCGGTCGCGCCTCGGCCCGCCATCCCGTAACCCGCTCCACCGTGGCGCCGCGCATCTGGACGATCGGCCACTCGACGCGTTCACGGGAAGACTTCCTCTTTCTTCTTGAGGCGAACGGCATAAAACTCCTCGCCGACGTCCGCCTCCTCCCTGGCTCGAAGCGCTACCCACACTTCAACCGCGAAGCGCTCGCCGAATCACTCGTTAGCCGACAAATCACCTACGAGCACTTCCCTGAACTCGGCGGTCGCCGCAAAGCGCGTCCCGATTCGCCGAACACCGCCTGGCGAAACCTCTCCTTCCGCGGTTACGCCGATCACATGGAGACGCCAGAATTCCAACACGGCGTCGCCCGCCTGCTCGACCTCACCTCCGCCACTGGCCCGACCGCCATCATGTGCGCCGAAGCTGTCTGGTGGAGCTGCCATCGCAGCCTTATTTCCGATTACCTGAAAGCGCGCGGCCACGAAGTTCTGCACATTCTCAGCGCAGACAAAACGCAACCGCATCCCTACACCTCCGCCGCCGAGATCATCGACGGCCAGCTCGACTATCGCGAACGGCAATCGCTCTGAGCGATGCGCCCCGCTTGCGCCCGCAAATCAACGCGTAAGATAGAGCCCGCCATGAACGAACCGAAGACCCCCAGCCGCGCCGATATTCCCGAAGCTGACAAATGGGACCTGACCCATCTCTTCAGCGCGGTCGATAAGTGGGGGGAAGACTTCGCCTGGATTCAGCAAACCTATCCGCGGCTCGCGGAGTGGCGAGGCCGTCTCGGCGAATCCGCCACCATTCTCGCCGTCTGCCTCGAATTCGACAAACTGCTCGACCTAAAAATCGAGCGCGTGGCCCACTTCGCCTCCCTCCAGCTTGCGGAAGACAGCTCGAATCCCGACTACCTCGCCCGCATGGGGCAACTGCAAAACCTGCTCACAAAAATCGGCGAAGCGGCCGCCTACGTCTCGCCCGAAATTCAGGCTATTAGCGACGAGCGATTCGCGGAATTCCTCGCCGATCCCGCGCTTGCCGAATGGCAAATCGTCCTCCGCAAAGTGCGCCGGGAAAAGCCGCACATCCTCTCTGAAGCCGAAGAGCGCCTACTCGCCCTCGGCAGCGCCGCCATGGATGGCTACGACGAGGCCTTCTCCCAACTCACCGACGTCGACATGAAGTTCGGCACCGTCATCGATGCCGAAGGCAAGGAGCTGCCGCTGACGCAAACCTCCTTCAGCTCTTTTCTCGTCAAACGCGACCACGCGCTGCGCAAACGCGCCTTCCACCAGTTCTACCAGGAGTTTGAGGATCACCAGTTCACCCTCGCCGCCGCGCTGTCCTATTCGGTGAAAGCCGACGTTTTTCGCGCCAAAGCGCGCAACCATCCCTCCGCCCTCGCCGCCTCTCTCTTTCGCGACGACGTTCCGGTGACCGTTTACGACGGCCTTATCAACGCCGTTCGCAGCGGCCTCCAACCGCTCTTTCGTTATTACGATCTGCGTCGCCGCGTCCTCGGTCTCGACGAACTACACGCCTACGACACCTACGTCCCCTTGGTCCCGGAAATAGAGACGAACGTCTCCTTCGACGAAGCCATCGAAAAGGTGATCGCCTCTCTCGCGCCTCTCGGCGAGGACTACACGCGCACGCTCGATGAAGGTTTGCGCGGTCGCTGGTGCGATCGCTACGAGAGCAAAGGTAAACGCAGCGGCGCCTTCTCTTCCGGCAGCTTCGGCGCCCCGCCTTACATCCTCATGAACTACAAGAGCGACGTCTTCTCCGACGTTTACACGCTCGCGCACGAGGCCGGCCACTCCATGCACACCTGGTTCGCGCAAAAAACTCAGCGCTATCAGGACTACAACTACCCGATTTTCCTCGCCGAAGTCGCCTCCACCTTCAACGAAGAACTGCTCACGCATCACCTCCTCCAGCAAACCACCGACCGGAAGATGCGCGCCTACATCATCAACCGCCAGATCGACGACCTCCGCGGCACGCTCTTCCGCCAGACCATGTTTGCCGAGTTCGAAAAAATCATTCACGCCATCGAGGAACGCGGCGATGCCCTCACCCTCGACGTGTTCAAGGCTGAATACCGCCAGCTCTTGCAGGCTTACTTTGGCGACGCCGTCGTCCTCGATCCGCAACTCGACCTTGAGTGCCTGCGCATCCCACATTTCTACAGCGCCTTCTACGTCTACAAATACGCCACCGGCATCTCCGCCGCCGTCGCCCTCGCCGAGCGCGTCCGCACAGGCGGCCCCGAAGCCGTCACCGCTTATCTCGATTTCCTCCGCTCCGGCGGCTCCAGGTTCCCACTGGAAACACTAAAGCTCGCCGGCGTCGACATGACCACTTCCGCCCCGGTCGAAAGCGCACTGCGCCTTTTCGATCGACGCGTCAGCGAGCTCGAATCGCTCCTGTTGTAACCCCGGCGCGGGTGTTGCACGGAAGCTGTTAGCTATCTCGCAATCAAATACTTCCGTCCGACGGACTCCTTGGCAAGCGTTCTGCTTAAACTGAGGCCGTGGAATTTGAATGGCATGTGCAAGCCGCCTGCGGCTACGCCGAGCTGGGCATGTTTCGCGAATCGCTCGCGGAACTCGACGCCATCGCTCCCCGCCTGCAAAACCGCCCCGAAGTCCTCCATCTCCGTCTCCATTATCTCATGCAGAAGCGCCGCTGGGCCGCCGCCCTTCGGGTCAGCCGTCTTCTCTGCCGTGCCGCGCCCGATTGCGGCACCGGTTTCCTTCATGCCGGCTTTTGCCTGCATCAACTCGGCAAAACCGCCGAGGCCAAGACCCTCCTCGCCACCGGCCCAGTCGCTCTGCTCAAGGAGCCCATCTACTACTACAATATGGGCTGCTACGATGCGCTTCTTGGCAACATGCACGACGCCAAGCAGAATCTCGGGATCAGTTTCAAGATGGATGCTTCCTTCCGCGATCTCGCCAAGAAAGATCCTGACCTGAAATCATTGCACGCGGTGATCTAGGCGGACGGTTGGACGGCCGCGCTGCCCGGCAGGACAATTTTGGAAATGGCCGCGCTCGCGGCTAACATGCGAGGCATGCTCCTCGATCCCGCCGCGCTCGCCGCTCGTCTCACCCCGCTCTTCGAGGAAAATTTCGCGAACTTCGGCGAACTCGGCGCTGCGGTTTCCATCTGGCACCGCGGAGAACCCATCCTCGAACTAAACCGCGGCTTCCGCGATGCCCAGCGCGAGCAGCCCTGGACCGCTGATACCCTCGTCCTCATCTGGTCGGCCACGAAAGGACTTGGAAGCGCGTGCCTCCTGCACGTCCTGCAGGAACACGAGATCGCTCTCGACTCCCCCGTGGCGGAGTTCTGGCCCGAGTTCGCTCAAGCCGAGAAAGAGGCGATCACTCTGGCGCAGTTGCTCTCGCACCAGGCGGGCCTTGCTGGTTTCGATGACCGCGTGGACGTTCTCGATTATGGCGCCGTGATCGACGCGCTCGCCCGCCAGAAGCCGCTCTGGCCACCGGGCACCGCACACGGGTATCACGCCCGCACCTTCGGCTTCCTCCTCGACGAACTCGTCCGCCGCATTGCCGGCAAGACGCTGGGCGAATATTGGCGGGAAGTCTTCGCGGAACCGCTCGCGCTCGACATCTGGATCGGCCTGCCCGCGGAGGAGCACGGCCGCGTGGCGAAGATCCACGCTGCGAAGGCCGGACGCCCGCCGTCCCCGCGCAGTTCTATCGCGACCTCGCCACACCGGGCACCCTCGTACGGAAAGTCTTCACCTCGCCCGCAGGCTTGCACTGCCGTGAGCGGGATGAACGCCCCGGGATCCGCGCGTTGCCGCTCGTCTCCTTCGGAGGAATCGGGAGCGCGATCTTCGCTGGCAAAATTCTACGCCATGCTCGCCGCCGGCGGTGAGCTTGCGGGACACCGCTACTTCGAGGAAGAAACCATGCGCCGGATGACGACCACCCTCGCCGCCGGTGAGGATCGCGTCTTCCAAATACCCGACCGCCTTTTCCGCTGGTTTCATGCAGAACCCGCCGCAGACCGCGCGGCGCATCTTCGGTCCTTCACCACTTGCCTTCGGTCATCCCGGCGCCGGCGGCAGCCACGCCTTTGCCGATCCGGAGAACGACCTCGCCTTCGCCTATGTCATGAATCAGATGGAGCAATCCCTCTTGCCTAACGAAAAATCGCTTCGCCTGGTCGACGCTCTCTATTAAGAATAAACGCCGTTCACTGGATAACGTAACCCTCCACCAAAGCTACGCCGGTCGTGTTGTTCTTCCCGCGCACGATCGCGGTATAAGCACCGGGCACGAGCGTGGCCAGCACCGCCGCCTCGCGGTCATCCGCGGGCGGCACTGTCGTGGCAATGATCGCGCTTTCCTGCGTGGCCCGCCAATTGTCGTTGCTGATCACGCTGCCGTTTCCATCCACCACTTCCAGAGTCGGATCCATCAGCGCTCCACTCACGCCCTGCGCCGTCAACGATGGCCCGATGGCGCGGAGCAGCACCGTCGCGGGAGAATTTCCGCCCACGATAAAGCCCCCGATCATGACGTTATCCCCGGTCTGCACCTGACCGCGAGTGGAGATATTCGCCAGACGCTCCGGCATCCCGGATTCCAGATCGTACACTTCCACCAAGCCGACGCCGGTGCCGCCATTCTTCCCGCGCAGAATGGCCGTGTGCGCACCGGGTGCGAGCGTGGCCACGATGGCCGCCTCCAGGTTGTTGGAAGGCGGAACGGTAGTGGAAATGATTTCGCACTCCTGTGTCGCGCGCCAATCATCATTCGTGACCGCACCGCCATCGAGTTTCAACACCGGATCGGCCAGCGCGCCGGCTACGGGAAGCGACGGTCCGAGCCCGCGGATGAGCACCCGTTTCGGCTGCGCGCCCGTCACGATGAAGCCGGCGATGAGCACGTTGTCTCCCCTGGCGGCCGCTGATGCATTGAAGCCGGAAGAGATTCTGAACCAGATTAAACGGTGCGACCTGGCGTTGGTCCAGGCGGGTCGTGAATCGTCGTAAGAAAGTCTGCATTGTGCGTTCTTATTTGTATTGCCATTGCATCGCCGGAAACTATTCTCCGCGCATGTCCACGCTTCCTACTGCGAAAGTTTTGATACTCTTGGGAGCGGCCACTCTCCTCGCTTCATGCGAAACTCCGGCGCCCGTCACCACGACGACCACCGCCACTCGCACTGCGACGACCACGGTGGCTGTAGCTTCGCCGACACCGGCAAAAGCTGCATGGAAGCCGTATGGCGCACGGCAAACCGGCAGCCATCTTCCTTAGTCGCACGCTCCCGCGTTGGCAACGCCTCGTGCCCCTGTGAAGGCGCAGTCGAACACGCTCGAAGTCCCAACGCGCGGCAAGGGCACCTACGAGATCACCGGGCAGGTGCGCGACATCGTGCACCGCAGCGGGGTGAACACGGGCACTGCCACAGTGTTCCTTCAGCACACCAGCGCGAGCCTTGTTATTTTTGAAAACGCGGACCGCTCCGCGCGCGTCGATCTCGAAGCCTACTTCGAGCGTCTCGTCCCGGAGGATGCCGCCTCCTTCACCCACACCGCCGAAGGACCGGATGATTCCACTTCGCACATCCGCATGGTGTTGACGCGTTCCAGCGAAGTCATCCCCATCGCCGAGGGCAAACTCCAACTCGGCACCTGGCAGGGAATTTTTCTTTTCGAACACCGGCGCGCGCCGCACCGCCGCCGACTCCTCGTTACGGTGATGGGCGACTAGCGCGCCCGATCGGGGCCGGCTAAAACAACGCCCACTGTTACCGGGTCGTGTGGTTGGATGCGGTCAGGCGTTCGTTTTCCGGCTCGGTCGAATTGGGGGGCAAGGAGGTCCCGGACTTCGATTTCACAAGGCCGATGTCACTGGAGTTGATGCCGCCGTTTATATTCAGGTCGTTGCGGAAGTTGAACTCCGTAACCGGCTGACCCGACTGCGATTTCGTGAGCCCGATGTCCGAAGAATTGACCGTGCCGTTGCCATTGGTGTCGCCGACCAGCACGCCCATCCGCACCGCCACGTGGTTGGTGTTGGTGCCGTCGTTCACGTTCAGGAGGGTAACGGTGACGCGTTGCACGTCGGCCACGCCCGAGAGATCGACTGCCACCTGGTTGTTTCCCAAAGCAGAAGGTGTCGAGGTGGTGGCCGCACCGGAGGTGACGGACGCATCGTTAAACGTGACCGGTGTCGGGAAGGTGAATACGATTCGATAGGCGCCTCCTGTGCTTCGGCATTCCACTGCGGGTGTGCCGGTGAGGGGGAGATCGATGTCGTAATCGGTGCCATTGTGGCTGCGACGGGAAACGGCGCTGACCGCTTTGACCGGCAGGTTGTTCGTCCAGAAATCGGGCTGCCCGTCGCTCAACGCTTTGCGGATGACGAAACCAGTACCGCTGGGAATCACGTCGTTCCCGCGATCATTCACGCTGTCGGTGGACAGACGCCAGGGTCCGTTCGCGGCCGCAGTTTGCACATAAATCGCGCTCGGCGACTTGTCGATGCCAGCCACGGCATTGTTGAACAGGAGCAGTTGATCGTTCGGGCCGAAGGAGCCGTCGGTCAGGTTCAACCCGGTGGCATTTAAGGGAACGTCAAGCGGCCGCACCAAGCCGGCCGGATTGTCCTGTTGGCCCGAGTTGCTCGTCACCAACGGGACCGCGAGCTTCTTCGTCAACACGCCGCCCAGGCTCACCAAGGGCAAGGTGGGAGCGCCATTCAAATTGCGCACCACGAAATGGCTGTCGGGCAGGAGCGGATCGTCGCCACGATCAGTCGTGTTATCGCCCACCAACCGCCAGCCCACCTGGCCGGGAGCGGCGTTGTCGCTGTAGAAATAAGTCGTGTAGGGCAGGTTGATGCCGGTCGCCGAGACGTCGGGCACCCGCACCTGCGTCTTGTATTGCGCGGTCGATATCGTGGGCGTGAAGGAAACACTGGCATCGTTCGCCGGGAAGACCGTGTTCAAGCTCCAGTTCGGGATTACCGAAACCTGGGCATTCGCCGGGATGCCGCTCAAGGTGTCTTGTCCCAGATCGACCGTGAGCGTGTTCGCGGTGTTGCTTACGATCGGATAAGTGTGCCCTTCCTTCGGGTTGGCCACGGTCGCGGGCCCAATCAAGGCATAGTAGTGATTCGGCTGCGTGCCCGCGGCATAGACGAACTGGCTCGCGGTCCATGGGCTGCCGGTAACGGTGATGGTGGTGCCGCCGGCTGATTGAATCCCGCCCACAAACGCCGGCGGCCGAATGAAAGGGAGCGCGATGTGCGAATCGGAATTGCCGAGCAACGTGTTGGTGGTGAAACCCACCGAATCCGTGGTGACGGACTGCGCACTCGCGTAGGACGCGCCCGCGAGGCCAAGAGCAAGCAATGAACAGAGAATAAGGCGTTTCATAATGAGTGAAGGAAGTTCCCGCATTTATTATCACTGCGTCACCCGTCTTAGCGAGATTTTTATACGCCATTCCCTCCCCTTCGACTAACCTCTTGCGTGCCACGTTTCTCTTGCCAGCCTCGGCCTGCTCGTGTTGCTTGCCGCCGCCCCGCTAGAGCAGGAAAAAATCGACGCACTCTACCGCCGCGGGCTGGAGGGCGAAAAGCAGGCCGTGCTCGATTGCATCGCGGCCCTCGAATCAGTCCTCGCAAAAGCGCCATCGAATCAACTGGCTCGCGTCTACCTCGGCAGCGCCTACACTTTGAAGAGTCGCGACCTCGGGTTCGGCCCGAAGAAACTCGCGACCCTGAAGCAAGGCCTCGCGCTCATGGACGCGGCCGTGGCCGCCGCGCCCGAGGACCCGAAGGTCCGTCTTCCCCGCGCCCTCACCACCTCCGCGCTCCCGGCCATTCTGGGCCATGGCGCCACCAGCCGGAAGGATTTCCTCCAGCTCGCGCAAATGGCCGACACGCATCCGGAAAAATTCGCCGCGGGCGAGCTCCAGCTCGTTTACCATCACGCCGCCCGCGCCACTGGCGAACGTGAGCGTGCCGCCGCGCTTTACCGTAAATCGCTCGCTCATCCGGTCGATACCGCGCTCGCGGCCACGACCCGCGCCGAACTTGGCGTGCCCTAGCGGCGGCCGCGTTGCTTGTTAGGCCGCGCTGCGCGGTTCGTCGGCAAAGAGCGGCGCCGCGGTCACGTCGGAAGCACTGAAAGAAAACCCGTGGCCTTCGTTCGAGAGACTTTTCAGCAAGCGCCGCCACACTTTGCGCCGCGCCGGTGGAGTAAAACCGCACCAGACCAACGGTGGTGCGATGATTGAAAACGGTGATCATGATCGTTTCGTCGTCGATCGAGTTCATGAAGATGTGGTTGCCGTTCCCTTGATGATAGAGGGCGTTGAACTCCACTTCGCCGATCCGGCGCGCCAGCTCCGCGGTGGCGGCAAACGAGCCCGCCGCGAGCGCGGCAATAATGGTCACGTCCAGCACTTCCATGTCGCCGAACTGTGAGATGACGTTGCCGCCGCGATCGATCACGACCGTCAGCTCGGCTTCCGCTTTTTTCAGGAAGTCGGCCAGGACGCCATCGAGTGAGGCGACGTCCTCGATCGTGAGGCAGGGAATCGCGTTCATACGGAGGCGCCCTGGGCTGGTTCCACGGGGAGTGCGACCGGCGGTGCCGACACGTTTTTGGGGACGTCGCTTTGCTTGCTGAATTTATGCAGCAGGATCTGGGAGACCGCGTTGAGCGAGGCAAAGACGTTTTGCCCGGTGCTGGAAATCACCTCGAAGCTCTGCACCCGGCGTTTCCGGTTGTTCAGGACGTATTCGAGGTAGTTGATCGGGGCCACGTTTTCCAGGTCACGCTTGTTGTACTGGATGACGTAGGGGATTTCGTCGATCGAGATATTCTGCTTTGCCAGGTTGTCCTCGAGGTTCTTAAAGCTCTCGACGTTCTCCTCCATCTTCTCCCACTGCGAATCAGCGACAAAGACGATCCCATCCACGCTGCGCAGCACGAGCTGGCGGGTGGCGTTGTAGATGACCTGGCCGGGGACCGTATAGAGCTGGAACTTGGTCACGAAGCCTTTGATCACGACCGCGTTCAGGGGCAGGAAATCGAAGAAGAGGGTGCGATCCGCCGCGGTCGCGAGGGAAACGAGGTCGCCACGGTTCTGCGGATTAATCCGCTGGTGGATGTAGCCGAGGTTGGTCGTCTTGCCGCAGAGGGCCGGCCCGTAGTAGACGATTTTGAACTGAATTTCGCGGCTCGCGTAGTTGATGATCGACATGGGAATTGGTTCCTAGGCGGGATTGGAATACTTGCGGGTTAGCTCAAGCAGCACCTGCGCCAGAGCTTCACGAATCTCCGGGCAGAGTGCTTCTTTCTTGTGGGCCGCGACCAGGCAGAGGTTGTCGCGGATGAGAAATGTCATGGCCGATTTCGTGCAATCGAGCGTCATGGAATGGAGTTCGCCCAGCTTGGTTTCCGACATGTAACCCTCGATCCGGCTCAGGAACGATGGCGCCATCGCGCACAAGCCATCGGCTTCATACTTTGCCGGCAAATTGCCGGCCAGGGTGAGGCCGTCGGCGAAGACGACCGCGCAGCCCGTCACTCCCGCCATTTTGCCCACCTTCGCGACCGCGGTTTTGGCATCGAGTTCCTCGTCGGCCTCGGCCGGGTTCGCCGGGGCGGCGTCGCCCGTCTTCACTTCGACCGAGGCGGGCGGTAGCGCCGCGGCCTTCGCCTTCGCCACCGCCGCTTCCTCGAACCGCTTCGCGTCTTCCGCGGCCTTGGCCAGGAACGGCGTCTCAAATTCTTCTTTGATTTCCTGCACCTCCTGGTCGTCCCGCACGCGCAGGGAGGAGTCCGGCAGATTCTTCAACACCTCCTGGAGCGGCAGGACGATGGAAGCTTCCAGCCGGCTCGAGTCGAAAACATCCGCATACTCCTTCGGCAGATGGTGCGCGAAATCATCCGGCGACAAAACCACCCGCCCGGAGGCCAGTTGCTTCTCCAACATCAGGAACGGGATCGTCATCCGCGCGTCGTCCGGCACATCGTCGATCTCACGCGCCAACTGTTGCGGGAGCAGGCTCTGGAGAATGGGTTTGAGCGCGAGGGAAATCTCCACGCTCGGGCTCGGCTCAGGCGTCAGCGTCGGAGCGGCGCTGCCGACTGCCACCGGCGCGCTCGCTTCCGCCGGGTCGGCTTCGCACTCAAAGTTTTCCTTCGTCAGCCAGGAATCCGTCTTCGGCCGCGCGTCATCCGAGGGCGCGGTGCTCTCGAACGCGATGCGGGTCGGGGCACTCGCTGGCGCGGAGCCACTTGTCGGAACGGACGGCCCGCTGGAGGTCGGAACTACCGCGGACTCGTCCGTTCCTTTCGGTGAATTCGGGAAAGCGATGCGCGTCAGCGAGGGATTATCGGGCGAGGAGCCGGGGCGCGGGCCGTTGCCGTTTTGGCCGTTGCCGCCCACCGCTGGGGAAATCGGAAACGACACCGGCGTCACGACATATTTCTCCGCCGCGGTCGCCTCGGGCTCCGCCGCCGCCAGCGAGTGCGCCGTCGCTGGCTCCACCCGCACCGGCGCAGTCTCCTCCGCATGCTCATGCACCACCTGCGTGACCGTCCCGAAGCGGGCGTCGTCTTCCAAAGTCAGTTGCAAAAACGGCGTCTCGATCTGCGGGATCGCCAATTCTTTGCTCTGGTCCGCGCGCACCTGAAACTTGTTAAATTGCTCCATCACCTTCGCCAGCGGCAAGACCACTTCGGTCACGTCATCCGGCTGGATCGGGTTCGCGAACACCTCGGGGATTTGCTGAAAAATTGTCTGGATGGAAACGCTCGGCCGACCCCGGCCAATCCCGCGCTCCAGTTCCGACGCCTTCAAGAGGACTGAGCGCTCCGCATCGGCCTCCTCCAGCGGCGCCACCGACCCCGTCGGCAAATGCTCCACCACATCCTTCAACGGCAGCGAGATCGTCCGCTCCACGCGTGGCTCCAGCGCCAGCGCCACCGCGGGCGGCAATTTCGAGCGGTTGCCGGCGCCAAAGGTCACCATGGGGCGGGCTCCGGGTATCCCTGCATTCGGCGCGTTAAATGGATTGCCCGCCTCCTGCACGCTCACGGTGCGGGTCGCATTCGGCACCACCGTCTTGCTCATGCGGTCGGCGCTCGGTTTATCGTGCGGCACTGCCGGCGGCATGGGCACAGCCGAGGGCACCTTGCTCGCCTTCTTCTTAAAATAATCCAAAAATGGAATCGTCATTCTAGTGATCCTCCGCCGTCACACGCCAGATCTCTTCCAGCGTCGTAATGCCTTCGAGCGCCTTGTCGATGCCGACCATGCGCAAAGTTTTCATGCCCTCGCTCACCGCCTGGTTCTTCACCACCGCGGCTGAGGCGCGCTTGATGATGAGACGCCGGATCGTCTCCGTTACCGGCAGCGCCTCGATCAGCGCCACCCGGCCGAGATAACCCCGGCCCTTGCAGCGATCGCACCCGCTGCCCTGGAAAAAGACCGCGCCTTCCGTGGGTTCCATCCCGAGTTGCTGGAAGACTTCCGGCTCCGGCACGAACTCCTCGCGGCAGTTCGTGCAAATGCGCCTGACCAGACGTTGCGCGCAGGCCATGATGACCGAACTCGAGATCAGGAACGGCTCGATCCCCATGTCGTCCAGACGCGTGATCGCGCCCGCGGCGTCGTTCGTGTGCAGCGTGCTCAGCACCTGGTGACCGGTCAACGCCGCCTTCACCGCGATATCCGCGGTCTCGTTATCACGAATTTCGCCCACCATCACGATGTCCGGGTCCTGGCGCAGGATGGAGCGCAGCGCGGAGGAAAAATCGAGCCCGATGTCGGCGCGCACCGCCACCTGGTTGATGCCCGCGAGTTCGTACTCGATCGGGTCCTCCACCGTCACGATGTTATAGGTGGGGTTGTTCAGCTCCTGCAGCACCGAATAAAGCGTGGTCGTCTTGCCCGAGCCCGTCGGGCCCGTCACCAGGATCATGCCGTGCGGCGCGTCGATCGCCTTCTTGAATTTATCCAGCGTCTCCTGGTCCATGCCCATCTGGGCGATGCTGCCCGTGAGCGCGCTCTTATCGAGAATACGGATGACGATCTTCTCGCCATGCGACGTGGGCAGGATGGAAATACGGAGATCGACCTCCTTGCCCATCACCTTGATCCGGAAACGTCCGTCCTGCGGCACGCGCCGCTCCGCGATGTTCAGGCCGGCGAGAATCTTGATGCGCGATGTGATCGCGAGCTGGAGTGCCTTCGGCGGCGATTCCGCCATCACCAGTTCGCCATCGATGCGGTAACGCAGCTTCACCGAACGCTGGAACGGCTCGATGTGAATATCCGAGGCCTTTTCCTTGATCGCCTGCACCAGGATCAGGTTTACGATCTTGATCACCGGCGCGTCTTCCGTGTCCGCGGCCAGCCGGTCGATATCGATGTCGAGCTCGTCCCCTTTGGTGTTCTGCACCTCCACTTCGCCGGCGTTGGAAATGTCTTCCGTCACCTGCTTCATGACGGCAGTCATGTTCGCGCTGCCGCCGTGCACGCCTGCGAGCGCATCCGCGACCGCTCTCTCGGTCGCGATCATTGGCACCACTTCCATGTGCACGCGCCGCTTTACGTCGTCCACCGCGAGCACGTTCGTCGGGTCGGCCATGGCCACGAAGAGCTTCCCGTGCAACCGCGCGATCGGGACCAGCTTGTTCGCTTTCGACATGTCCCGCGGAAGCAGATTCATGATCTCCTCGGGGATCCGCAGTTTCGAAAGATTGATCGGCGGCGTATTCGAGACACCGGCCCATGCTGAAGGCCATGTCGTGATCCGTCACAAACTGGCGATCGGTCAGGATCTTGAGCAGCCGGCCACCCTCCTTCTGTTGCAGGCCTACCGCCTCCTCCAGTTGGTTGGGCAACAAAAGCCCGTCCTCGATCAGGACGTCGGCAATACGTTCCGCGAAAGATTTGCTTCGCATCGAAGGAGCCATGTTCAAACGCGCGCCTCCAGCCGGTAGATGTCCTGTAGCGCCTTCACGATTGCCGCGGGCCGCGCCAGATACCACGCCACCGTGTAATCGAGCGATTTCTCCACCGCATTCCGTCCCGCCGCGTCAAAGGGATTGCAGCACGCCACCATGATCGTGCGGCTGATTAAATCGAACGGCACGATCAGCCGGCCCAGCGTCAGGTGATCCGGCAACATCCGCGCCACCTGCCGGTCCACGTCGTAATACTCCAGCGGCACATAGGCAAAGCGCGTCCGGTCGATCAACTGCGAGATCGCCTCATCGAGGCGATCGCTCTCCGGCGGAAAGATTCGTTCCAAAAGCGACGCCGCCACCGCCTGCCCGCTCAAATTGCTGTTGGCCTGCGTCACCGTTTCCACGGCCGCGTGCGCGTCGTCCTCTGTCGCCAGCTGCTGCACCACCAGGAAGCGCGCCAGTTCCTGGTCTCCGCGCTCCTTTAATTCCACCGAGCGGCCGGTCCCCTGCATGTTGACCAGCCCGCCGTGCTTCGCCAGTCCGTCCTCGGACAGCTCCGGCGTCATAACCAAACCCGTCTTCGCGCTCCCGCTGATGATCGATTGCCCCGCCGCTTGCAGCCGCGCCTCGATCTCGCCCAGCATCGCCAGGATTTCCGGCGCATTCGGCTCCTGTTGCAGGATCCATTCGCACTCCTGCATCGCCAGCGTGTAAGAGCCCCCGTTGAAATACGCCTCCGCCAGTTTGCGCGAGATGCGCATCGACTCCGTCGGCTGCTTCACCTTGTGGTAGGCGTCCTTCAGGATTTCGAGCGATTGATAATCGTCCGGCTGCGTTTGGGTAATGACCTCAAACATCTCGATCGTTTGCACGATCTGACTGCGCTCTTCCTCGGATAGTGAATTGGGGTCCGGCACGACAGCGGCCTCTAAAAGCTAGAAGCATGCCCCTCCCCTCCCCATCCTGATTGGGTTCCTCGCTCCTGCCCATAATCCAGAGTCCGCTCCTGCTCCCCCCTGTCCCCAAGACTTCCGACTTCCGTCTCCACCCTCCAATCCGCTAGAAAAGAGACCGCTCGCCGATCTCCCGGCCACCAAACGTGAATCTCCGCCGCCCACGCCACGCCTTCACGCTCATCGAGCTTCTCGTCGTGATCGGGATTATTGCGGTGATGAGCATCTTGCTCATCCCGGTGGTGAACAGTCTCCGGAGAGCGCAAAGCCTCGATTCGGCCGCGTCCGCCATCGTCGGAATACTCGAACAAGCCCGCACCCTGGCGGTCGCGCGCAACACCTATGTGTGGGTCGGATTTTTTGAAGAAGATCTTTTCGCCAGCGAGACGGCTCCGCACGCGTCCCCCACCCCGCCGTATCCGGGAAAAGGCCGGCTAATTGTCGCGACCGTGTTTTCAAATGACGGGACGGAAATCAATCCCCTCACCGCAAGCGGCAGCAATACCCTGCCGCCCGCGCGCCTCACCCAATTCGGCAAGCTCACGCGACTCGAACACGTCCATATGACGGATATTGGCCCGCCGAACCCGGGCACCACCGATCTTCGCCCTGACTCCTTGGACGCGCGTTCCGCTCTCCCTTACACGGACAACGCCGGAGGCGATAAATACAATCGCTTCAGCAGCGACAGCGATGTGCAGACTCGTTTCGAGTTCACCGCGCAAGGATACGTTTTTTGGAAAACCGTGCGTTTCAGCCCCCGCGGCGAGGCGCGCAACAACACGTCCTACGACTACCGGAGAGTATCGGAACTGGCGCTGCGCCCGACTCACGGCGTGAAAGTCGACGCGACAACGCCCAACGTCTGCGCGATTCAATTCAGCGCGTTCGGTGGAGATTTTAAGGTTTTTCGCCGATGAAGCGCGCGCGATCAGACTCATTTTCTCTCATTGAACTGACGCTGGCGCTTGGGGTCGCCGCGTTTTGTTTGATTGCGGTCTTCGGCTTAATCCCGATTGGCATGTCGGCCCATCGTGCGGGCGTTGGCCAGACGATCGCGGGACAGATTGGAGCCGCACTTTACGCCGATATGCGCACCGGATCGCCTTCGCCGCAATTCGGGATAACGGATGGACAGCCGCAGACATTGTATTTCGACTCTGTGGGAAACATCACAGCCGACGCGGATAAGAAAGCCTATCGAGTCACGATCACATTCCCGGGATATTCCGCGTCTTCGCGGGCGGCAACGAATGCCCATCTGCTGCTCACGTGGCCAGGCGAAGCGGATCCTCAGGTCGCTGCGGGTTCGCACCAGCTCTGGACTGCCTTCGGCCGCAACTAGCCCTATGAAGCGCCGGATCCTCGCCTTCACGCTCACGGAGATGATTTTGGCGATCGCGCTTCTATCTCTGTTGATCGTTTTCGTGGCCGGACTTTTCGGCTCAGCCTCCAACATAACCTCCCTGGCCGCGAGACGGATGGATGTGGATTCGGAATTGCGGACGGTTTTCAACCGACTCGATGTCGACATCGCCAGGATGGTCAAGCGTTCCGACGTTGCAGCCCATGCCAAGGTCCAGGGAGGTCCTCAGGCCGGGAACGACTTGATTTCATTCTACAGTTTGGTCGACGGCTTTTTCCCGATCACCACGATCTTAGCGGAGAAGCGCCAGCCCCAAACGACGTTGATCACATACCGGATCAGCTCTTCGCAGAGGCTCGAACGGATGGCTAAAGGGCTGGCCTTCGCCGGCCAGCATAGCACTCCTCCATTGCTCTTCGGGACGGCTAATACCATCGCCGGAACCTGGCCCAACGCGACGAGTGCAACCGCTGCAGATTCTGACTATAGCGTCGTCGCCGCGGGAATTTTCCGTTTCGAATACTACTTCATCTTGAAAGGCACTGGCGGCACGAGCGAAACACCTTGGGTGTCGATCCAGAACATCAATTTGACCGACATCGCAGCGATCGCGGTCAGTTTCGCGGCGATCGATCCAAAGAGCCGGACTCTTTTGTCCGACGCTGAGATCGGAACGTTGGCGACCAGCTTGGCGGACTATCAAGCATCGTTCGGAACGAACGGCCTCCTCTCCGACTGGCAGCAGACGATAGACGCTAATCCAAGTCTGCCTCGCAAAGCCCTTTCGAATATTCGTCTCTACCAACGCATTTTCCCATTCTAACTGTTCCCGAGAAATGACGAGATCTCAATCACACACGGCGGGAGCCGCGCTCGTCATTGTCCTCGCCTTGGTCGTTCTTTTGACCGGTCTGGTCGTCGCCTATCTCAGCCGAGTTACATCACAACGAACAGTGAGCGCGAGTTCGTTCGGAGACATCTCTGCGGACATCATCGCGCGAAGCGCCGCAGATGTCGTCGTCGCGGATTTCATGCAGGAGATCATCGCGGGCAGCAACCCGCCAGTCGGTAACCCGCCCTACTATTCTCCGAGCGTGAACGCCAACGTGGTTCCTAAACGAAACGTGGGCGCAGCGGTCCAACCTCAGATCCCAAACTTGATTCGCGTCAGTCTGCGAAACGATCCGCTGGTCGCCCCCGCGGTTCCGAGCAAAGCATCGAGCATTAATTCGGCGAGCGATCCCGCAATTGGCGGACGGGTTATTACCCGCTCGCGCTGGAACAAACACTGTTTGCTTGCGATGCAGAATCCAACAACGGCAGATGCCGATCACGAACCGGTCACGCAATTCCCAGCGCCGGATTGGGTCGTTTTGACTGATCAGGGCGCCACCGTTCCGCCACCCGCGAATGCGGTGATCGGGCGCTACGCCTTCGCTGTGTATGACGAAGGAGGACTCCTCGATATGAACGTAGCCGGTTTACCGTCGCCGACTCCGTCGGGTTCTCCGGTCGGAAGAAAAGGAATCGTCGCTTTTGCAGACATGCGAGCATTGCCTTACGGCGCGACATCAACGGTAAGTTTTAACGCCACAGGGCAGCTGGTGGGATGGAGAAATAACGCCACTCTCCAGGCGACTCCCAGCGGCTCGTGGCCGACTTGGGCTGCCATTGATGCGACCGGCCAGGCCAATTTCCTAAATCTCGTCTTGAGTACCAACGAGGCCTTTCTGTCCCCAGCCGCCACGGTCTACAACAACCGGACCGATCAACTTTTTCTCAGCCGCACTGAGCTTCTAAATTTTCAGGGTTTCCAAGGCAATTCGGCTTTCGATTCCAACTCTCTCGGGTCCGTCGGGACTTTTTCGCGCGAACGCAACATCCCGACATATTTTCTCACCTCGGTTCCAAGCGCCCCTCCGGCCCCGCTGACGCAACGCTTCCCGCTGGGCAATCTGGCCAACATTAATCAATCCGCTTTCGGACTGATTCCCGTGGCCGCACCGAGTCACTGGCGATATGTGGGGACAACGGGAGCGACCACTCTCGGTGCTATCCCTCCCGCAACCTCCACCGGCGCAGATTTTTTCCAGTTGCTGCAGTATGCGCGTAGCTCTGGAGGCAGTGTTCCGCCGATGGAAGAGACGCTCGCCCTCGGAGCCGCGATCATGGACCAATACGATGGGGATGTGGAAACTACCCCAAATCGAATATGCCTCACCCGCTGGGCCTCCGAATCTCACAGCCTACGGGATGGAAGCTTCGGATCCAGCACCTCCATCGGGAGCACCCACGCCTCCGCCCTCCTATCCAATGTGGAATCAGGCTTTCCGGAACGTCGGAGAAACCGGGTATGCCTACAGTCCCACATCCTCTGGCGGAACCCTGGACTTCACCACCGCGAGCAAAGATGCGCCGGTCTTGGATTTCTTCACCTACAACGCGGCCCCCGTGCGCGCTGGGCAAGTGAATCTGAACACGCAGAACGACAAGGTCATCGCGGCGATCATCAAATTGGCGTGGGCCACCACGAGCCCGGGGAGCGGCGTGAGCGCTGCGAATGCGGCCACAGCGGCGACCTTAATCGTCAACGCCTCTCGCGTTCAACCTGCCGTGGGGCGGCACGAGATCCCGCGCCTCGCAGCCGCTGTCGGCTCCACTCTCGGCAGCAGCGACGAAGCAAAAGAGACCATGGCTCGGGCCCTTGCCGAGGTCACAACCACCCGCACTTGGGGCCTGCTCATAGATGTGATCGCGCAAGCCGGTCGGTGTAAGCCCGGTGCCACAAGCCCCGCAGAGTTTACTATCGAGGGTGAAAAGCGCTACTGGCTGCACATCGCGATCGATCGCTTCACGGGCGAGATAATCGATCAACAACTCGAAGCGGTTTACGAGTAACGCGCTCCCGCGATTCGCGCCTTCGCGCTACCCGCGCTTAAGAAAACCGATCTTCCGTCCACGGGTCCGCGGTGTTGCTGTAACCGCGCACTTCCCAGAAACCGAGTTTGTCCTCGGTAGCGAATTCGATCTGGCGGATGAATTTCGCCCCCTTCCAGGCGTAGAGCTTCGGGATGATGACGCGGGCCGGGCCGCCGTGATCGCGCGGGAGCGGTTTGCCGTCGTACTGCGTCGCGATGAGGACGTCGTCGTCCATCATGTCGTCGAGCCGGACGTTGGTGGTGTAGCCGTCGTAGCTGGTGAAGAGGACGTGCTGCGCTTCCGGTTTCGGTTGCACGAGCTCGGCGAGAGTAAAGAAGGCGACGCCGTTCCACTTCACGTCGAATTTGCTCCAGGTGGTGACGCAGTGGAAATCGCTCACGTCTTCGAACTGCGGGAGGGCATTGAATTCCTCCCAAGTGAAAGTCTTCGGGTGCTCGACCGCGCCGCCGACTTCGAGGCGCCATTCGGTGAGCGGGATCTCGGGTTTGATGCCGAGATCGAGGACGGGGAAGCCGGGGGTAAGATGCTGGCCGGGCGGGAGACGATCGGCGGAACGGACGGTGGGTTTGGCTTTCCCGCTCATCTTGCGGGCGAAACGCTCTTTGCGCTCGATGTAGCTGGGCTTGGATTCGCTCACGAGGGAGAAGATTAACCGCGAATGAGCGCGAAGAAAGCAGAGGTCACAGCCCGGTCACCTCGCCGCGATGCCACCCGCCGGCGCGCGGCTAGGCGCGCGTCTCCGCGGTCTGGAGGAGCTTGATCGCGTCGCGCAATTCGGCCGCGCGCTCGTAGAGCTCGCTCGCGATCGCGACTTCCATCTCGCGCTGCATGATCTCGAGCTTCGAGAGCGGGCGCTTGGAACGCACTTCCTCGATCCATTCTTCGAGGAAGGCGATCTCGGAACTTTTTTGCGCCATCTCGGGGAAGCTCGATTGCTGGAAGAAATCGACGATGAGATCGCGGCCGCGTTCGATCTCGATGATGGCCTGCGCGAACTTGCCGTCCGCGAGCAGGATGGAGGCTTTGGCGCGCGTGTTCATCATGAGCACGTAGGGCCGGAACTGCTGGAAGCTCCAGACCAGCTCGTCGCGGTCGGTGTGATTGGAGACAAACTCGAAGAGATCGAGATTCCGCTGCGTGTCGCGGATGACGGCGGGGAAATCGTTGATCTGAAAGAGGCTGAGATAGCGGTGGTAATACTGGATGCCTTCCTGTTGCAGCTCGCTGCATTGGTCGGGGTTCAGCTCATAGCTGTCACCGCGGGCTTCGGCGCGGGCGGCCCGGCGTTGATGATACTGGAGCAGCGACTCGCAATTATGCGGGCGCAGGCCGTCGGGCCGGCCGGTCATTTCCATCTGCAAAAGGCCGAGGTCGATCCGTAACTGGAGTTTCTCGCGCCCGTCGAGACCAAGAATCTTCCGCACCTTGATGGCACCGGATTCGTGTTCCCAATCTTTCAGCAGCGTATTCAGGTCGAGGCTCATTTCGTTATTCAGATTCGGATAATTGGTCGTGTTTTGTCAATCGCACCTCGTTGGCCGCGGCGTTTTCATTAGTTTATTCGTGGCGCGCGTGGAGTGAGATGCAGGTAAGACGGCCCCGGCGCGCCGGATGTTCAAAATACTCATGGGAGATGAGGACCGGTTCGCGCTTGCGCCGGCAGGGCCAGCTGGAAGCTTGCGCTACGATGGAGCAGGCAATCGATGACTTCATCCGCTTTCTCGCGACGGAGCGCGGGCTCTCCGAGAATTACCAGCTTTCGACCCGGCGCTCGCTCACGGACTTCGCCGCCTGGTGCGCGCGGGGGCCGCGCGCGGCCGCGAGCGTGGAGAAGGTGAGATTGCCGTTGCTCAGCGACTACCTCGCGACGCTGAAGCAACGCGGGATGGCGGCGTCCTCAATCAAGCTCACGGTGGTGGCGTTGAAGATTTTCTTCCGGTTCCTGCTCGCGAAGGAGCGCATTAAACGTGACCCGACCGAGACGCTGACCTTGCCGCGGATCGAGCGTTACCTGCCGGAGACCTTGAACGAACTGCAGGTGCAGCAATTGATCGAGAGCATCGACACCACGAAACCACGCGGGCTGCGCGATCGCGCCATCATCGAATTGCTCTACGCCAGCGGCCTGCGCATCTCCGAGCTGGCCAACGCGCGCCTGGAGAATTTCAACGCCGAGCAGCGCATCCTGCGCGTGACCGGGAAGGGCAACAAGATGCGCCTGGTGCCAGTGGGACGGAAAGCGTGCGAGGCGATCGCGGCCTATGTCTCGGCCGAGCGGCCCCAGATGGTGAAGGCGCGAAGCGGGAGCGAGATTTTCCTTTCCGCGCGCGGAACGAAACTGACCACGGTGCGGCTGTGGCAAATCGTGAAGGAACGGGCGCGGCTCTCGGGTTTGGAGACGAATATTTATCCGCACCTGCTGCGGCACAGCTTCGCCACCCACCTCCTCGGGAACGGCGCGGACCTGCGCATCATCCAGGAAATGCTTGGGCATGCGGACATCTCGACCACGCAGGTTTACACCCACGTCGATCAGCAACGCTTGAAGGCGGTGCACCGAAAGTTTCATCCGCGGGCCTAGCCGCTCCGGCCGCGGTTCGGTGCACCGTTAAAGCGGTGGCGGTGGCCGGCACCCCTCGCTAGACTGCGCGCGAATGAAACGATTTTTCGTGCTGCTCTTTCTCGGCGTGGCGGCGGCGGGTGGGATTTGGTACGGTTTCCACAGTGCCGGGCCCCGCGGCGTCGCTTCCGCGCGCGTGACGGCATTGCTCCCCAAGGGAACGCTGGCGCTGCTCTACGTGCCGGATTTCAAACGCAGCCGCGCGCAGTGGCACCAGAGCGATCTTTATAAATTGTGGCGGGAACCGGCGGTGCAGGATTTCCTCCGCAAACCTCTCTCGCGCACCCCCGAAAACGAACGGGCCCGGCGCCGGATGCGAGATTTCGAAGCACTCGAAATGAAGGACGCCTTCCTCGCGGTCACCGCGCTGGTGCAAGAGCGACCCTCGATCGTGGGCGGATTCCGCTTTAAAGGCAGCGCGGCGGACGCGGAAAAGGTCATCGGCCCATGGCGCACGCGGCTGCACGAAAGCGGGCCGGAAGGAAAACGGGAACTGGTCACGCATCACAAGCACGAAATCGAGATGTGGGGCCACGACGCCATGACCGCGGCGACGGTTTATGCGGGCGACTGGTTTTTCGTGAGCAACGACGTCACCAACCTGAAGGCGGTGCTCGATCGTCTGGACAAACGCGCCACCGACCCGGCGACCACGCTCCGCGCCGACGAAGATTTCACCGCCGTGGCGGGCCGCATGCCGACGGAATTTGCGGCGTTCGGCTACGCCCGGCTCGATGAATTCATGAAGAAACTGGCGGCCCGGCTGCCGGACGGCACGCCGGATGACACGCAATGGTCGGCGCTGCGCCAGATGCGCGGTCTCGGGGCCACGACTGCCTTCAGTGAAGGGAAAATGCGGGACGTCGTCTTCGTGGCGATGCCGAAGGTGGAGGGGGAAGCCGAGCTGACGCGTTCCTCTCTCGCGCTGGCGACCCAGGAGACGTTTCTGTATTGCGCCAGCCTGTTGAAGATGCCGGCGGCGCTGCCGCTACCGGATGCCGCCAGTCTGCCCGCTACCGGCTGGGCCTCAGTGCTGGGCTCGTACCTTTCCGCCGGCGCGGCCAGCGGCGTGACGCGCGCCGACTGGACGGAGGCCTTCGGCGAGGAGATCGGACTGATCGGCGACTGGCCGACCGGCAACCGGCTGCCGGCATTATTCTTCGCCCTCGCCGTGAAAGATGAGGCCAAGGCCAGGCGGCTGGTGGAGACGCTTACCGCGGCCGCGCCGGACGTAAATGGATGGACGCAAAGCGAACGGGATGGCGTCCAATATTTCTCGCAACCGCGGCCCAACCCGCTCCTGGCGATCGCGCCGACGATCGGGCTGGGGCCGAAGCTGCTGGTGGCGGGCCTGGACGCGGCCTCAGTCGAGCGCGCGATGCAGGAAGGCAGTGCCGCGGGGTCGCGCCTGAAGGAGGCGGAAGAATTCAAGCGCGCCGCCGGTCTGGTCCCAGGCCCGACGCGATCGTTCAGCTACGTCGATACGGCGCTGCTTTATCAACGGCTCGACGCCGCGCTGCGACCAATGCTCATCATGGCCGCGCTCGTTCCAAGCGTGGCGGAAGCGGTGGACTTGGGGAAACTTCCCGCCGTCGAGGTCATTACCAAACATCTCAGCCCGTGGATCACCTCGCAAAGCTATCAGGGCGATGGTTATAGAGTGGAATCGGTCGGCCCATTTTCGATCTTTCAGGCAGCCGTTGGTGGCATGGCGGTGAGCGGCGCCAGTCCGGCGTTTTATCGGAAACATCTCTCGCCCCCAAGTCCGGCGGTTGCGCCTCAGCTTTCACCGTCCAAGCCTCATGCCAAAGAGACTCCTGTGGAAGATGTTACGCAAGACTCAGCTCCCTCCACAAGCCCGCCTTCCGGGTCGCGTTGACCCTCTTTTCACTGGGCAAAAGACCCTGCGAGATTCTTTCTTTTGTGACCGAGAAAACCTATGCGGATTTAGGCGAATATGTTATCGTCTGCGCCTTATGGCCATTTTGAAGAAAAACGCATTCTCTCGTAGAGTTCCCGATCTGGTTACTGAGGAGTTGGTCGCCGTGCTTTCCCGCCGCGCCTCCTTTGAGTTCAAGCAACTCTTCGACATCGTCCACGAAAACCTTCGCGCCCGGAACGCCGCCAGCGGGGGCGAGGAAATGTTGCGCCTGCGCGCCTACGAAAAGCTTCAGAATCTGGTCTCACGCGGCGCGGTCAAGAAAACCGGCAAGAAATACAAGGGCCTCCCGGCCGCCCTCGCCCAGGCACTCGTGCCGCAGAACGGTCACATCCCGGCGATCGCCGCCGCTCGTGCCGCTGCCGCCGCCAAGGCTGCGAAAAGCGCCGCCGCGACCGCGAAGTAAGACGGCCCGTCCCGCGGGCGCATCCAGCTCATGATCCACGAGTATCTTCCGATCCTCCTCCACATCGCGGTGGCGATCGGGTTTGCCGTCTCGGCTTTGCTCATCAGCGTCTTGCTCGGCCGCGTCGGCCGCCGCACGCGGATCAAGGATTCCGCCTACGAATGCGGAATGTTACCGCAAGGAGAAGCACAGCCGCGCTTCAGCGTGAAGTTTTACCTCGTGGCCATGCTCTTCATTCTTTTCGATCTCGAGATCGTGTTCATGTATCCGTGGGCGGTCGTCTATCGGGAATCGATCGCGGAGAGCAAGACCATCCTTTGGAGCATGCTCAGCTTCGTCTCCATCCTCATGGTCGGATACGTTTACGCGCTGAAAAAAGGCGCGCTCGACTGGAAAAAATAACCGCGACGCGCGCGCGGGTTTGCCGCTTGCGCGCCCCTTCCTCCGCGCCTAAGACATAGCCGGCCATGCTGCACCACATTTCGCTCTTCAAGCTCAAGCCGGATATCACTCCTGCACGAGTCGAAGAGATGATGATGAAGACGCGCATGCAGCTTTTGAAGATTCCTGAGGTCCTCAGCATCAAGTGCGGCAAACGCATCGACCCGAAAAATCCCTGGCCCTTCTTCGTCGCGATCGATTTCGAATCGACCGACAAATACGAGATCTACTGCGAAGACCCGATCTACGTGAAGTTCGTCGAGGAAGTGATCAAGCCGAACGTCTTCGAGACGCTCCGCCTTGATTTCGAGATGGACCCGGGCAAAGACGTGCAGTTCTCGTGACCCCGTCGTCGTCCTCGTCCTCGTTCGGCTGATCCCGGTAGAGGACGAAGAGGAGGACGGCGACGAAAACGCAATCCATGCGCCTCGGTTATCTCTATTCCCGCTACCCTGTCCTTTCGCAGACGTTCTGCGACACGGAGATGCTGGAGCTGGAGCGGCGTGGTTGCGAACTCGTCATCGCCTCGATGTATCCGCCGAAGACCGAAGTGCGGCACGAATATCTCACCCGCTTTCGCGCGCGACCGATCTACGCTCCGGAGAGACGGGATCTGGAGAAAATGGTCAAGAAGGCGAAACGCGCGGGACGCTGGCCGGAGGAAATGATCGCCGAGCACGAACGCAGATACGGCCCGGAATACAAAGCCGCCTTGCGCGCACGGAACGCGCTCTTTTTTGTCGATCTCTTCGAGCGGAAACGCATCCGCCACTTTCACGTCCACTTCCTTAATCGCGCCGCGCACACCGCGCTTTTCGTGAAAGCGATCAGCGGGATTCCGTTTAGCGTCACCGGGCACGGCCAGGATTTCATGATCGATCTCGGGCAGGACGAATTGCTGGGCGAAATTTGCCGCACCGCAGAATTCGTCGCAGCCGAAACCGATCACAGCCGCGACCTCCTGGCCGCGCGCTCTCCGGACTCGGCGGCGAAAATGCTCCGCGTCTACAACGGTCTCGAGATGGAAAAATTCGATCGCGTTCTTGCGACACCGCGGGCCGCCGGTCCCGTCCGCTTGCTCAGCGTGGCCCGGCTGGTCGAGTTCAAGGGCTTCGACGTCTTGCTCGACGCCTGCGCCGAGTTGCGCGATGCCGGGGCGGTATTCACCTGCGAGATCATTGGCGACGGGCCTTTACGCGAGACGCTGCAAGCGCAGGCGACCGCGCGGAATCTTGGCGACATCGTAACTTTCTCCGGAGAGCAATCGCAGGACTACGTGCTGCGCGCCCTGGCAGCGTGCGACATCTTCGTTCTCGCCGCCATCGTGGACCGCAATGGTGCAAGCGACGTCTTTCCGACCGTGATCGCCGAGGCCATGGCCAGCAGGAAGCCTGTTGTCTCCACCACCGTGGCAGGAATTCCCGAGCTGGTGGCGGCGAACGAAACCGGAATCCTTGTCGCGCCGCGGGACGCCCGCGCGCTTGCAGCCGCGCTGAAGGGACTGATCCGCGATGAGGCGGAACGAGCCGCATTCGGAGACGCCGGCCGGGCGCGGATCGAGCAACACTTCACCATCGCACGCACGATCAACCCCCTGCTCGAACGCTTCGCCGCCGCGACCGCGGCGGCCCGCGACGCAGGGCAGGCTTTGACCCGGGGCGGATTTCTGGCACGAATGTGGCCTTGGCGTTCCACCAGATCATGAACAAAAAAGCTATCCTCCTCGCCGGCGGCGCGGGCACCCGGCTCTACCCGCTCACCCAGATCCTCTGCAAACAGCTCCTGCCGATCTACGACAAGCCGATGATTTGTTATCCCCTCGCCACGCTCATGCTCGGGGGCTTGCGCGAGATCCTCATCATCTCCACGCCGAAAGATCTGCCCGTGATCGAAAACTATCTCGGCGATGGCTCCAGCCTCGGGCTTCGCCTCGAGTACGCGGTGCAGGCGGAACCAAAGGGAATTGCGCAGGCTTTCCTGATCGGTGCCGACTTCATCAGCGGGGCGGGCGCTTCGTTGATCCTGGGCGACAACATCTTTTACGGGAAACTCGACTTCTACCGTGCGGCGCTCACGGTCGAGAAAGGCGCGTGCGTTTTCGGTTATCAAGTGCGCGATCCGGAACGCTATGGCGTGGTCGAGTTTGGTCCCGATGGACGAGTGATCAGCCTGGAAGAAAAACCGAAGAAACCGAAGAGCCATTTCGCCGTGCCCGGCCTCTACGTTTACGACGATCGCGTGGTGGAATTTTGCCGGCAATTACAACCGTCGCAACGCGGCGAACTTGAGATCACCGATCTCAACCGGCTCTATCTGATGCGAAACGAATTGCACGTGAAGCTGCTCACGCGCGGCATGGCCTGGCTCGATACCGGCACCCAAACCAGCTTGCTCGAAGCCGGTAATTACATCGCCACGATCGAACACCGGCAGGGATTAAAGATCGCCTGCCTCGAGGAAGTGGCTTTCCGCATGGGCTTCATCGATCAGACCCAACTCGAAGCGAACATCGATCGCCTGCCCAAAGGCGAATATCAGGAATACCTTCGTCTGGTGTGCACGGAGGGATTGTCGTCCGTGCAAGCGGCGCCGGAAGGCTAGCGGCGATCGCTCTCGCTCCAGCGCTGTAACCGCCCCGCTGCCTTGTGGCGCCACGCGTGATTTGCATCTTCCGGCACGGCGACGCAGCGCCGTGGCGATAGCACAGACTTCGAAAGTCGGTCAGCTATTTCGGCTGCAATCGCAGCAGATGGCTCGTATCCGCGAGCAATTTCGTGACCGCGTCCGCGGCGAGGATGTCGTAGTAACCACGAATGACCCCCTTGCGATCGACAAGCACGACGCGAGTGGTGTGAATCGGCTCTCCCATTTCCTCCGCGCCGTCGGAAACGCCGAGCTTGAAACCATCGCGAATGAACGAGTAGAGCGAAGCCTCGGTGCCCGTGAGAAAATCCCAACGCCCCGGCCGCGCGCCCACGCGCTCGCTGTAGGACTTCAAGACCTCGGGCGTGTCGTTCTCCGGATCGACGGTGAAGGAAACGAGGTGCGCGTCGGAGTTTTCCAGCGGCCGTTGCAGTTTGCTCATGCGACTGCTGATCATGGGACATGGCCCCGGGCAATTCGTGAAGATGAAACCGGCGATCCAGATTTTGCCCTGCAACTGCGCGCTGCCAAACGGCTTCCCGTCCTGGTTGGTAAACTCAAACGCTGGCACCGTGCCGTAGCTGCCGATGCTGCGCCGCGCCATGCGTTCGATCTGCGCCTGGCGCAGCCAGAAGAGGAAGGCCGCGGTCAAGACCGGGATCATGATCAACGTCACATACCACGCGATGGATTTCGCGGAGGCACGGCGGCGGGAAACGGCGGGAGCGGCGGCGTTCATGTTTTCGTCAGGACGAGGACGGCGAGCAAGAGCGGCAAATAAATGATGGAAGCAAAAAAGAGCGAGCGCGCCGCGGCCACGGTGCGGCGGCGATGAAATTGCATCGCCATGTAGGTAAACCAAATCCCGAGCGCGAAAGCGAACGGCAGGTAAACCTGCGTCGTGACCCGCATAAAGAAGGGCAAACCGGTAAGGATGAGCAGGAGAATGCAAAACAGCACAGCCTGGCTCGCGCTGCGCACACCGGTTTCGTCATCGCGCGAAAGCATCTGGAACCCACCGCGCGCGTAGTCATCCCGATACATCCAGGCGAGGGCGAAGAAGTGCGGCATTTGCCAGCAGAACATGATCGCGAAAAGACTCCACCCCGGCGGCGCGGCCTCACCCGTGGCCGCGGCCCACCCAATCACAGGCGGGAGCGCACCGGGAATCGCGCCCACCAGGGTGTTGGCCGTGCTGAGGCGTTTCAGCGGCGTGTAAGCGAAAACATAAATCACGATCGTGGTGGCGGCGAGAAACGCGCTTAGGCCATTGCAGATCACGGCCAGGTAAATGACGCCGGCGACCGACAACGCCACGCCCAGGAACAGGGCGTGGCGCGACAACAGGCGACCCGCGGGGATGGGACGTTCCCGAGTGCGATGCATGAGCGCATCGAGTGGACGCTCCCACCACTGATTGAGCGCGGCCGCGCCGGCCGCAGCCAACGCGGTGCCGAAGACGGCGTGGAAGAGCGCGAGGAAATCGAGCGGCAGCGCCGCCCCGAGATAAAAACCCACGGCCGTGGTCAGGAGCACGAGCAGGGTCAGGCGAGCTTTCACCAGTTCCGCGAGATCGCTGGCAAGACTGCTCTTTGCGAAACCGGCGGGTTCGGCGGTGAGCGTCTTCACGCGGCGTGCACTGCCTCCGGTGCATGGGTGCGGTGTGACTGATGGGTCGCACGCTCGCCTTCCACGCGTGATCGAACGCTCAACGCCCAGAGGGCGACGCCGAGCGCGAGCATACTGGCGCCCACCGCGACATGTGCCGTGGCGATGTCCGCGGCTTTGTTACTCCAAATCGTCCATGCCCCCAGCGTGACTTGCGCACCCAGAAGAAGCAGCCACACGGTCGCGAGCGTCCTCATTGTCTGGACCTGACGGCGGAAGGCGAACCAGGTGCCGATCACACCCACGGAAACGAGGAGTGCGCCGAACCGATGGGCCATTTGCAGCCAGATTTGCGCAGCCGTCACATCCGAAAGCGCCTGTGCTTCACGCCAGCGATTGATCTCCGCCAGCCGCTCCGCGCTCGTATCAGGAATGATCGCGCCATAAGCGGCCGGGAAGTCGAGGATCGATAAATCGCGATGTTGATGACGCATGGTCGCACCGAGCGCGAGCTGCATGTAGATCAAGCTGACGGTGAGGACCGGCAGCCACAGCGTCTGTGTGCGAGCCGGCCACCGCGGCGCTTCGTTCCATGTCCGCGAAGTTGCGACCGCGATCAGCACGAGCAAACCGAAGAAGGCTTGCGCGAGACAGGCGTGAAAGATTCCGATTTCATCCTTCAACATCGTGACGCGCAACCCCCCGAGCACGCCTTGCAGAATGACCGCGAGCAAAGCGACGATGCCGAGCACGCGCAGCCATTGGCGTGATTCCGCCCGCCACAACCAGACCGCGAGAATGATGGTGAGAAACCCGATGAGCGAGGCAATGAGACGATGCGTGTGCTCGAAGAAAATCCCGCCGACCCATTGGGAGACGGGAAAGAGAAACATGTTGTAGCCGAAGGTGCTGGGCCAGTCGGGCACGGCCAGGCCCACGCCTTTGCTCGTGACCATGCCGCCGCTGCAAATAAGGAAAAGCGTCAGACCGGCCAGCAACCATGCAAACCAATTCAGCCAGCGCTTGTGTTCCGTCGCTCCCTTCATCGGCGGAATGTCGCTCATCCTGCCGGGGTGGCAAAGACCCGCAAAACACGGCCGGTCGAAAAAACGCCGGGCCGATACGACCAGCGGTTTTTAGTGATCGGCGGGCTTGGGCGTGGGACCGGGATCGGCAGTCGGTGGCGCGCCCGGAGGAGGCACCGACCCTTGATTCGGGGCGGGCGGAGGTTCGCCCTCGGGCCGTTGCAAGGCGGGCGGCGCAGTAGCCGTGCCCGCGAGTTCGACCCGCTCTTTCAGCCACGCTTCATAATCCTCCGGCGTATCGACCACGAGCATGCCTTTCATGCTGTAGTGGCCCAGGCCGCAGAGTTGGCCGCAGACAATTTCAAACGAGCCCGTCTTGATCGGACGGAACCACATTGGAATGATCTGCCCGGGAATTGCATCCTGCGCCGCGCGCATGGCCGGAACAGCGAAATTGTGGATCACGTCCTTGGAGGAAGTCTCGATAATGACCGAACGATCGACCGGCACATGCAATTCGCCAAGGACGACGAGATCGTCCTTGGCGGCGGCATCACTGGAATCGAGGCCGAGCGGATTTGAGTTGCTGACGAGATAAAGGTCGCGCCGACCGAACTGGCCATCGGGACCGGGCATGTGGAAGTTCCAATTGAACTGCTGGCCGACGGCATGCACGACGATAGCATCCTTGGAATCGGGGAAGTCGTTGACAAAATTGGCCCAGAGCGGAATGGCGAAACCGACGAGCAACACCGCTTCGATCAAGACGACGGCAAATTCGAGGTGAGTGGAGATGCCCGACTTCACGCCTTCATGATCGGCCACAGGATTGCGGCCTTTCCGAAAACGAATCAGGACATAAACAAAGAAGGCCGACCACCCAATGAAGAGCGCCGCCATGAACCAATGGCTGAATTCCAGAATGTGATCGATCTGGAAGCCATGCTCGGAAGCATTGGGCGGTTGGCCGAGAATTTCGTTAATCAACGCGAGCGGCATCATATTGATCGAAGTCTTCCTGAGTGAGTTCCTGGTGCGGTTCCAAGGGCATACGCCCGTGACGCCAGAGATGGAAACTGAACGCGCCCACGCCGCCCAGAACTGCCATGATGGCCGCCATGAGGAACCAAATGGCAATGCCCATGCTCTGGGCGCTTTTCGAATCGGGCGCGCCGAAGCAAACCGCGCAAGCCAACGCCTGGCCGGCCTGGGAGAGAAAAATGAATGCGACGAGCGCGAACAATTTCGCCTTCATGTGATGATGCGGAGGCGTTTCATTTTCCGGTAAAACCAGACGCCGTAAATCACGAGCCCGAGGGCCACGGCAAAGCTCGCGATCGCTCCCGCGAGATAAGCGGGCGCGCCAAACACGTTATTCACCCAAACGCACCACGCGCCGCAAGCCAGCGCGAGCAGGGTCGAGCAGACGATGAAGACAATATGGAAACCTTTCAGCGACATCAGCGGGTGATCGGATCGTACCAGGCCAGGTAGGTGAGCCAGAAGAGGGCGGCGACGAAAATGACGGTGAAAATGAGAACGCGGTAGATGAGCTGCTTCTCCGCGGAGAGGTGCATGAAAATCGCCGCGACGAGGCCGGCCTTGAACGTCGCCACCAGCATGCCAATCGCCATGTTCGCCTTGTGCGAGCCAAAATCCACATACGAAAGCGCGACCGTGATGAAGGTGAAGAGGAGCAGAAGTCCTCCGACCATGAGGTATTTCCTGACGTGCTTGGAAACGTCGTGCGCGTGGTCGTGATCGTGATCGTGGCCAGGCGCGGTCGGAACAGCGACTTCAGCCGCGGCGGGAGTGGGCGATTCGTTCATGGAATTCTAGAGCAGGTAAAAGAGCGGGAACACGAAGATCCAGACCAGATCGACAAAATGCCAGAACAAGCCGGCGACCTCAACTCGATTGGCGAGATGTTCCGGATTGCGCTTATAGAGATTGGCCCCCACCGGCAGCCAGAAATATATAAAGACGATGACGCCACCGAGCACGTGCAAGCCGTGCAGCCCGGTGATGGTAAAGTAGGTCGCGAAGAAAGTGCTGTGCTTCGGAATGAACATGCTGGCGCGGGCCACATCCTCCTTGGCCACATGCGCGATCTTGTCGGTCTTCGGCAGGGGCCAGAAATGTGGACGGTCGCTCGAGGGATTGGTCGGATCGGCGTTCACCTGATCGAGCTGAATTTCGTACTCCTTGATGTTCGGATCGTGCAGCGCCTCGTGATTGTGGAGATGGCCGGTGATCTCAAGGCGAGGTTCGAGGCCTTTCTCACGGAGGTGGTGATTGCCGAGGTATTGCTCGTATTTCTCCAATTTATCCGCGCGGATGTAGGCGCCGAAGTGGTGAAATTTATCGGGCCACTCGTAGAGCGAGCTTCACCCCGAGGAAGAGGATGCCGCAGAGGATCGTGATCCCCATGTAGAACTTGTAGCGCGCGAACTGCCGCATCTTCAGCGCGGCCCACGCAAGCACGACCGTGACGGACGACGCGATCAGGATCGCGGTGTTGATGGTGCCGACCGGCACGTTCAAGAGGCCGTGTGGCCATTGGCCCGGCTGCGCATCGAGCCGGAGGAAGATGTAGGCGGAGAAGAGGCCGCCGAAGAGCATGACTTCCGAAGCGAGAAAGAGCCAGATGCCCGATCTTGGCGTTCCAAAGACCCGTATCCGGGCGCGGCGGTGACTGTGTAGGGAATTTCCATGATGGGCGCGGTCGGCTAAAGCTTAATGCACGGCAGCGGCAGCCGCTTCGTAAGCGCGGCGATCGCTCTCGCGGATCGGTTCGTTTTGCGTGGTGAAATCCCGTTCGCGACCGGGCACGCTGTATTCGTAGGGCCCGCGATAGGCGACCGGTGTGACCGCGAAATTTCCATGCGGCGGTGGCGTCGGCGCTGCCCATTCCAGGGTGGTGGCCTCCCACGGATTGTCGTTCGTCTTCTTGCCGTGCTTGATGCTCCAGAAGAAATTGATGATGAACGGAATCTGCGCCAGGCCCAGGACCCAGGCCGCGATGGAGATGGGGACGATTCCATTCGAAACCGGTCAGGCCCCAGACAGTTCTCATTCGCGAGCTGCCCAGCCCTGCCCGCCGTCATACAAACGGCGATGCATGCCCGCCATTCCCTGCAGGAACATCGGGTGAAAAATCAGGTTCATGAAAATCAGCGAGGGCCAGAAATGCACCTTGCCCCAGAATTCGCTCATCAGCCGCCCGGTCGCTTTCGGGAACCAGTAATAGACGCCGGCGAAGAGCGCGAAGATCGTGCCCGGCGCGACGATGTAATGGAAGTGCGCGATGACGTAGTAGGTGTCGTGCAGGTAGAGATCGGCGAAGTTGAACGCCGAGCGGCAGGCCGGTTAGTCCGCCGATGCCGAACATCGGCAGGAACGCGGTCGCGAAGAGCATCGGCGTGTTGAAGCGAATCGATCCGCCCCAGAGCGAGATGAAGAACGCGGTCAAAATGATGACCGACGGAATCGAAATGATCATCGTCGTCGTCTGGAAGAACGTCGCTCATCGCCGTGCCCATGCCGGTCAGATACATGTGATGCGCCCAAACGATGAAGGAGAGGAAGCCGAGCACGAGCGCGGAGTAGACCAGGGACTTGTAACCCCAGAGCGGCTTGCGGGTGTTGTTCGCGATGACCTCCGCGACGATGCCCATGCCGGGCAGAATCAGCACGTAAACTTCCGGATGCGCGAGGAACCAGAACAAGATGCTGCCAGAGCAGCGGGCTGCCGCCACCGCTGACGTCCACTGATCGCGCCGTTGACGACCAGGCCCGTCGGCATGAAGAAACTCGTCGCCGAACACCTGATCCATCAACTGCATGACGCCCGCGGCTTCGAGCGGCGGGAACGCGAGCAGCAGCAGGAAGGCGGTGACGAACTGCGCCCAAACGAAGAACGGCAGCCGCATCCAGGTCATCCCCGGGCGCGCAGCTGGATGATCGTCGCGATGAAATTCACCGCGCCGAGCAGCGACGAAGTGATCAGGAACACCATGCCGATCAGCCAGAGCGTCTGGCCGTTCCAGAGCCAGTGATAACCGGGACCGTATCGGTGATGACCGAGAGCGGCGAATAGGAAGTCCACCCGCCTTTGGCCGCGCCGCCCGGGATGAAGAAGCTGACCAACATGATGACGCCGCCGACGAAAAACGCCCAGAAGCTCGCCATGTTCATCTTCGGGAAGGCCATGTCCGGCGCGCCGATCTGCAGCGGCACGACGTAATTCCCAAAGGCAGCAAACGCCAGCGGCACAATGCCAAGGAACACCATGATCGTGCCGTGCATCGCGCCGAACGTGTTGTAGAGATCCGGCGACATCACGCCGTCCGGCATCTGCGCTCGCCAAAGACGTTGCCGAGGACATGTGCCCGAGCACCGGAAGCGCCTGGCCGGGATACGCCAATCTGCCAGCGCATCATCATCATCAGGCAGAAGCCGAAGAGAAGGAAAATGAGCCCGGTGATCCCGTACTGGATGCCGATCACCTTGTGATCGGTGGAGAAAACATACTTGCGCCAGAATCCCAACTCGTGGTGGTCGTGCCCGCCATCGTGGTGATGGGGATCGTGGGCGGCGTGCGAGGGCGAGGCGAGATCGGTGGAGGCGTCCATAATTGGAAAGACTGAACCTGAATATCAGGGGAAAGATTTCAAGAGGAAAGAAGCAAATCGGATAATGGGCGCTCGCGTGCTAGCGCTCGGCGGATACGGTTTCGCGCGGCGGCCTCACACGGATGGTGAAGTAGCGCTCGCCCGTGCTCAGGCGGTTTCCGGCGCCACGGTTTCCTCTTCCTCCAACTGCACTTCGCGGAAACGCCGGAGCGAGTGCGACTCCAAGTTCTCCTCGAAAAGATCGCGATTGATCGCCTGCGCCGCCGCCGCCCCCTGCCCGGCCGCGATAATCATCTGGCAATTTGCCGGGGTGACGCATCCCGCGGCGTAAAGCCGCGGCACAGTCGTGCGCATGCAATGATCCACCTCGATCTGGCCCTCTTCGTCCAATTTCGCGCCGAGCTGCTCCGCCAGATCGGTGTGGAAGACATCGCCGCGCGTAGTGAAAATGTAGTCGATTTTCACGCCCTCATCCTCGGCGAACCGCAGGCAAAGGATCTGGCGCTCACGGTGTTCGACATCGCGAATCCGCCCTGTAGTGCACCGGGATTTCATATTCCGCCACCCAGCGGGCGTGCTGCTCGCTCCAGCGGGGCGCTTCCCCGTTCGTGGCAATAATAACGCAGGGCGAATAAAGCAGCATCCCGAGCGCGTATTCGACGGCGTCATTGTTCGCTCCGCAGATTGCGATGCGCTTCCCGCGGACGCGAAAACCATCGCAATCTTTGCAAAAAAACATGCTGTGCCCGAGGCATTCCTTCACGCCTGGAATTTTCGGGGGCAGATGAAAGATGCCGGTCGCGAGCAGAAGTCGGTTTGTCCGATAGACGCCGCGCTTTCCGCCCACCTCGAAGCCCGGATGAGAACGCACGGATGGATTCGATCTCGTCCTCGGCAAAGCGCACCTCGTGCCGCTCCGCCTGGCGGCGGCCGTACTTCAGCAAGATCTTCGCCACTCACGCCGTCCGGAAAACCGAGATAGTTTTCCACGACCGGCTCCCACTTCGCCATGGAGTGGCCGGAATCGATCACCAGCGTGTCGCGTTGCGCCCGCCCCAGATAAATCGCCGCGGAAAGCCCGGCGATGCCTCCGCCGATGATGATCACCTCACGCACCTCAGGATCATCGAGGTCTTTGTGTTGAATCATAACGGTTACACGGTCGATCTGTCGTCTTTGAGGAAAGGCAGCGCTCTCCCGTATCTCAATACGGAAGAGCGAAGCCAGCCGCGCCTTTAAATCTACCTATGGAGCTAAGGCGCAGGAGTGGCCGCGGCCGCATCCGGCTTCGGCGGCGCCCCAGCGGGCGGAGCTTCCGCAGGTCCACCCTCCAGCATTGCGTCTTCCGGCACGGCCTTGAGGTCGGCTTCCTTATAAGAACCCGCGTGGCCTGCGACTTCCTTGCGCAAGGCGGCCACACCTTCCGGCGCCACAGCCGACGCCTGGTTTCCCCACTCCTGTCGGATGTAAGTCATCACGTCGGCGATCTTCGCGTCCGTCAACGTCTTGTCCCACGGCTGCATCACCGCCGTGCCGTATTGCTGACCCTTCACCGTGATGGGACCCTCCAAGCCCTTCAGCAAAATCATGCCGAGCCGTTTCGTTCCGCCCGTCACCCATTCCGAACCGGCGAGCGGCGGGTAGCCCTGACCCGATGCGCCCTGGCCATTTGGTTGATGGCAAACGGCGCAGTTGGCCGAATAGATTTTCTTCCCGCGTCCGACGGGGCCGAGGTCAGCGGTTTGCTGTGCGGCGGGACCACCGACTCCGCTCTTGGCCGCACGCGGCGCGCCGCCCAGAGGATCGAGACCGTCACCGCTAAAGTTCCCCGCAAACCGACCGAGATAGGCGCCGCCGAAGAAGACAGCGAGTCCGTACACCGCAATCAACCAGATCGAGAGCGGCTCCAGACCGACGCGCGGTTCGCGTTTCTCCCGCTGAATCGCAGCGTGCACCACCTGAAGATCTTCTGTTTCGCCGTAGTCCATGCCCTGGCGCGGGCGGCGCTCGGGCGAAGGTGTGCGTTCGTTCATTTCGCGCCTCCTTCCGGTGCGGCAGGCGAGGCCGCAGGAGCGACGGCCACTTCGGCATTCTTCACTTCCTTCAAGGCGTGCGATTGATCGAGCGACATGAGATAGGCGACGAGGGCCTTCGCGTCATACGTGGGAACAATTTCCCAGCCATCCGGGGACGCGGCTTCGCCGGTGAGCTGCAGCGCGTCGGCGGAAGATTGACCGCCGATGCGGCGTTTCTCGTAGAGGAAGCGATAGGCCGGCATGTTCGAATACTTGGAGAAACTGCGCGGGTCATAGAGATGACGGTGATGCCAGGCGGCCGAGTAAAGCGCCGGTTCGCCATTGGTGGCCGGGGCAGCGGTAGGGGACGCGTCCGCAGCTGGAACGGCGGCCGGTGAGACAGCAGCGATCGCAGCACCAGGTGGTGGCGAGGTGGCAGCAGGACTGGCCGCGGCGGGAGCAGGCGCAGGGGGCGCAGCATTCGCTTCCGCCTGCGATCCCGTCACAGGAGCATTCACGGCTGGGGTCACCGGTGCCTCGGCTGGCGCTGCGTCTTCATCCGGCGCGCGCGCGCCAATATTCGAAAGATCAGGACCCATGCGGCTCTTGCCTAACAACACCGGACGCTCAAACAAATAATCCCGCGGCGCGCTGCGGCGATCGCCCCATTTGCGTTCGATATCAGAAGCCGCGTAATCCGCCCGCACCTGCTGGCTGTGGCAATAGACGCAACCATTGGCTGCATACACTTGCCGACCGCGCTCCGCCAAACCGGACTTTGGCGCAGGATACGGGTCGAGACCCTCTTCGTCCGTCTGGGGATCGAGATGACCGATCTGCGCGTTGGGAATCAAGAGCAGACCCGCCCACGAGAAGGCGAAGGTGCCGAAGATTCCGAGGATGAGTGGCAACAGACCCTTCATACGTGCGCTTTCAAATCTTCCGGTTGCGGGTTGAGGAATGTCGGCATCGTCGCGGTCCGGCCCAGGCCGAAGAGCATCATGCCGAAATGCGTGGCGAAGATGCAGTGCGCCGTTGTCAGCAGCAGGCTCGCCAGGCTTTGGCCGCGCAAATACGCGAGAATGGATTGTGTGCTTTCCGCGAATGGCAGGCCCGGCTTGTTCAAATCAACCCCCTGCACAAAGCCGCCCGCGAACAACATCAACACCATCAGCCCGATGCCATAAGTGGATGACCAGAAGTGCAGCTTGATCAGCGAGGCGTAACGCCATTCCCGGCCGACCAGACGCGGCACGATATAATACATCGCGCCGAACATGACCATGCTGAAGAACGCGTAGACGCCCAGGTAGGTGTAAGCCATCCCGGCTTCGGTGAAATGGACGAAACGCGCGACGGAACGGAGCGAAATCAAAACGCCTACCAGACTGAAGACGGTATACGAGATCGCGCCGAAGACCGTGAACCGCAGAGCCGGGCTGTAGCGCATGAGCGGGAAATTCCCACGCATCGTCATGTGATGATTCAACCCTACGGTCGCAACCGGGATGATGGACAGAATCGTAGCCGCGATGCTGGCGGTGATCATCCAGGCGGGGAACGGCCCGTCGACCAGGCGTTGCATTCCCGTCCAGCTCATAAAGAGCGCGTAGGTCCAAAAACCGATCGCTGCCAGATGATAGCTGTAAACCGGACGCCCGATCACTTTGGGAATCGTGTAATAGGCCGTGCCCAAGCCGATCGCGCCCAGCCAGAGGAAGAGGAAATTATTGGCAAACCACCAGTTTACCGCGGCCTGCATCACGCCTTGCACCGGCGCGACAAAGAGCATGATCTGCGCGGCGCCGTACATCCAGGGGAACCAAAAGAAGGCACCCATGAGATACCACTGCGTGATGTAAATATTCTCGCTGCGACGGAAGCGGAACATCAGCACCGCCCACGAAACCACGAGGGAGTAGGCGACAAAAAGAATGAGCGCGGCGAAGGGCGAGAACTCGAGCCATTCATAGCCAGTGCTTTGGCCGCCGAGAATGCCAACCACGCCCACGAGCACACCGAGATTCCAGAATCCTGCACCGGCGACCAAGAGCAGCGGATGCCGCAAAGTCGTACGACTCAACCGCGCCATGAGCCAGATCGAGGTGCCAATGCCGACCATTGAAGCCCAGCCGTAAAGCAGGATGTCCATTTGCGCCGGCCGCAGGCGTCCCCAAGTGAGGAAGCTCACCCCGCTGAGCAAGTCCGGCATGTGCAGTTTGAACGACGCCAGCAAAGTCAGCAGCGTCGCCAGCAACAACCAGACGACCGCTGAAGTGTAGAAAATGAGAACCGGCACGCGCGTCGAGGCGTCGATCAAGGCGCGTTCCACCTGTTCGACGTCGCTCCGCGTTACGCCCGGCTCCGTGGGCAACGCCACAGGGGCCGTGCTTGGCGGTGTTAATGGAATCTCAGCGGGTGTCATGGCGTTCCTGGAGTGGCCCCGCGCACTGGGAGCGGAGTGCCGGGAGCAGATTGCACCGGGGTTGGTCCACGCTCACTTGGGGGCGCGGGCGGTTCTGCGGCGGGAGGTGGTGGGGACGCGGCCGGCGTGGCATTCGCACCGGGCTGCGAACCGGGCACAGCATCGCGCGGATTCGCGGCACCCGTGGGTTGACCGCCCATGGCGGAGTCAGGGCCGGTGACCGCGTCAGCCGGGGCGGGTGAACTCGCGGGCGGCGCAGGAGCAGGCGCGGCGGGCGAAGCTCCAGCTGTCGAGGCCGCGGCTGCATCGGCTGGCGCTGCGGCGGGCGCCGGTACGACAATCGGTCCGGCAGGCGCGGGCTTCTTCTGCGCCAATTCGGCCATGCTTAATTGCATCGCCCGCTCAATCGGAATGCGGGCGACGCCCTTTTCCTTATCAACCCAGCCGTAGCCATGCAGGGTGAGAGCTTCCTCGTTCACGGTCTTGAGCTTTTCCATCCGCGCCTCGGCCCGCTTCTGCTCATAGCGGTCGCCGCGCGGCATCGCACCCATGATCACCCAAACGAAAAGCGCGAAGACGGCGAAGAGCAAAACGACCCCGAGCCAGGTTCCGAAGGCGGAGCGAGGTTGTTCGAAGCTGAGCTGTGGTTCTTCTGGAGACACGGTTAGTTTTGGCTGCGGAGGGATTCGAAAAGACGCGGATCACGTACCGGAAAGAGGGAAGCGGTATTGACGATGCGGAGATAGAAAAACGCGAGCGTGGCGCCGATGCCAAGCAGTGGCGCGAGATCGAGCAGGTGGAAGTGGAGGCCGGCGTGATGCAGTTCCGGCATGACCACGACATACATGTCGAGCAATTGCATGCAGATGATCCAGCCCGCGAGGAGACAGAGTTTATCCGGCTTCTTTTTCGTGGCGCGCAGGAGGAGTAGACCGAAAGGGATGAAGAAACGTCCCACCACCAGGATCAGGCTCAGCACGTTCCAGCCTTCGGTGTTTCGCAGAACGAAATACTCCGTCTCCTCCGGAATGTTCGCATACCAGATGAGCATGTACTGGCTGAAGCCGATGTAGGCCCAGAAAACCGTGAAGGCGAGCATCCATTTCCCCATGAAATGGTAGTGCTCGATTGTGACCGTCTCGCGCAGGTATCCGGCTTTGCGCAGGGCCGCGATGATGAGGACGGTGAGGGACATCGAGCTGCCGGCCGCGCCCGCGAAAATATAAACGCCCCACATCGTGGAAAACCATTTGTAGTTCAGGCTCGAGAGCCAATCGAAGGCGCCGAAGGTAAGCGAGAGAGCGAAGAATGGGAGAAACACGAAGGCGAGTTTTCGCATCGTGAGTGTGCGCGCGGGATTGCCGTCCTTGTCCTGCGCGACCGAGATCCGCCGATAAACGAACGAGGCAATGGTGAAAAAACCGAAGAAGATGACCGCGCGCACGATCCAGAAATTCAGGTTCAGGTAGGCGCGTTTGCTGTCGAGTAAGTGGTCCTGGCCCTTCGGGATGGTGAGCCATTCGTAAAGATGCTCGCGGAAGAGGAAGACCGGGATGAAGAACAGCGCCATCAATGGCAGAAGGGAAGCGACGTTCTCCCATTGCCGGCGAATCACGACCGACCATTCCGCATCAACCGCGTGATGCACCACCGTCCAGAAGAAACAACCGGCGCAAAGGGTGAAGAAGAACGCGAAACCAAAAAGCCAGGAATAGGCGAACTGCTGCGGCGCGAGGAAAGCGCCGAGCGCGCTCAAGCCCAAGCCCACGAGCGCCAGAATACCGAGCAGAAACGACAAACCGGTGAACCGGCTCTTCTCGAAATATTCGCCTTCCGGCGTTGGCACCACTTGAGAACGTTCGCTCATGATTTGGGCGCCTCCGCTTCGGGTTGAGCCGGGGCGCCGGCGGGCGCAGGCGGCGGGGCATCAAGTTCGGCGCGGCGTTCCGGCGGCACGTCCGCCTCCGTCGCCCGCTGGCTGCGTTGCAACGCGCGCAGATAAGCGATGATGGCCCAGCGATCGTGCACGGTCACATTGCCGCCGTAGGACATCATCGTGTTCTTGCCATTGGTGATCGTGTCGAAAATTTCGCCATCCGCCATGTTACGAATGCGATCATCTTGCAGGGTCACGATCGTGGCCATGCCGTGCTGCTTCACGATGCCGTTGCCCGCGGCGTTCGCCCCGTGACAGATCGCACAATTCACGTTGAAACGTTGCTGTCCGCGCTCCATAAGGCTTCGCGTTCACTTCCATCGGAATACCGGTGCCCCAGTTCGCACCCATCTTGCCGGTGCTCACGTAATCGGTGCCGCTGCCGAAGCTCATTTCGTCCAGACCGCGCCCGGACGGAACGGGTGCCGCACCTGGCGCCGCTTCTTCGGAAGGCTGCGGCATTTCATACCCCATCGGGACAGTGCCCGCGATCGGAACGCGTGCGCCGCGATTGTCCGCAAAGAACCCGAGCGGCGCCTGCGCGCGAACCTTCGGCTGGCGCACCATGTCGGGGAACACCTCGATCGGTGCACCTGTGCTCTTCTGGCCGCGGAAGCCGAGGAACGCCACCATCGCGATGCCGAGGAGGAGGAAGATGAGGAAGAAGCCGCGCAACATAATCAGTCCTCGTGCACCACCGTGATGTGTTGACCGCCGCTCTGCTCAAGAAGCTCGCGCGCCTGGTTCTCGGTGAAACGCGGATCGCGCGCTTCAATCACGAGGAAAAATCCATCGTTCGTCGCGCGTGCGAAGCGGTTCCAGTTAAAAATCGGATGATACCAACGCGGCAGGCCGTTCATGATCAGCATCGCGAAGAAGGCGGTGAACGCTGAGAACAAAACGGTCAGCTCAAACATGATCGGGAAGAAAGCCGGCACCGTTTTCCAGTCGAACGGCTTGCCGTGCACGATCAGCGGATAAATGAACCACGAAGGTCCGAAAGTGAGCACGGCAGCGGTGAGCAAACCCGTGATACCGCCGAGCAACACTGGCGCGCTAAGCCAGGATTTCCCCAGGCCCATCGCGTCATCCATCCCGTGGATGGGGAAAGGCGAATGCACATCCCAGCGTTTAAAGCCCGCGTCGCGCACCTTTTCCGCCGCGTGGAAGAGCGCCGAGGCAGTCGGATATTCCGCCGCGATTCCGTAGACCTTATTTCCGGAAGGCGTCCTCATGTGCGCTCCTTTCCGCCGGCCTGCACCGGGTGGTGCCCTTCGGGTGTGTGATGATGCGGATCAGCCTCCGGCAACACGATCTTCACTTCCGACATCGCGATCATCGGCAGGAAGCGAATGAAGAGCAGGAAGAGCGACATGAAGATTCCGAAGGTGCCGATGAAGGTCCAGATATCGACCCACGTGGGGTAGAACATTCCCCACGACGACGGCAGGAAGTCGCGATGAATGCCGCCCACAATGATGATGAAACGCTCGAACCACATGCCAGCGTTCACGCACATGCAGACGAAATAGACGACGTAGATGTTGAAGCGGAATTTCTTGAACCAGAAAAGCTGCGGCGCGACGAAGTTGCAGAACAGCATGCCGACCCACCAGTACCACCAGTAGGGGCCGAAGATGCGATTGTAGAACGCGTATTTCTCAAACTGATTGCCGCTATACCAGGCGACGAAAAACTCCATCGCGTAGGCGTAGGAAACGATTGAACCGGTGAGCAAAATGATCTTCGCCATCTTGTCCACGTGCTGCGGCGTGATGATGTCGTGCAGCTTGTAAATCGCGCGCGCCGGGATCAGCAGCGTGAGCACCATGGCGAAGCCGCCGAAGATGGCGCCGGCGACGAAATACGGCGGGAAAATCGTGGTATGCCACGTCGGAATGACGGACGTGGCAAAGTCGAAGGACACGACGCTGTGCACCGAAAGCACGAGCGGGGTGGAGAGACCGGCGAGAAGCAGATACGCCATCTCGTAGTGCCGCCAGTTGCGGTTCGATCCGCGCCAACCGAGCGCGAAAACACCGTAGAGCAGCTTCTTGATCTTGGTCGTGGCGCGATCACGCAACGTGGCCAGATCGGGAATCAAACCAGTGTACCAGAAAAGGACGGAGACCGAGAAGTAGGTCGAGACTGCGAAGACGTCCCACAAGAGCGGACTGCGGAAGTTCGGCCAGATGCCGTAGTTGTTAGGCAAAGGCGCAAGGAACCACGCCATCCAGACGCGACCCACGTGGACGCCGGGGAAGATGGCAGCGCAAATCACCGCAAAGAGCGTCATCGCTTCCGCGGCACGGTTGATCGAAGTCCGCCATTTTTGGCGAAGCAGGAAGAGGATGGCCGAAATGAGCGTGCCGGCATGACCGATACCGATCCAGAAAACGAAGTTGGTGATGTCCCATGCCCAGCCGACCGGGTGATTCAGGCCCCACACGCCGACGCCCGTGGAAATTTGATATCCGAGACAGAACAAACCGATCGCGGCCACGAGCGCGCTGACCGCAAACGACACCCACCACCAACGCGGCGCATCGCCTTCGATGACGCCCGAGATGCGTTCCGTGATCCAGTTGAAGTTCCGCTTGTTCAGCACCAACGGGACGCGAGCGAGCGGCTTCTCGATCGAAGCCGAAGCTTCGCCTTGAATCACGTCAGGTGCTGTCGTGCCCCCGTTCACGAGTGATCCTCCGAGTGAGCGTGTTCGCTCTCGTGATGCACTTCGCTATGACCGCCAGGACTGGCCACCCCGATCTTGCCCGCATCGGGCATCTTCGGATTCGGGTTACGCAGCCGCGCCAGATAACTCGTGCGCGTGCTCACGTTCAAATATTCGAGCAGCCGATAATTGCGATCCTGCGCCTTCATTTTCGAGACGCGGCTTTCGGGATCCTTGATGTCGCCGAAAACGATCGCTTCCGTCGGGCAGGCTTGCGCGCAGGCGCTGGTGAAGGAATCGCGCGGGATATTGACCTTATCCGAGGCGCCGGCTTTGACATTGGCCGCGATCTTCGCTTCCTCGATCCGCTGCACGCAATAGGTGCACTTTTCCATCACGCCGCGCATGCGCACGGTGACGTTTGGATTCTTCTGCAACTTGATCGTGTCGGGCGTGCCTTTTTCGGTGAGCGGTCCGAGATATTCCTGATAGACGTTGACGCCGGCGACCTTCTTTTTCCCGATGGGACGCTGGTTGTAATCGAAATAATTGAAACGCCGCACCTTGAACGGGCAGTTGTTCGCACAATACCGCGTGCCGATGCAGCGGTTATAGGCCATGACGTTGAGGCCGTCCTCACTGTGCACGGTGGCGTTGACCGGACAGACGGTTTCGCACGGCGCGTTCTCGCAGTGCTGACACATCATGGGCTCGTGCACCATCTCGGGATCCTGCGGGAATTCGCCGCGATCCTGGTTGAAAGGCTTCTCGCTCGCGAAATAGCGATCGATTCGCATCCAGTGCATCGCGCGACCGTGCGAGACCTGCAATTTGCCAACGATGGGGATGTTGTTTTCGGCCTGGCACGCGATCACACACGCGCTGCAACCGGTACAGACATTGAGATCGACGGCCATGCCCCATTGATTGGGCGCCGTCATCGGCGGATGGCTATAGAGCGAGAACAGTTTCGGCGGCAACTCGTCATCGCCCCCGAGTTTCTTCACGAAATCATTGTCGGCGCGGTAGCGTTCGATCGTCGCCTCGCGCACCAGGCCGCGGCCTTCGATGCTCCAATGCTCCTGCGTGGTCGCGAGCGGATATTTCCCACCCGTCTTTTTCACAGCCACGCTTTTTACCGTCTTGCCGTCCGCCGCGATGAAATGCGGATTCGTACTCGTCCGCAGGAAATATCCGTTGAAACCGGCCACATCGCCCGCGGGCGGATGCGTCACCGCATCGTCGCCGGCATACGGCAACGGTCCGCGCGGACCAACCACGCGACCGTAACCGAGCGAAATCGAAATCGAATGATCCGCGTGTCCCGGCACAATCATGGCCGCGATCACGAGCTGACGTTGCAGGTCCTTCCCGTCCGGTCCCTTGGTCGTCTCGGTCACCGTGATCTCGATGAGATCCCCGGTGTCCACCTTGAGATGTTTCGCCGTCGCCGGGCTCATCAGGGCCGCATTATCCCACGTCAACTTTGTCACCGGGTCCGGCATTTCCTGGAGCCAGCCGTTGTTGATGTAACGACCGTCATCGATCGCGTAGCTCCGAGTCAGAACAATCTCCGGCGAATCCGCCGTCGGCGCCGGCGCGGTACTCCAAAGCGTGTGCGCCACCCCACCGGCAGAGTTGCCGTTAAATGTCGCCGGCTTGTCATTTACCGGGAGGTGTGTGGCAAAACCATCGCGCAAGAGCTGCGACCACGCGGCCGCGAAATCTCCCGCCGGCGCCGTCGCGCGGAAGGTTTCCTGCACCAGTTCCGGTCCTTCCACTTTCGGACGGCCGAGAAACGCGTGCATCAATTCCAAATCCGACACGCCGTCAAACAGCGGCAAAATCATCGGCTGAATCGCCACATAGCCACCATCGGAAGTGAGCGCGTCGCCCCACGACTCGAGAAAATGCGTCGCGGGCACATGCCACTTGCTCGCACTCGAGGTCGCGTCTTCGTAGTAACCGACCCGCACCACCTCCGACACGTTCTTTTGCAGGTCACCCCAATTCAGCGACTGCTTCGTCTGCCGATCTTCCGACAGCCCGCAGGGCGCGTTGTAAACCGGGTCGCCGCCGAGAATGAAAAGCTGTTTGATGCGCCCGGCGGATATCTCGGCCGCGAGCTGGAGGATGCTGTTGGTGCGCGAATTGCGCGGGAACTCGCGCACGAGGATGGTCGTGCCCACGTTCTTAAGCGCGGCGTTGATACCGTAAACCATCAACTGCACCACGACCGGCTGTTGCGGGCTCGCCAGGACGAGGCTTGCGCCCGCCTTCGAGAGAAGATCGTTCGCGCACTCCGTCAGCCAGCGCTCGTCGAACTTCATTCCATTCGTCGGCGACGCCAGGGTGGCGAGGACGGAAGCGAGTCCCGCATCTTGCGTCGCCGCCGCGATCTTGCCCGCGAGGGCGAAAGTAAACGCTGGAATCTGGCTCGCTGGACAGCGCAACCGATGATCCGCCATCGCGCCAGTGAGCGTGTAACGATTCTCGACCACGTAGAGCCGGTTCATCGTGTCCTTCGAACTCGTGACGCGACGCCGCGAAGCAAACGCGCGCGAACCCCCGATATCGCCTTCGCCGCAATCGAGGAAATCGCTCCCGATGGAAAGAATCACATCCGCGCGCTCGAGGCGCGGCACCAGGCGCGAGTTATCACCGAAACTGATTTGCGTGCTGAAATTCTGCGCTTCGCTCAAGAGCGGATCGTACTGCGCCCAACGCATCTTCGGGAAAATCTTCTCCAGTTCACTGCGCAGGCGTTCGCGCGAAGGCGAGTGCGTTTCCTCGACCAGAAAGGCCAGGCCCGCGCCACCGTCCGCCGCCGCGCGTGAGCGCAATTCGCCGAGATATTTTTCAAAACCGGCGCGATCACGCTTCTCGCCGACGCGCGTTTTGCGGCCCTTTTCGTCCTTCTCCACGTACTCGATGAAATGTTGCGAGCGCGCGGGGTCGTAGAGATCAAGGATGGACGCCTGTGCGAAGGCATCGGTCGCGCCGCCACTCGCGGGATGGAGCGGATTGCCATCGATCTTGATCGGGCGGCCGTCCACCGTGGTCGCCACCAGCGGCAAGGCACCAGTGCGCCGCGGCATCGCGGTCGCATAATACAGCGGCTTGCCGGGAATGGTCCACTCGACGCTCTTCGTGAAGGGAACCAAATGCGCCTCGGGCCGGCGGCAACTGCTCAAGCCGAAACCGGCGAGCGCCATCGATGCGCCCATTACTTTCAAGAAACCGCGCCGTGACCATTCGTCGCCCTGGAGTTGGGCGGCGCCGGCGGGAAATTCCTTCTCCAGCCAGCTGCGGAATTCCGGCGTGTCGCTCAGCTCACCGGCGCTGCGCCAGTAGCGCTTTCCGGTCGTCGCCTCGGGTGGATGTTCGAAGACGCGTTTCATCGGTGGCACCCCTGGCAATTTAACGGCGGCTGAATATTCCAGCGTTCCTTCAGCGTCTGGCCGATCTCCTCCTGCGTCAGCTTTTGTTTCTGCGCGAAATCTTCCTTGGCGTCTTTCGGCATCCCGTATTTCGCGATGAACTCAGCCGGCTTCACGTCCTCGGGTTTCCAGTTCAAATTGAAAATCTGATCTTCCGGCCGCAGGAACTTCTCCGGCGCGCGATGACACTCGAGACACCAGGCCATGCTGTGCGGCTTGTCGTGGCGCACCACTTCCATCTGGTTCACCTGCCCGTGGCAGCTGGCGCAACTGATCCCGCGATTGACGTGCGCGGCGTGATTGTAAAAAACGTAATCCGGGCTGCGATGAATCTGCACCCATTCCACCGGCTGCCCGGTCTTCCAGCTTTCGCGCACCGGCGCCAGCTTCGGGTTTTCCTTTTGCACCTGCTCGTGGCAGGCCATGCAAGTTTGTGTGTTCGGCAGATTCGAATGCGCCGCCACATCCACGAAACTGTGGCAGTAACGGCAATCCATCCCGAGCTGCGTCACGTGGAGATCGTGCGGGAACGGCACGGGCTGGATCGGCTCGTAGCCGACGCGCGTATATTTCGGCGTCACGTAATACCAGGTCGCGGCCGTGAGCCCGCAAACGACCACGAGACCGATGACCGCGAGTTTGAGCGGCAACCAATTCGTCCAGCGTGGAAAAAAATTCGCCATACAGGATTAGCGAACCGGCGTCTCCGGGAAGCGCTGCCGCCAATTTAAAAACGGAAAAGCAAGGCGGGAAGGATGTGCTCCGGGCCGAACTTTGGAAGTGAAATGATAAGCAGTCGCAGCCACGGAAGCGCCCACTCTATAAACCGGCATCATGTTGGCAAAAGAAAATTCATCACTTCGTGCGTTTCCCGCGTCGTTCCCTCTCCACATCTCTCCATAGAGAAGAAAGTACGACAAGCAAAAGCGAAGATTCGATTCACGTTTTTTCGCGCGCGCCGGCCGACATCTGTCAGGGCAACGCTCAATCGAAGATCAGGAAAAACGCCATCATGATCGCGGTCGGTACGAGCGCTCCCACCAGCAGCCAAAGCGCGGACACACCGTCGCCGAAATATTTGCTCAGGATGGATTGACCGGCAGGATTCGGCGCATTGGCGATCACGGTTAATCCGCCGCCCGCGACCGCGCCGGCGACGACAGCGTACTTCAAGCTGTCGCCGAAATTCGGCACGAGCGACGCCAGATAAGTGATGGCGGCGTTATCATTGAACGCGGTCAAACCCATCGCCGCAAACATGAGCGGCCGTTCCGTCATGCTCTCGAGCACGGGTGCAATCCACCAACCTTGCAAGCCGCCGTGGACGACCAGACCAGCGAGGAAGAAACCGACGAGCAGCGCCGGTTTGAGATTGATGGTGTTCTGGTGATGCTCGGTCGCAGCGGCGGTGGCGAGGAAGAATAGGAACCCGCCGATAAAGAGCGACGGATAATGCGCGGTGAAAACCGTCCAGCCGAGGAAGAGGAGATGCAACGCCGTCACGCCCCACGGCACCGACGTCGTGCGATCCGACCAGCGTTGCGGACGTGAGTGATCTTTCTCCGGCCGGCTCAGATCGGCGAACTGGCGTCGGAAGATGAGAAAATAAAGCACGTTCGCACAGAGGATGCCGGCGGCGGCCTTCCACCCGAAATGCTCCACCATGAAGAGGGAATCCCAGCTCCAGCGCGATGCCACCATCAAAACCGGCGGCGCCGCGAAATGCGTGAGCGTGCCACCGACCGAAACGTTGACGAAGAGCAAGCCGAGCGTGGCATAACGAAAGGCCATCTTCGGTTTCAAATCGTAAAACTGCCGCGCCAACAGCAGCGCACTGATCGTCATCGCCGCCGGTTCCGTGATGAAGGAACCGAGCAAGGGACCGACCGTGAGAATGGAAAACCACCAGGCCGCCGGGGAGCGACCGCCGATCGAAGCGAACAGCCGCATCAACTGCTCCGCAAAACGGAGCACTGGCCGCGTCGCCGCGATCGTCATCACCACCACCACGAACATCGGCTCGGTGAAATTGACGCCGTGGCTGATATAATTCTCCGCCGTCCCCCACCCGCGATAAAGCGTGACTGCGATCAAAAGCGGAATCACCCAGATGCCGAAGATCGCCTCCACTTCGCCGAGGAAGTGCATGATCTCTGCCTTCCAGTTCACGTCCGGCTTTGCATCCAGCTGCGGCTTGTCCTCCACGGTGCGACCTTCGTCCCGCATCTTCTGCTCATGCTCATCGCGCCAGCGGTGCGCGATCGTCATGAACTTGTGCGCGAAAAACGTGTGCGTGATGGCGAGGATGAAAATTACCGTCGCCACGACGTTGAACGGCTCCGCCTGCGCGCGTCGTTTCAACACTTCGAGCACGCCGGCCGCGTCGCCATCATCGTATTCAGAGAGCGCACGCGGGAAGGGCGCGCCTTCAATCGCCGACGCGCGCGGCGGCACGGCCAACGCCGACAAAGGCGCCACCAGTGCGCCAAAGAGAAACAAAAACACGATCACGCCCCGTATCGCGTAGAGAAGATTCCCGCTCCGTTTTGGCACGTGCGCACGATGCCCCGTTTCGCCCGTGCACGAAAGCTTTTCGTGCGCGGGCGCTAGGAAGGGACCGTTTAGTCCTGATGATTGCTGGCTGAGACCAGGGGCGGCGACACGACCTGATAGATCTCGACCAGGCCGTTACCGGTGGCGCCGTTCTGATCGCGCAAGAGCACGGTGTAAACCCCAGGGGCGAGCGAGCGGGAGATGGCGGCTTCCTTGGTGTTGGTAGGAGCAAGGCCCGCCGCCGTGATCGCCACCGCTTGTGCCGGCACATCCTGCCAGTCGTTATTGGAGTAGATAATGTTGCCATCACTGTCGCGTAACTCGAGCGCGGGATCGGGCAGGGTATTGGAGACTCCCATGCCGCTCAGGCTCGGACCAAGGCCCCGGACGATGATGTCGCTGCTGCTGGAGCTGTTCCCCAAGATGAAGCCGGCGATCATGAGGTTGTTTCCGGTATCGGCAAAGGCTCGCGTGCTGATGTTGGCCAGTTTGGACGCCGCGCCCGTGTCCAGATCGTAGACCTCGACCAGGCCAATGCCCACCGTGGCGTCTTTCCCCGCCATGATGGCGGTGTAAGCACCCGGCGGCAGCGTGGCCAGGATGGCCGACTCGCGGTCGTCTGTCGGCGGTATCCCCGTGGCCGCGATGGCCGCCGCGTCGGTGTCCTTCCAGTTGTCGTTGCTCACCGTCGCGAAGGCTCCCGGGCCGTGCAATTCCAGGGTCGGATCAAGCAGATAACCTTGCATCCCGAATTGCGCCAGGGACGGCCCGATGCCGCGGATCAGGACGCGCTTGGGTTCGCTGCCGGTCACGATAAACCCGCCAATGCCGACGCCATCGCCGGTGAGAACACGCATGCGGGTCGACAGGTTAACCGGTTGCGAGGCCGGGGTTGGAGTCGGTGTCGGCTGTCGGTGTCGGTGTCGGTGTCGGTGTCGGAGTCGGTGTCGGTGTCGGTGTCGGTGTCGGTGTCGGTGTCGGTGTCGGTGTTGGAGTCGGTGTTGGAGTCGGAGTCGGAGTCGGAGTTGGAGTTGGAGTCGGAGTCGGAGTCGGAGTCGGAGTCGGAGTCGGAGTCGGAGTCGGAGTCGGAGTCGGAGTCGGAGTCGGAGTCGGAGTCGGTGTCGGAGTCGGAGTCGGAGTCGGTGTCGGAGTCGGAGTCGGAGTCGGAGTCGGAGTCGGAGTCGGAGTCGGAGTCGGAGTCGGAGTCGGAGTCGGAGTCGGAGTCGGAGTCGGAGTCGGTGTCGGAGTCGGTGTCGGTGTCGGTGTCGGTGTCGGAGTCGGAGTCGGTGTCGGGGTCGGTGTCGGCGTCGGGGTCGGGGTCGGTGTTGGAGCCGCCCCGCAGCAGACGAAGGCGAATCGGCGCACCTCGAGCTGGACGCAGCCGATCGTGCCCGTGTCGATGGCGGCGGTGTCGGAGACTCTGAGCTTCCATGTGCCGACGCTGGATTTGCCGTTGACGGTCGAGAGCATCTGTTCGGGCCGGAACGAGCCGGCGAAGGGCGCCGCACCGGATCCGATGGCCGTCGCGGCCTGATCGTCGAAGACCGTGAACGTGCCGGTGCAATCGTTGGTGCCCGTGCCGTAGTTCGCGCCGGCGCCGCCGCGGTTGTTCGAGAGCGCGACCGTGGTGCCGTCCGGGTGGATGAGACTGATGACGAGATCGCCGTCGAAAGTGTGGTTCAGACGCACGCGGACGTTGATGTCGTCAATTAAACCGTTGTCGGGGACGCTGATTGGGATTTCCACCGAGGACACGTCCGGGATCGGCGTCACGATGTCGCCCGTGCCGTAGGTGGCCGTGGCCGGCGCGCCGGCCGCGCCCACTTGCAGGGTGAACGTCACTGTTCCGAGGTTGGTCGCGCCATCCTGAAGATCGATGGTCGCCGTCACGATGTCGCCGCAGTTCAACGACGCGTCCGCCGTGAGGGTGAACGCGCGCGTGACGACCGTCGTGTTGTCGGCCGGGATGGCACCGTAGTTTTGCGGGCCGGAGGGGCTGGTCACTCCCCCCGTGGCCTGCAAGGTGGCGACGAGGTTCGTCGTCGCGGCGGTGCCGCTGTTCTTGAGACCGAAATTAATCGTCACAGTTTCGCCAGGGCTAAGGGCCGTGTCGGCGGGCATGCAACTCTCGGCGGCATAGGTGGCGTCGGCGCTGTCGATGGCGGGAGAGCCGACGATGCACTGGTTGACGGTCGTCGTCATGCCGTTGGTGATGACGACGCCGTTGACCATGGCGGGGAAGTAGTTTGTCCCGCCAATGATCAAGTCGTAGGTGCCCGGCGAGAGCTGCGTGCCGTAGGAACCGCTGGCGGCGGTGCTGCCGTAGAGATTGTTGGCAACGGTGATCGTGGCGCCCTGCACGGGGAGCATCGAGTCGCAGTTGGTGACGTTAACGACGAGCGTGCCCTGTGGCGGCGCCGCGCACGTGGCGTTGACCTTGAAGGCGCCGACGCGGGTGTGCCATTCGACGGTGATGCTCGGCTGGTCGTCGAGGTAGTACTCCTGCGTGTACCAGAAGGTGCAGTCGTCGGTGGGATCGACGTTCATCGAGCTGTAGTCGCCCCAGCGCGAAGCGGTGTTGGCCTGAATGAAGCCACCGGCCTGTAGGGTCGCTTCGCCCTGCGGCAGGCCATTCGGTGGATCGCCCGCGAGTCGTCCGGCGTAGCGGATGCCGGGAAAACACTGACGGCGTCCGAAACGCTATAACCGATGGCGAGATTGCCCTCGTGGTCCATCGCCGCGCTGGGCATCCAGCGATTGACCGTATCGGGCGCGTAGCTGGCCTGCTCGTTGACGGCGTAGGCGCCCATCCCCGTCTTTCGCAACTCGTAGTAGCGCACGCCCGCCTGATGGAGCGCCAGCGTCGTGCCCGTCCCGACGTTGACGGTGTGGCTGACGACGAGCGACTCGTGCGTGCCGAAGTTGCGATACTGCAGCCGGTGCATGAGACGGTCGCTGATGGAGTCGAGCGCCATGGTGGCGTTGTTGGCCGGCGGGGGTTGCTCGATGTCGTCCCGGCCCGGCGGGGTTCTCGGGTCGAAGGCGGCCACGGCCAGCGGGCTGCCCGCGCGCTCGGTGAAAGTGGAATTGGCCGGGGTGGCGAAATCGGCGTGGAAATCGAAGAGACGAATCCCGTCGGAGGCGTCGGCAAACTCGGTGGCAATGAAGTAGGCGAAGACATTGGGCGCGCCCGCGGGAGGCGGCGTTAACCCATCGGCGTCGGATGGTAAAATACCGCCGATGGATGGATCGAGCGGCTCGAGATCGAAATAGATGAAGCTGGCCGTCGGATCGCCCGCCAACATCTTGGCTCGATCAAAGGCGAAAGCGCCCGCACCCAGAAAGGCCGTGCCCGCCTGGTTAAACTGGTTGTCGCTCATGTAGTAGCCGTCGGGCCAAACGCCGAACTTCGGATAGTCGTTGAACTTGTTGTTCGGCATCATGAAGTCGTAAAGGAAGTAGGCGCCCGTCGGATCGGGCGTCTGCGAGATGGCAATGAGCTGGTGGTTGTTCGGATTCGCCACGGTGCAGAACTCGGAGAGCAACCAGCGGTCGGCATAGGAGTCGTAAAGAACAATGGGATCGCCGTCCTCGTTCCCGGCGCAGGCGCCGGGGATGGAGCCGAAGAGAGCACCGATCGAAGTGGTCTGAATGAGCGGCGTGCCCGTCTTGTCAAAGATGCGGAAGGTGCTGTTAACCATCTGCACGTAATGGTCCGGACCGACATCGCCCACCGTATCCGGCGGAAAAAACCCTTGCCCCAAGGCCATGGTATCGAAGATCGATTGGCCCTCGAAGTTGACCGTGGTGGCGGGGATGCCGCCGTATTTCCCGCTCCGCCTAATGCTGGACCCCGTGTAAATCGCTGCGTCCGGTGACGGGGTTGCATTTTCATCCACCCGCCGAAATGGGACCCGGTTCATCCGGTTCTTCTCGCGGTCATCCGCTTCGTCGGCGGAGAACGGAACGACGGGCCCTTTATTCTTATATTGCTCGTCGCGGTGTTCCTTCCGCGTGATGGGCCGCTGATAAACGAGTGGGCGCGGAGCGGGACGGGACGCGGCGATCTCGCGCACGGGCCGGCTTTTGGCGAAGGCCACGGCGGCGAAGGCACGTGGTTCGGGGCCAGACTTGCGGACCGTTCCGGCGGGATCCGTGGCGCCGCCGCGAGCGCTCGGGGAGGACGACGGCGAGAAGAAAGAGGATGAGGGCTGATAAGACGAACGAGCACCGATGCAAGAATCGACCACACTCTTTTCATATGTTAGGATCTCTAAGGAATTTAAATTTCCCCGATGTTGAGATTTATTTTCTGATTGTCGATTGTAATTTCGGAGACCCGAAAAAAATCGACGCGACCGAAGATTGCCGCCCGAGCGGTGGGGATAACGACTCTTGAAAGTCGCGGACGCCGCCGCGGGATCGTCTCACTCACGTGTCGCCAGCGCGGCGCGGGCCAATGGGCGCGGTGCTAGCGGCGGAGATTGAAGACTTCGACGAGGCCGTTGCCGGTGCCGCCGTTCTTGCCGGAAAGGATGAGCGTGTAACCACCCGCGGGTAATGTGACCGCGAGTGCGGCTTCGTTGGTGTTCGGAGGTTGGATCCCGAGGGAGATGAGTTCGAGGGCCTGAGCGACATCGTCTGTCCAATTATCGTTCGTGGCGAGGCGGTCGCCCTGGCCGTTGCGCAGATCGAGCACGGGATCGGTGAGGATATCCGAGACGTTGCGATTCTGCAGGCTGGGACCGAGGCCGCGCAGGACGACACGGGTGCGGCCGGTGGGACCAAGAATGAAGCCGCCAATCATGCGGCCGTCACCCGCTTCGACGTCGCCGCGGGTGCTGATGTTGGTAAATTCCGGCTTGGTGTGGGGCGCGCCATCATAGACCTCCACCATACCGATACCGATGGCGCCATTCTTGCCGGTGAGAATGGCGGTGTAAGCACCGGGATTCAAGGTGGTGACGATGACGGACTCGCGTTCGCTTTCGGGCTGAAAAACGGTGCCTTCCACTTCGCCGGGTTGGCCATCGCGCCAATTGTCGTTGCGCATGAGGAGGGCGCCATCGGGGCCGTGTAAATCGAGCACGGGATCAGCCAAGACGACGTCCGTGAAGACGGTGGTGCGGGTCATGGTCTGACCGAGGCCGCGGAGGACGACGCGCTTGGGGGAGTCGCCGGTAATGATGAAGCCGGCAATCATGACTTCGTCGCCAGTGCCAACGGCGAGGCGGGTGGAGATGTTGGTGATGCGGGGGATGGGGTTGGGGGGTGGCGTGGGGTCGGAGTCGGTGGCGACTGTCGGTGTCGGTGTGACTGTTGGCGTCGGTGTGACTGTTGGCGTCGGTGTGACTGTTGGCGTCGGTGTGACTGTTGGCGTCGGTGTGACCGTTGGCGTCGGTGTGACTGTTGGGGTTGGGGTCGGGGTCGGCGTTGGGGTTGGGGTTGGGGTTGGGGTGGGGGTTGGGGTTGGGGTTGGGGTCGGGGTTGGGGTTGGGGTTGGGGTTGGGGTTGGGGTTGGGGTTGGGGTTGGGGTTGGGGTTGGGGTCGGGGTTGGGGTTGGGGTTGGGGTTGGGGTTGGGGTTGGGGTTGGGGTTGGGGTTGGGGTTGGGGTTGGGGTTGGGGTTGGGGTTGGGGTTGGGGTTGGGGTTGGGGTTGGGGTTGGGGTTGGGGTTGGGGTTGGGGTTGGCGTCGGCGTCGGCCAGCACGCCGACTGTGACGGACTCGTTCGGGTCGTTGCACGCGCCTGCGACCGGACTATTGGCCGCGTCGCCACTGTAGCTGGCGATCCAGCGATAGGTTCCCGGCAGGAGCGGCAGGTAGCTGCCGGAGGTGTAGTTTCCGTTGCCGGCGGTCACTCCCACGGTGGAGGTAAAGATGGGCGGGTTGCCGCAGGTGGCATCGTTCGGTCCGTAGAGATTAAACGTGATGGTGCCGGTGGGATTGACCCCGCCGGAGAGCGTCGCGGTGTCGGTGACCGTTCCGCCGAGGGTGATATTTCCAGAGGCGTTGGTGGTAATCATTGGCGTCGGAGTCGGCGTCGGAGTCGGCGTCGGAGTCGGCGTCGGAGTCGGCGTCGGAGTCGGCGTCGGAGTCGGCGTCGGAGTCGGCGTCGGAGTCGGCGTCGGAGTCGGAGTCGGAGTCGGCGTCGGAGTCGGCGTCGGAGTCGGTGTCGGCGTCGGTGTCGGCGTCGGAGTCGGAGTCGGTGTCGGCGTCGGTGTCGGCGTCGGGGTCGGAGTCGGCGTCGGTGTCGGTGTCGGAGTCGGTGTCGGTGTCGGTGTCGGTGTCGGTGTCGGTGTCGGTGTCGGTGTCGGTGTCGGTGTCGGTGTCGGTGTCGGTGTCGGTGTCGGTGTCGGTGTCGGCGTCGGTGTCGGCGTCGGTGTCGGCGTCGGTGTCGGTGTCGGTGTCGGTGTCGGTGTCGGTGTCGGTGTCGGTGTCGGTGTCGGCGTCGGTGTCGGTGTCGGTGTCGGTGTCGGTGTCGGTGTCGGTGTCGGTGTCGGTGTCGGCGTCGGAGTCGGCGTCGGAGTCGGAGTCGGAGTCGGAGTCGGGGTTCGGTGTCGGAGTTGGTGTCGGAGTCGGTGTCGGAGTTGGTGTCGGAGTCGGTGTCGGAGTCGGTGTCGGAGTTGGTGTCGGAGTTGGTGTCGGGGTCGGCGTCGGCGTCGGCGTCGGCGTCGGCGTCGGCGTCGGCGTCGGCGTCGGAGTCGGTGTCGGTGGAGGAGGGCCTACGCACGAAATGTCGGAGCGCGTGGGCGGCAGAGTTTCGGTGACGACGCAGAAGCGCTCGACGCCGGTTTGCTGGATGCCGAGGACGAAGCGCAGATCGATGGAGCTGCCGCTGGCCAAGGGCAGAAGGATGCTGACCCCGCCAACGGAGAGGGAACTGTTGAAGCCGCCGCCGCTGAGTTGCCCGGGTGGTTGCTCGAGGGTGGTTCCGTTGACGAGCGTATTGCTGCTGCCGGAGCCGCAGGGAGGCCGATCGACGCCGACGACGACGTTGGTGGAGCTGCGCGGGCGGAGATCGGCGACGCCGTTGATGGAGGGAAAGGTCGAGATGTCGACGACGCGAAAGCGCAGACGAGTGATGGGTACGCCCGAGTTGTTCGTGAAGGTGCGGCGGATATCGATGGTGCCGAAGGTGGCGTTATTCAGCGGGTCGGGCGTGGAATCACGGACTACATTGGGCGGTGTGCCTTCGGGCTGGCAGGGATCAAGGAGGCCGAGGCCGGGGCCGCCGTCGAGGATAATGGGAGCGGAAAGATTCTCCGGGCCGGGCGCGCCAAGGCGCTGGCCGGCACCGGCGTTCTCGCCGTTGGTCTCGACAAAGAGAAAATCGGTCGAGTTGTCATCGGTATCCTGATTACGGGTGGCGCTGGGGCCGGGAGTGTTGGCCATGAGGGAGACACTGGGGCAGTCGCCGCCGCCGCTCGAACCGGTGCAACCGCCCGGCAACCGCCGCACGAGCGCGTTCTCGAGAAGGGTGACCCCGAGCTGCGGAGTGATGACGGGATAGCCGACGCCTTCTTTATAGAGTGTGTTGCTCTCGAGAACGGAACCGACGGCATCGAGCCGGGTGGTGGTAGAGAAATTGGCGGTCTCGGCGGTATTAAAGATGGCAATCCCGACGTTATCGGGAATGGGGAGAGAATAGGTGGCGTCGCCAGTGGCGCCCGTAAGATTGCCCGCAGGATAGAGGCCGAGGGAGTAGCTGGAGGATTGCGTGCAGAGATAGTGGCCGCGCCCGGGGATGATCGTGCCGACGGGAATGGCACAACGAGTGATCCCGTCGGAGGCGGCGATGGCATAACCGGCGGACCCATCTGCGGTGACGACCAAATGCGGCGTCTCCGCGGTGTTGTAGATCTCGATGAACTCGTCGTTCAACCCGAAGAAGCCCCGCAGGCGAAACTCGGAGATGATGAGTTCGCCAGGAGCGGCGGGCACGGCGACACGGGCCCAGTAGGTGCCCCAGCGGGAATCGTTCGGGCCATTGCCGGTGAGACCCTGGCGGAGCCGGCTATATTCCTGCAACGGCCAAAGTGTGCTGTCGTTCGCCGGGTCCACGACGACATGGCTGTAATCGCCCCAGCGGTTACGCGTCCCGCCAAGCACCTTCTCGTAGTAATCCTCGCCTTCCTTGTAAATGACGGGGCTGCGCATTGTGCCCGCGGGATCGACCCCGAGACGCAGCGCGTAACCGGCATCGACGTAATCGTCCGACTCGGCTTCGGAGAAACCGAGGAGGACATCGCTATTCTTGTTCACCGCGAGCGCGGGATGGAAGTAATGGCTGCCGCCGTTGGTGCGGGTGGCGGTGGGGTCTTCAACACGACCGCCGTCGGAGGTGGTGCCGTCTGGGTTGAGCGCGGTCCATTGCGCGGCGAGGCGCGAACTGGCGGAGATGCCGCCCACGGGGAGGACAACCGTTTGCGCATACCAGATTTTGCCGTTGCGGAAGACGACGTTGGAACGAATGAAGGAGTCGCCGGACTCGAGTGCGCGCGACACTGGTGGGCACGTCTGGGTCGGGAGACCGACACCCGCGACGCAGCGCTGTGGCGCCAATTCGCCGGTCGGTTGGGTCCAACCGCCACCGGGCCGCGTCTGCAAGACGCCCACGGTAAGGACAGGAGCCGCCGACGTACCGGTAATGGTGTGCAGGCGATAGCTGGCATCGGCGCTGGCTTGATGCGCGGGGACGTAAAGCGTCTCTTCGTCAGCGGAGAATGTCGCTGCCGGATTCATGGAGAAGCCGCCGTTCGCAGCGTTGACACCAGCAAACAGGAGACCGCTGGAGGAACCGCTACGGAGCGCCGGGTAATCCAGCACCAGCATCCGTCCGGCAACGAAGGTGCCGGTGCTGATCGTGGTCGAATTCCAACTGACCGCGCACCAGTTCTTATTAAAGCCGAGCATGGGGAAATCAGCCCACTCGCCGGCGACATCGCATCCCACCGCACCCGGTGCGCAACCGACGACGAAGCGGAACAAGAACCACGCGCCCTGGGGGTCGGACGTCTGCGAAACGGCGACGAGGATGGAAGAATTGGCGGAGAGCGTTTCCGAGATCGCGCTCGCGAGCCAGCGATCCTGGTAGGGATCGTATTGGACCCGCGGCTTCAGCGGTGCCACCGCGCCCACGGCCGACCAGAAGGTGTTGATCGAGACCTTGCTCAAAGTGGCGCCGGTGGTCTTGTTTTGGACGAGATAATTATTGTTCAGGTGCACCACCACCTTGTCGCGACCGACCGCGCCCATCGCGTCGGGCGGGATGACGAACGTGCTCGTGCCCACCTTGGCCTCATCCGATTGGCCCTCGAAAGTCTGCTGCGGTTGGGGCGAAACGATGATCGGCCCGTTGGCGGTCTCGAGGGGCGCCGCATCGTTCGCCGGCGCCGTGCCCGTTTCAATTTCGGTGATCGAGCCCGAAGAGGGAGGAACGAAAAACTGCTCTGCCGCACGGCTGGGCAGGAAATTCGCCTGAGCATCAGCGAGCTGCTGGAAATGTATGATTGCGCTCGCGGCCGGCGTCGCCCGTTCGGACGGCGAATATTTTTCCTCGTCCAAGCGCAGGCCTGGCTGCCAGGCGGCGAGGACAAACAGAGGGACCCACCCCGCCAGGAGCGCGCAAATACGCGCACTGAGCGCCCAACCGTCCTTTCGCGCCGCCCTCACGAGGCCACCGGGCGATGGAGGGCGACCGTCGGTGAGCACAAGAGCCCGCTAAAATAGTCGATCTCAGATTCAATCATGGAGAAGAGCATCGGATTGAATCTTTTGGGGAAGCTTTCTTCGGGCCAAATTGCGGACTAAATACGCCTTTCGCCGCCTGAAGACGTGAATGCACGGCGAGAAGCGAATGGAACGTCCGCTAGGACCCGACCCCAACCGGAGAACAAGCCCGCGCCGCCACCGGATTACGAGTAAAGATACTCGTCGTGATATTCGCGCGCGGGCGCGAACTGGGCATTCTTATTCTCGCCCGTCTCGGGATACTCGAAGATCTGGCCCTCGTAGTTCCGGATCAGCGTTCTTTTCGTCGTCGTGGTAGAGAACGTAATCGGGATTGATCGGCACCTTGCCGCCGCCGCCGGGCGCATCGATGACGAACTGCGGCACGGCGTAGCCCGTGGTGTGGCCGCGCAGCCCTTCGATGATCTCGATGCCCTTTCGCGACCGAGCTGCGCAGGTGCGACGAGCCGGTGATGAGGTCGCACTGGTAGAGTAGTAAGGCCGCACGCGGCACATCAGGAGCTTGTGCACGAGGGCCTTCATCGTCTCGAGATCGTCGTTCACGCCCGCGAGAAGCACGCTCTGGTTGCCGAGCGGGATGCCGTGGTTCGCCAGCCGCTCCAGCGCGTCCTTCACTTCGGTGGTGAGTTCGCGCGGATGATTCACGTGCACGCTCATCCAGAGCGGATGATATTTTTGCCAGCATCGCGCAAAGCTCAGGCGTGATGCGTTGCGGCAGGAAAATCGGAACGCGCGTGCCGATGCGGAGGAACTCGATGTGCGGGATCGCGCGCAGACGCTTCAGGATTCCCTCCAGCTTGTTGTCGCTGAAGAGCAGCGCATCGCCGCCGCTCAGCAGCACGTCGCGCACTTCGGTGTGCTGTTTCGAGATAGCGATAGATGTCTTCGAACTCCGTGTGCAATTCCTGCTCGCCCACGCCGCTGACCACGCGGCTGCGCGTGCAATATCGGCAATAGCTCGCGCAGCGATCCGTCACCAGAAAGAGCACGCGGTCCGGATAACGATGCACCAAACCCGGCACCGGCATGTGCGAGTCCTCCCCGCACGGGATCGCCATTTCGTAAGGCGACTCCCAGCTCTCCTCGACGCGCGGGACGACCTGGCGGCGGATCGGACAATTCGGATTGTCCTTCTCGATCAGGTTGAAAAAGTGCGGCGTGATCGCCAGCGCCAGCTTGTTCCGGAAAGGAGAACGCCGTTGCGCTCCTCATCCGAGAGCGTCAGATGCTGCTCCAGTTGCGCCAGCGTCGTGACGCGATTCTTGAGCTGCCACCGCCAATCGTTCCAGAGCTCCGGCGCGACCTCCGGCCAGTAGCCCGGAGCATGCGAGACGAACTTTTTCCCATCCTGTTTGCCTGCGGAAAGAGTGTTCATTTTCGTTGGTAGGAAAAAAGGTTAAGGGCCTTAACAATCGTGTCAATGCAGGCACCCGCAGGTGCGTTCCATCGCGTTCTTCCCCTCGCAAAACCCGGTTTGAACGCGTATCCTGAAGCTGTGTCCAAGCTCCTGAGAATGCGTGTCTTTTTCCTCAGTCTGATTTCGTCGTCCGTGCACCGCCCTTCACGCCGCGCCGCCCCTCGCCCAACCCGAGACCGGTCCCACCGCCACCGTCCCGCCGGCCGCGGCCGAACCGGGCAAGAGCGTGGTGCAACAACTCAACAACGCCTTCGCCAAAGTCTTCGAAGTCGTGGCCCCGACCGTGGTCATCATCGAAGTCTCGAAAAAGACCGACGAGACAGGCAGCAGCACGCTCGATGATTTCTTTTTCCAACAACAACCCGATGCCGTCCCGCGGCGCGGCCCGCGTAATGAACAGCCGCTGCAAAGCGAAGGCTCCGGTTTCATCGTGCGCGCGGATGGCCACATCCTGACCAACCACCACGTGGTCGATGGCGCGGACCAGATCGATGTGAAATTGAAAGACGGCCGCGAGTTCAAAGCCAAACTCGTGGGCACCGACGAGAAGACCGACATCGCCGTGCTCAAGATCGACGCGACCGACCTCCCGGTCGCGCAGTTCGCCGACAGCGACGCCGTGCGCGTGGGGCAATTCGCCTTCGCCATCGGCGCGCCGTTCAAGCTCGATTACACCTTCACCTACGGCGTCGTCAGCGGGAAAGGTCGCAGCAAGCTCATCTCCACCGGCGGCTATTCCATCTCCGATTACCTCCAGACCGACGCCTCCATTAATCCCGGCAACAGCGGCGGGCCGCTCTGCGACATCGACGGCAAAGTGATCGGCATGAACACGCTCATCAACGGCCTCAACCGCGGCCTCGGCTTCGCCATCCCGAGCAATCTCGTCAACGAAATCGGCCAGCAACTCATCTCCGGCCAGCGCATCATTCGCCCCTGGCTCGGCATTCGCATCGAGACGCTCGGCGACGACCAATCCATCCGCGATCTCTTCAAAGGTCTCGAGAAAGGCGTGGTCGTGCGCACGATCGAAGCCGACGCGCCCGCCTATAAGAGCGACCTCCGCCCCTTCGACGTGATCACGCACGTGGATGGCGCCGCAGTCGTGACCGACACGCAATTGCAACGCGAAGTCTTGAAGAAGAAGATCGGGCAGAACATCGAACTCACGGTCTGGCGCAAAGGCCAGAGCTTGAAGATCCCGATCACGACGGGCGAATTGCCGAGCGAGATCGGCCGCGCGGCGAACGTGCCAACACCCGCGCCGCAAAAGCCGGAAGACGCGAACAAGTTCGGTCTCCAGGTGCAGGAGTTGACCAAGGAGGTGGCCGAGCGTTTGAAACTGGACGTCGGCCAGGGCGTGATCGTGACCGACGTGGCGGAGAACAGTCTCGCTTCTGCTCAGGGAATCGAACGCGAGGACGTCATCACCGAAGTGGACGGCCAGCCGATCACAAGCGTCACCAGTTTTCGCGAAGCGCTGAACAAAGCCGACCCGAGCAAAGGGATCCTCCTTTATCTCGACCGCAAAGGAAGCAAGACGTTCGCGGTGTTGAAAGCCGGCGGTTGAGTTGCAGCCGGTGCACTACTGGGAGCGGTTCGCGCGGAGATATTCGCGTAACGGCTGACCGGCGAGATAGAGTTCCTCGATCGCCGCGTCCCCTCGCGCCACGCGCACCGTGACGTAGCCGTCCTTTGCCGTGCGCGAGATACGCATTCTCCGCCGCGCTCGCATCCGGCTCGCTCACCCAATAGCGATCGAACGGAAACCGTAGCCGCACTTGCCCCTCGAAGTAGCCGAAGTTGTCCGCGCGAATAATATTGTCTCCGTCGCGCGGTTCGGTGCCCACTTCATCGACCACTGCGAAACCATCCGCATCTTCCTTCAAAGAAACGAATGCGCTGGCTTCTCCATAAGGTAACGGCTCCGTCCGTACCGTCGTCTCCGCTGCGAAGCGCAAGGTCAGATAACGTCCGCGCAACACATCCACGGGATCTACCACCGCGGTGCGGAACTTCCACACCCGGCCTTCGCGCAACAACTGCTGCCGTTTCCAAATCATCGCAGCCGGGACGCTGATTTGCGCCAGTGCGACCGCAGAAAAACGATGAGCCGGAGATTCTTCATGCAGGACGGCGTTTGCGGAAGAGGAGAAAATTCGTCGCGAGGAAACCGAACCCGATGACAATGAAGCCGACCGCGCGCACGATGAAGGTGAGGTCGCTGTCAAAGAATCGCGCCACCGCCAGCGCCGCGATCACGAGCAAGCCAAAATTCGCGCGCGCGATGCTTTCCGCGCGCAGGCCACGCGCGATCAATTCGATGCCCAACGCCAGCGCGTAAACATCGAGCAGAATGGTAGCCGGGAACGCGCCATCCCGTTCCGACTCCCCTGCCCCCGCCACCAGCCAGCCTACCGCCACGACGAGCGGAAACGACATCGCCAGCCAGCTGAAGCGCACACGCCGCTGCAAGGCGAGCCAGCCGCCGAGCGCGAGCGCCAGGGTCGGAAAGGCGAGCTCGATCAGGGCTGCAAGAGCTCGCGGAGCCTCGCCCGGCCACGCGAACACGCCCATGTTGCTCCAACTTTCCTCGAAAGTGAGAACGATGGTCATGATCCCGAGCGCGATGCCGCCGAGGAGCGCCAGCGGATGCAAACCGCCCGACGGGCGCTGCGAGAAGAACTCGATGCCGCACAGATAAACGAGCGCGAACAGGCCACTGAAAGCGAGGATGCCGAAATGCGCTTTCGCATAGTCACCGGTGAAGACGAGTCCCACCGCCATCGTCACCGCAAGCACGATGGCGAAAGCCGCCGTCTCGCGGCTCTCACGGGCGCGGCGATAAAGCACCGCGAAGTATGGCAAAATGAACAGGAGCAATAGCCAAAAGAACAATGGATCGAACCCGAGTATTTTCTCGCGAGCCACGAGCCAGAACATGGCACCGGCCAGATACGTCATGCCGCCGAGCGTGGTCCCGAGCAGATGAACCAGCGGCAGGCTCAGGAGCATCCAGGTCAGAATGAAGTTCGCGAGCGAGCCGGTGATCTGATACGTCTGGCTCACGAGGGAGATCCCGGTGCCGATAGCGGCCACGTTGAAGATGGCCGCGCTTTCGCGCCATGGCTTCGATTCCTGCCGGCGGAGGAGGACGTATACGGTCAGCGCTTGTGCCCCGAGCAACGGCACAAAGGCAAAGGTCGATCGCAAGGGCCGACTGAATTGATCCCAGTTGTGCGCGATGAGCAGGATGATCCCAGCCGCCACCAAGGCGGACCCAATCATGGCGAGCAGGACAAACGCGAAGCCCGGCGAGCGCGTGTCGCGCGCGGCATAGAATTGCTCGATTGCGCGCGCGTTTTCTTCCGAGATGATGCCGGCTGCGGCCAGCGTCGGGAGTTCTTCCCGTAGCCATCGCACCGCCCGCCGATTTGGCGAAGACGCCATGAGCGCGATTCAAGCAGAAGTCGCGACGGCTTGAAGCAAAAAAACTGCCACGTCCCCGGGCGGGGACGTGGCAGGTGAGGCCGAAAAAATCGCCTCAGCTTTTCTTGTTGCCAGCCAAAAGGAGGACAACCCCGCCCACGAGGCAAATTCCTCCGAGAATGGGCGGAAATGGCACCGTCTTTTCCTTGTCGGCGCTCACCTGTAACGGGCCGGCGTCGATGATCTTCTCGCGCTTCGTATAAGTGAAGCCACCATACGCGAGCGCGATGATTCCAACCGCGACCAGGATGAGCCCAACGATGCCAATCGGTTTCATGAACGAGAGCTTATAAGGTCCGGCGACCTTGGATGAGATTGATGATCAACACCACCACGGCGATGACGAGCAGGATGTGGATGAAGCCGCCGAGGGTGTAGGCACTGACGAGTCCCAGCAGCCACAGCACGAGCAGAATAACGAAGATGGTCCAGAGCATATGTTTTTTCCTTTTGTTGAGGTTTCCCTTGCTTCGTGCGCGGAGGGATCACTGCGCTTATCTCTTTTTTGGTCTCGATTTGCCAGATTTTCCGGCTATTCCCCACGTCCAATATAGAAGCTAAAGGAAAGTGCTGGCCGTCGCGGCGTTTTGGCGCTACAAGATTTCCTTCACCCCGGATTTTTTCTATGCGCATCCTCCTCTCTATCTGCCTCGTTATCACCATTTTTCTCGCCGGCTGCGCGCATGAAGGCGTCATCGTCCAGAAAACTTCCAGTGCGCTCCCGCTTTATCATTCCGTCGGCGTGGAAGGTTCCTACGCCTTCCTCCTGCGCGATCGCTCCGGCATCGTTCATCGCCAAATCGTCACGCCGCAAGTCTTCGAACGCTACGCCATTGGCGAATACTTCAACGATCTCCAGCCCGCCCCAGCCCAGCAAATGGGCGACGGAAAAACCATGCGCGCCGCGCAAACGCAGCCCGTCGTGACGGCGCCCATGATGGCTTGGATGCGTAAGACAGAGAAGAAGCCCGCCCCCGTCGCCACACGCAAGGCAGCCACGCCGAAACGCGTCGCTCAGCGCGCCAAGGCCAGTGTCCCCGCCACCAAGCGGGTCGCTCAGCAGCCCGCCGTGAAGGCCGCCCCGATCCAGACGGCACCTCGCCTCGCGTCAGTGAACCAGCCCGAAGTGCGCTTCTTCATGGAAGCTCGCTGCCGCTAGTTTAAGCCTCGGCGCTCTCCGAGCGCGCCGTTCCTCCGCCGCGTGATTGCCGCCGCGCGCGAGATTTGTATGCTGCGGCGTGCCTGACGAAAAACGCGCCGCGCAAAAACGCATCGCCGAGTTGCGCCGGGAAATCGAGACGCACAATCGCCTCTATTACGAAGAGGCGGCGCCGACCATCAGCGACCAGGAATACGACCGGCTCTACCGCGAACTGGTCGACCTGGAAAAGAAGTTCCCCGATCTTGCTTCGGCCGATTCGCCGACCAATCGCGTCGGGGGCGCGCCTCTCAAGGCCTTCGCCCAAATCACGCATCGCGCGCCGATGCTTAGTCTCGACAACACGTATTCCGAAGAGGAGGTCGCCGATTTTTACCGCCGCCTCGAACGCCTGCTTCCAAACAAAACCATCCCGGTCGTCATTGAACCGAAGGTCGATGGCGTAGCCGTTTCCCTTCTCTACGAAAACGGAAAACTGCGCTACGCCGCCACGCGGGGCGACGGCACCGTGGGCGATGACATCACGCAAAACATCCGCACCATCCGCACGGTCCCGGATCAGCTGAAAGGCAAGGCGCCCGCCCTGCTCGAAGTGCGTGGCGAAGTCTTCATGCGCAAGGATGGTTTTGCGAAATTGAACGCGAGCCGGACCGAGGAGGGGCTTCCGCCGTTCGCCAATCCGCGCAACGCCGCCGCCGGTTCGCTCAAACAACTCAATCCCGCCATCGCCGCGAAGCGACCACTCGGCGTCGTTTTTTACGGCACCGGCGCAATCGAAGGCGCGGAACTCGAAAAGCACTCCGATTTATTTCCATGGCTGGAAAAACTCGGCCTGCCCGCGACCGAAAAATGGTGGAGCGCAGATTCGGTCGAGGAAATTTTGCGCGCCATTCACGAACTCGATCGCGTGCGTCACGACTTCGCTTATCAAACCGACGGCGCGGTCGTGAAAGTGGACAGCTTCGCCCAACGCCGCAACCTCGGCTTCACTGCGAAATCGCCTCGCTGGGCCATCGCCTACAAATATGAAGCGGAGCGCGTCGAGACGCGGCTGCTCGATATTCTCGTGCAAGTCGGCCGCACCGGCGTGCTCACACCCGTCGCCGCGCTCGAGCCCGTGGTCGTGAGCGGGAGCACCGTCAGCCGCGCCACCTTGCACAACGAAGACGAAATCAAACGCAAAGACATCCGCATCGGCGACACCGTCGTGATCGAAAAAGCGGGTGAGGTCATTCCCGCCGTCGTCGAAGTTCGGACTGAAAAGCGCACGGGTGGTGAACGCATTTTCAATATGCCGCGCAAATGCCCCGAATGCGGCAGTACCGGTACAAAAAGATGAAGGCCAGGTCGCAGTGCGCTGCGTGAACGCGCAATGCCCCGCGCAGTTACGCCGGCGTCTCGAACACTTCGCCGGACGCGGCGCGATGGACATTGAGGGCCTCGGCGAAATGATGATCGGGCAACTGGTCGCACGCGAACTCTTGCACGATGTCAGCGACATCTATCAGCTCGACGAAGCCGGGCTCGCCACCCTGGAGCGCGTGGGCGAGAAGAGCATCCGCAATTTGCTCGAGGGCATCGAAGGGAGTAAAACACGTCCGCTCTGGCGGCTTATTTTCGCGCTGGGCATTTTGCACGTCGGAGTCACCTCTTCGCGCGCGCTCGCCCATCATTTCCGCTCCATGAATGCGCTTCTCGCGAGCACGCCGGAAGAGTTGCAACGCATTTCCGACGTGGGTGAAGTCGTGGGCCAAAGCATCCATGGCTTTTTCCAAGAGGCGGCGAATCGAAAACTGGTCGCGCGCCTCGACGCGGCGGGCTTGCGCATGGTGGACGAAGGCCCGCCGCCGGGCGCGGTCGACGAATCGTCTCCCTTCCATGGCACCTGGGTCATTACGGGAACCCTGTCGCAGCCACGCGATGAAATTGCGGAAGATATTCTCCACCGCGGCGGCAAAGTCAGCGGCAGCGTGAGCAAGAAAACGCGTTATCTGCTGGCGGGAGAGGAAGCCGGCAGCAAGCTCGAGAAAGCGAAAAAGCTCGGCGTGAAAATCCTCACCGAAGCCGAGTTTCGAAAGATGCTGTAGGCCGCCTCGACTACGGCGTGCGTTCCAATCCCAGCGGCATCGCCTGACCCGACGACAACGGCGACGCGATCACCGGCGGACGTTGTGCCGCAGGATGAAAATCCGCTTCCACCTCGAACGTTAGTTTTTCGTTTCCGCGCAAGACCGTGATCGGCACCCTGTCGCCCGCGGTGATAAAGAATGACGCATCGATGACATCTTCCGGCTGGTGCACTTCGGTGCGACCGACCTGAAGCAAAATGTCCCCGGTTTTCGCACCGGATTCCGCCGCAGGTGTGCCGGGCATGATGTCGGTAAATTCGGCCGTGGAACCTTCGACCGGCGCAGGCGCAGGCGCGACGTTGATCCCGATCCAACCGTGCCGGGCCTCGCCAAAGCGCACGTAATCGCTCCGGACTTTTTCCGCGGCATCGATCGGCAACGCATAACAAGCGGCCCCGCTATCGACACTGCTGACAAGAATACCGACCACTTCGCCTTTAAAATTAAGCAAGGGCGCACCGGCCTCACCACGCTGCGTGGTCAGGTTCACCCGCACATGCGTGGTGGAAAAATAACGTCCGAGGTATTTGCGATCGAAACCCGCCACCATTCCAAAGCTCGGGGTCTGCGGCAGGTCGAGCGGAAAACCGACGGTAATGACCGGCGTGGCGACTTCGAGTTCCTTCGACCGCCCGATCGGCAACGCGGGTGTGGGCATGTCGTCCACTTTCAAAATCGCGATGCCGCTGCGCCGATCCGCCATGACCTGCCGTGCCGGGATTTCCTTCCCGTCCAGCTCGACGGTCAAATCCTGTGCATCGGCTCCAACCGCGAACGCGGTGAAGAGTGTTCCCGCCGGATCAATAAAGAAACCGGTGCCAGCGAGGCGGCCATGTTTATCACGGCCGCGGATCTTTACCACCGCCTTGGCGGAGCGTTGGAAAATTTCCTTAACCTCGCGACTGATCGCGTTGGCCGCTTGTTCGGGCGCCGGCGTCGCAACCGGCGGAGCCTCTTGCGCTGGAGCCGTGACCGCGAAGGCGGAAACGAGCACGAGGCCGAGAGCCGCCGGAACGGTAGAGCCGAAGCGAGATGGACGCCCGTTGTTAGAACCGGAAAGACGCCTCATAACTCACGGGAGTGCTATCGAGCACATAACGCGGGGGCGCTGCGCTGCGGCGAGTCGGGACGTTTTCACTGGCGGTACGAAAAACGGCAGCATCATCGAGCGTACGCATACTCACAGGACTCGAAAGACTCCAGGCCGAATCGCCCGTCGCACGCACGGCCGACTCTTGCTCGGTCACGCTCACGGCCGCCAGGTTCGGCGTCTCCGGCGTTTGCGCCATCTTCAGCGAAAGCACCGCGGCCATCACGATCAATGCGGTCGCGGCGGCGGGATAGGAAGTGAGCGAGGGCACATTCAAGTTCAGCATGAAGTCCTGCGCGCGCCGCAGGGTGATGCGCCAGAGCGGCTCGCGGAGGAGTTCGGCGCGTTGCCGGCGATGGAACTCGTGCAGAAAATTATCGAAATAACCCGGAGGCGGCTGCTCGTGCCGTTTCATGCGGAGCAGTTTGCCGATGTCGTTTTCGTTCAGGTCGTTCATGCGTCGTCGGATCTAGGAAACGGGGTTTTTCCGGAATTCTTCCAGATAATTTTGCAGTTGGCGATTCGCGTAGAAGAGCCGCGAACGTACCGTGCCCTCGGAAACATGCAAGATTTTGCTGATCTCGGCATGGGGCATCCCTTGAATATGAAACATTGTAACCACGGCTCTGTGTTCATCAGACAGTTTCATCATGGCCTCGTTCAATCTTAGCTGCAGTTCTGAGAGGTCCGCTTCCCGCACCGGACTGCTCGATTGGGTCAACTCCAGAAACTCTTTATCGTTCTGAATGCCGGCATCGACGTCATCGAGGCTGAGGTTGAAACGCCGGCCGCGTTTCTTCAGGAAATTGAGCGTCATGTTTACCGCGATGGAGTGGATCCAGGTGTAAAACGACGACTTCCCGCGGAAGCCGCGGATCGATTTGTAGGCCTTCGAAAAAACGTCCTGCAGGAGGTCGTTCGTGTCCTCATGGTTCGAGGTCATGTTGTAAACCAGACCGTAGAGCCGCGGCGTGTATTTCACGACAAGATCATCGAACGCCGCCACGTCCCCCTCCTGGGTCCGGGCGACGAGCTTCGAGTCTTCGTCCGTTCTCGGCTGGTCCATCGCGTTGCGCCTAGGCTTAACACGCGACGGGAGACCCGACGACAACAAATCGGAAAGTCGCCGCGCGGGCGACGCCGTCAGGGCCGCATTCATTTTTGGAACCGCAGGCAAATCAGTCGCGGTTCCGAATTGTCATTAGGTAAAGCAGGTTACCCAGCGTGGCCACGAAAGCCGCCACATAGGTGAGCGCAGCCGCATTCAGCACACGATTCACTCCCGCCACTTCAGTGCCCGGCTGCACCATCCCCATTTGCTGGAGGATGATCTTCGCCCGCCGCGACGCATCAAACTCCACCGGCAGCGTGATGAGCTGGAACGCGAGCAACACCAGATAGCAGTAAATGCCGAGCGTGATCAGCCCCGTGATGCGGAAGAAAAGCCCGCCCAAAATCACAAACGGCAGCATACGCGACGCGATCGACGTCAAGGGCACGATCGCCATTCGCCATTTCAATGGCGCATACGCCTTTGCATGCTGAATCGCATGCCCGCTCTCGTGCGCGGCAATCCCGAGCGAAGCGACCGACGGCTCGTGATATACCTTCGAAGAAAGGCAGAGCCGCTTCTTCGACGGATCGTAATGATCGCCGAGATAGTCGTTCGTCTCGACGACATCGACGTCGTTGATCTGCGCCGCCTGCAAAATTTCGCGGGCGGCCTGCGCCCCGCTCACGTTCGAGCTTGCGCGCACTTCGCCCCATTTCTTAAAGGCACTGCTGACGCGAAATTGCGCCCACAAACCGATGAGCAATGGAATGCCCACCAGAATCAGCCAGTTCCCACCAAGTCCAAAAGAATTCATCGTTGTTTACAAGTTTACGTTGATTAGACGCCGAAGCATCACGTTCGTTCATTAACATTTCGTCACAATTGAAGACGCCGCATATTCCGCGAACGCTGTCATCCCAAGCCGACACCGCACGCTTACGGGATCTCCCCGTGTCTTCGCGGCTCGGGATAACGTTTCAAGCCAGGACGGTTCGCCCTATATCTCCAACCGTTTCTCGAACTTCGAGAGCACGCGATTGCCCGTTTCCGTCACCACCGCCACATCTTCAAGCCGCGCGCCACCGAGCCCCGGATAATACAACCCCGGCTCCACCGTCAGCACCTGTCCGGGCTTGAACACCGTCTTCTGGAAGCGCGGGAACTCGTGGATCTCCAACCCGAGCCCGTGCCCCGTGCCATGGAAAAATCCCACCTGCGCGCCCTTCCTCACCTCCGTCGGAAAACCGCGATCGGTAAAGAGCTGCTTCACCTCATTGTGAATCTTCCATCCATCCGCGCCCGGCTTCATTTTCTTCAACGCCAGCACCTGCCCTTCCCGCACCGTCTCCCATAATTTTCGCTGCTCTTCGCTCGCGCGTCCCCGCACCACCGTGCGCGTCAGGTCGCCGTAGTAACCGCTCTTCGCGTCGCGCGGGAAGACATCGAGAATGATAAGGGAATCCGCATACAGCGGGCCCGACCCGCGCTCGTGCGGATCGCACGCCTGGTCCCCGCCGGCCACGATCGTGTTCGCCGGCAAACCGCCCGCGCGCAAAACCGCCGAATCAATTTCCGCGCGCAATATCTCCGATGTCAGCACGCGCCCGAACCAATCGAGCCGTTTTCCACGGCGCGATTTGCACGCCGCCAGCACTTCCACCGCGCGCGCCAGTCCCGCCTCCGTGATCGACAACGCCCGCCGCATCAACCGCAGTTCGTCATCCGTTTTCGCTTCCCGTTCCGGCCAGAAAAGATCCTGCGTCGTTTGCAGCCGAATCTTGTGCGAAGCCAATTCCTCCGCGAAGCCGAGCGGAAAATTTGCCGGCACCAGCGCCGAACGCACCCCGCGCGAGCGCAAGAAATGCGAGAGCACCTTCGCGTAAGGCGGCGCCTTCTTCGCGTTCCCCTGCACCTCGCGCTCGTATTTGCTGTAGGGCAGGATTTCATCCACCTGCGCCTGTTTTTTCCCGCGATCGATCTCGAGATCGCTCAGGACGATCGTGCGCTTCCCTTTCTGCTCGAGAAAGATGAACGGATCGGGCACGAACATGCGCGTGGCGTAAAGCATGTCGGCGTCGCGTTCACTGTCGGCGACGATGAGTCGGGTCGGTTTCTTGGAAGCGGTTTTCTTGCTCACGCGTAATTCCTACGCGCACCCGCCTAATTTGTCATCCCGAGCCGGCAAAGCACGCTCGAAGGAGCGCGTCGCCGCGACTACCCGCGCCGCACTTCCAGTTGGCGTCGCAAAATCCAGTGCAACAAACCCAACAACGCCAGCGTCGACAAAATCAACACCCAGGTATCGAACACAAACACGCCGATCTTTGTCCCGAGATACCTTTTCTCCGCGCCAAAAAACACATTCGGTTTTCCGCCACGCCGATAATCGTGCTGCTCCATCTCGGCGTTCGAGATCAGATCGGAAATCTTCTGGTTGATATAGAGCTGCTCCGCCGTCACCGGCCCGACCGCGTATTTGAAATCCGTCCGGTTGAACGGCCGTTTCCCATCCACGATCCGGTCGATCGCTTCCAGGTATTTATCCACCGCCTTGGCCGACTTCGCCTCGAGACCGGAAAGGATTGCGAGGACCTCCTTCAACTCATTCAAGCGCTTGATCGTCTCGGGCGTTTTCGCGTCGGGAGCGAGCCGGCGAATTTCATTGTTCACCCGTTCCTGCCGGCGCGTGAGCGGGTTCAGCTTCGCCTGCGCCACGACCAATTCCTCGTACGACCAGCGCATGGCGATGAACTGGCAGATGAAGGGCACCTTCAACTTGCTGTCCATTTTCTTGTTCTTCTCCTCGTCCGGGTGCTCCTCGAGCCAGCGCGAGAAAGTGTAGACGAAGCCGAGGTTGCGATTCATGTCCTCGTACTTGATCAGCGCTCCGCCCATGATGATCTGCGGAATCAAGACCAGCGGCACGATGTTGGCCGCCGTCTTGGGCGCAGCCACCAGGGCGGAGATCACCAGGCCGAGCGCGACCCCGCCCATCGCGGTCATAAGCATGATGCCGAGGTAAATCCAGAACATCCCCCGGATGGAAAGAATCCAGTTCCCGATCAGGGTAAAGAGCACGCACTGCACGAGCGCGAAGACGCCTAACGAGAGCACTTTCGCGATCACGTAATAAGGCAGGCGCACGTTTAGATTACGTTCCCGTTGCAGGACCGCGCGATCGCCAATGATGTCATCCGCGCTGTTCGTGAGCCCGAGGAACATGGCCACGATCAAGCCGAGAAAGAGATAGGTCGGGATGTGATACGCGGACGCGAAATCGTATTTCCCGCTGTCGGAATAACGCAGGAGCGTGGCGATCAGGACCGCGAGAATGGGCGCCACCCCGATCGTGATCATGAGGTTGCCGCGGTTGCGCAGCTTGCTCATGAAAGCGCGGCGCAGGAGCGTGCGCAGCTGTGTCCACTCGTCGTGCCAGCGGATGTGCGTGCGCGTTTTCTTCGTCGGCGCCTTCGGCAAGGGCGGCGTTTGGCCGCGTCGCAGCGAGACCTGTTTTACATCCTGGATGAGACGGAAAGCTTCGTACTTGTCGCGCCAAAACTCCGGCGAATAACGCCGCGCCGGCACCAGCTGCCCGCGATTGTTCTCCTCGTAAATGATATCGCCACTGATGTCGCGCAGCGGCGTCTCCAGGACATCGAAGATGAACTCCGGCCGCGTCGTCCCGCACGAAGGACACGCCCCAAGATCCGCGCCGAACTGATGTTGATGCTCCGCTTCCGCGAAGTAGCGCAGCATGTCCGTGGGCGTGCCGAAAAAGACCAGCCGGCCGCCCTTGTCGAACAGGATCGCCTTGTGAAACATCTGGAAAATCTTCGAGCTCGGCTGGTGAATCGTGACGATGATGATCTTGTTGTGCGCCATCCCGCGGATGATCTCGATCACGTGCTCGGAGTCTTTCGAGGAAAGACCGCTCGTCGGTTCGTCGAACAAATAAACGTCCGAGTTGCCGATCATATCGAGCCCGATATTGAGGCGCTTCCGCTCGCCACCGCTGAGCGTTTTCTTTACCGGACTGCCGACGACGCTGTCTTTGCGCTCGCTTAATCCGAGCTCGACCAGCTTGCTCTCGAGTCGGCGCGTCCGGTCGCGTTGCGAGAGATGTGGCGAACGGATCGCCGCCGCGAACTGCAGGTTCTCGCCGATGGTCAGGTTCTCATCGAACGCATCCTCCTGCGGGATGTAGCTGACGTAGCGTTTCAGGTCGTCGAGATGATCGTAGAGCGACTCGTCGTTCAGGAGAATCTGTCCGCGCGTCGGTTGAATCTGACCACCAAGCACTTTCAAGAACGTGCTCTTGCCCGAGCCGCTCGCGCCCATCACGCACACCAGCTCGCCGCGATTCACCGCAAACGAAATGCCATCCAACGCCGGCTCGCCGTTGCCGAAGCGATGGTTCAAATCCACCACCTCGAGGCTGCGGATGATGTTGCGCTCTTCCTCGATAATGCGCTCGGAGAAATTGCAGCGCAGAAATTGGCCGGTATCGATCCGGATCGTATCGCCATCGGCCAGCGCCGCGTTCCCGCGCACCGGTTGCTCGCGCACCATGATTGGGCGATCGGCCTCGATCACTTCCAGCGTCCCGACGCGCGCATCATAATCGCAAAAAATCTTCAGGAGCACATCGCCCGCCGTGCCCGGCGAAAGCAGAATGTCGTCCGCTTCGAGGAGGCTCGGGTTGTTCGAGACCAGGTACTCCGACTTCGAGGCTTTGAGCTGGAAGCGTCCGCCCATCGCCCGCGCCCGCCGGCGCAAATCGATCAAATCCATCTCGCTGTCGTTATGGAAAACGATCCGGTCATCGAGCGTGGCCTCGACCTGCTTGCCCGCGCTCAGCGTCACGCCGTTGATCACCGCATCGACATCCCGCAATGCCTTGATCCGGACCTTCAAGCCAAACGTTACCTCGATCGAACTTTCGCGCGTGCGCGAGCGTTCCAGTTGCACCTGGTCGCCATCCTTCGGCACCCGGAGGAAAATCTGCGGGAGCGAAACGTTCTTCTTCGCGTTAAAGTAAGTCGCCAGTTCCTGATAGCTCAGCACCTGATCGCCGATGAGGATGCGTTGGCCCGGATAGATGCGGCAAAAACCCCCGCGCAAAAGCGGACGCCCGCGCACCGAGACGGGCTGCGAACTGTAATTCTTCAGCAGGATGAGATCGTGATAACGAAACGCCAGCAGCCGCTCGCCCTCCGCCACCGTCTTCAAGAGCACGTCGGACTCCGCGCTTGGCCCAAATGAGAGCGACTCCAGCGGCGACGCTCCGCGTTGGTAGATGGACGGGTCGGAATCCTCCGAAGCGTTCAACTGATAAACGATGTCGATCGCCTGCGCCGCCATCCCCAGTTGCGACATGAAGGAATAAAACGCGACCACCTGTTCCTGCTTCAGGCCCGCCTGCGAGATCAGATCGTAGAGCTGCACCCCGAGCATGATCTTGCGATCTGCGCTCAACTGCGCGGAAAGCTTCTGCGCCATTCCCGCCAGATCCTGTTGCTCGTAGAGCGCCTGGCGGAACAATTGCCGCAGCTCGGAATAGACCGCCTCCGGGTAATCGTAGCGGAGGAACCCAAGGCTGGAATCGATCTCCTCCTCCAGCAAAACGCCGTCCGCCTTCGAGAAGCTCGCCAGCACCTGGATCAGTAGCGGAAGGAGATTGGGCGCCTCGGCCACACTCCGCGGTTTGCGCAGCGCACGCCGCACCCAACGCCGGCTCGTCCGCTGCATGCGGTAGGCAAACGGAGTCACGCGCTGGACGGCGCGATCGATTTTATCGGCTAATGTGAGGGTTCGCTCGGCCATTACGTCTTCGCACGCAGGGTAAATCTGACACCCCCGCCGCGCAACGACTGCGCGGCGCGAGACGAGAAGTAAAATTACTGAACACCAATCACCTAATCCAAAAGGCCCGCCCCCTGCTCTTTTGCAATGCCTTTTCCTTCATGGTAGCCTCTCTTTGCCCGCCTCCTGCGGGCATTCCTCTCTATGTCCCAACCCGACCGTAACTCCAAGAAGGACAACAAGTCCGGCGGCAACGAGCCCAGCTTCAACTGGCGCGGCGTCGTCCTCATTTCGATCGCCTTTGCCCTGATCGGCCTCGCCATTCTTTTCCGCGGCGGCGCTTATCAGAATGTCGAGGACGTCCCCTACAACCGCTTCCTCGAGTTGCTCGAGAGTAAACAAATCGTCATCGACAAAGCCTTCCCGCTCCAGCTCGTGATCGAGGAAGGCCGGCCCACGCAGACATTGCGCGGCGCCTACAGCAAGGAAGGCGCGCCCGAAGCCGTCCCCTTCCGCACCACCATTTACCTCACCTACAACACCAATCTCCAGGAGAAACTCGCCGCCGCCGGCATCCAGCCCGCGATCAAGATGGAGTCGAACCTCTGGGCGCAAACGCTCGTCGGTTTTCTGCCCATCGCCTTCTTCCTCCTCATTCTCTACTTCCTCTTCCGCCAGCAAATCCGCATGGCCGGCAAAGGCGCGCTTAACTTCGGCAAATCGAAGGCCCGCATGCTGGCCCGCGATAAGAACAAGATCACGTTCAAGGACGTAGCCGGCGTCGAGGAAGCGAAGGACGAAGTCACCGAGATCGTCGAATTCCTGCGCGACCCGAAGAAATTCCAAAAACTCGGCGGCCGCATTCCGAAAGGCGTGTTGCTCGTCGGCCCTCCCGGCACCGGCAAGACCCTCCTCGCCCGCGCCATCGCCGGCGAAGCGGACGTTCCCTTCTTCTCCATCAGCGGCTCCGATTTCGTCGAAATGTTCGTCGGCGTCGGCGCCAGCCGCGTCCGCGACATGTTCGAGCAAGGCAAGAAAAGCGCACCCTGCATCATTTTCATCGACGAAATCGACGCCGTCGGCCGCCATCGCGGACACGGCGTCGGCGGCGGACACGACGAACGCGAGCAAACGCTCAACGCGTTGCTCGTCGAGATGGACGGCTTCGACACCCAGGAAGGCGTCATCATCATCGCGGCCACCAACCGCCCCGATGTTCTCGACCCCGCGCTCCTGCGTCCCGGCCGTTTCGATCGCCAGATCACCGTCAATTTGCCCGACGTCAAAGGCCGCGAAGAAATCCTCCGCGTTCATTCCAAGAAAGTGAAACTCGCCGAAGGCGTCGACCTCGCTGTCGTCGCCCGCGGCACGCCCGGTTACTCCGGCGCCGAACTGGCCAACGTCATCAACGAAGCCGCCCTCCTCGCCGCGCGGCGCGGATTGAAAGGCATCACGCTCGCCGAGATGGAAGAAGCGCGCGACAAAGTCCGCTGGGGCCGCGAACGCCGCAGCATGGCCTTGAGTGAAAAAGAAAAGACGAACACCGCCTACCACGAAGCCGGCCACGCCCTTCTCCTCGAATTGATGGAGCACACCGAACCGCTCCACAAGGTCACCATCATCCCCCGCGGTCCCTCGCTCGGCTCCACCATGTGGCTGCCGGAAGAAGACAAATACACCAACCGCAAAAACGAACTCCTCTCCAGCCTCGTCGTCAGCATGGGCGGCCGCGTCGCGGAAGAAATCGTCTTTGGTGACGTCACCAACGGCGCCCGCGGCGACATCAAAATGGCCACCGGCATGGCCCGCCGCATGGTCTGCGAATGGGGCATGAGCGAGAAGATGGGCATGGTCGAATACGGCGAGCACGAAGACTACGTCTTCCTCGGCCGCGACATCTCCCGCGCCCGCGATTACAGCGAAGCCACCGCCGAAGAAATCGACCGCGAAGTGCGCAAACTGATCGACGACGCCTACGCTCGCGCCAAAAAAACGCTCACCGAAAACCGCGACAAACTCGAAACCATCGCCAAAGCCCTCCTCGAATTCGAAACTCTCGATGGCGCGCAAATCCGCGACATCATCGAGCACGGCAGCATGACGAATCCGCCCAAAGGCCCACCCACTTCGGGCGGCGACAAGATGAAAGCGGAAAAGCCGCCCAAACAAGTCGTCGTTGCTCCCGATGTGAACCCGCCCCTCCCCGGCGGTCTCAGCGGCGCGCCCGCGTAGGGCGAGTCTGAACGCGAGCGGCGAGAAGAGGCTCGCCTTTTCTGGCGGGCTTTCGTCTTGTTCTCGTTAACGCTGCTTCCGGGTCCAATGATGCCTATGCAAACATCGACAAAAGCTTCTGTCTGGCTCTTCTTGATTACCTTCGCTCTGGTGTTCTACGGAATGGGAGCGGCCTCCGTGGAAAGCTTCGTCAACTACCCGACCTGGCCACTGATCGGAGCCAATGAGTTCCGCGCTTATCATCAAGCCCTCAGCCCTTTGATCATAGGCTACATGGTCCTTCCGCTGCTGGCGGCGACGATCCTGACGATTCTCCTCCTCTGGTTTCGACCAGCATCGATTCCCGGATGGATGGTCTGGCTGGCTGTCGCCCTGCAGGTGGCCGCCTGGGTTTCCACGGTCGCCATTCAATTGCCAATCCAAGGGCAATTAAGTGCGGACGGTTTGTCACTCCCCCTAGTCGACCGCTTACGCGTCACCAGTTTCTGGTTTCGCCGAATGCCGCATATCGCCAATGCATTCCTTTTCCTCGGGATGATGTGGGCATTTTTGCGGGCAAGTATCAGAGACCGTTCCGAGGCCTGAAGGGCGATATTTTTCCTGCCGCATGTTGTCACGCTCTCCTTCAAGCCGGAGCAACGTCTAAAGGAGACGCCCAGACGCGCGATGATGAAGCTCCACTTCCATGAAAGGCACTGAACAAAGAAAGAAATTATCTCTCAAACAACGTGACCGATTGCTGGAAACGCTGAGGAACCGTTTTGAGACCAATCCGAAACGTCATCAGAGTCTCGAGTGGGGGAGGGTCAAAACCAGGCTCGATGCTCAGAATGGAAAGCTATGGTCGCTCCATGAAATGGAACGAAGCGGCGGCGAACCAGACGTGATCGCCCACGACAAAAAGACAGGCGAATACCTCTTTGTTGATTGCTCGCCGGAAACGCCCGCAGGCCGCATCAGCGTCTGTTATGACCGCGCTGGCCTGGAATCGCGGAAGGAACATCCACCGGCAGATACCGCGATGGATATGGCCGCGGCGATGGGCATCGAGCTTTTAACGGAGGATGAATATGAGGCGCTGCAAAAGCTGGGAGATTTCGATACCAGGACTTCGAGTTGGGTGAAGACACCGGTTGCCATCAGAGGACTCGGCGGCGCGCTGTATTGCGAGAAGCGCTACGGTCGCATCTTCGTGGGACACAACGGCGCCCAGTCTTATTACCGCGTTCGGGGCTTTCGTGGCTTGCTCCGCGTCTGATTTTCCGATTTGGTAGCGCTGCCGATGGAAACGCTTTTCTCGACGCTGCTCCTCTTCGCGATGACCCTGCTCGGCCTCGGATATATCGCGGCAGCGATCAGTTGGAAGGCGAACTCGTACAAGGCCTCCCGCGTCGCCCTCGCCTGCACCTTGGCCGCGCTCGTCGCGGACATTGCCTCGTTCTTCGTTCACCTCACCACCGGGCATCAACCCGCTTCGCGCGCGCCGATGACGACGGCACAATTCATCGCCGAGCACGAATCCTTCAGCGTGATCGCCCTTCTCAGTCTCCTGCTCGGCGGCGTTTTGCTTTGGCAACGAGCACGCAGAGCCGCGGCCTCGAGATAAGATTTCCGCCGACTCCGCGCGCGCAGTTTACAAGCGCGAGCCGCCGGTGCTGACCACGTGCACGCTGCTGGCCTGCGGGCCCATCTCGCCGTGCGAAAGATCGAAGCGCACTTCCGTCCCGATCTTCAGCGAATCAAAATCGCTGCCGACGACAGCGTGATGATGAAAATAGATATCCACGCCGCCGGCGTCGGTGATGAATCCGTGATCGGCGAAAAGTTTTGTGATGAGCGCGCGTGGTTCGACGTGCGTCTTCACTTCATGCCGTTGCCGTTCCGCCAACTCCTTCACCTGTCGCTCCATGTTCTTGAAAGCGTCATTGATGATCTTCGTCAGTGGCTCATGCATCTCGTGCTCGTTCTGCTTTTCGTCCGCCACCAGTTCATGGCCGGGCGGCATGGTCACGTCCACGCGCACGCGAAAAGGACTGCCGGAATGCTGGGCATGGTTCGGTTTCTCGACCGCGACGTCGCAGCGCGTGATGTGATCGCAAAAACGGTCGAGCCGGGCGGCCTTGGTGCGGATGAGGGTGTCGACCTCTTCGGTTTTGGTGACACCGCGATAGGATATTTCGACGGGCAGTTGCATAAATCGTAAACTTAATCTGGAGAGGTGATTATAACCTGATACCGCATACGTCGCCAGCGCGAAAAGCGCCACCCCGCGTGCGCGACTAAAGTGGCTGAAGCGAGCGAAAATGCTTCGGCAGCTCCGCCAGTTCGACGCTGACCAAATCCGACTTCACGTGTTCGACCAGGCTTCCGCGCACCTTTGGCGGAAGCAACTCAAACACCGCCGAGTGAATCGACGCCGGCGCGGCAAACGACCAGCCCTCCATCCCCTCGCGCTGCACCAGGTCGGCGATATTGTCCGCAAGTTGACGCACGATGCGGCGATCGTTTTCCGTTTCGATCCCCTGCCGCTCCGCGGTGCCGCCGCCCTCTTTCCCGGTCGGGAAGCGTCCCGCCTGGTCGGTCAGTTTGTCCTGGTAACGCCCGTGCGCGTCCGTCGTATCGAACGCTTGCATGAGCGTAAGTGCGGCGCCGCGATTTGGCGTCTCGCCCACCTTGTAAGCCTTCAGGCTGCCGCGGTCGGTCACAACGATGAGTGATGTCGGTGTCATAGGAACTTTGGTTACTCTAACTCTCTTCGGGTCGATCTGTTTTGATTTTCTTCGCACGTCCGCCCCGCTTCGGTTCCGCCTCATGCACTCTTTCTTCGTGCGGAATTTCCACCTGCCGCTTCCTCCATGATTCGTGCCGCGCCTTTGCCTGCGAGCCCGCAGTCAGGCACAACAGCTTCATCGCGCGCGCTTCCACTTCGAAATCGTCGCCCGAGGCGTAGCTCTGGGCGTTCTCGATGAACCCGTTTTCGTCCGCAGTGTCGATGACGAGCCGCCACTCGAGATCTTCTTCGCCGGGGAGCACAAACGGAATCGCTTCGTGGTGCGCGTTGATCAAAAGGAGGAAGGTCTGGTCGCGAATCGGGTCCCCTTCAAAACTGAGCACGTCGATCGTGTCGCCGCTCAGGAGCATGGCGAGACAACGCACAAAGGGCGACGACCATTCCTCGTCGCTCATCTCGTTTCCGCCCGGATTGAACCACATCACATCCTTGATCTCGGAACCGCGAATGCGGCGGCCCTGGAAAAATTTCGGCCGCCGAAAAACCGGATGCTCGCGTCGCAGCTCGATCAGCTTCCGCGTAAACTCGAGGAGTTGTTTTTGCTCGTCGTTCCATTCCCAGTTCAACCAGCTGAGCTCGTTGTCCTGGCAGTAGGCGTTGTTGTTCCCCTGTTGCGTGCGCGCAAACTCATCGCCCGCGCAGAGCATCGGCACGCCTTGCGAAAGGAGCAGGGTCATGAGCAAATTCCGACGCTGACGGCGCCGGAGCGCATTGATCTCAGGATCGTCTGTCGGCCCTTCCACACCGTGATTCCAGGAGTGGTTGTTATTGTCGCCGTCCTGGTTGTTCTCGCCGTTGGCCTCGTTGTGCTTGTCGTTGTAGCTGACGAGGTCGTTCAACGTGAAACCATCGTGTGCGATAATGAAATTGATGCTCGCGTAGGGGCGACGGCCGTTGTGCATGTAAAGGTCGGGACTCCCCGTGAGCCGATAGGCCAACTCGCCGATCTTGCCCTCGTCGCCTTTCCAAAAACTGCGAATCGCGTCGCGATATTTCCCATTCCACTCCGCCCACAAGATCGGGAAATTTCCCACCTGATATCCGCCCTCGCCCACGTCCCACGGCTCCGCGATTAACTTCACCTGCGAGAGCACCGGGTCCTGGTGAATGATCTCAAAGAACGCATGCAGTTTGTTCACGCCCTTTTCGTCACGCGCCAGGGTCGACGCCAGGTCAAAGCGGAAACCGTCTACGTGCATCTCCAGCACCCAGTAACGCAGGCTGTCCATCACCAACTGGAGCGTACGCGGGTGCATGAGGTTAAAGGTGTTTCCCGTGCCCGTGAAATCCATGTAGTAACGCGGATCGTCCGGCACCAGCCGGTAGTAGGCGAGGTTATCGATCCCACGGAAGCTGAGCGTGGGGCCGTTGCGATTGCCTTCGCCGGTGTGGTTATAAACCACGTCCAGGATCACTTCGATCCCGCCCGCGTGCAGATTACGCACCATGTTCTTGAACTCCGAGACCTGCCCACCCATGTCCCCGGAACCCGAGTACTCCGACTCTGGGGCGAAGAAGCCGATCGAGTTGTAGCCCCAGTAATTGGTCAACCCTTTGTCCACCAAGATCCGGTCGTTCACGAACGTATGCACCGGCAGCAACTCGACCGCCGTCACCCCGAGATCATTTAAATATTTAATTGCTGCTTCGCTCCCGACGCCTGCGTAAGTGCCTCGCATTTCCTCCGGCACGCCCGGACACAGCTTTGTGAAGCCCTTCACGTGCATCTCGTAGATGACGGATTCGTTCAGCGGGATCTTCGGCGATTTCACGTCGCCCCAGTCGAACGAATTGTCGATTACCACCGCCTTCGGCATTCCCCACGCGTCATCGCGAAAATCGCGCGTCAGGTCGCCCTTCTCATCGCCCACCACATAGCCGAACATCTCATCCGCCCAGTTGATCTGGCCCGCGATCGCCTTTGCGTACGGGTCGAGCAACAGCTTCGAGCGGTTAAACCGCATCCCGCGCTCCGGATCGTACGGGCCGTAAACCCGATAGCCGTACATCTGCCCCGGCCGCACATCCGGCAGAAACATGTGCCACACCTGATCGGTGTGTTCCGTCATCGGAATGCGCACGTTCTCCTGCGCGGAATCGACCTCGTCGAAAAGACAAAGATCCACCGAAGTCGCGTGCTCGGAGAAGATCGCAAAATTCACCCCATTCCCCATCCAAGTCGCGCCCAGCGGGTACGGATAACCCAACCAAATTTTAACCGGTGTCATAAAAAGCGGAGTCGTTCCTATCCGCCACGCGACAGAGATTCGCAACGTGCGGCGACCGCGGTTCTGCGCAACCCGTCCTAAAAGCGGCGGAACCACCCGTAAGGAAAATCATCCCCCGGGCAGTCGGTCGCGTAACGTGGTGGATTCATCTGCTTGTGCGGCCGCACCGGAATGGCCCGGCCCTCCGCTTTCCCGCAGCGTTCGCGCAGGTATTTGATTAACTCTTCCGTCGCTTCGAGTTGCGCGCGCGTGGGCTGATCGCGATTGAAATCGCCCACCAGGCAGATGCCGAGCGAGATGTTGTTCAGGTAATCACTGTGCACATGTCCGCCGTTGATCTGCCGCGTCCACCGGCTACCGATCTCGATTTCTCCGTTGCCGGACGAACGGCCGTTCCCGACCACGAAGTGATACGCCATGCCGTTCTGCATCTTTCGCACCTTGCGATGGTAATACTCAAACGCACGCGCGTTTCCCTGCCGTGTCCCGCTGTTATGGACGATGATGAATTTCCAGCGTGACCGTTGCACCGGCGCCCGGCGAATCGCGTCGATCACGCTCCGGCTCAGGTAGCGGTAACTGCGTTCACGTCCCCCACCAAAAAGGCGCGACCAAAAACTGCGGCGCGGCGGGGGCGGCGGCGGTGGTTCGAAGCCTTGCTCTGCTTCCACACCGGATTTTTGGATGGTGATGTCGGCCGGCGGAAGACGGCGCGCCACGGATGGCTCCGCTTTTGGCAAGGGCGGACTGACATCCGGTTTGGGACGCGGTGTCGTGGCACGTCGCGGAGCTTCTTCGGGCTCCGTCTTTGCCGGTCGCGGCGTGGATTGATCTTCGGTCGTTTTCTTTTTCGAGGAGGATTTCTTGTCCGAGGACGATCCGCTGCCTTTTTTCTTCTTCGTCGCCGCCTTCGGCTTCCCGCTCTTTTTCGGCGACGCGGTCGGTGAGGCCGGACGGACCGTCCTCATTTCTTCCCGCGCCTTTAGAAACGCGTCGCGCTTCTTCTTGTCCGCGGCACTGATCTGCGCGTGCAGCAAGGTGCCCACCACCGCGGTGCTCCACAACGCCAGAACGCAAAACCAGAAGACGAAACGCCGCGGGCCGCCGCGGCGCGAGAAAGAGAGGAGCCGTTTCAAGCGGGCTCGGGTTCGGCGGCCGCTTCCTCACGCACCGCCGCGCGTTCGCGCTCGCGCCGCAGGATGGCGTTCAACTTCCCGCCCAAGAGAAGGAAGAGACACGTCAGATAGATCCAGAAAAGCAACATGATGATGGATGCGAGCGCGTGATAGGTGGGATTGTAGCGATCGTAAGTCGCGACGTAATATTGGAACAGCTTCGTCACTCCGATCCAACCGATCGCAAAAAAAATCGCGCCCGGGATCGCCTGCCGAAAAGTGAGATAATTCTCCGGCGTGAGGAGATAAAGCCAGAGCGCGAGAATAACCAGCGCCACCGCCGTTAGCGGCAAACTCAGAAACGCCACCCAGGCCTGCAATGGGATGGTGAGTTGGAAATTCACCTCCGCGATCCCGGCCAGCTTTTCTCCGAAAACCATCGCACTGAAGGAAGCGAAAATTGTGATCCCAAACCAGAAGAGCAGAAAGAACGAGATGATGTACTTCGACCACCAGTTGCGATCTTCCTTCACTCCATGGGTGCGACTGAGCGAGTGCGAGATCGTGGAGATGAACATCGTCCCGAGCCAGATGCCGAGAAAAATACCCACGTTGCCGAGCAGGCCACCGGAACCCGTTACAACCACATTGGCGACCGCAGCGTCGAAGATATCCTGCACCTTCGGATCCGGCGGGAGGAAACTTTGCAGGATCGCCACCATTTGATGCAGCTTTGCCGGGTCCGTGCCGAAGAGGCCGAGCAGGTACCAGAGAAACAAAAGCCCGGGCGCGAGCGTAAAGAGAAACTGATACGCCATCTGCGCCGCGAAACCGGTGGTATCGTCCGTGACCGTTTCCCACAGCATCCGCCGCGTGACCCGACCGACCAGTTTGAGGCGTCTCATCTGCCGGTAGAGTTTACTTTGCCTCCCATAAATATCCATTAGAACTCATCGCGTGGTGCGAGACCGGATTCCAAATTGTGCGAAGTCTCCCTCCAGCGCCGGGATTGAGATGGCGTTTCAGCGGAACGCCCGACAAACTTCAGCTGTCGCAGCCTAACGAATTTTGAAAAAAATTCTCATCCTCACCGCCGCTTTTGGCGAAGGCCATAACAGTGCCGCTCGCGGCATTCGCCAGGGCTTGCTCCAGCTCGCCGAGCGCGAGGTGCAGGTGGAGGTGCATGATCTCTTTGCCGAAACCTACGGCCCGGCCAATACCTGGGCCCGCGAGATGTATCTCGGCCTCATCAATCAATGGCCGCAAACCTGGGGTCGCGTTTATCGATGGCTCGATCGCCAGCAGACGTTCGTCGGCGGCTTCCACGTTTTCTTCACCCTCAAGAAACACTTCCGCCGCCTTCTCGAGACTTTCGCGCCCGACATCATCGTCTCCGTTTATCCCGCCTATTCCCACATGCTCGACGAAATGTTCGGCGCCTCCGGTTTGCGTGGAAAACGCGTCGTCGTCATCACCGATTCGCTCTCGGTCAACGCCATCTGGTATCAGTGCCACGCCGATTACTTCCTGCTGCCCAATGCCCGCAGCGCCACCGTGCTGCACGAAGCCGGCATCGCGCCGGAGAAGACTCGCACCTTCGGCTTTCCCGTCAGCCCCGAGTTCGCGGAACCCGGGGTCCTCCGTCCGTTGCCGACAGGACACGCCAGTCGCGTCCTCTATCTCATCAACGCCCGCAAGAACGTCGCCGCCGAACTTGTCCTGCGTCTCGCCGCCCTGCGCGGGGTTTCGTTAACCGTCGCCGTCGGGCGCGATCGCCGGGTTCGTAAATCCATCGAAAGCGTCCGCAGCCTCGCCCCGCGCCCGTTCGAGATCGTCGGCTGGAGCGAAGAATTGCCGCGCCTGCTCCGCGCCAGCCATCTCCTCATCAGCAAAGCCGGCGGCGCCACCGTGCAGGAAGCCATCGCCGCCGGTTGTCCCATGATCGTGAACCACGTCATTCCCGGCCAGGAGGAAGGCAATGCGCGTTTCCTGGTCGAAACCAACTCCGGCGCCATCGCCATCCGTCACGCCGACATCATCGCCACCGTGCAATCCGTCTTCGCCCACGACGCCGCCCGCTGGAAAGAATGGTCGGCAAATATTGCGCAGCTCAGCCGCCCCACCGCCTCGCTCGAGACCGCGCGTTTCCTTCTCTCACTCTAAACGATTCGCTTGCCCGCGACGAAGGTTTGCAAGACATCGAGCGCCGGCGAAAGCACCACCACGTCCGCGCTCGCGCCCACCGCGATGCCTTGCCCTTTCAAACCGAGCGCCCGCGCCGGATTCAACGCCGCCATCGAAATCGCTTCGTGCAGCGGAACGCCAACATCGTTCACCATCGTCCGCACCAGATCGATCATCCGCGCCGCGCTCCCCGCCAACGCCGCGCCATCCGCCGCCCAGCAAGTTCCGTCACGCCACCACGCAGTCACGTCCCGCGAGCGTAAACGCCGACCCCTCCGGCAAACCCGCGCCCGCCGTCGCATCCGTCACCAGACAAATCCCCTCCGCCCGCTTTGCGCGATAAAGCATCTTCATCAGCGTGCGTCGAAACGTGATGCCCGTCCGCGATCAACTCGCACACGATCCCCGGCTCGCTCAGCGCGAACTCGAGTAAACCCGCCACGCGTTCCCCATCCCGCCGTCGCGCTGATGACATGCAGTTAAACGTATGCGTCGTGTGCCGCATCCCACGTTTGAACGCGGCGCGCGCCTCCTCCTCCCACGCATTACTATGTCCGCCGCTTACTTCGATCCCCGCGACGCGAAACTGCGCGATCGCTTCCAATGCGCCCGGCAATTCTGGCGCCAACGTCACGCGTTTGATCACGTCCGCGATATTCCAGCAACTGCTCCACCGCCCCCGACTCGGGGTTCGTGATAAACTCCGCACGTTGCGCCCCCGCCTTCTCCCGCGAGATAAACGGACCTTCGACATGTACGCCGGCGATCTGTGGGAACTCCGCCCGGCATTCCCGCACGGCCTGCAAGACCTTCACGATCTCTGCGAGCGGAGCCGTCGCCGTCGTCAGCAGCAGTGAAGTCGTCCCACCAGTCGCGTGGTAATCGCAAATCGCGCGAAAGGCCTCCGGCGTCGCCTCCATCGCATCGCGTCCCACCGCGCCGTGCAGATGCAGATCCACGAAACCTGGCGCGAGATAAGCGCCGCGCAGATCAATCGCATCCGCGCTCGATCCGGATCTCCGTGATCCGCCCGCTCGCAGACGACGTCCGCCATCTCGACTCCATCTTCGATCACGCAAGCGTAGTGAAGATCATCAAGTCTCCTACTCCGCGATCATCCCGATCGCGCAGACGACCGAGACGCGACACGTCTGACGTAGAGAATCCATTACGTTCGAATGACCGTCCGGGCTCGGATGACGAGTGTGAGCGTCGTCCAGCAGAACACTCGCCACTCGCGTGCGCGTCTCCTCCGGAAAACCGAGCGCCTGTTTGAATTGCCAGTCGCGCTCCAGCGGATTTCCGATTCGTTGCAGCCGTCGAAATTCACTCCAGCCCAACGCGCCGCTCATCCAAAGCCGATGTCCCAACACCGGCACCGGAAAATCGCTCCCGTGCAAAATGCGCGGCAGAATTTCCGCGTCGCAAACACTCGCGCAGATGCGCGCACCGATTCAAGCGACACCATCGCGCTGATATCGCCGTAAAGATTCGGAAACTCCGCCAGCATCGCCACCCAATCGTCGAAATAATCCGGATCGCCCAGCCCGCTCTTCGTCGCACAATGCGCCGCGATCACCGTCACGCCGCACTCCAACGGCAAGCGCAACAACTTCGGATCCGCCAGCGCGCGCGTTCACCACCGGCACCGTATTTTCGCCGCCGGTATGCGCGAGCAACGGCAGCCGCGCCTCCGCCATCCGTTCCCAAAACGGCCGATAACGCACGTCCGAGCAATCGATGTTCTGACAATTCGGCAGGCACTTCATCAGAACCGCACCGCGCGCCAGACAACGCTCCAGTTCCTCCATCGCATCCCGCCGCGCCGGATGAATGCGAAACCCCCGCGAGAAACTCCGGATGCCGCGCCGCCAGATCGAGCACGACATCGTTCGGCACATACATCGAGCCGAGATCCTCCCGCACCGTCCCATCTGGATCGTGCACTCGCTCATGCGCGAGCAGCACGACCGCATCGAACGAAGACGCGCGCACCAGTTCAAGCAAATGCTGCGCGTAAACCGATTCGAGATCCTGCTTCAGCACCGCCGCGGGAAACCCAAGCTGCCGAATCATGAACCCGGCCAGCCAGCGATGCCACCCGCTCAAGCGCAACCAACCGCCCGAGCCAGCCACGCCATTGCCCACCATGTGGACGTGCATGTCGATCCGACGCGGCTGACTCGTGCTCCTGTTCATGATCGTGCTCGTAATCGAATCCGCTCCCGCGATCGATTACGAGCACGAACCAGCAGGAGCAAGCCTGGCAATCCCGGTGGGCAGAGCCCTGAGAGCTACTGCAATCGGTAAATCTCCACCAAGGCGACCCCGGTGGTACCGCCGCTCCCCGCCACAATGGCAGTGTAGGCCCCGGGAGGAAGCGCGACGAGAATGGCTGCTTCCAGGTTATTTCCGGGTGCGATTCCGGTCGCCTGGATCTGTGCTTCCTGGGTGTCGCGCCAATCGTTGTTACTCCGCAGGAGGGCTCCGTTTTCATCCCGCAGTTCCAGCGTCGGATTCGCGAGCGGGTTGTTGATTCCGGATCCCGCGAGGGAAGGGCCCAGCGCGCGGACGAGCACGCTCGCGGGTCCGCTCTCCTGCCCAAGAATGAACCCGCCGATCATGACGTTGTTGCCCGTCTCGACCAGGCCGCGCGTGCTGATGTTAGCCAGCTTTGAAGCTGTGGCCGAGTCCAGATCGTACACTTCGACGAGGCCGACGCCGGTCATTTGATTTTCCCCTCGGACGATGGCGGTGTACGGCCCTGGATCGAGGGTCGCGATGATCGCAGACTCCAGGTCGTCCGTGGGTGGGACACCGCTGGCGTTGATCGCCGCCTCCTGCGTGTCTCTCCAGTTATCGTTCTCGGCGATCAAACCGCCGGCCCCAAACAGTTGGAGCATGGGGTTCGCCAGGACGCCCGTCAGCCCAAACTGGCTGAGGCTCGGTCCAATCGCGCGCATCAGGACTCGCTTCGGCGCGTTTCCGGTGATGATGAAGCCGCCGATCATCACTCCCTCGCCGGTTTGCACGCGCAAGCGGGTGGAGACGTTTAGAGGCTGCGCCTGGGTCGCGGGCGGTCCGGGCGGGATGACATACAGGCTCACTAGCACCACCTGCGGGCTGGCAAGGCCAGCAGGCGCGGTGATGGTGACGTGGCCGACGTGTTCGCCTGGCGCGAGACCGTTTGTGTCCACTTTGACGTCCAGGTCATGCGGAGTCGTGCCGCTGGTCGACGCCAGGTGAATCCACGGTTGATCCGCCTGCGCAGACCAGTTCAAGACTCCGTCGCCCTCGTTGCGGATGGCCACCGATTGAATCTGGACTTGGGTTGGCACTAGGCTGAAACCCAGTTCGTCGGGACCCACGGCAAGCTTGGCGGCTAGCGGCGGCCGATCGCGGAACACCTTCACCGTGATTGAAGCGCTCCCCTGCTGGTCCGTGCTATCGGCGGCGGTCAGGGTAATGATGTGAGTGCCCTCGTCCAGGCTCGTAGCGGCGAAATCCAAGGCGTTTCCATTGCCAAGGAAACCATCCAGATTGGAACTCCAACTCAACCGCGCACCCTCCAGAGCGCCGTCTTCAATGTCGAAGGCGGTCCCTTCGAGAACGACTGTCTGACCGCCCACGTACATCCGGTTATCCTCGGGCGCATCGATCGAAGCGCTCGGCGCGTGAGTCGGCACGGTGAACGTGCTCAGCGATTGGGCCTGGGCACAATTGAAGCCATCACTCGCGGTCACGCGGATCAAAGCCTGCTGACTTCCGCGGAGTTTCGAGATGTCCGCTGGAAAACTCATGGAAGGCCAGTTGAAAACCAGCGTCTCCCATGTCGTCCCCGCATCGGGGCTGTATTCTAGCGTATGGCTCAAGGCATCGCCGTCGGCATCAGTCGCTGTCCATGTGAAATTGGCGGTCGAGGTAGTCAGGATTTCGCCTCCATTGGGGAAGCTTACCTGCACCGTCGGCACGGCGGCGGAAGCCTGGCGGACAGCGAGAACCTCTTCATTGTGCAGCAGCACGATTCGCCGGGCCGCCGGATCCCACGGCAACAGGAGGGATACGATCCCGAGGGACGCATCCTCGGAGGTTCGGATCGGATTGAAGGCAAACCTGGCCAATTCGGCGCCAGCGGAATCCTGCAAGCGAATGGAGTATGCACCGGCCGCTGGCAGCGTGACGGTGGCGGGGGACGCGTGCACAAAGACCGAGCGCAACTGTCCCGCGGCCCCATTCAGTTGGACCGTCCCGCTGAGCACGACCGTCTGGCTGGCGCTCACCGCCGTTTCGCGAACCCTGGAGGCGGCGGCGAGAGTGCCAAACCGGTCGAAAAGACTGCGGTAGTTGGTACGGGAAGGCCAGCGCGGCCGGCCGTAGCTCATGAAGTCTGCGGTCCGCGGCGAATAGAGCTTCGTCGGGCTCGAGCCATTCACATCAAAGCCGTAAGCGGTCATGGGGGCGAAGGGCGCTTTGCTTAAACTCAGAGTGCCGTCTCCCTCCAGCGAGCTGCATGGAATCAGCTGGTTATCAATATCAGCGCAAGCCTCATTGCCGGTGAAGTTCGTATGCTTGAAGCCGATCGCATGACCTTGCTCATGGAGGGTCGCGGTTGTGTCATCCGTGGAAACAAACGCAGCCGAGGCGGGCCCCGGAAGGTTGGCCTGGCCGTTAACCCCAGTGGCCGGCACGCAAAGGTTTTGGTCCGCGAATAACGCTTGGTAGAATTCCTTGCAGGGACCGCTGCGGCAATCGTTGAGCCGCAGACTATTCACCTCCACCAGGACGTCGGTAAAATCATCAGGGACGCAGGGATTGGTCAACGTGAGCGTCGCCTGCGTCACGGTGTCGAGGGAGCTGATCGGATATCGCCCCAGCAGGCGCTGCTTGATGCGAGTGAGATCCGCTTCCGTCGGGACGTGAGTGGAGCCAGCCGCGTCCGCATGGGTGTACTGGAGAAACTTGATGCTCAGCGGGACTGCAGGATGAAACGTGACCGTGACCTTTTGGCAGGTCCCTTCCGGGACGCCTGGTGCACACGTAAACGGAAGATCGCGCCCCGCGACGCTGAACCTTACCATCCCTCGCCTCCAAGCCGCCGGCACCTCGAAGAGAAAGCTGTCCGAGAGACTCATCGGACTGGGGACGGCGCGAATCGTGATCTGCCCGCCCTCATTGCTGTTCTGGATGCTGCCCAGGACGGCGCCGGTGGACACGTCGGTGGCGGTCAGTGTTGCGGCTCCTCTCACGGAGGTGCTCGAAATTCTTTTCACATGAGCGCGCACAAACGTCTTCTTGTCCTCGACCAGCGGCACGGTATTGGCGAAATCCTGCACGCCTTGCGTCACCTCGAGGGCGAGCACATGAATTACCGGAGGAGGGGTCGGGGTGGGCGTGGGGGTCGGTGTGGGTGTCGGGGTGGGAGCCGTCGGCGTGGTGATCACCAAGTCGAAATCCAGGGCCGTGGAAAACGTATCTGAGGTCGAGGTGCCCCCCCCTACGGACGCGGTGCCGCCACCTTCCGCGAGCAGTTGCCAGCTTCCTCGCTCCAAGGTCCCGGTTGAGTGAAAGCTCCTGGAGCCCGTCTCTTCCACGCCGATCTGTTCGAAGACCGCAATCCTGGAAGTGCCGCGATTGAACAGGAACACGCGACCCCCGGCGCCGTTGTTGGAGAGGGTGCCGCTGATGGTAAAGCTGCACGGAGTATTCAGGACCGAAAAATTGAGCAGGATCGGTTGGATTACCGAGGTGGCGAAGCCGCTGGAAAACGAGCTTGCGTGTGCGGTTACGTTGAGAGAGCCGGAACCGGTGACGCGAAGATTCGTGTCCGAGCCGGTCAACGCAATCGTCGAGGCCACCATGGCCTCTGCCATGGCCGATGCATCGGCGCTCGCCGCCGTCGCGCTGGTGGTGCTATTTGCCGGCTCGAGGTTGGTCTGCGGCGGCGGGATCGTGTCATCGATGACGCAATTCGGAGGGCTGACGCTGTTATCACAAGCTTGCGCCTGTGATCTGAGGTTCGTGTTCCGGTTCTGGATCTGCAGATTCTGCGCGTGGAGCGCGTTCGCGAACGTCAAGATTGCCAGAGCGGCAAGCGCCAGGCAGCGGATTCTCATTGGGCGAGAAAGCCCGGCGAAGGAGAGGAGCGAAGGTTGATTCAAGGGGGACCTTTCATTGGTGGGGGCTCGCCCGCGCGCGAAAAAACTCGCAGCGCAGTCTGCGCGCCCTCAACCCGTAAATCTCGCCCGGAGCTAACCTCAGCTATTCATCGGCGCGCAGCCTAGCGAGCACTCGAACGATCCGTCAACGCTTTCCTTCTTGCTCCCGTTCCTGTTCGAACGGGAAGAGGAATCGAGGGCAAACGTGAGAAGGGGGCAAAGAATACGAGATGGGTGCGCGTTGCGTTTCGTCCCCTCGTCAGCCATCTTCGCCTACGATGGATTTCGATTATGACGTCGTCATTATCGGCGGCGCTTTTTCCGGCGCGGCCACGGCGTTGGTCTTGAAGCGCAAACATCCCGCCGCCCGCATCCTCCTCATCGAAAAGGCGGCCGAGTTCGATCGCAAGGTCGGCGAATCCACCACCGAAATCAGCAGCGCCTACATGACGCGTATCCTCGGCTTGAGCACTTATCTCGGACACAACCAACTCGTGAAACAGGGGCTCCGGATGTGGTTCTCCAACCGCGCCGATCAGCCATTCGATGACTGCGTGGAAGTGGGTGCGCGTTATCAGGCCCGACTGCCAACGTTCCAGGTCGATCGCGCCACCCTCGACACCCACATGCTGGAACATGGCGGTCGCGGCCGGCTGCGATCTGCGGCGGCCGGCAAAAGTGACGAGCCTCGAAATGGACGGCGCAAATGGAACCCAGTTGTCCTATTCGACCGATTTATCCCAGGAAACCGTCCGTGCCCGCTGGGTGGTGGACGCGAGCGGACGCGCCGCCATGCTCGGCCGCAAGCTCGGCCACTTCCGCCAAAACACCGAGCACCCGATCAACGCCATCTGGGCGCGCTTCGCGGGCGTGAAGGATTGGGACAGCTACGACTGGCGCGAGCGTTTCCCGGATTACGCCAACGCCTGCCGCACCGGGCGCAACTGGGCCACGAATCATCTCATGGGCCACGGTTGGTGGTGCTGGATCATTCCGCTGAAGGGCGGTGATGTCAGCGCCGGCCTGGTCTACGATTCGCGCATCTTCAAACCTGCCGCCGGCGCGAATCTTAGCGAGCGTCTGCACCAACACCTGCTCTCGCATCCGGTCGGCCGGGAGATCTTCTCCAATGCGAAGATCGTGGAAGGCGACGTGCATGCATTCTCCGCGCTGCCCTACTCGAACACGCAGGTCTGCGGCGCGGGCTGGGCGCTCGTCGGCGACGCGGCTGGGTTCATCGATCCGCTTTACAGTCCCGGTCTCGACTTTTGTGCTTACACGACTTACTCCGTCGCCGACATGCTGGCCGCGAATCTGGCCGGTGAGGACATCACGGCGCGCCTCGATTATTACAACGCGCAATATCCCGTCACCTACCGCCTCTGGTTCGAGACGCTCTACAAGGATAAGTATTTCTACATGGGCGACGCCGAATTGATGTCGGCCGCGTTGCTCCTCGATGTCGGCGCGTATTTCGTCGGGCTCGTGACGCCGGTATATAAAAATCCGGAACGCGAATTCGCGCGGCTGCCGTTTGAAGGCGTCCCGGGCCGCATCGTTGGCAGCATGATGAGTCTCTATAATCGTCGCCTCGTCGCCCTCGCGAAACGCCGCCTCGCCACCGGTACCTACGGCGAACGCAACGCCGGCTGGCGCGAACTCTACGACGGCTTCGTCCCGGATATCCGCGTGCGAAAGCTGATTCAAAAAGGACTCTTTCGCTGGTGGAAGGCCGAGCTGACCAACCTGCGCCTGATGTTGCGACCCGTCGCAAAAACCGCCGCGACGCCAGCCTTCGATTCCAGCGTGGCTCAACGTTTGTCCTGACGGCCACAGTCAGTCGCCCCGAGAGCGCCGCGCTGCGCCGGTCGCGATGACATGCTATACGGACTCCGTCGTTCGCCCGCATGAACCGATCCTCGCCCTCGTTCCTCCGCCGCCTCGCCGTCCGCGGCGTTTTCTGGCGCGAGTATCTCGATTGGGCCGTGCGCAACGTTCCCTTCTACCTCCAGCCGATCCTGATCTTCTGCATGACGGCGTTTTTCTTTTTCTTCGCCGCGCCCGTGCGCCGCGCCGTCGTTGCCAATCTCAGCCTCGTGCTCCGCGGTTCCTCACGCTGGACGAATCACCTCCGCGCCTTCCGCACGCTCCTCAACTTCGCCTGGACTATCACCGACGCGGCCAAGTTCAAACTCAGCCGCTTCGAGTTCGGCTACGAAATCGAAGGCTCGGAATTTCTCGATGAACTCGCGGCGGCGCGGGGCGCAATCGTGCTCACCGCGCACATGGGCAGCTACGATCTGGGGGCCGCGATCTTCGCGCAAAAATTCCAACGCGAGATTCGCATTGTGCGCGCGCCCGAGGCCGACGCGGAAACGGCGGCGCATTTGCAATCCTCTTTTGCGGCCGCGGGCGAAGGCGCGGTGAAAGTGGATTACAGCACGAGCGGCGCGCTTCTTTCCTTCGATCTTCTCAGCGCAGTGCGCGGCGGAGAAATTGTATCGATTCAAGGCGATCGCGTCATTCCCGGCGTGGCCAGTGCCGAAGTGGAATTTTTCGGCCGGCGCATTCCGCTGCCGACCGGTCCATTTACCCTTGCCCTCGTGGCGCAGGTGCCGATTTATCCGCTCTTCTTTGTGCGCTCCGGCTATCGTCGCTACCGCATTGTGACGCGCGCGCCGATCTACCTCTCCCGCACCGCCGCATCGCGCGATGATGATATCGCGCGCGGCATGCACGCATGGAGCGAGGTGCTGGAAACGATCATCGCCCGTTACTGGCATCAATGGTTTGCGCTCGTCCCCATTTTTGGTCCCACATGCGAAACTCTAAAGCCGGTTTCTATTTCGCCTTGCCGCGGCTCCTCGCGGGCGCGCAACGTGCCCCCGTGGAAACGAATTGGCTGGAGGCCAACGTGGCGGGCGCGCTCATCTTCGGCGTGGCGTATCTCTTTTTCGCCCAGCTTTTCCTGCGGGCATTCGCCGCGTGGCAGCAAGTGCTCCTCCTGCTTCCGCTCGCCATTTTCGTCTGGCTGGTGTGGCTGCTGATCCATTACCTCAATGCGCTTGTGCTTCGTTTTCTCCGCCTGCTTGGCTTGATGCGCCGACTGCCCGACGATCGCGCGCAGGGTTTGTTCATTGGCGTCATGACCACCGGCTTCGCCTTCGTCCTCGCTTCCGCGGGTTCATTCTACGGCCTCGTCGGCGCAGTGTGGCTCGTCGTCGTTTCCTTGAATCTCATCGCCGCCGCCATCCTCGCGCTAACCGCTCCGCATGCAGCCGCCGCCGAATAACGCCAACCCGATCCGGGCCGCGCTCCTCCTTTACGCGCTGGTCGCGCCCATCATTTCGCTCGCGCTGGCATTCCGCGGCGCACATATGCTCCTTGCGCTCGTGCCGCTTTTCGTCTCCCACATGCTGCTGCTTTATCCGACGCTCGTGCCGTCGTGCCAATGGTGGGGACCGGTCTTCACCCGCTTCAAAACTGCGGAGCGCGAGGTCTGGCTCACGATTGACGATGGCCCCACGCCCGCGCACACCACCGCGATGTTGGACCTGCTCGCGCAATTCGACGCCCGCGCCACCTTCTTCGTCATCGGCGCGCAGGCGGAAAAGCACCCGCATCTCATCACGGAGATCTTGACGCGCGGCCACGCGGTCGCCAATCACACCCACACGCATCCGAGCCGGACGTTGTGGTGCGCGGGACCGAAGCGAGTCGAACGCGAGATCGCGCTCTGTGCGGAAAACTTGCGCACCACGCCACAACGTCCGGCCGATTTCTTTCGCGCGCCGGCGGGTTTGAAAAACATGTTCGTGCATCCGGTGCTCGCCCGATACGGGCTCGGCCTCATCGGCTGGACGGTGCGCGGCCTCGACACAGTGAAACGCGATGCCGTGCACGTGGCCGAGCGCATCGAGCAAGGGGCGAAGCCGGGCGCGATCATCGTGCTGCACGAGGGCCATCAGACGGAGCGCGATCCGGCATTTGGTCCGCGCTGCCTCGAGTTGACGCTGCAACGCCTCGCCGCCCGCGGTTATCGCTTCGTCATTCCAACGCCCGAACAGTTGCGCCCGTAGCGGCAACGCTCTTACGACGCGCGCCGGCGAAACACGAAGAGGCGATTGTTGAAGGGCGTGTGTCCCCACGAGGGTTGCTCGTGGCACGTCCACTCTTTCTCCGGGAACGCTTCCTGCAGCGCCGTCACTTCCGGAAAATGCAACGGCACCCCGATATTCCAGCTCACCGTCTGTGCGAAAATCTCGCCCGCATAGGTCGCCCAGAAACGCGCGGAGCCATCGCGTGGCGCATCGCGGATGAGGAGCAATCCGTCCGGCGGCACATACACGGCGAGGCGTCGCAGAAGCATTGTCTGCGCGGCGCTCGGGAGATAATGGAGCAAATCAAACACCGCGACGTTGCCGCGGAAGGACGGCACGTCACTCGTGGCCACGTCGCGCTCGCTGAAGTCGATGCCCGTGTAATTCTCGCGCGCCACCGCCGCCCCCTGCCGAACTTTTGATCCGTCGATATCCAGACCGATCATCGACTGGCGACAGCCGCGCTCGCGTAGATAAAAAGGCAGCAACCCCACGCCACAGCCGACATCGAGGAGCGGCGTGCTCGATTCGCCCAGGAGCTCAAAGGCAGAGGCGAAGACGGGATCCGAACGCAGCTTGCTCGCCGCGTAATGACGCAGCCAGCGCGAAGGGAAATGGGCTGCGACCCGGGTGCAAGCCTCTTCATGCGTGGCAGGCGGCAGAGTTGGCATTTCCATTTGCGTCGGATTTTCGCGCTGTCAGACTGGGTAGTGAGCGATTTTTTCTCCGATTACCAGGTCGGAGATTTCTTTGACGAGATGTTCGAGGGGCCGGGGAAGGTGCGGCCCCATTACAGCAAATTGCTGGAGCGTTTCAAGGACATGGGGCCCGAGAGCTTCGAGCGCAAGCGCCAGCTCGCCGCGTCCACCTTCCTCACCCAAGGCATCACTTTCACGGTCTACAACGACGACCAGGGCACGGAGCGCATCTTCCCCTTCGATCTCGTGCCGCGCATCATCCCGGCGCGGGAATGGGATCTCGTGGAACGCGGGTTGGTGCAGCGCATCACGGCGCTGAACATGTTTCTGCACGACATCTATCATCACCAAAACATTCTCCGCGATGGCACCATCCCGAAGAGCATCGTCTGGGAGGCGGCGCATTTTCGACCGGAGTTCATGCACTTCGATGTGCCGAAGAATGTCTACATCCATATTTGCGGGACGGATTTGATCCGCGACGGCGACGGCAACTATCTCGTGCTGGAGGATAACGCGCGCTGCCCTTCCGGCGTTTCCTACGTGCTCGAAAATCGCCAGGCGATGAAGCGCGTGTTTCCCACTTTGCTCGGCCAGTATCGCGTGCGGCCGGTGGAGGATTACAGCCAGGAACTTCTTAACGTCTTACGTTACATCGCTCCCAACGGGCGCGCCGATCCCACCGTGGCGCTGCTCACGCCCGGCACTTACAACTCGGCCTACTTCGAGCACTCGTTCCTCGCGCGTTCCATGGGAACTGAGATTGTGGAAGGGCGCGACCTGGAAACGCGGGGCGGCAAGGTTTTCATGCGCACGACGAAAGGTTTGAAGCGGGTGGACGTGATCTATCGCCGCATCGACGACGACTTCCTCGATCCCCGCGTTTTCCGGAAAGACTCCGGCCTGGGCGTGGCCGGATTGGTGGACGCTTATCGCAAAGGCAACGTTAGCCTCGCCAACGCCATCGGCACCGGCGTGGCCGACGACAAGGTGGTCTACCATTTTGTGCCGAAGATGATTCGTTATTACCTCGATCAGGAGCCCATCCTGCCAAATGTGCCGACGTATCTCGCCTCGGTGAAAGAGGACCTCGCTTACATTCTCGAACACATCCCCGAGCTCGTCGTCAAAGCAGCCAACGAAAGCGGCGGCTACGGCATGCTCGTGGGCACGCAAGCGACGAAAGCGGAGTGCGACGACTTCCGGGAAAAAGTGCGGGCGAATCCGCGCAATTACATCGCGCAACCCGTCGTGCCCCTCTCGCGTTCGCCTTCATTCTGCGACGAAACCATGCAGGGCCGCCACGTGGATTTGCGTCCCTACATTCTCTACGGCGAGAAGGTAAGGATCATTCCGGGCGGCCTGACTCGCGTCGCGCTCACGTCGGGTTCGTTGGTGGTGAACTCATCACAGGGCGGCGGCAGCAAGGATACCTGGGTGATCGATGAAGCCTCGGAGAACGGAAAGGCGTAAATGCTCAGCCGCGTCGCCGATTCGCTTTTCTGGATGAGCCGCTACATCGAGCGGGCGGAGAACAACGCCCGCATCGCGGACGTGAACCTCCAGCTGATGCTCGATCTCACGAATCAGCCCGACTTCGATCCGCAACAGCAATGGCAACCCATCATCAGTTCGCTCGAAGAGAACGAACTCTTCGCCTCGCTTTACGGCAAGCCCGACGGACGCGCGGCGATTGATTTCGTCAGCCTGCAAAAGAAGAACCCGAACTCCATTTACTCCTGCCTGACCGAGGCGCGCGAGAACGCGCGCACCACTCGCGAACAAATTTCGAGCGAAATGTGGGAGCAGGTGAACAGTCTTTACCTCTTCGTGAAGAGTGAAGGCGCGCGAAAGCTGTTGCGCAGCAGCCCGTATCAATTCTTCCAACGCATCATCTCCGGTTCACACCTTTTCCAGGGCATCACCCACGCCACCAACACGCATGGCGAAGGCTGGCATTTCATGCGCATCGGCCGGTTGATCGAGCGCGCGGATTGCACTTCGCGTTTGCTCGACGTGAAGTATCACATCCTGCTGCCCAGCGGCGAAAGCGTGGGCGGCAACGTGGACACCATTCAATGGATGTCCGTGCTCAAATCGTGCAGCGGCCTCGAATCGTATCGCAAGGCTTACGTTGATCAGGTCGCGCCGTGGAAGGTGGCGGAGTTCCTGATCACGCACGCCGGGTTCCCGCGCTCCATTCGCTTCTCCGTCGATTTTCTCGACGAAGCTTTGCACTGCATTTCCGGCTCGGACGAATCGCGTTACGCCAACGAAGCCGAACGCCTTTCCGGTCGGCTGCGCTCCGATCTCGATTACGTCACGATCGGCGAAATTTTCGAAATCGGGCTGCACGAATACCTGGCCTCGATTCAAAAACGCCTGGTCGAAATCAACAACGCCACCTTCGACACCTACTGCGCCAATCACGTCACCGCCGACGACGGTGCGTAGAGATCGCGCGCCAGCCTACGGCTGGAGCAGACCCATATACCAATTCACCAGCCGCTCGCCGTAGAACATCCAGCCGAGGGCTCCCGCGGCGAGATACGGCCCGAAGGGCAACTTCGCCGACCACACCCGTTTCCCGATCAATAACGTGGCCACGCCCACGACCGAGCCCAGTAACGATCCGGCGAAGACGGTGAAGAGCACCGCGCGCCAACCCAAAAACGCCCCAATCGCAGCGAGAAACTTCAAGTCGCCGCGCCCCATCGCCTCGCGCGGAATCTGCAACTCACGCACCATTCCCGCGATCGTCTCAACGTTGTCGAGTTGCAGAACTTCACCGGTCGCGAGCTTCACCCGGTTGTAGTGGAACTCGAGCGTCGTCCCGCCCAGATCGCGTCCATCGAGCATCGCGCTTTCGCATTCGAGAAACAGCCGATCCTTTTCGCGCGCGAAATTATCGCTCCACAAACCGCGATCTTCGCCCACGACAAACTCCGCATCCTCGCCCTCGCGTCTCCAAGAGAATGGCTCCGGCGTTTCCAATCGAATCCGCTTCTTCCCAAACGCGAGCTTCCCACCCTCCAGCACGAGCCAGAGCAATCCGTAACCAAACGCCGCCGACGCGATCGAAGTCAGCAGTGCCGTCAGGCGTGCATCGGTTTCCATCAGGGCCGGCACCGTCAAACACGCCACCACACCCGCCGCCGTCCCGCCAAGCGTGATCTCATCGGGGATGATGAAATGTTCGAAGTCGATGAACGTCGCCGCGACCAAAAGCGAAATGAAGACCCAGTAAACGAGCGCGGCCTGCCACGGAAAACTCAACCAGACCGCCAGAAACAACAGCGCCGTCAGCAACTCCACCGCAAAATAGCGGAAGGCGATCCGGCTCCCACATTTCGCGCAACGACCGCGCAGGACGAGCCAGCTCAGCAACGGGAGATTGTGATGAAACGGAATCTGCGTTTTGCAGATCGGACAGAACGACCGCTTGGGTTCGTTCACCGACAAATCGAGCGGCAGGCGGTAGATGACGACGTTCAAAAACGAACCGATCACCGCACCGAACACGAAAGCGAAGGTCGCGAACAGATAGGCGTAGAGAACGAGCGCGTCATCCATCGGCCAGCGCCTTCCGTTTCTTCCGCTCCATCAGCCATGCGATCCAGATGCAACTTTCGTAGAGCCCATACATCGGCAGCCCCATCGCCATCAGCGTCATGATATCCGGGGTCGGCGTGATCAACGCCGCGAGGACAAAAATCAACACCACCGCGTAGGGCCGCGTCCGCCGCATGAACTCAAACGTGATCAAACCAAATCGCACCAACGCCAGCACCACCACCGGCAATTCAAAGGCCAACCCGAAGCCGATCGTGAAGCGCGTCACGAACGAATAATACTCCCGCACGGTCCATGACGGCATCCAGCCCATGGCTTGCGCGTCGCGAAAGAAAAACAAAATCGTCGTCGGCAGCAGCCAGTAATAACAGGCGAACACTCCGATCAGGAAAAGCAGGAAGCTGACGGCGATCGCCGGCAGAAGCAGACGTTTCTCGACCGCGTTGAGGGCGGGAAGGACAAACTCCGCCACAAAATAAAGCAGGAGTGGGAAGGAAATCACGATGCCCGCGTAGAACGCGAGGTTGAATGAGATCGTCAGCGAGTCGGTGATGCCTAACGCCTGCAGTGTTCGGATTTTCTCATCCAACTGCGTCAGCGGCCGCTGCAAAATTGCCGTCAGCGAAGAACGAAACGCGAAACAAACAATCATCGCTACGAAAAGCGTGATTGCGATCTTCACCACCATCCAACGGAGATCCTCAAGATGCTCCATGAAGGGTTTGGTCGTCTCGGAATCAGGAATTTCCCGGAACTTGAAAAAATTACGCAGCGCCATGATGCGATCCTAACCGCGGAAATCGAGCAACCCGCCCGCCATCAGGCGCGCGCAAATGCTGAGCGTGTTCGCATCCCGGATTTCGTTTACCGCAATCATCCGCGCCACTTCCGGCAAGGTGAACGCGTGGCAATCGAGAATCGTTTCCGCCTCCTCATGCGCGTGACCATCGGCCGACACCACCACGCCGCGCGCGAGAAAGAGGTAACCGTGCTCATCCGTGAATCCCGGCGAAGAAAAGAAATGTCCGAGCGATATCATCTCGCCGCCCGCCGCCAGTTCATAGCCCGTCTCCTCGCGCATTTCGCGTAACGCCACCGCCTCGATCGCCGCCGGATCATTCGTGGCCGCGTCGTCGATCTGCCCCGCCGGCACCTCCCAGATCGCCGCCCGAATCGCGATCCGCTCCTGCCGGATCAAGACCAACTTCCCCTCCTCCGTCAAAGGCGCGATCACCACTGCCGCCTTGCGATGCACCACCGTCCAGCGCTGCGTTTCCGCGCGCCCTGGCGAGCGCACGCTTTCCGTGGCCACCGCCAGATGGCTGTTCGCGTAATGCCGCTCGCTCGAGACGATTTTCCATTCACCGCAAGGATGCGGCAGGGTGCAGAACTTCACCGCGGAAGATTAGGAGCGAGTGCTGGAAAAGCGAATATTTCCGCGCGCGTGCCGCCTTGGCCACCAGCGAATCATCTCGACACTCGCCCGGGAAAGTCGCTACACAGGAAGAGTTCATTTCCAAATCACCGGTGGGCGGAAGCCGCGCGCGGGCTGTGCTTTCCGACTCGGCAGTCGCTCAAAGGTCCGCAGCCAAAACATATTCCGAAACCCTCAGGCCATGAAGCCGAATACTAGTTGGTGGGTCGCCCTTACTGCCCTTTGCCTCAGCATCCTCGCGCCTGCGAGCCGCCTCGAGGCCGCTACGCTCTCGGTCAGTCCCCCCACCGTCTCCACCGCTTACACCGGCGCCGTTTCCCTCTCCATCACCGGATTGACGCCGGGCAAAACCATCCAGGTGGAACGTTTTCTGGACGAGAATAATAACGGCGCCATCGATCCCGGCGAACGTTTGACCTTCCGGTTCCGCGTCACGGATGGTCAGCAACCGTTCATTGGCGGCGTGCGCAATCCGAACGTGCCGGGTGATGATGATGGCGCGGCGGACGGCGCGGTTCGAATCGATCTGCCATTCCCCAATCTGGACAGCATCTTCGGCACGGTCGTCTCCCGACATATTTTTCGTCTCTCCGACCCAAACAGTGGTTTCCCGCCGGTCGCAGCCGTGCTGAATGTGCAGGCGCAAAACCTCCCGCAAGGCGTTTCCGGTCGGGTCACCGGTTCCGGCGCGCCGCTGGCGCGCGTTTTCGTAATCTTGGTGACGGCTTCAGGCGGTAATCCGATCGGGGCTGTCTTGACGGATGCGAATGGAAATTACTCCTTGCCCACCCCGCCGGGACCGTTCGGCCTCGTGGTTATCGCCAACGGTTTCCTTTCCGACGAAAATGCCGGTCTCGTGACCGTGCCTCCCGGCCAGGTCGCCACCCGAAATCTCAATCTCGCCAGCGGTAATTTCATCGTCTCCGGCAAAGTTAGCGACAGCGCCAACGGCGTCGGCTTGGTCGGCGTTTTTGTTCACGCAGAGAGCAATGGCAACCTGTTCACAGGCGGGTTGACTGATGTGAACGGGAACTACAGCATCGCCCTGAGTGGGGCCGGCTGGCGATTTGGTCCCTCTACTGACTCGCTCGCGCAGTTGGGTCGAGTGGCTCCCCAAGGAACGCTCATCAACGCCCCGGCGAGCGGATCGGCCACCATTGATTTCTCGGCGCCGAAAGCGACCGCGCTCGTCTACGGCCGCGTTTTGGACGCGGACACGAGTCCCGTGCCCGGCCTCCAGATCGAGGCTCAGGACCAGGGCAACGTTTACAATACGGACGGGCTTACCTTCTTTCCCAACGGCAACTTTGCCACGGGCCTCCTTCCCGGTGCGTGGCAAATTTCGCCACACAGCGACCATTTGAGCGCGAAAGGGTATACCGGCGGCACCGGCGAGAATGTCATCCTCGGTGCTGGCGAAGCCGTCGAAGTCAACTTTACTGTGAACGCCATTACCGCGCGTTTGCGGGGTCGAGTCACGGACGATGCCGGCGCGCCGATTCCCAATATCCAGCTGGTCGTTTCCCCACTCCCACAAAACCCGAGCGGCGCCGGCTCGATCTATCCGCCCACGGACAACAACGGCAATTTTGACGTCGGCGTGCGCGGCGGGAACTGGACCATCGCGCTCGAGTGCGAGGACGCGCAGCAGCGCAGGTACGTAAATGTGAGCGGTTCTGATTTTGCCGTCACTGACGGAGTCGATCAAAATAACATCGCGCTTAGTTACCCAGTCGCCACCGCGACCATTACCGGAATGGTCACCAATAACCAGGGACAGCCTATCCGGGGTGTGACGCTCGACGCCAACCAGCAGATCAACGCCACGAGCTCGTATTTCCCCGGGTGCGTGGAAACGGACGCCAACGGCAATTACCTCTTGCGCGTCCTGAACGGGACGTGGGCCGTCGCGGTGCGTGGCGAGGAACTCAACGCGCGCGGCTTTGCCGCCGTGCCTGGGCAAAACGTCACCATTGTCAGCGGGACCGCGATCGCAGATTTCAGTAGCGCCCCACTTCCGCCCGAGATTACCAGCCCTCTCGCCGCCGACGGCATGGTGGGGGTCAATTTTGTCTACCAATTCCGGACGCGCCATCCGCAGTCCAATCGCTCCGCGACAAATCTTCCGCCCGGTCTGCGCTTCGAGGATGCGCTTTCGGCCATCGTCGGACAGCCGACCACGAACGGAACATTTCCGGTCGCGCTCACTGCCAGCAATTCCTCCGGCACTGCCACCGCGACGTTAAACATCACGATCCGGAACCGCCCGGCCTCCGGGCCCGTCATCACCAGTGCCACCAGCGCCACCGGACGCACCGGCGGTCGTTTCACCTTCCAGGTGGTGACCACTGGCGCCAGCTCCGCCGCCCGGCTCACGGCCACGAACTTGCCCGACGGTCTCGCCGTGGACCCCGTCACGGGTCTGATCTTTGGCACACCGACGACTGACGGCAGCACCAATGTGACCCTGACGGTCACGGACGGACCCGCCGTCGCCACCGGCGGCTTGCAGTTGACCTTCAGCTCCGATCCGGCTCTGCCCATCATTGTCAGCCCCAGCGGCGCCAGTCTTTCCTCGGGTCAGCCCTTCAATTACACGATCAGCGCTCCCGCCAACACCGTCCCGGACGACCCGACGCAGTTTGATCTGATCGGCACCCTGCCCGACGGGCTCAACTTTGATCCCAGCACCGGCACCATCTCAGGAACGCCCACCCTGCTCGCCAGCGCCCATGGCAAGAAAGATCCTAAGCTTTCCGGCGGAGTGATCTCGAATGTGCAGCTCTTCGCTACCAACTCGGCCGGTACCACCACAATCCCGCTCATCTTCTTCCTCCGGCCGCCGGGCATTGCGAACATCTCCACCCGACTCTCCGTCGGCGCGGAACCCAACGTCTTGATCGGTGGCTTTATCATCACCGGCAATGCCCCGAAAAAAGTTATCGTGCGCGCCATCGCCCCTTCCTTGAATGTGAACGGCGTCCCCGTCCCCGGTGCCTTGCTCGATACGACCCTCGAGCTCGTCGGCTCCGGCATCTCAGTCTTGAACGATGATTGGCAGGCCACGCAGGAACAGGAGATCATCGATACCACCGTGCCTCCCACCGATAACCGGGAGTCCGCCATGGTCGCCCTTCTTAATCCAGGCGCCTATACCGCCATCGTGCGCGGGAAAAACGGCGCCCTCGGCATCGGCCTCATCGAGATTTTCGATCTCGGCACCGCCAGCCTCGACGCCGGGAGCGACGCCAAGCTCGCCAACATCAGTACCCGGGGTTTCGTGCAGACGAACGACGACGTCATGATCGGCGGCTTCATCATCACCGGCGCCAACACCCGCGTGCTCGCACGCGCCATCGGTCCCGACCTGACCAATCGCGGCGTGCCGGGCGCCCTCCAGGATCCCACCCTCGAATTACGCAACGCCACCGGCGACCTCCTGGCCTCCAACGACGACTGGCGCAGCACCCAGGAATCCGACATCATCGCCACCACTGTCCCGCCTAACGACAACCGCGAGTCCGCCCTCATCCAGACCCTGCCGCCCGGCGGTTACACCGCGATCGTGCGGGGGAAAGATGCGACGACTGGAGTCGGGTTGGTTGAAGTCTACGCCCTGCAATAAGACGGCGCGTGGACCTACCCCGCTTTAGAATTCCCCCCCATCCATCGCAAAGCTTGCAGGTTGAGCGCGTTTCTGGGTTTTATTGATCATGTGTCGTCCCCCGCGGCAGAGAAACAGGAACCGCGCGCAGTGGTGGTGCCGCGCCGCAGCCGTCCTGATCCTCACGTTGTTCGCCTTCGTGCCATTGCTGGCTCAGGAAGGTGACGCCACCACCGAAGTCCTGACGGTCGAGAATCGGGTGGACGTGTCCGCATCGCAGCGGACCCTGGTCAGCGGCCGCTGTCGGGCAAAGCCTTGCCCTCCGCGATCGGCTGCGCACCGGTGAAGACAGTCGTGCCGCCGTCCGCCTCGCCGATGCCAGCATCCTGCGCGTGGATGAACTCACCGAAACGGAGATCCTCCCGCCGCGCCAAACCGCCGGCAAACCCACACTCAACCTCAAACAAGGCGCCGCTTATTTCTTCAGTCGCGAGAATGCCCGCGAGGTGGAAGTGCAAACCCCGGCCGCGAATGGCGCCATCCGCGGGACTGAGTTCGTCGTCCGCGTAGGCGCGGGCGGGAAAACCAGCTTCATCATGCTCGACGGCGAACTCGAGCTGACCAACTCGCAAGGATCAGTCCGTGTCCACGGCGGTGAAGCCGCGGAGGTGGAACCGGGAGCCGCGCCGAGAAAAACCGCCGTCCTCAACGCGATCAATTCCATCCAGTGGTGCCTCTATTACCCCGGCATCCTCGACTTGCGCGAAATCGCATTTTCCTCCGGGGAAAGAAACCGGTGGAACACCTCGCTCGAAGCCTACGCGAGCGGCGATTTGCTGGCAGCTCTGCGCGCTTTCGGCGGCAGCAGTGCCGGCCTTTCCAACGCAGGCAGAATTTATCGCGCCAGCCTCTTGCTCGCAGTCGGTCAGGTGGACGAAGCCCAACCGCTGCTGCGCAGCGTCGGGTCGACAACAATTGGCCGCGCCGCCCTCCAGACGTTGATCGACGCCGTCACCTTGCACGAACGGGAATCCGCCGCGGCGCCGACGACTGCCACCGGCTGGCTGGCCGAGTCCTATTACCGGCAATCGCGCGGCGATCTCGCCGGCGCTTTGGAGGCCGCGCAATCCGCCGCTGAGGTAAGTCCGGAGTTTGGTTTCGCCTGGACGCGCGTGGCGGAATTGCACTTTAGTTTCGGACGCATTCCGCAGGCGCAGACCGCACTGGATCGCGGTCTCTTCTTGGCCCCGCGCAACCCCGCCGCGCACACGCTTCGCGGTTTCCTCCTCGCCGCCGAAAACCGCATCAAGTCCGCGCAGGAATCTTTCGAAGCCGCGATGGCAATCGATGGCGCACTCGGCAACGCCTGGCTCGGTCGCGGCCTCTGTTTCATCCGACGCGGGGACTCGGAACAAGGGCGGCGCGACCTTCAAACCGCCGCCGCACTGGAGCCGAATCGTTCCATCTTCCACAGCTACCTGGGGAAGGCTTTCGGCAATGTCGGGAACCCGCGAAAAGCCTTTCAGGAACTCGAGCGCGCGAAGGAGCTCGATCCACAGGACCCCACCCCGTGGCTGTATTCCGCGATCGAGAACAAACAGCGAAACCAAATCAACCGTGGGGTGCGCGATCTCGAAAGATCGGTGGAGTTAAACGACAACCGCCGCGTCTTTCGTTCCCGTTTCCTCCTGGACCAAGACCGGGCGGTCCGCGGCGCCAACCTCGCCGCGATTTATGAAGCGGCGGGGATGACGGATGTGAGTGTGCGCGAGGCCACGCGCGCCGTGGAAAGCAATTACGCCAACGCCTCCGCGCATCTGTTCCTGGCAAACAGCTACAATGCCTTGCGCGATCCGAAGCGGATCAACCTGCGTTTCGAGACGCCGTGGTTTAACGAGTTGCTCCTCGCCAATCTGCTCTCGCCCGTCGGCGGCGGCCCGCTCTCGCAGTTCGTCTCGGAGCAGGAATACTCGAAGCTCTTCGAGGCCGATCGTTTTGGTTTCAGTTCGGCCACCACCTATTTCTCCAGCGGCGAGTGGCGCGAGACCGCTTCGCAGTACGGCACTTTCGGCAATTTCAGTTACTCGCTCGATTCCGATTACCTTTACGACCGCGGCCAGCGGCCCAACAACGAGATCACGCGCTGGGAAACCTACGGGCAGGTCAAGTTTCAGATCACGCCGCGCGACATTCTCTTTCTACAGACGAAATTCCAGGACGTCCGCCAAGGCGACCTGCTCCAGCGCTACAACCAGGAGGATTACTCGCCCGGCGTCCACTTCCGCGAAGTGCAGCAACCGGCGATCCTCCTCGCCGGTTATCGCCACGAATGGGCACCGGGTGTGCAGACGCTCCTTCTGGCCGGACGTCTGGCCGACGAGATCACTTTTTCCGATCTGAACCGGCCGGCCGACAGCGCGGAATATGTCCGCACCGGTTCCCGCCCCAACGTGAGCCGCTCCCTCATCTTCACCCGCAACCCCGCTGGCACAGTAGCGAGCGCTTTTCTGCTTCCGCTCGACCTGCGCTACGAGAGCGATTTCACGACTTACACCGGCGAGATCACGCACATCTGGGAGCAGGAGGGCAACACGTTGATCGCAGGCGCGCGCTTCCAGAGTGGCGAGTTCCAGACCCGAGACCGAATCGACAATCCCCCGCCCTTTACCGCGCCATTTTTCAACAACCCGGCCGCGGCCCACGATTTCGCCACCAATCTCGAACGCCAGACCATCTATCTCTACGATACTTGGAAGCCATGTCCCACGCTCTCGCTCACCGGCGGTCTGACCTTTGATCGGCTCCACTTCCCCGAGAACTACCGGAACCCACCCCTGCTCGATACCGAAAGCACCCGCTCCCGCCTCTCCCCCAAGGCGGGAGTGATCTGGAATCCGTTTGGCCAGTTTTTCCTTCGCGGCGCTTACACGCGCGCCCTCGGCGGCGTGAGTTTCGATGAAAGCGTGCAACTGGAGCCAAACCAGGTCGCGGGATTCAACCAGGTTTTCCGCAGTATCATGTCCGAGTCGATCGTGGGCTCCGTCGCCGCGCCCACATACGAAACCGCCGGAATCCTGGCGGAGAACAAATTCCCCACGGGCACTTACGTCGGTCTTCAGGCCAGTCTGCTGCGCTCAGAAGTCGCGCGACGCATCGGCACGTTCGATGCCCCACTCGTGGGAGGCCAGATCATGGCGCCGATCACCGCCTCGTCCACCGCCCAGCGTCTGGATTACGAGGAGAAGGGGCTGACCTTGACGGTGAATCAACTGCTCGGAGAGGAGTGGTCTTTTGGTTTTCGTTACCAGTTCACTCAGGCTGATCTGCACACCTCTTTCCGTGAACTCTCCGGACCAGCGCTCGCCGCCCTCGCGCAAAATCGCGACCAGGCCACCTTGCACCAGGCCCAACTCTTTGCGCTCTACAATCATCCTTCCGGCTTTTTCGCGCGGCTCGAGGGCCACTGGGTGCAACAGAGCAATGTAGGCTACGTCCCTGACACGCCTGGCGACGAACTTGTCCACCTCAACGCCTTCGTTGGCTATCGCCTGCGCCGCAATCTCGGCGAGATCACGCTCGGCCTGCTCAACCTCACAGACGAAGATTATCGCCTGAACCCGCTGACGCTCCACAACGAACTGCCGCGCGAGCAAACCTTCGTCGCGCGCGTGCGGGTGAATTTTTAGTCAGGGCGGAAAGAGCGCGCCATGGATCCTCGCCAGCGCAAGCGTCTCGCCCGCATCCTCGCGGTCGTCGGCGGAAGCGTCTTCGCCACGTTACTCGGGCTGGCTTGCCTCCGTTACTCCTTCGCCGACGCGTTGGAACGATTGAGTTACGACCTCCCGTTCCTTTGGCGCTCCACCCTCCATACCAGCGAGGTGACGATCGTCTACCTCGACGAATTTTCGGCGAAGCAGCTGGGTCAGCCACTCGACGCGGTCTGGAACCGAAAAATCCATGCCGCTCTGCTCGATCGCCTGACTGAGGACAAGGCCAGACTGGTGCTCTACGACATCGTCTTTGATGCCCCGGCGCCGGATCCGGAGGAAGACCTCTTGTTTGCCAGGGCCATCGAGGCCAACGGCACTGTCGTCCTCGGGGCGGCCTTCGATATCACGCAAAGCGGCGGCCAGGTTCAGCAGGAGCGCATCTCACCTCCCATAAAACCTTTCCGGCGCGCGGCGGCGGGCTGGGGCGTGCTCGCGTTTCGTCCGATCGATCCGGATTACGGCGTCCGTGCAATATTCTTCGGCACGAGTTTGATCCCGACCGCCACCTGGAAGGCGGCCGAGATTCTCGGTGCCCCGGTCGCACACACGCCGCGGGATAAAATGAACGGAGCCTGGATCAATTATTATGGTCCACGCGATACCATTTCTTCCGTGGGCATCGCGCAGGTGCTCGAGCCGGGCGCGCTCCCGCCGGGTTATTTCACAAACAAGATCGTGCTCATCGGCGGTCGCTCCAGTGTCGGTTTTTTGGGCACGAGCCGCGATGAATTTTCCACCCCGTTCGCACGGATCAGCCGCCGCTTTTCTCCCGGCACCGAAGTCCACGCGACCATCCTGCTCAATCTCCTCCACTCCGAGTGGCTCAGCCGGCTCGCCCCAAAGTATGAATTCATACTCGTCATCGCCTTCGGTCTGGCGGTGGGTGCGCTCGGGCTCTTGCGGCCGAGTCTCGCCGCGATCATGGCCGCACTCTTGCTCGGCGGCGTCATCGCGCTCGCGTGTCTCCTACAATGGAATACTCGCCTCTGGTTCGCGTGGCTCATCCCGGCCGGGGTGCAATTACCGGTGGGCTTCATCTGGGCCGTTGGATCGCAATATCTGCTCGAGGCTCGCCGGCAAAAGGAACTCCGCCGCGCTTTCGGATTCTATCTTTCTCCAGAAATGGCGAACCGCATTGCCGATTCCGATTTCGATCTCACCCCCGGAGGTAAACTCGTCGACGCCACCGTCATCTTCACCGACCTCGAAAACTTCACCACCCTCTCCGAAGACCTCGATCCGCGCGAGACCTCGTCGGTGCTGATCGAATACTTCCGCCAGACCACCCGATGCATCCTGGAAAAACAAGGCACCATCATCAAATACGTCGGCGACGCCGTCATGGCTGGTTGGGGCGCGCCCGTCGATGACGCCGAGCACGCCCGTCACGCCACCGAAGCGGCCTGCGATTTGCGTTGTCTCACCGAGATGGAAGTGCGGGGAATCAAACTGCGCACCCGCATCGGCGTGCACACCGGCCGCGTCCTCGCCGGCAACCTCGGCTCCGAGTATCGCTTCGATTACACCATGATCGGCGACGCGGTAAATTTTGCCTCCCGCCTCGAATCGCTGAACAAATATCTCGGCACCCAGGCGCTGATCTCAGATGCGGTGCGGGTCCAGCTCGAAGATCGCTTTATCACCCGCCGTCTCGGCGAGTTCACCGTCGCCGGAAAGACGCACAGCGTCATCATTCACGAGCTCCTCTGCCGTTGCGAGGATGCCGACGGTGAGCAGACATGGATCGAAAATTTCGAGCAAGCGCTACGCTTGTTCCAAAAAGGAGATCTCCGCGCCGCCGCCGAACTGATGCAAAAGACGCGCACCTTGCGCGGAGGCAACGACGGCCCGGCGCAGTTTTATCTGCGCAAGCTGGATGGGCTGGACGAAGCGGCGCTTCCGCCTGATTGGCGGGGTGTCGTTAGCCTGACCGAAAAGTAGGCGGCGCACCTGCCCTCCCCGTTAAGCCTAACAGCGCACCTCAATGTCCGCGCGTGATTAACACGGCCACGTACTTCACGCCGGGCACAATGAACTTCCGCAGCTCCACCTTTACCCGTGCGAGCGGAAACGCCGTCAGCAATTTCGCCGTGATCGCCTCCGCCAGCGTCTCGATCAGCTTATCCGTGCGCGCCGCCACCAGTTCCTTCACCGCAGCTACCACCACGGCATAATCGACCGCGTGATCAATCCGATCCGCCAAAGGTTCGAAACCGACCGCTGGCCACAACGTCAGCGAAACCGTCAGTCGTTGCGCCTGCGTCCGTTCCTCCTCCGGCACGCCGACGCGCGCCCAGAGCTCCAACTCTTCCACCACGATGGCATCGCCCTCGGACACACGCCTCCTTTACCCGACCCGGAACTTGATGTCGCGAATGGTCTTCCCACCAAAACGCTTTTTCAATTTCTTCAGAATCTCAGCCTTTGAGATCGTTTCGAATTGATAGTGCAACGACGGTTGCAGGACGCGGACGAAAAGGACGCCTTCGCGCAGGCTGAGCGGGGCGGAGTGCGCGGCGATGAAGTCGCCCACGATTTGTTTCCAGGCTTCGATCACTTCGCTTTCGTGCAGACGCTCGCGCAGGCCGAACTGCTGCATCAGCTTGGGCAGGACTTCGCCCGGGGACTGCCAGCGATCCGGTTTGATTCTCTTTTCCGGCAGACCGCGCCATTCGGCGAGGACGGCGGCGCGGAGGGAGGGATTCATCGCAGTCCAACGGGTCATGCGGCGACTCCAACCTTCAAGCCCTTCATGCCCTCTAATATTTCCGCCGCATGTTGCTCGGCAGGATATTGAGTTCGGTCCGGTACTTGGCCACGGTGCGCCGCGCGATGGGGATCCCGCGTTCGCTCAGAATTTCGACGATCTCCTTGTCGCTCAGGGGGGAGCTGCCGTCCTCGTCCCGCACGAGGTTTTGGATCGCTTCCTTCACGCTCGTGTTGCTCATGGCCTCGCCGCTGGAGGTCTGGTAGCCGGGCGTGAAAAAATATTTCATCTCGTAGACACCCTGGGGGGTGGACATGTATTTGCCGGAGATGGCACGGCTGACGGTGGTCTCGTGCACGCCCACGATGTCTGCGATCTGCACCATCGTCATCGGTTTCAAGTGCGCGCTGCCGTGGTCGAGGAACTCGAGCTGCCGTTTCACGATCTCGTGCGCAATGTTGGAAATGGTCTGCTGGCGCTGGTGGATGCTTTTGATGAGGAATTTTCCGCTGCGAATCTTATCGCGGATGTAATCCTTCACGTCGCTCCCATTGCCGTCCTGCGACATGATGTCTTTGTAGGTGTTGCTGATGCGGAGGTGCGGGATTTGTTCGCCGTTGAGGATGATCTGATATGCGCCATCGATCTTCTCCACGGTGACATCCGGGAGAACGTAATTCTGCGGTGACTCGGCAAAAATCTGGCCGGGCCGCGGGTCGAGCTGGGCGATGTTATTGGCGCACTTTTGCACCTGCTCGACGCTCAGGCCCATCTTGCGCGCGATCTCAGGGAAGCGGCGCTTGCCCAGATCCAGCATGTGGTCGCTGATGATTTTGTACTCGAGACTGGCCCCTTTACCGTCGCGCTTCAACTGAATGAGAAGGCACTCCCGCAAATCCTGCGCACCCACTCCGGGTGGATAGAAGCTCTGTACGAGAGTGAGAATGTGCTCGAAATCCTCTTTGGGGATTCCGGTGTTCATCGACATGTCTTCGGGCGAAGACTGGAGAAAACCGCTGTCGTCGATATTACCGATGATGACTTCCGCCGTCTTGCGATCCTTGGCGTCGAGCGCGGTCTGGTTGAGCTGCCCCATGAGATGCTGCTGGAGCGTTTCCTGGGTGGCGATGGAATCGAAGAAAAATTGCCGCTTCTCCTCCTCGTCCTGCGAGCGCGCGCTGTAGCTGCTCGATTGCGCCATGTAATCGCGCCACTCGTCATCGAGTTTTGCGAGCTGATCGAACTCTTCCTTAAATTCCTTGTCGGCTTCCTCCGCCTTGGTTTCCTCGGTCTCTTCCGTACCGATCTCGGTGGCCAATTCCTCCAGCACCGGATTGGTTTCCATCTCCTGTTGCACAAGATTGCGCAGCTCAAGCAACGGCGCCTGCAGGATGAGAAGGCTTTGCTGTAGCTGCGGGGCCAGGACCTGTTGCAGAGACAGGTTTTGCGATTGATGCATTCCTTGGCCGGCCATTACCAGGAGGGTACGCAGCGAATCATCCGTTACGCAAGCAATTCCCGCGCCGCACGTGTTTCACCGGCCACATCTGCGGACCCAGAGCGGAAGGGAGGAATGCGACTTGCTTCCATTCAGGTGGAACTAAACTCTCATCCATGAAACGCTTCGCTCTCCTCGCCGGCCTGGCCCTGGCCACACTCGTTTGCGCGCAAACGGCGCCGCCCACCGCGGCCAACGCCGATCAGCAGATGGCCGCCGCGCTCAAGGAAGTGCAATTGCAACAAGCCGCCATCGCTGAAGCGCAAGCCAAGATCGACGAGAAACTGGTCGCGGTCGCCGAAGCCGATTCGCGTGGCGCGAATCTATTCCAGCCGTTCCGGCAGCTAGGACAACGTCATGAAAATCGCCACTCACTCTTTACACGATCGTCACCCTCGGCGTGACTCCGGTCACTGCGCAAACTCCGCGCCCGACCGCGACGCCTCCGGCCCGGCCCTTGGGAGTGCCGGGCACGCCTCCGCCACGCGTGGCTCCACAGGTCTCGCCGACGACCGTCGCCACGCTTAAAGCCTTGCAGGAAGTGAAAGCGGCGAACGAAGAAATTCTCAAGAAACAGGCCGCGACCTTGCAAACGCTCGACGAACTCCAGAAAGCCGCCGAGCAATTGAAAATCTACAGCAAGCGCGGTTGACCCGTCTCCGCCAGCCGCGGGCGGTCTACTTCTTGTCCTTCTTCGGCTCCACCTTGCGGTAGAGTGTAGCCATGCTGATCCCGAGCATGCTCGCCGCTTTCTCGCGCGAGCCGTCGCAATGGTTCAATGTGGCGTCGATGTAACCCCGCTCTTGCAGCTGAATGAATTCGTCGAGCGTCTGGCCCACCGGCATGGCGGCGATTTCTCGCTCCGCCTTCTCGCCCCGCGCCGCGGCCACGATCTGCGGCGGCAAATCGCTCGGCAGAATGATGTTTTCGTCGCAAAGCGCGCAGGCTCGTTCGATCGCGTTCTCCAACTCGCGCACGTTCCCGGGGTAATCGTAATGGCAAAGAATATCCACCGCCTGTGGATCGATTTTATTCGGCTCGCCCCCCGCCGAACTGGCCTGCTTCTGCAGGAAATGATTCACCAATAAGGGCACATCCTCGAGCCGCTCACGCAAAGGCGGAATCTCCAGCGGAATGACTGCGAGTCGGTAGTAAAGATCCTCTCGAAACGTGCCGTCCTTCATCTTCGGTTGCAGCGCCTCGTTGGTCGCGCCGACCACGCGCACGTTGACCGGGGAACTCTTGTTATCCCCCACCCGTCGCACCTCGCGCTCCTGGAGGACGCGCAGGAGTTTCGTCTGCAAAGACGTCGCCATCGAGTTGACCTCGTCGAGGAAGATGGTGCCCAGATTCGCTTCCTCAAACAAACCACGCTTGTCTGCCACCGCACCGGTAAACGAACCTTTCTTGTGCCCGAACAATTCTGACTCGAGCAAGTTTTCCGGCAGCGCGCTGCAATTGATCGCAACGAAAGGATGATGCTGCCGGTTGCTGTTAAAGTGCAGCCCGCGCGCGACCAGCTCCTTGCCCGTGCCGCTCTCGCCCTGGATCAAAACCGTGCTGTCAGTATCGGCGACCTTGTTGATCAAGTTATAAACCTGCTGCATCGCCCGGCTCGTGCCGATGATGTTCTCGAAGCGATACTTGTTCTTGAGTTCCTTCCGGAGATAGACGTTCTCCCGTAACGCCGCCTGATAATCGAGCGCGCGCTGCACCGTCATTTGCAGCTCGTCGATCTTGAACGGCTTCGTCACGTAATCGTACGCGCCCATCTTCATCGCCTCGACCGCCGTCTCGACCGACGCGTAGGCGGTGATCAGGATCACCGCCGTCTGCCGATGATGCTCACGCACATGTCGGAGCACATCGAAGCCCGGTCATCGTCTCCATCTTGATATCAGCGATGACCACTTGAGGTGCGATCGAGTCGAGTTGCTCGATCGCTCTGGGGGCGGAATTGAACGGAAAAACCTGATGCCCTTTTTCCCGACAAAGCGTGACGATCACTTCCACCATCGCGGGTTCGTCGTCTATTATGATGATCTTCGCCATAGTTCGCAGGGCGGAGAATATTTCAAAATTGAGAAAAGGGAAGCAGAAACGAGAATTACTCGTTAGTAATCTGGGACACCCTTCCGTCCACCATCCGCCACGAACAAGCTCCGGGGGTAAAGAGAACCTCCTCTTCCACCTCTTCGATCGCTCCTGAGAAAGGAACGCCCACCAAATCGGCCACGCAGCCTAAACCCAACCGGCCCAGCGTTTCCGCCTCACCTAACGCGGCCGCCGCGTTCACCGTCACCATTGCCAGAATCTCATTTGCGCGAAGGCCCGGCGCCGTTTCTTGCAACTGTCGCATCTCCGCGAAAAGGCTGAGGTCTGGATTACTCGCCAGGCTGTCTGTCCCCAGCGCAATATTAAACCCGAGCCCGCGCAGGGTCTCCAGCGCAAAGGACGCATGTCCGAAATAAGCGTGACTGCGCGGGCAGTGCACCACGTGAAACCGCGGCGCCTCCACCAGCCCGGCCACATCATCCTCGGTCAATTCGTTCAAATGCGCGACAATCCAGCGCGCTTCGAGTCGACCGCTCTTAAGCAGCAGCCCGAGTGGCGTCACCGCGCCGCAATCCCCCATCGGCCGCCCGATCTCCTGCATGAAATCGAACAACGGCCCCCGCCCTTCGCGAAACATCGCCATCTCCTCGGCCGATTCCGCGAGATGCGTCGTGACCGGAAGATTCCGCGCCGCGGCCAGGGCGACGGTCGCCGCGTAAAGCTGGGACGAAGCCGTGAAGGGAGCGTGCGGCGCCAGACCCACTCCGCCAGGACCACGCGCCACCGTCTCCAGCGCCTCAAGAATGGCTTCGCCGGTGAAACCGGTGCGCGCACATCGATCATTTCCGCGAACCACCACAGCCGCATCGGAACCGAGTCGGCAACTTGGCCGACCAGTTCCGGAAATGCCTCGAGGTTCGCGATCGTCGTTGTGCCAAACTTCGCCGCCTCCGTGAGGCCGCTCTCGATCGCACGCAGGTAATCGACCGGCGTGAGTTCCGCCTTCCGCGCATTGATCGCCTTGATCCACTCGGTGAACGACGTCGGCGGCGGGATCGCTCCGCGCAGCATCGTGTAATCGAGATGACAATGCGCGTTGATCAATCCCGGCAGCAGCGCCTGCTCTCCCAAATCCACCACCTCCCCGGCGTTTCGCGCCCGCACTTCCGGCCACGGTCCTACATCCGTGATCCGGTTTCCTTGAATCGCGAGCGCGCCGTTCGGGACCGGCTCGCCCTCCATCGTCACCACCGCCCGGGCGCGAACGATCATTTCTCGCCCTTCACCACCGCGCGCGCCTCCGCCACGAGCAAATTGCACGCTTCCTGGCAGAGCAACGGCAACGTCGACTCGCCGCGCCCGGTTTGATCATGCGCCGGATCAAACTTCTCGGCGGGCAACAAGCTGGAGGCCGGCACGCCCGCGCGGTCATAGTTCCAGAGAATCGCCCGGAGACATCCATCGGCCGACCGACAAAACCGTGCCACCATTTCATCCGCTTGCCGCGCACTGATGTTCGCCGCCGCGCGGTACATCCCCGTCTGCCGCTCCAGCGTTTCGCGTAATGGAGTCGTTTCCAACCGACCATCGGTATGCGCCGAAAAGGCCGCCAGCCGCCCGGGATAAAATAAATCCAACGCCAGCCGAACCTCTGCTTCGTTGCGCAAGAATAACCGCCAACCACGACGCAGATTCGGCGCCGTCTTCAGCGGCCGATACTTTCCCGCATCATCATGACGCGCGATCTCCGCCGCCGATTCTGGATCATGCTCCGTATTCAAATCCTCGCGACCCGCATCATCGCGGTGCCGAAGATCGAATTCACCCGCCGCGCGGCGGCGAACGAGAATTTCACCGATGCAAAAAAACGGACGCGCCAGCCACTCCCCCAACTCGTTCCGCGGCGGAGTCGCCCCCGCTGCCGGGTTCACTTAAAGGCGCGCCCCATCAGCATCGCCACGCGCTCCAACACTTCGCGGTCTTCGCCCGAGAACGCCTTCACCTTCGCACTCTCCGCGGCGATTACGCCGACCGCCTGGTCCGACTGGCTGATGATGGGCACCACCATCTCCGAGAGCGTCGTCCCAAAGGTCGGCAGGTAACGCACGTCCTTGCGCACATCATCCACCACGATCGTTTTGCGCGTTTCCACCGCTGCGCCGCACAGACCCTGTGTCGCGGGAAATTGCGGATAACACGGCGGATCATCCCCCGTTCCGGCCACGATCACCAGGTCGCCGCGGGATAATCTGTAAACGCCCACCCACCGATAATCGCGGGCGGCACGAATCATCTCCACCATTCGCTTCACGTCCGCCGGGCCTTTCGCCCCGGCGAGAATGAACGCGCCGAGTTCCTGCAACATTTCGATGGTGGCTGGATCTTTCAAACCGCTAACCCTCGCGCAAAATTTCCTGCGCGCGAGTCCTCATCGAACGCCTCTGCCTGCTCCTGGATAATATCCGCCAATTTCGCCGCGGTGCCGATCGATCGTCCGTAATGGACCGTGCGCCCCTGCCGCTGATGAGGCTGACCGAAAACAGCGTCGGCCGCGTCTGCGATCCCGAGCAACACCGGGATGTCCTCATAGCTGTGCAAGCCATCGGAAATAAAAAACGGCACCACCGCCACGTGCGGAGTCATCGTCAATTTTGCCCAGTCCGCCACCAGCGGCGCCTCCTCCATGTAAACATTCAGCACCGCGGCGTAGCGACCCAGCGCACGAATCTTTTCCACCTCCCGTTTCGCCGCCACCGCGCTGTTGTCGTTCAAACTTGTCCCGTGGCCCACGATCAAAAGGCTGATGTCCTTCTCCGGCACACCCCTCGCGACCTCCCGCGCCCTTTCCAGCAACAACTCCGTCACGCCGGCGTGATTACCCACCGGCTCGCAATATTTCCACAGCTGTCCATTCGCGCGCTCTGTCACCGGCCCACTCAACTCCAGCTCCCGCGGAATCACCGTCTGCGTGAAGTATCCCTCGCTGATGAAATTCGGCACCACGCACACTTCTCTGATCGCTGCGTCTGGGAACATCACCAGCGCATCGCGAAAACTGGGTTCCTCCTTCCAGAAACAACAAGCGACTTCTGCAAAAATCCCGCGCCGCCGCAGCGCGTTCGCGTGCGCCAGACTGGGCGCACTCGAATCCGCGTTCACGGTCGAGCCGTGACCGGCAATCAGGAGCGCAGTATTCGATCGTTCCTTCATCGAGAGCAGCAACGTCGAACGCTGAACTCGCCTTCGCAAGGATGCGACGGAGCGCGACTCAACTAGTCGCCGTCTTCCTCTTCCTCCGCCTCCGGCTCCCCGCTCACCGGTTGCGCGCGACGCGGGCGCTCTTTCGCGCCCGCGCCTTTGTAGACATCGCGAAAAATCTTCCCGATCATCGGCGCGGCGTGGCTGCCGCCATGCACGTTCGCACCCACGTCGCCTTCATAGAGCGCCGCGAAAGCATACTGCGGCTGCGTCGCCGGCACGTAACCAGTGAACCACGCTGCCGTCCGTTCCCGCTTCTTCGGGCCCCATTGCGCGGTCCCGGTCTTGCCCGCCACCGTCACCCGGTCGAGGCCCGCTTGATGCGCCGTGCCCGCGGGCGCGTTCACCACGTTGATCATCGCCTGGTGCAACTCCGTCATCGTCTGCGAGGAAACATTGATCGAGCGCTTCGCCCGCACTTGATAGGCGGTTACGATTTCGTTATCCAAAGTCTGCACCTGCTGCACCAGACGCGTCTGGAGAAAGGTCCCGCCGTTTGCCACCATCGCCATCGCCTGCGCCATCTGCAGCGGAGTTACTTCCAGGTCGCCCTGTCCGATGGAGAGATTTGCGATGTCGCCATTCAGAATCCGACGGCCATGTGCCTTCTTCATGAATTCGTCCGTCGGCACCCGTCCCTCCACTTCGCCGCGCAGCGGGATGCCGGTCTTCGCTCCGAATCCCATCTTCATCGACCAATCAATGATCGGCGTCGCGCCCATCTTGATCCCCACCTGGTAAAACCACGTATCGCATGACTCCGTAAACGCCTGCACAAAATTCAGTGGTCCGCGATCCACCTTCTTCCAGTTTCGAAACGTCTGGTTGCCCACCTGCAGTGACGGCGTGCATTGAAATAGATCGTCCGGACTGACCGCCCGGCTCTCCAGCGCCGCGATGCCCACCGGCACCTTGTAGACCGATCCCGGAGGATACGACGAGCGAAACGCCCGCGGCAGCAGCGGAATATCCGGATCGTCCTGCAATTCCTTAAACTTCTCCGTCGAGATGCTCGGGATAAACGCGTTCGGATTAAACGTCGGCCACGAAGCCATCGCCAGGATGTCGCCCGTGCTCGGTTCCATGATCACGATCGCGCCCCGTTTCGCTTTCGCCTCCAGCGCCTTCTCCGCCAGTTCCTGCAAACGGAGATCGAGCGTCGTCACCACCGTGTAACCCGGAATCGGCGGCGTCACGATCTTCTCCGAAGTCTTCCGTCCGTCCTTATCGAAAGTCAGCTTGTACTCGCCATGCTGACCGGTCAGCATGGTGTTAAAGGTCTGCTCCAGTCCTTCGCGCCCCTCCGTCTCCGGCCAAAGCACCTCATGGTTGTCGATGATGCCGTCCGGGTTGCGCCCCGTTTTTCCGGTGTACCCAATGATATGACCCGCCAGCGCACCGTGCGGATAGACGCGGATGTAGATCGGCCGTAGCAGCATGTCGGCCGGCAATTTTTTCTTCAGCTCGTCGCTCTGCTCCTCCGTTAAGTTTTGCGCGATCTCGAACGGCAAAATCCCGCGGTTATGATAATGCCGCAGGATCAACGCATCCGACACCCGCAGCGTCCGATCCATCAATCGTTCCGCCGCCTGAATCTTCCCCCGCGCATAAGCCAGCGCCTCCGCATCGGAGAACTCCAGCGGCGTCGGAAAATTAAACGCCAGGTTATAGCTCAGCTTGTTCTGCGCGAGCGGCGCGCCGTTGCGATCCACGATCTGTCCCCGCGGCGCCGGAATATCGAGCACGTAGGCGCGCGCCGACTTTTGCGTCTCGTAAGTCGGCACGATCGTTTCCTCCACCGCGGCCGGCGAAGTCTCCGGCGTCGGCTCCTGCGCCAGCAGCATTCCCGGGCACACGGCCGCGAGCAGGAGCATTCCGATCCGCCAGCGAATTCCAAGGGCCATCGCGGAATCTGCGTGATTCGCGCTCGATCTCAATGCCTTTGCAGAAACCGATGCACTTCCTCCGCCAGCTTCGGCCCGATGCCCTCCGTTGCTGCGATCGCTTCCACCGAGGCTTTGCGCAGTCGATTCACCGACCCAAACTTCCGGAGCAACAAATTCTTCCGGTTCTGGCTCACCCCGGGGCAATCATCCAGAATGCTCTCCCCGATCCGCTTCTTCATCAGCAGTTGATGATAAGTATTTGCGAAGCGATGCGCCTCATCCCGAATCCGCTGCAACAACCGCAGCGCCCCCGAATCGCGCGGCAAAATCAGCGGCAAAGACCGCCCCGGCCGATAAATCTCCTCGTACTCCTTCGCCAAACCAATGATCGGCAACTCCTGCAAACCAAGTCGCTGCAATTCCCGACAAGCAGACGAAAGCTGTCCTTTCCCGCCATCGACAATAATCAAATCCGGCAAACGAACCGGAACAAACGCCGCCGCCTCCATCCCCAATTCGGGGTTGGGCGTTGGACGTCCCGCGTTCGGCGTTTCCCTTTCCAATCGCCGCATTCCTTCCACCGTCTCCTCCTGCGAAAACTCCGCCTCCGGATTCCCTTCCCGGGCCTGTAAAAGCACGCGCGCGTATCTCCGCCGCACCACCTCGGCCATGCTCGCAAAGTCATCCTGCCCCGCCACCGTCCGAATCCGATAGCGCCGATAATTATTCTTATCCGGCACCCCCGCGCGAAAGCACACCATCGAAGCCACCACGTGCGTGGTCGAGATGTTCGAGATATCGAAGCACTCCATCACCGCCGGCGCACGCTCGAGCAGCAGCGCCTCCTGTAGCGACTCCACATCTTCCGCCGGATTGATCGCGCTCGGCAAGCTGTGCCGCGTAAAACGCCGCATCGGCTTCGTCGTCCGCTTCAAGTCCTCCAGCATGTTGCGCAACTCCGCTGCCTTCTCGAAGTCCAGCTTCTCCGCCGCCTTCCGCATCTCCTCCTCCACCGCGCCGATCATCTCGCGCGAGTGCCCCTCCAGAAAATCACACGCCTGCGCCACGCGTTCGCGGTATTGCTCGCCATTGATCTCGCTCAAGCGAAACGGCACCTGATAGGTGGACGACTTCAACTCCCGCGCCGTCGGCGACCCGCGCCCAAACGTGAGCACACCAAATTTCTTCCGCATAAAATTCAGCGTCTGCCGCAGCGCGCCCGCGTGCGCATACGGCCCGAAGTAGCGCGCCCCATCATCCTTCTTGAACCGCGCCAGGCGAAAACGCGGCCACTCTTCCTTCGGGTCCACCTTCACCACGAGGAAGCGTTTATCGTCCCGAAACGAGATGTTGTAACGCGGCCGGAATTCCTTGATCAGCTTTCCTTCCAGCAACAGCGACTCCGGTTCGCTCGCCACGGTGTGATACTCAAAATCCCACACCGCCTCCAGCATCGCCCGCGTCTTCAGATCCGCCTGCGCCATGCGCGAAGGCATGAAGTATGACCCCACCCGCTTCCGTAAATCGCGCGCCTTCCCCACATAGATCACGCGATTGAACCGGTCGCGCATCAAGTACACGCCCGGCTTGTGCGGCACTTCCTGCACACGCTTGGCGAAATCCGGTTTTTCTTTCGGGAGGCTCGAAGACACAGCGAATCAGCGTCCCGCCACGCCGCGAAGTTTGCAACCGGCCGGCGCGGGTGGGTTAAGCGCTACAGCTTCCCCGGCCCCCAAACCGCGCGTCCCGGTTTCGCATCCGTATGCTCGCCGTCGCGTAAAACCTGTACGCCGTTCACCCAGACATGCCTCACCCCGGTCGAGTATTGGTGCGGCTTCTCGAAGGTCGCGTGATCAGTAACCGTCGCCGGATCGAACACGACGACGTCCGCTAACATCCCCTCCTTGAGCAACCCGCGCTCCGCCAATCCGAGATTCGCCGCCGGCAATCCGCTCATCCGCCGCACCGCTTCCTCGAGCGTGATCAGCTTCTCCTCGCGCACATACTTCCCCAGCAGGCGCGCGAAATTCCCATACGCGCGCGGATGCGGATTCGATTTCAGGAAGTTCCCTTCCGGCGCCTGCGACGCTTCATCCGACCCAAAGGAAATCCACGGCTTCGCGATCTGCTTGCGCACGTTTTCTTCCGACATCAGGAAGTAGATCGTGTCCACGCGCGACTCGTCTTCCGCGATCAGATCCATGATCGTCTCCACCGGATCCTTCCCCCGTTCCTTCGCCACTGCGGCCAGCGTCTTGCCGGTCAGCGGCTTTAATTTGTCCGAGCGGAAGCCAACCAGCACGATGCGCTCGGGCGATCCCGCCGCGAGATAAAAATTCTCCCACTCCTGCGACGGCGTGCGCACTTGCTCGGCGATCTTCGCGCGCGTCTCCGGATCGCGCAGTCGTTTGAAAAGCGCGGGATAACCGCCATCCGCCGTCCACGGCGGCAGCGAAGCATCGAGGCCCGTTCCGCGCCGCGGTGTAGTTGTACATGTCGGCAGTAATCTTGAGCCCTTCCTTCTGCGCCGCCTCGATCTCGCGCCAGCAGTTCGTCCTGCTTCTTCCAGTTATCCTGCCCCGCCGTCTTTAGGTGATAAATCTCCGCCGGAATCTTCGCCTCCCGGCTGATCCGAATCAGTTCATCGAGCGCTTCGAAGATATGATTTCCCTCGCTCCGCATGTGCGAGATGTATTTGCCCTGATACTTCGCCGCCACCTTGCACAGCTCGATCAACTCCTCCGTCTTCGCATAAAACGCTGGCGGATAAATCAGCGACGTGCCGATCCCGAGCGCGCCCGCTTCCATCTCCTGCTTCACCAACGCGCGCATCGCGTCCAACTGCTCGGGCGTCGGCTGTTTGTCTTCCAATCCAATGACGTGCTCGCGCATCGTCGTCGCCCCGACGAACGAGGCCACGTTGCAGGACACGCCACGTTTCTCGAGATAACGCAGATACTCCGCCAGCGTCGTCCACTCGATCTCATACTTGAAATCCTTCTGCTCCTGCGCGCATTCGCTTCTTCATCGCATCGCTCAACGGGCCCATCGAATAGCCCTCGCCCATGATCTGCGTCGTCACGCCCTGCCGGATTTCGCTTTGCGAACGGCCGTCCGCGATGAGCGACTCGGTCGACCACGAGAGCATGTTGATGAAACCGGGCGCGACCGCCATGCCCTTCGCGTCGATCGTTTGCTTTCGCTTCCGCTTTCGCGAAATCGCCCACGCCCACGATGCGATCGCCGCGCACGGCGACATCCGCGCGCCGCGGCTCCGCGCCCGTGCCGTCGTAGACGGTGCCGCCTTTGATCAAGAGATCGAACGGCTCTTCCGCCCGCGGACGAAAGAAATCGCAGCTGCCATCACCAGTACCGCCAAGATTGCCGAGCGCATCATTTCCGAAACGTGACAGCGCCCGCGGCGCGCGTCACGATGAAACATGTTTGACGTGGCCGTGGTGGGGAGCGGACCGGGCGGCGCGACCGCCGCGGCCTTTTGCGCTCGCGCCGGGCTGCGCACGCTCCTGCTCGAGCGTGAAACGTTCCCGCGCGAGAAAGTCTGCGGTGATTGCCTGAACCCCGCATGCATCCCTATCCTCGAACGCCTCGGCCTGGCAGAACGCGTGCGTGCCTTACCGCACGCTGCCTTGGACAGGGTGGACTTCATCGCCATCGACGGGCATACCGTCAGCATCGCTCTGCCTCCGGGCTCCGAGATCGCGGTGAAGCGCAGTCTCTTCGATCAACTGTTGATGACACGTGCGACAGAGGCAGGTGCCCAGATTCGGCAAGGCGCGACCGTCACCGCCCTCACGCGACAAGGGGCCGGTTGGCGAATCAAAGCGGGAGAAGAGTTCGAGACGCGCCTGCTGATAGCGGCCGATGGGCGCAACTCGACCGTGGCGCGTCTGCTTGGACTGCTGCCACGCAGCGGACGCGAACGGGTCGCGCTCCAGACGCACCTTCCGCTTCCCGCCGGTTTCGGTGACCGCGTTGTTTTGCAGTTTCTCCCGGAAGGTTATTCCGGCCATTCGCCGATTGGGAACGACGAGCTGAATCTTTGTCTCGTCGGCCAGGCGGCGACCTTGCCGGCGTTGCGCGCGTGGGCGGAGAAACGCTTCGGCCTTCCACTCGATCACGCATGGCGCACGATCACGCCCCTGCGCCGCCTAGCACTCGTCCCGGCCGGGCCTCGCCTCTTCTTTGTCGGCGATGCCGCCCGCGTCGTGGAGCCGTTCACGGGTGAGGGAATTTACTACGCGTTGCGTTCCGCGGAGCTGGCGGCCGAGGCGGCTCAAGCACTCTGCACCGGCGGCGATAATGCGACGATCGCGCGCCGCTACACAAACGCGCACGAGCAACTCTATCGCGGCCGCTTATGGATCAATCGTCTCGCCCGCGCCGCCGTGCTCTCGCCGCGAATCACGTCGCTCCTCCTCTGCGGCAATCTTCTTCCGAGGACTCTCCTCGCCGCCCTAACAACAAAAATCGTCCGCTGAACGCTCTCACGTGACGTGTCATCCCGAGCCGCGCAGACGACCGAGGGATCTCGCAGACGAGGTGCGCGCGTTCCGCTGAGGAACCGCGTCGAACGCAGGACGACGTCCTCGCGCTGTGGAAGACGTGGAACTGCGTCGGTGGGATCCCTCGGCCGTCTGCGCGGCTCGGGATGACGCTAGCAGCGGCTCACGCCGTCTGCAGACGACACGCCTTCACCGTATTCGACATCAGCATCGCGATCGTCATCGGCCCCACCCCGCCGGGCACCGGCGTGATGGCCGAAGCTTTCGCCGCCACTTCGTCGAACGCAACGTCGCCGACCAATCTGTAACCGCGCGGCGCGCTCGCGTCTTCCACCCGGTTGATCCCGACATCGATCACGACCGCGCCGTCGCGCACATGCTCCGCTTTCACAAAATGCGCCTGACCGATCGCCGCGATCACGATATCCGCCGAGCGCGTGATCTCCGGCAGATTCCGGCTCCGCGAATGCACCACCGTGACCGTGGCGTTCGCGCCATCCGCCTTCTGCATCAGCAGTAATGCGACCGGCTTCCCTACGATCATACTGCGACCCAGCACGACCACGTGCGCGCCGGAAATCTCGACTCCGCTCTCCACGAGCAAACGCTGACAACCCAGCGGCGTGCACGGAACAAAACCGGTCGCGTCCCCGAGCGCGAGCCGGGCCACATTCGCGGGATGGAAACCATCCACGTCTTTCGCCGGATCGAGCGCGCGCACGATCGCCGCTTCATCGATCTGTTTCGGCGGCGGCGATTGCACCAGGATGCCGTGCACCGCGGGATCACGATTCAACTCCGCCACGCGCGCGAGCAGATCCTCCTGCGTCGTTTCCGCGGGCAACTCCAGCTTCACGGAATGTAATCCCAGCTCGCGGCACATCTTGTCCTTCGAGCGCACGTAAGCGCGCGAGGCCGGATCGTCGCCCACGAGCACCACCGCGAGACCCGGCTGGACGCCGCGTGTCTTCAGTTCCGCAATTTCGCGCGCGCAACTGCTCATAAACTTTCTCCGCGATGACGCGGCCATCGATTAATTCCGCCATGATTTTAACGTGTCTCCACCAAGTCCATCATCGCATTCTCCAGACGCTGTCGCTCCGATTCAAATTCCGCAGCCGTCGCCGTGGCCGCGACGTAATGAAGCGGGCCGAACTGAACGCGAACGGTCGAGAACGGTCGCGGCAGGATAAAGCGATCCCAGCTCTTGGTTCGCCAGCAATGCGAGAACTCCATGTTCATCGGCAACACTGGCGCGCCGGATTTCTGCGCAAGATACGCGACTCCCGGCGCGAGCCGATAAGCGGGGCCGCGCGGCCCATCCGGGATGACGCCAACGATGTTCCCGCGTGCGAGAACGGCGGCGAGTTCCAGCAAAGCACTCGCGCCGCGTCGCGAAGTGGAACCGCGGACGACATCAAAGCCAAAGCGGCCGCACGAGGTCGGCGATGATCTCGCCGTCGCGGCTGGCACTGATCAAAGCCGAACCGTGATACGCGCGTGAGAAAGCGCCGGGCGACGTAGGCCCAAAGCAGAAGGCGGTTGTGCCAGGTGGCGGCGATGAACGGCGGGCCGGCCGGGCGATTCGCCACGCCCGGCGCGATCTTCGAACTCGAAACGCAGCGTGCGCACCCAGATCTGGAGCACGCGATAGCCAACCGCCACCAGCCAGCGCGCCGTGCGGCCCTTGGGTTTCAAGATTGCGCGGGCGAGGTTGTCGCGTCGTTTTTCCAGCGAAAGGCGCGGGGATTCGGCAGGTCGAGTTGATCGAGGATGCGCCAGACGACGGTATCCACCACTTCGGCGACCGACGCGGGCCGATGATAAAACGAAGGGATCGCAGGCAGGACGATCGCGCCCGCTTCGAGCAGCGTGACGACGTTGCGCGCGTGGATCAGGCTCCACGGCGTCTCGCGCGGGACGACGATCAGCTTGCGGCGTTCTTTCAGAAAGACATCGCCCGTGCGCAGAAGCGCATTCTCACCGGAACCCGTGGCCAGCCGGCCGAGCGTGGACATTGAGCAGGGCACGATCACCATCGCATCGAAACGCGCCGAGCCGCTCACGTAGGGAACATTGAGATCGTTCTCCGGATGTTTCTGCACGCCGGCCGGAATCGTCAGCTCGTCCATCTCCTGCGCGGCGACCTGTCGCGCGTGGCCGCTCATGATGAGATGCACTTCATTTGCCGCGCAATCGATCTGCTCCAGCAAACGCTGGAGATAAATCGTGCCGCTGGCCCCGGTCGCGGCAATGACGAGTTTCATCGCGCTAAGGAATCACATCCCAGCGAAGACGAGCAGCGGTTTGAAGGTCGTCGCAGCCTCTCTGGTTGCATTCGCGACGCCCTGCGCTACCGTAAGCGCATGATCAAACGCCTCCTGCACACGCGCTATCGCGTGACCGATCTCGAGAAAACGGTCTCCTTTTACAAGGACGTCCTCGGCCTGGAGGAAACGCGGCGTCACACTTCCGGCCGCGGTTCGCAGCTGGTTTTCTTCAAGGCGCCCGGCAGCGAAGAAGAGATCGAGCTGTGCAAGTTCGACGAGAGCGGACCGGTGGTGGTCGGCCACGATCTGACCCATCTCGCCTTCGAGGTGGATGACATCGAGGAATTCGCGAAGCATTCCGCCGCCAAAGGCTACCCGCTCTCCGACGGGCCGCACAAGAACAGCAGCGGCGGCGCGATTGCTTTCATCGACGCGCCGGAAGGCTACGAAATCGAGTTGATCCAGACGCGCGCCGAACGCTGAATAGGCCGGCCTCCCTTGCGCATCGCCGCGCTCTAACGCACTTTCTGCGCAATGAATTTCCCACGGCATTCGCATTTTCCGCTGGCAGCTTTGGACAGCGGTGTTGTGCTGTCTGTGCACCAGCGCACTCGCCGCGCCCACCAAGAAGAAGCGCAGCAAGAAGCGCTCAGGCCCGCCGCCGATGGAAGCGGTGCGCGCGCTCCCGGTTAACTCCGACACCCGTCAGCGCACCGGCGAACGCTCCAACGGCGTTCCGCAGACCGGGGCTGCCGCCGTCATCGTGGTCGATGCCCGCAGCGGCGCCGTGCTCTACGAGAAAAACGCCGATGCCCAGCGCGCGGCTGCGAGCACGCAGAAGCTGCTCACCGCCATGATCATCGCGGAGCGAGGGTATCTCGACAAGATGGTGACGATCGTGCCGTCGGACACCTACGCCGAGCCGTCGAAATTGAATATCAAAGCCGGCGAAACCTATCGCCGGATCGATTTGTTGCGCGCGTTACTAGTGAAAAGCCCGAACGACGTGGCGCGCGCCCTCGCGCGCGACTCCGCCGGCAGCCTGGAGGAATTCGCTTATCTCATGAACCGGCGCGCGCGCGAACTCGGCGCCACCAATTCGCACTTTCATCAACCCGAACGGTCTCCCGCAATCGGGCCAGTACTCGACCGCGCGCGATCTCTCCCTCATCGCCCGCGCCGCCTACGCGAATCCCACCATTCGCTCCATCGTCTCCATGCCGAAACTCGTTTTCCGTTATTCCGATGGACGCACCCGTGAACTGACGAACACCAACAAGGTGCTGACCCGCCTCCCGTATTGCAACGGCATGAAGACCGGTTACACCGACGCCGCCGGCCATTGCCTCATCTCCAGCGGCGCGCGTCCCGGCCGCGATGTCATCGCGGTTGTGCTCGGCGACGGCAAGTCGCGCATCTGGCAGGATTCCGCCGCGCTCCTTTCCTGGGCGCTCTGGATGTAGCCGCTGGAGTCAGCGTCACGCTGGCTCGCGTCTTGTCCGCGGCCTACTTTTGAACAGCCACCCCGCCGGACGCGTCGAACCTTCACCGCGCCCGACCGTTATGAGCGATCTCTTCCACGAGCAACTGCAGGCCCTCCGCGCCCGTTCGCTCCATCGCAAGCTCCGCGAAATCGGCACCGCGCAAGGTCCGGAGGTCCAGATCGTCGGCCGGCAGCTCGTTAATTTTTCCTCAAACGACTACCTCGGTCTCGCCAATGATCCGCCTCTTGCGCGACGCCGCCACAGCGGCGATCGACGAATTCGGTGTGGGCGCGGGCGCATCGCGTTTGATCAGCGGCACGCAATCACCCCACGTCCGGCTGGAGACGGCAATCGCGCGCTGGAAGGGAACGCCGGCCGCGCTCACTTTCAGCAGCGGCTACGCCGCCGCGGTCGGGACGGTGCCGTCGCTCGTCGGCAAGCGCGACGTGATCCTGCTCGACAAGCTCGCGCACGCCTCGCTCATCGATGGTGCGAAGCTGAGCGGAGCGACGATTCGCGTGTTTCCGCATAACCATCTCGGCAAACTCGAAAGCCATCTGGAATGGGCGCAACGTGAGCATCCCGGATGGCTGCCTACTCGATCGTGACGGAATCGGTTTTCTCGATGGACGGCGATCGCGCGCCGCTACGGGAATTGGTTGGCTTAAAGAAACGCTTCGGTGCGATGCTGCTGCTCGACGAAGCCCACGCCATCGGCGTGGTCGGCGCGAACGGTCGCGGCCTCGCGCACGAGCTGGAGCTGACGCGCCACGTGGACGTGCAGATGGGAACGCTGAGCAAGGCGCTGGGCGTGAGCGGCGGCTATATCTGCGGCTCGCGCAGCTTGATCGAATGGCTGGTGAATCGCGCGCGCTCTTTCATTTTCTCCACCGCGCCGCCACCAGCCCTCGCTGCGGCCGCGATGGCCGCGATCGAGTTTCTGGAATCGAGCGCGGGAGAAGAGCGACGCCTCTTGCTCTGGAGAAATATCGAGACGCTGCGAGCCGCCTTGGCCGAGCAGGCGCCAGGCTCAAACGGACACGACAGCGCCCCGGAGCCTGCCAAACCGAAAATGCGCAACGTCCTCCGGCAATTCCTTGCTGGCGGATTAATGGGCGATGGCGGCTTGAACGAGACCGCCGTGGCCACCACGCCCACGGAAAGCGGCAGCGCCATTCACCCGATCCTGATCGGAGATGAGGAGGCGGCGCTCGATTTTTCGCACTCGCTGCAAAACGAGGGTCTCCTCGCGCCGGCGATTCGCTATCCGACCGTGGCGCGCGGTGCAGCCCGGCTGCGGATCACGGTCACCGCCGCGCATGAGGAGTCGCAGATTCGCACTCTGGCCGGGGCGCTTGCGCGCCACCGACCCGAGACGATTAACCTAACTCACTCAGCTTAAAGACCGGAGGCGGCGTTGGCGCGGAGGAGCGGTGTCGGCAGAAGACCGGGATTGCGCTGCGGATCGAGCGGACCTTCCGCGGGGATATCTTCCGGTCCTTCGGCAGGGGGTGCGGGCTCGTCGAGCGAACCGGCTCCTGTATTGGCGGCGAGGAGACGCTGTTCGAGGGTCTGACGACCCGCGGTCGAGTTCGACTCACACGCGGTAAAGACCGCAGAGGGCAAGCAGGCAAGTGGCGATTTTAATAATCATGTTCAACTCCGTAAGTGGGCAGCTTTTTTTGGGTTCTCTGCCACGGTCTTTATAATTACTATATTTAATTCCCATCTGGCAAGTACGATCTTTGCTAAGCTCATTTCGCGACGCAATTTTGCGAAAATTGCCCTCCCCCGAGGTAAGATGGGCCTTTAGGCGGGGAAACGCCCCAGTATGGCCGATAATTTTCGTGCGGTTGGCTCGGGCCATAGTTTGCGCTCGGTGACGAGGGCCGAGGCGAGCGCACGAATGCGCCGGCCACGTTGGCTCGGCCGGAATCTGCGGGATGGCTAGCGTGAGAATCTTCTTCGCCGCCTCCGCGTTGGCCACCAAATGGCCGAAGACCGCCTCCGCGGATACCGGCTCCTCCTCCACCTTCCAGCAATCGTAATCGGTAATCATCGCCATCGTGGCGAGTGCGATCTCCGCCTCGCGCGCCAGCTTCGCTTCCGGCAGGTTCGTCATGCCGATCACGTCGAAACCCTGGCGGCGATTGAATTCCGACTCCGCCCGCGTGGAAAACGCCGGTCCATCCATGTTCACGTAGGTGCCGCCGTCGTGGACCGTCGCGCCCGCGTTCGTCGCCGCGTCCCGCAGAATGGTCGCGCAGTTCCGTGCTGATCGGATCGGCAAACGCGATGTGCGCCGCGATGCCCTCTCCGAAGAACGTGTGATGCTCGCGCCGGCTCGTCCGGTCGAAGAACTGCGAGGGCAGAACCACGTCGCGCGGCGCGTATTTCTCCTGCAGGCTCCCCACCGCCGTCACGCAGATGATCCAGCGCACATTCAGCGACCGCAGCGCGTAGATATTTGCGCGGTGATTCAGTTCATGGGGCAGAATGCGATGCCCCCGGCCGTGCCGCGGCAGGAAATAGACCGGGCGGCCGTGCCAGCTGCCGCCGATCACGGCATCCGAGGGCGCGCCGAACGGCGTCTCCACCCATTGCTCGGTCGGGTTTTCCACGCCCTCCATCTGGTAGAGGCCGCTGCCGCCGATGATTCCAATGGCCGGGGGATTGTCGCTCATGCGGCGGCATTAAAGGCGAAACAGCCACGGCTTGGGAAGTGGATAATCTCCGCCCAAGCCTTTCAAGGCTCGCCGTGGCGTGATGCGCCGCTCTGTGCCAGTGTTGCGCTCCGCCGATGCCGAAATTTTACATCAAGACCTACGGGTGCCAGATGAACGAGCGCGACTCCGAGCAGGTGGCGCATTCGCTCATCGAACGCGGTTACCAGCCCGTCGCGCACGAGTCCGAGGCGGACGTGGTCCTGCTTAACACCTGCAGCGTGCGCGACATGGCCGACCAAAAAGCCCTCGGCAAAATGGGAATGCTGGGCCAGATCGCGAAACGCCGACCCGAGGTCGTCTTCGGTTTTCTGGGTTGCATGGCGCAGGCGCGCGGCGACGCCCTTTTCACCGGTCTGCCGCATCTTGATCTCGTGGTCGGCACGCAAAAGTTTCACCGCGTGGCCGATTACGTGGACGAGCTGCTCGAGAAAAAGCGCGCCCGCCGCATGGATGATCCGCGCTTCTCCATCTCCGACACCGACGAGGAAGCCGGTTCGCAATCCACCATCCGCGAACAGCCGCTCGCGCCGCGGCAGGCGACGGCGTTTGTCTCCATCATGCAAGGCTGCAACATGCATTGCACCTTCTGCATCGTGCCCCGCACCCGCGGAACCGAGCGTAGCCGCACGATCGACGAGATTGTAAGCGAAGTGCGCAGCCTGACCGCGCGCGGTGTAAGGGAAGTGACGCTGCTCGGACAAATCGTGAATCTCTACGGACGCCACGAATTCCCGAAGGTGCGCGGCAAAAGTCCGTTCGTGCAGTTGTTGGAAGCAGTCCACGCGGTCGAAGGCCTGGAGCGCCTCCGCTTCACCTCGCCACATCCCATCGGATTTCGCGACGACCTGATTGATTCCTTCGCCGCCCTGCCGAAGCTGGCCGAGCACGTCCATCTCCCCGTGCAATCCGGTTCCAATCGCATCCTCAAGGCGATGCACCGTCCCTACACGGCGGAGAAATATCTTTCGCTGATCGAGCGCATCCGCACGGCGCGTCCTGGCATTGCCCTCACCACCGACGTCATCGTCGGTTTCCCCGGCGAGGATGACGACGATTACGCGCAGACGCGCGCCCTCGTGGAGCAAATCCAATTCGACAACGCGTTCATCTTTCGCTATTCGCCGCGCGCCGAAACGCCCGCTGCCACCGCCGCCCACCAACTCCCCGAAGCGGTGAAGGAAGCGCGCAACCAGGATCTCCTCCGCGTGGTGGACGCGTCCGCGCATCGCGCGAATGAACGCCTCGTCGGCCGCGAGGTGGAAATCCTCTGCGAAGGCCCGAGCCGGAACAACTCCGCCCGCCTCATGGGCCGCACCGGCGGGAACAAGATCGTCGTCTTCGAGGATGCAAGGAACCGCACGGGCGAGATGCTGCGCATGCAGGTCGAACAGGCCAACGGTTTCAGCTTGTATGGTCGGCCGCTCGTGTAACTCTGCCGCTCGCTCATCGCATGATTTATCAGGTCTCTCTTCAAACCGCGGGCTATGCCGCCGGGTTATTCCTTGTCCTGATCGGACTGGCCGGTCTCGTCCTCCCCACCGCCTCGCGCGCCTTCGCCATGCAGCTCCCGCGCTCACGGGCCGCGGGCATCATTCTGCTCACGCTCGCTTTCATTTGGAGCTTCTGGCTGCTGGCGACGATGGAGATGGGCGAATTCTCCAGCTTTCGCCGCCCGCTCATGTTCGTGCTGCCGGTCGGTTATCTGCTGGTGCTGATGTTCGTGAGCGAATTTTTGGCGGTGCGCGCGCTGGGCATGCTCTGCCTGCTTGCGGCCGAACCCCTGCTGGAGGCAGCTTTCCTACGACACGAGATGAGCCGGCTCTTCGTGACGGTGTTTGCCTACATCATGATCGTGAAAGGACTTTTCTGGGTCACGATGCCGTATTTGCTGCGTGATCATATCAGTTGGAGTGCGCGGAGCACGGGGCGCTGGATGCTCCTGCACGCTGCCGCGCTTTTGTACGGCGCGGTGATCCTTTTCCTCGCCATCGCACGCTACTAGGCACGGCGGATGCGCCTCCCGACTTGAACCGAATCCTCGTCATCCGTGGCGGCGCGATCGGGGATTTCGTGCTCACGCTCCCGGCGATCAAGCTCCTCCGCGATGGTCATCCCGGCGCGCAGCTTGAGATTCTCGGTTACCCCCACATCGTCGCGCTGGCGGAGCGACGCTTCTACTGCGATGCGGTGCGCTCTCTCGAATCCGGATCCCTCGCCAGTTTCTTCACGCAGCACTCCGACCTCGCGCACGAGTTGACCGAATACTTTGCGCGCTTCGATTTGGTCGTCAGTTATCTCTCTGATCCCGAACGCATCTTCGAGCAGAACGTGAAGCGTTGCACCCGGGGTCGTTTTCTCGCTTGCTCGCACCGCCTGCGATCGGACGAACACGCCAGCATCCAACTGGCCCTGCCGCTGGAGCAATTGGGCCTCCTCGTAACGAAAAGCAGCCCGGTGCTGTATCCCTCTGCCGACGATCGCGACCTCGCGCGCAGGTCGTATCCGGATGAAAACATGATCGCGCTTCATCCTGGCAGCGGGAGCAAAACCAAAACTTGGCCCATCCAGAATTGGATCGCTCTCCTCGAACACCTCGCTTCAACTCAAAACACGGTGCGCTTCCTCATCATTGGTGGCGAAGCAGATAAATCGCAGATGGCTGCATTTCGCAGACTGGGGCGTCACGACCTCTGTTTTGCGGAAAGCTTGGCGTTGCCGCATCTCGCGGCTGTGCTCGAGCGTTGCGCCCTTTTTCTTGGACACGACAGCGGCGTTTCGCATATCGCGGCAGCGGTTGAGACGAACTGCCTGCTGCTATTTGGGCCGACCGACCCAGCAGTCTGGGCACCGCCGAACCAAAACGCGCACGTTTTAAGGTCGCGCAGTGGTGTCCTGGCCGATCTTGCGCTCGCTGATGTCCGTGCCCAAGTCTACGAACTGATGCGCATCGGCATCAAGACGTAGAGGAACGGCGTCTGGATTTTCAAGACGCCGGGGCTCATCTCGTCGATCAGATCCAGAAAGACTTCGTCTTCCGTCAAGGCGCGCAGCGGCGCCATGAAGAACTCAGGATTGAACGCGATCGAAAACTCGCGGCCCTTGTACACGACTGCGAGCGATTCCTTCGCTTCGCCGACTTCCGGCGTGTTCGCCGTGATGTCGATGTTGTTCTTGGAGAAGTTGAGTTTGATCGAATTCGATTTGTCGCTCGCAAGGAGCGAGACGCGGCGGAGCGTGTTCAGAAACGTTTCCCGCTCCAACGTCACGCGCTCCTTCGTTTCCGACGGAATCACCTGTTTGTAGTTCGGGTAATTCCCCTCGATCAATTTCGAGACCAGAAGCGTGCCATTGAGATCGAACGCGATCTGTCCGCTGCCGAAGCTCACCTTCACGTCGCCTTCATCCGTGAGCAGACGCTGCAGTTCGGTCACGGCCTTTGTCGGCACGATGATATCGGCTTCATGGCTGCGCGGAAATTCCAGCTCGATATCAACCATCGCCAACCGGCGACCATCCGTGGCGACGAGCGTGAGCTTGTTGTCTTTCAGGCTGAAGAGAACGCCGTTGAGCACGTAGCGCGTCTCATCAGTCGAGATGGCGTAGGAGGTTTTGCGCAAGCCGTCGCGCAAATCTTTCTGCCGGATCGTGATCACCTTGGCGCCCTCGAATTTCGGCAGCGGCGGAAATTCCTCTTCCGGCAAGCCGAGTATTTTGAAAAAGCTCTGGCCGCTGCGAATCGACGCCGCGTTTTTACCGTCGACCTCGATTTGAATCTCACTGGAAGGCAGCTCGCGAATGATGGTGAACAGCCGGCGCGCCGGCAGAGTGGTGGCGCCTTCCTTGTCCACCTTGGCCTCGAAACTTCCGCGCACGCCCACGTCGAGGTCGGTCGTGGTGAGATGGACCTCATTGCCGTTGGCCTGAAGCAGGACGTTCGACAGAATCGGTAAAGTGGTGCGCGTGCTAACGACGTTTTGCACCTGTTGCAAACCTTCGAGCAACTTCTCTTTCGTGACGCTGAATTTCATGGGCAGGGCGAGCTAGATGTAAGGCTTACGGTTTTTTTCGGCAATGGCAATCTCGGCCTTGCCGGCGGGGACGGGATCCGGGATACGCTCAGGCGTCGCTAACGCTGCAACGAACTGTCGATGAACGAAACGGTTTGTCGGATGTTGTCCTGCTCCAGCATCCGTTTCTTCACCAGCTTGCAGGCGTGCAGGACGGTGCCGTGATCGCGCCCGCCAAAAGCGTCGCCGATCTCGTTGAGCGAGGCCTTGGTCAACTCGCGCGCGAGATACATCGCGATCTGGCGGGGGAAGGCGATGTTCGCGGGACGACGCTTGCTCGTCATGTCGGCGATACGGACGTCGAAGTGCTCGGCCACGCGCCGTTGAATTTGCTCGATCGTGACCGCGTGCCGCGCCTCTTCGTTGAGGATGTCCTTGAGCAAGTGCTCAATCACTTCACGCGTGAGCTCTTTCCCGCTGAGCGAGGCAAACGAAGCCACCCGCATGAGCGCGCCCTCGAGGCGGCGCACATTGGTACGAATGCGCAGGGCGAGGAAATCGAAGACATCGTCCGCGAGTTTGATCTGCAAGGAACGCGCCTTCTTGCGGAGAATGGCGGTGCGCGTTTCGACGTCAGGCGGTTGCAGCTCAGCGGTCAGCCCCCACTCGAAGCGCGAGACGAGACGATGTTCGAGATTGGCGATCTCCGAGGCCGGCCGATCACTCGAAAGCACGATCTGCTTATGGCCGTCAAAGAGCGTGTTGAAGGTGTGGAAAAATTCCTCCTGCGAACGTTCCTTCCCGCCGAGAAATTGGATGTCATCGATCAAAAGCAGATCAGCCTGGCGATAACGCTTCCGGAATTTCACCAGCGTGCTGTGCTGGATGGCATCGATGAACTCGTTGATGAAGAGTTCGCTCGAAAGATACATCACCTTGGCATTCTTCTTTTTTGACCAGACATACTGGCCAATCGCCTGCATTAAATGCGTTTTCCCCAAACCGACGCCGCCGTAAACGAAAAGCGGGTTATAAGTGCGCGCGGGCAATTGCGCGACCGCGAGACTGGCCGCGTGCGCGATCTCGTTGTTCGGGCCGACCACGAAAGACTCGAACGTGTTCCTCGGGTTCAATCCCAACGCGCTGCCGCTGCGGCCGTCACGGACGGGACTGACCGGTTCTGGTTCCTCGATCACTTTCGGAGCGGTCGCAGTTTTCTCCGCCAGCACCGCCCCGTTATCGGAAGGGAGCGCAAATTTTACCGAACGGGGTCCGTCACACGCGGTCTCGATCGCGGACTGCAGAGCGACCATGTGGTTACTCTCAATCCAGAACTGATAGATGTTGTTCGGCACGAGCAGCGTGACGGCATCATCCGTCACTTCCGCGAGGCGCACGGCGGAGAACCAGCGCTTGTAAGTATCCGCGCTTACCTGCGGTTTTAATGCCGCGGCAAGCTCCTGCCAAATTTGAGTACACTTCTCGTCCATGCCGACTTGTTAACAGCGTTAAGCGACCCGCCGAGGGAGCGAGGGAACGCAGATGAAAGGGGGAAACAGGGTGAGGTCCAATGCGACGCCATCAAGACGTCGCGGCCGCCAACGGGGGGGAAATTCATGAAAAACACATAATACGAGGGAGAAATACGACTAAATCGACTCAAAGCGACGGCCGAAGCAAGCGCGGGAGTCTTGGCGACGGCGCTGCTTTCGGGGTTGGCGGGTGTCATCTTCATTCTTAAGTTCTCCGGTCGCTGCCAAGCTATTCACATCTTATTCACACCCACTCTCGTCCCTCCCTGCCAGCGGCTTGAGATTAGAAACGTGTTTCCAACCCGACAAGAAAATTTCGGAAGTTTATTTTGTTTCATCATCCAGAAAAATCTTGACTGAAAAATTGAACCGACACACTCCTCGCGAGTCTAACGACAGCGCCCGCGCATGCGCGCCGCGCTCCCCGGCGACCGCGTCACTCCGTTGTCCTGGAGAGCCCAGGCTAGCCGCAACGGTTTCCCGAAAATGCACCTGAATCTACCCTTCGCCCGGCCCCGATCCGCGCACAACTTCTCATTTCCTGCATCCGTCATCGGCGGCGCGTTCCTTCTTATCTCCGCGCGAATTTTGTCCTGATGCGTCTTTTTTGTTTCATCGCTCTCGGCCTTCTCGCGCTCGCCCGGCCCGCGCACGCGCTCGACGATATCCCCCCGCCATTCGGATTCCGCTGGAACGATTCCGCCGGCAAAGTGGAACAAGTCCTGACCGTGGCCAAAGCCAAGATCGTGAAGAAGGAAAAGAAGGATCGCCGCGACGTCTGGACCGTGGTCGATCTGGTTCAGCCCGGACTCAAGCGCACCCTTTTCGAATTCAAGGAAGGTTTCCTCGTCGAGGTCGAATTGCAGTACCAGTACGACAAATGGTCGATCGAGAATTACAACGATCGCATGGGAGAAATTCGTCGCTACTTCGACGGCAAGTTCGGCACCGGCAAGCTCGTCTCCCGCACCCGCGACACCGATTCCGACGTCTTGCAGACCCTGGTCGGCTACCAATGGATCGTGGGCGGCACCATGCTCGAACTCTTCTACTTCTCCGCCCAGCGCGACGCGCTCGTCTACCGCACGATCACCGTCACCTACAAAGCGATGTAGCGCGTCAGCCGCGCTGCGTTTCCTTCTGCATTCGTTTCAGGCGGCTGGCCAGGCTCGCCTTCGTCGCCGAACTCATACGGTCGATGAACAGGATTCCATTCAGGTGATCCACCTCATGTTGCAGCGCCCGCGCCAACAATCCCGACGCCTCGAATGCAATCGTCCCGCCCTCCAGCGTCTCCGCTTTCACGGCCACGGAATGCGCACGGTCGATCTCCGCGGTGATCTCCGGAAAACTGAGGCAACCCTCCGTCCCGGACTCGATTTCGTGGTCCAACTCCAGCTCCGGATTCAGCAACACCAGTGGCATCACCGTGCGCGAATCAATCTCCTTCCCGTCCATCGTCAAGGTGCTCGGCCGATCTTCCACCTCGCTGATATCGAGCACGGTTAATTGTAACGCTTCCCCCACCTGTTGCGCGGCGAGGCCGACTCCGTTGGCTGCGTGCATCGTCTCGAGCATATCGGTCACCAGCGTGCGAATGTGTTCATCGACCGCGCCCACGCGTTTCCCTTTCACCCGCAACACCGGGCTGCCATATCTCACGATCGGCCGCTTCATTTTTCGCCGTGGGTAAATGCCGGGAGATTTTTCACGCCCGCCAGTTTCAGCGCATCCATCACTTTGATGATCGTGCCGAAAGACGCCTTCTTGTCCGCCTGCAAGGCCAGCGTCGATTTGCGGGCGCCCGAAAGCGCGCGCACCGCGCCTTCCAGTTCCTCCACCGGCAACGGCTCTCCATCGAGCCGGATCTCATCATTCTCGTCCACGCTCAGAATCGCGTGCTCGAGTTCCGCGGGCGATTTCGTCGCGGTCTGCGACTCCGGCAGATTGATCTGCACTTCCGGCTGGTCCTTCTTGAACGTGGTCGAGACGACGAAAAAGATGAGCAGGATCGTCAGAATATCGACGAGCGAGACGATAATAATCGAGGGCGCCCGCCGTTTCCGCACTGCAATCTTCATGACAAACGAAGCCTGCTAACCGGTTGGCGCACGCACCGGTGCCTGCGCGGGCGCTGGTGTCACCGTAGCGCGCGGTGGCGGTGCGCTTTCATCCCGGCCCACGCGCCCGTAGTAACATTTACTGATCAATTCCACGACCAGCGTTTCGATTTCCACCGAGAAAACTTCGACCTTCTTCGAGAAATAGCTGAATGCGATCAACGTCGGCACCGCGATGGAAAGCCCGAAGACCGTCGCGTTCAACGCCTCCGCGATCCCGAGCGCGATGGCCTGCGTATTCGACGCTCCCGAGCTGAGCCCGAGCGCGGAAAACACCCGCACCAAACCGGAAACCGCGCCGATCAAACCCAGCAAGGGCGCGATGCCGGTGATGATTTCGAGCACGATCAAGCCCCGCTCCAGCACGATCACTTCATGCCGCGCTTTCGTTTCCACCATCTCAACCGTCTCGTTCCGCGGCGCGCGCAGATGATGCAAAGCCGCGCGCACGATGCGACCGAGCGCGGAATGATCGTGCTGCACGATGCGCGCGAGCCGCTCCGCACTCGCTCCCGGCACCAGCCGCTCGATCTCGCTCTCGATCACGAGCGGTAGCACGTTTTTCCGCCGCAAAGCGATCGCGCGGAGAATGATCGTCGTCACCGCCACGATCGAGCAGGCCAGCAGTGGCCACATGAACAAGCCGCCTGTGGCAAAGAAGGTCCAGACCGCCTGAGCGGTCTCCGGGAGTTGCGCCAGTATCGTCATCATCGGTTCGCGTAGGTCGTAAAATAAAAATCCACCGGCAGCCGGCCACCGGGCAGCGTTGCGACCAGATCAGGCGGAATCGGCGGAATTTTCGCGTCCTGAAACGACCGCAGGCAGACGTTGGCGAAGGCTTCGTTCGCATCGTTCGAGACCACCCGCAAGTTCTGCACTCTGCCCTCGCCATCCACTTCCGCCTCGATGTGTGCCGTGCCCACGTCCACCAGGTCCATCTGATCCTTCATATAGCGATACCACAGCACGCCCACCGCGTCCGAGACCGTTTTCTGGTACCGTCCCAGCGGCGTCCCCACCGCGTCCACCGACGAGGGACCGCGATCGGTAATCCGCCCCGTCATGCGCGTCTCCTGCTTTTCCGGTCGGTAGGCGCTGGCCGGCCGATCCTGCTCCGGCCGCGGCCGCGCCAGGGCGGGATTGATCGTCGGTTCCACCGGTGCCGGCGGCGGGGCGGACTCCACGTCATCGGGACTGCGAATCGCGGGTGGCGGGGTGCCGGTTAACATCGCCAGCCTATCCGGTTCCGGCGTCGCCACTGGTTCGGGGAACGGCGTCAGTTGCGGCGGCGGCGTGGAGGGCGTGGCGGTCGGCTGCGGTGTCGCCACCGGCGTGGCCGTTGGTGGCGGCGGCGTCGCAGGCGGCGGGGTCACGGCCGGTTGCGCCTGCGTGCCCTGCGAAGGGAGCGAAGAGGTTTGCGTTTTCACTTCGATTCCCGGCCGCTCTTTCCCTTCCTGGCTCGGCACCGGCAAATCTCCCGACGTGGGGCCGCTGCTTTTTGCGATCGAGTTGGCATTCGATTCGAAGGTTTTATTCTGCGGCTCTTCCTTCACTTCTTTCGCCGGCTCGGTCTCCACGTAGATCGGTTTCGCGGGCACGATGGGAGGCGGCGTGGCCGAGAGATCGATCATCGTCAGCTCGACCGGCCGATCTTCCGGGTCCGGCAACGGCGCCGATGCGCGCCCAAATGCAGCCAGCGCAAACGCCACCAACAGATGGACGAAAATGGAGCCGGCGATCGCCACCCAGAGGCGTTTGCGTTCGCGTGTAAATCTCATGGCCGCAACGGACGGGGATTATTGCACGTCCTCGCGCCGGATGGAACCGCGGATGATGGTTGCACCTTCACCCGGCGCCGCGTCGTCGTCTTCCGCGCGTGATGAAACAGATACTGCTGCGCGTAACCGCCATGCGCGCCAAAGTAAGTGTCGCAAAACGTGCGCAATCGCGCCGCCGTCAGCTTGCGCGCACGCGGGAAATATTTCTCGCGCAGGACCCGCTCGATCCAGACGTCGATCGGAAAGGCGCGCAACCTTTCGTAGGCGAACAGCATCGCGCAGTTCGCCACCTTCACTCCCACGCCCGGCAAACGACAAAGCTCAGCGCGCAGTTCCTCATCGGGCAAAGCGCGCCACGCCTCCAGATCCGCCTGGCCGCTGGCCACGCGTTGCGCCGTCGCCAGCAAATTTGTCGCGCGATATCCCAGTGCGCAGGCCCGCAGTTCCTCCTCCGAGCACCGCGCCAAACGCGCCGCACTCGGGAAAGCATAGACGCGCCTCCCGTATATCATGGCGCGCGCGCCGAAACGCTCGCGTAACGCGCGCGACATTTGCCGGATGTGCGCCACCTGCTTCATCGAGCTGGTAATGAAGGTGGCGAGGCATTCCCACAAGGGTTGACGCATGATGCGCAAGCCGCGGCAAAAATCGCGAGCCGCGCGCAAGGCCGGATCGTCCGGAAAGGAGCGACAGATTTCCGGCAAGGCGTGATCGAGCGCAAAGTAATTTACCGCCCCTGCTCCCATCCCGGCCGAAACCAGGAGCGACGTGCCCCGTTGTTCCGCATAGACGGCGCGCTCGCCGATCGTCCCGACATAGCCAGCGCCGCAGGGCTCCCAATGGAAGACCTGGCCGGAATCCAGCGTGAGTGCGAGATCGAAATCGGGACTCGCAATGCGATCGAAATCAGGAAGTGCCGGGTCGGGAAAGGCCATGTCGTGGAGTGCCGCTAATGCAAACGCCGGGGAGGGCTGGTTTGCAACCCGCCAGATAAGTTGCCGAGCCCGCGCGCGAAGTTAGCGCTTTGCGCTGCGCAGGTTTTCTGGCAGCAAGAGGCAGCCACCGGCTGCCATGGAAGTTCATACTCATTTTACCGCGCTCGATTGGGGCGTGCTCATCGGTTATCTCCTGCTCACGACCTGGGTCGGGCATCGCCTGCGCGGGCAACAGGCGAATATCAAAGATTTTTTCCTCGCCGGCCGTTCCCTGCCGTGGCCGGCGGTCTGCGGCTCCATCGTCGCAACGGAGATCAGCGCGGTCACGTTCATCGGCGTGCCGGGCGCGGTCTTCGCGCTCACGGGAAATTTCACTTACCTGCAGTGGGCCATCGGCTCCATCATCGCTCGCTGCATCGTGGGTCTCTACTTTGTGCGCGTTTTCTACGAGCGCGATATCTACAGCCCCTACGATTACATGGCGCATCGGCTCGGGCCGGGAGTGAAAGGTCTTACGACTGCGCTCTTCATGCTCGGTTCCATCCTCGGGCAAAGCGTGCGTGTGCTCGTGCCGGCGATGGTGCTGCGCACGGTCACGCCCTTGTCGATGACGCAGAGCATTATCGTGATCGCGATCTTCGCCATCGCCTGGACGCTGATGGGCGGGATGACGACCGTGATCTGGACCGACGTGATGCAGTTTTTCCTCTTCGCCGGGTCCGGTATGCTTGCGTTGGGATGGATGATCTACATGCTGCCAGGCGGTTGGACGCAATACCTCGAAGTCGGCGCTGCCGCCGGGAAGTTTGAGATCTTTCGCTGGTTCCCGCCGGCCGGCTCGGAGGAATCGTTCCTTTCCTGGATGAAGGACGCGGAGTTTACAATGTGGACCGCGCTCCTCGCGATGCCTTTCCAGAACCTGGCGGCTTTCGGGACGGATCAATTGAACGCCCAACGCATGTTCTGCTGCCGCTCCTCGCGCGATGCCTCGAAGGCGATCATCTTCAGCAGCTTCGGCCAGGTGGTCACGATCTTAATGTTGATGGTGGGGGCGGCGCTCTTTGTTTTTTACCAACAGTTCCCGCCCAATGCGGTCGAAGCGGCTCTCTTCGCGCAGAAAACCGACTACGTTTTTCCGGTCTGGATCACGACCGTATTGCCGCCGGGTTTGACCGGGTTGGTCCTGGCCGGCGCTTTCGCAGCCGCCATTTCCAGTCTCGACTCCGCGCTCGGCGCACTCTCGCAGACTTCCATTTCGCTTTTCTATGGAAAGCAGGCCGAAGCACCGGAGAACAGTGCCGCCATGGTGCGCCGTTCGCGCGTGGCCGTCATCATCTGGAGCGGCATCCTTGGGCTCATGACGATCGCACTCTACTTCATCCAGGAACGCGCGAAGATAAACTTGCTCAGCCTCGCCTTCGGAATGGTCTCCTACACTTACGGAACCATGCTCGGCATCTTCATCCTCGCGCTCTTCCGCATTCCGGCGCGTCTGGCGGCGCTGTGGGTGGCGCTCATCATCTGCGTCGCGCTGACCGCCTGGGTCCGCCCGGATATTTATGTCCTCTTCGGTGTCTCACCGGAAACAATGAAGAGCATTCGTCCTACCATCACCTACCCGTGGCTCTTCCCGATCAACTTCCTGATCACATTCGGACTGGGGTGCCTCTTCCGGCGTTCACGCGCAAGCGAATCTGCGCAGGTCGCTTAGAACCGCGTCCTACTGCGGTTTTTCTTCAGCAATCTTGATTCTCAGGTCGCGCAACTGTCGCGCGTCCACTTCGCTGGGCGATTGCGACATCAGATCGACGCCGCGGTTGTTCTTCGGGAAGGCCATCACTTCGCGGATGCTGTCTTCGCGGCAGATGAGCATGACCATGCGATCGAGACCCATCGCAATCCCGCCGTGCGGAGGGGCGCCGAGACGGAAGGCGCGCAGAAGGTGGCCGAACATGGCTTGCTGGTCTTCTTCGCTCACCCCGAGCGCGGTGAACATCTTCGCCTGCAAATCGGGCTCGTGAATTCGGATACTACCGCCGCCGATTTCCACGCCGTTCAGGACGACGTCGTAGGCCTCCGCGCGCGCTTCGCCAAACTTGCCGGCGTCGATCAAAGGAATGTCTTCCGTCTTCGGTCGTGTGAAAGGATGATGGACGGCGTTCCACTTATTCTCCGCGGCATCGAAAGCCATGAGCGGAAAATCGGTCACCCAGAGGAAGTCGAGCGCGTCGGATTCGTCGGTTAACTTTTGATACTCGGAGATGCGCAGCCGGATGCGGCCGAGCACTTCGCAGACGGTTTCCCATTTGTCGGCACCGAAGAGAACAAGATCGCCTTCCTCGATGTTCAGCTTCGCGGTTAGGGCGGCTTTTTCTTCGTCGGTGAAGAATTTCACGATGGGCGATTTCCATTCGTCGTTTTCGACTTTGATGAAGGCGAGGCCTTTGGCACCGTAGTGCTTCGCCATCGTGGTGATCTCTTCTGTCTGGCCGGTCGTGATCCAGGCAAATCCTTTCGCGTTGATCGCTTTCACGACGCCGCCGGAATCGAGTGCGCCGCGGAACATTTTGAATTCGCTCGCCGCGAAGATCTGGCGGAGATCGGTCAACTCCATCCCGAAGCGGCGGTCGGGTTTGTCGCTCCCGAACTGGTCCATCGCGTCGCGGTAGGTGAGTCGCGGAAAGGGCGTCGGAATCTCGACTGCGCGCGCCGCGCGGAAAACGGCCGACAGCATACCTTCGACGAGCGCGAAGATATCCGCCGGCTCGACGAACGACGCCTCGATATCGATTTGCGTGAACTCCGGTTGGCGATCGGCGCGCAGATCTTCATCGCGAAAGCATTTGGCGATTTGGAAATACTTTTCGATCCCGCCCACCATCAGCAGCTGCTTGTATTGCTGCGGCGCCTGCGGGAGCGCGTAGAACTTGCCCGGCGCGAGTCGGCTCGGCACCAGGAAATCGCGGGCACCTTCCGGTGTGCTCTTGGAAAGGATGGGCGTCTCGATTTCCACGAAGCCCTGCTCGTCGAGATAGTCGCGCGTGGCTTTCGTGATCTTGTGACGTTGGCGCAAATTGTGGGCGAGATGCGGGCGACGCAGATCGAAGTAGCGATGACTGAGCCGCAGATCTTCGTTGCTCGGGTCGGAATCGAGCGGGAACGGCAAGACGTCCGCGCGATTCAAAATGCGCAGACTCTGTGGGACGATCTCGATCGCACCGGTAGGTAACTTCGAGTTCTCAGTTCCGGGAACGCGCGCTGCGACCGGCCCTTCCACTTCGATCACATCTTCATGGCGCAAGGTGTGCGCGATCTTCGTCAGTTCCGCGTTTTCCTCGGGACGAAAGACGACCTGAGTGAGCCCTTCGCGGTCGCGCAGATCGATGAAAATGACGCCACCGTGGTCGCGCCGCACATGGACCCAGCCCGCCAGTTTGGCGGTGGAGCCGATGTCGGAGGCGCGCAATTGGGCGCAATGATGGGTGCGATACATGTTCGTGGCCGAAGGCCGCTAAACCGGGGAGGACAAGCTGTGGAGTCGCGCCAAATGCGCAAGCAGCTCTTCGTGCGGCAGCAATTGCTCCTCGCGCGAGGCGAGGGTCTTCACTTTCACCTGCGGCCATTCGTCGCCGAAGAGAACGGCAAACTTCGCGTTTAACTGTTCTGCGGTTTGAAACTGTTTACCGACCTTCGCGGGCACGAGCGGATAATCGACGCGATAACCGGCGTCGCGCATCGATTGCACGGCCGCGACAGCACTTTCGCGGCGCTCCTCCTTCGCCACCACCACGAAGACATCGAGTTGCTGCGCACCAGCGACCGCGGTCTCCATCCGCGTTCGCGCGTGCGCATTTTCCTTCAGCAATTCCCCGAGCACCACGTCCCCCATCGCGAAACCGAGCGCCGGCAGTGCGGCCGCGCCGTCGCTGAGATGGCCGATGAGATTGTCGTAGCGGCCGCCACCGGCAATGGCGCGCAGCTTCCCGCCGCGATCGAAGGCTTCGAAAACCACGCCGGTGTAATAAGCGAGTCCACGCACGATACGAAGGTCGACCTGCACGTAGTCGGCCAGGCCACGCACGCGCAAACCGGCCATTAGTTGATCCAGCTTCTCGCTCGTCCCACCGCCGTCGAAGACTTGAAAGACGGGATCGGCCAGCGCTCCCAGCCGCGCCGCGGTTTTCTCGCGCGGCTCACGTTCACTCTTGTCGATCACCTCCAGCATTTCCTGCCAGCGTTCTTCCGGCACCTTGTTTTCCTTCAGGAACGCGATCCAAAATTCGCGGTCGCTGATCCGCACCACCACATCCTGCGCGGTAAAGCCGAATGCGCGCAGCACGTCCACGCAAAGCGCGATCAGTTCCACCTCCGCCTCCACCCCGGCTTCGCCAATAATGTCGGCGTTATATTGATAATGCTCGCGCAACCGGCCGCGCTGCGGGCGTTCGTAGCGGAACATCTGCGGGATGGAAAACCACTTCATCGGCTTCTTGAAATCGCGATGCGACGCCGCGGCCATGCGCGCGAGCGTGGGCGTCATCTCCGGGCGCAATGCCACCGCGCGCCCACCTTTGTCGGTAAAGTCGTAGAGCTGTTTCGTGATCTCTTCGCCTGACTTCTTCTTGAACAAATCGAGGTCTTCGAGAAGGGGGCCGTCATATTCGACCAACCCGTAACGGCGCGAGACCGCACGCCATTGCGCAAAGATGTAGTTCCTTACCGCGCAGTCGCCCGGGAGGAAATCACGGAAACCAGGGAGGGATTGCATCAGGCGGAAAAATAAACCTCGACCGGCGAGGCGACCGGGCGTGGCACAGGCCACGAAAAGAGGACGTTGCGTTGAATAAAGGCTGGACTGCCACAGTCGGATACAAGCACGGCGGAGAACATCCGTTTAACCAAAGCAAAGGACAAACATGAAACACACACCATTGATGAAATTGTTGGCCGTCGGAACCGTGAGCGCAGTTGCCTTGAGCACCTCGTTTGCCCAGACCACGACCAAAGAAACGACCACCAGCACCGGCGCCGCCGGAGTCGGAGTGGGCGTGAGCACCACCACCCATGCGCATGACGCAGGCGTGAGCAACTCCTCGAGCACGACCACGACCAGCACCCTCGACGGTTCGGGCGTGATCACCACCTACACCCCGGGACAGGAATATGTCGAAATGCGCACCTCCACGAGCACGGCGCCCGCGAAATATTACTACACCAAAAAAACCACGCTGGTCGATCCGACCGGTGCGGAAGTGGATTGGAGCCTGCTCCGTCCCGATATGCCGGTGAAATACACCTACGTGAAGGAAGGCGATCGCATGGTCGTCTCCCGGATCACAGTGCAAAAGCCGTTGGCCGAGATCAAAAAGGTCACCGAGACCACCACGACCACGACGACGACCAAGCCCTAACGGCTGACCGTCGAACTGACGAAATAGTCAAGAGCGCCCGCGGAACGCGTTTCCGCGGGCGTTTTTTTTGCGGCGCGAAGTTAATCCTCGTATCCGCGCGGGAACTTCTGGTGCCATTTCCAGGCGCTCCCGACGATGGCGCGCAATTCCTGGAACTCCGGTTTCCAGCCCAACTCTCGTTGGATCTTCTCCGAGGCTGCGATCAAACGCGGCGGATCGCCCGGGCGGCGCGGTTGCTCGACCACAGGAATGGAATGGCCGGTAATCTCGCGACAAATATCAATCACTTCGCGCACGCTCGAACCACCACCGGTGCCCAGATTATAGAATCCACTCTGCGGCGCGGCCAACGCCAGGATGTGCGCGCGAGAGAGATCGCGAATGTGGATGTAATCGCGGATGCAGGTGCCATCCGGCGTCTCGTAGTCGGTGCCGAAAATCTCGACGTGTGCTTTCTGGCCGAGCGCCACGCGCAGAATGTTCGGGATAAGATGCGTCTCCACGCGGTGGTCCTCGCCAAATTTTTCCGAAGCCCCGGCGGCGTTGAAATAACGCAGAGCCACGAAGCGCAGGCCGTGGATTTCGCCGTACCAACGCAAGATGCGCTCGAAGGCGAGCTTGGACTCGCCGTAGGGATTGATCGGACGCTGCGGCAACGTCTCATCGATCGGAACCCGCTCGGGCGGGCCGAAGGTGGCGCAGGTAGAGGAAAACACGAAGCGCTTCACCTCCGTGGCCACCAGAGCGTCGAGCAGGTTCAAGCCATTCGCGATGTTGTTGCGAAAATATTTCGACGGGTCCGTCATGGATTCGCCGACCAGCGCGCTGGCGGCAAAGTGCATCACCGCCTCCGGTGCGCTACGCCGCATCGCATTCTCAATCGCGGCCCGATCCGCCAGATCGCCTTCGATAAACTCAGCGCGCGGGTCGATGGCGCGGCGATGGCCTTCGGTCAGATTATCGAAAACCGCGACCGTGTGGCCCTCATCGAGCAAAAGCTCGGTACACACGCTGCCAATGTAACCGGCTCCGCCAACGACCAGGATTTTCACAGGGGAAAGTAGCGCAAGCGACGCGGCAGCAAGGTCAAGATCTGGGCGAGTGCGAGGAATCGCGTCAGGTCTTCTTCTTCTCTGCCGGTACCTTTTTCTTCTCCAGGCCGGCGATCATGCGCCGGACAATTCCGACCCGCCGTCGCGGACGCAGCACCTTCAAGCTCTCCTCATCCGAGCCCCAATGCAAAATATCGATGTCCACCCGCCGCACCCCCCAGCGATGCATGGCCCGCGGCTGCTTGTAGAGATCGATCGTATTGGTGCCGACGAGGGCGCTGCCGTAATCGTCAATCACATATTCGTCGCCCGATTCCACAATCCGAAAACGCGTCCCGAGTGGGAAGCGCGACCAATCGGACGCCGCGCTCATGATGCCGGCACCGGAGAGACGGCGGCCGATGGCATTACGCGACCCGCTGCCTTCATTATGCGAATACGCCGTCGTGCGAACTTTCTCGAGTCGCTTGGGCGCAAAAGGGCTGGCCGTGCTGGGCTTGCTGGTGGGTGTCGCGCAACTTGCCAGCGCCAATACGCTGGCCGCGAGCAGGGGGATGCTCAGGATTTTCATGACGAAGGCGCTCACCTAAGCGATTGAAGCGGGAACCCGCAAGCGGTAATTCCCGCCTCTCTGCGCATGAGAACTCTCCTTTCTACCTCTCAAATATATATCGATCAGGATGTTATCCTCGATGGCCGGCTCGCGCTTTACCACGAAGGCCAGAGCTGGCTGGCCGTGGCGGACCTTCATTTCGGGTATGAATTGAGCCAACGCAGAGCGGGCCGCCTCATGCCGTTGTGGGGCATGGAATCAACCGAAGCGCGCTTAATGGATCTTCTGGATTCCTACGAACCGCGGCAACTGCTACTTCTCGGCGACCTCGCGCACGATCACGCCTCCGCGCAGGCAGCGCAGGATTTCGTCGCCCGCCTGCAAGATCGGTGTGAGACGATCCTCCTCGCTGGAAATCACGATCGCCATCTCCGGGCCGCACTCCCCATGGTAGACACATGGGAGACAGACCGGTTCCGCTTTCAGCATGGCCACTGTGTGGCGGGGACCAGCGGGAAAATTCAGATCATCGGACATCACCATCCAGCCGGGACAATCACCGATGGCGCGGGTCTGCGCCTGAAACTGCCGGCGTTCGTGCAGACGAGGGACTGTTGGATTTTGCCCGCATTCTCCCCGTGGGCTGCCGGTGCCGCCTGGCGAGCGGACGCCTCCAGCCAAATCTGGCTGTGCTCCCCAAAACGCGTCCTGCGCCTGCCGCAGCCGCCTTAAGCGCGCGCGGACCCGCTCATCTCCGAGGTGCAATGCGGGCAGCGGGTGGCCTTGATCGGGATGGAAGTGGCGCAGAAGGGGCAATCCTTCACCACCGGATCCTCTGTTTCCTCCGGCTTCTTCAATCTGTTCACCTGCCGGATGACGAGGAAAATGCAGAAAGCGACGATCAGGAAGTTGATGATCAAGGTAACGAAGTTTCCGTAGTTCCAAGTGACGGCGCCGGCCTTGATCGCTTCCGCCGGGGTGGTGAAGTCCCCGCCGCCCGGAGCCGCCTTTAGGATCATGAACTTGTTCGAGAAATCGAGCCCGCCCGTAAGCAGGCTGATCGGCGGCATGAGGATGTCCTTGACCAGTGAGGTGACGATGGAGCCAAAAGTTGCACCAATAATAACGCCCACCGCGAGATCGATGGCGTTTCCTTTGATGGCGAATTCCTTAAATTCTTTCAACATAGACGGGCAGTGTCCTTAACGAACAACGACGTTGACAAGCTTTTTCGGGACAACGACGACCTTCACAACCTCTTTATCCGTAATTAGTTCCGCGATTTTTGGACACTGCAGCGCAGTCGCCCTCAATTCCTCATCGGAGATGTCCAGCGCCACGACGAGTTTGTCGCGGAGTTTGCCGTTTACCTGGATGATGATCTCGATTTCATCTTCGATCAGAAATGCCGGGTCGAACGCGGGCCACGGCGATTGCATCACGTCGCTCTCTCTGAGCGGGAACTTTTGTGCCAGCGTCTCCCACAATTGCGAGGTGATATGAGGGGCAAAGGGGTTGAGCAAAGTGAGCAAGGTGCGCATCGCCGAAACCGGCCGCAGCCGGCGCGCCCGTGAATTCATTCACGAAAACCATCATCTGCGAGATCGCGGTGTTGAAGGACAAGGCCTCAATGTCCTCCGTCACTTTCTTGATCGTGGCGTGGATCACTTTCAACTGCCGCTTCTCCGGCGCGATGTCCTGCACAGTGCCCGATGGCAGCCACTCGCCGGCCTGGTTTTCCTCCATCATCAAACGCCAGACGCGCGCGAGAAAACGCGAGACACCCTCCACGCCTTTCATGCTCCACGGCTTCATCTGCTCGAGCGGGCCCATGAACATTTCGTAGCAACGAAACGCGTCCGCGCCGTACTCCGCGATGACATCGAGCGGATCGATCACGTTCCCCCAGCGCTTCGACATCTTGCGGCCGTCTTCGCCGAGGATCATGCCCTGGTTCACGAGACGCTGGAACGGCTCGGGTTTGCTCAGGTGCCCGAGATCGAACAACAGCTTGTGCCAGAAGCGCGCATACAAAAGATGCAGCACGGCGTGTTCGGTGCCGCCGACGTAAAGATCGACGCCGCCCGCCTGGTCGCCGCCCATCCAATAACGCTCCGCCGCTTCGCCGACGAAACGCGTGTCGTTTCCCGGATCGCAAAAGCGCAGGTAATACCAACACGAGCCGGCCCATTGCGGCATCGTGTTCGTCTCGCGCGCGCGGCCTCCGAGTAACGCAGCCATTCCGTCGCTTTCGCGAGCGGCGGCTCGCCTGTGCCGGTGGGTTTGAAATCCTCCAGCGGCGGGGGCTCGAGCGGCAGGTCGCTCTCGGGCAACGCTTCGTGTTTTCCTTCCCGCCACACGATCGGAAACGGCTCGCCCCAGTAGCGCTGTCGCGAGAAAAGCCAGTCGCGCAGTTTATAGCGGATATCGACACGCGCTTTCCCGCGGTCCGCCAACCACGCAACCATCTTCCGCTTCGCTTCCGGAGTCGAGAGACCGTTGATGAGCGGAGAATTGACCGCGACGCCGTCTTCGAGACAACCGATCGACTCCTCCGCGGTCTTTCCCGCGATCTGCACCACCGGCACAATGGGAAGCTGGAACCGGCGTGCGAATTCCAGATCGCGCTCGTCATGTCCCGGCACACCCATGATCGCGCCGGTGCCGTACCCCATCAGGACGTAATCCGCGATCCAGATCGGAATCTTCGCGTCGTTCACGGGATTGATGGCGTGGGCGCCGATGAAAACGCCGCTCTTATCCTTTGCCAGATCGGTCCGCTCGAGATCAGATTTCGCTGCAACCTCCGCGCGATACTTGTCGACGTCGGCCCGGCAATCTGCGGCAGTCAATGCCTCGACGAACGGATGTTCCGGCGCGAGCACCATGTAGGTGGCGCCGTAAATCGTGTCGGGTCGGGTCGTGAAAACGCGCAATGTCTCGGCGCTTTGCGCGAGCGCGAACTCGATCTCCGCACCTTCGCTGCGGCCAATCCAGTTGCGTTGGAGAAGCTTGATTCCCGCAGGCCAGTCGAGCGGTTCCAGCTCATCGATCAGGCGCTCGGCGAAAGCCGTGATGCGCAGCATCCATTGCCGCATCGGCCGCCGCACCACGGGAAAGCCTCCGACCTCGCTTTTCCCGTCGATCACTTCCTCGTTCGCGAGCACAGTGCCGAGTTCCGGACACCAGTTCACCGCCACCTCGGCGACGTAAGCGAGCCGGACGGAATCGAGATCCTCGCCCGTGTAGGTAGCGATCGGTTCCGCGCGCCGTGTCTCCGGATTGAACCAGGAATTGTAAATCTGGAGGAAGATCCACTGCGTCCAGCGGAAGTAGCGCGGGTCGGTCGTACTGAGCTCGCGTTCCCAATCGTAGGAAAAACCAATCCGCTTCAACTGCGTTTTGAATTTCGCCACATTATCGCGCGTGGTGATCGCGGGGTGCTGACCAGTTTTGATCGCGTATTGCTCCGCGGGCAACCCGAAGGCGTCCCAGCCCATCGGGTGCAGGACATTGCAGCCTCGCATGCGCTTGTAGCGCGCCATGATATCGGTCGCGGTGTAACCCTCTGGATGCCCAACATGCAGTCCGGCGCCACTCGGGTACGGAAACATGTCGAGCACATAGAACTTTGGCCGCGCAGGATCGAAATCGGGTTCGCCGGGATTCGGTGCGCGAAAGGCGCGACGCTCGTCCCAGAGAGTTTGCCACTTTGGCTCAATCTCGTCGAAGGGGTATGGTTTGCGGCGTTCGCTCATGGAAACAAGAGATAGACAGGATGGTGACCGGGTTTGCAACCCGCCTGGCGGGCCGGAAGTCCGCGCTCCGCGGTGTCAGCTTCTCCTCGCCACGCGTAACGCACATAAGACGCGCGAGTTTGCCGAAATCCTGGGAGCGAATTTCGACGTCTCAGACTTAACGGACGCGGACAATATGCCCGAGGTCGAAGAGACGGGCGCTACGTTTGAAGAGAACGCCATTCTGAAGGCAGTCGCCGCGTCGCGTCGCGTTTCCGGTTTGGTCGTGAGCGACGATTCCGGCCTCGAGGTCGTCGCATTGCAGGGCGCGCCTGGAGTTCGTTCGGCGCGCTACGCGGGCGAAGCGGCGACTGATGCAGATAACGTGACGCGACTGCTGGCGGAACTGCAACGGGTCAACGCGGCGCAGGACGAACGCGCGGCCTGTTTCACTTGCGTCCTCGCGCTGGCGGAAGGCGGAAAGATCGTGCGCACGTTCCGAGGAACGGTGCCGGGCTCGATCATCTCAACACGGCGCGGAGAGTGCGGGTTCGGTTACGATCCGGTGTTCGTGCCAGACGGCTACGAGCAGACCTTCGCGGAACTCGGCGACGCGGTGAAGAATCGTCTAAGCCATCGCGCGCGGGCGATCGCTGCGCTCCGTGCGCATCTTGCCAGTTAAAGCGACAAACCCTTACGGAGCGCCTGGAGGCGGAGGCGGAGGCGCATCCACAGTTCCCGGCGCGCCAGTCGGCCCAGAAGGTTTGATCTGGTAACCGATCTTCGTGATGCCGGCGGAACGAACGCGATCGAGAAGCGTGATCACGTCACCGTGCAGCGCCTGTTGTTCGGCGCTGATGGAGACTTTGACGTCCTTATTCCCCTGAAACATCTCGTAGAGACGCGGCAGAATCTGCTCGTCGAGCATCGGCACGTTATCAAAGTAGACCTGATTGCCTTCAGTGACACGAATGGCAACGTAATCGCGCTTGTTCGGGTCCGCCGGCGCCGAGGAAGGACTGGGCAAATTCACCCGAATGCCTTTCATGTGAGTCTGGCTCAGGCTCACCATCATGAAGCTGGCCAGAAGGAAGAACATGATGTCGATCAACGGGATGATCTCGATCCGCGCGTGCTTCTTTGGGATGGGCGAACGCATTCTCATAAGGAAACTTTCAGAAGGCTAAAATTGCGCACCGGTGAGGGTGAAGGTGATGGGGATTTTCACCGTGGGCACGGTGCCGGGCTTGAAGCGCGCGCTGCGGAAGGCGGAGGTGGCAGCGTTATCCAGAATCGGGCTGCCCGTGCTCTTGCCCATGGTGGCGCTGCTCACGCTCCCGCTCGGAGTGACGGAGACGACGACAACGCCGCTGCCGGTGATACGGGAGCGCTTGGCTTCATACGGATACTGAATGTTCGGCTTGAAAATCATCGCCGCGCGACCGCTCGGAGCCGGTCCCGTGGGCGCGCCCTGGGTGCGAGGACGCGCGATCGGCGCCACCGGTTTGGGTTTGTCAGTCCGTGGTTTCGGTGGCGGAGTCGGTTTCTCTTCCTGGAATTCCGGTGGCTCGATCGGCTCCGGTGGAGCGTCCAAAGGCTCGGGCTCTTCCTCTTCCGGAGGCGGAGTAGGTTCTGGCGGGGCTGGTTCCTGTTCCACCGATAATTCGACGAAAGCCTCGGGGATTTCGGATAAATCCATTTCCGGCGGCTCATCCTTCAGTGCCGCGACACCCACCGCGAGAGCGTGGATGGCGAAAGCGCCGGCAAACGCCGCCGCTACCTGCCATTTCGGCGCTCCGCGATAAAACAGTGGACCTGCCATAGTAGAACCTATTGGGCCAATCCGGGCACCGAGGATGCCGCCTGGCTCTTGATTTCGAATGCGATTTTAGTGAAACCGGTGGAGCGAATTTGATCGAGCAGGCGCGTCACGTTGCCGTGCAGCGCTTCCCGATCACCACGAATGAAAATCTTCGCTTCCGGGTTCGTTCGATAGAGACTCCCGAGTTTGACCGGAACGTCCATGTATTCGATCCGCTCCTTGTCCCAATAGATGTAACCGTCCCGATCGATGGAGAAGCTGACGTAATCCTTCTTCGATTGCGTCTGGCCGGAACTTCCGGTGGGCAGTGCCACCTTCATCCCCTTCATCGTAGTCTGGCTCAAGCTCACCATCATGAAGCTGGCGAGGAGGAAGAACATGATGTCGATCAACGGAATGATCTCGATCCGCGCGTGCTTCTTTGGGATTGGGGAAGAGACTTCCATGGCAGTCTTTCGTCGGAGCTAGTTCAAACTATTTCGTCATCGCGGTGATATCGAGGTCGCCCTTCTTTTGCGCCTCCAACATCACCTCGAGGTTCGTGGCCGCGGTCTGCAACTCGAACTCCAGGTTAGACACTCGGGACGTGAAAAAGTTAAAGGGAATCAACGCAAAAATGGCGATACCCAGACCGGCCGCAGTCGCGATGAGCGCTTCCGCGATACCGCCCGTGACCGCTTGCACGGCGAGTTCTTCGTTCCCGAGGAAGGAAAATGATTTCATCAGACCGGTGATCGTACCGAGCAGACCGAGCAACGGGGCCAGCGTGACCAGCGTATCCATGACGACGAGGAAACGACCGGCGCGTTTGATTTCGATACCGGCTGCCACCTGCAGGGCGCCCTGCAACGAGGCATGCTGGTGGTTCAAGCCGTTCCAGATCATGCGCAGAACCGGATCGCGCGAACCGCGGGAGAGGCGCGATGCTTCGGCCACGTCGCCATTTTCGATCGCGGTGAAAACTTTCTCGATGCGCTTGGGATCGCGGCGCATCCAGCGGAAGAGCCACCAGAAGAGACGCTCGAGCACCACCGCGATGGCGATGATCGACGCGATCAAGATCGGCCACATGATGTAGCCGCCCTTGATGAAGTTATCGACCAGCGCGTTTCCGGTCTCCTTGTGTGCTCCCATCGGATTCGCCGCCGCTGCCGCTTCGGGCGAAGGTGCCGCGGGCGCGGTCGTCGCCGCGGGCGCGGTCATCGGGGTTGTTCCAACCGCTGGAGACATTCCCACTGCGGGCGACATCCCGGGAACCGCCGGCGCAGCCGGGGTGAGGCCCGGAGCGGCTGGCGCGGCAGGATCAGTTGCGCCGGTCACGTCTGGAGAAGCAGCCGCAGGAGCGGCGGGACTTTCCACAGCGGTCGGCGGCGGAGGGGTGGTTTGGCCGAGCAAAGTCAGCGCGAAGGTGGCGGAGCACAGGGTGGCGGTTAGCAGTGTTTTCATAGTTGAGTGACAGGGCGTATTAATACCGGCCCGATCTTTCTGGTGTCAATTTCCTCTCTCTTATCTCCAATCAGACAACAACGAGTCGAGAAAAACTTTTGTAATTCTTAAACCGACAATCCTTTTCCTTCTCGCCGCCGTCGCAATCTATCTTCGGATAAACTGTCGCTGCGGGATGTAAAAACAGATTCACGATTATCTTTTACCCTCGTCGCTCCGAGCGGCATTGGCCACCCGATTTTGCAATGGCGCCCAGTCCGCAATCGTCGCTTCCAATTCATCGCCCGACGCGATCGGGCCGACCCCCGCCGGCGTGCCCGTTAGAATAAGATCACCGGGAAGCAACGTCATTGCCACCGTCGTGAAGGCGACGATTTCGGCCACGGAATAAATCATCTGGCTGGTGCGCGCCTCCTGTTTTACCTCGCCATTTCGCCGCAACGCAATCGGCAGATCCCCCACCTCGGCCCCGAAATAGAGGAACGGTCCGACCGGCGTGTAGGTGTCGAAAGATTTGGCCCGCGCGAATTGCTTCTCGGCCGTTTGCAGATCGCGATCACTGATATCCAGCCCGATTGTGTAGCCAAAAACGTGATCGAGCGCGTGCTCCACCGGCACATTCTTCGCCCTCTTTCCGATCACGACCGCGAGTTCGACTTCGAAATGCGTCTGATGTTCCGGAAACGCGATCTTAATCGTGCCGCCGTGTGGCAGGAGCGAACTCGGCGCCTTGAACCAGATCAACGGCGTGCCCAGCGGCGTGCGCTTCATTTCCGCGATGTGATCGGCGTAATTCAAGCCGACCGCGATCACCTTGCTCGGTGCCACCGGCAGGTCGATCTGCAAATCCGCCAGCGCATAAACCGAGCCCTCGGCGGCGAGGCTCAGCCATGGAGCGCTCGTTAGGCAATGCACCTCCTCACCGCGCACCTCGCCGAAAAACGCCTCATCGTCCTTCGTGCGAAAGCCTCCAAAAGCGCGCATGCCGGGCGAGGTTGCGGAGGGATCATGCAGGCGTCAAGCCCGCGTTGCCCTACGGAAGCGCCACGATGCCAATGAAATCGCGCACCGTCTTTTGCTCGTGAATCGCAAAGGGCCCGTCCGCGCCCGCAAACCAGAATCCACTCGAGGAGCCGCCATCGAGATTCAGCGCGCTTTGCACTTTCAACCCCGGCGCCAACCCTGGCGTGGCCAGCAACGCGCCCAGCTCCGCCAGCGTCACATTGGAAGCGTAGCCGATCGCCGCCTTTCCCTTCTCGCCCACGAGAATGAAAGTGCGCCGCGCGCCGCGCGTGTTGTTCAACCCGGTCACCGCCCGCCCGCGCTCGACCAGAAACGGGCCGCATTGCCGCGCCGCGCTCGGTTTCTGTTTCGGCGCATAAACACCCGCGCGCTCGATCTGCAACCGCCCGTTCACCACACTCACCACGCCGCTCAGTAATCGCGCTTTTTGCTTCGCCAGCACCACGCGCCCATCGCTGACCAGCAGCCCGACCGCGCCATGCTCCGGATCAAAATATCCGCCGTTTACCCCCGCGACGCATTCGCTCGCTCGCATGGTCTCCGCGAGCGACGCGCGCGGTTCCTCCGGTTGATCGAGCACCCGCATCGTCGCTTTTTTGGAATCGAAAACCGCCAGTTGCAGCCGCGCCGTTTCGCCCGTGCTGTCTCCAGCCGTCACCGCAACTCTGGTCGCGAGCGCATTCTTTCCAGGAAACGATTCGCTTTGTGTGATCGACCAGCCGCCCTGCGCGCTCTGCATCGCGACACCGAGGAAAAAAAGCGTGATGAAAAATCCACACCGCGGCCGCGCGCTGGAATCGAAAGTTTCGCAAGACATGGAGGCGAAGCTCGCCGCGAAACGAACACTTGGAAAGCGCGTCCACGCGAGAACGATGCATCAGCGAACGGCGGGAGCGCCGATCTTTTTCTTGTGCGACAGATCGCCGAAGCCTGCTCCAACCGCGGCGCCAGGTTCCGAAGGCCACGGGGGCACCCGTGCGGGCCACCGCCGTTCTCAGTCTCCTGGCCGGTTGCTCGGGCGAACAATCAGCGCTCGATCCCGCGGGCCGCGAAGCGGAACGCATCGCGCAGCTTTTTTGGTGGATGGTCGGCGGCAGCATCGTCGTCTGGCTCATCATGGTTGGACTCACGATCTTCGCCGTGCGCGCGCGCCGTTCCCCGGATGCGAAGTGGTATATTATTGGCGGTGGCTTATTGGCGGTCTCGACGCGTTCCCCCGACTCGCCGGCCAGTAGCCGACTATCTTGTTCTCCAGCTCGAGCTGTTCAAAAAGCAACACCGCGGCGGCGGCGCCTACTCCCATCTCATACACCCGGTGGCGCGCCTGCTCACACCCGCACAAATGCGCGACGTCGCGCGTTACTTTGAATCGCTCCCCGCCGAAAAGACCGAGCCCACGTCTCGTTAGCCGGAGTGCTTCGCCACCATCTCCTGAAACGCCGGCTCGTCCCGCAGGCCATCGAGAGCGGGATCGAGCCGAAGCAACGCTACCGTCACGCCGCTCGGTCGGTTGAGCAGACCGTCGAACAATTTGATCGCCTCCGCCTTCTCGCCCACGAGCGCGTAAACGAACGCCATCGTCGTTGTCATGGCAGGCCCTTCAAACGCGTCTACCGTCTCCGGCAGCAACTCCATCGCGCGCTTCGCTTCCGCGATCGCCGCCTCCTTTTCCCCCAGCAAAGCCAGCGCCCGCGCCAGATCTGCGTGGCGCGAGGCTTCCCCTGGTGCCACGCGCACCGCGGCCGCGCCCGCCTCCTTTGCGACGAGGAACGCGGCCCGCGCCGCCTCTTCGTGCCCTAATCCCAGCTCAGCGATTCCGCGCAAAAGATGAAATTTATTCCGATGCAACGGGGCGTCTGGCGCCTCAGCGGAGTTGTCCACTTTCACCGCGGCCAGCGCATCGCGCGCTTCCGCGTACTTGCGTTGCAAGATGAAAACATCGGCCCGCGCCAGCGCGAATTTGAAAGCTGCTTCCGACGGCGGAGACGGCGCCGCCGCCGTCGTGGGCAATTGCGCGAACGCATTCTCCACCACGCTAAAATCGCCGCGTTCTCCGATCGCCAGTTTCGATTTGATCTCCCAAAGCGAAAACGATTTCGGATCGATCGCCAACCCCCGATCCACCGTGCGTTGGGCCGCCTCGAAATTGCGCGTCATCTGGTAATTGAACGCCAGATTTTGCAACGTCCACGCGTCCTTCGGATTCAACGTAACCGCCTTTTCCATGTTTGCGGTCGATTCTGCCCAACGACCCTGCCGCCGCTGAATCGCGCCGATCAGTAGATACACCTGGTCATCATTCGGCAGCCCTTCCTGCGCGATCGCAAACTCCTGCAACGCCGCATCGAAATCCCGTTCACCGTAGTAGAGATAATAGCCGCGCGCGAAATGCGCTTCTGGGCAATCCGGCTCCAATTGCAGCGCGCGCTCCGCGTGCCGGCGCGCCGCTTCCCGCCGGGGCTCCGTCGGATCGGAGCTGTGATAGAACCAGCTCTGCAAGGTCGAGAGATTCGCCTCCGCGCGCGCAAACTTCGGATCGAGTTCCAAGGCGCGCTCGTAAAGCTGTTGCGCCTGACGCAGCTTTTCCGCGTTGTCCAATTGCGCATGCAAATTGTTCGCCTCCACGAATGCCAGGTAGGCCTCGCCATTCTCCGTCGGTTTTTTCGTCACAAGCGCTCTTTCAGTGGGCGAAAGCTGTGCGTGCAACTCGCGCGCTATGTTCTGCGCGAGGTCGGTCTGAAGGGCGAACACGTCCGTCAATTCGCGATCGTAATCCTCCGCCCAGAGATGCCGGTCATTCTCGGTGTCGATCAATTGCACGCTCACGCGCACCCGGTTTCCATCCCGCCGCACGCTCCCTTCCAGGACCGCGCCCACGTCCAGCGCCTTTCCGATCTCGCGCACGTTTTTCGTGTTCCCGCGGTAGCCCATCACCGAGGTGCGGGAGATCACCTTCAGATCGCCGATCTTGGCCAGGTTGGTCAGGATGTCATCCTGGATGCCGTCGGCAAAATGCGCGTTCTCGGGATTGGTGCTGAAATTCTCAAACGGCAAGACGGCGATCGATTTCTCCACCCGCGCCTCCGCCCGCGGCAGCAGGAAAAAACCCGCCACCGCCGAAACGATCACGCCGGCGCCAATGAGGAGGAAGACATTGCGCCGCCGATGCCGTTGGGCGCCGGTGGTCGCGACCGCAGGAGTGGTGCGAATCCCCTCCGGCGTAACGTCAAACGCCCACGCCAACACGAGCGCGAGCGGAAAGCCGAACAAGAGCAACATGACCGTGAGGCGCAGGGTCCAGTTCGGCAGTTCCCACGCCGGAAAAACCGCCGAAGCGAGCTGGATGAGACCACCGCCCGCGATGACATAAGCCACCGCCACGCGATAGACCTTCCGGCGTTTTAGTTCTTCGAAAAAGCCGCTCATCGGAGCCATTTGATTGCACTCACTGCCGATTAGACAAGCAGGAACGCCCGGCGTTGGGTCTCCGTGGATTAATTCAGAGCCTGCTGGACGACGCGAAGGTCGTCGAGAAAGCGGGCGTATTCGCGGGCGCGTGTTTCCTCATCCGGTTGCCGCAGGAGCGAAGAGGGATGTACGGTGGCGATGGTGCGCGGCGAAAATTCCGTCTCCAGAATCTCACCGCGCTGTTTAGTCACGCGAAATACGGAGCCAAGAATCGCCTGCGCGGCAGTCGCCCCGAGGCAGACCAGCACTTCCGGTTTTACCGCGCGCAATTCCGCTTCCAGCCACGGGCGGCAGGCCGCGATCTCGCGCGAATTCGGCTTCTGGTGGATGCGGCGTTTCCCGCGCGGCTCCCATTTGAAATGCTTCACCGTGTTGGTGACATAGACTAACGAGCGATCGATTCCCACTGCCTCGAGCGCGCGATCGAACAATTGTCCCGCGGGACCGACAAACGGCTTGCCGGCCAGATCCTCCTGATCGCCGGGTTGCTCGCCCAGCATCATGATCCTGGCGCTTTTCGGCCCTTCGCCAAACACCGTCTGCGTCGCTCTTTTATAAAGGTGGCATGCGGTGCAGACCTTCGCAGCTTCCGCGAGCGCTTTGAGACTCGTCGTTTCCGGCGCGGGCGCCGGTCGCCAGTGCTCCTCCATCTCCGCCGTCTTGCTCGCGCTCTTTAACACCATCGCCTCCACCCGTCGCGGCGCTTCCTGCAGCAGCGACGGGATTAACACCGCCTCCGGCAGGTTGCTCCAATACTTCTTCGGCATCTCCGCCTGCATCGCGTGCACTTTCACGCGACCGGGATTGAAAATGTTCGCGTAGTAGGTCAGCCACAGGCTTTCGATCTTGTCGTCCGTCGGCGCCTGCGCACGATCGACTCCATCCGTGAAAGTCAGTTCGCGTCCGTCCCAATGCGCACAACGTTCCGGCGTCAGGATCGACCAGCGCATGGAGGCAAAACGATCGACAAAAAAGGCCGCGTTGTATTCCACAATGTGATGCGCCGGTTCGAACCAGGCGACGAACCATTTCCCACCCTCATGCTCCACTTCCCGAAAGCGAACGAAGGCGCGCATTTTGTGCACGTCGCGGCGGATGGCCTTTTGGAACTCGAACGCCAGGGAGGTGTCGGGGTCGACCGCGATTTCGAGCAGCTTCGACTCACCGTGAGTCAGTCGCCATACGATCCGGTAGAGCAACGCCCAGCGGCGCTCGTCGCGATGGAGCGTGACCACGCGCGCCAGTTCCACAAAAGTTTTTGGAACACGAAAACGCGAAGACTCGTTAGCCGGCTCGGCTTCCTCGAAAATATCCAGCGTCGGCTGCGCGCCCGTGATCTCCTGCCAGACGACATCCTCCGGCGCGATTCCGGCCTGCAAGGCGTTCCGCGCCGCGCGCTGCCAATCCGCAAAGGTGGGGCGAAAACTGATCTGGCGCACGACGCTAAAGCTGGCCGTCCAACACCGATGCTTCCGGCGGTGCGAAGAGATCAAGTTGGCGTTCAGCCGGTTTAAAGCGCGCCGGCAGATCCGTGCGATCGAGCGCAAGATTGGACGAATTGTAGTCGGCGGTGATGACGAACGGCAGCACCTTCTTCACCGAAACACGCAGGCGCGGGAGATCATCGAGCCGCAATTTGTGCCAGCGGCGCACGCGCACGATCCGCTCGACTGACTTCGTCCCCAACCCCGGAATGCGGAGCAGCATTTCCCGCGGCGCCTTGTTCAAATCGACCGGGAACTGCGCGCGATGTCGCAGCGCCCACGCCAGTTTCGGATCGATCGCGAGATCGAGATTCGGCGACGCGCTCGTAGTCAGTTCCGCCGCCTGGAAACCGTAAAAGCGCACCAGCCAATCGGCTTGATACAATCGATGCTCGCGCACCAACGGCGGAGCGATCAACGGCAGTTTGCTCGATGCATCGGGAATCGGACTGAACGCAGAATAATAGACACGTCGCAGCTTTTGCTTCGCATAGAGCGACGTCGCTTGCGCGAGAATGGTCGCGTCTGGCGTGTCGGTGGCACCCACGATCATCTGCGTGCTTTGCCCCGCGGGCGCGAAGCTCGGCGCCTTCCGGCTCTCGCGGCGCTCGGCTTTCGACTGCGTAATGCGGTCCTTGATCTCGAGCATGACCGCTTCCGTGCGTTCGAAATTTTTCTCTGGCGCCAATTCCTCCAGTGCCACTTTCGTCGGCAACTCAATATTGATGCTGATGCGGTCCGCCCAGCGCCCGGCTTCCGCGATCAATGCCGGCGACGCTTCCGGTATGGTCTTGAGATGAATGTAACCGCGAAACTGATGTTCGGTGCGCAGCGTCCGCGCGACCGCGACCACCTGCTCCATGGTGTAGTCCGCATTGCGGATGATGCCGGAGCTGAGGAAGAGGCCCTCGATGTAATTGCGCCGATAAAAATCGAGCGTCAGCCGGACCACTTCCTCCGCGGTGAAACGCGCCCGCCGCACGTCGCTGGAGACGCGGTTGATGCAATAGAGGCAGTCGTAAATGCAGTAGTTCGTGAGCAGGATCTTAAGGAGCGACACGCAACGACCATCGGGCGTGTAGCTGTGACAAATGCCCGACCCCGTGGTGGACCCAAGGCCGCCGGACGCGCGCGAGTTTCGCTTCGTTGTGCCGCTGCTGGCGCAGGACGCGTCATACTTGGCCGCGTCGGCGAGGATGGCTAGTTTGCTGGGTAAATCCATGGAGTCCCTGAGATGCGCCACTCCCCGGTGGCATGTTCGCCTGAACTTAGCCAAGGTGCCGACGGGAAGCAAATCTTCCGCGTTTCCCTTACTTGATTCCCGTCGCAAACACCGTCTGGAAATGCGGATTTTCCTTTTCCCGCGAGACCACGGTGACCTCAATGTTTTTGAACCCGGCCGCCTCCATCCAGCGGTGCAACTGCACCTCGCTGAAGCCGAGCCAATGATCCGCGTAAAGTTCGCGCGCGCGTTCAAATTGATGACTGAGCAAGTCGAGCACGACGAGCCGTCCGCCTTTCTTCACGATCTCATGCGCCGCCGCGACCGCGCGCTCGGGATGGATCGCGTGATGCAAAGCCTGGCTCAGGATCGCAAGATCCATTGAGTTCTTCGCGATCGGCGGGTCCTCGATGTCGCCGAGGCGGTATTCGAGATTCTTGAAGCCGTGCTCCTTCGCCAGCTTGGCACCGAACTCGACCATCTTCGGTGAGTTATCGATCGCGATCACTTTTTTGGCTGTCTTCGCCAACAATTGCGACAACGTCCCCTCGCCCGCGCCGAGGTCCGCCACCGTTTGCGCCGGCAGCAAGGTAATCAGCGTGTGCGCCAGCGCCTGCCACGAACGACCCGGCACGTAGCTGCGACCGAATTTTCCCGCCAGCTCATCGAAATAGGCGCGCGCCTTATCCTGGCGTTTACGCAGCGTGACCTTCAGCGCAGTGCGATCGCGCGTCGTCTCGGGCAGTTCCCGCGCCAGTTCACGCGTCAGTTCGTTCACCTTCGCCCGCGCCGTGCTCTCTCCATCCGTCGCCGCCAGCGCGTAGTAAACATTCTTCCCCGCCCGTCGATCCACCACCACTCGCGCACGTTTGAGCTGCGCCAGGTGACTCGAAATACGCGACTGCCCCATGCCCATGATGTCCTGCAACTCGGCCACCGAAAGCTCTTCCTGCTCGAGCAAAAGGATAAGCCGCAGGCGGGTCGGATCGGCCAGCAAACGGAGAAAATTTAAAGTTGACGACATCGGGAGACTCCACGATACATCTACGCATCATGATTGGTCAATATGTATCGATCAATCGTTCGCGTCCATCACCCCACTCGCAACCGTTCAACCTCTTACCCATCCCTGCCATGCTTCGTCGCTTCATTTTTTCCTCCGAATCCGTCGGTGAAGGTCACCCCGACAAGGTCTCCGACACCATCTCCGATGCCGTTCTCGACGCCTGCCTCGCGGTGGACAAGAAGAGCCGCGTCGCCTGCGAGACCTACGTAAAGAGCAACGTCGTCATCGTCGGCGGCGAGATCACGACCAAGGCGAAACTCGATTACGTCGAGATCGTGCGCGATGCCGTGCGCGAGATTGGTTACACGCACGACGACGACGTCTTCCACGCCGACAAAGTTTTCGTCCAAAACATCATCACCGCGCAGTCGCCCGACATTTCCCAGGGCGTCGACGCGAAGAAGGCAAAGGGCAAAAGCTCGTCCGAGCAGGGCGCCGGCGACCAGGGCCTCATGTTCGGTTTCGCGTGCGATGACACCGAAGAACTCATGCCCGCGCCGATCATGTTCGCGCATCGCCTCGGCCGCGAACTCACCCGCATCCGCAAGAGCGGCAAAGCGCGAATGGCTCCGCCCCGACGCGAAGTCGCAGGTCTCCGTGATCTACGAAAACGGCAAGCCGGTCGGCATCTCGAACGTCGTCATCTCCACCCAGCACACCGAGGAAAAGGACCACAAGGAGATCGAGAAATTCTGCATCGAGAAGGTCATCCGCAAAGTCCTCCCGAAAGCGATGGTGAACGGCAAAACGCAGTTCCTCATCAACCCGACCGGACGTTTCGTCGTCGGCGGTCCGCAGGGCGACACCGGTCTTACTGGCCGCAAAATCATCGTCGATAGCTACGGCGGCTGGGGCCGTCACGGCGGCGGCGCCTTCTCCGGCAAGGACCCGAGCAAAGTCGATCGCAGCGCCGCTTACATGGGCCGCTGGGTGGCGAAGAACATCGTCGCCGCCGGTCTCGCCACGCGTTGCGAAATCCAGTTCGCCTACGCCATCGGCTATCCCGATCCGGTGAGCATGAACATCAATACCTTCGACACCAACACGGTCGCCGAGGAGTCGATCGAGCGCGCGGTGAACCGCGTCTTCTCCTTCAAGCCCGCCGACATCGTCGACCAACTCGACCTGCTGCGTCCGATCTACAGCAAGACGACCAACTACGGCCACTTCGGCAAAGACGATCCGGATATCACCTGGGAAAAAACAGACAAAGCCGCCGCGCTGAAGAAAGCGGCGCGGTAGGTTTCAGGGTTCGGGGTTCAGGTTTCAGAGATGGCCTTTCAATCATTCGAAGATCTCGAGGTCTGGCAGCGGGGCTGTCGGCTGGCGGTCGATGTTTTCAAGACTTTTGCGAAGTGCCGCAACTTCACCATGCAGGATCAAGTTCAGCGTGCGTCGCTCTCGGTTCCCTCAAACGTTGCCGAAGGATACGAGCGCAACAGCAACAAAGAATTCATTCGCTACCTCAACATCGCGAAGGGCTCCTGCGGCGAACTCCGCACGCAGCTCTACATCTCTCGTAAGCTCGATTTCCTGAGCAAAGCTGACTTCGACCGCTTGATCAGCGAGTCGAAACAAATTTCCCCGATGTTGCACGGCCTCTCTCGCGCCGTCGCCAAACGCGCTCCAAAAAAGAAAATCGCCCGCCGCGAATCCTGAACCCTGAACCCCGAAACCTGAACCCTTTAAACAATATGAGCACTACCACCACCGCCCCCAAAAAGACCGACGACTACAAAGTCGCCGACATCACGCTCGCCGACTGGGGCCGCAAGGAAATCGACATCGCCGAGCAGGAAATGCCCGGCCTGATGTCCATCCGCAAAAAGTACGCCGCCGCGCAAGCCGCTCCAGGGCGTGCGCATCACCGGCTCGCTGCACATGACGATCCAGACCGCGGTGCTCATCGAGACGCTGGTCGCTCTCGGCGCCGACGTGCGCTGGGCTTCCTGCAACATTTTCTCCACGCAGGATCACGCCGCCGCCGCGATCGCCGAAGCCGGCGTGCCGGTCTTCGCGTGGAAGGGCGAGACCCTCGAAGAATATTGGGACTGCACCTGGAAGGCGCTCTCGTGCACCGCGACGGCAAAGGCCCGCAGCTCGTCGTCGATGACGGCGGCGACGTGACCCTGTTCATCCACAAAGGCTACGAACTCGAAGAAGGCGGCGACTGGGTCGAAAGCGAATCCTCCATCACGAAGAAAAGGTCATCAAGGACCTGCTCAAGAAAATCCAAACGCAGAACCCGTTCATCTTCCACGAAATCGTGAAGGACTGGCGCGGCGTCTCCGAAGAGACCACCACCGGCGTGCATCGCCTCTACACATGCTGCAGAAGGGCAAGCTGCTCGTCCCGGCGTTCAACGTGAACGACTCCGTGACCAAGTCGAAGTTCGACAACCTCTACGGCTGCCGCCACTCGCTCGTCGACGGCCTCAACCGCGCGCTCGACGTCATGATCTCCGGCAAAGTCGCCGTCGTCTGCGGCTACGGCGACGTGGGCAAAGGCTGCGCGCAATCGCTCCGCGGCCAGGGCGCGCGCGTCATCGTCACCGAGATCGATCCGATCAACGCGCTCCAGGCCGCGATGGAAGGTTACGAAGTCACCACGATCGAGGACACCCTCGGCCGCGGCGACATCTACGTCACCACCACCGGCAACGTCGACGTCATCACCATCGAGCACATGTCGAAGATGAAGGACCAGGCCGTCGTCTGTAACATCGGCCACTTCGACAACGAGATTCAGGTCGACAAGCTCGTGAACTACCCCGGCGTCAAGCGCCTAACATCAAGCCGCAGGTCGACAAATACACCTTCGCCGACGGCCACGAGATCTTCCTGCTCGCCGAAGGCCGCCTCGTGAACCTCGGCTGCGCCACCGGCCATCCGTCGTTCGTGATGTCGCAACAGCTTCTCCAACCAGACGCTCGCCCAGCTCGACCTCTGGAAGAACAAGGACACCTACAAGCCCGGCGTCTACGTCCTGCCGAAGAAGCTCGACGAAGAAGTCGCCCGCCTGCACCTCGAAAAGATCGGCGTGAAGCTGACCACGCTCACGCGCGAAGCAGGCCGACTATCTCGACGTGCCGGTCGAAGGCCCCTACAAGCCCGAGCACTACCGCTACTAGCTGGCGAGCGCTCAGCGCGAAATTCAAAAACGCCGCCGGAGAAATCCGGCGGCGTTTTGTTTACGTCCCGAGATGGGCGCGCGTGAACTCCGCCAGTTCGATACTTGGCAGATGTTTGGATTCGCTTAAGCCACGCACCGTTCCCGCGCGATCCTCGGCTGAACGATTTTGCCCGAGCTTAAACTTCGCTTCGATCCGCGTGATCGTGATCGTGAAACCGACGATGGCCTTCAGCATTGCGTTGAGCTCGTCTTCGGAAAGAGGAAGACGCCATGGCTCCGGCATGAGCGCTTCGTATTTCTCCGTGGTCTCGCAAACGATTTGCTTCAGCGTTGCACTGTCGTCGACCAGGGTTGGATTACCGTAAACGTGGACCGCGGCGTAGTTCCATGTCGGCACGGTATGCTGCTCCACGTACCAGGATGGGCTGACGTAAGCGTGAGGACCGTGGAAAATGCAAAGCACTTCGCGATCGGTTCGGAAATGTCGCCATTGCTCATTCGCGCGCGCCATGTGGCTCCGGAGCACACCGTGCCCGCCCCGATCGAGCAATACCGGCAGGTGACTCGCCCGCATCTGACCGTCCGAATCCGAGACAACCGTCGCGAAGCCGTAGGCGTGAATGAAGGCATGAATCGTCTCGGGGTCCGAGATTCGGGTGTAGGCTGGCGTGTACATTCGCAATCAGTTTAACCACCGGCAAAAACAAAAGGCACGCCACGAATTCCCTGCCTGATCTTCGTCGATGCGCGCGGCGCGCTCGCGGACTTAAGCTCAGCGCATGAAACAAAAACTTCGCATCGTTCCGTTGCCAACGGAGGTGGCGGCGCGTGCGCGCCAGGTGGCATTAACCGACCAGTCGGATCACCACATCGTGATGGCCGATGCCCCGCTTGCGTTCCCCTGTCGCCATTGCCTGAGCTGGGCGGAACCCGGCGAGGCGATGATCCTGTTCCCGTATCAGTCGATTCCGGCGGATCGACCCTACGGCGAAAGCGGTCCCATCTTTGTGCATCAGCAGCCGTGCGGGCAATACGCGACCGTTGCAGAATATCCGGCCACGTTTCGGCAGGGGCGCGCCATCCGCGGTTACGATGCCGGGGACAACATGATCGCGGCGGAAGTGGCCAAGGGCGATGCGGAGGACGTGATCACCAAGATCCTGGAGAATCCCGAGATCGCTTTCGTGCAAGTGCGGAGCGTGACACGCGGATGTTTCACCATGAAAGTGGAGCGGGCGTCATGATGGAACTGCTCCCTCCCACCGCAACGATGTATCGCGCGCTTTGCACACGCGATTCCAGCTTCGAAGGCATCTTCATTGTCGGCGTACGCACAACCGGGATCTTTTGCCGACCGACTTGCAGCGCGAAGAAACCAGCCCAGCAAAACGTGGAGTTTTTCTCGACTGCGTCGGAGGCGTTGCATGGCGGGTATCGGCCCTGCCTGCGCTGCAAGCCGATGGATCCGGCGCAGCGACCGCCGGCCTTGATCGAACGCCTGCGCGCGGAAGTGGAGAAGGCGCCGGGTGGACGGATCACGGAGAAGGAATTGCGCGAGCTCGCGATCGATCCCTCAACCGCGCGGCGACAATTCAAACGCCATTACGGGATGACGTTTCAAGCGTATCATCGCGCGCGGCGCATGGGGCTCGCCCTGCGCAATGTGCGCAAAGGCGCGCGGGTGGATGAGACGCAGCTCGAAAGCGGCTTCGATTCCGCGAGCGGGTTTCGCGAGGCGTTTACGCGCATGTTTGGCGAACCACCGACGGCGGCGAAGCAGAAGAATTGCCTCTTCGCCGAGCGCATCGAGACGCCGCTCGGCATGGTGGTGGCGATCGCCGATGACGAAGGCCTGCGCCTGCTCGAGTTCGTCAATCGCCGCGCGCTCGAGCGCGAGATCGGGATTCTGCGCAAGCGGTTGCGCGCTTCCGTCGTTCCGGGCGAACACAAGTATCTCACGCAAATTCGCGCGGAATTAGCCGACTACTTCGCGGGCCGCAGTTTGAAATTCAAAACCCCGATCGCGCCGATCGGTTCCCCGTTTCAAATGCGCGCGTGGAAGATTTTGCACAAGGTTCCGCCGGGCGAGACCAGCTCGTATTCCTGGATGGCGGAGGAGTTGGGCGTGCCTGGCGGGCGACGCGCGGTCGGTCGCGCCAACGGCACGAACATGCTTTGCCTCATCATTCCGTGTCACCGCATCATCCGCGCGGATGGGACGCTCGGCGGTTACGGCGGCGGGCTCTGGCGGAAACACTGGCTGCTGGAACACGAACGGAAGTTCGCCACCAAGTAGTGAGCTACTCTGGTGTGGGCGAAGGCTCGGGCGTCGCTGCCGCCGGCCAATCCGGGCGGGGCGTCGGTGTGTATTCGTCGAGGAATCGAACGCGATAGCGGACGTAAGATTGGTCCTCCGGCGTGGGCATGCTGCCGTCAAACAGCGCGCGCGGCGGTTTCCACTCCGACCACGAGTCGCTCACCCCCGGCACCGGAGGCAGCGTGACGACAAAGATCTGCCGATTCTCGTCAACGAGCCCAGCGGTGATCTCGCGACCTGCGCTACGCGAACGCAAAATCGCCCAGGCCGGTAGCGTTATAAATTCTCCCGTCGCGGTCGCCTCCGCCCAACGCATATCGGAATAGCCCCGGTCCGAATCGCTGACCACGAGCGCGATCGAAAATTCCTCGGCTTTCAGTTGCTCGATCGTGCGTTGCCGGGCCGGCACGCGGACCTCGATCTCGAGCGCGAGCGGTCGACCATCGACCAGCGGCGGATGATCCGCGCTCACATAGCCGAACCCGCCCACGGCCAGCACGACCGCACTCATGGCCACGAGCGAGATGCCTTGTCGTTTCAGATAGCCGATGAATCCGTTACCTGAGATCCACAAGCTCAGCCCGAAGCCGATTATTCCGCCGACGAGAAACCCAAGCGGCGCAAAGATGCCGACTGCGGCGTACGCGCGTCCGCCCTCCATATTGGAGACGCGATGCGCTTCCATCGCCCAATCGGAAACCGGCACGGCGAAACAAGCGCCGGCGAGACCAGTGACGACGCCCACCAACAGCGCCAACGGCCAGCGCTTTGGCGTCGCAGCCCGAACCGCCGGCGGTTCTTGTGGGGTCACATCCGCCTTCGTAACGGATCCGGGACCGCCATGTAAAGCCGCATCCGTGTGCGGGCGAGAGGGTCAGCCGATTTTCTCGGCGACAATCTCGAGGAACATCGGCGTCGTGAACCACGCGTTCGGGTTCGCTTCCGCTTCCTTGAATTCGCGTAAAACCTCCGCCGACCATTCCGGGGTGACCCGGCCGAGTTCCCGCAAGCGCGCGAGATTGATCTCGGTGAAGCTGGCCGGCCATTGCCAGGTGTAATCACGCGGAGAAACGGTGCGCACGTGCGGACGAATCTCGCGCACGCGGAAGCCCGCCTCGCTCAGCAGGCGCGGCAGTTCCTTCGCGATGTTGGGTTCGCCGCCTGCGGCGCGCCAACTCTCCATCACTTCCTGGATGAAGCGTTGGAGATTCGGTTTCACCGGCATGAAGCAGAAGGTTTCGTAATCGCTGTATTCGTGAAAAATCGCGATGCCGCCCGGCCGCAGGGCGCCGGCAATATTCGCGAGCAATTTCTCCGGCGACGAAACAAACGATGCCACCCAGCGACACCAACTCGCGTCGTAACCGAGGTCGCCTAACGAAATCTCCATCAGATCTCCGGCGCGAAATTCGACGTTCTCTAGGCCACGGCGCTCGCAGCGCTCCCGCGCGACGTCGAGGAAACGTTCGGAGCGTTCCACCGCCAGAACCGTGCCGGTCGGGCCCACGATCTCGGCCAGATCGGCCGTCGCATAACCGGGTCCCGCGCCTACATCGATGACGCGCCAGCCGTGCGTGATGCCCGTGCGTTGCCAGCATTCCGCGACCGCGGACCGCCAGACGCGATGCTGCAAACCCAGCCGCGCCACTTCTTCGTCGTGCGTGCCGAGCACGTAATCGGTCTCCCCTGGTTTCGCGCTCATACCTCTGAGCATGGCCGGACTCCGCACCGTCGCCCACCGCAATTTTCGGGCACCGAATTCTAGACAGAGGCCGCGCTTGTTTGCCCCGCAGGTTTCACCCGCTTCAAGAAACCATCCGGCGAATAGGTGAGGAGGAATTTTTCGGGCGCGTGATCGATCACGAACTCGTCCGTCTCGGCCACAAACTGCCGCGCCGCCACGAGCGGGCCAGGCGTGTGTTCTTTCCAATCCATTACGTCCACGATCCCGTCCTCGGCGATGAAGTAGCAGCCCTCCGTCACCATCGGTGCGTAGAGGCGCATCTCTTGCAAAACGTGGTCGGCCGCGTGGTTGCCATCGGCCAAAACCATCGTGCGGCGGCCGGCGCATCGCGCTTGCACGGCCCGCATAGTTCGCTCGGCAATACTGTCACCCTCGATAAAGGTCACGTTGGCGGGAAGGGCGAGCGCGGGTCGCTCCAGATCGATCGCCACGATCTCGGCCTGCTCACCGAAAAACGAGCGCAGCGTATCAGACAGCCAGAGCGTGGTCCCGCCATGCCGCACGCCGATTTCCACCACCACCTCTATCCGCGTGCTCCACAGAATTTCCTGATAAACCCAGAGATCGAGCACGTTCTTCCACGTCAGGACATCGCGATAGCGCACGTTCTCGAAAACGATCTCGCGCTGATAGCGCTCGACCCACTCGCGCAGAGTCATGTCGAGATGCGCGCGCAGCGGATTTTCGTCCGAGGTCATGATGAGGAGAAGCGGCGCCTCGTGGCCGCGATGCTTCGCTTACAGCCGCGGGAGCGGGTTGTGCAACTTCACCGGCTCGGCCTTGCGCCGAAGTTTGATATTCAAGAGTTCGACGAAGACGGCGAAGCCCATGGCGAAATAAGTGTAACCCTTCGGAATGTGGAACCCAAGTCCTTCCCCGATGAGGTTGACCCCGATCAGGAGCAGGAAACTGAGCGCGAGCATTTTGATCGTGGGATGGCGTTCGACAAAATTGCTCACCGTGCCGGCGAACACCATCATGACGCCGACGGCGATGATGACGGCCGCCACCATGACCGCGATCTCGTCCACCATGCCGACCGCGGTGATGACGGAATCGAGCGAGAAAACGATATCGAGCAGAATGATCTGGATGAGGACCGAACTGAAGGAGACGACACCGCGGATGGAACTATCCTGATCTTCGCCTTCCAGTTTGTTGTGAATTTCGTGCGTGCTTTTCGCGATGAGAAAGAGCCCGCCGCCAATGAGAATGATGGCGCGGCCAGTGACCTCAAAGCCGAGGAGTGAAAAGAGCGGCTGCGTGAGCCCGATGATCCAGCTCAGCGAAAGCAGAAGCAGGATGCGCATGATCATGGCGAGCGCGAGCCCGAGCTGCCGCGCTTTTTTCTGCTGCTCGACCGGCAATTTCCCCGAGAGAATCGAGATGAAGATGATGTTGTCGATCCCGAGCACGATCTCGAGCAACGTGAGGGTGAGGAGGCCAATCCAGGCGTTGGGGTCAGAGAGCCATTCCATAATGCGGTAAGTTTGATTCGAATCCGCGGCGAAGGTCGGCCGGGCCGCGCGCGCGTCAAACGGCCCCCCACGCGCGGGCGGCCGCTTGTTTTCCCGCGCCGCCGCGTTCAAGATGCTGCCATGCCGCGCCTCCCTCGCCAAAAATACCACGACATCGAACGCATCATCGAATTCGATTTTGTCCGCGCCTGCGAAGCCGCGGCCTTGAATTCGCTCCAGTGGCTCGGCCGCGGCGAGAAGGAACTGGCCGACGCGGCCGCGTGCGACGCCATCCGCGGGATGTTCGATCTCATGAACATCTGCGGCGAGGTCGTGATCGGCGAAGGGATCAAGGACGACGCGCCCGGCATTTTCAAAGGCGAACAACTCGGCACCTGGATGCCGGGTTCACCGCCGTTCGACATCGCGCTCGATCCGATCGACGGCACGACCAACATCTCGAAAGGCATGCCGAACTCGATCACCTGCATCGCGGCCGCGAGCCCGGAGGAAGGCGTGAAGGTGGCGCTGCGCGATATTCCTTCCTTCTATATGATGAAGCTCTCCTACGGCCCCAAGGTCGTGCGCGCGATGAAGATGGCAGGGATCGACACGCTGAAGCTGGAGAGCCCGATCGAGGAGACGCTCCTCACCGTGGCGAAAGCGCTCGACAAACGCGTGCAGGATCGTGGTCGTGATGATGCTCGATCGCCCGCGCCACAAGGAAATCGTGGCGGAAATCCGACGCGTCGGCGCGTCCTTGCGCATGATCAGCGATGGCGACATCGCGGCCGCGATCGGTCCCGCCATCGCGGATAGCGGGATCGATCTTTATCTCGGCATCGGTGGTTCACCCGAAGCGGTCCTCGCCGCCGCGGCGCTGAAATGCCTGGGCGGCGACATGCAATGCCGGATGTGGCCGCGCGACGAAAAAGAGCGCGCGCAACTCATCGCGGAAGGTTGGGAGAAGGATCTCGATCGCATTTATTTCGCCGACGATCTGGCCCACGGAGAGAACATCATCTTTTGCGCCACCGGCATCAGCGACAGTGCGCTCCTGCGCGGCATTCGCACGCAAGGGCCGCACACGATCACTTATTCGATTTTGATGCGGGCGAAGAGCAAGACGGTGCGCTTCATCCGGGCCCAGCACGACTTGAACACCAAGACGATCCGGCTGCGCTCGGATAAACGCGAGCATCGCATCTAATCCTCGACATCCCCCGCCGCCTTTGCTGCAATCCCGCATTACCACGCGCTTATGAGAGAAATCCCAAAAACCGAACTGTCGCCAGATAATGGCTGTGTCATCGACACGAAATGGAACGTTGCTCCCCTGAAGTATCACGCCTGTGCGGCGGCTTTGGACAAGGAAGAGACGCTGATGGAGTCGCCGCCGATGCCCGAGATCATCGTTTTTGATCACGCCGGTTTTAAAGGCGCCTACGCCCGCACCAATCTCAGCTTTCTCTATCTCGGCGATTTCTGGAACGACCGCATCAGCTCGCTCATCATCGTGAGCGGCGTCTGGCAATTCTTCCGCGACGATTACTACAAGGGCGACATGTGGCAGCTCGGGCCCGGCTATTACGAATGCTTCTTCATGGAGAAGGGACCCGACGATGTGGTCAGTTCGTTCAAAGCCGTCTCGCTGACCTGGAGCCGGAAGTAGGCGCACCCAGAGGCGACACTCATGTCGCCGCGAGCCATTTCCCGCGCGGTCGCGCTGGTGGCCACCCTCGTGGCCATCCTCAGCGCGCGCCCGTACGCGGGCGGATGGAATGACGGGAGCCGGCTCGCCACGGTCGAGTCGTTAGTCGATCAACGCACCTGGGCGATCGACGACTCGATCTTCGTGCAGCCCGCGCGGGCACGCGCCGGCTCGCCGTATCCCGCGCATGAACCGGCTCTGCGTGCGCGCGGCACGCAGGACAAGCTCTTCATCGACGGTCGGTATTATTCCGACAAGTCACCCGTTCCTGCGCTCTTCATGGCGGGGATCTATCAAATACTACAGTGGACCAGCGGCCTTGTTGCGCGCGATGACCCGGCGCGGTTTTGTTATCTGCTCACGCTCTTCTCGAGCGGTCTTGCTTACGTCATCGCGGTGATCAGCATCGATCGCCTGGCGATGACGCTGGGCACCACGACGCGTCTACTCCTCACGGCCGGTTTCGCGCTGGCCACGATGGCGTTGCCTTACGCGCGCCACGCGAATAATCACATCCTGCTTCTCGCAGTATGCAGCGCTTTGCTCCTGTGGCTGGCGCCGCGGACACGCGCACAACTCCTCGCCGTCGGCACGCTGATCGGCGCGGGTTACACGATCGATCTCGGGCTCGGACCGGTGCTGGTCCTCAGCACGGTCGGGCTTGTCGCTTGGCGCACTCGCAGCGTCGGGGCCGTGCTGCTTTTGTTAGCGGCAGCTTTGCCGTGGTTCGCGTTGCACCATTACCTGAACTGGCGGATCGGCGGCACTTTTTCGCCGGCGAATGCACAGGTCGCTTACTTCGCCTGGTCCGGCGCCCCATTCGATTCGTCAAACATGACGGGGCGGTGGGCGCATGAATCCGTCGGTCGCTTCTTCCTTTATGCGCTCGATCTGCTCTTCGGAAAGCGCGGTTTCTTCGGCCATAACCTCGCGCTTTATATGGCCGCGCCCGCGGCCTTCCTTCTCTTGCGCCGACGCGTGACGGAGCGGCCCGAAATTTGGTGGGCAATTTCGTTCTGCGTCGGCGGTTGGTTCCTCTACGCGCTCACTTCCAACAACCATTCCGGCGTCGCCGCTTCCATCCGCTGGTTCATTCCTTTTCTAGCTCCGGCCTTTTTTATTCTCGTCCTGACGCTGCGCGACTTTCCGCGTTATCGAAACGATTTACTCATCCTCACCTTGTTCGGTTTCGTCATCGGCGCACTCACTTGGTGGAAGGGACCGTGGATGCCAAGAATGGTGCCGGGGTATTGGTTCATCCTCGCCGGCGCGTTGCTCGCCTGGCTGGTCTACCGATTCTCGCCGCGAAAATCGTAGATGAAGAATGTCGTAGTGCGGCCGATCGGCTCGCGCGCGAGGAACATGGCCACGGCTGCGCGCCCCGACGCTGTCCCTTTCGCGTAGGCACCGTAAAGAAGCGTGGCGCTGACGGCGACACATTTTCCTTCCGCCGCCTGCGCCACCGTGCGCTCGCCCAACCACTCCGGCGAATGCAGCGGCGCGAGACGAAATGGCGGGTGACCCACGCGGGGATCGAGCCCGAAATACCAGATGTCGATCGTCTCCACGCCGTGCGCCTGCCGCCATTTCTCCAGTTCGAACAAGCTCTGGCCCCAGTCGTAGTTCGAATCGCTCAGCCAACGATAACCGCCACGCGTGCCGCCCCACGCCGGGTTCACATACGCCAGCGCCTGCGGCCAGACACGAATGGCGGCGACGGCATTGCTCACCACGCCCAGCAATATGAGCGCGACCAAAATTCGTCGCCCGCGCAAACCGCGCGCGCGCACCGCCTGCACCAAGGCGGCCGCGCCGCCGACCGCCAGACATGCCAACAACGGCAACATGAAACGCACCCCGATTTGCACGCGGCTGTTGAGACTGAAGAGTAACAAACCCGCGGCCGCGAGACAGGCCCAATTCCAGAGGGCGCGGCGGCGCACGAGCGCGACCACAACCGGCAGAAGCAGCAATGGCAGGCTCGTTTTAATCGTGAGCGCGACCGGAAAATAATACCAGATCGCACGGCGATATTCCTGGCCGAGCAGGAACGCGCCGTGGCCGCGGATGTTGTGTTTAATCTGCTGCACCAGGCCTTCGCCCGCGTTCGAAAAGATGCGCAGATGCTCGGAAGTCCAGACCATCGTATTGCGCAAAATTCCCGGTGCCAGCGTCTGCGCCCAGGCGACGAAACTCCGCTCCCTCTCCCAATCGCTGCCGCAATAAAGAAAAATCAGCGTTAGCCCGCCGACGCCAATCCAAAACCAATCGCGCACGAACCGGCGCAAATGAGGTCGCCAGTTCCGCCATTCTCCCGTGGACCCGACCCGTTCCAACTCGATCGCCAGCATCCCGATCGTGCCAAAGGCGAGCGTGGAACCCTTGGCCAGCAGCGCGACGCCATAGAGCACCGCTGGCAATAAAACACGCAGCGGCCATCGCGCTTCGCGGTGCGCGCGAAACTCGAAAAAAAACGCGAGCAAGCAGGCGGTGACCGCCACATCGCTCGTGGCCAGGCTGGCGTGCGCGAGAAAAACCGGCTCGCACGCCAGTAACGCCACCGCCAAACGTCCCGCCCACACGCCGCCGAGCGCGCGCCCCGCGCGCCACGCGTAAATCAACAGCACCCACCAAAACACGAGCGTCATCGCGCGCGCCGTGGGCAGCGTCCACGCGATCTCGCTCATCGGGTCCAAGGTCACGCCGTGCCATTTTTCCCAGAGGAAAAGCGGAAGCGTCTGCAGGTCGACCGCCAGCGGCATGGTGCCTAGTTTCATCAGGCCGGCCACGCTGCCGGTGCGCCAATGGGCCAATCCTTCGCGCAGATAAGTGGGCTCGTCGAAAGTGGCGCTCAGCGCCTGCGCCGCCGTCAAACACCACCACGTCGAGGCCGCGCCGAAGAAGAGCAGCCATGCCCAGTCCCCAAGCGAACGCTGACGGTCCGCGCCGTCCGTCATGCCTCGGCCCGCCCGCGCCTCCAGCGCCGGCGCATGACAAAGCGAAACGCTTCCACCGCAATCGCGCCCGACATTTTTGACTTACCAACGCGGCGATCGATAAACTTGATCGGGATTTCCTCGATTCGCGCGCCGTGGAGAAAGCACTGATATGTCGTCTCAATCAGGAAGGCGTAGCCGACCAGATCGATACGGGCCAGGTCGAGCTGGGCCAGGGTTTCGCGGCGATAGCCCTTGAAGCCGGTGGTGCAATCCCGCACCGGCAACTCCAGAAACGTGCGCGCAAACCAGTTGCCGAACCGGCTCACGATCCGGCGCGATAGTTTCCAATCGGGCGTGGACCCGCCGGGTACGTAACGCGAACCGATCGCGAGGTCGCACCGCTCCAGCGCGTCCACCAGCCGCGGCAACGTCGCCGGGTCGTGCGAAAAATCCGCGTCCATCCCGAGCACGGCATCGTAATCGGCGCTCAAAGCGCGCCGGAAACCCGCGATGTAGGCGGTCCCGAGGCCAAGCTTGCCCGCGCGCTGGAGGACGCTGACGCGCTCGTCGTTGGCGCCGATCTCCGCCACCACCGCGCCAGTCCCATCGGGCGAACCATCATCCACCACCAGCACATCGGTCGCCGGCAAATGAAGACGAATCGCCGCGATCAAAGCGCGGATGCAATCGCGCTCGTTGTAAGTGGGAACGATGACGAGCGTTTTCATCTAAGGCTGAGTGACGAGCAGAACGGAGGTGCGGGCAAACTCGCGACGGCTGATCGTGCGCCATTGCGCGAATTTAGCGACGACGAGCTCATCGCGCAGGCGGCGATCCCGCCCGGTCACGACCACCCACACCCGCTTCGCGTCATTCGTTGCGGGCAACTCCATCTCGGGACCGAAGACCGGGCCGAGGTGGCGAAAGTAGTATTCGTATTCCAAATGATTGGCGGTCACGGGTTCGTTTGGTTGCCGATGGGTCAGGACGTAAGCCGAAGCCGCATCGGTCTCGGCCCGCGACCACGGCTGGACGACGCGAAAGATGGCGAATCCGAGCGTCGCGGCGAGAGGAATGATGAGCACCCCCAACGCGAGCGATCCGAAGACGCGACCCCGTGGCCGCCACGCCGCCACGCCGTCGATCCCGTGCCCGATCAACAGCAGCAGCGCCGGCATGGCGAAAACCATCGTGCGCGCGCCAGTGTAAGGGTAAGACTTAAGCAACCCGGCGGCCATCGCGAGAACCATCGGCGTTACGGCGAAGAGCACGAGTTCGCGCGGTCCAGTGCGCCAAAGCCGCACGCTACCGATAAGGGCGGCGACGAGCAGGACCCCGCCGATCGGTCGCGCGATGTAATCGAAGACGCCAACTGTGGAGTGAGCCGCCCACCAGGGCCAGGTCCACGGGCGCTGCCAGTCGGGAAAGAGGTGCGCCCAAGCCGCGTCCATCGGCCCGCTCCGTTGCGCGCGGATGGTGACGAAATAGAACGCGGCAAACGCCAGGGCGATGACGACCCCGAGCAGAATGGCGGCGCCCCAACGTCGCTCGCGTCGCAAGGCGGGCCAGATCGCGCCGAGGACGCCGCCGCACAAGAAGACGCCCGGATAGGAAGCAAAGATCACCATCGGCGCGAGCAGAGCGAAGAGATGGGCGCGGCGTGCCGCGGACCAGCTTGTCGTTAGGCCAAGGAGCGCCAGGAGCGAGACCGCGAGGAGGAAATCCGAAGAGTAATGCCGCGCCTCCGCCGCGTGCCAGAGGAGACGATCGGAGCAGGCCACGAGCATGACCGCAGCGGCCGCTCCGAGCGGCGCGAGCGATCGTCCGGCGAAACGGGCAAAAAGCACGAGACCGGCGCAACTGGCCAGAAGCGAAAACAGACGTAGCGCATACAAACCATCGCCGAAAGCCAGCAGGGCGCATTTTTGCACCCAAAGAAAAAGCGGCGGCCCGGTGGCGGAGGCATAGAGCGGGCCGAGCAACTCGCCGAAATCTTTACGGAGCACGTTGAGGAGCGTGGCGGCTTCATCGTGCCAGAGTGCCGGATTGCGGCCATAATGATAGAGGCGCAGGGCAAGCCCGAGCGCCACCAGCGCGTAGAGCCACGCGCACGCGCGCTTCCATATCGCGGGCTCCATCATGTGCGTGCGTCGGGCGGGGTCTTCATCTAGAATGGCGCACGATGGTAGCTCTGGCGGTTCCGAACCTGACGGACAAAATTCTGGCTGGCGAGCGCATTTCCGCGGCGGACGCGCTCGAGCTCTATCGTTGGCCGCTCCAGGAACTGGGCGCGCTGGCGGATGCGCGGCGGAATCTGGCCAAGCGTGCGGCTTACGATGAGAAGGGCGAGGAGATCGTGACTTACATCATCGATCGCAACATCAATTACACCAACGTCTGCAACGTCTACTGCAAGTTCTGCGCGTTTTATCGCACGGAAAAAGATGCCGACCATTACGTGCTCAGCTTTGAGCAACTGGACGAGAAGCTGGACGAACTGACGGCAGTGGGCGGCGTGCAGATTTTGATGCAGGGCGGGCATCATCCGAAACTGGATTTCGCCTGGTACATCGATCTCCTGCAACACATTCACGGCAAATATCCGCACATTAACATCCACGGCTTTAGCCCGCCGGAGTTCCAGCACTTCGCGGAAGTCTTCGGGATGCCGTTGCGGGAAATCATTTCCGCTTTCAAGCAAGCAGGCCTCGGCTCCATCCCGGGCGGCGGCGGCGAGATTTTGGTCGATCAGGTGCGACAACGTATTTCGCCTTTGAAGTGCGATTCCAACGGCTGGCTGGAGGTCATGCAAATCGCGCATGAGGAAGGATTGAACTCGAGCGCGACGATGATGTTCGGTCACGTCGAGACGGTCGAGGATCGGATCGAGCACTTGCAACGCCTGCGCGATCAACAGGACGCCAGCGGTGGCTTCACCGCCTTCATTTGCTGGACCTTCCAGCCTGAGAACACGGTCTTGAAAATCAAGCAACGGGCCGGCGTGGCCGAGTATCTTCGGATGCAGGCGCTCGCCCGCATCTTCCTCGATAATTTTCCGAACGTGCAAAGCTCGTGGGTGACGCAGGGGCCGGATATTGGCCAGGTAGCGCTCAAATATGGCGCAAACGACTTCGGGTCCGTCATGATGGAGGAAAACGTCGTCAGCAGTGCAGGGACGACATTTCGCCTCGACGCCGCGCAGATCGAAAACCTCATTCGTGGGGCCGGCTACGTGCCCCGACGGAGGAATAATTGGTACCAGCTCTTGAAATAGCCGGCAGCGGTGCGTTCTTCCCCCTCGTGCGCCCGGGGGGCGCGCGGAAAATCCTGCCTTGACGATACCGCGCTCCTTACCAACTAATACGACCTGCATCGGGCTGAGCCGACCGGGCCAGCCCACCCTTCACTCTTTATGAAACAATTTGATCGTGCCCTCCGCGGCGGCGCCGCCCTCCTGATTCTGGCGACTGCTTTCTCCCTGTTCTCGCCGCACAGTGGCTCGGCCCAGGGCGGCATCGAGATCAAATCGATCGAAATCCAATACACCGGACCGGAAACGGTGAGCCGCGAGCGCATTCTCGCGCAGATGCGGACGAAAGTCGGCACGATCTACTCCGATGGTGTGGCCGAGCAGGATATCCGGAATCTCTACGACGGCGGCCAGCTCCAGAACGTGCGCATCTTCGGCCAGCCGCAAGGCGATGGCGTGAAAGTGATCGTGGCGGTGCAAACACGCCCGGTTATGAACGAGATCGAGATCCAGGGCGCTTCCGCCATCTCGGCCAAGGCCCTGCGCAAGAAGATCAAGCTTAAGGTCAATCAACCCCTCGATGAAGACGTCCTCGGCCAGGCCAAGCAGGACATCATCGACGTCTACCGGGGCAAGGGTTACAACGATATCGAGATCGATTATCGCATTGATACCGACCCGGCCCGCGGTACCTCCCGCGCCGTTTTCGTCATCAACGAAGGCGTCAAAGGCGCGATCGCGCGCATTGAGTTCGAAGGCAATAAATCGCTAAGCGACCGCGTTCTGCGCAAGCAGATGAAAACCAAGGCGAAGACCTTGATCGCGTTCCTCGATAAATCCGGACGCCTCGACGAAGCCCAGCTCATGCAAGACGTCGACGCCGTGCGCGAGTTCTACCAAAACAAGGGCTTTGTCGACGTGGAAGTGCAGCCCGTGCGCAAGGAACGTCGCGGCAACCGCACCGTTCTCGTCATGCCCATCGTGGAGGGGCAGAAATATTCTGTCGGCCGCGTTCGCGTGGAAGGCCAGAAGGTGACGAGCGGCGAGAAAGTCGTGCAATTGCTGAAGGTCAAGGAGGGCGACGTCTATTCGCCCAAAGCCATCCGCGATGACGCGAAATCGATCGCCGACGCCTATGGGTCGGGCGGCTACGTCGACCTCGTGGTTTCGCCGCAGGGCATCCCGAGCGGACCCAGCCGCATCGATGTCACCTACACCATCGAAGAAGGCGCGCGCTCCTTTGTGCAGCGCATCAATATTATCGGCAACACCCGCACCAAGGATAAGGTCATCCGCCGCGAGGTCTTGATCGCCCCGGGCGACGTCTATAGCACCACCCGCGTCGAGACGAGCAAGAAGCGCCTCGACAATCTCGGCTACTTCTCCCGGGTCGAAACCTATCCCGAAGACACCGGCGTCCCCGGTCGGAAGGATCTCACCGTGCAGGTGGAGGAGAAGCGCACCGGTTCACTCAACTTCGGTGCCGGCTTCAGCACCGTGGATGACATCCTCGGTTTCGTAGAACTCACCCAGGGCAACTTTGACCTGCTGAACTGGCCCAACTTCACCGGTGCCGGCCAGAAGTTTCGCGCGCGCTTGCAACTGGGCACCAGTCGAAAAGACATCGTCGTTTCCCTGACTGAGCCCTACTTCATGGATCGGCGCCTCTCGGTCGGCGGCCAGCTCTTTTACAGCGAAGCGAACTTCCTCAGCTCGGTGTACGATCAGCGCAATTACGGTTTCTCCCTCAACACGCGAAAGGCCCTGGGCCGGTTCATGTCGACCAGCCTCGAGTATCGGCTGGAGAACATTCAGATTTACAACGTCTCGCCGGGCGTTTCGAGTTTGATCGGCCTCGAGGCCGGCTCGCGTTCCAAGAGCACGATCACGACCAACCTCATTTACGACACCCGCGATAACCCGTTCCTCACCCGTAAAGGCACCCGTATTATTCTCTCGCCCTACGTCGCGGGCGGTTTCCTCGGCGGGAATACGCAAATCTTCGGCTTCGCTCTCGAAGCTTCGCAATATTTTCATCTTCCTTACGATCTCATCCTCCTCCTGAACGGTGAGATCGCCAGTGTGGATACCTGGGGCGATGGCGACCGCGTCCCGATCTTCGATCGCCTCTTCCTTGGCGGAGCTAATAATTTGCGCGGATTCGACTATCGCGATGTCGGGCCAAAGGACATCAATGGCGAACCGCTCGGCGGCAAAAGTCTGGCCCGCGGCACGGTCGAACTCACCTTCCCGATCATCGAGAAAGTTCGCGGCGCCATCTTCTATGATGTCGGATTCGTGGAACCAAAAGCCTTTAACGCCGGCGGGCGCGCCGCCTCCGATGTTGGCATCGGCGTGCGACTCGACTTGCCAATCGGCCCACTCCGGCTTGATTACGGCTTTCCGATTGAAACCGGCGGCAACAACGACAAGAGCGGGAAATTTAATTTCAACGTCGGTTATCAATTTTGAACGAACCCCAACCCTCGGAGTCTAAAACCTCTCCTATTACCTATTTATGAAAAAGCTCCTCACTCTCGCCCTGCTCGCCTCGTTGGCGCTGCCCGTCGCCACCTTCGCCCAAGGCATGAAGGTCGGCACGGTTGATATGAACCGCGCCTTCAAGGAATACGAGAAAACCAAGGACGCTGAGAAAAAGATCAACGAAGCCAAGGACGCCGCGAAAAAGGAATATGACGAGCGCGCCGAAGGCTACAAGAAGGCACTCGACGAGATCAACAAGCTCAACCAGCAGCTCGAAGCGCCCGCGCTTAGCGCCGACGCTAAGAGCGCCAAGGCCAAGGAGCGCGACGATAAAATCTCCAAGATCAAAACCATGGAGCAGGAGATCAACGAGTTCCGCCAGACCCGCGAGCGTCAGCTGCAGGAGCAGGCCCTCCGCATGCGCGAAGGCATCGTCAAGGAAATCTCCGATATCGTGATGGACCGCGTCAAAGCCAACGGCCTCGACCTCGTCTTCGACAAATCCGGCATGAGCCTGAACGGCGTCCCGCTCCTCATGTATTCGAAAGACGACATGGAGTTCACCAACGACATCATCGCCGTGCTGAACAAGCCCGGTCGCGTCTCGCCCGAAGCTCCGGCCCCGGCGGCTGCGGCCAGCCCGGCGGCGAAAGCCCCGGCCAGCCCCGCTCCGGCCAAGAAGCCCTAAGACACATTCACATTTCAAATTAGGAACACACGCGGCGATCCCGCGTGTGTTTCTTTTTCGGGACATCGTCCGGGAGCCCAAGCGTGAAATTTCCATCCCGTTCGCAGATTCTTCTCGCCCTCCTCATCTGGTTGCTTGCGCTCGCGGCACCCGCTCCGCGCCGCCAATTGGGAGGAGAGCATCACTCCCTTCGTTCCCGGCGCCGTCGCGGAGGCGCGTCCCCTGCGCGCGCGCTATCATTTTGGCTGGAGCGGTTTCACCGCCGCCACCGCCGATTTTCGTTTCGAGAAACCGGGCGCCGACCGCTTCCAGCTCAACGCCCGCGGCGGCACCATCGGCCTCGCGCGCACCTTGTGGAGCTACAACATTCAACACACCGCGCTTGCCGACGCGAAAACCCTGCGCCCGCTTTCCGTGCGCGAGTATGAGAAAATTCGCTCCAAAGAGGTGACCACCGTGCTCACCTATTCTCCCGGCAGCGTCGTCAGCCAACGCGACGAACGCAAAGACGGCGTCGAGAAATCCCGCACCCGTCGTTTCGATTTTCCAAACCTCCTAAGCGTCAACTCCGCCCTCCTTTTCCTCCGCACCCAGCCGCTGAGTAACGGCGACGTCCATCGCGTCGTCGTCTATCCCGCCACCTCCGCCTACCTCTGCACCGTCACCGTTCTTGGCCGTGAGCGCCTCAACATCGCCACCGGGGGTCACGACGCCATCAAGCTGGACGTGAAACTCAGCAAGATCGACACGACCACCCGCGAGCTTGTCCCGCACAAAAAATTCCGCACCGCCACCGTCTGGCTCTCGAACGATGCCGACCGCCTCGCCCTCCGCGTCGAAGCCCAGGTCTTCATCGGCAAAGTCTTCGCCGAGCTGCAATCCGTGCAGTTCGAAAACCCCAAGCCGTAAACGCGCTTCCCCGCTTAGCGCGGAATGTAAATCCGCTCACCCTCTGGCGTGAACATCACCGGCGGTTGCCGATAGATGCGACGCCGCGGCGGCTCCGCAAATCCACGTCGCCGCTGCTCCGGCAAAAGCCCCAGCGAAGCCAGCGTTTCCATATCGAAGCCACCCGTTGGCTCCAGCCCTGAGCGGGACTGGTAAGCTCGCAACGCAAACTGCGTTCCCGGCCCGAAGACACCATCCACTCCGCTGCGATAATAACCACGCCGCGCCAGCAAGACCTGCGCGTCCACGATCACGCGTTGCTGCACCTGTGGCGGTGCGCCTTCGTACGGCGTCCCATCGAAGATGCCGCCACCGCCCGAATCCGGCATCGACGGAAAGTCTCCTCCCCGAATTCCTCCGCATCATCTTCCCTGCTTCCTCCTCCAGTGGCCGGTCATCGCGCAGATCCGAAGTATCCGGCGGCGGCACGCGCGTTGGTTCCGTTAACCGGCGGCGTCGCTCGCGGCGACGACGCTACATTACCAGTCACGCCCAGCGACTTTCGCGTCTCCGCGTTTAACTCGCCCGTAATCTGAAGTCCGTTGCGAATCTGATAACGCCGGATCGCTGCCGTCGTATCCGCATCCTTCGTTCCCGTGATCTCGCCGTAATAGAACCCCTGATCCTTCAACGTCTGCTGCACCGATTCCATCGCCGGATCGGCCTGCACCCGCGCCGCTCCCAGGAGAAAAATCGCGCACACCAAGCTCATTACCATCGCTCTCATATCGTCTTCGTTTGGACGCTGTTCCGCCTTCTCTATTCAGCTTTCCGCCCGTTGGACTCGGCGACCTTTCGGTAACGCAGAATCCCTTCCCCGATCGCCGTCGCCAACTCCTGCCGGTATTCCTCCTGCATCAGGCGCGCGAGATCAGCATCGTTCGAAAGAAAGCCGCCCTCCACCAAGACCGCCGGATGGCGCACATTCGCCACCACAAAAAACTGCTGCGCCTTCGTCCCGCGATCGATCGCCTGCGTCCGCCCCACCAGCGCTTCCTGCACAAACCCCGCCAGGCTCTGACTCTCCAAATGGGTCGACGACGTGTTCGACACGGGTTGCAGTAACGGCAGCCACGCCATCGCCTTCGGCACCTGCGGTGCCTGGCGCGCGGCATAAAAGGTCTGCACTCCGCTCGCCGCCGCCCGTTTCCCGTCGTCAAAATGGATGCTCACGAAAACGCAATCGCGTTCCTCATTCGCCACCGCCGCACGGTGGCTCAACGACACCGTCTCATCGCCGCTTCGCGTCAGGGTCGTGGCCAAACCTTGAGCGCGCAGGATTTGATCGAGCCTCCGCGCCACGTCCAGCGTCAGATCCTTTTCCACCACGCCCGGTCGCATCGCTCCCGTATCATCACCGCCGTGGCCTGCATCGATGACCACCCGCGCGACCGGCCCGCCCAGCGTTCTCTCATCTTCCCGCCCCGAGCGCAGCCCGCCCGGCAACAGTTCCCACCAGATCACCGACGCGATCATCAACACCACTCCGCTCCACGGCAGCACCCGGTGTAGAGTTCCCTCGCTCTTCCCCTCGCGCATCGTCATCGTTCCGCCCTCACGATTGCGCCAGCTTCATCTCCTCCGTCGTCAGCGGGCGATAGCGCATCGCCATCTTCCCGCTTCTCTCCAGCAGCGCCGCCTCAAGCCCGCGCTCGCGCAACTTTTCCCGCCGCACCTTTGCCACCTTGTCCTTGGCCGGTACCTCGCCCTGCGCATCGTCGCTCAATCCGAGAAAACCAATCGTCCATGCATCGACGGCCAGGTGAAGCGCACGCGCCAGCGTCCCGTTCGGCTCGTGCCTTTCCCGCAGGAAAGTTGTCATCAACGTCGCCGACGCAGCCGTCCCACTGAGGACACCGAAATAATCCCGCGCCTCACTCGCCCCGCTGCCGTTCAAAGCGATCGCCCCATCGTAATCGATCCGGAGAAACAAATCGTTCTCGGTTCTCTCCGCGATCTCCGCAAAAAGCATCCGCGCCAGATACGGCGGTCCGAAGACCTGCTCGAACGCCGCCTTTAGGACCGGACTCAACGAGTAATACGCGAGCCGCCGCAGCGACACATCCGCGGCCGAGCGCGTGAAGCCTTCCGTGCTTGCCAATTCGATCGCGGCCAGCCGCAACCGCTCGATATCGCCCGGATGCCCGATCGCACCCATCGCGATGCGATCGTAAATCTCAAACACCTTTTGCCGGCTCCGTCCCAGCGTCAGAAACAAAATTCCTTCCCGACATCCGAGCGCTACGATCGGACTTCCCGTCGCCAATTGCGTCTCCACGTAATCGCGCCGATTCGCGATCGCCTCCACCCACCGGTAGGGCTCCTCCGTCATGCCACTCCCTTCTTGAAGAGCGCCGCGATCTGCTTGTCCGGCAACGTCGAGATCCCGTCCGCCGACACCGTCTTGATCACGGGAAAAATCCGCGCATTGCGATCCACCCCGCCCGTCGCCGTGTCCGCCTCCGCCGCGGTGTCGAGCGCGCGCAGGGCCACGATCACTGCCTCATCTTCACGCAATTTCGCCAGCCGCTTCTTTCCCCACTGATTCTCGTAATGCAAAATCCCTCGCACCGCCGGCGAACCCGATCCCGTCGCGGCGTATTCCGCCACCTCGAAGTTCGCGCCCATCGCATCGTAAAAATAAAGGCGCGCCGCCGGTTCCGACCCCGCGTCATAAGTGGCGAAGATCGGCACCACCATCCCCACGCCTTGCATCACGAAGCCGAAATTATCCCGCAGCAGTTTCGAGAGCGCGCGCACCTTTCCGTCCACGCTCATCTCCTGCAATTGCGTGCGCCGGAAAAATTGAAACGAATGCTCCAGCACCCGCGCCATTTCCCACGCCGTCGCCGGCACACCCGCGATCGCCATGATCGAATGCCGGTCGATTTCCAGACACCTTGTCCGCGCGATCGTAGACCACGGTATTGCCCGACGTGGCGCGCCGATCTCCCGCCACCAGCACGCCGCCGGCAAACTTGAAAGCAAGGATTGTCGTGGCCTGCGTCTGCGGCTCGGCCAAATTCGTCGGACCTGCCAGACCTGTCAGCATTCGTCGGGCACCAGATGCCCACCGCGCCGCAGCAACGCCACGAAATCATTTGCTCCCTCCGCCCCCCATGGCGTTTCCATCACTGGCCCGTCCGTTGTCGATAGCGCTTCGATTGGTTCGGATCCACCTTGCGCATCTTCTTCAGCAGATCCTCCGTGTCCGGCCGTGAGACGTCCGGCGCCTTCGGTCCCTCACCGCCCTCGCCTCCGGGGCGCGGGCCCCAAGGCACAGTCGGCTTTTGCAAACGCTCCGGCATGGAAAAAAGCTAGGGACGAAAACCCGCCAACGCAAGCCATCCACGCGCGCCTTCTGCCTCCTCTTGCCTCCCGCGCGCCCCAGTGGCAAACTTCCGCCCGATGAAGCCCTCTTTCTGGATCTCCCTCCTCTGTTCCGTCCTCCTCGTCCCCTTCGCCGGAGCGCAAACCTTCGCCACCGGTGGCGACAAGGCCAACGCCCAACTTGAGGCCCTCACGAAAAAGATCGACGAACAGAATCTCAAGATCGACGCCCTCTCCCAGCAGCTCCTGAAAATGGAGAAACAAATCGCCGCCATCCGCCCCGGCGTCATGATCGGAGAGAGCACGCCCGCTCCCGCCCCGAACGCGCCCGCCGCCACTCCCGCCACCACCGCCATGGGCAGCGGCAATGCGCACGTCGTGACCAAGGGCGAAACCCTTACTTCCATCGCCAAGACCTATCGTGTCGGCGTGAGTGACTTGCAGAAATACAATCGGATCGAAAACGATCGCGCCCTCCAGATCGGCCAGACGATTATGATTCCCGGCGCCGGCGGCGCCACGCCTCCGCCCTCCCCGTCACCATCGCCGAGCGAGTAACGGACGTCGGCCGTTTGCGCGTTCCGTCATCCCGAGCCGGCGAAGCACGGCCGAGGGATCTCCCAAGCTCCTCACCAGCGTCACGGTAATCGCCGACGCAGCCAAGCTCTCCCTCAATCCAACTTCGCCGCCACGAGCCCGGCGTCATCGACCACCGTCGTCTCGAGAAAACTCTGCTCCCATAGCCGCGCGTATTTCCCGCCCAGCTCCACGAGCTCGGCATGCGTCCCGCGCTCGATGATCCGACCCCGCTCCAGCACGAGAATCTGATCCGCCCGCAGAATCGTCGAGAGCCGATGCGCGATCACGAAGCACGTCCGATGCGCCATCAAATGTTCCAGCGCCTCCTGGATGAGACGCTCGGTCGTCGTATCCACGCTCGCCGTCGCCTCATCGAGAATCAGAATCGGCGGATCCTTCAGCAAGCGCGCGTGCAATCGATAATCGCTGCTTCTCCCCCACGCTCAACTTCACCCCGCGCTCACCCACGATGCTGTCCAGCCCCTTCGACATCCGATCGATAAACACGCGCGCATTCGCCGCCTCTGCCGCCCGCCACACTTCCTCGTCTGTCGCATCCGGCTTTCCCATCAGCAGATTTTCCCGCACCGTGCCGTTGAAAAGAAAACTCTCCTGCGAAACCAGGCCCACCATCTCGCGCAACGCGCGCAAGCCGTAGGATTGGATCGGTTTCCCATCCACGAGGATCTCTCCCGAGCTCAGCTCGTAAAAACGCGTCAACAGATTCACCAACGTCGATTTCCCCGCGCCCGTCGTCCCCACCAGCGCGATCGTTTCCCCCGGTTGCGCGTGGAAGTTGATCTCTTGCAGCGCCGGCGCGCTCTCATCGCCGTAGTTAAAGCTCACGTCCTCATAGCGAACGTCGCCGCGGATCTTCCGCGTCGGGGTTTCCACGTCCCAGCCCGGCTCGATCGGCTGATCGATAATCTCAAACACACGCTCGCCCGCCGCGCGTCCCGCCTGCATCAATTGATTGAGCTGATGCAGCTTGTTGATCGGCTCATACAGAAATACCGTCAGCATCAGGAACGCAGTCAAATCCCCCAACTGGATCGCGCCGCTTAATACACTGCGCGCGCCCACCCACACCACGAGCACGACCCCAAGCGAGCCGATGAGATACATCGAGGGGTGATAAACCGCCCACACCTTCATCACCACGAGCGTGGCGTGCCGCAGTTGATCGCTCACCTTGTTAAAACGCCCGTGCTCCTCGCGCTCGCGCACGAAACTTTTGATCTGCCGGATGCCCGCCAGGTTATCGTGCAAAAGCGAATTCATCGCCGACGACTGCGCGTCGTTGTAAGTCGATAACGCCGATGCGCCGTCAGCGTGTACCAGAGCGCCCCGCCCGCCAGAAACGGCGCCGGCGCCAGGCCCCACAACGTCAAAGAAACGCTCACGTAAAACATCATCCCGAGCACGATCACCACCTGCAGCAACGCCACCACGCCCTGCTCCACGCCATCGATCAGCATCCGCTCCACCGAGTTCACGTCCTCCAGGATGCGCGTCATCAAATCGCCCGTCGCCCGGTTATCAAACCAGCGCAGCGGCAGCAGTTGGATGTGCGAATACAGATCGCTCCGCAGGTCGAAGATCACCTTTTGCTCAAAGGTGTTGTTCAAGATGATGCGCAACGAATTCAGTCCGTGCTGAAGCACAAACGCCGCGGCCGCGATCAACACCAGCGGCGTCAGACGTTCCGGTTTCCTCGCCACCAACACTTCGTCGATCACCAGTTTCGTCACCGCCGGGAACACGATCACCATTAACGTCCCCACGATGGCGCACGAAAGCGTCCCGAGCGCGAGCCCCGGATAACGCTTCAGATAAGCAAAGACACGCCCGACGGTTCCCATGAACCGCTAACGTCATCGACCGCAACAGCGTGCGCAAGGCGCGCAGCCCGCCGCGATTCGGCGTTGGACGTTCGGCGTTCGGCGTTCGACGTTCCACTTCATGCAGATCCACCAGATCTTCATCTCCCCCGGCCACAACTTACATCGGCCACTACGGCCGCGAGCCCGATGCCTTTCCCTTGCAGGAACTCGACCGCGTCGAATGCGTCGCGGGCCGCGGCCTGCGCGGTGACCGCTATTTCGATCACAAGACCGACTACAAAGGCCAGGTCACCTTCTTCTCGCGTGAAGTCTTCGAGGAACTCCGCGCCGCCTTCCCTGCCGTCGATAAATCTCCCGGCGTCCTCCGCCGCAATCTCATCGTCTCCGGCGTCGATCTCCTTTCGCTCATCGGCCAGGATTTCGAGATCGACGGCGTCAAATTCCACGGCACCCAACATTGTGCTCCGTGCGATTGGATGGAGGTGGCGTTCGCTCCCGGCACGAAGGAGTTCTTGAAAAAGAACGCCGGCCTCCGCGCGAAGATCCTGAGCGACGGATGGCTCGCCGCCGGGGCCGCGGAACTCGCCGTCGCCTGACGTGAGCGTGCCCTTCAGCGCTCTGCTTCTCTCCGGCGGAAAATCTTCCCGCATGGGTGAGGACAAAGCGCAGCTCAACATCGGCGGGGAGATGCTCATTGAGCGGCAACTGCGCGTGCTCACATCGCTCGCGCCGGCACAGATCCTTCTCGCCGGGCCCGCGCTCGATGCCGTGCGCCATCCGAACGTCCACCACGTAGCGGACGCCGCTCCAGATTCCGGTCCGCTGGCCGGACTCGTCGCAGGTTTACGAAGCTGTCGCACTCCTTTGTTGCTCGCGCTCGCGGTCGATCTCCCGTGCATGACGGCCGACTTTCTCGCCACCTTGCTGGACGCTTGCGCACCAGATCGCGGAATCATTCCCGCCAACGATCGATTCGAACCGCTGGCCGCGATCTACCCGAACGCAGCACTCGCGTTGGCCGAGGATCAGCTCAGGCGCGGCCAGCTTTCGTTGCAACATCTCGCCTCGCGCTGCCTGGCCGATGACCTGGTCGCACGACATCCGATCACTGCAGCGGAGGCGCCCCTCTTTTTTAACCTGAACACGCCCGCCGATCTCGCGCGCATGCCATGAGCCACGAGAGCAGTCGCACCACTTCCATCGTGCGCCATTCACCCGAGGGCGAGGCAACGCAGACGGACCACGTGGCCGTGGAGGAGCCACTCGAGCTCCGGATCGAAGGTCACAGCATCGCCGTCATGATGCGGACGCCGGGCCACGACCGCGAACTCGCTGCCGGTTTCCTGCTCACCGAGAATCTCATCCGCACACCCGCCGACATTTTCGACCTTACGCTTTGCGGCGCCACGGGCGACGATCAGGTCATCAACGTCACTCTGCGCGACCCGGGCGCTTTCGATCCGACCAAACTGACGCGAAACGTCTTCAGCTCGTCCAGTTGCGGCGTTTGCAGCAAAGCGACGATCGAAGCCGCGCGCCTGTCGTACCCGCCGATCGATGACGCGTGCAAAGTTGCGCCTGCCGTCTTGCGCACGCTTCCCGTCGCGCTGCGCCACCAGCAGTCCACGTTTGATCGCACCGGCGGCCTGCACGCCTGCGGTCTTTTTGATCTCGCAGGCAACCTCATCGTCCTGCGCGAGGACGTGGGCCGGCACAACGCACTCGATAAATTGATCGGCCACGAGTTGCTCGCGAAGCGACTGCCCGCGCGCGGTCGCGTCCTCTTCCTCAGCGGTCGCGTTTCCTTCGAGATGATGCAGAAAGCGCTCGCCGCCGGCATCGCCATCATCGCCGCGATCTCCGCGCCCACCAGCCTCGCGGTCGAGTTCGCGCAGGCGAACAACCAGACGCTCATCGGCTTCCTCCGCGGGGAAACGATGAACGTTTACGCCGGCGCGGAGCGAGTCGCCTGAAGAATCTCTTTCACGGCCGCGCCTTCATCCGCCGCGGGCGCGATTGAGATGATGACGAATTTGCTCGTCGGCGTGTTCGAGCGCGCGGCCACACTGTTGATCGGCACCAGCACATTCGTCTCCGGAAAATACGTGGCCGTGCAACCGCGTGGCAGATCGTAGGGCGCGATCTGAAAATGCCGGGCCACCCGCTTCTCGCCTTCGCCGAAGTGGCTGGTGAGATCGACGATCTGGCCCGCCTGCAATTCCGCCGCCGCGACGTCGTCCTGGTTCATGAAAATGACACGGCGCCCGTGATAGACGCCGCGGTAACGATCATCCAGGCCGTAAATGTGCGTGTTAAACTGATCATGCGATCGGATCGTCATCATGATGTAGCGGCCGGGCGGCAATTCGTTCCGCGGGATCGGATGCGGCTTGAACATGGCCTTGCCCGTCTCGGTCTTGAAGCGCCGTTCGCGAGCGTCGTTCGGCAGATAAAAGATGTCCTTGTTGATGCGTTCGTTGAAGCGGTCGAACCCCGGCACGACTTGCTCGATGTGATCGCGGATGCGGCTGTAGTCGGCGATAAGCCCATCCCAATCGACCGTGGTCTTCGTGCCGAGCGTTGCCTTCGCCAGTCCTGCAATGATCGCAGGTTCGCTCCGCAGATGCGGGCTCGCCGGCTCGAGCACACCGCGCGAGGGATTGATGATCCCCATCGAATCCTCCACCGTCACGAATTGCTCGCGGTCGGCCTGTCGATCGATCTCCGAGCGACCGAGGCACGGCAGAATCAGCGCGATCTCGCCGGTGACAAGATGCGAACGGTTCAGCTTGATCGCGACGTGTGCGGTGAGGCGACACTGGCTTAAGGCCTTCGCGGTATACTCGGTGTCCGGCGTCGCAGAGAGAAAGTTCCCGCCCATCGCGATGAAGACGCGGATGTGGCCGCGGTGCATCTGCTTGATCGTCTCGACCACGTCGTGCCCGTGCTCGCGCGGCGGCTCGAAACGGAACTCCGCGCCCAATCGATCCAGAAAGGCATCGCTCATCCGTTCCCAAATCCCCATCGTGCGATCGCCCTGCACATTCGAGTGACCGCGCACCGGACACGGGCCCGCGCCCGGCCGACCGATGTTCCCGCCGAGCAGCAGGAAGTTCAGGATCGTCTGCAACGTCCCGACCGCATTCGGGTGCTGGGTCAGTCCCATCGCCCAGCAGCAGATGATGCGCTTCGATTGCATCGCGATCTCGCGCCGCCTCGCGGATCTGCTCGCGCGTCAGTCCGCTGCTCACGGTGATATCGTCCCAGCTCGTCGCGCGCAGATCGGCGATGAGTTCCTCGAAACCCGACGGTGTGTTCGCGGATGAACTCGTGATCGAAGACCGTGCCCGGCTGCGCGTCTTCCGCCGCCAGCATTTCCTTCATCATCCCCTTGAAGACCGCGACGTCGCCGTTGATCCGCAGCGGCAGCCAGAGGTCGCTCAGCTCCGTTCCCTTCCCGAGAAAGAACTGCGGCACGCGCAGCGGATTCTTCATGTCCTGCGGATTCTTGAAGCGAAAATTGCCGATCTCCGGCATCGGATTGATCGAAACAATCTTCGCGCCTTTCCGCTTCGCGCTCTGCAAACTCGAAAGCATGCGCGGATGATTCGTGCCCGGATTCTGACCGACGATGAAGATCGCATCCGCCTCGTCGAAATCCTCCAGCGTCACGCAGCCCTTGCCGACGCCGATCGCTTCGCCCAGCGCCTCCCCGCTCGATTCGTGACACATGTTCGAGCAATCCGGCAGGTTGTTCGTGCCGAATTGCCGCACGAAAAGCTGGTAGAGGAACGCGGCCTCGTTGCTCGTCCGTCCGCTGGTGTAAAACGACGCCGCGTTTGGCGTGGGCAACGCGTTCAACTCCCGCGCCATCAGCGCAAAGGCGTCATCCCAACTGATCGCCTCGTAATGCGTCGCGCCCTCGCGTTTCACCATCGGCTGCGTCAGCCGACCTTGTTGACCGAGCCAGTAGTCGCTCTGCTCCTGCAGGAACGAGAGTGAGTGCTCGCGAAAAAAATCGGCCGTGACGCGCTTCGTCGTCCCTTCATCCGCGATCGCCTTGGCGCCGTTCTCGCAGAACTCCGCCACCTGGCGGTGCTCATCGGGACTCGGCCACGCGCAGCTCTGGCAATCGAAGCCGTCCTTCTTGTTCACCTTCAGCAGCGCCTTCACCCCGCGCGCCGACGCCCATCTCGCCCACCGCAAAACGCGCCGTCTGATAAACCGCCGGCAGTCCCGCCGCGACCTGATCACCCTCCGTCACCTTGGCCGGCTGCGCTTCCAAAGGAGTGCGTGCGCCAGCCGTCGGAGTTTCCTGGTCGCGCTGCGCGTCCTGCGCCGGTGGAGTGGTCGGTGTGCCGCCTTCGCTCATCGATTTATCCTACGCCGCTTTCACCAACCGGCACACCGCATCGCCGCAGTGAATCCGACTCACTCCCAAAATCGCGCAAACGCCAACCTGCGGAAAATTTAGCCACAGATGAACACAGATTTACACAGATGAAGAGACCGGAATTCCACCTCTTTTCCCCATCTGTGTTTAATCTGTGTGAATCTGTGGCCTAAGAACTCCCCTTCTTCCCTTTGCCACGTCCCTTGAACGTCAATTCCGCGACCCCGGATTTATCCAGCTCGCCCAAGCCCTCCGCGATCATGCGCTCGTATTGCGCTTTCGTCGCGCGCGCCAGCGGAAGCTCCAGCCCAGCCGACTCGCCCAGCGCGAGCGCGATCCCGCTGTCCTTCGCCGCATGCGCCGCGGCAAAGAAGACCGCGTGATCGCGCTTCTGCATGTCCTCGCCGTCAGTTTGCAGGACACGCGAGGCCGCGCCCGTCTGCGAAAAGACCTCGCGCAACATCGTCAGGTCCAACCCCAGCGCGTCGCCCAGCCCCAGCCCTTCCGCCAACCCCGCGGTGTTGATGTTCATCACCATGTTCACCAGCGCCTTCACCTTCGCGGCCTCACCCGTTTTGCCCGACAAAGCGCAGCGAGCTGCTCAGGTCTTTCAGGATCGGTTCGGCGCGGTCGAACGCCTCCTTTTTCCCGCCGCACATCAGGTAAAGCGAACCTTCCCGCGCCTGCGTGATGCTCGACGCCATGCAAGCTTCCAGCGTTTCCGCGCCCGCTTTGTGCGCGAGCTTCTCCACTTCCTCGTGCACGCCCGGCGACACGGTCGCGCAATTCACGAAAAGCTTTCCCTGCGCGTTCACGAGCAGGTTGTCGTCGCCGTCAAAAATCCCGCGCATCGCCGCGTCATCGGAGACGACCGTAAAGATCACATCCGCGCCCGCCGTGACATCGCCGAGCGTAGGGCAAGCCGTCGCGCCGATTTCCTTCGCCAGTTCCGTCACGACCGCGCGGTTCATGTCGAACAGCGTCGTCACATTGTAACCGCGATCCTTCAGACGGCGCGCCATGTTCGCGCCCATCCGTCCCACGCCAACAAATCCGATATTCATGATGAGATGTTTCCTGCAAAAAACGGATTCTCCTTCCGTTCTTTTCCTACTGTGGTGAGCGGCCCGTGCCCCGGGCAAACGATCGTTTCCTCCGGCAACGTCAGAATCTTCTCCAGGTTGTTTTTCAGAGCGTCTTGATAGGAAACCGCACCCCCGCCCATCGATCCGGCAAAAAGCGAATCACCCACAATCGCCACCGGCCGTTCCAGTCCCGAGATCACATAGGTCGTGCCGCCGGCCGAGTGTCCAGACGTCAGCCGCGCCTCAATCTCCAGGGCGCCCACGCGAAATTTCTCGCCTTCTGCGATCGTCTCCGCGCCGCGCGCCGATTCGTGTTCGCGAAATGTAAATGATCGCGCCGGTTTCCGAGCGCAACCGTTCCAGGTCGGCCACATGATCGGGATGCGCATGCGTCAGCATGATAATCTTAATGGTGAGGTCCTCTTTCGAGGCGCGACGCAACATCTCCGTGCAATCCGCGCCCGTATCGAATGCCACCGCCTCGCGCGAGGCCGGATCCCAAACCAGGTACGCATTCACCGTCATATCGCCGTAGGTGGTATTGAATTGCGCGAGACCCGCGATTTCCTGGACTCGCTCTGGCACCCATTGATCGTGCGCCAGCCTGGTCAACGACCACGCGTCCAGTCCAAGAAGCGGCGCCACGGCCGCCAGGCTTTCATCATCGAAGCTGCCTTCACGCATTTGCTTCAAACGCTCCACGGTCACGCCTGATCTTTCGGCCAGTTGACCATCCGACAGCTCGAGGCCGCGTTGCGCTTTACCGAGGATATCGCCGGCGTTGTCTTCGAGTGGGATCATAAAATTTATCCTGTAATCGCGGACGCGGGCACGCTTCGCAGCTCGCCCAGGCGCGCCTGCATCAATTCCGCCACCCGCCGTCCCACATCTTCGACCGCCCAGACGTTTCCGCATTCCTTTTCCACCGAAGTCATGGAGACGTTGGCGATCCCGCAGGGCACGATTTGATCGAACGGCGAGAGATCGCCCTGCACGTTGAGCGCGAAGCCGTGCATCGTCACCCATTGCCGCACGCCCACGCCGATCGACGCGATCTTGCGATCCTCCACCCAGACGCCGGTTAATCCGGGACGCGTGGCGGCGGCGACGTCGTAGCCGGAGAGCAACTCGATCAACACCTCTTCGATCCAGCGCAGGTAGCGATGCAGATCCTGCGCGCCGCGCCGCAGATCAATAATCGGATAACCGATCAACTGCCCCGGTCCATGATACGTCGCCTGCCCGCCGCGATTGATCGGAAAAAGCGGATGCGGCAAACCCTCCACATCGCGCAAGCTCGACCGATCCGGCGTCCGCCCGATCGTGTAAACCGGTTCGTGTTCGAGCAGAAGCAGCTCGTCGGCTAACGAATCATCCGCCCGCTTCCGCGCCACGATTTCCTCCTGCAAGGCAAGCGCGTCGCCATATGCGATCCGGCCCAGCCAACGGGTTCGAAGTTCACTCTCCATGGCACGGCAAAAGGCGCAGAGATTTAGCCACAGATGAACACAGATTTCCACAGATGGGGAAAGGAGCGCTGGCCTTGGATTTCTTCATCTGTGTTCAATCTGTGTGCATCTGTGGCCAATGACATCTCAGATCTGCGCTCCAGTCGGCACCCCGAGCTTCGCCGCTTCCTGCGCCCGCACATGCGTGAGCCCGATCGCCAGCGCATCCGCCGCATCCGGTCCCGGCGTCTCCGTTAACCCCAGCAACGCGCGAATCATAAACGCCACCTGTCCTTTGTCCGCGCCGCCGTGGCCGACCACCGCCTGCTTGATCCGCTTCGGCGCATACTCAAACACCGGCAGCCCGCGTTCCGCCGCCGCCAGGATGGCCGCCCCGCGCGCCGCGCCCAGCGCGATCGCCGTCTTATAGCTCTGCACGTAAATCACCGCCTCCAGCGCACAACAATCCGGCTCATGCGCGCGAATCAGATCCGCCAGTTGCTCGCGGATCGCCACCAGGCAGGCCGACGGCCGCAACTTCACCGGGTTATGAATCACGCCATAATAAAGCGCGCGTTGCTTTCCGCCGTTCGCCTCCACGATGGCGACGCCGCTATTCCGCAGGGAGGCATCGATCGCGAGCACACGCATAACTACGAAACAACCTCCACACCGTACCTTGCGAACACGGGATCAATCGTCACGACCGAACATCCCAGCCGCTGCGCTCCAGCAATGATGAAGCGATCAAACGGATCGCGGTGATGCGGCGGTAGATCGGCGGCCGCGAAGCACAGGGCGGCGTCGATCGTCAATTCCGTCAAGACATAGCGCTGCGCCAGCTCCTCGATCCAGTGCGCTGGGAGAGCAGGGAGTTTCAGCTTCCCTTTTTGATGTTTGATCGCGATCTCGTATCCGCTGATGGCACAGAACCAGCGCATGGGCGCATCTCGCAGCCGTCCGCGCGCCGCTCGGGAAAGACGATCGTCGCCACTCGCGAGAAAAAGGAGGGCGCAGGTGTCCAGCATCATCGACATTCCGGCGGCCACTCATCATCCGCCGCCGGTTCGGTCGGATCGTAGAGCAAGGTGATTGCCCCGAGTTTTTTGTCGGCCGCCATGGAGACTCGCGTTTGGTGCGGGACCAAATCCGCCACCGGCTTTCCATTCCGGCAAATGACGATGCGTTCCTTCCCCTTCTCGATCTCGGCCAGCAAGCCGGAGAACTGCGTCTTCGCCTCGTGCACATTCACCGTCTTCATCGCTCCATGTTAGTCCAGTTAGTCCAGTTGAGTCAAATACGGCTGCGGGACCAAATATTCCGCACCCACCGGCAAGCGCCGATCCCTTCGTCGCTGCGCCTCGACAGCCGCCCGCCCGGGCGATAAAACTTCCTCATCCCCATGAGCGCCCAGGACACCTTCGCTTGTCCCTTCTGCCACAAGACGAAGGACATTGACGACGGCACCGTGGGCGAAAACATTCGGCCCTCCCTCGCCGACTTCATCCAGGCGCAGCACCCAGAGTGGAACCCGGCCCAACCGATCTGCCTCGAAGACCTCGGCAAATTCCGGACGGAATATGTGAAGGCCGCGTTGCAGGACGAACTGGGCGAACTCTCCACCCTCGACCAGGAAGTCGTCGAGAGCCTCCAGCAACACGAGCTCCTCTCGGAAAACATCGAGCACGAGTTCGCGCGCGAACTCACCTTCGGCGAACGCCTCTCCGATCGGATTGCCGAGTTCGGTGGCAGCTGGCGTTTCCTCATCACCTTCGGATTCATCCTCCTCGGCTGGATCGCGCTCAACGCCTACGTCCTCTCCGACCGCGGCTTCGATCCCTACCCGTTCATCCTCTTGAACCTCATCCTCTCCTGCCTCGCCGCCATCCAGGCGCCCGTCATCATGATGAGCCAAAACCGCGCCCAAGCCCGCGACCGCCTCCAGGCGGAGAACGATTACAAAGTGAACCTGAAAGCCGAACTCGAGATCCGACACCTCCACGAAAAAGTCGATCACCTCCTGCGAAAGCAATACCAACGCCTCTTCGAGATTCAGCAGATCCAGATCGAGCTCCTCGAAGAGCTCGGCAACAAGAATCGGCCGGCGCGCTAGCTGCCGAGGAGATTCTTAGCCACGGATGAACACGGATTGCCACGGATGAAGAATTCCGGATTTCCTCATCTGTGTTCAATCTGTGTCGATCTGTGGCCAGCTTCTCCTTTACCTGCTTCAGAACCAGCAAAGGGGCTTTTGAGCCACAGATGAACACAGATTTTCACAGATAAGAATTGAAAGCGCGTCCATCCGACGGCGCTTGGGATGCCAAACAACGATGGCTTTTTGATCTGTGAATATCTGTGTCAATCTGTGGCCCAACCGCTTTTCGGGGATGCAGAAGGAAAGATGGAAACTGAGCCACAGATGAACACAGATCTGCACAGATAAAGGAGTCTTCGATTCCCCCACCCGTGTCCAATCCGTGTTAATCCGTGGCCAACTTCCGCTTCTCCCCGAATCGCAACGCCCCATCACCCGGCGTGCGATCACGTCCGCTTCGAATTCGTCTTCAACCAATCCGCATACTCCGCTTCGCTCATCTCCCCGGCGGCGAGGGCGAGGGTTTTCAACGCTGCCTCCGCTTCGGTCGCGTAAAACGAAAAGCCGTTTCGTTCCAGGAAACCCGCCCCGAGCATGAAACCAGTGCGCTTATTGCCGTCCAGAAACGGGTGGTTTTTCACAATCCCCATCGTGTAAGCCGCCGCCAGTTCCGGCATGGTGGGCTTGCCGTGGGAAAATAACTGCTGCCCGCGCGCCAGCGCCGATTGCAGCACATTGTCATCACGCAGACCCGGGATGCCGCCGTAGTGGGACAACATCATGTCGTGCAGCGCGAGACATTCATCCCGCGTCAGCCAGTAGGGCTCCTTCATTTCGCCAGTTCGCGCAACGCGTTGCGATAACGGCGATTCAGCGACGCGAAAACCTCCATCGACCTGGCAAATTCAGGATTGCTGGCGGTCAGGCGGACACCATCCTGAGCCTCCGTCACCGACACCGTGTCGCCCTCTTCCAATTTCAGATGGGCCAGCACTTCCTTCGGCAACACCAACCCGAGCGAATTGCCCACTTTGCGCACCTTGAGTTCCAACGTCATGCCGAGAGCGTAGCCACAAATGTTATAACGTCAACGGCTGTGCACTGACTAGGAACGCCTGAGCCACAGATGAACACAGATTTTCACAGATAAAGGAGTATCCCGCTTCCCCATCCGTGTTCTATCCGAAGCAATCTGGGGCCGAACCCCGCTACTGCTTCAAAGCAACGATGGAGCTTGAACAGATAACCCCAGATCTTCACCGATAAAGGCTCGTCGGAGTTCCCCCCATCTGTGTTGGAAAGCCCGGCCGTTGCTTCGCATCCGTTACGGCATCTGTGTCAATCTGTGGCCGAACCCCGCTCCGCCTGAAAAGCAACGATGGGAACTCTGAGCCACAGATGAACACAGATTTTCACAGATAGAGGGAGCTGCGGATTCCCCGTCTGTGTTTCATCTGTGTGAATCTGTGGCCCAACCGCTTTCGGAATGCAGAAGAAGCGATGGAACTCTTAGCCACAGATGAACACAGATCTGCACAGATAGAGGAGTCTTCGGATCCCCCCATCCGTGTTTCATCTGTGTGAATCCGTGGCCAAGTCTCGCTCCTGCATTGAAAGCAACGAAGGAGCCACAGATGAAGCCAGGTCTGCCCAAATAAAGAGAGTCTTCGGATCCCCCATCTGTGTTTAATCCGTGTTCATGCGTGGCAAATTTAAGGCTTTGACCACCCGTCGCGCCACGCGCGGCCAGTTCTTCTGCTTCGCCAGATCGCATTCCCACACCCGCAGCACCCGCCAGCCCGCCTTGCGCAAGGTGCGCGTCACCAGCAAATCGCGCGTCACGATTCCGCGCCAGCTTCGCCGCCCACCATTCCGCCCGATTCTTCGGCAACGGCGCATGCTTCGGCTTCGGGCAGCCGTCAACTTCCCCAGCCTCCTTGCTCCGCAACCTGCCGCTCAATGACCGCGACGATGTTCTCGTAGTGCTCAGCGATACAGGCAGCCTCGTGTTCCGAACTGCACTCCTCGCAAACCAACGAGTCATCAGCGATGAACCCCGATTCCATAAACTCAGCCGTCTTACGCCACGATTCAGCCCGCAGTCGAAGTCCGTCGAGTAATTGCCCCACATCGACGCCGTCCAAGGTGATGCTGAATTGCTTGCCCATCGCGGGCGTTATTTCCTGGCCAGGATTGAGGCGTGAATCCAGCTTTATTTTCCGACCACGTTGGGCAGGCTAGAAGCATGGTCGCGAGGAAACGGTCGTCGACCGCGTCACCTTTGCGCGGCTGAACCCAAGTCCGCTCTCAGGAACACCGCCAGAACGCGCCCGTGTGTCCGGGTCGCAGATCAATCAGCGCGTTTGCTTCACTTTCGCGTTTTGTCCTGGCATTGATTGCCTGCCATGACTTCTGATACGCATCTTCCCGCAGACTCGTCATCGCGGGCATGGTACGGCGCGACCATCGACGAGTTTCGCAACTCGGAACCCAAAGCCATCTTGGGAGCATTGGCAACGAACGGGGACTTCGCGCTGTTGACTACGCAGCGCGATACGTGGATCGCGCAGATTGATTACCTCCAGCGAGACTTGGCAGGGTTCGAAGGCTCGATCTTCTTCGAGTTCAACATCCCGCGGATGGGGCGTCGGATCGATGTCGTGCTGATCATCGGCTCAATGGTTTTCGCGCTCGAGTTTAAGGTCGGCGAAGGAACTTTCGACCGCGCCGGTCTCGACCAGGTCTGGGATTATGCGCTCGACCTCAAAAACTTCCATGAGGGTAGCCATGGCGTTTCGATTCTCCCAATCCTGATCGCGACCGAAGCCACGCAGTCGTTTGCCATCCACCTTCAGGCCGACGCTGATCAGGTCTACAAGCCTGTCGCAATCGGGCCTAAAGATTTGCGCACGCTGATCGAATCGGCGTTAGAAATCCCCGCGCGCGCGACTTTCGATCCACGAAAATGGGCATGTGCTCCATACCACCCGACGCCGACGATTATTGAAGCGGCTCGATCGCTCTACGCGCAGCACTCAGTGGAAGCTATTGCCCGCTATGATGCGGGAGCGAAGAACCTAAGGGTCACTTCGCAGCGCATCGACGTGCTGGTTGACGAAGCAAAAGCGACCGGACGCAAGATCATTTGCTTTGTCACTGGTGTCCCCGGCGCTGGGAAGACCTTAGTCGGATTGAATGTCGCCACTCGTCACCGCCGCCGCGAAGAACCAACACATGCGGTTTTCCTTTCCGGCAACGGGCCCCTCGTCGCGGTGCTCCGCGAAGCGCTCACGCGTGATGAAGTAGCGCGCCGAAAAGCGAAAGGTGAGAAAGTCCGGAAAGGCCAAGTCGGAGAAAGCGTCAAAGCGTTCATTCAGAACATTCACAACTTCAGGGACGAAGCGCTTCGCGATGCGGCTCCGCCGATCGAGCACGTCGTCATCTTCGACGAAGCCCAGCGTGCGTGGAATCTGCGGCAGACAGCCAACTTCATGCAGCGGAAGAAGGGTCGGACCGGATTTGCGCATTCGGAACCGGAATTCCTCATCTCCTACATGGACCGGCATCAAGATTGGGCCGTCATCATCTGCCTCGTCGGCGGGGGTCAGGAGATCAACATCGGTGAGGCCGGAATCGACGCGTGGCTTGAAGCGGTCACCGAAGCCTTCCCGGCTTGGCATGTCTATATCTCCGCGCGGCTGACCGATAGTGAGTATGCCGCGGGTAAGGCATTGGAGAAAATCGGCGCGCGGCGTGACGCGCATTTCGATGATTCGCTTCATCTCGCGGTGTCTATGCGCTCGTTTCGCGCGGAGAATGTTTCGGCCTTCGTAAAGGCCATGCTCGACTGCGAACGCGAGGCAGCGCGCGAAGCATTCGCAAAGCTTTCTAAGCGTTATCCGATCGTCATCACACGGAATTTAACCGCCGCCAAAGATTGGGTACGGAAGCAGGCGCGCGGCTCAGAACGGTTCGGGCTTGTCGCTTCATCGAAAGCGCAACGCCTCAAACCGCATGCGGTCGACATTCGAGTGGATGTTAATCCGATCCACTGGTTTCTGAATGGAAAAACCGACACCCGATCGAGTTACTATCTGGAGGATGCCGCGACGGAGTTTCAGGTTCAAGGGTTGGAACTCGATTGGGCCTGCGTGACGTGGGATGGCGACTTCCGCTTCAACGGTTCTGGTTGGGACTTTCACGATTTCCGCGGCGATCGCTGGACCAATATCAAGAATCCTGACAATCAGAATTTCCTACGCAATGCGTATCGCGTGCTTCTGACACGAGCGCGACAGGGAATGGTAATCTTTGTTCCCCCAGGAGAGCCAACTGACCCGACGCGTTCCTCGACGTATTACGACTCGACGTTCGCCTACCTACAAGAAGTTGGCGTTCCCGATTTGCAGTAGGCAAATTGCGACCACATCGGTCCGCCGCTACAGGTACGGCTCGCATGGCCCGGCAGTACATTCTTCAACGCGCTCCCTCGGCGGCGGGGATTCATATTGATTACGCGGCGGAGCTCAATCCGCAGCAGCATGCGGCGGTGACGGCTTCGCCGGGGCCGCTCCTTGTGATCGCGGGCGCGGGGTCGGGGAAGACGCGGACGCTGACTTATCGCGTCGCCTATTTGCTCGAGAATGGGGTCGATCCGCGGAACATTCTTGCTGCTGACCTTCACGAACAAGGCGGCGCGGCAGATGTTGGATCGGGTGGCGAATTTGCTGCCGGTCGATGCGAGCGGGCTTTGGGGCGGGACGTTTCACTCCATCGGCAACCGGATGCTGCGGCGGCATGGGAAGGTGCTCGGTTATTCGAGCGGGTTCACGATTCTCGATCGGGAGGATCAGAAGGATCTGATCGCGACGGTCGTGGCCAGTTCGGGGATTGATCCGAAGGAGATCCGGTTCCCGAAGGCGGATGTGCTGGCGGATATTTTCAGTTTCACGGTCAACACGGAGCGGCCGATGGAGGAACTGCTGGCGGAGAAGTTTCCGTATTTCCTGCCGCTGATCGAGCAGATCAAGGATGTGCACGCGCGCTACGAGAAGAAGAAGAAGGCGACGAACTCGATGGATTTCGACGATCTGCTGGAGAAGACGCTGCGGATGCTGAAGGAGCATCGCGGAGGTGGCGGATTTTTATCGGCGGCAGTTTCAGTTCATCCTCGTGGACGAGTATCAGGACACGAACAAGATCCAGGCGGACTTCATCGACACGCTGGCGGTGCATCATCGCAACGTGATGGTGGTGGGCGACGACGCGCAGTCGATCTACTCGTGGCGCGGGGCGAATTTCAAAAACATCCTCGCGTTTCCGGAGCGGTATCCGGATGCGCAGGTCTTCAAGATCGAGCTGAACTACCGCAGCGTGCCGGAGGTGCTGGCGGTGGCGAACGCGGCGATCGCGCCCAACGTGGAGCAGTTCAAGAAGGAGCTGAGCGCGACGCGGGAGGGGAAGGATCTGAAGCCGGCGCTGGTGGCGCTGAGCCATGGCGGGGAGCAGGCGCAGTTCATCGCGCAGCGGATCCTGGAGTTGCGCGACGAGGGCGTGGAGCTGGACGAGATCGCGGTGCTTTATCGCGCGCATTATCACGCGGTGGAGTTGCAGCTGGAGCTGTCGCGGCGCGGGATTCCGTATCAGATCACGAGCGGGGTGCGCTTCTTCGAGCAGGCGCACATCAAGGATGTGGCGGCGTTTATTCGTTTCGTGGCGAATCCGCGCGATGAGGTGGCGTTCAAGCGGATGGTGAGGCTCCTGCCCGGCGTGGGGAACAAGAGCGCGGATAATTTCTGGCGCGCCTGGGAGACGGCGCTCGATGCGAACGGCGAGATCACGAGCTGGAGCGAGCGGCTTTTTGCCATGTCCGTGGGCGCGAAGTCGAAGAAGTCGTGGACGCAGCTCGGGCATACGCTGGATGAAATCGCGCCGGGCGGCGTGCCGAATCCGCCGTCGGAGATGATCACGTCGGTGGTGGAAGCGATCTACGATGATTACGCGAAGGCGAACTTCACCAACTACGAGCTGCGGCGCGAGGACTTGAACCAGCTCGCGGCCTTCGCGCGGCAGTTCAAGGATGTGAACGAGTTTCTCTCGCAGCTCGCGCTCATCAGCAACGTGGACGCCGAGGCGGCGCCGAATCAAACCGCGGAGACGGAATCAGTGAACCTGTCCTCGGTGCACCAGGCGAAAGGGCTGGAGTATCACACGGTGTTCGTGATCTGGCTGACGGATGGGATGTTCCCGAGCACGCGCTCGCTCGAGACGCGCGAGGCGATCGAGGAGGAGCGGCGCTTGTTCTACGTCGCGATCACGCGGGCGAAGGATGAGCTCTACCTGACGTATCCGCAGATGCGTTTGAATGCCGGTTACGGCGACATGTTTCAGCGGCCTTCACGTTTCCTGAAGGAGATCCCGACGGAGCTGGTGGAGGACTGGCAGGTCGGGCGGAGCTGATTTTTTTGGCTACCCGTAACGCAGCCGCAGGCGAGGCCGGGCTTTCAAATTAACACGGATGCCGCACGGAGATTTTTGCCACAGATTTACACAGATGAAACACAGATAGGGAAGAGATGTTGGAAGTTGACGACGAGGCGGGCGAAAATTTCCCGCATAAGGAAATTACACAAGGCGATCATCGGCGCTGCCTTCGAGGTGCATGGACAGCTCGGCTACGGATTTCTCGAGCGCGTGTATCAACGCGCGATGCAGGTGGAATTGGTTCAGCGCGGGATTAGCGCTGAGATCGAAAAGCGTCTGACGGTTCGCTACAAAAACGTCGTCGTGGGCGATTACGACGCGGATCTACTCGTCCAGGATGTCGTCCTCGTGGAGATCAAGGTCGCGCCGCAATACGACAAGCGCGACGAAGCCCAGCTTCTAAATGAACTGAAGGCGACGGACCTAAAGCTCGGCCTGCTCTTGAACTTTGGTCGAAGCAAGGTCGAGTTCCGCCGCTTCACTTTCTGATCTGTGTTTCATCTGTGTCCATCTGTGGCAAAAACTCCTCTCTCCTAATCAGCGGCTAAATGACCCTATCCCCCGATAACAAAATCGCCGGCGTGCTCACGCCGCTGTTTGCGCTGCGCACGGAGCACGATCTCGGGATCGGCGACCTGGACGGGTTGCGCCAGTTCATTGATTGGGCGGCGGGCGCGGGGTTCAAGCTCGTGCAGCTTTTGCCGATCAACGAGACCGGCGGCGACAACAGCCCTTACAACGCGATCAGCGCGATGGCGCTGGAGCCGATGACGCTGCACCTCGCGCCGGGCTCGCCGGAGGATCTGACGCAAGAGGATTTTCGCGAAGTGACGGGCCCGTTCCGCGTCTCCACGCTGCGACGTGGCGGGGTGAAATATCCGAAAGGTGCGGGCGTTGAAGCGCGCGCTCCTGGAGAAGGCGTTCGCGCGGGTTTCCAGGCCCGCAGCGAACCGCCGAAAGCGTTTGCGGATTTTTGCGAGCGAGAGCGGGCGTGGCTGGACGATTACGTTTTCTTCCGCGCGTTGATGGAGGAAAACGACGGGAGCGAAGCGTGGGATCAATGGCCGGAGGAGCAGCGCACGGTGGCGGCGGCGCGGGCCTGGTTGGAGGCGCAGTCGAGTGAAGCGCGGTCACGTTTTGCGGAGCGGGAACATTTTTTTCGCTACGTGCAATGGATCGCCTACACGCAGTGGGAGGCGGCGAAGGCCTACGCCGAGGAGCGCGACGTGGCGCTTGATGGGCGACATTCCGTTTGGCGTCAGCTACTACAGCGCGGATGTCTTTGCCCGGCCGAACGAGTTTCAGCTCGACTGGTCGGGCGGCGCACCGCCGGAGCCGTACTTCAAGGAGGACAAGTTCACGCAGAAGTGGGGCCAGAACTGGGGCATCCCGCTCTACGATTGGGACGCGATGCGCGCGAACGGCTTCGCCTGGTGGCGGCAGCGCGTCCACGGCGTGCGCGACATCTTTCATGTCTTCCGCGATCGATCACGTGCTCGGCTTTTACCGCATCTACGCCTTCCCGTGGCGACCGCAGCGCAACGAGGAATTCCTCCCGCTCACGCACGACGAGATGTTGCAACAAACGGGCGGGCTCTGGCCGCATTTCTCGCCGCGCGAGCGACGAATCGCACGAGAAGGCGGTGGCGAATCAGCGCGAGGGCGAGGAATATTTGCGCGTGGTCCTCGATGCCGCGGGGAGCACGCGCCTCGTGGGCGAGGATCTCGGGACGGTGCCGCCTTATGTGCGGCCGAGTCTGCAAATGCTCGGCATCGCCGGGTTCAAGATCCCGCAGTGGGAAACCGATGCCGACCAGCAGACCCGTGCCCGGCAGCGAATACGAGCGCATTTCCGTCGCCACGTATGCGACGCACGATCACGAACCGCTGCGCGCGACATGGGAGGATGCCTTGCACGGCGAAGGCGAGGAACAGCAACAGGCGCGCGAAGACCTGGACGCGGATCGCGAAGTTCGCCGGGATTCAAACGTTCGGCGAGCCGCCGGATTACGACCGCGATTTCTACCAGCCGGTCATGGAGGCGCTGTTCCGGAGCGAGGCGTGGATGGCGATCGTGATGATCACCGACCTGCTCGCGCGGCAGGATCGGTTCAACGTGCCGGGCACGGCGGCGGATTCGAACTGGAGCCGGCGGCTGCAGTTAACGGTGGCGCGGCTCGGCGCCAGCCGGTCGCGTGAAGCATCGGATGAAATTGGTGCGGGAGTTGATGGAGAAGACGGGGAGGGTTTAGCCACGGATTAACACGGATTTACACAGATGAAGAAAACACCGGTGTCCATCCTTTCCCCATCTGTGTTTCATCTGTGTGCATCTGTGGCGAAAACTGCTTCACCTTCTGCATGTCGCCACAGACCACCATTCCGCGTGTAACGCCAGCCCGCTCGGAGAGATCCCGGATGAAGCTGGTGCGGGAGTTGATGGATAAAGGGGGAGGATTTAGCCACAGATGCACACAGATTTTCACAGATGAAGAAAAGACACGCGTGTCCATCCTTTCCCCATCTGTGTTTCATCTGTGTGAATCTGTGGCCAGAACTTCCTCTTTCTTCATGTCGCCGTGGACCACCATTCCCGTGTAACGCCAGCCCGCCCGGAGAGATCCCTCGGCCGTCTGCGCGCTCGGGATGACAAATGGAGGCGCCATCGAAAATCCGTGTTTGCCATCCGTCGTCGCATCCTGTGGCTAAAGAGTATTGAATGAAATCTCCGATCAAAGTCGCGATCACCGGTGCCGCCGGTCAAATTGGTTACTCCCTTCTTTTTCGTGTCGCCTCCGGCGCCATGTTCGGCCCGGATCAGCCGGTGCAGCTGCACCTGATCGAGATTCCGCCCGCGCTCGACGCGCTCAAGGGCGTGGTGATGGAGCTGGACGATTGCGCGTTTCCGTTGCTCAAAGGCATCGTGGCCACGGCCGATCTCGACGAAGGATTTCGCGACGTGAACTGGGCCTGCCTCGTCGGCAGCGTGCCGCGCAAGGCCGGGATGGAACGCGGCGATCTCCTCGGGATTAACGGCAAGATCTTCATCGGCCAGGGCCAGGCGATCGAGAAGAACGCCGCCTCCGACGTGCGCGTGCTCGTGATCGGAAATCCGTGCAACACCAATTGCCTGATCGCGATGAACAACGCGCGCTCCATCCCGAGCGACCGCTGGTTTGCCATGACGCGCCTCGACGAAAACCGCGCCAAGGCGCAGCTCGCGCAGAAAGCCGGCGTCGACGTCACCGAGGTGACGAACATGACCATCTGGGGCAACCACTCCGCGACGCAGTATCCGGATTTTTACAACGCGAAGATCAACGGCAAGTCCGCCGCGGAAGTGATCGGCGACGAGAGCTGGCTGAAGGAGACCTTCATCCCCGAAGTGCAAAAGCGCGGCGCGGCCATCATCAAGGCGCGCGGGCTTTCCTCCGCCGGCTCGGCCGCGAATGCGATCATCGACAACGTCCGCTCGCTCAGCAGCGATACCGCCGAAGGTGACTGGAACAGCGTGGCCGTCTGCTCCGACGGCAGCTACGGCGTGGAGAAAGGCTTGATCTGTTCCTTCCCCGTCCGCTCGAGCGGCGGCAAATGGGAGATCGTGCAGGACGTCCCGCTGAATGAATTCAGCCGCGCGAAGTTCGACGCCTCCGTCGCGGAGTTGCAGGAAGAGAAGAGCGCTCGTCGCTGCTCTCCTACCCTAGCGGCTGGTCCGCGCCCTCCCCCCCGCGAATCAATTCGACGCGCCCTCCTTCCGCAGTCGAGCATTCCGGGTCGGTTTCATTTGTTAAAAACTCAAAAATCAAACGTTCCCCTACCCCGATGAAGACCTCCAGAATCCTCCGTTTCCTCTCCATGGCCGCTCTCGCGATCGGCTTCTCCACCGCCGCACACGCACAGGCCACCCGCACCTGGGTCTCCGGCGTCGGCGACGATGCGAATCCTTGCAGTCGCACGGCTCCGTGCAAGACCTTTGCCGGCGCCATCTCGAAGACGGCAGCCAAGGGGGCAATCAACGTTCTTGATCCGGGCGGTTTCGGCGCGGTCACCATTACCAAATCGATTACGATCCGCTCTGAGTACGTCGAAGCGGGCGTGCTCGCGAGTGGAACGAACGGCATCATCGTCAACGCCGGAGCGAACGATAATGTTTTCCTTGAGGGGCTCGACATCGATGGAATTGGGACGGGCCTCAACGGTGTGCACATCTTAGCCGGCGGCCGCGTCCATATCATCCGATGCTCAATCCGGGGCTTCACGCAGAACGGGGTCAACCTCGTCAGCAACACGAGCAATGGCCGAGTCCTGATCGAGGACTCGTTTATCGGCCTGAACGGTGGCGGAGTGAATACGAAGGGCAACGGTGTCCCGAACGTCGCGTCCATCGTGAATTCGTTTGTCGACGGCAATACCAACTTCGCAGCCCAAGCTGATGGCGCGGGAAACGTCGTTTCGCTCGTCCACAGTGTCCTCAGCGGCAGCCCGACTGGGTTGAGTTTGTTGAACGGCGGGACCTCCATTTCCTTTGGACCGAGCAACGTCATTACGGGGGCTGGAGCGGTCACCACGACAAATCCGTTCCGGTAGGCGGGCACAACCACGCCCATCCGGGTAAAAAGAGGGGCCCTCCGAGCGCGTCAGCTCAATTCACGATTCGTCAGGCGCGTGAAGGCCTCGCGATATTTGGCCGACGTTTTCTCGATCACTTCCGCCGGAAGCGATGGCGCGGGCGGAGTCTTGTCCCAATCGAGCGTCTCCAGATAATCGCGCACGAATTGCTTGTCGTAACTGGGCGGGCTTTGGCCGGCGGCGTAACTGTCGGCCGGCCAGAAGCGGGACGAATCGGGCGTAAGGCATTCGTCGATCAGCAACAACTCGCCCTGCTCGCGGCCGAATTCGAATTTCGTATCCGCCACAATGATGCCACACGCCGCGGCGTGCTCCTTGCCCGCCTGGTAAATGCGCAGACTGCGCTCCTTCACCTGCGTGGCGAGCGATTCACCGAGGATCTCGCAGCACTCCGCCCAGTCGATATTGCGGTCGTGGCCCGTCTCGCTTTTGGTCGCGGGCGTGAACAGCGGCTCGGGCAACTCGGAGGCGAGTTCCAATCCCTCGGGCAACTTGTGACCGCCGACCATTCCGTTCTCCTGGTATTCCTTCCAACCCGAGCCCGCGAGATAGCCGCGCACGACACACTCCACCGGCAGGGGCTCGGTCTTGCGCACGATCATCGACCGCCCGGCAAGCTGTTCCTCGAACGGCCGCAAAATCTCCGGCAGCTCCGGTTGCGGCGCGAGCATGTGATTCGGCGTGAAAGTAAACCGCTCAAACCAGAACGCGGAAATCTGGTTAAGGACCGCGCCTTTGTCGGGGATGGGATCGGGCAGGATGACGTCGAAGGCGGAAAGGCGATCGCTCACGACGAAGAGGAGTGTTTCCCCGAGATCGAAAACCTCGCGGACTTTTCCGCTGCGGAGTTTCGGGACGGGAAGGTCAAGTCGGGTCAGCGGGGGCATGAGTAGGAACCTTGAACGCCGAACGCCCAACGTCCAACTCCGAACGCCGAATTCAGAAGCTTTCGTTCGACGTTCGGCGTTCGGCGTTCGACGTTCGACGTCCTTTTCCCCCATGGCCGGCCTCATCATCAAACCACGCGCCCGCATCCTGCACGGACACGACTGGGTCTTCTCCGGCGAAGTGCTGAAGGCGTTCGGCAATCCCGCGGATGGCGAAGTGATCTCGCTCAAGGACGGAAAGGACAAGCTTCTCGGGAGCGCCATCTACAACAGCAAATCGCAGATTGTGGCGCGCCGTTTCTCGCGCAAGCGCCAGGATCTCGATCTCGACTTCTTCCAGCGGCGCATCGCGCAGGCGGTGGAATATCGCGCGCGGCGCGGAATCGATCCGCGACTCTGCCGATTGGTCTGGAGTGAGAGCGATGGTCTCCCGGGTGTGATCGTGGATCGTTACGGCGATCACCTTGTCTTGCAGACGCTCACGCTGGCGATGGATCAACGGAAAGAACTGATCGTGGAAGCGCTCCGCGGTTTGCATCCCCATTCCATCATCGAGCGCAACGATGCACCGGTTCGGCGCGCGGAAGGCATGGAGTTAAAGAACACCGTGCTCAGCGGCGCCGCACCCGGCCCGATCGTGATCGAGTTCGCCGGGTTGAAGTTTGAGACTGATCTCCTGAACGCACAGAAGACCGGCTTTTATCTCGATCAGCTGCCGCACTACCCGGCCGTCGCGCAGTTCGCGAGAGAGCGTCGCGTGCTGGATTGCTTTACCAGCCAGGGCGCGTTTGCGCTGGCCTGCACCAAAGCCGGGGCCGCGACGGTGACGGCGGTGGAAGGCAGCGCGGAAAGTCTCACCGCGGCCCGCGCCAATGCGGAACGCAGTGGATTGCGCGTCAATTGGGTTGAAGAAGACGTCTTTCAATTCCTGCGCGGGGCCGAGAAAGCGGAGGCGGAATACGATCTCATCATTCTCGACCCGCCCTCCTTCACGAAAACCAAGGGTGGCTTGCACAACGCCATGCGCGGCTATCGTGAACTGCACGTGCGCGCCTTCAACCTTCTCTCGAAGGACGGACTCCTCGCCACCTTTTCCTGTTCCCATCACGTCAGCGAATCCGCCTTTGCCCAGACCATCACCGACGCGCTCGTGGATGCGCGCCGCTCCGCCCGCCGGCTGCGGCGTTTCGAACAGGCGCCCGATCATCCCGTGCTGCCGACCCTGCCGGAGACGGAATATTTCAAAGGCGTCCTCCTCGAGATGATGCCGGGCCGTTGAGCGTGGCGCAGAAAAAATGTTTTCGCGGGAAAGTGGTGGAATTCCACGGGGGAAAGTCTTATATCCAGCGCAGGAGTTCGCCCTCGTCGTTGCGCGCGAAAAACTGATCTGAAGAAATATTCTCCATGCCCGAACGAATCCGACCGATCGAACAGATGCTGGAACTAAACGAAGACGAGGCGAATTCGACCGAGCATCTCGATTCTCAGGTCCAGAAGGCGCAGGAGCAGCTCTTTCTCCTCAAGAAACAGCAGGAGCAAATCGAGAAACAAAAGCGCGAACTCGAGGAACTGAGCCGTCGCCAGGAGGAACTCGACCGCGGGCGCGCGGAGATGACCGACAAGCTCACCCGCTCCCTCGTCGTCCTCGAGCGCGAAGCTTACGACTCGCAAAAGAAGCTCGAACAGGTCCGCGCCACGCGCGAAAGCTTCGAGCAACATCTCGCGCTCCTCGAGGCGATCGATCCGAAAGGCTGGCACCCGGGCGAACTGCACAAGGAACTCAGCCGTGCCCTCAGCATGGTGGATGATGCTCGCGCCGAATTCAGCCAGCAACGCAGCCGCCTGACCGCGAACGACGAGTCGGGCGAAGCGGCGCTGCCCGAGGCAACGCAGGACGTCGGGCTCGCGAACTCGAATGGTTTTCTGCAGTGGATGCAGATCGGTTTCGCGCTTTCGCTGCCGATCATCGTCTTCGGCCTCATCGTGCTCGCCCTTTACTTCTGGCTCTACGCCCGGCCCGCGTAATTATTCGTCATGCGCCGCCGTTCGCCTAAATCGGAGACGCCGCTGACGGAACAGCAGCAGGAACTGGCGCGTCTCGAGGCGAAGTTGCACGACGACATGGAGAAACTCGAACGCATGATCGCGGAAGCGCCGCGCGTGGCCGAGGAAGTGACCCGTCGCCAGCGCGAAGAATTGCTCGAGCGCGCTTCCCAGGGAAGCAGTCGGCTCGACGTCTCGATCGCGCTCGAAGACAAGCGCTACGGTGATGGCGGCCGCGTGCGTGCGCGCCGCGGATCGCTACGCAAGGAACGCCGCGAAGGCCGCATCATCTTCCTGCTCCTGTGCGTCGCGCTCATCGTGGCGGTGATCTGGCTCGCAAGCCATCTTCGTTTCTAATCTCGCGATGGCCGATCGTGATCTCGACGTCGCTCACGTCGCCAGGCTGGCCCGGATTCGCCTGACCGCGGACGAGACGACGCTCTTTCAAAAACAACTCGGCGACGTCATCGCCTTCGCCGACAAACTGCGCGAAGTGGATGTGAGCGCAGGCGAGACCTCCGCGCATGCGAGTCCGATCTTCGATGTTTTTCGCGACGATAAAGGCCGCGACTCGTTCACCCAGGAAGAGGCGCTGCAGAACGCGCCGCAGCAGGCGAAGGGACTTTTCGTCGTCACGAAAGTGGTGGAATGACGCCGCGCGATCTGCCGGCGCTGGGAGTGGCGGAGCTGCAAGCCGCGCTGCGCGCCCGCGAAGTTTCGCCGGCGGAAGTGCTGGAGGCGTTGCACGCCCGCATCGCGGAAACTGATCCGCAGATCGGCGCTTATCTCTCGCTCGATCTCGAAGCCGCGCTCGCACAAGCCGCCACCGTCGGATGTGAACCTTCCGCTCGGCGGCGTGCCAATTGCGATCAAGGACAACATCAACGTCACCGGCCAGCCTTGCACCTGCGCCTCGCGCATCCTGCGCGATTACGTTTCGCCCTACGACGCGACCGTGATTCGGAAATTGCGAGCGGCGGGCGCGATTCCTTTTGGAAAGACGAACCTGGATGAATTCGCGATGGGTTCATCGACGGAAAATTCCAGCGTGCAAACAACGCGCAATCCGTGGGACCACAGCCGCGTAGCCGGTGGATCGAGTGGCGGTTCCGCGGCCGCGGTCGCTTCCGCGCAGGCGTTTGCCGCGCTCGGCAGTGATACCGGAGGATCGGTGCGTCAACCGGCGGCGCACACTGGCTGCGTGGGATTGAAGCCGACCTACGGACGCGTCTCGCGCTTCGGTCTCGTCGCCTATGCCTCGTCTTTTGATCAGGTGGGACCGCTAACGCGCAACGTGCGCGATGCCGCCCTCGTCCTGAACGCGATCGCCGGACCGGACCCGCAGGATTCCACCTGTCTCGACGAACCGCCGCCGGACTTCACGGCACAACTCGGCACGGATATTCGCGGGCTGAAGCTCGGTCTGGTGAAGGAATTCATGTCGCAGGGCATCGAATCCGGAGTGGCGTCATCGATTCAACGCGCGGTCGAGCATTTCGCTGCGCTCGGCGCGGAGATCGTGGAGGTTTCGCTCCCGCACACCGATTACGCGGTCGCGGTTTATTATGTGCTCGCGACCGCGGAAGCTTCGGCAAACCTCGCGCGTTTCGATGGCGTTCGTTACGGCCATCGCGCGGAGAAGCCGCAGAACCTGCTCGACCACTATGAGCGCACCCGGGCGGAAGGCTTCGGGGCGGAAACGAAGCGCCGCATCATTCTCGGGACTTATGCGCTCAGCGCCGGGTACTACGACGCGTATTATTTGCGCGCGCAAAAAGTGCGGGAATTGATCCGGCGCGATTTCGTCCGCGTTTTTCAGCAGGTCGACGCCCTCGTCGCGCCCACGTCTCCGACACCCGCATTCAAAATCGGCGAACGGAACAAGGATCCGCTCCAGCTCTATCTCGCCGACATCTTCACCATCGGCGCTAATCTGACGGGAACCTGCGCGATAAGTTTGCCCTGCGGGTTTACCCTTACCGATGAGGGTGGTCGTCTGCCGATTGGTTTGCAGTTGCTCGGTCAGGCCCTCGATGAAGCACGCCTGTTCCAGTTTGCTTACGCCTACGAGCAAAGCACCGATTGGCACAAGGAACGTCCGCCGCATGTCTGACGAGGTGAAGCCAGCGCCGTGGTGGCAAAGCGAGCGCGCCTTCCGCGCCATGCTCTGGACCTTCGCCGGGATGCTCGTCGTTTACTCCGCCGTTCCCATCGCCAACGCGCTGCTCGGCGAAAGCATCAAGGACAACGAGGTCTGGTTCCAGACCGGGCAACACGTTCTGCGCGGCGAACAAATCTACCCGGAGCGCGGCGAGCATTTCCGTTTCATGTATCCGCCGAGCGCCGCACTGCTCCTCGCGCCGGTAAGCGCACTCGGACAACTCGTCCTCGTCGTCGTCCTTGTCCTCGTGAACATCGCGGCCTGGATTGCGAGCATCCTGCTCTCCGTGCGGCTGGCGACCGGAACCTGGCTACGTGCGCCTCTGTTGGTCTACGCGCTCCCGAATCTGTTCATCAGTGTTTACGCGTGGAGCAATTTCCATCTCGCGCAGCCCAGTCTGCTCCTGCTCGCGCTCATCCTGGGTGGGTTTGTCGCCCTGCAACAAACGCGCGGCGCGCTCGCCGGCGTGCTCTTTGCCTTCGCCGCCGCGATCAAAGCCTTCCCCTTCCTCGCCATCGTCTATCTCATCGTGCGCCGTCGTTGGCTCGCGACCGCATCAATGCTGCTCGCGCTCGCGTTTCTTCTTCTCGCTTTGCCGACGCCTTTTCGCGGATTCACTCAGGCGCGCTCCGACCTGCAACGCTGGACCGAAGGCATGCTCTTGAAATACGACGAGCAAGGCGTGGCGCAGCGCCCTGAGCGCGGCAACTCGTGGCGCAACCAATCCATCTTCGGCCTCGCGCATCGACTCCTCCGTCCCATCGACGCCGATGGCAACCGCTGGGTCGCCCACACGCCCATCTACGTGAACGTGGCCGATCTCAGCTTCACCGCTGTGAACCGCATCATCGCGGGCGCGGGCCTCATGCTGGGGCTGATTTATCTCGCGGTCATGCCGCGACGCGCACAGCGCACACGCGAGACAGACGCGATCGAGTTCGCTCTCTTCCTACTGATGCTGCTGATGTTTACCCCGCTCTCATTTGGTTATCTTTTCGCGAGCCTGCTGTATCCATTCACGGTTGTGATCTGGCGTTTATTGCAGCGGCAGAATCGCAGGTTGCTCATTTGCCTGAGCATCAGTCTCGCGCTGCTCGCGCTCACCATTCCCTTCCAAAAAATGGCGCAAGCCTACGGCAACACCTTCCTCGCCACGCTCATCCTTTTCAGCGTGCTCGCATGGGAGCTCTGGACTCTCAAACGGTCTACGCCCGCGGGGACGCGTGTCTAGTTTGCGCCCAATACTCTGCGCCCGATCGCGACCACCCAGCGTACGCCGAAGATCAACGCCATTCGCAGATTCATCTTCGAAACCCCACACGCGCGATCGCGGAACGCGATTGGAATCTCGACCACCCGCAGATCGCGTCCGCCCCGCACGATGGCTTCGAAGGCGATCTTGAATCCCGTTGCTCGCGGCGCCACCTCGAGTAAAACCGCGCGCCGGATCGCAAAAAAACCGCTCATGGAATCGTGCACGCCCGTGAGCGGATACGCCATCGCCCCAGCCAGGCGTGACATCCCTCGTCGATACATCGGCCAGCCCGGCGTGGTCCCGCCTTTCACATAACGACTGCCGATCACCATATCCGCGCGACCCTGCACCAGCGGCGCGATGAGCGACGGGATCGCACCCGGTGGATGGCTGAGATCGGCATCCATGACCACGAGGATGGGCGAATTTGCACTCCGCGCTCCAGCGATCACGGCGCCGGCCAGCCCGAGCGTGGGCTCCGCGCGCTCCAGTAAACGCACCGGGAACTCCGCCGCAAGTTCACGCACGCGCTCCGGCGTCCCGTCGTTGGAGTTGTCATCCACGATGATGATCTCGGCGCAATCCGGCACGCGCTCGAGGATGCGACGCACCAGCGGCTCGACGTTTTCCGCTTCGTTCAGGGTCGGCACAACGACTGCGACGGAATCGGAACTTTGCAGATCGGCCATGAAAACGCGCGGCGGGCTCGGAAAGATTGGTGGAGCCGAAGACGGGACTCGAACCCGTGACCTGCTGATTACGAATCAGCTGCTCTACCAACTGAGCTACTTCGGCGCGGTGACCGGGCCGGCAAGATGGCACCCACGCGGGAGGGCGGCAAGCGCGAGTATCTCACCCGCGGCTAGGGCGCGGAGTGCAAAGCGTAGGCCAGGAAGCGATCGATCGCGTAGAGGCTAAGCTGTCCGCTCGGGCCGCTCAGGTTCACATCGCCACCGTGCGTTTCCCAAGGGAGGTAGAGGTGGAAATATGGGCGCTTGTTTTCTTTCAGCCGCGCCGCCAGGCGCGCGCTTTGTTCCGGCGAGACGATTGGGTCGAGATTTCCGTGGATCAACAGCGTGGGTGGCGTGGAGGCGTTGACGAAATGAATCGGCGACGCCGCGGCGTAGAGTTCCGGTTTTTCCGCGGGCGTGCCGCCGAGGTAATCTCGCAGCACCTTCCGCGAATCGAGTACCCAACGCCGGCTCGGCTGTTCGTAGCCGAGCACCAAATCAGAGGGCGCGTAGAAAGCGACCACGCCTCGAATGGCCGGTTCGCGACCGGCATATGCGGCGGAGAGCGCGACCTGTCCGCCGGCAGAGCGACCAATCACGATGATGCGCGCAGGGTCGAGGCGTAAGGTCTCCGCGTTCGCCTTGAGGAACGCGATCGCCTGGAAGACGTCGTCCACCGCCGCGGGAAACGGCGCCTTGGGAGCGTGCCGGTAGGTGATGCTCGCCACGGCGTAATGCTGGCGCGCGAGATAACGATTCAGCTGAGGCCATTGCCCCTTGTTTCCGCTATTCCACGCCCCGCCATGCAGGGTGATGATAATCGGCTCCGTACCGGCCACGTCCCGCGCGCGATAGAGATCGAGCTTCAGCGCACGCCCGCCGATCTCCGCGTAAACGTACTCCGTTACATCCACGCCCGACGTGGGCACCCCGCGAAACAGATCGAGCCAACTGAAAGGCTGGGCGCGGGCGTTGATCGATTCCATCGCACCCAGCGCCGCGGTGATGCGTTGCGGAAGGGAACGGTTAATCGCCGCCGCGCGAATCGCCGGCGAAAAACAGAGCGCCGCCGTGATCAGCGCCAGCGCGGCGATCGGGCGGCCCTGCATGCCACGATGCCAACTCGCGATGGCCAGAACCAGCGCAAGGATGCCGGCGTAGTGCCCCCATTCCGTAATGAGAATGGCCAGGATCCAAAACCAGGAGGTAGCGGCACTCACGAAAACGAGGAGCGAGCAGAGAAATAAGAGACTCACCCAAACGTAGAGCAGCCAGTCGATCGCGCTCATCCGCCCGCGCGCCCGGACCGATCGCGCGCTCATGGAAGTGGAAGGTTGACTCTGAGTTTCATGGAATCGCGGCCCGCATCTGCTACTTAAGCTGCCGTGAGCCGGCTGGACGACATTCTCGCAGTCAAACGCACCGAGATCGAGCACTTGCGTCCGCGGCGCGAGGAGCTGCGTGCGGCCGCGCTGCAACGGAACGATTTCCGCAGCTTCCGAAACGCGCTTACCCGCCCGCCGGGCGAGCTGGCGCTCATTGCCGAAGTGAAGAAAGCGTCGCCCTCGGCGGGCGTGATCGCGGAGTTATTCGATCCGGTTTTAATCGCAAAAAATTATGCGGGCGCGGGCGCGGAAGCGATTTCCGTTTTAACCGACGAGCAATTTTTTCAGGGTCGGCTCGAGTATCTGGCGCAGATCCGCGAGGCGGTGTCGGTGCCCCTGCTACGCAAGGATTTCATCCTCGACGAAGTGCAGATCGCTGAGGCGGCGGCGGCGGGAGCGGATGCCATTCTCTTGATCGTGGCCGCGCTGACGGACGACGCGTTGCTTACGCTGTTGGAGGCGGCGGCGGTTTATCAAATGGACGCGCTGGTGGAAGTGCATACCCTCGCGGAGTTGGATCGGGCGCTGGAGACGGATGCCAGGATCATCGGGATCAACAACCGCAATCTCGCGACCTTCGAAGTTGACCTCGCGGTGACAGAAGCGCTGAGCGAGGAAGTGCCGGAAGAGATCGTGCTCGTAAGCGAAAGCGGGTTGCGCACTGCGGAGGATGTGGCGCGAGTAAAGGCAGCGGGCGTGAACGCGGTCCTCATCGGCGAAGCGTTGATGCGCGCGCAAACCAGCGGGATCGCCACGCTCCGGCCGCGCACCGGCAGCTAGCAAGTCCCGCGACCCCCGCGTAAAAACTCTTTGCGTGGCAGGCGTTTCTTCCTAACCTTGCACGACAAATTTCGAGGGAATATGGCCGATCCAGCAAACAAATATCCGGAAAACGTAGAGGGTCCGTTCTACGTGGACGATCAGTGCATCGATTGCGATCTTTGCCGCGAAACCGCGCCCGCGAATTTCAAGCGGAACGATGACGGGGGCCACTCCTTCGTCTACAAGCAGCCGGAGTCGCCGGAGGAAGAGGCGCTCTGCAAAGAGGCGATGGAAGGTTGCCCGGTCGAAGCGATCGGACCCGACGGCGCCGCCGCCCTCGCTTAAGCTGCGCGCGTCTTGCGCGCCACCAATCATGGCGACCACGGGCGAAATGCCGGTCGCGCTCACGATCGCGGGCTCCGATAGCAGTGCCGGCGCCGGAGCGCAGGCGGATCTGAAGACGTTCGGTGCGCACGGTGTTTATGGATTAACCGCGCTCACCTGTGTCGTGGCGGAGACGCCCGGCAAAGTCGCGCGCATCGAACCGGTGTCGGCGGACCTGGTCGCCGCGCAGGTCACGTTGCTGCTCGAAAAATTTCCGGTCGCGGCGATCAAGACCGGCCTGCTTTATTCCGCCGAGATCGCCGCGCGTGTGGCGGCGATCCTGCGCGAAGCGAAAACGATCCCCCTCGTGATCGATCCCGTAATGGTGGCAACGAGTGGCGATCTGCTGCTGCGAAAAGAAGCGATCGCCATCTATGAGCGCGAGTTGTTTCCCCTCGCTGCGCTCATCACGCCGAATCTAGACGAAGCGGTCACATTACTCGGCGCGCCCATTGGGGACCTCGCGGCCATGCGCGATGCCGGCCGCAAGCTGAGCGATCGCTACGGCGTGCCGATCTTGATGAAAGGCGGCCATCTCGCGGGTGACCATGCGGTCGATCTGCTCGTGGCGAACAATATGGTCGAGGAATTTTCCGCGCCCTTCGCGCACAGGGTGCAAACGCATGGCACGGGTTGCACCTATTCCGCCGCCACCGCGGCCGGATTGGCGCACGGCCTGCCCCTGGCCCAGGCCGTCGCGCGCGCAAAGGAGTACGTCACGGCGACGATCCGCGACCATCTCTCATGGTCGGGCAACGACGGCAGCGTCCTTCATGCCCTGCGTCACACGCGCTCAGAATCAGCCGCTTGATTCGCCTGGATGCACTCCAGCGTTGCGCGCTGTTCCCATAATTTCTTCTGCATCGCCTCCTGCGCCGCGGCGGTCTCCGCTTGTTTTTTGCTCCGGCCCTCGCCCTCGCCCGAGCGCCATCCCTTCCCACACCACGCGCACCACGAACGTCTTCTCGTGCTCGCGCCCGCTCTCCGCGAGCGTCTCGTAAACCGGGCTGCGCGGCGAAATGGCCTGGAGCAGTTCCTGCAAGTGTCCCTTTGGATTGATATCGATCGGCTCCACTTCGATCTGGGCCAGATCTGGCGCGGCGAGAGTGAGGAGAAACCGTCGCGCCGTCGCCAGATCGGTATCGAGATAAATGGCGCCCAGCAGTGCCTCGAAAGCATCGGCCAAAGTCGACATCCGCTCCCGGCCTCCGCACGCCTCCTCGCCGCGACCCATCATAAGAAACTGGCCGAGCTCCAACTTGAGCCCGTGATTGCACAGAGCCTCCCGCGAAACGAGCCGCGAACGCAATTTCGTCAGCCGCCCCTCCGCCTCGCGCGGGAAAAGGGTGAAGAGATGCTCCGTGACGATGAGCTGGAGAACGGCGTCGCCGAGGAATTCCAACCGCTGATTATCGAAATGATGCCGCTTCGTCTCGTGGCCGAGGCTCGGATGGGTCAACGCTTCCGCAAGCAGAAGCGAGTTCCGAAACTTATGGCCGATGCGTTGCTCGAGCGGATTCACGAAGATGCATTTTACCCTAACCGGTCGTCTTTTTCCAGAACCGTCGTCTAGCGCTTGTGATAAATGGCCAGCGAAGTCACCAGATCCAGCGCCCGCTGCAGCACCAGATCACGTGGCTGGGGCTTCTCCGGGTTCTTCCGCCGCGAGACTTCCAGCGCGTCGATCTCCGGATTGCGTCCCGCGATCAACGCCGCCTCATTCAAGTGCGCACGCTCCTTCTCGAAAACAAACGGTCCCATCCCCAACTGCGAGCTTTCCTGGAAAATCGCCTGCTTATCAGCCGCCGCCATTTCCACCGGCACATCCGGCTTCAGGCCGTCCCGGAAACAGCGCCCGCCCTTCCGGCAGGACCGCTTCGCTCACCGCCGCGCGCAAGATGCGGCCCCCGTTCAAGGGCAGATCGGAATACTCGACCGCACGACCAGCAGTCGGCTGCCCGATCAGCATCGCCTTCGAGTGCAGCTGCAACACTCCCGCAACCGCTTCCGCTGGCCCCGCGGTGTCGCCATCGGCGAGAACAATAACGAGACCTTGAAACGCAGCCTCGCGTTCGGAAGTGAAAACGCGGTCCTGCTTCCCCGCCGCCTTGCGCAAGGTGAAAAGCGGTTTGCCCTTGCCGACAAAACGCTTCGCCACTTCGGCCGCGGTCGCGAAATCATTCGTGGCCTGACTCGCGCGCAAATCGATCACCACCGCGTCCACCTTCTGGCCCGCATACTTTTGCATTGCAGCGTCCATCGCCCGCAGGTTCGCCGTCGTCAGCGCGCCCAACCGCAGGTAACCGATATGACCCTCGATGATCTCGCCATAAAACGGATCCGTCGTTTCCGAAGCCGCCGCGGCGGGCCCGGGCAAGAGCACCACGCCGCGCCCCAAACGCGTCAAGACTCCGGAGAGCATGGCGCGATTCAACTCCGTCTCGTTCAACGCCGCGGGGTTGATGTAATTGTTTTTTAGTAACTGGATGACCTGCTGCAAATCCGCTGGAGCCATGCCGTCGATGATGGACGCGGCCGTGGGGGTCGGCGCCGGCGTGACCGCAGGCTGGGCCACCGGTGAGGGCGAAGGCGAAGGCGAAGGCGAAGGGTTTTGGGCCAGGACCACCCAGGCCGTCCAGGAAAAAACGAATGCACAGAAACAGCGACGAGTGGGCCGGAACATCGGTGGCCTGCGATCTTAGGTGCCAACCGCAGGCAGGGCAATATCGCGACGAAAATGGGCGCCCTCGAATTCGATCATGCTCACCGCTTCATAAGCTCGTTTGCGCGCGGCCTCGACTGTCTCCCCGAGCGCCGTAATCGCGAGCACGCGCCCACCGGAGGTGACCACGCCGCCGCCGTCCAGCCGCGTGCCGGCGTGAAAAATCTGCACATCGGGCAGCTTCGCGACCGCCTCCAATCCATGAATCGCCTTCCCGGTCTCGTATTCTCCCGGATAACCACCGGACGCCATCACCACCGAAACCGCAGGGCGCTCGTCCCATTCCGGAACGATGTGCTCCAGCGTGCCGTCGATCGTCGCTTCCAGGAGCGGCAGCAAATCCGACTGCAAACGCGGCAGAATGGTCTGCGTTTCCGGGTCGCCGAAGCGACAATTAAACTCCAGCACGCGCGGCCCCTCCGCCGTCATCATCAATCCCGGGAAGAGGAGACCGCGAAAATCGACTCCGCTCCCCGCCAGCCCGTCCACCAACGGCCGCATGATCACGCGCTCGATCACCCTTTGCGTCTCCGGCCCCCACGTCTCCGCGGGACTGACCGCCCCCATGCCGCCGGTATTCGGGCCCTCATTGTGATCGAACGCGCGCTTGTGATCGCGCGCCGTCGCCAGCATGCAATAACTCCGTCCGCTCACGAGCGCGTGCACCGAGCACTCCGCCCCGTGGAGAAATTCCTCCACCACGATGCGGCGTCCCGCTTCGCCGAAGCGGTCCGCGTCCATCATGTCGTGCACCGCCGCGGTCGCCTCTTCCACGGTTTGCGCAATTGTCACGCCCTTGCCCAGCGCGAGGCCGTCCGCCTTGATCACGATCGGACAACTCAAGCGCTCGCAGAAATGCAACGCCTTCGCGCTTTCCTCGAACGAACCAGACATCGCCGTCGGCACGTGAAACCGACGCATGATCTCCTTGGCGAAAATCTTTGACGACTCCAACCGCGCCGCCGCTTTCGTCGGGCCGAAGACGCGCAATCCTTCGCCTGTAAACAAATCCGCCATCCCTGCCGCGAGCGCGTCGTCCGGACCGATCACGGTGAGATCGATGCGATTCTCCTTCGCGAAACGCGCCAGGGCCGCGAGATCGTTCGCCGGAATCGCGACATTCTCTCCCAGTCGCGCCGTGCCCGCGTTTCCCGGGGCACAGAACACCTGCTTCACCCGCGGCGATCGACCCAGCTTCCACGCCAGCGCGTGCTCGCGCCCGCCGCTGCCGATGACGAGAATTTTCACGATACCCTCACTTCCATTGCGCCCGCAGCCTCCCGCACGCCTCGGGAAAAACAAGCCGGCAATCCCCGCACTTGCTCGATCCCGTAATCGTCCTAGGAAACCTCATGGCGAAGAAATCGTATTCGGTCCTGAGCCCCGGCTGCCCCTCCCGCGTCGTCCTCGAACGTATTGCCGATAAATGGACCGCGTTGATCATCCAGGTGCTCGCGCGCGACACGCTGCGCTACTCCGCTTTGCAACGGGAAATCGGAGATATCTCGCAGAAAATGCTCACGCAAACGCTGCGCAGCCTTGAACGAGACGGTCTCGTCCGGCGCAAAGTGCATCCCGCGGCTACACCACGAGTGGAATACACGCTCACGCCACTGGGCCGGACCCTGATCGAGCCCTTACAGGGTCTCTGCCGCTGGACGGAGAAACACCTGCCAGAGCTGGAGTCAAACCGTCGCGTCGCCGCGACGAAAGCTCCCATGCCTCGAGATAGCTCCGCCCTGTCGCGAGTAGCCGTGGGATGAGAAAGAGGACCGCGTCCCGTATTTTCCTTCTTTCGCCAGCCTATGCGGGCGGCCAGCGCGCCCGCTTGCTCATGAGTGCGAGTGCGCAATTCGATCTCGCGCGGCGTTTGCAGAGCAAAAGCCCGCCCACCCTCGGAGAAGTCTTCAGTTTCCTCAGCGGACTTTATTTCCGGGGCAAGCTCGCCTACGCCAATGCCTTCACCGCGCCTCGCCGCCGCGGAGAGCACGTCCTCGTCATCACCCCGAACCGCGGATTGGTGCCGGCCAGCCAGCCCATCACGCTGGCCGGCTTGCGCGCCTTTGCCAAAGTAGATATTGCCCCAGCCGATCCGCGCTATCGCCAGCCGCTCGAGCGCGACGCGGCCAAATTGCGCCGCCGGCTCGACGATGATGTGCAGATCGTCCTGCTCGGCAGCATCGCCACGGGAAAATATATCGACGTCTTGCTGCAGCACTTCGAGAAGCGGCTGCTTTTTCCCCGCGATTTTGTGGGACGGGGCGACATGAGCCGCGGTGGTCTTTTGCTCCGTCGCGCCACCGATCGCATCGAGCTTGATTACATCCCGGTGCTAAGCGCTGCGCGGACGGGAAGACGCCCGCCCAAGCTCGAGCCGCGACGCTATCCCAAACAGACGACCTAGGCTGACCGTCGAGCAAATACGCGCTTACTCCACATCGAGTTCAAATCTGATCCGAACATCATAAGAACCCCCCTCGCCCAGGCCGGGCGGCAGTGGGTCCACCTTCGTCACGCGTTTTGCGACTGCGGCTACGGATTCATCCACCACCACGTTGCCGGATGAACGCGCGATCTCAAAACTGGAGACGCGCCCATCTTTCTCGATCCGCACCCTGACCAGCGCCGCCATCCTGCTCCCGGTGGCCGAGGCGGTTTTTGGTTGTGCCCACGCGCCAAAGAATCGGTCATGCAACATGTTGCCATAGGCGTTTACCTCCGCCGCACTGGCCGCGGCTCGTCCATCAGCGGTGCCGGCGCTTCCCGCTTTGTCGGCGTCCACTGCCACGGAGGCTTTTTCTTTCTTTGGCGTGCTCGATTTCTTGGTCGGTTTCGCGGTCGGCTTCGGTGTCACCTTTTTCTTTTTCTTCTTCTTTTTCTTCGGCGTCGATTTTGGTTCCGGCGTCGTTGCGCGTTTCGGCGTCCGCGTTGGTTTCGGCTTGGGAGTGACCGTGGATCTGGGGGTGGGCTTCGGTGTCGCGGTCGGAGTTGGCGCCGGGGTGGGCGTGGTCAAAGGAATCTCGCTTGCCACGGGAGTGGCAGAAGGCGCGGGCGTCTCCACGGGGATTGGAGGCGCTTCTTCTTCGGCGGCCGGTGGCTCTTCGCTCGCCGGCGTCGCGGTTTCCTCTACTGCACTCGTCAGTCCAGCCATCGAGGCCATCCAGACCACATCCGTCTTTGGTCGCTTCTTCATCACGCCCCAGCGGGCCAGGCCCACCAACACCGCCACGTGCGCCAGTCCGATGAGGATGACGTTTCGCCAAAAGCGCAGCTCGCGCGACATCACTACGGTTGCTCGGCCCGGGTCGCGATCCCCACCCTTGTGATTTGCGCACCTTGCAGAATGTCCATCACGCGCACCAGATCCTGCACCGGCAAATCCTTATCGGGACGAATCACGACGGCGACCTCAGGATTCGCCGCTTTCACCGTGGCGAGCCGTACGGCCAGCGTCTCCGCGTCCACCGCTTCTTCGTTAAACTTCAACGTTGCGCTGCGATCGATCGAGACGGTTTGCACTTTCGCCGGGTCGACCGCGGCATTCGCGGCATTACTGGAAGGGATGGAGAGATTGACGCTGTTCTCCAGCAGTGGCGTCGTGATGATGAAAATGATGAGCAAGACAAACGCGAGGTCGAGCAACGGCGTGACGTTGATCTCCGAGAGAGTCGAAAGGCTGGTGCGTTGGGAATAGCGACGCATGGCTCAGCTCCTGGCGACGGGTTCCTCCACCCGCGCGGTGTGATCGACGTATTTATGCTCAAACTCCGAGGCCAGTTCCGCGGCAAAATTATCCATCTCCACGATCAGGCTGCGAATACTGGTGACGAGAAAATTATAACCGAACATCGCCGGGATCGCGACGCAGAGCGACATCACGGTGGTAATGAGCGCGCCGGAGACACCGGGTGCGAGCGTGGTCAAATTGGCGGAGCCGGCCACCGCCACATCGGTGAACGCGTCCATCACGCCCCACACCGTGCCGAGCAACCCGAGAAACGGCGCCCCGCTCACCGCGCTCGCGAGCAGGATCATCTGCGATTCCAGGCCGAGCGCGGTTTCACCCACCGCGCGTTCCATCGCGGCATTCACCGCGCCCATCTGCGCGGGCGTGATTCTGTCCGCGGTGCCAAGCCGCGCGCGGAAGGTTTCGTCCACTTCCGCCGAGCCGAGAAGATGAAACGTCATCTCCTGGCAACCGGCGCGATAGACGTTGAAGAGCGGCGCGCCCGGGAAACGCGCGTTGCTTTCGAAAAGGCGGAGTGGCTGACGATCCTGTCGGAACGCTTTGCGAAATTGCCCCGTTTGTTTCCGCGCGAAACTGACGATGCGCAGCTTTGTCACCATGATCGACCAACTGAAGATCGAACCGACGAGCAGACACCCGAGCACAACCTTGCCGGCGACGGTGGCGTGCTCAAAGGCGAAAAGCAGTCCGCCCGCGGCGAGAAACGTCAGGGGAAGCATTGGCCCACCTTAATCAGGTTTCCCGGAAAGGTCGGTCAGAAAAATTTCATTCCCAATCCAGCTTCCTCGGGTACACCGGTCGCATCCGCGCGGCGACGATGAAGGCAAACCCGAGCACGACGAGGAAGAACGAGAAAAACTGTCCGCGCGTAAACATTCCGATCAGCGGCGCATCGGGCTCGCGAAAAATCTCCACGATGATCCGCCCGATCGCGTAGAGAGAGAAAAAGGCCGGTGATCACGCCATTCGGCTGCCGCGTTTTCGTGCGTACGACCCAAAGAATCAGGAACAGAAGTGCACCTTCCACCAGACCCTCATAGAGCTGCGAAGGATGGCGTGGAGTCAAAACCGTGCGCAGAATTTGCTCGAGTTGCGGATTCGATTGCGCGAGCGCGATCACGCTTTCCGCTGAATGAATTCCGGGATCGGCCTGCTGCGCCAGCGTCACGGCGCGGTCGGCGAGTGCCCCATTCTCGGGCTCGAGCATCTCCTTCGGAAACTGCACCGCCCACGCCACCTGCGCTGGCCGGCCGTAGAGCTCGCCATTGATGAAATTCGCACAGCGGCCAAAGAACAAACCGATCGGCGCCACCACGCAAAGGTTGTCGCCCAGATTCGTCCACGAAATCTGATACTTCCGCGAGTAATAGAGCGTGAAGAGAACCAGGCCGATGATCCCGCCGTGGCTGGACATCCCGCCCTCCCAGATTTTCACGATCGAGAGCGGATCGGCCAGCATCGACGGCTTGTAGAACAAGACGTAGCCAAGTCGCCCGCCCACCATCACGCCAAAGAGCGCCGCCCAGGTGATGAAGTCGCCCACCTGTGCGCGATGCAGATCGGCGTAGCCGCGCTTCGAAAGCCAGGCCAGGAGCGCATAACCACAGATGAATGCCATCACGTAGGCCATCCCGTACCAGCGCGGCCCGAACGTTTCCGTCACATGAAAGATGAACGGATCGAGATTGTGCAGGTAGTAGGCGAACATTGGCGAAAGGGTCACGCTATATCGCAGTTCAGCATCCGCCCGTCGAGCGACAACACTTCGCGCAAAAACGGCGCCGTGCGGCTGATCCGATTCTTTGCCACCTCCTCCGGCGTCCCGGCAGCGACGATCTCTCCGCCTTCCGCGCCCGCTTCCGGTCCGATATCGACCACATAATCCGCTTCCGCGATCACGCTTAGATTGTGCTCGATCACGATCACGGTGTTGCCTTCGTCCACCAACCGATGCAGCACCTTGAGCAGCAACTCCACGTCCGCCATGTGCAGCCCGATGGTTGGTTCCTCCAAGAGATAGAGGGTCGACTTCGGTTTCCGCATTTTCCGGATGCGCTCGTTCTGCGCGCGACCGGTCCCACGGGCCAGCTCCGTCACCAATTTCAAACGCTGCGCCTCGCCCCCGCTCAGGGTCGGACTCGGTTGCCCGAGTTTCAGATAACCCAGACCCGTATCCACCAAGAGCCGCAGCGGTCGCGCGATCTTCTGGTTCGCGGCAAAGAAATCCGCCGCCTGTTCGATCGTCATCTCCATCACGTCGCCGATGCTCTTCTCGTTGTAGAGCACTTCGAGCGTCTGCGCGTTGTAGCGTCGACTGCCGCAATCCTCACATGGGTGATAACTGCTCGGCAAAAACGTCATCTCCAGCTTGATCACGCCCTGGCCCTTGCAAGTCTCGCAGCGGCCGCCTTCGGTGTTAAAGGAGAACCGGCTGTTCGTGTAGCCGCGCACGCGGGAGACGGGCAGTTGCGCGAAGAGACTGCGCACCTCGTCGAAGACTTTGATGTAAGTCGCCGGCGTGGAGCGCGACGTTTTCCCGATCGGCGATTGATCCACTTCGTAAACGGTCTCGAACGAGTCCGCCCCCTTGATCGAGGCAAAAAGATCGCGCGCGCCCTTCTTCTTCCGGTCGAGCTGCTCGCGAATGGCCGGCAGCAAAACCGAACGCATGAGCGTGGACTTCCCCGAACCGGAGATGCCGGTGATGACCGACAAACGATTCACCGGAAAGCGCGCGTCCACATCCTTCAGATTGTTCGCATGCGCGCCGCGGATCTCGATCCACTGCTCCACCTCGGTCGAGCGAGCGTCGCTCTTCCCGCGTCGGATGCGAAAGCGGCGTCCCGCAAACAACGGCCCGGTCTCCGAGGTCTTATGCGCCTTGATCTCGCGCCAGCGTGCCCTGCACCACCACTTCGCCACCATGCATGCCCGCGCCCGGCCCGAGATCGATGATGTGATCCGCGCGTCGCATCGTCTCTTCGTCGTGCTCCACGATGACGAGCGAGTTCCCCTTTTCGCGCAATGCCGTCAGCGTTTCCAGCAAACGCAGATTATCGCGCGGATGGAGACCGATCGTCGGTTCATCCAGCACGTAAAGCACGCCGCGCAGATTCGAGCCGAGCTGCGCCGCAAGACGGATGCGTTGCGATTCGCCGCCGCTCAGCGTTTTCGCGGAACGACCGAGCGCCAGATAACCCAGCCCGACGCTCTCCATGAACTCGAGCCGCTGTTGAATCTCGGGCACCAGATCGGCCGCGATTGTCTTTTGGGTTCCGCGAAAACGAAGTTTGGTCAGCAACGCGCGCGCATCGCCAGCCGCCTGCGCGGTGAAATCGCTGATCGTCTGTCCCTGCACCCGCACGTGTCGCGCGATCGCATTCAAGCGCGAACCGTGACACGCCGGACAGTCGACCGCTTCCCCTTCATCGATCCATTCCGATTCGCGCTCGGCCGCCAGTTCATTCTCCAGCACTGACTCGCCGGTATCTTCCGCGGCGGTTTGTTTCGCGACGTTCCAGATTTCGCCGAAGCCGCCGCATTCCTCGCACGCACCGTGCGGCGAATTGAAGGAGAACAAACGCGGATCGAGTTCCTCAAACGCGCGTCCGCAACCCGGGCAGCTCATCTCCGTGCTCATGACCGTGAGCCGATGTTTCGCATCGAGCAGGTGCGCGGTGCCGCGGCCGATATCGAGCGCGCGCTGCACCAGATTGCGCGCCTTCAGGATGCGCTTCGCGTCGATCATCCCGACCACGACATCGATCGTGTGCTCCTTGAAGCGCTCGAGCTTCCGAAACTGCTTCACCGGGATGAGCTGGCGATCGACGAACAAGGTGTCGAACCCCTGCCGCTCCGCCCAGCGCGCGACCTCGGTGTGGAATCCCTTCCGCGCTTTCACCAGCGGCGCGAGCACTTTCAGCGGCCCGCGTTTCGCCGCCGTTTCCACCTGCTTCACGATCGCGGCCAGGCTTTGCTTCTCCACCGGCAGATCGCAGTCGGGGCAAAATTGCGTCCCGGTTTTCGCGAAGAGCAGACGCAGGAAATGATAAACCTCCGTCACCGTGGCGACGGTCGACTTCCCGCCGCCGCGCGTGACGCGTTGCTCGATCGCCACGCTCGGCGGCACGCCTTCCACCAGATCGACGTCCGGCTTTTCCAGCTGCTCCACGAACTGCCGCGCGTAGGGCGACATGCTGTCGAGAAAACGGCGCTGTCCTTCCGAGAACAGAATGTCGAACGCGACGGTGGATTTTCCGGAACCGCTCAGGCCGGTGATGATCACCATCTGATCGCGCGGAATCTCGAGCGAGATGTTCTTCAGGTTGTGCTCGCGCGCGCCGTGAATCTTGATGGCGCTCGGGATGCCGGGCGAGCCGTTCGCGTTCCCCTTCCGCTACACGCAGAGCGGGCTCATCATCGTCAAGGTAGGCCACGGGCGCTCGCCGACTTGACGTCTTCGTCGGCAGCACGCTGCGCAGATATCGCCCGGTATGGCTCGCCTCCACTTTCGCGACCGCCTCCGGCGTCCCCGCGGCCACGAGCACTCCGCCTTCGTCGCCGGCCTCCGGGCCGAGATCGAGCACCCAATCGGCGCACTTGATCACTTCCAGATTGTGCTCGATCACGAGCACGCTATTCCCGGCATCGACCAGGCGGTGGAAGACCTTCATCAAGAGCGCCACGTCATCGAAGTGCAGACCCGTGGTCGGCTCGTCAAAGATGAAGAGATTGCCGCGCTTCTCGCGCCTTGCCGTTCGCGATCTGCGTTCCCCTCCGCCAACGCGTTGAGATGGCTCACGAGCTTCAACCGCTGCGATTCGCCACCCGAAAGCGTGTTCAACGGCTGCCCCAGCCGCATATAGCCGAGCCCCACTTCCTCCAGCACCGCCAGCGGTTCGCTCAGCTTCTTCGATTCACCGATCTGCGCGAAGAACGCGATCGCGGCGCTCACCGTCAGCTCCAGCACATCGTGAATCGATTTGTCCTCCAGCTTCACCTTCAGCACGTGCGACTGGAAACGCCGCCCCTCGCACTCCGCGCAACGCACGTAGAGATCGCTCAGGAACTGCATCTCGATCTTCTCGAAACCCGTGCCCGCGCAACGTTCGCAGCGTCCGCTCCCGGAGTTGAACGAAAACGCACTCGCCGTGAGCCCCTGCGCCATCGCTTCGGGCAACGCGGCGAAGAGTTCGCGCACGCGATCGTAAAGGCCGAGATAAAGAATCGGTGTCGAACGCGGCGTGCGCGCGAGCTGCGATTGATCCACCATCACCAGCTCGTCGATCCGATGCGCGCCGGTGACGGATTTGCACGCGCCGGGTTCCTGCTCGCCCGGCTGGCCTTTGGCCTGCGCCAGGTTTCGGAAAAGCACATCGTGAATGAGCGTCGATTTGCCGGAACCGGAAACGCCCGTCACGCAGGTGAAGACGCCGAGCGGGATGTCCACGCTCACGTTCTTAAGATTGTGCTCGCGCGCGCCCGTGATCTTGATCGCCGCCGTCGAATTTGCGGCGCGACTTCGGAACCGGGATGCGCTTTTCGCCGGTGAGATAATCGCGCGTGAGCGAGCGCGCGAGCGCAGGGAACGCCTTTCGATGCATTTTCGTCGACGCGCTGCCGGCGAAAATCAGTTCGCCCGCCCTGCTCGCCACGGCCAGGGCCGATATCGATCAGATGATCCGCCGCGCGAATGATCGCCTCTTCGTGCTCCACCACGAGGAGCGTGTTCCCTTTGTCGCGCAGATCGTGCATCACGCGGATGAGCCGCCCGACGTCGCGCGGATGCAGACCCGACACTCGGTTCGTCCATGACGAAGAGCGTGTTCACGAGCGACGCGCCGAGGCAGGTCGTGAGATTGACGCGTTGCACCTCGCCGCCGCTCAGCGTGCGGGTCGAACGATCGAGCGTGAGATAGCCAAGGCCGACTTCACACAAGTAACTCAGCCGCGTCACCACTTCGCGCGCGCAACATCTCCGGCGGTCGAATCGTGCGGAGGCAGCGGAAGCTGGCGCGACCACCTCACGAGCCTTCGAAACGGCCAGCGCCGCGAAATCCGGCAGATTCAACGTTCCCGGCGATGCGATAGTTCAACGCCTCCGGTTGATAACGCCCACCGTTGCAGCTCGGGCACGTCGTATAGGCGCGATAGCGACTGAGCAACACGCGCACGTGCATTTTGTAGGTCTTGCTCTCGAGCCACTTGAAGAACCCCTTCACGCCGTACCAACGGCCGCTGTCTTCGTCCTCCTCGTATTCGCCATTCTTCCTCTCGCCCTGAATGACGAAGTCCTGATCCGCCTTCGGCAATTCCTCGAACGGCAGATGCACATCCACGTCCTCGCGCGCGCAGGCCCGGAGCAGATCCTTCTGCGATTCGCCCATCTCCTCGCCGCGAAAAACGCGCACCGCGCCCTGCGCAATCGAAAGCGAGCGATCCGGAATCGCACGATTCAGATCAATCCCGATCGTGCGCCCAAACCCGCGACACTCCGGACAAGCGCCGAGCGGGCTGTTGAAACTAAACAGTCCCGGCGTAGGCGGCCGAATATCCAAATCGCAGTGCGCGCAATGCCAGCCAGTCGAGTAAGGATGCTCTGATTCGGCGTTCGGCGTTCGACGTTGGGCGTTCGACGTTTCCCTCTCCGATCGGCACGATATTGATCCGCTCCTTCCCAAACCGCAGCGCCGTCTCGAGCGACTCCACCAGCCGCGTCCGCGCTTCCTCCGAAATCGCAATCCGATCCTGAATCACCTGCACGCGCGCGCCCAGCCGGCCGACATTCTTGTCCGTATCCGCGCGCACGACCTCGCCGTTCAACCACACGCGCAGGTAGCCCTGCTGTTGCAGGAACTGAAAAAAATCGCGCGCGTCCGTCTTCAACGGCACCGCCACCCAGAAACGTCAGCAGCACCGTCTGCCCGTCGAACTCGCGCAGCACGTCATCCGCGATCGACTTCGCCGTCTCCGGCCGAATCTCGCGCTCGCAATGCGGGCAAAACGCCTGCGCCACGCGCGGCCAGAGCAGCTTCAGGTAATCGTTGATCTCCGTCATCGTGCCCACGGTCGAGCGCGACGACTTCACCGGATTCGCCTGCTCGATCGCGATCGCCGGCGGGATGCCGCGGATTTCGTCCACGCGCGGCTTGTCCATGCGGTCGAGGAACTGCCGCATGTAAGGCGAGAAGGTCTCGACGTAACGGCGCTGCCCTTCCGCGTAAATCGTCTCGAAGGCGAGGCTCGATTTACCACTCCCGCTCGGCCCGGTGATGACCGTCATCTCGCCCCAGCGGGAGATCGAGATCGATGCCCTTGAGATTGTTCTGCCGGGCGCCGCGAATCTCGACGCAGTCCGCCTGCGAGGCGGCTCCGCGAGGAGCGGTGACAGAGCGTTTTTCGGCTTTCTTCGGAACCACTGGAGACTATCCGGGGTGCCGATTCGGTTAGCAAATGATGGAGCGCGCGAGTCGGGCTTCTGCGCCGCGTAGCGCAGGCTGCCAGCCTGTAGTTTTCGGCAGCCTGCGCTACCCATAAAATGATGCCGCGGTTTGCTCGCGTTGCGCGCCCAACGCCGGCATCAAATCGTGAACCGCGCGTGAAACCGTCATCCCGAGCCGCGCGGATGTTTGAGCCAGGTGAGAAGGTCGGCCTCGGGCTCTCGCTGGCTGACCATGATACCGTCCGTACCCGAACCCAATCTGACCAAGGTCATGTTTCGAGTAAGGGGCGCCATCCGTACGCTGGTCGGTTGCATGGATTCCGAGTGATTCGGATGGGCGCCGACGGCGAATTCCACCGCGGAAACATCTCTCCACTGCCCGTCCGGCGTTTCTGTCTGAAGAACAATCTGATCGTGAGGCAGGCGCAGATAAGTCTCGGCCAGCGCAGCGAGCAAGCCGGCATCAACGACCACTTTGCCGTCAACCCGTGCGCTCGCCGCATAGCCCAGCAAAGAAACGGCGACGACGCCCGACAATGCCAACGCACGTGCCCGTCTAGGGAAGATCATACACTCCAACAACCGTTGGGCCGCCATGATAGTCGAGCTGAATCTCAGTATTGAATACTTTCCCCACGACGGAATCTGCTGGATCTCGCCGATGTTATTCGACCAACCCGTCAGATCGCGGCGTGTTCACAGAGCGTCGGAGAGATCCCTCCACCGTCTCCGCGGGTCGGGATGACCGCTGAGAAGCGCGCCGTGGCGCCAGCGCCTTAGGCGCCGGCGAAACGTTTCGCCGTCTCGCTCGCGTTGTGCGCTGAGTTCTGGCGGCAGATCGGAGCCGAGCGTGTCGAAAAACTCGCCCTGCGTTTGAAGCTCCTTCTTCCATTGCTCTGGCGGCACCGAGAGCAACTCGTCGAGCGTTTCCCTGGAAAGATCGAGACCGGTCGTGTCCAAATCTTCCGGGCGCGGCAACGCGCCGATGGGCGAATCGACCGCCTTCCACCCGGCCTTCCACGCGATCGAGAATCCATTTCAAAACGCGCATGTTGTCGCCAAAACCGGGCCAGAGAAATTTCCCATCCGCGCCTTTGCGGAACCAGTTCACGTGAAAAATGCCGGGCGGCTTCTTCAGGCGCGGCCCGATCTCGAGCCAATGCTTGAAGTAATCGCCCATGTTGTAGCCGCAGAACGGCAGCATCGCCATCGGATCGCGCCGCACCTGGCCGACCGCGCCGGTCGCGGCGGCGGTCGTCTCCGATCCCATCGTGGCGCCGACGTAAACGCCGTGCTGCCAATCGCGCGCCTGAAAAACCAGCGGCATGGTGTCGCTGCGACGTCCGCCGAAAATGATCGCGCTAATCGGAACGCCTTCGCCCTTTTCCACCTCGGGATCGAGCACGGGATTGTTCCGCATCGGCACCGCGAAACGGCTGTTCGGATGCGCGGCCTTGTCCTTGGAGTCCGGCGTCCAATCGTTCCCCTTCCAATCGATCGCATGCTTCGGCGGTTCGCCGTCCTTGCCTTCCCACCAGACGTCGCCGTCATCGGTCAGCGCGACGTTGGTGTAGAGCGTGTCGCGCTCGATCGATTTCATCGCGTTCGGGTTCGACTTGTAACTCGTCCCGGGCACGACGCCGAAGTAGCCGTTCTCCGGATTGACCGCGTAAAGCCGGCCGTCCTCGCCGATCTGCATCCAGGCGATGTCGTCGCCGATCGGTGGTGATTTTCCAGCCGTCGAATTCCTTCGGCGGAATCATCATCGCGAAATTGGTTTTGCCGCACGCGCTCGGGAACGCAGCCGCGACGTAACGCTTCTCACCGTCCGGCGACTGGACGCCGAGGATGAGCATGTGCTCGGCGAGCCAGCCTTGCTTGCGCGCGAGGTAGGAACCGATGCGAAGCGCGAGACACTTCTTGCGAAAGGAGCACGTTGCCGCCGTAACCGGAGCCGACCGAGATGATGGCGTTGTCCTGCGGGAAATGGCAGATGAGCCGGCGCTCGGGATTCACATCGAGGAGCGAATGCGTGCCGCGATTCCATTCGCCATCCTTGCTGTTCTCCAGTCGCTTCACCGCCACCTCACCCATGCGCGTCATGATCCGCATGCTGAGCACGACGTAGATCGAATCAGTGATCTCGAACCCGACTTTCGTGAGCGGCGAATCGGGCGGACCCATGATGTAGGGAATGACGAACATCGTCCGGCCCTTCATCGCGCCCTTCAGCATTTCGTTCAGCTTCGTGTAGGTCGCGGCCGGCTCGGCCCAATGGTTGGTCGGTCCCGCTTCCTCCTTCGTCGGCGTGCAGATGAGCGTGAACTGCTCGACCCGCGCGACGTCGTTTTGATTCGAGCGATGCAAATAGGAGCCGGGCACTTTCTCCTCGCTCAACTTCTGCACGATGCCCTGTTCCTCCGCCTGCTTGAGTAAGATACGCGTTCTCCTTCTCCGAACCGTCGCACCAGAAGATGTTCTCCGGCTTGGTCAGCGTCTCGACTTCGTGCACCCAATTCAGCACTTCCTTGTTTGTGGGCTTCGAGTCGCCGATGCCCTTCGGCGGAGTGATGGCAGGTGCGAGTTTGTCCATAAATTAGGCGTCCGGCGGGAACCCACGGTATTTTCCGCGGTCGGCCTTGTCCAAGGTAAACTGACCACCGCCCAATCGTCCTCGCCGTCGTCCTTCGTCCTCGTCCTCGATTCCCCTGAACCAGCTAGAGGACGACTACGAGAAGGAGGACGAGGACGATGGTCGGGGCGCGAACCGCCGCTTGCACGCACGAAGGGCGCGCCGTTTATTCCAGCATGTTCGGCGTGACCACGCATGATGACTACCAGCCGGTCACATGGGTCGGGCGTTACCCGGTGCATGTCACGACCCTGCTCGTGGGCGTGCATTCCATCGCTGCGATCGCGGCCGCCTTCCTCAGCGCCTTTGGGGCCGCGGGAGTCCTGAGCCTCGCTCATCTTCGACAGCGCCGCGGTCTTGAATGGTTCGGTCTGGCAGCTCGCCACCTACGCTTTCGTGCATCCGCCCTCCGGGCTCATCTGGTTCGCGATCGAGATGTACATGCTCTTCATTTTCGGCCGCGAAGTGGAACGCTTCATCGGTCGGCGCGCCTTCATCACGCTCTACCTCATTCTTCTCCTGGCTCCGCCGCTCCTCCTCAGCGTCTGGGGACTTTCGCAACGCACCGGCATTGGCGGTTCCTCCGCGCTGCATTTCGGCGTCTTCGTCGCTTTCGCCACGATTTATCCGCGCGTGGAGATGTTCCTCCGCATCATGGTGAAATGGATCGCGCTCGCGCTTGGCGCCATTCTCACGCTGCAACTTTTCGCCGCGCACGCCTGGCCGGAGCTGGCCGTCCTCTGGCTCAGCGTCGGCGCCGCATTCCTCTTCATTCGTCTGCACGGGATCGGCCCGGAGCTGGAATGGTGGACGAGCCTGCGGGAAAAATTCGCGCCGAAGCCGAAATTCACGGTCGTCCCGCGCTCCACTCCGAGCCGCGTCGTTGAGCCGGAAAACGTTTACGAATCAATCGATCCGCTCCTGGATAAGATCTCGAAGTCCGGCATCAACAGCCTGACCGCGAGTGAACGCCGCACCCTCGATCGCGCGCGCAATCAACTTCTGAACAAGTCGAAGTGAACGCCGGCGGCCGGGGCGTCGAGCCGTTCCTCCGCATCAGCGTCATCATCCCGACCTGGCGCGACGCTGAGAATCTCGCGCGCCTGTTGCCAAAGCTTGCCGCCATTCCCGCCATCACGGAAATCATTGTCGTCAACGCCTCACGGGATCTGGGTTCCGAGGCGCTCGCAAAAAAATGGGGCGCAACACTGTTGAAATTTTCGCCCCCGAATCGCGGCGCGCAGATGAATGCCGGGGCGGAAGATCGCCACCGGTGACGTGCTCCTCTTCCAACACGCCGATACCGATCTGCGCGCGGCCCATCTCGGCGCCATCGCCGCCGCGTTGCGCGATCCGAAGATCATCGGCGGCGCCTTTTACCGGAAGTTCGACGGGCGCCATCCGGGGCTGATGTGGCTGGAGCCGTTCACGCGTTTTCTCTCGCGTCATGGCGGCACCCTCTACGGCGACCAATCCATCTTCGTCCGTCGCGCCGTCTTCGAACGACTCCACGGTTTCGCTGACTTCCCCCTCATGGAAGACGTCGAATTCTCGAAACGCCTGCGCCGCGCCGGTCACCTCGCGGTGCTCGATCCGCCGGTGGAATCGTCCGCGCGGCATCACGAGCGCAAAGGCGCCTGGAGAATGACGGTGCGTAACGCGCTCTTCATCGTGCTCTACAAATGCGGCGTCTCGCCCCGGCGTCTGCATCGCTGGTACTACCCCGCGCCGCAGCTGCGACGTCGGGCACCCCTGATCGACGCGACGACACCGGTCAAGCCCGCCGCCTGAGCGCGGGGCAGGGCCGTTCACTCCAGCAGAAGCGAACCCGCGCGCAGCAGTTCCAGCAATTCCGCCGCAGTCTCCGCTTTCATCACCGTCGCCGCGACGCCTCCTGTTTCGGTCAAGCGCGCCAGCGCTCCCACGCACACGAGGTAATCGGTCACCATTCGTCTCGGCACGCCAATCACGAAAATCAGATGCGCCAGCTCGTCTTTCTCGCCAAAGGGCACGCCCGTCGAGCTCCGACCGATCCCGAGCACGATCTCGTCCGTCAATTCCGTCCGCGAGTGCGGAAACGCGACGCCGTTGCCCATGTAGGTCGTGTGCGCTTCTTCGCGCGCCGTCACTTCCGCGAGAAATTTCTCCGCCTCGCGCAACGTCCCGTCCGCAGTCATCGTGGCGACGATCTCGCGCAACGCCTCCACGCGCGTCCGCGCCGCCAGCTCCAGCGTCACGTGTTTCTCTTTCAGTAGATCAGCGAGGACAACGGCCATGATGGGTGCCGGAGGAATCATTGGATTATCCCGGCAAAGCCAGTTATCCAGTTATCGACTCCACCGTGGCAACCGAAAACACTCCGCCCGAAAGCAACACCGAACGCACGGTCTCGCTCCAGCGCAGCATCTACGACCCCGGGTACGTCAATGCGATGTCGCATTTCTACCGGGGCGAACTCGGGCGCATCATGATCTGGCGGCAGCGGCTCGACATCACGACCAACTGGGCCATCACCAGCAGCACCGCCATCATCACGATCGCGTTTTCCAACGCCGCCGTGCCGCACATCATCTTCTTTTTCAACCTCGCCATCGTCTGGGGGATGCTCTGGATGGAAGCGCGGCGCTACCGTTTCTACGATGCCTTCCGCGCGCGCGTCCGCATGCTGGAGGCGCATTTTCTCGTGCCGATGGTGATGGAGAATCGCCAGATGTTGCAGGGCGAATGGAAGAAGCTGGTCTGCGAGGATCTGATTCTGCCGCGCTTCAAGATCAGCAAGCTGGAAGCGGTCGGGCGGCGTTTGAAACGCAACTACGTCTTCATTTTCATCCTCATCATGGTGGCGTGGATAACGAAAGTCTTCCTGCACGCGACCGAACCGATCGATAGTGTCTGGTCGTTCTACCGCAGCCTCAGCATCGGGCACATTCCCTCGTGGCTGGTCGCGTTCATCTTTGCCAGCACCTTCGCGCTCGTCATCGGGATCACGATCTACGTCGGCAAGAAAACCACCGGCGAGATTTCCGAGTTCGGCGCGCACCGGTCGCTCTGGCGCATATGAGCGCAGCGTTCGACGAACTCTGCCGCGTGGTCGCACAATTGCGCGCCCCGAAGGGCTGCCCGTGGGATCGCGAGCAAACCAACGCGTCGCTCGTGCCAAAGCTGCTCGAGGAAGCGTACGAAGTAGCGGATGCCATCCGCGCGTCCGATGACGCGAATCTACGCGAAGAACTGGGCGACGTGCTCCTGCTCATCGTCATGCACGCGCAGATTGCGAGCGAACGCGGCGACTTTGAAATTCAGCAGGTGGTCGAAGACATCACCGCGAAACTCATTCGCCGGCATCCACATGTCTTCGGGTCCCACCAGGCGGACGACGCCGGTGCGGTGGTGAAATTGTGGGACTCGGTCAAGCAGGCGGAGAAGAAGGAAAGGCCGGGACATTATCTCACGGGCGTGGCCGCGGCCCTGCCGGCTTTGATGCGTGCGCAAAAAATTCAGAAGAAGGCGGCCCACGTAAATTTCGATTGGAACCACGAAGCGGACGTAATGGCGAAAGTGGACGAGGAACTCGCGGAGACCAAAGAGGCCATTTCGGCCGAGAGCTCGGAAGAAATCGCCGAGGAAATCGGCGATTTGCTCTTTGCGGTCGTGAACCTGGCGCGCAAGCGCCATCTCGACGCGGAAACGCTGCTGCAAGCCGCGACGGATAAATTCGTTCGCCGCTTCAACGCCCTCGAAGACGCGCTCATCCAACGCGGCCAGAAACTCGGCGACGTGCAACTCGAAGAATTGGACGAAATCTGGAACACCCAGAAAGCCGAACTGCGCGCCACGCGCTAACGGTCATCCCGAGCCGGCGCAGCGCGGCCGAGGGATCTCTCCCATCCCTGTTGGTCACACTCAGATCAGCGGTGCCGTCCCTGCGCTCCGCGAGATCCTTCGACCGTGCTGCGCCGGCTCAGGAGTCGATCACGCTACGGTGCGTGCTCCGGAAAGAGTGCGAGCACCCCCGCTTCGCTGGCCGCGCAGATTCCACGCTCCGTAATCAAACCGCTCACCAGCCGCCGCGGCGTGACATCAAACCCATAGTTGGCTGCTCCGCTTTTTTCCGGCGTGATGCGCACTTCAATATGCCGATCCTCCGACCAGCCGTCGGCATGTTTCACTTCCTCGGCCCCGCGCTCCTCGATGGGAATCTCCGCCAGCCCATCCCGCATCTTCCAATCAAAGGACGAGGACGGCAGCGCCACGTAGAATGGAATCCCGTTATCGTTCGCCGCGAGCGCTTTCAAATAGGTGCCGATCTTGTTTGCGACGTCGCCGGTGTAGGTCGTGCGATCGGTCCCCACGATCACCAGGTCGACTTCGCCGCGCTGCATGAGATGCCCGCCGGTGTTGTCAGCGATGACGGTGTGAGGCACGCCGTGCTCGCCCAGTTCCCACGCCGTCAGCTTCGAGCCTTGATTGCGCGGTCGTGTTTCATCCACCCATACGTGCACGGGTAGTCCGCGGTCATGCGCCGCGTAGATCGGAGCAGTGGCGGAGCCGTGATCGACAAAAGCCAGCCAGCCGGCGTTGCAATGCGTGAGCACATTCACGGGTTTTCCTTTCTTCTCGAGCGCGAGCCGTTCGATCAGTTCGACGCCGTGCACTCCGATCTGCCGGCAATGCTCCGCATCTTCGTCGGCAATCTGTTGCGCAGTCGCGCGCGCCATTCCGATCTTTTCCTCCGCGCTCGCCGCTTCGCCCGTTCGCGCAAGTTGACGATCAATCGCCCACGCGAGGTTCACCGCGGTCGGCCGGGTCGCCACGCAGGAGTTCCGCCGCCGCGTGCATCTCCATCCCGGCCAGGCGCTACGCGCAGATACATTCCGTAACCGGCCGCCGCGCCGATCAGCCCCGCGCCGCGCACATGCATATCGCGGATTGCCGCCGCCATCTGCTCGACCGTCTCGACTTCTTCGATCACGAAGCGGTGCGGCAACGCGCGCTGGTCGATCAACTGCACCACGCGCGGCTCTTCCGGCTTCAGCCAGATGGTGCGGTAAGGTTGGCCGGCAACGTTCATCGACTATTCATACTCCGACTCGCGCCTCGAATCCCACTCCTCTTCGTTGGACCGGCGGAGCACGAGGAAAGGCTGGCGTTTACAAACGCCCACCTTTGGCCATATTGCCCGTCCTCATGTCGATTTTGATCAACATCCTTCTCGGGGTTTTCGTGCTCGTCGCCGTGCTCATGATCCTTGTCATCCTGATGCAACGGCCCAAAAGCGAAGGACTCGGCGCTGCTTTCGGTGGAGGGATGACGGAAAACCTCTTCGGCGCCCAGACAACCAACGTCCTGACCAAATTCACCGGCTGGCTCGCAGCGATCTTTTTCCTTCTCACGTTCGTTCTTTCGATCCTTTACGCCTACCGCACCGACACCAGTGGTCGCCTGCGGAGCGCCTGGAGAAGGAAGGCGCAGCTACGACCGCTCCGGCGGCCATCCCGGGTGCGACCGCCGTGGGCGCTCCCAATACCGTGACGAATCCCACCCCGGGCGCCGATCAGCCCGGCGTAGCTCCGGCCGAGCCGCTCACCCCGGCCGATCAAGCGGTTGGGGTCACGGCGCCTGCTACCGCGCCGGTGGAAGCACCGCCCGCTGCCCGGAACCAGCCGCGACCGCGCAACCGTCGCCGTAACAGACATTTCGGCGGGAAAGGTAACGCCGAGCCGCCGTCTAGGGACGTGGCTTCGGGTTTCGGGCCGGCCTTTTCGTTCAACGCCTGGGTGAACTCCTGCAGGCTGGAGACGATTTGGGGCGCCTTCGTCAGCACCGTGGTGGCGAGTTTCTCCGCGTAATCGGGCCGGCGTTGCGACATTTCCGAGAGGGCCATCATGACCGCGAGCGCATTGTTAATGGAATGCTTGATCTCGCTGAACTTCTTCTGCGAGACGACTATTTCCTCCTGCGAGATTGTGGGCTCTTGATCACTCATGATTGGGGGCAAATTCGGTGGAGAAACGACGTGATGATGCTTAACTGACAGGTTCGACTTTTGTCGTCCTCCGATGCCTGCCGAAACTATCCAGATCAGCGGTGCGCGCCAGCACAATCTCAAGAATCTCCATCTGGAGATTCCGCGCGAGAAGCTGGTCGTGATCACGGGCATGAGCGGCTCGGGCAAATCGTCGCTCGCCTTCGATACCCTCTACGCCGAGGGGCAGCGCCGTTACGTCGAGAGCCTCTCCGCCTACGCCCGGCAGTTTCTCGACAAAATGGAGAAGCCGGATGTCGATTTCATCGAAGGCCTGTCGCCCGGCGATCGCGATCGAGCAACGCAGCGCCGGCGCGAACCCGCGTTCGATTATCGCGACCACGACAGAGATTTACGATTACCTGCGTGTTCTTTTTTCCGCCGTCGGACAGCCGCACGATCCCGACTACCGGCCAGCCGATCCATCGGCAGACGCCGCAGCAGATCGTCGATCAGATTCTGGCCTTCGCGCCGGAATCGAAGATCATCCTCCTCGCGCCGCTGGTGCGGAACGAGATGGGCGAGTTCCGCGATGTGCTCGAGAAGGTGAAGCGCGAGGGCTTCGTGCGCGTGCGGGTGGATGGCGAGATTCTGGAACTGGGTCAGCCGGAACCGATTCGATTGAAGAAGACGGCGCGGCACACGATCGAGGCGGTGGTCGATCGGCTCGTCATCCGCGACGGGATTCGGACGCGGCTGGCGGATTCGGTGGAGACGGCGTTGAAGTGGGGCGGGAACCGGCTGGTGGTGCTGAAGCAAACGCCGAGCGCCCAACGCCCAACGTCCAACGCCGCAGCGGAGGAGGAATGGGAAACGATCCGGTATTCGACCGACTACGGGAATCCGGACAGCAACTTCTCGCTCGGCGAGCTGACGCCGAAGACATTTTTCGTTCAACAGCCACTTCGGCGCCTGCCCGACGTGTCACGGACTCGGGACCGAGCATGGTGGTCGATCCGGAATCTCATGATTTCCGATCCCGCGAAATCGCTCGCAGAGGGCGCGATCGTGCCGTGGCGGCGCGGCACGAAACGGATGCAGGCGTATTACAAGACGCTGCAAACACGCGCTCGTGAAACACTTCGGCGTGGATGAGTTCCTGCCCTACGCGGATTTGCCGGAGAAATTCAAAACCGCGCTGATTCACGGCACCGGCGACGAGCCGATCCGGTTGAGCTACAGCGCCAACGGGAAGAGCGAAAAAACGGCGAAACCGTTCGAGGGATTGAAGCCGCAAATGCAGCGGCTCTACGAGGAAACGGAAAGCGAGTTCACGCGCAATCGCATCCGCGGTTTCATGACGCGGGTGCCCTGTCACACCTGCCACGGCGCGCGGCTGAAGCCGGAAATCCTTGCGGTCACGATCAAGGACGATCGCCGCGCGAGCTGAACATCCACCAATTTTCCGAGCTGACGTGGCAGTCGCGGCCGAATTTATCGCCGCGCCTCGCGTTAACCGATCAGCAACGCAAGATCGTCACCGAAGTCGTGCGCGAGATCGAGTCGCGCCTGCAATTCCTGCTCGAAGTCGGGCTCGGCTATCTCACCCTCAATCGCGAAAGCGGCACGCTCTCCGGCGGCGAAGCGCAACGCATTCGCCTCGCCACGCAGATCGGCGTCCGGTCTCGCCGGCGTCCTTTACGTGCTCGACGAGCCGAGCATCGGTCTGCATCAACGCGACAACGCCCGTCTCCTCGTCACGCTGCGACGGCTGCGCGATCTGGGGAATTCCGTCATCGTGGTCGAGCACGATGAGGAAACGATTCGCGCCGCCGATCACATCATCGATCTCGGGCCGGGCGCCGGTCCGCGCGGCGGCGAGATCGTGGCGCGAAGGCACGCTCGCGGAAGTGCTGCACGCGAAAAATTCGCCCACGGCCGATTATCTTTCCGGTCGCGCGCGCATCGAAATCCCGAAACGCCGCGTCGCGCCGCGCACGCCCGTCGGGTTCATCGGAAGGCTGGCTCACCGTGCGCGACGCGAACGAGAACAATCTGCAAAACGTCACCGCGGCGTTTCCGCTCGGTTGTTTCACCTGCGTGACCGGCGTCTCCGGCAGCGGCAAATCGACCCTCGTCGATGACACCTTGCGCCGCGCGCTCTTCCGCCATTTCTACAATTCGAAGGACAAACCCGGCACGCACGGTCGCCTCCTCGGGCTCGATCATCTCGACAAGGCGATCGTGATCGACCAGACCGCGATCGGCCGCACGCCGCGCTCGAATCCGATCACCTACACCGGCGCGTTCACGCCGATTCGCGAACTCTTCAGCCAACTGCCGAGCGCGCGGGTGCGCGGCTACGATGCGGGGCGTTTCAGTTTCAATGTCAAAGGCGGTCGCTGCGAAAACTGCGAGGGCGGCGGCCTGATCAAGATCGAGATGCATTTCCTGCCCGACGTCTATGTGGAGTGCGAAGTCTGCCGCGGGCAGCGCTACAATCGCGAGACGCTCGAGATCACCTACAAAGGAAAAAACATCGCCGACGTGCTCGACCTCACAGTCGATGAAGCGGCGCGCTTCTTCCGCGCCGTGCCCGCGATCGCCGATCGCCTCGACGCACTCGCTCGATGTTGGGCTCGGCTATTTGCAGCTCGGCCAGGCCGGCACCACGCTCTCCGGCGGCGAGGCGCAACGCGTCAAACTCGCGACCGAACTCGCCAAGAGCGCGACCGGCCGCACGTTCTACATCCTCGACGAACCGACCACCGGCCTGCATTTTGCCGACATCGAGAAATTGCTCCAGGTGCTGATGAAGTTGCGCGACGCCGGCAACACGCTGGTCGTGATCGAGCACAATCTCGAAATGATCAAATGCGCGGATTGGATCATCGATCTCGGCCCGGAAGGCGGCGCGGGGGGCGGGAGAATCGTGGGTGCGGGGACGCCGGAGCAGATCGCGACGCTGAAGGAAAGTTATACCGGGCAATATCTGCGACCGCTGCTGAAATGAGAACGCCACGCCAAGCTTCTTCTCTTCCTCGCCCTCGTCCTCCCGACAACGGCACACGCGCAGGAGCCGCTTCTCAATGCCCTCCAACCGCTCACTGAGGGCGTCCCTCAGGTCGCAGTCGTTAGGCTGCGCGCCTTGCTCGCGACCGATTTATCGCCCGCCGATCGCACCACCGTGAATGCCAAACTCGGCGAAGCCCTCGTCGCTGCTGAGCAACCGGAAGAAGCGCTGAAGATTCTCGCCGAGCCGCCGGTGCGCGATCTTCCCGCCACGAAATTCTTTCGCGCACAAGCGCTCGCCGCGCTCGCGCGTTGGGACGAAGCGCTCATCTTCTATCGTCAAAGCACCGCCGACCCGCGTGTATCGTTTCGCAACGAGGCCATCTACGGGGAGACGGAAGCCTTGCGCGCTCTCGATCGCGTGGAGGAAGCGATCACTCTTCTCCGCACCCTTGAGCGCGATCCGGGCTGGCGGGTCCGGGCACGTTTGCAGATGGCCGAATTGCTTTTGCAAAAACGCGACGAATCCGCCGCGCGCCGCATCGTGCAATCGACCGCGCCCAGCGCGATGGCCGACAAAAAAGAGCGACGCTTTCTGCGCGGCCGGATTGAAGCACGACGCAATCGCGATAACGCGATCGATCTTTACGAATCGATCCTGAAGAACCCGGACGGCGCCACTCATTCCGTCTTGATCGCCTCGCTCTTCGCCATCGCGCAGGCGCATCTGCAATCGCGCACCGCCGAGGCCGGCGATAATTTCCTGGAAGACTTCATCGAGCGCTACCCCCACGATCCGGAGCTGCCCGCGCTTTTTGCCAAGCTCGATCAGCTTTACGCCGCGGAACAGAAACCGTCGCGCGACGAACTGGCGCGCTGGAGTCACGACGCCACGCAGCCGCGCCGCGCCCTCGCGCAATGGTATCTCGCGCGCAGTTACGTGCGGGCGGCCCGGCGGGAGAACGCGCGCGAAGTCTTTGCCGAGTTGCGCGCCAGTCGTTCCGCCATGCCCGCGCTGGCCGAGGCTTTGCTCGAGTATGCGACCTTCGAACTTGAGGATGGGCGGGTCGAGGAAGCGTTGGCGATATTGGAAGACGCGCGCACTCTGCGACCGCCGCCGGCATTATTGAGCCGAATCGAGATGTTGGTCGGTTCCAGCCTCTACCGCGTCGGGAAATATAATCTTGCGGCACAGACGTTTCGAAAGCTTGCCGAAGCAGATGCAACCGTGGCACAGCCCGCCCTTTTCAACGCCACGCTCGGCTGGATGCAGGCGGACGATGTCGCGCAAGCGGACGCAACCGCGGCAGGAACTGAGAACTCGCGGTGCCGATGAAAAGACGCGGGGCGATTTGCGGCTGGAAGAAGCGCTCATGCAGGCCGCGCGCGGCGACAAGGAGGCGGCGGAGTCGCTCCAGAAGTTTGTCCGGAGAATTTCCGCAACATCCGCGAGTGGCGGAGGCCTTCGTGGCGCCTGGCCGAACTCGCCTTCCACGCCGCGCCGCCGCGACTCGACGAAGCGCGCCAACACCTCACGCGCGCGGCGCAAGGCGAGCCCAGCGACACCGCGTCCGAGCGCGCCGACTATTTGATGATCTGGCTGGAAGACGCGGTCGGCGTGCCGGGCGAAGCGCGTGTCATCACGCTGGCGCAGGAGTTCCTGCGCAAGCATCGCGCATCCGCCTTGCTCGCGGACGTGCGTTTGAAGCTGGCCGAGGTCCATTACCGACGCCAGGACTTCGCGAACGCGCAGACGCAGTTTGAATTGCTCGCGCAAGGCAACGCGGCATCACCGCTGGTGGAAAAGGCGTTGTTCTTCGCCGCCAAATCCGCCGCCCAGACGATGGGCGCGCAATCGCTCGACCGCGCCCTCGTCCTTCTCGACGAAGTGGTGAAGAAGGACGGATTGTTGAAGTGGGCCGCGCGAAACGAGCAGGCCGTGATCGAGCGCAGACTGGGTAAACCGCAGGACGCGCTTACGCTTTATGACGAGGTCTTAAAAAGCGAGGCGCAACAAGCGGAGAAACGCGAGGCGCTCTGCGCCAAGGGTGACATCTTTTACGAGATGGGCGCAAGCGACCCGGAGAACTACCGACGCGCAATCGAGTTCTACGAGCAACTCGCGGCGCAACCGGACGTTTCCGCACACTGGCGCAATCAGGCGCTCTTCAAGAAAGGCATGTGTCTCGAAAAGCTGAAGCAACCCGCGGAAGCGTTGGCCACGTTTTACGGCATCATCGATGAGGACGCGCGTCCCGAACGGCCGCGGGAATTCTTTTGGTATTACAAAGCGGGCTTCAACGCCGCCCGGCTTCTGGAGGAGGATGCAAAATGGCAACCCGCGGCTGCTGTCTATGAGAAGCTCGCCTTTGCCGGCGGAGCTCGCAGTGAGGAAGCCAGGTCGCGGTTAAGCCACCTCCGTCTCGAGCATTTTCTGTGGGAGCAATGACGAACGGTCAGCGCCCGTTATTTGGGGCGCCGTAAACGCCGTCCCACCTGCTCGATCGGATGGCGCTCCGCTGCCGCGAGAAGTTGCCGATAGCGCTTCTGTCCGTTTTCCGTTTCCCGGATCCAGCCGCGCGCGAACTTGCCACTGCGGATGTTGCGCAACGCGGTCGCCATCTTCTTTTTTACCGTCCCGTCGATGATCTGCGGTCCCACCGAAAGATCGCCCCATGTGGCGGTGGGCGACATGCGGTCGCGCATCCCGCTGGCGCCACCTTCGTGCATGAGATCGACGAGAAATTTTAACTCGTGCAGACACGCGTAGTAAGCCATCTCCGGCGCGTAACCGTTTTGCACGAGCGTTTCGAATCCTGCGCGTACGAGCGCATTCACTCCGCCGCAAAGCACCGCCTGCTCTGCGAAAAGATCCGTCTCAGTCTCGTCCTTGAACGTCGTCAGCAGGACACCGACGCGGGTGCAGCCGATCGCCTTCGCCCAAGCCAGGGCCGTCTGCCTCGCCTTCCGGCTCGGGTTTTGATGGACCGCGATCGAGCCCGGCACACCGCGCCCAGCGAGAAACTCCCGCCGCACCATCGGACCGACGGCATTAGGCGCGACCATGATGACGTCCACGTTTTTCGGCGGAATAATCGTGCGGTAAAAAATTGCGAAACCGTGCGCGAAAAGGAGGGTTTTGCCGGGCGCAAGATGAGGCGCGATCTGCCGCTCATAAATTGCCGGAACTTTTGTGTCGGCGAGCGCGATAAAAATCACATCTCCGCGTCGCACCGCTTCCGCCGTATCGACAACTTCGAGCCCGTCCTCCCGCGCGAGCGCGCGAGTCTTGCTTTTCGGCCGCACCCCGACCACCACCTGCAATCCGCTATCGCGCAAATTGAGCGCGTGGGCATGACCTTGCGCGCCGTAACCGATCACGGCGCAGACCTTGCCGCGCAAAGCTTTCAGGTCTGCATCACGATCGAGATAAATCCGCGCCGCCATGTCTGCGGAAGAAAGCGTGGGCATGCCGGTCGCACAAGTATCGCCGTTTCGCGCTCTACTCGTCTGGAGGCGACGCGTTGCGGGACAGCGCGCCGGCGGGGGGCGCCATTCTATGCAGAATGGGTGTTTTTCAGACGCTCTGCGATCTTTCGCGCCTTTTCTGCCTGTTCGACCCGACCCATCTGTAGAAGCACCTCTGAATAAAGCAGATATTGGCTGGGCTCGTCGGGTTGTCGGGAAATCGCGCGCTCCTGGGCCAGGAGCGCAGCGGAGAAGTTTTTCGCGCCGAGTTCGATCCGGGCGATGAGGTTGAGAGCATCCGTCTCGCGAATGTCCAGACGGCAGGCATGGCGGAGCGCGGCAAGAGCGCCGGCGGCATCGTTCTCCTGTGCTCGGAGTTTGCCGAGCGCCAGATATGCCTGGTATTGCCACCAGCAAGCCTGGGTAAAACGTTCGACCAATGGCAAGGCTGCTTTGGGCCCGCTGGTTTTGCGCAGGATCTCGCTTTCCAGCTCAACCAGGGGCCAGGCTTTTGGGGCCCGCGTTCGCGCATCCGCGAGCAGTTCGAGCGCATGCTCGTTCTGCCCCGCGCGATACTCGCGGTTTGCCAATTGATAAGCGGCTACCCAGGTGCGCGGATACGAGTTGCCCTGCTCGGGCGCGGCGGCAGCAGCCACCGCGAGGAGGTTCCCTCCTTGCGCGTCTTCGCCCATGGCGAGGAGGGTGGAGGCAAGGTGACTTCTCGCCAGGGGATAATCGGGCCACGCGCGCAGCGTGCGTTCCAGAAGGGCCCGCGCTTCCTCGTAACGACCTTCGCCTTTGTAAATGATGGCCAAATTCAGGCCGACTCGAGGGCTCCAGCCAGCCGCAGCAATTGTCCGCTCATAAAAGACTTTCGCACTGATCCAGTCGCTGCTGCGCAGGGTGCTGCGAACTCCAAGGGCGACCGCAGCAAGGAGGGCGATTGAAAACGCAACGCGAAGAGCTGGTCGGGGTAACTCAATCCCCCAGCCGACGAAAACCAAAAGAAGGCCGACGAGAGGGAGATAAAGCCAGTGCTCCGCCGATGTCGCGTTTAGTTCGACCAAATTCGAGATGGGGAGAAAGCCGGCGGTAAACCAGAGAGCACCAAAGATACGTAGGTTTCGACCGCGGCCACGCTTGAATGCGCCGATTGCCAGTGCGGCGACCGCGACAAAGCCAAGCATCGAGAGTCGGCTGAAGGCGAATTGATCCCGCCAATCTCCGCCCGCTTTATGCATTCGCGGGTCGGTGACGCTTCGCTCCATGTGCAAACCAGTTGGCCAGACGGTCAGCCGCGCGTAATCACCCAAAGCCCGCAGCATTAGGCCACTTCGACTTACCGCGGACCAATTCGAACTCGCGGGCTCAAGCGCGCGGCGCTCCGGCAGGGTCCGGAGGACGGCGTAAACTGCCACGACCAAAAGGCAGCCGCTGACGGTCGCTACCGTCCGCCAATTGGCACGATTGACCGCGTAAAAGATGCGATGGATCAGGAAGAGAGCCACCCAGATACAGGCAATCTCTCGCGCACAAAGCCCGAGCAGTAACAGTAGTGCCGCCAAGACGTACAATGCAGTCCTCGTAATTCGGCGACTCCCGGCTTCGGCCCGCAAGCATACGAGCCAGGCACCGCAGGAGAAAACGAAGGCCAGGCTATCAGCCCGGCCGGAAATATAATCGACCGCGGCGCTGTGCACCGGATGCAACGCCCAAAGGAGCGCAATCAAATATGCGCCCCAGTCACTCCAACCGGCTCGAGCCTCGCTCGCGGTCAGTGTCGGAAGCACTCTTCGCAAAAGCAAAAAGAGCAGGACTGCCGCACCGGCATGCCAAAGGACATTCGAAAGATGGTATCCGTAGACATCTCCTCCCCACAGCAGGTAGTCCACGATGTAGGAAAGGTTTTGCGTCGGCCGATAGTGGCCGGAAAGCGAGTCGAGAAAAAGATAGTGCCGAAACACCTCGACCGAAAAGATCGGGCTGCGAAAGAATGGGTTTTCGCCAACCAGATAATTGTCGTCCCAGATGAGTTGCCCCTGAAGGCTGGGCAGATGGACCACGATGACCGCTGTAACGAGCAAGGTCAGACGCAACCAAGTCTTCTGTAGCAGAACGCCAAAACCGCGTAACGCGGACGCAGGGAACATGACCTTAAAATTCGGTTCCTTCCTACCAGCCGGATCAGCGTCGGTCGTCGCTGGGGAGAAATTCATGCAAGTCTCGTAGCTCATTCCCTGCCACTTTCGCGCCAATGCGGAAATGGCAGGAGAATGAACTGCGTGAACCTTAGTAGTAAGGAGCCCAGAAGGTGGACGGAGCCACGTCCGAGAGGTCGTCGAACGCCGCGGTCGGGACTTTCGGGATCGAGTCCACGGTTTGCGCGCCATACGTCCCGTAGGTCGGATGTGCACCAGTGTTGTAGAGGACGGTGCCGGCCTTCAGATACTGAGTCCAGGCCGCGATCGGAACCGCGTTGTTGGTCGCCTTATTGAACTCGATCGCATATTGATCAACCGCCGCGTCGATCAAACGCAGATCGTTGAGCACCTTGCTCGCTTGCGAGCGCTTACGGGCACGGAGGAATCCGGGCACCGCAATCGCCGCCAGGAGGGCGATAATCGCCACCACGATCATGATTTCCACGAGGGTGAAGCCCCCGCGCTTTTTGTTGAGTTTGTTTAACATGTTGCTGTTGCTGCTTTCTATTTGTTGTTTGACTGCATCCGAGGTAAGGCCTTCGGATATAGGAGTTAGTAGCATCGATAATGCCACCTCAACGACTGCTGAGGGTTTCGCGTCGAAAGTGACAAAAAAGAGCAGATCACCCTTTGGTTCGAGCTCTCCCTCCAGCGCGAGAGGTTTCTCGCCTCGAGGACGTCGCGGCGGATGAGCACGGAAGAACGCGCGCGCCGACTAGGATCAGTTTCGCAACTCATTCCCTGCCACTCCCGCTTTTACGCGGGAATGACAGGAGTATGAACTGCGTGGACCTTAGTAGTAAGGAGCCCAGAAGGTGGACGGAGCCACGTCCGAGAGGTCGTTGAACGCCGCCGTCGGGACTTTCGGGATCGTGTCCACGGTTTGCGCGCCATACGTCCCGTAGGTCGGATGTGCACCAGTGTTGTAGAGGACGGTGCCGGCCTTCAGATACTGAGTCCAAGCTGCGAGCGGAACCGAGTTGTTGGTCGCCTTGTTGAACTCGATCGCATATTGATCAACCGCCGCGTCGATCAAACGCAGATCGTTGAGCACCTTGCTCGCTTGCGAGCGCTTACGGGCACGGAGGAATCCGGGCACCGCAATCGCCGCCAGGAGGGCGATAATCGCCACCACGATCATGATTTCCACGAGGGTGAAGCCCCCGCGCTTTTTGTTGAGTTTGTTTAACATGTTGCTGTTGCTGCTTTCTGTTTGTTGTTTGACTGCATCCGAGATTGCTCGCGGACGGGAGAAATAGAGCAATGTTGGTGCCAGCCGGGCCATCTCTTCTAAAATTTCCAGAATGCGCACAATGGTGAGGCAAGCGACTGGAGCTGTTCGCTTGCGAGCACCGGGTGCCGGGTCAGCGGGATTGCTTCCTTTTTTGGAATGAGCCTTGCAGTGTCCGACTATTCCAAATGATGTCCTCTCAACGCCACCGAGCACCCTGGTCACTTCGGGCGATTCCGCTCGCTGGCTACGTCTTTTTCCTGGTTTTCGTCCTCAGGTTGATCGCGCTCGTCCGCTTCACCGAGTCGCCTTTGCTTCTACCGACGCAGGGCGACATGCACTTCTACAGCGAATGGGGCCAGCACATCGCTCGTGGGGAGTTCACCGACCACCAGGCCTTCTACGGCCTTCCGCTCTACGCCTACCTTCTGGCGGGAATCTATGCGCTCGTGGGATATGGCCCGTTCGTGCCGGGTTTGATTCAGGCTGTTCTGGATGCGGGGACGGCCGTTTTGATCTTCAAGATCTCGCGCCGCGTCTTCGATTATGGCCAGGAGCCGGAGCCTGGCCGTATACCTTTCACTATCAACCGATCAGGGACCCCTGTAGGCCTTCTTGCCGCTCTGGGGTGGGCCTTCTTTGTTCCGGCACAGGCCTACTCCGTCATTCTGATGCCCACGGCCTGGCTGGTTTTCATCTTTTGGTTTGTCGTCTGGAGAATCGTGCGGACAGACGCCGCGCCAGACCTGCGCCAGTGCCTGCTCCTCGGTCTTCTCATCGGCGTCACCGCGATGGGCATCGCCACCATTTTTTTCGCGGTGCCACTGCTGGCAGCCGCGATTCTATTCCGCCGACTGCCGGATCGGACACTTCTCCGGCGCGGGATGGCCATCCTTCTACTCGCGGGCGGAATCCTCCTGGGGACAGCTCCCGCCTGGCTCCATAACACATTCGCTGCGCGCGACCCGGTTTTTCTCTCGGCGCATAGTGGCGTTAACTTTTGGATCGGCAATAATCCAGCCGCGAACGGATACCCACGCATTCCGCCTGGCCTGCGCGCGGGACAAGAGGCCATGCTGACTGACTCCATCCGCGGCGCCGAGGCGGCAGTGGGGCGCCCGTTGCAACGCTCAGAGGTCTCCGCGTTTTGGTCGGCGAAAGCCAAAGCCTACATCGCGCAAAATCCGGGCGCGTGGCTCAGGCTGATGCTCACGAAGGTCACTAATTTTTGGAACGCCTTTCAATACGACGACCTCAGCATTATCACCACGCTGCGCGGTGAGGGCGTGATTCTTCCCGGGCTCCATTTCGGGCTGGTGGCCGCGCTCGCACTTCCGGCGATTGGCTTCGCCGTCTTTTCGTCGCCGCCCGCTCGCTGGGTTCTCGGCGCCGTCCTTCTCCACATGGCATCACTCCTGAGCGTCTTCGTCACCGAACGTTATCGTCTCGCTGCCGTTCCCGGGCTCCTCATCTTCGCTGCGTTCGGCCTTTGGACGGTGCTGCGATTCGTGATCACAAAGCGCTACCGGGCGACCGCGCTCTACGCGGCCTTGCTTGCCCTGGCGGTTTGGTTCGTCTCGGTCCGCCGCGGTGATGCTGAACTCTGGGCGCTCGATCCCTACAACTCCGGCCTGCACGCCTTGGAGGCCAACAGGCTCGACCTCGCCCAGGAAAAACTGCAACTCGCCTATGCACACGTGCCGGGTAACGCCGAGGTGAATTTCGCTCTCGGGAATTTACGTCTCGCGCACGGCGATACCGCCGGCGCGCAAATGTGGTACGGACGCACGCTTGCACTCGACCCGCGTCACGAGGGCTCCTTCAACAACCTGGGCGTGATCGCCCTGGAGCAACGCGATGCGCCGACCGCGGTTCACCTTTTCGAACAGGCACTCTCCGTCGAATCGCGGGATGCAAAGACCCACTATCTCCTGGCGCGCGCGCTCTTTGAGACCGGCGAGCGGGAACGTGCCTTGAGCGAGGTCGAGATCGCCCTGCGTCTGATTCCCGCGCAACCGCAGTTTCGGGAACTTAAGGAGCGGATATTGGCGCGCTAACGGTGCGCTCCCGCTCCCGTCCTCGCGAGCTTGTCGTTTCGATTCAGTCCTCCTACGGTCGATGCTTCATGCCTGCCGATCGCACTGATTCACTCCGCTCGAAACCGGTGAACGCCACCGCCCCGCCCTCGGCGCGCCACATCGCTGTATTCATCCTTCTTTTGGCGATCGGCGTGGCCCTGCGTCTCTATCCATCCGCAGGCTTTACCGGTGTCGGTTACGATGAGGAACTTTATCGCGGCTATGTGAATGGAGTCATCAAACACGGGGTGACGGCTTATCCGGATCTCGCGGAGCACTACGTGGAGCGACAGCAAAGCCTCCCCGCGGCGATTCTTCCTCCCACGCGTTTCGTTTACATTTTCTCCGCCTATCTCTGGCACCAGGTAAGCGGGGTGGATGCGCTGGCAGCGCTGCATCATGTCTCCGCTTTCTTCAGCATTCTGATGCTGGGTCTCGCGGCCATCATCGGCGTCCGTTTGGGCGGTTGGACAGTTGGCTTGGGCGTGGTCGCTCTTGTCAGTTGCTCGCCGTTGCAAATCCACATGTCGCAGCACGCCCTGATCGATGGCGTCCTCGCGTTCTGGGCTACTCTCTGTCTCTGGACCTTGTGGGAGAATCTCCAGCGCCCGAATTCCCGTTTTCTTCTCGCCGTCTACGGCATCAGCCTTGCCTTGCTCGTGATGACAAAAGAGAACGCCATGTTCGTCTTTTTGGGTCTCCTCGGGCTCCTCCTGGCCAATCGCTGGATACGTTTCGGGACGATCACGCCGGCGTTACTCGGGGTGACGGTGCTGGGTCCATTGTTTGGCGTTGTGGCGTTGGTTTTCCTCTGCGGCAGCGCGGAAACCTTCATCCAGACTTATCGTCTGCTCGTCAGCAAGGCCTCCGTTCTGCCGTATGCGATCATGACGGGCGACGGCCCCTGGTATCGTTACCTCGTCGATCTGCTCCTGCTCAGCCCGATTGTTTTCCTGCTCGCCTGGGGCCGCGTTTTCAAACTGCAACTCACGGAAAAGGCCACGCTGTACTTGCTCGTTTTTATCGCGGCCACCTACCTCGTCATGTGCAACGTGCGCTACGGGATGAACCTCCGCTATGCCTCCATCTGGGACACCCCGTTGCGTTTCCTCGCGGTTCTTTCCGTTCGGGATGCCTCCCGCGTCTTCGGCCCTCGGCAGAGCCTGATCGCTGTCTTGTTGATCGTGCTTCTCTGCGCCTTTGATCTGCGCCAATACTACATCTTCTTCGTCCAGCACGACCTCTACGAGCTCGTCACCGAAGGACTCCTGCGCGCGTTGAAGATCTTGAAATAGAACTACGCCGCCACTTTCAGCGCCGCCGCACGCAGGGCACTGCTCGTCTCAACCGTTTCGCCAAGGAGGTTGTGGACCGTCGGTTTTGCCTCGGCACGCACGAAGATCTGGTAGGCAAACAATCCGCGGCTCAGCCGGATCAAGGCTTGGTTGGCGCGGAGAAGGAAACGCGAGATCGTATTCATTCCGATTGCCTTCGGGAACGGCGCGGGAATGCCGCGCATCTCCAGCACTTTGTAGCCCGATTGCTCCAACAACGCGCGCATCGAGCGGAAGGTGAACAGCCGCGTGTGGGTCGCGTCGAGAATGCCCTTCTTCCCGTAATTGAATTGCCCGAAGAGCAACATCAAGCGCGTGACAACAAAGCCGATGTTGGCAGTGGTCAGGATAACCTCCGGCCGCTTGCACGCAGCGGCGAAACGCAGCTCGTCCATGAAGATCTCCGGCTCCTTCAAGTGCTCGATGATGTCGAGCATCATGATCTGGTCGAAGCCGGACACGTTCACGGGAAACTCCTTCCGATCGAGATCCCAGCGAATGAAATCCACCTCACCGGGCCGCGGCGAAACCGACGGGATGTATTGATCCATCCCGGTGACACGGCAACCTTTCGCCGCCAATTCTTGCGCCACATAGCCCTGCCCGCATCCGATATCGAGCAAGTGTCCGCCTACTTTCGCGGCCTCAATCGCCGCCGTGTGCGAGGAAGCGAAACCGAGCTTCAGATCGTAATTCTCCTCTGGCGCCTGCAGATCGAATTTGCGATCGAAAAGCAAATTGGCGCTGTGAAACTTTGCCCGCAGCATCGTCTTGAAGACGTCCCAGGCGTATTTCATCCCGTTTACGTGGCAGATTTCGTCGCCGTAATAAGTCGGGATCGGAAGCTCAGCGATTCGCAGATTCTTCAGGACCAACTGGATGATGATCTCCGTGTCGAAATGAAAATCGTTCGTGTTCTTCTCAAACGGAATCTGCGCCAAAGCCGCCGTGGAATAGAGCCGATAGCCCGAGTGAAACTCGGAGAGTCGCGTGCCAAGCATGCTATTCTGAAAAGCGGTCAGGACCTGGTTGCCAATCCACTTGTAAGCCGGCATCCCGCCCGCGCGTGCCGCACGCTTGTCGATCATACGCGAGCCGAAGACCGCATCCGCTTCCCCGCGCACGAGCGGGGTCAGCAAGGCCGGAAGTTTCTCCGGCGCATACTGCCCGTCGCCATGGACGAGCGCCACGTAATCGAACCCGTGATCAATCGCATAACGATAGCCGAGCTTCTGGTTGCCCCCGTAGCCTTGGTTCTCAGGGGTGCGCAGGACCGTGAGCTTGAAATCGGAGACCCGCTGCTGGAAGCGGAGGCCGCTCTCGAAGGTATCGTCTTTCGACGAATCATCGATGATGAGCACCTCAACGTTCTCAGTATGCAAACTGGCGGGGATCCGACGGAGGACCTTCTCGATCGTGGTTGCGGCATTATAGGCCACCACAAAGATCAGGAGCCGATTCGCGCCGAGATCGACTCGGTCGTCTGAAAAAGCGTCGCGTTTTGTGAGGCGCATGCCCTCTGTGAAAGCTAGAATTACGCCAGCTTTTCCGCCGTAAGCCCAACGCGACGAGTGGCGCCTACATCTACACATTCCCAGAGCAGCAGGGGGTTTCCGCGCTACTCGGTGTGCAAGATGCGGGATTCGTCGTCTATCTGGCCGGCTGCGTTCTGTTTAACCGCGTCCTGGCCTTTGTGAGTTTCAGGAAAATCGAAGCACCCTGCCTGCGTTTGCAATCGATCCCGTTCCTGCCCCGTGCTGAGAAGCGGAAATGCCGCGGAGATGAAGCGCCTGCCTGGGCGTCAATTCTCCAGCTGACCTGAAGGTAACGCTGCCGTCCTTCTGCGGTAGAGGAGGTATGTGGCGTATTCGCCTTTAAGATCGAACTCCTCCCGGACAATGTCGTTCGGTGCGCTGGCGCCATACTCGGTTGAGCGGTTGGGCTCCTGCCACGTATCCCAATAACGATTCAAAATAAGCCAGTCCGCGCTCTGCACATCCGCGGCAAGGCGTGAACCGGGACGATTCGCGGAGAACGGATTCATCTCGAGAAAATAGGTCGCGGGCCTGAGTTGCGGAAAGAGATGATAAATGAAGGTGTCGTTGCAGTTCGTTCGACGAAGATCCGCAGGCCCGACAAACAGACGTTCACCCGGCTTCGCCAGCACCTGCAGTTTGTCGAACATGTCCATCGTGGGCCGCGTCCACGGACCCAATCGCGCCGGAAAGGCCCGGTCTCCATTGACCAGGACGACGCTTCTGCCCGTCGAGGTGGTGAACGCGCCCAGAAAAGCGTCCCTTATCAATATTGTTGTTTCCGGCGTCAACGTGGCCACAACCGCGATCACCGAGACCACCGCAAGCATTGGGGGCGCGAAGGAAGGAGGAGCATCATCTTTTCCCTTGATGATTACCGCCAATGACACGGGCAAAAGTGCGATCGAAAGAAAACCGACAAAAAGAAAGTGGATGATGTCGAGCCGTTGCGTCGCCTGAAAACTCAACCCTGCGGAAAAGAGCGCGATCGCCAGGAGAAGACCGCGGTTCGCATCGCCGCCAGCTTTCCGGAAAATCCGCACCCCCGCTGTGACATTCGTTATGCAGGCGAAAAAGTGGAACGCCAGAAGAATCAAAAGCGAAGGCTCGATCGAGCCGAGGGGCAGGCGGCGCCCGGGATTGCAATGGACAACTGGGAACAGAAACAGATTGTTGAAGACCTGCGCCGGGCCCGCCAGGACGGTTAGCCAAGCCAATGGCAACAGGCCCAGCCCCATTCCGCCGCAGTAGCACAGTCGACGTCTCCAGGACATCTCGTAGAGGAAGGGAAGCGCGCCCAGCAGAACGGCCGGTCCAACATCCGGGCGGAACAACAAAGTCAGCCCCGCAAAGAGGCCGCTCAACGAAGCCGCGCGATGACTGGTTCCACCAATCCAAAGTGACGTCAGCGCACAGGCCAGGGCTCCCATCCAGGCGAAGGCGGGCAGATGTAACGGCAACAGAAGCGCGCCGGCAATGCCCATTGCTCCCGCGGCCAAGGCCGTCCCCCAGCGCCGTGCAATTCCAAAGATCGCGACCAGGATCACGATGCGGTACAAAAGCCCAACCGTCCGCTCCACCGTGATACTCGTGCCAAACAACGAGAAGGCCGCCGACAAAACCCAGAGGTTGGCCGGGCCATAAAAAGTCTCAAAATCCCGATAAGGAAGCTGACCCTGCGCTACGAGTTCCGGGTAAACGACGAGAGTTCCCTCGTCCATCGGCATGGCCGGGTAGTCGAACATGGGACCAAACGCGAGCAGCAACGTGAGCACCACTAAAATGGGCGCGATGACATGACTCCGGTTCATATTCACATTCACGTGCTGCAATCGTCGCTCTCACCCGGGTTGAAACCGGAGATAACGACGCAGCGGTACGACATGCCGCCTCAAATAGCCGGTGTCATGCCAGAACTTCGCGGCGCCCAAGCGCCCCTGAATTGCTAAAGCGGGAGAGACGCCACCTAACGGGCACTCGACGTTCCTTTGCCCAGCACGGCATCCGCCGTCGCCAGCAGGGCCTTATCCGCATTCCCCGTCAGGTCGCCGAGAAAATGCCGAATGCGGCGGAAGGACTGAGCGAGGAACAGTTCCGCAGCCTCGTGGCTGCCGGGCGCGATCGCGCCGTTCTGGCCGATGCTCTGCAACTCCGAATCGAGCCGGCTGATCACGCACGCCGAGGCGAACATCTCCATCGCAGCGTTGGCAATTCGCTCCTGGATGAGCTGCATGTCCATGATCGGTTCGCGATGGGCGATGAGCATGCGGTTGACTGAGAGGTTGAACTTCCAGATCAAACGCCCCAACTCGCTCGCGCGGCCGCGCAGGCTGGCGCTCTGCACCGGCACGCCGGGCACTTTGACCGCGGCCCCGAGGCGGTTCATGCCCGCGCCCAGAGCTTTCATCCGGTCCTGCCGCCAAGGCTTGAGAATGGTGTCGAGGATTTCTTTGAACTCCATCCCCGGCCCGCGCATGCCGACGAGCGCGACGAACGACGTCAGCACTTCGTTGCTGCCTTCGCCGATCTGATTGATGCGCGCGTCGCGCAGCATCCGCTCGAGCGGCGAGTCGTTGAAATAGGCGCCGCCGCCGTGGATTTGGAAGGTGTCGTTGACCGCTTCCCACAGGCGCTCGGTGGTGAAGACCTTCAACATCGCCGTCTCCAGCATGTAATCCTCGAGCCCGCGATCGATGAGCGACGCGGTCACGACCGTCATCGCTTCCATGGCGTAAACATCGGCCGCCATGCGCCCGATTTTTTTCTTTACCAGGTCGAACTCGCCGAGTGTCTTCTTGAATTGGCGACGCGTGTTCGCGTGTTCCACCGCGAGTCGCAAACAAGTCTTCGCCGCGCCGGTGCAGCAGGCGCCGAAAGTCGTGCGTCCGAAATCCAGCACCGTCAGCGCGACCTTCAAGCCCTTGCCCATTTTGCCGAGCACGTTCTCCTTCGGCACGATCATGTCCTTCATCGCGAAGCGCCCCGTGGCCGTCCCGCGAATTCCGAGCTTCGGCATGCGCGGCTCGAGCATGGTGAACCCCGGCATATCCGGCGTGACCAGGAACGCGGTGATCGCAGTCTTATCCGTGCCGGGCACAGGCGTGCGTGCCATCACCGTGAGCACCTGCGCGATGGACGCGTTGGTGATGTAGCGCTTCTCGCCATTCAAAACGAAGTGCGAACCATCCGCACTCGGCGTGGCCGTCGTTTGCACATTGGCGGCGTCGGAGCCCGCCTCGCGCTCCGTCAACGCAAACGCCGCGAGCTGCTGTCCGCTCACCAGCGGCGGCAACCATTTCTTCTTCTGCTCGGACGTGCCGAACAACAAGAGCGCGCGGATACCGATCGAGTGATGCGCATTCGTGAACACGGAAGTGGAGGCGCAACGCCCGCCGATTTCTTCCAAAATCTTGCAGTAAGCCATCTGCGTGAACCCGCGACCGCCGAACTCCTGCGGCGCCGTCATCCCGAGCACACCGGTGCGCGCGAGACCGTCGATGACGTGTTTTGGGATATCCTCCAGGCGGTCGATTTCCGAAGGGTCCAGCTCGGCTTCGAGAAACTGCCGCACTTCCACGCGCGCCTCGTCCAGCGCCTTCTGCTGATCCGCCGTCAACCGCGGGTAAGGCATCGCCCAGTCAGCCACGAATTGCCCGAGAAAAAGGCCCTTGGCGAAGCCGAGCGCCTGCGGCCCGGTGAAGAGCAACTCCTCCGCTTCCTTGATTTCTTTCTGCCGCTGAATCTCTGCGTCGTTCATAAGGGTCAATCTGTCTGCCGGGCAGCGGAATGCCGTCCAGCCGCGGGCGCCGGCCGTTCCGCCCTGCGAAACCCGCGGCAGATAAGTCGTGGATCCCGGCGCACCTGACAACCGCTAATTTGTAACGCGCGCGGGCTTTCGCGTCCCTTCCGGCGACTTCAGAAACCGATGTTTCGCTCGACGACACTTCGAGCTTAATTGCCTGGCGCCTTTACGGCTGCTTCCCATCATGAAAACTTTTCTCCTCCTCTTCACCTGCCTCGCCCTCGCCGTTTCCACCCGGGCGGCGGAGACCAAACCGACCCCCGTAAGCAACGACACCGCCAAAGCGCTCCACGCTCTTTTCGCGGCGGAGTGGGATTACCAGATGGAACAAAACCCCACGCGGGCTTCCTCCATGGGCGATCGGCGTTGGAATGATCGTTGGGAGGACAACAGCTTGGAGGCGATCGGGAAGCGCGAGGCCCACACGAAGGATGCCCTAGAGCATTTGGGCAAGATTGATCGGGCCAAGCTCTCGCCCGCGGATCAGCTCAACTACGACCTTTTCCAGAAGAACCTCGAGCAGGACATCGCGGGCTTCCGTTTTCGCCGGCATCTCCTCCCCATCAACCAGCGCGGCGGCATCCAGACCGCGGATGAAATGACCGAGCGGCTGCGGTTTCAGACCCTGAAGGATTACGAGGACTGGATCGCGCGGCTGCGCGCTTTCCCCACCGCGATGGATCAGCAGATCGCGCTCATGCGCGAGGGCATGAAGGCGCGGATGATGTGGCCGAAGATCGTGCTCGAGCGCGTGCCGGCGCAGATCGACAAGCAGATCGTGCCCGACCCGGAGGAGAGCCCGTTCTTTAAACCCTTCCAGAAATTCTCCGCCGAGATCTCGAAAGCCGACCAGGAGCGTTTGGCGAAAGAAGCGCGCGACGCAATCGATTCCGCCGTCATCCCGGCGTTCGAGACGCTGAAACCGTTTTTCGAGAACGAGTATCTCGCCGCAGGTTTTCCGGAAGTCGGCATCTGGCAATTACCGGAAGGCGACGCCTACTACACCTACCTCGCCCGCCGTTTCACCACGACTGATCTCACCCCGCAACAGATCCACGAGAAAGGCTTGAGCGAAGTCGCCCGCATCCGCGCCGAGATGGAGGCGATCATGAAGAAGGTCGAGTTTCAGGGCACGCTGCCCGAATTCTTCACGAAGCTGCGCACCGATCCGCAGTTTTACTACAAGACGCCGGAGGAATTGCTCGCCGCTTACCGCGCGATGTCGAAGGAGATCGACCCGCACCTCGTGAAAATCTTTAAAACCATGCCGCGAATGCCCTACGGCGTAATCCCGATTCCCGACAAGATCGCTCCCGATACCACCACCGCCTACTACAGCCAGCCCGCGGCCGATGGTTCCCGCGCCGGTCATTACTACGTCAACCTCTACAAACCCGAGACCCGTCCGAAATATGAGATGATGGCGCTCTCGCTCCACGAAGCCGTCCCCGGTCACCACTTCCAGATCGCGCTTGCACAGGAGCTGGGCGAGATCCCAAACTTCCGGCGCTACGGCGGCTACACCGCGTTCTCCGAAGGCTGGGGTCTTTACGCGGAGTCGCTGGGCGAAGACATGGGCCTCTACAACGATCCCTACGCGAAGTTCGGCCAGCTCACCTACGAAATGTGGCGCGCCGTGCGGCTGGTGGTCGACACCGGCATGCACCAGATGAAGTGGGATCGCCAGAAGGCGATCGATTACTTCCTCGCCAACGCGGCGAAGACCGAACAGGACATCGTCAACGAGATCGATCGCTACATCTCCATGCCCGGCCAGGCCCTCGCCTACAAGATCGGCGAGCTGAAGATCAAAGAGCTGCGCGATCGCGCAAAAGCCGCGCGCGGCGAGAGCTTCGATATCCGCGACTTCCACGACATCGTCCTGCTCTCTGGCGCCGTCCCGCTCGACATCCTCGAACGCAACGTGGACGCCTGGATCGCGAGCAAGAAAACACCCGCCACCAAACCAACGGCGAGCCCGTAAGGCGCCGGCGCGTCCTAAACGGTCATCCCGAGCCGCGGAGACGGTCGAGGGATCTCCCCGACGGAGAACAGGCCACGCCAAGACGGAAAGCCGGTGGTGCGAAGTGCGACTCAAGGAAACGGAACGTCGCCAGTGCCAGTGAGAGATCCCTCGGCCGTCTCCGCGGCTGGGGATGACGTGCGGCCGTTTTCGCGCGTTTCGCTCACTAACCCTGCGGCGGCGTCTGCGGCATTTGCCCTTGCGGCGCGCTGATTTCCCGCACGAAAAGCGGAATCGAAGCCTCATGCCGCCCATCAATCGCAAGATCGATCGAGTATTCGCCAAAGTTCGGCAGCTTGAGCTGCTGAATCTGTAGCACCAGGCACGCGGTCACCGTGTGCTCATCGGGCGGAAACATCACCTGCGTCGCCGCATCCAATGTCGGCATGACCGCCTTCCCATCCGTATCCATGAACGAAATCCGCACCCGCTTTTGCCCTTCCTCTAGGCGCTCGAAACGCATCTTGATCGCGAGCGCGCAGAGCGGATGCGTCACCGGCACCGAGGTCGCATTGATGCGATCGAACGAGCCGAGCACGTTCAATTTTCCACCCGAATCCGAGGTCGCCGCATCGCAGACGGTAAAGATCTCCACTTTCATGTGCGGACAGCCTACTCGACGCAGAGGCGGAGTCCATCGGCGCGACTCAACCCGCCGCGCCGATGGAGAATCAACCGATCCCTAGCTGCAGCCCTGACTCGTCCCGCACTCCGTGCAGACGCCACACGCGCCTGCGCGAATGACCTTCTCGCTCCCGCAATGGGAGCACGTCGTGTCCATGAACATCGCGCCCAAAGCCGTCGCCACGCGTTCGGCGTGGGTGTGCCCGTTGGTGTGAATTTGCGGACCGCCATCGTTCGAGATGTGGTTGGTGATGACATCGAGGATTTCCTTCTCCGCGGTGCGCGCGAGATCGGGCACAGGGCGATTGACCGCCTTCTTCTCCATGTCGGGAATTTCCCTCATCGGCAGCTCGGGCTGCGCGCGCTGCGGCGAGGTCGCTTCCTTGTAGCCTTTGATGAATTGGCAACCCAGCCAGCGGAAGATGTAATCCGCGATGCTGGTGGCGTTGCGGATATCGGGATTCTTCGTGAACCCGCTCGGCTCGAAACGCTGATACGCGAACTTCTTCACCAGGCTTTCGAGCGGCACACCGTATTGCAGCGCGATCGAGGTGAGCGTCCCGACCGTGTCCATGAGACCGCCGATCGTGCTGCCTTCCTTCGACATCGTGACAAACAACTCACCCGGCATTCCGTCCTCGAAGAGGCCGACCGTGATATACCCTTCGTGGCCCGCGATCTCGAAGCGATGCGTGAGCGACATGCGCGTGTCGGGCATGCGATGACGCGCCGGTGCGCCACGTGCGGCTTTGAGTTCCTCTTCCAATTCCAGAATGCGCGCTTCGAATTCCGGCCGCTCCACCATGATGTCGAGGGCGCCGGTCGCGCCGCCCATGTCCTTGGTCTTGCGCGTATTCAAAGGCGCGGAGCGCTTCGAGCCATCACGATAAATCGCGATCGCCTTCAAGCCGAGCCGCCAGCCTTCGATGTAGGTGTTCATGATCTCTTCCACCGTGGCCGTCTCCGGCATGTTCACGGTCTTCGAGATCGCACCGCTCAGGAACGGTTGCGCGGCCGCCATCATGCGCAGATGACCCATGTAGCCTAACGAACGCTTGCCTTTGAAAGCTTTGAAGGCGCAATCGAAAATCGGGAGATGTTCCGGTTTCAAGCCCGACTTGATGGTGGTGAAACGCGGTTTGCTCTCTGGCGTGTTCGAGCGGGTCGATTCTGTCGCGAGCTGTTCCGGATCGGAAACCCCGGCCACGGCCACGTCTTCGATGGTATCGTGCTCATCGATGTGCGCGACGATGCGTTCGATCTCCTCCGAGTTGTAGCGGAGCTTCTCCAACGCCGGCTTCACCGTCTGATTGACGATTTTCAACATCCCGCCGCCCGCGAGCAGCTTGTATTTCACGAGCGCGATGTCCGGTTCGATCCCGGTGGTGTCGCAATCCATGAGGAAGCTGATCGTGCCCGTGGGCGCGAGCACGGTGACCTGCGCGTTGCGGAAGCCGTGGCGCTTGCCCAGCTTCGCCGCGCTCTCCCAAACCGTCGCCGCTTCCTCCTTCAGATAACCGAACTCAGTCGTTCGCCTGGATCTCGCTCACCGCGCAACGGTGTTGCTCGATCACGTCCAGCATCGGCGCGACGTTGTCCTTCGCCAGCGGCTTCGCCACTCCGCTGCAACGCGCATCGCGATAGCCCGGGAACGGCCCCATCGCCTTCGCCAGACGCGCACTTTGCTCATACGACTCGCCGGTCATGATCGACGTGATCGCGCCGCACATCGCGCGCCCCTCCGCGCTATCGTAGCCGTAACCGTGGCTCATGATGAGCGACCCGAGATTCGCGTAGCCGAGACCGAGGGTGCGGAAGATGTGCGAGTTCTCCGCGATCTCCTTGATCGGGTAGCTCGCGTTATCGACCAGGATTTCCTGCGCGGTAATAAAGAGCCGCACGGCCGATTTGAAGCGCTCCACTTCGAAGACGCCCTCCGCGCCTCGGAACTTCATCAAGTTCAACGACGCCAGATTGCAGGCCGTGTTGTCGAGGAAGAGATACTCGCTGCAGGGATTGGTGGAGTTCTGCCGATCGGTCCCCTTGCAGGTGTGCCATTTGTGGATCGTGGAATCGAATTGCATCCCCGGATCGCCGCAAACGTGCGTCCCTTCCGCGATTTTCCGCAGCAATCCGCGCGCGTCCTTCTTCTCGCAAGGCGATCCATCGCGCACATTTTTCGTCCACCATTCGCGATCCTCCACCGCCGCGTCCATGAACTCATCGCTCACGCGCACGCTCAGGTTTTCGTTCTGGTACATGACCGAGCCGTAGGCGTCGCCGTTATAGCTGCCGTCGTAGCCGGACTCGATCAGCGCCCACGCTTTCCGCTCTTCGTTTTGCTTCGCGTCGATGAATTCCTCGATGTCCGGATGCCAATCCTTCAACGTGTTCATCTTCGCGGCGCGACGCGTTTTCCCGCCGCTCTTCACCACGTTCGCGACCTGATCGTAAACCTTCAGGAACGACAACGGCCCGCTCGGCTTGCCGCCGCCGGAGAGCTTCTCGCGCGTGCTGCGCAACGACGACAAATCCGTCCCCGTCCCGCTGCCATATTTGAAGAGCATCGCCTCGCTCATCGCGAGACGCATGATGTCCTCCATCGTGTCCTCCACGCTCTGGATGAAGCACGCGCTGCCCTGCGGATATTCGTATTGCGACGGCGCCCGCTCCGCCACGCCCGTCTCGCGGTTGAAGAAATAATTCCCGAGCCCGGCGTTCTTGCCGATCCCGTACTGATGGTAAAGCCCCACGTTGAACCACACCGGCGAGTTGAACGCGCCATGCTGGTTCACGCACAGCCAGGTCAGCTCGTCGTAAAACGTCTCCGCCGTCTCCGCGTTCGCGAAATAACCGTCCGCGATGCCCCAGTCGGTGATCGTGCGCGTCACCCGATGCACGAGCTGACGCACCGAGGTTTCCCGGCCGCCCTTCCGCGGATCGGTCCCGTTGGCCAGGTCGCCGTAGAAATATTTCGAGACCGCGATCTTCGTCGCGAGCGCGCTCCAACTCTTCGGCACCTCGATGTTCTCCTGCTTGAAAATGACCTTCCCGCTGTCGTCCGTGATCTCCGCCGTGCGCTTCTCCCACTCGATCTGATCGAACGGCGCCGTTTTCGAGTCGCTAAAGACGCGCTCGAAACGCAAACCGCCGTTCTTTTTCTTCGCGAGGCGATTTTTACCGCGCCGCGCCGAGCTGCGCGGTTTTAGAGAGGGAGGAGGGGTGGAGGCCGGGCTTCAACTGGATCATGGGTAGCGAAAAGGTGGGTTAAGATTGTGAACGACCGTGAACAACGGTGAACAGCCCAGCCAACAACCTGTGTATAGACGAGAACAACAAGATGCTGGGGAGACCGTTCGAGCGGTCCACAAGATGAGGTAGATGCGTCACCCCCGACAAGCCGAAAATTGTAACATTTTTTCTCCCTCCCGTTGAGCGCTTTAGGACCCGTGCGGGTCCTCGAATTAAGCCCTCATCCTCAAGCCCATCCAATTCCCTTCGCTCGCACGCTCGACTGCCCGGTAAAAGCGATGATACTGCGACGACGATGGAAGACCGAAAACGACGATTCAAACAACGATCGCGGAGGGGCGGAATCGCCCTATTCCTCCGGGAGAAAATCAACTTCCCGCTCAGCCGTCTTCCCGATCTGTCGCCCGAAAAGGATCCGATGGGTGCCGGCAGTGACGATAATCCCTCCGCGCCTCCTGCCTAGCCCGCGAAACCGTTGAACTGCATAGTGCGCCGGAACCGGAAGGCGCGCGCACTGTCATCCCGAGCCGGCATAGCGCGGCCGAGGGATCTCGCAATCGCTCATGCGCCTACGTGAAACCGGTGGCGTCCAGCGCACGGACGGTTTCTGGAAGCGGCGAAACCACAAATCCATCGGAGAGATCCCGCGACCGTCTGCGCGGCTCGGTATGACGAACACGGACGCTGAGGCTCAGAACAAATTCTGGAATACCAACCGCACAAACGCATTCCCGGCATGCCCCTGCCGCGGACCCGAAAGGGTGTGCACGTAGCCAGCCTCCATTTTTGCGGTCACGATCGTGAGTTGGAGCCCCCCACCTGCGGCCAGCCAGGTCTCACTGCGGCCGCTGCGATCCGAGAGCCCGGCAGCGTCGAACATCAAAAGTGGCTTGAGCGAGTAGAGGTTCGCATCGTCGATCAGAAACCGCGTCGCGGGCGTGATCTCCTGGAAAACCTGCCGCGCCTGACGTTCCGCCTCCGCATCGCTCAAGCCTTCCTGTTTCAAAACCGCGCGCAACATGCTCGGGCCCGTCACATTGATCTGCCGCTTCAGGAGTTGCTTGATCGAAAGCGGGTGGCCATCCGCGTCCTCCAGATCGGTCAGCTCATTCGGGATCAGACTCATCGACCACGGGCGAATCGGAATCGTCACGTTCAAGTTCACATGCCAGAACGTGTCGCCACCGCTCGTTAGCCGATCCAGGCCCGGCAGCCGCGCCTGGTTTTCGCCAAAACTGCGCAGAATCGGTCCCGCTGGCATCGTCAGGAGCGCCGCAGACGACGATCCATCGTAGAGAAACTGCCCCGGCGCGTTCCCGCCAAAAAAGCGCGCATAGCCCGGCGTCCCGCTGGAAGCGTAGCCCGCGCCGGCGAGCACCTCGATCCCGATCGTCTGATTCTGCGCCACCGAAATTTCCTTCTCGTAGCCGACTCGCCCGACGATCCGTTGATAGGAATTGCCCGTAGTTTGCCATGAGTTCTCTTGCCAGAGCGCGCCGCGAAAAAATCCGTACACGCCCGGCGGAATCCCGTCGATCAGCAACCGACCCGTCTGCTCGTTCGCCGTTGCATCGAGCGTGCCGAACGGATTCTCCAGCCGGTCGTCAGTGCGTCGGTAGCCGGCATCGAGCGCCAGGCGAACATTGGGCGCGACCTTCAATTTCACGCCCAGCACCCCGCGACCGGCATAACTCCTATGCGTGTTCGCGCCCAGCGGCTCTTCCGCCCCAGCGAAATCCGCCGCCAGCGACATCTCGCGCAGGACGCCGCTGTTTCGTTGCACGGCGTAACGAACACCGCCATTCACGCGATAGAACGATTCCTCCAGCGACTTCGTTCCCTCCGCGCGGAGGTCGAAATGTTGCGTCTCGCGCGCGAGCACATCCGTCGCCAGGCCTAACGACACCGCCGTTCCGAACGCGCGATCATAGGATAGCCCGATCGTCGGATTCAGCGCGAGCAGCCACCGCGGCGCGTGCTCGTGGAACGTCGGCCAGCCCGAACGCGGAATCGGCAATACGTTGTTGCCGATCTCCACCAGGGAAACGTGCACGTAGTGCGGCCGGAAGATCACGCCCACGCTGCCGGGCGCAGGATCGAACTTCACATCAATGTAAAGAACGCCAACCTCGCCGCGTGAGCGCAACGCCACCGCTGGCCCCGACGGCGCCGTGATCGCCGCCCGCAAAGCATTCATCGCCGCGGAAAGTTTTTCCGGCGTGAGAATCTCGCCCGGCACCAGCGGCAACGGCACCCGATCCGCCCAGCGTCCTTCCACTTTCACGTAACGCACCCGCAGCTGGTAAATGCCCGCCGCCTGTGCATCCGTCAGCGCGGTCGCATCTTTTTCCGAGTCCTCTTCCTCATCCGGCCCGAAGTCCAGACTGGTGGGCGCAGCATCCTGCGCGAACGCGCAGCGCCCCGATGAGGAAAACAAGCACCGCGCTCGCCAGAAATGCTCGCATGCGCGACATCGCGGAAGCGCCCGCTACAAGTCCAGGTTCACGACCTTCTCCATTGCCTTGCGCACTTTTTTCTTCTGCGCCGGCGTCGGCTTCGGCACGCCCGCCACGGCTTTCGTCGCCGGATACACATCCGCCACCAACACGTCCGCCTGCGCCGGTTTCACGCCTTCGGAAACCATTCGTTGCACGGATTTCTCCTGCACCGGCGTGCCGGTGGTGAAGGAAACGTGGACGAGTTGCACTTCGTTCCCGCCGGTCACGCGGTAAAGATCGAAGACCAATTTCCAGAGCGCGACCGCTTCCGGCGTGCACGAGCGCTCCACCACGACTTTGAATTTGTAGCCCGCCTCGGGACTGAAGACCATGACCTCGAGGAGGAATGGTTTGCAGGTCTTTTTCCCGATCGGAACGATGCTGATGGAAGATTCAGGCATAACGAAAACTCCTGTGGAAGGCTGGCGATCCGAGCGCAGCATATCGAGTCCGCGCCGCGGAACTCAAGCGCACATTTGTCACCCTGCCGTGAGCGCGGTAATCCGACGGTAGAACCTGGTGTCCAGCGCCATTCTTGGAAAGCTCGAGGGCAATTCGTTTCCCGCGATCTGGCGGAATCCGTTCCGCTCGTAAAAGCGATGGGCGGCGAGGAACTTCTCTGTCGTCCCGAGGTAAACCTCTTTGGTGCCGTGCGTGCGGGCCCACTCCATCAGGGTGTCGAGCAGGCGCGCAGAAACGCCGTACTTGGAACCGCGATGGCTGGCGTGAACGAACATCTTAGCGCAGCGCTCCTTGGCCGTGGCCGAGGTCGAGCAGCGCCACGGTGCCCACGACCGCACCGTCCGCGAGCGCGACCCAGAAGTTGCCCGCCCTTTGCTGATAGAAAGCCGGGATATCCTCGAGGTCCGGTTGATCCTGCAACGTGATCGCGATTTGGAACTCATCGCGCTGCATGCCGACGATGAGCGCGCCTACACTCTCCCCGTACTGCGAGGCAAATGGAACGATTTCAATCATGGTCCGCGGCAACTAGAGGCGTTGCAGAAAGGCGTAGAGTCCGTCGAAAAAGGCGCCGCCGTGCACGAGAATGTCGTCATCGGACATGCCTCGCTTCGCCCAGCCCTTGAGCGCGCGGTCGATCCCGATGCATTCCGGACGTTGAAATTTTGCGTCTTCCAAATCGGCGTCGTGCACCATCTCGCCGATCTTGCGCAGATGTTTGTCGGTGATGCCGAAACGTTTTAACAACGTCTCGAAGGTGCAGTCTTCACCGTGGTGAGAAAAGTCGCCCTCCGCGAAATCAAAGGGTAGGGCGTCGCGAATCGCGCCGGGCTTTGGGGCGAAGACTAAGGTCGCTTTCTCGTCGATGAAGCGCCGGATCAACCAGGCGGAGCCGACGCGGTCGATCTCCGGTCGCGGCCGCGTGAGCCAGGTTCGACCCTGATACTTGTTTAGCGGCGAGCCTGGCCTGAGCCGGAGACTTTTGTTTCGGCGTTTGTTCTTCTGCGCGGCGGAGCAAGACCTCGATCTCCCGGCCGCGCGGGGCATCGAAGAAATCGATTTCGCGAATCGCGCGGAATTGTTTCTTCAGTTTCTCCAGCGCGTCAGTCGAGTCGCGCGGGCTGCGACCGCGCTTCGCCACAGCGCGGACCGCGACGCCGAGTTCGCCATATTCCGTTTCCCGTGCGGAGTTGAACGATTGGATCAGCTTCTCGTTCGAGAGGCCTTCGATCTCCTGCGCGCGGATCAGCGTCGCGTCGCCGCCATAATCGCGGATCTGCTTGGCCAGCCATTGGAAGAGTTCATAAAGCGCCGGGCGATCGGGCAGGACATAGGTGGAAGTAGTGAGCTGGACGGCGCCGAGCTTCTTCAAGCGACGCCAGACCGAGACGCGCTCAGTTTTTCGGCCGGCAGGCAGATTGAACAGGAGCAGGAGCCAGGACGGAGTCGGCATGGGAATCACTCTCCCCTAAATCGGGCTTGACTGCTAGATGTAATATCTATTACATCTCGTTTACATCTTACATCACCATGCACGATCTTCGACACGCACTCCGCCTCCTGCGCAAAAATCCCGCTTTCACCATCGTCTGCGTGCTCGCCCTCGCGGTCGCGATCGGGGCCAACACCGCCATCTTCAGCATGGTCAACGCCGTCCTCCTGCGGAATCTCGATTTCAAGAATCCGGAGGAACTCGTCTGGATCTGGTCCACCCGCACCGACCGCGACAAAGCCTTCTTCTCCATCCCGAACTTCCTCGATTATCGCGAACAGATGAAGTCGCTGCGCGAGATCGCGGCCTTCGCGCATTGGGGCGCGAATCTGACCGAAGGCAGCAACCCGGAGCGGCTCGCCGGCGTGCGGGTGACGACAAACGCGTTTCAAATGCTGGGCGTCGACGCGGCCGCGGGCCGTTGCCTCCTGCCGGCAGACGGCACTCCCGACAGCCCGCGCACGGTCCTCCTGAGCTACGCCCTTTGGCAGCGCCGCTTCGCCGGCGAGCGCGATATCGTCGGCCAGACGATCACGCTCAATGGTGACAGCTACACCGTCGTCGGCGCGTTACCCGCATCGTTCCGTTTTCCCGGAGCGGAGATCGACATCGCGATCCCCCTCGTCTTTGAAACGCATCCACGCCGAACGGAGCGCGGCACGAACTTCCTCCGCGTCTTCGCGCGCATGAACCCAGGCGTAACCGCGCGCCAGGTGCAGGCCGAGATGGACCCGATCTCGCGCCAGCTCGGCCAGCTTTATCCGAAGGAGAACGCGAAGAACACTCCGCCGAAAGTGTTCCCGCTTCACGAAGAAGTCGTCGGGAGCTACCGCACTTCACTCTTCATGCTCCTCGGCGCGGTCGGTCTCGTCCTCCTCATCGCCTGTTCCAATCTCGCCAACCTTCTCCTCTCGCGCGCGTCGGCCCGGCGCCGCGAGATGGCCGTGCGCGCGGCCCTCGGCGCATCGCGCAAACGCCTCATCCTGCAACTCGTTCTGGAGAACGGCGTCCTCGCCATTCCCGGCGGCGCGCTCGGCTTGTTTCTCGCGTGGCAGGGGACAGCGTTGCTCGTTAGTCTCGGCCCGGAAACACTGCCACGCGCACACGAGATCACGGTCGATGGGCGCGTCCTCGTCTTCACTTTGTTCGTTTCGATCGCGGCCGCGTTGATTTCTGGGCTCATCCCGGCCCTGCAAGCGTCCAAGGTCGATCTCAACGAAGCCCTCCAGGGAACCGGCAAGGGCGGCGCGGACGCCGGCCAGCGCGAGGGCACGCGCAGCCTCCTCGTCGTCGCAGAGATTGCGCTCTCGCTCGTCCTTCTCGTGACCGCCGCGTTGCTCGTGCAAAGTTTCGTGCGCCTGCAACAAGTCGGTCCGGGTTTCGAGAGCGACAACGTCCTCCTCACGCGACTCTCGCTCCCGACCCCGAAATATTCCGATCCCAAATCGGTCACGCTGTTTCTCGACAAGATGCTGCCGCGTCTGGAAACGCTTCCCGGTGTTCGCGCCGTCGGCGCGGCGAACGTCCTGCCCTTGAGCGCAATGAATGTGCGCAACGATTTCAAGATCGCGGGCCGACCGCCGCTGACCGAAACCGACAAGCCCGGCGCGCAAAGTCGCTGGGTCAGTCCGGATTATTTCCGCGCGCTCGGCATTCCATTACGGGGCCGCGCCTTTACGCCGCAGGATAACGCCGACGCCGCGGGGGTCGTGATCATCGACGAAGCGTTGGCCCGTCGTCTCTTCCCGAACGAAGACCCGATCGGAGTGCATCTCATCCTCGAAGACCCGGAGCCGCGCGACGTCGAGATTGTCGGGGTCGTCGCGAGTGTGAAGCATTTCACCCTCGATGAAGAACCGATGCAGACCTACTATGCGCCGGTCGCCCAGATCACGCCCGGGATGGTCTCATTCTTCGCCGGCAATTGCAGCCTCGCCATCAATACAGAGACGAACCCGCTCGGGCTCGAGGCCGCCGTCCGGCGCGAAATCCAGAGTATCGATAAAGACGTCCCGATATCCCACACGAAGTCGATGGACCAGGTCCTCTCTGCCTCGAATGGATCGCGGCGTTTCATTCTTCTCCTGCTCGGCCTGTTCTCGGGCGTGGCGCTCCTGCTCGCGCTCACCGGCGTTTACGCCGTCATGGCCTACTCGGTCGCGAGTCGGCGACAGGAGATTGGAATTCGAATCGCCCTCGGCGCGCAAGCGCGCGATGTCCTCAAGCTCGTGCTCGGCCGCGGATTGCGCCTCGTATTGATCGGCTTGGTGGTCGGCAGCGCGGGCGCGCTCGTCGCTACGCGCTTCGTCTCCAGCCTCCTCTTCGGCGTCAGCGCCCTCGATCCGCTCGCCTTTGCCATCGCCGCCACGCTCCTCGCGTTCGTCGGCGTGAGCGCCAGCTATCTGCCCGCGCGGAAAGCCACCGCGATCGACCCGATCGTCGCCCTGCGCATGCAATAAGGATCCAGCGGTTGGATCGCGGAGTCGAGCTTCAGCGTTGCTCGGCCAGCTTCTGAAAGCGCGGGTCGTTTCTGATCCGATCCCAGACTGGATCGAATCGCAGATACGCGGGAGTAAGACTTTGCCCATAGGGCAGCGCGCGCGCGCGCTCGATATGTGGAAGCGCGCGCTCAACGTCTCCGAGAATCGCAAAGGCGCGCCCGGTTGTTTCCTGAGAGGACGGCAGTTGCCATTTATCTGGCGCGGTCGCTTCCAGCAGCTCCGCGATTCTCTGTTCCACCGCCGCGCGATCGCCCAGCACGGCGGAAAGGGTGACCAATTCTTCGCGCAGCCAGACGCTGGCATTGCCCTTCGCCTGCATGGCTTCGAGGTTGCGGCGCTCGCTCTCGAAGATCGGTTTCGCTTCTTCGAGGCGGCCAGCCATGGCTTGCAGGTACGCGAGTTCGAGCCGGATCGCTTCACGCTCCTCCGGCCGGGTCGCCTTCGCACTTGCCGCCTGCAATAGCTCCGCCGCGCGATCGTAGTCGCGCTTCAGGACAAAGAATTGCACGTATTCGTTGAAGGTCTCGCCGCCGGGCTCGGGCCGGGTCGTTTCGAGCAATCTCCCAGCTTCGTCGAGATCGCCGGCGGCGCCGAACGCCTCCGCTTTTTCCGAGATGACCGCCGCATCTCCGGGCGCGATCTGCAGGGCGCGATCGAACATGGTGTGCGCTTCTGCAAAGCGGCGCGCGCCGCGATGGCTGCGCGCCAGGTTCATCCAGATGTCGTTATTCCGCGGATCGAGCACCGACGCCTGCCGCATCAACTCGATGCTTTCTTCGAGCTGCCCCTGCCGGCGTTTCACCGCGCCCGTCAACATGATGACGAAGGCGTTGTTCGGAGCGAGCTGGCGCGCATTGGTCAAGTTTTCGAGCGCACGCGGAAAATCCTGTGGACAGTAGTAGTAAAAAGAGCCGGCCGCGGCAAAGGAGTCGCCCGCCTCCGGCTGGAGCTTCATCGCCATTTCCATCGCTTCGCGCGCGCGTCCGAGCTGTTCCGGCGTGCGGTTGCGGAAATAGAGAAACGATTCCCGATTGGCCAGCGCCGCCCACGCCGGCGCGAAGTTTGGATCCAGCTCGACTGCGCGGCGGAAGGATTCGAGCGCGATGCGCGTTTCCTCGGCCGTTTGCGCCGTGTCCAACGCCACGCCGCGCAGATAAGCTTCGTACGCCTGCGGATTGGTTGTGCCCGCTATCCCGATCTCGCGTCGTTCCACCCCGGTCAACTTCGCCTCCAATTCCCGCGCGATCTGCAAGGCGATCTCGCTTTGCACCGAGAAAATTTCCGCCAGTTCGCGGTCGTAGGTCTCCGCCCAGAGATGCGCATCGGTGTCGGCCTTGATCAACTGCACATTCACGCGCACGCGTTCTCCCGACTTTCTGCACGCTGCCCTCGAGCACGTAGGCCACGCCCAGCTCCTGCGCGATCTCCGGCAGGTTCGCCGGTTTGCTTTGGTAGCGCTGCGTGGACGTGCGCGAGATCACTTTCAGCTCCCCCACCTTCGCCAGCCGGGTCAGGATTTCATCCTGCACACCGACGGCGAAAAACGCGTTCGCCTTGTCCTCGCTCAGGTTCGCAAACGGCAACACCGCAATCGATTTCTCCGGCGTAGCGGACAGTTCGAGCACGGGACGCGCGGTAAAACGGCCCACGAAGAAGAGCGCGACCGAAAGCGCCCCCGCGCCCAGCGCCACCTAGATCCAGGTGCGCTGTTTTTGCGGCGGCGCGGCGACTTCTGCGACCTCGCCGGTGCGCTTGCATTCCTTCCGGTGTCAGCTCGAACGCCCACGCGATGATCGAGCGCGATGGGAAATCCGATCGCGATCGCGAGCACCACCAATCGCACCGCCCAATTTGGGATGTCGAAGAAGGGGAAGACCTGTGTCGCCACCTGAATCAGAAGCCAGCCGACGACCGTGTAAGCGACCGCGACCTTATAGACGTTGCGGCGTTTCAGCTCGGCGAAGAAGTTCCGTGGTTTCATTTAGAAACAGGCAGTCTCAGCTTTTCGGCCAGAGCCACGAACCGTGCATCCGCTCGATACGGGCGTAACAAGGGATCGGAGATCAGGCGGATGAGCCGTGGATCATGCAGTGCGTAGGCGCGATCCAGCCAGGCAAACATCTGCTCCGATTCTTTGCGATAAGCGTAGACGCCGGCGATTCGAAATGGCGCCACCTCCCCGTAGGTCTCGATCAACTTTGCCAGGGAAGCTTCGGCCGCACCCCGGTCTCCGCTCGCGCTCTGCGCGAGGGCGTTGGCCGCGTCGTGGAAGGGCCCGGGAGGTTCCGCCTTCGCCTCGCGGAGCGCGAGCTCAACCTCGTTTTGGAAGAGAGCCACCTCGACGAGGTTGAAATGGACCCCGGACGCACCCGGCCGCAAGGCGAGCGATTTCTTTAAAGCGGTCGCAGCTTCTTCGTAACGCCCGCCCTCGAGGTAGAACGTGCCTAGAACACTCAAGAAAGTCGCGTTGGCCGGATCGCGCAGAAGCGCTTGATTCTCCAGTTCGATCGCTTCCTCCGTCCGGCCCTGGCTGGAGCGGACGATGGCCATGACATGCGGGGCGCTCAACGACGCATCCGGGATGCGGCCCAGCTCCACCTCGGCCGCCTTCAAATCCCAGTCGGCATTAATGTGGACGTAAGCGAGCATCCCGCGGCCGCGCGGCAGATTGGGATTGATGGCGAGCGCGGCCTTGGCCGCGTGCCGCGCCTGCTCAAAGGCCCCGGCTCCCTTCGCGCCGTTCAAGTATCCAATTTGACTCCACGCCAGCGCTTTGAAGGCGAATGCATCGGCGTAGCGAGGATCAAGCCGGATCGCTTCCTCGAAGAATTCAATTGCCTTCGCCAGCCCATCGAGATCGCCCGAAAAAACGTGATAGGTGCCCTGGAGGTAGGCGTTGTAGGCGTTGATGTTTCCATTGCTCGGCCGCCCGGTGGCCGTCGCTTCGCTCCCGAGCAAGGCCATCCGGAGTTGAGCGGCGATCGATTTCGCGATCTCTACCTGCACCGCAAAGATATCCTTTAATTCGCGATCATAACTCTCCGACCAGCGTTGGCTGCCATCCGCAACATCGACCAGTTGCACGCTGATGCGCACGCGATCGCCGGCTTTGCGCACGCTGCCCTCGAGGAGATGAGCGACGCCAAGCGCCTGGCCCACCGCCCGCGAGTCAGCGTCCCGGTTCTTAAAGTGAAAGGACGAGTTCCGCCCAATTACGCGCAGTTCTCGGATCTGGCCGAGCCCATTGATCAGCTCTTCAGAGAGGCCGTCGGAAAAATACTCCTGCGCGGGATCGCCGCTTTGGTTAACCAGCGGCAGGACGGCGATCGATTTATCCGTGGAGGCGTTGCCTCGGCTTTCACTCCTTCGGGAATACACGAAGAGCGCGCCCGCGAGCAGAGCAGTGATCACGATCAGTGCGGTGATTCCGCGATAAGAACGGGGAGCAGCAGACGGTGGTTCGTTTGGTCCGATGTCCTCCGTGCGCTTGATGCCTTCCGGCGTCACCTCAAACGCCCACGCCAGGACGAGGGCGGCAGGAAAACCAAAACCCAGGAGCGCGATGAATACCTTCATCACCCATTGCGGCGCCTCAAACGTCGGAAATAAAATCGACGCGAGCTGAATGAGAAACCAAGCCACCACCGCATACGCTGCCGCCACGCGGTAGACGTTGCGGCGTTTCAGCTCGGCGAAGAAGCTCACGGTTTTGTCTCGATTAATTTCTGAAATCGCGGGTCGCTGCGCAAGGGATCCCACACCGGATTGGCCCGCAGGAGAGCGGGGGTGAGCGAATTTTCGCCGGGCTCTTGCAGGAGCCGGCTCACGGCTTCCACCGCGGCGTCGGTTTCGCCGAGATGCGCGCGGGCGACTGCGATCGCCTCACTCAGCACCGGGCCGCTCAGGCTGTCGCTTGCGATCTTCTGCGCCACGGCGTTCGCCGTAGCCTCGACGGTCGCTTTATCCTCCAGAAGCCCGGCGACGATCAGCAGCATGCTCGTGCTCCATCCAGTCTCTTCCTCCTTTCGCGTGGATGGCGGCCAATTCCTCACGTGCCCGTTCCAGGTCGCCCCGGGCGTTCGGGTGGTTCGGCGAACGTTTCCGCCACGGCCAGCTCGGCGCGATAATTCGCCGCAATATGACCAGGTAACTTCTCCGGCACCTCGAGGATTCGATGCAAGGCTTGAATGGCGTCGGGATACTGCCGCTGCATCATCCGAAAGTGGACATGCGACATCGCGCCGACCGGATCGCCTCCGTCGAGTCGGACCGACTGCAGCACGCGACCCGCGGCCTCCATCTTTCCTTGCGCGAGAAAGCTTTCGGCTTTTTGCGCGAGCAATTGTGAATTGTCCGGCAAGATCTCGAGGGCGCGATCGAGCAACGCGTTCGCCTTGTCGAAGCGACGTAGGGCGCGATAGGTCACCGCCGCTTCTGAGAGCAGGATCGGATTACGCGGATCGAGTTCGAGGGTCTCGTCGTGCAGGCGCAACGCCTCTTCCCATTTTCCCTGCCGCCGCTTCACGTAGGAGGAAAACTCGATCGCCATCACGCGATTGGCCTGGTTCTGCCGTGTCTTCTCGAAGCTGGCAAGGGCGCAGTCGAAATCGCGCAAGACCTTGTAGCAGTACATCCCGGCCGCGAAGTGCGCCTCGCCCAAATCCGGCTCCAAAGTCTGCGCGCGCTCCAGCGCGCTCTTCGCCGCCTGCGCCTGCTCCGGGGTCGGATCGAACTCGCCGTAATTAAAGGAATGCGCGACTGAAAGATAGGCCCAGCCCAACGCGAACTTCGGATCCAGTTCCACGGCGCGGGAGAAAAAACGCACCACGTCGTTGGCGTCGTTCACCACCGTGGTGAGCGAGTTCCAGAGCACGAGACCGCGCAAATAGGCGTCGTACGCTTCCGCGTTTTCAGTCGGCCGCGCGGCCACGGCTTTCTGTTCTCGGCCCGAAAGTTTAAGCTGGAGCGCCTTCGCCACATTGCCCGCGATGTCGCTCTGCACCGCGAAGATATCGGTGAGCTTGCGGTCGTAAACCTCGGCCCAAATGTGACCATCGATATCCGCGCGGATGAGCTGCACGTTCACGCGCACCTGCTCGCCGGATTTCTGCACGCTGCCCTCGAGGATGTGCGCGACGTCGAGCTGCCGCGCGATCTCGGGAATATTATCGGGCGAACTCTTGTAGCGCTGCGTCGACGTGCGCGAGATCACCTTCAGCCCCTCGATCTTCGCCAACCGCGTCAGGATTTCATCCTGGATGCCGTCGGCAAAATAGGCGTTCGCCTTATCTTCACTCCGATTTTCAAACGGCAGCACCGCGATCGATCTCGCCTGGTCCGGAGCGAGGCGCGGCGCGCTGTATCGCCCCACGAAAAAAAGCGCCACCGATGCGAGCGCGCCGCCCAGCGCGATGTAAATCCACGAGCGTCCGCCGCTCCGTCTCGCAGGCGTGGCGGTTTCTGTGTCCTCCGTCCGCTTCACGCCGTCCGGCGTGAGTTCGAACGCCCACGCGATCACCAGCGCGATCGGAAACCCGAGCGCCAGCAACACAATCACCAGACGAATCGCCCACTCCGGAATCTGCAAAAAAGGGAAAACCTGCGTCGCGACTTGAATGAGCAGCCACGCCACCACGGTGTAAGCGACGCCGACCTTGTAGACATTGCGTCGCTTCAGCTCGGCAAAAAAATTACGCTGGCTCATCGATTTGCGTTCGTCAGAAGCTCCTGAAAGCGTGGATCGCCGTGCAAGGGGGAAAAGAGCGGATGCGCGCGAATCATTGGCGGCGTGACGAAATCGTTCCCGGGCTTTTGCAGGAGCGAACGCAACTCCGCAAAGGCCGCATCTCGTTCTCCAAGATGCGCACGGGCGATCGCGATAGCGCTTTCAAGCTCCGGTCCGAAAAAGGCGTCATTCGCGATTTGTGGCTGAGCTTTTTCCACAAGGAGATCGACGGCTGCTTTGTCGCCCGACAAGCCATAAACCACGATCAATGCGTCGAGAAAACTTTCGCCCCTTTCGCTCTGTTGCCTGAGCGCTTCGAACTCCGCCCGTGCGCGTTCCAGGTCGCGCGTCGCTCCCGGCGCGTCACCACTGAGGCGTTTCGCGAACCCGAGCTGCCAGCGATACGTTCCGGCAAGATGCCGCGGCAGCGCCCCTGCCTTTCCCAAGATCTCCTCCAGCAAGCGCGCCGCTTCCACGTGGCGACCGGTGCAGAACCACTGCGTTAATCTCGGATGGATAAACAGCGACTGCTGCGGATCGACCGGCAGCCGATCGACCAATGGCTGCGCCGCCGCGAAATCGCCCTGCAGCTGATAGATGCTGGCTTTCTGCGAGAGCATAATCGGAGATTCCAAGCTGATCTCGAGCGCTCGATCCACGGCCGCGAGTGCTTCAGGAAGACGTCCCAAACCGGCCAGCGTCACGGCTCGTTCCGAGTGAATGATCGGATTTCGTGGGTCGATCTCGACTGCCTGCGCATGCAGCTTCAGCGATTCCTCCCACTTCCCCTGCCGCCGCCGGACGTAGGCGGAAAACTCGAGCGACATCGCGCGATTGACCCCGCGCTCAATCGCTTGCTCAAACGCCTGCACCGCGCCTTCGTAGTCGCGCAAGCCCCGATAGCGATACAAGCCGAGCGCGAAATAGGCCTCGCCTAAATCGGGCTGGAGCTTGAACGCGGTGTCCAACGCGCGTTTGGCCTCGGCCAGTTTCTGCTCGCTCGGGTCGAGTTCTGCGTAAATGAACGTACGAGAGAGTGAAAGGTGCGCCCAGGCGAGAGCAAATCCCGGATCCAGCTCGACCGCTTGCGAATAAAACCGCGCCATCGTCGCGCGGCTCTCGGTGGAGAAATCGAGGCTGTTCCACACCGCCAATCCCCGGAGATAAGCGTCGTAAGCCTCCGGATTATTCGTCGGCTTCGCCGCCACCGCGTTCTGTTCCCTCGGGCTGAGTTTTGCGCTCAATGTCCGCGCGATGCTTTCCGCGATGTCGCTTTGAACGGCAAAAATGTCCGCCAGTTTGCGATCGTAAACCTCCGCCCAGAGGTGCGCGTCGGTATCGGCGCGGATGAGCTGCACATTGACCCGCACCTGATCCCCGACCTTCTGCACGCTGCCCTCGACCACATGAGCCACGCCCAGTTGCTTCGCGATCTCCGGCAGGTTCTCCGGCGAGCTTCGGTAACCCTGCGTCGAGGTGCGCGAGATCACCTTCAGCCCTTCGATCTTCGCCAGCCGCGTCAGGATTTCATCCTGGATGCCGTCGGCGAAATAACCATTCGCCTTGTCTTCGCTGCGATTTTCGAATGGCAACACCGCGATCGATCTCGCCTCGTCAGGCTCGAGCCGCGGCGCGGTGTGGCGCCCGACAAAAAAGAGCGCCACCGAAGCGAGCGCGCCACCGAGTGCGATGTAAATCCATGAGCGTCCGCCTTGTCGCGACATAGCCGGAGCCGTTTCCCCGGCCTCCGTGCGTTTTACTCCCTCGGGCGTGAGTTCGAAGGCCCAGGCGATCACAAGCGCGACAGGAAATCCCAGCACGATCGCGAGCACGATCAGCCGCACCGCCCAATTCGGAATCTCGAAAAAGGGAAAGACCTGCGTCGCGACCTGAATCAAAAGCCATCCCACCACGGTGTAGGCGACCGCAACTTTGTAAACGTTGCGCCGTCTCAGTTCGACAAAGAAGGATTTCGGGTTCACGCCCATTTATTGGTAGATCGTTTTCGGCGCGGGCCCGGCGACGATGGCCTTGAAGCGCGGATTCCCTCGCAGGGGAGCCCAGGTCGGGTCAAGCCGCAGCGAGGCCTGAGTGAGCGGGAAGGCGCCGTAAGGAGTGACCAACAAACGCTCGATGCGAGTGATCGCGCGCTCACTTTCGCCCACCTGCGCCTCCACTGCCGCGAGCAGTTCCTCCATCCCCGGACCAAAGACCGGATCTTTCTCGGCTGGAACAAGCGCCACGGCCCGCGCACCCTCGCGCAGAGCGGCCTCCTTGTTGCCGAGTCCCGCTTCCGTGAAGGCAAGATTGATGGCCACAAACGGACTGTCCGGTTGCTCCTGCCCGAGTTTTTCGAGCCCTGTTTTGGCCGCGAGATAGGCTTGCCTGGCGCCGTCGTGATTTCCGGCTAACGATCGGGCATCGCCGAGCGACAGTTGGGAAGACGGACCGTTCCCGGGCGCCTCAGTTTTCTCTTGCTCGAGCCGGCTTTCGATCAGCCGAGCTGCTTCGTCATAACTCCCTTCCCAGAGTAATTGCGTGACGCGCAGCCCATCCGCCTGTCCGTCGGCCGCTCCCACGGGAATGCGCGCCAGCACCGCCCGCGCGCCGGGCAAGTCGCCGGTAGTTTGCAGAAGCTTCACTTTACTCACCAGCACTTCCGGGTCGTCCGGGCTGATCTCGAGCGCACGCGCGATCATCTCGGCCGTGGCGGCAAACTGTCGCAACATCGAAAAAGTCCAGGCGCGGTCCGTGAAAAGATAGGTATCGCGCGGATTCAATTGCGCGGCCTCTTCGTAGAGCCGCACGCTATCGTTCCAGCGGCTTTGTCGGCGCGCGATGCGGGCGAGCGCGGTCGCAGCATCGCTATTGCTCGGCGCGGCACTCCGAATCTTTTCGAAAAGGAGGCGCGCGCCCTCGTAGTCGCGCTCGATGTGATAGCGGTAGTAGGCGTTGGCGAGATGCGTCTCGAGTGCGGATGGGTTGAGGCGCGTGGCGGTTTCGGCTGCGAGACGGGCTGCTTCCTTGCGCGAGGCGCTGGTGTCGAACTGTAGGAAATAAAGGCCGGCATCGACCTGCGCGAGCGCGGCCCAGGCCTGGGCAAACTGCGGGTCCAGTCGCGTCGCTTCCGCATACGAATCGGCGGCCTTTCGTAGATTCTCCTCCGTCTGGCCGGGACGCGAATTGAGATCGAGCCCGCGCAGATAGGCATCGTACGCCGCGAGATTGCTGGTGGGCTTTTCCGCCACGGCCTCACGCTCACTTCCGCTCAGCGTGGCTTGCAACGATTGCGCGATGCGCGTAGCCAGCTCGGTTTGCACGGCGAAAATGTCGGTCAGGTTTCGATCATAGATTTCCGCCCACAGGTGCTCGTCGCTCCGCGCCGCGATCAATTGCACATTAATGCGCACCTGGTCGCCGATCTTCTGTACGCTGCCCTCGACCAGATGCGCCACGCCCAACTGCCGCGCAATCTCGGCCACATTCTGCGATTTACTCCGATAGCGCATGGTGGAGCTGCGCGAAATCACCTTCAGCTCCCCGATCTTGGCCAGACGCGTGATGATCTCGTCCTGCATCCCGTCGGCGAAATAGGCGTTCGCCTTGTCTTCGCTTAGGTTCTCGAAAGGAAGGACGGCGAGCGAGCGCTCCATAGTTTGCGCGGGCTTGCCCGGCACCGAATACCGACCAGCGAAGAAGAGCGCCACCGACAACAGTGCGCCGACCACAGCGAGATAGATCCACATGCGTCCACCCGAACGCGGCGGCGTCGCGGCTCCGATCTCGGTGCGCTTGATTCCCTCCGGCGTCAGCTCGAAGGCCCATGCGATCACGAGCGCGATGGGAAACCCAATCACGATCGCGAGCACCACCAACCGCACGGCCCAATTCGGAATTTCGAAGAAAGGGAAAACCTGTGTCGCGACTTGAATCAAAAGCCAGCCCACGACGGTGTAGGCGACCGCGACCTTGTAAACGTTGCGCCGCTTCAATTCGGCGAAGAAGGCTCTCATGGGGGTGGCGAACAATCGCACGCTTCTTTAACAACAGCCCGGGCAGAGCGCGACATACTTCTCGCGTGCCTGGATTCGCTTCCGGCTTTGTCATTTTCCCTTCCGTCGCGCAAACTACTGCCATGAAAGCGCTTCTCGCCCTCGTCGGAGCCTGTGCGCTCGCACTTCTCCCCGCCCACGGCGAGAACGTCGCCCTCGTCGGCGGCACCGTGATCAATCCCCGCGATGGAAAAATTATTCCCCACGCCGTGGTCGTGCTCGAGGGCGATCGCATCATCAGCGTGGCCCCGCGCTCGGAACAGGAACCGCCCGCCGGCGCCACAATCGTGGATTGCACGGGCCGCTTCATCCTCCCCGGTTACATCGATACGCATGTGCATTTTTTCCAATCGGGCGGCCTCTACACGCGGCCCGACGTGGTCGATCTCACTGCCATCCGCTCCTACCCGGACGAAGCGGCGTGGATCGAACGTCACCTCCGCGAAACCTTCAAACGCTACCTCCGTTCCGGCATCACCGCGGTGATCGATATCGGCGGACCGATGACGAATTTCCGTCTCCGCAAACTCGTGAAGACCGTGCCCGAATCGCCACGCCTCGCTGTCGCCGGGCCATTAATTTCCAGCGTGGCGCGCCCGCAGCTCGAGCGCAACGGCGATGCGCCCATCGTGAAGATCGATACGCCCGAAGCCGGGGAGCGTCTCGTCCAGAAACTCGCGAAGCAGCATCCCGACTACATCAAAATCTGGTACGTCGTCGGGCCCGACAGCCCGGTGGAAAAATTTCGCCCCATCGTCCACGCCGTCATCGCCGAGAGCCATCGCCTGAAGCTGCGCGTCGCCGTTCATGCCACCGAACTCGAGGCCGCGCGGGTCGCCGTGGATGAAGGCGCGGATCTTCTCGTGCACAGCGTGACGGACCAACCGGTGGACGACGCCTTCATTCAACTCATGCAACGCCGCGGCACCATTCTCACGCCGACGCTCGTCGTCTTTGAGCGCTACGGCCGCACCTTCGCGAACAAGCTCGAGCTCACGCCGGAAGAAAAAGCGTGGGGCGACCCGGAAGTGATCGAGACGCTCGACGTGAAAAAATTACCGCCGGGCCAAGTCCCACCGCGGATCGAGAAAGCGCTGGCCGATCCCGAGGCGACGCTCGCATCCATTCGCCAAACTTATGACGTCGCGCTGCGGAACTTAAAGACGTTGATGGATGCGGGCATTCCGATCGCGACTGGAACCGACGCCGGCAATATCGGCACGTTGCACGGACCCGCGATCTTCCGCGAGTTCCAGCTCATGCAGCGAGGCCGGCCTCACCCCGATGCAGATTCTGCGTTGCACTACCGCGAACGCCGCCCGCGCGTTCGGCGGTGAGACGGGCGCGAAAATCGGCGCGATCGAGCCCGGAAATTTTGCGGATCTCGTCGTCCTGAAAGCGAATCCGCTGGACGACATTGGCCACGCCTCCCAAATCGAAAGCGTGATCAAAGCCGGAAAAATTTACCCCGCGGAGTCGTTTCGCTAAGCGAAACCACCTCGAGAATGGCGCGCGATCTGAAGAAGCGGGAAGCCGAACGCCTGGCCGCGCTGCGCGAGACCGGCCTCCTGGATTCGCCGGCCGAACCGCTCTTCGATCTCATCACCCAACTCGCGGCGAAGGCGATTCACGTCCCTGTCGTTTTGATGTCGCTGGTTGATTCCGATCGCCAGTTTTTCAAAAGCCAGTGTGGCCTGCCCGCGCCGTGGGCCGAGCGGCGCGAGACTCCACTCAGCCATTCCTTTTGCCAATACGTCGCACTCGTCGGCGAAGCGCTCGTCGTGGAAGACGCGCGCCTTCATCCGCTCGTGCGCGATAATCTTGCCGTCTCCGAAATTAACGTGATCGCCTACGCCGGCATCCCGCTCGTCACCGAGGACGGCTTCACTCTTGGCTCGCTTTGCGCCATTGATTCCAAACCGCGCCGCTGGACCACTCCTGAACTCGAACTTCTCGATGGCTTCGCCCGGCAGATCATGACCGAGATCAACCTGCGCACGCTCCTCCGCCGGCGCGAGGACGACGTAGAATCGTTGCGCAACTCTGCCGATGCCCTCCGCGCCCGCAGCCGTCACATCGTGCACGACCTGCGCACGCCTTTAAACGCCCTCTATCTCACCATCGATGGCCTCGCCGCCTCCGGGGAGTTGAACGCCGACCAAAGCACGTGCCTCGAACTCATGCGCCGCAACGCCGGTGTCCTCCGCGACCTGGTCAACAAACTGATCGAGACCAAGGCCGGCAGCGCGAAAACAAAACGCACGCACTGCGCTGCCCACGAACTGCTCGTTTGCGCGCTCGATCAGGTGGCGCCGCTCGCGGACAGGGCGGGCATCCGTCTCGATTGCAGCGAGACCGCGCGCTTGCCGGCTGTCTCCGTGCGCGCGCCCCAATTGACTCGCGTCCTCGTTAACCTCATCGCCAATGCGGTGAAATTTACCCCGCGCGGCGGCGAAGTCCGCGTCTCCGCCGCGAGGGAACAATTATCGGGCGACGCCGTGATTCGTTTCTCGGTGCGCGATACCGGCATCGGTATCGCCGCCGAGGATCAGCAGCGAATTTTCGATGAAGGCGTCCGCCTCAACGAAGAGGCGTCGGCGCAAGAGTCCACCGGGATCGGGCTGGCCTTCTGCACCCAGATCCTTTCCGAGCACGGCAGTTGGCTCGAGGTCGAAAGCGCGCCCGGCCAGGGCAGCACCTTCTCCTTTACGCTGCCGGTCGCGCCCGCTCTTCCCCAGCGCAGGGTTAAAAGATCAGCACCTGCCAGCCGTCGTCGACCAGCTTCTTGAAGCTGGGATGCCCCTTGAACTCATCGATCAAGACGACTCGGGCGGTGATGCTGAAGAAAGCTCTTCCCTTTGCATGGCAGCGGTCCCTACAGTGCACAACGCCATGAACATCCCCCGGCATTTCCTTCCTGGCGCGCTCCTGCTCGCCGCCCTCACCGCGCCGTCCGCCATGGCTCAATACGCGTTTTTCGATAGTAACACCGACACCATCGCCGTCAGCGGCGGAACCATCCTCGGCACGACTGCCACCTTCGAGGTGATCTTCTCTCTCACCGGCACCGGCGGCGCGCTTTATTTCGAGCAGGTGAACGGACAGGAACACAAGCAGCTCTCCGCTTCTCCCGGCAGCATCTCGGGTTTCGCCTTCACCTTGGGCAGCAACGAGAACACCTTCAGCCTCAGCACCGCCGTTGCGCCGAACGTCTTCCATCACCTCGCTTTCGTCCGCGACGGCGTCGAGGAACGCCTCTACCTCAACGGCGTCCTGATTGGCGCCCGCGCGGTGCCCAACGTCGACATCGACGATGCCGGCTCCGCGCAATTTCCGCGCGCCGTCGGCGCCTCCGCCTTCGACACCACGGGCGCGTTCTCCCCTTCCTTCGTGGGTTACCTCGACACCATCCGCATTTCCACGACCGCTCTCTACACCGGCGCCTTCACTCCGCCCACCGGCGATTTCACCGCCGACGCCAGCACCCAACTCCTCTTCAACTTCAATCCCGGCGAAGTCAGCGGCAACACGATCATGGACCTCTCCGGCCAGGGCAACATCGGCACCTTCGGCACCGGGTTCTCGGGTGCGACCTCGCCGCAGATTGTCCCCGAACCATCCACCGTACTCCTCGCCAGCGGAGGCCTCGGGTTGCTCATCGCCTGCCGGCGTTTTCAAAGCCGGAAGCGCGCGGCGCGCGTTCGTTGAGCTCGCTTCCCTCGCAGCTAAAACACTAGCACCTGCCAGCCGTCATCCATCAGCTTCTTAAAGCTGGGATGCCCCTTGAACTCATCGATCAAGGTGATCTCGGCCGCCTTGAGTTCCTCGGTCGTCTCGTAAGCACCCGCGCAATAGCTGCACGCCCCCTCGATCTGGCCGCGCACTTTTTCGAACAGCTCGTTATACTTGTGCTGCTTGTTGGAGAATTGCGCCGCGGCTTTCGTTCCCGCGCCATCGAAGACGATCTTCGCTTCGCCGCTGCCGTCCTTGGCGTACTCAAACGCGCCCATCAAGGCGTTTACCACTCGTCCCGCGCTCTCGGGCGTATCGCCGGCGGCGAGAATGATGAATGCTGCTTTCGACATATAGAACTTTCTGTTTTCTCTCTGTTTCGGCCAATCCCGCTTTAAAGCGCATTCCGCAGGCGGCGCCGGATTGCCTCCGTTACCAGCCCATATACCAGGTGCGAAACAAACGAATAGATGTGCGTCGAGGCCGGGATCTTCGTCGGCGGTTTCGTCAAACCGAGCGCGGGCACCGTGGCTTCATCGGCCGCCAGCCAAACGGCTGCGCCAAAACCCGCGCCTTCCCCGACCGTGACGATCGGCGTCACCTCCGCGAAGACGCCATAGATCGCGGCTGACGTCCCGCCCATCGCGTAGTGCATCGCTTCCCCCGCGAGGCGTTGATGTTTCTTTCGCACTTTGTGGCCCACCACGCGTTCCGCGATCACGTCCGCCGCCTTCACCGTCGTCGGCTTCGCTTTGCGGCCCGGTTTGGGGCTCTGCAACCTCCGACTGGCCATCATCCACAGCGTCTGGAATTGCTCCATCGCAAAGGAAGCGATCAGCCCGCTGGCCAGCCCGGCGATTAATCCTTTTACCAGATCCGGCTCGCCGGTGTCGTCTCGATTAAACATGCGCTACCCCTGAATCGGTCCCCCTCCCCTCCGTGCGTGTGCGGCCCGACGTGAACGCGCCCGCACGACTAACGCGTGGCGCCGGCCATGACGTCGCGTTCGTTTAGCGGAATGGCGAAGGGTTCCAGCGGCATGATCTCGTCGTGCTCGAGGAACTCGGCGCAGATGCGAAAGAACTCTGCTTCCGCGGTGCAGCGACGGATGCGGTGGAGGAACTCGCCGGTCGGTTCGACGCCGAGGCCGATGAAGTTCAGATATTTCTTCATGTTCGCGATTTGGGCGGACTCGCGCAGCCCGCGATGGGTGACAGCGTCGTAAAGAGCGCGGATGTATTGCAGGACGTCGCGTCCGCGCGGTCGGAAAATTTCCCCGCCGCGGCGGCGTTCGCGGATCTGGCGAAAGAGCCAGGGATTGCGGATGACACCGCGCCCGATCATCAAGCCGGCCGCGCCGGTAAGCGCGAGCACTTCGTCGGCCTTGGCGGCGGAATAGACGTTGCCGTTGGCCAATACCGGACACGGCAGCGCGGCGACGGCGCGTTGCACAAACTCGTAACGCGGCGCGCTGCGATACATCTCCTTTACCGTGCGCGCGTGCACGGTGACGAAGGTCGAGATCGTGGCGCGCGAAGACGGCGAGGAGTTCGTCGAAGATCTCGGCATCCTCAAAGCCGATGCGCGTTTTCACGGTGAACGGGATGTCGAGCGCGGCGCGGAGGGCACCGAGGATTTGATCGATGCGTTCCGGATCGCGCAGCAACCCGCCGCCGGCGCACTTCCGGTAAACGATCGGGACCGGGCAGCCGAGATTGAGATCGATCGCGGCCACGGGATGCTGCGCCAGTTCACGCGCGGTGCGCACGAGCGCCGCAATGTCGTTGCCAATCATCTGCGCAATGACGGGCCGGCCGGTGGGATTATGCATGATCGATTTCAGGATCGCGGGATCGAGGCGCGATTGCGGCAGGACGCGAAAATATTCTGTGAAATAGACGTCCGCGTTACCGTAGCGGCTGATCAGTCCCATGAACGGCAGGTCGGTGACGTCCTGCATGGGCGCGAGCGCGAGCACTGGCTCTGGCCCGCGGAAAAGTTGCTGGAATGCGGTGCGCGCGTTCACGACTCGCAAAGTATCGTGCGATTTTCCGGCGCTGTCTTCCCTCCCGGGGGAACGACTGCTCGAGACGCGCGGTTAGTTCGCGCCGTTCCCGCGCGGACTGGCTTTGGTGGCGGCGGCGAACTTCGGGTCTTTCGCGCGTTTGCGGAGCGCGTCGAAAACCTTTCGAATGGCGATGCGGCTACCGTTGTTTGTAATGAAGGGCGGGAGCGTGCCGCCGCTATCCGTGTAGATCGAATAGGTGGCGCGCGTGACGCCGGAGCCTTCAGGCTCGAGCAACCAGCCGCCTTCGCACACGTTCACTCGCGCCACGCCGGATTTTTCCGCGGGTCCTTCATCGTTCGCCGGTTCCCAGCGAATGCGGTAGATCGCGCCATCCGGTCCGAGCCATTTAGCGTTCTGCGAGCGCAGGGTGTAATCGCGATCGCTCACCAGCGGCACTTCGAGGCGTTGATAGGCGACGACGGAATTCTTCTCGCGCTTCAAGACGCGGCACTCGGCCGTGTAAGGCATGAAGCTGGGGTAGGAATCGCTGTCGTCGAGAATGGCGAAAACGGTGGCCGGCGTGGCTTCGATCTCGCCCACGGCCTTGAATTCGAGAATCTGCGCGCCTTGCCGCAACCGGCTGTGGATGACGACACCGTTGGAGCTGGACTCCTGTTTCCACTCCGCGCCTGCCTCAGCGCCCGCCCGGCCACTTTCCTCCGCTCTGGCGGATGGACTTAGGAAAAACAGCGCACCGAGGAGGAACCCAAGGCGACGCCAATGCGACAGGAGGGCATTCACGCGGCCCACATGAAAACACTCGATCGCCCAATGAGCAACCGCTGGTTCGAAGCTTTTGCGGAAATCGCCCAGCTACGCTTCGGCAAAACTGAAGCGCAGCGCCTTGTGTAAACGCGGCGGCAAAGCGGGCAAATTCCGCCGTTCGATCAGGAACGTGATCACGCCCGCCAGCTCCTTGAAGACGTAATTCTTGTTCACCGCGCCTTGCAGATATTGCTCGCCGCTGCTGCCGCCGGTGCCGACACGCGTCCCGATCATGCGACGCACCATTTGCAGATGGCGATAACGGAAAGTGGCGAGTTGCTCGTCGATTTCGATGAGGGCGTTCAAGAGGGCGAAGGGCAAACGAAAGAGCGGCTCGTCGCGATAAAGCATGATGAAAAGCGCGGAGCGCAGCGCGGCGGGCGTGAACTCGCCGCTGCCCTGCGTGAAGAACATCTCGTCGAATTTGCCGAGCAGGTCGGCTGTGTCGTCGCGCTCGGAAAGGCTGCGTTCGAAGATCGTGCGGTAATGAATCCAAAACGGAGAGCGGCCGCCGGCTTCCGGCCCGCGCTCGCCGCGCCACTCACTCCAGTAGGTTTCATCAAAAAACGGCGCGCGGGCCAGCCAGCGCTCGACCATCTGCAGCAAACTCGGCTTCGCCTCGATCGCGGTGATCTCAGCAAAATCCTTTTCGTTGAATCCGCCCAGCTCGGTGTGTTTGTAGTAATCTGGCCGAAAACGATTGTCCATCCGCAGGCCGAGCCCGGCCTCTATCTCGCGGAATTGTTTACTCTGGAATCCGGACGCGCCGTGGAGCAGTTCGCGAAACTCCAGAAAATCGAGCGGCGTCATCGTTTCCAAGACGTCGACCTGATGATTGAGCAGCTTCCAGATCTCCACGATCCGCTTCAGCCGATGCACGACCACGTTCATATCCGGGCCATCATCGTCCGCCGCCGGTTTGCTCAGGACCTCGCCGCAGGCCTCGATCTCATGCAGGATTTGCTTGAACCAAAGCTCGTAGGCCTGATGCACGACGATGAAGAGCATCTCGTCGTGCGCGATGAGTTTGCCCTCCTTCAAGCTGAGCGGCTTTTGCAATTGCAGCAGCGCATCAATCCCAAGGTAGTCGCCGTAATATTGGACCGACTTTCCGCCGTGCATCGGGCATTCCATCGCGGGAGTGTCGTGTAGGGCGCGGGGGCGAGTCAATGCGCGCGGAAGGCAAGAGCCATATGAGCGGCGCCGCTGGAGGAGAGTCGCCTAAAAATCTTGACCAAAGTTGGCAGGGACGGGCATTCTTTTCTCCCAACCCGCGCGCCGCCGATGCTTTGTTTCGAGTTACGTGCACCGGTCGCGCGCATAACAATAAGGATCCCCTCATGAAAGCCGTTTCCCGGTTTACTCAGATCATGTTCTCATACTGGCGCTTCGCCATCGCCGCAGCGCTCTTTTTTGCCTCGGCCGGCATGGCCGTCATCGCCTCGCAAGGAACCGCGCCCGAATCCAAGGTCTACATCGTTCAATTGATCGACCCCCCGGTTGCTTCTTACGAGGGCGGGATCGCCGGATATAAGGCCACCAAACCTGCGGCTGGAAAAAAGATCGATCCGCTTGCTTCCGATGTCACAAAGTACGTCGCGCGCTCGAACGGTCGGCACCACGCCGCTCTCGCCCGCGCGGGTAACGGCAAAAAACTCTATGACTACAACTTCACCTTCAACGGCTTTGCCGCCGAGTTAACCGCTGATCAGGCTGCCAAGCTCGCAACGGATCCCGACGTGCGAAGCGTAACCCCCGACGAGTTGCGCGAGATGGATACCTCCTCAACCCCGGGCTTCCTGGGTCTCACCACCCCGGGCGGACTTTGGGATCAGCTCGGTGGGCCCAGCGGCAACAAGAAACTCGCCGGCGCGGGCGACGGAATCATCATCGGGATTATCGACTCCGGCATCTGGCCCGAGAGCAAGAGCTTTACCGACCGCGATGAGAAGGGAAAACTGATTTACCAGCAGATTCCCGGTTGGCATGGCAAGTGCAAGCCAGGCGAGGATTTCAACGCCTCCATGTGCAACCAGAAGCTCATCGGCGGGCAATTTTTTAACGCGTCGTGGGGCGGCAGCGCGGCCCTCGAGGCCCAGCGTCCCTGGGAGTTCATGTCGGTGCGAGATTATAACGGACACGGCACGCACACCGCCTCCACCTCGGGCGGCAATCACAATACGGCGACGAACGGTCCGGCGACCGGCTTGGGTTCAATCAGTGGCATTGCGCCTCGAGCGCGCATTTCGGCTTACAAAGCTCTCTGGTCCACCGAGACTGGATCGACTGCGAGCGGCTTTACGGGCGACTTGGTGGCTGCCATCGACCAGGCGGTCGCGGACGGCGTGGACGTGATCAACTATTCGATCAGCGGCACGAGGACAAACTTCCTCGACCCGGTCGAGGTGGCGTATTTCCATGCGGCTAATGCCGGCGTCTTTGTCAGCCAATCGGCCGGCAACAGTGGACCCACCACCAGTACCGTCGCGCACCCCAGCCCCTGGACCACGACGGTCGCCGCCGGGACGCATAACCGCAGCGGCACGGGTTCGGTGACATTGGGCAACGCTGCCACCTACAGCGGCGCTTCCTTGGCAGCCGCGGTTGGACCGGCCCCTTTCATTAACGCTGAAGATGCTGGCCTCGCTGGAGCGGATGCCACCAGGGTGCGCCTGTGCTACGCCGCGGTCGACAACGGCGGCACCCCGGTGCTCGACCCCGCAAAGGTATCGGGCAAGATCGTGCTTTGCGATCGGGGCGACACGGCCCGCGTGAACAAGAGTTTGGCGGTCAGTGAAGCGGGTGGTGTGGGCGCGGTGCTCGCAAACGTGACCCCAGCGTCGCTGAACGCTGATTTTCACTCTGTGCCGACAGTGCACGTCGCCGATACTGATCGAGCCGCGTTAAAGGCTTACGCCGCGACCTCCAGCCCGACTGCGAAGATCAACCAATCGACCATCACCTTCAGCGCTCCCGCGCCCCTTACGGCGGGTTTCTCGTCGCGCGGCCCCCTGTTGGCGGGAGGCGGGGATCTGTTAAAACCGGACGTCATCGCGCCGGGCGTGGATATCCTGGCCGCCGTCGCTCCCCCGGGGCAGGGCGGTCTGAACTTCAACCTGTTGAGCGGCACGTCCATGTCATCTCCGCACGTGGCCGGCCTCGCGGCGATCCTGAAACAGCGGCATCCAACTTGGTCACCCATGGCGATCAAGTCCGCCCTCATGACGACAGGCTCCGATATTCTGGACGGCCCGAATACAAACCCGCTCGTCATCTTCCGGCAGGGCGCCGGGCATGTGCGGCCAAACAATGCTGCTGATCCGGGGTTGGTATACGACAGTAACTCGAACGACTGGCTCGCCTTCCTCTGTGGCACCACCACCGGTGTCAACCCCAGCACCTGCACTTCGCTGGCATCGGCCGGGCACTCGCTCGATCCGAGCGATCTGAACCTCGCCTCCATCGCCATTGGCGACCTCGCGGGCATTCAGACGGTGAAACGAAAAGTGCGCAACGTTGGCAGCTCGGCCGCAACCTACACGGCATCCGTAACCGGAATGGCCGGCTTGACCGTCGTGGTTAATCCCAGTTCGCTGAGCGTGAATCCCGGCGAAACGAAGTCGTTCACGGTAACATTCACACGGACGACTGCGGCACTGAATGCCTATGTCGGCGGACAACTGACGTGGAGCAACGGCACCCACACCGTGCGAAGCCCGCTGGTGGTTCGCCCCGTGGCGCTGGCCGCCCCGGCCAGTGTCTTCGGGACGGGTGAGAACATCAATTATGGCGTGACGTTTGGTTACGACGGCGCGTTCACCGCGAGTGCGCGCGGGCTGGTTCCGGCCACACTCTTCCCCGGCACGGTGATGGATGACCCGGGGAATAGCTTCACGCAAGGCGGCCCAGGGACGGTCTCGTTCGATGTGGTGGTTCCCGTGGGCACGACCCACGCACGGTTCTCGCTCTTCGACGACTTCACCGACGGGAACGACGACCTCGATCTGTATGTCTATCGAGTGTCAACGAACGCCCTCGTCGGATCGAGTGGCGGCGGCACCTCGGCCGAGGAGGTCAACCTTCTCAACCCAGCCGCTGATACCTATCGCGTATGGGTCCATGCCTTTGGGACCGACGGTCCGGACGCGAACTTCACCTTGTTCGCCTGGGTGCTTGGCTCGTCGGCGGCGGGCAACATGGCAATGACGGCTCCCGCCTCAGCGGTGCTTGGCACGACAGGGAATATCGAACTGATATTCTCCAGCCTGTCGGCCGGGACAAGATACATGGGGTCTGTTGCCTACAGCGGCACACCCGGATTGCCGAATCCGACCATCGTTCGCGTCGACACGCCGTAACGTCAAAAAACAGCCAGTCCACGGACGGGCCGACAGAGATGTCGGCCCGTTTTCGTTTCAAACCGCGGTCGCGCCAAACGCAGGTGCCCAAGCCGAGCATTTTACTTCCGCTTGGCCCCGCGAAGAAATCAAACGACTGTGGTGAAACCGCCGGCCAGCCATGAAACTGCCCTTATTGTTGACGTCGCTCGCATTTTTCCTCACCGCCTGCGGTGGCAGCGGCGGTGGCAAACGCACTGTCGATACCAGCTCCTACAGCCACCGCATGCACAATCGCTTTTACCAGGCGTGGGTGCCGCCGGCCAACATCAGCTCGACCCGCGCGAAAATTTCGGTGCCGGTGGATGTGGAAATCGACGCGCGCGGTCGCGTGCTCAGCTTTGCCATCGCCCGTTCTTCGGGCAATACCGCGGTTGACGATTCGATCAACGCCGTCGCGTCACGCGTGCGGAAAGTCGCACGGCCGCCGGGCGCGAGCGCGAACCAGCCCTTCAAGCTCCGCATCTTTTTCGAACTCGACGTGCGCTGAGCGTTACCCGGCGCTGGCTTGCGTAGCTCAACCTTCGACGGGAGTTTGCGCTTCCATCAATCCCGCCCATGCATCTAAAAATTCTCGGCACCATTCTTCTTTTGACCGCGTCTTCCATTCTCGCTCAAACGCCATCGCCCGCTGCGGCCTCAACCGGCAAGCGCCCCTTCACCTTCGAAGACATGATGAAGCTGAAACGCGTGGGCGAACCCGTGCCGTCACCAGATGGGCAGTGGGTCGTGTTCGCCGTCACCGATGTAGACTTGGCGGAGAACACGAAGAAGTCGCATCTCTGGATCGTGCCAGCGAGCGGCGGCGAATCGCGGCGGTTGAATCCGGAATCGGAAAACGAGGAGGAGCGTCCGCGTTTTTCGCCCGATGGGACGAAGCTCATCTTCACGTCGAAGGCCACCGATCCGACGCAGATCTGGATGCGCGATTTTGATGGCAAGGCCGGCGCGCTGACGGGTGTGGCGCGGCAGGTGACCGACATCTCCACCGGCGCCGACGGCGGCATTTGGTCGCCGGATGGGAAGAACATCGTCTTCCTCTCGAAGGTCTATCCGGATTGCAACGACGACGCGTGCAACAAGCAGCGCGATGAGGAGCTGAAGAACAGCAAAGTGAAGGCGAAGATTTTCGATCGGCTGCTTTACCGGCATTGGAACGCGTTCACCGAGTTCAAGCGCAGCCATCTCTTCGTGATCGGCGCGGAAGGCGGCGCGCCGGCGCGCGATCTCACGCCGGGCGATCACGATGTGCCGCCGTTCAATCTCGGCGGGCAGGACATGTATGCGATTTCGCCCGATGGCCAGGAAGTCGCCTACACCAGCAACATCGATGAAGTGGAAGCGACGAGCACGAACAACGAAATCTTCCTCATCCCGATGGCGGGCGGGAAGGCGAAGAAAATTTCCACCAGCCCCGGCAACGATTCGACCCCGCTCTATTCGCCCGATGGAAAATGGCTCGCGTGGAAGTCGATGGCACGCGCCGGCTTCGAAGCGGATAAGAACCGACTTTTCATTTACGACCGCGCCAGCGGAGAAACGCGCGATGCGACGACCGGGTGGGATCGATCGGTGGACAGTTTCGTCTGGTAAGCACCCACGATCCTTTACCTGACGGCGGAGGATCGCGGCGAGGTGCCGATCTACAGCCTGGTCTTAAACGGACCGCCGATAAAGGAGGTGGTGCGCCTGCACGCAGATGATCTCGCCATCACTCCCGATGGGCAGGCGCTGTTTTTCAATCGCGCTTCCATCGCGGCGCCGAATGAGATTGCACGGCTGGAGTTGGCTTCGCGCGCCGCTCCGGGCCCCAATGGCGTCACCGCGGTCACGCACATGAACGACGCCGTGCTTTCGCAAATCGAGATGCCGCCGCTGGAGTCGTTCACCTTCAAAAGCTGGAACGACGAGGAGGTGCAGGGATTCCTCCTCAAGCCCCCCGGCTTCGATGCGAAAAAGAAGTATCCGCTGAAGTTTTTGATCCACGGCGGGCCGCAGGGGGCGTGGGGCAATTCGTGGTCGTATCGCTGGAACGCCCAGCTTTTCGCGGCGAGCGGCAGCTACGTGGTGGTGATGATTAACTTCCACGGCTCGACCGGTTACGGGCAGGCGTTCACGGATTCGATCAGCGGCGATTGGGGCGGGAAGCCGTATGAGGATTTGATGAAGGGACTCGATTACGTGGAGAAGACGTATCCGTTCATCGACAAGAATCGCGAGGCGGCGCTGGGCGCGAGCTACGGCGGTTACATGGCGAACTGGGTGCTCGGTCACACCGATCGCTTCAAGGCGATCGTCTCGCACGACGGCATCTTCAACACCGAGGCGGCTTACGGGACGACGGAGGAGCTTTGGTTTGTCGAGTGGGAATTCAAAGGCACCGCCGTGGAAGAATCGCGAGCTCTACCGGAAGTTTTCGCCGCATCTTTTTGCCGACAAATTCAAGACGCCCACGCTCGTCATTCACGGCCAGCTCGATTACCGGCTCGATGTCGCGGAAGGCTTCCAGCTTTTCACCGACGTTACAGCGGCTCGGGCGTGCCCTCGAAGATGCTCTACTTCCCCGATGAAGGGCATTGGGTGAACAAGCCGCAGAACTCGCAGCTCTGGTACAAGACGGTGAACGACTGGGTCGACCAGTGGACGAAACCTTAGCGAACTCGCCCGCCGCCTTCCCTTATTCTGCTGCGAGCCTCCGGATGGCTGGCGGTGTTCCTCATCGCGGCCAAGGCGTTTTCCGGCGATCTCGCATGGTGGCCGCATCCTGCCGCCGCGTTTCGCGACGCTGATCGCTTCTTCCTGGAGCGATGCGCTCTTCGCGCTCGGTTGTGGAATGGTGGGCGAACTGGTCGTTCTTCGCGCTTGGCCCGCTGGCCGCGCGCGGCCCGGATCGCGCGCGCGGTGTTTCTGATGCTCTTCGCGTTTTTCGTTCTCTACGCGGTGGCGGCGATCGGGCTCTTCCAATATTTCAAACGGCCACTCACTTTCGATCTGCTCGGGATGGTTGGAAACGTGGTCGCGATTCGTTCCTCGATTGCCGCGCGCATCTCGTGGCCCATCGCGTTCGCGCTCCTGCTCGCACCCGCCATGTTTTTGCTCGTCGCCACGAGAGCGCGACGCCGTCTTCTCATCGTCGCCGTCGCGTTGTGGATCGTGGGCGGCGCGATTCTGCAAGCGCGCGGCTGGCAACGCGAGCAATTGCAATATCTCCGCCTCAGTCCACACGCGGAGTTTCTCAGCACCCTGGCGCGCCATTTCACGGGCGGGCAACGTCCCACTCTCGCACAGGATTTTCCGCCGGAGTATCTCGACGAATTCCGCACTTTCCGAGCCCGGAGTTCCGCGCCGCAGCTCGCGCTGGAGGTGGCGCGACCGAAGAACGCGATCGTGATTGTGCTCGAGTCCGTCGGCACCAATTACCTCAAGCTCTACGGTCACGCGGTCGAGAACACGCCCACGCTCACGACGGAGGCGCAACATGCGCTCGTCTTCGAGAACATCTATGCGCACGCGAGTTTCACCTTCGCGTCGTTTCGCCCGCTGAACTTCTCGGTCTATCCCGGTTTGCCGTGGCATTATGCGCTGCTGGAGGATGGCCGGCCCTTGCCGCAAACGCTCGCAGCTTTGATGAAACGCCACCGCGGCGCGCGCACCGCCTACATCACGAGCGGCGATCTCGATTGGGGCGGTCAACGCTGGCTCCTCGAACGCGAGCATAATTTCGACGCGCTGCTCGGGGCGCCGGACCTGGAGTGCCCGGTGCTCAGCTCGTGGGGCAGCGAAGATCGTTGCGCGATCGATCGCCTGCTCGGGTTCATCGACGAATCGGCGGACAGCCCGTTCTTCGCGATTTGCTGGACGGATCAAACGCACGACCCCTATCTGCTCGGCACGGAGAGCGCGGGCGCCGCGCCCGCTGATGATCGCGAGCGTTATCTCGCGGTTTTGCGCAATACGGATGCGCAAGTGGCGCGCGTCTTCGCGCGTTTGCGCGAGCGTGGATTGGCGGACGACACCGTCGTCGTCATTACCGGCGATCACGGTGAGGCTTTTGGCGAAAAGCACGGGCAGCGCGGCCACGCCTGGTCGGTCTATGACGAGGAAGTGCGGGTGCCGTTGCTGATCTGGAATCCGCGACTCTTCCCGGAAGGCAAACGCGCGCAGACGATTGGCGGCCACGTTGACCTCAATCCGACGCTGGCCGATCTGCTCGGGCTGGAACCGGCCGCGGAATGGCAGGGCTTTAGTCTTTTCGATCCCGCGCGACCGCCGCGCGCCTATCTGATGGCGATCGCTGGCGGGAATGTTTTCGGCGTGCGCGAAGGCGATTGGAAATACATCCACGATGTGACGAGCGGTCGCGAATCGCTCTTCCATCTCGCGACCGATCCGACCGAACAACGCGACTTGAGCGCGAACGAACCCGCACGCGCCCACGCCTTGCGGCAGCGCGTCGCGGCGTGGATCAGTTTTGAGGAAGCGTTTCTCTGGGGGCGACAGAATTAGTACAGAGGCTGTAGCCACGGCGCTGCGTTGCCGGTGTCCGTCCGACGCCTCGACGCAGCGAGGCGGCTACAGCGCGCGACCGTTGCCCCGCCGCACCGGCGTGAGACCTGCTGGAACCTTGTGGCCTGCGGCCAGGCGCCGCCGACCGATCCCGTGCATACAATTGAAGAGAGACAGGCTGGCATCCGCGGCGATGATAATGTGACCATGCCCACCGTGAGCCAGCTTCCCGAATCCGGTTTCGAGATTCGCATCCGGCCGAACCAAGGCTGGTTGCGTATCGATGTGCGCGCCCTGTGGGAATTCCGCGATCTGCTGCTGCTCCTGGTGCGGCGCGATTTCGTGGCGCGTTATCAGCAGACCATCCTTGGGCCGGCCTGGGCGATCGTGCAGCCGCTGGTGATGTCGCTCGTCTTCACCCTCGTCTTCGGCAATTTCGCCGGCATCTCCACCGACGGCCTCCCGCCCATGCTTTTTTATCTGGGCGGCTTGCTCCTGTGGAATTATCACGCGCAGACGGTGCAACAAACCGGCAGCGTCTTCACCGCCAATGCCGAACTCTTCGGCAAGGTCTACTTTCCGCGCCTGGTGGTGCCGCTCTCCGGCGCGATCTCCAACGCGATCGCCGTCCTGGTCCAGAGCGCCATGTTCGGAATGTTCTGGTGCTACTTCAAATTCTTCACCGCCGCGGGCGCGCACTTCTCGATCGGGCCGGGCGCGCTCCTCTTGCCCTTGCTCGCGGTCCATGTCGCCATCCTTAGTCTCGGCACCGGTCTGCTCCTTTCTTCCGCGACCGCGAAATATCGGGACCTGCAACATCTGCTCCCGCTCTTCATCCAGGTCTGGCTTTATCTTACCCCGGTGATTTATCCGCTCTCGCGCGTGCCGGAGCGTTACCAGTGGATCGTGGCGCTCAATCCCATGGCGCCGATCGTGGAAGCGACGCGGTTGTTCTTGTTAGGCGAAGGCGCCGTCAGCCCGGGCCAATATCTCTACTCGCTCGGCCTTTCCTGTTTTCTCCTGCTCGCGGGCGTAGTCATCTTCCAGCGCACGGAGCGAACGTTTATCGACACGGTCTAGCATCGCGATGCCTCCCATCATCGAACTTGATCAGATCTCGAAGCGCTACCGGCTCGGCCGGATCGGCGCCACCAGCGTACGTGATTCGATCGAGCGGCTGTGGAGAATTGGCCGCAACGGCGGCGGCGAGGGCAAAGGCGCGCGCGGAGAGTTCTGGGCGCTGCGCGACGTGAATCTCACGGTGCAGCGCGGAGAAGTGCTGGGTGTGATCGGTCACAACGGCGCCGGCAAATCCACCCTCCTGAAAATTCTCTCGCGCATTACCGAGCCGACCAGCGGCGAGGCGGTCCTGCGCGGACGCAGCGCTTCGCTCCTCGAAGTCGGCACCGGTTTCCATCCCGATCTTTCCGGGCGCGAGAACATCTACCTCAACGGCGCCATTCTCGGCATGCGGCGGGCGGAGATTCGGGCGAAATTCGATGAGATCGTCGCCTTCTCGGAGGTGGAAGAATTCATCGACACGCCGGTGAAACGTTATTCGAGCGGCATGTATGTGCGGCTGGCGTTTGCGGTCGCCGCGCATCTCGAACCCGACATCCTCCTCGTGGACGAAGTCCTCGCGGTCGGCGACAGCGCGTTCCAAAAGAAATGTCTCGGCAAGATGGACAAGGTCTCGCGCGATGGCCGCACCGTTCTGCTCGTGAGCCACAATCTCGCCTCCATCCAATCGCTTTGTCATCGCGCCATCTGGATGGATCACGGCCAGCTCCGCGCGGACGGTCCCGCGGCCGCGGTGGTCCAACAATATTTGCAAGCCGTGGCCTCGCAGGAAGTGAAGGCGCTCGACGAACGCACCGACCGGCACGGCGATGGCAGCGCGCGGATGACGAGCGTAAAGATCGAAGCCGTGGAAGGGGATGGCGCCATTCGTTCCTCGAGCCGGCTTAAACTGACGATCGCCTATCGCGCGCCCAAGCCGCTGCACAAGGCGCAGTTCGTCGCTTCGGTTTACGATTTTTCCGATGCGGGCCTTTTCGTTTTCGACAGCGACGCCACCGGCGGCCTGCCCGAGATCCTGCCGGCGGAAGGCGAGGTCACGTGTGTGACCGATCCAATCAATCTCACGCCCGGTCGCTGCTTCGTGAATCTGCGACTGCGGAAAGGCGGTGCGGACGCGGATTATCTCGCGCAGGCCACCATCTTCGATGTCGAAGCGGATGATTTCCACGGCTCCGGCAAAATCCCGAATCGCAACTGGGTGCTTTGTTTACTGAAGCATCAATGGTCGGCCAACGGAGAGTCATCGTGAGCGCGCCCAAACTGGAAGAAATCGAGTTTCACCCCACCTCGTTTTGCGATGGGAACGGCCGCGTCTTTTGGTGGAAAGGCGAACTCTATCGCGGCATCACCGAAAAATGCGCGGAGTTCACGCGCCGGATTTTTGCCGAGGGCATCGTCGATGATTTGATCGCGCAAAATTTCATCCCGCGCACGGAATTAACCGATACCGCGCTGCCGGGCTTTGCGCTCGTCGTGCGGCACGAACGGCTTCCCTTTGTCAGCTACGCCTACGAATGGCCGCCCGCGATGCTGCGCGAGGCGGGGTTGTGCGCGATCCAGCTCTTGCGGCATCTCGCGGGCCGCGGGCTCACCCTCACGGATGTCGCCCCGTGGAATATCCTGTTCGCCGGTGCGCGGCCGTTCTTTGTCGATTTCAGTTCGATTATCGAAATGGGCAGCGATCAAGATGTCCTGGTCGCGCAGTTCGAGCGCGATTTCAGATACTACTATCTGCGCTCGCTGGAGCTTTCTTCGCAGGGTCACGGTCGTCTCGCCCGCCTGCTCCTGACCGAATACGACCAGGAACCGATTGCGGAATCCTTTACCGCGGTGACGCAGAACGGCCACCCTGGGAGCAGACTCTACGAGCGCGGAGCGAACGCGCTTTTACGCCGCGTCCGGCCGTTGCAAGCGCCGCGTGCGCTCGCCGCCGCGGATCCTACCAGTCATTTCATGCAACGGCTCGCGCGGCTCGAAGAACGCTTCGGGCTCTTCGCCTTCGACACTCCCGCAGCCCACCCCACGCCGCCCGCGCTCGCGCGAACGCTGGAGGCCGAGACACCCGCGAGCCTCCTGCTCGTGGAAAGCGGGACCGGGCAAGCGGCGCGCCCGGGCCTCCATCTCGTCGCCCTCGAACGGGACGAAGCACGCGCCAACGCGATCTACCAGCAGTCTCGCGCCGCGAAAACCGACGTCCTCACGCTCGTCGTCGATCTCGCCGCCCCGGCGCCGGGTTACGGTGTCGGCAACAATGTGCTCGCACCTGCGTTGCAACGTCTGCCTTGCGAAATCGTGGCCGCCTTAGGCACGCTGCCGTCACTCGTGTTCGAGCGACGTCTGCGCTTTGAACAAATCGCCGACACGCTCGCGCGCCTGACCTTGCGCAAGTTGCTGGTCGATTTTCCGGCCGCGCTCGCCGCGGAAGCGCGCGATCCTTACTTTGCCTGGTGCACGTGCGAGGGCTTCCGCGCCGCGTTGCAAAAGCACTTCCGCACGATTCAATCTGAAGCATCCAACGACGGCGCCACCCTTTTCATTTGCGAAAAATAGAGCCGTGAAAAATATCCTGAAATCAGCGGTCGCGGCCGTCCTCCCCCGCGAGCTTTTCGAGAAGCTGCGCCAGGAACGGCATCAACGCCGCTTTGGCCCGAAGCCGGTGCGCTTCGGCGATCTGCGCGCGACCAAACCGGTCTCGCGGGATTTCGGTTTTCATCGCGGCGAACCGATCGATCGCTATTTCATTCACAAATTCCTCGAGAAAAATCGCGACGCCATCCGCGGCCGCGTGCTCGAAATCGGCGACCGCGAATACACCACGCGTTTCGGCGGCGCGCAGGTGACGCAGTCCGATGTGCTGCACGCGGTCGCGGGCAATCCGGAGGCGACGTTGGTGGGCGATTTCGAAACGGGCGCCGGCGTGCCGGAAGGCGTTTTTGATTGCCTCATCCTCACGCAAACAATTCACGTCATCTATCGTTTCCAGGATGCGCTCGCGACCGCGGCGCGCGCGCTGAAGCCCGGCGGCGTTTTGCTGGCGACGTTTCCCAGCATCAGCCAGCTCAGCATGTACGACGTCGAGCGTGGCTGGGGCGATTACTGGCGTTTCACCAGCCTCGCGGTCGAACGCATGCTCGCGGAAGTTTTCCCAAAAGAGGGCGTGCGCATCGAAACTCACGGCAACGTCCTGACCGCAGCGTCGTTCCTCTTCGGTATCTCCAGTCCGGAATTGACCGCGCACGAGCTGGACGAGGTCGATCCCGAATTCGTCATGCTCGTGACCGCGCGCGCACAAAAGCCAGCCGCCTGAGCGCAACGAGATCGTGGTTTCCGTCATCACCATCTTCCTGAACGGCGACGCGTTTATCGCGGAGGCGATCGAGAGCGTGCTCGCGCAAACGCACGAGGATTGGGAACTGTTGCTGGTGGATGATGGCTCGAGCGATCGCGCCCCGCACATCGCGCGCGATTTCGCGGCGCGTTTTCCGAAGAAGATTCGGGTGCTCCAACATGAAGGCGGAGCGAATCGCGGGATGAGCGCTTCGCGCAATCTCGGATTGCAACACGCGCGCGGGGAATTCATTTCCTACCTCGACGCCGACGATGTCTGGCGGCCGGATAAACTGGCGGACCAGCTCGAACTCTTGCGCCAACATCCGGACGCGGCCTACGTTTATGGTCCGCTCGAACTTTGGCAGAGCTGGACGGGCCGACCGTCGGATGTGGATCGCTTGCAGGATCTCGGTCTGGTGGCGGATCGCGTGATCCAGCCGCCGGAGTTGCTCCATCTTTTTCTAGAAAACGAAAAACACATTCCGAGCGGAATCATGGTCCGCGCCGCGGTGCTGAAAGAAGCGGGCGTTTATGAAGAAGCCTTCACCGGGATGTACGAAGATCTCGTTTTCCACGCGAAGATTTGCCTGTCGCATCCGGTCTACGCCTCGTCGAAATCCTGGTATCGCTACCGCCAGCACGAGGCTTCCTGTAACGCGCAGGCCTGGCGCAGCGGGCAGGCCGACGAAACCCGCCGCGCGTTTTTGAGCTGGCTCGACGATTATCTCGCGCCGCGGGACCAGACGGAAGCGCGCGCCTTGGTGCAGCGTCAGTTGCGAGGGGTTGCTCCGGGAGCGATGGCGCGGCTTCCTGATGCGGCGTGGCGCAAAGCACGCGGGGCGAAGCGCCTGCTCAAGCGAACGGTCACGCGCACGCGCCGCGCGCTCTCCGCGCCGCCAGTGATTCTTTGTTATCACCGCGTCTTTCGACCGGAGCGCGATCCGCATCTGCTCTCGGTCAGTCCGGAAAATTTCCGCGCGCAACTCGAAGTCATCCGCCGCCTCGCGCAGCCGCTCGCACTCGATGCCTTGGCCAATGGCGCGCGGCCGTCGCGCGGCGTGGTCATCACGTTTGACGACGGTTATCTCGACAATCTGGAGAACGCGCTCCCGATTCTGCGCGAGCTGGCGATTCCGGCGACGATTTATATCGCGACCGGCTACGTCGGCGTGGATCGGGAATTTTGGTGGGACGATCTTGAGCGGCTAACGCTCGGCGCAGTGCGACTCCCGGCCGTGGTGCGTTTGCAGATCAACGGCCGCGCGCGCGAGTGGGAAATCGGGGACGACACCGTTTCCGATCCGGCGTGGGATGTATTGCAGACGACCACGCGCACGCCGCGTCAAAAACTTTTCGCAGAATTGCACGCTGCGCTGCGGCCGCTCCCGGAAGCGCGGCAGGAGGAAGTGCTGGCGCAATTGCGCGCGCTCACCGGAACCGATCGCTCGCCGCGGCCGCAATACCGCTGCGTCACAGCCGTGGAGTTAAAGAGGCTCGCGGCGGAACCGCTTCTCACGCTGGGCGCGCACACGATCACGCATTGCGATCTGGATTTTCGCACGGACGACGAACAGGAGGCTGAGATCGCGGGCAGTCGCGATCAACTCGCGGAGTTCATCGGCGAAACGGCGGCGCATTTTTCCTACCCTTACGGCTCGTTTAACGAGAGCGCGATGGCGGTTTGCGCGCGGAATCAATTTCGCTCCGCGGTCACTTGCATCGACGGTGCGGTCGAACGCGGCGCGCATCCGCAGCGGCTGCCGCGTTTTCTCGTGCGCGATTGGGATGGCGCGGAATTCGAACGTCAACTGAACGCCTGGTTCCGTGGATAAACCGATACATCCTGCTCGTGAGCACGAGCGATCGCGCGGGCGGCGCGGAGCAGATGGCGTTGAGTCTGCTCGACGGCTACGCGGAGAGCGGGTGTCGCGTGGCGCTGGCCGCGGGGACGAAGGCGACGACGCGCGAAGATGTGTTCGAGATTCCGAAGAACGCATGGCGCCACATCTTCGAACGCGCGACCGCAGAATCTACTCGCGCGGAAGGTGCGGGTGCTGCCGAAAATGACGCACGCGTTTTCGCGGCTGGGCGATTTGCGGAACGAGTTCGATCGACGCCGCGGGCGCGAGCTTTTTCATTATCGCGGGACGCGCGAACTGCTGCGGCTGCCGCCGTTTGCGCCGCAAATCGTGCACGCGCATAACCTGCACCGGAATTATTTCGATCTGCGTTTTCTGCCGGAGCTTTCGGCGCGCGTGCCGGTGGTGGTGACGATGCATGATGCCTGGCTCACGACCGGGCATTGCGCGCACTCGTTCGATTGTGCTCGGTGGGAGATTGGTTGCGGAGAGTGCCCGGATCTGACCATCCCGCCTGCGATCGAGCGCGATGAAACCGCGTTTAATTTTCAACGCAAACGCGCACTTTACGAGCGCAGCCGTTTTTATGTGGCCGCGCCTTGCCGCTGGCTGCTGGAGCGCGCGCAGCAATCCATGCTTGCGCCCGCGGTGATCGAGAGTCGCGTCATTCCGAACGGAATCGATCTCGACGTTTTCCATCCGGGCGATCGCGCGGCGGCGCGCGCGCGGCTTGGACTGCCGCCGGATGCGGACATTCTGCTTTTCACTGCGCTGAGCATTCGCGGAAACGTCTGGAAGGATTACGAAACTTTGCGCGCGGCGATCGGGCGGCTATCGGAACGGCCGCTGATTTTTCTCGCGGTGGGAGAAGACGCGCCCGCGGAGCGGATCGGCGCGGCGGAAATTCGCTTCGTTCCGTTCACGACGGACAACCGACGGTTGACCGATTTTTATCAGGCGGCGGATTTATACATTCATGCGGCGCGCGCGGACACATTTCCGACTTCGGTGCTGGAAGCGCTGGCCTGCGGGACGCCTGTTGTCGCGACCGCGGTGGGCGGAATCCCCGAGCAAGTTCGTGAAGGCGAGACCGGTCTGCTCGCTCCAGTGGGCGATGCAGGCGCGATGGCGGAGGCCATTTCCGCGCTGCTCGATGATCCCGTGCGTCGCGAAACCATGGGCCGCGCCGCCGCGGCTGATGCGCACGCGCGTTTCGATCGGCGCCGAATGGTAAACGACTACCTGGAATGGTTCGCGCAGATCACGCAGCGATGAAGATCAGCATCGTCACGCCGTCGTTTAATCAGGCGCCGTATCTCGAAGCGACGTTGCGTTCGCTCCTGACGCAGGATTATCCCGAGCTGGAATTGATCCTGATCGACGGCGGAAGCACCGACGGGAGCGTGGAGATCATTCAACGTTACGCCGCGTCGCTGAGCCATTGGGAAAGCGAGCGCGATCGCGGGCAGAGCCATGCGCTCAACAAAGGTTTCGCGCACGTGCACGGCGACGTCTGGGGCTGGTTGAACAGCGACGATCTGCTCGAGCCCGGCGTTTTGCGTCGCGTGGCGCAGGTCTTCGCGGAGAACCCGGAGGTCGGGGTCGTGTATGGCGACTGCGTTTATGTGCGCGCGGATGGCGAGACGGTGGTGGAGAAGTTCAAGACGGAAGCGCACACGCGTTTGCGTCACCTTGCGCATCGCTTCATCGCGCAGCCTTCGTGCTTCTTTCGCACGAGCATGGTGCCACCCGCAGTGCGCGAGGACCTGCATTACTGCATGGATTACGATCTCTGGCTGAAGCTGGCCGCGCGCGGCGTGCCGTTTCTTTATGTCCCGGAATTATTCTCGCGCTATCGCCTGCATGAGGAATCCAAATCCGAAAAGGCGCTGGTGGCGATGCACGCGGAGATCGTGGAGCAACTCTACCGGCCGATCCTGCGCGCTGGCGCTTCGGCGGAAGAACGGCGCGCAATCGCGTCGGCGGCGGGGGATATGATTCACCAGCTCAACTCGTTGGGCGCGCGCGGGGCGGTGTTGCGCACGCTGTGGTTTCACGCCTTCGAAGCGCGCGTCCCGCCCTCGTGGACGCTCATCGGGCTGGGCGTGCAGGCGGTGGTCGGTCCGCGCGGCGTGCGTTTGGTGCAAGCGCTGAAGCGGTCCACTGGCTCGCGCCCTGCTGACCGGTAAGTGAATGCGAATCGCGATCGACTTTTCCACGCTCGACCATCTGCGCATGACCGCGGGGCATTACCGCTATGTCGTGCAACTGGTGCGCGGGCTGGCGGAGATCGCGGGGACGCAGCGGTTCCTGCTTCTCGGCTCGCAAGCGGAACCGGTGTCGGAGTTGCGCGATCTCTTCACGCGCGACTCGCACTGGCGTTATCGGCGGGTGCCGCATTGGCGGCATCGCGGGACGGTGCATGTGGATGAGCTGTTTTATCTGCGGGCATTGGCTGGGCAGCGTGTGTCGCTCCTGCATGTGCCGCACGATTTTATTCCGCGGGTGGCGCGCTGCCCGATCGTGGTGACGAAGCACGATCTGATGGAGGAAATTTTTCCGGAATACGCGGCGACGCGGGAGGGTTTGTTCTACCGGCTGCATCGCGAGCGGGTGCAGCGGCGGGCGGATCGCATCATCTGCATCTCGCAGACGACGGCGGACGATCTGCAAAAGTATTGGGGCGTGGGCGCGGAACGCAGCGTGGTGATTCATCACGGGGTGGAGGAAAGTTTCTTTGCGGAACCGGGCGACGATCTGCTGCGGGACGATCCGGTGTATGCGCCGGGGCGGCCGGTGTTGGCCTCGCTCTACAATCTGGAGCCGCGGAAGAATGTCTCGGCTTTGTTGAAGGCGGTGCGGTTGCTGCGCGGGGAGTTTCCGGAACTCCGGCTGGTGTTGTTCGGCGCGGGGCTGCTCACGCCGGAACGCGAGGCGCGGTTCGAGGCGGAGCTGGATGAACTACAGGTGCGCGACTGCGTGGTCCGGCCGGGCGTGATCTCGGATACAATGCTGAAACAGATTTATCGACGCGCGGATGTGTTTGTTTTTCCTTCGCTCTACGAGGGGTTTGGGTTGCCGGTGCTGGAGGCGCTGGCCTGCGGGGCGTGCGCGCTGACCGGCGCGGTCTCCGCCATGGCCGAGGTGGCGGGTAAGGCGGCGGCGACGTGTGAGATGAGCGATCCGGCGGCGTTGGCTGGTGGGCTGGCGGCGCTTTTGCGCGAGCCGGATCGGCGCGCGCAGTTGCGAAAGGCCGGGCCGGCGCAGGCACGGCTTTTTCCGGTGGAGAAGATGGTGCGGCGGACTTGGGAGACTTATCGGGAAGCGCTTGCGACTGTCTGAGCCCTGGCCTTCGGGACCAGACACCCGGGTTACAAACCCGGGCTCCGGACGATTCTCGTCGCGGTGAATCGCAATCCGTGATTGAGCGGAGGCGCGATTGAGAGAACGTTCTCCAAAGCGCCATGCAGCCGACAATCCTCATCGTTGATGACGAAAAGCACACCCGGGACGGGTTGCGCCGGCTTTTCGACGAGCAATACGACACCTACATCGCGGAGGACATCAAGGGCGCGATGGACGTGCTGGAGCGGGAACAGATCGACGTGCTGATCACCGATCTCCGGCTGGCGGGCGATGATGGGATGACCTTGATCGAGCGCGCACTCAAGCTGCCGCGGCCGCCGATTTGCATCATGATGACGGCCTACGGCTCGGTCGATACCGCGGTGGAGGCGATGAAACGCGGGGCGTATGACTTTGTGACGAAGCCGCTCAATCTCGACAAGGTCGAGATCCTGATCGCGCGCGCGTTGAGCACGCGCCGAATCGAGCAGGAGAATCGCACGTTACGCCAGCAGGTGGATGAACGTTTCGGGCTGGAGAATATCGTCGGCGAATCGCCGGTGCTGCGCGAAGTGCTGGATACGATCCGGCAGGTGGCGCCGTCGTCGGCCAACGTGTTGATCGATGGCGAGAGCGGGACGGGGAAGGAATTGGCGGCGCACGCGATTCATAATTTGAGCCGGCGGCACAAGGCGAAGTTCGTGACGGTGCATTGCGCGGCGCTCTCGCCGACGCTGCTGGAGAGCGAGCTTTTCGGGCACGAACGCGGCGCGTTTACGGGCGCGCATGAGCGGCGGATCGGGCGTTTCGAGCAGGCGAATGGCGGGACCATCTTCCTCGATGAGATCGGCGAGATCGACCAGAGCACGCAGGTGAAATTGCTGCGCGTGATCAGCGAAGAGCGCGCTTTCGAACGCGTGGGCGGCAATCAATTATTGAAAGCCGACGTGCGCCTGATCGCGGCGACGAACAAGAATCTCGACGCAGCTGGTGAAGGAGGGAAAATTTCGCGAGGACCTCTATTTTCGCCTGAACGTGGTGCACATCACGATGCCGCCGTTGCGCGATCGGAAGGAGGACATCCCGCTGCTGGTGCGCGGATTCTTGAAGCATTTTTCGAAGCTGAACGAGAAGCCACTGCTCGATCTGACGACGGACGCGATGAGCACGCTGCTGCATCACGATTGGCCGGGGAATGTGCGCGAACTGCGGACGGCGATCGAGCATGGCGTGGTGATGGCGAACGGACCAAAGGTGACGCTGCGCGAGTTGCCGGCGAGCATCCGGCAGGCGGCGGGCGCGAATTTGCCCGGCGGCATTCCGGCGGCGAAGGCGTTTGGCGAACGGGTGAGCCCGCTCGATCTGCACGAGACGGAGCGGCGTTTGATCGCGCAGGCGCTGGCGAGCACGAAAGGCAATGTGACCGCAGCGGCGAAGAAGTTGGGGATCAGCCGGCGGACGTTGCATCGCAAGATCAACGAAATGAACGCAGCCAAGGCGGCGGCGGAGAAAAGCGCGCTGGACACTCCGGCAGCGGAACGAGAGACTCCCCGACCCTGGCCTTCCGACCACTGACCTCCGACTTCCGACTCTTTTCTCATGCCCGGCGCCGCTGATTTCATCCAACGCACGATTCACCGGCTCGAAACGGGCGACGCGGTGGTGTGGATCAAACGCACGCTCGCGGTGGTCGCGTTTGTGAGCGTGACCGTCTTTTATTTCCTGCATGAGTTCAATGGCCTGGCGACGTCACAGGCCATGGATCAGGCGCAGATCGGGCGAAATATCGCGCGCGGTCAATTGTGGAAAACGGCTTTTCTGCGCCCGCTCGCCGCTGGGCAATTGCAGCGTGCGGGACGAAATGTGGCGAACAGAATCTGGCACGACACCTACAACGCGCCCCTGCCGCCGCTGGTGAACGCGTTCGTTCTGCTGCCGTTCAAGCGCTACTGGGTGATGACGTCGGCTGACGTGATCCACGTCGGCGACCGAGCGATCGCCATCGCCGCGCTGGGCCTTTTCTTTGCCTCGCTCGCGGTTTTGTATCTGACCGCCCGGCGACTGTTCGATGCCCGCCTCGCCCTGCTTGCGTCGGGTTTGGTGCTGGTGGGCGACATTTTCTGGAAATACTCCCTCTCGGGTCTGCCGCAGATGTTGATGCTGCTTCTTTTCAGCGGCACACTTTATTTCCTGACGCGCGCGATCGAGGCGCAATATCGCGGAGAGGCGGTGGGCCTTTGGCTGGGGGCGACCGGATTTGGATTCGGGTTGCTGGCGCTAGCGCACGCGCTCACGATCTGGATCTTTCTGGGAGCGCTGCTCGTGTCGGCTTTTTTCTTTCGTCCGCGCGGCTGGGCCGCGGCGATCGTGCTCGGAGTTTTCCTCGCGGCCTATTCGCCGTGGCTGGTGCGGAACACGATCTTGACCGGTAACCCGGCGGGCGTGGCAGCGTATGCGATCTTCGACGACATCAAGCATCCCGAGGCCGGTCACATGCGGCGGATGGAGCTGGATTTGGACGGGGTCGGGCCGGGATATTTCCGGGTCAAGCTGGCCAAGAACTTTCGCGAACAAGGTGGCCGCTTGCTGGAGTATTTTGGCTGGAGCGTGGTGGCGTTGATTTTTTTCGTGGCGTTCCTTCACATCTTCAAACGGCCGGAAACCGCGATGCTGCGGTGGATGATTCTGGCGATGTGGGGGGGTGGAATGTTCGGCATGGTCGTCTACGGAATGCCCGAGGAACAAGGCGTGTCGGCCAATCAATTACATCTGCTCTTCATCCCGATCATGACGTGCTACGGACTGGCCTATCTGCTCGTGCAATGGAACCGACTGGACATCAGCTACAAGATCGCGCGCACCGGCTTTCTTTCCCTGCTCTTTCTTCTCTGTGCCCTGCCGATGCTCCTGACATTGGCCTCGCCCAAGAAAGCTGATGTCCGCTGGCCGCCCTACATCCCGCCCTACATTTCGGTCCTGAACAAGTGGATGGAGCCACACGAAATCATTGCCAGCGACATGCCGTGGGCGATCGCCTGGTATGCGGATCGGCGGGGGTTGTGGGTGCCGGATACGATCAAGACCTTCACGGACCTCCACGACTACGAGACCTTCGGGGGACCGCTCAATGGCCTTTATCTCACGCCGATCAGCGGGAGCACCAACACGCTCTCGAACATCACGCGGGGTGAGTATCGCGACTGGGCGCCGATGATTTTGCGGACGGTCGACTTGACGAAATTCCCGCTAAAATGGGCCACTCTCTTGGGGTTGGATGACGAAGCGGTCTTCTTTTCCGATCACGATCGGCAGCGCATCCCGGTTAAGCGGTAGAGCGCCGGCATAGCCGCCCTCCGGCAATTTTCCGTTTACGAAAAGGCGCGCCGGGATATGAATGGGCGGTGACCCAACCCAACAAACTCTTCGGCACTGACGGCGTGCGCGGCGTGGCCAACGTCGAACCGGTCACAGCGGAGACGGCGCTGAAGCTGGGACGAGCGGCGGCGCATGTCTTTACGCAGTTGAATCCACGCACGCTCCCGGCGGGGGCGCGGCCGAAGATTGTGCTCGGGAAAGACACCCGGCTTTCCGGTTACATGCTGGAGAACGCACTCGTGGCCGGCATTACCTCGTTAGGCGTGGACGTGCTCGTGATCGGGCCGTTGCCGACGCCGGGCGTGGCCTACATCACGCGTTCGCTCCGGGCGGATGCGGGCATCGTGCTCTCCGCTTCGCACAACGCCTACGAGGATAACGGGATCAAATTTTTCCGGCACGATGGCTACAAGCTGGACGACCGGATCGAAGACCAGATCGAGCAACTCGTCTTCAGCGGCGAGATCGATGCGGTGCGGCCGACCGCCGGGAAGATCGGGCGGGCGCGGCGCATTGATGATGCGCTGGGTCGCTACGTCGAGTTTGCGAAGGCGAGTTTTCCGCGCGGGATGTCGCTCGAGAAAATGCATATCGCGGTGGATGTGGCGAACGGCGCCGCCTACAAATCGACGCCCTGCATCCTGCGCGAACTCGGCGCCGACCTCACGATCGCGCATGACGAGCCGAACGGGACGAACATCAACGCCGATTGCGGGAGCACGCATCCGGAGGAGATCCAGCGCATCGTGCGCGAAAGCGGGGCGACGATCGGGATCACGCACGATGGCGACGCTGATCGCGTGCTCTTATGCGATGAAAACGGCGAGCTCGTGGATGGCGACGAGATCCTCGCAATCGCGTCGCTCGACATGCTCAACGCCGGGAAATTGCGCGAGAACACGCTCGTGGCGACGATCATGAGCAACTTCGGCCTCGATGAAACGCTGGCCGCGGCGGGGGGCACGGTTTTGCGCACGAAAGTGGGCGACCGCTACGTGATCGAAGAGATGGTGAAGCGCGATCTCAACGTCGGCGGCGAACAGAGCGGCCACATGATCTTTCGCGATTTCAGCACGACGGGCGATGGGATTGTCTGCGCCCTGCAAATCCTGCGCATCATGCGGGCGACCGGGAAACCGTTGAGCGAACTCAAGCGCGTGTTAAAGAAATATCCACAGGCGCAACGCAACCTGCGCGTGAAAGCGAAGCCGCCGCTGGCCGAGATGAAGGACGTGATGAAGCTGGTGGGCGATGCGGAGAAGGAATTGAACGGAAAAGGCCGCGTGCTGCTGCGTTACTCGGGGACGGAGCCGAAAATTCGGCTATTGATCGAAGGACGCGAACTGGCGCAGATCGATCGGACAGGCGGATCGGATTGCGGAAGCGATTCAAAGCGCGATTGGGGAAGGTTGATTTTAACATGACACTCGCCCACATCACCGAGGCGCTGCTCTTCAGCGCGCAAAAACCACTCACACCGCGCGAACTGGTGAGCGCGATCAAGAGCGCCGAGGACGAAGGCTGGCAGAACGAATTCAAACGCGTGCCGGAACCCGAGGTGGCAGCGGCGTTGGAGCAGCTCAAGATCGAATACATCGAGCAGGCGCGCGCGTTTCAACTGGTGGAGAAGGCGGAGGGCTGGCAATTGGTGAGCGATCCCGCGTATGCACCGTTTGTGCGGCAATTGTTTCCCGCGGCGAAACCATCGCGCCTCACTCCCCCGGCGCTGGAGACGCTGGCGATCATTGCTTATCGACAACCGATCACGCGGGCGGACGTCGAGGCGGTGCGCGGCGTGGCGGTCGATGGCGTGTTGCAGAGCTTGATGGAACGCGGATTGGTGAAAATCGCCGGCCGCGCGGAGGTGCCGGGCCGGCCGTTGCTTTACGAAACCACGCAATTTTTCCTGGAGCATTTCGGGCTGCGCAATCTCGACGAGCTGCCCAACTCCGAGGAACTGCGGACGCGTTACCTGCCCACAGCCGCGCCTCCGCCGCCCGCGGCGGTGCAGGGAGAATTGGAACCGATCGCGGCAGGTGAAGCTGTGGCCGAGGAAGCGAGCGGGCCTCCGACGAGTTAATCTCGTGCGACTTTTTCGGGCTCGACCGGCACCCGCAAGACGGGCGTCGGTGGCTCGTGCGTGAGTTCGAATTTTTTCAATTCCACTTTCGCGAAACTGAGGATAACGGGCGCGAGCACTACGCCGGAGATTCCCATCAAACGCTCACCGATCACCATCGAGAGCAGCATCAGCCACATGGGATGATCGAGCCGGCCGCCGATAATGCGGCTGTTAAGGAAATATTCCAGCTTGTGAATGACGACGAGGAAAGCCAATGCCCAGCCGGCGAGATGCGGTGAGACGGTGAAGGCGATGCCAATGATGATGGTGTTGCTGATGAGATTGCCCACGATCGGGATGAGGCCGCAGACAAACGTGAGGATGATGACGAGACTGGCGTAGGGCAGGTTCACCGCGACGACGAAGATGGAGGTCAGGGCAGCATTAATGGCGGAGATGATGATCTGCGCGCCCATCACGAGTTCGAAGCTGCGGTAGAACGAGCTGAAGCGATCCTGAATGCGTGAGGTGTAGAAGTTGTAGAGATCGGCTTTGGGACGGCCGGTGACGCGCCTGGCCTCAAACCGCGGATTCATGAAGACGCTGACCGCGATGACGATGCCGATGACGAGAAAAAGAAATTCCTTGGTCGCGACGCGCACATATTTACCGAGATCGCCAAGAGTATTGCGAACCCCTTCGAGCGCGACCGTGCGCAGACTCTCAATATCCGTGAAGGGCAGTTCGATTCCGCGTTCAGCGGCAAACCGAACCACGATCGGAAGGGCGGTCTCGACGATTTCCGGGAGCACAACAAAGGCACGCTTGAGAAAGAAAACCGCGCCACTGAAAACGGCCGCGATGAGGACGAGAAATAAAACGACCGCGATCCATTTCTTGCCGAAGAAGGCCAGCTTGGTCAGCGCGAGATAACAGAAGAGCGCGGCGAGGAAGGGCGTGCCAAGATGCAGCGCCGCGACAAAGATCAGCAGCACCGCGAATACCGCGTAGGAAATGGCGATGGGTCTTTGCATCTGGGTTCTTTGACCGCAGGAATGCGGCCGGGCGTCAGATTATCTGCGAAACGCGTTCCCGCCACGGAGGTTTTCCGCAAAGTGAGGTTGGTCTTGCGAAGTGGATGCCGGACACGATCATTTGTTCCATGAACAGATTCGCGTCTCGCGTTGGCGGATGGTTGCTCGCCGGCATGGTTGCGTTCGGACTCACCGGGTGCGGCAGTTACAACAGGCTCATCACGCTTGAGCAAAAAGTGAACAAGCAGTGGGCTGACGTGCAGTCCGTCTACCAACGGCGCGCGGACCTCATTCCGAATCTCGTGCAGACCGTGCAAGGCGCGGCCAACTTCGAGAAGTCCACCCTGACCGAGGTCACGGACGCGCGGGCCAGCGTCGGCCGCGTGCAACTCGACCCAAACAAGGCGCCGACCGAGGCGGCCCAGCTCGAAAAATTCCAGCAGGCGCAGGGACAATTGACCAACGCGCTCTCGCGGCTCCTGCTGATCAGCGAGAACTATCCGCAGCTCCGCGCAACCGAGGCATTCCAGAACCTGCAGGCGCAACTCGAGGGCACCGAGAATCGCATTTCGGTCGAGCGCAGTAATTTCAACGCAGCGGTGCAGGAGTACAACACCGCCATGCGGCGTTTCCCGACGAACATGTTGAACAAGCTCTTCGGTTTCGAGGAACGGCCGTTCTTCAATGCCCAGCCCGGCGCGGAGACAGGCGCCCGAGGTGAACTTCAACGCCTTCGGCAATGCCACCCCGGCCGCGCCCGCCGCGCCCGTCCCCGTGCCATCGCCTGATGCGATGGTGGGAAATCCAGCCAGCACTCCTGCGCCCGCTGGCACGCCGTAGCCTCGGCGGAATGAGACACGCTCTCGCGGTTATTGCGTTTGGCTTGCTCTTCGCCGGGCCGCTTCGCGCCGTCGAGGTCATCCCACCGAAACCGGCCGGATACTTTAACGACTACGCCGGCGTCGTTGCCAAGGACAGCGCGCTGCGGTTTAACGAGCAGTTGGCGCAGTTCGAGCGCGAGACTTCCAACCAGGTTGTCGTCGCCGTTTTCCAGCAAATGCAGAGTAATTCGGACATCGCCGATTACACCCGGCGAGTCGCGCAAGCGTGGGCGGTGGGGCAAGCGGACAAGCGGAACGGCGCCGTCCTATTCGTGTTCATTGGCGACCGGAAGATGTTCATCCAGGTCGGCTATGGGCTGGAGGGCGTGCTGCCAGATGTGACCGCGTTCGACATTACCGAGCGGCATATCAAGCCAAAGTTTCGGACGGGTGACTTCGAGGGCGGGCTCGCCACCGGCATCGAGCTGATGCTGCAAGCAATCCGCGGCGAATACCAAGGCACCGGGAAAACCGTCACTGAATCCAGCGCGGACGGTTCCGGGGGACGTGTTCCGCTCGTTCTCGTCATTCTTATGATCGTCTTCGCCATTTATTTCTCCCGACGCGCGCGCAAACGTGGTTGGGGCTACTCCGGAAAGGGCGGACCGTTTGTGGGCGGTTGGTCGACTGGCAGCGGCGGCGGCTGGTCGAGCGGATCGTCTTCCTCCGGCGGCGGATTTAGCAGCTTCAGCGGCGGTGGCGGCAGCTTTGGCGGCGGTGGCGGCGGCTCGAGCTGGTAGCAAAAGATGCGCACAAAAGATTTCATGGCCCGGCTGGAACACCCGCGCATCGTGGGTGCGATCGCACAGGCGGAAGCGAAAACCTCGGGCGAGATCCGGGTTTACGTGCAGCGGGGAGAGGTTAAGGAAGAGCCGCTCGCGCTGGCGGAGGCAAAATTCCTCGAGTTCGGCATGGAAAAAACGGCGGCGCGGAACGCCATCTTGATCCTGGTGGCGCCGCGCGCGCAGAAGTTTGCCGTGGTCGGTGATGAAGGCATCCACCAGAAATGCGGCGCGGCATTTTGGAATGATCTGGTCATGGCCATGCGGACCCATTTCCAACGCGCAGAATTCACTGACGCCTTGGTGGAAGCGATCGAAACAGCCGGAAAAGCGCTGGCCGAGCATTTCCCCCGGCAGCCCGACGACCGAAACGAGCTGCCGGACACAATTTTGGAGAGCTGACCGCTCTTAAGGGTCGGCCCGAGTTTGACCCGAAGCCGCCGCTTGCAAACTCGGCCGACTGGTGTTGATTCCCCGTCCGCAGCGAGTTTTTGAAGCTGCGCCGTTGGTCCCTGGGGTTCCGTTTCTAAACGGAAGCCGTACTCGCCAGGGGGTAACCCGGCGCTTTGGAGATTTCGGATTTCGGATTTTCGATTTCGGATTTTAACTGTCCGCTCTTCGGTTTTTCGCATCTCCGGTTTAAAGATATGCCAGTTCGTTACGGTCGTTTTGAAATGCCGAAGACCCTCATCAAGGATGAGGATTCCGCCACAGATACCTACGCCAAGTTCGTCGCCGAGCCTTTTGAAGCCGGCTACGGTCACACCGTCGGAAATTCGCTCCGCCGCGTCCTGCTCTCGTCGCTCGAAGGCGCTGCCATCACCGCGGTGAAGATCACCGGTGCGCAGCATGAATTCGCCACCCTCCCGGGCGTGGTCGAAGACGTGACCGACATCGTGCTCAACCTGAAGCGGGTGAAATTCAAGGCCGCCGAGCACGAGCCGCGCAAGCTCAACCTCTCCGTCAACAAAGAAGGCGACGTCACCGCCGGCGACATCCAGGAAGTGACCGGTTTCGAGGTTTTGAACCCGAAGCAGCACATCTGCACCCTCGATAAGAAGCACAAATTCGACGCCGAACTCGAAGTGCGCGTCGGCCGTGGTTTCGCGACGGGCGATGAGAACAAGCGCGCCGATCAGCCGATTGGTCTGATCGCGATCGATTCCATTTTCTCGCCCGTAACCCGGGTGAAATACGCGGTGGAAAACACCCGCGTCGGCCAGCGGACCGATTACGACAAGCTCATCATCGAAGTCTGGACCGACGGTCGCCTGACCCCGGACGATGCCATGTTGCAAGCGTCCGCGATTCTCCGCCATCACCTCGATGTCTTCGTGAATTTCAACGAAGACGTGATCGAGTTCGACGAAACGCCGGCCGGTGTTTCCGAGGAGAACATGAAGCTGAAGAAGCTCCTGAACATGAGCGTGAACGAGATCGAACTCAGCGTGCGCGCGGCGAATTGCTTGAACAACGCCAACATCACGACCGTGGGCCAGCTCGCCCAGAAGTCGGAAGCGGAGATGCTCAAGTATCGCAACTTCGGCAAAAAATCGCTGAACGAGATCAAGGACAAACTGCAGCAGTTGCAGCTCGGCCTCGGGATGAAGTTCGATCCGGGTTTGGTCGACATCCCCGCCGCTGGCGCCGATACCGGCACGAACGGCTCGTCCGAAATGGACGAAGCGTAATCGCGTTTTTACCGCAGGACTTCAGCCATGAGACATCAGAAAAAAACCGTCAAGCTCGGCCTCACCGCTGCGCATCGGAAATCGTTGCTCGCGAATCAGGTTTGCAGCTTGATCGAGCATCAGCGCATCAAGACCACCCTGGCGAAGGCGAAAGCCGTGCGCCCGCTGGCGGAAAAGATGGTGACTTTGGGCAAGAAAGGCTCGCTCCATGCGCGCCGCACCGCGCTCGCCGTGCTCCGGCAAAAAGACGCGGTGAAGAAATTGTTCGAGGACATCGCACCTCGCGCCGCTGAGCGCAAAGGCGGCTACACCCGCATCGTGAAACTCGGCGCGCGGAAGAGCGATTCCGCCCCGGTCGCGTTTATCGAGTGGGTGGACGCGCCGATCGTGGTGGAAGAGCCGGTCGCTGAGGAAAAGGGCAAGAAGGCCAAGTCCACCAAGAGCGCGAGCGAAGCGAAGCCCGAGAAAAAGGCGAAGAAGTCCGAGCCCGCCGCGAAGACGGCGGAATAGTTCTGGCGGCCGGGTTGCGCCGGCACTGCTGCGTTAAGAGGACGTAATGTCGAACACGCCACAGATCTGTACTTTAGCCGACGGACGGATTTGGGCGGCAGCCGATGGACCGTCCCGATTCCGGGACGGTCATCTCCCGCCCCTGCCACAGTTCCGTCCGTTACGCGAAATTCAATTTCACGCTAAAATGCTTGATACATTAGACTTATGACTTTGTCGTAACGCTGGCACAAGGCTTGCAATAAGAGGCGGCACAAACCTGACGACCCTTATGAAAAATACCTACTCACTCATTTTGAATGCGGAAGCCGAAGAAAAGAACCGCTCCATCTTTGAACTCGCAGTTTACGGCCTCTTCCTGCTCAGCATGGCGTTCTCGGGTTGGCAATTTGCCTCCACCTCCGTGACCCTACCCAGCAAGGCCAAGAAGCAAGACGCCCCGCAAAGCATGATCGCCGAAGCCCCAGCGCCCGCTCCGGTCATCGCTTCCCGCGGCTGACGCGGTTCGTTCATTCGCTCAGCGCAGCCGCGTCAGCGTCCACTTCAGCGCGCCATCGGGCGCGATCTCCAGGTGGGCCACGCTGGCCGGCGCGCCGCGGTTCGGGCGCGTGACGCATCCAGGATTCAGGAAGCGCACCGCCCCCCGTTTCTCATCGCGCGGCACGTGGGTGTGACCGTGAAGCACCACATCCGCGCCCTCCGGCGCCCGGTCCGGCGGAATATGCATCAGGCGAAAACGCACGCCATTCCGTTTCAGATCCACGTCGAGCGGCCACGCTTCTTCGCTGTCGCAATTCCCGCGCACCATCGTGACCGGCGGGCCCACCGCGCGCAACGTCTCTAACAGGGCGGGCTCACACACGTCGCCAAGGTGCCAGATTTCATCCACGCGTAGCGCCAGCGTTTGGAGCGCTGCGGGCAAATGGTCGTGCGTGTCTGCGAGAACGAAAATGCGCAGGATTTGGCTAACCTTGTTCATGGGGTAAAACGAGTTGGCGAGGATGTCCGAGTTGGCACTGACTGACAAGCTTTGTCATCAGGCTTGCCACGCTCAGCCCGCAGGGCATATGCAAGTTGCCCTATGAGCGGGCCGGATTACCTTCGGCGGGTGTCATTTAAAGATTTTGGCCTTTCCCCTGAGGTCGTAAAGGGAACCCAGGCGATGGGATTCACCGATCCCACGCCGATTCAGCTGCGTGCGTTTCCCATTGTCCTCGCGGGCAAAGATCTCATCGGCACCGCGCAAACCGGCACTGGCAAGACCGCTGCATTTGCGCTCCCCATCCTGACCCTTCTCGCGCAACACGGCGCGTTTCGTTGTCTCGTGCTCGAGCCCACGCGCGAACTCGCCGCCCAGGTGGAAACGGCGTTTCGCGATTACGGTCGCTACACCGATATCCGCGTCTCGCTCGTGCACGGCGGCGTCGGTTACGGCAAACAAAAAGAGGAAGCCGCTTCCGGCGTGGATGTGGTCTGCGCGACGCCGGGGCGTTTGCTCGACCTCCTCGAGCAGGGCGCGATGAACATGCGCCAGGTCAACATTCTCGTCCTCGATGAAGTCGATCGCATGCTCGACATGGGATTTATGCCGGACGTCCGCCGCATCGTGCAGCAAATTTCCACCGATCGGCAGACGCTCCTTTTCTCCGCCACGCTCCCGCCTGAGATCGAACGCCTCGCCTCCTGGGTCTTGCGCAATCCCGAGACAATCGAGATCGGCGTGCAACGTTCGCCCGCGGAGACCGTCAGCCATGCCGTTTATCCGGTGGCCGCGGAGCAGAAGTTCGATCTCCTCATGGCGCTCCTTGAGCGCACGAACTTCGACAGCGCCCTTATTTTCTCCCGAACCAAACACGGCGCGGACAAGATCGCCGTGCGCTTGAAACAGGCGAAGCACTCCGTCGCGGTCCTGCATTCCAACCGCACTCAGCGCGAACGCGTGGAAGCGCTCGAAGGCTTCAAGAGCGGGAAATACGAGATCATGGTCGCGACCGATATCGCCGCGCGCGGCATCGACATCGCCGGCATCAGCCACGTCATCAATTATGACGTGCCCGAGCACAGCGAAGATTACGTCCATCGCATCGGCCGCACCGGTCGCGCGCAAAAAGTGGGCGACGCCTTCACCCTCATGAACGGCGAAGAACTCGGCTCGCTCCAGGCGATCGAGCGTTTCATCGGCGCCAAAATTCCGCGGCTGAAACTTGAAGGCTTTCCCTACCTCTACACCGCCCTCTTTGAACCCGAATCCGTGACCGGCACGGGCAAGCGCGCCATCGGCGGCGGACGCACGCACGGCGGTTATTCCTACGGTCGCCGTCGCCGCTAACGAGGCCTTTCTGCTCCGATTTTCGGAAACCTCTTGCGACCCTCCCGCAGCGGTCGGAACATGATTTATGACCAGCCCCACTGCCTATGCCCATCCCGAGGCGCTCGTGGAAACCGCCTGGCTCGCGGAACACCTGAATGACGACGGCATCCGCATCATCGAATCGAACGAAGACATCCTGCTCTACGACACCGGCCACATCCCCGGCGCCGTGCACATTGATTGGCGCGCCGATCTGCAGGACAAACTCATTCGCGATTACATCGACCCGAACGCTTTTGCCGAGCTCTGCCGCCACAATGGCATCACCCCTGATACGACCTGTATCTTCTACGGCGACAAAGCGAACTGGTGGGCCTGCTATGCCCTCTGGGCCTTCCGCCTTTTCGGTCACAAGAACGTCAAGGTCCTGAACGGCGGCCGCGATAAATGGAAGGCGGAGGGCCGCGCCATGACGCGTGACGTCCCCAAGTATCCCGCCACCGATTATCCCGTCCCGCCGCAGCGCCTCGATAAGGAGATTCGCGCGTTCGCCGAGGACGCCCTCGCGCAAAGCAAGAGCGGCAAACCGCTCATCGACGTCCGTTCTCCCGGCGAATTCAAAGGCGAGATCACGCACATGCCCGAGTATCCGCAGGAAGGCGTGCTCCGTGGCGGACACATCCCCGGCGCAAAGAGCGTCCCCTGGAAAACCGCGGCGAACGACGATGGCACCTTCAAGGCGCCGGCCGAGCTGGCGAAGATTTATCTCGAAGGCTGCGGCGTCGGCCCGGAGAAGGACACCATCGTTTATTGCCGCATCGGGGAACGCTCGAGCCACACCTGGTTCGTTCTCACCTATCTGCTCGGGTTGAACAACGTTCGTAATTACGACGGTTCCTGGACGGAATGGGGCAACCGCGTCGGCATGCCGATCGAGCGGAGCGCCTAAGCGATGTATCCGCCGAAGCTCGACAAAATCATCAACCTTTTCGAGATGCTCCCCGAAGTGGAGCGCCGCGAGACTCTCGTCTCCTACGCCGATAGCGCGAGGAACCAGGAACCGCGCGAAGGCGAGACCTTCAACCTCGAGGACGTCCGCAAAGACGAAGAATGCGCCGATACTGTCGGCGTCTATCTGCAGGTGGACGACGAAGGGAAGGCGCATTTTCGCATGACGCTCGGGCCCGAGGTGCAAACCCTCACCCGCGCCATGACGGCAATTCTTTGCAAAGGCCTCGACGGCGCGACCCCGCAGGAAGTGCTCGATCTGCCGAGCGATTTCGTGACCCGCATTGTCGGCGCCGAACTCGTGCGCGTGCGCAGCCAGACGACTTATTACATCCTCACGAGGATGAAAGGCATCTGCAAAGTCTACCTCGATCGCCAGCGCCGCGCGGCGTAGGGTAGAGCGTCCGGCCCGTGCTGCCGTGGCGCAGCGCGATTGTTTCGTGACGCGGTCGCCTTTTCGCCTAAAGTGCGCGCGCCTCAATGCCCCGAAACAACGAACTCAAAAAAATCCTCCTCATCGGCTCCGGCCCCATCGTGATCGGACAGGGGTGCGAGTTTGATTATTCCGGCGTGCAAGCGTGCAAAGCCCTCAAGGAGGAGGGCTACATCGTCGTGCTCGTGAACTCGAATCCGGCCACGATTATGACCGATCCGGAATTCGCCGATCGCACCTACATCGAGCCGATCACGCCCGAGGTCATCGAAGCCATCCTCGAACGCGAAAAACCGGATGCCATCCTGCCCACCATGGGCGGCCAGACCGCGCTCAATGCCGCGATGGAGTTGAACCGGAACGGTGCCCTCGCGCGCCACGGCGTGAAATTGATCGGCGCCAATGCCCAGGCCATCGCCAAGGGCGAGGATCGCCAGCTTTTCAAGGAAGCGATGTTACGCATCGGACTCGACGTCCCGCGTTCCGGCATCGCACGCAATCTCATCGACGTCGCGCGCATCGCGGATGAAATCGGCACCTTCCCCCTCATCATTCGCCCCGCCTTTACTCTCGGCGGCTCCGGCGGCGGCATCGCCTACAACCGCCAGGAACTCGACGAGATCGCGGGCCGCGGTCTGCAACTTTCCCCGGTCAGCGAAGTGCTAATCGAAGAATCCCTCGTCGGATGGAAGGAATTCGAGATGGAGGTCATGCGCGACCGCGCCGACAACTGCGTCGTCATCTGCTCGATCGAAAACGTCGATCCGATGGGCGTGCACACCGGCGATTCCATCACGGTCGCGCCGACACAGACGCTCTCCGACCGCGAATTCCAGCTCATGCGCGACGCGTCGTTTGCCGTCATCCGCGAGATCGGGGTCGAGACCGGCGGCTCGAACATCCAGTTCGCGGTCAATCCGGCGAACGGCCGCATGGTCGTGATCGAGATGAACCCACGCGTCTCGCGTTCGTCTGCGCTCGCCTCCAAGGCCACCGGTTTTCCCATCGCCAAGATCGCGGCCAAACTCGCCGTCGGCTACACCCTGGACGAAATCCGCAACGATATCACCCGCGAAACACCCGCCAGCTTCGAGCCCACGATCGACTACTGCGTGGTAAAAATTCCGCGTTTTACCTTCGAAAAATTTCCGCAGGCCGATCCCATCCTGACTACGCAGATGAAAAGCGTCGGCGAAGCCATGGCCATCGGCCGCACCTTCAAGGAAGCGTTGCAAAAAGCGCTTCGCTCGCTCGAAATCAAACGCTTCGGCCTTTGCGCCGACGGCGCCGAGAAACGCGTCGACGCGGAGACCCTGCGCTCGCGTCTCGCCGCGCCCAATGCCGAGCGTATTTTCTACGTCGCGCAGGCGTTTCAGGACGGCATGTCGATCGACGAAGTTTTCGACCTGACGAAAATCGATCGCTGGTTCCTGCACAACATCCGCCAGATCGTCGAAGAAGCCGCCAACTTGAAGACGATTGACCTGCGGAAAGCAAAGAAGCTCGGCTTCTCCGACCGCCAACTCGCGCTCGCACGCGGAAAAAGCGAAGATATGATGCGCGCGGAACGCAAGGCGGCCGGCGTCATTCCCACCTATCGCTTGGTCGATACCTGCGCGGCGGAGTTCGAGGCTTACACCCCGTATTACTACAGCACCTACGGGAGCGAGAACGAGCTGCGGCGCAGCGACCGTCGCAAGATCATGATCCTCGGCGGCGGCCCCAACCGGATCGGGCAGGGCATCGAGTTCGATTACTGCTGCGTCCACGCCGCCTTCGCGCTCCGCGAACTCGGGTTTGAGACCATCATGGTGAATTCGAATCCGGAAACCGTTTCCACGGATTACGACACTAGCGACAAGCTCTACTTCGAGCCGCTCACGCTCGAGGACGTGCTCAACATTTACGATCAGGAACAACCCGAAGGCGTGATCGTGCAGTTCGGCGGCCAGACCCCGCTCAACCTCGCCGCCGGTCTGCGCGCGGCAAACGTGCCCATCCTCGGCACGCAGCCCGAAAGCATCGAGCGCGCGGAAGATCGCAAACTTTTCGCCGCGATGCTGGACGAACTCGGTTTGCGCCAGACGCCGAGCGGGACGGCGGTGAGCGCGGAAGAGGCGGTGACGATCGCGCGGCGCGTCGGCTATCCCGTGCTCGTTAGGCCGTCGTTTGTTCTTGGCGGTCGCGCGATGGAGTTGGTTTACAACGACGAAGATCTCCGCCGCTACATGGACACCGCGATCGAGGTGAGCCCCGATCGTCCGGTGCTGGTCGATCGCTTCCTCGAAGACGCGATCGAAGTGGACGTCGATTGCATCGCCGACGGTGAGATGGCGGTGATCGGCGCGATCATGGAGCACGTGCAACTGGCCGGGATCCACAGTGGCGACAGCGCGTGCGCCATTCCGACTTTTTCGCTTCCACCGCAGGTGTTGACGGAAATTTCCGAGGCCACCAAGGCGATGGCCCGCGCCCTCGATGTGCGCGGCCTGATGAATGTGCAGTTCGCGGTCAAAGGCGATGACGTCTACGTCCTGGAAGTGAACCCGCGCGCCTCGCGCACGGTCCCATTCGTGAGCAAAGCGATCGGTGTCCCGCTGGCGAAGCTCGCAGCCAAAGTGATGGCCGGGAATAAGCTCACCGATCTCGGATTCACCGAGGAAATCCTGCCGAAACATTTTTCGGTGAAAGCGCCCGTCTTTCCCTTCCTGCGTTATCTCGGAAGCGATACCGCACTCGGGCCGGAGATGAAATCGACCGGCGAAGTCATGGGCATCGATATCGATCTCGGCCGCGCCTACGCCAAAGCGGAAATGGCTGCGCCGCCCCCATTGCCGAAAGCGGGCAATATTTTCATCAGCGTGAAAGACGCCGACAAACCGCGCGTGGTCCCGCTGGCGCAGGATTTCATCGGGCTCGGTTTCGGCATTATCGCCACGGGCGGCACCGCGGAAACATTGGCCGCTGCCGGCGTCCCGGTGACGCGCGTCTTTAAACTACGTGAAGGCCGACCGCACATTCTCGACCGGATCAAGAACGGCGACGTCCAGCTCATCATCAACACGCCCAGCGGCAAAATCCCGCGTGAAGACGAAATCAAAATGCGCAGCGGCGCGCGTTCCACGAAAATTCCCATCATCACCACGATGCGCGCCGCGCAGGCCAGCGTCACCGGCATTCGTGCCCTGCAAGCGCACGGCATTGAGGTGCGCACCCTCCAGGAATTCCACCAATAAGCGCGCTTCTTCCCACCTACCCGCCCTACCCTTTTCCGCTCGTGCGCGGGGCGGGCGATTGTGTGTTCGATGCGGACGGCCGGCGCTACTTTGATTTCTACGGCGGCCATTGCGTTTGCAGCACGGGTCATGCGCACCCGACCGTCACCGCCGCGCTCGCGCGTCAGGCGAACAAACTTCTCTTCTACAGCACCGCCGCCGAAGTGCCGGTGCGAACCGAAGCCGCGGAAGCGCTCATCGGTTTTGCAAACTCCAGCGCCGACACCAGCCTTGCCTCCGTGTTTTTCTGCAACAGCGGCAGCGAAGCGAACGAGAACGCGTTGAAGGTGGCGGCGAAAATAACAAGCCGCGCGCGTTTCGCAGCTTTCGAAGGCGGCTGGCACGGCCGCGGCACGCTGCCGCTCTCCGTCACCGATGACCCGAAGATCGCGGAGCCCTATCGGTCGTTCCTTGCACCCTGCGACCGTCTGCCGTGGAACGATGTCGCCGCGCTCTTGCGTTTCGATTTCAGCGAAACCGCCGCCGTCATCCTCGAGCCCATCCAAAGCATGTCCGGCGTCCGTTCCGCGACAACCGCATTTTTGCAACAGCTGCGTGATGCCACCGCCAAGGCGGGAACGCTTTTGATTTTCGACGAAATCCAGACCGGCATCGGACGGCTCGGCCATCCCTTCGCGGCCGCGAAACACGCAATGCAACCCGATCTGCTCACGAGCGCCAAAGGCATCGCTTCCGGCGTGCCCATGGGCGCCCTGCTCATGAGCAAAGCAATCGCGAGCCAACTGAAAACGGGCGATCTCGGGAGCACCTTCGGCGGGTCGCCGCTGGCCTGCGCTGCGTTGCTCGCCACGCTGGAAGTGATCCAGACGGAGCGGCTCATGGAACGCGCACTTCGTGCCGAGGCGCAGATTCGCAAAATGCTGGCGGGCTCATGTGCGGTGGAAATTCGTGGTGCTGGTCTGCTCCTTGGTCTCGTCGTGCCGCGACGCGCGAAAGAACTGAAACAACATCTACAAAGCGCCGGCATTCTCGTGGGCGGCAGCGCGGATCCCGATGTGCTTCGCCTCATGCCGCCTTTGAGCATCAGCGATGCCGCACTCGCGGCGCTCGCCGAGCAGGTGCATGCTTTCGCCTAACGAAAGAATGAAACACGCCATTTCCATCGCCGGACTCGGTCTCGAAACCGTGGAGCGTATTCTCGCCACCGCCCACGCCTGGAAAAGCGACCCGCATCGCCGGCATCTCGAGGGCAGGTTGCTCGGGATGGTCTTCTTTAATCCATCGCTTCGCACCCGCGCTTCGTTCGAGGCGGTCATGCTTCGCGGCGGCGGCAACGCCATCGTGCTCGATGCCGGCGCCACTTGGAAGGTCGAGGACCGCTCCGGCGCGATCATGGATGGCGATCGGCCCGAGCATCTCAAAGAGGCTGTGCCTGTCCTCAGTCGCTATGTCGATGCGCTGGCAGTGCGCACATTTGCTGCCAACGTGGACGACGACGCGGACCACGAGGATCGAATCATTCGTGCGTTTGCACGATACGCCACCGTGCCGGTCGTGAGCATGGAAAGCGCACGCGAACATCCCTGCCAGGGTCTCGCCGACGTGATGACAATCGAAGAAGAGTGCGGCTCGGCCAACGGCGTGCCCGTGGCCCTGACCTGGGCGCCGCACATCAAGCCGCTTCCGAAGGCGGTGCCGAATTCCTTCCTCTTGAGTGCCGCCGCGCGCGGCTGCGAAATCCGCGTGGCACATCCGCCGGGCTTTGAGCTTCATCCCGGTGTGATCGCGGAAGCACAGAAGTATGCGCGCGCGACGGGCGGCAGCATTTCGTTCATGCACGACCAGTCCGCCGCGCTGCAGGGGGCGCGGGTCGTTTATGCCAAGGCCTGGGGTCCGGCGACCGCAGCGAAACTACCCGGCGACGCCGTGCGCGCGCACGCAGATTGGATGTTGACCGCTCAACACCTGGCGAAAGATGCCATGTTTCTGCATTGCCTGCCGGTTCGTCGAAATGTGGAAATCGCCGATGCCGTTCTCGACGGCGCGCAGAGCCGCGTGGTCGATCAAGCGGAAAACCGCTTTCATGTGCAGCGGGCACTGCTTGACTGGTTGTTGAACTAAAATGCCGACCCGCTCTCCATTCGATCCGCTGAAGGACGCCGCGAAATATGTGCGCGCGTTTCGCGACAAACCGTTCGTCGTCAAAATCGGCGGCGATATTCTGGCCGACGTCGCTTTGCGACAAAGCGTCTGCGGTCAACTCGCGCTTCTTTCCAGTTTTGCGATTCCGCTCGTGATTGTCCACGGCGGCGGTCCCGCGGTGGACTCGCTCGCGGAGCACCTCGGCCTCACGACGACCAAAGTGGCGGGCCGGCGCGTCACTTCGCCCGAGACGTTGGAAGTGGCGAAGATGGCGTTGAAAGGCCGCGCGCAGATGGATTTGATTGCGGACCTGCAGGCGGCGGGTTTGCCGGCCGTCGGTTTGTCGGGACAAGATTGTGGGTTACTGCAAAGCCGGCGGCGCCCACCGGTCGCGATTGATGGCGAGACAGTCGATTTCGGCTGCGTCGGCGACATCGAGAAAGTCGAACCGCGGCTGCTTCGACATTTGATCGACGGCCACTACGTGCCCGTCATTGCGCCGTTCACAGCGGACAGCGCGCATCAGGTTTTGAATACAAACGCGGATTCGGTCGCGGCCGCGATTGCTGGCGCGCTCGGCGCCGAGAAACTTTTTTTTGTCTTGAAAGCGCCGGGGCTCTTGTCGAATCCGGAGGACGCGCGCAGCCTTCTGCCCTTGGTCGATCTGGCGAAGCTCGATGAACTCGAAGGCCGCGGCGCCATTCAAAGCGGAATGCGACCAAAGATCACGGCGGCGCGGAACGCGCTGGCGGCAGGCGTGCCGAGTGTGCATCTCGTCTCCGGTGTGCTCTCCGATGCGATCCTGGCGGAGGTTTTCACGAACGAAGGCAGCGGGACAATGGTGGTCGCGGCGCGACCCACGGACGTTAACGCGTGAACGCGGAGCAATTGCTCGCCTGGCTGGTCTCGATTCCAAGCGTCTCGGGAAACGAACGCGTGCTCGCCGATCGACTCGCAGAGATGTTGCGATCCGAAGGTTTCGAAGTGCAACGCGCGGACGACAATCTTTGGTTTAGCCTCGGAGCGGAGACGCGACCGCATCTGCTCATGCTCAGCCATCTCGATACCGTCCCGCCGTGTGCGGGCTGGACGAGCGATCCTCATCAACCCATCGTCGCCGACGGACGTCTAACCGGTCTGGGCGCAAACGACGCGAAGGGTTGCGTGGCCGCGATGATCCTTGCCGCGCGGGAGTTGAGATCCGCCATGTTGCCCGGCCGTGTCACGTTCGCCTTCGTCGCGCAGGAGGAAGCGGGCGGCGAAGGCGTGCGTGCGACCAGGCCGAAGCTCGGCGCGATCGACGCCGCCGTGGTCGGCGAACCGACTGCGTTGGAGATCTGCAACGCGCAACGCGGAATGCTGATCTTGCGTTGCACCGCGCACGGCGAAGGTGCACACGTGGCGCACGCTGAGTTGGGCGAGAACGCAATCCACAAGGCGGCGCGGGATGTCGCATGCCTGGCGAAGATGAAGTTCCCAACCCATGCTTCGTTAGGTGAAACGCGGGCACAGGTGACGCAGATTGCCGGCGGCCTGGCGCGCAATCAGGTGCCCGATCGCTGTGAGTTCTTCGTCGATCTACGCACCACGCCAAATCTTGATCATGTCGAGCTGGCGCGGACGATTAAGGCTGCGCTCGAAAGCGACGTGACGGTGCACTCGGGACGCTATGAGGCAGTGGCGACCGATCGCGCGGAGCCGATTGTCCAGGCAGCACTCGAAGCGGCGAACCGGAAAGAGCCGGTCGGTTCCGCAACGGCGTCGGATTGGGCATTTCTGCGCGAGATTCCGGCCGTTAAAGCTGGGCCAGGCGACACAGCGCGAAGTCATCGGCCGAATGAGTATCTCTTGCTCGAAGAACTGGAAGCTGGTGCGCACTTTTACCGCAATCTCGCGCAAGCCTATTTCGCGCGCATGGCGAAACCGGAGGTGGCGCATGCCTGAGACGCTTTGGGCGAAAGACCTGCCGCTCGATGAACGGTTGCATGCGTTCACGGTTGGGAGCGATCGCACGACCGATCTCGCGCTTCTGCCGTTCGATGCAGAGGGAAGTGCCGCGCACGCACGCATGCTTGGTGAATGCGGCCTGCTGGAGATGTCGGAGGCGAAAGCGCTGGTGAAGGCGTTGCGCGAATTGAAAGCGGAGGCAGAGCGCGGTGGACTCACCGTCACGCCGGCGCAAGAGGATGGGCACACCGCGCTCGAAGTCGCGCTTACGCAGCGGCTCGGCGCCACGGGGCGACGGATTCATCTGGCCCGTTCGCGCAATGATCAAGTGCAGACCGCGCTGCGTTTGTTGATGCGCGCACGCTTGCTCGATCTGGGTGACGCGCTGGAGCGTTGCGCGTCGGCGTTCCTCGCTTTTGCCCGCCAACACGCGGAATCGCCGCTGCCCGGTTACACGCACCTGCGCCACGCGATGCCTTCGAGTTGGGGCATGTGGGGGAGCGCGTTTGCGGAAGGTTTGCTCGAAGAGCTGGAACAACTGCCGGCGCTCTGGTTGCGGCTCGATCGTTGCCCGCTCGGCGCGGCTGCGGGTTTCGGTACGCCGGTGGCACTCGATCGGAAACGGAGCGCGGAGCTGCTCGGGTTTTCGCGCGTGCAGCGCAGTCCGATCGATGTGATGAACGGACGCGGACGGCATGAACAGGCGGTCGCGGCGTGGATTGTTTCGGCCGCTGGGACGCTGGAGAAAGCGATTTGGGATCTGCTGCTTTGGAGCACGGAAGAGTTTGGGTTCGCGCGTTTGCCGGATGCGTTTACGACCGGCTCCAGCTTGATGCCGCAGAAGCGGAATCCGGATGTGCTGGAGTTGGCGCGTGGACGCTGTCGCGAGCTGCGCGGGTTGTCCGGATTGCTCGCTGAACTCGCGGGCGGGTTGCCATCGAGTTATCACCGCGATCATCAATTGCTGAAAGCGCCATTGCTCGAAATCACCGCGAAAGGCGCGGAGCTTTTTGCCGTGCTCGCGCATCTGCTGCCGGGACTCGAAATTGATGAACACGCCTGTGCGGCGGCTTGCACCGCCGAGTTGCACGCCGCCAACAACGCCTGCCGGTTGGCCGCAGAAGGAATGCCGTTTCGCGATGCTTACGCAACGGTGGCGCGGCAATTACAGGATGGCACTTTCGTGCCGGCAGTGGGTTTGTCGGCACCTGTGGCGTTGCACTTCGATGAGATGAAAACGGAACTGGAACAATCGCAGGAATGGCTTGCGGAACGCCGGAAGTTTCTCGCGGAGACGAGCGCCCGATTGTTTGACTGGTCATGACTACGCCCGCACGCACGCTCCTCGCTTTTTCCGGCGGCCTCGATACCTCGTACTGCGTCCTCTGGCTGCGCGAGCAGGGGCGCGACGTGCATACCGTGACGGTGAACACCGGCGGGTTCGACGCGGCGGAATTGGCGCGGATCGAAAAGCTGGCGGCTGATCTCGGCGCGGCTTCGCATCGGACGATCGATGCGCGCGAGGAACTCTTCCGCGATTACCTGCGGTTTTTGATTTTCGGAAACGTTCTGCGCGGCGGTTTGTATCCGCTGTCGGTGAGTGCGGAGCGGGTTTGTCAGGCACGACGCGTGGTTGGTTATGCGGAGGAAATTGGCGCCACCGCGCTGGCGCATGGCTCGACCGGCGCGGGGAACGATCAGGTGCGATTCGATGTGGCGTTTCGCACGCTTGCGCCGCAGTTGGAAATTTTGGCGCCGATCCGCGATCTCGCACCGAGCCGCGCCCAAGAGCGCGCGTTTCTGGCCACGCGCGGTTTCGAGTTTCCGGAGAAGGTCGAGCAATACAGCGTCAACGAAGGGATGTGGGGGACGAGCATCGGCGGAAAAGAAACGCACGATCCGTGGCAGCATTTGCCGGAGGAAGCGTATCCGGGCGGCGTGATCGATCCGGCGCTCGCGCCCGTCACGATCACGCTCGGCTTTGAGGGCGGCGTGCCGGCGAGAATAGCCGACAACGTGGCGGATCCGGTCGAGATTGTAGAAGAGTTGAATCAGGTCGGACGGCGCTATGGAATCGGACGCGGGATTCATCTCGGCGACACAATTCTTGGAATCAAGGGGCGTGTGGGTTTCGAGGCGCCGGCGGCGCATTTGCTGATCTCGGCGCATCGCGAACTCGAGAAGCTGGTGCTGACCGGGAAGCAGATGTTCTGGAAGGAACACCTTGGAAATCTGTACGGCGGGCTTTTGCACGAGGGGCATTTTTTCGATCCGTTGGCGCGGGATTTGGAGGCGTTTCTCGCGTCCAGTCAGACTAACGTTTCGGGCGACGTGCGGTTGCTTTTGCGGCCGTACTCTTTTGCGATCGAAGGCGTTCGCTCGCCGCACAGTTTGATGAATTCCAAGATCGCGAGCTATGGCGAAGTGACTTCGCTTTGGAGCGGAGCGGAAGCGGCAGCCTACGCGAAAATTTTTGGCGTCCCGCAGATGCTGGCGATGAGCGCGCGGAAGGATGACGCGTCATGATTCGGACGCATCTCGACAAGATCGCTTCCGTGACCCGCAATCTGCGGCTCGGTCGGCAGGTGACGCTGACGGAGGAGATTGAAGCACGGCCGGGCGCGGTGGTGGTGGGCCGGATTCGCGGGGAAAAGAACGTGTATAATCAGCTCGAAGATGTGCACGGACGTTTGAGCGTGCTGCATGATGGCGATGTGATCGTGGGCGCGCTCGGTCATCGCAATGCGCTGCAAGGTTACGAAGGGGTGATGCCGACCGCGGTGAAACCGGGCGACGCTTTGCATCTCTTGAATGTCGGCGGAGTGATCGGTCACGCGGTCTCCGGAAGCCCGGATGTGGGCGCACCGTTCCAGATCGAGATTCTCGGGCAGGTGCTTTTGTTTCCGGAATTTGGCAGCCGCGTGGGACAGCCGACGTCGATTGATTCCGCCGCGGTGAAAGGCCGCCCGGAAGCGAAGCCGGTGCCGGTGATCTATGTGGCGGGCACGTGCATGAATGCGGGCAAGACGCACGCGGCCTGCGCGCTCGTGCGGCGGCTTTCGCAGGAAGGCTACAAGGTGGGCGGCGCGAAATTGACCGGCGTGAGTCTGCTGCGCGATGTGCTTTCGATGCGCGATTACGGCGCGGAGGCGGTGCTTGATTTTACCGATGCGGGTGTGGCCTGCACGGGGCCGGAGACGTCGGCCCGAATCGCGCGCGTGATCTTGAGCGAACTCGCGGCGCGCGATGTGGATTTGATCATTGCGGAAACTGGTGATGGCATCATGGGCGAGTATGGCGTGCAGACGATTCTCAACGACAAGGAGCTGCAGGCGTGGGGCAAGGTGCACATTCTCTGCGCGAACGATCCCGTGGGCGTGGCGGGTGCGGTGGAACATTTTCGCAGTGCGTTTGGCCTGAACGTTGACGTCGTGACCGGACCGGCGACGGACAACCGCGTGGGCACACGTTTTGTCGAAGCGCTCGGCCTCCCCGCCGCGAACGCGCGCTCGAATGCACGCCAGTTGGGCGACATCGTCCTCAAAAAATTGCGCCCGCACCTTCCCGCTCCCCATGCCGTTTGACGCAATCATTCTCGGCGCGTCGGGTTACGGCGGGGGCGAGTTGCTGCGCTGGCTTTCGCAGCATCCACACGCAGCCGGCCTGCGCGGCACGTCGCGCTCGTTAGGCGGACAGGCGTTTGCAGAAGCGCATCCGAATCTGCGCGGCGTGGTGCCGGGGAATTTCGAGAGCGCGATCGCGTGGCGCGAGCTGTCTGAAAGCGAACAGCCGGTCGTTTTCTCCGCGCTGCCGCACGGCGAGTTAGCAAAAATTTTTCCGGCAATGGAAGCGGAATGGAAGACGGCGGGGATTTCCGACCGACTCCTGCTGCTCGATTTGTCGGCTGATTTTCGTGCCGATAAACGATTCGTTTACGGATTGCCGGAGTGGAATCGCGACGCGCTCGCGGGCGCACGCCGCATCGCCTGTCCCGGTTGTTTCGCGACGGCGTTGCAGTTGGCGTTGCTGCCGTTGCGCGGAGTGGATGTGGGTTTGCTCGCGGCAAGCGCGGTAACGGGTTCGAGCGGGAGCGGCACGGCGGCAAGCGCGACCACGCATCACCCGACGCGCGCGAATGATTTCCGCGCCTACAAAGTGCTGACGCATCAACATCTCGCGGAAGTGCGGATGGCGATGGCGGCGTGCGACATCGGTGGAAGGCTGTCCTTTGTGCCGCAGAGCGGGCCGTTTGTGCGGGGAATTTTTGCCACGGTGCAGTTTGCCTTGCCGGCGACGCTGGTGGAAAACGACCTGAGCGAGCGGGTCGAGAAAGCGTTTGCCGACTCTCCGTTCATTCGGTTGGTCGAAACGAGCCCACGCATCGCGGGCGTTGTGGGAAGCAACTTCGCCGACCTTAGCGTCGTCACCGCGGACGGCAGTGCCGCTATCATGGTCGCGCTCGATAATCTTGGGAAGGGCATGGCCGGCCAAGCGGTGCAGGCCATGAACCTTGCGCTCGGTCTGCCGGAGACGACGGGGCTGCTGCAGGCGGGACGTTACCCGGTTTAATCCAGGGCGGACCCTCGACTCGCGCGCACTCTCGGGGTTGAACCTTCGACGTGGAACGCTAGGGTGCCGGCCATGAAACTGAACTTCCTCGGTGGTCTCGTGGCCATCGCGCTGCTCGCGCCCCACGCCTTCAGCCAGGAGGCTAGCCCAACCCCATCACCCACCACCACACCTGCCATGAGCCCATCACCCAGCCCTACTCCGAACGAAGTTGCCGTCATCAAAACCAGTGAAGGCGAAATGGTGGCCGAATTTTGGTCCGATGTGGCTCCGAAGACGGTGGAAAATTTCAAGAAACTGGCCAGGGAGGGCTTTTACGACGGGACTGCGTTCCATCGCGTGATCAAAGGTTTCATGATCCAGGGCGGCGATCCGCTGACGAAGGACGATTCGAAGCAGAGCCGCTGGGGCACAGGCGATCCCGGCTACAAGATCGACGCCGAGTTCAACGCGAAGTCGCATGAGCGCGGCGTGCTCTCGATGGCACGTTCGCAGGATCCAAACTCAGCCGGAAGCCAGTTCTTCATCTGCCACGGCGCACCGAAATTTCTCGATAACCAATACACTGCCTTCGGCAAGTTGATCAAAGGCGACGACGTCCTGGAAAAGATCGCCACCACTCCGACGACCACACCCGATCGGCCGTTGACGCGCATGAACGTGGAGAGCGTTACGATCGTGGAGGCGGATTCGGTGAAGTGATTTTTAACGCACTGTTTCCGTTGTAGCGACGGCGCTCTGTCGCCGTTCTTACGTGTTCCAATCATGACCACCGGCGAGAAGACAAGAGTCGCCCTCGTCCAGATGCAATGCGGGACCGACCCCGCAGCGAATCTGGAGAAGGCGATCGCGTTCATTCGCGACGCCGCGAAGCAAGGCGCGCAGATCGTTTGCCTGCCGGAGCTTTTCCGCTCGCAGTATTTCTGTCAGGCGGAGGATCACGCGAACTTTGCGCTCGCCGAAGAAGTGCCGGGGCCGACGACGGCGCGACTCGAAGAGATCGCGCGCGAGTGCGGTGTGGTCATCGTCGCTTCACTCTTCGAGAAACGCGCGGCGGGCGTTTATCACAATACCGCCGCGATCATCGACGCCGACGGCAAATTCCTCGGGAAGTATCGCAAGATGCACATCCCGGATGACCCGTCGTTTTACGAGAAATTCTACTTCACGCCCGGCGATCTCGGCTTCAAAGCCTGGCCGACACAACAAGGCAACATCGGCGTCTGCGTCTGTTGGGATCAATGGTACCCCGAGGCGGCGCGCCTGACCGCGTTGCGCGGCGCGCAGTTGATCTTCTACCCAACCGCGATCGGCTGGCATCCGGCCGAAAAGGAGAAATACGGGAAGGCGCAACATTCCGCCTGGGAAACAATGCAGCGCAGCCACGCCATCGCGAACGGTTGCTACGTCGCCGCGGTCAATCGCGTCGGCCACGAAGCGCCCGCCGGCGGACCGGGTCTCGAGTTTTGGGGTCAAAGTTTCCTAGTCGCACCGAGCGGCGAGATTCTCGCCAAAGGCAGCGTCGATCGCGAAGAACTCGTCGTGGCGGATGTCGTCTGGGCCAATCTCGACGAACAGCGCACGCACTGGCCGTTCCTGCGCGACCGCCGGATCGACGCCTACGACGGGATCGAGAAACGGCTGATCGATTGAGCGTCCTTGTTCGCAGGCGCGCGATGCACTAAGCTGCGCCCGCCTTTCCCGCCGGCTTAGCTCAGTTGGTAGAGCAGCTGATTTGTAATCAGCAGGTCATCGGTTCGAGCCCGATAGCCGGCTTTTCTTCGCCTTCGCGCCTTGTTTCGGCGCCGCTTCTCATTAAGGTCGGCTTCATGTCGAAGACCGTTCGCTCGGTGTTGTTTCCCGCCTTGGTCGCGCTTTTTTTGATCCAATCGGCGGGAGCGATCACGCTGGGACAACTCGATGACTTCCAGGGCGGGAACATAGCGATGTGGACCACCGGCCCGGTGGCCCCGCCCGTGGCCTTGATCAACACCGGCGGTCCGGCCGGGTTGAGTGACGCTTACATTCAGCTGACCGCGGATGGCTCGGGCGCCGGGGGGAAATTGGTGGCACAGAATTTCGCGCAGTGGACGGGCGACTACATCGCGGCCGGTGTCACCGCGATTGAGGTTGATCTCCTCAACCCAAGCGCGGTTCCGCTTTCCATTCGCATCGCGTTTAAGACAGAGAGCACGCCCTCGGCATCCGGTTATCTGTCCGCTCCCATGATCCTCACGCCGGGCAGCGGGTGGCAACATTTTTCCATCTCGCTCGCGCCCACGGATCTGACCGCGGTCAACGGTCCGGCGGACTACAACACCTTTTTCCAGAATGGGTTTGCAGAGATGCGCTTTATCAATGCCGTGGGCGTGACGAGTTTGAATGGCACCCCCGTGACCGCGCAGCTCGGGATCGACAACATCCGTGCGGTACCCGAGCCGAGCAGCGTGGCGCTGGGGATCGGGGGCCTGCTCCTGCTCGGCGCGCGCATTTGGCACGGTAAACGCCGCGCCGGCTGATAGGGCAGGAATCGCCACGATCCGGCCTTTTGGTTGCAAAGCGGGCAGGCGATCCCATAATAGCCATCGCGCTGCGCGGGGTTCCGCGCCGCGTTTGAAGGAAGGGTGGCTGAGCCCGGTTTAAGGCACTCGACTCGAAATCGAACGTAGGGTTAAACCTACCGTGGGTTCGAATCCCACCCCTTCCGCCACTTATCGGCCCGCTGCTTCCAGCGCCATGGCCACGTTGCTGTAGCGCGCCACGCCGGTCACATCGGCGCCGAACCAATCCGGCGGCGTGAACGCGTGGCAGCTTTCTTCGTCGGGAAATTCCACCTCCGCCACGACCAGGCCTTTGTGTCGTCCGGTGTAAATATCCACCTCCACCGTGCGCTCGCCGCAAGGGACATCGTAACGAATTTTCGTTAGCCGGCGCCCTTCGGTCGCGGGCCAGAGCGCCTCGAACTGCTCCAGGCTGAGAAGAATCTCGCGCTCCTCGCGCGCGGTTTTCTCACCGCGTTTGTAGGTGAGCGAGAGCGTCGCTCCCTTTTTGCGCAAGCGCACCTGCACGCCGCCGCGCTCCAGCGCGAGGTAACCCTGCGCGATTTCTTCGTGCGGATAATCGCTCAATCCCTCGGGCAAGCGCTCGAGCAAAAACTTCCGCTCGATCTCGCGCGGGGTGTTCGTTGTCATCAAAGTCCAACGTTGCACGACTTCGCGTCCGGTTTCCAGCTTGTCCGCAGTGGCGTTTCCATTCATCCTCGCCTCGTCGAGGCGGCGCCATGGCGAATGAAACGCAGAATCCTTCGCTCTCCCGTTACCGCGAGTGCTGGCGGAGGAGTTCGAACAATTGCACGGCTTCGCGCCGCAGATCGATCTCACCGCGTCGCATGCCGATCAGTTGAAAGCACTACTGGGCCGCGGTCCACGCTCTCGAAGAAAAACCGGCCGCGCTCTGCCTTTCCGGCGGCGGCATTCGCAGCGCCACCTTTGCCCTCGGCATCCTCCAGGGCCTGGCGCGCTGCGGGTTGCTGCAAAAATTTCACTACCTCTCCACCGTTTCCGGCGGCGGCTACATCGGCGGCTGGCTCACGGCCTGGATTCAAAACGCCGACCGCGGCCTCGGCGAAGTCGATCGGCAAACTCGCGCAACCGCGCCGTCACACCCGCCCCAATCCCGAGCCGGAGCAAATCCGGAATCTGCGCAGCTACAGCAACTACCTCAGCCCGCGCCTCGGCCTCCTCTCCGCCGACGCCTGGACGCTTGCCGGCACGTATCTGCGCAATCTCTCCTGAATTGGTTCGTCCTCATTCCACTGCTCGCCGCCGTCCTCACCGTGCCGTGGATCTACACCGCGATCCTGATGACGAATCCCGCGCCGTACACCTTCCTCTTCCTGACGGATCGGCGGCGTGTTTGCCTGGCCATCGGCGTCGCCTTCATGGGCATCAATCTTCCCGTGCGGCGGAAATCGTCGCGCCAGCCAGCCGCGCTTTCTCATCTTTTGTGCGCTCCCGATTTTGCTCGCGGCGATCTTGCTGACGATTCAGTGGGCGTGGTTTCGCAACTACGAATCCCGCTTTCCAGTGGAGCTTGTCTCGGATTGACCGCGCCGCATCCGTCGGTCGCATTCATTGTATCTCGGCGTCGGCATTCACTCGCTGTCGTGGATCACCTCGCTCTTGAGCGCGCACGGTTTTCGCCTGAAAGAATTTCTCGCCGTCATCATTTCCGGCGCGTTCGGCGGCTGGCTTCTCTGGGTGGGCTGCGACCAAGATTTTCAATCAACCGCTCGCCGTCGCGGAACTCTATTCCTGCTTCGCGGTTCCGCTGATGCTCTCGTTTATTTTTCTCGCCATCATGGTCTTCGCCGGCATCTCCAGTCGTTGGACCGGCGATCCCGATCGCGAATGGTGGGGCCGTGCCGCGGGTTGGTTCCTCGCCATTGCCTGTCGGGTGGATCCTGATCAGCGGCCTCGTCATTTTCGGGCCGCTCCTGCTCTCCATGGACGGTCAGCGCCATCTCCACCCTCACCGCCGGCGGCATCGCGGGCTTTATCACGATTTGGGCCGGGCGCAGCAGCGCCATTCCGGCGAACGAAAAACAAGCCGCCAAGGCCGGTCGTCGGCGCGCTTCTCCTTTCGCAGGCCACGCGCGTCGCCTCGGTCCTGTTCGTCGTCGTGCTCCTGATTGTGATCACGAAATGCACCACCGCGCTCGTGAAATTCGTCGGCCTCTAGCTCGAACTTCCGTGGAACCTGAAGGGCGCGTCGCGTGTCGTCGGACGCACGGTCGAATACCTGAACGTCATCCTCTACACGCCGACGTGCCTCATCGCGGCGTCGCGCTCGGCCTCGTCCTCCTCGGTCTGGCCATGGCGCATCTCATCAATCACCAACCGCTTTTCGCTGCACGCGATGTATCGCGATCGCCTGATTCGCGCCTACCTCGGCGCCTCGAATCAGAGAGCGCGATCCGAATCCCTTCACCGGTTTCGACGAAGCAGATAACCTGCGGCTGCGCGAAATCTGGTCGCGCGAAAAATCGGACGGCAAGCTTCTCCCGATCATCAACGTCGCGCTCAATCTCGTGGGCGGCGAGCAAGCTCGCCTGGCAGGAACGCAAGGCTGCCAGCTTCACCATTTCGCCGCTGCACTGCGGCTCCGTCAGGTCGGCTATCGCAAAACCAACGGCCCGGAGAAGGCGGCGCTACGGCGGCGATGACGGCGATTTCGCTCGGCACCGCCATGACCATCTCCGGCGCGGCCGCCAGTCCGAACATGGGTTACCACTCCTCCGCGGTGGTCACCTTCATTCTCACGCTTCTCAACGTGCGGCTCGGCGCGTGGCTCGGAAATCCTGGACCCGCCGGCGACAACACATTTCCACTCAATTATCCCAACTTCAGCGTTCGCCCCGATCCTCTCCGAAGCCTTCGGCCTCACCAACGAAACCAATCCCTACGTCTACCTCTCCGACGGCGGGCACTTCGAAAATCTCGGCCTCTACGAAATGGTCCTGCGCCGCTGCCATTTCATCGTCGTCAGCGATGCCGGCCCAGGATCCCGCCTGCGCCTTCGCCGATCTCGGCGGCGCGGTGCGCAAGATCCGGATCGATCTCGGCATTTCGATCGAATTCGACGACATCGCCATCCTCGCGCGCGACGACGAACGCGGCACTCGACCTGCCGGCCGCCACGCCGCCATTGGTCGCATCCGTTACGCCCCGTGGACGGCGCCGATGCGCCCGACGGCGTCATCGTTTACCTCAAACCGGCCTGCTACGGCAACGAACCGCGCGACATCTACGAGTATTTCAAGTCGAACCAAACCTTCCCGCACGAGAGCACGGCCGACCAGTTCTTCACCGAGTCGCAGTTCGAGAGCTACCGCATGCTCGGCGTCCACACGATGGAGAAAATGTGTCCGGGAAAATCGGCCGATTTTCCCGCTTTCGTCAGCAGCGTGCAGGCACATCTCGATCAGGAATTGCCCGCCTGACGCCGGATAAATGTCTTGCCCGGCCCGGCGCGGCTCGAAGATAATCAGCTTGCTGTGAAGCTTCTCCGAGGATTTAGGGTGCGGGCTTGCGCGGGCGCGCTGCTCTCGCTTCTGTTCACCACCGGTTGCGGAAAACCGTATGAGGACGAGGCAAAACTTGCCGGCAAATCCACCGCCGATTTTCCGCAGATCACCGCGGACGTGTTCAAGCGGATGGATGGCGGGATCGCGCTGACCGAGGAGGAAATCATGGGCCGCAACGCCTGGAACCTCTGGAGCGGCGGCAACGAGCATTTCTGGAACGAAGTCGCGCAGGACAGCTACGGGTTGATGGACCTGTTGAAGACTCTGGATAACCGGAAGTATCCGCGCGGCGAGCGCTTCCAGATCGCGGGCTTGATCAATCAGCCCGGTTTCCGACCCGCGACGAAGCCGGACGAATTTGGGTTGTGGTTGGACGAACCAGCGGAACCTGAGCCGCCAGGCATCGACGAGAAGGTCTATGGGAAAGCGTCGGGCGTGCTCGGGTTTCGCTTGTTTCGCAACCCGGAGTTTGACGACGCGGCGCGGCAGAAGTGGGATGGCGAACGCTTCATGAACGATCCCACATATTACAACGACAACAAACTCGTTAGGCCGTATCGCGTGGGCGTTTCCTGCGGCGCCTGCCACATCGCCCCGCATCCGAATTTCCCGCCCGCCGATCCGGCGAATCCGCGCTGGGAAAACCTCGCCTCCGCCATTGGCAATCAATACATCCGCGAGGGCAAAGTCTTCGCGCCCAACGTGGAGAAGGGCGGCTTCTTCTACGAACAGCTCGCAGCCCAGCCGCCCGGCACCTCCGATACCTCGCGCATCGCCACCGATCACATCAACAACCCGAATGCGATCAACGCCATCTTCCTCCTCGCCGAGCGCGAGCGCATTCAGCACGCGGAAAGATTAGCCGGCGGCACGCTCGCTCTCCCCGGCGCGCAGGAGCAAATGCCGGTCGCCCATATCTTGAAGGATGGCGCGGATTCCATCGGCATCCCGGGCGCCACCATTCGCGTCTACGTCAACATCGGCATGTTCTCCGAGTATTGGCTCTCGCGCCACAACCGCCTCGTCGGGTTGCGTCCGCAAAAACCTTTCGAGATTCCCTACGCCCGCGAGCACTCCGTCTTCTGGCGCGCGACCGAGGAACGACTCGCCCCCATCGCGGCCTTCTTCCGCAAGCTGCAACCCTATCGTCTCCAGGACACACCCGGCGGCGCGGATTTGATCACGAAAGACGAAGCGCTCATGAGCCGAGGAAAGCTCGCCTTCGCCAGCAACTGCGCCGCTTGTCACTCCGGCAAACAACCGCCCGCCGGAGTGGAGCCGCATTCTCCGGAAGCGAAGGAATGGTTCCGCGCCGCAGTCATGCAGCCGGATTTCCTCGAGAATAATTTTCTCTCCAATGAGAAGCGTTATCCGGTCACAGAAATCAAAACCAACTCCGCTCGCGCCTTCGCCACCAACGCCATGGCCGGCCACATCTGGGACAATTTTTCTTCGCAGACCTACAAGGAGATCGCGCCGCCCGCGACGATGGAACTTGCCAACCCGTTCGACGAAACCCAGACGATCAAATACAACCCGAAGGACCATAAAGCCGGCCCGGGCGTTTATCGCACGCCCTCACTCGTGGCCCTCTGGAGTTCCGCGCCTTTTCTGCACAACAACGCGCTCGGCGTTTTCAACGGCGACCCCTCAGTCGCCGGGCGGATGACAGCCTTCCAGGACGCAGCCGAGAAGTTGCTCTGGCCGGAAAGGCGCCTGGGCCGTGGCTCGATCTGGCGCACGCAAAACGAGTGTCACCTCAGCCTGCGCAAAGAGTATCTGCCGAAGCCGCTGCAGAAGCTGGCCGACGCGGAAGGCTGGGTGCGAATCGGCCCGGTCCCGAAAGGCACGCCCGTGAATCTGCTCGGCAATCTGGACCCCGACCTCCGCGAAGCGGTGGCGCTGGTGAGGAAACTGACCAAGGCGCTGGCCACGATTCACACCCGCAACCTCACCGGCGACGCAGCCAATGCGGAACTGATGAAAGCCGTTCCCGACCTGCTCGCGGCGAACAAGTGTCCCGATTTCATCGAAGACAAAGGCCACTACTTCGGCACCGAATTGCCCGACGAAGACAAGCTGGCGCTGATCGAATATCTGAAAACCCTCTAGCCCAACCACACGCCATGGCCAGCACCACCATTCACAACGCGGACGAGTTTCTGAACCTCTCGAGCGATCAACTCGACGAGATTTTTCGCAACAGTGCAGCCGGCGAAATTCCAGTCGGCGAGGGACGCGGTGTGGCCATCATCGCGCCCGGGACGAGTATCTCCGACGAGATCGCGCGCTTCGTGAATCTCTTCACCTGGAAAGGCAAGGTCTTCGATCCCACCACCGGCACCCTGCGCAACAAGATCCTTCCGCTCGGTCATCGCGCCATCGTGGCCAAGGTCTACAAGGACAAGAGTTGGTTCGATCAGAAAGAATGCATCGCCCTCGATTACTCCGAGACATCGCTGCTCGCGAAGTGGATCCGCGATGAAATCCGCGAGGTCGCGCCCAATATTTATCTCGGCATCGTTTACTGGGGCAAGACGAAGCTGATTCACTTCGCGCTCCAATTTCCTCCGTCGCAATAACCGGTTCGCGGCCATGGCGGATGCCAAAACTGAAGCGGCGGCGAAATGGAAATGCCCCCGCTGGTTCGTCATCGCTTTTTTCGTCGTCCTCGTCCTCGGGCTGGTAAAAGTCATCTACCTCACCTGGCGTTTCACCCGCGATGAGCCGGTCGTTTACGCCGACCTCGAAGAGCATTTCAAATACGGCTCCACCGGCGGCGAACGCGAGTCCGGCATCCCGCTTTGGATCTGGAAGGTGTTGCCAAAGATGTTTCCCGAGTATCTGCCGGGGAAAAAATATGAGCCCGGCCGCGAGTACGCCTCCATGGGATTTCTCTACGAGCCGGGGCGAGATCTCCCGGTCGGCGTTTCCCAGCGCAACACCCAAGGGATCGATCGCGTCTTTCTGAATTGCGCCGCCTGCCACGTCGGAGCCGTGCGCGAGACGCCACAATCGCCGCGCACACTCCACCCCGGCATGCCATCGAATACGGTCGATCTCGGCGCGTTCGAGCGTTTCGTTTTCGCCTGCGCCATGGACCAGCGCTTCACCGCCGATCGCATCCTGCCCGAGATCAAAGCTATCGGCGGCGATTACGATTTTCTCAATCGCACGATCCTGCGCTTCTACGCACTGCCCCTTATGCGCGAACGCCTCCTCATGCTCGCGGGCCATTTCCGTTTCCTCGATTGGGAACCCGACCAGGGCCCCGGCCGCACCGACACCTTCACGCCCGCGAAGACGCTCCTCGAGTTTCCGCTGGAGAAACTGGAAACGCGCGAACTGGTCGGCCTCTGCGATTTTCCCTCCGTCTGGCTGCAAGGACAGCGCAAGGAGATGAAGTTACGCGCGCACTGGGACGGCAACAACGACCTCATGGAAGAGCGGAACAAGAGCGCCGCCTTCGGCACCGGCACCTTTCCGCCCACGATCGATCTCAAGCTCCTTCGTCGCGTCGAGGAATGGCTCTTGCAAAAAGAGCCGCCGCCGTATCCCTTCCCGATCAATCAGGAACTCGCCACCCGTGGCGCGCCGCTCTACGCGCAATACTGCGCAAGCTGCCACGGCAAGAGCGGTCGCGATTTCAGCGGCGAAAAAGTCGGCGCCATCATGCCCATCGCTGCCATCGGCACCGATCGTCATCGCCTCGACTCCTACACCCCTGCGCTCGCCGCCGCGCAGAACACCCTTTACACCGGCTACCCGGGGCGCTTCAGCCGTTTCCATAAAACCAACGGTTACGTTAACATGCCGCTCGATGGCGTCTGGACGCGCGCGCCTTATCTCCACAACGGCTCCGTCCCCACGATGCGCGACTTGTTAAACCCGACCGCCGAACGGCCGCAGGTTTTCTACCGCGGCTACGACGTCTACGACCAGGCGAAGATGGGCTTCGTCGCCGCAGTGGAGCGGTTCAATGCCGATGGAACGAGCAGAGACGATCCCGAAAACACGCATCGTTATTTCCGTTTTGAAACGCAGCCCCGGCCCGGCGGCCGCACCCCGCGCGAACGCAACGAGGGGAACCTCAACACCGGCCATGAGGGACCGGAATACGGAACGCTCCTCACGCCGGAAGAAAAAGACGCCCTCGTCGAATACCTGAAAACATTCTGATGAAACTCTCCCCGAAAGCGAAACGGATTTTCTGGCTCATCGCGCCCGCCGTTTTCGTCCTCCTTGTCGTTTTCGCCGTTTTCACCTGGGTGAAATTCTTCCGCGAAGAACCGCAGGTCTTCGCCACCGAAGCCGAGCAATTCAAATACGGCTCGATGGGCGCGGAAGGCGACCGCGGCATACCCTATTATCTCTGGCTCGTCCTCCCGCGCGTCTTCCCCGATCTCATGCCCGGTCCCGGTGGTTATCGTTCCTTCGGCGTCGTTTGGGAAGAAGGCGCGGAGATGCCGGTCGGCTTTTCCAAGAAAACGGTCGGCTTCGCCCGCGTCACGAATAACTGCGCCGTCTGCCACGTCGCCACCTATCGCCTGAGCGAAGACGAAGCCCCGCGGGTCGTGGTCGCCGGTCCCGGCCACACCTTCGACATGCAAGGCATGCTCCGGTTCCTCTTCAAAGCGGCGCACGATCCGCGCTTCAACTCCGACGTGATCATGAACCAGATCCGCCTCGTCAGCGCGAACAACTACGGCAACGGCGGCCTCTCCTTCATCGACCGCCAGATTTACCGCTACCTCCTCATCCCGCTCACGCGCAAGGCCCTTCTCGAGCAGGAAGAGCAGTTCGTGTGGATGGAAAACTTCATCGATGACGGCACGCCCAAGCCCGATTGGGGCCCCGGCCGCGACGATGCCATGAACCTGACGAAATATTTCATGACCAACATGAAGGTCGATAACACCGTCGGCCCGACCGATTTTCCCTCCGTCTGGAATCTGCACGTCCGCAGCGGCAAAGATCAGGCCGGGAAGCAAATGTTGCTCAACTGGACCGGCGACACACCCGCCGTGCGTTCGGTTTTAATCGACTCCGCGCTCGGCCTCGGCGCGCCCGCGCGGCCGTGGTTTCTCCGCCGCATGGCCGATGTCGATCGCTATTTGAGCAACCTCCCGCCGCCAGCGTGGCCCTTTGCCGACACGCACCCGATCGATCCGGCGAAAGCCGAAGCCGGCAAACAATTGTATCTGCGCGATTGCGCGTCCTGCCACGATCCGCGCGCCGAGTTTACCAACAAAGTCATCCCGCTCGCGGAGATCGGCACCGATCCTGAGCGCACGAAATCCTGGGCCAAAGTCGCGGCCGAAGAAGCGAATCGGAAAGTGAAAGAACTCGGCATCGATCGCCCGCCCATGACCGAGCGCGATCCCTACGGCTACCTCTCGCCACCGCTCGATGGCATCTGGTTGCGCGCGCCCTATCTGCACAACGGGTCCGTCCCCACCCTGCGCGATCTGCTCAATCCACCCGCCGAGCGGCCCATCACCTTCCATCGTGGCTACGACGTTTACGATCCCGTAAAAGTCGGCTTCGCCGAACCCGCGCCGCGTCCGATCGGCCCGACCGGCGAGATGCATCAACCCTATTTCCTCTTCGACACCCGTCGCCGCGCCGAGGGCAATGGCGGCCATCTCTACGGCACCACCCTCACGCCCGAAGAAAAAGAGGGCCTGCTCGAATATCTCAAGACTCTCTAGGACCCCAACGAGCACTGGTCGAACACACCACGCCCGGTTTGCGCTTTGGCACGGCAACAGCTAAAACAACGCTCCGTTATGAAAACCCTCGCACTCTTCGCCGCCGCGATTCTACTCGCGACCCCGTCCTTTGCAGGCAAACCCGCTTTCCCCACCACCGGTCCGGTCGTCCCAGGCACCCGCGCCACCTTGCGCGGCGGCATCGCGCTCGCTCCTGCGCAGGCACCGATCGAAGTAAAACGCGCCATCTGGGCCGCGAACCAACTGCGCAACAAGCGCTACCGTTTCGGTGGCGGCCATCGCTCCTTTCACGACAGCGGCTACGATTGCTCCGGCACCGTCTCCTACGCGCTTGGCGCGGCGGGTCTCCTCAAGTCGCCCACCACTTCCTCCGGTTTCAAGCGCTTCGGTCAACGCGGACGCGGCAAATGGATCACCGTCTACGCGCGCAATGGCCACACCTTCGCCGTCATCGCCGGCCTCCGGCTCGACACCACCGCGTGGAACACGATGCGGCGCGACCGCACCTGGGCGCCGCGCTGGCAGGCCACACCGCGCACCCCGCGCGGGTTCGAAGCGCGCCATCCCGCTGGGCTGTAGCGGCGCTTGTGCAGCAACGGCCGCCCCGGCGTCCCGACTTGCGCTCCCTCGCTCCAGACGAAACCTCACCCTCAGCACAGGCAGCGCCAGACCGCTCTCGACCGAGGGTCGCGCTTGTGAGTGAGCTGGCACTCTGTAAATGGGTAGCGAATGAACACATCAAACCTGGAAGATTCGCCGGCTGACGCCGTGCCGCTCTTCGGCAGCTGGCGCAACGCCTACGTCGCCGTCGTGGCCGCGTTCGCGATCGAGGTCACACTCTTCTACGCCCTGACCCGCTGGTTCGCGTGAGCTGGATCGATTACGCGGTCCTCATCGGCACGCTGGTCGCGATCGCGCTTTACGGTTATTGGCGCACACGCCGCGATCCGAATCTCGAACATTATCTCCACGGCGATGAGACGATTCGCTGGGGAACGATTGGCCTTTCCGTCATGGCCACGCAGGCCAGCGCGATCACGTTTCTTTCCACGCCCGGGCAGGCCTACGAGAGCGGCCTTGGTTTTGTGCAGAATTACTTCGGGCTGCCGTTTGCGATCATTGTCGTCTGCGTGGTTTTCATTCCGATCTATCATCGGCTGAAAGTCGTCACCGCTTACGAGTATCTCGGCCAGCGCTTCGATCAAAAGACGCGCCTGCTCGGCGCCTCGCTCTTTCTCGTGCAACGCGGGCTCGCCGCCGGGATCACGATTTACGCGCCCGCAATTATTCTCTCCGCCATTCTGGGCTGGAACTTGCAGCTCACCATTTTGCTCACCGGCATCTTCGTTGTCATCTACACCGCGGCCGGTGGAACGAAGGCCGTCAGCATTACACAAAAATGGCAGATGCTTGTCATTCTGCTGGGCATGTTCGTCGCCTTCGGCATGATCCTGCATCGCCTCCCGGATAATCTGTCCCTCGGGCAGGCGACCGCGATCGCAGGCAAAATGGGCAAGCTGAACGCGGTCGATTTCTCGTTCGATTTCACCCAGCGCTACACGTTCTGGTCCGGCCTGCTCGGCGGGTTCTTTCTCGCGCTCTCCTATTTCGGGACCGATCAATCGCAGGTGCAACGCTACCTCGCGGGCGGTTCGGTCGCGGGCAGCCGCTTCGGCCTGCTCTTCAACGCCGTCCTGAAAGTGCCGATGCAGTTCTTTATCCTCTTCACCGGCGTGATGGTTTTCATTTTCTTCCAGTTCGAGAAGCCGCCGATCTTTTTCAATCAGCCGGCCTATCAACTGGCGGCGCAAAGTGACCAAGGAGCGACGCTAACGCAATTGGAGGCGCGTTACGACAACGTCTTCGCGCAGAAACAGGCGGATGTGCGCGCGCTCGCGTCCGCGCTGACCAATGGCTCGCAAGCTGCCATCGATTCGGCCCAGACCAGCGTCCTACGCGGGCAGGACGAAATTCAGCAAATCCGCACAGACGTGAAGTCGGCGCTGAAAACGTTCGACCCGAAACTGGAGACAAAGGACTCCGACTACGTCTTCATCACTTTCATCCTGAATTATCTTCCCCACGGCATCATCGGGCTGCTCGTGGCGGTGATTTTCTGCGCGGCGATGTCGTCCACCGCGGGAGAGTTGAATGCGCTAGGTTCCACCACGGAGGTGGATTTCTATCGCCCGCTCATCCGCGAGAACGCGAGCGAGCGGCATTATCTTATCGTGGCGAAGTGCCTCACGGCCGGCTGGGGCGTGGTCGCGATCGCCTTCGCCCTTTTCGCCAACCTGGTCGAGAACCTGATCGAAGCGGTGAACATTCTCGGGTCCATCTTTTACGGCACGATTCTCGGACTTTTTCTGGCGGCGTTCTTCCTCAAGTTCGTCCGCGGAAACGCGGTCTTCCTCGCCGCGCTCATCTCGCAAACGATGGTGCTCATTCTCTTTCAGACCACGGACATCGGTTATCTTTGGTACAACCTCATCGGCTGCGCGACCGTGTTGGGGCTCTCCGCACTACTGCAGAAGACGATCTTCGCGGGGCGGCAATCGTAGAGGCGCAGACCAATGTCCTCTCCTGTCATCTGTTTCGGCCAGCAACCATGCGGCATCTTTCCGCGCCGGTTTCTGTTCGCAAAAATCCAGACCGCCCGGCGTTTACAGCAGGAAATCGGAGGCGAGATCGTTTTCTTTTATCACGATAGCGATCACGACCCGCGCGAGACGATCACGATCGTGCGCGACCAGCACAGCGGCGCCGAGCAACGTTTGAACTTTCAGTTCGCAAACAAGCTGCAAAAACAGTTCTCACCCCTGTTCGCCAAGCGCGTCCTCCCAGAGTGGAAGGAAAAAACCGTGCGCCAATTGCCGCAATATGTCGACACCATGCTGGTCGAACACTTCAAGCAAAACACCGCGGAAAACGTAGCCGATTTCTGTCTCGAGATGTATCGCCGCATGGGCTTGCTCGAGGGAGTGCGGATGATCCGCTCCGGCGATTCCGCGGTCCGCGCGTGCGCGGTGGACATCGACGACTACTTCGTAGACGTGGAGCACGAAGGCGAACTCGTGCGTGCGCGCCGCCACGGCGACGGTCTGCAATTGCACAGAGGCGGCAACGCCTACATCGACCTACCGTTGCCGTCCCACGACAAGCGTCAGATCAGCCCGACCCGCGACACGCGGCTGCGTTGGATGCAATCGATCGTGCGCTGCACGCATTACATCGCTGGCGCGGGGGAGATCCAGTATCTCAACATCGAAGACGCGCCCGAGGTGGAGTTCGTCACGCGAGACGCGATCGCCGAATCGGACCGCGCTTACGTCGGATAAACAACGCTAGGTTCTCCCCGCCTTCGGCGGAAGCAGCCAAATCAACCGACCGCGGCCCGCACCTTTCTCCAGATCAACGCGTGCCAGCCCACCTTTCGCCAGTTTCACGTCGCCACCGGTCAGCGCGTTGATCACATCCGTGAATCCGGGATCGTGCCCCACGATCATAAGATCCTCGCCGCCGTGGCGACTCAAAATTTTCTGAAGCCTGGCGAAATTGAATCCTTTGCCGAGCAAACATTCCTCGTGCAATTCCCGTTCCAGATATTCCGTCACGATCTCCGCCGTCTGCCACGCGCGCGGCAACGGGCTGGAGAGAATCATTGCCGGTTTGATCTCGAGTGCGCGCAGGAATTTCGCCATCCGCCGCATCTCTTTCCTGCCCTTTTTCGTCAGCGGGCGTTCATCATCCGGTCGATCCCAGTCCGGCCAGTCCGCAATGCCGTGGCGCAAGAGATAGAGCTTCATGCCTGCAACCTGACGCGACCTTTGCGCCCCTGCCGGTGTTTTCTCAGCGTTTCCGCCGCCGCCCAACAGATCGCCAGCCACACCGCGCCGGCGGCGAACGCCGCCAGGACGTCCGTGAGATAATGCGCGCCCAGGTAAATCCGCGTCAGCCCGATCGCGAGCACGATGATGCCCGCCAGCAATACCGCGAGCATGCGTTGCCAGCGCGGTCGTCGGCGCGAATAGAGCGCGAAAAGCGCAAGCAGCCCGAAGAAGATGGTTGCACCCATCGTGTGTCCACTGGGAAATCCGTAACTCGTCAGCGTGACCAATGGATTCTCCAGGATCGGGCGCTCGCGCGCATAGAAATGCTTGAGCGCGATATTGAGCAGGCTCCCCCCGATCATGGCGGAGGCGAGAACGACCAGTCGGTGCCACGCCTCCTGCCGCCAGAGCAATAGCGCCAGACCGATGAACGCGCCGGAGAGAAATGCCACGGATCCGAACGCCGTGACCACACGCGCCGCGAGCGTGAGCGCGGGCGTGTTGTGGCCGTAAAACCAATTCGTCACCGTAAGATCGAGCGCCACCACCCCGCTCTCCGGCTGAATCTCCTCCGCGATCTCGGCGAAGATCCAGTAACCCGCGAGCATGACCACGAGTCCGATCGTGAGGTGCAACCCGAACGCGCCCTCCGGCGAAAAGCGGCGGCGCAGAAACACGAGATAACGCGCGAATGGCCGCGGGGATTCCGACGCCGGCGTCATTCGCGCCGCCATCCCTCTTCCGCTTTCCGAAAATGCTCGATTGACGCCACCTCGAAGAGACTCGCGCTCGTCTGCCACAAATACCGCTCGATGCTCAGCCGTGGCCGATCGATTCGGATCACGTTGAGCGAATTTGGTTCGCCGCGATGCCGGGTCGAGGTGCTGGTGCCCGAGGAGACGACTAACGCCGAGTAACCGGGAATGCTGTAGCGCTTCGCCGTTTGTCCGATATCCGCGATATGAAAATGACCGGCCAGGAGCACATCCACGCCGCATTCCGCCAGCGTCTTGATCGCAAGCCGCGAGCGACCGACCACATTACCCGAAGCTCGCGACGGAAGATCAAAGGGATGATGCGTGACCACAATCTTCACCCGCTCGGCGCCGATGGGGCGGAAAGCGTGCCGCAATTCCGCCAGTTGCCGGCGGTTAATCCGGCCATCCTTCCACGTGAATGCGCGCGCGGTATTCACGCCCGCCACCGCCAACTCTTCGTCCTCGAAAAAAGGCTGCAGCTCCGTCGTGATGTAACGCTGGTAATTATCGAGCCGGCGCGTGAAGCGGGCGATGAGATTGTGCAGCGGCACATCGTGATTCCCAGGCACCACGATCTGCGGAAACGGGATCTCGCGCAGAAACTCCCGCGCCGCGCGGAACTCCGCGGTGCGTGCGCGTTGCGTCAGGTCCCCCGAGATCGCAACCAAATCAGGCGCCAGCCCGTGGATGAACTCGAGCAACGGCTCGAGGATCGCCGCATTAACCCGGCCGAAGTGGAGATCAGAGAGGTGAACGATCGTGCGCATGTGTCCCGCCGCGCTTTACGCGCTCTGCGGCACCATTACGCGTAAATCCCGCGGTCGCATCCGATAGACGAGCGGCGCCTCCATCGACGTGACCTCGCCGTCGGTCGCGACCAGTAACCGCCGCTGCCGCGTCTCGATCGTCGCTTCCCGCACGCAGAACGATTCGAAGCCCTCCGCCTGCTCGACGCGTCCAAAAAGCGCGCGAAAGGCGAGCCGGAATAATCCCGCGCGACCGGTGCGATGCGTGAGATATAAACCCAATTGGCCGGCGTTCAGACAGCGCCTTGCCCCGAGATGGAAGCCCGCAGTTTCGTATTCATTGTTGCCGACGAGAAGAAACGCCGTCCGCCGGGTGCGGGCTTCTCCGTCGATCCTGAGGCGCAGATCTAGAAACGGAAACCGCCGCAGCCCGCGCAGTGTCGCCCAGAGAAAGGCCGCCCACTTGCCGCGCGCGAGCCGGTGCTGCTGGGCTTCCCGATCGGAAACGATGCGCGGATAGAGCCCGAGGCTGGAGTTGTTGATGAACACGCGCCCGTTAACTTCGCCTACGTCCACCTCCGCCACTTTTCCGTTTACGATCACGTCAATCGCTTCCGGCAATTCCAGCGGAATCTCGAGGTCCTTCGCGAAATGATTCAAGGTGCCGAGCGGGAGAACGCCGAGACGTTTTCCCGTTCCCGCCAGCGCCCCGGCCACCGCGCTGATTGTGCCGTCGCCGCCACCGGCCACGATCAGCTCGTCTGGACCCGCCGCCGCTTCCTTTGCCAGCGCTGATAGGTCCTTCGTTTCGTCCGGGACTTGGATGTTTGGTTCCACGCCCACCTTCGCGAACAGCTCAGGAATTTTTGCCTCCCCATTCTCCGAGGTTCCGGCGGCGCGATTTAAGATCACGATCACTTCTCTGAATCGGGTCTCGTCGCCCGCTGGCCGGATGCCGGCATCGTATGAGTTCACTCAATTGTCACATTTCTGCCACGGCCGCGTCACAAACCGCTGCCAGCCTCTCAACGAGACAACAACCCGTGACCACTCGGTCGCCTACCCAAACCAAGGAGAAACAATGTTCGTGAAGAAAACTATTTTTATCGCCGCGGCAGTCAGTCTGTTGCTGGGCGGAAACCTCGCGCACGCCCAGGACAACGGAGCCCTGCTCGATCTGCTCGTGCGCAAAAAGATCATCACCGACCAGGAAGCGGAGGAAATTCGCGGGGAGTTGGTGCGGGATTTTGCCACCACGCCGGCGGGCAAGTTGAAGATGTCCACGCCCCTCACGGAATTGGAGATCTTTGGTGACGCCCGCGTGCGTTACGAAGTGCGTAATGGAAACAGCGGCGCGCCCAGCACGCTCGTAACCAACCCGAACGATGCCCAGCAGCGCAACCGCGCCCGCTACCGCGTCCGTCTCGGACTCCGCGGCACGCTGGTGAACGATTTCTTCTTCGGTCTGCGTCTCGAAACCAGCGCCAGTCCGCGCTCCACCAACGTCACTTTCGGCGACGATTCCGGCCCGTTCGGCAAGACCAGCGACGCCGCCTACATCGGCCAGGCTTACCTCGGCTACAGCGGCTTCCGCGATATTCGCCTCACCGCCGGCCGCATGCCGAATCCCTTCGTCACCACTTCCATGGTCTGGGATGGCGACCTCAATCCCGAAGGCCTCGCGCAGCAATACAAGCACACCTTCAATCTCTCCTTCGGCGGCGGCGGCGGCACGGTGGAACGGGAGTCCTACAGCAAGGATGGAAAATCCTACACCGCGTCCGCGACCTCCGAGCCCACGCGCATGACCATCGATGTCTTCGCCAACTTCGGGCAATTCATCTACGACGATAACAATCCTGAGAACCCGATTGGCAATCCTGCCGTCAGCGGCGGCCAGCGCGTGCCGGAAAACGACGCTTATCTCCTCGGCTGGCAGGTGGGCGCGAAGTTCAACTTCACCAAGGACATCTACTTCCAGCTCGCGCCGACGATTTACAACTACACCGGTTACGGCAACGACTTTAACACCCTCTTCTCCGGTGATCCGAGCTTCCGCGTCGGCAACACCACGACCAATCTGAACCAAACCGGCATCAACAGCCTGCTCGTCTTCAACATGCCCGCCGAGTTCGGTTTCAAAGTGGGTGAGACCCCGGTGAAAATCTTCAGCGACTTCGCAGTCAATCTCGATGCTGAGGATCGGGCCCGCGCCGCTGGTCATCCGGACATGGATGACGAACGCTATGCCTACCAGGTCGGCGCACAGATCGGTAAGATCAAAGCTGCACGCGACTGGCAGCTAGCCGCCTACTACCAGCACGTCGAGCAATACGCGCTCGACCCGAACCTGGTCGATTCCGATCTCTTCGACAGTCGCGTGAACATGGAAGGCTTCGCCGTCCAGGCTGGTTACGCCATCGGCGACGCCGTCACGCTGAACCTCACCTATGCCTACGGCTGGCAGATCAACGATCAACTCGGCACCGGCGGCGCCGGCGGCGATATCGGAGTCAATCCGCTTCGGCAATATCAGCTCTTCCAAGGCGACTTAAGCTGGAAGTTCTAACCAATCGATTTCAACAATCCAAAAAAAAGATCATATGAAAACCACATCCCTCGCACTCCTCGCCGGCCTCGCCCTCTTCGCCACCGCAGCGCGCGCCGACCGGCTCGTCATCAAAGGCTCCGATACTCTCGGCGCGAAACTCGTGCCGCAGCTGGCAGAGCAATTCAAAGCCCAAAATCCCGGCACGACCTTCGATATCGCCGCGGAAGGTTCCACCACCGGCATCGCCGCCATCATCGATGGCACGGCCCAGATCGGTATGTCGAGCCGCCGCGCCAAGCCCGCCGAAGTTTCCGCCGCGGCCGGCAAAAGCGTGAACCTGAAACCGACCATCGTCGCCTACGACGGCATGGCCGTGATCATTAACGCCAACAACCCGATCGCCAGCCTGACCAAGAAACAGGTCGAACAGATCTTCACCGGTGAGGTCACCGACTGGAGCGCGGTCGGCGGCGCAGGCGGAAAAATCTCCATCTACACCCGCAACACCTCCTCCGGCACCTACTCCGACTTCAAGGAGCTGGCGATGAAGAAGCGCGACTACGCCGGCAGTTCGCAGAAGATGGCGGGCAACGAGCAGATCGCCTCCGAAGTGGGCAAGAATCCCAATGGCATCGGCTACGTCGGGCTCGCCTACGACAAGGCGCCCGGCGTGAAACCGCTGCCGATCGACGGCACCGCTCCCACAGTGGCCGCCGTGCAGGACAAAAGCTATCCCTATGCACGCCCCACCTTCTACTACACGAATGGCGAACCCAGCGGGGTTGCGAAGGAATTCGTCGACTTCACGCTCAGCCCGGCCGGCCAAAAAGTGGTGAGCCAGGTTGGCTTCGTCCCGATTAAATGATTTTCCAGCGGGTAAGTTAGGTTAAACGAAAGGCCCGCTGGAAGAAGACGCCAGCGGGCCTTTCTGTCCGCGCTACCGAAAACAATGAACGCGCTTCTCGATCCACCGCGGCTGAAGAACGTCCGCGTCGTCCGTGCGCCCGCGCCACGTCGCGTGCGCACCGCGTGGGTTTCCGATCTCCATCTCGGCACGCGTAGCAGCAACGCAGGCGCGTTTCTCCACTTCCTGCGCAACCACGAAATCGAAACGCTCTATATCGTGGGCGATTTGATCGATGTCTGGCAATTGCGCCGCGGCATCTATTGGCCGCAGGAACACAACAACGTCATCCAGAAGCTCCTCCGTGCCGCGCGCAAAGGCACACGCATCATTTACATCCCCGGCAATCACGACGACTTCGTCGAGCGCTTCTGCGGCAGCTACGGCGAGATCACCATCCAGAGAAACGCCATCCACACCACCGCCGACGGTCGCCGCATCCTCGTCATGCACGGCCACGAGCTCGACACCGTCGTGCAAAACGCCCGCTGGCTCGCCTTCGCCGGCGACCTCGGCTACCAATTTCTGCTCTCGCTCAATCCCGCGATTAATTTTTTCCGGCGTCGTTTCGGCCTGGGCTACTGGTCACTCAGCGCCTACGCGAAAAAGCGGGTAAAGGACGCGGTTAGCTTCATCGGCGAATTTGAAAAAGCCATCGTGCGCTACGCCGGGCAGTACGAAGTCGAGGCCGTCCTCTGCGGTCACATCCATAGCGCCGCCGTGCGCCAGTTTGGTCACGTCACCTATTATAACTGCGGCGACTGGGTCGAGAGCTGCACGGCCATCATCGAGACGCACGAAGGCGCGATCGAACTGCTCAACTTCAACCCCTTCACCGCGTCCGGCGAGCCGGCGCGTGTGCCGGCCACTCTCGTCGCGTGAACAAAACAGAAAGCCTTGTCCGCTTGACTCTCGCCAGTGAACCTATCACCAGCATGAAGTTGCTGCCGCCCGAAGAGGAGACGCTCCTGGCGCGTTCCAACTGAATCCAACTATGAGCAAATCCAAAGTTCTGTTCATCTGCGTGCACAACAGCGCACGCAGCCGCATCGCCGAGGGCTTTCTCAATGCCCGCTGCGGCGACGCCTTCGAGGCCTCCAGCGCCGGTCTGGAAGCAGGCGCCGGCGTGAATCCACTCGCCGCCGCCGCGATGCAGGAGATCGGCATCGACGTCTCACAGCACCCCTCACAAGTCGTTTTCGATCTTTGGCAAGCCGGTGGCGTTTACGCCTACGTCATCACGGTGTGTCACGAATCGGAAGCGGGCGGCTGTCCCGTTTTTCCCGGCCCGACCAAACGGTTGCACTGGCCGTTTCGAGATCCGTCGAAATTCGCCGGCACGTGGGAAGAGAAGCTCGCGCAAACCCGAATCGTCCGCGACGAAATCGCGGCGAAGATTGAGGCATGGTGCGCGCAGGAATGCCCGACCGACGGTTGACCTCGCAGATGGACTTCAGAAAGTTGGCGGCAGAATTCTTCGGCACGTATTGCCTCGTTTTCGCTGGCACAGGCGCGATCGTGATCGATGGCCTCTCCGGCGGGGCGATCACGCATCTCGGAATCTCGCTCACCTTTGGGCTCGTGGTGTTGGCGATGGTTTATTCCGTCGGCGATGTCTCGGGTGCGCATCTTAATCCCGCGGTTACGCTCGGTTTTTGTGTCGCCGGCCGAATGAGTTGGAGCAACCTCGTGCCCTATGCCGCGAGCCAGATTCTGGGTGCGCTCGCGGCCAGCGGCACCGTGCGCGGTCTTTTCGGCAACGTGCACGCTCTGGGCGCGACCAATCCGGCCGGCAGCCTCGCTCAATCCTTCATCCTCGAGATCATTCTCACCGCCATCCTCATGTTCGTAATCCTGAACGTGTCACAAGGCGCGCGCGAAAAAGGAATCACCGCCGGCATTGTGGTCGGCGCCACCATCGCGCTGGAGGCGCTTATCGCCGGGCCCATCTCGGGTGCTTCCATGAATCCCGCGCGTTCACTCGGGCCAGCGCTGGTGAGCGGCGATGGGCGCACGCTCTGGCTCTATCTTGCGGCCCCAGTATGCGGCGCCGTAGTCGGCGTCTTCATCTCGCGTTGCGTGCAGGCCAGGCGCGGTGCGGACGCGGAGTTGTAACGCCTGCGGTTACTTTCTCGCTGGGACAAACGGCTGGTGGCGGATGTCTTCCGCGGCCGCGGCATAAACCGCGTCCTCCGCGATGTTCGTCGCGTGATCGCCGACGCGTTCCAGATGCCGCGCGATGAACATTAGATTCAAATAACCGCGCAACTGCTCCGGGTCCTCCGCCATCTTCGTGATGAGCTTCTTGCTCGCGCTCGCGTTCATTTCGTCGAGCACCTTGTCGCGCGCCTTCAAGGTCATGGCCTGGTCCACGTCTTCGCGGATGTAGGCGTCCACGCTATCCTTGAACATCGCCATGGCGTGCCGATGCATCGGTTCGATGAGATCGGCTTCGGGCAAGACTGGATGCTGGTTCAACTTCCGCGTCTTGCGCGCGATGCTCACGGCCTGGTCCGCCATGCGCTCCAGATTCGAACTCAGTTTCATCGCGGAGACGACGCGACGCAGATCGGACGCGACCGGTTGAAAACGGAGCAGTAAATCCACGCCGTCCTTGTCCACCTGCTTCTCCAGTTGGTCGATCTCCTCGTCATCCGCGATCGCAAGCACACAGAGATCGTCGTCGCGCGTGAGCAGACCGGTGATGGCGCGGTCGAGGCTGCGTTCGGTCAGGCTCGACATCATGAGCACGTTATTGCGCAACGAATTGATCGCGTCGTCGAAGGTTCCGAGAATGTGATTTTGCGCGTTCATACAGGAAACAAGGCGGAAGATATTTTGGCCACAGATGAACACAGATTAAACACAGATGAGATTCTTTGGTTCCTTCCCCATCTGTGTAAATCTGTGTCCATCTGTGGCTTCCCTTTCTTAAGCCGAAGCAAAAGAATCATCCGAACCTCCCGGTGATGTAATCTTCCGTCTGCCGCTGCGCGGGATTGCTGAACATCTTGCGCGTGTCGCTGTATTCAATCAGCCGCCCCAGATAAAAGAACGCGGTCTGATCGGAGACGCGCCCGGCCTGCTGCATGTTGTGGGTCACAATCACGATGGTGTATTGCTCCTTCAACTGCCGGATCAGTTCCTCCACTTTCGCAGTGGCGATCGGGTCGAGCGCGGAGCAAGGCTCATCCATGAGCACGATCTCGGGCTCGACCGCGAGCGCGCGGGCAATGCAGAGGCGCTGCTGCTGCCCGCCGGAAAGGCCGTAGCCGCTGACGTTTAACCGATCCTTCACCTCATCCCAGAGAGCGGCGGCGCGCAGGCTTTTCTCGACCGCTTCGTCGATCTTCGCGCGTTTGCTGATGCCGGCGATGCGCAGGCCGTAGGCGATGTTGTCGTAAATCGATTTCGGGAACGGATTCGATTTCTGGAAAACCATCCCGACGTTTCGACGCAGATCCACCACGTCGATCTTCGGATCGTTGATGTCGACGCCTTCGATCTTGATTGAACCCCCGGTGATCTTCGCGCTCTCGATCAAGTCGTTCATCCGGTTGAGGCAACGCAGGAGCGTGGTCTTGCCGCAGCCCGACGGCCCGATGAACGCGGTGACCGCGCGCGGCGGAACGCTGAGCGTGATGTCGTGCAGGACTTTATTCGTGCCGTAGGCGAAATCGAGGTCCTCGATTTCGATGATGCCTTTCTCGTTCGCAGCGGGAAGCGCGCTCTGCGATTCTTTCGACTCGAGGGCGGGGGTGGCGGGGTTCACGACGGGCGGCATCTCCATTAAATCTACCATGACAGGCGACTCCGACTCTTCTCGCGCAAGATAATTGAGGTGAGCGCAATCAACATCACGAGGAGAAGAAAGACGAGCGCGGTGCCGTATTGCACCCGCTCGGTGTATTCGTTCTGCGGGATCTTCGAGCTGACAACATAGATATGATAGGGCAACGCCATCACGCCTTGAAAAACAAAATCGGTGATGCGCTGGACCTGCCACGGCATTTCATCGCGCATGGCGTAGGCGGCGGTGAACATGATGGGTGCGGTCTCGCCCGCGACGCGCGCGATGCCGAGAATGGAAGACGTGAGGATGCCGGGCATGGCGTAGGGCAGGACGTTTTTGCGAATGGTCTGCCATTGGGTGGCGCCGAGTGCGAGCGAGCCTTCGCGCAAACCTTGCGGCACCGCTCGGAGCGATTCTTCGCTGGCGGTGATGATGGCCGGGAGGATCATGAGTCCGAGGGTAAACCAGCCGGCCAGGAGCGAAACGTTCCAACCGAAGAAGATGACGAAGAGTCCAAAACCAAAGAGACCGAAAACAATCGAAGGCACGCCAGCCAGATTCAGAATTGCGACGCGCACGAGCCGGATAAATGGTCCGCCCCGGCTGTACTCGCTCAGAAAAATCGCACTGCTGATGCCGATGACGAGCGCGAGCGTCATCGAGCCGATGACGAGCAACGCGGTGCCGACGATGGCTGGCCAAATCCCGCCGGCCGAATAGGCGACGGTTTGCGCTTCGACCACCGCTGCCGGATGCGCGGCCTTCCAGGCGCGGAAGTCCTGGTCGCCGAGCTGAAGCTTTTCGCCTTCGTAATCGAAAACGTAAAGCGTCTGCGGACCTTCGCTGAGGAAGGTGAAGTTAATGAACGGCGCCTTCGCCATGAACAGCGTGCGACTCCCTTTGATGCCGATATCGAGAAAAATGTAGCCGGCGCACGCGATGATGAAATACGTGGCGAGGCGGAACATCCAGAATGCTCCGCGCTCGAAGAACCGGCTGCGTCGCGCGTTGGAAGTTTCCGTTTTCATCCAATGCTCATGCGGTAACGCGCCACCAAACGCTGCGCGAGTAGTTGATGCCGAGCGTCAGGACGAAGAGCACGAGCCCGACCATGAAGAGCGCGCGGTAATGAATGCTCCCGCGCACCACTTCGCCCATCTCCTGCGCGATGATGCCGGTCATGGTGTGCGCCGGTTGAAAGAATGCGCCGAGGCCTTCGGTGAAATCCGGAATCTCGATCCGATTTCCCGCGCAAAGGAGCACGACCATGGTCTCGCCGATGACGCGGCCGAGCCCGAGCAAAACAGCCGACACAATTCCCGACAACGACGCCGGCACGAGCACGCGTCCGATGGTTTGGAGGCGATTCGCGCCGAGCGCGTAGGACGCCTCCTTGAAACCGCGCGGCACATTGCGCAAGGCGTCTTCCGACAGAGTGAAAATGGTCGGCACGGCCATGAGCGCGAGGAGACAACCGGCGGTAAAGACATTCAACCGCTCCGCGATGGGGAAGAAACTGATCCAACTGAACCATTCCGATTGTGTGGCCGCGCGGATGGCCTGGCCCACGACCGCGATGCCGAAAAATCCAAGCACGACGGAAGGAATCGCGGCGATGAATTCGATAAATGGTTTGATCAAACTCTTCTCCCGCCGCGCCGCGACTTCGCTCACATAAATAGCCGACATCACCCCAAGCGGGACCGCGATGACGAGCGCCACGACCGAGACCATGACCGAGCCAACAAAGAGCGGAATGATGCCATACCAATCCTGCCAAAAACTTGCCGTCACCCAATCGCGCCCGAACAAAAATGACGAAACGGTGCGAGACCACGCGATCGGCTGCGCCGGATTCCAGGCGCGGAGTTCCTTCCCGCCCTCGCTGAGACCCGTGACATAAGCGCGGGCGTTGTCCTGCCATTTCGCAAAACCGGACTGCGCCGCGGGATCAACCACGGGCGGGGACGCGGCCAGCAGGGTCGTGATCTCCGCCTGCATGGCGGTCGCGATTTCATCGAACGTGCTCGCGGTGGCGCGGAGTTGTTCGACTTGCTCACGCGCGGTCGCGGGGACCGTGTCGCTCGTCGGCGCATCGGCTACGGGATTTTCGCGGAGGCCGGCTTGAGCGAGGAGTTGCGCCTTGATCTCGACCGCGACATCGCCGGAATCGGAAAGCAGACCGTTCAACGGTTCCGCCGTGGCACTGAATGCCTCCGCGTATTGATCGAAGGCCGCGAGCCGGGCGTTGGTCTCTTCCAAGGAAACGCCGTTGTTCTGCGCGGCGCGAAATTGTCGCAGGCGCAACGCGTTCAAACCACGCGAGAGCGCCGTGTGCGCCTCGGTGTACTGCCGCATGATGTCGACGTATTCCTGCCCGCTGAGCCGGTAACGGCGCAGGTTGTTCAGGTTCTGCTCGAAGAAACCGAAGCCTTCGCGAAAAAGGAAAATCGTGATCAACGCCAGGACGACGATCGCGACCAACGCGTTACTGCCGAAGAACCAGCGAATGCCGCGATCCGCCGCGGAACGTCCACGCGCCGAACGTCCACTCGGGGCGAGCTTTTTCGACGGTTGATCGCGCGCTGGCATGCCAGCCAAAACCTGTCGCGATCCGCCCGGAAGCGAAAATTCTTTCGTGTGACGTTTGTGTGACAGGGACTGCGATTCCCTGCGCTAATCAAACGGGAGGCGCGGCTGGGCGTTTTCTTCCGGCTCGAGATTAGCGCTCGGCGGCTCGAGCGGAAGAATGACGCTCACCGTGGTCCCACGGCCCGGCTCGCTCGTCGCTTCCACGCTCCCGCCATGCAATTGCGCGATGTGTTTTACAATCGATAAACCCAGCCCGGTGCCGCCCAACTCGCGGCTGCGCGCTTTATCCGCGCGATAAAAACGCTCGAAGATGCGCGGCAGATCACGCGCCGGAATCCCAACGCCGGTATCGGAAACGGAAACGCATACCGTGGTCTCGCGTCGCTCCGCGCGCAGGACAATCTTCCCCTCGGGCGGCGAATATTTCACCGCATTGTCTAGCAGGTTATAGATCACTTCCTCGAGCCGATGCTCGTCCGCGCGGATGACCGGCAATCCTTCCGGCGCCTCCAATTCCCCGCGAAGCGCCTTGGCTGCGAAGTGCTTTTCCCAATCGCGCATGATGCCTGCGAGCAGTTCCGGGAGACAAACTTCATTCAGATCCAATCGCATCCCGGGCGTCTCCAGCCGCGCCAGGCTGAGGATGTCCTCGACGAGCAAGGTGAGGCGTTCGGCGTGCCGATCCATCACTTCGAGAATGCGTTGCACTTCGGCCGGCGGCTGTTGCGGATCCTCGAGCAACGTCTCCAGATACCCGCGAAAGATGGAGAGCGGCGTGCGCAGCTCGTGCGAGACGTTCGCGACAAAATCGCGCCGCATGTCCTCCACCCGCCGCATTTGCGTGACATCGCGGAAGAGCACGACGGCGTTGCGCGTGCCGTCGTCGCCGGTGGCGAACGGGACCGCGGTCACTTCCAGCTCGCGGCGCGATTCCAAATCGCGGCCGAGGGTGACGTGTTCACTCCTGAGCTCGCCGCTTTCGAGCGCCGCGGTGACGGACCGGTCAACGCCAGCGTCGCGCACAATCTCGAGCAGGCCGACGCCTCGGGTTTCGTCGCGCAAGCGAAAGAGGTTTTGGAATTGCGGATTCGTCAGCTGGATTCTCCGGTGCTGATCGACGAGGACGAGCCCATCCGGCAAAGCGCCCAGCACGCTCTGGAGGCTCTGCGTTCCCGCGGTCGCGCTCTGCTCCAATTCGCGTTGCCGATTGGCGAACTTTTCCAAGGCGAGTCCGAGGGAATTGGCGCGCGCGTTGCCCGTCATGAGAAACTTCCGCGGGCGCTCTTGCTCCACGACCGCGCGGACCAATTCCTCCAGCTCAGTCCACGGCTCGATCCAGCGGCGCCAAAAGACGAAGCCAAACCCCGCGCCAAGGGCGAGAAGAGCCAGAGCAAGAAAAAGCCACCGCATGCCGTCCGGACTCTAACTCTTTTCCTAAAAAGCGCGCGCGGCGCGTGCCAGGACGTAGGCGATGAGGCCGGTCGCGGGCAGCGTCAACACCCAGGCCCAGACGATGCGCTCGACCACGCCCCATTTTACGGCGCTGAAACGCTTGGCCGCGCCCACGCCCATGATGGAGGTGCTGATGACGTGGGTGGTGGAAAGCGGAATGCCGTGCGAGCTCGCCACCTGGATGATGAGCGCGGCGGTCGTTTCCGCGGCGAAACCGTGGACCGGTTGCAGCTTCACCATGCGATGCCCGAGCGTGCGAATGATGCGCCAGCCGCCCGCCGCGGTCCCGGCCGCCATCGTGATCGCGCAAACGACCACGACCCATTTCGCGACGCTGAAATCCGGCGTGCGGAGGAAATGGAGAAACGGCGGAAGATCGTCGAAACGCCCGTTGCTGGTGGCGGTGAAGAGCGCGAGCGCGATGATGCCCATGGTTTTTTGCGCGTCGTTCGTGCCGTGGCTGTGCGCCATCCAGGCGGCGCTGACCAACTGCATCTTGCCGAAAATTTTCTGCACAAGGTGCGGCGAGCGAAGAACGCAAGCAGCACCATGAGCGTGATCATGAGCAGCCCGCCCACGACAAAGCCGACCACCGGCGACGTGAGCATCGGGATCACGACCTTCGGCAGCAGGCCGGTGTTCCATTTCAAGACCGACCAATCACCCTGCGCCGTGGCGAGCGCCGCGCCGCAGAGGCCGCCGATGAGGGCGTGGCTGGAGCTGGAGGGCAGACCGAGCCACCACGTGATCAGATTCCAGACAATCGCGCCGATCAACGCGCAGAGAATCGTGGGCATGGTGATGACATTGGGATCGACCATGCCTTTGCCGATCGTGCTCGCGACCGCCGTGCCCATGAGCGCGCCGGTGAGATTAAAAAATGCCGCGAGCGCGATCGCCTGGCGCGGCGTGAGGACTCGGGTCGAGACCACGGTGGCGATGGCGTTGGCGGCGTCGTGAAAGCCGTTGATGTACTCGAAGGCGAGCGCGGCGAGGACGACGAGAAGAAAAAGCCACATGATGCGCCGCGGCGCTGCTAGGAATACTTGAGCACGATCTGGAGGATGACGTTGCCGGCATCGCGGCAACGATCGATCACCTTCTCGAGCAGCTCGTAGAGATCGCGCAGGAAGATGATCTGCTTGGCGGTCGTAGTCGCCGTGGTAAAGATCGCGCAGGAGATCGAGCTCCAGTTTATCGGCGTCGCCTTCGATGCGTTGCAGGCGGTCGTTTTTCTCCCGGGCGACGCCGGCATCGGTGCCATGGCGCAGTTGTTTCACCATCGCCACCACTTCTTCCGCGGCCTGGTCGAGCAATTCGAGGTGGCGCTGGAAATCGCGCCCGCGCAAATCTTCGGGACAAATCAGAATGCGCTCGCCGATTTTCTCGATCGTCTTGGGAATTTTGTAGAGCGCGGTGGACAGCGCCTGGATGTCTTCGCGTTCCAGCGGGAGTGACGAAACTTTTGCAAAGCTGCTCGGTCAGTTCCTGCGTGATCTGCTTGTCCTTGCGTCGGGTTTCCACGAATTCCTGCAAACTTTGCGCGGGATCCTGCTGCTCCAGTTTGCCGAGGAGATCGATGAGCTGGTGCACGCTGCTATCGGCCTGCTGCGCGCTGCCCTCCAGGAGATCAAAGAACTTCGTGTCGTGGCCGAGGAGTTTGCGGATGGAGAACATGGCGGGAGTGAATCGGAACGACCTGTGCCGTAAAGGAAAGGAGCCCGCTCGCCAAGCCGAAAGCCGTCGCGCGGTCTCATTCGCTCTCGCGCAGGCGATAGCCAAAGCCCCGCACGGTCTCGATGCCATCGGCGGCTTTCCCGAGCTTCTTGCGCAATCGGCGCACGTGCGTGTCCACGGTACGGGTATCGATCAGGCTCTCGTAACCCCACACCTCGTTGAGAAGGCGATCACGCGCCTGCACCCGGCCGCGTCGGCGCATGAGCATGCCGAGCAATTTAAACTCCACGCTGGTGAGGCGAATCGGTTTGCCGTTCACCGTCACCTCGTGGCGCACCGGATCGAGGCGAATGGCGCCGGCGATGAGCGGCTTTTCCGCGGGCTCATCCTGGCCGCGGCGCAGGATGGCCTGCACGCGCAAGACCATTTCGCGCGGGCTGAACGGCTTCGTCACGTAATCGTCCGCGCCAAATTCCAGTCCGACGATGCGATCGATCTCCTCCGCTTTCGCCGTCAGCATGATGATCGGGATGTGCTTCGTCGCCGCGTCGGTCTTCAAGACTTTGCAAACCTCGAGACCCGGCATCTTCGGCAACATGAGATCGAGAATGATGAGCGCGGGCGCGTCCTCCCGCGCCGCGCGCAATCCGGACGCGCCATCACTCGCCGTCGCGACCGAAAAGTTCGCCTTGCGCAAGCTCAGCGTCGAGGAGATCGACCACGTCCGGTTCGTCCTCGACGATCAGGATTCGGTTGCCGGTGGAGGAACTCATGCGCTAGATGAAGTAGACTGGCGAGGCATTGCGTTCGTGGTTCATGCGGACTTCCTAGTTTTAACTCATGCGTCAATATCACAATCTTCTTCGCCTCGTCCTGGAAGAGGGAAAAACGCGCTCCGATCGCACCGGCGTGGGCACACTCTCGGTCTTCGGCGCGCAGGCGCGGTTCGATTTGCGAGAAAATTTTCCGCTCCTGACCACGAAGAAACTGCATCTGAAATCGATTATCCACGAGCTGCTTTGGTTTTTGCGCGGCGATACCAACGTGCGTTCGCTCAACGAAGCCGGGGTCACGATCTGGAACGAATGGGCCAACGAAAGCGGCGACCTCGGCCGCGTTTACGGCGCGCAATGGACCGACTGGCGCGGCGCGAATGGCGAACGCATCAATCAAATCGACGACGTCATCGCCCAGATCCGCGCGAACCCGCACAGCCGTCGTTTGATCGTGAGCGCATGGAACCCCGCCGAAATCGAAGGGATGGCGCTGCCGCCGTGTCATGTGCTCTTTCAGTTTTACGTCCGCGACGGCGAGTTGAGCTGCCAGCTTTACCAGCGCAGCGCCGATCTCTTCCTTGGCGTCCCTTTCAACATCGCCTCCTACGCGCTTCTTACCAAGATGGTGGCGCAGGTCTGCGATCTCGCGCCGGGTGAATTCGTCCACACCTTCGGCGATCTCCATCTCTACCAGAACCACCTCGAGCAGGCCCGCGAACAACTCACGCGCGAATTTCGCCCGCTGCCGCAGATGCGCCTCAACCCCGTGGTGAAAGACATTCACGACTTCCGTTTCGAGGATTTCACCCTGGAGAACTACGACCCGCATCCCGCGATCAAGGCCCCCATCGCCGTCTAGGGCCTCCACTCCCGGCGCGTCCATGCTTGATCCGGTGAGCCACCGCCGATTTGATGATTCCCTCATGAGAAATTCTCTCTCCAAAGCTCTTTCGCTGGCGCTGATTTTTGCGACAGGTTGGTCAACGATGTCATCGACCATGGCCGAAACCGAGACCGCCGCACGGCCAACCATGTTCGTCATTCACGGCGGCGCGGGCGCGATGGAGCGGAGCAAAATGACGCCGGAGCTGGAGAAAGAATACAACCTCAAGCTGACCGAAGCGCTTGAGGCTGGGCATCGCATCCTTAAGGCAAACGGCGGCGGCCTCGATGCGGTCGAAGCCGCGATCCGGATTCTCGAAGATTCGCCGCTCTTCAATGCCGGCAAAGGCGCGGTCTTCACGCATGAGGGAAAGAACGAACTCGATGCCTCGATCATGGACGGCAGCAATCTCAAAGCCGGCGCGATCGCAGGCGTAAAGCACATCCAGAATCCGATCAGCCTGGCCCGGATGGTGATGGAGAAATCGCCTCACGTCATGATGGTGGCCGACGGCGCAGAGGAGTTCGCGAAAAGCCAGGGCGTCGAGCTGGTGCCCGAGAAATACTTTTACACGGAACGACGCTGGAAAGAACTCGAGGCGAAAAGGAATGAAAAGCCCACGGGCCCCGGCACGGTCGGCGCGGTCGCGCTGGATGCGGCGGGGAATCTCGCCGCCGGCACCTCCACCGGCGGCATGGTGAACAAGCGTTTCGGCCGCGTGGGCGACTCACCCATTATTGGCGCCGGCACCTATGCCGATAATCAAACCTGCGCCGTCTCCGCCACGGGCGATGGCGAATATTTCATCCGCGCCAGCGTCGCGTACGACATTGCCGCGCGGGTCGGCTACAAAGGCGCGTCGGTGAGCGAAGCGGCCGAACGCAGCGCTGGAGAAGGTGGAGAAGCTGGGCGGCACCGGCGGGGTGATCGTGCTCGATCGCGCGGGGAATTTTGCCATGCCCTTCAACACCGCCGGCATGTATCGCGGGCACATCGGACCGGACGGCAAGGCCGTCGTGGCCATCTACAAGGATTAACGGGCCGCTTCCGCCGAAAGGCGGAGCTGCTCCTTCAACCAGCGCCACCCGCTCCTTCGTCGCTGCATCGTTCAGCTCGTGCTTTGCGGCATACGTGCGCACCGTTTTCGGTTCGGGCGCCGCGGCTGCCAGCGCTTCCGCTCTTTCCTTCGAGACATGCTCATCGTCATCGGCGAATTGCAGCAGCTTCGGCATTTTCAATTGCGGCAAATACTTGATCGGGTCCAGCGGCGCCATCTCGGCGATGAAACGTTTCTGTTCCGCTTCCGGCGGTTTCGGCCCGTAAAGAAACCAATCGCTAAACGATTGCGTGCCCGCCATGAAGACGAAGAACTTAACCCGCGGATCGTTCGCCGCGGCCAACGCGCCATACATGGCGCCGAAGTCGTGCCCCACGAACGCGACACGCTCGCGGTCGATCTCCGGCTGTGCCAACAGGACATCGAGCGCGCGGCGCAGATCCTTCACCTGCTGAACAGAGCGCGCGTAATCGCCGTCGCGTTTTCGTTCTCGAAAATATTCCGGCCGCGACCACGGCGTATCGATGAGCAACGAAACCGCACCGCCTTTGGCGAGCTCGACCGCGTCGGGAATGAACTGCGTCCGATTCGAGGTCGGCTCCGGCGGTCCATACCAGTGCACGAAGAGGATGCCCGGCCGCGCACCCGTCTGGCCTTTCTTCTCCACGATCGTGGCCGCATTCCGGCTCCCGCCCGGCAAAACATAAGTGATGTCGCGCAACTGCACGCCCTCCTGCTCGCGTGTGCCGGTTTCCTTGATCTCGAGCGGCTTCATCTGGTCGTAATCGAATGCGATCTCCGCGCACGCCGGCGCAGCGAGGAGGACCAGCAACCAAAAGCCTGCGAACGATGCGCGCGTCATAAGAACGCCGATCATGACGGACACTGGCGTGCGTGTAAATCTCGCGGCGCCCCCGCGATCAGACTTTGTTCCCGCGATTCCGGACCGAAAACGCAAAGGGATTGAAATTCGTCTCGCGATCGTAAACGTCCACGCCTTCCGCGCGCTTCAGCCGGTTCACCACCAGATAGGTCAGCGGCGTGGCCAGCGCTTCATAGAGCACCTTCGCGAGATAGCCGGAGAGGATCAGGTTGAACATCGTCCCCCAGGGCGTGTAACCACCGAAGGCGATCAAAATCAACACCGTCGTATCCACGAACTGGCCCGTCACTGTCGAGCCGATCGTGCGCGCCCAAAGAAAACGCCCGTTCGTCCAAATCTTCATCTTCGCCAGCGTGAAAGAGTTCGTGAACTCGCCCAACCAGAACGCCACCAGGCTGGCCGCGATGAACCGCGGCACGGTGTAAAACACGACCTCAAACGCCTTCTGATTTTGCCAACTCTCCGCGCCCGGAATCCACACCACCACCAGTCCCATCAAAGCCAGCGCCGCGCACGCCGCGAACCCGATCCAGATCGCCCGTCGCGAAGCGCCGTAGCCATACACCTCGGTGAAGATATCGCCGAAAATATAAGTGATCGGAAACAACAACTGCGCCCCCGAGACATTCGCGATCACCGGAGCGCCGCCCCAAGTGCCGAGCGGGATCGCGCAAATCTTCTGCCCCACCAGGTTCGAAATCAGGAGCACGACCACGAAAGCGTGCACGAGCAAATCGTAAAAGCGAAAGCCGCTCAGACGCGCATCTCGTGCGGTGAGTTGACGAATCAGCGGAACCGAGGCGGGTTTGTTTTCCATGGCAGGGTCGGCATCTTGATGACGCCAGGATGACTTTGATTCAACGCAAATCCCTCGCCGGCGCCGATTGCGACCTGGCTTTCGACAATCCCACCCGTCAGCTCTACGCGACCGACGCCTCGATTTATCAGATCGAGCCGGCGGCGGTCGCGTTTCCGCGCAGCGCGGTCCAGGCCAGTTCGATCATTCGCACGGCCGCGGATGCGAGCATCGCAATCACCCCGCGCGGCGCAGGAAGCGGCCTCGCGGGCGGCGCGATTGGTGATGGCTTGATCGTCGATTTCTCGCGGCACAATCGCGACATCTCCGACTTGAATTTGGAGAAACAGAGCGTGCGCGTCGGCGCCGGCGTGGTGCTGGATCAATTGAACGCATACCTCAAGCCGCACGGCTTTTGTTTCGGGCCGGATGTGGCCACGAGTTCGCGCGCCACCATCGGCGGCATGATCGCGAACAATTCCTCCGGCGCGCGCGTGCCGATCTACGGCACCACGGCCGATCATGTGCGCACGCTGGAGATCGTGCTGGCGGACGGACGCATCGAACGAATCGGTTTGGAGAGCGACGCGCTCGCCGGCGAGCGGGCAGCGATCGCGCGACTGATTGCGGAGAACGCGGCGGAGATTGACGCCTGGATGCCGCCGGGTTTGCAGAAACGCTGGTCGGGTTTTGGGATCGATCGCTTTCTGCGCCTTGCGCCTGACCTGAGCAACATCCTGGCTGGAAGCGAAGGCACGCTGGCTGCGATCTGCTCGGCGGAGTTGAAGATCGTACCGCTCCCGCGCGCGAAAGGCCTGGGACTGATCTTTTTCGCCTCCGTCGCGGAAGCGATGCAGGCCACGGTGGCGTTGCTCGATCTGAAACCGGCTTCGATTGAGCACATCGATCGCGTGCTCTTCGACCAGACGAAGGGGCAGCTCGAATTCAAAGCTGCGCGCGATTTGCTCGAGCTGGATGCGAAGCCGTGCGAGTCGATCCTGCTCGTCGAATTTTACGATGACGCGGTGGCCGAACGTTTGCAGTGGTTAACCGACCGCCGCCTCGGTTTGCGCACCACGATTTGCAAATCGAACACCGAAATCAATCTCGTGCTCGGAATGCGCAAGGCGGGGCTCACCTTGCTCACCGGGCGCAAAGGCGCGGCCAAACCGGTGACGTGCATCGAAGACGCGGCGGTGCGGCCGGAGCAACTACCGGCCTACGTCGCAGGGCTGGAATCGATCATTCGGCCGCTCGGCGTTGAAGCTTGCTACTACGGCCACGCGGCCACGGGTTTGTTGCACGTGCGGCCGGTGCTCGATCTGCATAGCGCAGAGGATTTGCGGAAGTTCCGCCACATCGCCGATCAAACCTCCGCGCTCGTGCGCCAGTTCAAGGGTTCGCTCGCGGCGGAACACGGCGTCGGCATCGCGCGCACGGAATACATGCCGGAGCAATTGGGTGAGCGGCTGCTCAACGTCCTGCGCGCGATCAAGCGCACCTTCGATCCGCGGAATCTTTTTAACCCTGGCAAGGTCATTCCCGACGGGCGGTTCAAGATCGACACGCAGCTGCGGATGGGCGCGGGCTACGAATTGAAACTGCCCTTCGAACCAAAGCTTGCCTTTGCCTTCAAAGACGAATCATTCATCGGCAATCTCGAGCAGTGCAACGGCTGCGGCGGTTGTCGAAAGGATGCGCCCACGATGTGCCCGACCTTTCTCGCCACGGGCGAGGAATACATGTCCACACGCGGCCGGGCGAACGCGATCCGGGCGGCGCTGGAATTGCGCACCGTTGGTCACGACCCGTTGCGCGCGCACGAACTCGAAGCGGCGCTGAGCAACTGCCTCTCCTGCAAGGCATGCACGACGGAATGCCCGTCGAATGTAAATCTCGCGCTGCTGAAAGCCGAGCTGCTTTACGCGCGGCATCGCCGCGATGGTTTACCCTTGCGCGAGCGCATCCTGAGCGCAGTGGATCTGTTGGGCCGGCTGGGTTGCATCACGCCTCGACTCGCGAATGCCGCGCTGGATTTCGAACCGTTGCGCGAGCTGATGTCAACGGTGCTCGGCCTTTCCGCGGAGCGACCGCTGCCGCACTATACGCACGAGCGTTTCGACAGATGGTTCGATCGCCGCGCGCCGAAAGAACACGCGCGCCGCGGCCGCGTCATTCTTTGGGACGATACGTTTGTGCGCTACTACGAGCCGAACATCGGCATCGCCGCCGTGGAGGTGCTCGAAGCGCTTGGCTTCGCAGTCGAGCGCTTGCGTGGCCGGAAGTGTTGCGGACGGCCCGCCTTCAGCCAGGGGAACCTTGATGAGGCGACGCGACTGGGGAAACGCAATCTCGCGCTGCTGCGGAAGGGCGACCCGAAGACGCCGATCCTTTTTCTCGAGCCGTCGTGCTACTCCATGTTCGCGGAAGACTATCGGGAATTGAATTTAGCCAACGCGACCGCGATCGCGCCGCGCGCTTTCCTGTTCGAGAAATTCGTCGCGGATATTCTCGATCGCGAACCAAACGCGCTCCGCTTCCGTGAGGCCGGCGACAAAGTGGCGATCCACGCGCATTGCCACGCGAAAGCGCTGATGAAACCGGCGTTCATGAAACGACTCGCGGAACGATTGCCGGGCCGGACGGTCGAGTTGCTCGAAACCGGTTGCTGCGGAATGGCTGGCGCATTCGGCGCGCTCGATTCGAAGTATGAACTGTCACTCCAGGTGGCACAGCCATTGGTGCAAAAAATCAATGCTCAGCCTGCGCGGGCGACCATTGTGGCCTCGGGTACCAGTTGTCGCCACCAAATCGAGCACCTCACGCCCGCGCGTCCAAAGCACATGGCGGAATTGCTCGCTGACGCTCTCGTTTAGCGCAGCTATTCCTCGCCGTCGTGGTAAACGGTTTCACTCCCCTTCATTATCACCGTTTCGTCGCCTTCCTTGCGCACGGCCCACTTGCCGCTGTCTGGATAATAACAGGAATCGCCCACCGGATTATCGGCGATGACGTAATAGACGAAGTCCTCATCACCGGCGCAGGAAAGCTGATGCGCTTCGCCGGGTTTAAAGAGAAACGCATCGCCGGTTTGCACTTCTTTTGTGCCGCTGGCATCACGCACGGTGCCGCGCCCGCTCACGACCAGATACATTTCCCACTGCGCGCTCTCGGCGTGATACGGGCAATAGGATTTCCCGGGCGGAATACGGACGAGCGCGAGATCGAACGGGTGCCGTTTGTTCAGGTCGAGCGAATCGGGATCGCGTCCGAGCGCGACGGACACTTCCTTGAAGAACTTGTGATACCTGCCCGCGGGCGAGCGTTTCTCGCTCTCCTTGATCTCGCTCAGGTTGACCTTCTGCATGCTCAGAATGCGACTTTCATATCGAGCGTTTTCACGAGGAACGAAAGTTGATCGGTCACGTCCTCGATGATCTTCGAAGTGGGCTTCCCCGCGCCGTGCCCGGCGCGGGTTTCGATGCGGATCAAGACCGGGGCGGGGCCCGCCTGCGCGGCTTGCAGAGCGGCGGCGAATTTGAAGCTGTGGCCGGGGAAAACGCGATCGTCGTGATCGGCGGTCGTGATCAAGGTCGGCGGATATTTCGCTTCCGGCTTCACGTTGTGGAGCGGCGAATATTTGTAGAGCGCGTCGAATTCCTCCGCGTTATCCGACGAACCGTAATCCGACGCCCACGCCCAGCCGATGGTGAATTTCTGGAAGCGCAGCATGTCCATCACGCCCACGCCGGGCAGCGCCGCGCCCCAGAGATCGGGCCGTTGATTTAAGACCGCGCCGACGAGCAGGCCGCCGTTACTGCGACCGCTGATCGCGAGTTTCGGCGTGGTAGTGTATTTGTTTTCGATCAGCCATTCGCCCGCGGCGATGAAATCGTCGAAGACGTTTTGCTTTTGCAGTTTCGTGCCCGCGAGATGCCATTCTTCGCCGTACTCGCCGCCGCCGCGCAGGTTCGCGACCGCATACACGCCGCCCATTTCGAGCCAGACCGCGGTGTCCGGTCTGAATCCGGGCGTGACGGAAATATCGAACCCGCCGTAGCCGTAAAGCAGCGTGGGATTGTTCCCGTTTTTCTCCAGCCCCTTTTTGTAAGTGAGGAACATCGGCACGCGCGTGCCGTCCTTGCTCTTGTAGAAAACCTGCTCGGTCACGTAGTCGCCCGATTTGAAATCGACTTTCGGACGGAACAACTCCGCGCTCTTGCCGGTCTTCGAGGTCATGGCGAAAAACCGTCGGCGGCTCGGTGTAGCTGACGTAACTGTAGAACGTTTCGGTGTCCTTGCGTTTGCCGGTGAAACCGCTCGCGCGTGCCGAGGCCCGGCAACGCAATCTCGCCCGCCGCTTTGCCGTTCAACTCAAACAGCCGCACCATCGAGTGCGCGTCCTTCAGGTAGTTCGCGACGAAGCGATCGCCCACCACGTTCGCGTCCGCGAGTTTGTCTTCGCTCTGCGGCACCAGCTCCTTGATTTCTTCCGGCTTCGCGGTGTCGATCGCCACGATGCGACCGCGCGGCGCGTCCAGCGTGGTGCGAAACCAGAAGACCGCCCCTTCGTTCCCGAGGACAACGTATTCCGCGTCCTGCTTGTTCAACAACTCGACGACCGGTTTGTCGTCGCCTGCGAGCGCCTTGTAGAAGACGCGGTTCTTCGATTCCGTGCCTTCGGAGACCGTGATGATCAGGTAATTGCCGTCCTCGGTGACTTCGCCCTGAAAGAGCCATTCCTTGTGATCCGGCCGCTCGTAAACCAGCGTGTCCTCCGACTGCGGCGTGCCGAGGCGGTGGAAGTAAAGCTTGTGGAAATAATTCGCGGCCTTGAGCTGATCCGCGGCCGGCTCATCGTAGCGGCTGTAGTAGAATCCCGAGCCGTCGCGGTTCCAGGCTGCGCTGGAAAATTTCACCCACTTGATCGTGTCCTCGCGATCTTTCCCCGTGGCGATCTCGCGCACTCTCCACTCCTGCCAATCCGAGCCCGCCATGGCCAGGCCGTAGGCGAGAAGTTTGCCGTCGTGTGAAACATCGGTGCCGGTGAGCGCGGTCGTGCCGTCCTTCGAAAGCGTGTTTGGATCGAGCAGCGTCTTCGGTTCACCGGGCAATTCCGCCGCGGTGTAGAGCACGCTTTGATTCTGCAAGCCAGTGTTCTTGGTGAAGAAGAACTGGCCGCCTTCGCGATACGGCACGCCGTATTTTTCGTAGTTCCAAAGCGCGGTCAGGCGCTGGTTGATTTTCTTCCGTTCCGGCACCCCGGCTAGAAAATCGAAGGTGAGTTTGTTCTCCGCCTCGATCCACTTCTTCGTCTCCTCCGAGTCGGTATTCTCCAGCGGGCGATACGGATCGGCCACCTTCGTGCCGTGGTAATCGTCCGACTGCTCGCTCTTCGGCGCGGGCGGATAAGCGAACGGTTTCGTCGGCTCTTTCGCGGACGCGACGGTGAGACCTGCGAGAAGAACGACGGCAGCGGAGAGGCGTTTCATCGTGCTTTGCCATACGCGCATACGGCGCGGCGGGCAATTTTTTGCACCACGAAGAGCACGAAGGGTGGAAAACCTACAGCCCCTTCGTGTCCTTCGTGGTAAAATGGGCGCTTCCTTGCGCCATCATCGCAGTTCGCGACATTGGGCGCCCTCGTATGCTCACCATTTCCCAAGTCACGAAAGCCTTTGCCGGGCGCACGCTTTTCGAAGATGCGTCGCTCCAGGTGAATCGCGGCGATCGCGTAGGCCTGGTGGGGCCGAATGGCGCGGGCAAGTCGACCCTCTTTTCCTTGATCCTCGGAGAAGCGTCGCCCGATGCCGGCAAAGTCTCGACCGAGAAGGCGGCCACGATTGGATTTCTCCCGCAGGAGAATGCGCCCGCCGGTGACGAGACGGTCCTAGAACTCGCGACCGCAGTTTCGAAGGAATTGACGGAAGCGCAGCGCATCATGAAGGCGACCCCGGAGGATTCTCCGGAGCATCACGAGGCGATGCATACCTTCGATGAACACGGCGGCTGGCAGATCGAACCCAAGGCGAAACGCATCCTGCACGGCCTCGCCTTTCGGGAATCGGATTTTGAGCGACCGGCGCGGACCTTAAGCGGGGGCTGGGTGATGCGGGCGCATCTGGCGCGCCTCTTGGTGATGGAGCCGGATTTGCTGCTCCTCGACGAACCTACGAACCATCTCGATCTCGAATCGCTCGTCTGGTTTCAGGAATATTTGAAGAACTACCCGGGCGCGATCCTGATGATCTCGCACGATCGCGAGTTTTTGAATCAGCTCGTCGGCTCCATCATCGAGATCGCGCATCGGCGGCTGAATCGTTACCGCGGGAATTGGGACAGCTACGTCGAGCAACGGGCCGCGCGCGAAGAACAGCAGCTTTCCGCCTACAAGAATCAGCAGAAAGAAATTCAGAGTTTGCAGCAGTTTGCCGACCGCTTCCGGGCCAAGGCGAGCAAGGCATCGCAAGCGCAGAGCAAGCTGAAGCAGATCGATCGGATGGAGAAGATCGAGGCGCCGGTCGCGCGTGAGAAGACGGTGCACTTCCATTTTCCCCAACCGCCGCGCAGCGGACATCGCGTGATCAAGCTGGAGGACGTCGATCACGCTTACGACGATCTCGTGGTTTATCGCGGCCTCAATTTCGAAGCGGAACGCGGCCAGCGCACCGTGTTGGTCGGCCCGAACGGTTCCGGCAAATCGACGCTGCTGAAATTGCTCGGCGGCTCGCTCGAAGTGCAAAGCGGCACGCGTGAGCTCGGGCACAACGTGAAGGTCGGCTATTTCTCGCAGTATCGCGTCGAGATGTTGCAACCGATGATGACCGTGCTCGACACCGCGCGCGATATGCCGAATCCGGTCTCGGAACAGGTCGCGCGCACGGTCCTGGGTTCGTTTTTGTTTCGCGGTGACGACGTTTTCAAAACCACTGCGGTCTTGAGCGGCGGAGAGAAAACGCGGCTCGCGCTGGTGAAGTTGCTCCTCGATCCACCGAATCTGCTCTTGATGGACGAACCGACGACGCACCTCGATGTCGGCAGCATCGACGCGCTCGTGGGCGCGCTCGCGCAGTACGAAGGCACGCTCATCTTCATCAGCCACGATGTCTATTTCATCCGCGCGGTGGCGAAGACGGTGCTGCATATCGGCGCCGGGCAACTCACGCCGTATGCGGGCGATTACGATTATTACCTCGATAAATCGCGCGCCACCTCCGCGCGCGCGGCTCTAACCAGCGGTGAAAAATTGCACAACGCGCAACCGACTGCGCCCGTCGCGGCGCCGACGGCGAAGCCCGCGGGCCTGCGCGAAACGCGCGAACAGCGCCGTGCGGATGCGGAGCAACGCAAAGCGGAAGCCAAGGTGAAGCGCGAGCAGGAGAAACGCGCGCGCGAACTCGAGATGCACATTCTTTCGCTCGAGGGACGGCAACGGGAATTGACTGCGGAGCTGGAAAAACCGGAGACCTACGAAGCGGGCGGCGCGGCGATGGAATTGAATCGCGAGTTGGCCGCGCTCACGACCGAATTGGAACGCACCACCGCGGAGTGGGAAGCGCTCGCGGAAGAAAAAGAAAACGCGCACGCGTGATTATTTTTCCGGGGAGGCGTATTCGTGGCACCGCGCCTGCTTAAAGGATAGGTGCAAGCTAGGAAACCAATCACTAAGAATTAATTTTCCGCAGCTTCAACAGCGCGACCAGCAATGGTCGCGTTGCTTTTTTGTACCGACGAATTTGATCGATTGATGAGCGCGCGTGTTCCATGCCAGAAAGAGTCAGCGATCCTTCGGCTGCGCTCAGGATGACAAAGGTGGGAGAGGGGCGAGCCGCGGTGGTTCGACTGCGTTACCGGCTTTGGTTCAGGAACGCTTCGGCGTTTGAGATCGTGCAAAAGGCGCGCGGTTAGTCGAAGATGCGGCTGAAACGGGCGCGGGCGAGCGGAAGGAAGGCGTGTCGTTCGTAGAGCGGCACGGCGCGTTCGTGTCCGGCCACGATTTCCAATTCCAGACCGCGCCAATCGAGCGCTTGCGCCCGCGCGGCGACTTCGCGGAGCAAGGCGGAACCGACTCCGCAGCCGCGTTGATCGGGCACAACGTAGAGTTCCTCCAGCCAGCCGAGGATCCCGCCGTGCTCGGCGCTGAGATGCGCCGCGGCGTAGGCGATTCCCACCGCGCGATCGCCCGACATCGCCAACAGGATGAAGCCGTGGCGCGCATCAGTGACGACTTCGCGAACGACATCGCGGAGTGCATCGATCGGCGTGACGATTTCGTGTTCGTCGAGCTGCGCGACGAGGAGCGCGACCGCGGTCTCGATGTCCCCGGATTCGACCGGTTTGATCGAAGGCGCGGCGCTCATGATTACTCGGAGTGCTCGAGCGATTTCGGGGCGCCGAGTTCTTCGATCCACAGCGAGAGCTCGGTGTCGGAGGCGCCGAAACGCCATTTCACGACCGACCAATCGCCGTCTTTGCGACGGAGCAGGACTTCGCCTTCGCCATCGAAGGCGCCCTCGGCGTCGAGGTCCTTGTACTTGGTGTTGGTGAAATCGATGTTGCCACCATCGGGCCGGAGGGGAACGACGCGCGCCGCGGCCCACTCGCCGGCCACGTTAAGGAGTGTGACTTTGAAAATGACCTTTTGCTGGAGGTCGCGCTCGCAGGTTTTGCGGATGACGTCGAGAATCGCCTTCCGTTCCGCGCTGCCGACGGCGGGGGTGCGCGAGAGTTGCGCCGAAACGGTGGAAACGCCGGCGCACGCGATCCAGGCGAAGACCAAAACGCGCGCGGGACGCTGAAGGACAGAAAAACTAATCACGGCGCAGACTCTCCGTCGCCCTGACGCGGGGAACCACCGCTTTTTTCGGTGACGGTTTGCCATGGCACTTGTGGCACCGGATCGATTGTTCCCATTGGCACCCACGGCAGGCAACGCGCCAGACGTTTCGTCGTCAGCCACAAGCCGCGCGGGAAGCCATGGCGGCGCACCGCTTCTGAGGAATAGCGCGAGCAGGTGGGGCGGTAGCGGCAGCGAATGAAATGGCGCAGGCGGCCGCTGCTGAATTTTTGATAAGGACGGATGATGGCCCGTTCGTAGGCGCGCGCGGACCACTGTGCTGGAGCGGGACGCGTCCAATCAAAAATCGCCGCGGCAACCAGCGTTGCCGCGGCGATCATTTTAAACCAAAACGCGGGACGTCTTAGGGATTGCCGCAGTGCGGGCATTTCGCGCTGCCTTCCAGGCGCTTCTTCTGGCACGAGGGGCAGGGCACCAGGTTGCCTTTCGGACGCATCAAGAGGTAGATGACGAGACCGAGCACGCCGGTGATCACGGTAACGATGGTGAGGAGAACGGCGTTATCCATGCCGCGGCTCTTGGCGTCTTTGTAGACGAACATCGCCAACGCCACCCAGATGCCGAGGATGACGAGCATGAAAATGCAGCTGCAACCCATGCCCGCGAGGGCGCCGGCCGCCTCGGCCGAGCTGGGGCTGTCCTCCGCTTCTTGCGCGAGGAGGTTGGTGGCCGCAAACAACAAGGGAAGACCAAGGAGGAATCGCTTCATGCGCATGTGACTACGAGTTTTCGCGGGTGGGTGTCAACTATCGAATCCAGAAGTTCGCCCTAGAACTCGAGGGTCAGATCTTCTTCGCAGAAGTCGAATTTGACCGCTTCGGCCTCTTCTCCGTCATCAAAAACGGCTTTGAACCACCATTCGCATTTCCCGTCGTCGGTCGATTTATCCCAGACCAACTCGGCTTCCTTGCCCGGCGCGATGCCGGCGCCAATGTCGAAGTTGCCGTAAGTCTCGCCGTCTTCAGAGGCGAGCAGTTTCTTAATGGTGTGACTGGTGGTGTTCTTGACCTTGAACGAGAAGCTGCCCTCGGTGGCGTTCGCCAGGCTCAATAAAGCGCAGGCGCAGGTAAAGACTGCGGCCAGTTTTAAATAATTTTTCATGCGCGCGTGATACAAGAGCGCGGAAAATTAACAAGCAGAAACGCGCGCGCCGGGCTAATTTTCGTCGTCCTTGAACCAGGTCACCACGGCGCCGGCGTCCTTCTCCTGCATGTAATCGGCATGCGAGGCGTAGCCCGTCATCTGCATGGAGTCATCCTCCAGCACAAGCGCCAGGGTCTTACCAGGAAAGGCGTTGATCTCGCCCGGCGTCGTAATCTGCAACTCAAAGCTGCTCCCGTCCGTCGCGCGGGTGACGTCGCGATATTCCACCGGATCATCTTCCGCGAACTGGATCGTCTCCGACGTGATGGTCAGCGTCTCGCCGCGTCCATTGGACCAATTGCCCAGATACGGCAACGGCTCCGCGGCGCGCACGGCCAGCGCCAGCAAAACGGCAAGCGCGCAGGCGATCGCGGCGCGCGTCATGGTTCGTCGACGCGATCGATTTTCCACGCGCCCTCTTCTTTGGCGAGCGCGACCTTGAAAGCATGCGCCCCCATCTCGGAACCCTTTAGTTCCACCGCGGCCGTCGCAGTCTCACCTTTTTCTTCCAACTCGGAGACGGTGATGTTCTTACCCCACTCCTTATCGAAATCCTGCGCGCTGAGAAAGGGATCAGCCCCGAGACCGTCTTCGCTCGTACGCGCGGTTTCGATCTCTGTTCGCAAACGCGCCGTGGTGTATTTCGCCAGGTCTGCCTTCCCTTCCTCGAAAGGGTCATGCTCTGCCACCAACTCCGCGATGTACCATTGGTAGAAGTCACGGATGACTTTCTCCGGCCCCGCCTCCTGCGCCGATGCGGGCAGGACGGAAAGCAACGTGAGTAGAAGCGCCCAGATGAGCGAGCGAACGGTCTTCAATTTCATGAAATGCGTTCGTAACGCGTCGTCGCTCCGTCCGGGTCCGTCATTTCCAATTGGTCGCCCTTCACCGTCGCGGTGAAGGCGAGCGCTTCCGGCACGCCCTCGAGGTGAATGGTCAACTTCGCCCCCTCCAGCGCAAAACGGCCCCGAATATTTTCTCCGCTCGCCGGTTTCTCCGTCACCGTTCCATCCGCGTGGAATTCCGTCGTGTCCTTCCCGTCGGGCTCTTTCCAGCGTCCCACGAGCGGCGACTTTGCGGCCGGAGCCGCTCCCGGCCGCGTGGGCAAAGACGGAGGCCGCGTCGGCGGCGCCGGCGGCGGTGGAGTGTTGGAGCCGAATCCGAAAAATCTTTTCATACTTATCGTTTCCTGAAGGTGCTCCCGTCCGGCACGGACGGGGCGTCGATTCCTGATCTTCGAGAAACGCTACACGAAGCGCTGCAAATCGCCTGTTTTTTGTCGAGGTGAAAGCGTGCCCGCGCGCTCACGAAACGCGCGCCGCACCGTCGTCTGCCTGTGCTTTTCGCTCCAGGAGCCGTTGGATCGCACCACGGAGTTGCGGCCAATCCACCGGCTTGGTCAGATGCTCGGCGAAACCCGCGGCGGAGCTGGCCATGATATCGCCTTCTGTCCCGAAACCGCTCAGGGCGATGCCGCTCAGTCCGTAGTCCGAATGCAGGCCGCGCATCAAATCCACTCCGCTGCCATCCGGCAATCCCACATCACTGATCACGAGATCGAACGCCGCCTCCCCAACGAGTTCCCGCGCCCGCGCCAGTGTCGGCGCGTGGTCCACGACGTAGCCGCCGTGTTCGAGAATGCGGCGCAAGACCCGCGCCGTATCCTCGTGATCTTCCACGAGCAAAATTCTCGCCGGTTGCAGCGCCACCGCTTCACTCGGCAGCGCGACCGCCGGGCCCGCCAGGAGCGAGGTTTTCATCGCAGCCAGAGTGACAGTGAACGTCGCACCCTTCCCGCGGCCAGCGCTGTGCGCCGAGATGGAACCGCCATGCAAATCGACGACACGTTTCGAAATCGCCAGCCCCAGACCGAGACCGCCGTACTGGCTCGTCACCGCACGACCGCCCTGTTCGAAAGCATCGAACACCCGCGGCACCAGCTCGGGCTCGATCCCGACTCCGGTATCGGCGACCTCGACGATGATCCGTCCCTTCTCATTGCGCGTTCGCACCGTGATGTTTCCCCCGGCCGGGGTAAATTTCACCGCGTTCTTCACCAGGTTCCAAAACACCTGCTGGAGACGCGCGGTATCCGCCCAACAATGATGCTCCCTCGCTTCCAGGAACTTGCTCACGGTATGATTCTTCGCCTGCAATTCGCCCCCGGAGATGACGAGCGCGTTTTCCAGCGTGCCGTGGACATCGACCGCATCGTAATGCAGCTCCAGCTTGCCGTGCGTGATTCTCGTCAGGTCTAACAAGTCATCAATCAGGAGGGCCTCCAGCTCCACGTTGCGTTGCAGCACCTCCAGGTCCGCGCGCAGCGCATCGGAAACGTCCGGATCCCGCCGGAGCGAGGCGATCGTCATCAGGACTGGCGTCAACGGCGTGCGCAATTCATGCGAAAGCATGGCGAGAAATTTGTCCTTCGCGCGATTAGCCGCTTCCGCCTCCTGCTTCGCCCGTTGCAGGACGAACTCGGCATTCTTCCGCTCCGTAATATCGAGCAGCGTGCCGATAAAACGCAGCGCTTCGCCGCCGGGCCCGATGAGCACCCGCCCCTTCTCCGCCACCCAACGCTCCACCCCGTCGCTGAGGCCGATGGTGCGGTACTCGATATCGTACCGACCGCTGACCCCAGGGCCGAGCACGCGTTGCACGGTCTCACTCGCCACGTGCCGATCCTCCGGATGCAAGGCCGAGAGATAATTCTCGTAGGTCGGCACCGAGTCGGCCTTCAGGCCGAAGAGAAGCTTGGCTCGATCGGACAACCGCAGCTCCCCGGTTTGTGGGTAATAATCGAACGTGCCGATGTCCGCCGCCTCCGTCGCCAGCCGCAGCAAATCCTCGCTTTCCTGCAGTTTCAATTCGCGTTCGCGCGCGATCAGCTCGTGCGCTTTGCGCTCCGAAACGTCGGCCCGGAAAATGACGATGCCGCCCTTCGTCGGATAAATGCGGGTATCGAGCCAGATCCCCCACGGCTTGTAAAAAAATTCGCCCTGCTCGGGACGCCGCTCGTCCATCACTTGATGCGCCAGGCGGTCAAACTCCGTCCCGATGGCGTCGGGAAAGACCTCCCAAATATTGCGACCGAGCATCTCCTCTTTCGGCAGGCCGGCCATCTCCGCCACCCGATCATTCACATAGGTGTAACGCCACTCGTGATCGATCGCGGAAAACGCATCGCTGATGCTCGAGAGCACGGTCTCGCGTTGCTCGATCAGTTCCCGCACTTCGAACTGCCGCTGCCGCGCGCGCAACGCCACCTTCATCGCGCTCACCAAAGTCACGCCGTGGAGCGGACGTTCCAGCAGCGTCACGTTCCCGGCCGGACCGAAAATATCGACCAGTTCCGAACTCACCCGTTCGCTGCCGCCGATGCTGGCGAGAATAATGACCGGAATATCCGACCACGTCGGTTGCTCCCGGAGCGCCTCGAGCAGCACTGGCAGTTGCCGCTTCTCCAACGCTTCTTGCGCGAGTAGGAGCGCCGCTGTCTCATCGCTCATCGCCTCAGCTGCCTCGGCGATCCCACCACAAGCCTGCGCGGCCATGCCCGCGTCGGTCAAAACCGCGGTGGCGAGAGAAGCGTCCTTCCCCAGCGGCGCGACGATCAGGACCGTCCCGTCATTTTTCTCAGCGCCGTTTTTCATCCTGACGACGTGCCGGGCGTCGCGTCTTTTTTTCCAGTAACGTGGGCGTGCCGGTCAAGACTCCACGGAACCCGCGCAATGGCGGACCCACCACGATCTCCTTGGGATCGATCGTTAATTCCCGAATCGTGCGCTCGTGCGCACCAGTGCGTTTTTTGATCACTGAGATGGCCTTGTGCACGGCGCCATCGGCTTCGAAAAAGCGAAAGGTGATAACCGTGTCAGCCAGGTAGGTCACGTCGATCGGGGTTTGCATTGTCCCGAGCAGGCCGTGCGGAGTGACCACAATCATGGTCACGATGCCCTGCTGGTTCAAAAAGGTGAGCAACTCGTGCAGCTGCAAGTTGAGGAAGCGTTCCTCGCCCATGGAATGGAGGTAACCGTTCAGACTATCGAGGCAGACCACCTTCACCCCGTCATCGGAAATCGCGCGCTGCAACCGCGAGGTCAGCTCGCCCGGCGACAGCTCCGCGGGGTCGATTTGCACTGCCGTCACGGTCCCCTTTTCGATTAATTCTTCGAGGGGAAAGTTCAGGCTCTTGGCCCGCGCAAAAAGAATCCCCAGGCTTTCATCGAAGGTGTAGAGCAGCACCTTCTCGCCTCGCATCGCCGCGGCCAGCGCGAACTTCAGCGCCAGGGTCGACTTCCCTGTGCCCGGCGGTCCCGAAAACAAGGTGCTCGTGCCGCGACCGAGTCCGCCGCCCAGGAGTTCGTCCAGCCCCTTCACCCCGCTCGAAATGTTTTCGTGCGAAAATTGGCGGTGATGATCTGCGGCGACCAGCCGCGGGAAAACCGCCAGCCCGCCCTTCTCAATGACGAAATCATGATTGCCGCCGCGATAGGTGGAGCCGCGGACTTTGCGCACGTTCAACCTTCGCCGCTGCGCGCCGTACTCGGGCGAGAGTTGCTCCAGCGTGAGAACGCCGTGGGCCAGGCTCAGCACGTGTGAGTCTGCTCCGCTCTCCATGCTGTCGTCGAGCAAGAGCGTCGTACAGTTACGTCCGGCGAAATATTGCTTGAAGGCCAAAATTTGCCGTCGGTAACGCAATGCCGTCTGCGACAGCAGCCGCAACTCGGAGAGCGAATCAAACGCCACCCGCGTTGGCTTTACCCGGTCGACCGCGTCGAGAAGGAGCTTGGTCGTTTCCGTCAACTCCACTTCCGAAGCGTGAAAGAGGGTGTTTTGCGCTTGGGCGGAGAGCTGGCTGTCTATGGCGGAAAGCTCCACGATCTCGATATCCTGGAGCGGCCAACCGTGCGACCGCGCCACTTCCTCCACCTCCTCGCGCGTTTCCGAAAGGCTGATGTAAAGCACCTTCTCGCCCGCACGCGCGCCCGTGAGCAGGAACTGTAACGCGAGCGTGGTCTTGCCGGACCCGGGCGCGCCCTGAATCAGGTAAAGGCGTCGCGGGGGAAGGCCTCCGGCCAGGATTTCGTCGAGCCCGGGAACACCCGTGGCAACCTTCGTGTGATCAAGTGCAGTTTTCCCGGACACCGTGCGGTGATTCTACAAACGAAAAGCGCAAACGCGAGTCCGGCCCGACATTTTTCCCGTTAGTTGAAGGCCTGCCGCAAAGCGTGAGAAGCTGGGTCATGTTGAAGGGGCTCGAGGTCAACCTGGTCGTGCCTGATCTTTGGCAACAGGAAGCCGTCCGCGCCCTGCAAGCCGGCCGGGACGTCGTCGTGCAAGCGCCCACCGGTTCCGGCAAGACCTACATCTTCGAGCTGCTCTATTCCTCGCTGAAAGGACAGGCCATCTTCACCGTCCCGACGCGCGCGTTGGCTAACGACAAGTTGGCCGAATGGCGAGCGCGCGGTTGGGATGTCGGCATCGCCACCGGCGACCTCGCTTTGAATCTCGACGCCAAAGTCATCGTCGCCACGCTTGAGACCCAGCGCACGCGTTTCCTCCGCCGCGACGGACCGAAGTTGCTCGTGGTGGATGAATACCAAATGATCGGCGACCCGGTGCGCGGGGTGCACTACGAGCTCGCCCTCGCTCTCGCTCCGCCTCACACCCAATTGCTCCTCCTCAGCGGCAGCGTCGGCAATCCCCAGGACATCGTGGCGTGGCTGGAACGCATTGGACGCGACGTCGTCCTCGTCTCGCACGCCGAACGTCCGGTCCCGCTCGAGGAAGTGGACCTGCGCAATCTTGCCGACTCCGTTTTCATTAAGAGCAAGGGCTTCTGGCCGCGGATGATTGGCCGCGCGCTGCGCGCGGAACTGGCGCCTGTGCTCGTCTTCGCCCCGCGCCGTAACGCCAGCGAAGAACTTGCGCAGTCAATCGCTTCCGCGCTCTCGATTCGCGATCCGCTCCCGCTCTCGCCAGCGCAGGAAGCACTCGCCGGCAAGCGCCTCGCGAAATTGTTGCGCAGCCGCGTCGCCTATCATCACAGCGGCCTCAGCTACGCCGTGCGTGCCGGCCTCATCGAGCCGCTGGCCAAGGCCGGGCAGCTCAACGTCGTCGTGGCCACGATGGGACTGGCTGCAGGCATCAACTTTTCCATGCGCTCTGTGCTCATCACCGGCACCGCGTACATGGCGGGGAACTTCGAGCGCCATGTGCAACCCGATGAGTTGCTGCAAATGTTCGGCCGCGCCGGCCGCCGCGGGCTGGATGAAACCGGCTACGTCCTGCTCGTGCCGGACATCCCACGCCTGAGCGACGCGCGGCCGCGGCAATTGAAACGCGCCACCCAGGTCGATTGGCCCAGCCTGATCAGCGTCATGCGCGGCGCGGCCGAGCGCGACGAGCAACCCTTCGCCGCCGCGGTCGAATTGAGTCATGCGCTTTACAGCACGCAAAAGATTCCGCTCGGCGTCGAACATTCGCTCGGTCCGGGCCCGCGGCCCTGCGGCCTTTGCGTGGATGCCGAACGCGCCCGCTTCATCCGCCGCCCTGCCCGCGAGATGTTGAACTCGCGCGACGAATGGGAGCCAGCCGCGCCAGAGTGCGCAGTCTCGTTAGGCGAACTTCTCGTGCGCGAGAACGAATGCTGGGCGCCCGCTCTCACCGTCCCGCGCCTGCTCGACGGGCTGGGCTTTGGCAATCTGTGCAAGCTGCGCGATCGCGGCATCTACGGGCGCGAACTGCCGCTGGCGACGATCACCGGCGATAGCATTGTCCAGCCCGTGAAATGGCTGCGCAAAAAAGGCATCAGCTCCCTGCCCGATTGCGACTTTGCCGTCGTGGTCGTCCCCTTGGTGGCCGAAAGCACCGGCGGCAGCGTGGCTGAGATCGTTACCCGCGGGAGAACCATCTCCGCGCGGATCGATTTTTCGAAAGTTCCGGCGACGGGATGTACGGATTCGCATGGCCGCGTCCTGCAAACACCGCCCGAGCGCGAAACCACGCCGCTCGTCTGCCGGGACTGCGATCAACGCGCTCACGATCTCGAAGTGGCCATCGTCAACTCGCCCGCCTTCGCCTGGCGCCGCCTCGGTCTGGTCGAGAAAGATGGAACGCCCACGCGGCGCGGCGTGATCTTTTCCTTTTTCCAGGCTGGCGAAGGTCTCGCTCTCGCCGCGGCGCTCGAAGACGAAAGCTATCCGATCGACGACCTCATCTTCGATCTCGCGAATATCCGCGGCGGACCGCGATTTGCCGGCGAAGACGCGCCCATGGGCGGGCGGCTTGGCATTCTCTGCCAGCGGGTTTACGAGCGCGCGGATCATCCGGGTTATCTGGAAATGGGTACGCCAACGCATTACGGCTCCGGCGCATCGGAAGTGATCCGCGAGATCGTGACCCACTCCGCGTCTCGCTATAAACTCACCACCGATGCCCTTCGTGCGGGCGACATCGAACGCGCGCTCATGGAATGGCGCAGCCTTCTTCGCCACATCGTGCACGCGCCGGATCTGGATTGGCCGCGCTGGCGCGAACTTAAGGTCGCCGCGCAACATTTTGTCGAGCACTCCACTTCGCCCGCGCTGCTCGATTTTCCGCCTCTCCTTGCCGCGCAGCAACGCCGCGCCGCCGCCGGCCTTGTCTCCTAAGGTAAGAGTGCGTGCGCCGAAACGTGAATTCCGCCGTAGAATGAACGAAATGGGAGCCGTCTTTCGCCTTTTCTACTTCAGCTCCTATCTTGCCTTTCGTTTCATCGAAGGCCTCGTCCGGCTCCTTCCGCTCGGCGCCGCGTTTGCCCTCGGGAAACTCGGGGGCGGCCTCTTCTATTTCGTTTTTTGGAAACGGCGGCGTCTCGCGCTGAATAATCTTCGCCTCGCTTTCGGCGCGGAGATGTCCGAGGCGGAATTGCGCGACATCAACCATGAGCATTTCCAGCTGCTCGGCGCCAATCTCCTCGCCGGTTTCCGCGCCTCGCGCATGACGGACGACGAAGTTTGGGCGCGCGTCGAGGCCAACATCCCGACCGAGCGTCCGCAGCGAGGCTGGGTCGCCCTCATCAGCCACATCGGGAACTGGGAACTCTTCAGCCACCTCAGCGGCCGTTACCCGGAATACCGCTTCGGCGCCATTTTCCAAGGTCTGGCCAATCCCTACATCGATCGTTATCTGCGCCGGACGCGCGCCGGTTCCGGGAACGTGCTCTTCGACCGCAGGACCGAGTTGTTAAAATGTGTGCGTTTCCTGCGCGATGGCGGCGTCGCCGGCGTCCTCATCGATCAAGGTGCGGGCTACGCTGGCTTGTGGACGCCGCTCTTCGGCCGCCTCACTTCCTCCTCCACCCTCGCCGCCACCCTGGCCATCCGCAGCGGTCATCCCGTTGTCCCCATCGCCATCAACACCGCCGGCCACGCGCGCTGGAAGATGACGATTTCCGACTTCCGTGTTTCCGCCGGAAGATGGCGATACCGAACTCTTCACCGCGCAAATCAATCGCCTGCTTGAAGAACAAATCCGCCGCCAACCCGCAGATTGGCTCTGGGCGCACAACCGCTGGAAACCGCTCCGGCCGCATCTCCTTTTCGCGCGCGATCAACGCCGCGTTTACTTCCCGCCCGATTTCGATCGCGCCACCCTCGATCCGTTCCGCATTCTCATCGTTTCACCCGATACCGCGACCGAGGCGGCCGCGACGTTCCCCGCCGTGAGCGCGATCAAAAAGGGACGTCCCGATGTTTGGTTGGGCGTGCTCGCGCCCCAGGTCGTTGGCGCGGTGTGGGAAAATGTTTCCGAAGTCGATGCTGCCATAATCTGGGCGACCGACGCTTCGCCTTTTGCGGTCGCGGAGCAGATCAAAGAACACGCCCGCTTCGACGTCGCCGTCTTTTTTGAGCCACGCTGGCGCAGCGCCCTCGCCGTTTTTCTCGCCGGCATTCCCATTCGCGTCGGCCGCCGGCATGGCTGGATCTCCGCGCTTTACAACCAGCATCCCGTGCCTGCATCGCCACAGTCTGATGCGATCGGCGCGCATCTAAAAATCGCGCACAGCATTGGCGCCAACATTCCACCGCGCCACGAGGTCGAACCGCCACCTGCCGCATGAACGCCGCGTTTCTCTTCCAGGGTTTCCTTCTTGGCTGGTCCGTCGCCTGGCCGCCCGGACCGATTAACGCCGAGATGCTTCGTCGCGGTCTTCTACCGAAAGACCACGGCGGCGGATTCTGGTCCGCCTGGCGCGTCGGGCTCGGGGCCTGCACTGGCGATGGGCTCTGGGCGCTCGGCGTTTCCCTCGGCGCTGGCGCGCTCATCAACACACCCAAGGTTCGCCTCCTCCTTGGTCTCATCAGCCTTTGTCTCCTGCTTTTTCTGGCCAGCGTCTTTCTGCGCGGCGCCTGGCGCGCGTATCGCGATCGTCACGGCGCCGTGCCTGGCGCGAGCGATTCCATTCCAACAAAGAAGCGCGGCCTCCCCGGTTTCCTCCTCGGCTTCACTCTCGCGCTAACAAGTCCTTGGAACATCGGTTTCTGGCTCGCCGTCATCGGCAGCCAGAGCGGTAAACTCAGCGGCAGTCTCCTCAGCTCGCTCTTTCTCGCCGGCTCCGTCCTCCTCGGCGCCATCGCGTGGGGTTTTGTCTTTGCCACTGCGATCAAGCTCGGCGCGCGGATCTTCTCGCGCCCGAGCTGGCAGATCGCCACCCAGGCCCTGACCGCGCTCGTCATGCTCTACTTCGCCGCGCAGTTACTGGTGCGGCTCTTGTCTTGAAGTCCGCTCCTCCTTGCTGCCGAAGTCGGTGGCCAGTAGGATGCGAGCTGCCAGCCAGGGTGGCGAAATTGGCAGACGCGCCAGACTTAGGATCTGGTTCCGCAAGGATTAGGGGTTCGAGTCCCCTCCCTGGTAGCGGACGCACGCTCGACTTCGCGCCCGATTTCTGCTCATTCTTCGACCAATCATGGCCCGCGTCCTCCTTCTTTCCGCCACGCCTGCGGAGGATGACAACGGCGAGCATCTGCGCCCGGTACGCGGACTCGAGGAGAGCGCCGCGCGCGACAAGTTTGGCGCTCATACACTGACGGAGAACGCCGCCGAGGCGGATGTGATCCTCTTTGCGGAGAACTATGGGGCCGGCTGGTATTTCGAGCGGGTGCGGGCCCATCCCTTCACGCGACGATATCGCGAGAAGTGTTTTATTTTTTCCCTGAATCCTTTTGTGATTCCCTTCCTCCCGGGCGTTTACACGGGGATCGACCAGCAGGACGCGACCACGCGGACGGCAGCTGGATTTTACGTAGGGCAACCGCCTAACGAGTTTGCCACCTACACTCCGCCGGCCGCGGAGTTGACCTGGCTCTACAGTTTCATGGGCTCGCTCAGGAATGCGCCGGTGCGACAGGAACTGGCGCGGCTCTCGCATCCGCGCGGATTGGTGCAGGATACGGCGGCGGATTTCGAGCGGCTGCTAAACTGGAAGATGTCGCCGGAGGAACGCCAGGAGTATCACCGGCGCTACGCGGAACTGACGCAGGCGAGCAAGTTCGTGCTGTGCCCGCGGGGCGTGAGCGCGTCGAGCATCCGGCTGTTTGAGACGATGCGGATGGGGCGAGTGCCGGTGATTCTTTCCGACGATTGGCGTCCACCCGCGGGGCCGACTTGGGACACGTTCTCCATTCGGGTGAAGGAGGCGAATGTGAAGGACTTGCCGCGCCTGCTGGAGCAACGCGAGAGCGCGGCGGCGGCGATGGGAGAGCAGGCGCGCGCGGTGTGGGAGGATTGGTTTTCCGAGGAAGCCGCGTTCCACCGCGTGGCGGAGTATTGCCTCGAGATCAAGGAACGCCGGCGGATTCCAGAACAGTGGGCACGCTGGCCAGTGTATCTGCAATACCTGCGGCCGTTCCATTTCCGGCGCTTACTGCGAAAGACATTGAGACGCGAGAAAACGGCGGGGGCTGATCCGGCGGCGGAGATCGCAGCGGCGACGGCCGCGGGTTCGCCACACTAGGAACTTCGGGGCAGAGTCCTGAACTCGGAGTCGGCATGAGTTTTCTTCACGCATTCATTTATCTGGCGGCGGCGGTGATCACGGTGCCGTTGGCGAAACGACTCGGGCTCGGCTCGGTGCTCGGGTATTTGCTCGCCGGAATTGTGATCGGGCCGTTTTGTTTGCGGCTAATCGGGACGGAGGGGACCGACGTGATGCACTTCGCCGAGTTCGGCGTGGTGATGATGCTCTTCGTGATCGGCCTGGAGCTGCGGCCGGCGCGGCTCTGGCAAATGCGGGCGCCGATTCTCGGGCTGGGCGGTGCGCAGGTGGTGGCGACGGCGGCATTGATCACGGTTATGGCGGTGCTGCTCGGTTTCCGGTGGGAGATGGGGCTCGCGGTCGGGCTGATCCTGGCGTTGTCGTCGACCGCGATCGTGCTCCAACTCTTGAACGAGAAGGGCCAGATGCGAACCGCGGGCGGGCAGGCGTCATTCTCCGTGCTGCTGTTTCAGGATCTCGCGCTGATTCCGATTCTGGCGCTGTTGCCGTTGCTGGCCACGCTGCCCCGCGCGAGCGGCACGACTGATGCGCACGGTGGCGGGTTGAGCGGCCTGCCGGCCTGGCAGAATGCTCTGCTCGTGCTGGCGGCGGTGGGGGCGGTGATTCTATCGGGCCGCTTCCTGCTCCGGCCGCTCTTTCGGTACATCGCGGCGACGCGTCTACGCGAAATGTTCACCGCGACCGCACTCTTGCTCGTGGTGGGAATTGCGCTGCTGATGCAGGCGGTGGGACTCTCGCCCGCGCTCGGAACCTTCTTGGCCGGCGTGGTGCTGGCGGAAAGCGAGTATCGACACCAACTGGAGACGGATATCGAGCCGTTCAAAGGTTTGCTCCTCGGGCTGTTTTTCATCTCCGTCGGCGCTTCGATCGATTTTGCGCTGATTCTACGCGAACCGACGACGATCGCGCTGCTCGTCGTGGGTTTGCTGGGCCTGAAGTTCGCGGTGCTGCTCGCGCTCGCGCGCGCTTTTAAACTGGAACCAAGCCAGCGTTTTCTGCTCGCCTTCGCGCTCGCGCAAGGTGGCGAGTTTGCTTTCGTGCTTTGCTCGTTCGCCACGCAAAATGGCGTGCTGACAAGCCAGATCGCGAACCTGCTCATCGCTTCCGTCGCAGTCTCCATGGCGGCGGCGCCCCTGCTTTTCATCCTCAACGAACACGTGGTGCAGTCGCGTTTTCTGAGCCGGATTCCCGAGCGCGAACCGGATGAGATCGACGAGAACGATAATGCCGTGATCCTCGCCGGCGTCGGTCGGTTTGGGCACATCATCGCGCGTTTGCTGCGGGCGAACGGTGTCGGCACCACGGTGCTCGACTTCGATCCGGAACAGGTGGAAATGCTGCGGCGTTTCGGGTTGAAATCCTTCTACGGAGACGCGACGCGACTGGACCTTCTGCGCAGCGCCGGAGCGGAACGCGCGCGGATGTTGATCATCGCGATCGACGACGAAGAGAAGACCCTGCGCCTGATCGATCTGGCCCGGGATAACTTTCCTCATTTGCGCATCCTGGCGCGGGCGACGAGCCGGCAGCACGCCTATCGAATTCTGCGCAAAGGCGTGACGGATGTGTATCGCGAGACGTTCGGGAGCGCGCTCGACGTGGGCGGCGATGCGTTGCTCGCGCTCGGCGTGGAGAAGACGCAGGCGTGCCGGGCCGTGCAGATCATGCGAGAGCACGACGAGGCTTCCGTGCGGGAAATGGCTTCGCTGGAGGGAGACGAGAAGATCTACAGCTCGATGGCGCGCCTGCACATCGCGAACCTGGAGAAGGCGCTCGCTTCCGATCGCGCGATGCGGACGAAGTCGCGCGAAGAATGAAAGCGGTGGCGCTTCGAAATTCGGTTCTCGGCCTCGCGCTTTTCCTCGGCGCAACCACCGAAGGTGCCACGACAGTCTGGATCGATACGGATCCGGCGATCGGGGCGCCATGGCGGGAGGTGGATGATGCTTTCGCCTTATTGCTGGCCTTGCGGTCGCCTGAGCTGCGGATCGCGGGCGTGAGCACGACTTACGGGAACGCAGGGTTGGCGCGCACCACGGAGGTGGCCCGGGGACTCGTTAGGCGTTTTGGGGCGGCGGCAGGATTGAAGGAAGGCGACGTGCATCCGGGCGCGGAATCGGCACGCGACGCGCGGGAACAGCACGCGGCGGGAGAGGCGCTGGCGCGGGCGTTACGCGAACGCCGGATGACTTACATTGCGCTCGGACCGCTGACGAACCTGGCAACGTTTCTCGCGAGATATCCCGAGATGGCGCATCGGATTGAGCGGGTCATTTTCGTGGGCGGACGTTCGCCGGAGGCGCGTTTTGCGTTTGGGCCGGCGAAACGGTTCGCGGTGCACGACGCGAATGTTTCCAAGGATACGGACGCCGTAGAGACGCTGCTGAAGGCGCGCGTGCCGTTGCTGGTTGTCCCGATCGAGATCGCTCCGCAACTCGCACTCACGGTCGGTGATTTGCGGCGGTTACGCGGCGGTGCGGCGGGCGATTATCTGTTTCGACGGACGCGGGTGTGGGCGTGGTTTTGGCGTCATGTCGTGGGCGAGGAGGGCGGATTGGTGTTCGATGTGCTGGCAATTCTCCCGGTGGTGCAATCAGGCCTGCTCGAAACGGAAGCGCGTTTCGTGGCGCTTGATGGAAATGACGATCTCGTGGCCTACCGCACGGCGGGGCGCGGACGGCGGCGGGTGCAGTTCGCGACCGAGGTCAACCCGCGCGCGAAGGCGATGGTGCTGGAGCGGTTGCGTTAGCGGGCGCCGAAGTATTTCGCTTCCAGCTCGTCGAAGAAACCCTGCTCACGCAGCGCGAGAATGGCGCGCGTGATTTGTTTGCGGTAGGCGCTGCCTTGCGGAACGCCGATGCCGTAACTCTGCTTTTCAAAAAGATCGCCGACGACGCCAAGTGCCTTATCGGGATTGTTCTTGGCGTAATACTGCAACATGGGCGCGTCGTAGACGACAGCTTTGACTTTGTCCTTCTGCAGATCGGCGGCGGCGGCCTCGACATCGGCGTAACCCACCGTCGTCAAGCCCTGGCGCTCGAGGAACGCTTGCGCCGTGCTCCCGGCGATGGTGCCGACGGCCCACTTGCGTGCCTTGAGGTCGCTCAGGTTTCGGATGTCGCTGTTCAAGGTATCCACCGTCATCGCGCTCGTGATCGTGGCCGTGATGTAGGTGAACATGGCCGCACCAGCGAGCATCCAAACGATGGCGGTGAGGCGGCCGGCCACGCCGAGCGGCGCTTTGTTTTCGCAGCCGCCAGTGATGATGGTGCAAATGGACCACCAGATGGCTTCCCATAACCCGGCGATGTAGCCCTCAGGGAACGACTCCGCGTTCTTCTTCCGCTCGAGGAACCAGATGATGTGCGAGTTGAGCAGGAGCACGAAAACCAAACCGCCGAGGAGCCAGAGGATGTCGCCTTTGACGAGGCTGCCGACGATCTTGGTGAAGGAACTGCCGGGCTGATTCTTCGTAAGAATCTGGAGGCCGGATTCCTTGAAGGGGTAGCTAAAATCGACCGTCTGCTCGCGCTCCGAGGTGATGCTGACGGCGGCGACGCCGGCATCGGCCTGGCCGGCACTGAGCGTCTCCAACATTTGCGGAACGGTCTCGACCACCTTGTAACCGCTATCGGGATCGAATGGGAGGCGCGCTTCGCGCACGATGCGTTCCCAAAGCTCGATGCTGTAGCCGGTAAGGCGGCCGTTCTTTTCCATGACGAAGGGCGTGACCGGCTTGGTGACGACGGTGAGATTTTTGCCGACCGGGGCCGGGGTCGGCGCGGACGGCGTCGGAGCCGGGTTTTGCGCCAGAGTGGAGGTGCAGATGGCGCCGGCGATGAGTGCGATGAGGGAGAGACGAGGCGAAAAAGTGAGACGGATCATTTTTGAAAGCGGATGGATTAGCGGAAGGGATGCGGGAAGCAAGCGGCAAAGAGCGACAAACGAAGAAATGCGCCGAAAGCTTGTGCGGTCACGGCCGCGGTCTAGGATGGAAGGCTCGTGCAAGATCTTCCTGTTGATGTTCCGGTCGAGGATGCGCCGAAGCTGCGCGCGATCATTCCGCGCCCGCGACCGGTGGTGGCCAAAGGGTTGGTAACGGTGGAAGTGGGAAAGCCGGTACGGCTGGCAGCGATCGATCCGGCGGTGAAACCGGTGGAGTCAAAACGCAAAGCGGAACGGCGGATGGGGAAGTTGCACGAGCGCCTGGCGGAATTGCAGACGGCGCTCTACGCGGAGCACAAACGCAGCCTGCTCATCGTGGTACAGGCGATGGACACGGGCGGGAAGGATGGCGCGATCAAGAACCTGTGCAGCGGACTCGACCCGAACGGGGTTTTCCTCACGAACTTCAAATATCCGTCGGAGGAGGAATGGGATCACGATTTTCTCTGGCGGATTCATCACGCGGCGCCGCGCAAAGGCGTGATCGGGATTTGGAATCGCTCGCATTACGAGGACGTGCTGGTGCCGCGAGTGCATAAGCAAATCAGCGCGACAGTCTGGCGACAGCGTTGCGAGGATATCAATGCCTTCGAGCGATTGCTGGCGCGGAACGGCGTGACGTGGCTAAAATTTTTCCTCCACATTTCGAAGGAGGAACAGAAGGAACGACTGGAGGCGCGGCTGGCCGATCCGAACAAGCTCTGGAAGTTCAATCCAGGCGACCTGAAGGAGCGGGCGCGATGGGAGAAATATCAGGACGCGTATGAAGCGGTGATGAATGAATGCTCGACGAAGATCGCGCCGTGGCATGTGGTGCCGGCGAATCGGAAATGGGCGCGGAACTTAATGATGCTGGAAAAAGCGATCGCGACGCTGGAGGGAATGAATCCGCAATACCCGGCGGCGGATTTTGATCCAAAGACGATCGTTGTGGAGTAGCGCTCCGAGGCGGGGTTCCCTACGAAATCACGTTCCACTTCGGCCGGCGAGTCGCGGCCTGCGTTTGCCAGAGGCGGCAACCGCCGAGGTAGGCGTTGCGATTGTGACCGAGTTCGATGCCGGCGGGGAGTTTCTTGAGAACTTTGGCGTTGCCCCCGCCGAGGACGACATAGTCGGCGATGAAGGCGAGCTTGAGTCGCTTGATCGCAAACATAACTTCGCGTTCCCAATCTTTCTTGCCGAGCGCGTCCAGCCCGCGTTTTCCGAGATAATCCTCGATGCTGTAGTCGTCGCCGTAAGGGAGGTCGCCGAGTTCGAGCGGGAGGACGTTGCGATCCCAGATCAGGGTGGAACCGAGGCCGGTGCCGAGCCCGAGGAAGAGCATGCGATCGCCATGATAGCTACCGAGCGCCTGCATGGCGGCGTCGTTGATGACGCGGGTCGGTTTGCCTAACGATTTCTTGAAATCCCACCCGATCCAGCCCGCCGCGAGATTTTTCGGATCCTTGATGATCTCCCCTCGCGCGACCGGCGAGGGGAATCCGATGGAGATGGCTTCGTAATCCCAGCCCGTGGCGACTTTCTTGATCTGGCTGACGAGCTGGCGCGGGCTGAGGCTGGGGCCGGAATCGAATTTCCGTTTCTCGGTCCGCGAGATCATGAGCTTGACGTGAGTGCCGCCGATGTCGACGACGAGAATTTTTTTCATGAACGCTCCTTGGGACGAGTGGCGATTGGGGCGAGCCTGGCGGCGGGGACGCGTTGCGTTTCCGCGAGCTTGCGGGCCTGGCCGCGCGAGCGTTCGCGGAAGTGCAATTGCGCCTGGCTGCGCGGCTGACCCTCGGGACTTTGCAGGCGCACGTATGTGCCGTCGGCCTGCAATTCGCGGGCCTTGACGCGATCGTTAACGAAGCGCGGCAGGACTTCGTTGATAATTTCGTCGCGCAGGACGGGATCTTCGATGGGGAAACCGAGTTCGACGCGGCGGATGAAATTGCGCGGCATCCAATCGGCGCTGGCGAGATAAACGACGGGTTGACCGTCATTCTCGAAATAATAAATGCGGCTGTGCTCGAGAAAACGGCCGACGATGGAGACGACGCGAATGTTCTCGCTTAGGCCCGGCACTTTCGGCCGCAGACAACAAATACCGCGGACGATGAGATCGATTTTCACGCCGGCGCAGGAGGCTTCGTAAAGCTTCTCGATGATCTCCTGGTCGACGAGCGAGTTGAGTTTCACGACGATGCGCGCGGCGCGTCCGGCGAGAGCGTGATCGCGTTCGCGTTCGATGAACCCGATCAAGCGGCGGCTGAGATCGAAGGGGGCGACGAGGAGTTTTTCCAAACCCGGAAAGCTGGCGAGACCGGTGAGGGTGTTGAAGACAATGGCGACTTCTTCGGTGATGTCCTGCTTGGTGGTGAAGAGGCTAAAGTCCGTGTAGGAACGCGCCGTGCGCGGATGGTAATTGCCGGTGCCCAGGTGGACGTAGTGGCGGAGGCGATCGGTATCGCGGCGGACGATGAGGAGAGCTTTGCAATGCGTCTTCAACCCGACGACGCCGTAAACGACATGCGCGCCGGCTTCTTCGAGACGACGCGCCCATTGGATATTGGCGGCTTCGTCGAAACGCGCGCGGAGTTCAACCAACGCGGTGACTTGTTTGCCGGCATTCGCGGCCTCGATGAGCGCGGCGACGATCGGTGAATCCCCGCTGGTGCGGTAAAGCGTGATCTTGATCGCGAGGACCTGTGGATCTGCGGCCGCACTTTCGACCAGCTCGACGATCGGATCATAGCTCTCGTAAGGATGATGGAGGAGGATGTCCTGCTTGCGCATCACCTCGAAGATATTGGCGTGCGGTGGGAGCGCGGGATCGCGCGCGGGCTGGAAGACGCGGTCTTTTAGGTTCGCGAAGGCGTCGTTGGAAACGATGGGCGCGAGGTGCATCATCGTAATCGGACCGTCGAGGCAATAGAGATCAGGCTCGGAGAGATCGAAGAATTCGAGGAGCAACTCGCGGAAATCCTTCGGGCAATCGGCCTCCACTTCGAGCCGGACGGCATCACCGCGGCTGGAGCGTCGGAGTTCCTGCTCAATGGAACGGAGGAGATTGTCGGCTTCCTCTTCGTCGATGTAGAGATCGCTGTTCCGGGTGACGCGGAAGGCGTGGACGCCATCGAGGAGGAGACCGGGAAAGAGATCGGCGATGTTCTGCTTAATGAGATCGGCGAGGTAGATATATTCCCACGGTTCGCCGTCACCTTTGCCGCGCGGGATCATGATGAGGCGCGGCAGCACACGCGGGACTTGCACGATGGCGTGGAGCAACTCGCCGTCCTTTTCGGCGCGCGCGCGAACGAGGAGATTGTGGCTCTTGTTTAGCAGCTGCGGGAAAGGATGGCTCGCATCGACCGCGAGCGGGGTAAGCATGGGGAAGACTTCGTCCTGGAAATAACGGCGGGCCCAGCTGGCGCGTTTCGCGCTGAGCTGTTTGACGTCGTGGATGCGGATGCCGTGCTTGGCAAGAGCAGGCACGAGTTCGCCGCGCCAGAGCGAGTACTGCGTGGCGACCATTTCGTGCACGGTGCGCTGGATGGCGTTGAAGATTTCCGTGGGGGAAAGGCCGTCGGGGCCGACATCGCTGGTCTCGCTCTCGATCTGTTGCTTGATGCCGGCGACGCGAATTTCGAAGAACTCATCGAAGTTCGTGCTCACGATGGTGAGAAACTTGACCCGCTCGAGCAGCGGCTGGCGGACGTCCTGGGCTTCCTCGAGGACGCGGCGGTTGAATTCGAGCCAGCTCAGCTCGCGGTTGATGAAATTTTCCGGCGCGGAGAAACGGGAATGCGGGGTCTCATCGAGGCCCGACGGGAGGGCGACGATGTTTGAAGGTTCCTCCTCGGGTAGGGAAGTCTGGACTTTTACAGGCATCGGGGCGCGAGTTCGTGATCTTTTCGGCGGGGGACGCGATCGGCGTTCTCCGGATTCAATCATAGGAAGTTAGCAGCTTCCCCGGCAACGCGACAACGCGCTTCTCGCTTCTAGCGGCCGAACATGCGGCCAAAGACGCCGCGTTTTTCGTCCTTCGTGCCGACCGCGCCGGGCGGCCAGCAATCGACGATCTCGAGCGCGATGAAGCGGAATAAAGTGAGACGCGCGAACTTGAGGTCGAGTCGCAAATTTTTCGCGATCTGCGCGATGGAGCGGACGCCGTTAAACTGGGAGGCAAACTGCGCCTCGGCCACAGTGAGGCGGAGGCGTTGCACGCGCTCGAAACCATCACGGGTATAGGCGGGGATGGAGGCCACGATCGTACATCACCTTGTTCCCCAATTCGGTGAACTGGATGAAGCGCAACGTGCCCAACGCCCAATGATCGATATCGTCTTCAGTCGGGATGTCGTCCGCGTACGCGGGGAGTTCCTCGCTTTGCTCGAACATGAAGCGGACCAGCGGCGCAGTCCAAAGCATGGCGAACAGTTTTTGCCCGTAGTGTTGCACCAACTGCATCGCGGGCTCGCGCAGGACGAGGCCTTCCTGCGCCAGGGTGACGAAGAGCGGGCGGCCGGTTTCGCGTTGTTGCTGCCGGGCGCTCTCGGTGCGCTCATTGTCGATATTCACGAGCGTGATCGGCGCTTCCGGACAATACAGTTCGGGGTCGCGCGTGGTGGCGCACAGGATGCGGCCATCACGGGTGAGGATTTCAACGGGTTCGCGATTCCAAAAGCAACGCAGCGTACCGGTGAGTTTCTGGGTGGCGACAGTGTTAAGGGCCCAGTGGAGGGAGAAAAAACTGGTGTCCCCACAAAAGAAAGCGGTGCCGGTATCGCCGGGAACGATAAGCTCGTCGCTTCCAGCGAGTGCAGGTGCGACCGCAGCGGGGAAAGGCGAAAACGCGGGGGCGCTTTCCTCGGTCGCGGCGCTTGCCTCGATCGCGGCGATTTCCCCGGGGGCATCGGCCCACGGTTGCGGCGCGGTGGGCGCTTCCCACCAGGGATCCTGCGTGCCGCCGACGCTGGCTTCGACGGTTTGTAAATCCGGCTCGGAGACTGATTCGGTCGGCTCCACCGTTTCCACCGAGCGAGCGAACTCAGGATCAGCAAAGGATGCAAACGTATCTGGGGACGCTTCGGAGGCGAAGGCGCGCTCGGGTTCGTCCATCGAGGCCCAGCCCTGCTCGGGCGAAGAGTCGTTGGTGGCAGGCGACTCGTCGGTCGCGGTGGCAGGCGCCTCCGGGCGAGGCGCGGGGTCCGTTTCGCTGGGCATAAATTCTTTCACGGTTTTGAGGAGGAGCTCGGAGGTAAATGGTTTATTCAAAGACCCGACCACATTCGAGTTTTTATCCGGCTCGGCCGGCAGATCGGTGCCGAAGCCCGACATGTAAACCACCGGCACCCGCGCGGTGGCCGGTTCTTGCGCGAGCCGGCGCAAGACTTCGTCACCATGCATGTCAGGCAAAATGTAATCGAGCAAAATCAAATGAGGCGGGTTCTCCGCCGCAGCGCGCAGGCCTTCCTCGGCGGTGGCGTGGGCGGCGACGTCGTAACCCGACTCCAGTCAGGATATCCTTCACAAAACTGAGGAGCATCACGCTGTCATCGATCACGAGCACCTTGCGCGGCGCGGCCGAATCGGCCGTGACCGCCGGGTCCGGTTTCTGGCTGGCTTTTTCATCCATCGCGCGCACCGCTTCCATGAGAAGGATCTGCCAGTCGAGATCGATCGAGCGCGGGCTCTCGCCCGCGCCAGAAACCTCGGAAATCATGCCGCCTTTCCAATTTACGATTTGATTGAAGGCCTCGATGCCTTCCTTGCCCGGTGCGATGGCATGGCGGACCTGACCGTGCTCGAAAAAGACGCGGGCTTTCTCGCCGCGCGGCCCGGTAAACTCGAGGACGGAGGTGGTGCCGCTCATGCACTTGAGCTGAATGATGTCTGCGATATGCAGATCGCTGAGCGTTCCCTGAAATTTCTCGCCTTCCTCCTGATCGCCCGCATGGAGCAACGCCTCCACCAGATCGACGAAATCGCCGTGCGGGAAGGGTTTCTCGAGAAAATGAATCGCTCCCAGCCCGGCCATTTGTTCCCGCGAATCGAGATGGACCCCGGTGAGCATGATCGCTCGCGCGTGCGGATGGCTCGTGCGCAGATCGTAGAGAAACTCCTGGCCGAGATCGTAGGAGGCGTCGATGTCGAGAACGAAGAGATCGGGACGCAGATTAACGACCAATTCCTGCGCGCGCGGCAGGCTGGAAGCGATCTCGACCTGGGCGCCGGGAGCGGCTTCGTCGAGCGCCTTGCGAATGGTCACGGCCAACTGCTCATCAGGGGCAAGGACGAGAATGCGGCCGGCGGATTGGGAAGTAGTCGATGTCTTTTCGTTCACAAGTTGGGCAAGCAGGAGTGCGCTTCTCCACCCGGGAGTGCGCATTCGCATCGCTTTCTAAGAGATGCCCGCTTCTCGGTAAATGGAAAGCTTTTTTCGGACCAGCCCGAAGTGGGCTGGTCCCTGCAACTGCCTGCGGTCGACGCCGTCGCCGCTATTGTGTGCGGGTGCTGATCGACGCCGAGCGGCCGCTCGGAGCGCGCACCGTCGTGGTGCAGCTACTGAAGACGGCGAGGATAAGAATGGCGCCAACGGTCGAGAGAAGAATGGTTCGCATGGTGTTTTCCTTTGAGGTTCCCCTCTGATTCGGAAGTGACCCGCCGTGCGGGCGTCTCGGCGAGGCGACGGGCATCATTTTCCCGCAAAACGTTCCGACAAAGCGCGCCGCGCGATCTTGCCGCGCTCCGTCACCGGGATTTCCGGGAGGAAAAAGATGCGCTTTGGCACCTGCCAGCCGCTGAGACGCTGCCGGCACAATTCGAGCAGTCGGGATTCGCCCATGTTCTCCTCGGTTACGACACAGGCCGCGACCTCTTCATTGCGCAGGCTCGAGCTGCGACCGAAAACGACCGCCTCGCGCACGCCCTCGCAGGCTAGCAACGCTGCCTCGACTTCGGCCGGATTGACCTTGCGCCCCGCTACATTAATCACATCCGAGATGCGACCCGCGATCCGATAGCCGTCACCGGACGCGGCGAGCAAATCGTCGGGAACAAAGCGGCCGGGCCGCAGTTTCGCGTCATCGGGGATTGGAAAATAGCCGTCGCCCGCCGCAGCAGACCGGACTTCGATCTGGCTGGTCGGGTTTAAGGGTTCGAGAGCGCGGACGCTCACGCCCTCCAGCGGCGCGCCGACGAAACCCGGCTCCTCAAGCAAGGCCTCGCGATCGTAACAAATCCCGCCGCATTCCGAGGACCCGTAGAAGGAGTGGATGGAGTGCCCGAATTGCGCGCGAAACTTTTGCGCCACCGGCAAGGAGAGCGGTGCGCCGGCGGAAATGCAAAGACGCAGCGCGGGCAACGACGGAACCGAATCCATCTGCGCGAAGGCTTGATAAAAGACGGGCATGCCGGGAAAGACGGTGGCGTTGGTGCGGGCGAGATCGTCGAGCACGGCGCGCGGCATGCGATCACGGCTGAGCACCAGCGGAACCCCACGCGCGAGCAAGGGCGTGATGAGATTGCTGAACCCGTAGGAATGCGAAACCGGAATGACCCCGAAGTTCACGTCGGCCTCCGTGATGCCCATGGTGTCGCAAATCTGGGCGCAATCGGCCAGCAACTGCTCGCTCCGGAAACGGATCGCTCGGGGCGCGGCGGTCGTGCCGGAGGTGAGCTTCAGCAGGACGGGTGGGCGATCGCTCCATTCCTGGCCGCGGCAAAACTCGAGGACCGCGCGGCGTTGAGTTGCGGTGATGGATTCGTCGAGCGGCAACGCCACCACTTCCCTACGCAGGCAGGCGAGAAAAAGCGATGGCCAATCGGGATGATTCCCGAGATCGAGCGGCTGAACGTCGCCGGGGCGGCTCTTCATATCTGCGGCAAGCACCGCGGCCCGCGCCTCTAGATCGCGGAAGGTGCGCAGGACCGTTCCGGCGGTGTCGAAAACGGCGGGCGCGTCCCCTTTGCGCATGAGTGTAACCGCCCAGGCGGCGAGGAGTGGATCGGTGGATTTCACAGCTTGCGCCCCGGCAGGAGCGCGCCTACCTTCCACGCTCGTTTCCCATCATGAAAGCGGACATTCATCCAGAATATAACCAGACCGAGATCTCCTGTGCCTGCGGAGCGGTCTACCATACGCGTTCGACCAAGCAGGACATCAAAATCGGCATCTGCGCCGCCTGCCATCCGTTTTTCACCGGCGAACAAAAGTTCGTCGACACCGCCGGCCGCGTGGAAAAATTCGCGCGCCGCTACGGCAGCACGAAGGCGACCCGCGCCGCCAAATAGCTACTCTGCAAAGGAACGGCCCCGCGATTGTATGCGGGGCCTTTCTTTTGCCCTGAAGGCACGATGGACTTTCAACATCTGATCCAGCGGAAACGCGACCGCTTTGTCGAACTGGAACGCGAGATCGCTGATCCCGCGCTCTTCGAGAACCGGAAACGGGCGCAGGAAATCATGCGCGAGCATTCGAGCGTGAAGGAGATGCTCGCGCTCTGGAACGAACTCGAAACCACGCGCCGGCAATTAACCGACAACCGCGAGCTGGCCGCAGCCGATGACGCCGAAATGGCGCAGATGGCGCAGGAGGAAATTCCCGCGCTCGAAAAACGACTCGCGGATTTGGAGCTGCAATTCCAGATCGCGCTCCTGCCACCGGACGAAAACGAAAACCGTGACGCCATCATCGAGATTCGCGCGGGCACGGGTGGCAGCGAGGCCGCCATCTTCGCGGCCGATCTTTATCGGATGTATGCGCGTTACGCCGAGACGGCGGGCTTGAAGACGGAGGACCTGGAGTCGAGCCCGTCTGAATTGGGCGGATTACGCGAGGCGATCTTCAAGGTCTCAGGCGAGAACGTTTTCCGGAAGCTGCGTTTCGAAAGCGGGGTGCACCGCGTGCAACGCGTCCCGGCCACGGAAGCGCAGGGACGCATCCACACTTCCACCGCCACCGTTGCTGTTCTTCCGGAGGCGGAGGACGTCGATATTGATCTCAAGCCGGAAGACCTCCGCATCGAAGTCTGCCGTGCGGGCGGTCCTGGCGGGCAGGGCGTCAACACCACCGATTCCGCGGTGCAGGTCATGCACATCCCGACCGGGCGGATCGTGCGTTGCCAGGACGGGCGCAGCCAGCAAAAGAACAAGGAAAAGGCGCTCAGCATCATGCGCGCGCGCTTGCTCGAGGATAAGATTCGCGAGGAGGAAGCGAAATATTCCGCGCACCGCAAAACGCAGATCGGTTCCGGCGGCCGCGAAGAAAAGGTGCGCACCTACAATTTCCCGCAGAATCGGATCACCGATCACCGCATTGGGCTCACCCTCTACAATCTCGACCGCGTCATCGAAGGCGATCTCCAGGAAATGATCGACGCCCTCCAGGCCGCCGATTTGCAGGAGCGGCTGAAGGAATCGGCGTTGACCGCCTGACGGCGAAGAAAATGCTCGGACGCCCGGGTCCAAACTGATAGGCATGGTGGCTGCACCCCCTCCCGCCATGAATCTCCCCCGTCTTGTCCTGACCATCGTTGGTGGCTTTATCTTCATCTTCGCCAGCGACTTCCTCATCCACGCGGTCTGGCTCGCGGATGACTACAAAGCGACCGCCGACATGTGGCGCTCCGAGGCGGAAATGGAGGCGCGTTTTGGTTGGATGGTGTTCGCGCAGTTTCTTGCCGCCATCGCCTTTGCCGTGGTCTGGGCCAAGGGCTTCGCTGGTCGTTCGCTCGGTGCGGGCGCGACCTTCGGTTTCTTCATGGGACTGGCGCTACAGTCCTGGTCGATTGTTTTCCACGTGGTCGCGCCGCTGCCGGCTTCGATTGCGGGGAAATGGTTTTTGAGCGGACTGCTCCAGGCCATCCTGCTCGGCATCATTGTCGCCGCGGTTTATAGGCCCAGCACGACGCGAGTCTCTTAGCTCGCGAGCGCCGGACGGGTTTGCGTGGGCGAGAGCTTCGTCGAAAGTCGGCGATGATGAAATCAGGCATCAGAGCGGCGACGTTGGGAGTGGCTTTGGCGATCGTTTTGCCGGCAGCCACGGCGCAAAAGCCCACGCCGTCGCCGTCACCATCTCCCTCCGCCACTCCGATGGCGTTCTCCGCGCAGACCTTGGCGGAATTGCAGCAACTCCAGGAAGCGGCGTTGAAGAGCGACTACGCCTACCGCCAGACGGCTTATCTGTGTAACAACATCGGGCCGCGCTTGAGCGGTTCGGCGCAGGCGGCAAAAGCGGTCGAATACGTGGCGAGCGAATTGAAGAAGCTCGGCCTGGAGGTGAAGCTGGAGAAAGTGATGGTGCCGCACTGGGTGCGTGGCGAGGAAACGGCCGAGCTGGTCGAGTTTTCCGGGCAGGCGAAAGATACGACCCAGAAAATCGTTCTTACCGCGCTCGGCGGGAGCGTGGCTACGCCCGCGGAAGGTCTCACCGCAGAAATAGTAGTGGTGCGCAACTTTGAGGAGTTGGAGGCCTTGGGCCGCGAAAAGGTGGCCGGCAAGATCGTCGTTTTCAATTATCCCTACGACAAGGAGATGGCGGCGCTGGGGCGCGCGGGCGATGCCTATGGCCTCGCGGTCGCTTATCGCGGCGAAGGACCGATCGCTGCGGCGCGCCTGGGGGCGGTGGCGGTACTCATCCGCTCCGTGGGCAGCGTCGAATATCGTTTGCCGCACACGGGCCAAACGAAATACCTCGATGACGTCCCCAAGATTCCCGCAGGCGCGGTCACCGCGGAGGATGCAGAATTAATGGCCTATCTGGCGCCGCAAGGCCCGGTGCGCATGCGCCTCGTGCTGACGCCGCAAACGCTGCCCGATGTCGAGAGCTACAATGTGGTGGCCGACCTCAAAGGCAGCACCAACCCCGAGCAGATCGTGGTCGTGTCCGGCCATCTTGATTCATGGGATCTCGGCACCGGCGCGATCGACGACGCCACCGGCGTGGCCGTTTCCATGGAAGTCGCGAATCTCGTGCAGCAGTTGAAGTTGAAACCGAAACGTACCATCCGCGTCATCGCCTGGATGAATGAGGAAAACGGTCTGCGCGGCGGGAAGACGTATGCGAAGGAGCACGAGGCGGAACTGGCGAATCATGTCGCGGCGATGGAGACGGACGGCGGCGCCGGACATCCGATCGGCATCAACCTGAGAGCGAAACCCGAGGCCAAGGCCTTCCTCGCGCCGGTGGCGAAAGTCTTGCAAGGCATCGGCGCCAGCATCATCCAGATGGCGGATCACACCGGAGCCGACATCTCGCCGATGGAACCGGCGGGCGTGCCCACCATTCACCCGATGCAAGATGGGCGGACCTACTTCCAATATCATCACACCGCCGCCGATACGCTCGACAAGGTGAACCCGAAACACCTGGCGGAGAATGCGGCCGTCAATGCCGTGATCATTTACGCGCTCGCAAACAGCGAGACGCCGTTGCCCCGCTGAGCGAGCGGCCAGATCAGGGCATTACTCGGGACGGTTACGACGAACTGGCGGGTCGCTCCGCCTGGTCAGGCGGCGGCGCGATATTAGCTTCTCGAGAGGCGTGCGTCGTTTTCATCTGCTTGCAGGGCTGTCGTATTTTGGTGTCGCCGTCATGACAACGGCGGAGGTGGTTCCCATGCGCGGCGTGAATGGCCTCCCCGAGGTCGCGCTTTCCGAGCTCAGCCAGCAGGATCCGAATCCGCTCGGGCTTAAGGCGCTCGCACTCGACCCAGCGACGTGGAAACACGGCGAGACGGAACACTTCATCTATCACTTTCAGCGCAGTTTCGTGGCCACGCCGGTGTCGGTGGAAGCGGAATTTCATTTTCGCGTGGTGACGAAGGAACTCGGACGCCCCGACGTGCCGTGGCCGCAGAAGGCGCACATCTACATCTTCGAACAGGCGGCAGCGTGGGAATCCTTCCAAGCGGTGGGCGGGCTCGAGCCGTGGACGGGCGGAATTCAATCCGGCGGGAGTTTGTTCATCGTGCGCCACCCCGCTTACCGCTTTAACGACAACAGTCTCGGACACGAGGTCGCCCACCTGATCCTGCATCGACTTTACGGCAGCCGCGTCCCGCTTTGGCTCAATGAAGGCTTCGCGCAATACGTTTCGAAAGGCGCGCACGCGAGCTATCAACGCGCCCGCGGTTTCCGGAGCAAGCCGTCCTCGAACGGCGTTGCTCCCGACCAACTTTTTCCCCTAACGGCGCTCACCACCATGAGTTATCCGCCCGCAGCGCAGGTGCAGACGTTTTACGATCAATCAGAGAGGCTGGTGCGTTTTCTCGCCGCTGCCAATAAAGCGAAGTTCCTCGAACTCCTTGATCTCTTGGCGCGGGGCGAGGGCCTGGAAACGGCCCTGGCCCAGACGCAGGCAAATAATTTCCCAACGCTGGCGCGCCTGGAGGAGAAGTTTGCCATGTATGCATCGAAAGATGCGACTCCGTCCGAGTGACTTAAGCGACGATCGGTGTCAGTAAACGTTACAGTAGTGTTCGAAAACGTGACGCAAGTTTTGACGCATACCGGGCCTCTCCCTAGGGAGGCGCCCCTCGGTATAGCCTTTGCTAAAGAAACGGCATGCTTACACTTTCCGCCTTCACCATCCTGCTGTCGTCGGTTGCTGCGAGCGTGTTCTGGGCTTGCCGGGACGAGACCGCCGTGTAGCCCATCCCGCGGTCGAGCCGCCGGAAAAGCGACACGCAGCCATCGTTCTTTACCGACCCGACACGGCGCGTAGGTTGTCCGCCACTTCATGACGGTCACACCAGAACAAATCAGAACGGCGCTCGAGGCCGTAAACTATCCGGGTTACAGCCGTAATATCGTTTCCTTCGGCTTGGTGAAGGGAATCGATATCCAGGGTGACGCCGTCACCGTGCAAATGGCGCTGGCCACCAACGAGGCCGCCATTCCGCGCACGATCAAGGCCGAAGCGGAGCAAGCACTCGCCGGCGTGCGCGGGATCCGGGCTGCAAAAGTCTTGATAGACGTCCATGCGCCGCCGGCTGGCGCCGGGGCGGCGGGCGTGGGTGCGACTCGCATCGAAGGCATCAAACACGTCATCGCCGTCGCCAGCGGCAAGGGCGGCGTCGGTAAATCCACCGTGGCGGCGAACCTCGCGATCGCGCTCGAACAATCGAAGGCGCGCGTCGGCCTGTGCGATTGCGACATCTACGGCCCGAGCATTTCGCTCATGTTCGGCAGCCGCGAGAAACCGACGGCGACGGAGGAAAACAAGATCATCCCCATCGAGCAATACGGTTTGAAGCTGATGTCGATGGGTTTTCTGCTCGAAGACGACGCGCCGGCCGTTTTGCGCGGGCCGATGGTGACGCGCTATACGCAGCAATTTCTGCGGCAGGTGGAATGGGGCGAACTCGATTATCTCGTGCTCGATCTCCCGCCGGGCACCGGCGACATCCAACTCACCATCGTGCAGACGGTTGCGCTCGCCGGCGCGGTCATCGTCACCACGCCGCAGGAAGTCGCGCTGATCGATGCGCGGAAAGCTTCGAGCATGTTTGAAAAGGTCAACGTCCCCGTGCTCGGCCTGATCGAGAACATGAGCTACTTCCTCTCGCCCAGCGACGGCAAACGCTACGACATCTTCGGTTCCGGCGGTGGCGAACGCGAAGCCAAACGTCTCCGCGTCCCGTTGCTCGGCCAGATCCCGATCGACATCGCGACCCGCGAATCGGGCGATCGCGGTCGTGCCGATCACCGCGGAAGATCAAAGACTCGCCCGTGGCTCGGCTGAGTTCCGGAAAATTGCTCGGCAACTGCGCGAGACCATCGGCTAGCAAGTTTCCGTGGTCTCGAGTCGAATAGGCACAGCCGATGCTAGGTCTAAATGCCATGTGCGGTTTGAATTGACCGCGCTTCTCCCTTATGAAAAACAGTGACGGAATGACTGGTTCGACCGAGCATCTCCCTTCGTCAAGAACTCCGTCCTCTACAAAGAGTTCCTGGCTGAGCGCGAAGAGATTTTGAAACACAAATGGATCGAGAGCGAAAAAGCCGGTACTGATATCGGCTTCGAAAAAGCGTTGCTCGATTGGATCATGAGATATCGCTCCCAGTGGCGGGAGAAACGACACAAGGAGGCCCGGACCCAGGCGCACGCCGCTACCTGATTTCCCCGCCGCCCCGTCCCTTTAACGCGATCCCGCGAGGTCGCGAAGGAATGGCATGACTGCTCCTCATACTTCCTCCACCCCCGCCGACGCGCCTGTCATGGACGCCGAGGCCATTCGCCGCGCGCTCCGGCGAATCGCACACGAAATTATCGAGCGTAATCCCGATCTAAGCGCTGTCGTGCTCGCGGGCATTCCCTCCCGTGGCGTGGAAATCGCCCGTCGCATCGGCGCTCTCATGGAGGAGATTGGGCAGGCGCCCATTGCTACGGGCGTGATCGATGTTGCCATGCATCGCGATGACGTAGGGCAACGGGCCGATCTCCCCATCGTGCAAGCCTCTCACCTGCCGGTCCCGCTGGATGGCCGCATCGTTGTCATCGTCGACGATGTTTTCTACACCGGCCGCACCACGCGCGCGGCGATGGATGCGATCAGTTCCTTCGGTCGGCCGGCGGCCATTCAACTCGCGACCCTCATCGATCGCGGCCACCGTGAGCTGCCCATCCGCGCGGATTACGTGGGCAAGAACCTACCGACCGCCGTGGGCGAACGTGTGCGCTTGCGCCTGCAAAACGTGGATGACGAACCGGACGCCGTCTGGCTGGTACGGGAGGGGAGTTGAGCCACAGATTCACGCAGATGAAACACAGATGGGGAAAGGACGTTAAGAGGTCGCGTCTGCTGTTTTCTTCATCTGTATTTCATCTGTGTCCATCTGTGGCCAAAGAGCCAAAGCGATGAAAACTGAAATGCGCTGGAATCGCAAAGACCTCGTCGGCATTCGCGAACTCTCCGCGGAAGAGATCACCTTCGTTCTCGAAACCGCCGACGCCTTCAAGCAGGTCGGCACCCGCGACGTCAAAAAAGTTCCGGCTCTCCGCGGCAAGACGCTGGTAAATTTCTTCGTCGAACCGAGCACGCGTACCCGCACTTCCTTCGAACTCGCCGCCACCCGCCTCAGCGCAGACGTCATCAACATCTCCGCCACCACCTCCAGCCTGACGAAAGGCGAAACCCTCAAGGACACCGCGAAGATTCTCGAGGCCAACCACGCCGACCTCATCGTCCTCCGGCACAGCTCCGCCGGCGCCGCGCAGTTTCTCGCCGAGCGCCTGCGCTCGAGTGTGATCAACGCCGGCGATGGCGCGCACGAACATCCGACGCAGGCACTGCTGGATCTCTACACGATTCGCGAACGCCGCGGCGCCATCGCCGGCCTGCATGTCGCGATCGTGGGCGACATTCTCTTCAGCCGCGTGGCCCGCTCCAACATCTTTGGCCTGCTCAAACTCGGCGCCCGCGTCACCCTCGTCGGTCCGAGCACGCTGGTTCCGCGCGCGTTCGAACGTCTCGGGGTCGCCGTCACGCACAATCTCGACGAAGTCCTTCCGACCGTTGACGTCGTGAACCTGCTCCGCATCCAACATGAGCGACAGCGGAAGGAATATTTCCCCGGCCTTGGCGAATACATCCGCCTCTTCGGCCTGACCAAGGCACGCGCTAAACTCTTGAAACCTGATTGCCTCATCATGCATCCCGGCCCGATCAATCGCGGCGTCGAGATCGACAGCGACCTCGCCGACGGCGTGCAAAGCGTCATCCTCGAACAGGTCACCAACGGGCTCGCGGTCCGCATGGCGGTTCTTTATCTCTGCGGAGGCATCGCCACGCCATGAAGACAATCATCCGCAACGGTCGCGTCATCGATCCCGGCGAACGGTCGGGACGAAGTAGTTGATTTTTTCCTCAGCGACGGCCGCATCTCGGGGAAATTCGATGCGCGCGACGCTGAGATCATCGACGCGAACGGCTTGGTCGTCGCCCCGGGATTAATCGACATCCACGTGCACTTCCGCGAACCGGGCGCGGGCTGGAAGGAAACGATCGAGTCCGGCGCGCGGGCTGCGGCCGCAGGTGGCTTCACCACCGTCGTCTGCATGCCGAACACCACGCCCACGGCTGACAGCCCGAGCACGATCGCCTGGATCAAAGATCGCGCGGCCGAAGTTGCCTGCGTGAATGTTTTGCCCACCGGCGCGATCTCGAAAGGGCTCGCGGGCGAAGAGCTGGCGCCGATCGGTTCGCTCGCACAAGCGGGCGTGGTCGCGATCACGGACGACGGACACTGCATCCAGAATAACGAGTTGATGCGGCGCGCGGTCGAATACGCGCGCATGGTTGGCGTGCCGGTAATGGATCACTGCCAGGATTACAATCTCGTCGGCAACGGCGTCGTCCACGAAGGCTACTGGAGCACGCTCCTGGGTCTGCCCGGCTGGCCGGCCGCGGGCGAGGAAATGATCGTGGCGCGGAACATCCTGCTCGCGGAGTTGTGCGATCATCGCATTCACTGCCAGCACATCAGCGCGGCCGGGAGCGTGCGCTTGTTGCGCGAGGCGCGGGCGCGCGGGATCAAGATCAGCGGCGAAGTCTGTCCGCATCACCTCGCGTTGACCGACGAGGCGATTCAGAATTTCGACACCAACTACAAGATGAATCCGCCGTTGCGCAGCGAGGCGGACGTGGCGGCGCTGCTGGAAGGAATCGAGGATGGCACGCTCGATATCCTGGCGAGCGATCACGCGCCGCACGCCAAGTTCGAGAAAGAGGTGGAGTTCGATCAGGCGCCGTTTGGGATCCTGGGACTGGAGACCGAGCTTGGATTGTTCCTCGACCTGCTGGTGCACAAGACGAAGACGATCTCGCTGCCACGTTTGATCGAGATGTTCACTGTGAATCCGGCGCGGTTGTTAAACTTGAAAGCCGGCACGCTTTCCGAAGGCGCCGCGGCAGATATCACGCTGATCGATCCGAACCGCGACTGGACCGTCGATGCAGAAGCGTCCGAAAGCCTTTCCCGCAACACGCCCTTCCACGGCTGGAAGCTGAAGGGCCGCGCCGTGCAAACGATCGTGGGCGGGAAGACCGTGTGGAAGCTTTGACGCGCTCTTCCGTCTAGTTGGCGTAGCCACCTGAAATGTAAGCCTCGAGGTGATCGAGCGTGGCGCTTTGAACGGAGATGACGTGCTTGACCAGATCGCCAATCGAGATGACGCCGCGCAATTTCCCATCCTCGGCCACCACCGGGAGATGCCGGACGCGTTTCTCGGTCATGAAACGCAGGCAATCGTCCACACCTTCCTTCGGCGTGACCGTTTTCAACTCCGTGGACATGATCTCGCTCACCTTCGTCTCACGCGAGCGTTTGCCGCGGAGCATGACCTTGCGGGTGTAATCGCGCTCGGAGAGAATGCCGACCAGCTTCTCGCCCTCCATCACCACCAGAGCGCCGACGTTTTTCTCCGCCATCTTCTCAATCGCATCGTAAACCGTGGCCTCGGGTGCGACCGAAAAAATCTCGCCGGTCTTCTGGTTTAGAATCGCTTCGATCGTGCCGGTGACGTTCATACTGGGTCGCGTGAGGGGCTGCGGACGGAGGCAGTGAAAGTACCGGTTCGGCGGAATCCACGCAAGACTTCTCTCCGCTTACACGCGCTTCATCTGCGCGAAGTCGAACTCACACTGCTGCGCACGGGGCGACGGGGCGGCGGCGGCGAGCGAAAGGCGAAGGGCCCGGAGCATGCGCAAGCCGCGCTCGAGGCGATCGGGACGATAGGAATACGGAACGGCGATCAGGGTGCTCCGACGATAACGATTCGAATAGGTTTTCATGCGCCCATCCTGAGAGGGCGGGTCGGACATCGGCTGTCCGAGCGAAAAGAAATCGTAAATTATTTTGCCGGGTGAGATTCCCGTGCGCTCCCGGCTCGTGGTGTGGTTAATTGTGGCCCCCTCACATGGAACGCGATCGCCAGGCCTCCCGCCCACCGCTCGAGCGCATGATGCGCATTCACGGCCAGTTAAAGGCGGGCGATTACCCGAATTGCCGCAAGATCGCGGAAGCGCTCGAGGTCTCCTCGAAAACGATCCAGCGCGACATCGATTTCATGCGCGACCGGCTCGGCCTGCCGATCGAGTACGATCCATTGCACGTGGGATTTTATTACACGGAGGAGGTGGCGAGTTTCCCGAGCATCGAGGTCTCGGAGGGCGAAGTGGCCGCGCTCTTCGTCGCGCAAAAGGCGCTCGCGCAATACAAAGGCACGCCGTTCGAACGACCGCTGCGCTCGGCTTTTCGCAAAATCGCCGACAGCCTGAAGGACCGCGTTTCGTTTTCCTGGAGTGATCTCGAGGAGGCGATCTCGTTTCACAGCGCGGGCGCGAGTGTGGCGGACATTGCCCTCTTCGAATCCGTGAGCCAGGCGGTGCTGCGCTCGGTCGAGCTCGAGTTTGAATACCGCAAACTGAAGAGCAACGGCTATGAAGCGAGGCGCGTGCGACCGTTGCACATCGCGTGTCTGGAAAACCAATGGTATGTCTTCGCCGAAGATCTCGCGCGCAAACAACTGCGCACCTTCGCCCTCCCGCGCATGCGCGCCGTGCAGGTGACGAGCACCAAGTTTCGCCGGCCTCCGAACTTCTCCATCAGTCGCGTCCTAAGCGGGAGCTTTGGTGTATTCGAGGGCGGGAAAAAGCACCGCATTCGCCTGAAATTCGACGCCTTCGCCGCGCGCCTCGTGAGCGAACGAACGTGGCATGAGTCTCAGCGTTTCCGTGAAAGCCGCGATGGCAGCGCGACAATGGAACTGGAACTCGGCGGCCTGGAGGAGATCGAGCGCTGGGTCTTGAGCTGGGGCAGCCACGTGAAGGTGCTGGCCCCGCCCGCTTTCGCCGCGCGCGTGCACAAGGAAGCGGAGACGGTTGCTGCCAGTTACAAGTAGACCCAGCGACCGCCTAGCCGAGCAACTCTTCGAGGTCTTCCGTCGTCAGCCCGCTCATGAGCGGCTCTTCGCTCCCGATCACACCCTCGCTCGCTTCGCGTTTCCGCGTCTGCAGTTTCACGATCTTCTCTTCCACGGTGTCACGCGCGATGAGTTTGTAGGCGGTGACGACGCGAGTTTGGCCAATGCGATGGGCGCGATCGGTGGCCTGTGCTTCCGCGGCGTAATTCCACCAGGGATCGAAAAGAATCACGGTATCGGCGGCGGCGAGATTCAAGCCCACGCCGCCGGCCTTCAAGCTCATGAGGAAGACGGGAATCGTATCGTCGGTTTGGAACTTGTCGACCACGGCCTGGCGGTTCTTGGTTTGTCCGTCGAGGTAGGTGAACGGAATTTTTTGCGCGTTGAGGTGCTCGCGCAGAAGCGTGAGCATGGAGACGAACTGGCTGAAAATGAGCACGCGGTGTCCGCCATCGATGGCTTCCTCCAGCAGCTCATCGAGCAGGTCGAGTTTCGCCGACGGCGTCTTCGACGCGCGCGCCTTCTGGTCGAGCAGCCGCAGATCGCAGCAGACCTGCCGCAGCCGAAGCAATCCGACCAGCATCTTCATGCGCACGACGCCGGCATTGCCGCCCTTGGTTGTCGTGAGACCGGTTTGAATCTCGCGTAAGAGACCGTCGTAAGTGGCGCGTTGCGGCGGGGTGAGATCGCACAAGACCAGCTGCTCGATCTTCGCCGGGAGATCCTTCTCGACCTCGGACTTCCGGCGCCGCAGCAGGAAGGGACGCATTCGGCGGGCGAGACGGTTTTGCACTTCGGGCGCGGGCCCGCGGGCCATGGGCTGTTCGTAGCGTTCGCGAAAATCGACGCGGATGCCGAGGTAGCCCGGCTGGACGAAATTCATGAGCGACCAAAGATCGCGCACGGAATTTTCCATCGGCGTTCCGGTGAGGACGAAGCGATGTTTCGCGCGCAGCGAGAACGCGGCCTGCGCGTTTTGCGTGTCCGGATTCTTGATGTGCTGCGCTTCATCCAAAACCGCGGTGGAGAACTGGAGATCTTCATATCTCTCCGCGTCGCGTTGCAGCAAAGCGTAGCTGGTCAGCACGATCTGGGCGTCAGGGATTTCCGAGAAGCGCGTGTGGCGCTCCGGGCCGTCGAGCAGAAGCACTTTCAATTCAGGCGTGAAGCGCCGCGCTTCATTTTCCCAGTTCGTGAGCAGCGACGTCGGGCAAACGATGAGCGCCGGTGCGCTGGCCCGCTGGGCACGCAGGAAGGCGAGCGTTTGCACCGTTTTCCCGAGACCCATTTCGTCCGCAAGAATGCCGCCGAGATTGTTGCGCGCGAGACGGACCAGCCATTCCACGCCTTGGCGTTGATAGTCGCGCAGCTTTTCTCCGAGGTCGCCGAGAGCGAGATCGCCGACCGGTTTTTCATCCGTCAATCCGCGCAAAGCCGCGCCTAAATCCTGCGCGGTCTGCGCGAGATAGGAAGCATGGCTGCGCGCGATCCGATACGTTCCAGGCTGGTTCTGGCGGGGATCGCAATCGCGCAGGACTTCCTCAAAATCGGAGATGGCGTCGCTGTCGAAGACGGCAGTGCGACCACTCTGCAGGCGCGTCTTGCTTTGGCCCGAACGCAGGAGTCGTTGCAACTCCGTGGCGGAAAACATTTCCCCATCCGCGGTGCCGAGGGAGTAGCGGAGCTCAAACCAGTCTTCTCCCGAGCCGACCACTTCCATTTTCGGCCTGAGCGGCTGCAGGTCGCTGCTCGCTTTGGTCGCCTGCGCGGAAAGCTGAATCTCCCAGGTCTGTTTCAGGCGCGGGACTTCAAAGGCAAAGAAGCGAGCGATCTGATCTTCGTCCTGCAGGATGTAGCGATCTCCTCTCGTCCCGAAGCCGAGCGCGGCCAGTCGAGCGACGGCGGCATCTTCGACAGCGGTGTCGCGGAGAAGAATGGCGGCACCCGTCGCATCGCGCACGAAGGATGGTTCTTTCTCACGGTTGGCCGGACCAAGGGGACGCGCACCATCCGGGTAATTCGCGCGCAACTCGGCGCGCAGTTCGCGCAGCGAGCCTTCCACGCCAAGGACGATCGTTGGCGTCGCGTAGCGAACTTCCGGCAAAACGAAATCACTCTCGACCTCGAACCACTCCTCCAGCTGCGGTGCGGTGGAGATGAGAAACTTCTGCGCGCGCTCGCCGCGCAGCGTGATGGATCCTTCCGCCATCGGCTTCAGTTCAGATGGCAGAGTGTCCGGCAGCGGAAGAAAGGAATTACCGCGTGCGATCCAGGCTGACTCGTCATCGACGAGCAACCGTTCCGCCGCCGCCGCCGCGAGGCTCAGGGTGACGGAACCCGCCTCGTCACGACTTAGGTGCAAGGCGGGCCGAAACCTTTCGGTCGCGATCCTGGCCGCATCGGATTTCCCAAAGGTGACGCGGGGATGCCCACGCAGGGAACCGAGCAGGTCCAAAAATTCAGCGCGCGGAAACATGCGCATCGGGAGGGGCACGCCCATGACATCGAGCGCTGCGAGGTCGTGATTATCGCAGGCGTAAGTTTCGTCCGGCGACAAGGTGGACGGCATCGCGCGTTGACCAGCCCGCTCGACTTCGGTGACGAGCATGATCTGCCCTTTCGACCACGCGGATTCGAAGTTCGGTGGCAGGATGAAACGGAACGTGAGGGGGACCGCGTTCTCGTCCGCGCCAATTTCGACGAAACGGGGTTGCGGTGTGGCTGCCGTCTCCGTGGGCGCGGGCGGCGTGACCGCCGGCTGCTTTGTTCCTCCTTCGAGGTAGGCCAGCCCCACCGCGAGTGAATGCGCACAGATTTTTCCCCATTGGCGCGATTCGCGGCAGGTGCAGAGGTTCTCCACGTCGGAGAATGTCGTCACCCGTAAACCGGAGCGCAGCGTGCGCAGTCCATCGCGGACCAAGCCGGAGAGGAGCGGCGGTTCGTAGCTCACTTCGAGGACGCGACTGGCCGCGTGCATGCCCTGCGCGGTCTTCATCGCGGGCCAGCCGCCGGCGTTGACAAGCAACTTTTTCGAAATGGGAATGGCCGGAGTCGACACGAGGCGCACCATAGCACGCGCCGGAAAGCGTGAGAGTGTCTCGGCGTGAGTCCCGCTTCCGCATTTGCACCCGGCCGTGTCGAGTTACTTGGTAATCACACGGACTATAATCAAGGCGTCGTCCTCGCCGTGGCGATCGATCGCGGACTGACGGTGGCCGGGATTGCCCGCCGGGATGAATCCATCATTCTGACGTCGATCAACGCGCGCGACCGGGTTCATGTGCCGGCGCTGCGCGAGCTGGAACCGTTGAGCGACGGGCACTGGGCGAACTATCCGCTGGGTGTGGTGCGGGAGTTTGTCCGGGCCGGGTTTGAGATCCGCGGATTCGATGCAGAGATTTCGGGCGATCTCCCGGCAGGCGCGGGGCTGGCCAGTTCGGCGGCGCTCGAAGTGGCGACGGCGGGATTGCTGATGAATCTGCACGAGTTGCAAGTGACCCCGATGGAAGTGGCGAAGCTTTGCCGGCGCGCGGAGAACGAATTTCGCGGGTGTGCACTCGGGATTGCTCGATCAGGCCACGTCGGTTTTCGGGCGCGCAGGACACGTGGTGTATCTGGATTGTCAGACGGAGGAGGTGCGGACGATCCCGTTTCCGGCGGATTGCGCGCTGGTGATCGCGGAGGCGGGCGGAAAACACGCTTTGGTCCAGAGCTTTTATAACGCGCGACGCGAGGAATGCGCGACGGCGGCGGATGTGCTCGGCGTGGAGAGCTTGCGCGAGGTGTCCCCCGACCATCTGGAACTCGGAGGCGGGGCGCTCGACCCCGTGATCCAGCGACGCGCGGCGCATATTGTAGGCGAGAACGATCGCGTCTGGCGCGCGGTCGATGCGCTGGAGAAGAATGACGCAGTGAGTCTGGGCGCGCTCTTGAACGCGTCGCACGAAAGCTCGCGCACGAATTTTGAAAACAGTTCGGCAGAGCTGGACGAACTGGTGGAATTGGCGCGCTCACTGCCAGGGGTGCTGGGTGCGCGACTGACGGGCGGAGGTTTTGGCGGTGCCATCATTGCGCTCGTTAGGCGGGATGAGGCCGAGCGTGGTGAAGGCAGGACTGGCGATGCGAGCGACGTCCGTTTTCGTCTGTTCTGTGTCCGACGGTGCATGGATGAAATCGCTGGCGCGGCCGGGCGCGGCGCACGAGAAAGAGCGCACGATATGAACACGACCAGACGTCAGTTTATCAAGGTTTCGGCTTTGGCCGGCGGGGCGGTGGGCGCGGGGCTGCTCACGCGGATCGCGAGCGGTGCGGAAACGGCGGGCAAACCGTTGAATATTTTGATTCTCGGGGGCACGGGTTTCACTGGGCCGTTCCAGGTTAAGTATGCGCTGGAGCGCGGGCACAAGGTCACGGTGTTCAATCGCGGCAAGACGCGGCCGGGCGAGTTGCCGGATGGCGTGGAGCAATTGATCGGAGATCGCAATGGCCAGCTCGATGCCTTGAAGGGGCGGAAGTGGGACGTGGCCATCGACAATCCAACGAGCGTGCCGGTCTGGGTGCGTGATGCCGCGCAGATCCTGCAGGGCAACGTGGACAACTACGTTTTCATTTCCACGATCTCGGTTTACGCGGACGGGAAGAAGCCGAACGCCGAGACGGACGCGCTGGCGAAATACACGGGCGCGGACGCGATGAAGGAATCGCGCGATTCCATCATCAAATCGGAATTCCAGCTCTACGGCCCGCTCAAGGCGCTCTCGGAGGCTGAGGCGGAGAAGTGGTTTCCCAAAAAGACGCTCGTGATCCGACCGGGCTTGATCGTGGGCCCTGGCGACCAGACGGATCGGTTTACGTATTGGCCGGTGCGGATCGCCCGCGGGGGCGAGGTGCTGGCACCGGGAAATCCGGACGATCCGGTGCAATTCATCGATGCGCGCGACCTGGCGGAGTGGACCATCCGGATGGTGGAGAAACGCGCGAGCGGCATCTATAACGCGACCGGACCGGAGAAGGCGTTGCCGGTGAGCGAGATGCTGGGTGGAATCAAGGACGCGCTGAAGTCGGACGCGAAGTTCACCTGGGCGGATGCGGATTTCCTGGCGGCGCAGAAGGTTTCGCCGTGGTCGGATATGCCGGTGTGGGTGCCGCCCAGCGGCGAAGAAGGCGGGCTGGGACGGACGAGCATCGCGAAGGCGCTGGCGGCGGGATTGACCTTCCGCTCGTTAGACGAGACGGCGCGCGATACGCTGGCGTGGTTTAAGACGCTGCCCGAGGAACGGCGGAAGACACTGAAGGCGGGACTGACGCCGGAGCGGGAAGCGGAAGTCTTGGCGGCGTGGCATAAGGATCACGTGTGATCTGTCATCTCGAGCCGCAGAGACGGCCGAGGGATCTCGCCGTCGAGGATCGATTTTCACTAATATGACGCATCCCGTCGCTCGTAGGGAGGCCGGACGGTTGGCTCCGTGTGTTCTCCCTCGTGTGCTCGCACGGGTCGGGGAGATCCCTCGGCCGTCTGCGCGGCTCGGGATGACGGGTGGGCGATCGATATGATTTCGAATCGCTGGTTGAAGAACGCGGTCGAGGTGCGGGCGACGGAGTGGCGCGCGCTAATCTTTGCGTTTGTTTTCCACTTCATCGTGCTCAGCAGCTACTACGTGCTGCGGCCGATTCGGGATGAGATCGGGGCGGCGGGCGGAGTGGAGAATCTGGCCTGGATGTTTAGCGGCACGCTCGGTGTGATGCTCTTGGCGAATGCGCTTTTCTCGTGGTTGGTCTCGCGGACTTCGCGGCGCCGGTTTATTCCGATCGCCTACCGGTTTTTTATTCTCAATCTGGTGGTGTTCTTCGTTCTCATGCGCGCGCTGCCGGCGGATGGACAGGTCTGGCTGGGGCGCGCGTTTTTCGTTTGGGTGAGCGTTTTCAATCTTTTTGTCGTGACGGTTTTCTGGGCCTTCATGACGGACGTGTTTCACAATGAGCAGGCGAAGCGGCTCTTCGGATTCATCGCGGTGGGTGGGACGCTGGGAGCGATCGTGGGCGGGCTTTTGACGGCGTCGCTGGTGCATCGAATTGGAACCGCGAACCTGCTGCTCGTGTCCGCCTTTTTGCTGGAGTGCGGCGCGTGGTGCGTGCGTTTTTTTCCGGCGGAGTTTGCGAGAGACGATGAACCGGAAAGGGCGACGGCGGAACGGCCGATCGGCGGGAGTTTATGGTCGGGTGTGACCCATGTGGCGCGGTCGCCTTATCTGCTTGGGATTTGTGGGTTCATGATCCTTTACACGATCACGACCACGTTTGTTTATTTTCAGCAGGCGGAGATCACGGCGCGGGAGTTTAGCGGCAATCGCGCGGCACGGACGGCGTTCTTCGCGCAACTGGATGTGTGGGTGAACGTGCTCACGATCGTGGTGCAGATTTTTCTGACGGGGCGGCTGCTGAAATGGCTTGGGGTGGGGATGACGCTGGCGATGTTGCCGGCGATCAGCTTGATCGGGTTCAGCGCGATCGGGGTGACGCCGTCGCTGACGCTGTTTGCCGTGTTTCAGGTCTTGCGGCGGGGAATGAATTACGCGGTTTCGCGGCCGGCGCGGGAGGTTCTGTTCACGGTTTTGCGGCGGGAGGATAAATACAAGGCGAAGAGCTTTATCGATACGTTTGTTTATCGGGCGGGCGATCAGGTGGGGGCGTGGTCTTACACTTTGCTGGGGTGGATTGGGCTTGGGTTGACGGGGATTTCTTTGGTGGCGGTGCCGTTGGCGGCGGTTTGGGGCGTGCTGAGTGTCTGGTTGGGACGGAAGCAGGCGGCGCTGGCGCGCGCCCGAGACTTGACCCATCCCAGCCGGAATGTGTAGAACCTTTTCAGACGTCTCAAAGAAAGGAACCATCCGTGAAGTCCAAGACTACGAAAGCAGCCAAGCCGGCGAAGAAATCGAAATCCACCGCGCGTCTGAGTGACATCCAGCCCAAGAAGGATCCCAAGGGCAAAGCGGGCTCCCACCGTCTTTACCAGGACGTTTTTATTCCGGCGAATCGAACCTGAGGTTCCGCCGACGGGCGGACGCGCCGGCCTATTCGTTCGCTTCCTGGTCGCGCAGCTCGAGGAGGACGGCAGTTAACGCGTCGACGGCGGCTTCGGCGTCGGGGCCGAAGGCTTCGAGCTGGGCGGTGGCGCCGCATTCGAATTGGCCGCGCAGGATGTCCATCAAGCTGTTGGCGTCGTAGCGTTCGCCGTTGCGGAGGATGGAAATTTGGGAGCGGAAGCTATTGGCGCGACGAACGAAGGCCGCGGCGGGCCGGGCGTGGAAGCCGTGCTTGTTCGAGATGACAATGTCGCGCGTGATCTTGACCGGTTCGCGCTTGGTTCGCCACAACATCATGCGCGGCGGGAGAGCGAGGGTTCGATTGTTGCGAGAGCCATGTGTTTTTTCTTCGCCGAATGGCCCGTCGCGGAGGGCCGCGTCTCGCCGAATTCGAACAGGCTCACTTTAGCCCAAAGCGGCCACGCTCGCAATCGCCGGAAACGGCCGCGCCTGAGCGCAGGCACGATGAAACGGCGGAATGGTCTTGGATTTCTCTCGTGAACTTTCCGCTTTCAGAGAAGCTGGGAACCCGGCTTGTGCACCGCAGGTTTACGAGAGCTAACCGCTTTTCTCCATGACGCTTCCGATCGTTTTCGTCCTGGGCCTGCTCGTGATCGCGATCGCGCTCTTCGCGACCGAGCGCATCTCGGTGGACTTGATCACTTTCATGCTGCTGATCGCGCTCGTGCTCGGCGGTGTCTTGAAGCCGCAGGAAGCTTTTGCCGGGTTTGCTGACGACATCATCATCATTCTCGGGTCGATTTTCGTGATCAGCGGCGCCCTGCAGGAGACGGGTGTGCTCGACCTCATGGGGGCGCGCGTCCTGAAGCTGGCCGGGAATAGTCCAAACCGCCTGCTCCTGTTCGTGATGGGGACTACGGCGGGCGTCTCCGGGTTCATGAATAACACGACCGTGACGGCGATGTTCCTGCCGCCGGTGGTGGCAATGGCGCGGCGGGCCAAGGTGGCGGCGTCGAAGCTGCTCATGCCGCTGGCCTTCGCCTCCATCCTGGGCGGGACGTGCACGTTGATCGGGACCTCGACCAACGTAGCGGTGAGCGGTTATATCAAACGCGCGGGGATGGAACCTCTCGGCATGTTCGAGATCGCGCCGATCGGCCTGATCATCGTCGTCACCGGCATCATCTACCTTTTCTTCGTCGGACGCCGCCTTCTCCCGGATCATCCCGAGGCGAGCTTGACCGCGAACTATGCGATGCGCGAGTACGTGAGCGAGATCATCGTCCTGCCTGAGTCACCTTTGATCGGGCAAAAGAGCTACGATTCGGACCTGAACGTGCTCGAGTTCCGCATCCTGAAAATCATCCGGGGCGGCGGCGAGCTTTTGCCTGGACGCAACGTCGTCATCGAAGAAAGCGACACGCTCCTCGTGGAAGGCAAGGCTGACACTTTGATGAAGGTGAAAAAAATCGAGGGGCTCGAGATCAAGGCGGAGTTCAGCCTGGGCGATCTCGATCTGCAAAGCTCGGACATGCGCATCGCCGAGGTTTTGCTTACACCTCAGAGCGAACTGCCGGGGCGGACATTACGCGAAGCAAACTTCCGCCAGTATTATGGGCTGACGGCGCTGGCGATCCGACGTCACGGACAATCGCTGCGCGAGCAAGTCGGCAACACCATTTTGCGCGTGGGCGATTTGCTGCTGGTCCAGGGCGAAGGGCCGAGGATCGAGGGGTTACGCAGCCATCCTGGTCTTTCGCTTCTGTCCGAGTTGAGCGAGCCCCTTTACCATCCACGCAAGGGATTGATCACGGTCGCCGCCTTTACGGCTGCGGTCGCGGTGGGCGCGCTCGGCTGGGTGCCGCTCTCGATCGCGTTTCTCTCGGCGGCGGTGCTCACGGTCCTGATGCGTTGCATCACGGTCGAACGCGCCTACGAGTGCGTTGACTGGCGCCTGCTCATCCTCATCGGTGGCATGACAGCTTTTGGCGCGGCGATGGAGAATACCGGCGCCGCGCAATATCTCGCCAACCTCGTGGTGGAATCGTTCCAGCCCCTCGGTGCGCTGGGCATTCTCGGCGGGTTCTTCCTGCTCACGATTCTGCTCACGCAGCCGATGTCGAACGCGGCGGCGGCGTTGGTCGTTCTTCCGGTGGCGATCCGCGCGGCGCAGCAACTGGGCGCGAACGAGCGCACGTTTGCCATCGGCATCATGCTGGCGGCGTCAGTGTCGTTCATTACACCCTTTGAACCGTCCTCCATTCTGGTTTACGGGCCGGGCAATTACCGATTCTTCGATTTCGTCAAAGTCGGGGCTGGCCTGACGGTGGTGTTGACCATCGCGGTCTTGCTCACGCTCCAGTTGTTCTGGCCGTTATAACACGGTCCCAATCATTTCCGCATTCCCGCGGAGTGAATTTTTCTCGTGAAATGGCGCCATTGATGGATGCTGCAGTGGCGGCGACGCGGCCGATGGGTTTCCGAGAATTTCAATGACGCTTCCCATCGCATTCGTCCTGGTCTTGCTCCTGATCGCGGTGGCGCTCTTCGCCTCCGAACGCGTCTCGGTGGATCTCGTCACCTTCATGCTTTTGATCGCCTTGGTGGTGGGCGGCATCCTGACGCCGCAAGAGGCGTTCGAAGGATTCAGCAATGACATCATCATCATCCTCGGCTCGATTTTCGTCATCAGCGGCGCGTTACAACAGACGGGTGTGCTCGATTTGCTCGGCACGCGAGTGCTGAAGCTTGCGGGGTCGAATCCGAATCGTCTCCTCCTGCTCTTAATGGCGAGCACGTCCGCCATCTCCGGATTCATGAACAATACGACGGTGACCGGCATGTTCGTCCCGCCGGTGGTGACGCTGGCGCGGCGGATGAAGGTGGCGGCATCGAAATTACTGATGCCGCTGGCGTTTGCCTCCATCCTCGGTGGCACCTGCACCCTCATCGGCACCTCGACCAACGTGGCCGTGAGTGGATACGTGAAGCGCGCCGGGATGGCGGAGATCGGGATGTTCGAGATCACGCCGATCGGTCTGCTCATGGTGGCGGTGGGCTTGCTTTACATGATGACGGTGGGCAAACGCCTGCTCCCCGATCATCCCGAGGCCAGCCTGACCGCGAGCTACGCCATGCGCGAATACGTGAGCGAGATCATCGTGCTCCCGGAGTCGCCGCTGGTGGGGCAGAAGAGCTACGACTCCGACCTGAACGTGCTCGAGTTCCGGATTCTCAAAATCATCCGGGCGAAACGCGAGATCGTACCCGGACGCAACATCCTGATCGAGGAAGGCGACACGCTCCTGGTGGAAGGGAAGGCGGAGACCTTGATGAAGGTGAAAAAGATCGAGGGAATCGAGATCAAGCCGGAGTTCAGCCTCGGCGATCTCGATCTGGAGAGCTCGGACATGCGGATCGCAGAGGTGCTGCTGACGCCGCAGAGCGAATTGAACGGGCGGACGCTGCGCGAGGCGAACTTTCGCCAATACTACGGGCTGACCGCGCTCGCGCTTTATCGCCATGGACAGGCGCTGCGCGAACAAGTGGGGAAAATTGTCCTGCGCGTGGGCGATTTGTTGCTCGTGCAGGGCGAGGCGCAGCGGATCGAGGGGCTGCGCAGTCATCCCGGCTTGTCGCTCTTGGGCGAAGTGAGCGAGCCGTTCTATCATCCGCGGAAGGGAATGCTCACCGTGCTGGTGTTCGCGGCCGCTGTCCTCATCGGCAGTCTGGGCCTCGTGCCCCTTTCCGTCGCGTTTCTCTCCGCGGCAGTCATGACCGTTTTGTTGCGTTGCATCAGCGTGGAACGCGCCTACGAATTCGTGGATTGGCGCCTGCTCATCCTCATCGGGGGCATGACCGCTTTCGGCACCGCGATGGAGAAAACCGGCAGCGCGGCGCTCCTCGCCGATTTCATCGTGCAATGGTGCGAGCCCTACGGCGCACGCGCGATCCTCGCTGGCTTTTTCGTGGTCACAATTATCCTCACCCAACCCATGTCGAACGCCGCCGCCGCGCTCGTCATTCTGCCGGTCGCGATCAACGCCGCCCAGCAAATCGGGGCCGACGAACGCACCTTCGCCATCGGCATCATGTTGACGGCTTCACTTTCGCTCGTGGCGCCCTTCGAGCCATCGTGCATTCTGGTCTACGGCCCGGGGAAGTACCGCATCCTCGATTTCGTCAAAGTGGGACTCGGCCTCACCATCGTGCTCGCGCTGGTCGTGCTCTTCACTCTCGACTTTTTCTGGCCCTTGATGAAAGTCTCGCCCTAAAGGGGGCGTGTTTATTGCTTTAAGTCCGGGACCACCTATCGTCTTCCGTGCCTGTTTCCTCGCTCGCCCCCGAACCTTCGCTTCCGTCTCCGGTGGTCGAACGTCCCCTCGATCCCTCGCCTAACCACCAACCGCCCCACCGCGAGCAGACCTTGCTCAACGTCCCACGCAGTCGGATTAACTGGATCACGAGTTCCTTTCTCATTGGCACCGCTTTGCTCACCGTGACTGCTGTGCCGCTCTACGTGTGGAAGTTCGGCCTGGATGGATTCCAGATCGGGCTCTTCTTCGCCATGTTTCTTGCCAGCGGGTTCAGCATCAGTCTCGGCTACCATCGGCTCTTCTCCCACATCGCTTTCAAGGCCGCGTGGCCGGTGCGTTTGTTTACGCTCGTTTTTGGCGCAGGCGCGTTTGAGAACTCCGTCCTCATGTGGTCGAGCGAACACCGCCGTCACCACAAGCACGTCGATCACGACGACGATCCCTACGACATTTCGAAGGGTTTCTTCTACGCCCACATCGGTTGGCTCCTCTTTAAGATGAGCCCGCAACCGCCGTTCGATAACGTCAACGACTTAAAGCGGGACCGGCTCGTGATGTGGCAACATCGTCACATCCACACCATCGCGGTCGTCGTGGCTTTCCTGCTCCCGACTGTGATCGGCTTTATTTGGAACGGCGCCATTGGCGCGCTCGGCGGATTCCTCATCGCAGGCGTGGCGCGCGTGACCGTGCTCCAGCATTGCACCTTCCTCATTAACAGCGCCTGCCACACCCTCGGCCGGCAGCCGTATTCCGATCGTTGCAGCGCGCGCGACTCGCATTTGCTCGCGCTCTTCACCTTTGGCGAGGGCTACCACAACTACCATCACGAATTCCAATACGACTACCGGAATGGCGTGAAGCCTTGGGAGTTCGACCCCACGAAGTGGATCATTTGGACGCTTTCAAAGATCGGCCTGACCGCAAACCTGCGCCGCGTCGCCTCCGAGAAAGTGCGCGAAGCGGAGCAACAACGCCGCTAACGCGAGCGGACCACCCTTATCGACGCGGCGAAACGTAGCCGCGTTCCTGCGAAGGCGTCTCGAAGACCAGCTCGCCTTCCGGCGTCGTCCCAATAAAGCGCGCGCGGCGGGAACGGTTTGGCAATCCCGGCGTGTTCTCGGCCGGCTCGGCCACACGCACTTCCAGGCCGTTGATGCGGCGCGGGCGACGTATCGCACGCGCGACGGGCGGCGCTTCATAGACAGGCTCCGTCAGCACAGGTTCGGCGCGGCGCACCGGCAGTCCATTTATCGTTGGCTCTGGGTTTCGCACTATTGGTTCGGTCCGGGATGGCGCATTTTCCACCACGACGGGTTCCGCGCGTTCTGGTTCGTCTTCCACCGGCGCGCGCTCTTCCGTCACACGCGATTGCGAAGCTGAAGCGAGCTCTTCCTCGGTGGGTCCCGGCGTCGGTGCGCGTCGCAACACGACTGGCGGGCGCGCCGCCGATTCCGCCGCGCGCTCGATGGGCGGTGTCGCTTCCGCAACCGCAATCGTCGGCTCAGGCGTCGGTTCGATTTCCGGTGGCGCTGCGGCTTCGCTTTCAACGGCAGCCGGCGGCGGCGAGGCGGCGGCAACCACGCGCGGCGGTGGCTCGACCGGTATTTGCGGGACCGGGGCGGTTGGTGCGGGCGTGGCGATATTTTCCGCTACCGCCGCAGCGGTCGCTGTGGGAACGGCGACGGGTCCGGAAGCTTCCTCTGGAACACCCACCGGCACACCAATCGGTTGATCGCTTTTCCCATCCATCGTTGTGCGCGGAGTTCTGCCCGGCCAGAAGGCAAAGGCCAACCCCGCGAACAGAAGAACGAGCGCCGCGACGGTCAATGGTCGCCATGGAAACGCCCGCCTCTCGTCCGTGCGCACGACCGGAGCAGGCGGGGCTACCGTCACGCCAAATTTTCGCCCGATCGCTTCGCGCCGTTCCGCGCTCTCGAGACAGCCCCGGATGCGCTCCTCGAAGAGCACCGGATCATGCGGACGATCGTTGGGATTACGCGCCAGCATTTCCTCGATCAATTGCATGACCGGTTTCGGCAACCCGCTCACGCGCGGGAGATCGCCGGCATCGTCCGGCGGCGCGCCGGTCAGGAGAAACCAGAGGGTGGCTCCGAGCGAGTAAATCTCGGAACGGAAATCGACCATACCGTTCTGCAATTGTTCGGGGCTGGCGAACTGAGCCGCGAAATCCGGTGCCGCGGCGGCAAATTGCGATCCGGTAAAACGCGGTGGCGGCCCGACCAGACCGAGGATCTTGACCAAGGGCCAATCGCCCTGCGCGGTTTGACCGGGCACGAGCAGGATGTTTCGCGGGTTGATCCCGCCATGCACGATGCCGTGGAAAGTGGCTGCGCCGAGCGTGCTCACCACCTGCACGCCGATGCGCAAGGCCGGACCCACCGGCATCGGCCCGTGCGTTGCCACCCAGTCCTCCGCAGTCGTGCCGTCGAAATACTTAGACGCATAAATCGCCGTCTCGCCTTCGCAGCCGAATCCGTAAAGACCGGGCACATTGACGTGCGACAGCTCTTTTGCCGCCGCGGCTTCCGCTTCCAGGTCGGTGATATTTTCCGGTGAGAAATCGCCCAGTGGAATAATTTCCAGCCCCACTTCATCCCCCGAACGCAAGTCCTCGGCCTTGTAGGTCACGCTCGCGCCGTGGCGCCGGATCTCGGCCGGCGCGCCGCTGGAATCCGTCAATACGCGGAACTGATTGAGATACGTCATGCGGTTCATAAAGAGTGGCCAAAAATGCGAGGTTCCTTTCTGGAATCGAAGGACGCGCATTTGCGGCGTGTAGAATTCGACCGGGTTTCGCCGGGAAAAATTCAATCGCAACGAGCCCTGCGCTTCTTTCGCCGGGGTTTCGAGCCCTCGCTCCCGCTGGCTAAAGCCGGCCGACCCCCGTAAGGTTTCGCCATGGCTGATGTAACTATCGACGTGATCAAGAACGGCCCCTTCATCGTGAAGGGCGAGGTGGAATTGAAGGACAGCGACGGCAATTCCTATCCTGCGGAGAAACGCATCGCGCTCTGCCGTTGCGGTGCTTCCACCGAGAAACCATTCTGCGACGGCACGCACTCGAAGATCGGCTTCCAAGCCGCAGAGCGCGCCGTTCCAGAATCGAAGGAAGGCTAACGCTACCGTGTCACGACGCAGAGCCAGCGCGCGTCGAACGCCACCGGTCGGAGAGGAGCAGTTGCGCGGAGAGCGGGGCTTGAAAGCGTTGCCCAATCCCGCGGCCACCGTCTACCCGGTCCTGCGCGGCGTGCTCATGATCTGGGGAGCGATTGCAATGCTCGGGTCGCTCGCGCTGGGTGGCTACATGGCGTGGCAGATCGGCCCGGCCAATCGCGAAAAAATCGATCGTGCCGGGGTCAGGGACGTCTCCCACGTCCTCGATTGGGTCCAACTGGGCGGCGCGCGGATCGAGCGCATTTTGCACAGCTATGAATCGCCGCGCAGCCCGGCGGGGAACCATGTGGATGTCTTCGCGCTCCGCCTGAAATATCTCACTACCGAAGAACTGTCCCGGCCCGCCACGGCCGCCGCCATTCGCTGGCAAAACGGCGACAGCCTGCCGCCCCTCACGCAACAGGCGCTCGAATTTCTCCGCACCAAAGTGAACTCGGAAACGCTGCCGTGGTTTCCGTCACTCGACGAGATGCGTTCCGCTGGTTTCCATATCTACCCGTGGCGGATCGAATCCCGCGGCGACAAGATCCTGAGCGCGCAACTAGTCCTCGCCCGCCCCGCCGACCGGACGTTGTATTATTTCGACAGCCGCTGACGGGCGCGGCTTAATCCTCCGCTTTGCCGCTCGGGCACATCTTGACCAGCTTCGGGTCGAAGCGGGCGAGGACGTCGACCAGATCGGTCTGCGCGGCCATGACTTGCTCGATGTCTTTGTAAACGCCGGGCACTTCATCGAGTCCGGCGCTGAGGAGCGTGACTTCGCGCTCGGCGAGGAGTTTTTTCACCGCGCTCCAGGTGAACGATTGCTTCGCCTTGGTGCGGCTCATGACGCGGCCGGCGCCGTGCGAAGCGCTGGCGAGCGACTCCGGTTCGCCTTTGCCGCGGACGACGAAACCGGGTGTGGCCATGGAGCCGGGGATAATGCCGAGCACGCCGACGCCGGCGGGCGTGGCGCCTTTGCGGTGGACGATGACTTCGCGTTCGTGCGCCGTCGATCAGGTGGCGCTCTTTCCAGGCGAAGTTGTGGTGGTTTTCGAGGTCGAGAATCACTTCCGCGCCCAAGGCGCGTGCGATGTATTTGTGGATGAGGGCGTGATTCGCGGCTGCGTAATGACCCATCAGGTTCATCGCGTTCCAGTATTCCTGGCCCGGCTCGTCATCGAGCGAGAGCCAGGCGAGATGCTTGAGTTCCTTTGGCAACTCGGTGTGACGCGCCATCGCGAGGCGGCTGTAATGCTGGCAAACCTGCGCACCCGTCCCGCGCGAACCGCTGTGCGTGAGCAGGGCGATGTATTCGCCGTTCGGCAATCCTAACGATTCCTCCGAAACGGTAAACGCGCCGAACTCGACGAAATGATTTCCGCTCCCGCTGGTGCCGAGCTGCGCCCACGCTTTGTCGCGCATCCGCTGCGTGACCGGCGAGACGCTCCAGTCTTCCGCCATCACTTCGTGTTCGCGGCGTTGCTTAAACTCGCAGCCGATTCCGAAACGTGTTTCGCGTTCGATGATGTTCGCGAGGCGGTCTTTCGTCCCCGCGATCGTGTTCGCCTTGCGATCAAAGACCGTCAGTTTCATCCGGCAGGCGATGTCCACGCCCACGGCGTAAGGAATGACGGCATTATCGGTGGCGAGCACGCCGCCGATGGGCAGGCCATAGCCGACATGCGCATCGGGCATGAGCGCGCCGGCCACAGCCACGGGCAGCGCGCACGCGTTGGCCATCTGTTGCACCGCTTCGGCCTCGAGGTCGTGGCCCCACTGCCGCCACGGCGCGCCGTTTGTTTTCCCCGGATTCACCATCGTTTCTTTAGCGGAAAGATCCTCCCGCGCTTGGCGAAAGTTCGTTGCAAGGACGAGGGTTTAAGCTCCCTTTCTCGCTCTCGATGCAGATCACGCTTCTCAAATCCAAAATTCATCGCGCCGCGGTGACCGGTGCCAGCCTCCACTATGAAGGCAGCCTGACGGTCTCGTCGGACATCGCGGAGATGGTGGGCCTGTTGCCGTACGAGAAGATTTTGGTGGGTAATCTCCAGAACGGCGAGCGCTTCGAGACATACGTGATCTACGGCGCGGCCGGGAAAGGCTTGATCGAACTGAACGGGGCGACGGCGCGCCTGGGCGCGATCGGCGATCGATTGACGATCATGAACTTCGCGCAAATGACCGAGGAAGAGGCGAAGACGCATCATCCGCGGGTGGTTTTGCTGGACGAAAAAAACCAGGTGATCCGCTGCGAGGACGCGCAACGCAAGATCGGCACTTCCGAGCGCGAAGCCACGATCGCGGGCGAGTGATTTGAGAACGCCGGAGCTACCGCCGTTCGAGCACCAGCCGGTCCCCTATTCCGGGCCGTCGGCGGCGGACGTACTCGCGACGCGGCGGGAGTTTCTGAATCCCGGCATTTTTCTCTACTACCAGAAGCCGCTCATGGTGGTGGAAGGCAAGATGCAATACGTCTGGGACGAAACCGGGCGGCGTTACCTCGATGCGCTGGGCGGGATTGTGACCGTGAGCGTGGGGCATTGTCATCCGCACGTGGTGGCGGCGGCGCGGAAGCAGAATGAATTGCTCCAGCATTCCACGACGATTTATCTGAATCCGAACGTGGGCGCGTTCGCGGAGAAGCTGGCTTCGAAGCTGCCGGGCGAGCTGAAGGTTTGTTATTTCGTGAACTCGGGCTCGGAAGCGAACGATCTGGCGTTGCTGATGGCGCGGGTCTACACGGGGAACTACGACATGATCGCGCTTCGCAACGCCTACCACGGCGGCAACGCGAGCGGGATGGGCATGACGGCGCATCGCACGTGGAAGTTTAATGTGCCGCACAGTTTTGGGGTGCATCACGCGGTGGCGCCCGATCCGTATCGCGGACCGTGGGGGCGCGACGATGCGGAAGCAGGGCGGAAATACGCCGAGGATGTGAGGGAGTTAATCGACTTCGCCACCCCGGGACAGATCGCAGGCTTTATCGCGGAATCGATCCAGGGCGTGGGCGGTGTCATCGTGTTCCCGGACGGCTATCTCAAGCACGCTTACGAGCACACCCGCGCAGCGGGCGGCGTCTGCATTGCCGATGAAGTGCAGTCGGGCTTTGGCCGGACGGGCACGCATTATTGGGGATTCGAAACCCAGGGCGTGATCCCCGACATCGTTTGCATGGCGAAAGGGATCGGGAACGGCGCGCCACTCGGCGCAGTAGTGACGACGCCGAAGATCGCGCAAGCGCTGGCGGGGCGGTTGCATTTTAACACCTTCGGCGGCAATCCGATCGTCTCCGCGCAGGGACTCGCGGTGCTGGAAGTGATCGAGCGGGGAAATTTGCAGGCGAACGCGCTAAAAATCGGCGCGCAACTTTTCGCGGGGCTGGAGCGTTTACAGGCGAAGCACAAAATCATCGGCGATGTGCGCGGCAAAGGTCTCCTGCTCGGCGTCGAGCTGGTGAAAGATCGCGCGACGAAAGAGCCCGCGAAAGCGGAGTGCGCGCAGGTGCTCGAAGCGTGCAAGGAGATGGGACTCCTCCTCGGCAAAGGTGGCCTGCATGGCCAGACCATCCGTTTTTCGCCCCCAATGTGCGTAACGGATGCGGACGCGGAGTTCTTGCTCGCGGTGCTCGATCACGCCTTCGCGACGCTGTAAGTCTGCGCGCGCAAAGGGGGATTTGCGCTCGACGGCGACCGTGGGGCCGATGCATTCCGGGTGCCTCACTAGCCGGCGAATTCCCGGCCGACAAGAGATTAATAATTTTTTCCTTGTCGGACAATTCCTCTCTCGGTTAAACGTTGTCACCGTATCTGACAACTTACAGCATGCCCCCGCGGCCATGACAGATGAAAGATGATTTCTTAGCGCAACTTACTGATCTGGGTTTAACGAAGCCAGAAGCGCGCATCTATCTCGCCCTCGCCAAGCAGGGTTCCCTCGGCGCAAATGCTTTGGCGGCGGTAATAGGCGTCGCACGGCCCAGCGTTTATCCGTTAATCAATTCCTTGGTCGACAAAGGACTCGTCGAAGCGGGCGAGGGATATGGCAGTCGATTCTCCCTGGTACCGCCGAGGCGTGGGCTGCCGCAATTACTCATCGCCGACAGAGAAGCGCTCTCGCATCGCGAGCGTCTGACCGAACAGTTGGTCGCTCGCATCGCTGATCTTGAAGATCGAGATGAAGGCAGTCGCGAAGAGTTGATTCAGGTTATCCGCAGTCCGCGCGCCGTGGCTGAGCGTTTCGATCGATTGCAGTTGGAAGCTAGGGAACAGATTCAGGTTTTCACAAAGCCGCCGTTTTTCATGCGGTCGGGCAACCCGGTGCAGGACAAAGTTCTAAAACGCGGCGTGCGCGCGCGCAGTCTTTACGAAAAGGCCGCCCTCGAGGACGCCGGGATCAGGCCCTACCTGGATAAATGGGTTAGCGCAGGCGAAGACGCACGAATCTATGACGGCGAATTGCCGCATAAGCTTGTCATCTTCGATTCCAAGGTAGTCTTAATGCCGCTCATCCGCCCGGGTGAACAAACCAAGACGTTGCTCATCCGGCATCCGCAATTGGCGCAAAGCCTCAGCCTGGCGTTCGAGCACCTCTGGGAGCGGTCAGCGCCGGTTCACTCGGGAAATTCCGAGAACAACTCCAAGCCGCAACAGCGCCATCTCCGAAAACGGAAACAACCGAAGAAATCCCGGCGGGCGACTTTGAGCGCAAGTGTCGTTTCTCGCTGCCGCAATCACCGCACCCGCAGACATAACCCCGCCCTCGTTCGCTAACATCAACCCCACCGCCCCCCAATGAAAATGAACTCGACCCCATCCAGTCCATCAACATTCTCACCTCAGCCGCGAACCTGGCGGGGGCGCCTGCCGATTGCTTTCATACTCTGTTGCGTGGGGGTTCTTTGGGCTCGCCCCAGCTTGCTGGCCCAAGACCAACCGCAGCAGAATAAGCCAGGATCGGTCATCGCGTCTCATAGTCCCGCCACTTCCTTGGCAGCTAACGTCGGCTTGCTGCCTGTCGGGCCACAGCCGCTGTCTGTTTTCTCCACGGGCCTGACGAGCAAGTTCCAACCGAGCGTGGCGGCAGCGCCTGAATCCGGGCTCGCACGCCTTGGTGGGTCCTTAAAGAATACGGCCGCGACGGTCCCCTGGCGGCCGCAACTACAGAATTCGTCTGCGGCCACGTCCGGTCCCTCCGCTCCCGCTGCCTCGGGCGGTTGGTCCATCGTCCCCTCGCCAAATGCGAGCAGCGCCGGTGATCCACCTCTCAGCCCTCCTCAAGTTTTCCTCTACGACGTGACCTGCTGGTCGGCCTCCGATTGCTGGGCGGTGGGTGCCTACGGATCTTTCGCCGACGGTGTCTTCCAGCCATTTATCCTACGGTGGGATGGCACCGCTTGGTCGAACGCCGAGGCTCCGACAGCGAATCCTTTCCTGCCCGGCACGCTGAGAGGCGTCTCATGTAATTCGGCCTCCGACTGCTGGGCCACGGGCTACTACCAAAAAGACGGCTACAACCAAACGCTGATCCAGCATTGGGATGGAACATCCTGGGTGGTCGTCCCCTCAGCGAACACAAGCTCCACGCAACATAACGTTCTCCTCGGCAATGTCAGTTGCACCTCCGCCTCCGATTGCTGGACTGTCGGCGCCTACTATACCGGCGCAGTAGACCAAACGCTCATCCAGCATTGGGACGGAAACGCGTGGTCGCTCATGGCTTCGCCCAACGCCGATTTCACTCAGTCCAATGACCTGTTCGGAGTTACGTGCGCCTCCGCGTCCGATTGCTGGGCGGTCGGACGCTACAGCAATAGCAACGGCCTTTTCCGAACCCTGATCGAGCATTGGGACGGAACTTCGTGGACGGTGGCGAACGCGCCAAACACGAACGAGGCCGAACACAATCTGCTGTTCAACGTGACCTGTGCCTCCGGCTCGAATTGCTGGGCTGTAGGTGTTTACGTTGGTACAAGCGGTTTTGATCAAACGCTCGCCCTGCAATGGAACGGAAGTGTGTGGTCGATTGTTCCAACACAGAATACCAGCCCGACCGAGCACAACGACCTTTACGACGTCACATGCGCGTCTCCGTCTGACTGCTGGGCGGTCGGCGGCTACTACAACGGAAGCTACGGCCAAACGGAGATCCAACATTGGGACGGCGTCGCCTGGAGCGTGGTCGACTCCCCAAACTTGAGTCGCCGCGATCACTTTCTCTACGGTGTTGATTGCACTTCAGCCTCTGACTGCTGGGCGCTAGGCGTATACATTCCCGATACCGGCGATCGCATCCTAACCCTGGCAGTTCGCTGGGATGGCAATAGCTGGACCGACAAGGCTGCGCCCAGCGTGGCTTCACTCAAGCATAACTATCTGGAATGGGGCTCGATTGATTGCGTCTCTGCTTCAGACTGCTGGGCGGTTGGCTACGCCCGAGATGGACAGGGCGGCTTGGCGCGAACCCTCACAGAGCATTGGGACGGGAATACTTGGACCGTAATCCCGTCACCAAATGTGCCTCGAGGCAGCGATAACGGCGCGAACAACTTTCTTTATGGCGTCGACTGCGTCTCGAGCTCTGATTGCTGGGCGGTCGGCTTTTATTTCAGCCTCGGCGGCAATGCCACACTCATTCTGCATTGGGACGGAGCGGCCTGGTCGGTGGTCCCATCGCCAAGCACCGGAACAAATCACTGGAACCATCTGCTCGGTGTCACGTGTGCCTCGGCTTCGGATTGCTTCGCGGTGGGCTACAACACCGGGCCGACCAATACAACCCGACAGATCATGATCGCGAGATGGAACGGGGTCGCGTGGTCACTCTCCACCGCACTTGGTCTTCCGTCCGCTCAGAACGCCGAGCTCTTCGGCGCGACCTGTCCATCCGAGTCGAATTGCTGGGCTGTCGGCTACTATACAAATGGGGGAATCTCACAGCCGCTCATTGAGCGCTGGGATGGAGCCGCCTGGCTGCCCTTCCCTTCCCCCAGCCTGACACCGACGTCTTCGAGTCTTCTGCTTGGTGTGACCTGCAATTCTCCGACGGACTGCTGGGCGGTGGGCCAGACAACTTCCGCGACGGGCACAAACACGCAGACTCTCACTCAGCACTGGAATGGCGCGGCCTGGAGCGTCGTGCCCTCGCCTAACACGAGTCCGGTTCGCGACAACTTCCTCTTCGGTGTCTCATGCACCTCTTCCGCGAACTGTTGGGCCGTCGGTTACCACAAGGACAGTGATGGGATCCCACAGACGCTTGTCCAACAATGGGATGGGACGGCGTGGTCCATTGCCCCCACTCCAAACAGGATTCGCCCTAATGGCGCCACGCTAAAAAACTATCTGAAAGCCGTGGAGTGTCCCTTGCCGACGCGATGCTTTGCGACCGGCCACTACGATAACGATTACTACGGCGATAACCGCGGCTGGTTTAACCAGACCATGATTCAAGAATTCTCGGTCCCGGTGCCGTTGCTTGGCGCTGTATCGCGAAAAGTGCACGGAAGCGCCGGGCCCTTCGACGTTGACCTTCCACTTAGCGGATCACCTGGAATCGAGTGCCGACACGGAGGCTGCCAATGGGATTTACCAGGTCGTCTTCCGTTTCGAGAACGCTCTCGCCAGCGTTGGAAGTGCGAGCGTCGCTGGGGGCACCGGCATCGTCAGTAGTAGTCAGATCGATCCCGCTGACGCGAAAAACTACATCGTCGAGCTCTCCGGGGTGACCAATGCCCAGACGCTCGCCATCGCGCTGGCTAACGTCACCGCATCTTCGGACTGTTGGGCGGTCGGTGCCTACAACAACAACGTCACCGGTTTCGATCAGAGCCTCATACAACACTGGAACGGCATATCTTGGAATATTGTTGGCTCACCAAACACCAGCACGGGAGAACACAACGATCTCTTGGACGTGGCCTGCACCTCCCCAACCGAATGTTGGGCGGTCGGAGCGAGCCACGATGGCAGTTTCTCGCGGACCGAGATAGCACACTGGGATGGTGCAGTGTGGTCGCTCATCGATTCTCCAAATGCCAGCAGGAAGGACCACGTGATTTATGGGATCGACTGCGCCTCCCCATCAAACTGCTGGGCTGTCGGCGCTTATATCCCAGAAAGTCAGGATCGCATCCTCACGCTTGCGGTGCGCTGGGACGGAGTCGCGTGGGACATCGTCAGCTCTCCCATCCGCGGAGCTGTCGTCCACAACTATCTCGAATGGGGCAATATGGATTGCGTATCAGAATCCGATTGTTGGGTGGTTGGTTTGGAGTCCAAGAGCCGCTTATCCAACGGTGGGATGGGGTGGCTTGGCTGGCTTTCCCCGTCCCGAACCTCTCACCCACAACTTCCGGCCGCCTCACCGGAGTGACCTGCACTTCCGCACTGGACTGTTGGGCCGTGGGTCAGGCTGTGCCGTTGGGCGGCACCGCTCCTCAAACCCTGACTCTGCACTGGAATGGCGCTGCGTGGTCTGCCGTTCCCTCAGGAAACACAAATCCTGCGCGCGAAAATATTCTTTACGGCGTCGCGTGCACCTCGTCGGACAATTGCTGGTCTGTTGGCCATCAAAAAAACGCGGACGGCGTTCCCCAGTCGCTAATTCAACAATGGGACGGTGCCTCGTGGTCGATTGTCGAGCTCGCCGAATAGCACAAAAAACGCTGGCATCCCGGCCGAAAACCGACTCTACAGCGTTCGGTGCGTGTCCCCGGTCCAGTGTTTTGCATCCGGGCATTACGTTTACGATTACTACAACAACGGAAGCGGTTTATTCAGACAAACTCTGATCCAGGAATTCTCGATCCCGGTGCCGTTGCTTGGCGCTGTTTCGCGAAAAGTGCACGGAAGCGCCGGACCATTCGACATTGACCTTCCATTAAGCGGATCACCCGGAATCGAATGCCGGCACGGAGGCGCCAATGGGATTTACCAGGTCGTCTTTAGGTTCGAGAACGCTCTCGCCAGCGTTGGAAGTGCGAGCGTCGCTGCGGGCACCGGCATCGTCAGTAGTAGTCAGATCGATCCCGCTGACGCGAAAAACTACATCGTCGAGCTCTCCGGGGTGACCAATGCCCAGACGCTCACCATCGCGCTGGCTAACGTCAGCGATACCAGTGGCAATACCAGCCGCGCCATCGCGGTGCGGATGGAGCTCCTGCACGGTGACTCTACCGCCAACCGAGCCGTCAACTCGGGCGACATCGGACAGACCAAGGCCGCCTCCGGCGCCCCCGCCTCTGTTTCCAATTTCCGTTCCGACGTCACCGCCAATGGCGTCATCAACAGTGGCGATATCGGGTTGACCAAAGCCCAATCAGGCACCGCGCTCCCCAACGAATAATCCCCCATGATCGATCTACGCTCCGACACGGTCACCAAGCCCACACAGGCGATGCTTGAAGCGATGTGGCGCGCTGAGGTAGGGGATGACGTCTTCGAGGAAGACCCGACGGTTGCGCAACTGGAGGAAAAAGCAGCCGCGCTTTTCCAAAAAGAGGCCGCGCTATTCTGCCCCTCGGGGACCATGTCGAATCAAATTGCGATCAAGATTCTGACCGAACCCACGAATGAAATCCTCTGCGACAAATCCTCGCATATCTATTGTTACGAGGGCGGCGGTTTTGCCTTCAACTCCGGCTGTTCGATCCGCCTTCTCGACGGTGACCGCGGACGGCTAAAGGCCCAGGACATTGCCGAGAACGTCAATGCCGACGACAAACACCTGCCGGAAACCAAGCTGGTCGTGCTCGAGAACACGCACAGCAAAGGCGGCGGGAGTTTTTACAGGCTGGAGACGATTTCCGAGATTTCGGCGGTGAGTCGACAGCACGGCCTCCGCTTGCACCTCGACGGCGCCAGAATCTTCAATGCTCTCGCGAAAACCGGCGACTCCGCCGCTGAAATCGCCGCCGGTTTCGATACGATATCGTTTTGTCTCTCCAAGGGATTGGGGGCCCCCGTGGGTTCGCTCCTGCTTTCATCGAAAACGAATCACCGAAAGGCGCGGCGCATTCGCAAGACGCTGGGTGGCGGGATGCGACAGGCAGGATTCCTGGCTGCCGCGGGGATTTACGCCCTGGATCACCACATCGACCGCCTCAAGGAGGACCATCGGCGCGCTTTTGAACTCGGAAAAGCCCTGAGCTCGCTCGCTTACGTGGAAAGACTGTTACCGGTAGAGACCAACATCGTCGTGTTCACCCTGGCCGCCGACGTTGAGGTCCCGATTTTTCTCGGCTACCTGGCCGACCACGGCATCAAGGGCGTCCAGTTCGGCAAGAACACGATCCGACTGGTCACACATTTGAACATCGATGACGCCATGGTGGACAGGACCATCGAGACGTTGCGGAAATTCCGCGCCCGGAGCACCTCATGAATAATACCCCACGTCAGAGACCTCGCGTTTCACGAGTTCACGCGGCAATCGGTTTTGTCCTTTCCAGCTCCGGCGTTGCCGGAGCCATTTCATTGCTGCTGGGCTTGGACGCGATCGCGAAGACTTCCTCAACTTCGCCGCAACTCGCGCCAGTGGAAACAGCGTTCACTTTCGGCGTCTCCTATCATAATGATGTATCACCTCCCCTGCGCGACCTCGCGCTCTTGCCCGCTCCCGTGAAGGCCAAATCAAAGGGCCCGGAGAATCCCCGTCTTCCAAATCACCATCTCGACACGCCTGACCAGGTCATCCAGACGTCACTGCTGGGCTTTTTGTCTCCGAGCGTTCCCGCGCCTCTCTTGAACTTCCCGGGAATGCAATTCCCCGGCGTTGGTTGCAACTGTGCGCCGCCGGATCCGACCGGAGCGGTCGGGGCGACGCAATACGTCCAGATGGTTAATCAAGGGCTCCAGGTGTTTAACAAGAGCAACGGTAATTCGGTGCTGGGGCCGGTCAGCATTAGCTCTTTTTGGAACGGCTTCGGCGGTGTTTGCCAAAGCAATGGCAAAGGCGATCCCATCGTGCTCTACGATCATTTCGCCGACCGCTGGGTGATCACGCAATTTGCTGGCAGCGGATTTGCGGCAACGGATGAGTGCATTGCCGTCTCCACCACCAGTGATGCTACGGGCACTTATCATCGTTATGCCTTCCGCTTGGGAACAAACTTCTTTGACTATCCCAAGCTCGGCGTTTGGCGGGACGCTTACTACATGAGCATGAACGTCTTTACTGCGGACGGATCCGCTTTCCTTGGTCCGCAGCCCTTTGCGCTCGACCGGACGGCAATGCTCGCCGGGCTTCCCGCCACTTTCGTTAGTCCGGTCGGCCCCATGGGCGCGGCCACGGATACTTTCCTTCCGGCCGATGTTGATGGGCCCACCCTGCCTCCCGCCGGGGCACCCGGGACCTTCATCAGTTTTCCGGGAAACGGAAGTTACACCATCTATCACCTCCACGTGGACTTCGCGATGCCGTCCCTTTCAACGTGGAGCACTTACGCCACGCTGCCGGCCGCAGGATTTACCATGCTTTGCCCCACGACACGCGCGTGTGTCCCGCAGTTGGGGGCGACTGGTTCAAATCTCGATGGAATAGGCGATCGCCTGATGCACCGCGCCGCTTACCGAAACTTCGGCTCGCACGAATCGCTGGTCGGAAACTTCAGCGTGAGTGCGAATGGCGTGGCGGGGATTCGCTGGTTTGAGTTACGGAACGTAACAGCCGGTCCGGCCGTCATTTTCCAAGAAAGCACCTATCGCCCCGACACGACCTGGCGATGGATGGGCAGTGCAGCGATGGATGGGACGGGAAATCTCGCCATCGGCTTCAGCGCTTCGAGCGCGACGATCAATCCGCAGATCCGGTATGCGGGTCGCCAGGCAGGCGACCCCTTAAACACGCTTGGTCAAGGCGAGCGCACCCTCCATGCGGGCACCGGGAGTCAGATCGGCACCGGGAACCGGTGGGGTGATTATAGCGCTTTGACGATCGACCCGGTGGACGACACAACTTTTTGGTTCACGAGCCAATATTACGACGCCACGAGCGAGTTCAATTGGCGCACGCGGATCGGAAGTTTCAATTTACTGCCGTTCAACGACATCACCAGTAGTGGCTCCAGTGTTGTCGCAGCAGGCTCGAACGGGTTGCTCGACGCCGGCGAGACCGTGACGGTGTCGCTCAGCTTGCGGAACACGGGGACGACCGGGCTCTGCACCACCGCGGGACTCTCCGGCGAGCTTCTGACAACGGGCGGAGTCACCAGTCCGTCACCACCTTCGCGAAACTACGGAGTCGTCTGTTCCGGCGCTGCGGCGACAAGCCGCGAGTTCACCTTCACGGTGGATTCATCCCTTAAATGCGGGGATCCTGTCACTGTTTCGCTCGTTGTTACAGACGGAGCCACCAACTACGGAACGCTCACCTATACCTTCAATACCGGAACGCCGACGGTGACATTCGCACAGAACTTCGATGGTTTATTCGCTCCAAACTTGCCCGCAGGCTGGACTGCCGGCAATGCGCAAGGCGCAGCGCCATTGTGGATCACGTCCAATAACACACCGGATCAACCGCCCAATACCGCCTTTGTCGATGACCCGGCGAACGTCAGCGACAAGCGTCTTGAATCACCTGGCATCCACATCACTTCCACGGCGGCACGGTTGAGCTTCCGCAACTTTTACGCCTTGGATGCCGTGGGAACCAGCCGCTACGACGGCGGCGTGCTGGAAATCTCCTCCCCAAACATCAACGGCGGCGCGTTTACCGACATCGCTGATCCGGCGGTGGGCGGGAGTTTTCTCAGTGGCGGTTATGTGGGAAGAATATCCAGCAGCTTTGGGAATCCTCTGGCCGGCCGCATGGCTTGGAGTGGGAACTCGGGAGGATACCTGACCACTTCGGTCAATCTCGGCCCCAACGTCGCCGGCCAGACGATCAAGCTACGGTTCCGCATGGGATCCGATAACAGCACCGCCTCGACCGGTTGGCGGGTCGACTCGCTTTCCGTCACCGAGTTTGCCTGCGCTCCCGGACTGCAGCGTGTCGTCTCCCGCAAGACACACGGGCCTGCGGGACCTTATGACGTAGACTTGCCCTTGGCGGGAGACCCCGGAATCGAGTGCCGAACAGGGGGTGCTAATGGCGATCACACTTTGGTTTTCACTTTTGCTGAGGGACTTGCCAGCGTGCAAAGCGCCAGCGTCACAGCGGGTATCGGTAGTATTTCCAGCCGTGCAATCGGAAGCGATTCTCATGAGTACATCGTCAATCTTACGGGCGTCTCGAATTCGCAGACCCTCACCGTGGGACTTGCGAATGTCAGCGACATCCGTGGGAACCACAGTGCCTCCGTCACGGCGTCGATCGCAGTGCTGGCCGGAGATACCACCCACAACGGCTCCGTAAACTCGGCCGATATCGGACAAACAAAATCGCAGTCGGGAGCGACGATCAGTCTTTCCAATTTTCGACAGGATGTGACCGCCAATGGTGCGTTAAACGCCGCTGATATCTCGCTCGTAAAATCGCAATCCGGAACGGTATTGCCCTGACCTTGACCGTAAGCCGCACCGCGCGCTACCCCGCATGGATTCGAACCATGAATAACGCCTCCAAAGGGCGCTGTGTTACCGTTACACCACGGGGTACGCGGTATTCGCCGACCTCTGATTTTCGATTGGCGAGGAGAAATCGCAAATCGCAATATCCGCGCCGCACCTTCCTGGGCGCCGATGGCTAGGTGACCGCGGCTGGCGGCTGGGGGACGGGCAGGCGAATCTCAACGGTGGTGCCGCTGCCTTCCCCGCTGGTGACAAAGATCTCGCCGTGATGCGCATCGACGACGGATTTGGCGATGGCCATGCCGAGACCCGTGCCGTTCTTTTTTCCGTGGGTGACAAAGGGCTCGAAGATCTTGGACAGAATCTCGGGCGGGATGCCGCATCCGGTATCGGAAAGCCGAAAGACGACGCGGTCCTGCACAAGGTCGGTGTTAAAAGTGAGAATGCCCCCGCCTTTCATCGCTTCGCGGGCATTCTTGATCAGGTTGCAGAGGACACGAGTGAAACGCGAGAGGTCGACTTCGATATCGCCCTCGTAGCGAAGTTGGCGCACGAACTGAATGTTTAACCCCGGAAGGAGCTGGAGCGCTTGCTGCTGCAGGTCATCGAGCAGGCGCCAGATGGAGACTCTCTCAACTTGCAGTGAGGTGGAGCCACGCGCGTAATCAAGCAGCTCCTGCGTCATGGCCAGCATGCCCTCCACCGCCTTGGCCTGCATGGCGGTGAGATCGTGGATGCGCGAATCCTTGGTCTCGTTTTTGATCAGGTCGGCGGTGCAACGCAGGATGCACATCGGATTCTTCAGGTCGTGGATGATGGAGTTGGCCATGGAACCGACGAGGCTGAGCCGCTCCGAGCGCATCACTTCAGCGATGAAGTGAGAATTGACCCCGCGCAGCCGTTCCGTGACGGAGCGGAGGAAGTTCATGTGCAACCGACTGGGAGCGAGCTCGAGAATGTGTTGAAAAGCTTGTTCGTTCACGCTGCCGAGCAAAGTCGGCTCCGTCGCGGTGGCCATGGCGGAACGCGGCTGGCCATCCAGCAACGCCATCTCCCCAAAGAAATTGTCGGATTGAATGAAGCCCAGGGTTTCCTGTGCACCGCCGCGGCCGCGCTTGGAAATTTTGATCGAGCCTGCGCCAACGAGAAAGAGGGAGTCGCCAGGATCACCCTCCCGAAAAACGACTTCACCCGGACCGAAGCGGACAATGGAGAGCTCGGGCGCGATCTCCTCAAGGAGGCCGGGCGCGATGCCGTCGAAGAGGCGATTCCGCGCGAATTGGTCGAAGGCGCAGGTGGAAGAGGCTTGGGCCATGGGGCTTTAGGTGGCGACGGCCATCCCTGTTTCAGAAGCACACGGCATGCCCTACCCTGTGCCGCGCAACTCCTATGGAGAGGCCCGCGAAGCTCTAGCCGCCCGGATTGGGATTGAGGATGAGCGGTTGCGTGGTCGCGCCCTGGCCGCCGAAGATGCCGGTGGTCGAATTATTCCCTCCGGAACCGCTGTAGTTCGGATTGTTGGTGAAGACGTTGGCTTTCGAGGGACCGTTAATGTTGACGATCTTCCCATTCGCGATGGTGACGGTGTGACCTGAAATGGTCTTCACGCTGTTACCGTTCAGCGAGACATTGTCGACAAAGTGCACCATCCCGTTGGTGCCGCTGGCGTAGAGATTAATGACGGTATCGCCGGAAATCGATCCGCCGCCAATCGTCAGGACGCCGTTGGTACCGTTGGCGTTGGCCTTCACCACGTCGGCACTAATCGGTACTGTTGGTCAGGTTGATCCGACCGTTCGCGCCGGAATTTTGTACATCGACCGTGCCTCGGTCGGCGCGGATGTTGCCGCTGACGTTCACTGCGCCACCGGAGGACTTGAGCGTAACGACTCCGCCAGGTCCGGGAGCAGCGCTGCTCAGCAGGGCCTGGAGGTTGGCGGTGGAACCGATATTGATGGCGGTGCCAGCAGTGGCCTTGCTGATGAGGTTGATCTTGCCGCCCTTCGCACTGACACGACGATTGCCATCGTTGGAGGACGTCTCAACCTTCGAGTTTACGGTAATGGTGGAATCAGATGTCAAATTGACCGTGCCTCCAGTTCCACCCGTCATGCCGGCGATGCTGTTCAGCCCGGTGGTGGCATTCAGATCGTAGTCCACCAAAATCGGGTTGATCGCTTTGACCGTCAGCGTGCCGCCGTCGCCACCTTTATCCAGGCGAGCGACGTGGGCATCGCCGCCGGAGAGACTGGCGTATTTCACTGCCGTTCCGTTGGTCGCAAAGTTGACCGTGTCGGTTTCAAGCGTGAGAGATCCTGCCTTGCCGGGCGCCTGGGTGGCCGTGCCCGCGAGTCCATCCAAGGCGATCCCCGCACCAGCATCCCATTTAACGTTGGGACCTTTAATCGTGGTCAAACCGGAGCCCGGCACAACGCCGCCAGACCCGATCGTCATAACGGTGGCGAAAGTGATGTCTTTCGCGCTGACGGCGTTGGCGGTCGATGGCCTTGCCGGCGGCGATCTTTATCCCCGCGAGCAAACCAGCGACGCTGATCGAACCGGACGTGATCGCTTCGTCGCAGCGAGCAAGATTACCCGTGAGAACGATGATCGCCGCCCAGATTGAAGATGAGCTTGTTGACCGAGAGATTCCTGCCTTCGTAGTTGCCGCCGGTGATGCGGATTTCGTCGAAGCCGGAGAGATCGTGCCCGGCGGCGTTTACTCCGCCCGCGCCGACCGTCAGGTCGGACAGGCCCGGAGTAAGAGCGAAATCGCTGAGAATATTAACCGTTTTTCCGGTGACAGTGAGTCCGAGAAGCCGGGAGGCATCGATGCCGCCGGCGTTTCCGCTGGCGGATTGCAGATCACGATGCCAAGGGGACTGGTAAGCGTGACGTAGCTGGCAGAGAGATAACCGGTGGAGGTGTTGAACGTAAAACCGCGGGTGCCGGTGATGTCGATCGTGTTCGCACTGAGACGACCGGCAATCATGGCGGTGTCTCCGGCCAGTTTGAGGACCTGGGAGGCGCTCAGGACGGAACCGGCGTTTACGACGATGTCCTGCACGGCGGCCATGTCGATATTCGCGGCGGTGTGAGCGCCGGAAAGAAGGACGCTTCCGGCGGCTTCAACTTCGAGATTTCCGAGAGCCGAGAGATTGCCTGCCGCTCCGGTGATGAAGCTTCCCGTCAGGGTCAGGTCAACATGGCGTGAACTGGTGAGAGAGTTGTTGAACTCGGCATTGGCCGCACTGATAAGAAAGTCGCGCCCGCCGAGAACCCCGTTTGCGACCAGATTCTTGGTGAGCGTAAGCCGGAAATCGTAACCGGAGGCATTCCCATCCAGGACGGCGTCCTGACCGGAGATAACGATATTATTGACTGTGTTCAACCTGCCCGAGGACGCGAGGTTGAGATCCTGACCGAGAGTAAACTTAATTTCGCCCGTGGAATTCAAGACGCCGCCCACGGAAGCCTTCTTCGCCGCGACGTTGATTTGATTGGCCTGAACACTGCCATCGAGAATGGCGTCCGCGCGAAGCGCATTCACATTCAGTTTGTCGGCCACGGTCGAGCCGCGCAGGATCGCATCGCGGTTGCTGGAGGTGATGGTGGTGTCGCGTGTCGTGCGAATCGAACCGTTTTGCGCCAGGATGAAATCCGTCGTGACGTTCACGGTGGCCTGCTCAACTTGCAGGGCGTTGTTGACAAACGCGTTCCGCGCCGTGGCGACGAAACTGCCCGGCGAGGTGACGGAGGCGTTGGTCGTCAGATCACGAACGGAGTTAATGGAGAAAGCCTTTCCATGCGCGCTCCCGCTCAAGGTGATGTTGGAGCCAGACGTGAGGCTGATAACATCCGTCGTGAGGAGTGACCCAGCGCTGGTGAGAAGGAAATTCCCGCTGTTGTTGACGGTGAAATGATGGGCGCGAATGGGCCCCGCGAAAGTCACATTCGAGCCGGCCACAGTCATGTCGTTGCTGACGATGGCCGCGTTGCCGAAAATGTCGGCCGCGCCACTGAGAGCGAGGTTCCCGACCGTGTTGATTCCTCCGTCGAGCGTAATGCTATTTGAGGCGGTGATGGCGGCATTGCCCGTCAGGTTCATTCCTCCAGTGCCTGTAACGTGGAAATCAGTGCCGGAATTAAAGGTGGCATCTTTGCCGCTCAGGATTGCGCTCAATGTGGCGCGCTTGCTGGTCGCGGTGAGCTTTGATTCCGCGTAGACGTCTCCGTTAATGGCCAAAGCCCCCGCAAGTTGCGGGCTCGTGCCGGCGGTGAGCGTGATATTTTTGCCGGAGGTCTTGCCGTTAAGGGTAATGGAGTCAGCGGCGTTGATCGTGATGTAATTGTCCGAACCGGAGCCAGTGATGTTTCCGCCGGTTTGTGACAAGAAGTTACCGCGGCTGGTGAAGGTCAGTTTCTCGCCACCGACGGTTTTATTGACAGTTATGGGCACACCTGTGGCAGTCAGTTCCTTACTCACAACTGGGCCATCAAAGGTGATGGCACCGTTTAAGAGCAGTGGGTCGGTGCCGGCATTGAGGATAAGCTTATCGGAATTCGTAATGGCGCCGAGGATGATGCCGGCCCCGGTCGAGATCGTCAGATTCTGACTGTTGATAAGAGCCAAGCCACTCATCTCGAACCCGTTTGTGAGAGTGAAAACCACATCTTTGCCGTTCACGCGATTAGTGAGATAGGCGTTTTGCGCGGTGGCGAGGAGACGGTAGGAGGAGGTTAAGATGCCGCTCAAATTCAAGTCGGTCCCCGCATTCAAGGTAAAGACCCTGCTCGTGCTGGTGGCATCCTCGAGAGATGAGGCGGAGCCCTGCAGGTTCAACGCGCCGCCGGTCGTGACGGTCATCTTATCGGTCGAGTTGAGAGCGCCCGCGCTGGTCAAGGTGAGATCGCCGCTGATCTCCAGTGAGACGTTTTTACCGCTGAAGGTGCCGGCAATGGTGGCTGAATCGGCAAAACCATAGATGGTGTTTGCATTGATCGAGCCGTTTACGCGCAGGTCGGTGCCAGCGTAAATCTGGGCGAACTTGGAGTTCACCACGCCATTGATATCGACACTCCCGAGTGCCGTGATGATGGCGTCTTCCGCACGGATGAGAGCCGGCGCTTGAATGTTCACGTTTCGCTCAGCCGAGAGATCGAGGCTGGCATCCTTAAGATCCATCGAAGCGCCAAAATTCACGTCGCCACCGCGTGCATAGAGAGTGAGGTATTTGAAGGCGTCGCCATCGATCTTGGTGAAGGTGAAGCGATCGCTCAAGGTGATGGAACCATTCACGGTGCCCATGAAGAGCCGGTCGAGGCCACTCAAGTTCACGATGCCACCCAGAGCCGATGAGGTGATATTCGTATCGCTGATGAGAGCGATCTTGTTCGCGCCGTGGCTGGTGATGAAAGATGGGTTCCCCTCCATTTCCATGGCGGTGAACGAATAGACGCCGGTATTCGAGAAGTCGGCGATGAAACGGCTGTCGAAGTTCATCTGACTATCGAAGCCGTTGGTGGAGCGGAAAAGAAAACGCGAGGGGGAGCCGTTGGTGGCGAGGTCACGGTAGAAGGCGCCCGAGTCGGTGACCCCGTCCGTGGTGATGGATGGGGCGGCACGAGACGTGTCGATCACAGTGTTGGCTTTGATGATATACGTGCCGCCACTGGCAATCGGGGGCGGCGTGCCGTTCGGCGGTGGGTTTCCATTCGGCGTAGGCGCGGGATCGGGCGTGGCGGTCGGATCTGGCGTGGCCGTCGGGCTTGGGGCCGCCGTCGGACTTGCTGTCGCCGTCGGACTTGCTGTCGCGGTCGGACTTGCTGTCGCGGTCGGACTTGCTGTCGCGGTCGGGCTCGCCGTGGCGGTCGGGCTCGCCGTGGCGGTCGGGCTCGCCGTGGCGGTCGGGCTTGCCGTGGCGGTCGGACTTGCTGTGGCGGTCGGGCTCGCGGTGGCGGTCGGGCTCGCGGTGGCGGTCGGGCTCGCGGTGGCGGTCGGGCTCGCGGTGGCGGTCGGGCTCGCGGTGGCGGTCGGACTTGCTGTGGCGGTCGGGCTCGCGGTGGCGGTCGGGCTTGCTGTGGCGGTCGGGCTTGCCGTGGCGGTCGGGCTCGCCGTGGCGGTCGGGCTTGCCGTGGCGGTCGGACTTGCTGTGGCGGTCGGACTTGCTGTGGCGGTCGGACTCGCCGTGGCGGTCGGACTCGCCGTGGCGGTCGGACTTGCGGTGGCGGTCGGGCTTGCCGTCGCGGTCGGGCTTGCCGTCGCGGTCGGGCTTGCCGTAGCGGTCGGGCTTGCCGTGGCGGTCGGGCTCGCGGTGGCGGTTGGACTCGGCGTCGCGGGGGAAACGGGAGTAGGCGAAGGCGTGGCGCTCGGTGTGGGCGTGGGGGAAATGAAAGCGGGATCGTCGAAACGATTGCGGGTATTGGTGTCGACGAGTTGCACAGTGGAGATTCCGCCGGCGAGAACCAGATTGGTTGGATTCAACTCCCCTTCTGCGATCTTGCCGTTCTGGCGCTCGATGACATCGTCAATCATCGCCGTCGCGGTCTCGGGCAACGGGCCGAAAAGCTCTTCCTTTAGGAGCGTGGAGGTCTTCATCACCTTCGAGACGTCGAACGAAACGGTGGACCAGTCCTTCATGGTCTTGGCGCTGGCCGGTGCAATGAGCATTTGGCCACCGTGGACGAGCATGGATTCCCTGGAGCGTTCGCGCAGATGGACGCGAACCGTGCCCTCGAGAAGGATCAGCTTGAAAGTACCGGCGACATTTTGAACCAGCCCGGTGGTTCCCGTGATGGCGGCGGTGATGGCCGCAGTATTGATCTTGGCTCCGCCAACGCCTTTTGGAATCTGGAACAAGATGGCACCGCGGCCGAGGTCGAGTTCGCGGGTGCCACTCTTGAAACTGAAATACGTGTTGGGCGCGAGACGGGTGAGGGTGTTGTCTGGAAAAAGCATTTCGGCGCGGGAATCAGCGCCGGTTTCAACGCCGAGGTCCCCGTGGACGACATCGCGGACGACTGCGGGGCGCCTCCCGGCAGAAGGGTCGACCATCGACACCTCGCGATAGACTCGAGTGAGCTCGGCGCGCGTGAGGGGAGCGCTATGAAGATCGGGCGATAGCGCGAAGAAAAGCGAGCCCAGCGTGAGGAGGAGGAAGCCGCCAAATCGACATGAGAAACCGGGATTTAACGTCATAATTTCCATAACGAATAAAGCAACCCTCACGCCACGTGGAGGTTAATATCTCCATCCTTTAGAACCGAAATGTGCCGCTCAGCCCGCCCCCGAAGTTCAACGCGTGGTAGTCGTAGGCCGCACGGTTCGAGAGGTTGGCCACGCCGGAGACCGTCATATCCAAGGAAAACCAACGGCTGAGATTGAGGCGCAAACCGGCGGCAAGCGCCTGGTTGGCGTCGAAACGGCTGGTATTCTGGTAATAAAAGTAACTGCGCCGATAGCTGAGGCTGAGCGAAAGGCTCCGCGTCACCGCGAGATTGTAGGTCGCAAAAACAGCGAGGTCCGAACGCTGCAGGCTGGAGGGTTCCGCAAGGTTATAGGCCGTGGTGGCACCGAAGGTGAAGGAGTCCGCCGTGGTCAACTGGAACATGCGCGAACCGGTGAGTGACAGGCTGTGACCAGAGAACAGCTGGTCCAGATTCCCTTCCTGGGTGAGGTGGGTGAAGTTGTATTGCAGGCTGAAGAGGGAATTCCAAAGCTTTGCAGCCTGAAAGCTCAGCCCGGCGCCCGCGTTGAAGCTATCGAAGTTGAACTCACTGAACCGCTCATAGCGGAACAGCGTCTCGCTGAGACTGGCGTTGAGCGTCCAAGGCCCGCCGATCGGTCGGACGTAATTGGCCCCCACCGTGGCGACGAGGAACGAGTCGGCAAATTGCCGACCGCTGGCGAGGGCAATGTTGGTGGTGTGGAAGAGCGAGGCATCGGCAAACACACTGAAGCGCATGGGGCGCTCGTTGTTCTTCAACACCCATTGCTCGCCCAGATCGGCATCGGTTTCTAAGTCAGCAGCGGTAGCTTCCTGCGGGAGGGCCACGCCGTCGCTAGTCACACGCGCAGCGGGAGCCGCGGGCTCGGCAAAATTTTGCGCCTGCTGCCGTGCGGCGTTCGCCACCGAGTCTTGCGCCGAAAGGCGAGAGATCGCGCAAACAAAAATGCCGACGGAACCCGCCGCCGCGCACAATCGGCGCAAGGTGCTGCCACGCAAGCTCGCTGGTGGATCGTGGAGACGCATTTCGTGGTTGAGAGCCTTGCTCCCACGCTCTGCGGGTAGCTAGTTCCACACCATCAACCCTTTGTGTTCGTGGGATTCTTTTGTGGTCGGCGGACGGGTGCATCATCGCGGAAAGCAACCCGTTACGCACTTGGAGTGGGACTTGCTCATTCGAGCGGGGTGCATCCTGATGGAAAACGCCTGCGCGGCATCATCCTGACCGCCGCGGTGACGACGATAATCGTCGCTCTGCTGCATGGCTTTTACTTCGACCCGCTGCGCAAGGCGGAGACCTATACGCGCGATTTCCGCCAATGCTGGGGCCGTAAAGCCGCCGTGGATTCCCGCCTCGTTTTCCTGGCAATCGACAAGTCATCCGTGCAGCTCGACAGCCTGTTCCCAGACGAGATCGAGGCCTCCCCCGCGTTGCAGATGATGAAGGCGGGATTTCCTTGGTCACGAGAAGTGTATGCGCTGGTCGCGGACAGGTTGCTGACCGCGGGCGCACGGATGGTCAGTTTTGATCTGCTCTTTCCCACCGCCGGGAAGGGTGACGAAGCATTCCGCGATGCACTCGCCCGGCACGGCGACCGGATTCAACTGGGCTGCGACTTTGTGGCAGAGAACACGGGCCAGGGAACGGTGTGGCGGCTCGATCTGCCGACGGAGACATTGGTGAACCGCACCCGGCCCATCGATTCGCAACTGGGTTACGTCACCTTTTGGGCGGACCCGGATGGCGCGGTGCGGCGGGCGCGTTACCGGACGTCGCTGGAGGAGCTGACCGGCTCACAGCAGCCGCCCAGCGAAATCTTCGAATCGCTGGAGGCGCGAATTCTCGGCGTCCTCGGCCGGGGGCATCTGGTTCCAACTGGAGACAAACTCTTCCGCTTCGCCGGTGGTCCGCACACCTTTGTTTCCCATCCGATCTACGAAATTTTTGTCCCGCAGCTGTGGGAGCGAAATTATCAACAAGGCGCGCTCTTCAAGGATAAGATTGTCTTCATCGGGCCGGAAGGAAGCTGGAGCCATGATGAGCACGCCACGCCCTTTCGTATTATCGATGGAGCGCAGGCCTTGATGCCGGGCCCCGAGATCCATTTGAACGCGTTAAACGCGGTGCTGCGCTCTGAATTTTTGGAGGAGCTGGGAAGAAAGGGGGAGCTGATAGCGTTGTTCTGGCGGGCCTCTTCGGCGCGATCCTCGCTCTGCCGCGCGGAATCCTTTGGCGCGCGGGCCTTACCGTCGTGCTTCTCTTCGGATACCTCGAGGCATGCGTGCTTGCTTATGATAGAGCCGGCCTCTTTCTTCCTGCCGTGACGCCGGGGCTCATCGTCCTGCTCACCGTCCTCTTCGCCATCCTGGCCGATTACCGAAGCGAACGAACGGAGAAACAAAAGATCCGGTCCACTTTGGGCCATTACGTGGGCGAAAACGTGCTCGAGGAGATCCTCGACCGTCCGGCACTTTATCTGCACACGCTCGCCGGTGTCCGCAAACCGGTGACCGTGCTGTTCTCCGATTTACGAGATTTTACCGTCCTGACGACAGACCGACCGCCGTCTCAGTTGATCGCGCAGCTGAACGAATACTTCGGGGCCATGACGGAAGCGGTCATCGTGGAAAATGGCACGGTCGATAAATTTCTGGGCGACGGGATGATGGCAGTGTGGGGCAACTTGCGCACGGATGGTCCTGAGGCCGATGCGCGTGCGGCCCTGCGCTGCGCCCTGAAGATGCGGCAGGAATTGGCGCGGCTAAATCACAAATGGCGGGCGCAGGGCTGGCCGGTGCTGCGATTCGGCGTGGGAATGAACCATGGCGAAGCCACAATCGGCCACGTCGGGTCGGCCCGGAAAATGGAGTTCACGGCGATCGGGCATGTGATCAACACGGCGGCGCGCATCGAACAACTCACCTCACAGCTCGGACATGATATTTTGATCGGCGAACCGGTCGCCGCGCTGGCGGGCGACGCGTTTGAGATCGAACCCGGAGGTGCGCTCCCGGTAAAAGGAATCGCGGAACCGTTGCCCGTGTTCCTCCTGCAAGGCCTGCGCACGTCCCGCACGGATTCGCGCGCACACGAAACCCCGCGAACGGAAGCGTTCGCCGACGCGAACTAGGGTTGCACGCCCGAAGTTACGGCTAGCTTGCCGCCGCGAGCGGACTTCCCAGCTTCGCGATGACGGGCGGGCCGTCCTGCAACACGGTGCGGACGGCTTTGAGATACTCTTCCGAGGTGATCGGTTTCTGGATGAAGCCGCAAAGACCAGCCGCGAGCATGTGATCGAGCCGCTCCTGGCGCACGAACCCGGCGCAAAGCATGACCCGCACATCAGCGCGCAAACCGCGCAGGCGTTGGAAGGTTTCCTCGCCATCCATCATCGGCATGCTGAGATCGAGCAGGACGAGATCGAAGCGGCGGGGGCTGGCGCGGAAGAGATCGAGGCACTCGAAGCCTGATTGCGCGGTGACGACGGCGTAACCGGCGCGGCCGAGGAGTTCCTTGGCGAGGCTGAGGAGCATGCGCTCGTCGTCGACGACGAGGATGCGTTTACGCGCGAGGTCGCTTGCGGTCTCCGACTGGGAATGCCGGAGGCGGGCATACTCGGGGTGCATCACGATTTTGTTGCCGGTGTGCCCGGAAAGCTCGACCAGCTGCGTGGTCACCTGGGCGGCGCGGGCCACGCTTTCGCGCAGCATTCCGAAATACTTGTCAGCGCCCTCGTTACCCTCCCAGATGTTCTCAATCAAGGCGCTCGTGCCCGCGATGATCTGAAGCAGATTGTTCAACTCGCTGGCGATGGCTGGCGAACGCTCAAATTTCCCCGATGGCGCGGGCGGAGGTGTGGGTTTGTTGTCCATTATGATATGTTTCCCGCTGTGGAAGCACGGACCGGCGGCAAACAGGCACGTGGTTAAATCGGGGTGGTCCACCCATGGAAAAGCACACTGCATGCCGCTGCTCGCCGTAGTTTCAGGGGATTTGCCGCTCGTCCGCGGGACCGGAGTGGCACGGTGGAGCAGGCTGGCGCGATCAGTCGCCCGCTCGATGCGACACGCCGTTCGCAAAACGGCCGAAACGGGCTACCTTGTCATTCCCCAAAAATGAATCAATTAGAGATCAACGATTTACACGCCACGATCGCCGGACAGGAGATCCTCCGCGGCCTCAGCCTGACCGTTCCGAAAGGCGAAGTTCACGCCATCATGGGCCCGAACGGCTCCGGCAAGAGCACGCTCGCCAAAGTGCTGGCCGGGCATCCCGATTACAAGGTGACGGGCGGCTCCGTCCTGATGGACGGCGAAGACATTCTCGCGCTCGAGCCTGATGAACGCGCGCGCCAGGGCATCTTCCTCGCTTTTCAGTATCCAAACGAAATTCCCGGCGTGACGATCGCCAATTTCCTCCGTGCCGCGGTGCAGGCGCGGCTCCCGGAAGGGGAAGAACTCGAGGCGACCGATTACTACGCCAAGCTATACGAGAAGATGGACCTGCTGGAGATGGATCGCTCTTTCACGTCCCGCTCCGTGAATGAAGGATTTTCCGGCGGCGAGAAGAAGCGGAACGAGATTCTGCAACTCGCGATGCTGGAGCCGAAATACGCGGTGCTCGACGAGACGGACAGCGGACTCGACATCGACGCGCTCAAGGTGGTCGCGAATGGCGTAAACTCGCTCCGTGGCCCGAATCTCGGCGTGCTCCTGATCACGCACTATCAAAGGTTGCTCGATTACATTGTGCCCGATCATGTGCACGTCATGGTGAAGGGCGAGATCGTGCGCAGCGGCGGCAAGAATTTGGCGTTGGAGTTGGAAGAAAAAGGCTACGAATGGGTCCGCGAAGTTCTCGCGGAGCCGGCCGTCGCCTAAGGAGAAAAATTATGGTTAAAGAAGTATCCCCACTCGAGATCGAACGGAACGCCGGCAATTTCTTTTATCCGGAAACGCACGTGAACGACGCGGGCGTCGGCCTCACGGAAGACACGATCCACTACATCTCGAACATCAAGGAGGACCCGGATTGGGTCCGCCAATTCCGCCTCAACGCCTACAAGACGTTCCTCAGCAAACCGATGCCGACGCATTGGGCGAGCAAGGATCTGGAAGCGATCGTTTTCGAAAACATCCGCTACTACCTGAGCAGCGGGACGCAGCCAAAACGCAGTTGGGAAGACGTGCCGGATGATGTGAAGAAGACCTTCGAGCGGCTCGGCATTCCGGAGCAGGAACGCAAATTCCTCGCCGGCGTGGAAGCGCAGTTCGATAGCGAAGCCGTTTACTCCAACATCAAAGCCGCGGTCGGCGAGCAGGGCGTCATCTTTGTTGGCTCCACTGAAGGCTTGAAGAATCACCCGGAGATCTTCCGGAAGTGGTTCGGCAAAGTCATCCCGACCGGCGACAACAAATTCAGCGCGCTCAACAGCGCTGTCTTCAGCGGCGGCTCGTTCATCTACGTCCCACCGGGCGTGAAGGTGAAGCACCCACTGCAAGCTTACTTCCGGATCAACGCCGAGAATTTCGGGCAGTTCGAACGCACTCTCATCATCGTCGATGAAGGTGCGGAGCTGACCTACATGGAAGGTTGCACCGCGCCGAAGTTCAACACCGCCACCTTGCACAGCGCGGTCGTCGAGCTCGTCGCGCTCAAAGGCGCGAAGATCCAATACATCACCGTCCAAAACTGGTCGGCTAACGTCTTCAATCTCGTGACCAAGCGCGCCATCGCGCACGAAGAAGCCGAAGTGAAATGGATCGATTGCAACATCGGCTCACGCCTCACGATGAAGTATCCGGGCGTCGTCTTGAAAGGCCGCAAAGCCCGCGGCGAAGTCCTCTCGATTGCGCTCGCCAGCAACGGCCAGCATCAGGACACCGGCGCGAAGATGGTCCACGCCGCCGATGAAACCACGAGCAACATCATCTCGAAGTCGATCAGCATCGGCACCGGCCGCTCCACTTATCGCGGCCTCGTGCACGTGCCGAAGCATCTCAAAAACTGCAAGAACAACACCGAGTGCGATGCGCTCCTCATTAACTCGAACAGCCGCACGGACACCTATCCGGCGATTACCGTTCGCGGCACGGGCAACGCCGTGCAGCACGAGGCCAGTGTCAGCCAGGTCTCAGCCGACCAAATCTTCTACATGCAGCAGCGCGGCCTGACCGAAGCGCAGGCCATGAGCCTGAGCGTGAACGGATTCGTCAACGACCTCGTGCGGCAATTCCCGATGGAATACAGCGTCGAACTCAAACGCCTGATCGAGCTTGAGATGGAAGGCTCCGTCGGCTAACTTCCGCCCGCAGAGACAAGCGAGGCGCGGCGGTCTTCGGGCCGCCGTTCGCGTCTGTAATTGCAATCAGTCATGAGCACTGCTGCCCTCGAAGAAGTAATGGAACTGGTATCGCCGCAGGAAAAATCCGCTCCGGCGATTCTCTCCGGTTTGCCGGAGGGGCGAAACAGCGATCTGCCGACGTGGTTTCGCGATCATCAAACGGAAGCCTGGACGCGCTTCACCGCGCTCCCCATGCCGGCGCGGAAGGACCAAGCCTGGCGTTTTTCGAGCGTCAACGCGCTCGACCTCGCGCCCTTTCACTTCGCCCCAGCGCCGGCCGAAGCCACGCGCCATGAACTCATCACGCGTTCCGGTTCCGCGAACCTGATCTTCGCCGATGACCATCTTCTGCGCCACGATCCGCTCCCGGAATCTCTCCGCGCGCGCGGCGTCATCTTGCAACCGCTCGAGCGCGGAATGGTCGAGCACGAAGACCTTTGCCAAAAGCATTTCATGGCGCAGCCGACTCCGCTCGGCTCCGCGAAATTCGCCGCTCTGCATGAAGCGCTCGTCCGTTCCGGCACTTTCCTTTACGTGCCGAAAGGCGTTGAGATCGAAGAGCCGATCGAGATTGTCCATTGGCTCAACGGCGAAAACGCCTCCGTCTTTCCGCACACGCTCCTCATCTCCGACGAACTTTCGAAAGTGACGGTGATCGAGCATTTTCGTTCCGCGCAGAGTGGTCGCGCCGGTTTTTCCTGCGGCGTCAACGATCTCGTAGTGGGCCGCGGCGCGAAGTTGAAATACGTCTGCGCGCAAACTTGGGATGAGAGCGTTCTCTCCATCCAGATGAACGCCACCACCGCGGAACGCGACGCGTCCGCCTTGAGCCTGAACGTCAACCTCGGCGGCGGCTACACGCGCTTCGAAAGCTTCAGCCGTCTCACCGGCGAAGGCGCGCGCAGCGATCTCCTCGCCGTCGCGGTGGCCGATGGCACGCAGGAATTCGACGCCCGCACCTTGCAAGATCACGCCTCGCCCCACACCACGAGCGACCTGCTCTATAAAAATTCTCTCAGCGGCAAATCGCGCACCACTTTCGGCGGCCTCATCCGGGTCGAACCCGAAGCGCATTTCACCGACGCCTACCAAACCGTGCGCAACCTCCTCCTGAGCGACGACGCCGAAGCCAACTCGATGCCCGGCCTCGAAATCCTGGCCGACAACGTCAAGTGCAGTCACGGCGCCACCTCCGGTCAGCTCAACGACGAAGAGCTCTTCTACCTCCTCGCGCGCGGCATTCCGAAAAACGTCGCCCAGCACATGCTCGTGGCCGGCTTCCTGAACGAAGTCGTGGATCGTCTCGACCACGCGGCGATCGCCGCCAAGTTGCACGATCTGATTGAAGCGAAGTTCGGTCGCGGCTCGAGTTCATAGCGCCGTTGAGTCACCTCTTGGGGGCGACGAAAAACGGGATTCCCGAAACCCGCCCGCCTTGGTAATCGTGTCCGCGTGATTACCATGCGCCCTCTCTTTCCGGTTCTGCTCGCCTGCATCTTTTCGATTCATCAGCCGGCCCCGGCAGCGGAAGACGCTGATACTCCAGAGGAGCGTCTCGAATTCACCGAAGACGACCTGCCCACCGACGAAAAGGATCCGGCCGGAGAGTCCGAGATCGACGAGTTCGCGCGGCGGCGCGGATTTAATTACGCGAAAATGACGCGCCGAGCGGCCCGCGGAGACGCGAAGGCGCTCAGGCAATTCTTTCAGCTCACGCGTGATGTCGATGGCGCTGCCGCCGAGTCGCACCAAGGCGTTCCGACCGCGGTCTATCATCTTCTGGGCGATGAGAAGTTCGCGAAATTCCTGAACGCGCAGCCGCTGGCGTTTCGCGTCATGGTGCGCCAGTCGGTCGCAAGCGGTGACACCGCTTATTTTCGCCGCCACTTTCCCGAGGCGACGAAAGCGCTCTTCCAACGCGAGATCGTGTCGTGGTTTTCGCCGGACAAGCGCTACGCCATCCGCAAAATCTTCTCCGACGAGTTCGATCTCCGCGGCTCGAAAGTCGAGCGCGCGGAGTTGATCGACCAGAAGACCGGTCAGGTTCTGTGCGACCTCACGCGCGACGACATCGGCACCGGCAGGGAGCGCGAAGGCGAAGTCCTATGGTCGCCCGATTCGAAGCGCTTCGCCTATCTTTCGAGCGACCTCACTTTGTCGTCCGGAAATCTCTTCAGCACTCCCACGCCTGCGCCGCAGCGGAAGCAAACGGCGGTTTATCAACTGGCGGGCGAGACGTGCCAGCGTGTGGATTTGAAACTGGACGCAATTCCCGGCCGCGAAACCGATGCGGAGCTAAAGAACGCCATCCTAGGGCACGACTACATCACGCCGATTCGCTGGGCGAAGCCAAACGTCCTCATTTTGGATCGACACGAATACTTCCGAGCGCTCAAGCCCACCGTCGTGGGAGATCAGACTTTCGAGAGCATCCACGACCTCGCGCGCCAGTATGAAATCACTGTTACCATCGCATCTGATGGATCGGGATCGTTGACTTGGAAGATGCAGATCGATCAGTGACTAAAATTCAAGAGGACCAGTCAAGTTCTACTGATTTACCCGCGCGTTAGCTCGCGGCTTTCGACATTCGTGGCGCGGAGGCCCTCGCGGATCCATTCGCGGATGACGGCGTGATCGAGGGTGGTGCCGCAGGAGAAAATGTCGACGGCGGCGTAGTCGTGCTCGGGCCAGGTGTGGATGGCGACGTGCGATTCGGCGATGACGACAACGCCGCTGACGCCGTGCGGACTGAAGGTGTGGAAGACGTCGGTGACGATGGTGCCGTGGCCGCGACGGACGGCCTCAAGGAGGAGCGATTTCAGTTCCTCGGGCGAGTTGAGCAACGCGGAGTCGCAGCCGCGCAGTTCGAGGAGCGTGTGACGGGCGAGCGGTGTTTCGTTGTTCATGAATTGAGCGCGGACGAAGCTGAAATAGCCAGAGATCCTTCGGCCGTCCTGCGGCGGCTCAGGATGACAAACAGTGTGGCGCGCGTCATGAGATTGTGACCATGTCCGCCGCCTGGGTGCCGCGGATGAAGGCTTCCTCGAAGATGGAGATGCCGCTCATGTCGGAGTGGGCGAAGACGATCGAGCCTTGGCCTTCCTGCATGCGCTGGCGGGTTTCGCCCCAGATGAAACCGGGGACTGGACGGATCATGCCGTGGCCCCAGAGCCAGATGTCGATGTTGCGGATGTGCCGGTCGATTCCGGGGTGCACGCGCGTGAGATCGGCTACGACCAACTTGCACCAATCGACGTGCGAACGATCGAGCGCGCGCTGGCGCTCCTCGCGGGGAGGGGCAGCGTCGAGCGGCCAGTAATGCGTGATGACGGTTTCGCGCGGGACCGGGCGGAGACTTTGGTGTGTGGCGACGACGTAGCCGAGCGAGGCGCTGTCGCGCCCGACATTGTCCCACGCGAGCGCGACACCGCGGCCGGCGGGCATTTCGTCGAGCGTGATGTTGGCGACCATCCAGGGCGAATACTCGAGATCGTTTGCCGGCGGCAGACTCGGCAACAAGCGTTGCGCGACGAAGCGCGGCGCGGCGCAAATCACACCGCGGGCGTGCACGCGCACGCTTTGATTGCGGGCGAGATCGAGATAATCGATCAGCGCGCCGTCGTTCTCTTCGGTAACCTTGAAGACGACGCAACCGTTGCGAATTTTATCCAACAACGGGGCGGCGATTTGTTGCACGAGCCAGCCGTTTCCCTCGGGCCAGGTGACGACGGCGTCGTTGTCGGCGTTTGCGGCGTGGCCGCGGCGCGAGGCGAAGTAATGCACGCCGGCCCAGGCGGAGACCTGAGCGAGGCCGGCGCCGTAATCGTCGCGGCAGGAGTAATCAACGTGCCAGCGGAGCGGCGCGGAGGTCCAGCCTTGCTCGGTCATCCAGTCAGCCATCGTCGTCCGATCGAGGGCAAGAAGATCGGGATCGCGCGAACTGAGATCGAGCGGAATGGCGAACGCGGGACGGTTGTCGGCGCCGCGTCGGGTGCGAAACGATTCCATGCGCGCGAAGAAGTCATCGTATTGGCGGCGATCGTCGTCGCTGATGCCGATTTGCGGGAGCAATCCTTCCTGCCAGCGGCCGGCGTCGAAGAGGCGTTCCATGGGATCGGCGCAGAGATATTCCTCGTGGTAAATGGGCGCGCCGTTGGCGTCGCGGCCGCGGGTGATGCCGAGTTCCTCGAAGAGAGCGAGGACTTCGGTGGACTCTTCGTTCGGCAAGGGAACGTAATGCGCGCCCCACGGGTAGGCAGAAACGGCGTTGCGGCCGGAGGCAGCGTTGCCCCCGGCTGCGCGTTCCAGTTCGAGGAGAAGGAAGTTATCGCTTCCGCGTTGTTTGAGACGACGCGCGGCGGCGAGACCGGCGATGCCGCCTCCGACGATGACGATGTCGGTCTCGAACGTTTCGCTGGGCTGGGGAAAATCGCCCGTGCGGAGACGATGACCCGCCGCGGAGGCTCCGCCGACAATGCTGCCCGGAAAACGTGTGCGTGACTTTCCGCAACCGACCAACACCGCAGCGGCGCCCGCGCCGGCGGTGGCGAGAAATTGGCGGCGGGTCGTTTTCATTCCTGGTCGTAGCGCGCCCATTCGGCTTCGAAGTAGTGCACGAGCGCCTGGTTGTTGAGGCGGTTTACTTCGGTGGCGACGCGGTCCATATCGCGGCGGGAAATGCGAAAGCTCGGCGACGTTTGTCTGGTCGAGAAAACGCAGGCCTGTCGGCAGGCGCCATTCGCTGCCGAGCGGCCGGGGCGAGGCGAGGATGAAACCCCATTCGCCGAACGAGGGGACGTTGGTGTGATACGGCTCGGTGAGGAGACGGCAGGCGCGCAGGGTTTCATCGATGCACCAGAAGGATTGGCGCGCGACGAAGGGCGAGGTGCATTGCACGACGAGCGCGCCGTCCTGCGCGAGCGCGGTGCGCACGCGTTCGTAAAAGGCGGTGGTGTAGAGTTTGCCGAGGCTGAAGTTCGAGGGATCGGGGAAGTCGGCCACGATGAAATCGAAGACTTCGCGATTTTCTTTCAGCCAGGTGAAGGCGTCCTGATTGACGATGCGCACCTTCGGCGAAGCGAGCGCGTTTTCGTTTAACTGCGTGAGTAATTGCTGGCTGGAGAAGAGCTGCGTGATCGCGGGATCGAGATCGACCAGGGTGACGCTTTCGATGTGCGGATAGCGCAAGACTTCGCGCACGGCGAGGCCGTCGCCGCCGCCGAGAACGAGGACGCGGCGGGCGTGCGGCAGGCGCGCGAGCCCGGGGTGGACGAGCGATTCGTGGTAGCGGTATTCGTCGCGCGAACTGAACTGGAGATTGCCGTTGAGATAGAGGCGGAGGTCGTCGTCGCGGCGGCTGAGGGTGATGCGCTGATAGGGAGTGGACTGCGCGTAGATGATGTCTTCTCCGTAAGCGGCGGCTTCTGACCAGGAGACGATGCGTTCCGAGTAAGCGAAGCCGACGGTGAGAAGCGCGACCACAGCGAGGCCATGCACGCGCAGCCAGCGGGCGCGCGGCACTTGGTCCCAAAGAATCTGGAGCGCGAGCAGGCCGACGGCGCCATTGAGAATGCCGAAGAGAAATCCGGAGCGGACGAGACCGGCGTAGGGCACGAGGACGAGCGGGAAAAGGAGTGAAGCCAGGAGCGCGCCGATGTAATCGAAAGTGAAAACCTTGGCGACGAGATCGCTGAACTGGAGCCGATCTTTCAGGATGCGGAGAAGAAGCGGAATCTCGAGCCCGACGAGCGTGCCGATGAGGAGGACGAGTGCGTAAAGCAAAACGCGAAACGAGCCGACGTGCGCGAAGAGGCCGAACAAAACCGCGGCAGACGCGCCGCCGAAGAGCGCAATGAGAAACTCGACCTGGATGAAAATGCCGAGAAGATTTTTCTGGACGTAGCGCGAGAGCCAGGAGCCGATGCCCATGGCGAAGAGGTAAACGCCGATGACGGTGGAGAACTGCAGGACGGAATCGCCGAGCAGATAGCTGGCGATGGTGCCGGCGATGAGTTCGTAAACGAGCCCGCAGGTCGCGATCGTGAAAACGGACGCGAGGAGCAGCAGCCGGATGCCGCGATCGGAGGCGCTCAATGAATCGCGGCGGCGACGATGACGCAGATGCCGAGGGCGAAGAAGCCGACGACGATGGCGAGAGCGGTGTTTTGTTTTTCGACCAATTCCTTCCAGAGCTGGAACGGCGTGAGGCGGTCGACGGCGAAGAAGGCGACGCAGAAGATGGCGACGCCGAGGAGGGCGTAGAGGACAGAGTTGAGGACGGTGATGGCGTTCATGGGTTGGGTTCTATTTGTGGTTGAAACTGTGGCCGCGGCCGCCGGTGGTGGCGCTGACAAAGCTGCGGGAGAGGCTTTGGATGACGCTCCAGCCGCGCGCGTCGGCGAGGGCGAGATAGCCGACGGTGCCGAGGCAGAGCAGGAGATAGATGGGATGGCGGAGCATGGGATTCGCTAGGGGCTGTAATCGCTTTCCTCCCAGCGGCGCGCTTCGAAACGCGTGCCGCGCCAGAGGAGGAAGGCGGGATAAACGAGGATGAGACCGAGCATGAGCGGGAAGTTGGAATTGAAGACGCCGCCGGCTTGCACGCGGACGTTGAAGCGCACGTTTTCGAGGCTGGGATCGGCACTGGGCTCGAGCGTGAAAAAATATTCGCCGGGCGGGACGGCCGCGAAGGCGAGGCGCGAAGTGGGGCCGCCTTCGCTCCAGGCGCCGTCGCTATCGCGGCCTTGATAAAGGCTGACTTCGAGCGCGCCGCTCCGCACGGCGTTGGTTTTTGTGTTCACGAGATCGACGTCGAAGCCGATCCAATTATTGCTCACGGGCGCGGTGACGACGACGACGACGCGCTGTTCGCCGCCTTCGAGTTGGAAACGCGGCGTGGTGAAAATTTTCGCCGGCTCGGTTGCTGCCGTGGTGGGATCGAAGGTGGAGGAGAACGGCGGGACGATGGGACGCGGGCGCGTGAAGACGAAGCCCGCCTGCGCCACTTCTTTTTCGGGACGCTGCACAACGGAGGAACATTGGACGAGGCAAAGGGTGAGGAGCGCGAGGACGAAAAGGAGACGCACTTCCCGCCAGCGTTTCGCGAAACGATTGGGTTGGTTGAGGTAGATGCCTTCGGGGCGTGGTAATTTTTCGACGGCAAATGCGTCGCCGATGACGCGGCGCTCGACGTATTCGCCCTCGGACCACGCCACTTCGACAAGGCCGGGATAGGATTCGCGCGAGAGGATATGCGGTGGCGCGACGTAGTCGGCCAGCATGGCTTCTTCGCCGCGGCGTACCTGCCAGTAGAATTCGCCGAGCACGCCGGTGACAGTGGCCTGGCCGCTGGCGAAGAGTTTGTATTTGCGACCGTCTTTCCGAATCCGGCGCTGCCCGACTTCGTTCGGCATGGAGGGCGCGCGCGTGACGAAACTCCAGTGGCCCTTGAAGGAGACGAGCCAGCGGAAGCCCTGCCAGGGATTGAAGAGGAGATACTCGGACCACTCCGACCATTGATCGGCGCGCTTCACGAGGCCGATGACTTCGTATTCGGTGCCGAAGAGTTTTCCGCGCTGACCGATGGGCAAAAGCGGCGCGAGTTTTTTGATCTCGGTTTCCGCTTTCTCGATCAACTGCACTTCCGGCGTGGCGGTGTCGAGGAGCGAGCCGCAGGAACCGCAGACAGCGGACATGGACTGGCCGACGGCGCGAAGGTCAACGACCGCACCGCAAACCGGACACGACAACGCGGTGGTGCGGTTTTTCTCCTGCGCAATCTCGGCGCTCCAGCCGGGGACGGGACGGAGGTTGGTGAGCTTGAGTGCATCGAAGTCTGCGAATTCGCCAAGATAGACATCCGCGCCGTCGCTTGAGATCTCGATCGAGGCGAAACCACCCTTGGTGTTGATCAAGTCCACGCTGGTTTGTCGCGTCTCCGGCGGCGCGGGAAATGGCAACTCGCCTTCGCTCGCGCGGTAGGTGGCGGTCTTTACATCGGTGATGGTGAAGGCGCGACGGTCGAGCGTGAGATGGTGTTGCGGGGTGTAGTCGTCGGGATTGTCGGAAACCTGTTCGGTGATTTCGCGCGGAAAACTGAGCATGAGCAGGCCTTGCGCTTCGGCGAGCCAGCCGTGCGTTTTGCCGTCGTGCAGGATACACCATTCGTTCCAGCTTCCCTGTTCCCATTCCACGCGGATGCGGCCGATGATCTCGAAGGCGCGGCCTTTCCATTCGCCGCGCGTGCCGATCTGGAACGGGCTCAGGTCGGGCGGGAGCGCGGCCATGACGCCGATGCGTTCGGCGTCGGCGCCGCGGAGCACGATCATGGAGCGGCAGTGCTCGCAGACGGCGAAGACGGTGATGGAGGAACGAAAAGGAACCGGCGCGCCGCATTGCGGACAGTCGAGGACGCGCGCGGACATGTGCGTGTTTAACGCAGCGCGGGGGGCGGGTTCAAGGATTGTAGCGACGGCGCTCTCCAGGGCGCCGCGTTCTTCCATGGACCAGAAGGGGCGGCCGGGAGAGCGCCCCTCCTTGAAGCGCTGCTAGTTTTTCTTCGGGGTGACGGATGGGCTGGCCGAAGGAGAAGGTGATGCGCTCGGTGAGGGAGAGGGCAGCGGGAACGCAAAGGTGGGCGACGGAGACGCCTCGGGCGACGCCCCCGGCGAAGGAGATGGAGTCGGACTGGTCGTCGGTGTCGGAGTGGGTGTGGGCGTCGGCGTGGGGATGATGTCGATCCACTGATGCAGCGGCGCGCCGGCCCCGCCAATTTCTTTCACAAGCGACTCACAACGGGCGTGCATTTTCGGAAGATCGGGCGGACCGAAGGGCGTGTCGGCAGTGCCGGGAAAGATAAGATAAGTGACGCCGAGATCGCTCACGGGGCGATACATCGGGTTGGCGGAATCGCTGATTTCCTTCGCGATGCGGAGGGAGGCTTCGCCGGCTTTATCCGACGGGCCGACATCGCCGACGAGCGCGGGATAGATGGTGGAGTTGTGGATGACGAGGGCGTAGTCGCCAACCTTGGCGCCTTCGGCCTTGGTGAAGCCGCCGGGAATGACAATGAACGGATCGGTCGAGCCGATGAGGAAGCTGAACTTTTTTAATTGCTCGATGCCGTCACGGGCGTTGGCGATGGCGCCTTTCAACTCGGACTTGCGCGCAGCGTTCGGGTTCTTCGATGCGAGTTCGGTTTCCCAGGTGCGAATTTTTTCCTGGAGGACGCTGGTGTAGGCGTTCGTGTTCGAGGTGCGCTTGGCCCAGCGATAACTGGTGTAGGGCTGGAAATTCGGCGAGACGCCGCTGCCCTCGGGAAGGCGATCGGCATCGGAGCCATCCGCATCGACATCCATCTCGGCCTGGATCAGAAGCGCTTTCCGTTTTGTCTCGGGGTGAGTCAGGCGGAGGATGGTCTGGCAGTCGTAATAGTTGTGACGGGAAAGGAGTTGATCGAGCCGCGTGAGATTGGCGCGGATGCGTTTCAATTTCGTCTCGTAAAGATCGGCGAAGAAGGGCGAAACGGAGTCGGGGCCGAGCATCGCGCCCAGACCCGGGAGAAGACGGGGCAGTTCGGGGTTTACCTTCGCGAGCTCTTCGATGGTCTTGTTAGGCTGCGGCACGCGCAGCTTCAGTTTCAAGTCGATCACATAGCTTTCTGGATCGACGCGTTCCTCGGAGGCGGCGCTGCCGGGCGTGGGCTCGACCGTGGAGTTAACGGTGATGCCGCTGAAGAGACGGGCGGTTTCGAGTTTACCGCCGATGACGGGGGTGCGCGTCGGGCCGGGCGCGGGCGTCGGCGTGCCTTCCGTGATGCGGACCCGCGAGGCGGCGGCATGTTGCTGGCTCCAGCGCCAGCGCTCTAGCGAGACCCAGCGGAGGATGATGGCGGCCAGGACGCCGAGCAGCAGCAGCAACAAAAACAGCCGCAAGGTTCTGAGACGGAATCGGCGCACGCGCGGCTATTTTTTCATCCAGGCGAGGATCGCCATGACGAGCCCGAGCACGCTGAGGACCGCCATCATGCCAGCGGGCATGAAGGCGCCGGTCTTGAGGAATTTTGGAAGGAATTGGCCGGCGAGCGCGATCGAGATCAGCGCGGCAAGAGCGAGACCGGCAGTGACGTTGCCGGGCAGAAGGAAGGCGGCGAGCAGAATCAAAAGGCCGGAAATGGAGCCGGCGATGAGGGAGGCGGTGCTGCCCGCGCGGACAAAACCGATGACGCCGCCCGCGATCGTGAGCAGCCCGAAAATGATGAAGTAAATTTTGGCAGGTCCGATCATAAGTGCGGCATTCGTACGCCAGAGCGGCGCGGCTGGCAAGGAGGGGCCGCGGGGTGGTGCTTTATTATGCTCGTGGTCTATGCGAGTGGCGATCGAGTTCGAGCACGAGCACGAGCACGAGCATGAGCACGAGGCGGGGGCGGCTACTTCCCGAGAAACCACCGGAGCGCGGCTTCGAGGTGGGTTTTCTTCACGACGTGGCCGTGGGGGAAGTGTTCGAGGCGGATGTTGCTGAAGCCGGCGCGTTGCATGGAACTTCTCACTGCGCCGTGATCCTGCGGAGTGGCGACCTCGTCGCGCATGCCGCTGCTGAGGAAGATCGGCGTCCGCAGGTAACTGGCGCCGGGCTTATAGTTCCGGTAGCCCTCGGTGACCTTGTCCTCATTCATGCCGGTGAGGAAGAGCCCGATGATGCGATTCCCGCCCACGGCGAGGAGCGGCGCGAGCAGGCCGGCGCGTTTTGCACCGCCAGAATAACCGGCGACCGCCACCGGCCATTTCTTCGAGCCGGGGAAGCTGCGATGCAAGGCATCGAGCGCAGCCAGAGTGTGGCCGGCGCGCCATCCGGAGCTGTCGAGCTTGTTCGCGGGCTCGGGGCCGTCACCCGCGATGAGGACCCAGCCCTGCGCGGCCGCGGTGGGACGGTAGAGCTTTACGAGATCGTCGCGGTTTTGATGCTTGAAGTCGCTGGTGGAGAATACGACCAGCACCGGGTAGGTGCTCTTCGGATTAAACCCAGAGGGCACGGCGAGGACGGCGACGGTGTGCGACGGGACGGTGTTGCCGCCTTCCGCGACATAGGATTTTTGGAGATCGCTCAGCGGAACATTGGCGCGGACGGTCGCGCCGGGAGTGAGCGGGACGCCGGCGAAGCTCATCCCAGCGGAAAAGGCGTTGGAAGTGAACGCGAACCATGCGAGCGCGAGCAGAAGGAGGAGGGATGGGTGACGGCGACTCATGGGACCGGCCTTACGATATGTTCGACACGCTGAGCGTCGAGAAAGTTCGATGATGGGTTGGAGTTTCGGCGTCCCTGCCAGCGCATCGCCGGCGGCATGGCGTCAGGGAAGCGAACGCTGAGGAGGGTGCTGCATGTCATCCTGAGCGTAACGAATTGAAGTCGAAGGATCTCTCAGGCGCGGTGGGGGCACACGAATCGGTGGTCGCGTTCCGACGCAGTCCGGCGGGCGGCGCCCTGTCATTTGCGGGGAACGTTTAGTGCCACGGCGAGATCCCTCGACCGTCTGCGCGGCTCGGGATGACGGCTCGAACGCTGAACACGCTCGGGCTGACGGGCGCCGGCCACGGCGCGGGCAGATGAAACGCTCGCGAGCCGCCCGGTTTTCGCTACAATCGCCCACGTCATGTGCCCGCGCCTTTTCTCCCTCTCTGCCTGCAGCATTCTCTTTCCCCTCGCCGTTTTCGCGGCCACGGATTCCCTTTCTGCCCTCGAAAAATCGAGCACGCGTCCCGCGGCTGAGATCATGGATAACTCCTTTTTCGTGGAGGAAGCCTACAACCAGGAGCCCGGCGTGGTGCAGCACATCCTGAACGTCGTCCACACCGCCACGCGTCGTCGCGGGCCGGACGATCGCGACCTGTCGTTCGTCTTCACGCAGGAATGGCCGGTCTTCACCCAGGCGCACCAATTTTCCTACACCATCCCGTTCACTTTCCTCGAAACGGATGGCCGCTCGACCGATGGCATCGAGGACATCAGCTTGAACTACCGCTTTCAGCTTTTGATGGAATCGGAGACGCGGCCGGCGTTCGCGCCGCGCTTCTCGCTCATCCTGCCCACGGGCGATGAAGCGCGGGGGCTGGGCAACGACACGCTCGGCTATCAGGTGAATCTGCCGGTGAGCAAGATCGTGAGCGATCGCTGGTCGTTACACGGCAATGCGGGCGCGACGTTTTTCCCCGATGTGAACGGGCGCGATCTGATGAGCTACAATCTGGGCGCGAGTGCGATCTACGCAGTCACGCCCAACTTCAATCTCATGCTCGAGTCGATCGTGAACTTCGATGAAGAGGTGGACGATCTCGGCGGGACGGAACGCTCAGCCGCGGCGGTGATCTCGCCGGGCTTTCGTTACGCGGTCAATCACCCCGGCGACGCGCAAACCGTCCTCGGGCTGGCGGTGCCAATCGGGGTCACCTCGGACGCGCCGGATTACGGCGTGTTTCTCTACGCCTCGTTCGAGCATTTCTTTCATCGGCCGAAAACAATCGCTCCCGGAAAGTGACCGCGGTTAGCAAAGCGTTCCGCTACCCGCTCGCGCGCAATCCCATTTTCTGGACCATCCAGGGGGAAGGGCACATGCGCGGCATGCAGATGTGCTTTGTGCGACTGGCCGGCTGCTCGGTCGGCTGTCCGGGCTGCGACACGGATTATCGGAAGAATGAAATGGCGACGGCGGAGGAGATCGCGCAGCGCGCGGATGCGGCGACGCCAGCGGCCGCGCGCGAACGCTGGGCGTGGATCACAGGTGGCGAGCCGACGGATCACGATCTGGAATTGCTGATCGCCGCGCTCCGCGCGCAGAATTTTAAGATCGCGCTGGCCACGAGCGGGCATCGGCAGGTCGGCTATGCGATTGACTGGCTCTCGGTCTCGCCGCATGAGCCGGCGAAGTGGGTGCAAACGTCCGGTGATGAGATGAAGATCGTGCCGGACTTGAACGGCTTCGGGATTGAAGATTTTCGGCGCGCGCATCCGGATGATCGAACCGATTTCCGCTATCGTTTTGTGCAGCCGCTCTCGATCGAGAAGCGCGAAGATCCCGCGAGCCTGCGCACCTGTCTGGAATTCGTGCAGGCGAATCCAAACTGGTCGCTCTCGCGCCAGGATCATCACCACTGGGGCGTGGCGTAGTTTTTGGAGACTGCCGGAGCGCTGGCTCGGGGAGTTGCGGCGCGTTAAAGAATCTCCCTTCGGGGTTGGACGTTGAACGAGGGACGTTGGAGGTTTCCCGCCTTGCACGCTTTCCATTATCAAGACGGTCGGCTCCACTGCGAGGCGGTGGACCTCGCCAGAGTCGCGGATGAACACGGCACCCCGCTTTATGTTTACAGCGCGGGCACGATCGTGGATCACTATCGGCGGCTCGACTCAGCCCTGGCGGAGCTGGAGCATCTGATTTGTTACGCGGTAAAGGCGAACTCGAATCGCGCCATCCTGCGGCTGCTGCACGGAGAGGGCGCGGGGTTCGATATTGTGTCGGGAGGCGAATTGTATCGCGTGATCGCGGCGGGCGGCGACCCGACGAAGTGCACGTTCGCGGGCGTGGGAAAATCGCGGGAGGAGATCGAGTATGCGCTCGCGCAGCGCGTCCATTGTTTCAACGTCGAGAGCGAAGCGGAACTGGAATACATCGATCGCATCGCGGCCGCGAAAGGCGTGCGCGCGCCGATCGCCTTGCGGGTGAACCCGGATGTGGACGCGTCCACGCACAAGTATGTCTCGACCGGGAAGAGCGAGAACAAGTTCGGCATCGGGCTGGAGCGGATCGCGGCGGTATATGAAAAGGCGGCCACGCTGTCGCATCTCCGCATCCGCGGGGTGCAGATGCACATTGGCTCGCAGATCACCGCGGCAGGGCCGTTTGCGGAGGCGATCGCGAAGATCGTGTCCACGGTTTTGGAATTGAAGAAACGTTACGCGATCGAATTTCTGAGCATCGGCGGGGGGATGGGGATCGCTTATGAATCGTCGCTCGCGAGCGGCCAGCCGGACTGGTGGCGCACGCACGAGCATCAGCTTACGATCGACGATTACGCGTCGGCGATTGTGCCGCCGTTGCGCGCGCTCGGTCTGCGCATTCTGCTCGAGCCCGGGCGTTTTCTGGTCGGCAATGCCGGAGTCCTGCTGACGCGGGTGCGTTATCTGAAGCAGGCCGAGGAGAAGAAATTCGTCATCGTCGATGCGGGCATGAACGACCTGATCCGGCCGGCACTCTATCAGAGCTATCACGAGATCGTGCCGGTGCGGGAACCGGTTTCCGGCGAACGCGAAATCGTCGATGTGGTCGGCCCGGTCTGCGAGAGCGGCGATTTTTTTGCGCAGGAACGCGAGTTGCCGCCAATGGGAGAAGGCGAGCTGGCGGCGATCATGAGCGCGGGTGCGTATGGTTTGGTCATGGCTTCGACCTATAATTCGCGGCCGCTTCCTCCCGAAGTCCTGGTGCGCGGGAGCGAGGCGACCTTGGTGCGACGGCGCCAGACCTACGCCGATCTCGTGCGCGAGGAAGTCTCCTAGAGCGCATCCCGGCGCTTGCGGACTTCCCGTCCGCGCATAAATACTGCTCCTGCAAACCACCGTGAAACGTTTCCCGCTTTTATTCCTCATTCTCCTTGTGTTCCTTTCCGCCGCGGCGCCGAGCCGCGCCGCAGAGACGACACCAGAGTTCGTCATTTTGGTCGGTGGTCCCTCCTTGATGCAGTGGGAGAAATACAAAGGCCCGCTCGCGCACGATCATTGGTGGGCCAATTTCGTCCGCGCCGGTCGCATTCGGACTGAGCAGCTCCGCGAGAAATACGGGCCGGACGCCAAGATCACCTGGCTGGTTTACAAGCAGGGCTACGTCGATCGCGCCGCGCAGGAAGGGAAGGATCTCGTCGGCTTTATCAATTCGGTGCGCGATACCTTCAATCTCAACCTGATCTACTTCAAAGACGGCACGGAAGTGATCGATTACCTGAACAAGGGCCAACCGCGCGATCGCGTGAAGGTGGCGTTTTTCGAATACTTCGGCCATTCGAACAAGGCCTGTTTCATGTTCGACTACAGCAGCGCGGTCGACAGCTCGTCGAAATCGTTTCTGCACCAAAGCCAGCTCGGCGCGATCAAGCGCTCGTCCTTCACAAAGGACGCGCAGATCCGCAGTTGGGGTTGCCACACCGGCGAGATGATGTCGAAAAAATGGCGGCAGGCGGTCGGGAACAAGATGTGGGGTGTGATCGGCAAGACGCAATACATGACGCACGAGCTCCCGGTGATTTCGACCGCGAGTGGGAAGTGGACCTACTGATTTTTGGTTTTTGATTTCCGATTTTCGAAGTAGCCTCGTCTCGCGATGGACTTCGAAAAGCTGCGAGCCCTCTACCACCAACCGCTTTTTGATTTAATCTCGCAGAGCCGCGCGGTTCATCTCGAACATTGGCGTGGCGAGCAGGTGCAGCGTTGCAGCTTGCTCAGCATCAAGACGGGTGGGTGCAGCGAGGATTGCAGCTACTGCGCGCAGAGTGCGCATTACGCGACCGGCCTGGAGCGCGAAGACCTGCTCCCGATTTCCGATATTCTTTCCTCGGCCAAACGCGCCCGCGCTCAGGGCGCGACCCGCTTTTGCATGGGTGCGGCCTGGAAAGGCGTGCGCGATGGCACGCCGAAGTTCGAGCAGGTGCTCGGAAACGGTGCGCGAAGTCGGGCAGCTCGGCATGGAAGTGTGCGTCACGCTCGGGCAAATCGGCCCGGTGGAAGCGCGCAAACTGCGCGAAGCCGGCGTGACGGCTTACAATCACAACATCGATACTTCGCCGGAGTTTTACCCGGAGATCGTGAGCACGCACACGTTCGACGATCGGCTGAACACGATCGCGGCAGTGCAGGAAAGCGGGATGTCGGTCTGCTGCGGTGGCATCATCGGAATGGGCGAGTCGGAGGACGACCGGCTGCGCATGCTGGAAGTGTTGAGCAACTTCGATCCGCCGCCGGAAAGCGTGCCGATCAATTGCCTCATGGCCATGCCGGGCACGCCGCTGGGCGATCAGCCCCCGGTCGATATCTTCGAACTCGTCCGCCTGATCGCGGTGACGCGAATCGCGATTCCCAAGGCGCGCGTACGTCTTGCCGCCGGCCGCACGCGGCTAACGAAGGAAGGCCAGGCGCTGTGCTTCTTTGCCGGGCTCGAACTCGATCTTCTACGGCGACAAGTTGCTCACGGCGGATAATCCGGCGGCGGATTCCGACGTGGCGTTGTTGCGCGAACTCGGATTGCACATTGAGGCCGATCGACCGTCCGGCAAGCCATCCTCAGAGACAGGCGCCCGCCAAGCCGCCGCGATTTCTTAGGCGCGTCGGCGGGAAAGCCGACGCAGGCCGAGCAGGCCTAAGAGGCCGAGCCCGGCGAGCGCGTAAGTGGACGGCTCTGGAATTGGAACGCCGGTCGCGCCAATCAGCCAGTTGCCGGGAAAGCCGAGACTTTCGATGGTGGCGACGGGGAGACCGTTGTTGTTCAAATTATTGATATCGCCGGTCCCCGCATTGCCGCCCGCGACAAACGAACGATCTGCGAAAGTAGGCGCGGTCGTATCGAGAGCTGCGGGGAACGCCCCGGCCGGATGGGTGATGAGAAAACCGACAAAGAAATTTGGGGTCAGGACCATCGTGGGCGTGATGCTCACGTCCACGAAGGTATCGGTCGCGTAGCCCGAGATCACGCCGGACGCAGTGGCCAGGACGACGGCGTCTCCGGGCAGGCCGTCTCCGTTCGGATCACTCCACAGCACTGCGGTAAAAGCAGTGCCGTTGAGATTGGTGCTGGTGCCAAAGCCAAAGGCGATGGAAATCGTATTAATGACCGAGAAGCCGGGCATCACGGCAAACCCGTTCAGCGCGATGACATCACCGCCGTTGGTCAGGCCGAAGGAGTCAGACGCCTTTTCGTTGGCTTTAAGGATGTATTTGTTCTGAGCCTGGAGCGAAGGTCTGCCGAGGAAGAACGCGATCGCGACGATCGCGGAAGCTGCCAGAGCCCGTTTACCGAAGGAACCGGAGAGTTTCATGGAGCGAGTGAACCGGACGGGATCCTTGGTTGTCCAGCAAAGTTTCTGTTATTTTTGGAACTCTCGCCTCTAGCGGCCAGCGCTTTCTGCAAATTCCAGGTTTTGTCCACCAGGCGCTCTGTTTTCTCGACCGGGGCCAATTCGATTTTCTACGGCGACAACCTTCTCACGGCGGAAAATCCGGCGGCGGATGCCGATGTGGCCTCGCTGCGCGAACTCGGGTTGCACATCGAGGCCAACGGTTCCGCGCCCACAGCAGCCGCGATCGTCGTTTAAAGAGCCGCCGCGATTTCGCGGAGGAACCCGGGCCCGCGGTAAATGTAGCCCGTATAAACCTGCACCAGCGAGGCGCCGGCTTCGATTTTTTCCCGCGCGTCGTCGCCGCTCATGATTCCGCCCACGCCGATGATCGGCAGATGCGTTCGCTGGCGGATGGCGCGGATGAATGACGTCGACTTCTCGCGTAGTGGCGCACCGCTCAGGCCGCCCGCTTCGTCCTTCGCACCGGCCAACGACGCATGATCCAGTGTCGTATTTGTCGCGACAATCCCTGCGATCTCCTCGCGCATGCAGGTTTCGATGATTTGCTCGAGGTCTGGTTCAGAAAGGTCGGGCGCGATTTTGAGCAGGATCGGCTTGGGCGACGTTCGGTTTTCGCGGCTGATCGCGCGCAACAGAGGCGCGAGCGCGTCCCGCGCCTGCAGGTCACGCAGCCCCAGGGTGTTCGGCGAACTGACGTTGAGGACAATGTAATCGGAGAATTCGCGCAGGTGACGGAAAGAGTAAACGTAATCCTCGGCCGCGTTCTCCAGCGGGGTGACCTTGGATTTTCCGATGTTGATGCCGATGGGAATGGCCGGCCAGCGTCCGCGCGCGCGAAGGTCTCGCAACCGTTCCGCGACCGCATCGGCCCCGTCGTTATTGAAGCCCAGCCGATTCACGAGCGCCTGCTGTTCCGGAAAACGAAAGATGCGCGGCTTTGGATTCCCCGGCTGCGCTTTTGCAGTGACGGTGCCGATTTCGACAAAGCCAAACCCGAGCGCTTCCCACGCGGGCAACGCGACGCCGTTTTTATCGAAGCCCGCCGCGAGCCCGACCGGATGGCGAAAATCGAGACCAAACGCGCGCGTCGGTTTTGTCGCAGCCTGGAAGTGCTGCAGCGACGCGAGCAGGGGCGGAAACGCAGACGCAAATTTCAGGAAACCGATGCCGAGATGATGCGCCTGCTCGGCATCCAGTGCGAAGAGCGCGGGTCGGAGCAGGTTCTGGTAGAGGGATGACATCATTTTCCGATGCAGAACTGAGAGAAGACGGAATCCAAAATCGCGTCATCGCTTTCCGCTGCGATCACGTCCGTCACGGCAGCCAGTGCCGCGCGCAGGTCCAACGCGACGTATTCCAGCGAATGGTTCTCCGCGAAAGTGGCTTCGGCGTGATCGCAGGCTTGGCGTGCCCGGCGGAGGCAATCGCGATGACGCGTGTTGATGGCGAGGGAGCTTTCCGCTTCCAGGTGAGCCGCGCCGATGTGGGCGAGGATTTGCTCATCCAGGCCGGCCAGACCCTCGTTCGCCATGCAAGAAATACGCAAAGCCTCGATCGCTTTCCAATCCGCATGCTCCGGGAGATCGGCCTTGTTCAAGACCAGCAATTCGTTCGCGCTTCGAGTCTCGGAAAAGTTCGCTGGCGCTGCGGCGCTCGCGTCCACCAGATGCAGGAGGAGATCGGCGCGCTGGCGCGAGGATTCCGTCCGCTCCATCCCGGCGCGTTCCAGGGGATCGCTCGATTCGCGCAGACCCGCGGAATCAACAAGGCGAATAGGGACGCCGCGCAATTGAATCGCTTCCTCGATCGTGTCGCGCGTCGTGCCGGGAAGGTCGCTCACGATCGCGCGCTCGTAACCGAGGAGGCGATTGAGCAGGCTCGACTTTCCGGCATTGGTGGCGCCGTAAATGACCACGCGCACACCTTCACGCATAAGCCGACCGCGCTCGGCGGTGGCGAGGAGAGAACCGATCTTAGCGCGCACAGATTCGAGGCGGGCGCGTAAAGTTTGCACGTTATCAGGCGCGACATCTTCATCAGGGAAATCGAGCGAGGCCTCGATGTGCGCGAGTAATGCGATCAACTCATCGCGAATCGCCTTGATCGCATCGCCCAGTCTTCCCTCGAGTTGCTCCGTCGCGGAGCGCAGGGCCAGATCCGTGGTGGCGCGGATCATATCGATGACGGCTTCAGCCTGGGTGAGATCCATTTTGCCGTTCAAGAAAGCGCGCTCGGTGAATTCGCCGGCTCGTGCCGCTCTCGCTCCGGCGCCAAGACAAACCTCGAGGACGCGTGCAGTCACCAGCACGCCCCCATGGCAACTGATCTCAACCAAATCTTCGCCGGTGTAGCTGTGCGGGGCGCGATGCACAGAGAGGACCACCTGATCGACCATCTGCTCCCCCTGCACGATCTCGCCCAGGTGCTGGACGTGCGACTCGAAAGCGGACGGCTGCGCGCGCCCGCGAAAAATCCGGTCCGCGATCGCGATCGCTTCGGGACCGGAGATGCGAACGAGCGCAATCGCACCGTCACCGGCAGGCGTCGAGATCGCGGCGATGCTCTCGCTCACCGGGACGGAAGGACTTCCTGCAGCGCGGCAATGCAGGCGCGGTTTTGTTCCATCGTGCCGATGGAAATGCGGACCCATTCCGCAAGGTGGTAACCCTTGAGCGCGCGCACGATGATGTGGCGTTGGAGCAATTGCCGGAAAATGGCGGCGGCGTCGCCAACTTTCACGAGGACGAAATTGGCGGCACTCGGGACGAACTCGAGGTTCATGGCGGCGAATTCCTTTTGCAGGTAGGCGCGGCCTTCGTCGGTGATACGCTTGGTTTCGCGGACGTGCGCGTCGTCGCTCAACGCGGCGACGGCGGCGGTTTGGGCGAGACCGTTCACGTTAAATGGCTGCCGGGTTTTTTGCAGGATCTGGATCAACTCCGGATGCGCCATCCCATAGCCGAGGCGGAGGGTGGCGAGGCCCTGGATCTTCGAGAAGGTGCGGAGCACGATCACGTTTTGGCGTTCGCGGATGAACTTCAGCGTATCGGCCGGCTCGTCGACGTATTCGAAATAGGCTTCGTCGAAGGCGACAACGACGCGATCCGGGAGCGCAGCGACGAATTCATCGATCTCGCGTTGCGTGAGGAGCGTGCCGGTGGGGTTGTTGGGATTGGCGATGAAGATCAAACGCGTGCGGGGCGTGACCGCGGCCAGCATGCCGTCGAGATGATGACGCAAGTCCGGGCTCGGAACTTCGATTGTCCGCGCGCCAAAGACGGCGGCGATCAATTTGTAGGCGATGAAGGCGTGCTCGGAGGTGATGATCTCATCGTCGAGGCCGAGGAAGGCGTGACCGAGGAACTCGAGCACTTCATTCGAGCCACTGCCGAGGATGATGTTTTCGCGGGCGAGGCCGAGTTTGGCGGCGAGCGCTTCGCGCAGGTAGTAGCCGCCGCCATCGGGGTAGAGATGCGAGTGCGCGAGCGCGGTCGCGCATGGCTTCGACCGCTTTCGGCGAGGGCCCGAGCGGGTTCTCATTCGAGGCGAGCTTGATGATACCGGCGGCATCGACGCCGAGTTCGCGCGCCGTTTCCTCGATGGGCTTCCCGGGTTCGTAGACCGCGAGGTCTCGGAGTTGCGGATTGGCGTAATCCCAGATGGAGCTCATGGCGCGAAGCTTAGGCGGAAAACGGCTTTGGTCTAACCGGAGAAGGGTGCGCGGACAGCAAGAGAAGAATCCTCTGCGTTCCTGGCCACCTCTGCGGTAAAGTCGCCAGCCATGAGCAGTCTCCAGTTTCTCCTCGCCGAAACGCACGTTTTCGGAATCGCGATTCATCCGTGGAAAATCGTGGGCCTGAGCGGCAGCCTCATTTTCGGGGTGCGGTTTCTCATTCAATGGATCGCCTCCGAGCGGGCGCGAAAGAGTGTGATTCCGTTCGGGTTTTGGGAATGCAGCGCGGTGGGAAGCATTTTGACCCTGAGCTATTTCGCGCTGTATCAGCGCGATTCCGTGGGCGTGATCATGACCGCGCTGCCGTTGCCGATCTACCTGCGGAACCTCTATTTTCGTTACACCCACAAGCATCCGAAACACGCGGGGAACGAACCGCGGCCCGCGGAATAATCCTTCCTGCTCATAATCGCGTCGTGAGTACAGACAGCAGGCGAGCCACAAATTGCCCAAGGGTCGATTTCGTGGTTGCGGGTGCCCAGAAATCCGGCACGCGAGCGCTCAGGCATTTTCTCGCGCAGCATCCTGACATTGGCCTGTCGCGTGAGGAGAGGCCAGAGCCGCATTTCTTTGATTCGGTGGAGGGCAGCCCGGGCCAGCTCATGACTCCGGAAACCTACCAAAAGTATCATGACCTGTTCACTCCGGAGGCGTTAAGCAAGGTCACCGGGGATATCACGCCCAGATACCTTTACGACACCGGGTCGCTGGCGCGAATCCGTGCCTATAACTCGGCGATGAAAATCGTCGTGCTCCTTCGCAACCCGATCGACCGCGCGTATTCGCAATGGAATATGGAAGTGGCAAGGGGCCGCGAAAGGCGGGCCTTTCTGCCTGCCCTGATGCACGAGTGGCGTGTTTATCACACAACCGGGCAGCACGCGATCTACTCCTATGTCCAGCGAGGTTTCTACGACGGTCAAATAGCGCGCCTGCAAAGCCTTTTTCCACCGGATCAATATCTCGTCTTGCGAACCGAAAACCTCCGAGACAATCACAATGAGACCATGCGAAAAGTGTTCGCCTTTCTCGAGGTTTCAGCGACCGAGAATTCCAACGTCCGAGCGGGTGCATGAAGGCGATTACAGGCCGATGCCGTCTTCGACTCGTCGTCTCCTGGGATTAGTTTTTCACCGGGATATTCAACGTCTCGAAGCTCGGCTGGGCTGGGATTGCCGCGCATGGCGATCCCAAAGCTGAAACGATGCAAGAGCCTACTGGAAAGATCTGCAATGTGCGGCAATCTCCCTGAGATGACTCGAAGAAACCACCCGAACCTCCGAGACCCGCGCGTCTCCGACGAGGAAGCCGGACCCAGATGAGTCAATCCAGCACGAAGACCGTGCTGTTCTACCGAGATTTCAGGGGGTTCACAGGCGGCCATCTCAAGGTCTGGCATTACTTCAACCACACCAGAGCTTCGGATCGATACGCTCCCAAGGTCTACTTCAGCAAGGATTCCGTCTGGAACGAGGACAATCCCTGGTGGCACAGCGGCAAGACGGCGATCGCCAGCACCTGGGCACCCTTTGAGGCCGACGTCCTGGTCTTGGGAGGAATGGACTGGACGGCGATGCCGGCGGAATTGCTGAACATCCCGCGGGTACCCATCATCAATCTCGTGCAGGGACTCCGTCACGCTGATCCGTGCGATCCGAGATATGAATTCCTCAAACACCGGGCAATCCGCATTTGCTCCAACCTCGAGGTGGAGAAAAGCCTCCGCCTTGTGCCCGACCTGAATGGCCCCATCGTCTACGTCCCGATGGGGCTTGATCTTCACAATCTCCCGTCGGAGCGGCAGGAGCGCTACGACGTCGTCATCGCAGCAATAAAGGCGCCGGAACTGGGATCCGAACTGGCAGCGCGCCTTCGGCGCCGCTCTCGTCGCGTCGAGCTTCTAACGAAGAAGCTTCCCCGTCGGGGGTACCTTCAGAAAATCGCCGATGGCCGCGTTGCCGTCCTGCTCCCCCTGCCGCTGGAGGGTTTCTACCTGCCGCTGCTCGAAGCCATGGCCATGGGGCGCATCGCGGTCTGCCCCGACTGCGTGGCCAACCGGACGTACTGCATCCCACGGTTCAACGGCTTCCGGCCCGACTACGACGCACAAGCCATCGAAGATGCCGTTGAATCCGCCCTCGCCCTTTCCACGGAGGGCGCGAGCGCCATGAGCGCCAACGCCGCACAAACTGCCTCGGCCCACACGCTGGAGCGCGAACGCGATGCCTTCTTGAACGTGTTGTCCAATCTGGACGCGCTTTGGAACCGCGAAGATGGGCGCTGACAACATCATGTTAACCGGGCTGCCGAGGAGCGGGACCACGCTGGTCTGTCATTTGCTCAACAAGCTGCCAGACGTGGTTGCATTAGTGGAACCCATGGCGGTGGAGGATCTTGGCGAGCTCCTCTCGCGAGAACCCATCCTGGACATGATTGCGCAGTTTGCCGGGAAACAGCGGGCATCGCTTGTTGGCCAGCGCAGGGCCGTTACACGGCATATCGGAGGCGGGGTCGGTGACAATCTTTTTGCTCCAGAGCGCGGACTTGATGGGTTACGCGGTTCCCTCGCCGCGCATGGAACCGTCCACTTTGAGAAACCGCTGACACCCGACTTCAAACTGGTCATCAAGCATCCGGCCGCCTTCACCGCGCTGCTGCCGGATCTGGCCGGCCGGTTTCCGTGCTACGCCGTCATCCGTAATCCTCTTTCGGTCCTCGCCTCCTGGGATTCGACCAGAATGTCCGTCAATGACGGTCACGCCCCGGCTGCAGAGCAGCACGATCCCAAGCTGAAGCACGCGCTCTCCACGCTCCCAGATCGGCTCGATCGTCAGCTCGCCCTGATCGGCTGGTACTTTGGACAGTATCACCAGCATCTGCGATCCGATCAGATCCTTCGCTACGAGGACATCATCGCAAGCGGAGGGGCCGCACTGGCTGCCATCGCGCCGGCAGCGGAATCGTTGCACCAGCCTCTGGAGAGCCAGAACCGTAGCAAAATCTACGATTGGGATCGAATGTCTCCCGTGGCCGAGCGGCTTCTGGCTTCGGAGGGACCTTACTGGGACTTCTACTCCCGTGACGACGCCCTCAGCCTCTTGCAGTAGATGTTCTCGTGAAGTCGGCGGTCAAAATGAGAAGAGCCGCCAAAGAGCAGAACTGACAGAACGGGCGCGCCCGGCAAGTGGCCGATCGCATCGGACCTACTTCGTCTGCTTCTTGAATGGCGTTGAGCATGGCCCAAAGAGCCGGATCATTGTTGATCATGAACTGGGAAGGGAAGAGATCCGGATTAAGATCAGGCAGATGATTGCGCCGGAAAAAATCATTTATCTCGATAGCAACGCCACGACCCAGGTCGACCCGGCGGTGCTCGAGGAGATGCTGCCGTTCCTCACCACCTTCTATGGGAATCCCTCGGGCGGATACCGTTTCGGCGCGCAAGTGCGGGAGGCGATCGGGGTGGCACGGGAGCGGGTGGCTGGCCTGCTCGGTTGTCAGCCGAGCGAGATCGTGTTCACCAGCGGCGGGACGGAGGCGGATAACATGGCGGTGACTTCGTCGCTCCGCCTCGATCCCGCGCGCCAACATGTCGTGACCACCGCGGTGGAACACAGCGCCATTCGGAAGCATGCCGAGGATTTGCTGAAACATGGCGCTCAGGTCACGACCGTGGGCGTGGATGAGGAAGGAAACATTGACCCCGCGGAATTGGCGGCAGCGATCCGACCGAACACAGCCTTGGTTTCGGTAATGTGGGCGAATAACGAAACCGGCGTGCTTTTCCCGATCGAGGAGATCGCGGCGCTCGCGCACGAGAAACGTGTCCTGTTCCATACCGATGCAGTGCAGGCCGTCGGGAAAGTGCCGGTGCGCCTGGGGGATCTGCCGATCAACCTTTGTTCCGTCTCCGCGCACAAATTGCATGGACCGAAAGGCGTCGGCGCGCTCTACGTTAGCCGCCGGTCGGCTTTTCGTCCTTCCAGCTTTGGCGGCGGGCAGGAGGAGAAACGCCGCGCAGGCACAGAGAACGTGGCGGCGATCGTAGGATTTGGAAAGGCGGCGGAGATCGCAGCGACGAAGCTGGCGGAGAGCGCGAAGTTCGTGCGCACGTTGCGCGATCGTTTTGAAGAAACGCTGCTCGCGGAAGTGCCCGACTCATTTGTGAATGGCAACCGCAGAGCGCGTTTGCCGAACACGTCGAGCCTGTCTTTCGCCGGCGTCACCTCGGACGCCGCGCTCGTTCTGCTCGATCAACAGAATGTCTGCTGCTCGGCCGGATCGGCCTGCCACACGGGCTCGCTCCAGCCGTCGCACGTCCTGCGCGCGATGAATCTGAGCGAGGAACGGCTGCGCAGCAGCCTGCGTTTTTCCTTCAGCCGCTTCAACACCGACGCCGAAGTCGATCGTGTGATCGAGATCGTGCCGCGGGTGGTGGCGAAAATCCGCGCGCTCGCACCACGAGAAACGGTCGCGAGCGCATCGGCCTGACGGGCGTGCTCCGTGATTAGTGAATGGTGCAACCGGTGGCGTTCTGCCTAGTGTCCACAGGTCGACGCTCGACTTTCCCGGCGTCGACGAACCTGTGAACTCGCCCGACAAACTCCCGCAAGTTTCGGTGGTAATCGTTTGCTATGAAATGGCGGCGCAAGTCGAAAACACCTTGCGCTCGCTCCTGCCGCCCTATCAGCGGGATGTCACGCTCGGCGATTACGAAATCATCCTGATGGACAACGGTTCATCGCGCCCGCTGGATGAGCGCCTGCGAAGGTTGTCTCCGAATTTGCGTTACGTTTACATACCGCCCGGCGAAGCGAGCCCGAACCCGGCGGTCGCGCTCAACCGGGGCGCCGCGTTCGCGCAGGCGTCGCTCCTCTGCCTCATGATCGACGGCGCCCGGATGCTGACACCAGGCGTTTTGGCGTGGGGACTTCGGCTCATGGCCATGCAACCGCGGGCGATGGTCGAAGTGCGCGGTTGGCATCTTGGTCCGAAGTTTCAGCCAGAAAGCATCATGGAAGGGTATGATGAACGTGTGGAGAAGGAGTTACTGGAAAAGGTACGCTGGTGGGAAAATGGCTACCGGCTTTTTGACATCTCCGCCCTCAGCGCTCAGACTCGCTTCGGATTGTCGCGACCGGCTTCGGAGTCAAACTGCCTCTTTCTCTCCCGGACGTTTTTTAATGAATTGGGTGGCATGGATGAGCGCTACGCCTCAGCGGGTGGAGGACTAGTGAATCACGGTTTTTTCGCGCGCGCAGTCACCGAGGCAGAAACGGTCTTCACCCTTCTGGGAGAGGGAAATTTCCATCAGACACATGGCGGCGCGGCGACGGGCCTGGCCGTGCCTGAGTTGAGCACCGCCCTAAGAAAATGGCGCGCGGAGAGCGAAGAACTCGGTCAGACGATCGAGCCGGATTACAAATTCATCGTGGCCGGTCATATGCCGCCGGAATGCACGAACTGGCTTTCGCGAAACGCCGCCGGCGCTGCAGAAGCCTCTGCAAAACAAAACCGGTGAATGTTGACAGCGGTCGAATGACAAATTGGCCGAGGGTCGATTTCGTGGTTGCTGGAGTGCAGAAGAGCGGCACGCGAGCGCTTGGGAGTTTTCTCGCGCAGCATCCTGACATTGGTCTGTCGCGGAAGGACAGGCCGGAGCCGCATTTTTTTGATTCGGTGTCGAGCAAACCGGGTCAACTCATAGCCCCGGCGACCTACCAAATGTATCATGACATGTTCACTCCGGAGGCGTTGGGCAAGGTCACCGGGGATATAACGCCCAACTACCTTTACGACACCGAGTCCCTGGCCCGAATTCGGGCCTATAACCCTGCGATGAAGATCATCGTTCTCCTGCGCAACCCGATCGACCGGGCGTATTCACAATGGGTTATGCAGGTGGAAACGGGCAGGGAAACGCGCGCCTTTCTGCCCGCCTTGATGCACGAATTTCTTACGCTTCACACGATAGGGCACCACAGGAACTTTTCCTACGTCCAGCGAGGTTTTTATGACCGCCAAATCGCACGCCTGCAAAGCCTTTTTCCGGCGGATCAATGCTTGATCTTGCGAACCGAGGCCCTTCGAGATGACCATGCTGAGACCATGCGGCGAGTGTTCGGTTTTCTCGGGGTTTCACCAGTAAGCACGCCGCCGCCCGCGCAGGTGCATACCCGCGATTACGCGCCGATGTCGCCTTGGACTCGCCATCTTCTGCGATTGGTTTTCAACCGAGATATTCAACGTCTCGAAGCCCGGCTGGGCTGGGATTGCAGTGCCTGGCGATCCCGTCACTAAACCGGTTTCACCGAGAGCGAAAGAAGGGCGTCATAGACTTCGCGGAGACTCTGTTCTCCCAGCGGCTCTTGCGGTAGCCCGTTGCGGCGAAGACCGGCTTCGAAGAAATTAAACCCATCAACCGGCGGGGTCAGTCCCAGCCGTTCGCAGATTGTCCTGAGCGCGATCCCGTAGTGCTCGGCAAGCAGATCAAAGTTTATTACGGGCACCTCACGAGACTCGCTTATCGCCAGCAGCCGGCGGTTATACGAAAGCCAAAGGTCCAGTCCCCGCTTGATCGGAAATCCGTTGCGGGTGGAAAGGGATTGAGCCACCGCGAAGGGATGACGAAACGTGGCGACGAGACGGGTCTGCGGGAGTGCCTCCAGCCAGCCCTCCAGCGTGAAGATGGTTCGGGGGTCCTTGAATCCGATGATTTGGTCCTGGGGGTATGACGCTAGAATCTGGTCGCGCTGATCGCGGTGAGATTTCGACCAGATTGGTGAGGTGTCGGGCGGGCTGTCCCAGGCCGCGCCGCTTGCTGACAGAACGGCGTCGTTCAAATCCATGATATCGCGGTTTTCCTGGTTGCCCTTGGGGTTGTGGGGGGCCTTCCGGTTCACGTTACCCAGGCAGAGACCTGCCTGTTCGAGACTTCCGGCGAGGCAGCTGGTTCCACTGCGGTGCATGCCGAGAACGATAATGGAAGACAAGGGCATGGCTCAGATCGAGCCATGGCCGCGAACGAAGGTCGCCATCCACTGGTCTCTTGGATGTTGCCAGCTCTCCAATTTTTCCAGCTCCCACGGCAAGTCACGGCAGCAGCACCTCAGATCGTCAGGGCGATAGTGAAAGGGGTCATGATCTGGGTACGTGGTGATGTCTCCGGGCGAATGAAGGAGCGGTTGTTTCCAATTATGGCTGTCGTTGGAAAGAAACACGGTGGCGAAGAATCGTCCGCCCGGCTTGATCACATGCGCCAGGCGGCTCAGGCACAGCTTCACTAGGTCCGATGGGAGATGCGTAAAAACAGAGTGTGCGAGGGCCATATCAAAGGCAACCCCAAAACCGGTGGCATTGAACCCATCGGTGCAAAGCAGATTTTCTCGCGGCAACTTCTGCTGCAAACCGGCCTGCTTCAGTTCCGTGTCATAGCCTGCGTCCAGGAGGTCCTGCGACAGATCGATGCCGTAGTAGCATCCAGCGTCGAGATAGTCGACGAAATGCAGTCCGCCGCGCAGGCAACCACACCCAACATCGAGAAAACGCATGTGGCGAACCAGCCCCCGGTCTCGAACGTAGTTAAATTGCAGTTGACCAATTTCGTCCCACATTCCGCCGACCAGTCCGCGATGGTCTCCTGCGCGGACTCTTTCGGCGACCTGCTCCAAATCGTAATATTGATTGATGTGAGTCATTAGAGTGCCATCGGATCGCTCTTCCTCATTCCCAAGTTTTAGAGCCAGCGATGCCGCTGTTTCGCAATTCGAGAATGGAACTTCTTAGTTAGTATCGGAGAAAATCGCGAGAAAACTCGTCCCGCAGTCCGTTGCTGCGGCCGGTCGGAAGGGCTCTCGAACATCACACACTCGACGAACCTGCCTGAGGAACGACGGAGACCAGCCCAAGATTCTCCTTCACCCAGTCCACCTTGCGGGAAGGAAGTAGAGAGACCGTTGGGCAATTGTGCCGCACGGCAAGTTCGGAATTCCGTCCTTCTAGATGCAGCGCTCGCCCCAGAAAAGACACCTCAGATGGCGGGGGTTCAACACCATGGTAAATTCGAAGTCGGTCGCGCGGTGGAGTCGTGCCGCGGGTGGTGACGAAAATCCGCGCGCTCGCACCACGAGAAACGGTCGCGCGCTGAGCGGCAAACGATTCTTTCGCGATGGCAACACGCGAAAGGCAATCGGGCGCAACGAATTGGTTCGGCGAGAAGAAGGGGAGCTTCACCAAAGGCGAGCTGGTTTCCGTCACGCTCGCGTTCCTCGCGATCGTCGTCATCTTTTCGCTCTTCTTTATTCGGCGTCAATCGCTCGAATACCATCTCGAGCATACGTTCTCGATCAGCTCGCCGGAGTTTTTCCAATCGGCACTGGCCTTGACCGATCCGGTCCCCATTACCGGGAACAAGGTCGAGTTGCTGCAAAACGGCGACGAGTTTTTTCCGGCCATGCTCGGCGCGATCCGCGGCGCGCAGAAGTCGGTCAACTTCGCGGCTTACATCATGAAGTCCGACGCGACGGGCCACCAGTTTCGCGATGCACTTTGCGAACGCGCCCGCGGCGGAGTGGAAGTGCGCGTCCTTCTGGACGGCATCGGCTCCGGTTGGTCGCTCGATAATTCGGACGTGAAGATGATGGAAGAAGCGGGCTGCAAGTTTGCCTACTATCATCCGGTGGCCTCGTGGCGGGTCGATCGCACGAATCGCCGCTCGCATCGGCGCGTGCTGGTGGTCGATGGACGAATCGGTTTTACTGGCGGCGCGGCATTTTCTGATCAATGGAGCGGGCATGCGCAGGACAAGGATCATTGGCGCGAGACGCATGCGCGGCTCGAGGGTCCGATCGTGAACGATTTGCAGGCTGCCTTTCAATCACACTGGATCAAAACCTATAAGGAAGCCTTGACCGGCGACGGGCAATTTCCCGCCATTCCGCCGGCAGGGAATTTGCGTGCGCAGATGGTGGAATCGCGTTCGTTTTCCAGCGCGCCGGTGCCGCTTCTGCAAGCGGTGACGTTCGCCGCGGCGGAGAAACGAATCTGGATTACGAACCCCTATCTGTACGCCCACGGAGAACCAGGTGGAGCTGTTGGTGAAGGCTGTGCAGCGCGGTGTGGATGTGCGCTTTCTCCTGCCTGGGCCGCATCATGATCAGCCGCTCACGCAATCGGCCGGGCGGAGCGCTTATGGGAAGTTGCTCGAAGGCGGGGTGAAGATTTTCGAGTATCAACCGACGATGATTCACACGAAGGCGATGGTGGCGGACGGGATGTTTTCCATGATCGGCTCGTCCAACCTCGATGCGCGCTCGTCTGAGATTAACGAGGAACTAGACCTGGTCGTCTACGACGCGGAGTTCGCGCGCCGCATGGAGGAAACGTTCGAGAAGGACCTCGCGCAATCGCGGCCGTATACGCTGGAAGAATTCCGGAGCCGCGGCGTGTGGGAACGCTTCACGGAATGGGTGGTAATTCCGTTCCGCTCGCAGCTTTAACCGACGTCCGCCCGGTCCGGGGCGACCAGGTGGCGGCGCGGAGTGCGGTGGATTTCTTCTCCGCTCTCCAATAAAATGCGAGCCCTCGCGCGATTTTGCCTCCAAAGTCGGGCGCGCACCATCAGGAGGTTGTGCCCTTAGCCCAAGTCCCATCGTGTCCCAAAATCTCGATCCCATCATCATTTGCGGACCCAGGAGAAGCGGCACGACGCTCATGCTCGCCGTTCTTTGCAGCGATCCGCGAGCCCATGCCCCACAGCCTGAAGCGCAGATTCTCACCAGGATTGTCGAGGCCTACGATTGGAGCGCGAAAAACTTCGGGAATTTCGGGCAACCTTTCTTCTCCGATGAGTTATCTCTCCGAGATTTCTTTGCCGAGAGCTGCGAAAACTTCATCAAGGCGGCGCGCGATAAACTGTCTCCCAGCGGGCTCCTGGTTCTGAAGCACCCGGCCCTGCTGCGCGTTTTGGATTCATTCCAACGGCTCATGCCCGCCGCCCGCGTCATAACCATGCTCCGAGACCCGCGGGACCAGATCGCCAGCGAGCTCGAGGTTGCCAAACGCAGCGGCAAATCCCAAACCGTTCCCTTTCTTGCCGCCAGGCTAATGTCCTTCTTCGAGAATACGACCGGGATCGACGACACGGTTGTGGTCCGCTACGAGGATCTTGTCCGGGACTTTCGCTCGGTCGTGGCCCGGCTCGAGCGCGAACTCGGAGTGAAGATCACATTCGACCCGACCCGTCGCTGGCCGGATATGAGTGGGTTGGAGAGCTTCAAAGCGTGGCCCGCCTCGACCCCGAAGTACGGATGTCCCATCGATCCCAAAGGCGTCGGTCGCTACAAGCGGGACCTCGACGGTGGCGAGATCCGCATCATCGAGACGATTTGCGAGGATCTTATGAGCCGGTTCAAGTATCCACGGGAGACCCATTCCTCATGATTGTGTCGTGCCATGTGCCCAAGACTGCCGGAACAACCTTCCGTGAGTTTCTGCGCAAGCAATTCGGCGAGGGACTGCACCTGGACTACGGCGACCGCGTGGGCTGGACAGGCCCCGAGGCCCAGGAGTGGCGGCGCACCCGGGGAATTCCATCCGCCATCGTCGCCGGGCAACGATCGGGCGCCGTCGCTGCCGTCCACGGTCACTTTTACGCTTCGAAATACGCCGCAGCCTATCCGAATGCCGCCATGGTCGCATTTATTCGCGAACCCGTGGCCCGGGTCGTTTCCAACTACCGGTATCTGGCGGAGCACCCTGAGATCGATCATCCGCTGGTAGCGCAGTTCCATGCCGCGAAGCCCGAACTCAGGCAATGGATCGAATGGCCGTGGGCGCGAAACGCGCAGAGTTCCCTGCTCGACGTGCCGCTGGAGCGCTTCGCCTTCATTGGCATAACCGAACAATTCGAACAGAGTCTGCGGATCTTTGATCGATTGTTCGGCACCTCACTCATCGGACTGAATCCACCTGCCCGCTTCAACATCTCGACCCTGCCCGTCATGGTAGACAACGAGACCGTTGCCCGTGTAACCGATCTGAATAGAGACGACATCGCTCTCTATCGGCAGGCTCTGGCCCGGTTCGAGCAGGAAACCGTCGAACTAAAGGGAGAGTTGGGATGAAAAAATCTGTTGTGATCCTCGGCTCTGGAAGTCACGCCAAGTGCGTCATCGAAATCCTGAGGGCGATGGACGAATTCAACATCGTCGGCTGCGTGGTGGACGACACCGACCCGACGCGACTCGTGTCGGGCATTCCCATCATCGGCCCGGCCAGCCGAATCGAGACGTTGGCGAAGGAAGGGTTCAGCGTCGCGATCGGCGTGGGGGGCTGGACCAACAACATTGCCCGCAAAAAACTTTTCGACCGTGCTGTCGCCCTCGGGCTGGAGATCGTCTCACCGATCGATCCTCGCGCCCACATTTCACCGTCCGCCGTTGTGGGCCGCGGCTCCGTCGTCTTCTCGGGGGCCGATCTCGGAGTCGATGTCGTCCTCGGCGAAAATGTAATGATTGGTACCAACTCCCTCGTTTCGCACGAGTCCCGAATCGGTGATCACACGCTCATTTCCGGTGGCGTCTCCGTGGGTGGGCTCGTCATTGTTGGCAACGAATCGCTTATCGCGCTCGGAGCAACGGTCGCGTCAAACGTCGTGATCGGCGAAAGGAGTCTTGTCTCGGCCGGAGCAGTCGTTGTCGAGGATGTTCCGCCCCGAGGTTGCGTTCGACGCAGTCCAAAGCAGGTGGATTGATCGGGGCCACCAGCCTGTTGTCGACTCCAGACCCGGCTTTCGCGACAACTCTTTTTGCCGAATGCCGATCCAGTCAGCGCGACCGTTCTGCGGTCGCCGGGTGGCAAAGAAACGAGGTCATGATCGGAACATTGTTCGGGCGGGGATCCACAACCGAGGCAATCGAAAACTCGGCGGCTTCGAGCAACTCCGTCATGAAGGCGAGAGAATAGCTACTCTTGAGACCCGGCTGCTCCGGATCCAACTCCTTGTATCCTTCGCCGGATTCCCGAATCAACGCTGAGAAGAACATATGGCCCGTTCCTTTTAGGTGGCGTCGAAGAAAACGAAAGATCGACGCCGCTTCGTCGGGTTGTTGATGGGTGATTACGGAAAACATGCATGCGATATCAAACTGCCGCGTGCCCAAGGGAGATGGGCCGTCGGCCTCCAAGGGCTTTCCGAGCGGGTTGTACAATGGATTGAGGATGTCGACGTGATGATAGGCGAAGCGAGAATCGTTCACATTTTGGCGCAGAAATTCGATGATTTTTTCGTCAACCTCCAAGCCTGTATAGGTGCCGATTGGGGCGCTCCGGTTAATAAAGGACTGCGTGAATCGCACACCACAACCAAGGTCAAGAACCTCCTGGCTCGCCAGGTTCTCAATCCCGATTCGCTCGCACATGTAATTGATCAGCAGGAGGCCGGAATCAGCTGGATCGCCCATCTTACGAACGTTGCCGGCATTGCGGTTCAGCCACTCCGGAACTTCTAGCATCGCAGGCACTGGATTAACGGCTCCTGTAGTTAGGCAACGTCTTCATCAGAGTAAGCAAGGTCAGAAATTGCGCTCACCAAATCCAGGTAACTTGAGCAAGTCCCGGCGGCAACTCCGTTCCCTCCAAATCCGCGAGCACCTCGCCAATCGCCTGTCGGGCCATCTCGGTTGCACCAGCTTTTTGCGGACCGGCCGTTGTAAACTCTCGCAGAGTGTCCAGATTTCGATAAATCAGATGCTTGTCGAATTCCGGTTTGCGCCGCAATAGATGAATGATCCTTGCATCTGCGAGCTCCTCGGGGTGAAGCGCTTCCAGATCGTCGTCGTTTGCGAAGTTATAGCGCATCCCAAGCGAGCGGTGTGGCACCCCTGCCCGCTCGATCGCGAGAGTCAGCGAAATCTGTGAACGAAACATTGTTCTGGCAACGTGCTCGCGTTCGAAAGCCGCATCTATCGACAGAGCACATTCTCGGTGCTCCGCCGCAATCGCTCCAAGCATCTCCCTCGTCATGACGACAAAGCCGTAATTGAAATACGGCGGTGCTTTGGCGACGTCGGGCTGGGAGCGTGATGCCTCCGGAAACATCAGGGGCCAGCCGGTATACTGGTAAGGAAACAGCGGAGGATTAAGTCCTGCTGCCGCATAAACTCTGGCCCATTCCATGCCGGATAGCCCCGGTGGTAAATGCGCCACGACGCCCGCCACTGCGGGAGCCGCCGCGGTTTCAGCGGCTACCTCCGCGATGGATCCGCAGATCACCATGTCGGCGTCCATCAGGACAACCACTTCGGCATTTGTCGGCGTGGTGAGCCGTCGTTCCACCGTCGCGTGCAGGCCGTATTCCTCTAACGCCGAAGGATCGACGAAAATGCTTTCGATCTCGGGAGCGAGCCATTCTGCCAGCGCGTGGGAGGCCGCTTGTTGCTCTCGGGAAGCGCCGATGACTGCCGTCAAACGAAAGTCCGTCAGCCCGCCGTTTCTCACGAGCGACCGCTGGAGCACCGCAAGCATGAGAGCAAACTCCGGCGTCGGGCTGACGGGGACTCTTACTTCAACATGCGGTACGCTCACCCTGCCATCTTCGGCGCGCAGCTCATCGACTCCAAAACAATTTCAGCGACGAAATCGATCTGGTCGTCGGCAAGATCGTGAAAGATGGGCAGGCAGAGAGAGCGCGAATAGATGTCGTCTGTTACCTCAAGCGGCGATCGCGCTTCAATGCGTCGGTAAGCCTGCATCGTGTGGATTGGCAGGAAGTAGCGCTTGGTGCCAACTTCGCGGTTCGCCAGACTGGTTTCCGCCATCTCCCTCGTTTCTGAGTCCGGGAAGATCACTACGAGATCCTTGTAACTGCGGAGGTCGCCCGGCGGCGGCTCCGGCTGCATCCGAAGACCAAACTTCCCCTCCAATTGACTCCGGTAACGCGCGGCAATCTCCGCGCGCCGCGCCACCATTTCGTCCAGCATCCCAAGCGAGAGATATCCCAGCGCGGCCGCCAGTTCGGAGAGCTTGCCGTTTAAGCCTGTCGCTTTCGCATCGTAGTCGCCTACAAATCCGTACCCCCGAAGTTCACGAAATCGTTCTCGCGCCGCTCCATCTCTAAACACCGCCAGGCCGCCTTCGCCCGCTGTCACCACTTTCGTTCCGCTCAGGCTGAATACCGTCGCATCACCTCGCCCAGCCAGCGAACGTCCCAGCTGTGTCGTCCCCACGCCATGCGCTGCGTCAAAAAGCAACGCCAGCCCTCTTTCGGCCGCGATCCGGTCAATCGCTTCGGAGACCGGCTCGCCAAATACGTGCACGGCGGCGATCGCAACGGTATCCGGCGTCACGAGTCTCTCGACCGACTGCGGCGCCACGCAGAGCGTCCCGGGGTCGATATCGGCAAACACCGGCGTCAAGCCGTTCCAGACCATGGCATTCACGGTGGAGACAAAGGTGAAGCTGGGAACAATGACCTCACCCCTCGTCAATCCGAGCGCCTTCCACGCCAGCGTCATGCCGACGTCGCAGCTAGCCACGGCAAGCACCTTGTGGCCCAGAGCAGCACCCGCCCGTTGTTCCAGCAACCCGTTGTATTTTGCGAAATTAGAAACGAAGCGCTGTTCGAAAATATCCCGGGCCAGTTCGGCGAACTCCTCGAACGGTGGCAACCACGGCTTCGCGACCGGGATCGCGTCGTTGAATGGGCTCGCTGGCATCACGCCTTACGCTATACGACCGGGCGCTCCTGATGACCAGAACAACCCCCGTCCCTTAATGAAGCTTAAAGCTTTGGGCTATGGCTTTTTAACGGGTTTTTCGAGTGCTCCCAGTCGCGTTTTCAACTCCTGGATCAACTCCTGCTGTTGAATGGTGTAGAGGGTAAGCTCCTCGATTTTCTCCAGCATCTGCATCTGCATCTCGGTGATATTGATGCTGCCGGCGGCGGCTACTTCCTTGGCGGAGGTCACCCCGGGTAGATGGCCCTTCTCCCGCACGAAGCTCGCGAGTTCGTCGACGGAACGCAGCTTGTAATTCTTCTGAAAGACATAATCGGGGACGTTCATCATCGCGCCGCTCACCCGGATCCCACCCGTCGCCAGGATTTCAAACTCGGGGCCCGCGGTATCATTAGAGTTGAAGGCCAGGTTGTTCCCGTTGGTGTGCGCGATCGTCCACGGGTTGGTCTTGGTCGTATTATGTATGGTCACCGCGACTGGCCCTGGGCTGCCCACATTAATTCCGCCGGTGGCCAGAATTTCGAACTCCGGTCCCATCGTGTCGTTGGAGTTGAAGACCAGGTTATTGGCATTGGTGTGGGCCATTGTCCACGGGTTGGTCTTGGTCGTATTGTGCAAAGTCAAAGCGATCGGACCGCTGCTTCTTGCATGGAGCGCGGTCTCCGGAGATGAAGTCCCAAACCCCACTTTGCCGTCACTCTTAATGAAAATGCTGCTGCTTGGGGCGCCCGGTTGGATCCTGAACGGCAATGTACTCCCATTGGTGGCGTCGCGGATGAAGAAGTTGGTTTCGTTGCCGGCGACGTCCCAGGTCTGAGGTGTGAAGCCCGAGGAACCATTCTGTTCCAGCCGCAGCGTGGGCGTGTTGCCATCTGTCGCGTGCATTTTAACAACCGGGGTACCTGTGCCGAAACCGACGTCGCCGCCCGAACTAACCATGAGAGCGTTGGCGCCCGCACCGGCGGCGACTTGCAGGACGATCGTCCCCGTCTCGCTGGTGCCGCTGGCCCCTTGGTCAACGAAGGCGAGGAAATTCGGCCCACCGCTTTCGCTAGAATTGGCCCGGATCTGCCAGTTGTTCGTCGGAAAACTCCCGGTGCTCGTGTCGTTGAACTGAATTCGCGTGTTGTTCTCCTTCAGCCGGAGTGTGTCGAAACCAAAATCCTCGCCATTGACGCAATCAAAACCGGTGCAGATGGACCCTTGCACGATCAGATCGTCGGGAATGACCTGGTCTTTCGGTTCGGGTGCGTTGCTTTGTTCTGCCGAAGATTTGCCTTCGACGGCGGAGGCGTCGGGGAACACGACGGCACCTTTCACCACGCGAAAAGTCCCCGACTCGACGCTGCCTTGGGGCAGGCTGGCGGGCTGGCCGCTATCTCGCGCACTCACCGCCCTGGCGCGGGCCTCTGGTGAAACCACCGGGGACATCACCAACTCGTAGGTGTAGGCGCCATCGGGCAGGACGCCGTTCTGAGCGTTGAAGGAAGGCGACTGACCGGACGCGTAGCTCCGTTCGAAAGCCGATCCATCGGGCATGATGACGCGTAGCGAAACCCCGTCGTTGGGAACGGTGACCTGCCAATAAACGCCGCCTTGAGCGGCGCTGGCAGTTGTGGCCCCGGCTTTTAGCGTGGCGGGGCTTAGGGCGATCAAGGCGCCGAGTAGGGTGACACTCAAAATTCTGCCGCCGGTAAGTTTCATGGCCCGGGATTACAAACTTTTTACGCTGAATGGCAAGCTAAAAAAATTGGGTTGGACGCCCGGGATGGGGCGGGGCCGAAATAGCGGCGAACCGGATTCTATTCTGGACGCACTTTTTGAACCGGAATGATCGACAGCCGATGGCAAAAAAATCCCCCTGCACGCGAAAGGCACGCGTGAGGGGGAATTTGTTCGGTGTCTCTGCTCTCGAGCTACTTTTTGTTTTGCGCCTCGAGCTCTTTGATCCGTTTTTCCTGTTGAATGGTGTAGAGGGTGAGCTCTTCGATCTTCTCCAGCATTTGCATCTGCATCTCGGTGATGTTGATGCTCCCGCTTTCGGCCACGTCCTTGGCCGAGGTCACCCCGGGGAGATGGCCTTTCTCCTGCACGAAGCTCTCCAGCTCGTCCACCGAACGCAGCTTGTAATCTTTCCGAAAGACATAGTCGGGCACGTTCATCATCGCGCCGCTCACCCGGATCCCACCCGTCGCCAGGATTTCAAACTCGGGACCTGCGGTGTCGTTGGAGTTGAAGACCAGATTGTTCCCGTTGGTGTGGGCGATCGTCCATGGATTGGTCTTGGTCGTATTGTGCACGGCGACTGCAACCGGGCCCGGGCTGGACACATTCACTCCGCCGGTGGCCAACATTTCAAACTCTGGTCCCGCAGTATCATTGGAGTTAAAGACCAGGTTATTGGCGTTGGAGTGGTTGATCGACCAACCATTCGTCGCGCTGCCAACCGTATTGTGCAAAGTCAAAGCGGTCGGACCACTGCGTTTCACATGGAGCGCGCTGACTGGCGTCGACGTCCCCACTCCAAAGCTGACGTTGCCGTTGGACGCAATGAAAACACTGTCCGTCGGCGCACCCGGTTGGATCTTGAAAGGCAACTGGGAGCCGTTGGTCACATCACGGATGAAGAAGTTTGCCTCATTTCCGGCCACGTCCCAAGTTTGCGGCGTAAATCCGCTCGCACCGTTTTGCTCCAGCCTGAAGGTGGGTGAATCGCCGTCGGTAATATGCAGTTCGACCACCGGCGTTGTCGTGCCCATACCGACATTGCCGCCGCTGTCTGTAACCCACAGGGCCGCGCTTCCGGCACCCGCTTCAACTCTGAACGGTTGATTTCCGGCACCGGTGTCTTCAAACGCCAGATAGCTCGCGCCGCCGTTGGTGGTGTCATTGGCCACGATGCGCCAGTCGGCGGTTGGGAAGCTCGCGGTGCTCGACGTGTCCGCGAAATTGATCCGCAGGTTGTTCTCCTGCAAACGCAGGGTGTCGAAACCGAAGCTTGGGGCAGTCGGGCAATCGAGACCGATGCACTGAGAGCCGAGCACGACCAAGTCATCGTTAATGACCTGAACATTCGGTTCTGGAGAGGGCCCCTGATCTGCTGAAGCGGACTTGGCTGTTGTTGCCGATGAGGTCTTAGATTCCACGGCAGAGGAATCCGGCAACAGCAGGTTGCCTTTCAGGACACGAAAACTCCCCGATTCCACGCTGCCCTGTGGCAGGCTGGCAGGTAGACCCTGATCCCGCAAGCTCTGGGCTTTCGCGCGCTCTTCGGGTGAAACGATCGGAGAGGTCACGACCTCCCAAGTGTATTTTCCATCACTCAAAGCACCATTGGCGGGAACGAACGACGGCGACTGAGCCGACGCGTATTTCTGCTCGAACGCAGAGCCATCGGGCCGGATCACCCGGAGCAAAACTCCATCATTTGGAACCGATATTTGCCAATAGACCCCACCTTGACTGGCAGTTGGCGTAGCCCCGCCCGCCTGAAGGAAACTGGGTTGGACAATGCACACGGCGGCGAGGACCGCGCAGCATCTAATCGTCCATCGAAGAGGTGTTTTCATACGTTTTTATACAAAATCCTGCGGCCTCGGGTCAAGCCTAAACAAGACGCTTTCCGAAACGGAGCCTGTTTCCAAGCGTCCCGACTTGTCCCATGCGCTTCCTTCCGTTAAGGAATCTTTGTGACAATGGTTCGAGCATCGTCGTTTCTCGCCACGACATTAGGCTGTGTTTGCGTGCTCGTGGCAGCGGAGCAATCGCCCGTTCCAGAGACGTGGTCGGGGTCGAAGCCCGGGCCCGGGACGGAGGTTTTGCTCGAGCAGATCGGCACTCTCGAAGGCGCGCGTGATCCGAAATGTTATGCGACCGCTTCGCGGTTGGAGGATTTGATCTACGGGACGCCGCTCACCGCCGAGGCGCGCTTTGCCAAGAACGATTTGGAGAAAAAACTGGTCGTAGCCGTCTGGCTCGCCGCTGCGGAAAAAGCCGCGACGCAGGGGCTAAAGGAGGTGCCCGAAACGCTGCTGCGGGAAAGCGTCGAAACCGCAGTGAAATATCGCAAACTCCCCTCCGGAGATTGGACGGTGGAACTGAAGGACGCCGAAATCGTGGTGACGGCGAAGGATTATCGGCAGTATTCGTCGGTCGCGTACGCCTTGCGCGCCATCCTGGCGGCAGAGCAGGACATGCTCCTGGGGACAGTGAAGCAGGCGCTGCCGCTGGCGAAGGAGGCGGTGGCGGCATTGAAGGAGGCGGTGGACCTCCACACACTCGCCGTTCTGCAAAAGGCGGACGCGGACGCGCGTGCGAACGATCGCTATCAGATCGACGGTCCGGCCGTGGTGCGCGTTTGGGAGGAACTCACGGAGCCGTTCCCGGCAGTCGCCGCCCTTCCCGCGTCGACCACGGTCGCGGAGACTTCGAACTACGCGCTCTTGCGCAAAATCATCGAGCAAAAAGTCGCCTCGTTCGAAAAGTACAACTCCATTTCGTCCCAGGTTTTCCTGCGGAATTTGCAGGTCTATTTCGCCCGCCACGGCTGGCCGAAGGAGCCGGCAAAAGGAACGGAATTCAAGAAGCTCTACACGGAGGCGATGGTCACTTTCTCGCGCGACTTGTTGAAGGGCGCGGAAGAAGTGGCGCTCGCACAAAAGCATCCGGTCATCCGGGCCAATGACGTGGAGAAGTTCACCCAGTGGTTTATCCCACACCGGTTGAATGAATATGAAGACGCGACCTTCTTCCCGAATCTCGCAGCGGATCGGCGGGTCGAGATCGAATCGTATGACATGGACGCTTTCCGCGATGGCGGAGTACACTGGCTTTATCTGCAGGCCGTGATCGAGGACCCGAAATTCGAGGGCCGGCTGGAACCCGATCCGTTTGCGGCCGAGTTGCTGACGGAAAACATCGCGCAGTTCGGCGTGCTGCTCTTGCGCGTGGCGGGACGTTTGGGCAAGGACGAAGGGCACGATCGCCTCGAGCCGAAATATGTCGAGGGCGCGCTGCGCTGGATTCAGGCACGGATCGACGAACACGCCGCCGCGCCACCACGCGAAAAAGAGAACGCGCCACTTGCCTCCGCTCCGGGCAGCAACGGCGCCAAGGGGCGCTTCATCGACGTCACAACGGCGAGCGGGATCGATTATCACGAACGGATGTCGAGCTGGCTGGCGCGTCTGATTCGCAGCTACACTTTGAAGACGGAGTCGGTCGGTGTGCTCGCCATCCCGCCGGCGTTTCAAGGTTCGGGCGTGGCGGCCGAGGACTTAAACGATGACGGCTGGCCCGACGTGCTCCTTCTTGGCGGCGGCGGGAACCGGCTCTATCAAAACAAAGGCGACGGCACTTTCGTCGACGTGACCGACGCAGCGGGGATTGATTGGAAACGCGCCGATGGCCATTCCGGCGAACCGCGCCAGCCGATCCTGGTCGACTTCGACAACGACGGGAAGCCGGACATTTTCATCTCCTACGCGAATGATCGGCACCGCCTCTATCGTAACCTCGGCGAGATGCGTTTCGAGGACGTGACCGATAAATCCGGACTCGGCGGTGAAGGTCTTGTCGGTGGTCCCGCGACGGCGCTCGATTACGACAAGGATGGCCTGCCCGATATCTTCATCGGCTATTTCGGCGATTATCTGCACGGCGTGTTGCCCACACTGGCGCGTCGAAATACGAATGGCCTGCCGGATAAACTTTTTCGCAACAAAGGCGACTTCACTTTCGAAGAAGTGACCGTCGGGAGCGGGATCAAGAATACTGGGTGGACGCAGGCGGCGGGGCATACCGATTTCGACGGTGACGGCTGGCAGGACATCATCGCGGGGAACGATTTTGGGGCGAACGTCTACTTCCGAAACCTCGGGAACGGGAAATTTGAAGACGCGACCGCGCGCCTCGGGACGGACAAGCCTTCCTTTACGATGGGGATCGGCCTGGCCGATTTAAACGGCGACAACTTTCCCGACATCTACATCTCGAACATTGTCGTCATGAACAAGGATGAGAAATATGTCGATCCGAGCGCGGACACGCCGATGAAGTTCGATCCCGAGAAACTGGCGCAGATGCGCGTCTCGGAAGCGAACGATCTCTTCATCTCGCAAACCAAGGACAAGAAGCTGCAAGGCTACGAGCTCTCGGAAAAAGTGGGACGCGGCTATTCTTCGACCGGCTGGTCGTGGTTCGCCGATTTCTTCGACATGGATAACGACGGTGACGACGACCTCTACGTCGTGAACGGCGTGAATCCCTACTACGTCTACTCCAACATCAATCCCTACTATGCCGATCCCGACGGCAAAGAGCGTGAGGTTTTGTTCCCCACCGACCACAAGGGCAACGTCCTCTTCGAGAACAACGGCGGAAAATTGAAAAACGTCTCAGAGCATTCCGGGCTCGATTATCCGGGCGTCTCGCGCAGCGCCGCTTTCCTCGATGCCGAGGGGGATGGCGATCTCGATATCGTCCTGAATAACCTGCAGGAAAAAGCGATCGTTTATCAAAATACCACGGAGAAAGAGAAGGCGAGCTGGCTCGCGCTGCGTCTCGTCGGTGATCCCGCGAAACAATGCACACGCGACGCGATCGGCGCGAAGATCGTGGTCGAAACCGAAGGCGGCATCCGCGATTGGCGCGAGGTGCACAGCACCAGCGGCTACCTTTCGGCCCACCCACGGGAACAGCATTTCGGTCTGGGTGGAGGAAAAAAGGCGCGCGTCACCGTGACGTGGCCCAACGGCGATCGCGAAGTGTTTCAGGATATCGAGGCAAACAAGCGCTATGTCCTGACGCAGGGTGAGAAAAAGCTTACGGCCTTCGTGCCGCGCAAACGCGCGGTGGCGCAGCGGTAACCGCGGCGTCGACTTTTGTCCGGGTTCCAATAGGCTGCGCTTCGCGCCATGACTTCGCCGCTCGAGATCGCCGCCTTGCGCCATGAATACGTCGCGCACGGATTGCGCCGCGCCGATCTGCAGGCAGACCCTATCCAGCAATTCAGCAGATGGTTCGCCGAAGCGGCCGCGGCGGAAATCCGCGATGTGAATGCGATGGCGCTTGCCACTACGACGCCCGGGGGCGCGCCGGACATGCGCATCGTTTTGCTGAAGGGCGTGAGCGAGCGCGGTTTCGTTTTCTTCACCAATTACGCGAGTGCGAAGGCCCAACAGATCGAAGCCAACCCGCGCGTAGCGCTGAATCTTTTTTGGGTGCAACTGGAGCGCCAGATCCGGATTAGCGGCACCGCGGAGAAGACCACTGCGGAAGAATCGGTGGAATATTTCCAATCCCGGCCGATGGGCAGTCAACTGGGCGCGTGGGCTTCGCCCCAAAGCGAAGTGATCGCCAGTCGCGAAGTTCTCGAGACACGACTCGCGGACGTGACGCAGAAGTTCGAAGGCGAGAAGATTCCGCTCCCGCCGCAGTGGGGCGGATATCGCGTCGTGCCGGCGACGATCGAATTCTGGCAGGGCCGCGCCAATCGCCTGCACGATCGATTCCGATACACACGACAGGAGAAGGACGCCTGGCTGATTGAGCGGCTGGCGCCCTAATTAGAGAAAATCATGGCACTCGCACATCTCACCGATGAACAAACCCGCACCTGGACGCGGGAGCAGAAGGACCGCTGGTGGTTCGAGAACGTTTTCCGCGGCGACCTCCCGCAGCTCACCCTTCGCTCCGGGCTGACCGGCTTTTTCCTCGGCGGGATTCTTTCCGCGACCAATCTCTACATCGGCGGCAAGGCCGGCATCACCCTCGGCGTCAACCTCACCTCGGTCATCCTCGCCTTCGTCTTGTTCCGCACCTTCGCGCGCCTCGGGATGGCAAAGGACTTCACGATTCTGGAAAACAACGCCATGCAATCGATCGCGACCGCGGCCGGTTACATGACGGTCCCCCTCATCTCCAGCCTCGCCGCTTACATGATGATCACCGGCGTGATCGTGCCGTGGTGGCACATGGTGATCTGGATGGTGATCCTCTCCCTCGTTGGCGTCCTCGTCGCCTTCCCGATGAAACGCCGGTTCATCAACGAAGATCAGCTGCCATTCCCGGAAGGTCGCGCCTGCGGTGTGGTGCTCGACGCGCTCTATCATGGCGCGGCCGGCGAAGGCGTTTTCAAGGCGAAACTCCTCGGCATCACGGCCGGACTCGCGGCGCTCTATCAATTCTTCATCAGCGACGGGCTCCAGCGTCTGGTCCAGTTCAGCCTCCTCCGCCTCAATCGCTGGGCCGGCCTCGCCGAGCCGTGGCATTTCCAGGAACGCCTCGACCAGTATTACTACATGCTCGCCGCGAAGTACCAGCTTTGGACCCCGAAGATCCTCGGCACCGACTTCCGCACGCTCGGGCTGCGCGCTCACGCTCGATGTCGCGATGCTCGGCGTCGGCGGGCTCATGGGCATTCGCGTCGCGACCAGCGTCCTTCTCGGCACCGTCGTCAATTTCATGCTCCTCGCGCCGATCATGATCGCGCGCGGCGACATCGCCCCGCGTCCCGGCCCGACGGGCGAACTCGTGCCGCTCAGCCGCGCCGAGATTGTGAATCAATGGTCACTCTGGTGGGGCGTGACCATGATGGTGGTCGGCTCGCTCATCGCGTTGGCCGGCAAACCGGAAATCTTCACCAGCGTTTTCAAAAACCTGCGCGGCAAACGCAAAGCGAACGGCGGCGAAGACGTCCTCAAGCACATCGAACTGCCGCTCTGGATTTCCTACATCGGCGTACCCGTCCTGAGCGTGCTCGGCTGTTACGTCACTCATCTTTTCTTTGGCGTGCCGATGTGGCTGGCGCTTCTTTCACTCCCGCTCATCCTCGTTCTTACCGTCATCTGCGTGAACTCCATGGCGCTCACCTCATGGACGCCGACGAGCTCGCTGGCCAAAATCACGCAGTTCACCATCGGCACGCTCGATCGCACGAATCCCGCCTCCAATCTCATCACCGGCGGCATCACCGCCGAGGTCGCGTCGAATGCCGCCAATCTTCTCTCCGACATCAAGCCCGGCTACATGCTCGGGGCCAAGCCGCGGCAACAAGCCATCGGCCATTGCATCGGCATCTTCTCCGGCGCGATCGCGGCCACGCCCTTGTTCTTCATCCTCTTCCTCACGCCGAACGCGGAAGGCGTGCGCGACACCGCCACCATCGCCTCCGAGCAATTCCCCATGCCGAGCGCCCTGCAATGGCGCGGAGTGGCCGAGCTCATCGCACGTGGCGTGAGCGAGCTGCCCCAGTCCGCCATTATCTCCATGATCGGCGCCGCCATTGTCGCCGCCTTCATCGAAGTCATGACCATCATCCGGCGGCGTCCCTTCCCGCTCTCCTCCGTCTCCATCGGTCTCGGCGTCATCCTCCCGCCCGAGTATTGCCTCACCATGTTCATCGGCGCGCTCTTCTTCTGGTGGCGATCCCGCCGCCACCCGAAAGGCACCGCCGGCCACCACAAATGGGTCGAAGGCATGGAACCGATCTGCGCCGGCCTCATCACCGGCGCCGCGCTCGTCGGCATCGGCAACGCTTTAACGAACGCGCTCCTTTTCGGTGGCGGGTGATTGTCATCCCGAGCCGCGCAGCAGGTCGAGGGATCTCGCAATCGATCGTGCGGTACCGCGTCAGGTTGGAGTGTGATCGTCAGGACATCGGGGAGATCCCTCGGCCGTCTGCGCGGTTCGGGATGACGTGGAACGTGCGATAGTGGAACCACGATGAATGCTCGTTCCAGCCATGTTTTCACTCCGCGGATGCAGATAATTCGCGGCGATATCACCCGACTGGCGGTGGATGCGATCGTGAATGCGGCGAACACGAGTCTGCTCGGTGGCGCGGGCGTGGACGGCGCGATCCACCGCGCGGCGGGGCCGGAGTTGATCGAGGAATGCCGGACCCTTAATGGGTGCAAACCGGGGGAAGCGAAACTGACGCGCGGCTATCAGCTGCCGGCGCGTTTTGTCATTCATACGGTGGGACCGATCTGGCGCGGAGGCGAACAGGACGAGGCGGAGGTGCTGGCGAATTGTTATCGCAATTCGTTGCAGCTCGCGGTGGCCCACGGACTGAGGACGATCGCGTTTCCAGCGATCAGCTGCGGCGCGTATCGCTATCCGATCGCGGAAGCGGCGGAGGTGGCGGTGGAAGTGACGGCGCGGTTTCTGCGCGCGGACGCGGCTTTGGATCGGGTCGATTTCGTGGTCAGTAGTGACGCCATCGAGAGCGCCTATCGGGTGGCGATGGCAGCATTGTAGAAACGACGCGCTACAACGCTTTACGTTGTGCGACGCACGCCCGACCTTCGGCCCCATGGAGCGGCTGCCGATCTACGAATTGGAGAACGCGATCGTCTCCGAGTTGCGCGCGCAGCCGCGCTTGATTCTGCAGGCGCCGACCGGTTCAGGGAAATCAACGCAGGTGCCGCAGATGTTGCTCGATCATGGGCTGCTCGGCGAAGGCGAGGTGGTTATTCTGCAACCGCGGCGGCTGGCGGCGCGATTGTTGGCGGCGCGGGTGGCGAGCGAACGCAAGGGACGGCTGGGTGAGGAGGTCGGGTATCAGATTCGCTTTGAAAATGTCGTCTCGAAACGGACGCGCATTCGTTTTGTCACCGAAGGGATTTTGTTGCGGCAGTTGATTCAGGATCCGGAGTTGCGGCGGGTATCGGCGATCTTGTTCGACGAATTCCACGAGCGACATCTCTACGGCGACATCACGCTGGCGCGGGCGTTGCGCTTGCAGGAAACGACGCGGCCGGACCTGAAGGTCGTGGTCATGTCGGCGACGATCGACGCGGGAGCGTTGGAGGATTTTCTCGCGCCTTGTCGTTTGCTGACTTCAAGCGGGCGGCAGCATCCGGTCGCGATCGAGTATCTGGAACGGCCGGTGCGGAGCGACGATTATGCGATTTGGGACTTGGCGGCGGATGAACTCGCGCGAGTGGCGCGGAGCACGGAAGGCGATGCGCTCATTTTCATGCCGGGGAAGTATGAGATCACGCGCACGCTGGCGGCGGTGCGGGCTTCGCGCGTGAGTGGCGAATTTGTTGCGCTGCCGCTTTACGGGGAGCTGACGCCGGCGGAGCAGGACGCAGCGCTGGCGCGTTACGACAAACGCAAGGCGATCATCGCCACGAATGTGGCGGAGACATCGCTCACAATCGAAGGCGTGCGGGTGGTGATCGACGGCGGACTGGCGCGGATCGCGCGTTACGATTCGCGGCGCGGGATCAATACGCTGTTGATCGAGAAGATCAGCCGCGCGTCCGCCGATCAACGCGCGGGACGGGCGGGTCGGACGGCGCCGGGACATTGTCTGCGGCTTTGGACGGAGCGCGAGCATCTCGAGCGGGCGGCGCAGGAGTTGCCGGAAGTGAAGCGGCTCGACCTCGCGGAGGTGGTGCTGACCCTGAAAGCGAGCGGCGTCGAGAACATCGCGCAATTTCGTTGGCTTGAACCGCCGGAGCCGCGCGCGCTGGAACGGGCAGAGCAGTTGTTAGCCGACCTCGGCGCGGTCACTGATGGTGGCATCACTGCATTGGGCCGGCGGATGCTGGCGTTTCCGGTGCACCCGCGTTATGCGCGGATGCTGCTGGCGGCGGAGGAACAGGGTTGTGTGCGCGCGATTGCCTTGATCGCAGCGGTGACGCAGGGGCGCAATCTCTTGCGGCGCGCGGAGGGGAAGCAGGCGCGGGAAGATCGCGATGACATTCTGGGCGCGGATGATGACTCTGATCTTTTCATCCTGACGCGCGCGTTTCGTTTCGCGGAGAAGAACGACTTCGATCCGCGGCGCTGTGCGCGGCTTGTCGGTGAACGCGGTCGCGGCGCGAGAAGCGGCGCAATTGTGGGAGCAATTCATCGCCATCGCGCGCGACGAAGGCTTGAACGTGGAGGCGAAGGAGCCGGCGCCGGGCGCGATCGCGCGTTGTGTGCTCGCGGGTTTCCCGGATCAGGTGGCAGCGCGGCTGGATGAAGGAACGCTACGCTGCGCGCTCGTGCATGGGCGACGCGGCGTCCTGGCGCGGGAGAGCGTGGTGCATCGCGCGCGGCTGCTGGTGGCGTCGGAGATTCGCGAGATCGAGGACAGCGACGAAGGAGCGGCAAGTGTTGCTGACGCTGGCGACGCGGATTGAGGAGCCGTGGTTGCGCGAACTTGTTTCCGGAAGTGTTTCGCGAGAAGGTGGAGGTGACTGTTGACCCCGCGTCGCGTCGCGTGGTCGGGCGGCAGCAAACGTCATTTCACGATCTCGTCCTGCGCCACGACGCGGTGGGCGCGCCGCCGGCGGAAGCGGCGACGCTTTTGGCGCAACAAGTCGTGGCGGGAACGTGTCCGTTCAAGCATTGGGACAACGCGGTCGAGCAATGGATTCTGCGTGTGAATTGGATCGCGACCTCGGCGCCGGAGCTTGGGCTGGCGGCGATCGACGAGGCAGACCGGTTGTTCTTAATTGAGCAGGTTTGCAGCGGGGCGGTGAGTTACAAAGAGATCAAGGATCGTCAGGTTTGGCCGGCGGTGAAGTCGTGGCTTTCGACGGCGCAACAGGGATTGGTGGACCAATACGCGCCCGAGCGCATCACGCTGCCGAATGGACGCAAGGCGAAGATGATTTACAGCGCATCGACGCCGCCGGCGGTGGCGGCGCGGATTCAGGATCTCTACGGCGTGGAGCGGAATCTGACGATCGGTCCGGCGCGGCAGCCTTCGTCATCCAGGTGTTGGCGCCGAATCATCGACCGATCCAGATCACGAGCGATCTGGAGGGTTTCTGGCGGGAGGCTTACCCGAAGATCAAGAAAGAGCTGCAGCGGAAATACCCGAAGCACGAGTGGCGTTGAGGCCCGGATGAGGCGTGCTGGCGCGGAAGTTCCCACGTCCGCGGAGAAGCCGTGCGCGGCACGGATCCCGCTATTTCATCCTGGTTAACCAACGCCATTCTCCCGTGAATATCGACGTATCGATGCCCTTCTCGCCGCCATGGTGCGGAACGGCCAAGGTGTTTCCGACCTGCTCTTTGCGGTCGGCCGCCCGCCTGTTGGTGGAGGAATATGGCGCGCTTGAGGAGTTCCCGATCGACGCCCGGATGGCGAAGCTCACCGCGACGCAGATTGAGAAGATCGCCCTCCATCTCATGCAGGGAAATCCGCGACTGGGCGAGGACCTGGCGAAAATGGGTTCGTGCGATTGCAGCTACGCGCTCGCGGGCGTGGCCCGGTTTCGCGTCAATATCTTCCGGCAAAACGGCCGACCAGGCGATCGTGATGCGTAAACTCCAGACGGAGATTCCCACGCTCGGATGGGCTTGGGTTGCCGCCCATCTTCAACACAATGGTGAAGGAGAAGAACGGCATCATCTTCGTGACCGGCGCGACCGGGAGCGGCAAGACGACCACGCTGGCCGCGATGTTGAATGAGCTGAACTTAACGGAGGAGATTCACATCCTGACCCTGGAGGATCCGATCGAGTTTATGCATCCGCATAAACGCGCGCTCTTCAATCAGCGGGAGCTCGGGAAGGACTTTCCGGATTTCGCGAGCGGGCTGCGGGCGGCGCTGCGACAGGCGCCGAAGGCGATTCTGGTCGGCGAAGTGCGCGATCGCGAAACGATGGAGATCGCGCTCACGGCCTCGGAGACGGGACACATTGTTTTCACGACGATGCACACGATCAACGCCGGCCAGACGATCAATCGCATCCTCGGCATGTTCTCGAAAGACGAGGAGCAGCAGGTGCGCCAGCGGCTCGCGGACACGCTGCGCTACGTGGTGAGCCAGCGGCTCGTGGGCAAGATCGGCGGCGGGCGGTTGCTCGTGAGCGAGATCATGGGGAGCAGCATGCGCACGCGCGAGACCCTGCTCTACGGCGAAAGTGAGAACCGCACTTTCCAGGAGATCATCGAGGCCGGAAGCACCATGGGCTGGCACAGCTTTGATCAATCGCTCCTCGCGGCCTTCAAGGACGAGATGATTACCGCGGAGGCGGCGCTGATGTTCTGCGCACACAAGAACAAGATGCGGCGCGACATCGACATGGCGGTGCGGCTGCGGGATTCGTCGCATGAAGAGCCGTCCGGCCTGCGCATGGAGTCGGAGGCACCCGTGCTCTCGGTATTTGGCTAAGCGAAAGGATTTCAGGAAACGATGAAAAAGACGAATCTCATGGAGCCCGCCACTGCGCCCGCAGTGTCGGCGCGAGCAAACGATAAACTCAGCGCGACCGCGCAGAAGATCTTCCGGGCGGATTTGAATCACAAACTGCGCACGCCGCTAAACGCGATCATCGGGTTCGCGGAGTTGATGGCGCTGCAACCGACGCATCAGCGCGGAAACGGCGACGTGCAGCAGATTCTGCGGTCTGCGCGCGAACTTCTGCGCATCCTCGAGCGTGAGTTGGGCGAAGGAAAGGATCGGCTGCCGGAACAGGCGGGCGCGATCACGCCGGTGGCCCCCGGGTGCGACATTCTCTACGTGGAGGACGACATCGTGAACTTCACGCTGGTCGAGCGCATTCTCGAACTGCGTCCGCACTTGAGTGTGATGCACGCGGTGCGAGGCGAACTCGGGATCGAGTTTGCGGAAGCCTACCAGCCGAAGCTGATCCTGCTGGACCTGAATCTGCCTGACATGCATGGCGCGGAGGTGCTGCGCACGCTTACAGCAACGCCCGGAGACGGCCTGTATTCCCGTGGTGGTGCTGAGCGCGGACGCCACGCCGAGCCAGATCGAGCGTCTGCTCACCGCCGGCGCCCGCAATTACCTGACCAAACCCTTCGACCTCGATCCCTTCCTCGCGATGGTGGATGAGTTTGCCTGCCGGAAAAAAATCGAACCGTCCGTGCTGACGGTTGTGACCTGAAATCGGTCAGCGCGGAGTCGGATTTTTGCGTTCGCCCCTGATCTGGGCGAAAGTGGAGCGTCGCCGGACCCAAGAAACGCAAACCACCGGCGAGCTACGATTCCTTTATATGATCAATCCGAACGGCGAAGGTACTTCGCAAAATAATCCCCTGCCGGGCGCGACAAAGCCGGCTTCATCCTCGACGGGCGCTTTTGCTTCCTCCACTCCGCCGGTGACAGCGACTTCGGGTCGCTTCCAGGAGACGAGCGAGAAAGTCTCGACCATGGCGAACGATGCCTGGCGCCAGACCAAGGCCACGGCCAGCACGGCGCGTGAGAAAACGGAATTCCTCCTGCGTGAAAATCCGGTGCCGACGGTCATCGGCGCGCTTGCCGTCGGTCTCGCGATCGGCCTGGCGATTCGCTATTCCTCGGATGCGGCGGAACGCGAGCGGGAAATCAAGTCGCCCTTCGGCGATATCAATCTCGGCATGCTTTCGTTGCCGTTTTTGCTCCCATTTTTCAAGTCGGTGCAACGCCGTTATGAAGACTCGGCCGATGTGGTGAAGGACGGCGTGGATCGCATCAAGCATGTGGACGTCGACCGCTACGTGAAGCCGTTGCGCAAGAAGTGGCGCAACTGGAAGAACTAGCGCGCAGCCGCGGCTGGGCAAAATTCGTCGATTGAACCCGCCCGGCTTTCGCCGAAAATAGCCGCCCGATGGCGACTACTCTATCCGGCCGCCCGACCTGGCAGCGCAATCCCGTTTTCAAGTTCTTCGCCTCGCTCAAGCTGGCGGTGGTGCTGCTTGCCGTCCTGATCTTGGCCAGCATCGCGGGCACGATCTGGGAATCGAGCTTCGATGCCAAGGTGGCGCGCGCCTACGTTTACGGCGCGCCGTGGTTCAATATCTGGCTCCTCCTGCTGGTGGCGAACCTGACGGTGTCCGCGCTTTCGCGCTGGCCGTGGAAGAAGCATCATGTCGCGTTTCTCATCACGCATCTGGGAATCATCACGTTGCTCTTTGGCTCGCTCATCGGGCGCGTCTGGGGCGTGGAAGGCACGATCACGCTCTTCAAGGGCGAGCCGCCCTCAAGCCGCTTGTTGATCGATCAACACCAACTGCGCGTGCGCGACACGGACGGTATCGTGAAAGGTTATCCGGCGGAGTTTGTGAATCGCCCGCCCACCCCGCAACGACCGTGGGATCTCGGGCCGCTCGCTTCCGGGGCTCGGCTGAGCATGATCGGCTACGCCCCGGCGGTGGAGGGAAAGCTGAACCCGAAACCACTCGAGACCGGCGGCACCCCGGCACTGCATTTCACGATCACGACCGCGATGATGGGCCAGAAGCTGGAGGGCTGGCTATTGGCCGATGATGACCACGATGACCACGGCAAGTTCAACATGGGACTGGCCACGATTGAATTGAAACGCGGGACCGCGCCTGCCAGCACAAACACAAGCGAGGGCCCGAGCGCGACGGGCGAAGTCGAGATCGAGGAGTCCATTTTTGCTTTCGCCAAGGCCGCCGACCAGCAAGTCGGCAAAGCACTCAAGGGCGGCAGCACCGGCGCGAAAGTGCTGTTGTCGCAACCGACCCCGGGAAACAAGGGCAGCGTCACCATCACGATCGGCGACAAGACCTGGACGCACGATGTGGCGGCGCACCTGCAAAAGGACACGCCGCTCGCAGGGAGCGCGTTCACGATGCGCCTCGAAGGCTACTGGTCCGATTTCCGCATTCAGGATGGCAAGCCGGCGTCGATTTCCGACGAACCGAACAACGCTGCGGTCGTGGTCACACTACGCGGACGAGGTGTGCCCGTGGCCGCCGCGCCCGATGCGCACGGCGCCGAGTCCGACGCGGTGGCGAACCGCCTCACGCTCTTCCTCGCGGACGATGGCGGCATCACCTACGAGCTCGTTTCGCGCAAGGGTGGTCGCTCGAGCGGAAAACTCGACGTGAACGCGCCGCTCGCGACCGGCTGGGCAGATTGGCAGTTGGTCGTCGATCGTACCATGATGCATGCGGAACACTGGATGGAGTTCCATCCCGTCCCCGGTGCTGTGGCCAGCTCGAACATTCCCGATGGCGTGCACGTGCGCGTGCAGCAAGGCGCCGAAATCATCGAGCAATGGGTGCCGGCGGGCTGGCAGATCGCGGTGCCGACGACGCCCGCGCCCATTCAGGTCGCGTTTGGCTGGAAGCAGGTGCAGCTTCCGATCGCGCTCGAGTTGCTCGAGTTCGAAGTGCAGCGCAACGAAGGCAGCGACAGTCCGGCCGGATTCAAGAGCACAGTGCGAGTGACGGATCGCGAAGGCGGAAGCGCACGAGGCCAATGCTGGATGAATAATCCGTTCAACCATCCCGGCCGCTGGTGGAACACGTGGAGCGGCCTCACTTACAAGATGTCGCAAGCCTCGTGGAACCCCGAGAATTTGAACCAAAGCACGATCCAAATCCTGCGCGATCCAGGCTGGCTGTTGAAATGGATCGGCTCGCTCCTCATTTGCACCGGCATCTTCATGCTCTTCTATTTAAAGGGCTTCCGCCGCCCTTCAGCCACGCCCACGGCGACGGCGCCGGCGCGGAATCCGGAGCCGGAGCTGGTCGCAGCGGGCAACTAAAAGGGTTCGTTAGGGCGCAGTGCGAACGACGCAACCGATGAGAATTATTCTTTGTCTAATCCTGCTGGCGCTCACCAGCTGCGGCAGCTCGAATCGCCTCGACATGGAGCGCGAAGCCGCTCGCGCCGCGAAGAAACTCGACCGCCAGGCCGCCAAGGCGAAGGTCGCGCGCGCCGCCGGCTGGGGTTTCTTCAGCGGCCCGGTCGAGACGCGCTGGGAACCGGATGGCGTGACCATGGTTCTCCTGAACGAACTGCGCTACACCGACCCCTATGGAGAGGTCTGGGTCGCCCCCGCCGGTTCGCGCGTGAACGGCGCCTCCATTCCGCGCGCATTCTGGACCATCATCGGCGGACCCTTTGAAGGGAAGTACCGCAAGGCATCCGTCCTGCACGATGTCGCTTACGAGAAGCAGGATCACTCTTGGGAGGATGCGGACCGGATGTTTTATAACGCGATGCGCGCCAGCGGCGTCGGAGCGTTAACTGCGAAAACGATGTATTACGCGCTGCGCCGGCACGGGCGGCACTGGAAACATCGCCAGGCGTTGCCCGTGGAAAACCGGTCGCCGCGCGAGACCGCGCTGGCGCCGCGCGAACTGAGCGAGATTCGCGATTGGGTGCGGCAGAACGATCCGAGCCTGGACCAAATCGAGGCACGCGCTGGCGAGACGCCTCGTTAGCACGTGCTCGCAACGGCGACCGGCGGCAGCGGCGAGGGGGAAAGGGGTGTCGGCCGGATTTCCCTCATCCCCTTCGACCGACACGCCTCCATCCTAAACCAACAACGGATTGAACTACCCTTGGCCTTCCCTTCGGAAGATCGTGCAACGGAATGGACGCTGGCCCTGTTCGATCGCGTTGTGCTAGTTAATACGCCGGTCCGGCGCGGGCGGTTGCAGCGCGGCGAATTTTCTCGGGAAGTTCGTCGGGGCTATTTTCCGTCCGCACGGCGTAGGGCCACGAAGGTGCCCTGCAGTTCCGCGGCCAGCCTGCCCTCTTCCTCCACGCGCACGCGTAAGGAGAGTCGGGCCCGGCCGCGGTCGCTCAACATCTGGTGAAAAAGACGCACCTCATCATCCGCCGGCCTTGTGCAGGTCGCACGGATCGATTGGCGGATCGGTTGGAAGAACCGAATCGTGCTCTCGCGAATCACGATATCGGCGGACCGGTCGCCTATTTCCATCCAGAGGAGTCCATACCCGGCGAGCGTGGCGACGGCGTTGATGCTGCCGCCGAAGGCGGTGCCAAGATGATTGGAATTAAGCGCGACCGGGGCCTCGATGACGAATGTGCCGTCATTGGTAGGATGGACGCGGATACCCATTGCCTCCGTGAGCGGTATTTTGCGAAGCAGGAACTCCTCGGCAGCCTGGAAGGATTTTGCGGTGAATTCGGAATTCTGCATGTGAGCGCGGCTTCAGACGAGCATTCCAGTTTGTATCACTGAGTCCAGTGTTTTCAGAAGATGGAGTGATTTGATGATCAAGCAGTTGCGCGTCGCAATTTTTTAAATCTTTTCGCTTTTCAGCTGGCGCCACTGGCATGAAGCCTGCATTACAAGTCCACGTGCAAACCCGTTGGTGTCTGATTCTTCCTGTGCTCGTCGTTCTGTTTGCGCCTTCCCCGGTCGTCAAAGCGGAAGGCATGGCGAAATCGCGTACGAAATTCTATTACAAAGCGCGCGATGGCCGAATCAATTCTGCGCGCATTGTGCGGCGGCCGCTGGGGAAGACTCATTTGCCGGCGACGATCGATTCCCGCCTGGATCCCCGGTTGCGCCGTGCCGCGACGATCGCGGAGGAACGCTCGCATGCGCGCACGAAGGCGCGCTGCTGGCGCTACGTGAAGCAGGCGCTACTCGCCGCGGGCGCGGTCAAATATTATCCGAAGACGAATCGCGCGGTGGACGCGGGGAAGGAGCTCGTGCGCAACCATGGCTTCAAGAAACTTCCCGTGCGTGATCCGTATGATGCGCCGGTCGGTTCTGTGCTCGTTTACTGGAAGGGCGCAGGCGGCGTGGGTCACGTCGAGCTGCGCACGAAGAACGGGTTCGCGAGCGATTACCGGAGCAAGCGGAGGTGCTACTACCCGTTGCTTGCGGTATACGGCAAGTTCTCCTCGTAAACGGAACGTCCGCGGACGGCGGATCCCGTTCTTTTTACCGCCAGAGTAGTGGCGCGAGCGGCTGGCTACGCTGACTCGGTCTTCTTCGGACCAGTCGCGATCTTGGCGCTGCCGAGGAAAGTGGCGTCTTCATCCACCACCAGGCGAGGCGCTTCGATATCGCCGCGCAATGTGCACCCGGAATGCAATTCGCAACGCTCTACGGCGGTGACATTGCCATCCACGGTTCCATAAACGACGACTGAGCCGGTCTGAATTTCGCCCTCGATGTGCGCATTCTTGCCCACGGTGAGACGACCGCCGGAGGTGATTGTGCCATTCACTTTCCCATCGATAACCAGTTCCTTGCTGAACTTGACCGAACCGACAATGGAAACGCCGCTCGAGAGCACGCCTGATTGCGCCTGACGCGACGCCGGGGACGGAGCGGGCTTGGGAATGGCAGGGGGCGGCGCGGTGGGTTCAGTGCGAGGGGTGGATGAGAACATCTGCATATAAAATGGTCTATTTTTGCGGGCGTTTAGGCGGCAGCGCGATCCGTGGTCTTTATAAAACACTGACCTTGTGTCGAATGCCGGAACCTAACCATGCCGCATTTAGGCCTCCGGGGATAGCAAAATATCGTGCGCCCTCCCGCAGGGCAATCGACCCCGTGCATGCCCCTATTTTTCCGGGGCAAAAATTCCAGACGCGGAACGTTAAGCCGCCACCGCGCAATCGAAGCGCTGATGCGAGACGGCCGAGCGGATTTGCGCGAGGCGCATGCCCGCGGAGGCGCAACGCTGGCGTTCACGCAGGGCTTCCACTTTCGGGAGGGATTGCGCCTGGTAAGGTGAACGCGCCGGCTGAAGACAATCGGTCACCAATTGATTGGCGAGAAAAGCGCGGTTGAGGGTCGTATCGGAGGGATCGCGCTCAGCCTCTGCCAGGGCCAGATCGCGGGTGGCGATATAAGCGTGAATCTCGGCGCTCGCCTGCGGCGAGCCCACGGACATTCTGACGCTTTGTTGAGGGTATTGCACAAACGTAAGCGGGCGAGGGAGAATCGCGGGTTGCATACCGTGTTTTGAGCAAGTCCTGTGCTAACAGGTCGACGCACCGAGAAATACTGATGCGGCCAGTGCGGACCACTTTTCCCGTCTTCCGACCACGTAAACGCTTGTCCGCGTGCGATACTGGGTGTGACGCACTCCCTCCTCTGGCTCGCTATTCTCCTGCTCGGTATTTGGATCCTCGCCCGCGTGGTCCTGGCCGCGACTGCGCTCGCGCTTCACCTGCTTTGGATCGCGGCGGTGGTCTTTGCCATCATCTGGCTGGTTCGCCGCTTCACCGGCGCGCGCGGCGACTAGGTCAGCAAAGCAAAAGCCGCCGCGCCGATCTCGAAAGAGCGCACGCGCGCCGCATGATCGAAGATCTGGCCGCTGGCGATAAACTCATCCGCCCGCGTCTCGGCGGCGATCTCTTGCAGCCGCTTCTGCACCGTGGAAGGCGAACCGACTACCGCGTAACGCATTCGCTCCGCTACGGCCGCGCGTTCGCCAGTGCTCCATTGGCCCTCCATGTTCTCGACCGGCGGCGGCAATCGGCCAGGTTCGCCGCGCACGAGATTGAGAAACATGCGTTGCGCCGAAGTCGCGAGACGCTCCGCTTCCCGATCGGTCTCGGCGGCAAAAAGACCGACGCCAACGATCACGTGCGGGCACGCCAATTGCGCGGAGGGTTGAAAATTCTCGCGATAAAGCCGCGAGCGCCGGGTGCAGATATTCCGGAGCAAAGTGGGAGGCAAACGCGAAGGGCAATCCCAGCTCCGCGGCCAGACGTGCGCTAAAATCGCTCGAGCCCAAAAGATAGAGCGGCACCTCCAGGCCAGCGCCCGGCACCGCGCGGAGAGGTTGTCCCGGCACGTCGGGCCGGAAGTAGGATTGCAATTCCAACACGTCCTGCGGAAAGGTATCGCCACTGCTGCCTAACGAACGTCGCAACGCCCGCGCCGTCAGCCGGTCGCTCCCCGGGAGCGCGGCCCAGCCCGAGATCGATCCGGCCGGGATGGAGCGAGGCGAGCGTGCCGAATTGTTCCGCGATCGCGAGCGGCGCGTGATTCGGCAACATGATCCCGCCCGCGCCCACGCGGATCCGCTCCGTCGCGGCAGCGACATGCGCGATCACGACGGAAGTGGCCGCACTCGCGATGCCCGGCATGTTGTGATGCTCGGCCAGCCAATAACGATGGTAGCCGAGCCGTTCGGCGTGCCGGGCAAGATCGGCGGAATGACGAAATGCCTGCGCCGCATCGCCACCTTCGACGATGGGCGAGAGATCGAGAATGGAATAAAGCGGCATTGTCATTGGGGAATCGCACACCGAAGTTTAATCACTCGTTTTCGCCCTGCGCGCATCCGCGCACCGGACCGCGAGCGAACCTTTCAATCCAATGACTCCCACCAAAGCTTACGCCGCCCCTTCCGCCAACGCCCCTCTCGGTCCCTTCTCGCTCGAACGCCGCGCTCCCACCGCGACCGACGTGCAGATGGATATTCTCTTCTGCGGTGTTTGCCACTCCGATCTCCACACCGCGCGGGGAGAGTGGGGCAACACCACTTTCCCGTGTGTGCCGGGCCACGAAATCATCGGCCGCGTCACCCAGGTCGGGGCCAAGGTGAAGACGCTTCAAGGTCGGCGATCTCGCGGGCGTCGGTTGCATGGTCGATTCCGATCGCACCTGCCCGAACTGCAAGGTGGACCTGGAACAATTCTGCGAAAGCGGCGCCACGTTTACCTACAACAGTCCCGATAAACACACGGGCGGCCACACCTTTGGCGGCTATTCCAAGGCGGTCGTGGTCGATGAAGCTTTCGCCCTGCGCGTCTCCGATAAGCTCGATCCTGCCGCCGCGGCGCCGCTGCTGTGCGCTGGCATCACGACCTACTCCCCGCTCCGGAAATGGGGCGTGAGCAAGGGCCAAAAGGTGGGCGTGGTCGGTCTCGGCGGACTCGGCCATATGGCAGTGAAGTTTGCCCATGCCTTCGGCGCGCACGTTGTCCTCTTTACCACCTCACCCGGAAAAACCGAGGACGCGAAACGCCTCGGCGCCGACGAAGTGGTGGTGTCGAAGAACGCAGAGGAGATGAAAAAGCACCTCAACAGTTTCGATTTCATCCTCGATACCGTTTCCGCGAAACATCCCCTCGAAGCCTATCTCGAACTCCTGAAAGTCGACGGCACGATGTGCATGGTGGGCGCCTCCCCGGAGCCGCTGCCGGTTCCGGTTTTCGGACTCATCTTTGGGCGGCGGCGGTTGGTCGGCTCGCTCATTGGCGGCATCGCCGAGACGCAGGAGATGCTCGATTTTTGTGCGGAGCACGGCATCACCTGTGACATCGAAATGATCCGGATGGATCAGATCAACGAAGCCTACGAGCGCATGTTGAAGAGCGACGTGAAGTATCGCTTCGTGATCGACCTGGCGTCGCTTTCGTAGGGCGGCGAAGTTGGAGTTGCTCGCGGGCACGAGCAATGCTTGCCTAGTCGCCTCATGGTTAAGCAGCTTCTTAAAGTGGGGCTTAGCGTTGCTGGCCGTGCTCGTCGTGGTCGCAGCCATCTTCGCGGTCAATGCAATCTGGTTCCGGCCGTGGAGCCTGAATGTTTTTTACGAAAAGGTCTTCATCGAATTGCTCTTCGATGAGCCGGAGTTGCTCTCGTCGCTCGGGCTTGGTCGAGCAATTCGGCATGACCGGACACAACGGGAAGCTCTCCGACGTTTCGCCCGCGCATCAACAGGAAGCGTTCGAGCGGTTGCGGCGCCATCTCGCCCAGCTTCGCGCCTATCCCTCGTCCAGGCAGGACGCATCCCAGCGTCTCTCCACCCGCGTGCTCGAATGGTTTCTCGCCATCCAGGCCGACGGCGAGAAGTGGCAATGGCACAACTATCCCGTCAACCAGCTCTTCGGCGTGCAGAGCCAGTTCCCCTCCTTCATGGCGAACACCCATCGGCTCTTCGGCGTACGCGATGCCGAGTATTACGTGCAGCGACTCGGCGCGGTGGGCACGAAGTTCGATCAACTCCTCGAGAGCCTGCGCGCCCGCGAGGAGCGGGGCATCACGCCGCCGCGTTTCGTGGTCGAAAAGGTTCTGCGCGAGATGCAGGCCTTCGTGGCGCAGCCGCCAGCGGAAAACATTCTCGCCACTTCCTTCAAGGAACGCGTGGCGAAGATCGAGAAACTCACGCCGGAGCAGCGTTCCGATTTCCAGCAGCAAGTGGAAGGCAGCATCCGCCAGAAAGTTTATCCGGCGTATCAAGAACTGATCGATTACTTCACCGCGTTGCTCCCGAAGACGACCACGGACGATGGGGTGTGGAAGCTGCCGGAAGGCGAGGCGTTCTACGCCTACATGCTGCGGCAGAACACGACCACGCGCTTGAACCCGGCGGAGATTCACGCCATTGGGCTCGCCGAGGTGGCGCGGATCGAAAGCGAAATGCGCGCGATCCTTGATGCGAACGGTTTCGCCGGCCAACCCATCGCCGCGGCGCTCGACGCGCTCGGGCAAGGAACCGCGCTTTCTCTTTCCGAATGACGACGCCGGTCGCGCGGCTGCGCTCGCGGAATACACGCGCTTGATCGACGAGGCGCTTGGGCGCTCGAAGGCACTCTTTTCCACCCTGCCGAAGGCGAAGATGGAGGTGCAACGCGTGCCGGAATTCAAACAGGCGACCGGTCCCGGCGCGTACTACGAGGGACCGGCGATGGACGGCACCCGCCCCGGCGTTTTCTTCGCCAATCTGCGCGAAATGGCGGAAGTGCCGAAGTGGGGCATGCCCACGCTGAGTTATCACGAGGGCGTGCCCGGTCATCATTTCCAGATCGCAACCGCGCGGGAGTTAAAAGGGCTGCCGCAATTCCGGAAGCTGATCCCGTTCACCGCCTACAGTGAAGGCTGGGCCCTCTACACCGAGTGGCTGGCGAAGGATGCCGGCTGGTATGAAGGCGATCCTTTTGGCGACCTCGGCCGGCTCCAGGCGGAATTGTTTCGCGCCGTCCGGCTCGTGGTCGACACCGGCATCCATGCCCAACGCTGGCCGCGCGAACAAGCCATCGCCTACATGCTCGAGCACACCGGCATGGGCGAAAAGGAAGTCACTTCCGAGATCGAGCGCTACATCGTCTCGCCCGGCCAGGCCTGCGCCTACAAGGTCGGGATGCTCAAGATCCGCGAGCTGCGCACGCGCGCGGAACAGGCATTGGGTGCGAAGTTCGACCTGCGCGCATTTCACGATGTGCTCTTGAAAGATGGCGCGCTCCCGCTCGAGATCCTCGAGCAACAGGTCGACGACTACATCGCGAGCACGAAGGCGTAAGCGCGAATTGCGAAATACTTTCGCAGAAGTGGCTTTCCCCCACCCCTTCGAACTGCTAGACGGGAAGCATCATGGAATCCACCAGTGCCGCTGCCGTCCCTCCTGCCCAGGTTCCGAAGAGCAAAGGCGGCTGCGCGTGCTGCGCCATGGGTTGCACGAGCATGTTCGTGTTCGCGCTGGTCTCGCTCGCGATGTTACTCGGCGTCGGCTGGTGGGCGCTCGGCAAAATCGTAGCCGAGTACACCGCTCCCGAACCGATCTCGATCCAGACCGAGACGACCGCTGCCGACTTCGCCTCCGCGAACGAGAAATACAACACCCTCGCCGAGGGCGCGCGCGCCCGTCGCTCCGTCACCGTGCAATTCAGTGCCGCCGAGGTAAACGCCCTCATCGCCCGCCATCCTGAGTTTGCCGACATGCGCGGAAAATTCCGGGTCGCCTTGGAAGACTCGGTCATGACCCTCGATATGAGCGTGCCCTTGCGCGAAATCAGCCTGCCGCGCATTCGCGAGCGGTGGCTCAACGGCACCGCCCGTTTCGGCCTCATTTATCACGACGGGAATTTTAGTTTCTCGCTCCGTGCCCTGAGCGCGAACGAGCGCGAGCTTTCCCTCGATTTCCTGCAAGGCTTCGAAGGAGCCTTCAACACCAAGTTCAACGAAAGCTTCCACGAATCCCGCACCAAACGCGATCGCTCGAACGATTTCTGGGAGAACATCAAGACGCTCGCGATCATGGACGACCAGCTCGTGCTCACGACCAAGGGCGAAGAGCGCTGGATGGCAAGCAAGACGATACCACCGCGACCGAGGAAACGCCCACTCCCGCGCCGCTGTAACGTCTCGTCGTCGACGCGCCTACTCCGCCCGCAACGCCACCATCGGATCCACCCGCGTGGCGCGCCGCGCCGGAATCCAGCACGCGAATAGCGCCACGCTCAGCAGCAGAGACGCCACGAGCACGAAAGTGATCGGATCGGACGGGCTCACCCCATAGAGCATCGATTTCAGCAATTGCGCGCCGCCGAACGCGATCGCCAATCCCACGCTCGCGCCGATTCCCGTGAGCCACATTCCCTGTCGCAGAATCAGGCTCCGCACGTCTGCGCGTTGCGCGCCGATCGCCATCCGCAAACCGATCTCCCGCGTGCGACCCGCCACCATGTGCGACATCACGCCGTAAATCCCGACCGCCGCCAGCGCGAGCGCGAGCACACCGAAACTCCCAAGCGTGATCGCCGCCATCCGCGCCGGAAACAGCGACGTGCCCATGTGCTCGGTCAACGTCCGCGCATCGTAAACCGGCAAGGCCGCATCGAGCTTCCGCACTTCACCCCGTAAAGCCGCGAGTGCCCCCTGCGCATCGCCCTTCACCCGCGCCACAAGCGCGGCCGATCCGCCGCCGTAGCTCCGCAGGAGCGGGGTAAAGACCGCCGCCTTCGGTTCCTCGCCGAGACTGTTGTATTTCCCTTCCGGTACGATGCCGACGATTTCCCAGAACGGATCCTCCGGCCCGTTCCAGTTGAAGCGTTTTCCAACCGCGTCCTGTCCCGGAAAGAATTTCCGCGCAAACGTTTCGTTCACGATCGCGACGCGCGCTTCCTTCGTGTTCTCCGCGAAGGTGAAATCGCGACCGCGCAGCGGAATGGCCATGGTCTCGAAGTACCCGGGTGTAACCCGATTGGGCACGGCGAAAGGAAGCTTGCTTTGACTCGTCGGCGCCTGGCCCTCGATGTAGATCGTGGTCGAGCTGTAGTTCAAACTGAGCGGAATCGAATCGGTGTACGCGACCGAGGCGATCTGCGGCAATGCGCGTGCGCGCTCCAGCACCTCGAGTTGGAACGCGCGCCCCTTCACTTCGTCGTAACCTTGCAGACCGAGATCAAACGACAGCGTGACCGCATTCTCCGGCACGAAGCCGGGTCGCATTTGTTGTGCGGCTTGCAGGCTGCGCACGATCAAGCCCGCGCTCACCAGGAGCACGAGCGAGAGTGCGACCTGCGCGATCACGAGCGCGTTGCGCAAACGCGAACGACGAAACCCGCCCATCGAGGCCTCGTCCTTCAGCGCGGGCACGAGCTGCGGCTTCGAGGATTGCAGCGCGGGAACGAGGCTGAAGAGGACTCCGGTCGCGAGCGAGAGCACGAGCGTGAAGGTGAGCACGCGCCAATCGATCCGCAGGTCGAAGAGCAGCGCGATATCGATCGGTAACTGCATGCCGCGGACCGCGCGATTGATGAACCACGCGAGCAAAACTCCCGCCGCGCCGCCGGCGAGCGAGATGAGCAGACTCTCCGTCACCAATTGCCGAATCAGCCGGCGCCGGTTCGCGCCCACCGCGAGACGAACGGCGATTTCCTTTCGCCGTTCCGTCGCACGCGCGAGGAGGAGATTGGCGAGATTGACGCACGCGAGCAGGAGCACAAGTGCACCGACCGCGAGGAGCAAACCGGAGAACCCGAAGACCGCGTTGCGAATCTCGGGAATGAAAAGGCCGGGCGGGATCAGGCTCACGCCGCGACCGGCGACTTCCGGATAATCCCGCCCGAGCTGCTCGCTCAGCGTCGCCATCTGCGCTGCCGCTTGCGCGACGGTGACCCCGGGTTTCAAGCGCGCGACGACAAACATGTTGTCGCTGTTGCGTCGCTCGAGCCAGTTGGCGCCGGGCTCCATGACTTTCTGCATCATGGTCGGCACCCACATCTCCGGCGCGAAGGCGACCTCGGTGCCGATGAAGCCTTTCGGCGCCACGCCAATCACGGTGAAGGTTTGCCCATTCAACAGGATGCCCTGCCCGATGATCGAGGGATCGGAACCAAAACGCCGCTCCCAACAACCGTGGCTCAAAACCGCGACGGGATGTGAGCCGGGCGTTTGATCCTCCTCCGGCAAAAACGCGCGCCCGAGCGCCGGCTTCACCCCGAGTACATCGAAGTAGTTACCGGTAACGATGTAACCCCAGACGCGTTGGTTCGCGCCCTGATGACTGAGGCTGGCGGGCACCATGCGGTAACCGAGCATGCCGGAGAAGACGTCATTGCGATCGCGATAATCCTTGTAGTTCAGATATGACTGGAGCGTGACGTCCGCGCCGTTGTGCAAGGTGCCGTAAACCTGGCGAAGCTGTGATGGATTCTCCACCGGCAACGGGCGCAAGAGCACGGTATCGACGAGACTAAAGATCGAGGTGTTGGCGCCGATGCCGAGCGCCATCGAGATGATGGCGAGGGCGGCGAAGCCGGGATGTTTGCGCAGTTGGCGCAAACCGTAACGAATGTCCTGGAGCAGCGTTTCCATAAGCGGTGGGGGAAGGCGCGACCTGCGCGCGTGGCAAGAATGAGATGCAGCCGGCGCGCGGGTTGGATTCAGTGCAGAAAAAGAATTTCTCGCCGCGGAGGCGGGCGTGTTAGCGTCGCCCCATGGTCTGCTGGTTCGCGAAACCCCGGTGAAAGAACTGATCGATATCCTGCAGGCGTGGGAACGCCAGCGCGGCGAGTCGCTCGCGCTCGCCACCTTGGTGCGCGCGCAGGGTTCCAGTTATCGCCGACCGGGAGCGCGCATGCTGATCTGCACCGATGGCTCTGCTGTGGGTTCGCTCAGCGGCGGCTGTCTCGAGGAAGAAGTGAGGGTGCGCGCGCGTGAAGTGCTCACGGGTGGCGGGCCAGCGTTGATGGAGTTCGACACGCGTCGCCGTTTCGGTTGTCACGGCCAGATCGAGATTCTCATCGAAACAGCGCCCGCGGAGTTTCTCGATGGCTTGTGCGCTTCGTTTGCAAAGCGATCCACTTGTCGGGCGGCGACCGTTTTTGCCGAAGGCGAAATGGAACGCGGCACTCGCCTGCTCGCGGAAAGTGAGCCCGCTCGCGCAGGAGCCTTCGTGCAGGAAATCGCGCCGCCGATTCAGTTGGTCGTGTTCGGACATGGACCGGATAGCGGGCCGCTGCGCGCGTTCGCGGAAACGCTGGGATGGTCGGTGGTGGAGATAGACGAGGCCGCCAGTTTGCCGACCCGACTCGATTCCCGCACTGCCGCGATCGTGAAGTCGCACAACTACGGACGCGACTTCGCGGCGCTGCGGCATTTGTTGCAGTTCGATCTTCCCTATGTCGGTTTGCTCGGGCCACGTCGACGGCGCGAGCAATTGCTCGGCGATCTCATCGACAGCGGCGCCTCCGTGGCAGCGGAATTGTTTTCACCCGCCGGACTCGATCTCGGCGCGGAAACGCCAGAAGAAATCGCGCTCTCCGTCATCGCAGAAATTCAAATTCTTTTCGCGCGCGCCAGCGGCGAGGAGTTGCGCAAGCGCAAGGAGCCGATCCACGGCTGGAACATCGCTCACCACGTCGACCCATGCACAACGTCGGCGCCCTAATCCTGGCCGCAGGTGGCTCAACGCGGCTCGGGCACCCCAAGCAGCTTTTGGAATGGGATGGCGAAAGTCTCGTGCGGCGAATCGCGCGCGCGGTGCGTGAGGGAGGCTGCACTCGTGTGGCCGTGGTGGTGGGTCCAGGAGAAGCCGGGATCGCGACGGAATTGCAAAACACTTCCGCCGAAGTCGTGCCGCATCCGGAATGGGCCCGCGGCCTCGGCTCCTCGATCAAGCGTGGCGTGCAATACTATGTGGAGTCGGCGCCACCACCTGCCGCGCTCGTGCTCCTGGCATGCGATCAACCCTTCGTCGACGCGTTTTTGATCGCCTCTCTGCTCCAGCGCTGGGAGGAAACGTATGCTGAGATCGTCGCCTCGCGTTACGCCGACACGATCGGCATTCCCGCACTCTTCGATTATTCCTGTTTCGAGGACCTCCTGGCCTTGCCGGATGCCTCGGGCGCGAAGCGATTGCTTGAAGACGGGCGGCGGACGGTAGCGGAAATTCCCTTCGCGAAAGGAGCGATCGATATCGACACCGTGGCGGATCTGGATCGCGCGCGCGGGAAAGAAAGCTGAAAGGCGCGGCGCTTTCGTTCGCCCGGACCAGTTGCAATCAGACCGCGCCGATGCGGAGATACCGCATGCCGCCGGGACAAAAGCTCCGCATCATCGCGGCCTACGTCACGCTTTGCGTCGTCTGGAGTTCCACCTGGCTCGCGATCAAGGTGGGCCTCGACGATCTCCCGCCGGTCTCGTTTGCTGCGTTACGCTTTCTCATCGCGGCGCTAATTTTGGTCGCGATCTCGCTCGGGCGCGCCTCTTTCTGGCCGAAATCGCGCGCCGATTGGAATCTCCTCGTTTTTACCGGCGTCCTCATGTTCAGCGTGAATTACGGTCTGCTATTCTGGGGCGAAAAATACATCTCGTCCGGTCTCGCCGCCGTCCTCCAGGCCATGATCGTGATCTTCGGGATGTTCTTCGCGCACTTCCTCATTCCGAGCGAACCGCTGCGCTGGCCTCGAGTGCTCGGCGCCATCCTTGCGACCGGCGGGGTGGCATTGATCTGTGGTCGGCTGATGGAACACGGGGGGATGCTGGCGTTCTGGGGCGGACTGGGCGTGGTCATCGGCGGCGCCGGCGCGGCCTTCTCCAACGTGCTCCTGAAAAAGCGCGCTCTCGCCTTGGCACCGGCCATGATCGCGGGCTGGCAGATGATCTTCGGTACGATCCCTTTGCTCCTGTTTGGTCTGGTCGTGGAGGGTAATCCGCTAAACTTCCATTGGAGCGGGAAGGCGGTTTTTTGCCTGCTCTATCTCGCGCTCATCGGCTCGGCGCTCACTTTTCTCCTCCTCTATTGGCTCCTGCCGCGCATTCCGGTCAATAACCTGCAGAGCATCTCGCTCATCACGCCGCCGGGCGCGGTCGCGATCGGGTGGTTGCTGGGGGGCGAAACGTTTTCGCTTTGGTCGCTGGTCGGCGGCGGGCTCGTGCTTGCAGGCGTCTGGCTGATCTTTCGTCGCAGCAACACCGTCATCGCCCAGCCGGAATCCGCGCCGGCGATCGATCGTGCCTGACACGCACTGAATCCTTCTGGCCTTTTCGGTCGTAACATCTTCAGCCCCGGAATATGTTGGGGCGCGTATGTTTACGAAAATTGATTATCCGTTTCTCATCGCCACCGTCGCGAGTTTCGTCGCCAGCGTCGCTCTCTGGTTCCTCGTCAATCCCGACTATGGCGTTTTTGTTGGAATCTGGGTCCCGAGCATCCTGGCGCTCTGGGTGGGCGTTCGCGTTGTCCTCCTCGCCGCCGCCGTCGACCGTCTGCAAAGGAGAAAATGATGGAATATCTCATCGTCATCTTCCTCCTCGGCTTGATCGTGACTTTTATCGTGATCGTCGGGTTGGCCCGCGCCGCCGAGTTTGCGCGCAAGGAATCCGCCCGGCACTTGGAGATTGATCCGGTTCCGAAAGACTGGGATCTCAGCCCCGACCCGGCACCGCCCGGCCCACGCTGACCGCATCGCAGCCGCCGCGCTTGAATTTGCGGGTTTGTCGAAAAGGCGCGGTGACTTTAGTTTGCGACGCTTGAAAACTCGCACGCTTCTTCTCCTGCTTCTGCTTTGCGCCCTCTGGCGCGGCCCAGCCTTGGCCCAGGCACCCCTGCCCGCGACGGATTCCGCCGCGCTCGATTTCAAACAACTGGGCCTGCTCGCCATCCAGGAAGGTGGACGGCGCAAACCGGTCGATACGTTTGCGCGCGAAGCACTGATCAAGATCTCCGGGCGCTCCACCTACAAGGCGCAGAGCGGGAAGCGCTGGAAGGCGAACGATCTCGTCCTATCCGCGCTGCTCGATACGCATGATTGGAAGAACGAACCAATGGTGCTCGTCTCGCTCGGCAGCCTGATCGAACAGCTCGGAATTGAGAAAACGAAGCGGCGTTTTTCGTTCCAGGAATTGACCACTTTGCCGGAGTTGCAGCGGCTGGCGAGCGAGGCGCACGAACTGAAGCGGGCCGAGAAACCGCTCAGCAAATTGCAGCAGGAAGTGATGAACGTGAGCGAGCGGCTGACCCTCCTCACCCGCATCATGGACGGGAGCGCGTTTCTGATTTTACCCGCAGTGCAAAAAGTGACCGATCCGTGGGTGGTGCCGCCGAGTTTCGGCGATTACTACAGCGAAGCGCAGTTCGCCCCGGTGCAGACGCATTTGCAGAGCTTCGCCACCGCTTACGTGAAGGGGGATGGATTTCAGTTCGCCACCGGCGCACGCCAGTTGCGCGAGTCGTTGCGCGCGCTCAGCCCGAGCATCTACCCGACCGAGAGAGAGCTGCGCCTCGAGTACTTCTACAATCACTTCGATGGCTTCTACCGCGCGGCCTGGGCGTATGGCCTCGCGCTCGTCCTCATCGCGATCGCGCATCTGCGGAAAACTTCGGGGCTGCTGCGTAATTTCGGCGTCGTGCTCGCGGTCGCCGGCCTTCTTTTCCATGCGACTGCGATCACCCTGCGTTGTCTCATCGCCGGCCGTCCGCCGGTGACAAACATGTATGAGTCGATCATCTGGGTCTCGTTCGCGGTCACGTTTTTCGGCCTGCTTTTCTTTGCCCGTTATCGCGCGCCGATTTATCTGCTCGCGGCGTTGCCGGTTTCGCTCGTTGCTCTTCTGCTCGTGCATCAAATGCCGATCGCCATGCCTGCGAGCATCGATCCGCTCGTGCCCGTCCTGCGCGATAACTTCTGGCTCACCATTCACGTCCTGACCATCACGCTGAGCTACGCCGCTTTCGCGCTCGCGATGGGCTTCGGCCACATCCTTCTCTGGCGTTACATGCGCAATCCCGCCGCCGCGCACGCCGATCAACCGATGCATTTCTGGCTCTACCGCGTCCTGCAGCTCGGCGTCCTGCTTCTCGCCGCCGGCACCATTCTCGGCGGCGTCTGGGCGAACTACTCGTGGGGCCGATTCTGGGGCTGGGACCCGAAGGAAACGTGGGCGCTGATCGCGTTACTTTGTTACATCCTCACGCTCCACGGCCGGCTTGCGGGCTGGTGGACGCAGTTTGGTCTGGTCGTCGCGAGTGTGGTGTGTTTTCTCGCGGTCCTCTTCGCCTGGTATGGCGTGAATTTCGTTCTCGGCAAAGGTCTGCACAGCTACGGCTTCGGCATCGGTGGCGAGACTTACGTCGCCTCCTTTGTCATCGCGGATTTGCTCTTCGTTGGCGTCGCCGTCTGGCGGCATCGGATGAACAAGCGTGCCGTGCCCAAACGCCCAGTGCCAGGCGAAACCGTCGCGGTCTGATCGTTTGTCATCCCGAAGCGGCGAAGCGCGCAAGAGGGATCTCTCCGACGCAGAGCGGACACCCTAGCTAGAGTAACGCGAGATCGCTTGGGAGATCCCTCGGCCGTCTGCGCGGCTCGGGATGACAGGGAAGGCGACGCGTGATATTTCACGGACGTGTCAGCGGACATCCGACAAAGCGCGAACGCGGTTCTCATGATCCGTCCGCACCGGTTTTATCCGAACCCGGAGACGGCAGCGGATAACGCGTTTCAAAAAGCGGTCACGGCGGGCGAGCTGCCAGCGGTTTCTGCGGCCGCGCAGGAGGAATTCGATCGCGCGGTGGAAACGCTGCGCGGTGCGGGCGTAACGGTGCACGTGGTGGACGACACTGCCACGCCGGAGAAACCCGACGCCGTCTTTCCGAACAACTGGTTCTCCACCCACCACGACGGCCGGGTGGCGTTGTATCCGATGTATTCCGCCGCGCGACGCCTCGAGCGCCGACACGATGTGATCGAGGAATTGCGGAAGCATTACCGCGTCACGGAAGTGATCGATTATTCCAACGCCGAGACCCACGGCCACGCCCTCGAAGGCACCGGCAGTCTCGTGCTCGATCACGTGAACAAAATCGCCTACGCCTCCCTTTCCCACCGCACTCATCCCGACGTGTTGAAGAAATTCTGCGCGGACTTCGGCTACGAAGCCGTCACCTTCCGCAGCGAAAGTGAACCCGGCCGCCCGATCTATCACACCAACGTTATGATGTGTGTCGGCAGCGCCTTCGCTCTCGTCGGCCTGGCCAACATCCCCGACGAAGGCGAACGCGACGGTGTGCAAAATCTGCTGGAAGCCAATGGCCAGGAAGTGATCGAACTCACCCGCGCCCAGATCGCCGAGTTCGCCGGAAACGCGCTCGAGTTGCACAACGACCGCGAAAAATTACTCATCCTCTCCACCCGCGCCGCCGCCGCGCTTACTCCCGCGCAGCGCACCGCGATCGAGCGCCACGCCCGCCTCCTCCCGCTCGCCCTCCCCACGATCGAACTCGCTGGCGGCAGCGCCCGTTGCATGATGGCGACGATTCACTTGCCGCGTTTGTAAACGATTCCAGGAATGCACGACCGACCTCCCGATCTTTTGGCAATCCTCGCCCAGGCGCGACAAACGGTGCCGGACGATCGCTACATTTGGTGCACGGCATCCGAAACTTTCGCTTCGCGGATCGTGTCGCGACGCGGCCTGCTGCTCGGCGGCGCGTATTCTCCGCATTTCCTGCGCGATGCCAGCGCCATGCGTTGGGAGACGCCGTGGTCGGTCCGGCTCCGTCATTGCCGCATTGCGGTTTGCGGTCGGGCAGCGCAGGAACCGCTCTCCGCCTGGTTGCCATTAATGGAGAAAGTGGCAGGCGCAGGCGAATCGCTCCTCGTCGTCACCGATGCGATCGACTCCGAGCTCCTCGCCACGTTCGTCGTCAACGCCTTCAAGGGCACGCTGTCTGTCTGTGTGTCGCACCCCATCCAAAAGCGTTCCGATGGTATCGCCGCGGGCGCCGAACTGGCGACCCCGCCGACGGATCCCGCGCAACTCTTGCGCGTGGAAGAGATCTGGGCCCGACGCACCGCCACGGTCTGTTTTCCAAATGCGACCGATTCGCTGGCTTCCGCTCCGGCCTTGCAAGGCTTCGCCATCATCGAAACCGGTGGCGAGAATCACGAGGACCAATACGACCGGCTCCGCTTTCTGATGCGGGAATTGCAGCAGGACGGCGGCGGCCGGCAATAAAGGGCCCGTGGGGCAACGCCGCTTTACATGCGGTTCTCCCGGCAACGTGGATGCGGACTCCGGGTAGCGCAGGCTGGCAGCCTGCGCTACCCGGGCGATCAGTGGCGTCGCGCTCATGGGCAAACGAGTCGAACGGTTTTCCGGGCCCGCAAAGAAGACATTGGAGTGATCGCGCGCGAGTTGCACGCCAATCGCCGGTTACGCCGCCAGGATGGCATCCACGGCGGCGTGGACGTGAATCATCGTCGTATCGAGGAAGGGCAGACCTTCAGGTTCGGCGCCGCGGAGGAGGAGCGGGAGTTCGGTGCCGGCGAGGACGACGGCTTCGATCGCATCTTCTTTTCGCATCCGCTCGATGATGCCGAGGAAGTCGACGCGGGTGGGCGCGAGGAAATGGTTCTTGAGCAACTCATCGATGTATTTCCCGTGGATAAACTCGCGTTCGCTTTCTTGCGGGGCAATCAGCTCAAGACCGGTGCGTTCGAAAACCGCCTGGAAGAAGTGACCGCGCATGGTGAAGCCGGTGCCGAGGAGCGCGAGTCGTTTGAATCCGAGGTCACTGGCCCGGCTGCAGGCCGCCTGCACGATGCTGATCATCGGGATGGCCGCGTGCTTTTCCAGCTCGTCAAAGACGAGATGGGGTGTGTTCGCCGCCATGAGCGCGATCTGGGCCCCGGCGCCGGCAAGGCGGTCGATGGAAGCGGAAAGGTAGGCGGTGAGACCGGGAAGATCGTGGGCATCGAGCAGCGCGATCCCGCGATTAACGTCGAGGCTATCGATGAGGAGATGCGGGGCGGTGCCATCGCTCACCCGGGAACGATATTCGTCGAGGATGAAGCGGTAATACTCGATCGTCGACTCGGGTCCGATACCGCCGACGATGCCGAGCGTTTTCATGGCGCGCGATGAATGCCGCGATTGTTACAGGGCGGCCCGGATTTGGCTAGAGCGGATATGAAAGCGTGGCACCGAGAAGCGTGACGAGCAGAAGCACGACGGGCACGAGGACGACGAAGACGATGAAGGTGTAACCCATGACGTCGCGCGCGCGGAGTTTGAAGAGACCGAGGATGGGCAGCATCCAAAAGGGTTGGATGAGATTGGCGAGCGCTTCGCCGAGATCGTAAGACGCGACGACCCAGCCGAGGTGGACCTTGAGTTCGTGCGCAGCCGCCATGACGTAAGGCGCTTCGACGACCCACTTCGAACCGCCGGAGGGAACGAAGACGCCGAGCACGGCCGAGTAGATCGCGACGATGGCGGGAAACGTCTGTGGAGTGGAGATGCCGACAAAGGCATGCGCGATCTGTTGGCTAAGCTGAGTGGAGGTAATGATGCCCGCGATGCCGGCGTAGAACGGGAACTGGAGGATGACGCCCCACACCGCGGGCGTCGCACCCTGCACCGCGTGCATGAGGCGCGCGGGTGTTTTGTGCAGGAGAAAGCCGAGGAGAAGGAAGGTGAGATTGACGATGTTGAGGTTGATCGCGGCGAGCGGTTCGCCGGCCTGCATGAAGTAGCGCACGAGATAGGTGCCGCCGAGGAGAACGATGAGCCAGTTAAGGATGGGCGAGTGCTCAAGCCATTGGCCGGGGTTGGGTTTGGCGACGGTCGGTGGTGGTTCGATCTCGGCCGTGCCGAGCGTGATCCCGAGATCGCGCGCCGTCTTTCCACGACCGGCGGGCGGTGTGACCAGCCACATCACGATCGTGACCACGATGATCTCGACCACGACCGACACGACGCTTTGCCAGAGAAAGATCGTGTGCCGAAATGAGATGAGCCCATCCACAACCACGCCGCCGTGGGCGACGATCTCGCGGATCTGCGGTTGCAGCGCGCCGGGCGTAGCCATTTGCAAAGCGGCTGATCCGCTCAAGCCCTGCGCCCAGACGCTGCCGAGGCCAAGAAAGCTGGCGGCCGCGAGCGCGCGGTAATCGACGCCCTGCGACGCGGCGCGCGACTTCTTTCGCGAGGACGGCGCTGAAGATGAGGCTGAAGCCCCAGTTAAACCACGAGCTGGCCATGGCGAAGAACGCGACGAGCGCGACGGCGTTGCGCGGCGTGGTCGGCCACGCGGCGATGGTGCGGATGACGCGTCCCACGGGTTGCGAAGTCGCAAGCACGTAGCCGGTGATGATGATGAGCGACATCTGCAGCGTGAACGGGATCAATTCCCAGAAGCCCTTGCCCCAGGCGTCGATCACCTCGGGCAAGGTCGAAGGCGTGAACACGACGCCGGCGCCCACGACGATGACGGTGGCGACGAGCGCGAAGATGAACGCATCCGGCACCCACTTTTCTGTCCATGCGGTCATGGAAATCGCCATGCGGGCGAGCAAGCCGGCCTGCGGCGCGTCGTCGGTGCGTGGAGCGGGCTTCATCGGGGAGGAGTTCTGGCCACAGATTTACACAGATGAAACACAGATGGGAAGAGGCGGTCTGGGCGGAAGCCTGTGAATCGCGAACGATTCCGTCCGGGCTACGCGGCGAGGCGCTCTTCCACGGCTTCGCAGAGGACGTGGAGGAGGAGCATGTGCGCCTCCTGGATGCGCGCGGTGTTTTCGCCGCGCACGAGTAATTCAAGATCGGCGCTGCCTTTGCTGGTGCCGCCGTCGCGGCCGAGGAAGGCGATTGTGATAACGCCGCGTGCTTTCGCTTCCTCGAGGGCGCGCTGGATGTTGGGGGAGTTGCCGCTTGTAGTCAGGCAAATGAGGACGTCGCCCTTTTGGCCAAAGGCCGCGACCTGGCGGGCGAAGATTTCCGCGAAGCCGAAATCGTTGCCTGCCGCGGTGAGAAGGCCGGCATCGCCCGCGAGACAGATGGCGGGATACGCGGGCCGATCCTTGATGAAGCGGACGACAAACTCGGTCGTGAAGTGCGCGGCGTCGGCCGCGCTGCCGCCATTGCCGCAAACGAGAAGCTTGTGGCCGGCGCGGAGACAATTCGTGATCGCATCCGCCGCGCTCCGCATTTGCTGATCTAGTTCGCCGAGCGCGCGCAGGGTTTCGATCGAACCCGTGACGGCGTGCTGCAGGATGCTGGAAAGGTCACGCATGGGGATATGAATCCATGCAAAGCCGCTGCTGGCGATGGTAAAATCGCATCCGAGCGAGCGCGAAATTATCTCGCGCTCGCTTTTCCGTTGGTGTCGCCCCTAGCGGGGCGCCGGAGTGGCCGTGGGAGGAGACTTCTTGGCCGCGGTCGCGGGTTTCATCCCGGGCTTGGCCGGAGCGGGACTGGCCTTGGCCTTGGCAGGCGCCGGCTTTTGCATCTTCTCGAGATAATCGAGCCGGTTCTTGGCGTCAGCGTCGTCCGGTTTCAATTTCAGAATCTTGCGCAAATCTTCCGCGGCCTTCTCGTTCTCGCCCATGAGGCGGTAAACGTAAGCGCGGCGACGGTAGGCCTCGACGTCCTTCGACTGGGCCTTGATCACGGCGGAGAAGTCCTCCACCGCGAGGTCATATTTCTTCATGCTGCGATAGGCGAACCCGCGGCGGGTGCGACCTTCCACGTCCACCTTGCGCGTGCTCTTGATCACGACGTCGTAATCGGCGATCGCCTTCTCCCATTGCCGTTGCTGGAGATAAATATAGGCGCGCAAGCGGAGGGCGCCGGTGTCCTTGGGCGACGCTTCGAGCGCCTTGTCCAATTCTTCCAGGGCCGGTTTCAATTTCTTCTCGCGCATGAGCATGCGGGCGCGGCCGGTGTAGGCATCAGCGGATTTCGGGCTCAGGTCGATCGCCTTGGCATAATCGGCCTTGGCTTTGTCGGCCTGGCCGCTGAGACGGTAGGAGAGCGCGCGGTTCTCGTAGTTCTTCGGATCCTTCGGCTGCTTCTCGATCGCCTTGGTGAACTCTTCGATCGCCTTGTCGTACTGTTTTTTGCGCGCGTATTTGACGCCGCGGTTGGTGTGGCCACCGGGATCGCCAGAGATGGAACTGCGGGAGCGACGCGCGGCTTCGGCCGTGGTCGGAACAGTGAAGAGGCCGGAAATGGCCAGCGCGAGGAGAGCGTAGAGGACGGTGCGGAGTTTCATATCTTTTGTCTGTATCTCCCTGTGGGAGAAGTCCAACCTAGCGTGAATTTTACGCCTGTCGAAAGCTGACCTTTCTCCCATGAAGACTGCGCCTCCATCTCCGGCGAACGCCGAACGGGAACGCCTGCGCGCGGACGCGGCGCGGGAGGCAAACTGGAAACGCTGGGGGCCGTATCTCTCCGAGCGGCAGTGGGCGACGGTGCGGGAGGATTATTCCGCGGGCGGCAATCCGTGGGAATCGTTCCCGCACGATCACGCGCGGAGCCGGGCCTATCGGTGGGGCGAGGATGGCTTGCTCGGGATCACGGATCGCGAATGCCGGCTCTGTTTTGCGCTCGCCCTTTGGAATGGACGGGATCCGATCTTGAAGGAGCGGCTGTTTGGGTTGACCGGGCCGGAGGGAAATCACGGCGAGGATGTGAAGGAGGCGTATTTCTATCTCGACTCCACGCCGACGCATTCCTACCTGAAGGCGCTCTACAAGTATCCGCAGGCGGAGTTCCCTTATGCGCGACTGCTGGAGGAGAATCGGCGGCGGGGGTTGGGCGGGACGGAGTTTGAGCTGGCGGATACTGGCGTGTTTGAGGACGGACGCTACTTCGATGTCTTCGCGGAATATGCGAAGGCGTCGCCTAACGACGTGCTGATTCGGATCACGGTGGCGAATCGTGGACCGGAGGCGGCGACGCTGCATCTGTTGCCGACGCTTTGGTTTCGCAACGTGTGGTCGTGGGGCGAGGTGCCGGAAATGGCGAAGACGAAACCGTCGCTGCGGATGAAGACGCGACGGCGTGATCGTGGCGGAACATGAACGGCTGGGCGTTTACCAATTCGCGTTCGAGAAGGGGGCGCGGCCGCTGTTTACCGACAACGAAACGAACGCGCAGCGGCTCTTCGGTGCGACAAATCCGGCGCCGTATTTGAAGGACGCGTTTCATGAGTTTGTCGTGCACGGGAACGAAGGGGCGGTGAACCCGGCGCAGACGGGGACGAAGGTGGCGTTGCACGAAGTGATGGAGTTGGGCCGCCGGCGAATCGCGCACGATTCGCTTGCGGCTCTCGGCCGAGAACGAAGCGCCGGCGAAGGTGTTTGGCTCCGGGTTCGATGCAATTTTTGCGGCACGGAAAAGCGAGGCGGACGAGTTTTTCGATCAGGTGGCGGGCGCGCGTGAGGGGAATGCGGATGCGCGCAACGTCATCCGGCAGGCGTATGCCGGGCTGCTTTGGACGAAGCAATTCTACTACTACACGATTCCGGAATGGCTGGCGGGCGATCCCGCGCAACCGAAGCCGCCGCCGGAACGTCTGCAAGGTCGCAATCACACCTGGCCGCATCTTTACAATCGCGACGTGCTCTCGATGCCGGACAAGTGGGAGTATCCGTGGTTCGCGGCGTGGGATCTGGCGTTTCACATGATCCCGATGGCGAAGATCGATCCCGACTTCGCGAAGCACCAACTGGTCTTGCTTCTGCGCGAATGGTACATGCACCCGAACGGGCAAATCCCGGCCTACGAGTTCGCGTTCGGCGATGTGAATCCGCCGGTGCACGCGTGGGCGGCGTGGCGGGTTTACAAAATGACCGGCCCGCGCGGCCAGCGTGACCGTGCGTTTCTCGAAAGCGTGTTCCAGAAGCTGCTCCTCAACTTCACCTGGTGGGTGAATCGAAAAGACATGGAAGGGAACAATCTCTTCTCCGGCGGGTTCCTCGGGCTGGATAATATCGGCGTCTTCGATCGGTCGAAACCGCTCCCGACGGGTGGCTATCTCCAGCAGGCGGACGGGACGGCGTGGATGGCGTTCTATTGCCTGACGATGCTTTCGATGGCGCTGGAGCTGGCGCAAACCAATCGCGCTTACGAAGACATGGCCTCGAAGTTTTTCGAGCATTTCATTCACATCAGCGACGCCATGAATTCGCTCGGCGAGGGCGGACTCTGGGATGAGGCGGACGGGTTTTATTACGACGAATTGAAGACGCCGCGCGGGCGGCAGATTCCGCTGAAGACGCGCTCGCTCGTCGGCCTCATGCCGCTGATCGCGGTCGAGATTTTGGAGAGCACGCACCTGGAGAAACTGCCCGGATTCACCAAGCGGATGAATTGGTTTCTCAAACATCGCGCCGACCTCGCGCCGCTCGTGACCATGGGAAAACTCGGCGCGCATGGACGGCATCGGATGCTCTCGATCATGACGCGCGAACGTCTGGAGCGCGTGCTGGCCTACGTGCTCGACGAGGCGGAATTTCTCTCGCCCTACGGGGTGCGTTCGCTCTCGCAGATTCATCGCGATCATCCCTACATTTTCCACGCGCGGGAACGAAGAGCATCGAGTCGATTACGTGCCGGGCGAAAGCACGAGCTACGTTTTCGGCGGGAACTCCAACTGGCGTGGGCCGGTTTGGTTCCCGATCAATTATCTCATCCTCGAGGCGCTGGAGCGTTATCACCATTTTTATGGCGACGACGTGCAGGTGGAATGTCCGAAGGGTTCCGGCGTGATGCTGAACCTCGCGCAGGTGGCGACGGAACTCGGGCGGCGCATGGGCAGCCTCTTTCTGCGCGACGAAAATGGCGCGCGTCCGTTTGCGGGGGGCGATGCGCGCTTCGCGACCGATCCGCACTGGCGCGATCTCGTGCTCTTCCACGAATATTTCCATGGCGACAACGGCCGCGGACTGGGCGCGAGCCATCAAACCGGGTGGACCGCGCTCGCCGCACCGTTGATCGAGGATATGCTGTCCACATGGCAGCCCGTCCGCTTCGCGCGTAATCAAAGCTCGCGCTCGTTTTGTCCTCGCTGGCTCCACGCTCGCGCTCGCGGCCGAGCCGAAATTCACCAATCGCCTCGCGCAGGAAAAATCGCCCTACCTGCTGCAGCACGCGCACAACCCGGTGGATTGGTATCCGTGGGGCGAGGAGGCGTTCGCGAAAGCGCGGAAGGAGAACAAGCCGATCTTTCTCTCGGTCGGCTACTCGACCTGCCACTGGTGCCACGTGATGGAGCGCGAGAGTTTCGAGAACGAAGAGATCGCGAAGTTGCTGAACGAAAGCTTCGTCAACATCAAGGTCGATCGCGAAGAGCGGCCGGATATCGACGGCGTTTACATGACGTTCGTGCAGGCGACGACGGGCAGCGGCGGCTGGCCCATGAGCGTGTGGCTCACGCCGGAGCTGAAGCCGTTTGTCGGCGGCACTTATTTTCCGCCCGAGGACGTGGACGGACGACCAGGGTTCAAGAGCGTGCTGAAGCGAATCGCGACCGCGTGGAAGGACGATCGTGCACGCATCCTGGAGAGCTCCGAGAACATGCTGGAGCGGTTGCAGGGCGCGGTCGCGCAAGCGGAGGGAGCCGAAAAGTTAGGCGATGGGATTCGCGAGAAGGGTTACGCGCAATTTGCGGCGAGCTTTGACGAGAAGTTTGGCGGTTTTGGCGGTGCGCCGAAGTTTCCGCGCCCGGTGGCCTTGGAGTTCCTGCTCGAATTCCACGGCACATCGCCAGCGTCGAAGGAAGGGAAACGCGCCCTCGAGATGGCGCTCGTCACTTTGCGGAAAATGGCGGCAGGCGGGATGCACGATCAGCTCGGCGGCGGGTTCCATCGCTACTCGGTCGATCAGTTCTGGCACGTGCCGCACTTCGAGAAAATGCTCTACGATCAGGCGCAGCTCGCGCTGGTTTATCTCGATGCCTACCAGATCACGCGCGAAGCGGTCTTCGAGGAGACCGCGCGCGATATTCTCGATTATGTGCGCCGGAAGTTAACCGGCCCGGAGGGCGGATTCTATTCCGCGGAGGACGCGGACAGTTTGCTGGAGCAGGGGAAAAGCGAGAAGGCGGAAGGCGCATTCTACGTTTGGACGAAAGACGAAATCGACCAGCTGCTCGGGGAAAAACGCGCCGAAGTTTTCGGTGCACACTATGGCGTCCAGGATGGCGGCAACGCCCCGGAAGATCCGCACGGCGAGTTCACGCACAAAAACATTCTGATCGAACGGCAGAGCGCGGCGGAGACGGCAAAGAAGTTCGAGATGAAGGAAGAGGAAGCGCGCGAGCTCTTGACGGAAAGTCGACGACTGCTCTTCGAGGCGCGCGAACAACGGCCGCCGCCTCACCTGGACGACAAGATCGTGACGGCGTGGAACGGGCTTATGATCTCGGCCTTCGCGCGCGCCGCGCAGGTGCTTGAACGATCCCGCTTATCGCGCGACGGCGGACAAGGCGGCGGATTTTCTACAGGCGCAGCTGTACGACGCGAAAACGAACACGCTCCGGCGCAGTTACCGCGAAGGCGCGAGCGAGGTGGAGGGCTTCGCCAGCGATTACGCGTTCCTGATTCAAGGCCTGCTCGACCTTTATGAGGCGTCGTTCGACGTTGGCCGCCTGGAGTGGGCGCTAAAACTTCAGGCGCGACAGGACGAACTCTTCTGGGATGCGAAAGCGGGCGGTTATTTCACGACCAGCGGCGCCGACGCGAATGTGCTCCTGCGGATGAAGGAAGCGGACGACATGGCTGAGCCGTCGGCCAATTCCGTGAGCGCGCTCAACCTCCTGCGCCTGGGTTATCTGCTGGACGACAAGAAGGCACGTGCGCGCGCGGAGGAAACCTCTGCGCGCGTTTGCGCAGCAGATTGGAACGCGCGCCCTCCTCGATGCCGAAGATGCTGGTCGCGCTCGGCTGGATGCGCGGGAAGCCGAAGCAAATCGTCATCGCCGGCAAACCCGAGGCGGAAAGCACGGCGGCATTGCTCCAGGAAGTGCATCGGCGATTTCCCCCGCGCGCGTCTTGATCTTCGCCGACGGCGCGGCGGGTCAGGAATTTTTCAGCAAGCACGTGGAGTTTATGAAGTCGGTCGTCGCCGATCAACAGGCAACGCGACCGCGTACGTCTGCGAGAATTTCGTGTGCCAGTTGCCGACGACGATCCGGTAAAGCTGCGGAAGCTTGCTGGCGCGAAAAACGCCGGAAAAGAAATTACCGTACGGTCGCTACGATCCCCGGGGCCACCGTTTCCGGCGCGCGGCGCATCAGGCGATCGAAAATGGGCGACGCCATCAGCGTGGTGATGACCGCCATGATAACGAGCGCGGCGAAGAGACCGGGCGAGATGATGCCGCGCTGGAGGCCGATGTTGATGATGATCAACTCCATCAGGCCGCGCGCGTTCATGAGCGTGCCGATGCCGAGAGCCTCGCGATTCGGCGATGCCGGTCGCGCGCGCGGCCAGCCAGCACGCGACGCCTTTCCCCGCGACCGCTGCGAGCAAAACGAGAAAGGCCATGAACCAGAGATGCGCGGAGTCGAGCAACGCGATCTGGGTATTCAACCCGGAGTAAGTGAAGAAGAGCGGGAGCAACAGCGCGACCGTGAGCGGTTGCGCGCGCGCGATGATTCCCTCCGCGACCACGCCCCGCGGCAGGACCGCGCCCATGACGAAGGCGCCGAAGACGGCGTGCAATCCGACCATGTCGGTGAACCACGCGCCGGCCGCCATGAGGATGAGCGCAATGACGAACTCGCGATCGGAGAGCGTGCCGCGGGCTTCGATGCCGCGACCCCAGCGCGCCAGGATCGGGCGGAGGATGAGGAATGCGAACGCGATATAAGCAACGCCACTGCCGATCGTGCGCACGGCCCCGGTGAAATCGCCATCGAAGCTGGCGAGCACGATCGCGAGCAGGCACCAGGCGGCGGCATCGTTGATCGCACCCGCGCCGAGCGCGACCGTCCCCATGGTCGTGCCCGCAAGCTTTTTGAAAGAAATGATGCGCGCCAGCATCGGGAAAGCGGTGATGCACATGGAAGCGCCGAGAAAAATCATCGCTTCGGGGAGCGAGGTGCGTTCGCGGAAGAGCGTGGTGTGGGCGTGGAAAAACCAGCCGAGCAACGCGCCGAGCGCGAACGGCGCGGCCATGCCGGCAATGGAAACTGCGACTGCGCTGCGCAATCGTTGGCTCACGATATCCATGCGGAATTCGAGGCCGACGACGAACATGTAAGCAGCCAACCCGAGCTGCGAGAGCGGGAAGAGCACCTTCATCGAGTCGGGCGGGAAGAGTTGGGCCGCGAGTTCCGGGAAGAAGAGCCCGAAGACGGAAGGACCAATCACGACGCCGGCGATCATTTCGCCCACGACCTGAGGCTGACCGAAGCGCTGCCCGATCGCGCCGACGATCTGGCAAATCGCCAGGATGACGGCGACCTGGAGCAGGAACTGGACGGCGAGTTGGAACGTAGTCACGGCGGTGGCGAGCATCGTTTGCCACGGAGCGGCGGGGCGCGCCACGGAATTCTCGCCAAAGCTGCTTCCGGCCGACTACGGAAGCTGCGCGACTTCATTCTGGCCGGGACGGGCTCTGTGGCCGTAGGATGCGAAGCTGATGAGCAGGAGCCTGGAATAATGTCGCTGCCCGGCCCTCCAACCGGTGTGGCGAAAGTGGACTTTGAGCAGCTCGTCGACGCCCAGTACGCAGCGCTCTATCGATTTGCTTTCAGCCTCGCGAAAAATGAAATGCAAGCGGCCGATCTAACCCAACAGACCTTTTATATCTGGGCCGCGAAGGGCCATGAACTGCGCGACACTTCGAAGGTGAAGACGTGGCTCTTCACCACGCTCTACCGCGAGTTTCTCGGCAGCCGAACGGCACGAGGTGCGTTTCCCCAAGGTGGGCCTCGAAGAAGCGCCGGAACAGGCCGCGCTCGCGCCTTCCGTCTACGAGAGGATCGACGCGCCGCGGCGGTGGAGGCGTTGCAACGCTCGAAGAGAATTTTCGCGCGCCGCTCACGCTTTTTTATCTGAAACAACTCTCCTACACGGAAATCGCCGAAGTCCTCGACGTGCCGATCGGAACCGTCATGTCGCGTCTTTCGCGCGGGAAAGAATATTTGCGCCGAAAATTATCCGACACGCAGAGACAAGACCGCCGGCAACATTGTCGCAGCTGCCGACGGCGCCAAAAAAGGAGGTCCCGAGAGTGAACAACGACGAGGCCAAATTTGTACTCAGCGGTTACCGACCCGGCGGCGAAGATGCGGGCGACGCGAGCTTCGCGGAAGCGCTCGCGCAGGCGAATCGCGATCCCGCACTGGCGCAGTGGTTCAAAGAGGAGCGCGCATTTGATTCCGCGATGTCGGACGCGCTCGGCGCGGTGCCGATTCCGCAGAACCTGCGCACGAACATCCTGGCCGGCGGCAAGATTAGCCGTCCGCGCTTTTGGCAGACGCGGCGAACGCTGCTGGCGCTGGCGGCTGGCATCGTTCTTTTGGCCACGCTGGCCGGAGTGTGGATGCGCGGCCAGTCGCAGCTCGACCAGTGGCAACGGGACGCGCTCGCCGTCGTGCCGACGATGCTCACGGGTGAAACGCGTTTTGATTTTGAAAGCAAGGATGCCGCGGTCCTCCAGCAGTGGCTCCAGGCGCAAAACGCGCCCGCTCCGACCGCAATGCCGGTGGCGTTGCAAGCGCTGCCGACGTTGGGTTGCAAGACGATCAACTCCCACGGCCACGCGGTTTCGATCATTTGTTTCAAAATGCAAACCGGCGAACTGATCCACCTCGCGGTAACGGATCAGGGAAAAGTGTCGCTCCCCTCTGCGGCGCAAGCTCGTTTCGTCCAGGAGAATGGCTGGAAGACGGCGAGTTGGAGTGCGAACGGCCGCGCTTACATGCTCGCAACGAAAGCCCCGGAAGCCGAGTTGCACGCCGTCCTGGCTCATACTGCGCAGACGCGCCTCGTGCCGCCGAGCACAATCTAGAATCTCACGATGAACTCCACGAACAACACTGCTCGCGTTCCGTTGGCCCTATTTTTTCTTCGCCTCAGCGTCTTTCTGGTCATGACGATGTGGACGATCGACAAGTTCGTCCGGCCGGACCACGCCGCCTCCGTTTTCGAGAACTTCTACGGACTCGGCGGCTTGGGCGCCACGATCATGTACGCGGTTGCAGGAGTGGAACTGCTGCTTCTGCTCGCGTTTGTTCTGGGCATCGCGCAGCGTTTCACCTACGGGCTGGTTCTTCTGCTGCACGCCGTTTCCACGCTCTCCTCGTTCCGTCAGTATTTTCAGCCCTTCGAAAAGGCGAACCTGCTCTTTTTTGCCGCGTGGCCGATGCTCGCCGCCTGCTTCGCGCTCTACTACTTGCGCGACATGGACACACGCTGGCGTATCGCCGGACGGTAACGGCGGATGAGTTTCCTGAAATCGTTCCCGCAGGACGCCGGCCTGCTGCGGGTGTTCCAATCCTTCCCGGAAACCGCGCGGCCGCTGATCGCGTACCACGAGGCTTTGCTGCGGGGCGAGTCGCCGCTCACGATCGGCGAGCGCGAGCTGATCGCAGCGTATGTCTCTGGATTAAACGCCTGCCAGTACCTGTCACGGCGTGCATACGCAGACGGCCGTGGCGCTCGGTGTGGAACCAGGATTGCTCGAAGAGTTGGTGGCTGATCCGGCTTCCGCCCGGATCGACGATCGGCTCCGGCCGCTTCTCGCCTACGTCCGCAAACTCACGCTCACTCCCGCCAAAATGGTGCAGGCCGATGCTGACGCGGTTTTCGCTGCGGGGTGGGATGAGCGCGCACTGCACGATGCCGTCTCCGTCTGCGCGTTGTTCAACTTCATGAACCGCCTCGTGGACGGCCTCGGGATCGAGGCCGCCGAAGCTTATGCGAGCTTTGCGGCGCAGCGCCTCGCGCAAGGCGGCTACGCGCAACTCCTCGATCTTCTTTCCGTTCCGGCCTAACCGGCGATGGAATAAATCGCCAGTCATTCTCTCCTAGGAGAGTGCAAACTCCAGTGGCTGAACCTTTATCGGCGTTGCCGTCCACGCCGCCGCTCGTGAGCGTCGAGCAATGGGAACTCGCACGCCGCGTCCATCGCAGCATGCTCCCAGCGCCGTTTTGCGATGAACGCGTGGACATCGCGTTGCGCTACGACGAACACGATATTCTCGGGGGCGATTACTGCAGCCTCTTCCAGACGGATGATCACGCATTGCTGCCACGCCGCCGCTCGTGAGCGCCGAGCAATGGGAACTCGCGCGTCGCGTCCATCGCAGCATGCTCCCAGCGCCGTTTTGCGATGAACGCGTGGACATCGCTTTGCGCTACGACGAACACGATATTCTCGGGGGCGATTACTGCAGCCTCTTCCAGACGGATGATCACAAGCTTTTCCTCTGCATTTGCGACGTGACGGGGCACGGCCTGCCGGCCGCACTCCTCGCGGCGCGGATCAACAGCTTCGTCCGCCAGGAAATCACCACTGCCGTTCATCCGTGCGCGGTGATCAATACTTTGAACGGATTCGTCACGCAGTTTTTTGCGGACCTCGGTGTCTACGCCACTTTTTTCTGCATCGAAATCAATCTGCGCTGGGGCGGCCTGACCTACGCTGGCGCAGGACATCCGCCCGCTCTGCTCTGGCACAAAGGTGGCGCGATCGAGCGGCTCGGATCGCTCTCACCGCTCATCGGTCTGCCGGAGACGGGACAGCTATGTCAGCTACAGAAAACCCGGGTGGCGGCCGGTGATCGGTTGATTCTGTTTACCGACGGCTTGACGGAGACGCGCGATCCGGCTGGCGATTTCTTTGGAATCGAAGGCATCGAGAGAGTGCTCGCGGCGCTACCCGCCGACGCGGATAGCGATCAAGCGGTCGAGGAAATTTTTGCCGCGCGCCGCCGCTTCGCAGGCACCGAAACGTCGGATGATGATGTGCTCGCTGTCGCCGCGCGCTTTTTCTAGCCCAGGGCGAAGATTTGCCATGCAACGCATCAACCAACTTTTCTGAAGCGGGTCGAATAAGCGCACCCCATATGGACGAAGCCCGAGACGCATCCGCGGCAGCCGCGCTGGCGGACCGCGATTTCTACGACACCGCGCGCCGGCGGATCGAGCAGGAAGACCACATGAACGTCAATCGCCTCACCTGGCTGATGGGCTCGCAGTCATTCCTCTTTTCCGCCTTCGCCGTCGTGATCAATGGATTGGTCCTCGCCCAGCGCTCGCCGGGATCTTCTCCCTTCGAGGCCCACCAGGACCTGCTCTTTCGCATGGTTCCGATGCTCGGGTTGATCTCATGTGTGACGATCTACATCGGCGTTATCGGCGGAGTGCTGGCGCTGCGAAGCCTGCGCAAAATGGTGGAACAGCACGTCGCCGGTGATTCCCGGCCGCCGCTGACTGGAGGCCGCAAGTCACGCTGGCTTGGCCTGGTTGCGCCGTTGTTCCTCCCGCCGGCCTTCATCGTGGCCTGGATGATCCTCTGCTGGCCGCCCGGTTGAGTTTCAAGCTCAGCTCTGGATACCGCGTGACGGTGATTGACTGTCCACGGCAGCCCGCAGGGTTGGCCCTGCGAGCTTCGAGGCCGGTTGTTGTTTCCGGGGCGCGCTTGCCGCAGCGCCTCGATGCCTGCGCCGAAATTGATGTGATAAGCCGCGCCGCCCAACACCAGCGCCGGAACAGACTTCACGCCCGCCTTCTCCGCTTCGGCAACCCGGTTCTTTGTCGGAGAAGCGTGATGCCTGACGCGGCAGAGTGGATATCCTCGAAGAGTATGAATCGCAGCAGCTAAAGAAGACCCATGGACGTTGTCTATATCGTTGGGCCGGTAATCTTGATCGCCGTTGTTCTGGCCGCTGTGTGGCTGGACCGCTGGAGCGTTCCGGTCATCCTGATCGCGCTTGGCGCCGGGATTTGTTTCGGCAGCGACGTTCTGAATCTCTGGCACTTTGACGACATTGGCCTCACCAACCGGGTCGCAAACCTGGCCCTGGTTTTCATTCTGTTTTACGGGGGCTTCTCCACCAAGCGGTCTGACTTCAAGGAAGTGGCGTTGCCCGCCGGGGGGCTGGCCACTTGGGGCGTCGCCCTGACTGCGGTGGCGACCTTCGGGGTGCTGTACGGGGTTTTCGGCTGGGCGTTCGAGAAGGCCATCTTGCTGGCGGTGATCGTCTCGTCCACGGACGCGGCGGCAATCTTCTCAATTCTACGGCGGCAATCCTTGTCGAAGAAGCTGTCATCCACGGTCGAAATCGAAAGCGCGGCCAACGATCCGATGGCGATCCTGCTCACCGTGGCCGCGGTGGAGGCACTAACCGTCGGTCACCCGGCCCTGCCGGTCATGGCGATGACCTTTGTCTGGCAATTTGGCGCAGCGCCCTTGCTGGGCTGGCTGATGGCTCGCGGATCCCTTTGGTTGTTCAATTGCCTGACACCCCAGGACCGCGGCCACTTCTACGTGCTCACCCTGGCAGTCGTCCTCCTGGTCTACGGCCTGGCGCAACTAATCGGATCCAGCGGAATGCTGGCGGTGTTTATTGCCGGCTATGTGATGGGGAACCGTTCCTTTGTGCACAAGCAGGGCGTGACGAATTTTTCTTCTGCCCTTTCCACGATGGCCAACATCGGCATGTTCGTCCTGCTGGGTCTTCAGGTTTTCCCCCGTCAATGGGCGGGAATTTGGTTGGAAGGCATTCTGCTCTTCCTGGTGTTGACCTTTGTGGCTCGCCCCTTCGCGGTGTGGCTCGCCACCGTTGGGATGCGTTTAGAGTGGAAAAACAAGGTCTTCATCTCTTGGGCGGGGCTCCGGGGTGCGGTGCCGATCGTCCTGGCCACCTATCCCATGGCGGCCGGCATTGCCGTGGGAGAAGAGATATTCAATCTGGTGTTTTTCGCGGTTCTCTTGTCGGTTGCGGTGCAGGGGAGCACGGTGGGGTTCCTTGCACGCTGGCTCAAACTGACCGTTCCCGCGCGCCCAAATTCCCTGTTCAAGTTGGAACTCGTGACCATGGCCGCAACTGACCTGGATATTATCGTCGTCGAACTTCCCGGCCCTCAAAGTTTGATTGGACAAACAATCGCCGAATTGAAGCTTCCTCCCGGTTCGGTAATCACCTTGATCACAAGGGGAAAAGACCTGCTGATTCCAAAGGGCTCCACCCAATTGTGTGGTTGGGATCAAGTGAGTGTGCTGGCACACCCCAATGAGGAAGAAAGCATTCGCGCTGTTTTGTTGGGCGCACTTTCTTCGACATCCCATGTGAAGACCAATACAGCCCAGAACAAACCCATTGAGACGAACGGCTGATCCGTTCCCATGCGGGAACACCACAGTCGGGCCCTGCCACCCGCCATAAATCTTACATCTCGGGCGTAGACATTTTTTTCGCCTGCGAAGGATCGGGACGTGTCCACTTCTGGCCGGCGAAGGCGGCGTCCAGCGGCGTTGTGGCCAGATGGTTGGTGTAATTGCTGATCGTTTTGAGGGCGGCAATAGCGAGGATATCCAGCACCTGCACCTCGGTGTAGCCGGCACTCCGGAACGCGTTCAATTGCTCCTCTTCCATCCAGCCACGCTGTTGCACCACCGCGCGGGCGAACGTGACGAGCGCCGCCGTCTTTGCGTCAGCCGGCGGGTTGCCGTCGCGCAGGGCCTGAATCGTGGCGGGCGGAGTCTTGGCCATCGCCGCCATGGCGGAATGGGCGGCCATGCAGTAATCGCACCCGTTCTCGAAGCTGACCGCGAGCATCACCACCTGCTGCTCCTGCGGCGTCAGGGAGGATTTGCTTTGAATGAGGCCGCTGAGCTGGTGATAGGCGCTTAGGGCCAGGGGCGATTCCGCCAGTGCGCCGTAGAGGTTGGGAATGAATTTGTAGGCCTTCTCCACGTCGGCCAGTACAGGCTTGGAGGCTTCCGGAGCGGTTTGCAATGTGTGGATTTCGAATTTCATGTTTGTTGTTTTTTCCTGCGGCAATGTTTTCCCGATGATTCCAAGCTTGATCCTTCGCCGGTCGAATCCGGCTGGCTAATCGAGCGAGCAATTTCGCCAGCCGCGACTCGTAGGAATCGCACGTGGGGCAATCGCCGGTGGGCTCGATCCAATCCGGATGTTGGAGGCGAAGATCGTCGTGTATCTGTCACTGGAGTTCAGCGTAGGTATCGATTTTGCGCGACATGAAGCCAGTTTGTTTGAGGTTGGGCGGAATAAGAAAAAGTTCGCGCGGTGATTGGCTTCCGGCGCGCCGGCGATGACGGGTGGCACGGGCCCTCAAAAACACTGCGCAATCGCCGCCAGCGCGAGCGACGGAAAGCCAGGCGCAACGCTGTGCGGCGTTGACGCTCCAGGAGTACCGCGAGCAGTCCACTTTGTGTGAGCGTTGGAGTTGTCTGGTTCATTGGAAATAAGCGTCCTTCCTTCGAAACTGCGTCTTGCAGTCGACTTATGAGGAGGGGATGCGCGAGATTATTCCGTTCCAGCGTGGCGAGGGCGCCGCTGGGTTGAATCCTTGGAATAGAGCGGACTGTGGCGGCTCTCATTTTACGATGACGATCCGAATAATACTGCCGTGCGTTTTCCTCGCCGCTGGGCTTTGCTTCTGCAGAGGAGAGAATGAACGAGGGCCGCGCCGTGTGATCGAGCACAACGGAAAAAGTTTTCTCTTCGGAGGCGACGACGCACACCAGGATTTCGACGTCACGCAGTTCCGGCTCGATCCGGCCCAACTTCATTACGGGATCGGCCGGGAGAAATTTTCCGCGTTGATCGCGCCAAAATTCCTCACCGCAGACGAAGCGAGCGGCGTATTTCCTGACACGGAGCCGGTGCTGGGGCTGTCAATCGGCGGCGAAGCGAAGGCCTATCCGATCGCGTTGCTCACCCGCCACGAAGTGGTCAACGACATTATCGGCGGCAGGCCCATCTTTGCGGCGTATTGCGTGCTCGCGGATCTGGGCGCGATCTACGATCGCGAACTTGGCGGGCACGTTTATACTTTTGCGGTCAGTGGCTACACGTATTCCGACCCGAGCGTGTGGGATGGATTGCAGGCATTCGTCATCTGGGATCGCGACACCGAAAGTCTTTGGCTGCCGACGATCGGCAAGGGTGTTTCGGGACCGATGATTGATGTGCCCTTGCAACTGGTTCCGCAGGAGCACTGGGAAAGGACCACGTGGGGCAAATTCAAAGCGAAATATCCGACCGCCGCCGTCTTGAAGTCCGACCAGAAAATGCAGCCTCCGGTGTCTTGGAAACGTTATGCTGGTCCGTTCCCCGACGAGACGAAGGTTGATTCCGAGAGGTCGATCGCGCCACGATAAAGAGGCGGTCCGCTCTCGCGGGAATGAAGGCGAAATTTGGATCCCATTATGCGCTCGTGTGGACAAATCTGTCGCGTCTGAATGGAATGCTTGTCGTGGTTAATCTGAGTCTCTTTTTTCTCACGCATCTGGTTATTGAAAAAGGCTATTACTACACGTTCTATTCGCTGTTCTTCCTCGGATTGGTTGGCCTGGCCAGCATCCTGCCGCACGGATTATTCGATCGCCTTTGGTTCTATCTCTTGGTCCTCTGCCTTGAAGGCGGAGGAATTTACTTCCTGGTTACGAGCGGCTGGTACTGGGTGGCCACCAGCCGGGTTCCGCTTCCGCAATGAATTGAGAATCCCAAGTTTGATCATTCGCCACACATCTTTGGATCGAACACCACTCGCTCACTTGGTTCGTGGAGCGCTGATCGGGGCGCTGTTTTCGCTCGCATTCCTGCCGGGGCCGGCCGATGCGAAAGAGGCGGCGACCCTCCACAAGCTCTACAATCGCAGCGCCCAGCACCACGGTCCCGACCGCAACCCGGTCATCCTGATTCCGGGAATCCTTGGCTCGACCCTCGAAGACAAGAAAACCGACACGGTCGTTTGGGGCGGCTTTACACGGCGCTACGCCAACCCCGGTACCGCGGTGGGTGCGCGACTTTTCTCGCTGCCCATGGAACCGGGAACGCCGTTGTCCGGGCTCCGGGACGGCGTCGTGGCGACAGGCGCGCTGTCGGAGATGCGTCTGAGTCTTCTCGGCGTTCCCGTCAGTCTGCACGCCTACCGGGAAATCCTGCTTTCGTTAGGGGTCGGTGGTTATGCCGACGAAGCTCTCGGGAAGACCGGCGCGATCGATTACGGCACGGATCATTTCACCTGTTTCCAATTCCCCTACGATTGGCGGCGCGATCTGCCCGAGAACGCGGCGCTGCTGCACAAGTTCATTCTGGAGAAGCGCAAATTCGTCCAGGCAGAAATGGCCAAACGTTACGGGGCAAAAAATGTAGACGTCCACTTTGATCTCATCGCCCACTCGATGGGCGGTCTGGTCGCGCGCTACTACCTCGAATACGGCGGGGCCCCGTTGCCGGAGAATGATTCCCTGCCGGCAGTGACCTGGGCGGGTGCGCGCTATGTCGACCGCGCGATCTTCGTCGCGCCGCCGAACGCGGGCGCGGTCAAGGCGATCACGCAACTCGCGGAGGGCGTCCGGTTCGCTTTCTTTCTGCCGAAGTATGGGCCGGCCGTGCTTGGAACACTGCCCGTCCGTCTACCAGATGCTGCCGCGGACGCGTCATGGTGCGGTCGTCGATGCTGCGACGGGCGAGCCCGATCGATCTTTTCGACCCGGGAGTCTGGGAAAAATACCAATGGGGCCTGGCCGATTCGCGCAACGATGCGGAGTTGCGCAAGCTGCTGCCAAATGTCAGCGACCCAGCGGAGCGTCGTGCCATCGCGCTCGATCACCTCCGCAAGTGTTTGCGGCGCGCGAAACAATTTTCCCGTGCGCTGGACGTTCCCACGCGGCCACCGCGCGGGACGACGCTTTATCTGATGGCGGGCGATGCGAAGCAAACTCCCGCGGTCGCAAGCGTGAGTCCAAACGGTCAAATTCGCGTCACGAAAACGGCGTCGGGCGACGGCACCGTTTTGAGATCGAGCGCTCTGATGGACGAACGGATCGGTAGCGAGTGGGCACCAGAATTGCGCGGCCCGATTGAGTGGGAGCACGTGAACTTCTTTTTCAAAGAACATCTCGGCCTGACCCAGGACGTCGCGTTCACTGATAACCTGCTCTTCATTCTGCTCGAAGACCGGCGTCGCTAATCGTGATTCGCCGCCTTCGATGCGCGCAAAGGGTGGCGCTACTTCCAAAACTTCAGCTTGTCGGTGATTTGATCCCAGTAGAGGCGCAGGCGGCTATAGCTTTTTCCCTGCGCGCCCTGGTCGTTCAAACCCCAATTGTAGGTGAGGTAGCTGATCTCGTAGTCGCCGCCCGCGAGGAAATTCTGATATCGCTGCGGCGCATATTTCGGCAGGATCGTTTTCACTCCGCCGGCTTTTGCGAAGTCTTCCTTGAACCAGTTAAAGATGCTGGAGATCTCCGCTTTCTTCTCCTCCGGCACGAAGTGATTTAAATCTTCTCGAGCGAGCCACGCGCGATAGGCGGTGTCGATCTGCGATTCCACCTTATCAGCCGTGTAAGCGAAGCGCTGCAAGGGCGGACAACTGCGCGCCGCGCAGACGAGAGCAGCGTGGGCGCGATAGCCGAGGAGCGGCCGCGCGCTCCCGTGCTCGATATCATTGAGCGAGGCTTTGCGGCCGCCGATCTCATGTCGCTTCGCGCCGAAAGAGTCGCTCAAGCCCATAATGCTGTCGGCCGGATAGTTGGTGAGAATCCAGCGGACCGTGGTCGCGTTGTAGAGATTGATCAACGACGCGGCCTCGTCGTTGCCGCTGGCGGGAGTCTCCGGTTTGGCTGCGAACTGCCTGAGATAGGCATCGAGTGCATCGAGGTCGGCCTTGTTCTCCTTCCAGGCGGCGTAAGCCACAAGCCCGCGTTCGTTCACGTATTTTTTGACCAGACCATCCCACGCCTCGTGCGAAACATTTGCGGGAACGCTTACGGCCTCGCCTTCAAAGGCGACGGCTAACCGCGCCAGGGTACTGATAAGCAACATCGTCAAAAACAATTTTGTCTTCATAAAGCTATTCCACTTCGGTCCTCTTCTTGAGCGCATCGCGCGCGATCTTCGTTACCCAAACGGTGACGGCGATGGTCGCGGCGAGGCCGACGCCCATGAGCGTCCAATATTGCCAGCCATGCGCCGCCCCGCCGCCGGCGGCCGACGCGGCGGCTTTGCCGGCGCTGCCCAGATAAACGTAGAGAAACGTTCCCGGCATCATGCCCAGCCAGCTCGCCAGCACGTAGGGCCAGAACTTCACGTTGGTCAGGCCATAGAAGTAATTGCTCAGATTAAATGGAATCACCGGACTGAGCCGGAGCAGAAACACGAGCTTGGCGCCTTGTTTTCCGATCGCGCCGTCAATCCGCTGAAACTTCTCGTTTCCTTTTGCCATCGCTTCGATCTTGTCGCGCGCGATGAACCGCGCGACGAGGAAGGCGAGAGCCGCGCCCAGCGTCGCACCCGCTGACACGGCGAGAAAACCTTTCCATAAGCCGAAGGCGAAACCGGCGCCGATCGTCAGAATCGATCCGGGAAGCAGCAGCACGGCTGCGACCGCATAGGCCACGATGAAAATAATAATGCCGACGACCCCCATTTGGCCGACCCAGTCATTGAAGTCTTTCAGCCATTGTTCGATCGGCAGAAATTTCGTGGCGGCGAAGAGGCCGATGACGGCCAGAACGAGCACGATCAGTTTTACGACGGGCGTCTTGGATTTTTCTTTTGTGTTCATTTGCGTGCCCGTTTGTAGAGCCAGGTGAAGATTTTTTTCGCCCTCGGCGTGAGGCGCGTCTTGCTGTATTTGTCGCCGGCCTTGCGCGCCAGTTCAGCGAAAGTTGGATAGGCATGGATGGTCGAGGCGATTGCGCCCAACCCAATGCCTTGCTTGATCGCCAGCACGAATTCATGCAAAAGATCGCCGGCATGCGCGCCAACCAGAGTCACTCCGAGTATCTGGTCGCTCCCTTTTTTCGTTAGGACTTTCACGAAACCCGCCTCCTCGCTTTCGAGAATCGCGCGATCGACCTCATCGAGCGGGACGGTAAAGAGGTCGTATTCGATGTTATTCTCCTTTGCCGCTCTCTCGCCCAGGCCCACATGCGCCACCTCCGGCTCGGTGTAGGTGCACCAGGGCACGACCGAAAAATCCATCTTTTGGCGCAGGAAAGGCAGCGGCATGAGAATGTTTCGAATCACGGTGCGGGCGGTGAAGTCGGCCGTGTGCGTGAACTTGAGGCGATTGGTGATGTCGCCCGCGGCGTAAATGTGTGGCTGTGACGTCTGGAGGTATTCGTTCGTCTTCACCCCGTGATCGTCGTACTCGACACCGGCCGCTTCGAGGTTGAGCGCGCGCAGATTCGGAGTCCTTCCGACCGAAATTAACAAGCTCTCGGCGGTGAGCGGATCGCCTTCGCGAAATTCGAGAACCACTTTTCCATCGCGGACCGAGACGCGGGTCGATGTTGCGTTCAGGCGCACGTCGATTCCCTCCGCCACGAGACGTTGCTGCATGAACTCCGCCACGTCGCGATCCTCCGGAGGAAGCAGTTGCGCGCCGCGTTGCACGATCGTGATCTTGACGCCCAACCGGCTCAACGCCTGCCCCAACTCGCACCCGATCGGTCCGCCGCCGATCACGATCATGCTTTCCGGTTTTTCGTTCAGCTCGTCGAAAATCGTTTCGTTGGTGAAATACGGCACCTTGTCGATGCCTTCGATCTTTGGAACGGTCGCGCGGGTTCCGGTCGCAATGACGAAATTCTTCGCGCGTAATTTTTGCCCATCGACCTGGAGTTCGTGTGGTGACACGAACTGCGCTTCGCCGCGAAAGACATCCACGCCCAATGACTCGAAACGTTCCTGCGAATCGTTCGGCGCGATTTTCGCCCGCCGGGCGCGCATGCGTTCGAAGATTTTTTCGAATTGAAACTGGGGTTCCTGTTTTTCCAGACCCCAATCGGGCGCGCGCCGGATGTTTTCGACAAGTCGGGCCGATGAGATGAGCGCCTTGCTCGGCACGCAACCAAAATTGAGGCAATCGCCTCCCATTTTGTTGCGCTCGATGAGCGCGACGCGGCCACCAAGGCCAGCCGTACCGGCGGCGGTGACCAGACCAGCCGTGCCCGCGCCGATGACGACAACATTATATTTTCCTTCTCCTTTACGTTCTTTCATAAACTGATTCCGCTCGCGAGGATTGGTCGGGGCTGATCGCCGACTGATGCGGCGCGACGCCGCGCAAGTAACGGCACGTCAAAAGAAAATCGCTCCAGGTGGTGCGCCAGGTCCGCGACGTTCGAAGCGCCGCGCCGCGGAAGTGACTGCTGGCCGCAGGATGACGGTCTGGCCCGCGCCGCGCAGGCGACGGGAAAAATCGAGATCTTCGAAGAGGTCGAGATCCCGGAAGCCGCCCATTTCGCGGAAAATATCCGTGCGCACAAAGATCGCCTGGTCGCCGAGGAACCAACCGCTCAGCCGTCCGCGCAGATAAGCCAGCGCGCAGGTCACCCGCAACAACCGGGAGGGCGAATCGTAACGCCGTGCGAACGCTCCGCCGACCACGCGGGGATTGGCGAGCGCGTTTCCGATTTGAGCGAAGGCACCCGCTGGCAGGAGCGTATCGCCGTGAAGGAAAAGCAGAACTTCGCCGCGCGCACGCTCCGCGCCGAGATTCATCTGCGCGGCCCGTTGCCGGATCGAGCTCTCGATGACACGCGCTTCGCGCGTCCTTGCGATCACCGTAGTTTGATCGCTGCTGGCGGCGTCGACCACCAGCACCTCATGGCGCACGCCGATCCCAGCCGCGGTTGCCGCGCCTAGCGTCGTGGAGAGGTAGTGAGCCTCGTTGCTCGTGGGAATAATAACGGAAATCATCAAGTTCACGCAAAGGGGGGACGAAGCCTCTCATCGAGGGGAGTCGGGCTTCCACGTTTGAGACCCGGGGGAGACGTTTATTCCGCGCCGGATCGTGCGCTGTCTACGGCATACGCGCGCGCCACCGGAGTTGAGGCGGTGCATTAGAGCGCGGGTCGTTAGACTTGCGTGCTCGCTCCTAAAGTCGTGAAATGAGCGAAGCCTTCGTCTCTGCGTCGAGAACGACGGTGCTGGCCTGAAGGCTGAACTGGTTGCTATTCGATCCGCCGGATTCACCTCGCGGAGACGCACCCGGAGAGTTCACCGCGGATGAGGACCACGGCACCTCGTTTCGTGGAGGAAGATGGCTGGCGCACCGCGAGCTGGAGCGCGGATGGGCGCGCCTACATGCTTGCGACGACGGGCGCTGAGCAGAAGCTTGCGTGAGATGTTGGGCGGAGCGGCTCTCGCGGCACTGCGGGTTACGCGCGCGCTGGCCGCGGTGTGGTAGGGCATTTTTCCTGCCGCGACTGAGCGGCTATTGCCCCGATTTTCCGAGCGAGATCATGTTGGCGAAGAGACGATAGGCGCCGGGGACGCCGGCGGGGAGTTCGCGGAACCACGAGTAGCCGGTGTAAACCCACCAGCCCTTCTCGACGCGCGCGACGAGGAGGCCGCCATCGAGCGGTTTCTCGCCGGTGTCGTTGCTGGAAAGAATGGGCGTCCAGGCTTTGTCCCATTCGTTAGGGAAATACAGGCCGCGTTCCTGGATCCAGCCGTCGAAATCGGTGGCGGTGATCTTGTTCGGGAAATTCAAGACCGGATGATCGGGCGCGAGCAGGCGCACTTCGGCGTCCTCTTCCGTCACGCGATCGCGCGAAACCTTGAGCGGATACGGCAACTGCTCCGGCTTCGGCCCGGGCGAGGTGTTGTATTGCATGATGACCACGCCGCCGTTCTTCGCGTAGGCGAGCAACTCCGGATACCAGGCGCTGAGACGGGCGGGGTCCACATTGGCCGCGCGCACGCCGAGGACGATGGCGTCGAAGGGCGCGAGATTGGCCGCTTTGACTTCGTTGTTCGCGAGCAGTTTTACCTCGGAACCGATTTCGCGCAGGCTTTCCGGAATGGCGTCGCCGGCGCCGGGGAGGTAGCCGATGAGCGGCGCTTTGTTGGCGATCTCGGCGCGGACAAGTCTGGCCTCGGCGGGAGCGATCAAGGTTTGCGGTTCGATGTGCGGATAAGCGATGCGTTGCCGACTGAAAGCCGGTTTCTTGTCACCGCCCAACGCAAGCGCGGCGCGGAGGACGCCTTCCCCGCTCGTGGCCGGAGGCGTGACTTTAAAAATGGCGGTCATTTCGCTCTCGGCGCCCTGCAGATCGACCGGGACCGACGCCGGTTCCACCTTCCACCCGGCCGGCGCTTCCAAAGCGACGTCACCTTTGACCGCCTCGGCGGAGGCAATCACGCGCACATTGACCGTCTTTGCGGCTTTATCGGCGAAGACAAAAACGGGCCGCGGCAGCTCGACGAACGCCGGCGGGGCGATCACGAGCGGCTCGCTCACTTCGCCCTGCACCCGGTCCACCTTCCGGAAGCGCGGCTCGACGTGGAAAACGAGTTCCTGCCCGCCGACCTCGAGCGTTAATGCGATGGGAAACGGCGGCGGATTCTCCGGGCGCCCGATCAGCGGCTGCTCTGCGACCGCGAAGGTGCCGAGCGTGGCGGGCTCGCGCAGCCAATACGGCTGGGTAAACGGCAGCGTCTCCGGCAACGTGACCGGAATTTTCCTGGTGAAGAGCGCATCGTGCGCGAGATCGGCATCGAGGACGATCGGGCTGCCGTTCTCGAGGAAACGCACGGACTTGAGCTTCGCCGACACGCTGGAGCGATTGATCGCCTCCAGCTGGAACTCCAGCGTCTCGCCGGGCTGGGCCGCGGCCTTGGGCGCGACCGCTTCGAGATGCAATCCCAGGCACGCGGCGAGCAACCGATCGACTTCCGTGCGTTTCTCGCGCACCCAAAACTCATCGCCTAATTTCTCCATCGCCTTGCGCAACTCGAGCAACGCCGGCACGGAGCCCGCGGGGAGCTTCATGTCGTAGCGGACCAAAATCTCGTCAATCTGCGCCGCGATGTCGTCTGCGCCGCGCACGCGTCTCCAAGTCGTGTCGATGCCGGCGAACAGATTCCCGTCGGCGATCGGTTTGCCGTCGAGGAACTTGAAATACTCAGTGCGTTCGCCGCGCTCGATGCTGACGCCGAAGCCCTGGCTCTTGTGCATGGTGCGGCTGCTGGAAGCGATCTCGGGATACGATTTGCCGAGGAGAGGCTGATAACCGCCCGATTCGACCTTGATCAAACCGGTTTCATCGAAGGGCACATTGCGCGCGCGGAAAAAGAACTGCGAGGCATTCCAGAACACTCGTGTCGGTTGCCACGGATCGGCGAATTTCAGGTGCTCGGGGAATTTCTTCGGATCGGCCGCGAGCTTGAACGCTTCCTGCGCGAGCAAAGCGGAAGCGGTGTGATGACCGTGCGTCTTGTCGTCGTCGGACGGGAAACGCGTCACGATCACGTCAGGCCGGAACTGGCGGATGGCCCACACGGTATCCGCGAGAATTTTGTCGCGATCCCAGAAGCGCAACGTCTCCGCGGCGGACTTCGAGTAACCGAAATCATTCGCGCGGGTGAAGAATTGCCGGCCATGATCGAGCCGGCGCGCGGCGAGCAATTCCTGCGTGCGGATCACGCCCGAGCTGCGCACCGAGTTCCGGACCGATGAGATTTTGCCCGCCATCGCCGCGCGTCATGGAGAGATACGCGGTGTCGTAGAGGGCGCCATTGGCCCAATAGGAAATGAGGCCCGTGTTCTCATCATCGGGATGCGCGGCCACGTAAAGAACGCGGCCGAGCACTTTGAGTTTTTCGAGGCCGAGGCGGATCTCCGCGGCGTTCATGGAAGGCGGAGCGTCGGCGGCGTGGACCACAGAAGCACTCATAAACAACGCGGCGAAAAGGCGCGGCGCAAAAAAGAGCGCCGCGCGTCGTGTCATCCTGAACCGCGCAGACGATGAAGGATCGCTCCGATTCCCGTGGTGAGACACAGCTTCAGGATCGACGTGGGCGCGTTGCGCGCTTCCCGTTCATGAACGTCTTCACACTTTGGAGAGATCCCTCGACCTTCGCCTGCGGCTCGGCTCGGGATGACATCGTGGGCAGGCGGTTACTTTCTACTTGGCGCTGTCGATAATCTGCTGCGCGGCCTTGATCGTAGCGTCGTCGGGAGATTTGCTGGCCTTTTGCAGGTCGATGGTTTTTTGCGCGGCGGCGATGGCTTCTTTTTTGTTGCCGAGGCGCGCCTGGATTTGCGCCTTCTTCATGTGCATGAACCACGCGTCCGGATTTTTCGCGACCGCCTGGTCGATCCACTTTGCAGCCTGCGCCATGTCCTTGTCGTTGTCGTAGGAGAAGCTGGCGGCCTGGAAGGCCTGGCCGGGATCGAGCTTATCGCCAGCGGCTTCGAGTTGCTGGCTCACTTTTTCCACGTCGGCGGTTTCCACTTTTACCGCCACGCGCGTCAGATCCCAATCGAGATGCAGCACGGCGGACGGGCCTTTCACGTCGGCGAAGCCGATCGTGAAGGTCTCGACTTTCGCGGGCAACACGGCGGGCTTCGTCATGACTCGGGCGGCGTCGTTCTCTTCTTTGTAATCGCCGGTGCCCTGCACTTTCGCGTCTTTGTAAACAATCAACGTCCACTCCTCCGCGGTGGGAATGGTGAAGAGCACGTATTCGCCGGCGGGGATTTCCTTGCCCTCCATTTTCACGGGGCCACTGAATTTGATCTTGGTGGTGGCATTGGCACCGGTGCGCCAGACTTTGCCGTAGGGGACGAGGTCGCCGAAGATTTCGCGGTCGTTTTTGTTCGGACGCGAGTAATCGATCTCGATGTCCGTGAGGCCGACGCGTTGTTTCACGACCTGATGCTGGCTGGCGGCGGGAAATTCGATCTTCTCATCGGCGGCGAAAACCGCGGAGGCGGCGACGAGGAGAGCGAGGGTGGGAAGCGCGAAACGCGCGAGGGATGGGGTGTTTGTTTTCATAAAGTGCTGGTGCCGAAGCGGCGACTCCAAGATACAACAGGAGAAGGTGAGTCAAGCGCCGCGCGCAGTCCTACCTATACCATGCGCGGTGGCGAAACGACAGTGCGCACGGTAGAGTGGTGCCGAATCGAGCAACTTTATGAAAAGCATCCATTACAGCTGGCACCAGCGTTTCCGCGAACTCTACGACAAGGCGTTGGTCAAATATCGCAACGAACATCGTGGCGTGGCCTCGTTCTTCACCACGCGCGAGGTCGGCGTGCTCGCCACGATCGGGGCGAAGCCAATGGAGCTCTTCGATTACGCAGAGGATTCGTCCGATCTCGATCCCGAGACCGCGCTCCTGATTACGGCGGCGCGGCGGGATTATTTTCTCATCATGCAGGACGGCAAATGGTCGGAGAAAGTGGTGCAGGTGGAAAACCTGCCGCCGAAAGACGCGAAGCTGAAGGGCATCGTCTGGCTGCCACGGGTCATCGCGAAGGCGCAGGCGCGATTGCGTGGGGAATTGCCGGACGAGATCATGTACGGCTGCGGCGGCGACCGGAAATTCTTCCGGACGCACGACGTGCACCCGGCGGATTTCATGCGCGCGGTCTGGGCCGCGAAGGGCAACGAGGAGAAGATCCTCGCCTACGTGCAGGGTAAGAAATAGCGGCCTAACCGGTTGCCGGCTTTACCACCGGAGTCGCCTCCGCCGGTTTCTTCTTGGCCGCGGCAGCGGCGGCGAGGCTGGCATCGACGCCGGCAGCTTCCGTCGGATGAATCCGATGGTAATACTCGTTCGACTTCGCCAGCTCGCTCTTTTGCATCAAGAGCGCATCGAAACGCTCGCGCGTGCTCAGTTCAAAAACCTTGTCCATCTTGATCGCTTCAAACGGACAGACCTCCACGCAAATCTGGCAGCTCATGCAGACCGAGATATCGATGTCGAATTGCGCCGGGTAGAACTGCGGCTTCTCCATGTAGTCCGGCTTTTTGTCCGTGCTCTTGACGATGTAGATGCACTGCGGCGGACATTCCTTCTCGCAAATCTTGCAGGCCACGCAGCGCAGACCGGCCTCTGGATCCTGGTCGAAAACAAGGAAGGGAAAGTTCCGGTAATTTTCCGGCAGCGGCGCGCGCTCCTCCGGATACTGCACCGTGGTTAGCCGATCCTCCTCGAAATAGCTCCCGACGAAATTACGCGCCGTGATGGCCATTCCCTTGAGTATTCCGCCGCCCAGCATCGGAAATATAAATAGGGCAGGACGCGTCGGGGGCGAGAAAAAAGGAGTCACCCAACCCTTTTAACGCCACCGCGATCTCAGAATCGCTGATTGGCCGCACGGAGTGAGGCGGTTATGCTCGCAGGCATGAGGGTCGTGACGAAGTCTGTTTCGGATCCGCGGGCACTGATCGCCCGGCTGCGGCGCTCGAAACTTTTCCGCCGCTACGAAAGCGTGTTCAGCGATGCCACCGGGCTCGCCCTCGCCTTGCAGCCGCGCGAATACTGGCAGCTCGCCCATCACGGGAAGAAACACGAGAACCCGTTTTGCGCTTTGCTGGCGCAACGGCCGGAGACGCTGGCGGTTTGTTTGCAGGCGCACGAGGAAATGATCCGCCACACCGGCACGCTGCCGCACACCGTGACGTGTCCGTTCGGCCTCACCGAAACCGCGGTTCCCGTCACTCTCGGGGAAGGCACAGTGGGATATTTGCGCGTGGGTCAGGTGTTGCGTCGCTCGCCGAGCCGGGCCGATACCAGCAAAGTCAGTGCTGCGATCAAGCAGCGGGGCGCTCCGTTTACGAAGGCGCATCAACGCATGTGGGAGAAGAATCCGCTCATCCCACCGGAGAAATACGATGGCATCGTTCGGCTCCTCACCTTTTTCGCCGATCAGCTTTCCGACCTGTGCAATCAACTCGTGCTCGAGCAGCAAAATGCGGAACCAGCGATGGTCACAAAAGCGCGCGCCTATATCGAGAAACACAAAACGAGCGAGCTTTCCCTCCAGCGCGTGGCGACGGCGGCCGGTGCCAGCGTTTTCCATTTCTGCAAAGTTTTCCATCAGGCGACCGGTTTGAAGTTCACCGATTATGTCGCGCGTGCCCGGATCGAAGATGCGCGCGCGCATTTGCTCAATCCCGGCCGGCGCATCAGCGAGGTGGCCTACGACGCCGGTTTCCAGTCGCTCACGCAATTCAATCGCACCTTCAAACGCGTCTACGGCCAGTCGCCCACCGCCTTCCGCGCCGGGCTGAGAGGCGCGGCAAAGTCCCGCAAATGACACGCGCACTCCTCGCCCTGCTCGCTTGCGCTCTGGCGCCGACTCTCTTCGGCGGGAGGCCCGTCGAGGTGGTCCGCGGTCCCCATCCGAGCGGAAAGATCGCGCTCACCTTCGATGCCGGGGCCGAGGCCGATTGCTTCTTCGACTTGCTCGCGGCGCTGTCCCAAGCGCGCGTTGCCAGCACGTTTTTCATCACCGGCAGATGGGCGCGGGAGAATCCGGAATGCGCCAAAGCCATTCGCGAAAATGGACACGAAGTGGGGAACCACACCTGGCATCACCTCGACCTGACCCGCCAACCCGACGCCGTGATACGGGAGGAAATCCGGAGCGCGGAGATTTTCCTCACCGAGCTGTGCGGCAAAAATCCCCGGCCGCTTTGGCGCGCGCCTTTTGGGGAGAGAAACGCGCGCGTTCTTCGTCTCATCGATTCGCTGGGCTATCGCTCCATCTATTGGACAATCGACAGCCTCGATTCGGTCGATCCGCCGAAAAGCGCGGCTTTCCTGCTCGACCGCATCACGCGGCGAAGCGATGCCGAACTCGATGGCGCCATCATCCTGATGCACGTGGGCGTGGCGAGCACAGCCGAAGCGTTGCCTGCCATCATCGCAAACCTGCAGCGTCGCGGCTTCGAGCTGGTCACGGTCTCGAGTTTATTGCGCGCTCAGAAGAGCCGATAAATCCACCACCCCGCCGATCTACCGCCTCATTTTCCGGTCGGTCTTTCCGCGCGCAGGCACGACCAAAACCGGGCAATAGGCATGGCGCACCACGTGTTCCGCGACACTGCCGATCAACACGTGCGTAAAGCCACTGTGCCCGTGCGTGGAAGAAATGATCAGGTCCACGCCGTAATCTTCGGCAACCTGGCAAATTTGTTGCGCGGGATGGCCGACCTGGATCGCCGTTTTGTACGCGACCTCGCCGAAGTCGACACGGCGCACCAACTTTCGCATCGCCATCCGTGCGGCTCGCTCCACCACTCCAAGGGGCGGCGTCCGCTCGTAGGCCGCCATGTGTTCTGGGGTGATGATGGGCTGCACGTGCACGGCGTGCACCAGGATCAACTCAGCCTGCCACGTTCGCGCAAAAGCGATCGCGAAATCCAGTCCCGCCTGCGCGCACTCCGAAAAGTCCACCGGCACCAGGATCTTCATTCCCCGCGCTTTCGCCTCTTTTGCGGGCGGCGCCAACTCCGCGGGATCCCGCGCATATTCCCGCACCACGAGCACGGGACAGGGCGAATGTTGCACCACGCGTTCCGCGGTGCTGCCGAGCACCATGCGCTTCCATCCCGTCCGGCCGTGCGTCGCGATCACAATCATTTCCGCGTTTATTTCCTCCGCCAACTGGCAGATCTGGTCGAACGCGCGGCCCACTTTGACATGCGTATGCGCTTTTCCTTGGGCGGCGTATTTCGCCGCCAGCTTCCGCAATCGATCGCGGTAATGGCGCTCGATCTCATCCAGCGAAACGAGCGGAGGCATCGCCGCCACCGCCGGCGCCGCGTAGCTGTAATCAAGCTCGTGCACATGCACGAGATGGAGGGTGCCGCCGTGAAACTTCAGCAGCAGCTCAGCGTAATCGAGCGCACGCTGCGAATCCGCCGAGAAATCGATCGGGACCAAAACGTTCGGCGCATCGGCAGCGACGCGCTTCTGCTTTGTGGACGCGGCGCTCATGGGGTAACCTTACCGGAATAAGCCGCGAGAAAACGGCTCCGCGCCAGTTGTAAGCGGCGCGTCATGACTTCGCTCATGCGCTTAAAGAGTTCGAAGCCGAGCGAGTGGTCCTTTTCGCAATACTCGCGCAGGACCGTGCCGTAGAAAAAGATCGCGTTCGTCGGCCGCGTCGCGCGCGCTGTAAAATGCCAGGCGTAGGGCGGAAAGAGCCAGGACCAGCCGAGCAAGCCGCCGCTGCCGACGGTTTCGATCGCGACCTGCTCCTCGCTCGCGGCCGCGGCTTCGAGCACGACTTCGCCCTGCTCGATCAAATAGAAACGGTTGGCGGTTTCGCCTTCACGGAAAATGGTCTGCCCGGCATCGAAATGGGTGCAAATGGCGCAATCCGCGAGCAAGCGGATGTGATGTTCGTTCATTCCGACGAGGAAGGGGTGGGCGGCGACTGCGGCTTCGAGTTCTTGACGGCTCATAATTTGTGCGGAGTCGCGTCGCAGATGGATGCGACGCGACCATTTTTGGGTTGGGTTCGGTTCATTCTCTGGGCATCAGCCGGCTCACGACCAGCGCATAGCTGGCAATGAAGCACGCGGTGAGTAAAACGACGAGGCAGTCCATGGTTTTTGGTTACGTTATGGCGAGGGCCGGGGTTGAGGAGGGTGCGCGCCGTTCTCGACGGGAGCCAGACAGGGTTTGTGATGGCAGCTCCGCGGATGTCCCCAAGCGTCGCAGGTGGAACCGGTCGTGAGCATGATTTTCAGGTGGGGGAAAACCGCCGTGAAATGGCGCCGCGTCTGCGGGCCGGTGGGAACTTCCGTTTTCATATAAAGAAAGTTAGGAGCAGCAGAGGCGCGCCGCTCACCATCGTTTGCGAATCGCTGGGCAAAAATTGCTGCGGCGGCGCCGCCGATTTTCTACCGGACGGCGTCGGCCGGTTGCATGGTGTGCGCCAGATCTTGCGCAGGATCGATCTTCCACCGCGCCGCGACCGCTTCCAGCTCGGCGTTGAGCGGCCAACGATCCGGCAGCTTCTCGCCGCTAAATTCCGGATTCGCGCCCTTCAAGCTCATGCAATTCCGGTTGTCGCCGATCGCCGCGATGCGAGCGCACTCCGCCGGCGTCAGCGTCGCCTCCGGCAACGAAGCCAGCTCCTCGACTTTGGCTTCGATGCGCTTCGCCTGCGCGCCCGGTTCCTGAATTAAAGTCGGCACCACGCACTCGACCGGTGCGTGTTGCAAATTCCACGCGCACGCCAGTTGCAGCATGGTGAGCCCGAGCGCCTCCGCGATCGGCCGCATGCGATCGATTTTCGCTGCGCCCGCTTCCACCCAGCCCGCCGGACGAAAGGTGCGATGATCGTGCGCGCCAAACGGATGGCCGGGCTTGACGTCATCGTGAAAAAGTCCGCCGTAATCGACCACGCGCGTGATCAGCTTGGTCCCGGTCTTTTCCGCCGCCGGCAAACAGAGACTTCCGGGCCACGGCTCCAAGGGGTTGAGAATGATCATTGCCCAATCAATCGAGTCCTTGGAAGCGTTCCAGGCTGAGAATAAGATCGAGTGTAAATCCGTTCGCCGGGCCCGGCGCGATCCCGAGCTGGCTCGTTAGGCCGGCGTCCTTCAGTTTCTCCATTCCATTCCAGACGGCATCACTGGTGTAACCGACTTCGTCCGGATTGTGCAGCAGCAGCAGATCGAAGCGGTCGACGCAGCAACGCGCGAGCGATTTCTCCGTCGCCTCCCGCAGGTAGCTCGCGTAATCGCGCGGCTTGCGCAGCGTTTCATCGGTAAAGCGCGGGAAGCCTTTCGATCCCGCGCGTTCGCCTTCGTAAAAATCGTGCCCGACCGCGCCCACCAGGCAATAGCTCTCGCGTGGTTTTCCTTCCAACGCGCGACCGAGCAGCGTGTCCGCTGCGCCCGCACCGTAAACGTCCGCGGTCATGAAAGTGCGGACGCCATTCGCGTAAGCGAGATCGATCAGCGCAAGAAAACGCGCGTCCTCGATCGCTTCGCCGAAGTGCATGAAACGCCCGCCGCCCCACATTCCGAAAGCCGTCTTCGTCAGTTGCATGGCCGGGAACCGTAAGACGGAAGCCAGCGATCTCCAAGCGCGCGCCGTAATTGTTCAGTCTTGAATAAGCGATCTCCGAAACGAGGTTCCAGTTTGCCTACTGCACCGAACCAGACAGTGGCGGATTTTGCGGAACGTTGGCCGAATCTTCGAGGCGGAAGGGTTGCCCTGGATCGACGGTTTATCCTTTCTCGCCTGCCGTTCATGATGATGGGGCAACGGTGATCGTGACCGCTCCGACTCAGGAGAAGTCGCTGGCCGTTTCGCTGCCGGTCTTGGCCGGGATCATTACTGCCGTCGTGGTCGCCATGTGGGGCCTGCGCGAGTTTTCCGATTTGCCGCGCCAGTCGGTTTTCATGATCGGCATTTTTGTCCTGGCGGCTCTGCTTTGGGTGACGGAGGCGATTCCGCTCTTCGCCACTTCGCTGCTCGTGATCGGACTGGAGGTGATCCTGCTCGCGAATCCCGGCGAGTGGGCCGGGCCTCGGTTTCGAAGTCGGGCATGGGCCGGGTTACCGGGACATTCTGGCCGCGGCGGCGGATCCGATCCTGCTCTTATTTCTCGGCGGTTTCCTGCTCGCGCGCGCCGCGGTCAAGGAAGGAGTCGATCGCGCGATGTCGGCTCTGCTTCTGCGTCCCTTCGGCGGCCGGCCGCTCTCGACTCTGCTCGGTCTCATGTTGGTGACGGCGCTTTTCTCCATGTGGATGAGCAACACGGCCGCGACCGCGATGATGGTGACGCTGGTCGCGCCGATGCTGGCCCAGATGCCGCCGGGCGAACCATTCCGCAAAGCGCTCGCCCTCGCCGTGCCCGTGGCCGCGAACATCGGCGGCATGGGGACGCCGATCGCGTCGCCGCCCAACGCGGTCGCGCTGGGATTTCTGCAAAAAGCCGGCCTGCAAATTCGTTTCCTCGATTGGATGCTGGTGGCGGTGCCGCTCGCGCTCGTGCTGCTTCTCTTTGCGTGCGCGTTGCTCTGGCGCTTCTATCGCCCGTCGCTCGCGGACCTGCGCCTCGAGATTGCGCGCGCAGCCGCTCACGCGCCGGAGCTGGTTTGTCGTCGGCACATTCGCGGTCACGGTGCTTCTCTGGATGACGGATCAATGGCATGGCCTGCCGGCCGCGATCGTGGCCCTCCTGCCGGCGATCGTTTTCACGGCGGGCCGATTGCTCGATCGCGAGGATTTGAAACGCCTCGATTGGAATGTGCTCATCCTGATCGCCGGCGGGATCTCGTTAGGCGCGGGCATGCAGATGACCGGCCTGGATCAAGAAGTGGTGCGCTGGCTTCCGACGGGCGAGGCCACGCGTCGCATCCTCCTGCCCGCGCTGGTCGTTCTCACGATCGGCTTGAGCACCTTTATGTCGAACACGGCGGCGGCGAATCTGCTCCTGCCCATCGGCATTTCCTCGGCCTCGCTCCTCGGTCACGGCTCTGCGCCAGTCGTGCAGGTCGCAGTCAGCATCGCGCTCGCCGCCTCGCTTTCCATGGCGCTGCCGGTCAGCACTCCGCCCAACGCCATCGCCTATGCGATGGGCGGCTTTTCCACGCGCGATCTTCGGCGGGTGGGCCTGATCGTCGGCCTCGCAGGCGCGCTCCTGATCATCTTCGGCAGCGGGCTTGTGCTGCGGTTCTGGGGAGTGATGCGGTAATAAAATTCGCAGAGACAATCAGGTTCAGCGCAACGTGGCGACCCGGGAGGAAATGGTCCAGGGCGGACCACCTACCGATCCACCTCGCCCATCACGATATCGATGCTGCCCAGAATAACCATCACGTCGGCGACGGTGTGGCCGAGGCACATGTCTTCGAGAACGGTGAGGTTGATGAAGCTCGGTGGACGGACGCGGTAGCGGTAGGGATTGGCGCTGCCGTCGCTGATTAAATAGAAGCCGAGCTCGCCTTTCGGCCCTTCGATCCGGCCATAGGCTTCACCGGCAGGCGGCTTGAAGGCGCGGATCTTCACCTTCGGATTCATGATCGGGCCGGGCTGGATTTGCGCGAAAGCCTGTTTCAAAATGTCGAGGCTTTCGCGCATTTCGAGCACGCGCATCATGAGGCGATCGTAGCAATCGCCGTGATCGCCGAGCGGGATGCGGAACTTGAAGTGCGGATAGAATCCGTAGTCGTCCACTTTGCGCAGGTCGTAGTTCACGCCGGAAGCGCGCAGCATCGGGCCGGTGATGCCGGCGTTGATTGCCAGCTCGGCGGAGAGGACGCCGATGCCTTGCGTGCGCACCATCAAGATTTCGTTGCCGGTGATGAGTTGTTCGAACTCGTCGAGGAAACGCGGGTACGCGTCCACGATTTTGCGCGCATGTGCCATCCAGACATCGCTCGCATCGACGCGGCAGCCGCCGAAGCGCATGTAATCGCACATCATGCGCGAGCCGCTAAGCGACTCGAACAGATCGAGAATCTTCTCCCGCTCGCGAAAGGCATACATGAGCGGCGTGCCCCATGCGCCCATGTCGCTGAGGAGAAAACCGAGAAGCGAGGTGTGATTCTGGAGACGCGTCAGCTCGGCGAGGATGACGCGCATATATTCCGCGCGCTCGGGCACTTCGATGCCGGCTAATTTTTCCACACTGAGCGCGTAGGCCCAGTTGTTGGTCATCGAGCAAAAATAATCGAGCCGATCCGTGTAGGGCATGGAGCCGAGATAGCTCGTGTTCTCGCCGATCTTTTCGTGATTGCGATGCAGATACCCGAAGACCGGTTTCAGCTTCCGCACCACTTCGCCTTCAAGCGCCACGTTCATGCGAAAAACGCCGTGGGTGGAAGGATGTTGCGGCCCCATCGAGATCTCGAGCAGCTCGCCTTCGAGGCGTCGAGGTCATGCGCGGCGGTGCGTCTTCGAGTTCCTGGAAGCCGGTGGTCATTTCAAAGAATTGGGGAAGCCACAGATGAACACAGATTTACACAGATGAAGAAAACAGCAGGACAGCCCCTTCCCCTTTTTCCATCTGTGTTTCATCTGTGTTCATCTGTGGCCAATTTCTCCGCTCCGTCGATCGCGGGCCGCACCGGATAATGTTCCTTCGCCTTTGCCAGCACTTCGTCATGCGGCGTCGGCTCGTATTCGTAATCGTCCGGCTCCACGTAATCCTTCCGCATCGGATGATCCTCAAATTCGTCCCACATCAGAATGCGGCGCTCATCGGGATGGCCTTCGAAAATGAATGCCGTAGAGATCGAAAATCTCGCGCTCCTGAAATTCCGCGCTCGCGATAGATCGGCGTGAGCGACGGCAGCACCGCACCGGTTGCGCGATCCGCTGTGCGGAGACGTACGATGACCGGCCCATGCTTCAGTTCGATCGAGTAGAGGTGATAAACAGCTTCCAGATAACCGGGGACAGTCTCCTCCGAGACTTCATCTACTTCCTTCTCTTCGCCCTCGACCAGTTTCCGCACCTTCGTCGTTTTCTTTACCTTGCGGTCCAGCCAGTCGACGCCGGTGGCGTTCGAACAGAAGTCCAGGCGCAGCGCGGGATCATCGCGGAGGAAACGAAGAACATCGGCAGCGCGCCCATGACCAAGCAGGAGCGACGGCTGATTGGCCGGGCTGGGATTGGGAACCATTTCAATCTTCGCTTCCGGCACGGCCTGCTCGGCGCGCGCTTTGATTTCCTCCAGCGACTCCATCGTTATTGCCGCACGATTTCCGGCGGACGAAAGAGATCAGGATTGCTCGACGGTTCCAGATCATGCGCGCCGAATTCCGGCACCGGGAACTCGCTCGGTCGGTCGCGATGCAGATGATCCGCCTTGGCGTCGCCGGTTAATTTTTGGCCGTCGATCTTGCGCTGCAATTCCATGAACGCATGCAGCAGCGCTTCCGGCCGCGGCGGGCAACCGGGAATGTAAACGTCCACCGGGATGAAACGATCGACGCCCTTCAGCACGTTGTAACCTTGCTTGAACGGCCCGCCGGAAATCGCGCACGCGCCCATCGAGATGACGTATTTAGGATCCGGCATCTGATTGTAAAGACGCACGATTTGCGGCGCCATTTTTTTCGTTACGGTGCCGGCCACGATCATGAGATCGGCCTGCCGCGGCGACGGTCGAAAAACTTCGCCGCCGAAACGCGCGAGATCGTATTTCGAAGCCGCGGTCGCGATCATCTCGATCGCGCAGCAAGCGAGCCCAAACTGGAGCGGCCAGATCGGAATTCTTGCGACCCCAATTATAAAGCTCCTGCGTGGACGTAACCCAGACGCCCTGCTTTTGCAGTTCGCTTTGCAAGCCTTCATCGACGCCTTCGCTCATCGTGTCCGCGCCCAATCTAGAAGGCCTTTGCTCCAGGCCCAAACCAGGCCTTCCAACAACAGAAGTGTGAAAACCAGCATCGCGACGAAAGCGCCCACCGGCAGATCGGTAAACGCGACCGCGAACGGGACGAGAAAGATCGCCTCCACGTCGAAGATCAAAAAGATCACGCAGTAGAGATAATACTGCGATTGGAATTGGACCCGCGCTTCGCCTAACGACTCAACGCCGCACTCGTAGGTGGCGTGTTTGCGCGGCCCCGGCCGGGGCGGTTGCAGAAAGCGGCGCCACATCCAGGCCAGCGCGAGCGGCCCCAGCGGGAAGATGAGCGCCACGCCACACAGAATGACGAGGAAGAGATATGGGCTCGGCGTAGCCATGCGTCAGGACGGGAATCTTTGGGCCACAGATGAACACAGATCAAACACAGATAAAGAGAGAGCGGGGCATGCCTTTTCCCATCTGTGTAAATCTGTGTTCATCTGTGGCGAAAATCCCTTTTCCACCATGGGTCAACCAGCGGCCTCAAACCACTCCCTGATCCATCATGGCATTCGCGACTTTCCGGAAGCCCGCGATGTTCGCCCCATTCACGTAGTTTCCCGGAGTGCCAAATTGTTCCGCAGTCGAGCGGCACGTGCGGTGGATCGCCTGCATGATGCTTTGCAATTTCCCGTCCACTTCTTCGCGCGTCCATGACATGCGCATGCTGTTCTGCGCCATTTCCAGACCGGACGTCGCGACGCCGCCCGCGTTGGCGGCCTTGCCCGGGCCGAAGAGGATGCCGGCTTTCAAAAAATGTTCGATGCCATCGTTGTCTGTCGGCATGTTCGCGCCTTCGCAAACCACGTAGACGCCGTTGCGGAGCATGTTCTCCGCGTCCTTCGCACTGATTTCATTTTGCGTCGCGCTGGGGAAGGCGCACTCCGCTTTGTGATTCCAGATCGGGTTGTGATCGAGCGGCGGATCGGTCACGTTCGCGGAGAAGACCGCTTCTGGATATTTCTCGGTGTATTCGGCGATGCGTCCGCGGCGGACATTCTTCAATTCCATGACGAAGGCGAGCTTCTCCTTTGTGATCCCGGCTTCGTCGTAGATATAGCCGTCAGAATCGGAAAGCGTGACCGGTTTCGCGCCCATATCGATCAACTTTTCGACCGTGAACTGCGCGACGTTCCCGCTGCCCGAGACCAGGCACGTTTTGCCAGTGAGCGTCTCGTTGCGCGTCTTCAACATCTCCGCAGCGAAATAAACGGAACCGTAGCCGGTCGCCTCCGGGCGAATGAGCGATCCGCCCCACGTCAGCCCTTTCCCCGTGAGCACGCCGGTGAACTCATTGCGCAGCTTTTTGTACATGCCGAAGAGATAACCAATCTCGCGCCCGCCCACGCCGATATCGCCCGCCGGCACGTCGCGATATGGCCCGATGTGACGCGAAAGTTCCGCCATGAACGCCTGGCAAAAGCGCATCACTTCGCCGTCGCTTCGGCCTTTCGGATTAAAATCTGAGCCGCCTTTCCCGCCGCCCATCGGCAAAGTGGTGAGCGCATTCTTAAACACCTGCTCGAAAGCGAGGAACTTCAGAATGCCCAGAGTGACCGAGGGATGGAAGCGCAGCCCGCCTTTATACGGCCCAATGGCGCTGTTCATCCCGATGCGCATTCCGCGGTTCACCTGCACCTCGCCCGCGTCGTCCACCCACGGCACGCGAAACATGATCACGCGTTCCGGTTCCACCATGCGTTCGAGGATCCTCGCCTTCCGATATTCGGGATAGCGCTCGAGGATGAGTTCGAGCGATTGCACCACCTCGTGCACGGCTTGGTGGAACTCGGGCTCGGCCGGGTTCCGCGCCTTCACTCCGGCGATCAACTCTGAAACGTATTCTTGCACGAAGGATCGATCTGTCGGCCCCGCGCGGATCCCCGGCGGAGGCGTGGCTCGTAGGTATGTCTGGAGTTTGGCTGAAACAGAAGCACAAAATTATTCGCGGATTCCGACCTTGATTTAAAAATGCCGGATCGCTTTTCTTGCGGGCGGGTGCGCGACTCCATCGACCAGATTTTTCTCTCGGCGAAGCAATGGCTGCTCTCGCTCCTTTCCGGCGCGCCGGAATGGATCACGCCCATCGTCTCCAGCCTGCTCAACATCTCCGTCATGCTGGGCGTTTTCATGGCGCTCTTTGCGCTCATGTCGGTGATGGAGCGCAAGATTCTCGCGCGCATCCAGAATCGCTACGGCCCGAACCGCGTCGGGCCTTACGGACTTTTCCAGCCCGTCGCCGATGGCATCAAACTCCTCATTAAGGAAGACATCGTCCCGCTGCGCGCCGACAAGGTGGTGCATTTCCTTGCGCCGATCATGGTGGCCGCGCCGACGATTCTCGCGCTCGCGGTCATCCCTTACGGGCGCAACATGACCCCCTTTGCGATCGACGGCGGCATCCTGTTTTTCTTCGCCGTCGGCTCCGCCAGCGAACTCGCCGTCTTCATGGCAGGATGGGGGAGCAACAACAAGTTCTCCATGCTCGGCGCGATGCGCGCCATCGCCCAGATGGTCAGCTACGAGCTGCCGCTTCTCATCACCGTGCTGCCGGTCGTGATGGTGGTCGGCTCGCTCTCGCCCGATGCCATCGTCGCTGCGCAATCGAGTTACTGGTTTGTGTTCACGCCTTGGGGTTTCGCCGCGTTCCTTCTTTTCTTTATCTCGGGTTTGGTGGAATCGAATCGCACGCCCTTCGACGTCCCCGAAGGCGAATCGGAGATCGTGGCCGGCCACATGACGGAGTATTCCGGCTTTAAATACGCCACCTTCTTCCTCGCGGAGTACTTTGGGATGTTCGCGATCGCCGGGATGGCGATCACGCTTTTCCTCGGTGGCTGGCACGCGCCGCTGCCGTTCCTCGAGATTCTTCCCTCGTGGTTTTGGTTCTTCGCCAAGCTCAGCGCTTTGCTCTTTGTCTTCATCTGGTTGCGGGGCACGCTCCCGCGTATGCGCGTGGATCACGTCATGAATTTCGCCTGGCGCTTCATGCTCCCGATGGCCTTTACCTCTCTGCTCGCGGCGGCAATCTGGCACTATCAGGGCCGCGGGTTTGCGGCGTGGCTCTGGTCGCTCGCCATCGTCGGTGTCGCTTATTTCGTTCTCTCCCGCATTCTCGAGACCGGCAAAAAATTCGCCCCACGCACCTACCGTTTCGCCGAATGAACGCCGCCGCTTTTCTCATCATCGCGATCGTCATCCTGGCTGGCGCGCTTGCCGCCGCCACGCTGCCGAAGCTGATCCACTCCGCGCTCTGTCTCGTGGTCGCGTTCATCGGGCTGGCGGCGTTTTTCTTCCTGCTCGGCGCGGAGTTCGTCGGCCTTGTGCAGATTTTCGTCTACGTCGGCGCGGTCGCGGTCTTGATCGTCTTCACCATTCTCCTGACGCGGCCAGCTGATGAGAAACCAGAGCGCTTCAAATGGGGCGGCGTCCTCATCGCAATGGCGGTTTTCGGTGCACTGGCGTGGGCAATTATCCAAACACCGCTGTCCGCCAGCGCCGCGCCCGCCATTGATGCGCTTACCGTGAAACGCATCGGCGAAGTCTTGATGACCGATTATGTCTGGCCGCTACAATGCGTCGGCGTCCTCCTCACCGCCGCGCTGCTCGGCGCGCTCGTCCTCGTGATGGAGGAAAAAAGATGAGCGCAGGGATTCTTCGCCCGGGTAGCGCAGGCTGCCAGCCGGGTGGATCTCCGGCGCTCCGCAACAAGAGGCGTTCGTTTTCATGTGTGGTCACGTCTCCACATGTTCGCGGCAAGCTGCCGCGAACAGCAGGCTGGCAGCCTGCGCTACCCGGAGGAATTATTCGATGACACTGCCGCTCATCCTCATCGTCTCCGCTGCGCTTTTCTCGATCGGCCTGCTCGCCGCGCTCAGCCGACGCCACGCCATCTTCATTCTCATCGGCATCGAACTCATGCTCGCGGCCGCGAACATCAACTTTGTCGCCTTCTGGCGTTTCGCGCCGCAGCCGCAGCCGCCCACCGGCGTGATGGTCGCCATTTTCTCCATCGCGATCGCCGCCGCCGAAGCCGCCGTCGGCCTCGCCCTCGTCATCGCGGTCTACCGCCACTACCGCACCACCAACGTGGAAAAGCTGGATCAGCTCAAAGGATGACCCGCCGCTCCATCCTCTCTGAGTTCGGCGTTCGGCGTTCGACGTTCGGCGTTCGGCGTTTCTTCCCTTCCCCCGCCGCATGACACCCTGGATCGTCACCAACTTATGGCTGATCCCGGCGGTGCCGCTGGCGATCTCGCTTCTCGTTCTGAGTCTCAACAACGAACGCAGAAAACCCGCCGCCGCACTCGCGGTCGCCGGCCAACTGATCGCGTTCGCCCTCTCCATCGCCGCTTTCCTTCCGACCCTGCAAACGCAGGGCTACCGCGCCGTCCACAACTTCACCTGGTTCAATTTCGGCGAGCAATCGCTCCGTCTCGGCTGGGTGCTCGACCCGCTCACGGCCGCGATGCTGCTCATGATCACGTTCGTCGCGCTCTGGATTTTCGTCTTCAGCGTTGGCTACATGGCGGAGGATAAAAACTTCACCCGCTTCTTTGCGTATCTGTCGTTCTTCACGGCGGCGATGCTCGGCGTGGTCATCGCCAACAGCCTGCTGCTCCTGTTCGTCTGCTGGGAATTGGTCGGGCTCGCCTCGTATTTGCTGATTGGTTTCTGGATCGAAAAACCGAGCGCTGCCGCGGCGGCGAAGAAGGCGTTCATCACCACCCGCATCGGTGACATCGGTTTCTTTCTCGGGATTCTCTGGCTCTACGGACAGAGCGGCACGCTGCTCTTTTACGACAACGGCGCGGGCTGCCTGGAAAACGCCGGACTCATCGCGCTCGGCGCCGCTGCTACTTCCATCGCGCTCCTTATCTTCTGCGGCGCGGTCGGTAAATCCGGACAATTCCCGCTCCACGTCTGGTTGCCGGATGCGATGGAAGGTCCGACACCGGTGAGCGCGTTGATCCATGCCGCGACCATGGTGGCGGCAGGCGTCTTCCTGGTCGCGCGCGTTTATCCACTCTTCGCTTTCGGCGCGGTTCATGGTGTCACCACGGCGCTCACCGTTGTGGTTTGGACCGGTGTGATCACCGCGCTCATGGCCGCGCTGATCGCGGTCGCGCAATCGGACATCAAGCGCATCCTCGCCTACTCTACCGTTTCGCAGCTCGGCCTGATGATGGTGTCGTTGGGCGTGGGCGGGGTGGCTGCAGGGATAGCACACCTCATCGCGCACGGCTTCTTCAAGGCGCTGCTCTTCCTCGGCGCAGGGTCCGTGATTCACGGCTGCCACCACGAACAGGACATTCGACAAATGGGCGGCCTGCGTCGGCTCATGCCAGTCACGTTCATCACCTACGCGATCGGCATGATGGCGCTCAGCGGGGTGCCGCTCTTTTTCGCCGGGGCGTGGACGAAGGAGGAAATCCTGCACGCCACCACGCATTGGCCGGCTTCGCATCTGCCGCATTACCTCATGATGGCGGGCGTCGTCCTGACCGCGCTCTACATGACGCGGCAGATGATCTACGTCTTCTTCGGCCAGCGCCGCGCGGCGTCTGAGCACGCGCACGAAAGTCCAGCGGTCATGACGTGGCCGTTGCTGGTGCTCGCGGTTTGCACTGTCCTCCTGAGCATCGTCTTCACGCCCGCGTGGCCGTGGTTCCATCGGTATCTTGAAGGCGAAACAGCGGCGTTTGAATTGAGCCTACTGATTCAGCCGATGCTTTTCACCGCGCTCGCTTTGGTTGCGGTTGGCATCGTACTCGGCTGGCTGATGTATCGGAGCGCGACGGATCCGCTCGCGCGTCGCCTGCCTCCGCTTTTTCATTTTCTGGAAAACCGAATGTGGCTCGATGAACTTTACGATTGGACCGTGCTCGCTTTCGCGCGGACGGCCGCGCAGGTTTCGGATTGGCTCGATCGCTATTTCTGGGATGGACTCGTTTGGCTGGTGGGCGCAATGGCAAGCCTGGCTGGAGGCGCGAGCAAAGGCTTCGATGAACACGCAATCGATGCCGGCATGGACGGCGCGAGCGCCAAAGCCGCTGGACTCGGCAGCGTGCTCGCGAAGCGGCACTCGGGCCAGATTCACACTTACCTCACGGCGGTCGCGCTTAGTCTGCTCGCGTTGCTGCTTCTCTACGCATGGCTGGCATGATCACCGCCCTCATTCTTGTGCCACTGGTCGGGGCGGCTTTTGTGGCCGTGTCGCGCCCGCAGCAGGCGCGCTTCATCGCGCTCGGTTATACGATGTTGACCGCGCTCGTGACACTGGCGCTTTGGCGTGATTTCGACAAAGCGGCGAGCGGATTGCAACTGGTCGAGCGACATGCATGGATTCCCGCGATCGGCGCGGAGTATCTGGTTGGCGTCGATGGCTTGAGCCTGCTGCTCGTTATTCTCACCTCGCTCATCATCCCTTTCGCCCTTCTGGCGGGACGGGCTGATCGTGGACTCTGCGCGCTCATTCTCTTCACCCAAAGCGCGCTTTACGGCACCTTCACCGCGCAGAATTTCGTCCTCTGGTTTCTCTTCTACGAGATGAGCCTGATCCCGGCGTTCCTGCTCATCAAACTCTGGGGCGGCGAGAAGCGCGATCGCGCGGCGACGAAGTTTTTTCTCTACACCTTCCTCGGCAGTATCGGGATGCTGCTCGCGTTTCTCGGGATCTATTTCGCGCGGGGCACGTTCGATTTCGCCGAGCTGGCGGTAATGGGAAAGACCGGCCTGTTTGGTGGCGACGGCATCTGGTTCGCTTTCGCCGGAATCTTCCTTGGCCTGGCGGTGAAGGTGCCGCTCTTCCCATTCCACACCTGGCTGCCGGACGCGTACGAGGCCGCGCCCACCAGCGTCTCGATGATCCTGACCGGCCTGCTTTCGAAGATGGGCGTTTACGGTTTCCTTCGTTTGCTGCTGCCGCTATTTCCGCGCGAAATCCAGATCCTCGGACCGTGGCTGCTGGGTCTCGCGGTCTGCTCGATCGTCTTCTCCGCGCTCGCTGCGTGGGCGCAGACCGATCTGAAACGGATGGTCGCATATCTCTCGATCAATCATCTCGGTTACTGTCTGCTCGCGATCTTCGCGATCGGCGCGAGCGCGACGCCATTGGCAGCCGACACCGAAGCCGCGCTCAGCGGCGTCTTCTTGCAGATTTTCAATCACGGCCTCACCGCCGCCGCGCTCTTCTACTTCGCCGGTCTGCTCGAGCAACGCCGCGGGCTGCGCGGTCTGGGCGACTTCGGCGGACTCATGCAACGCACGCCGCTCCTTTGCGGCTGGATGAGCGTGGCCATGTTTTCCTCGTTAGGCCTGCCAGGGCTGAATGGCTTCGTGGGTGAATTCCTCATCTTCAAAGGCTCCTTCGCGCTCGCGCCCGCCTTCACCGCGGTGGCCGTTCTCGGCCTGCTCTTCACCGCGATCACTTTCCTGCGTGCGATGCAGGCGCTCTTCAGCGGGCCGCTCGCGGAAAGCTGCGCCGCGTTCCCTGATCTGCGGCGCGGCGAGCTGTTCGTCGTCGTTCCGGTCGCGCTCCTCATGTTCGTCCTCGGTCTCGCGCCGCAGTTGCTCCTCAACTTCGTCAATTCCACCATCGCGCAGATGGCGCAGCTTTTTGTCTGATGAAGAAGGACGTGATCGCAGCGGCGGAAGGTTTGATATTCCAATTTGGAATATCAAGTTGGGCCCATGGGCGCGCATGGCCGTGCGCCCATGTCGCGCAACGCATCGTCAAGCTTTCGAGGGTACTTCCGAGAGATTTCTCTGGGGATCGCAAACGCCGATGATCGCCTGGACAATTTACCTCACTTTTGCCGGCGCGTTTCTCGCGCTCTTGCTCCCGCGCGTTTTCGCCCGGTCCATCGGGCTTCTAACCACGCTCGCAGGCGCGGCGGTTACCGTTCTTGCCTTCTTTGAGAATTCCACGCCGGGCGGTTTTAATACGGTCGTCCGCATCCCGTGGGTGCCAGCTCTCGGGATGGAATACCATCTCGCGTCAGATGGCATCAGCCTCACGCTCTGCCTCGTCACCGCCATCACCGCGATCAGCGCGGTGCTGTTTTCCTGGAACGTCGAAGAGCGCGCGAACGAGTTCTTCTTCTGGCTCCTGCTCGTCGTGGCTGGTTCCTACGGCGTCTTCCTCAGCGCGGACCTCTTCCTTTTCTTCGTCTTCTACGAACTGGTGATCGTGCCCAAGTATTTCCTGATCTCCATCTGGGGATCGACCCGCAAGGAGTATGGCGCGATGAAGCTCACGCTCTTCTCTTTCGCCGGCGGCGCGCTCGTCTTCATCGGCATCCTCGCCGCCTATACGAGTGCAGGGACGCTCGATCTGCAACAGCTCGCGCGATACGAGTTCGCCCCCGCCCTGCAGGCGTGGGCCTTCCCCGTTCTCTTTCTCGGCTTCGCCATTCTCGCGGGCATCTGGCCTCTACACACGTGGGCGCCGACCGGACATGTCGCCGCGCCCACCGCCGGCTCGATGTTGCTCGCGGGCATCGTGATGAAACTCGGCGCGTACGGCGCGCTGCGTGTCGCGATGAATCTCTTCCCCGACGGCTTTGCGCAGTGGCGCGATTGGATCGCGGTCGTCGCCGTCATCGGCATCGTTTACGCGGCCGCGGTGGCGTTGCGACAACGCGACCTGAAGTTCGTCATCGGCTACTCCAGCGTGAGCCACATGGGTTTCATTCTGCTCGGCCTCGCCACCGCCAACGCGCTCGGGCTTGGCGGCGCCGTCCTGCAAATGTTCTCGCACGGCATCATCGGCGCGCTCCTCTTCGCCGTGGCTGGCCGCATGATTTATCGGCGCACGCATACGCGCGATCTCGATCAACTCGAGCGCATGAAACTGGGACGCGCGTTGCCGTTTGCCGCCTTCACTTTTGTCATCGCGTCAGCCGCTTCGATGGGCATCCCGGGCTTCAGCGGTTTCGTGGCTGAAATCACGATCCTGATCGGCGCGTGGAAGGCATATCCGCTAGCGGTTTGGATCACCGGTGTTGGGATGGTGCTGGTGGGAGCGTTCACGCTGCGCGCGTTGCGCAAAACCTTCTTCAGCGAGCCTTATCGCCAGCAGGGGCGCGTGCCGGTGGACGCGGATTGGGAAGAAGGAACGGGGGCTCTGCCGCCGATCACCATGCCGGAAAAACTCGGCGCCGCCCTGCTTATCGGCGCCACGCTTGCGGTCGGTCTTTATCCGAAAATGCTTCTCGATCGCATTCTGCCCGCCGTTGAGACGATGAGGTTTCTCCAATGAACTACCTCGAACTGCTCCAACTCGGCGCGCCGGAAGCCATCGTGGTGCTGACCGCGCTCGTGGTGCTGACGCTCGGTCTCGTGCGCGAACGCGCCGTCGGCTTCGCGACGATTGTTGCTGCGCTCGGTTTGGTCGCGGGCGTCGTCGCCGTGTCTGCGCTGCCGATCGAGGCAGTCCGGTTCGGCGGGATGCTCGTCGTCACCCCGCTGACTTCGCTCTTCAAGATCATCTGTCTCGCGCTCGCCTTCTGCACCGTCGTCATCGCCAGCGAGGAGGGCCCTGGTTTGCGCAATCGGGCCGAATATCTCGCCATCATTCTGCTCGCGACCGTCGGCCTCATGCTCCTCGTCGGCAGCGAAGAACTGCTCATGATTTTCGTCGGGCTCGAACTCACCGGCCTCTCCCTTTACATCCTGACCGGGTTCGACAAGAGCGACCCGCGCTCCGCCGAAGCCGGCCTCAAGTATTTCCTCTTCGGCAGCACGGCGAGCGCATTCACGCTCTTCGGGCTCAGCCTCGTTTATGGAATGGCGGGCACGACCGGCTTGAACGCCATCGCGGAAAAGTTGGGCGCGGGTCCGGCTTCGCCGCTGCTCGCTGCCGGTCTCATCATGACGTTGATCGGATTTGCGTTTAAGATCGCCGCCGCGCCGTTTCATCTTTGGGCGCCCGACACCTATGAGGGCGCGCCCATCGCCAGCGCCGCTTTCATTGCCTCCGGCTCGAAAGTCGCATCGTTTGTCGTGCTCGGGAAAATCCTCCTCGTCGGTTTCGCGCCCCTGTCAGGCGGCGCCGGCTGGCAGGCGCTGCTGCCGGGTTGGGCCCCACTCCTCGCGGTGCTCGCCGCGCTTTCCATCGTGATCGGCAACCTCGCCGCGCTCGCGCAAAAAAACGTCCGCCGGCTGCTCGCGTATTCGGCGGTCGCGCACGCCGGTTATACCTTGCTCGGTCTCATCGCCGGTGGACGCGATGGTTACAGCGCCGCGCTGTTTTACACCACGATCTATGCGTTCACGCTCGTGGGTGCGTTCGGCGTGGTCGGCTGCGTGCGCCGTAGCATGGATGGCACCGATCTCCGCCATTTTGCCGGGCTCGCGGCTCATTCGCCGTGGCTCGCCGGCAGCATGGCGATCTTCATGCTTTCGCTCGCGGGGTTGCCGCCGCTCGCCGGATTTTTCGGGAAGTTTTATCTCTTCAGCGTGACTTTTCGCGCTGGGGAGAATCACGGTTTGCTCTGGCTCGTGGCGCTCGCGCTCCTCGGCAGCCTGGTCTCGCTCTATTATTACCTCATCGTCTTGAAGGCGATTTTTCTCGAGGAAACGCCTGCGCGGACGCCCTCGGGCCGCCCGCCTTTCCTGCAAAACGCCATCATCACCCTCCTCGCTGCCATCGTCCTGCTCCTCGGGATTTTGCCCGGATTTCTCCTCGACCGAATCCTGGCCGCATTACCGTGACGAAAGAAGCGGAGGCAAAACCCAGAATTTCTGCTATGGTGCGCGATGGCCAAACCCACAGGTGCTTCTTTCACCCGCCGCGCTCCCGACAATATCACTGAGGAACTGGTCGCAGTCCTTTCCTCGAAAGCGTCCTTCGAATTCAAGGCGCTCTTCGACATCATCTTCGCCAACTTGCGCGAGCGGAATGCCGCCAGTGGCGGGGAAGAAATGCTCCGCCTCCGCACCTATGAAAAGCTCCAGGGCTTGGTCAACCAGGGCGCGGTCAAACGCACCGTTAACGGCGTGACCAAGAAGTACAAAGGCATCAACGGCCAACTGGCCAAGCTCGACGCCGAGATGAAGATCCTGCGCGCGGAGTGGACGATAAAGCTAAAGGCCAAGGCGGACGCCGCCGCCGCCGCAAACTAACGCATCGCGTCGGTCTTGCAGGCGCGTCTTGACGCGCCCCCACCTTCTCCGAGAGAATCGGGGATGAAAACTACCATGCCCGGGATCGGGCGCAGATGGCATTCTGCGCTGCATCTTTTCAGCCTCGTCGCGGTGCTTGCCTTCCTCGGCGGCATCGTCCGCGCCGAAGATACGCCTGCCCCCTCGCCCAAGTCGGCCACCGCGGCCGCCTCGCCTGTTGATGCCGCCGCCGCCGGCGCTTCTGCCGGAAAGCCGGACCCCGCCGAGATGATGAAGCTGATGATGGAGATGGCGGAATTGAACGAGAACCACAAACTCCTCGGCGAACTGGTCGGCACTTGGGATTACACCGTGAAATATTGGTTTGATCCGAGCGCGCCGGTGAACGAATCCAAAGGCATCGCTGTTCGTAAACCCACCATGGACGGCCGCTTCTTCATCCTCGAGTCCGAGGGCAAAATGCAGATGCCGGGCGCCGACGGCAGGATGAAGCAGATGGATTTCAAGGGCACGTCCATCGAGGGCTACGACAACGCGAAAAAGAAGTTCTTTGCCACCTGGATGGACAACATGAGCACCGGTCTCATGCTGGCGGAAGGCAGCTACGATCCCGCCACCAAGACCTACACCTACCATGCCACGATGGAATTGCTGCCGGGCGAGATCACCAAGGTGCGGGAGACCGTCAAAGTGATCGACAAGGATCATCACCTCTTCGAATTCTTCGAGGATCGCGGCGGCAAGGAAGTGCGCACGATGGAGATCACCTACGCGCGCAAGAAATAATCCCAACGCCGCTCGCTCGCGGTGATTGACCTTCGAAGGCGCGGCTCGCTCGACGGGCCGCGCTTTTCGCTGCGCATTAACGGTGATTGACGGCGGGCCACCCGCGGGAGCAAAATCGCTTCATGAAGAAGTGGTTTTTCGAGGCCGATTACATCCAATCTTGCAACTGCGATTACGGCTGCCCCTGCGAATTCTCCGCCCCGCCGACGACGGGATTCTGCGAAGGCATGGGTGCCTGGAAGATTGAGCGTGGCGAATACGACGGTGTGAAACTCGACGGGCTCGGGCTCGGCTTTGCCGCGAAATGGCCCGGCGCCATTCACGAGGGCAACGGCGCGGTGTGCCTCTTCGTCGATGAGAAGGCGTCCCCCGAACAACGCGAAGCCCTCATCAACATCGGGTCAGGTCAGGCCGGCGGCTTGCCCTACGAGATCCTTGCCACCACCTTCGCCACCGTGCTCGATCCTCAATTCACGACGTTCGATTGGAAAATCGACGGGCTGCAAAGTTCCGTTTCCGCCGGGAGCGGCTTTCGCATCGCGCTCGAGTCGATCAAGAATCCAGTGACCAAGGAGCCCGAGCAGGTCGCGGTCAACCACGGCACCGGGTTCATCTTTAAGACTGCCGAGTGCGCCTCTGCCCGCGAAGGCTCGGTGAATGTCGACCAGATGAGCTTTTCCTATCCAGACAAAGCCGGCTTTATCGCCCGCATCCGCTACGGCAACTGATCCGCGCCACGCATGGACGCGCTCCCTGCGTTGCTGAAGCGCGACCGGTTTGTCGTCGGGATCGCCATCGCGTTTCTCGCGGCCGGCGCCTGGACCTACACGTTCTACGAGGCGCGCCGGATGGATGTCACCGGCGTGTGCGCCTGCGCCGGGATGAAAATGGGCGGCCCCGATCTCGCTTCGTGGCCGGCGGCGTCACTCGTCCCGCTCTTCCTCATGTGGGTGATCATGATGGTGGCCATGATGTTGCCCAGCGCGGCGCCCATGCTCCTCACCTTTGCCGCCGTCGCGCGCAACCGGCGCCAGGCCGATCGCCCCTATGTGCCGGTGAGCATTTTTGCCGCCGGCTATCTCGCCATCTGGAGCCTCTTCAGTCTCATCGCCGCCATCGGCCAATGGCTTCTCCACCGCGCCGCCTTGCTCTCCCCCATGATGGAAAGCTCCAGCGCGTGGCTCGCTGGCGCATTGCTCCTCGCGGCCGGCCTTTTCCAATTCACGCCGCTGAAACGCAGTTGCCTCACCCATTGCCGCGCCCCGCTCGATTTCATCATGACGCGTTGGCGCGAGGGCCGGCGCGGCGCCTTTGCCATGGGAATCGAACACGGTGCCTTCTGCGCCGGTTGTTGCTGGGCCCTGATGGCGCTGCTCTTCGTCCTCGGCGTCATGAACATTCTTTGGATCGCCGTTCTCACCATCCTCGTCGCGCTCGAGAAAATCCTGCCCCGCGCGCGCTGGTTCAGCGCGCTTTCGGGCGTCGCCCTGATCGGATGGGGCGGCTGGATCCTTGTCCTGGCGCTGCGTTCCTAGAAACTGGCTTGGAAGGCAAATCGTGACCAGGCACATGAGCTTGCCGCTTCGCCAAATGATGCACCGGCTAACTTTCAGTTGTGGGGACGATGTCTCGCCGCCTAACCGTCCGGGTTACCCAGCCGTTGCGTCAATTTTTCCGAGTGCCGTCGACTGCGCTCCACTGGTTGCCGTTTCGTTAGGGGGTACGGGTTCGAGCTCCGCTGCGCCTGGCGATTTTATTCGCACATTGCGGTTCCTCACCGAGAGTCCGCGTTCCATGAAACCTTTTTACGCTTTCTTCGCGCTCCTCATTCTCGCCGCCGCCTCCACCTTTGCCGCCGAAACCAAGGCCCTCGGCCCGGAAGCCATCGTGGCCGACCTTTATAAACAGGACAAAGCCGACGCCAGCCCCTTCTTCCAAACCAAGAACCGCGCGCTCGTGGAGCGATATTTCGTCAAGGATCTGGCCGGCCTGATCTGGAAAGACGCCGTCGATGCCAAAGGCGAGCTCGGCGCGATCGATTTCCAGCCGCTCTACGGTGCGCAGGATCCGCAGATCACCGGATTCAAGCTCGGCGCCGGCACCGTCAATGAGGACAAGGCCAGCGTGACGGCCAGCTTTAGAAACCAGGGCGAAACGCAGACCGTCACCTTCGCTCTCGTGCAGGATACCGACAGAGCGTGGAAGATTTCCGATATCACCTACCCGGACAAATCCACCCTGCGCAAGGTCCTAACCTTTAAGTATTAGGTCGGGAGGTCGAATTCTTGAGGACGTCGCGCGTCGGCGTTCCTGGAAGTGTGCGCGCGAGCCCGTTTCTCGGCAGGCTACGGCTTGATCGTTAGGACAAACGGGATCGTCTTCCCGATTGCACGATATACGCCCTTCAATCTCGAGGGCGGCGCTGCGTCCGGCTCCATCTCGAAAACCACTTCCGCGTCATCCGTCCCCTTGTTCTCCGGCACAAAACGCAGGCTCTCGCTCTCCGCGAACACGAAGCGCGGGCCCGCGCTTTTGCCCTTCTGGGTAATCTTAAGCACGCTCGCCTCCGGGCAGCCGTCACCGAAATCGAGCGCGATGGTCATCCCCGCGGCCTGGCCACGATACCGCACCACTTCGTAGGCCTTCGGTTCGCCCGCGACCGGCAACGAGAAACCGATCATGGCCAGCACCACGAGCCACCATCCGAGAGCCTGCACGCCAGTGTTGTAGTAAAAATTTCATCCGCGCACAACGGGAACAACATGTGAGATCCAACGTGGTCAGGGAGTTCCGGGTGCAAATCTCCGCCGGGTTCTCCGGCTTGACTTTGCCCGGCCCGGGGAGCACAAGAGCGCCCGATGAAGTCACTTAAACGCCTTTTCTCCGCGGCTCCGGAGGGAACGGCCGTGCTCTTCTTCATTCAGATCTTCTGCACCCTCGGCTTTGCCGTGCTCTATTCGACGCTCGTCCTTTACGCGACAACGCATCTGCAATTTTCGGCCAAGGCGGCGACGACCTTGATGGGTGTGTTTGGCGCCTTCAATTACGGCCTGCATCTCTTCGGCGGTTACCTCGGCGGACGTTTCCTCTCCAACCGCAATCTTTTCGTCGGCGGCATGGTGCTGCAGGTCATCGGTTGCGCGTGCATTGCCGTCGGCTCGCTCGCGATGTTTTACTTCGGCCTCGCTTTTTTCCTCACCGGCAGCGGGCTGAACGTGACCTGCATCAACATGATGCTGACCCAGCGCTTTACCCCCGACGATCCGCGCCGCGAGGGCGCGTTCCTCTGGAACTACGCGGGCATGAATGTCGGGTTCTTCGTCGGGTTCGCGGCCGCCGGTTATTTCCAGGGGACGGAGAGCTACACGAGCCTGTTTCTCTTTGCCACGCTGGGCAACCTGGTCGCCATCGTCCTTGCCCTCGTGTCATGGCAAACATTGACCGATCGCAACACGCCGCTGCTGGAGAAGACCTCGGGGCAATTCCGGCTGCGCCTGCTCGCGGGGCTCGGCATTGTTGTGGGGCTCATCCCGATCGTGTGGCTCATGCTGCAACGGCCGGACGGAAGCGGGATGCTGCTGAAGGGAATCTGCGCCGCGGTCGCATTGACGCTGATTTATCTCACCGTCCGCCATCGGGATCGCCGCGAACGGCGGAACATGACGGCCTACCTCATTCTCACGGTCGGCTCCCTCGCGTTCTGGTCGCTCTACCAGATGGCGCCGAGCGGGCTGATGTTGTTCGCGGTCCACAATGTCGACCTCTTCATCGGCGGGGTGGAAATTCAGCCGCAGTGGATCCAGAACATCAACACCGTCTCCATCGTCATCGGCGGACCGCTCCTGGCGTCGCTCTTTATCCGGATGCGCGCGCGCGGTTGGCGGATCGACATCCCGAAACAATTTGCGACGTCGCTCATCTTGATGGCGCTGGGCTTTCTCATTCTGCCGCTCGGGATCAAGCTGGCGGGCGTGGATGGCCGGAGCGCGTTCGGGTGGCTCTTCACCAGCTACGTCCTGCAAAGCGTGGGTGAGTTGCTCATTTCCCCGATCGGCTACGCCATGATCGGGAAGCTCGCGCCGAAGCAGTATCAGGGCGTGATGATGGGAAGCTGGATGCTCTGGACCGGCCTCGCGTCCCTCTTCGCCGGCGACTTCTCGGGCATGATCCCCGAGCCGAAAGGCACCACTGCGCTCGCGACCAACCCTGAGTATGCGCAGCTCTTCGGCGCACTCGGGGTCGGCGCCCTCGTGGTGGGCATCGCGCTCGTCCTGCTCATTCCGCTGCTGCGCAAGCTGATCACCGACAAGGCGGAGGTTCCGCCGGAAGATATGGCGACCACGACCGTCGTGCCGATGGCTTGAGAACGCGAGACGGTCGGCGTCGTTTCGTTAAGCGCTAAGACCTTCCGCGAGATAATCTTGTCGGGGGTCGGCGCGGGTTGCTAGTCTGCGGGTGGAGCCCGCCTCTCATGTCACCCGGAAAAATCATCCTGATCATTTTGGTGATCTACGCCATCGCCCTTGTCTTTGCGTTGCACCGCAAAGCACCGCAAGGACGTCGCACCGCGCGCACGCCATTGCCCACGGACCGGCCGCTCCGGCTTCTCGTCATCGGCGCGACCGGCAAGAGCGGGCAGCAACTGGTGGAGCAAGCCCTCGCGCAGGGTCACGAGGTCACCGCCTTCGTGCGTAATCCGGCCCGCTTGCCGCTGCAGCACGAGAGACTCCGCGTAGCGCGGGGCGACGTGCTCGATTACGCCACGCTCGAACCGGCAATGCAGGGCCAGGACGCCGTCCTTTGTGCGCTCGGACACATGCGTTGGCTGGGGCCTTCCACCATTCAGTCGCAGGGCACGGCGAATATCGTGCGCGCGATGAAAAGCGCCGGGGTGCCGCGCCTGGTTTGCGAATCCGCCCTCGCCATCGGCAACACCGCCGGCCGCGGCGGACTCGTGGCCACGTTCTTCCTCTACCCGCTGCTTCTGCCGTTTTACATGTGGGACAAGCTTCGCCAGGAAAAGGTGGTCGAGGAGAGCGACCTCGACTGGGTCATCGCCCGCCCTGCCGCCCTGACCAACGGGCCGGCCCGCGGTCAATACCAACACGGCCGGAACGTGGGGAGCTACATCATGCCCATGCGCATCTCCCGCGCGGACGTCGCGAGCTTCATGCTGAAGCAGCTCAGGGACGACACCTACCTCGGAACCGCAGTCGGGCTTTGCTATTAGCGCCCGCCGGCGCTGTGGCCGTCACTTCAGCCGCTCGAACGCATCGCCGCGGTGATCCTTACCTTCGCTCGAGCTGATCGATCGCCCACCCGGTTGAGATTTGCACCCTGGCTTGGATCGGCGGCGTGCTCGCCAAACGAAGTTCTCCGGTCCATAAAGGACGCGATGAAAAAGACCCTTTGTCTTGCGCTCGTTCTCGTCTCCCTCGGCTCCGTGCTCGCGCAACCGGACTACGTGCAAGCGATCGAAAAGTCGCGCAACGAGAGGGAGACCAATCTTAAGAAAGAGAACGGCTGGCTCACGCTGGTGGGATTGTTTTGGCTGAAGGACGGCGTGAACACCGTGGGCGCCGGCGACCGGACTTCGACGTGCGGCTGACGGATAATTTCAAACCGGGCAAGTTCGGAGAAATCGACTTCAAGAACGGCGTCGCGACCTTGCAGGTGGCGAGCGGCGTCGAGGCCACGTCCGATGGCAAACCAGTTTCGACGATCGATCTCGTTTCCGACGAGAAAGGGAAGCCGACGGAGATTCGCGTCGGGAGCCAGATGTTCTATTTGATCCGGCGCGAGGATCGTTTCGGCATCCGGCTGAAGGACAACCAGAGCAAGGCGCGACTGGCGTTCAAAGGCTTGAACTGGTTTCCGGTCGACGAGAGCTACCGCGTGCCGGCGCAGCTCGACGCCTACCCGGAGCCGAAGGAAGTGATGGTTCCGAACGTGCTCGGCGGTCACTTCAAGATGAAGAGCCCGGGCCGCCTGCGCTTCACTCTGCAAGGGAAGGAATACTCATTGCAACCCGTCCTGAACGACGACGGATCGCTCTTCCTCATCTTCCGCGACGCCACCAGCGCGAGCGAAACCTACGGCGCGGGGCGATTCCTCGATGCGGACAAGCTGGTCGATGGCCAGACGACGCTGGACTTCAACAAAGCGGAGAACCCGCCGTGCGCCTTCAGTCGCTACGCCACCTGCCCGCTCCCGCCGGAGGGGAACGACGTGTCCGTCGCCATCAAAGCCGGCGAAAAGCGCTACGAGCACGAGGATTGAAGGATCTCTGCCTTTGTTGATCTGGGTGCCAAGCCGTATCCGCGTCGATTGGCCCAAGCCGCCCACCGCCACAAAGCGCCACGATGCCGCTGGCTATGTCTTGGTCCGGCACAGCGTCGATGCGGACGGAAAGACGACCGGACTCAAGGTGCTGAGCGAGCATCCCCCCGGTTACGATTTTGGCACCTACGTCACCCAGCTCACGCCGTTCCTCGATTTCATGCCCGGCTATCGAAACGGAAAACCGGTCGCCTGCAGCTATACCACCAAGTGGCGGTTCGGTCGGCCGATCGGATGGTAAAGTCGCGCCACACCACGCCAGTTCACACAAACCGGCCCCGCAAACACACTTGGCATTTCCGGTTTCCGCTCTCCGGTTTCCGCAATCCGCTATTCGCCGTTACCATTCTGGCCACAGATGAACACAGATTAAACACAGATACGGAGAATCTCCCTCAATCATCTGTGAAAATCTGTGTTCATCTGTGGCTCAATTCCCCTTCATCTTCCTCGGCCAAGTTCCGCCTTCCGCCTTCCGCCTTCCGCCTTCCGCCATTCCTACCGTTCCAGCACTAGCAGGACGTGCGTATCGGCGGCGGCCGCGGATTGAGGATCAGCGGAGTGGACGGTCGTAAACCCGCATTTTTGCAGGACGCGGATCGAGGCGGTGTTGTGTTTCGCCACGCCGGCGTGAAGCGGGCGGGTCTGCTCCAGCAGCAGGAACGCGGAGATCGCTTCTGTCGCTATCCCGCGACCCCAACAAGCACGGTCGAGCCAGTAGCCGATCTCGCGTTTTCCGTCGGAGAGCCAACTCCCAATGTTCCCGGCGACCTTGCCGTCTGCGACAATCGTCTTTTTCAGCAGCGACTCGTCCGCCCGCAGCTTCGCCCAGTGCTGATCGAACTCGGCCCGATCGCGCGAACGGAATGCGACCATCGCCACGGCGATGGGATCTCGCTGATGTTCGAAGAACAGCGGGAGGTCGTCCGCTTCGACCTCGCGCAACTGCACTCGTGGCTTCATCACGGTATCGGTCATGTTTTTCGTCGACCCTTCCTTCCGCCTTTCCTAACGTCGCCGCAAGGACGGCCGCTCTGTCTCGCGCGGCAAACCCGGCGTGCCAAATGTCAAAAGTTTAGACGCGACCCCGAGCCCATCCCACCCGAAGATTGAGCTACGTGCGGTAGACCTCGCGCCGGTGCGACGGTCGCTCTGATTCAAGGCGGGCGAATCTGCACGTATGCACGGACTGACCCCCTAATTCTCCTCTATTACCAGCGTCCGACAGACTTGAGACATGGACTTGGCAGTCTCTGAGTAGGCGCCCCGGTTAATCGCAGCAGGGCCACCCGCGGCGATGGCGGAGGACACGCCAAATCGGAGAGTGGCTTCGCTCGTTAACACTTGATACCGTTCTGGCGATGACTTATTGGCTCGACCTTTTTACCGGGCAAACCTGGCAGGAATTCCAAGATCATGGCGCGCATGTCAGCGGGTTTCGGAAGCGCATGCACAACGCGGTCGAGCGGATCAAACCGGGCGATATTCTTTTGTGCTATCTGACCGGTGTAAAGAGGTGGGTGGGTGCGCTCGAAGTGGTGGGTCGCAGTCACGACGCAACTGCCATCTGGCAGTTCGACGATTTTCCCGAGCGCCTCAGCGTCAAACCGATAGTGCTGCTACCGCCTGAACACGGCGTCCCGATGGAGGAATTGGAAGGCAAGACGGACTTCTACCGCTCCGCTGCCGATCGGCCAGGATATAACGGATTCCTTCGTATGAGTCCAAACCGATTCAAGCAGCAAGCAGACGCAGCGTTGATCGTGAGCCTGCTCAAAGCGGCGCACGAACGGCCGAAAAACCGGCCTGTGGACCAGAAGAAACTCGCGCGGAAACCATTTTACAAAGCCGAGAGCAAACGGGGCAAACAAACAGTAACGACTGTCGTCAGTGTTCCAGAGGGCGAGGAAGTTGTACGTACGGAGGCGGCACAACCCGCTGGACCCGACAAAAACAATTTCACCACGCGGCACACCGAAATTCAGCATGCGCTCTTAGCTCTTGGCGCAGAGATGGGCTTCGACATTTGGGTCGCGCGAAACGACCGATCAAAAATCTGGGATGGAGTCGCGCTAGGGACGCTGGGGGGAATTGTCGAGGTTCTGCCAACGCAATTCAACGAGGCCACCAACCGCACGATAGAGCTTATCGATGTGCTGTGGCTGAAAGGGAACTCGATTGTTGCTGCATTTGAAGTGGAGAGTACTACAAGCGTCTATTCCGGTTTGCTCCGGATGAGCGATCTTTTGGCGCTGCAGCCAAACCTTGCGATCGATCTCTTCCTTGTCGCACCGGACGACCGCCGAGAAAAAGTGGAAAGCGAGTTGCTGCGGCCAACTTTCAAATTGCGCGAGAAGCCGCTCGCGTCCGTCTGCGGCTTTCTCAGTTTCGAGCTTCTGACCGAGAAGCTCTTGGGAATTCGTCAACTCGGTCTCGCGCGTTCGCTAAAGCCGGACTTCCTCCAGAGGGCGGCCGAGTATTTTGGACAGATCGATGATGACTAGTGCGCGCTCCGACCGTCGGCTCCACGGAGAAGCAGGTTCCCTCCGAAATTGCCGTCAAATGAGGCACGCCGTCCAGTAGTCATGCAGGTCATTATCGAATTGCCGGCGCAAATCAACGCGGCGGGTCTGCTTCCGTTTCTCTCGGAGGTTCTGGGAAAGGAGACGGTAAAGACAATGGCGGCGAAGGTGGGAACAGGGAGGGCCAGGAAGGTGGCAGCGAGAAAATTCGTAAGCCACGCTTCCCGCAGGTCCTCGTTTCCGGGCAAGACCACGATCCACTCGACCCGCTAGCGACCGTCGCGTTCATGTGTGATCCACGCCATCCCGCCGTTTATCAACGGACGAAGGACGTGCCCGCTGGGATTTATTGGATCAACACTTCTCGTCCTCTCGCTGAAAAAGTAATCAACGAATACAGCGCCGATTCGCCTCGTTGGCGAGAGTATCTCTTTCAGCGTTACGTCGAGATCATTTCGAAGGAGGCGGTCTATCAGCTTGGGAAAGATGAATGCTACGTTCACCGCAGACGATGTGATTCGACAGCTGGATGACGTAACAACTCGCGTGCATGACCAGGCGGCGAAAGATCTCGGTTCTTTCTTGTTCCAAGAATCGCTGAGCGCCACCAGTCCATGACGACTTTCACGGTCGTCGATCTCTCGGAAGAACAAGCCAAGCGGAGGAAATCGTCCTTGATTTTTCATCGCTGCGACGCGTCACGCCGGCTGGGCTTACCGCACTCGTCGCGAGCGTGATTCGGTGGCGGCGTGAACGTCGCCGCATCCATTTCCGCGGTGTTCACGAATGTCCGCGCTGCGAGAGACCTTGGAGTATCGGGGTTTAGTTTCCCGACTGGAGCATTTGATACGATCGACATCGGCCACGATTCCCACACCGACGCAAGCGAATCATCGCTTCGTGGCCGTCGAAGAAGCTATCGGCGATCTGCCAGCGCTATCTTCAGGTGAAGCGTTCGACGGGCGTCCGTATACGCGCAACTGCACCAGCGCGTATCAGCGTGCGCGACGGGCGGGGTCCATCGCGTTGTTCAATCACATCGCACGCACTCACTCACCCGAATTCTGAGAAGACTCAGGAATACAGCCAGGCGAAGGGAATGCTCAGCTTCCTGACGGCGAGCGCTTCGGACAATTACTTCAGCCAAGCGTATGCGCGCCTACATCCGCGCGGGATCGGCTTCACAATCACGGCGCATTTTCGCAATCCGCATCGGACGGTTCACACATTAGCGTGACAGCCGCATCACTGGCGCGAACCTGCCCGCCTTCAGTCGTTTACGACGTTCAAGCGGCATGATTCCCGTGGTCGATTCGTTCCAGTAAGACTCGTTGCATCAAGACGTTACTCAACTTGGGCGCGAGATGGGAATTGGGAATTGGGGTCAGTGTGCAAATCTTGACAAAATCTCCGCTGACGAACTGACGCGATGAAAAGAGGGATGAAGGAAAGGAGACCAAAAGGCAGAACGCCGAACTCCGACATTCGTCGCGAGCAGGAGTCCAACTCCGACAGGGGTCGCGAGCAGGCAGTCGAACTCCGATCGGGGGAAAGAGCGGAGGATCCTCCCGCGCGGCTTGCCTTTGTGGCTCACTAAAGGTTATCTTCGTCGGGTGAGCGCGGCGGTCGAACGAATCCTTCAACAGGTCAAGATTCTTTCCTCGGACGAGCAGAAAGAGTTCTGGGATCGCGTGGCCGCGGAAGAGGCATCTCGCCTCGATGATTGGGAGGCGCAGGTGGCTCGGGATTCCACCGCCGGTAAGCTCGATTATTTGCTCGCCGAGTTGGATGACGACATCGCCGCTGGCCGGGTGAAGCCGCTGGATGAAGTCGTTAACGAATCGTAGATTCTGGCAGCACTACGGCCAGTTGCCGGCGCCAATCCGCCTCGAAGCGCGCAAGGTTTATCGCGTCTGGATGCGGAATCCGCGGCATCCGGCGCTCCACTTCAAGAAAGTCGGAAAAGTCTGGTCGATCCGCATTGGCCGGACCGGCTACCGAGCGTTGGCCGATCTGCGTGGTGACACGGTCTTCTGGTTCTGGATCGGTCCGCACGACGAGTATGAGCGGATCATTTCTGGCCGCTAATTTTCTGCGCTTCTGGCACTGACGCATGCCAGTTCCGCCGGATCCGAGGGCACGCGATTCATTTCGTCCGGAATCAGAGAGCCAGCCTGCGCTGCTATTTCATCCGATCGAAGGTTTTTTGGAGCAACTGGAGATCGCTCGGGTGGCCGAGCTTTTCGCGCGTGGTATCGATCCACTTCTTTTCGAGCGTGTTTTTGGTCGGGCGATCGCTTCTGGTAGAAGACGCCGAAGACGCCGGGGAATGGGAGCTGCGCCAGCTTGTAGGCGGCGAGTTCGTCGGTGACGTCGTGGCGTTGCTCGTCCTCGGGAGTGCTGTCGTATTTTTTTTCGTCAACCAGAGTGAAGGCGCCGTCCTTGCGCGGGTTGGCGGCGTCGAAGGCGCCGGGAAAAAACTCCACGCATTCACTGAGGCATTCGATGACGCTGAAGCCGGGATGATCCATCGCGCGTTCGATCATTTCGATCATGTGCTTGACCTGCGAGGCGTGGGTGCGAGCAACGAAGGTGGCGCCGGCGCAGATGAGTTTCTTCATCGGGTTGACCGGGTGATCGATCGCGCCTTGCGGGTCGGTCTTCGATTTAAAACCGATCGGAGACGTGGGCGAGGTCTGCTTTTTCGTCAGGCCATAGACGAAGTTGTCCATGATGACGTAGGTCATGTTGATGTTCTTGCGCGCGCCGTGCTCGAGATGGTTGCCGCCGATGGAAAAGCCATCGCCATCGCCGCCGAAGAGGAAGACGTGGAGGTCGGGACGCGCGAGGCTGACGCCACTGGCGAGCGGGACAGCCCGGCCGTGGATGAAGTGGGCGCCGTAGCTATTAACGAAATAGGGGAAGCGCGAGGAGCAGCCGATGCCGGCGAGGGTGACGATCTTCTCGTGCTCGAGCTGGCGTTTCTCGAGAACCTTGTAGTAGCAGGCGAGAACAGCGAAGTCGCCACAACCGGGACACCACGTGGGGTGATCGGCGGTGATGGCTTTTTTGGTGAGCTTTTCGCGTTCGGGAAGCTCGGCGGGTGCGGTCAGGGTGTCGGTGCTCATGATTGGGTCAGGCGTAAGCGAGTTTTCCTCGCGGCTCAGGGATGGGACGGCCGAGTTCGTGAGCGGTTTCGATCCATTCGTCGATCACGATTTCCGCCTTGGCGACGGCTTCGGCGTAGGTTTGGCCGTCGGCCATGCAACCGGGCAATTCCGGGACCTCAACGACGAAGCTGTCGTCGTCTTTGCTCCAGTAGATGATCAACTCGTAGCGGTTCATTAGGTAATTTGGATCTTATACTTTACGAGCAATTCACGCACCTGTTTCACCTGATAAGGCTTGGCTTCGCCTCGGTGGCGAGGTTGGACATTAATGATCTCGACCACGCCCTCTTTGGAATAAACGCGATGACTTCCCGTCTGCCGACGACTGGAGAAACCGGCGCGCTCGATGAGAAAGCAGAGTTCATCGAAGGTAAAATTCTTATCCGATCTTCCGCCAAGAAGTTTGGTTGCGAGCTTTTCCGCTTTGCTCATGGTCCGCTGATTCGCCCAACCGTCTCATTTCTCCAGCTCGGTCTCGCGGGTTTCGTTCGTGCCGGAGGAAGCGAGGACTGCTTCGGTGCCGGGTTTGGTGGGCGTGTTGTCCTGGGCGCGGTCGCGCGCGACGGAGACTTTCGCTTCGGCGCGCTCGGTGGTGGAGGCGACGGAGGCGCCGTTATCGGAGCGGCGACTGGCGCGGGCGCTGGCTTGCGCGTGCGCGCCGCCGAGGCCGGCGAGGATTTCTTTCACGCGGTAGGTGAGGCCGTCGGTTTTGGTGAGGCTGGTGATCTTGGGCTCGCAATAGCAGGCGCGCAGAATGGTGGCGAGCTGGCCGTAGCCGTAAACGCCCTGGTCGTTCATCTCGGCGACGACGATGCGCTGGAATTTGGCGAAGATTTTTTCGAGGCCGTTCGGGAACGGGTGGATGTGGCGCAGATGGAGTGCGGAAAGTTTTTCGCCGCGCTGGCGGGCCTGCTTCACGGCGTCGTGGATCGGGCCGTAGGTGGAACCCCAACCGACGAGCAGAACCTCGCCTTCCTGTTCGCCGTAGATTTCCGGGAGCGGGAGTTCTTCGGCGAGCTTCTGGAGTTTGACGCGGCGTTTGGCGGTCATCGCCATGTGCAATTTAGGGCTGCCGGTGGGGTGGCCCATCTCGTCATGCTCGAGGCCGGTAACGAGTGGATACTTGCCGTCGAGGATGCGGGTGCCGGGGACGAGATGCTGGGTGATGCCGTCGAGCGGATAGGGCTTGAAGGTGTCGCGCGGGGTGAGGTCGAGCTTTGGATCGACCATGAGCTTGGAGAGATCAGGCTCGTCGAACGCTTCGATGCGCGTGGCGAGCGAGGTGTCGCTCAAGATGAAAACCGGCGTGCTGTATTTGCGCGCGATGCGGGCGGCTTCGATCGCGATGTAGAAGCAATCTTCCACCGTCTTCGCCGCGAGGACGACGCGCGGACTGTCGCCGTGTCCGCCGAAGATGGCTTGATGGAGATCGCTCTGTTCGACGTTGGTCGGGAGACCGGTGCTGGGTCCGCCGCGTTGCACATTCACGATGATGATCGGCATCTCGGCCATGGAGGCCCAGCCGATCGCTTCCGTTTTCAGCGAAATGCCGGGGCCCGCGCTGCCGGTGACGGGCAGATATCCTGCGAGCGAAAAACCGAGTGCGGTGGAGACGGCCGCGAGTTCATCCTCCGATTGCACGAACATGCCGCCGTACTTCGGCAGCTCGCGCCGCAGGATTTCCATGATGGACGACCACGGCGTGATCGGATAACCGGCGCCGTAGCGCACGCCCGCGGCGAGCAAGCCGTAGGCGAGCGCCTGGTTGCCATCCATCGTGATCTGGTCGCGGCCGCCCGGCGGCTTCTCGATGTGTTCGAACTGGTAAAGACGCGAGAGGACGTTGCCGACGGGATACGCGTAGCCGGCCTGGAAGCCCATGAGCGCGGTGTTGACGATGCTCTCGTCCTTGCCGGCAAATTTTTCGGTGATGACCTTTTTCAGCTTCTCGACATCGAGATGGAAGACCTTCCCGATGAGGCCGAGGACAAACATGTTCTTGCCCTTGTCCTTCGCGGTGCCGCCGAGCGCTTCGACGGTGAGACCGGTGATGGGGACGCCGACGTAAACGAAGCGTTTGTCATCGAGATCGGGCTCGACGTTATCGCTGTCGTAGAGGAGCACGCCGCCTTCTTTGAGAAAGTTGATGTGGTCCTGGTAGCTGTGTTGATAAAAGGCGACCAGGAAGTCGGCTTCGTCGCCCGCGGAGAGCACTTCCCCGTTGCCGATGCGGACCTGAAAAATCGACGGCCCGCCCGAGATCGTGGAAGGGATCGTCATGTAGGTCATGACATCCTGGTCGCTGCGACCCGCGAGGCGGGCGAGAAACGCGCCCGCGGTCTGGATGCCGTCCTGCGAATTACCGGCCAGGCGAATGACGGCATCGTCGATGTTTTCCGGCCGCAGATCGGCGCGATCAGGCAGGGCGGCGGCGTTATCGGGCACTTCGGCTTTTTTGGAGGCAGGATCGGTCGGGTTCACGGTGAAAAATCTCGGGAGGGAACAGTCGGGCAAGGCGCGCGATTTGGCCAGAGCAAACCGGAAGAACGCGCGTTGCCCATCGGAAGGGCGGTTCTTGTAAGGAACGCGGCTCTCCCGCGACTGATCTCAAAAGGAGTGAATATGATAAAGGTCGAATCGCCATTCAAGCTGCTCGAACCACCCCCGCACCCTCTGGGCGGCCGGCTCCGGCCAACGCTCTTTCGGGAGCCGCGGACGAGGGAATTGCTGCTCCGCGGTGCGCTGGTTTCCCTCGAGACTGCCGGAAAAATCTACGATCTCGCGACGCGTCAGGCGTCTCCCGATAACGGCCTCCGGACCCACGGCTTTGCCTGGAGTCGCGATGTCGTCTCCCTCGCGGGCGGTGGGGCGATCGAGCAACAAATATTCCGGGCTCATGCCGGAAACACGGTCGTGTTTTCCTGGCGCGTGCTCGGTCCGGTTGCGGAGACGGTGCGGTTGACGGCGACGCCGGTCTTCTCGGCCAACGACGCGTTGACGCGGTCGCCCTTTGCGTTTGAACCGGAGACAAATGGCGGACGTTTGACCTGGCAACCGTTCCCGCGCGCGACCCGAATCATTGCCGATACCAACGGCCGTTGCACCACTGCGGAAGCTCGGGCGGGCTTTGCGGCTGGCCCCACGCTGGCGCTGCCGTCGATCTTCGAGTTCACGCTCGGCACGCGTCCTTCGCTCCTCATCCTCTCGGTCGAGTCACCGGAGAACGCGCGGGTCGATCCGCTGCTCGGCGGCTTCCTGGCTGCGGTCGCGGAGTCCAGACCGTGCGCGTCAGGCGATGAATATCTCCCACACCTGGCCGCTGCCTAACGAATCAATATGAAGACAATGAGATCAACAAACCGATCGCTCAACGGCAGGTCGTCGTCCCTGGCGGCGCGCCTCGTCTCCCACAGCGTGGACGAAGCGTTGTGGGCTGCGTATCGTCGCTTCGACCGCTCCGAAGTCACGCAGAATTTGCTGGAGCGTTTCCTGCGCTTGCCGGCGGCGCGAGGAAACGCGCGCCGGGCCTGAGGGGCGTCCCCGCTTTTTTGCATGAAGCCACCCTCGGGCGCCTTCGGCGGTGTCATGGAGCGCGCGCCCCGCGCCGATCTCAACGCCGCCGCCACCTGGGTGGATGAGCACGGTGATTGCCTCTACCGCTACGCCCTCGCGCGGGTGCGCAAACCGGAAGTGGCGGAAGATTTGGTCCAGGAAACCTTTCTCGCGGCGGTGCGCGGTTACGAAAAGTTCGGCGGTCGCTCCGCCGTGCGCAGTTGGCTTTGCGGAATCCTGAAGCACAAGATCATGGACCATTATCGCAAGGCGGGTCGCGAGACTTCCTTCACCGACCTGGAATTCTTCGCCGATGAATGTGCGGAGAAGTTTGTCGCCCAGGGTTTCTGGCAACACGAAGAGGGCCCGAAGGAGTGGACGCCCGACGCGAGCGAGGTAATGGAGCGAAGCGAGTTTTGGAAAACGATGCGGGCGTGTCTCGCGAAAATGCCGGAGCGCGTCGCGACCGTTTTCGCCATGCGCGAGATGGACGAGGTGCCGAGCAAGGAGATTTGCGCCACGCTCGCGATCTCGGAGAGCAACCTGTGGGTCATGCTCCACCGCGCGCGGATGGCATTGCGGGAATGCCTGGAGAAAAACTGGTTCGATGACCCCGAGACGTGATGCCTGAAAACGAGCCTTACAATCCATCGCCGATTGGGAATCCCTCGCTCCTGGCGCGCCGGAGCTGGTGGCAGACGAAGCTCGTCATCTTCATCGGCAAACGCACCCCGAAGTGTCGGGAGATGGTGCGTATTCTCTCCGACGCGATGGATCGCCCGCTCCCGCTTTCGTTGCGGATCAAGAAGCGGGTGCACTATTTGATCTGCTGCTGGTGCCAGCGCTACGAGGAGCATCTCCATTACCTCCGCCAGACTGCGCGCGCCTTTCCCGAGCACGCGGAGCAGAGTTCTGAAGCAGCGCTCGCGGCCGAGACAAAAGATCGGATCAAGCGCGAAATCGCGCAGTTGTAGCCGGGGTCGTCGACCCCGGCTGCGATCATATCCGCGGTGCGAGCCTGCCGGGATCGACGATCCCGGCTACAACGACGACCCCGATCGCGGCGGCGACCGCGAACCCGCTTGTAAGGTTTCATTCCGCCTCGCGACGAATGGGCAACTATGAAACACCAAATCCTCCTAGCTTCTGTCCTCGCCTTCGCTCTCGCTGCCACGAGCAGTCTGGCCGACCACGAACACAAGAGCGGCCCGTTCCAGGGCGCGAAAGCCAACACCGGTTTCGTCACGCACAAAACCGAAGACGGCCAAAGCAAACTCATGCTCTCGGCCGATTTCGTGGCGCCGGCAGCGCCGGATCCCCACTGGCAGGTCGTTGACTCGAAAGGCAACACCTACCTCCTGCAAAAACTCGCGATCAAAGACGACAAGATGAACCGCTCGATCGTCGTCCCGAAATACGTGCCCGACATCAAGACGGTGCAAATGTGGTGCGCTTTCGCCGAGACCAACCTCGGCGAAGCCAGCTTCGAGCAACCGGTCAAGTAACGACACGCCTCGGTTGTAGCCGGGGTCGTCGGACCCCGGCTGCGCCAGGGCAAGCCCCCAAAAAATCTCAATGAAAACCCAACTAAAAATCTCCACCGCGCTCGCGCTCATCGCCTTTGCGGCCCAGAGCCCGGCCCAGATCGTCGAAAAGAAATCGCTCAATCTCGACGGCGCGAAGAAGGCCATCGCTGCGGCGGCCGACTACGCGAAGAAGAACAACGCGCCCGGCGGCGTCATCGCCGTCGTGGACGAAGGCGGCAACCTGATGGCGCTCGAGCGCCTCGACGGCACCTTTGCCATGGGCGCGACCATTTCCGTCGGCAAAGCGCGCACCGCCGTTCTCTTCAAGAAGCCTACACGCTTCTTCGAAGAGTTGATCAACAAAGGACGCACCGCCATGACGGCGGTGGATGGCTTCACGCCCTTGATCGGCGGAATTCCCATCGTGGCGGATGGACAAGTGGTCGGCGGCATCGGCGTGAGCGGCGCCGCCAGCGCGAACCAGGATGAAGAGCTGGCGCTCGCCGGCGCGAGTGCCGTCACGGGCGGACCGGCGATGGAGAATCCGATGTCGTCCAACGAGACGCCGGGGTCGGCGACCCCGGCTACAACGGCGACTTTCGTCGCTCAGAAGCAGGTCGCCGCGGCGTTCTCGAAAGGGATGCCGCTGCTCGAGACGGCCGGCTACAAAGTGCACGCCAGCCGGCGCGCCGCGCCGGGTCTGGCAGAGATCCACGCGCTCGATACCGACGTCATTTACGTCGTCGAGGGCGCGGCCACGCTTGTAACCGGTGGCACCGTGCCCGATGCGAAAGCGATCGCGCCTAACGAATTCCGCGGGAGCAGGATCGAAGGCGGCGAAACGCGCCAGATCGCGCAAGGCGACGCGGTCGTGATCCCGAATGGCCTGCCGCATCAGTTCACCGCGGTGCAAGGCGAGCTGCACTACTTCGTCTGCAAACCCACGGCCGTTGTCGCCGGGGTCGCCGACCCCGGCCGCGTGGCTCATCTGCAACAATCGCCCCCGAGGTCGGAGGTGACGAAATGAAGGACGCACTCGGAATTGCGCTGCTTACGAGTTGGGCGGCGGAAAACAACCGGCTCTATCGCGACGAGCCGTACGCGATCCGCCTGCGACGGTTGCGGCGCGTCTCGCTCGTCATCCTCGCCGTGCTCCTCTTCCTGGCCGGTCGCGCGTTTGCCGAAACCAACGCCGACGCGCCGACTGGCCAGCCGGACGCGGCGATCAACCTCGCGACCAAGGAGGGCGTTGACCTGGTGAAAGGCCAATGGCGTTACAGCGACACGAAGATTGTCGAAATCGATTTCAAAGCCGCCGGCGCGGATAACCAACCCACGGGCGCTCCAGTGAAAACCTATGATTACGCGCCCCACGCCGGCGGCGCAGATTTTGACGATTCGAAATGGGAAGCGATCGAGCCGACCACGCTCGACGCCCGTCGCGGGAACGGGCGGCTCTCGTTTAATTGGTATCGCATCCATCTCACCATCCCGCCGCGCGTGGGCGACGTTGAGACGACGGGAATGACGGCGGTGTTCCAAACCGCGCTCGATGATTACGCGGAAGTTTGGGTGGATGGCGAACTTGCGCGCGGGCTCGGGCAGAGCGGCGGTTCGGTCATCAAAGGATGGAATGCTCCGAATCGGTTGATCATCAGTCGCCGCGTCCAGCCGGGCGATCAGATCCAGCTCGCGATCTTCGGTGCGAACGGCCCGCTCTCGAATCCGCCGACCAATTACATCTGGATGCGCGAAGCGAAGCTGGAATTCTACCAGGGCGGCGTGGTGCCGGTGGCGATGACGCCGAGCGAAGTCAACGTGGAGATCGTCCGCAAAGATCCCGCGCTCGATGCGATCGTTCCCCCGAACCCGAAGATTTTCAAACTCGCGGAAGGGTTCAAGTTTACCGAGGGACCGGTCTGGGATCGCAAGAAGAGTCGCCTGCTCTTGAGCGATCCGAACAGCAACACGATCTACCAATACTCGCCGGAAGGTGACGGAGCGCTCGCCGTCTTTCGCGAGAAGAGCGGCTACGAAGGGGCCGACATCGCGGAGTACAAGCAACCGGGCTCGAATGGGCTGACTTTCGATGCGCAAGGTCGGCTAACGATTAATCAACACGGCAACCGGCGCGTCGTCCGCCTGGAGGAGAACGGTGAACTCACCGTCCTGGTCGACAAGTTCGAAGGCAAACGCCTGAACAGTCCGAACGATCTCGTCTATCGCAGCGACGGTACGCTTTACCTGACCGATCCGCCGTTTGGTTTGCCGAAGGTGTTCGATGATCGGCGGAAGGAATTGCCGTTTAGCGGCGTCTTCGCGGTGAAGGACGGAAACGTTCGGCTGGTGGCAAAGGACTTCACTGGGCCGAATGGAATCGCCTTCTCGCCCGACGAGAAGTTCCTCTACGTCGGAAATTGGGACGAGAAAAAGAAAGTCGTGATGCGCTACGAAGTGCAGCCCGACGGCGCGCTCCAGAACGGCAAGCTCTTCTTCGATATGACGAGCGCGCCCGGCGAAGACGCGCTCGATGGCTTGAAAGTGGACAAGGCCGGCAATCTCTACGTGTCCGGTCCGGGCGGTTTGTGGATTCTTTCCCCGGAAGGAAAGCATCTGGGCACGATCATCGCGCCGAAGCATCCGCATAATTTTGCCTGGGGCGACGCCGACGGGAAGACGCTCTATCTCTGTGCGCGCAGCGGGCTTTACCGGATCAAGCTGAATCTCGAAGGCGTGCGGCCGTGAAAACCCCCGTTGTAGCCGGGGTCGCTGACCCCGGCCGGCCGGCATCCGTGGTGCGGCCGGCATCGGCGCTGCCAGCTACAACTGCGCTGCGACAGCATTGGCCGGAGTATCTGTGCGAAGCGCTGGAACTGGGGCTCTTCATGATTTCCGCCGGCTTGTTCACCATTCTGCTCGAGCATCCGGCCTCGCCGGTGCGCCACGCGATTCAGCGATCCGTTCGTGCGGCGCATGCTCATCGGGATCGCGATGGGCGGGACGGCGATCGCGATTGTTTTCTCACCGTTCGGCCAGCGCTCCGGCGCGCATTTTAATCCGGCGGTCACGCTCGCGTTCTGGCGGTTGGGCAAGGTGAAAGGAATCGACGCGTTCTTTTATGTGGTCGCGCAATTCCTCGGCGGGATCGCCGGAGTGGCGGTGGTGGCCTCGCTTCTCGCGAAACGCACTCGCGCATCCGAGCGTTAATTTCGTGGCAACGCTTCCGGGAGAACCCGGCGTCGCGATCGCGTTTTTGGCGGAGCTGCTGATTGCGTTTGTCCTGATGAGCGTCGTGCTGTGGGTGAGCAACACGGCCAGGCTCGCGCGTTTCACCGGCATCTTTGCCGGCTTCCTGGTCGCGCTCTACATCACGTTTGAAGCGCCGTTCTCGGGCATGAGCATGAATCCGGCGCGCACTTTTGGGTCGGCTTTTGCGGGGCACCTCTGGACCGCGCTCTGGATATATTTTCTCGCGCCGGTGCTCGCGATGCAGTGGGCGGCAGCCGTTTACTTGCGCGGCACGCGCACGGTCTATTGCGCGAAGTTGCACCATCACAACGGCCAGCGTTGCATTTTCAATTGCCGCTTCGCCGAGCTGGCCGCGCGCGAGTAGCCGGGATCGGCGGCAACGTAAGGATACCGCGGCCGGTGCGACCAATCTGCATGACCTCTTCTGCTCGTCGCGTTGGGCGATCCATCGGCATTGTTCCCGCGCTCGTGGCGGTTTTCCTGCTCGGTCACTTGGCGGTGGCGGCGCCGGTCGCGGTCGAGGCCGTCGGGATGACGGTGAGCGAGATGGATCGCGCGGTGGAGTTCTATGCGCAGCTCGCGTTCCGGAAGATTTCCGACGTGGAAGTTCTGGGGGATGAGTACGAGCATCTTACCGGTGTGTTCGGCGCGCGGATGCGGATCGTGCGAATGCAGCTCGGAAGGGAATTTCTCGATCTGACGCAATACCTCGCGCCGCCCGGCCGGCCCATTCCGCAGGATTCGCGCAGCAATGACCTTTCCTTCCAGCACATCGCGATCGTGGTGCGGGATATGGACCAGGCTTTCGCAAGATTGCGCGCGCTGAAGGTGCAGTTCGTTTCCACCGGCCCGCAGACGCTGCCGGCGACGATTCCGGCGGCGGCAGGCATCAAGGCGTTCTACTTTCGCGATCCGGACGGACACAATCTCGAGGTCATTTATTTTCCGCCGGGGAAGGGCGATCCGCGCTGGCAGGAGAAGACGGACAGTCTTTTTCTCGGCATCGATCACACCGCGATCGGGATCGCGAAGACGGCGGCGAGTCTGCGGTTCTATCAGGAGTTGCTCGGGCTGGAGAAAAAGGGCGAGAGCGAGAACTTCGGCACCGAGCAAGAGCACTTGAATCAGGTGTTCGGCGCGCGCTTGTTGATTACCGGTCTGGGCGCGAGCAGTGGGCCCGGCGTCGAGTTCCTGGAATACCTCACGCCGCGCGACGGGCGCCCGCGGCCGCCTGGAACGAAAGCGAACGATGTCGTGCATTGGCACACGACGATCGCGACCGATGACGTGGCTGCGCTCACGCGGAAGTTAAGACAAGCGCAGGTGGATTTCGTGTCGTCGGATGTCATCGCGTTGCCACGCGAGAAGGTTGGCTTCGCGAAAGGTGTGATGGTGAGCGATCCCGATGGTCACGCGGTGCTCTTGATCGAGCGGTAGCTGGCGTCGGTGTTGTGGCCGGGGCCGATGACCCCGGTTGGGGAAGCGCGAGGCCTGCGAAGTAGACAACGCGGCCGGGGTCAGGCGACCCCGGCTACAACGGCAGATGCTCGCGCGCGTGGCGCAGGGCGCGCGACATCCAGACGAGTTCGTTCACGAATTTGTCGAGGCGGCCTTCGAAGGCCGGGTCGGTGATGTCGCCGGTGGCGGGATCGAAAAGTTTTCCGGCGAGTCCGAAGTTTACGTCCCAGAAAATTGTGACGAGGCCGAGTTCGCGCAGGACGGGCAGAAGATTTTGAATCATGCGCGCGCCGCCGAACGGTCCCGCCGAGACGCCGCAAACGCCCGCGGCTTTGTGGATGTATTCCTTCAAGTTTGTATCGAGGACGTGTTTCAGGAGGCCGGGGAAACTGTGATTGTATTCCGGCACGACGAGGATGAAGCCGTCGGCGCGGGCGCAGGTGGCGGAAAAGGCGGGGTCCTTCAGCGTTTCGCCCGCGTCGTCGATGGAGAGGCGGAGTTGTCGGATGTCGATCAGTTCCGTTTCGACGTCGGCGCGTTTTGAAACCTGCTCGAAGACAAAACGCGCCGCGTGTTCGCTGAGGCGGCCCTGTCGTGAGGTGCCGAGGATGACCGGAATAAAGACGGGACGCGTGAGACTGGGTTGGTCCATGCCTCATTCGTCGCGGGAAGGCGCGGAAGCTTACAGGTTGTAGCCGGGATCGTTGATCCCGGCGGGCCATGCAGGTCGCGGCGTTGCCCGTGGCCGGGGTCGGCGACCCCGGCTACAACCGGCGCTCTACCGGTTTGCTTCCTGCGCAGGGCGGGCCGGCGACGTATCGCATCGTCGATTGTCGCCGATTACGACGCACTTCGGTGTAGCTGACGGTCGCCGCATCTTTGCGATGCATGCAGATCGAGAATGGTCCGCGCTCCGGCGCGTGAGAACGATGCAAACGACGGAGCGCGGGCGGGCGCGGGTCGGGCCCGAGCGTGGCGCAAACTTCCGAGCGCACGCGTTCCGCCTGCGGCTCATCGTAACCGGAGGAAAACCAGTGGGACGGTTTCCAGGCGTGGCGCCGGCGGTGGAGTCGCCGCAAATCCCACCGCCACTCGACGAGTTCCTTCGACGCGGGCACGATCGCGAGCAACCGGAACGGCCGCAGCCGATCGAGCGGCAAAGTTTTCAGAATCCGCGCGATGGCGGGGAGCTGTGTCGCGCACGCCAGAGCTTCCACGATTTGCCCGCGACTGCGCGTGGCTCCGCGCGGCTCCCGCGCGATGGTGTGCCAGTTGATCAGTGCAACGCAGACGCCGGCATCGTTCAACGCGATCCAACTTCCGCCACCCGGCTCGCGCGGCAGAATTGCGCGTCGCGTTCCCGATTTGTTCACACGCGGCGGCTCCGCGATGACGCGTGCTCGCTTTTCGTCGCGATTCATCGCCAGGCGAAATCCATCGGCGCTGGGGAGAAACGAAACCGTGCACATCAATCGGCAGGCGGAAGGGTGGCGGCGGTCGCGGCATAGTGGTGCCACTCGCGCCAGAGGCGGAAGAGCGAGGTGGAAGCATGGCCGCGGGCGCGATTGGCGGCGCCGATCGCGAAGACCAGACGCCACTGCTGGAAAAGCGTGCGGTAGGCGGAACGGAGCGTGTTACGCGCGTCGTAGATGTGCGTGGCCTCCGACGAAGCGCCGTTGAGTTCCACGATCTGGAAATTGCATCCCGTCTTCAAATCATCCTCCGCTTCATACCGCACATCATAACGCCCGATGAAGAAACCGGGAAGGCGGCGCGAGATCGTGTCGATCGCGTCCAGGAGTTCGGGCGTGGAGAGATGAGCGCCGTCGCGAAAGATGCAGCCTTGCGCGTGATTGCCGCTCTCCACCAGTTTCAAGGTTTCGCCGCGCGCCAGCACTTCGTCGCGGCGGGCGGCGAAGCGGCGAAGGTAGGTCGGCGCGATCATGGACGCGCGCGGATCATTCGCGATCAACTCCGCAATCGTTCGGGTTCCATCCCCCGTGAGAAAGGGGAACATCTTTTCCGTGATCGAAAAAATGTGACCGCGTTCTTCGTGCGGAAAACGGTAGTAGAAGATGCCGGCTTCGTGCGGACCGCGGGCATAACGTTGCACGATGAGCGGGACGCGGACCTTTTGAAAATAGTCCAGCGCCTCGCGCATCGAGCGGATCAATTTCACGCCGCGCCCGCGCTGGCCGACATCGGGTTTCATGATAAAGGGAAGTGAGATGGATCGTTCGCGGAGCGTGCGGTGGAGCGAGAGGAGGCGATCGCTCACGGTGATACCGGTAACCGCGTAGCCATCGGCGACGAACCCGGCGCTGTCCGCTCGCAAGGCCTGGAGAATCGCGAGCTTGGATTCGCCGATCATGCCGCCGCTGGGAATGCCGGGATTCGCCGCGGTCGGGAGGGCGCAGCTGCGATAACACAGCGCGAGCCAGCCGTAGTAGGCCGCGACCGGCAGGTAGAACAACCACGCGGGCCAGAACTCCCAATGTTGCAGCCGGGATCGCCGATCCCGGACTTGGAGGACAACCGCGCGGAACGCGAGCACCGCGCCGACCACGCCCAGCGTCGTCAGCGTCACTGGCGCGATCTTGCTTTCGAGCATGGAAAACAGATTGAGCGCATGCGTTCCAAAAAGTTTGGTCAGCGCAAAGATCCCGCCGATCCAGAGCAACGCACCCACCGCCGTGACCCACGCGAAGCGCGCCAGCGGCATCGCCGTGAAACCAGCGGCCAGATAAGTAGGGAGACGCGTGCCGGGCACAAATCGGCTCACGAGCAGCGTGGCGATGGCGGACCGTTGGAACTGTTTTTCGCAACGCGCGAGGGCGCGGCGCGGCACGATGCGCGCACACCAGGCACTCGTTAGAATCGGCTTCCGGCACCAGCGCGCGAGGGAGTACAGCCCCACATCACCCGCCCAGATACCGACGAAACAACTCAGAAACCCGAGCGGCCATGCGATCGGACCGCCGAGGACCAGCAACGCCGAAGAGACTGTGGCCGCATCCTCGGAGACGAGGCTGAGCAGGACGATGCCCATTGAAACCGCGACTGCCGGCGAGGCGGGAAACAACGACGATGTGTCCATGGGAGCTCACGACGCGGCCAGCGCCAGCCGGGCCTCCTCGTGGTCCAACGTCGATGGCGCCACGCCAAATCCGCGTGGCAGACGGACGCCCATCAAGCCGCACATGACTCCGACGAGCGCATAATGATGGATGGCGTGGGCGATGGCGTACATCACTTCGCGCCCCACGGTGGAGAGCATCGCGGGCGAACCCTGTTCGCCGTAGCTGACTTTGCTGCGCACCGTGACGGGCAGGTCGAGCGCTCCAGAGGCGATCGCGGCGCAGGCCGCACGAAGGCGGCGCGTTTCGCTGAGCGCGAACTGTCGATCCGTTTCCACGCGCCGATCGCGCCGGCGTTCATCGTAGTTCACATCACCTGCGGCGATGCCATCGAGCAGGCATTGGAAATGATCGAGGCAGTGGCGGTAATGACCGCCCACCGCGGAGTCGAACGCCTGCGACAGGGCGCGGGTGTAAGTTTCATCATCGAGCGTCTGCAAGAGCGATTCGCCCTGGCGTAGAATCTCGGCGACGGCGGAGATGAGGGAGTGATTCACAGGCGGGCTCCGATCAACGGGATGCGGTGGCGATCGAGGAACAGGAGGACCGCGGCGCAGAGGGCGGTGATGAGGGCGAGGATGAAAAGCAGCCCGCCATCGTCCATCACCACGATCCCCAGGATGGTGAGATGGCTCATGATGGCGCCGCCGATGACGCCGAGCGCGATGCCCGCGCCGAGCCAGGTCGTGCGCGGCATGAGGATGAGGACGGCGGCGATCAACTCGGCGACGCCGGAGCCGATGCGGCCCCACGGTTCGAGCCCGACCTTGGTGAAAATGTAAACCGACTCAGGCGCGCCGGAGAACTTGAAGTAGAGGGTCTGCAGAAGGATGACCGCCGCGGCGAGGCGACAAATCCAACTGATGATGGTGGCGGTTTTCGAGAGCGAAGTCATAAGCAATTTGTGGTTGCTCATTCGTCGCGGTCGGCGCGCGATCCTTACAAACCCGCGCGCCAGCCCGACAGTTGTAGCCGGGATCGCCGATCCCGGCTGGGGGAAAACGCAGCCTCGGGGAAAATTGCAGACGCGTGATCGCGTGGTGAGCTGCCCGGATCAGCGATCCGGGCTACAGAGCGCCGCGCGCATCCGTTCCTTCACCTCGGGCGGAAGTTCTTCCTCGGAGACCTCGCCGATTTTTTCCGGGAAGTCGCCCGCCATTCTGCGCATGGCCTGGAGCTGCTTCGCGTAGCGCTCGCAGAACGAGCACATGAGATAATGAATGCGCAGCCGCACCCGGGTAAGCCACGGCAGCGGCTTTTCCATGCTGAGGGAAAGCAGCCGCGTGACCTCGGGACAGCGCGGCGTGATCGCGGCAATGAGGAGAACGATGCGCAACTGGAACCAGTTGCGATGCTCCTGGAAAGGCGAGCTGTCGTCCGGCGGCCGCGGGTTCGGCGTCCATTCACTCCAGTGGGCCATTTTTAGCGATGCACCTCGGGTTTCTCGAACCAGTTCGTGGCGAGACAATCGCGCAGTGCCATGCGCGCGCGGTGCAGCATGACCCACAGATTGCTCTCCGTGATCGCCAGTATCGCACAAATCTCCTTGCTCTCCACGTCGTCCATCTCGCGCATGGAAAAAACGGTCGCGACGCGCTCCGGCAATTTCGCCAGGCAAGCACGCAGGGTTTGCCAAAACTCCGCCCGCTGCATCACTTCGTCCGGTTCCGGCGTCCATTCCTTCGGGCCCCGCATGTGCACCCAGAAGCCCTCCGGCACGAAACGATCGGCGCATTCATGGGCGAGAAATTCCAGATCGGTGAACGAAGTCTCGCGCCCGCGCTTGCGGTAGTAATCGCAGAGCTTGTGTTTCAAGATGCCGCAGAGCCAGCTGCGCACGGAGGATTGGCCGGCGAATCTTTCAAAGCTGCGCATGGCCGCGAGCAGGGTTTCCTGGACCAGATCCTGGGCCACTTCCGGTTTGCGGACGCGAGTCAACGCGTAGCGATATAGCACATCCCCGTGCTCCTCGACCCAGCGCTGCGGGTCGTTTCCCGTCCCGGCCCTCGCGGCCGTCTGTTTGATATTTTCCGCCCCTCTACCGCCCCCTCCGGGCCGATACGTCATGCCGACTGGTCTAACAGGAAGTGCTGCGCTCGGAAAGAACGAAAGAGACCTGGTCGAGCCTACGGAAAGGCCTGCCATCGCCATCACCCTATGGTCCATCGCGGTAGGTGAGGGCGACGGCGTTCATGCAATAACGGAGACCGGTCGGCGGTGGGCCATCCTGAAAGACATGACCGAGATGCGAGCCGCAGCGCGCGCAGGAGATTTCCGTCCCGAAGATGGCCGAAGCGCCGCGGGCGCGAATCGCTTCCGGCCGGAGCGGTTGCCAAAAACTGGGCCAGCCCGTGCCGGAATCGAATTTCGTGGCGGCGTCGAAGAGCGGATTGGCGCAGGCCGCGCAAACATAGGTGCCGGCGGCGTGTTCGATCGCGTTGCCTTTCGCCGAGGGTCGCTCCGTGCCCGAGCGACGCAGGACATAAAATTGCGCAGGCGAAAGGATGGCCCGCCATTCGTCGTTCGTGAAATGCACCTCCTGCTCGAGCGGGATGGCCTCGAGCCGGGCGCGGACTTCGGCCGCGTCGGCCGTGTTCACAGGCGCACGCGAACACGAGCCAAGCAGGAGACAGAGCGGCAGGCAAAGCAGTTGTAGCCGGGGTCGGTGACCCCGGCGCGCAACGGGTGATGGGTTCATAGGTAAAGTTATCACGCGCCAGCCCGGCCGGGATCGGCGATCCCGGCTACAACGCCATCGCCACTTCTCGCGGTTGCACACGCGCGGTGGCACTCAGGTTCATGCGCTCGAGGAGATGATCGCCGACGCGCAAGGCGTTGGCCATGATGGTGAGCGCGGGATTTACCGCGCCGCTCGAGCAGAAGAAGCTGGAGTCGACCACGTAGAGGTTATCCAGCTCATGCGCCTTGCAGTTGCGATCGAGCGCGCTCGTTTTCGGATCGTCGCCAAATCGGATCGTGCCGTTCTGATGCGCCACGCCTGCGAGCGGGATGCGCTGGCCGAGATACAAATTGCGCGCGAACAGCCCTTCGTGGCAATCGTGGCCGTGCATCGGGCAGGCGCGCTGCTGGTTGAGCAAGGTCTGCAATTTTTTGATCAGGCGTTTGTGTCCTTCTTCGTTGTTCGGTTTGTACTGCATCACGATTTCGCCTTCGCGATTGATGGTGACGCGGTTGTTTGGGTCGGGCAGGTCTTCCGAGGTAAGCCAGAAATCGAGGGAGTGTTTGCCCATGAGATCGAGCGTCCACTTCGGCGCCACCGCAGGCGCGCCGGCCTTCAAGGTGTCGCCGTCGAGCTTGCCGACGAAGGAGATGTGGCCCATCGGAAATTCCCACTCCGGTGAGCCAAAGTAGAAGTCGTTAACCGAGAGCGTTTTTTGAAACACGGTCGGGTTTGGGCATTTCGAGAGCGCCATCAGGACGGAATTCACGTGGCCCATGTAGTGACGGCCGACCACGTCGGAGCCGTTCGCGAGGCCGTTGGGATGTTTGTCGTTGGCGGAACGCAGGAGCAACGCCGCGGAGTTGATCGCACCACCGGCAACGACCACGATTTTCGCGGAGTAAGTTTCTTTGTTACCGTCACGTTCCACTTCGACGCCGGTGACTTCGCGGCCCGACGCGCTCGTTTGCAGGCGCGTGACTTTCGTGTCGGTAAGGAGAGTGACGTTCGAAAACTCGAGCGCGGGGAGCACACAACAGATGTGTGCATCGGCCTTCGCGTTCACCAGGCACGGATGCCCGTCGCAAGTGCTGCAACGAATGCACGGGCTCTTCTGCGGATTGGCTTCGTCCAGCATCACGCCCAGGGGAGTGTGAAAAGGCTTCAAGCCGTGCGCCGAAAAATCGTCGCTTAACTGCTGGATGCGCGCTTCGTGGCGAATGGCCGAGTAGGGAAAGTCGCCGCTGCGGCGCGGCTCGGTCGGATCTTCGCCCACCTGGCCGTGGACATGATAAATGCGTTCGGCCTCGGCGTAGTAGGGTTCGAGTTCATCGTACGAAATCGGCCAGGCGGGCGAGATGCCGCCGTGATGTCTGAGTTCGCCGAAATCTTCTTCGCGGAGCCGAAAGAGCGCCGCGCCGTAGAACTTCGTATTGCCGCCGACGTTGTAATTCGTGTGCGGATGGAGCGGCTTGCCCGCGGTGTCGCGCCAGACCTCTTTCGTGTTGTAACGACCCTCCAGATTCACCGCGCGCGTGCTCCAATTTTCCTTCTCGCGGCGCACGAACGGGCCGCGTTCGAGCAGGAGAATCTTCTTCCCGCTGGGCGCGAGCCGATAGGCCAGCGTGCCGCCGCCCGCGCCCGATCCGATGATGATGAAATCGTAGTCGCTCCCGTTGTTCATGCCCGATTCGTCGTGGAGCTGGCGGAATCCTTACGCGCCCGGTGTTTGTAAGGATTCGATTTTCGCCGCGACGAATCCGCAAAACCAAAACCGCCATGATCGAAGCACCTCCTCTCCCCACCGCGCCACTTCCCCGCTACGGCGAACTGCCGAAGCCGGTCCTGCCGAAATCCGAAAATCGCAAACTGCTCAAGGGCCAAAAAGCCATCGTCACCGGCGCGAGCTCCGGAATCGGCCGCTCGATTGCGCTCGCGCTCGGTCATGCCGGCGCGGATGTCTGCATCAATTACGTGGCGGGCGAGGACAAGGCCAAAGCGATGGTGGACGAGCTGCGCGGTCATGGTCACACCGCGATGTCGTTCAAGGCTGATGTTTCCAGCGAAGCCGACGTCGCGGCCATGTTCGCCGCCGTGCGCGACGAACTCGGCACCGTCGATATTCTCATCAACAACGCCGGTCTCCAGCAAGACGCGCCGGTCGATGAAATGACGCTCGCGCAGTGGAACAAGGTCATCACGGTCAATCTCACCGGCCAGTTTCTCTGCGCGCGCGAAGCGGTGCGCGAATTCAAACGCCGCGGCGTGAAGCCGAAGGTTTCCTGCTGCGCAGGCAAGATCATCTGCATCAGCTCCGTGCACGAAGTCATTCCGTGGGCTGGGCACGTGAACTATGCGGCGTCGAAAGGCGGCGTGATGCTGATGATGAAGAGCATCGCGCAAGAGGTCGCGCCGTTTCGCATTCGCGTGAATTCGATTGCGCCCGGCGCGATTCGAACCCCGATCAATATGGAAGCGTGGGACACGCCCGAGCACTACGCCGCGTTGCTCAAGCTCATTCCCTACAAACGCATCGGTGAACCGGAAGAGATCGGGCGCGCGGCGGTCTGGCTGGCGAGCGATGAGTCCGATTACGTGCAGGGCACCACGCTCTTCGTCGATGGCGGGATGACGCTTTACCCCGGCTTCGAGACAGGAGGATAGACGCGTGAGCACGATCCTCATCTCTCTGCTCGTCATTTTGCTGTTCCGCTTCGATTCACGTTCACGCCATGAATCCAGTTGATCCCAACGCAGAGTGGATCGAAGCGGACGGTCTGGGCGGGTTTGCGAGCGGTACCGTTTCCGGTATCCGGACGCGCCGCTATCACGCGTTGCTTTTGACCGCGACCACGCCGCCAGCCGGCCGCGTGGCTCTTGTGAATGGCTTCGATGCCACAGTCGAGACGCCGCAAGGCACGTTTGCGCTTTCCTCACAACGCTACGCGCCGGATGTGATCCATCCCGACGGCGCGTCGCGGATCGAATCGTTCGAATACGAGCCGTGGCCGCGCTGGCGTTTTCGGCTCGCGGATGATCTGGTTGTGGAGCAGGAGCTGTTTGTTACGCCCGGCTCGTCGGCGGTTTTCGTTTCGTGGCGGATCGAGGGAAGCGACGACGCGAAGCTGACGGTCCGCCCATTCATTTCTGGGCGCGATTTTCATTCCGCGCAGCATGAGAACGGGGCGTTTCGTTTTGGCGCGGAAGAGAACGGTGAGCGTGTCGTCTGGCGCGTCTATGACGGGTTGCCGGCGATCGTGGCGCAATCGCAACGGACACTATCTCAGCCAGCCGGATTGGTATCGTAATTTTCTCTACCGCGAAGAACAGGCGCGCGGACTCGATGCGGTCGAGGACCTGGCGGCGCCGGGCGTCTTCGAATTCAACCTCTCCGAAAAACCGGCGGTGCTCATGCTCGCCGCTGTAGCCGGGATCGCTGATCCCGGCCAGGAGGGACTCAGCCACGCCTTGGCCCGGCCGGGGTCGACGACCCCGGCTACAGAACTTTTTGCCGACGTCCGCGCCAGTGAGCTGCACCGCCGGAAGGAATTTCTCACGCCGCTGCATCGCGCGGCCGACGCCTATCTCGTGCGGCGCGGCAGCGGCAAAACGATCGTCGCGGGCTATCCGTGGTTTGGCGATTGGGGTCGCGATGCTTTCATCTCGATCCGCGGCCTCTGCATCGCGAGCGGGAGACTCGAGGATGCGCGCGATATTCTCGTGGAATGGGCCGGTGTGGTTTCGGAAGGGATGCTTCCGAACCGTTTTCCCGATCAGGGCGATCAACCGGAGTTCAATTCCGTGGACGCGTCGCTTTGGTATGTGATTGCGGTCGGCGACTATCTGCGCGCCGTCGCCAAGAAGCCGGAGCTGACCGGCGACCATCACACCTGAAAAATTGCGCGGCGCTGTCGAAGCGATCCTGGCGGGTTATCATGACGGGACGCGCTTTGGAATTCGCTGCGACGACGACGGATTGCTGCGCGCCGGCGAGCATGGTTATCAGCTCACGTGGATGGACGCACGCGTCGATGGTCGCGAAATCACGCCGCGCATCGGCAAGCCGGTTGAGATCCAGGCGCTTTGGCTGAACGCGCTCGCGATCGGCGACGAATTTTCCGCGCGCTGGAAACCGATTTTGGAGAAAGGGCGTCGCTCGTTCGAGGAGCATTTCTGGAATCCAGACGGCAAATTTCTTTTCGACGTGATCGATTGCGATCATCAAGTGGGAGCGGTCGATCGGGCTTTTCGTCCAAACCAGATTTTTGCGGTGGGTGGTTTGCCGCTCGTGCTTCTGCCGGATGACAAGGCGCGCAAAATTGTCGACGCGGTGGAGGCGCGCCTGCTCACGCCTTTGGGGTTGCGCTCGCTCGCGCCCGACGAACCAGGCTACGTCGGCCACTACGGCGGCAGCGTTGCGCAACGCGATGGCAGTTACCATCAAGGCACGGTCTGGCCGTGGCTCATTGGGCCGTTCGTCGAAGCGTGGGTGCGCGTTCGCGGGAACTCCGCGGCGGCGAAAACGGAGGCGGCCGATCGTTTTATCACGCCGATCCTTACGCATCTAAATCACGCGGGTCTCGGCCACATTTCCGAAATTGCCGATGCCGAGCCGCCGCACACGCCGGCCGGCTGTCCTTTCCAGGCTTGGTCGCTAGGCGAACTCCTGCGCCTGGAATCGGTGTTATAGCGGGGGTTGGCGGTGTCGTTGTAGCCGGGGTCGGTGACCCCGGCTGGGGGAGAGTATGGTTCGTGCACACCGGCCGGGATCACCGATCCCGGCTACAATTACAACCGCAGTTCTTCGATCTGACCTTGCCAAGGGCCAGTCGTCGGCGTCCGTGACCAAGCCTGCGCGCAACGGGTTATCGCGCACGTAGTTCCATTTCTCGCTGTAGCTTTCACTCGAGCGCAGAACGTGATCGAAGAACTCAGCCTGCCAGATGGGGCCGGGAATTTTCAGATCATGGATCACGCGTTTGCTCGTCCATTGCTTCCAGGCCTGCATCAACTGCGGCAAGTGGCTTCGCCTCCAGCTCCGCGGAGCAGAAAAAATGCACGTGATCCGGCATGATCACGAAACGGCCAATCGCCCAACCATGTCGAGCGCGCGCCGTGCGCCATTCGTCCACCGAGATGTTGAAGATCGGCTTCTGTCGTGAGGATTGGCCGGCGCTCGAGCCGTGCATGTTGTGACGAAATAAATCGGCTGATTTATCCAAACGCGCTCGAGCCTTCGCAGGTGCCGATGCACGCGTCGTTGTAGCCGGGATCGGCGATCCCGGCCAGCGTGGAATCGCGCGTCGGCGCGGCCGGGGTCGACGACCCCGGCTACAACTTGCAGCGGCGCTGTAAGCAATTGGCGCGCGCTGCGACCAATCTGCGTGGCCAACAACAAGACACGTGTCCTCATTCTCGGCGGCGGTTTCGGCGGGCTTTACGCGGCGCTCGAATTCGAGAAGCGAAGCGATCCGGATTTCGAGGTGACTCTCGTCAGCCGGGAAAATTTTTTCCTCTTCACGCCGATGCTGCACGAGATCGCGGCGAGCGATCTCGATCTGACCAACATCGTCAACCCGATCCGCAAGATGTTGCGGCACGTGAGTTTTTTCGTCGGCGATGTGGAGAGCATCGATCTGGAGGCCAGACGCGTGACCGTTTCGCATGGCTTCGAGCGCCATTCGCACCCGCTGGCCTACGATCATCTCGTGCTCGGGCTCGGCTCGGTGACGAACTTCTTTGGATTGCCCGGCCTGGAGGAACGCGCCCTGACCATGAAATCGCTAGGCGACGCGATTCGACTGCGGAACCGGCTCATCGCGCACCTCGAGGAAGCCGACACGGAATGCGCCGCGAGCGAACGCGAGCCGCTGCTGACTTTTGTGGTCGCGGGCGGCGGGTTCGCGGGCGTGGAGACGATCGCGAGCATCAACGATTTCCTGCGCGACGCGCTCCCGTATTATCCGAACCTGAAACCGGAAATGCTGCGCGTCGTGCTGGTGCATCCGGGCGATTTCATTTTGCCGGAGCTGGGCGAAAAACTTGGCCGCTATGCCGACGAAAACTGCGCGAGCGCGGGGTCGAGATTCACGCGCGCACGAAAGTTTCTGCGACGACTCGGCGCGAGATCACGTTGAGCGACGGCACCCAGATCATCAGTTCGACCTTGATCTGGACCGCGGGCACGGCGCCGAGTCCGACGCTCGCGCTCGTCCCGTGCGCCAAGGAACACGGCAAGGTAAAGGTGAAGTCGACGCTGGAAGTGGAGGGAGCGACCAACGTCTGGGCTCTCGGCGATTGCGCGCTTATTCCGACGGGCAACGCGGGCGAATATTATCCGCCGACCGCGCAGCATGCTTCGCGTGAAGGCAAGGTTCTCGCGCGCAATATCGTCGCGACGGAGCGAGGCGGAACGTTGACGCCGTTTAGTTTCAAGACGCTGGGCTTGCTGGCCGCGATCGGCCGGAGGACCGGCGTGGCGCGGATTCTGGGAGTGAATTTCTCAGGCTTCATCGCCTGGTTTCTCTGGCGCGGCATTTATTGGAGCAAACTCCCGCGGTTGGAGAAGAAGATTCGGGTCGCGATCGATTGGGCGCTCGATGTCTTCTTCTCGAAGGACTTCGTGCAATATCTCGATGAGCGCGGCCCGGCGGTGTCGCACCGCGAGCCCGAGCCAGAGCGATCCGTTGTAGCCGGGGTCGTCGACCCCGGCGGCGTGGGATTTGGTGGCGCGTCGACCCGGCCGGGATCGGCGATCCCGGCTACAACAACTGCGATTCCGGCTCCAGCGGCGTAAGGAATTCGAAAACCGAACGACCAAGAAATATGGATCATCCCCCAGTCCTGCGCGGCCACACCGCCGAAGAGAAACGCCTGCGCGATGACGCGGCCCGCCAACATAACTGGAAACGCTGGGGCCCGTATCTCTCGGAGCGGCAGTGGGCCACGGTGCGGGAGGATTATTCTGCCTACGGCAATTGCTGGGATTATTTTCCGCACGATCACGCCCGCAGCCGCGCGTATCGCTGGGGCGAAGATGGCTTGTTAGGCTTCACCGATCGGCAGTGCCGGCTCTGTTTCGCGCTCGCGCTCTGGAACGGGCGCGATCCGATCCTGAAAGAGCGGCTCTTCGGCCTCACCGGTTCGGAGGGAAATCACGGCGAGGATGTGAAGGAGCTCTACTACTACCTCGACTCGACGCCGACGCATTCCTACATGAAGGCGCTCTACAAATATCCGCAGGCGGAATTTCCCTACGCGCCAGTTGGTCGGAAGAGAATCGCCGGCGCGGTTTGGGTGCGACCGAATTCGAGTTGATCGACACCGGCGATTTTCAACGAAGATCGCTACTTCGACGTGTTCGCGGAGTACGCGAAGGCGCGACGAGAACGACATCCTGATTCGCCTAACGATCGCGAATCGCGGGCCGGAAAAGGCGACGCTGCATCTGCTGCCGACGCTCTGGTTTCGCAACACCTGGTCGTGGGGCGCGGTGCCGGAGGAATGCACGACGAAGCCGTCGATCTCGACTGGAGCGCGATGGGCTCGTCCGCGCGCGGCACGAGGAGCTCGGCGAGTATGAACTGGCCTACGAAGGCGAGGCCACGCCGCTCTTCACCGAAAACGAAACGAACGCGCAGCGGCTCTACGGTTACGTCAATGGCACTCGCTTTCGCGAAGGATGCGTTTCACGAGTACGTCATTCATGGTCGGGCGGATGCGGTGAATCCCGCGCAGCGTCGGGACGAAGTTCGCGCCGCATTACGTGCTCGAACTGGAAGCCGGCGAGAATGCGCGAGTGAGGTTACGCTTGCGCGCGGTTGCGGCTGAAGCCGGGGCCGGTGACCCCGGCGGGATCAGGGCGAGGCCAGCTTCGATCCAGGATCGATTCCGGCCCAACGGCATCGCGGAAGCGGACGCAGTTCTACGCATGGCCGAGCCGACGAGTCCTTCGACGCGATCTCGCCGACCGACATGGAGCCGAAGCCAAGATGTCGCGCGCCAGGGCTATGCCGGTCTGCTCTGGAGCAAACAGTTTTATCACTACGTCATTCGGGAATGGCTGAACGGCGATCCCGGCCAGCCGAAGCCGCCGCCGGAACGGCTCGGCGGCCGGAATCGCGAGTGGCCGCACCTCTTCAATCGCGACATCATCTCGATGCCGGACAAGTGGGAGTATCCGTGGTTCGCGGCGTGGGATCTGGCGTTTCACATGATGCCGATGGCGAAGGTCGATCCGCACTTCGCGAAGAAGCAGCTCGAGCTCTTCCTGCGCGAATGGTACATGCACCCGAACGGGCAGATCCCCGCCTACGAGTTTGCCTTCGGCGACGTGAATCCGCCGGTGCATGCGTGGGCGGCGTGGCGGGTTTACAAAATGACCGGCCCGCGCGGGCAACGCGATCGCGCAGTTTCTCGAAAGCACGTCTTCCAGAAGCTGATGCTCAACTTCACCTGGTGGGTGAATCGCAAGGACGCGGAGGGCAACAATCTCTTCTCCGGCGGCTTCCTCGGGCTGGATAACATCGGCGTCTTCGATCGCTCGAAGCCGCTGCCCGACCGGCGGCTTTCTCCAGCAGGCCGACGGCACCGCGTGGATGGGTTTCTATTGCCTGACCATGCTCTCGATGGCGCTGGAGCTGGCGCGAGGACGAATCCGGTTTACGAAGACATGGCCTCGAAGTTCTTCGAGCACTTCATCGCAGATCGCCGACGCCATGAACACGATCGGCGGCACCGGGCTGTGGGACGAGGAGGACGGCTTCTACTACGACAAACTCAAGACGCCGGATGGGCGCGAGATTCCGCTGCGCACGCGCTCGCTGGTCGGGCTGCTGCCGCTGATCGCGGTGGAAGTGATCGAGAACTCGAAGATCGAGAAGCTGCGCCGGCTTCAAGAAGCGGATGGATTGGTTCCTGAACTACCGGCCAGGATCTGCGCGAGACGATCACCTATTGCGAGCTGTGCCCGGGCGCGTTCCATCGCATGCTGGCGATCCCGACGCAGGGAACGGCTCGACGCGCGCGCTGCGCTACATGCTGGATGAGAACGAATTTCTCTCGCCCTTCGGTCTGCGCTCCGTCTCGCGTTATCATCACGAGCATCCCTACATCTTCCACGCCGGGGACGAGGAACATCGGGTCGACTACGTGCCGGGCGAGGGCACGAGCTACCTCTTCGGCGGCAACTCCAACTGGCGCGGGCCGATCTGGTTCCCGATCAATTACCTGATCGTCGAGGCGCTCGAGCGCTACCACCATTTCTACGGCGACGGCCTGAAGGTCGAATGCCCGACCGGCTCGGGGAAGATGATGAACCTCAGCGAAGTGGCGCAGGAAATTTCGCGCCGCCTCACGCGCATCTTCCTGCCGAACGAAAACGGCGCCCGGCCCTGCCACGGCGGGATCGAGAAATACGCGACCGATCCGCACTGGCGCGACCTGGTTTTGTTCAACGAATACTTCCACGGCGAAACCGGCCGCGGCCTGGGCGCAAGCCATCAGACCGGCTGGACGGCGCTCGCGGTGAAACTGCTGGAGAACTCGAGCGATGATCCTGACCGCCAACAAACCCACGCGGAAACCGCGGAGCGGCTACCGCGCGCGACTGGCACGCGACGCGGACGACGTGCGGCGCGCGCAACGGTTGCGGTTTGAGGTTTTCAACCTCGAACTGAACGAAGGCCTGGCCGAGTCGCACTTCCACGGGCTCGACGTCGATCCGTTCGACGCGGCGTGCGATCATCTCATCGTCGAGGAAACCGCGAGCGGTGAAGTGGTCGGCACGTATCGATTGCAAACCGGCGCGCGGGCCGCGGCCGCATCTCGGGTACTACAGCGAGCGCGAGTTTGATTTCGCGCCGTACGAGAAATGGCGCGGGGAGTTGATCGAGCTGGGCCGCGCTTGCGTGCACCGGGAGCATCGCAATTTCAATCTCCTGCATCTGCTCTGGCGCGGGATTGCCGATTACGCCAGCGAACGCAACGTGCGTTATCTCGTGGGGTGCAGTTCGCTCACCTCGCAGGATCCGGCGGAAGGCGCGGCGATGTATCAGCTGCTCGCGGCGAAACATCTGGCGCGATCGGGGTGGCGGACGCGCCCGCATCCCGGGTTCGCACTCCCCGTTGCAGCCGGGGTCGGTGACCCCGGCGATCGAGAATGTGGGGACGCGCCATCCGGGCCGGGATCGGCGATCCCGGCGACAGCACCACCGAAGCTGCTGCGCGCTTATCTTTCGATCGGCGCGAAAATCTGCGGACCACCGGCGATCGATCGCGAATTCGGCACGATCGATTTTCTCACGCTGCTCGACCTGGAAACTTTGCCGGCCATCGTGCGCGCCCACTTTTTCGCGTGAACGCGTCCGCCCTCACCACGGTGGCGGAGTCGGAATCGAGCCGCATCGCAGCGGGATCGGAGCGGAAAGTGTGGGTGACGGCCCGCCAGGCGGCGCGCGCTGGCGCGCTCATCGTCTGTGCACTCTGCGCCCTCGCGGAGTGCGCGTTCAGCATTCCCTTCCACCGTCGCAAAAATCAATTGCGCGCGCACGCCCTCTGGCTGCATCGCTGGTGTGGCGTGACCATGCGCCTGCTCGGCCTTCGCCTGACGACGAGTGGCGCCATTCCGTCTTCCGGCCTGTTGGTCGCGAATCATTTGAGTTACCTCGACATCATTGCGCTGAGCGCGTTGCAGCCGTGTGTGTTCGTGGCCAAAAGCGAAGTCGCGCGCTGGCCGCTTTTCGGCTGGCTGGCTCGTGCGGCGGGAACGATCTTTGTCGAACGCGCGCGGCGCCGCGACTGTGTGCGCGCGGTGGAAGCGATGCGGACGGCGTTGCGCAACAACCTTCTCGTCGTGCTTTTTCCGGAAGGGACGAGCTCGAACGGCGCCAGCGTGCTTCCGTTCAAGTCCGCGCTTTTGGAAGCCGCCGTGCAGTTGCGGCAACCGATCACACCGGCGCGGATCGGCTATTCTCTCGCCGAAGGTTCGGTCGCGGATGAAGTCTGCTATTGGCGCGACATGACCCTGGCGCCGCATCTTTGGAATCTGCTGCGGAAGCGCGAAATCGCCGGGGCGATTCGCTTTTTGAAATCCCGCCCGCCCGGCGAAGATCGCAAACTGGTCGGGCGCGAGCTGCAGGCGATTCTTGGCGCGACGTCTGCCGCTTGCTGCGAGCGACGGTGACCGGTCGGATTCGCAGCGCAAGCCAGGGTGGCGAAATTGGCAGACGCGCCAGACTTAGGAGCTGGTTCCGCAAGGATTAGGGGGTCGAGTGGTGGACGGGATCGTCTTGTAGGTCATGACATCCTGGTCGCTGCGACCCGCGAGGCGTTCCGGCGGGCGCACCCTTTGTTGCCGCAATCAGACCGCGGGCTGCGCCGCGTTCCTCACCATCTCGCGGAAAGCCTCCGCCGCGGCTTCCACGGTTTCCTTCGGTCCCGTCATCTTGATATAGACGTCGCCCGTCGCGGCGTTTTCCAAAATGGCGCCGCGCAGGGCGTAATCCGCTTTCGGCGTCGTCGGTCCGCCGGGCATGCCGCTGCTGAACGTCCCCGCTGCTTCCACGAACGTGATCTTCACGCCGTTCACTTCCACGGTTTCGCTCTTCTGCGTCGCTTCGCTTCCAGGAAACTGCGAATACCAACGCGTCACGTTGTCGTTCACGCTGCCGCTGCCGCCGCCAAAATGGAAGAACGTCACCTCGGCCTTGGCCGCGTCTGCGCCCACCTCGAGCTGCGCCTTCCGCATCGGTGAGGGCGGCGCCACTTTTTTCCAACTCTCGGGCACGGCAAAAGTGAACCGCTCCACTTGAAATGTTTCCGTCGCGGCGAGGCCGGGAGCAATGAGGGCGAGAAGAACGAGCGCGACGCAGAAAACAGTTTTCATCGCCCCCAACTTGCGACAATTCCCGCCGCCCCGCCAGTCCGACGCGCACGCGTCCTGCGAAAAATCGCTTGTTCCCACGGCGGAATCGCGGAAGCATTCACGCATGGCAGCAGGACAAGGTTCAACCGGTAACGTCATCGCAGCACTGTGCAGCTTCTTCATCCCGGGGTTGGGGCAGCTCATCCAGGGACGCGTAATGATGGCGCTGATCCAATTCGTCCTCGCGGGTCTGCTCTGGATCGTTCTCCTCGGCTGGCTCATCCATCTTTGGTCGATCATCGACGCGGCCATGTTCAAGCCGAAGGCTTAGGCGACGCGTCGGGACAGTGCGTGGAAGACGATTTCGCGAGGGTGGGGCCTCTCGATTCGTCCAGTGCTTCGATGTGCGCGAACGAGCTTGACTTTTGAGACGCGCGGGAGCCAAATGCTCGCTGCTCGCCATGAAGCGTCGCGCCTTTATCGCATCTGGTTTGCTCGTCGCAGCTGGGACGGTTTTACAGCTCCCGTCCGCCGCAGGATTGGCTCCGGCTCTGCCCGGCCCGGACGATGTGACCTCGCCAGGAATGCAACGCCTTGTCGATTACGTGCGCCAGTACAGCGGGCGGTGGCAACTACTGCAGGCCGCCAAACCGCAGCGGTCGGCCACGCGAGAGGTCCATTTACTCGTCGAGCTGACAGATTTGAACCGCTGGCCCGAGGCGCTGTCGCATATGCCATTTCCAAATATCCGCGCGCAAGGCAATGCGCTCCGTTTTCCGCTGGAAGGCTGGAACGTGACGGTGGAGAACCTGATGCCGGACCTCTACCGCACGCGGCTGGCCCCTTTGTCATGACTGGATCCAACCGAACTCTTCCTTGCTATGGCTGAGCCTTTTCTCGCGGAGATTCGCATTTTCAGTTTCAATTTCGCTCCTCGCGGCTGGGCGATGTGCAATGGGCAGCTTCTTCCCATTAATCAAAATCAGGCGCTCTTCTCCTTGCTGGGCACGACGTATGGGGGCAACGGCGTAACCAATTTTGCGCTGCCCGATCTGCGTGCGCGGACACCGATCCATGTGGGCAATGGACACATCCTCGGCCAGCGCAGCGGCGAACAGGCGCATGCCCTCACGGTGGCGGAGTTGCCGGCCCATACCCACGCAGCCAGAGCCGCCGGCGAGGCGGCTTCAACGAACCTTCCAGCCGGGAACTTGCTCGCGTCGGTCAATAATGGATACACGAGCCCGGACAATCTCGTGGCCATGTCCGCCGCGTCGGTCGCGATCGCCGGCGGGAGCCAGGCGCACCAGAACATGCAGCCGTTTTTGACGCTGACCGCTTGCATCGCGTTGCAGGGAATTTATCCGTCACCGAATTAGGTCCCCCACTTTATGGCGCAACCCTACGTCGGCGAGATTCGGATGTTCGCGGGCAATTTTGCTCCACAAGGCTGGGAATTTTGTGCGGGCCAGCTTTTGCCGATTTCCGAAAACGACACTCTTTTCAACCTCATCGGCACGACCTACGGCGGGGATGGACAAAACACCTTTGCTTTGCCTGACCTGCGGGGTCGGTTGCCTGTCCATCAGGACAGCGGCTTTATCTTGGGCCAGAAAGGCGGAGCTGAAGAAGTCACCCTCACGGTCAATGAAATGCCAGGCCACTCGCACACCCTGGACGCCTCGATTAATCTGCCCACGCTCTCCTCTCCCGCCGGCAATGTCACCGGCCAGGCCGCGGCCAAGTTTTACCGCGCCGGCGCCCCGGGCGTGGAGATGAGCGGGTCGTCGATCTTGCCGTCCGGCGGCAGTCAATCGCACGAGAACGTCCAGCCTTTTCTCTGTTTGAATTTCATCATCTCGCTCTTCGGTATCTTTCCCAGCCCCAACTGATCCATCACCATGGCCGATCCATTCATTGCCGAAATTCGGATTTTCCCCTTCAACTTCGCACCCCGCGGGTGGGCTTGGTGCGACGGACAACTCCTGCCGATCGCTCAAAATACGGCGCTATTCTCCCTTTTGGGCACCACCTATGGCGGCAACGGCCAGACCACTTTCGCCCTGCCCAATATGCAGGGCAGGGCACCGCTGCAGCCGGGCCAGGGGCCCGGGCTGTCGCTGCGCCTCCTCGGTCAGGTCGGCGGAACAGAAACGGTCACCCTTCTCCAGACTGAAATGCCGGACCACACTCATAATTTGATGGCGCAATCGACCCCGTTGGGTGGCACGACCAATCCCACCGATAATTCGTTTAACCGACCCGCCAGCGGAAATCTGTACTCGGATGCGACAGCAAATCTGGTCCAGTTGAGCGACGCCGCCCTGGCCACAACGGGAACTGACCAGCCGCACAACAACATGATGCCCTATCTCACTTTCTACTTCTGCATCGCGTTGCAGGGCGTTTTCCCTCCGCGACCATAAGTGGACCGCGTCCGGCTTCGTCCAGCCTGCGCAGAAGACGCGGATTTTCTTTGCGCCGTGTATGCGAGCACCCGGGCGGAAGAGTTGGCGCGCACGGATTGGAGCGACGAGCAAAAGGCGGCCTTCTGCCGGATGCAATTCGTCGCCCAGGACATCGAGTATCGGCAGAATTACCGCAGCGCCGCGTTCGATGTTGTGGAGCTGGGCGACGTGGACATCGGGCGGCTGTATGTGGATCGGCGGGAAGGCTCCATTCATATCATCGATATCTCGATGCTGCCCGCGCATCGCGGGGCGGGCATTGGAACGAGCCTGCTCCATGGGTTGCAGGAAGAGGCGCGGACGGAAGGCAAGCGCGTGACCATCCACGTGGAGAAGCTTAACCCCGCGCTGCGCCTGTACGAACGGCTGGGATTTCGGCCCCTGGAGGACAAGGGCATCTACCTCCTCATGGCGTGGCAGGCCTGACGGGTCCCGTCTCAATCCGGGACGCTGCTTCAATTGAAAATGGCCTCGAACTGGGAAGCACTGGCATTAGCCGCCACCTGAACCAGGAAGATCTCCATCGCCCCAATCGTGGCGTTCTCCAGCCGGAAAATTCCCTGGGATAGGAGCAGGGCAGGAGGGCCACTCAAGATCAGGGCAAACGGGGTGCGTTTCGCATCCGGAGGGTGGCCTGCGGAAGGGCGGACCTCTTCAAGCACAAGCCGAACGGGCCCGGAGGGAAGAACCAGGTCGAAGTCCTGGCCTACACAGGGCGCGAATTGCCGATTCGTGGCGGCGGCGAGGTTGAGCATGGGCAAATTATGGCGCCGCCGCCAAATCTTTCAAAGCCGCCTGGTTTAGCTTTGACTTGTTTGGCCCATACTCCGTAGTCTGGAGCGTGCGATCGCGCATCGTATGACCCCCTGGACAAAGTTGCTCGCGGCGGCTGCCGCGTTTTTGCTTCTCCTTCGCCTGGACGCTGCGGCGTCGCCCAACGTTTCCGCAACCCAAAGCGCGACGTTCCCGCTTAATAACGACAACAGCGCGCGGCCCGGCGACACCATCACCTACACGGGCACGATCGAGAACAGCGGCACGAGCGCCGCAACGGGCGTGCAGCTGGGCGAAGCGCTGGACTCAAACACGACCTTCGTCCCGGACTCAACCTTGCTCTCGCCTCATGCCGTTCGTCACATGTATGGCGCCGTCGGCAATACCCCACTGAGCGTCGGCGCAGCGCTGGGCTTAAAGAATGGAGTAGTTGATCTGGACGGTGTCACTCCTGCCGGCAGCCTGGTGGTAACGAGTGGAACGTTCCCGACCTCCGCCGGCGGAAGCGTCGCGATCGCCGCCGATGGCGCATTCACCTACACGCCCCAGGCGGGTGATCACGACCTCGTCGATACCTTCAACTACACGGTGACGGACGGCGATAATCTGACCAGCACCGGCACGGTGAGCATCAGCCTGGGTCCGCGGGTATGGTATGTCGATAACTCAGGCATGAACGGCAGCGGCACACGCACCGCCCCGTTTAACAATTTTGCCGACGCCATCGCCGCCGCGAACGCCGCGGGCGATTTCATCTACGTCTTCAAGGGAAGTGGCAGCTACACCGGCGGGACGTTGCCCTCGAATGTGAACCTGGTCGGCGCAGGATCGGACCTGGTGGTCAACACGATCCTCCTTCTGTCCGGCAACGTCGCCAATCGGCCCACGCTGGCAGCCAGTTCGGGCACGACGCTTGTCCTCGGAAACGGAAACACCGTGCGCGGACTAAATGTCACCAACTCCAGCGGCGGCGGCATCAGCGGGAGCGCGGTTGGCACGCTCGCGCTGGGGGACTTCGATGTCACGGTCACTGGCGGAACGGCCTTAAACCTGACCACGAGCGGCTCGGTTACCGCAACCGGAGAGGACAATGACCTTGCCGCGACCACGGGTGCGGCGCTGATCGTAAGCAACGTCAACATCGGCATCGCGGGACTGAATTTTAAGAGCATCAGCTCCAGCGGAGGAACCGGGAACGGAATCACGCTCGATACGACTGGCTCGAACGGCGGCCTGACGGTGACGGGTGATGGCAGCAATACCGCGCTGGGTGGGAACGGCAGCGGGGGGACAATTGCCAACAAATCCGGCAGCGACGGCAGCGCGACGAGCGGGAGCGGCGTTTACCTGAACAACACCAGCCACGTGATCCTGCGCCGGATGACGATCAACGGCACGAACCAGAATTTCGGGATCCGCGGTTTCCGCGTGAACAACTTCACCCTGGAATACTCGACCGTCAGCGGGACCAACGGCACCAGCCCCACGTTCGACAATTACGGCGAGGGCAGTGTCATGTTCGGAGACGACGCGAGCGTCAACACGAACGGCATGACCGGCGCAGGTACGGTGACCAATTGCAACATCAGCGGCGGCCGGGCGCGTAATTTTTCGGTGGTGAACACGGCCGGTACGCTCAACCGCCTCACGGTGACCGGTTCCACCTTTGGCCTGGTGCAAAATTTCTCCGACGCCAACAGCAGCCTCGCGGTGGAGGCACGCAACGCCGGCACGATCGCCAACGTCACCGTCACGGGATGCACGTTCACCGGATCGCCCGGCGACGCGGCCAATTTCACCGGGCAAACCGGCACGACGATGGACGTCATCTTTGGTGGTGTCACGGGCACCCGCGGCGTCGCGCCGGGGAACACGATCACCAACGCGCACGCTCAGAACATCATCGGCGGGAGCAATCTCACCTTCGCCTCGCTAGGGATGATGAACTTTCACTGTCTCGGGAACACGATGCGCGACGCCAACGGCAGTGCCGTCACCTTTTTCAAGGCCAATGTCGGCACGCTCCTCAGCGGCTTCTTCGACAACAACGAGATCGGAAATGCGGGCGTGCTCGACTCGGGTTCGAAGACGGGCAACGGCATTTTCGTCTCGGCCTCGGGCGCCGGCACGATGAGTCTCACCATCACCAACAACCTCATCCACCAGATCCGTGGCAACGCTCACATCTTTGCCGACAACACGGATGGGAGCTACGCGGCAAACTTCGATATCCGCGGCAACACGCTCGACACACCTGGGCTGCCCGAGTGGTTCGCCGGGATCGCAGTCACCAACGGGTCACCAGGCTCGGGCGACACCGTTAATGTCTGCGCGCGGATCGGCGGGACGAATGCCGCGGACAAGAACATTCTCAACCTCAGCAGCAACCTCGGGATCATCGTTGGTGCCGGCGGCGCAGCCGGCGGGCACGTCTTCAATCTCCCGACCTACGCGGGCGGCGCCAACCTGACCAACGTCGAAGCCTTCCTTACTGCGAATAACACCGGCGCCTTCGTCTCCAGCGCCTACGCCGACGCGCCTGCCTCGGCGAACGCGTTTACCGGAACCGGAACCACCTGCGGTACGCCATCATCGCTCCTGTTTGAGACGAAGGAATCGGCCACAAAAACCTCTTCCCATCTCACAACGACACCGGCGGCGAACGCTGATTCCGTTTCGTTAGGCCGATTGCCGAACGCGGCTTCCCCCAGAGTCCACTCCGCACCCGCCGCCACCCTCTCGCAGGACACGCTGGATGCCGTCGTGGCCCAGGCTCGGGCGCACTGGATAGCGACCGGATTGAACGAACGCCAACGCGCCATATTGCGCGGCCTCAAATTTGAAGTCGCTGATCTGCCCGGCGGATATCTCGGCGAGGCCAGCGGTGAAAGCGTTCGTGTGGACCATACGGCTGGCGGACGTGGCTGGAGCCGCGCTGCAATCGCGGCCGAACGCGTCGACCTTGTCACGACCGTCCTGCACGAGATGGGGCATGCCCTCGGCTTGCCCGATGTTTACTCCCCCGGGGCGCGCGACGATGTCATGTACGGTTTCCTCGCGAGCGGCGAACGTCGGCTGCCGCGTCAGCACCAGGCGCGCGGCGCCGCGCCCGGCCCAACTGCACACGTGGAATTTCTTGGATTGCCGACCGCCATCGGCACGCTCGATCACGGCACGACAGTCTCGTTCCGCTTGCAGGCCACGGTGAATAATCCGTTCCCGAACGGTGTCACCTCAGTTTCCGCCCAAGGCACCATCTCGGGGACCAACTTCACCAGTGTGATGACAAACACCGTGGTCGTGCCGGTGCACTTCCCGCCTGCCTTTAGCAGCGTCGCCAGCACAACCTTCGTCGTTGGGACCGGCGGAAGTTTCACCATCACCGCGAATGGTTCGCCCACGCCCACCTTCGGCCAGACCGGCGTGTTGCCCAGCGGCGTCATGCTGAGTTCGGCGGGAGTCCTGAGCGGAACCCCAGCTGCGGGCACGGGCGGCGTCTACCCGATTACCATCACCGCCACCAACAGCGCGGGCAGCGCCATGCAGAGCTTTACTCTCACCGTGAACGAGGCGCCGTCGATTACGAGTGCGAACAGCACGACATTCACGGTCGGCATGGCCGGCACGTTTACGGTCACGACGACAGGGTTCCCGACCAATGCCAGCATGGTCATCACGGAGACAGGCGCGCTGCCCGGCGGCGTGACGTTTACGGATAACAACGACGGCACAGCGACGCTCGCCGGGACGCCAGACGCCGGCAGCGCGGGCCCCTACCCGATCACGATCACGGCCAACAACGGCGTCATGCCGAACGGCACCCAGAGCTTCACACTCACGGTCGATGACACAGCTCCTACTCCAACCCCGACGCCGACTCCCACGCCCACCCCGACCCCCATACCTTTGGCGATCCACGACATTCAAGGTTCCGGAAATACGTCGCCTTTGGTTGGTCAAATGGTCACGACCACCGGCATCGTGACGGCGCTGCGGAACGATGGGTTCTTCCTCCAAACACCGGATGCTGTTATGGACGCGGACCCGAACACTTCGCAGGGAATTTTCGTGTTCACTTCCTCGGCGCCCACCGCGCTCGTCGGCAATTCAATCGACGTCTCGGGCATGGTGGTTGAGTTCGTTCCGAGTTCCGACCCGAGCAGCCCGTCGGTCACGGAAATTACCGGCCCGGCGATGAGCCTGCTCTCCACCGGCAATCCGCTGCCGGTGCCGGTAACCATAAACTCCGCCGATACCCTCGTGAACGACGTCAACAACCTGGAGAGGTATGAAGGGATGCGGGTGTTTGTGAGTTCCCTCACCGTGGTCGAGCCCACCGGAGGGATCATCAACGAAGCGAACGCGACCTCGACCTCCACCGGAGCGTTCTACGGAGTCATCACGGGAGTCGCCCGGCCGTTCGTCGAGCCAGGAATTCCGATCACGCGGCCAGTCCCCGCGCCGCCGCCGGCCAATGTCCCGCGTTTCGACATCAATCCCGAGCGTCTGCGCGTGGACAGCGACGCGCAGCCCGGGTCCACGGCTCTCGAGGTCGCAACGGGCGCCGTAGTTTCCAACCTCACCGGCGTGCTCGATTACACCTTCCAGACCTACACCATCCTGCCCGATGTCGCGCCGCCGCCGGGCGTCACCGGCAACACCTTGGTGGCGACGCCTCTGCCTCCGCCCGGAGCGACGCAGTTGACCGTGGCCAGCTTTGATCTCCAGCGCTTCTTCGACACCACGGATGATCCCGCCACCTCGGACCCGGTCCTGACCACGACGGCGTTCAACAATCGCCTGAACAAGGTTTCGCTCGCCGTGCGCGATATCCTGCAGGTCCCGGATGTGATTGGCGTCCAGGAAGTGGAGAATCTCGCGACGCTCCAGGCTGTGGCGAGCCAGATCAACGCCGATGCGGTCACGGCGGCTCAGCCGGACCCGAATTATGCGGCCTATCTGGTGGAGGGCAACGATCTTGCCGGCATCGATGTGGGTTTCCTGGTCAAGTCCGCGCGCGTGACCGTGGTCGACGTCACCCAGGTCGGCAAAACAGCGACCTACCTCAACCCGGATAATAACCAACCGGAGATCCTGAACGATCGGCCCCCGCTGGTCCTGCGCGGGACAGTGCCCGATGCCGGCAATCAACCGTTCCCCTTCACAGTCATTGTGAATCATCTGCGATCCCTCAGCGGTATCGACGATCCCACGGACGGCAACCGGGTCCGGACGAAACGCCGCGCTCAGGCCGAATACCTGGCCAACCTGGTCCAGATGCGGCAGACCGCAGATGCCACCGAGCGCCTCTTTGTGCTCGGCAATTTCAATGCCTACCAGCTCAACGACGGCTACGTGGATCTCATCGGAACAATCGAGGGCCTGCCCACGCCTGCGGATCAAGTGGTGCTGGCGTCGCCAGATTTGGTCAATCCTGATCTCACCAACCCCGTCGATGCCCTGATGGCGACCGAGCGCTACTCCTACTCCTTTGGCGGGAACGCGCAGGTTTTCGATCACATCCTGATCACCAGCAATCTGCTTCCCGACGTCGACCAATTCGTCCACGCGCGGGCCGACGTGGATTTCCCCGAGTCATTCCGCAACGACGCGAATCGACCCGAACGCGTTTCCGATCATGACGCCCCCGTGGCGTACATTTCTCTCGGAACAACACCGACCCCAACACCAACACCAACACCAACACCAACACCAACACCAACACCAACACCAACACCAACACCAACACCAACACCAACACCAACACCAACACCAACACCAACACCAACGCCAACACCGACACCAACACCGACACCGACACCGACACCGACACCGACACCGACACCGACACCGACACCGACACCGACACCGACACCGACACCGACACCGACTCCGACACCGACACCGACACCGACACCGACACCGACACCGACACCGACACCGACACCGACACCGACACCGACACCGACACCGACACCGACACCGACACCGACACCGACACCGACTCCGACTCCGACACCGACACCGACACCGACACCGACACCGACACCGACTCCGACACCGACACCGACACCGACACCGACTCCGACACCGACACCGACACCGACACCGACTCCGACTCCGACTCCGACTCCGACTCCGACTCCGACACCGACACCGACACCGACACCGACACCGACTCCGACTCCGACTCCGACGCCGACGCCGACGCCGACTCCGACATCACAACCGGTTAACCTCTCGACCCGGTTGCGCGTCCTCACCGGCGACGGCGTCGGCATTGGCGGGTTCATCGTGACCGGCAGCGCGCCCAAGCGCGTCTTGATCCGCGCCATTGGCCCCTCCCTCGTCCGCTTTGGCGTGGAAGGCGTATTGCTGGATCCGACCCTGGAGCTGCACGGCCCGGGCGCCTTCGCCACCGTGAGCAACGACAACTGGAAAGACACCGACGCGGCGGCCATCGCTGCCACCGGCATCCCGCCCACGGACGACCGCGAGTCGGCCATCGTTGCCACGCTGCCGCCGGGTCCTTACACCGCCATTATGGCGGGCAAAAACGCCACCGTCGGAATTGGCCTGGTCGAGGTCTATGATCTCGACACGGGCGCAGCGTCGAAACTGGCCAACATCAGCACCCGGGCCTTTAGCGATACGGGAAACAACCTCATGATCGCCGGCTTCATCTTGGGGAACAGCTCCAGCAGCAGCGACATCATCATCCGTGGCCTTGGTCCGAGCCTGAGCGGCATGGGAGTCTCCAATGCCCTGCCCGATCCCGCACTCGAGTTACGCGATAGTAACGGATCCCTTCTCTACTCCAACAACGACTGGCAGGATGTGCCGGCGCAAGCGGTTGCGATTACTGCGGCGGGCCTTGCCCCCACCAACACCAAGGAAGCCGCCATCTCCCGCACCCTCTCGCCCGGGGCTTACACCGTGCTCTTGCGCGATCAGAACGGCGCCACCGGTAACGGCCTCGTCGAGATCTATCAGGTCGCTTCGCCTGGGCCCTAGAAAGAGGAACGCCCATCAGTCGAAGCCGGCTTGAGACGCGCAAAAATTTCGACGCCGGTTTGTCATGGGACCGTCGTGGCGCTGCGACTGGAACGCGAAGTGGCGCAAAGACTTGGATTGCCGTCGGGATTTCCGCTCGCCGCCGGCGCGTGAAAAGACGGTGCGCGTCCCGAAAAATTTCTTGACGCGGCGCTAGCGGTTTTGGCATTTGTTAGACCGCTAATTCTGGAACGGAAGCTCTGGCTCGGATTTCAGTGCGCGCGTCCGGCCGCTTCCCGTCACGGAAGAAGCCAAAATGATTCCTTCCTCTCTGCACCCTCCCTGATCCGTTGACACCCGCGGCCTTGACCTGCCCGCGGTGCTGCCGCCGGAGGGAACTACCCTGCCTTCAATATGAATACGCTCTCAAGATTACAGAATCGATTCCACGTGGCGGCCCGCCGGCTGCCCGGACTATTTACGAAGCATGATCGAAGGAAAATCAGATTGTTCCCTGCGTGGCCGCTGCTGCTCGTGTTTCTCTGCCTGCTCATGCCGACGAGCCAGGCCCTGCGCCCCGAGGTCGAGATGATCGAGCTTTTCCAATCCGACTGCACGACCCCGGACGATGATTTCAATCTCGGCGAGACCGCCTGCGCCAAGATCACGGACCCGCCCGTTAACGTGCGATTTAATTGGATCACTCCCTGCAACTCGGTCGAAGAAATGGGACCGACGGTGATGCCCGGCCCGCCGGGAACGTCTGGAACCGACACCTTCACGATACCCTCGGGAAACGTGAATATGTCCAACACCTGCGACACCCGCGGGGTGTGGAGAGTCAACGAAACCGCGACATCCGATGCCAGCGTGCGTGGCTCCCGAAGCTTCAAAGTCCACAATCCCACCGACCCCGCGGCCAATCTCCAAGTTCAGAACAGCGCCAGCCCGAACCCGGCTGCGCAGGGGACTAACATCACCCACACCATCTCCGTGGCCAACCTAGGCGCTGACGACGCCCCGAACGTCCAGCTCACGGACATCCTTTCGAACGATACCACCTTCGTCTCCCTCGCCTCACCCATGGGTTGGACTTCGCAGTACCCCCGCGGTCGGCAGCACCGGCGAAGTCACCTGCACCACAGCGTCACTCGCGGCCTCGCCGGTTCCGCCGGCCGCGCCCATCGTCGCCACCTTCACCCTCGTCGTGCAAGTCAAGACGGGCACGCCCAACACGACCATGATCAACAACCTCGCGACCGCCTCCCACGATATCGACGAGTTGCATCAGCCCGACAATACGTCCATCGCCATGAACCAGGTGAGTCCTGGCGGTGCCGGGCAGCCGCTCGCAGCGCAGCCGTCCAGCGTCACGACCGAAGGCTGCATGCCCGCCAACATGGTGATCGATCCCGGCGAAATGGTGACGGTAAACATCTGTGTCGCCAACACCACCGGAGTCGCGGAAACCGTCATCGGCACCATGCGCGCCACCGGCGGGGTGACCAACCCCAGCGGGCCGCAGACCTACACCAACGTTCAAGCCAACCCCGTCTGCCAAACGTTCAACTTCACCTCCGATTCGAATCAAGCCTGCGGGGCCATTGTCAACGTCGCCGTGGATTTCGCCACCACCGGCGGAGCGTCGCGCGGGACGATGTTCTACCAGTTCACCCAGGGAGTCCGTTCGCCGCCGTCGTCGCCCACCTTCCAGTGCTGCTCCTCGGGGCCGGTCACGCCCACCCTGATCATCTCGGAGTTCCGCGTGCGCGGGCCAGGCGGAGCGAACGATGAATTCATCGAACTGGCCAACGTCTCGGGCGCGGATCATACCGTGGCCGGCGGGGGCACTGGTTACGCGATCGTGGCTTCGGACGCTGCGTTGCGTTGCGTAGTGCCGAACGGGACGGTCGTCCCGAATGGCGGTCATTACCTTTGCACGAACTCGGTCGCCTACTCGTTAAGCAATTATGGAGGCACCGGCGCCGCCGCGGGCGATGCGACCTACACCACGGATATCCCCGACAATGCCGGGATCGCTCTCTTCAACACTACGGTCGCGGCCGACTTCACGCTCGCGAATCGGCTCGACGCCGTCGGGTCCACTTCTGAAGCCAACACGCTCTACAAGGAAGGAACGGGCTATCCGGCGCTGACGCCCTTCTCGATCGATTATTCCTTCTACCGCGACCTTTGTGGCAAGCAAGGCTCGATCACCACCTTCGGCCTGTGTCCTTCGCCTGGCGCCGTGGCGGATACGGATAACAACGCGGTGGACTTCATCTTCGTCGATACCAACGGCACCAGTGCCGGCGCCGGGCAGCGGCTCGGTGCACCCGGGCCGGAGAATCTCGCCTCGCCCATCGGGCTCGCGACCCCGATCGTCGGCGTCGCCCTGCTCGATGCGACCGTCGCGCGTTCCCTCGCCCGCAATCGAGTGCGGAGCTTCGCCTCGGATCCTGCTAATAACTCGACCTTTGGCACCTACTTGATCCGCCGGGTTTTCACGAACAACACCGGTGTTGAGCTGACGCGCCTGCGCTTTCGTGTGATCGATCAGACCACCTTCCCCGCACCGAGTGGGACGGATGATCTGCGCACCAGGACCTCCAGTTCGGAGGTCGTTGCCGGGATTAACGACGCCGCCACGTGCGCTGCCGTTGGTGTGCCCGCGACGCCGCCTTGTTCGGTGACGGTGCAAGGCACGACTCTCGAGCAGCCGCCTAGTCAACCTAATGGCGGCGCCTTCAACGGCTCATGGTCGGACGGCACGATCACTCTGGGAACACCGCTCGCGCCGGGCGCCTCCACCGCCCTGCAGTTCCTCCTCGGGATACAGCAGAGATGCCGGCAAGTTTCGTGTCGGCGTTTTGATCGAGGCGCTTCCCGTTGGGGGGGGCACTTTCAGGGATTACACCGCTTGCCGCCACGGATGTCTCCATCACGAAAACCGATTCCCCCGACCCAGTCGTGGCCGGCGCTGATTTGACCTACACCATCACCGTGGCAAATAGCGCCGATGCGAACGCGGAGGATGTTGTCGTTTCCGACACGCTGCCCGCGAACACCACCTTTGTCTCTCTCATGGCGCCGCCGGGTTGGACCGTGATGACGCCCCCCGTGGGCGGCACCGGCACGGTCACCGCCACAACTCCTACCTTGGCGACGAGCGCCTCCGCGGTATTCACTCTCGTCGTAAACGTCGATCTGGCCGCGACCGGGACGATCGACAACACCGCGACCGTCGTGGCCGAGAATGACAACACCCTCAACGGCAACAACTCGGCCATGGCCATGACCACCATCGCTCCGACCCCAACACCGACACCGACACCGACACCGACACCGACACCGACACCGACACCGACACCGACACCGACACCGACACCGACACCGACACCGACACCGACACCGACACCGACACCGACACCGACACCGACTCCGACACCGACACCGACACCGACACCGACACCGACTCCGACACCGACACCGACTCCAACTGACACCGACTCCGACTGCGGGACAATCACGGTCACGGACGGCACCAACTCCTGCGACATTACCCTGCCCGCCACGAGCTGCTCTCTCCCGAGCGCGACCACCGGCATGCTCACCTTGAATGCGACCTATAACGGCGACGACAACTTCAATGCCAGCCCAGCCTCCACGGGCGTTTCGCATACGGTCAACCAAGCGACTACCACGACCACGATTACCGCCGAATCCGCCGACCCGACCGCGCAGGGTGAAACGTTCACGGTCTTTTACTCGGTGTCGGTGACCGCGCCAGGCGCGGGAACTCCAGGCGGCACCGTGACCGTGACCGACGGCGTGAGCAGCTGCATGGGGACGGTCGCCGCTGGGCAGTGCTCGCTCGCCTTGAGCACGGTTGGGAGCCGAACCTTGACCGCGACCTATGCAGGTAATGCCAGTTTCGCCGGCAGCGTTTCGGCGGGCGAACCGCACACGGTCAATGACCCGACTCCGACATCCGACACCGACACCGACTCCGACACCGACACCGACACCGACCGACACCGACACCGACACCGACACCGACACCGACACCGACACCGACACCGACACCGACTCCGACACCCGACACCGACACCGACACCGACACCGACACCGACACCGACACCGACACCGACACCGACACCGACACCGACACCGACACCGACACCGACACCGACACCGACACCGACACCAACACCGACACCGACACCGACACCGACACCGACACCGACACCGACACCGACACCGACACCGACACCGACACCGACCCCGACACCGACACCGACACCGACACCGACACCGACACCGACACCGACACCGACACCGACACCGACACCGACACCGACACCGACACCGACACCGACACCGACTCCGACTCCGACACCGACACCGACACCGACACCGACACCGACACCGACACCGACACCGACACCGACGCCGACACCGACTCCGACACCGACACCGACACCGACACCGACACCGACTCCGACGCCGACTCCGACACCGACTCCGACTCCGACCGCCGACGCCGACTCCGACTCCGACATCGCAGTTGGTTAACCTCTCGACCCGGTTGCGCGTGCTCACCGGCGACGGCGTTGGCATTGGCGGGTTCATCGTGACCGGCAGCGCGCCCAAGCGCGTCTTGATCCGCGCCATTGGCCCCTCCCTCGTCCGCTTTGGCGTGGAAGGCGTATTGCTGGATCCGACCCTGGAGCTGCACGGCCCGGGCGCCTTCGCCACCGTGAGCAACGACAACTGGAAGGACACCGACGAGGCGGCCATCACAGCCACGGGCATCCCGCCCACGGACGACCGCGAGTCGGCCATCGTCGCCACGCTGCCGCCGGGCGCCTACACCGCCATTATGGCCGGCAAAAACGCCACGGTTGGGATTGGGCTGGTCGAGGTCTACGATCTCGACACGGGCGCAGCGTCGAAACTGGCCAACATCAGCACCCGGGCCTTTAGCGATACCGGAAACAACCTCATGATCGCCGGCTTCACGCTCGGGAACAGTGCCGGCAACAGCCACATCATCGTCCGCGGCCTTGGTCCGAGCCTGAGCGGCATGGGAGTCTCCAATGCCCTGCCCGATCCCGCACTCGAGTTACGCGACAGTAATGGCTCCCTGCTTTACTCCAATAACGACTGGCAGGATGTCCCGGCCCAGGCGGTGGCGATCACCGCCGCGGGGCTCGCACCCACCAACTCCAAGGAAGCTGCCATCTCCCGCACCCTCCCGCCCGGGCCTTACACCGTCCTCTTGCGCGATCAGAACGGTGCCACCGGCAACGGCCTCGTCGAGGTCTACCAGGTCGTGCCCTAACCACCGTTACCGGTATTCCCATCCCCGAGCCAGGAACGGTGACGCGCCTGGTTCTCGGCGGAAGCCGCCTGCTTGCTTATTTCGCGCGCCGCGTGCGTCGCTCGTAGATCCCCGGGCTACGCGAGGGATGTCTTCTCGATGATGAGCAGGAGATTGCGCGCGGGCGCTTCGCCCACGACTTCGCTGCCCTCGCTCGTCTTCACCTTGAAGCGGTAGGATTGCTCGCCTTTGTCGCCCACAAGCGCGAACCAATCGGCTTGCACTTCGACCGCTTGATCGCGGCCCCGGAGATAGACGGTGAAGGTTTTCATCGTGGCAGCTTCGCTGCGTCCCCGGCGCGGCGCGAGATCAAACCGCGCGCCCGTTCGTGTTCGCGCTCGGTTGCTCTTCATTCTTCTTCAGCCCAGGCGAACTCGAGCCGCGTTCGTATTGCCGGCCCGCACCGGAATGATCCGTTTGGTCGGACGGCGAACCGCTTTCCGTTAGTCGCTCGAAGGCGGCCCGCATCCGCGGCAAGCTTTCCGGATGTTTTGCGCGCAGGAATTCGATCAGACCCTCCCGGACCTGGCAACGCAGATCGAAGCATTTTGAGGCGTTGACGCTGCTCACGATCGCGCGCACTTCGATCGTGTGTTGCTTCGTGTCCGTGACCTGTAAAGCGCAAACTTTCCTGTCCCAGTTCGGGTTTGTCTCCGCCAGGCGTTTGAGCTCTTCGCGCAATTCTCCCAACGGCACCTGGTAATCGAGGTAGAGATAAACCGCTCCCACCAGTTCGGTGCTTTTACGGCTCCAATTTTGGAACGGTTTCTCGATGAAATACGTGATCGGCAACACCAGCCGCCGCAGATCCCACGTGCGCACCGTGACAAAGGTGAGCGTGATTTCTTCGATCCGCCCAAACTCGCCTTCCACCACCACGATATCGTCTATCAACATCGGTTGACTGAGCGCGATCTGAATCCCGGCGAGGACGTTGCCGAGTGTTTTCTGCGCCGCGAAACCCAGGACGATGCCCGCGATTCCGGCCGACGCGAGAATGCTGGTGCCGAACTGCCGCAACGGCCCGAACATCATCAGAACCGACGCCGCGCCGATCACGATCACCGCGGTGATGATGATGCGCCGAATGACCGAGACGCGGGTGTAAATCTGCCGCGCGGTCAGATTGTCCTCCACGTCCAGCTGGCGGCCGCTCATCAAGCCCTTTTGCACGGCGCCCGTGCCGCGCACGATGAGGAAACAAACCCCGACCACAAGCAGGATGCTGAGCGCTTTCTGCACGATCCAGGTCGAGCTCTCCGGCAATCCGAACAGCGGCAAAAGAAGGATGATCGCGAGCAGCGGAACGATGACGCGCAACGTCTGCCCCAGCACCGGGACGATGACCAGATTGAGAACGCTGCCGCTCTCCTGCGCCCAGCGGCGCAGCCGTTTTTCCACCGCGCGGATGGCCTGGAAAATCAGCCACAGCACCGCGATGACGCGCCCGCCGTAGAGGATGGTGGAGAGCGATTGCGCGAGAAACAAACGCCACGGCCGATCGGCGATTCCCAGCACCACCGGCATGAGGGCGAAAAACGCGCCGACGAGACACGCGAGAAGCGCGAGCGGTTTGCGCCCCGCGGCGAAACTCAAGGCGAGCCAGCTTTGATGCTCCACCGATCCTATCTGTCCAGCGCGCCGGCGAATGATCCAAAGAATCCAGCCCGCGATCGCGCCGGCCAAAATCAGCGTAAGCGCGGAGGCGACCAAGCGCATCCACGTGACGCGATCAAAAACTCGCTGCGTGAGAATCTCGCGCCCGCTCCGCTCGGCGAGACTGTCCAGCCAATCAGTGTAAGCGACGCCGGCGCGGGAAATTCTTTCGCGTTCGACCGTGGCTCGTTCGGCCGAGAGCTCGGTCACGTTTTCCGGAGCAGGTGACGATTCCGCGGCCGGCGTGCCCTGAGCGAGCGGACCAATCATGCTGGCCAGAAAAATCGCGGCCAGCAGCCAATAACGAAAAAGAATGAAGAGACGCGATGGAACTTTCATAGGAAACTCATTCCGAAAGAAGGCTTCGGAACCTTGGCAACTTCGCGAGGAAACTCGCGGCGTGTCCTGGAAGAATGAGCGACCAATATGCCGCGTCTGCCGCGTTTCTCAAGTTGCGGCCGAAAATCGCTTTGCCGCCATCTCTGCGTTCTCTGCGACCTCGCGGTAAACAATTGCGCTACAACAACTGATAAGGATCCACATCCACACTCGCGAGCACGTCTTCGGGGAGCGGAAGTTTATCGAGTGTTTCGCGCACCAGCCGGCTCAAGCGGAGGATGGCTTCGCCGCGCAGCAGAATGTGAAAGCGAAACTGGCCTTGCAGCTTTTCCAGCGGCGCGGGCGTGGGCGCGCTGCGCACAAATTCTGCCGGCAGCGTCTCGCGCAGGCGACGCGCAATCGTTTCGGCGGAAAAACTGGCGCGCGCTTCGTGCGCCGAACGGATCGTGAGCAGGATGGCGTGTTTGAAGGGCGGGAAATCGCAACGCTCCCGAAATTCCAGCTCCTGTCCAAAATAGCCGGCAAAGTCGTGATGCCGCGCAAACTGAATCGATGGGCTGAAGGGCGTGAACGTTTGCACGAAGACTTCGCCCGGCGTTTCCCCGCGACCCGCGCGCCCGGCCACTTGCGTGAGGAGCTGGAAGGTCCGCTCGCCCGCGCGGAAATCCGGCATGTGCAGGCTAAGATCGGCGTTGATGATTCCAACCAGCGTGACGTTCGGGAAATGCAGACCCTTCGCGATCATCTGCGTGCCGACGAGGATGTCGATCTTGCCCGCACGGAAGGCGCGCAGCGTTTCGCGGAAGGCATCCTTGCGCGTCATGGAGTCCGCGTCCATACGCCGCACCACCGCTTTTGGGAAAAACTGCGCCACGGTCGACTCCACCTTTTCCGTGCCGAAGCCGGCGTAAATCAGCGCCTTCTCTCCGCAGGCCGGACATTTCTTCGGCACCGCCGCGGTGTGACCGCAAAGATGGCAGCTCAACCGCGCCACCGTGCGATGAAAGGTAAGCGCGACGCTGCAATTCGGACACTCGCGCGCTTCACCGCACGCGCTGCACAGGAGCGAAGTGGAGAACCCGCGCCGATTCAAAAACAGGATCGTCTGTTCGCGTTTTTCCAGTCGCGCCGTGATCGCGGCCGAAAGTTTCTCGCTCAGGATCGTGAGTGATTTCGCTTTCCGCGCTTCCTGGCGCAGATCCACGATGCGGATCAGCGGCATCTGGTTGTCATCCACGCGCAGAGTCAGGTTGAGGAGCTGATACTTGCCGCGCGTGGCGTTGTAATAACTCTCGAGCGACGGCGTGGCGGTACCGAGGAGGACGACGCAGTTTTCCATCTTCCCGCGCACGACCGCGACATCCCTTGCGTGATAACGCGGCGCTTCCTCCTGCTTGTACGAAGTCTCGTGTTCTTCATCCACCACGATGAGGCCGAGCTTTTCCAGCGGCGCAAAAATGGCGCTGCGCGCGCCGATGACGATGCGTGCCCGACCGGCTTGAATCTTGTGCCACTCATCGTGGCGCTCGCCTTCTGAGAGACGGCTGTGCAAGACCGCCACCGTCTCCTCGTTGTCCGTGAAGCGGCTCTTGAAACGCTCGACCGTTTGCGGCGTAAGTGAAATTTCCGGCACGAGGACGATCGCGGTCTTCCCGCGCGCCAGCGTGGAGCTGATCGCCTGCAAATAAATCTCCGTTTTGCCACTGCCGGTCACACCGTGGAGTAAAAGTGGGCGCGCATCGTTCGGCGCCGCCAGCGCGGCCTCCACCGCAGCCAGCGCCACAGCCTGCTCCGCGTTCAAGGTGAGGTCCTGGCTGGCGACGAATTGTTCGTCGGAATGCGGATCGCGCGCGACGGCTTCGGCGCGCAACTCGACCAGGCCGCGCTTCTGCAGGGCGCGCAGCGTGGCGTTATCGAGCGAAGTCTCGCGCAGGAGATCAGCCGCGAGAACAGGTCCGCTGAGTCGGCTCACGGCTTCCAGCAATTCCGCCTGGCGCGGCGCACGTTTGCGCAGTTTCTCGAGCTCCTCCACCGCGATCTCGCGCGCGGCGCGCACAAAGAGTTGCTTCTTCCAACCCACTTCGCCGCGCCGAATGACCTGCGGCAAAAGGCTGCGCATGACGGTCTCGATCGGGCAGCAATAGTACGCGCTCATCCAGCGCGCGAGTTCCAGCACCTTCGCGCTGAGGGCGGGGCGTTCGCCCACGACCGCTTCGATTTCGCGCACGCCGGTCGCGTCGGTTTCCTCGACCAATCCCACCACGGTGGCGAGCGAGGAATGTTCGCGGAAGGGGACACGCACGCGCCAGCCGATGTCGACCCGCTCGGCGAGATGGTCGGGAATGGCGTAGTCCAACTCGCGATGGATGGCGCGATCGATCAGGACACGGGCGTAGGGCATGATGGAAGAGAAACGTCGAACGCCGAACGCCGAACGTCGAACGCCGAATGAATCAGACCACAAACGCAGCCCGCCTCTGCCATTCGGCGTTCAGCGTTCGACGTTGGGCGTTCGGCGTTCAATATTCCCTCCCTTCGCCATGCGTTTCATCATCAAGCTTCTCATCTGCCTTCTCCTCGCAGGCGGGGCCGGCACCGCCTATCTCGCGATGCGCTCTGGCGATGTCTTATACACCGCCTTCGAGTGGGTCAGCCCCGCGCGTTTTCAGCAGCACGACGCGCTCATTCGCGAAGTAGCGGCGAACAATGGCGTGGACCCGATGCTGGTGAAGGCAGTGATCTGGCGCGAGAGCCGGTTCGACGCGCGCAAGTTCGGCAGCGCGGGCGAGCGCGGCCTGATGCAGGTCTCGGAAGGAGCCGCGCGCGAGTGGGCGAAGGAAAACAAGGTGGAGAATTTTCAGGTGGAAGAGCTGTTCGATCCGCAGGTGAACGTGCAGGCCGGCACCTGGTATCTGGCGCGCGCGCTCGGTCACTGGCGCCAGCAGACGGACCCAATCCCATTCGCGCTCGCGGAATACAACGCCGGCGCCAGCCGCGCGCAACGCTGGGCGGGCGGCAGCAATGCCGGCGTTATCCCGCCGCAAACATTTCGCGAGAGCATCGATTTTCCCGGGACGCGGCGTTACGTCGATCTCATCATGGCGCGGCACGAGTTCTACAAAAAGCGCGGGCGGATGTGAGGGGCGCGTCACTTAGGGCGCGGGACTAATCGCGACGCGCAGGAAGAGCGCATTCCCCGCGGTGGCGACACGCGCTTCGATGGTTTCGAACTCGCTATTCACCTCGCGCTGAATTTCCGTCGTGGGCGTTACCGTCGCCCAACTGCGCAGATTGGTGGATTGTTGCAGGACGTAGGACGGAGAGTTTGCCGCTAAAAGTCGGCGGTAAAGCACTCCGACGAAGCCCGGCCCTTTCACCACGGTCGGCGCACCGGCCCCGAGCGGCGCGGGTGAGTTCAAGCTCAAGGCATAATCGACCGCGTTCGAGATGCCGTTCCCATTGGCGTCGCCATTCGGATCGATCACACCGTAAATCCACAGCAGCTTCGAGGAGATGCGGGTCGAGTAAAAGCCGCTCGGCACCGGCTCCGTTCCCGTGATCAAATGGAAAGTCCCTGGTGGATCCTCGTAATAGAAATCGCGTGTGTCGTAAAATGCGGCGGTAAGGGCGCCCTCGCCCGCGTTCGTCTCGAAAAACGGCCCGTCCACGGAGTAATTGATTCCCGCCAGCTTCCAGGCCGGGCCTTCCTGGATGAAGATCGCCCCTCCGGAATCTCCCGAGGAAAGATGGGCCTCGTTAGGCGATCCGTGTCGCATCGAACTGCGCGTAAATGAACTGATTCACAGGGTTGCCGTTCACGATCGCGGTCACGACGTTCTCGCCCCAGCGTTGTACATTGTCGCGGGTCGCCCCACTCCCAGCCGCGGGGTGTCCCGTTCCACATGATCTCAGCCCCACGCTGCGTGCCCCGACCGAACGCGACCAGGCGTTTCCCCGTCTCATCGCTCCCGCGTGTAGAGCAGCGCAAAACTCGGAAACGTCCCGTCCACTTTCCAAATCGTGAGATCGCTGTAGGGATCGTCCCGCCGTTCGGTGAGGGTGTAGTTGACGCCCTCGAAGGTAAATGTCCCGCCCACCCCTCCGCCAACGTGCGTGGCCGTGATGAGATGATTTGGCCCGATCGGCGTCCCGAGGAAACCGCCGAAGATCCCCTGGAATTGCCAACCGCTATCCGCGAGGTCGCCCGTGGGCGCGGTCGTGTTCGCGTTGACATCGCCGGTTCCGAGAAGAATGACGGCGCGCGCCCCGGAAACGCCGAAGACGAATAAGCCCACCACCACCAGCAGTGCGCCGAAGCGAAGGCGCGGACGTTCGATCAACCGGAACACCGGAAATAGTAACACCCCCGCCGCCGGTCGCACTCCAGTTTCTGACGTGCCCCGCGCCGTTTCCTCGGTAACGGTGTGGCTGTGGAGAAAACCGGCATCGTCGACATCCTGGAGAAGATCGCGACTCTGCTCGAGTTGAAGAGCGAGAATCCGTTCAAGATTCGCGCTTATACGAACGCGGCGCGCTCGCTCGAAACCTGGGGCGGAAACGTGGCCGAACTGCGCGATGAACTCGTGCTCGCAAAAATTCCCGGCATCGGCAAAGCCATCGCGGGCGTGATCAAGGACCTGATTGAGAACGATTCCTCGCAGGTCTTTGCAGAACTGCGCGCGCAGTTTCCGCCGGATATTCTCGAGCTGTTCACCATTCCCGGCCTCGGTGCGAAGAAGATCAAGGCGCTGCACGAACAGCTCGGCGTCAGCTCGATCGCGCAACTGGCAGAAGCCTGCGCCGCGGATCGCGTGGCGCAGTTGCCCGGCTTCGGGAAGACGACGCAGGAGAAACTGGCCCGCTCGATCGCGGACCGCGCGAAGCATGCGGGCACGTTCACTTTCGGTTCCATCGCGGTGGAAGCGGAGACGCTGCGCCGTGATCTGGCCGCGCTCGACGATGCGTTGCAGGTCGCACTTGGCGGAAGTTATCGGCGGCGGAAGGAGATTGTGCGCGACCTCGATTTCATCGTCGCCACGAAAGCGCCGGACAAGATCACGCAGGCGTTCGCGGCGCATCCGCTGGTGGAGTCGATCATTCTGCAGGGCGCGACGAAGACGAGCGTGCGCCTGCATTCCGGCATCCAGTGCGACCTGCGCGTAGTCACGCCGGCGGAGTATCCGTTCGCGCTCAATTATTTTACTGGAAGCAAAGAGCACAACGTCGTCGTCCGAAGCCGCGCCTTGCAGCGCGGATGGACGTTGAATGAGTATCGGCTCGGGCCCGCGCCGGTCGATCCGGCGGCGAAACGCCAACGGAAGACCGCCGCGAAGATTCCGGCGATTCGCGATGAAGAGGAGCTCTATCGCGCGCTTGAGCTCGATTACATCCCGCCCGAGCTGCGCGAGAACGCGGGCGAATTCGAGGCCGCGAGCGAGGGACGTTTGCCGCGCCTGATCGAGAAGGAAAATCTGCGCGGGACGTTTCATTGCCACACCACCGCGAGCGATGGCCGCAATTCGCTCGAAGAAATGGCGGACGCGGCCGAGGAACTCGGCCTGCAATACCTCGGCATCGCCGATCACAGCCGCAGTTCCATCCAGGCGCACGGGCTCGATGAGGCGCGACTGCGCGTGCAGATGGCGACGATTCGCGGGCTGAACAAGAAGCGCAAAGACTTCCGCATTTTCAGCGGAGTCGAATGCGACATCCTGCGCGATGGCCGGCTCGATTTTCCCGACGAACTGCTCGCGGAACTCGATTACGTGGTCGCGTCCGTGCATTCCGCCTTCACGCTGCCGGAAGCAGAGATGACGAATCGCGTCATCCGCGCCCTGGAAAACCCTTACGTCACGATGCTGGCGCATCCGACCGGTCGCCTGCTACTACGACGCGAGCCGTACGCGATCGACATTCCGGCCGTGCTCGAGGCTGCCGCCGCCACCGGCACGTGGATCGAGATCAACGCCGCCCCCAAACGACTCGATCTCGACTGGCGCTGGTGGCCACTCGCGAAAGAGAAAGGCGTGAAGTGCGTCATCAATCCCGACGCGCACGGGATCGAGCGCTTGCAGGATTTATGGTTCGGCGTCGGCGCCGCCCGCAAAGGCTGGCTCACAAAGGCGGACGTCGTGAATTGCCTGCCCCTCGGCAAAATCGAACGCGAGCTGGCGCGGAAAAGAGATTCCCCCCGCCGGTAATCAGTCGAGCAGCGACGCATCACGCACCGGCTCGCCTCGCCGATAACCAGCGATGTTGTTGCGCAGATCGAAGGCCAGCGCGGAATTCTCCTCGGCTTCCGCCAATGGCAATGCGCTTTCTGCGACGTCGATCGCAGAATTGAACCGACCCGCTTCCGCATAAGCGACCGCCAGCGTGCGCAGATATATCGGATCGCGGCCAGCCATGAGGCGGCTCGCTTTCTCAGCCAACTGCACGGCGCGCGGGCCATCACGCAACGACGCATCCGGCGCGGCGGCGAGAATCCAAGCGAGATTATTGAGCGGCAAGCTCGAATCCGGGTCGATGGCAAGGGCTGCCTCGTAATGCGGCAGCGCCTCGCGCGCGGGAAGGACGTTACCGAGATTGGTGTGTGCCACCGCGTTGCGTTGCGTGATGGCCAGCGTGTGTCGCCACAGCGTTTCGCTGTTGCGCCAATGCGATGCCTGCCACGCCGTTTGGCGCGAGAATTCGAAGACCACCACTGCGGCCGCGAGGGCAAGAAGCCCGCGCCGCCATTTCCAGGTGGCCGACCATTCCGCCACCACCCAGGTCAACGCGAGGTAAAGCCCGATCTGCGGCAGATAGGTGTAGCGGTCGGCACGACTTTGCAGACCCACCTGCAGGAGGCCGAGCACGGGAACAAGCATTCCGAGATACCAAAACCAACCGACCGCAAGATAAGGCGCCACCAGCCGCACTCGAATCACTACCAGTGTGACCGCGACGACCAGACTCGCAGCGAGCAATGCGAGCGGCAGCGAGACTTGATCGGGCAGCGGATAGAACACGGCCAGCCGCGTCGGCCAGAGCATATCTCTCAGATACGCGATGAGCGTGATCGCGGCGTTTGCCAGCCGGGTCGAGAACGGAAGCAGCTCCAGCGAGCGCATCGTGTGCGTTTGGGCAATCACGGTGGCGATCCCGCTGCCAGCGGCGAGGAGGAAGAGCGGGATCTTTTCCATCAATAACTTCGCGAAGGAGAGCTCGCGTCGCAGCGGCCAGTAATCCAGCAGCAGCAGCAAACACGGCAGCGTCACCAGCATCGGTTTGGCCATCAGTCCCGCGGCAAACAGCAGCGCCATCACCACGTAACGAACGCGCGACGGTTGCCGCGCATAGCGCGCATACGCCAGCAAAGTCAGCATGAAGAAGACACCGCTGAGCACATCCTTCCGCTCCGAAACCCAGGCGACCGATTCGACGCGCAGAGGATGAATCGCAAAGACCGCGGCGACGAATGCGCTGCGCCAGACGCGCGCAGTCATCGCGCGCAAAGCGAGAAACAAGAAGATCGCCCCGAGCGCGTGCAGAAGCACGCTGGTGAAGTGATGGCCGCGCGGATTCAGCTGCCAAAGCTGGCAGTCGAGCATATGCGAAATGGAGGTGAGCGGATGCCAGTTCCCGGAGTGGACATGAGTGAAGGTCCATCCAATTCCCGGCAGCGTGACTCCCCGCACGATCTCCGGCTGGAGATGCACGTAAGCATCATCGTCATAATTGACGAAATCGTGTTGCAGCGTCTGGCCAAAGACCAGCCAGGTCAGCGTCGCAAGCGCGACGATGATGGCGAGAATTTGCCAGCGCTCGCCCGGAAGCTTCACGAACGCTTTAGACCTTTTCCCGTTGCGGCATGTGCATCGTGAGGCACTTGCAGGCGCCGCCCGCTTTCAGGAATTCGCTCATCGGCTGCGGGTGACAGGTGTAACCGCGCTCGGTCAATTTCGTGATCACGGTCTTCGCAGCGTCCGGAAGCACGATGTCCTTGTCGAGCACGACGGCGTTGCAACAAAAGCCCGCCGCTTCTTCCTCCGGCACATCGATCAAGTTCGGCAGCCGATCCCGGATCGCGCGCTGCCCATATTCATCAAACGCTGCGGGAAACCACATCGCGCCACCATCAGGCAACGGACAAAAGCAGGTATCGATGTGATAGAAACGCGGATCGACCAGCTCCACCGAGATGACGAGACAACCGAAGATGTCGGCGACGGCGCGGTGCGAGTTGATATCGGTGCGAAATTTGTAGCCGCAAAAAAGTGCGTCGCCGCCGAAGAGCGCGTCGCCTTCGCCTTCGAAATATAAATCCGGCGGCAGCCAGACGATTTCGTAGCCGCGCTCCTCCATGTAGGCGGCGAAGAGCGGTGCTTCCCCGGCGCGTTCCTGATGCCGAAAATTACTTGGGATAAAACGCTTTCCGACCGTAAGCCCGGCGTTGGCGGTGAAGACCATGTCGGGCAACGTGAGCGCGGGCGTGATCGTCTCCACCGTCACGCCCTCGAGCCCGGAGAGCGTGTCGAACAAACCTTTCCACTGCGCTTGCACCAGCGGCGTATCGGCCGCGCGCGACTTGCTCATCCATGGATTGATCTCGTACTGGATGCTGTAGTGATCCGGTGGGCAGAGAAGCAGGCGGCGCATAAGATCCTTATTTCGCCTTCGCGGCGACTTCCTGCTCGAGGTGGCGCGAAAGTTCGCGCAGGAACAATTCCACATCCGTCACGAGACCGAGCGCCTGGAAATTTCGCGGGTCAGTCATCTTGCTCACGGCGGCGGGGTTGATGTCCACGAATAGCGTTTTCACCCCCGCGGGGAGAAGACTCGCCACCGCCATGGAGTGCAACAACGTCGCCATCATCAGCGCGATGGAAACGCCTTCGAGATGTTCGCGAATGGCTTGCTGCGCGGCCAGCGAGTCGGTAATCACCTCGGGCAAAGGGCCCGTGTCGCGAATGGAACCGGCGAGGACGAACTTCACATCGTTCCGGACACAGGCGTGTAGGATCCCCTTTTTCAAAACGCCGCCTTCCACCGCAGCCGCGATACCACCGACACGCCGAATGGTGTTGATCGCACGGAGTTGATTCTCGTGGCCGCGGCCGGAGGGCGGGCCGCCAGCCAGATCCACCCCGAGCGACGTGCCAAACAAGGCGTTCTCGATGTCGTAGGCGGCGAGCGCGTTCCCCGCGTAGAGCACGTCCACATGCCCGCCTTGAATCATCTTCTCGAGATGCTCGGCCGCGCCCGTATGCACCACGGCCGGACCCGCCACCACCAAGGTTTTGCGCCCTTCGCCCCGCGCGCGCTTGAACTCCCGCGCCGTTTCGCGAATCACCGCACTCTTTGGCTGCTCGACGGAAATATTGCTGGTGGTGAATTCAAACGTGTCCGTGCGGTCGGTCGAGCGTTCCGCCGGCGCCACCCGCACGCCTTTGTGGCCAGTCACGAACTGCATCCCGGCTTTCACCTGGTGGAAACGCAGGGTGGTCGCGGTCTTCTTCTCGCGGTCCACCGCGATTCCACAGTCCATGATCGCCGGCGCGGCCTCGATCTCCTCGCCGTTCAGTCGCACCAGCGTGCGTTGATTCGTCGTCGCGTAGAAATTCTCCGGAAAAACCCCGTCCCCCGGTGCGGGTGCCAATTTGATGTCCGCTTTTTCGAGGACCGCGGCGCCATGTTGCCGAAGCCGCAAAACGATCTCGCCCAAGACGGCGGCGGGCGAAGCGGACACTTCGATTTTGGCGAAACTCTGGTCGACCCGGTTCTGACCGATCTTGATCTCGCGAATCTTGAACGAACCGCCGCGGGTCAAGATTTCATCGAGGACCTTGGGTAGAATGAGAGAATCGATGATGTGGCCGCGCAGCTCGACGGTTTCGGAAGGCATCCGCGGACCTTAGCCCATCGCCCCCAAACACGCCAACGAGACGAAGACGCGCGCGTTTATCGTTCGGCCCCGGAGGTTTCCGAGAAAAAGCCGGTCAATGGGCTGGTCGCACTGGCGGTGCCGCGCGCTTCCGCGAGGCCGATCTCGAAAGCGTCGCGACCGGCTTCGACCGCCTTGCGGAAGGCCTGCGCCATCCGGCTGGGATCGGATGCGATTGCGATCGCGGTGTTCACCAGAACCGCATCCGCGCCCATCTCGAGCGCCTCCGCGGCCTGGCTCGGCGCGCCGAGGCCGGCGTCCACCACCACGGGCACCGTCGCCTGCTCGATGATGATTTCGATCTGCGCGCGCGTTTCGATCCCGCGGTTGCTCCCGATGGGCGAACCGAGCGGCATCACCGTGGCGGTGCCGACATCCTGCAGGCGTTTCGCCAGCACGGGATCGGCGTTGATGTAGGGCAAAACGACGAACCCTTCCTTCACCAGGATTTCCGCCGCGGCCAGCGTTTCCACGCCATCGGGCAGCAGGTAGCGCGGGTCGGGATGGATTTCGAGTTTCACCCAGTTCGGCAAACCCGCGGTCACCGCGAGCCGCGCCAGCCGCACCGCTTCCTCCGCGTTGCGCGCGCCACTTGTGTTCGGCAAAAGCAAAAAGCGTTTCGGATCAACGAAATCGAGAATGTTCGCAAACGGATCCTGTTTCCCCGAGAGGTCCGCGCGCCGCAAGGCCACGGTCACGATCTCCGTCCCGCTCGCCTCCAGCGCGTCGCGCATCAATTCGTTCGAAGCAAACTTCCCCGTGCCCACGAGCAACCGCGACGCGAACTCCCGGTCGGCGATCTTGAGCTTGGTCGGCTTGTCGGACATTAGGGAACGCTACCACAGGTCCGGCCGTGGATCGAAGTGGCTTCCGGGTAGCGCAGGCTGCCGGAAACGGCAGGCTGGCAGCCTGCGCTACCCATTCGTCTGTTGCGAACGCCGCCTCTTGGTCTCGCTTGTACGTGCGGTTTTTCAGGCATAGACTGCGCGGTGGAGAATTTCGCCCTGCATCACGGCGACTGCGTGGAAGGCATGGCGCGCCTCGCGGAAGCGTCGGTCGATCTTATCGTGACCTCGCCGCCCTACAATCTCGGCATCGCCTACAGTAAATATTCCGATCGGGCGGCGCGCGGAACTTATCTCGATTGGTGCGAGCAATGGGCAACGGCGGCGCGGCGCGTCTTGAAACCAGACGGCTCGTTCTTTCTTAACGTGGGCGCGGCGCCCTCCAGCCCGTGGCTGCCCTACGAGTTGGTGATGCGGCTGCAAAAACTCTTCGCGTTGCAAAACACCATCCACTGGATCAAGGCGATCACGATCGATGACGAATCACGCGGCCATTTCAAGCCGATCAATTCGCCGCGCTACTTGAACGATTGCCACGAATTCGTTTTCCATCTCACCCCGGAAGGGCGCACGCCGATCGATCGTCTCGCGCTCGGCGTGCCCTACCAGGACAAGAGCAACATCGCGCGCTGGGGTCACACCGAGCGGACGCGACAAACGTTGCCGCGGCAACACCTGGTTCGTGCCCTACCAAACGATCAAGAGCCGCGACAAACAGCGCCCGCACCCCGCGACGTTTCCGGTGCAGCTTGCGGTCAACTGCATCAAACTGCACGGCGTCGCGCGCGTCCAAACCATGCTCGATCCCTTTCTTGGCATCGGAAACTCCGCCGTGGCCGCGCACGAGTGCGGCGTGCCGAAATTCATCGGCTTCGAGATTGACGACGTTTATCTGGCCGAGGCGAAACGGCGGCTAACGAGCTGAAGGCACTGGGACGCCGGCCGGTGGTCGCAGCGCCATCGCAATCACGAGCCAGGCCAGCGGCACCACGTGAAGCAGCAGCCGGAAAAGCGAGACCGCGATGTGTTCCGGCCAGTTTCCCCAGCCGCTGAAGACGTACGCGGATCGCGATAAATCGCGAGCGGTGCGGCGACCGCCACGAAGATGATGAACAGGCGGAAATCGCGCGCGCGCCAGAGCAGGGTCAGGAAGGCGAGCGCGAGGATCGGCCAAAACAAACTCCATCGCGTCACGTCTATCATCTCCGCAAAAACGGCGCGCCCGATCGGGCCCACGCGCGGCAGGTTGGCGTCGAGAGTGGACCACGTCATTGGAAGATATTCGTGAACGGCGATGGTGTGATTCGCGGCGAGATAGCTCTTCCAACCGAGGAGCAGCGCGGGCCCAGGTAGCAACCAGAGGAGCGCACTCCAGGAGCGGCGTTGGCGAATAATCACAACGAGACCGCAGACGGCGCCAATCGCCCAGAGGATTACGCCTTCCCGTTTCATCCAGGGGAGCAAGGCCAGCGCGAGCGCGTAGACACGCCAGCCCGCGGGATCGATTTTATTCGCCTGGCAAACCAGATAACCCAACGCGGTCAGATAGACGAACGCGAGCGGGACATCGGCGTATCCGGAGTGCGCGCCGCCCTCCGAACTACTGAGCGCAGGCAGACAAAAGAGAAACGCGGCCACGATCATCCCGACCCGCCGATCCTCCGTGAGCCGACGCGCGAGCAGCGCCACCAGGATCGCGCCCGCTCCGTAGAAGCAGGCCGGCAGAACCTTGATCCAAAATTGGTGCGGCGCGCCGAGGCAGAGATAGAGCCAAAGCTCGGTAAACGGAATCCAAAGCGGATAAGCCGGATGACTGAACCCGCGCGTCGCATCCGCCAGATAGGCGCCGGGCAGCACCCCGCCATTGAGAAACGCGTAACGCGCCTTGATTTCCCAATTCATCCAGCCGTCCCAGCCCAGTCCCTGCGTCATGGAAAAACGCGTCATCGCCAGAAATTGAAAGACGAGAACAGCGGCGCCGATCCGTTCCACCGCACCGCGCGGCCAGGGAAAGCGAAGCCGCACGCCTCCGCGGCGCAGCCGGAAAAAGGCGAAAGCGCCTAACGAGAGCGCCAGGCTGATGATCACGCTTTGGAGCCCGACACCGGAGACGAAGAAGCCCGCGAGCCAGAGACCGAGGGAGATCGTGGCCGTGCCGGAGAGCCAGGCGAGCGCGAGGCCCTCCAGGGCGTTGAGCTGGCTCCTGCGCCCGAGGAGAAGCATCGTCACGCCGCTGCCTGCGAGAAGAATTGTGGCGAGGCCAAAAAACAATCCGAGCAGCGTCATGGCACGATCGGGGGTGCGCCGGCGGCCGGCACCAGAGTCAGGCCTTCGCCGATGAAAACGGCGGGGAGGCCGGCCCGAGGCGGTTCCAGATTGCAGTAGAATACTCCGACGCAACCAGCCGACAGGAGCGCATTCGTTTCGTTATCCGCGCCTTCCCGCGGGCTCGAAACCAGGCGAACCGGTCGCGGCCAGGCGAGGTAGCTGACGATGTAGGCGCGCAGGATTCCCGCGGTATCGTCCGCGGGATGGACCGCGGCGAGCGGACCCGGCGGCAACTGTGCGAGAACCCGCAAGAGGTGCTCCGAACCGCCTTCGCGCTTGATGAGGCTGAGCAGGATATTATCGAAGCTGTGATAAACCCACCACGGCCGGTGTGAATATTTCGGTTTGATGTTGGGCGCCGCGAGACCAAGGAAGGCTGCGCCCAGCGCACACCAGGCGACCGTCTGGATGGCGCTGGCGCGGGAGGATGGCTGGCGCACGTCGGAATCCTGCCGCGCCACGGATCAACCTCGCGACGAGGTCGCGCTGAATTTGTCGAGAGGCTTGACCAGATTTCCCGGCAGCGGCCGCACCCGATCGAAGATGCGTTCCGCGATGGGCTTCGCCACCAAATAGCCAGCGGCGAACATCTCGAGGCGCGCGTCCAGATTATCGATGTAGTTCAACGCCATCGCTTCCGGCGTTTTCGGGCTCACCGGCGAACCGAATTGCGGCTCACCATGATGCGCGCCGATCAAGTGCAACAAGTGCAGCCGCACATCCTCCGAGGCCGGCGTGAGCGCATCCCAACGCGCCGCGACCTCGGACGCCTGCAGTTTTCGCCAGAGCGAATTCACCAACTCCAGCCCGATGGAAATGTGGCCCATCAATTCGCCGCGCTCGTCGAAGCCCATCGTGAAACCGGTCTCGGGCAAATGGTTTTCCCAGAGCTTGCCGGAGTCGTGGAAAAGAATGCCGGCGATGAGGAGGTCGAGATTGAGCTGCGGATAGAGCGGGACCAACGCCGTCGCGCTGCGCATCATTTGCGCGGTGTGCTCGACCAAACCGCCCCGCCGCGCATGATGATAACTGCGCGCACCGGCCGTGCGCTTGAAGCGATCAGCGTAGTCCGCAAGAAACGCTTCGCCCAGCGCGCGCAAACGCGGATCGCCGATCGCTCCCACGCTTTCGCTGATGAACGCGAAATCTGCCGCCTGCTTCGCCCGCAGCTCCGGCGGACCCTGCAATAGCTCGGCCACTTCCGCCGCGGTTAACGCCCGCACTTTCCACTGCCGCGCATCCAACCCGTATTGCTGGTGCTGCTGAAACTCGCCGCTCAGCTCGATGAAGTCCGTCGCTTGGAGCGACTCGCACGCGCGGTATTCCGGGTGATCGCTCCAGACGCGCAGCGTCATGCGATCGGCCGCATCGGCCAGCGCCAGCTCGCAGTACGGTTTGCCGTCGCGCGTCATCTTCCCGGCGGCGACGTCCACCTGCACGTGGACGCGCGCTTCCACCGGGCCGCCTTGCACGCGGCGCCGCACTTCTTTCAGCGTCTGAAGTTCCACAGCGGCCGTGCGGTTCATCTCTTACGGCTTCGCCACGCCGATGACGCCGCACAGGCCACGCGGCCACCCGCATCGCCGGTCGGCTGCGATTTCAGGTCGTCGGCTTTTTCATGCACGATCACGGCATACCCGACGATCGAGTTCTCGCCGCTCAATTTCAGCGTCTTGTCCGTCATCTCGACGTGCGCTTTGCCCGACTCATCGGCCTCGATGTTGCCGAGATCGCCCATGTGGCGCATCTCCGCGTCGGGCCCGGCGTGCGGATGCTTGGTGGGATTGTAATGACCGCCCGCGGAGGTGCCGTCCTTCGCCGAGCAATCGCCAAACTCGTGCACATGGAAGCCATGCTTGCCCGGCTTCAGCCCGGTGATGTCCGCCACCACCTTCACGCCGTCGCTCCCGCTCGTGAAGGTGACCGTGCCCACCACTTCACTGCCGGAGGCGGAACTCAAAACCGCGATCGCTTTCGTCGGCTCCGCCGCATTGACCGCCGAAGGAGCTACGCAAAACAAGGCCGTCGCCGCGACGCCCGCGAAAAGAGAGAAGAATGTCTGTTTCATCCCGGAAGCTACACCGCTCGTGCGCACCCTGTAAAACGCCGCGCCCGCCTCACGCGGATTCAATTCCGCCTAACGATTCAAGCCGAACGGCTTACCGGCCTCGAGGTTCTTGATCACGGTGCTGAGGTAAACCGATTCCGGATAGAAGGCCTTGTATTTCGTGATCTCGGCCCGGTTCATGACCTTGAACCCGTAACGCTCGAACATGCGCTCGCCGCGTCGGCTTTCGAAAGTCACGATCTGCCCGAAGACCTGCTTCTCGCCCGAGCGCGAGAGATAACTGAAGTATGCGTCCAACAGAGCGCGCGTCGTCGAAACCCGGCGTGCGTCGGCCAAAAGGTTGACGTGAAAATGCGGGGTGCGCCGCGGGGCGGCCGGCACTTCGCGCCAGCCGTTCTTGAGCAGCCACATGATGAAGCGCCGCGAGGCCGCGTTGTAGCGCGGATAACGCAGGAGCGCGCGCAGGAAGAGACAGACGTTTTGGTAGAACGAATAGATCTGATTCCAGAGCGGCTTGCGCGAACCGAGCAGATACCCGTGCAGCTCTCCGTCTTTCTCCACCACGAAGGACGATTCCGGTTCGTGGTCCGTGTAATAGGTCGTGAGAAAATCCGCGAACAATTCCCGGTCCTCGTAAACCGGATCGATCGGTTCGCCCAGGAAACCGGTCAGGCAGCACAGACGACGCACCGCCTCCCGATCCGAAGAACGGTAGCTGCGGATGGTAAATTGGCCTCGGGTGGTCATGCGCGTCGCGCTCCCTTGTAATCCGAGACCACCCTCCGGTAAACGGAAAAGAGCTGCGCGAAGATGCGCGGCCAGGCGAACTTTTCCGCCGCTCGCACCGCTGCGGCCGCGCCCAGCGCCGGCAAATCCAACCCGCTCATGCGTTCCATCGCCGCCGCCAGCGCGGGCGCACTGTTCTCCGTCGCCCACGCCTCCTGCCCGTGCAGAATCACATCGTCCATATAGCTGCCACGAATCCCCACCACCGGCGTCCCGCAGGCCTGGCTTTCCACCGCCACGATGCCGAACGTCTCCTCCACGCCGGGATGAACAAAAAGATCCGCCGCGCGATAGTACGCCGCCAGATCGTCCCCCGGCGCCAGTTCCGGCAGCCACGTCACCTGCCCGGTCCGCTTCGCCAGTGTGCGCACGCGCTCGCGTTCCTGCCCATCGCCGATCACGAGCAGATGAAAATCAAACGGCCGCCGCGCGATCAGCAACGCAAACGCCGCGCACAGCGTCCCGATATTTTTCTCCGGACCGAGACGCCCGACGAACAACAACAGCGTTCGCGTCGCGGGAATCCCGAGCCGCGCCCGCGTCGACGCCGCATCATCGGCGAGGTGAAAAACGTTCGTGTTCACGCCCAGCGCGGTCGGACACGTGTTCAGCACGCCCCAGCCACGCAACACTTCCGCCAGCCGCGCCGAAGGCACGAACGTGGTCTCGAAGCGGTTATACAACGCGCGCGTGTAGCTATCCGCAGCGCGCATCGCCAGAGCGGCGGCGCGTTTCCCGAGCCGTTCCGCCGGTCCGCGCAGATACGCCTGCGCGAAGTGCGAATGATAGAACGCCACCGCCGGGATGCGCTGGTGTGCACTGATGCGCGCCAGCCGCCAACCGATCTGGTAGGGATCGCTCGATTCGATAATATCCGGCCGTTCCCGCGCGATGATCTCATCGAGTGCGCCGAGATTCAGCAACACTCGATAACGCGTCGTGCGCGACACGAGCGGCGAGCGAATCGTGTAAGTGCGACCCCGTTTCCCCGACACCATTTCCGTCCGCTCGCCGGGAACGATGAGCACATGCTCGTCCTCCGATTCCGGCCGCTTGATGTACGCAATCTTCTCGTGCAGGTAACGCTTCACCCCGCCGCTGCGCGGCGAGTAAAACTGCGTGACATCACAAATCTTCACGCGCGACGGGTTGCGTTTCCATTGTAGCGACGGCGCTCTGTCGCCGTACCACGCGCCCCACGCAGTGAAGACAAAGAACGAGAGCGCTTGCCCGACGCGCCAAGCCGCTTCCGATTACACGCGTCATTACGGCGACAGAGCGCCGTCGCTACAACTGCTCCCGAACCCAAGCGTTCACTTCCCCAATTCACTCAAATATTTCTCCGCCTCCATCGCCGCCGCGCAGCCGGAACCCGCCGCGGTGATGGCCTGCTTGTAAACCCGATCCGCCACATCGCCCGCGATGAAAACGCCCGGATGTTTGCTCTCCGCCAGATGGCGCGCAATCAGAGTAGCCGTCCGGATCCGTCTCCAGTTTTCCCTTAAACGCCTTCGTGTTCGGATCGTGCCCGATCGCCACAAACACACACGCCACCGGCAGCAGCGCGCTCGTCGTGCGTCTTCACGTCGCGCAATTTCACCGCCTGCATCTCGCCCTTTTTCATTCGGCAAATATTGCGTGATCACCGTGTTCCAGATCGGCTCGATGTGTTCGCAAGCCAGGACCCGATCGGCCATGATCTTCGAAGCCCGCATCTGCATCGCGCCGATGGATCAAATAAACCTTCGAAGCGAAACGCGTGAGGAAAAGCGCTTCCTCCGCCGCCGAATCGCCGCCGCCCACCACGCACACCGGCACATCGCGATAGAACGCGCCATCGCACGTCGCGCACGAGGTCAGTCCGTGGCCGATCAGCTTCTCCTCATTCGCCAGCCCGAGATAACGGGCTGAAGCGCCGCTCGCGATAATCAACGCCTGCGTCTCCATCCATTCGTCATCCACCCGCACCCGAATCCGATCCGGCTGCGGATCGAACTCGCTCACCTCGGAATAAGCGAAACGCGCGCCGAATTTTTCCGCCTGCGCGTGCATGTTCATGATCAACTGCGGACCATCGATCCCATCGGGAAAGCCGGGAAAATTCTCCACCAGCGTGGTGGTGGCCAGTTGCCCGCCGGGATGACTGCCTTCGAGCACGAGCGGGCTCAACTGCGCCCGCGCCGCATAGATGGCCGCGGTTAATCCCGCACACCCGCTCCCGACGATGATGACTTTTTCCATGCGCGGGAAGAGTAGCATGCGACTTCGAAACCCGGAAATGCGCCGAAAAGAATGCCGGGGAGCGCACACGTCCACGTGTGCTGGTGATCGCATTCTGCGATCACGAACTTTCGGAACCGTCCGGAAGAAACGACGTCACCACGCATCGCGACGGGCGAACGCGGAAAAAGTTCGTCTCCGCAGAATGCGGAGACCAGCACACGTGGACGTGTGCGCTCCCCGGAACTTGCCGGTCCACGTTGCCCGGAAAAAATCAGCCTCTAACTTCGCCCATGCCCGAGCTGGCCGAGGTCGAATTTTATCGCAAACAGTGGGACGCCGGGCTCAGCGTACGGATCGTCGCCGTCCAATTGCACGCGCAGAAGCGCATCTTTCGTGGTTCCGATCCGCGAGAAATTCGACGCCGCCTTAGCGGTAGTCGCCTCCTCCGTTCCACCGCGCGCGGCAAACAGATGCTCTTCGAGTTTAACGGCGGAAGTTGGCTCGGCCTCCATCTTGGCATGAGCGGCACCTTGCGAGTTGAGCCCGCTAATTTCCGACCAGAGAAACACGATCATCTTGTCCTGCAACAAACGAAACGCGCGCTCGTCTTCCGCGATCCGCGACTGTTCGGTCGGGTAAAATTCCATCACGGCAAAAGCGCACCTCTCTGGTGGACCGCCGTGCCGCCCGAGATCAACTCGGCAAAATTCAGCGCCACCTACGTCGCTGATTTCCTCGGCCGCCACGCTCGCGCCCCGCTTAAGGCCGTCCTTCTCATGCAATCCGGATTTCCCGGCATCGGAAACTGGATGGCGGATGAGATCTTGTGGCGGGCCAGGATCGCGCCCGCGACTAAAAGCGGCCATCTAACGGCGGCGCAGCGCAAAGCGTTGCTCCGCGAGACGAAGTTCGTCGCTCGCGAATCGCTCCGCATCATCGGTCATGATTATTCCGATCCGCCGGATTCCTGGCTGATTCACCACCGCTGGAAGTCTGATGGTTTTTGCCCGCGACATGGCATCACGCTCAGTCGCGCCACCATCGGCGGGCGCACCACTGCGTGGTGCGCGCAATGTCAGCCTAGCCGCCCAGCGCAACGCGCAGGAAAGTCGTGATGATCCGCGTCCCCGCGACGAAGGTGCCGCGCAGCGTGCCCGAGACTTTCGATTCGCCGCCGGTGCGGCATCGATGATTCACTGGCACCTCCAGGATGCGCAGGCCCGCCCGCGCCGCGCGCATCTGCATCTCGAGATTCCAGCCGTAGGTCATCTCCTGCATCCCGAGCTGCTCGAAAGCGTCGCGACGAATCGCGCGAAATGGACCCATGTCCGTGTACCTCACACCATAGAGCGGACGGATAAGCCAGCCGGCGAGATAACCGGCGAAGATTTGCTGCGCGTTCATGCTCCCGGGTTCGCGTTCACCGCGGGTGCGCGAGCCGATGACGAAATCCTGATCGCCCTCCAGGATCGGCTGCACGAGCCGCGCCATCAATTCCGCACAATCGCTCCCGTCCCCATCGAGAAACACCAGCACGTCGCACTCTGGAGCCGCGGCGGCGGCTCCTGTGGCGCAGGCGCGACCGTAACCGCGCCGCGCTTCCACTATCCGCGCGCCCGCCGTCCGCGCTCGCTCCGCCGTGCGATCAGTGCTGCCGTTATCGACCACGATCACCTCGCGCGGAATCCCGGTGGCGAGGACCGCACGCACCACGTCGGCGATCGGTTCCTCTTCATTCAACGCCGGGATGATGACGGAGACGTTCATCGCGTCGCCACGCGATGGACGATGCCTTTCGCGCGGAGAATATCGGCCGCTTCGCTGAAGTAATCCTTCACGTCCGCCTGGGTGCGAATCCAATCCAGGTAACGCCCGATGCCGGTGGCGAGATCGACTTGCGGCTCGTAGCCGGCCGCGCGAATGCGCTCGGTGCCGCTCGTGAGATGGCGCATCTCGCCGGGGCGGAATTCGCCCTTCGCTTCCACCGGGATGTGAATGCCGAGCGCCTCGGAGATTTGCTCCGCGACTTCGCGAATCGTGACACCTTTTCCGCTACCGACATTCACCGGCAAGCCGTCGAGCTGATCGGTGGTGGCGGCGAGGAGGTTGGCCCGCGCGATGTCCTCGACGAAGGAGAAATCGCGGGTTTGCTCGCCGTCTTCGTAAACGACCGGCGGCAGATCATTCAGCAGGCGCGTGCAGAAGATCGCGATGACGCCGGTGTAGGGATTGAAGATGGATTGGCGCGGACCGTAGGTGCACGAGTAGCGCAGAGCGACGGTCGGAATGCCAGCTTGTTTACCCCAGAGAAGGACGAGCTTTTCCTGGTCAACTTTCGTCAGACCATAAACGGTTTCGCCACCGACGGGCGCTTCTTCCGGCGTGGGCGCTGAGCTGGTGGCGGCGCCGCACTTTGGACAATGCACGCTCCAATCGCCCGTGCGCAGCTGTTCGATCGGGCGCACTTCGGGAAAAACAAGACCGTGCTCCGGACAGGTGGCAGCGCCTTCGCTATAAACGGCCTGGGAGGAGGCGACGACGATTTTTTGGATCGGCAGCCTGTCTTCGCGGATCACCTCCAACATCTGCGCAGTGCCGAAACTGTTGACGTGCACATACTTTGCAATCTCGGGCATGTAGCCGCCGTAAGCGGCTTCGTGGAAGACGACGCCGATGTCCTGCAAGGCGGCGGTGATATCCGCGCGGTTGCGCATGTCCCCCTGGACGAACTCCGCGTCCGCGTTCAACCAGGCAGGCTTCCCGAGCTTGTGCGTATTGGGCTCGAGGTTGTCGAAAATGCGGACACGCCAACCTTCGCGCACGAGCAGATCGGCCAGGTGCGAGCCGATCAATCCGGCGCCGCCGGTGACGAGGGCGCGCTTTCCGTGAGAATTCGAGGTCATAGCATTAGAAAATCGAGCCTGTCATCCCGAGCCGCGCAGACGGACGAGGGATCCCTCTGTTGCTTTGTGGTCACACTCGTTTCGTCGAGCATCCATGACTGTTGTGCGTGGGTTGTCTTTCCGCCGCGAGATGTCTTCCCTGCGCGTGCGAGATCCCTCGTCCGTCTGCGCGGCTCGGGATGACGGATTGGACGCGAGGCTTATTCGTGCGGCCATATGCGTTCGCGGCCCTCATTGTCGATCAGGTTCTCGAGAAAGCGGCGTGTTTCTGGGGCGGGCCAGCCGGTCGCGTCTCCCGCCAGCACCTCGTCGCACAGGCGACGCAGCGTCGCTCGATCGTCCACATCGTACCACGTCGGCAATAACTTCACTTCGAGCCCGAGTTCCTGCGCTCGCGTTCGCGTCTGCTCGAACACCCGCTCCGTGCTCCAATCAATCTCCTCGAAGACGCGGCGCTGCAGGTGGTTGATCCCGATTAAATAATAGCCTCCATCATCCGACGGCCCGAGCACCATGCGATCGGCCGGCTCGGCCAGCCACGCCACCGCCTGCGCATAGGCCTGCGCCGGAACGGTCGGGCTGTCGGAATCAATCAGGCACACCGCTGCAAACCCGAGTTCGAACAAATCTTCCGCCGCGTGGATCAACCGTTCACCAAACGTATCACCACGCTGCAAAACGAGATCGAAGTTTTGCGGCAGAATGTCTGCAAACGCATCCTCTGCGCCGACGGGCGTATAAACGCCCACTCCCTGCGCTCCGCCTTTCTCGACCGCTGCGGAAATCGACGCCGTCGTATCACGAAGAAGACACCGATTGAGCGCCGCGGCCTCCTCGGGTGTGAGCGGCGGCGTGAGGCGCGTCTTCACCTGTCCGGCGCGGGGTGCTTTCGTCATCACCGCGAGTGCACAGAGTCTGGCTGGGACCCGCCTCTTCGCCTTCGGATCGAGGATGTGATGCACGACTTTCATGCGTCGTGCTGTTTGCGTTTGAACACGTAACCGGTCAACCCTTTTCGCAGAGCGCGTATCGGTAACGCCCATCGTACCAGGTCTTCACGCGCCGCCAGGGTTGCGAAGCGAAGAGCTTTTTGAATTCGCGGCTGGAGAGGACCTTTGCTTTGCGCGGTTCGCGACAGCCGTTGTTCATCCCCGTGAGGCCGGCAAGCACCCACATCGTCAGCAACGGCAGGGAGGCCCAGAATGCATACCTTGGTTCCGCTACGAAACACTGACCGCCGGGACTCAGCACTCGGTGCATCTCGCTGACGGCGCGCGTTTGATCCGGAAGGACCGTAAAGAGCCGTGCGGCCACAATGGCGTCGAACGATCCATCAGCATGCGACAGCTCGAGGACGTTATCTGTCTCGAAGTCGCAGTTCGTAAGGTTCCGCGCCCTGGCTTTTCTCTCCGCGCATTCCAGCTGCCGTCCCGAGCGATCGATCCCCAAGACCGAGATCGCCGGAAAGCGTGCCGCCAGCTCGCAGGAATAGAATCCAGGGCCACAGCCGAGCTCCAGCACCCGGCTCTGCGGTTTGGGCTCACCGTCCGGCCAGAGCGCGGTGATGATGCGCGTGGTGTCATCCCTGAAGAGCCGTTCGCGAAAGAACACGTAGAGCCAGGCCAGCCGCTCGAAGAGACTGTCATCGCCCGCGGCGCGCCCCGTCGCGACACATGGTGCGGGCGCGGCGGCGACGAGCGTTGGTTCGGGTTGAAGCGTTTGGCTCATGGACTTTTTCGCGGGGAGTTCTTCACACCTCTCTATGATTATATTCTTTAACCCGAACCCATCTCTTCATCATAACGCGGCCAATAACTCCTCAATCCAATCGTTCCCCGTAGGTGTTTTGGCCTCGAAAAGCCTGTGCATAACACCCGCATGCGAGTCGGGAAAAATTGCCCTGATGGGAGCAGACGAATTCTATTCGTCCTTATTCGAAGTTGTTGGGTTCTTATTCCGAGATGCGGCGACAGCGTCCCGCCGGGGTGGGAGGACCGCTTTTAGGTGGACAAGATTTTAGTGGTGGCGAGGATTGGCGCACCCGCGGAGATCCACCCGCGTGCGATTCCCCTCCAAACCTATGATCACAAAAAATATCGGAATGCTCCTGCTGGCGATCTATCTGATCCTGACCGGCCTCAACATGATGGTCGGATTCTTCATTCCCGCCCTGCTCCTGGGCATCCTGGCCCTGGTGGCCGGCATCTTTATTCTGCTCGGCAAATAGCCCGGCTGAGAAACGCGGACGTCGCGCCAGCGTCAGCAGCGCTCGTATTTCCAATTGCGCGACTTGCCTTCGGCGAGCCACTCCAGCGTGGTGGCGAGGCGCTTTTCTCGCGTCTCGTCTCGCTTCGCTTCCGTCAGCCATTCCACGTATTCGCGGCGTTTGCTCGGGCTCATTTTCTCAAAGGTCGCGCGCGCCTTCTTGTTGTTGCGCAAGGAGGCGGCGAGGTAATCAGGAATCGCCGGCACCGCGGAGTTCTTCTTCTCCTTCGGCTCCTTGATCCCGGCCTCGTTCAAGGCAGCCGCTTTCTTCACGTAGCCGACGAGGACTTTATCGGAGGGCAGATCATCGAGCGTTCTGATGCAGCCAAATTGCCCCATCGCCTCCTCCTGCTTCTTCGAGTCACCCTCGAAAATCAGTGCGGGCTTCCAGAAACCAAAGACGCAGTGCGCCTTGAACGCGCCCATCCCGCACAACATCCCTTTGTGATCGAAATGCGGCATGCTCCACTTGATCGTCTCCTCCACCTGCGGGCAGCCGGTGTGAACAATCTTGCGCAGATGTTTCAAAATCGGTCGCGCAAAAGGCGTCGCTTTCGCGATATACGCGTCGATACGAGGATCCTTCTTCGCCATGCGACGAGGTTATCTTGCGCGCGCAGAGCTGTCGAGCACGCCGCCTACACGCCGGGCATCGCTTTCTTCAACGGCTTCAGCAACACGAGCAGCACGATGGCCATGAACAAGGCCGCGCCGCTGAGCATGAGCCAGAATGTCGAGTGCAACCAATCATCCCAGAGCTCGCCGATCTGCGTGAGCTTGTTCCCAATCGCGGTGGCCAAAAACCAGCCGCCCATCATCACGCCGCGGAAACGCACCGGTGCAACTTTCGACACGAGCGACAAGCCCATTGGCGACAACATGAGTTCACCGAGCGTGAGCACGCCGTAGGCGCCGATGAGCCACAGGGGTGAGACCCGAAAGGCGTAAGGATTGTCACCCACCACGGTGGCTTCTCCGGATTTCGCTCCGAAGTAGAGGACGAGAAACGCGAGCCCTGTCAGCATCATGCCGAAAGCCATTTTCGTGGGCGTGGAAGGCTCGAGGCCTCTCCGATCCAGCCAGCCCCAGAACCAGACGAGCGGGAACGTGAGCAGGATGACCCAGCCGGGATTGATCGCGTTCGAGATGATGCCGGTGACCTGCCAATCGGTGTTTTCGTTCGCCCAATAGGTCATGGTGGAACCGTTCTGGTGGAAGACCATCCAGAAGATAATAACAATGCAATAGATGACGATGAGCGCGCCGATGCGCTTCCACTCCGGCACCGCTTCCATGCGCTCCCGTCGGCCGGTGTTCAATTCACCCTGCGAACTCACGCCGGACGGGGGCGCATCCACCGTGACCGCGGCGGCGTCGGCTGCGGTGCGGGCGTCGACCAACGAAGAGCCTTCCGCGACCGCGACGTGGCGCTTGAATTTCCACATGATGAACACGGAGATCGCCATACCGCCCGCGGCCACGGCAAAGGCGGGATGGAAACCGAATTTCGATTGCACGAACTCCGCCACCACCGGGGCGAGGAAGGCACCGACGTTGATGCCCATGTAGAAGATGTTGTAGGCGCGGTCCTTCAGGTGGCTGCCATCGGGGTAAAGATTCCCGACCAGAGTGGAGACGTTCGGCTTGAACAAGCCGTTGCCGATGACGAGGCACGTGAGCGCGAGATAAACGATCGGGATGGAGCGGAACGAGAGCAGGAGATGTCCCGCCATGAAAAACAGACCGCCGATCATGACCGCGCGGCGATAACCAAGCTTCCGGTCCGCGAGCCAGCCGCCGATGAGCGGGCTCAGGTAGACGAACATGAGATAGTTCGCGTAAAGCCCAGTGGCCGCATCGGACGACCAACCGAAGCCCTGGCCGGTGTCGTCACGCAAGTAGAGCGTGAACATCGCGAGCATGGAGTAGAAGCTGAAGCGCTCCCACATTTCCGTGGCGAAGAGGACGTAAAGTCCCTTCGGATGTTTGTCAGCGGTGGTCGCGGTCATGGGCGGAAATCGTCAGGGCTTTTTCGGGGCCACTTCTTCCTCGGGCGCAAAACGAAAAGTGTCTTTCGGAATTGGCTGATCGAGCTCGATCTCGTGATGGATCTCTTCCAGGACGTGATCCGAATAGGTGGCGAGAATCTTGCGGACCAGATGGTCATCCTTCCCGAGCCAGACCTCGTAGGTATCGCCTTCCCATTTTCCCTTCACGCGGTGACAGGCGATGCCTTCGAACTCCTCCTCGCCCACGAGTTCAGGCTCAGTGAGTTCGTGCAACCGACGCCGTCCACCGTAGCTGGCATCGAGCAAAGTCGGCACGTGGTAGGCATACGTGCCAAACATGCCGGAGCCTGCGATCTGCACCTTGGAGAGAGTGGCGACGGGTTTGCCGGTTGCCCAAGTGCGGGTGGCGGATCCGTTTGACCAGAGCACTTCGCGGCGGCCGCGCTCCGCGCCCACTCGCTTCGAATCGGCATCGATTCGGAAATCGGTGGGACGTGCGAACCAGATGCGGAAGGAAACCGTCAGCTGTTCTTTGCCATCAGGATGGCGATACGTCGCCGTGCTTTCGCCGGCGTATGTTTTTGCGAGCGCGTAGGTTTGTTCCATCTCACGAAGGATGGAAGCGGCATCCGGTGGGGATGGCGTGGTGGTTTCCGGGGTTTGGGCGAGCGCATCTCCGAGGAGGAGGCTCGCTGCCGCGAAGAGAAGCAAAGAACGCATGCACTGCATAAGTGAAAGTTCGGTCGACGGCCGTGAATCGGCCGCGTCTAACCGGACTTGTGCGCCGGGAGATGTCAAACGGGCTTTGCCCTGAAGGGGCGGGGGGTGCGAGGCCAGCCGTGGGCCTAGGGGGCACCCACGTTCGCCGGCGACGAGGGCAAAGCCTCCAAAGCGTCACGCAAGGGCTCCAGCCCGGCCATCTTCGCCACGATCCCGCGCAGTGACGCCAGCGCCGCTGGAATGTGCGCGAGGAATTGCTTGTTGCCCTGCACCAGGCCGAGGTAGCCATATGCACCCAGCGCCTGCATGAGCCGTTGCATCGCGCACAGGCGCATCAGTTCCTCGCCATCGCTGCGCAAGGGGGCGCCCACGCGATTGCGCATCGCGCGGTAGATCTCAAACAGTTCGTCGCGCTCCGCTTCCGTCAGCTCGACGTAGGGATCGTAGATCAGCGAGGCGATGTCGTATTTCGAAAGGCCCGGCCGCATCCCCTGGAAATCGATGAGATACGCTTCCTCGTCGCGAATGATGATGTTCTGCGATTGAAAATCTCGATGGACGAGCACGCGCGGCAAGGCTGCCAGCCGCTCGGCGCTTTGGGCCAGGGCGGGCAAGGCGGCCAGACGTGCGCGCACACTTTCCTCCATAGCGAAACAGCGCCCCAGGCAATGCTCGAAGAAATAATATTGCTCCCACTCATAGAGCGGCGCGTCGAACTCCTGGGGAAAATCCTTTCGGATTTCATCCGCGGTGGCGATGGGCAGACAGTGCAGTCGTGTCACCTCCTCGAGCGCGGATTCGTAAAGTGCGCGGCGCACCGGCCACGGCTCCTCCCGATAATGCCAGAGATCGGTCTGGCCGAGGTCCTCCATCCAGATCAAACCCTCCGCCGAATCATGGAAGTAAACCCGCGGCGCACGTACGTGATGCTCGGCCAGGAACTGGGCGATCTGGACGTAGTGGCGGTTCTCATCGCGGTCGAGATTGTACTTCACCAGGATGAGTGACTGTGCGGGCCCCGTTCGCACGCGATAGAAACGCCGACCAGACCCGCCTTTTTCGATCAACGCGATTTCGACCTCCGCTTCGTTGAAGGGCGGGAAATGCCGGCGCGTTTGCGTGAGCAGTTGCTCAGTAAGTTGGGCGGAACTAGACATCAGCGTCACGTAATGTCCCTACGGCGGTTTGTCCTGCGCGGACAATACAATTTCGCAGTTCAGAGCCCGGCGCGATCTGCGCATGGTCCCAGACAATGGTATCGTGCAACACTGCGTGGGCCCCGATCTGCGCGCCGGAACCGATCGCGCAGCAACCGGAAAGCCGGGCGCTCGGATCGATCTGCGCATCCGCCGCCACGGGCGTCGGCCAATCATTAACGCTGAGGTAAGCGGGCCGCCAGCTTTCCGCCGCGATGAGGCGATGGACGTCGAGATAACCAGCGCGCGAGCCGATGTTGAACCACTTGCGCTCGTTCAAGACCACGCCACCAATTTTTCCACCCTGCCCGATCCAGTCGCCAAGGATCGGGACGAAAGAAATTTTCTGGGCCGCCGGAATGCGCGCGAAGATGGTCGGGTTCCAAATCGAAACATTCGCAAAATCATGCGTCCCAGCGTGACCATGGCGCTTCCCAATATCGATCACGCGACCGTCCTTCCACGCCACGCCGTTGGCGAGACCTGTCTCACGCAAGGCGAGCGTCACATCGTTGCCATCGGCAAAGTGCGCTTCGAGCAAAGGCGCGAGATCGATGTCCGTCAGAATGTCGCCGCTATAAACGAGGAACGGCTCCGGGCGCAGCACCGCTTCCACATTTTTGATCCCGCCACCGGTCTCGAGCAGCACCGGTTCATGCACCAGCTGCACCGGCGCGCCCGCGTAGTGGCCGGCCGCGAACGCGTCATCAAATTGTTCCGCCAACCGGTGCGTATTGATGACAAACGACTCGACGCCCACGCTGCGCAGATGATCGAGCGCGAAAGTGATGAGCGGCTTGTGAAAAATCGGGACGAGCGGCTTCGGCCGCTGTTCCGTCAGCGGTCGCAGACGCAGCCCCATTCCCGCGCCAAGAACAAAAGCCTGGGTGATGGGGATCATTCTCGAGATCCTCGTTTCGTTCCTCGCACAGACGGAATTTGCGGAGAACCGATCCTGAACCGATTCCACCGCAAGGAAAACCCCCGTTCCGAAACCGCGCGCCTCAATGTTTCAGGTAAAGCGTCTTGGTGCCGAAATCGATGATGGCGTTATGGCGCTGCAGAATCTCGGAGCCGAGAAGACCGGCAACAGGCGGGGAGGAATCGAGCAGATTCGTGCGGACGAGGCCTTCGAGGTCGATCACGCCCACTTTCTTGTCGCGCAGATGCACGCCGCCGACGGAAAACCGCGAGATGGTGGCGAATTGCACACCGCGCTGCTTGAGGTTCACGCCCGCGGAACTGAACGGACTGTCGCGCAGCGGAATTTTCATTCGCCTAACGAAAGGTTGGTGCAAGAGGGTGGCGAAGGCGCCGGTATCGACCATGAGCTTGGCCCGCTTGCCGTTGAAGCGACCGTCGACGTAAAGGTTGAAACCGGAGCTGACGTGAATGGGAACGCGCTTGAAGCCGGTGAAATCGAGACCAGGGGCGCTGCCGCGCACCTTCGGGTCAAGTTTCAGAATCAGCATTTGCGCGCGGCAATCCAGAACGGCCTGGGTGGGGAACAAAATGTCGGCGCCAAGGATGCCGTCGATGGCCTGCTCGTCCATCATTTTGGCGGCTTTGGTGGAACTGCCGAGGTCCACCGCGACCATGGGCTCATCGATCAGGTTTAAGGCGCCCAGGCGAAGGCTGCGGGCGATGGTGACGGTACTGTAGGCGCCGTTGATGCGGAGGCGTGTGGGAATGTCGGAGTTCGGTCGCGCAGGGGTCATGCCGAAGTGCCGGAGCCGGTGGATCGCGATCGCGCTGACGGGGGCGCCGCTGTCGACGCCGAGAAGGGCGGGCTTGCCGTTGATCGTGGCGCGAAGGAGGAGATGATTCTGGCGCGAACGTTCGAGCGGGAGAGCTTCAAACTGGAGGCCGCGGGCTTCGTGGCGCGGCGCAACCGGCTGAGCACGGCGGACCGGCTGCGCGCGCCGCGGCGTCGCGCCCAGGGCTGGCAGGGCGAGCGTGAGAAGGAGCAGCGCGGGCCAAAAAATGGAACGCGGTGCGAGGCAATTCCGTTTGAACACGCGCGATGATAGCATGCTGGCGTGCGACCGGGAATGTTTCATTCGAGGCAACGCCGCCGAGGCATGCGCACACACCATCGGAGCAATGTGCGCGCGTTTCGGCCTACTGCTCGTCGTCGGGTTTCGCCTGTTGCGGAGGCGCGCTGAGGAGTCGGGTGTAAGCCCAGATCGTCGTGCCCCACACGAGCACGAGCGAGACGAGCATGAAAATCCATCCACCGGTTGTCATCAGTTAATTAATTCCTTTCATGACTTGTTCTGGTCGAGCGCCAACTCGGCGTCGCGCCACCGGCGTTCGCCGATCGCAACCATGGCGGCGAGCAACGCAATCACCGCGCCGATAATTACCAGAGTCCACATCGCCACGGGTTCCATCGTTCCCAGTTTCCGGCGCAGGTCGAAGTAAATAAAACCAACCAGAACGACGAGAAGGTAGATCGGCGCGACGTACTTCATGACGAAGAAAAAGAAGCGCGGGATGCGCATGAGAGCGCCCTGGTCCAGTTCGGCGGCTCCGGCTTTCACGCCCCAGACCCAGCCGAAACAAATGATCTGCACGGTGGCGAGAAGGAAAATGCAGAAGGTGCCGACCCAGAAATCCATCGTATCGAGCGCGACCATGTTTTTGCTGAACCACATGACCCAGAAAGAGCCGAGGCCGCAGATGATCGAGACGAGTGCGATCGCTTTGCCGGAACTGATCGCGAGCGCTTCCTCGAAGAATGTCTTCACCGGCTGCAGCATGGAGATCGAGCTGGTGATGGCTGCGAGGAACAGGAGGAAGAACCAGGCAAACCCGATCCAGCGCCCCGCTCCACCCATCTGCGCGAAGACGACGGGCAAGGTTTGAAACCCGAGACCGAAGCCGCCACCCACACCGCTGGCGCCAAGGAAGACGAACGCCGCCGTGATCGTGATCAAGCCACCGAAACCGACTTCGAAAAGTTCGTTCGTGGAGCTGGCGGTGAAACCGGAAAGCGCGATGTCATCCTGCCGCTTCAAGTAGGAAGCGTAGTTCAGGATGACGCCGAACCCGACCGACAAACTGAAGAAGACCTGCCCCGCAGCCGCGAGCCACGTCTCGAAATCGCGCAGCTTTGAGTAATCCGGATTCCAGAGATAACCGAGGCCGTTCAGAACATTCTGGTCCGGAAAGGCAGGATTGGGAGTCCCGAGCGTGAGCACGCGGATCAAAACAACGACCGCCAGGGCGGCCATGGCCGGCAGCGCGAACTGGCAAAATTTTTCGATTCCGCCCTTCAAACCGCGGTAGACAAGAATGATGTTGATCGCGACCACGATGAGCCAAAAGACCGCGCTCATATTCAAGACGCCGTCGGTATCCGTGCCAGTGGCGCTGCCGAAAAACACCTTGGCGGCGGTGGTCTGGTCCGTGATGGAGCCGGCGAGTTGCACGCCGCCGCTAAAATATTCCCACGCGTAACGCAAGCACCACGCCTCGATATAGACGTAGTACATATACACAACCATCGGGATGAGCACGGCGAGGATTCCGAAATAACGCGCGACTCGTCCGCCGCCGACGTAACCGAGGATGGCCGGTCCGCTATGGAAACCGCGGCGGCCGCCGTGTCGCGCCATCGCCCATTCCGCCCAGCCAATGGGCAACGCGAGCAGGAGCAGCGCGCAGATATAGGGAATCATGAACGCGCCGCCGCCGTGCGCCGCGGCCTGACCGGGGAATCGGAGGAAATTTCCCAGCCCTACCGCGGAACCCGCGACTGCAAGGATGACGCCGACCCGCGAGCCCCAGACCATCTTTTTCTTTTCGCCGTTCATGCGCCGCCTGTTTAACGGGAGAATCGGGGCGATGGCAATAGATTTAATCCGACCGCACGAGCGGCAGTCTCATGACGGCGCTGGAAAACGCCGCGGACGTCTTTACGCGCCGCTCGAATTACCAATCCGGCGGCTACGGTGAGCCCGCAGTCGGAACAAATCGCGTTAGCGACTACTGCCGCCGAAGCCCTGGCCCAGGCTGGAATTACCGAAACCGAAGATGCGTTCGAGTCGATGATGCGCCCAAAGATCGGGCGTGGCAGTCGAGCGCGGCTGCGGCGCGGGCTGGCGCGCGGCGGCCTCTTCGATGGCAAAGACGAGGTCGCGTTGCTGCGCGGTGAGCGGCGCGCCGCCTGCCGACATGGTGGCGCGCTGGCGGAGCTGGGAAAGGACCCCGGTTAACGAGCGGTTCTTTCCCTCGGTTTCCTCCGTGGTGTCGAGCATGTGCTGGAAACTGAGATGCAAAGGGACAGTGGCGAAATCGCCTGGAGCGAGTGCGCGTTCAAACTCTGGCGGGACGCAGACTGGTGCGGAGCGACCGACAACACGCCAGACTCCAGCGGGATCGACGAAGCCGATTTCGCCGCGATAAGTGGCGTCGGCTTTTTCCACGCGCACGCTGCATTGGCCGGCCATTGGTTCCACGGCCACCTTCGTGTGCTCGGATCCGTCCTCGGTCAGGAGGCGCAGATGCACCTGGCGTGGCCGGGGGTTTTCCTCGCCGAAAGCGGCTTTCCAATCGATATCCCAAAAGGCGAAGAGGCTGTGCGGATCGCGAGGCAGGAGCCAGAGCGTCTCCATTCCATAGGAGCGGGGCAGACCGAGGTCATCGGTTCCGTTCTCCCGGCGGGTGCCATTGCGCTCCGGCACGACGGGCGCGGCGGAAACCTGAAAAGCGTTTTCGTTCTCTTCCGCCACGGCAAAATCGCCGGCGGGAAAATTGGATGAGGAAGGGGAGGCCATGGGCGCGGGAACCTAACGATTTCGAGGCTGATCGCCAGAGCAAAAGTGGGCGGGCGGCGCATTCCGATTGCCGAGAGCGGAGCCGCCTGCGAGGTTCACCGGCGCTGCGGCGCAGCATGAGTCATAAGGCCACCATCATCTGCAATCCAGGCGCGGGCAGCGTGGATGATCGCGAGAAGATCCGCGCGCAGTTGCAGGGTTATCCGGATGCGGAGATTCGGTTCACAGAAGAAGCGGGCGACGGGACCCATTTCGCGGCCGAAGCGGTGGAAAGCGGACGCGAGGTCGTGATCGCGGCCGGCGGCGATGGGACGCTGAATGAAGTGCTGAACGGCATCGTGGCGGGGATCGACCGCGTCAAGGTGGGGCTCATCCCGCTGGGGACAGGGAACGATTTTGCCCGGATGTTGAATTTGCCGGCGTCAGTGGAGGAATGCGTGGAGGTGTTAAAGAAAGGCGAAGTGCGGCCGACCGACCTGGTGCGGGTCACATCGGACGCGGTGCGTTATTTTGTGAATGTCTCGGCGGGCGGTTTTAGCGGCACGGTGAACGAGAAATTAACCCCGGAGATCAAACAGAGCTGGGGGCCGCTGGCGTACCTGCGCTCGGCGGCGCAGGCGTTGCCGGAATTGCGCGCGTATTGCACGGAGATCACGCTGGATGATACGGCCACGCTCGCGCTCGATCTCTATAATGCGGTGATCGCGAATGGCCGCTTCGTCGCGGGCGGGACTTTGATCGCGCCGGAAGCGGAGATCGATGACGGCTTGCTCGACGTCATCCTGGTGCCGCAGAATCCGGCTGGCGACCTCGCTTTGGTTGCGGCGCAAATGGCCGTGGGCAAGCATCTGCAAAGTGAGGGCGTGGTTTTTCGTCGCGCCGCGAAAGTGTCGGTGAAATCGGAGCCCGGAATGTGGTTTAATCTCGACGGGGAGCTGATCGGGAACGAGCCGGCCACATTCGAAGTGATGCCGCGCGCCTTGCAATTCCTCACCGGGCCCGTGGCATGAAATCGAAAATCGTGAGCACGAATGAGCTGGGGGAAATTTCCGCTCAACTCCGGCGTACGGGTGGACGCCTGGTGGTGACGAATGGTTGTTTCGATCTGCTGCACGTGGGACATGTGCGCTATCTACAGGCGGCCCGCGCGCTGGGCGATGCGCTCGCGGTGGGCGTGAATGGCGACGCTTCCGTGCGGACGTTAAAAGGTGAAGGCCGACCGCTGAATGGGGAACAGGATCGCGCGGAGGTGCTCGCGGCGCTTGGTTGTGTGGATTATGTGGCGGTGTTCCCCGAAGTCCGCGCGACCGATTTTCTCGCGCAGGTGCAGCCGGCGATCTACGTGAAGGGCGGCGACTACAAACCGGAGACGCTGGACGCGGAGGAGCGGGCGGTTTTGCAAAAGATCAACGCCGAGATTCGAATCATTCCGTTTGAGGCCGGCTACTCGACGAGCGCGCTGATCGAGCGCATGAATTGAGAATGGCTGCGCTCGGAATCGGCATCCTCGGGTCGGGAAAAGGAAGCAACTGCTCGCGCGATCCTGGAGCGGATTCGTGACGGCGCGCTGGACGCGGAGGCGCGAGTGGTGATCGCCGATGTTTTTGACGCGGGCATTTTGGAGATCGCGAACGAATTCGGCGTGCCGAACGCGTATCTCCCGCCCGGAAAATTCCGCACCAAGCTCGAACCGGAGGCGGAAACCGCGATCGTGCAAATGTTGCGGGACGCGAAAGTGGAACTGGTGGTGCTGGCCGGTTTCATGCGCGTCTTGAAGACACCGACGTTGGAAGCGTTCCCGCATCGGATCATCAACATTCACCCTTCGCTCCTGCCGAAGTTTCCAGGATTGGAAGCATGGAGGCAGGCCTTGCAGGCGGGAGAAACGGTGACCGGTTGCACGGTCCATTACGTCGACGCAGGGGTGGACAGCGGCGAGATCATTGCGCAACGCGAGGTGCCGATCTTGCCTAACGACACTCCTGAAACCCTGCACGCGCGGATCCAGATTGCGGAGCGGGAACTTTACCCGGAAGTGATCGCGCAGCTTTGCGGATAGCGCCGGCGTTACCGCCGTTCCGATTTCAGATCGCGGCCTAACAAATCCTGCAAACCCTGCAACGGATTCTTGCCCTGGTAGAGAAGCGCGTAGGCCTGGTCGATAATGGGAGTGTCGACTTGAAGCCGCCGGGCGCACTCGTAGGCGCTCTTCGTCGTCGGGATTCCTTCCGCCACCATTTGCATCGCGGAAGTGACTTCATCGAGCGTGCGACCGCGTCCAAGCTCTTCGCCGACCCGGCGGTTCCGGCTGTGCTGGCTGAAACAGGTCGCGATGAGATCGCCCGCGCCACTCAGGCCGTAGAAGGTGTCGGGCTTTCCGCCCATGGCAGTGCCGAGCCGGACCATCTCGGGGAGCGAGCGCGTGACGAGCGCGGCCTTGGAGTTGTCGCCAAACCCGAGGCCGTCGCTGATGCCGGCAGTGATGGCGAAGACATTTTTCAACGCGCCGCCGAGCTCGATCCCCGCGGTTTCATCACTCGAATAAATACGGAAGCGCGCGCTCCCGAGATACTGTTGGAGCGCTTGGGCGACTTCGGGTTGTTCGCAACCAAGGACGGTGGCGGAAGGAAGTTCGCGCGAGATCTCCACGGCAAGGTTCGGTCCGGAGAGGACGGCGACAGCATGGTTCGGAAGGCTGTCTTGCAGGATTTCGGTGATCCGTTTTCCGCTGCCGTGCTCGATGCCCTTGGTGCAGCTCAGCAAGACGGCGTGCTTGGCGAGGAAGGGCTGAAGTTGCTGCGCAATGTCGCGCACGGCGGTGGAGGGAGTGACCACGACAATGAGGTCGGCTTCAGCGCAATGCGCCAGGTCGCTTGTGACGTAGACGGAGTCGGGCAACTTGACTCCGGGCAGGTACGCGGTGTTTTCGCGCCTGACGCGCAGGCGTTCGGCCCGTTCCGGGTCGTGGCCCCAAAGGGAGACCTGGTTTCCGTTCTTCGCCCAGAGCACAGCGAGAGCGGTGCCCCAGCTGCCGGCTCCAAGGATGGTGGTTCGTTTAAATTTCAATGGCGGGAAAAGCGTTGCTCCGTTCCGTCGCGCAAACGGGCGATGTTAGACCGATGCCGCCAGACGACCAGTCCGGTCATGGCGAGCGAAAAATAAAAGACCGCGTAGCCGTGGGAACCTTTCGTTAGGGCGACGACCAACGGAAGTGCGAGCGCAGCCAGGATCGAGGCGACGGAAACGTAACGCGTGAGAAAAAAGACCGCCAGCCACACGAGAAAAATCGAGAGCGCTGCAACGGGTACGACGCCGGACAGCGCTCCGGCCGAGGTGGCGACGCCTTTGCCGCCCCGAAACTTCAACCACACCGGGAACGAGTGTCCGGCGACACAAGCCGCCGCGGCGAGGATCGCGAAGAAATCCGCGTAGGCTTCCATTTCCGGACGCGCAGCTACCATCAGAAACGCCAGTCGCACCGCGAAAAATCCTTTGCAGGCATCGGCGAAAAAGACGGCGAACCCCCACGGCTTGCCAAGGACGCGAAGAACGTTGGTGGCGCCGATGTTGCCACTGCCGTGCTGGCGCACATCGATGCCGGCGAGGCGGCCGGCGAGGTAGCCGAATGGAATTGACCCGAGCAGGTAGGCGGTGATCACGACCAGCAGGAAAAGAGTGGGTCAGGCCGCTGCTCATTTGGTGTCGGCTGTTAGAGCGACAGTAGGTACATTATCAATAGGTAAGCTATTCTTGGAGAGCCAAATAGACAGAATGGCAATGTCCGCCGGAGTCACCCCACTCACGCGTTGGGCTTCGCCCAGCGTCGTCGGTCGGTACGCGGGCCAGCTTTTGCCGGGTCTCGGGCTTGATGCCTGGGACCGAGCTTAGGTCGATGCTGTCGGGAATAGGCTGGCCGCTACGGTTCGATAGGATCCGGTTCTGACTCGCTTGCCGCCGAACGTAGCCGTCGTACTTGAGATCGGTTTCGACCAATTCCCAGATCGAGCGGTCCGCCAGGCTTCGCAGTTCCGGCGGGATCTGCTCGAAGCCAAATTGCGGGCGTTTCATCCATATCGCGAGGGGCTCGCCCAGGATCCGTGTTTCGGTGGCTGCGGCTCGAACGCGCTCGACGACATCCAGTTTTTCCTGAAGGTGATGCCATCGACGCTCGCTGACCAAACCGGCCTCGCGCCCGATCGGTGTCAGGCGTTGGTCCGCCGTATCCTGGCGTAGAGACAGCCGATCCTCGGATCGACTGGTGAACATGCGATAGGGTTCGTCGGTGCCTTTGGTCACGAGGTCATCAATGAGCACGCCCATGTAGGAGTCCGACCGGCCCAGGATGAGCGATGGTTGATCGCGTACTTTTAGAGCGGCGTTGGCACCCGCAACCAACCCTTGGGCGGCGGCCTCTTCATACCCCGATGTCCCGTTGACCTGACCGGCAAAATAAAGACCCCCGACCCGCTTGGTCTCGAGGGTATGCAGGAGCTGGGTGGGCGGAAAATAATCGTATTCGACCGCATAGCCGGGACGGATGATTTCGACATTTTCGAGCCCGGGAACGGTCCGGACAAACGCCACCTGTACGTCGTAGGGTAGGCTGGTCGAGATACCGTTGACGTAGAATTCGTTGGTATGGAGTCCTTCTGGCTCGAGAAAGAGTTGGTGAGATTCCTTTGCGGCGAACTTGACGACCTTATCTTCGACCGAGGGGCAATAGCGGGGTCCCGTGCCCTTGATTTGACCTGCATAAAGGGCCGAACGGTGAAGGTTCTGTCGGATGATTTCATGTGTTTCCGACGTCGTGTGGGTGATCCAGCAGGGCACTTGTTCCACGTGGAACGAAGCCGCTGTTCAGACTGAAAATGTCAGTCTCCTCCGCGGTCTCCAGCGGAAGGTAGCTAAAGTGCGGGGGAGGCTCGTCGCCTAATTGCATCTCGCACTTCGTGAAGTCGATCGAGCGTCGATTGATCCGGCAGGGAGTGCCCGTCTTGAATCTTCCGACCTCGAATCCGAGCGCGGCGAGACTGCTGCTCAAATTGGATTCGGCATCCCCCATGCGGCCCCCGGCTTTTGTGTTCTCTCCCACGTGCAGGAGTCCGCGGAGAAACGTGCCCGATGTCATTACCACCGCGTCCGCTTCGAACTCGATCCCGATATCCGTGCGCACGCCGACGACGCGGCCGTCGTCCGTTAAAACGTGTTGGACACTCGCCTGCTTCAGGTCGAGGCCCGGCACCGACTCTAGATAGGCCTTGGCGCGAAATTGGTAGGCCTTCTTATCGCATTGCGCTCGCGGCGCGCGGACGCTGGCACCTTTTGCGCGATTCAGCATGCGGAATTGGATTCCGGTCGCGTCTGCATTCCGGCCCATAAAACCACCGAGGGCGTCGATTTCGCGCACGATGTGACCTTTCGCGAGACCCCCGATGGCAGGGTTGCACGACATTTGGCCCACGGTATCCAGGTTCTGCGTGAGGAGGAGCGTAGAGCAGCCGACGCGAGCGGACGCCAGCGCGGCCTCGATGCCGGCATGGCCGCTGCCCACCACAACTACGTCATATTTGTTTATCCGAGCACCCATTGTTCTACGTGGAACTTACTTCAGAATGCCCTGAATGGGGAGCGGCAGAAGCTGGTCCAGGCGAAATTCCTCAGTGGCTCCCGCCAGCGTCGCGCTCACGATCCTGAGCGAAGGGCTAAACTCAGCGAGCACCTGACGACACGCGCCGCACGGCACGACGGGCTCCTCGGAATCAGAAATCAAGGCAAGCAAACGAAAATCCTTCACCCCGTCCGCCACCGCCGCGCCCACCGCCACCCTCTCCGCGCACATGGTGAGTCCGAAGGACCGGTTCTCGACATTGCAACCGACGTAAGATCTTTTCTCGGTCAGGAGCGCGGCTCCAACTTGAAATTTGGAATACGGCGAGTAGGCGAGCGCCCTCACGCAACGCGCCTCTTCCATGAGTGTAATAATCATCTTGGACAGTACATTTAACGCTTTACGACACTCGCCGCCAGATCGGGAGCAGGAGCGGGCGCAAAAGCAGTCGACTCTTTTGCTTTCGCACCCTCCTCCGCCTCTTTCAATAACCGAAGCGCGATCCGACCGAGCAACAAGAGCACCACGGCCGATGTCACCAATCCGCCGCCCCAGATCAAATACTCCACGCCTCTCGGGTGTGTCTCGCCGCGCACCAAACGCAATCCCAGTTGGCCCAGCGTCCCGAGATACGCGTAGAGAAAAAGCCCCGGGGCCTGACCGATCGCAACCCACAGCATGCAAGTGCGAAACCGAATCTGCGTCAGCCCATAAAGATAATTGAGCAGGCTCGTCGGAAACAGCGGATGCAGTTGGCTGAGCAGAATAATCTTCCAGCCTTCCCGGCGCACCGCCGGCTCCAGCGCTTCGAGCGTGGCGTTCCGCATCAAGCGCGGCCGCAGCCAACGATTCCCAATCCAGCGGCTGATGTAGAACGAAATCGCCGCGCCGCCCACGTTACCCACGAGCACGATCAGAAATCCCCACCACAGCCCAAAAAAGAAGCCGCCGCCGATGCTCAGGAATCCGCCCGGCAGGAGCAACACATTGCAGAGCGCGTAGAGCAGCGGATAACAAATCGCGCTCCACGCGCCCCAATGCATCACACGCGCCTGCACCGCGGCCAGCATGTCGGCCAACGGGAAAAACCGCGAGAGGGTGAAGAGGAGGACGCTAACGACGACCAGACCGGAGACCTGGACGAGGAGCGCGCGACGGACGGCAACCATCGCGGGACAATCGCCACGTCACCGCTCGCGCGCAAATGCCGCCAGCTCGACCGTCGTCTCGTAGTTCAGGAACGGCGTGATCAGGTACAACCCCGCGTAATGTTCCAGCGCCGCGGCCGCGATCTCCTTCGCCAGCTTCACTCCGCGCGCGCGTCCGTCGGCGCCTTCCGCGCCCGCCATCGCCGCGCGCACCGCATCCGGCACCACGATGCCCGGCACTTCGTTGTGCAGGAACTCCGCCTGCCGTCCGCTCAAGAGCGGCCACACTCCCATGAACATCGGGATGTTCAGATGCGCCGTCCGCCGCTTCGTCTCCTCGATCAGGCGCACGTCAAAGACCGGCTGCGTCATCGCATACTGCGCGCCCGCCGCCACCTTGCGCTCCAGTCGTTGCACCTGCGCCTCCAGGTTGCGCGCGTTCGGATTGAAGGTGCAACCGATCACGAAATCCGTCGTCGTCTTGATCGACTTCCCCGCCTGGGTGAAGCCCTCGTTCAGGCGTTTGATGATCGCGATCAACTCGACCGAGTTCACATCGTAAACCGAGGCCGCCCCGGGGTGATCGCCCACCCGCGCCGGATCGCCCGTCAAGGGCAGCACGTGCCGCATCCCGAGCGCCGCCATGCCTAACAAGTCGCTCTGCAAGCCGAGCACGTTGCGATCGCGGCAGCTCAAATGCAGCAACGGCGTAATCCCAAACCGCTCCTTTAACATTGCGCCCATCGCGAGATTGCTCACGCGCAGAATCGCGAGCGAATTATCCGCCAGCGTGATCGCGTCCACGCCCGCCTTCACCAGCGCCTGCGCGCCGGTGAAAAACTTCTCCAGCGCCAGCGTCTTCGGCGGATCCAGTTCGCAAATAATCACGCGCTCGCCCCGCGTCACGCGCTCCACCAGGCTCGCCTCCGCCGCCGATTCATGGGTGCGTCTGCCGTTCCGGCAACGGCTCCACCCGCACGCGCACCGTCTTGCTCGTCACCGGCTGGAGATCCGCGATCGCGTCGCGATCGCGCGCACGTGCGTCGGATTCGGTCCCGCAACAGCCGCCGATCAAACGCGCGCCTTGCGCCACCATCTCCCGCGCTGACTGCGCGAAATATTCCGGCGCCGTGTGATAAATAAAACGCCCCTCGTGAAACTTCGGGTAACCCGCATTCGCATAAGCGGCGAGCAGGTAATCCGCCGGCACGCGCTCCAGTAATTGCACCATCCCGTGCGGACCGTTCATGCAATTCACGCCCACGATCTTCGCTCCCGCGGCGCGCAGTTTTTCAAACGCCTCCACCAGAGGCATCCCGGTCGAGAGCCGCCCTTCCGCCGCGCAGGCAAACGAACAGATCGCCAGCGCATCGCTCGCCGCCTTCACCTCCGCAAAGGCCAGCGCCATCTCATCGTAATCCATGAACGTCTCGAAGAAGATCAGATCCGCCCCACCGTCGAGCAGCCCGGTGATTTGCTCGCGAAAACACGACGCCCGATCAATCCCGCGCGCCGCCGCTTCGTCCGCGCTGATCCCGAGCGGGCCGATGCTGCCCGCCACCGCCACGTCCTTTCCCGACGCCGCCTTCCGCGCCACGGCCGCCGCCGCGCGGTTGATCTCGCCCACGCGCATCTTCAAAACCGAAACGCTCCAGCCGCACCGCGTTCGCGCCGAAAGTATTCGTCTCGATCACGCGCGCGCCCGCCGCGATATAATCCGCGTGGATCGCGCCCAGCACTTCCGGTTCGCTCAGCGCCAACTCCTCGAAAGCAACGCTCCAGCGGCACGCCGCGATCGAGCAGCAGCGTGCCCACGGCGCCATCGCCGCAGACCAGCCGCGTCTGGAGTTCGTCGAGTAAATCCACTCGCGTTGGGATTAACGTCGGGCCGCCCCGGGGTCAACGGCTATGCGCGGCGGTCGTCTTTCCGATGATTTGCGACATTCTCGGCCTAACGAGTGCGTTTCCGCCTCCCAGGCCTATGCTGTCCTCGGAGAATTGCCATGAACCACGCCCCTCGTTCGGTTTTCGCCGCGGCGCTCTTGCTCGCCGGGGCCTTGTTTTGTCCCGCGCTGCGCGCCGCGGACGCGCCCGGCGGGGTGAAACCCTTCTCGCCTGACGCGTTTGATCGCGCCCGTCTCCCCGCCGCCTTGCGCCACGTCCCGATCGAGCGTCTCTCCTCCGGCGCGCTCCTTCGCCTCGATCGCGATGGCGATCTCGTGGAGTCGCCCGAGGCCCGCGCACAACGCCTGAAATCCTCCCCGCGCGGGCCAGCGCCCGCCGCTCCCGCCGTCGCGCTCGATCCCCGCGTCGCCTCCAATATCCGCCTCGGCGACGATCCCGTTGCCTTGCCGTCGAACATGCGCGCGCAGGCCGAACCCCACATCGCACGCGCACCGAACCGCCCCGATTTCCTCCTCGCCACCTTTCAGGAAGGCCGCTTCACCAACGGCGGCGCCGTCAATTGCGGCTACTCCGTCAGCCTCGATGGCGGGATCACCTGGATGCGCGCCCTCATCCCGAATCTCGCCAACAGCAGCGGCGGCAGTTTCAATCGCGCCACCGATCCCGTGGCCGCCGTCGACCTCAACGGCGTCGCATATCTCAACACCCTCGGCCTGCGCGACGGCCCCGTTTCCGATGGGACCATCCTCCTCAGTCGCTCCACCGACAGCGGCGCCACCTGGAGCGCGCCCATCGTGGCGTATCAACCACCGAACACCAACGTCTTCCCCGACAAAAATTGGTTCACGATCAATAACTTCCCCGGCACCCCCAACGTCGGCCGCATCGTCATCACCTACACCCTCTTCTCCAACACCAACGTCAACGCCCCGCATCCCATCTATCGCGTCTTCAGCGACAACGGCGGCTTCAGCTGGAGCGCGCCCGCGCCTATCCACTCCACCGCCCTCGAAGTGCAAGGCTCGCAACCCGTCTTCCTCTCCGATGGCCGGCTCGCCATCCCTTATTGGAACTTCAACGGCACCGACGATTTCGCCGACGACTTCCTCGAGGTCGTCGTCTCCAACGATGGCGGCAACTCCTTCACCGCCCCCCGTTTCATTACCGCCGTCGCCATCTACAATCATCCCGCCGTCCGCGACGGCGCCTTCCTCCCCGCCGCCACCGCCGATTCCGTCGGCAATCTCCACCTCGTTTACCAGGCCATCCATGGCGGCGCGCCCCGCATTCTCTTCATGAAGTCCGCCAATGCCGGCCTCACCTGGACCACGCCGCTCCCCATCTCCGATAATCCGGCCAGCGCCGGCGTCTTGAATCCCGCCATCGCCGCCTCCGCCGATGGCCAGACCTTGACCGTCGTCTTCTACGACGCCCGCGATAATCCCGGGTCCAGCACGCTCCTCGATCTCTACCTCGCCCAATCCTTTGATGGCGGCGCCACCTGGCAGCCAAACATTCGCGTCAGCTCCACTTCGAGCGACGCCACCCTCGCCCCGCTCACCGGTGGCGGTTACATGCTCGGCGATTACCAGGGCATCGCCCCGCCCATCCGCCCGCATGTGCCCGCTGTTCCCGTCTGGATCGATACCCGCACCGGCAATCCCGATCCCTTCATCGCCCGCATCGGCATCGAGCCCCAGTTCGACTTCGCCAGTTGGCAGGCTGCCCGACTTTCCCTCGCCCAGATCGAGAACCCCGAAACCGGAGGCCCCTCCGGCGATGCCGACAGCGACGGCGCCGACAACAACACCGAATTCCAAAACGGCACCGACCCGAACGAGCGCGTCGTTCCCACCGCGCGCCAGCTCAACATCTCCACCCGCACCTCCGTCGCCGGCGGCGACCGCGTCCTCATTGCCGGCTTCATCGTCACCGGCACCGCCTCGAAACAATTCATCGTCCGCGGCCTCGGCCCCTCCCTCACCGCCGCCAATATCCCCGGCGCCATGGCCGATCCCATCCTCGAGCTCGTCCCCCAGACCGGCCCCACCATCACGAACGATGATTGGCAAAACGGCGACCCCGCCGCCGTCCAAGCCACCGGCATTCCGCCCAGCGATTCCCGCGAAGCCGCCCTCGTCGTTACTCTCCCGCCCGGCAACCACACCGTCATTTTGCGGAGCAAGAACGACGCGCCCGGCGTCGGCCTCGTCGAGCTCTACGATCTCAACCCGGCCGACGACTCCCAGTTCGCCAATCTCAGCAGCCGCGGCTTCGTCGGCACCGGCGACAACGTCATGATCGGTGGCGTCATCGTCGGCCAGGGGCAAGGCCCCGATGGCGCCGGCAGCACCCGCACCGCCCTCCGCGCCCTCGGCCCCTCCCTCACCGCGCAAAATGTCAGCGGCGCCCTGCCCGATCCCGTCGTCCTCGTTTACAACCCCGACGGCGACATCATCGGCTTCAACGACAACTGGCAGGAATCCGGCCAGTCCGCCGAACTCCAGAGCAACAACCTCGCCCCCACCGACCCGCGCGAATCCGCCCTCATCCTCACCCTGCCGAAGAGCAACTACACCGCCGTCGTCCGCGGCAAAGACGGCAGCGTCGGCATCGGCCTCGTCGAAGCCTTCAGCCTCCCCTGATCCCCCAGCCAGGGGCAGGGGTGGTTAAGGGTTAGCGGTTAAGGGTTGAGAGTTCGGCGTTCCGGGTTCGAGAAGGCATCCAGCCTCCCCACGCGCCCGTCTGTCATCCCGAGCCGGCGCAGCACGGCCGAGGGATCTCCCCAAAGTGCGACGACACCCCGCCACCAAAACGCTCCACCGCGCCCTTGGTTCCCCGACCGCGATTCGCACTCCGCAATTCCCCCATTGCCCTCATCCGTGGCCAAAGATCTCCCTCCCCAAATCAAACCTCAAACTTCAAAAATCCCCTCTCACCCCCATAACCTCTCACCCGTTCCGCCTTCCGCATTCCGCATTCCGCGATTCGGCATTCGGCGTTCGGCGTTCGGCGTTCGGCGTTCGGCGTTCGGCGTTCGGCGTTCGGCGTTCGGCGTTCGGCGTTCGGCGTTCGGCGTTCGGCGTTCGGCGTTCGGCGTTCGGCGTTCGGCGTTCGGCGTTCGGCGTTCGGCGTTCGGCGTTCGGCGTTCGGCGTTCGGCGTTCGGCGTTCGGCGTTCGGCGTTCAGCCGTCCCCCGTTCCCCATTCGGCGTTCGACGTTAAATCCCGTCTCCCCAAATCAAACCTCAAACCCCAAACCTCAAACCTGTTTCCTCACCCTATGTGATCCAGCGGACTGCGCACCCCGATCCCCGGCTTATTCAGCACATGCGTGTAGATCATCGTCGTCGCCACATCCTTATGCCCCAGGAGCTCCTGCACTGTCCGGATGTCCGACCCGTTCTCCAGCAAATGCGTCGCAAACGAATGCCGCAGCGTGTGGCAGCTCGCCGCCTTGGCGATCCCACACTTTCGCACCGCCACCTTGACCGCGTTCTGCAGATTCTTCTCTCCCACATGATGGCGCCGTTCCTGACCGCTCACCGGATCCACCGACCGCTTCTCCGCGGGAAAAACCCATTGCCAGGCCCATTGCCGCGCCGCGCCCGGGTTCTTTCGCTCATACGCGTCCGGCAACCACACCGTCCCAAATCCTTCCGCCAATTCCCGCTCATGGGCCGCCCGCACGCCTTCCAGGTGTTCTCGTAATCCCGGCACCGTCATGACCGGCAACATCGTCACCCGATCCTTCCCCCCCTTGGCGTCGCGCAGCGTGATCTGCAAATATCCGAAATCCACGTCCTTCACCCGTAGCCGCAGACACTCCAGCAAACGCAACCCGCTCCCGTAGAGCAATTCGCCCATCAGCCGGTACTGGCCCTGCAACTCCCGCAGCAACGCCTCCACCTCCCCTTTGTCCAGCACCGTTGGCAGCTTCGCCGGTCGCTTCACCTCTCTGCACTCCCTCCACCGCTCCCAACTTGCGCTCCAGCACCACGCCATAGAGAAAGAGCAGCGCATTGAGCGCCTGGTTTTGCGTCGCCGCCGCCACCTGCCGCTCCGCCGCCAGGTGATTCAGAAACGCCGCCACCTCCGCCTCCGCCATGTCCTCCGGGTGACGCTTGCCATGGAAAAGAATAAAACGGCGAATCCATCCCAGATACGCCTCCTCCGTCCGCAGGCTGTAATGGCGCCCCCGCAGGATGGCACGCGTCCGCTCCAGCAATTTAGGCTTGGCAGCTTCGCCCGGCTCCGGCACTATATTTTCCATGTGGTCGTTTTATCCCGAACCCTACCTCGGGCGCAACCGAAATAGGCGAATCCATTGGGGGTATAATCATAGTTAGATGTTTGGGCGGTTCTTATCGAAATAGGCATCGGTTCTTGCTTCTCTGGCGGCGCGCGATCCGGCTCGGCCGATGATCTCCGTGCCGCGAGTTCGACGGTCGCAGCGTGTTCGTCAGCCGTGGCCAGCGCTTGCGTATCCGCGTCGGTATTGGAGCACAAGCAGTTGTGTCTCGCATCTCCGCATGACAGCCGGCGCAGCTTTCCTCACGGGCCTGTCTGTCTTCTGTTCCTCCGGACCTCCCATTTCTCTCGCGTCCGTCATGATGTCACGCCAATCATCTAACCAGGCGATGCAGCGAACCGCGGGCCGCTCTGCGTTCCCACTTTCCATGATTCCAACCCCTCTCGTCTTTGCGACGCGCGCTCTCGCCCGCGGTCGCTGATCTTGTTCTCGTTAGGCCTTGCACTGTGCCCCCGACTCTTGCGCATGCGATGTGCCTCGTTCCTCGGCATCTCCATGTGGTCGGCCTCGCGGTCTGCGCAGTGGTACTCTTGTTTCCGTCCACTCGGCGCGCGCGTTCAGATTCGCCGCGGCGATCCTCGCTCGCTGCCGGGCGTCTGGATCTTCCAGTTCATCGTCGGATTGACGCTGTTGATTCTGATGGCTCTCGTTCTCGGTCTTTCTTGGGTCGTTCCTCCCTCAGACACAGTTCGCTGGATCCTCGGCATTCCCACGATTCTCGGCATTTTCGTTGCTTTTGCCGCCGCCTCCGTGGCGCTCCTACACGGGCGGCTGGATCGGCTCGGACATCGCGGCAGGACGCGGTTTCGGACGCTCTATGGCAGCAGAGAATTCCCAGTGGATACTTTCATATGCTCGGCGACAAAGGCCTAACCATGCGATGGAGCGCCTATGAGGGTTGTCAATGTGTGGAGGCGTGATTGAGCTTTTGTTTTTTCTCCTTTCCCGACTTTTTCTCTTTCTCCTGGTTTGGCCCGGCAGGGCGCGTGCTTCCTTTTTTGTGACCGGTTTGGCTTTTCCCGGAGTCACCAGCTCCTATTCGAGCAGCCCGGCTTTGCGGGCGCCCATGATGTCGTTTGCCTGACTTGCAAGGAAGCCGCCTTGGGGGTGGAACGCGCCCCATCTAACGGATGACCCGGCCTTGCAGCCGAACCAGCTTCATCGCCGAGCAGCGTTCCAACCCTGCGGACTAAATTCATGATCGAAAAGGGAAGAGTCGTTTGCTTGATGGTTTGAGGTTTCGTCTCGTTAGGCGCGGAGCGCGCGCGCGGGCGGGCGCAGTTCCCAGCCCAATTCTTCCGCGCTGGCCCGGCCGGTGCGCCAGCGCCACAGGTCGATCGCCAGTTGCCGCGCCAGGGCCACCGCGATCTTCTTCTTTAACGACGCGCCGTGCTGGAGTCGGGCCAGGTATTTCTGGCGCGCGTGCCATTGCGGTTGCCAGCGCAACAGGCGCCAGACCGCTTCCACCAACAGCACCCGCACATGCTTGTTCCCGTGCCGGTCGATCGCGCCGAAGCGTTGCACCCCGCCGCTGGAGTGTTCGCTCGGACAACACCCGGTGTAGCTCCCGATCGCTTTGCGCCCGCGGAAGCGTTGCCAGTCGCACACTTCCCCGTCCAGCAGAGACAAGGTCAACGCCCCCAGCCCTTGCGGGATGGCTTCTTTTTCCACCCGCGCTTCGATCTCCTGGCTCAGCCGCTGCAATTCCGCCTGGGCACTGCGAATCTGCCGCACGATCGCTTCGAGCTGCGCGCGCACAAATTCGCTGCACTCGCTCCCCAGCCGCTTCCACTTCCGCGCTCCGGCCCAGCCCGCCCGGCAGCGTTTCGTCTTCAAACTCGATCCGCAAAGCGCGCCCGTGGTTCTCCAGCCGCCGCACTTCGCGCAGGAAAAAATCTCGCTGCCGGCCCAGCTCCCGCCGCTCCTGTTCCGCCGCGCTCGGGATGCGGATCGGCTTGAGTTCGCTCCGCTGCCCTTCCAGCCAGCGCCCCAGCCGCACGCACAATTCGCGCGCGTCCATCCGGTCGTTCTTGCGCCGCCGCTCCAGCGACAGCCGCAGCGGCGTGGTCACGACCGACTGCGCCCCCGCCCCCACCAGCGCCCGGTGCAGGGTGTAACCAAAACCGCACGCTTCATACACGCTGCTCACCCGATGCCCGGCCCCGATCTGTTTTTGCACCCACTCCAGTAGCTGGCCCCGGCTCCAGCCCTGGGCGCGCTTGATCTCCCCGCCCTCGCACTGCACCGCCACCACCACCTGACGCATATCCACGTCCAGCCCCAGCTTGAAGTGCTGCGACCGCCTCACTCCAGGATTGCTCCCGCGGGCGCTTCCGTTATTCTCGTTCTCGTCATGAAGGGTGGCCTTGGTTTGTTTTTTCATAACCTGCGTGTGCCCGTTTTGCCCACGCCGCTCAACCCTTCATGGCATCTAACGGCGGACCGCTGTGCGCGCCACTTTTGAGATGACTTCCACACTTCCACTCCGAGCGACGCGCGCCCTCGTCCGCCGTCGCTCATCTTGTTCTCGTTAGACGGTCACCGATGCGCGAGTCCGAAAGAAAACTCCTGCGGCAAGGGGCCGATGAGCTCGCGGAGGTTGCGCGCTACTCTTTGATGGTCGGCGCCACGATAGCCTCACTATGGCTCAGCTTTCTTGGCGTTGCGGCGATTGTCACTCGGCACTTGGACCCCTCGATTCGCACTTCGTCGGGGCCACTTTTCCTGGCTCCGCTGGAGGGGATCGCGGCCGTCTGGGGCGGTCTGTCGTTGATAGCCCTCGCCATTGGCATTCTTTCTACACTGTGCTTCCATCGGACTCTGGCGAGCCGACTTCCGTCTTGGACACGATTCCTCTTTCTGATATTTATCGGGCTTTATGCCGTTCTATCTGCTCTTGCTCGGGCGTAGCCGTCTAACCATGCGATGGAGCGAACGACGGACCGCGGTGCGCGCCACTTTTGAGATGACTTCCACACTTCCACTCCGAGCGACGCACGCCCTCGTCCGCCGTCGCTGATCTTGTTCTCGTTAGATGCTGAAGCCGGCGCGAGCAGCCATATCTTGTGTTTTCGCTCCGTTTGCGCCATCCTCGGACAAATGAAATTCGCTGTGGAGACAGAGCAAGAGGCGGACGGGCGCTGGATCGCCGAGATTCCGCAGATTTCCGGAGCCCTGGCCTACGGCAGCACCCGCGAAGAATCCATCGCTCGCGCAGAGGCGCTGGCATTGCGAGTTCTCGCTGAGCGAATTGAGCATGGCGAAACATCTCCAGAGATCGAGCAGGTTTTTTCGGTCATAGCTGCATGAGCCAGTGGGGTTCTGCGAAGGCGCGTCGCGTTTTGGCTGCCCTGCTGCAGATTGGCTGGACCATCAAGCGTGAGCGTGGCGGCTCACATCGTGTTCTTTCCCGCGCCGGCTGGGCTGATTTTGTTTTCTCGTTTCACGATGGCGAGGAGATCGGTCCACGCATGTTGACGCGCATCGCCAAGAAGACAGGTCTCACACCACGCGATCTGTGATGGCACGAAGCATCTAACCAGGCGATGCAGCGAACCGCGGGCCGCTCTGCGATTCCCACCTTCCATGACTCCAACCCCACCAGTGTTTGCGACGCGCGCCCTCGCCCGCCGTCGCTCATCTTGTTCTCGTTAGGCGGCGCGCCATCATTTTATGCAAAGCAACAGCAACATTGTCCGTCACTTCGTCACGGAAGTCCTGAGCCAAGGCAAGATCGAGTCCACCTGCGAGTTCTTTTGGGAAGACATGGTGGAGCAAGCTCCGCTGCCGGGCCAAGGGCCGGGCCTCCGTGGTTTGCAGGATGTCTTGCGTGGGATGCGTGCGGCGTTTCCTGACATGTACTGGACGGTCGAGGAACAGATTGCCGAAGGCGACAAGGTGATGACACGCTTCGAGTGGACGGGCACGCACAAGGCGGAGTTCTTTGGCGTGCCCGCCACCGGACGCCCAGTCAGGGTGTGGGGTGTTGTCATTGACCGGCTTGAGGGCGGCAAGATCAAAGACACACGCATCATTATGGATGCCCTCGGATTGATGATGCAGCTTGGCGCATTCCCGCCACCGCAACCATGAGCTTGATGCCGCCTAACCATGCGATGGGAGCGAACGGCGGACCGCGGTGCGCGCCACTTTTGAGATGACTTCCACCCTTTGATATGGTCGCGCCGCTGCCATCCCCTCCGGGCTTCCCGTCTATGTCACGGCTTGCCAGTCCGTTCCGTTCTCGCCCGCTGTCGCCCAGCTTCTTCTCGTTGGGCGTCATTAGGCGTAGGGCTGGGTAATCGACAGTGAGGCAGCACGAATGATCCCCCAGATGGCTCCGGTCCCTGCTCCGGAGCGCTACGAGTTCCTTGATGTGCTCAGGGGCGTCGCCCTCTTCGGAATCGTCACGGCGAACACCTATCTGTATTCGCTGTATGGCTATCTGTCGGAAACGGCCAAGGCAGCCCTCCCGACCGCCGGCACCGACGGCGCCATGTACTTCCTCGAGGTGTGGCTGATCGAGAGCAAGTTCTACACACTCTTCTCGCTGCTGTTCGGCGTCGGCTTCTCGATCCTGCTTACCCGTGCGAAGGCAAAGGGGCTGGTGTTCCACCGCTTCTTCCTGCGACGCGCTTTCTTCCTGTTCCTGATCGGAGCCACGCATGCGGTGCTGGTGTGGCACGTCGACATCCTCGGAACCTACGCGCTGTGCGGGATGTTGCTGCTGCCCTTCACGTCGGCCCGTCCGCGCACCATCGTGGCCGTCGCCATCGCCGCCCTGCTGGCGCCGATTCTCCTGTATCCCGTGGGCGGCATTCCCGTCGGCTGGCTGCTCGAGGTGCGGGCGTCGCTGTTCGAACGCTTTGGGTTCACGCTCGACACGCGACTCCTGACTTTCACGCAGGGCAGCGTCGCGGACATTGTGCGGCTCAACCTGAGCAGCTGGCTCGGCAATTTCTCCTTCTTGCTCAGCAGCGGGATGATCTTCAAGGTCTACGGCTGCTTCCTGCTTGGCTTCCTGTTCGGCCGGCTCGGGCTCCACGAGCAGCTTCCGCAGCACAGGGCACTGATCCAGCGCATCGCACTGTGGGGTGTTGGCGTCGGTCTGCCGCTCAATTTCATCTACGCCACCGTCTTCGAAACGGAAACGGCGTTGGAGGTGGTGGTCACCTGCTTCAGCGTGCTGCCGCTCAGCGCCGGCTATGCCGCGGTGCTTTGCCTGATCTGGCTCGGCCCCGAGGGACCACGCCGGCTGCGCCACTTCGCGTCGGTGGGCCGCATGGCGTTGACCAACTACATCGGCCAGAGCGTCATCTGCACGCTGATCTTCTACAACACCGGGTTCGGGCTGGGTGGAACGGTCGGCCCGACGATCTACCTGCTTGTCGGCGTCCCCGTCTACGCCTTCCAGGTCATTGCCAGCGGCTGGTGGCTCGCACGCTTCCGCTTCGGACCGCTGGAGTGGCTCTGGCGGATGGCGACGTATGGCCAGTGGATTCCCCTGGCCAAGTCGGCCGCGCTCACCAAGGAAGCGGCGTGAGCACGCCCAATCAAACGCTGCACCGCGGAACGGCGACTCGCAGGCGCTCGCGCCGTCCGGTGAGCGTTGGCGTTAGATGGCCGCAATCTTCTGGCCCGCCCCCCAGCTTTGAAAGGACTGACAAACTGACCCGCCGAGCAATTGTGTGTCATTTCTTGTGTGAGCGCGCCCGCTCCCTTCAAGGATCCTCTGAGGACCATTGAGTCCTTTGGCGATCGCTTTCTGGTCGTTTGCCCCGCCTGTTCGGCTTGCGCGCATGTCCATCGGACGGGTGCGGACGAGCCGGACGTCCGATTTGTCTGCCCCTCGTGCGGACGCAGCGAGCAATGGAAGGGCAATCCCAGCGTGCGCTACTACCGATGGGGCGGAGGCGCTCCACCCGCGGCGTTTCTTTGCATTGGCGCTCCGATTGATTGGTATTTTCATTATCCGGTCTGGCTCGCGACCGCCTGCTGCGGAGAGACGCTCTGGGCCTATAACGAGGCGCACCTGGATTATTTGCAGGCCTACGTCTCCGCCACTCTGCGCGAGCGCGCCGCTCCCCCGCAACGGACCGCCGCCGTCCGCAACACCAGTCTGGCGTCGCGCCTGCCCGCGTGGCTCAGCGCGGCGAAGAATCGCGCGCGGATCCTCGCCGGGATTGCCAAGCTCCGTGAACGTCTTCCCACGGTAAACGGAGGGGCATGATGGAGTCGGGCCGGGTGGCGGCGTAGCTGCGTTCACCCTAGACTGAAACCTATGGCAACATCTGCGCTGTTCATTGTCCACCGAGCCAAGCCGGGGAAACGCGAGGAACTCAAGCGGGTTTGGATGCACCACATGGCGCCGGCCATCCAGGCAAATCCCGACCACCTCGCCTATGTCTATTCGTTCGATGTGGGCGATCCTGAGACGGTCTGCGCTTTTCAGCACTACTCTTCTGCTGAGGCCGCGCAGGAGTTTCTGAAACATCCCGATTATCTGGCCTACCTCGAGGAAAGCCGGCCGCTGCTGGCGCAGGAGCCGGAGATTAGAATCCTGTCGCCTCAGTGGGTGAAAGAGGAATAGCGGTCGCTGGACTTCGCGGGGGTAAATTCCGCGGGACGAAAGAGCCTATCATATCCCCTGGCGCGGCCGTATCTTCCCGGATGAGGACGAAACCCAAGGACGCCGTCGCAACCTGCACTCCAGCGCAAACTTACAGCCGTGCCCATGCTGGCAAGTTGATGGTCGTCCAACCGACGACAGACCGGCAGCCGACGGGCGCCGACTTCTTCCACCTGGAGTCGGTCGGCACGCATCCGACGGGATTGTTCGTCACCGGGAAATTCGCCGGTGGCCGCATTGAATCCATGCGTGTCTCCAGTGTGCGGGAAGCGAACGCGGAGGAGATCGCGTCCTTGCGCGCCGGGAGCGAGATCGAATCGTCGCTCCTCTTGTAGCCTGGCGGGATAGTCAGGCTGCGGCGGAGGACGCCTAGCGCACGAACGGATTCGTCGTCCGCTCCGCCCCGATCGTCGTCGTAGGGCCGTGGCCCGGCAGAACGGTGATCGCGTCGCCGAGCGGGAACAATTTCTCGCGGATGCCTTTGAAGAGCAGGTCGCCATCGCCGCCCGGCAGGTCCCAGCGTCCCACGCCCGCCAGCGAAAAGGACATCGCCGCCCACGAGCAATTGCGCTTCGCGTTGCAGGAAACAAAGGCTGCCGGGCGAATGCCCCGGCACTTCCAGGATCTCAAACTCCAGCCCGAGAAACTCGCGCCGCGGCGTGGCCTCGATCAGGAAATCCGCCTCGCATGGTTCCACTTCCAGGCCGAAACCGTAGTTCTTGAAAAAGTCCGGATCGGAGATCATCGGGACGGTGTCGGCGTGACAACCGATCGGGCAACCGAACCGCTGTTTGATCTTCGCCACGTCCGGGATGTGATCGAAGTGGCCATGCGTGAGCAGGAGCAGTGCGGGCGTGATCTGGCGGCTCTCCAGCCAGGCGCACACCCCGTCCGGGGCGTCGAAAAGGATAGGCCCCTCCGGGCGCCTCGAAGAGGTAGCAGTTTGTCTCAAAAATTCCCGCCGCAGAAAGTCTCGTAATTCATTGGCTTTGTTTGCTCCGCTCCGGGTCACGTTCGGAAACGTCGTGGAACCGTGGCGGATGGAACGGAAGCTGCATCAAATCCGCTCCGATGCGAGTTTTCACGCGCCTTCTTTGAATCTTCCGGCGTATTCACTTGTCTCACCTCTACTCAGACCACCGGAGCCTGCCGCGCACCTTGCATCAGACCGGGTAACTCTGCGACCATAACAAACCTCAATTCTCTAGAATGAAGTTCCTATTCCGCCTGTCGCCGGTCGTTTCCGCTGCTCTCTCTTCTTGGTGCGCTGGCTTTCCAGCCTTGCTCCACCGCGCAGGCGAAGTCCGATCTCGAACAGGTCGCCGTCTCCGTCGGCCGGCTCCTCGAGGAGGGCCATTACACCCACGCGCCGCTCAACGACGAAGTCTCGAAGAAATTCCTCCGCACCTATCTCGAGGTGCTCGATTTCAGCCATCTCTTCTTCACGCAACAGGATGTGGACGCGCTCTACGGCGAAGTACGGCACCTCCATCGATGACGATGTCCTCCTCGGAAACCTCAAGCCCGCCTACGAGATCTACGAACTCTACCAGAAGCGCGTCGATGATCGTGTCGCGAAGGTCAAAGAGCTCCTGAAAGAGCCGATGGATTTCAAGACCGACGCCACGATCGAGATCAGCCGCCAGAAATCGCCCTGGCCGAAGGATGAAGCCGAGGCCGACGCCATCTGGCGCAACCGTATCGCGAACGAACTCCTCCAGGAATCGCTCAGCGAACATCCGATCGAGCCCGGCCCGCAGCTCGTGGCCCGCCGTTACGAGCGCCTCATGCGCAACGTCCACGAAGAGGACAAACCCGAGCAGGTGAAACTTTTCCTCGCCGCCCTCGCGCAGACCTACGACCCGCACTCCGAGTATCTCAGCAAGGCCGACCTCAAGAACTTCAGCATTAACATGGGCCTCTCGCTCGTCGGCATCGGCGCCATGCTCCGTTCCGAAGACGGCTACGCCAAGATCGAGAGCCTGGTCGTGGGCGGCCCCGCGCAGAAACACGGCGGGATTAAGGTGGGCGACCGCATCACCGCCGTCGCGCAAGGCGCGGCCGACTTCAACGACGTGCGCGACATGCGCCTCGACAAAGTGGTCGAGCAAATTCGAGGCAAAAAAGGCACCAAGGTCCGTCTCCTCCTCATTCCCGCCGACGCCACCGATCCTTCCAAGCGCAAGACGATCGAAATCGTGCGCGACGAGATCAAGCTGAAGGACCAGGAAGCGCGCGCCGACATCATTATCAAGAAGGACAAGAACGGCGAGCCCGTGAAGCTCGGCTGGATCACCCTGCCGTCGTTCTACGCCGACATGGAGCGGCACAAGAAGAGCACCACGCGCGACGTGCTCACGCTGCTCAAGCGCTTGAAGAAGGAAAACGTCGCCGGCCTTGTCATCGACTTGCGCCGCAACGGCGGTGGCTCGCTCGAGGAAGCGATTGCGCTCACCGGCTTGTTTTTGAAGTCGGGCCCGTCGTCCAGACCAAAGGCTCGAACGGCAACATCGTCGTCTCGAGCGATCCCGATCCCGGTCTCGCGTATGGCGGACCGCTTGTCGTTCTCACCAGCCGGCAAAGCGCTTCCGCGAGCGAGATTTTTGCCGCCGCGTTGCAGGATTACGGCCGCGCCCTCGTCGTCGGCGACGAGAACACGTTCGGCAAAGGTACCGTGCAGACCATTCTCGAGATCGGCCGGTTTACTTCGCTCCTCGGAAGCAGCTCGCAGGAAGATGGCGCGCTCAAGTTGACCATCCAGAAGTTCTACCGCGTCGCGGGTGGCTCCACGCAATTAAACGGCGTCACTTCCGACATCATCCTCCCGTCCCTCACCGACCTGCCGGAGTTCGGCGAAGGCTCGCTCAAGAATGCGTTGCCTTACGATGAAGTGCCGAAGGCGCGCTACACGAAATGGCCGGAGACGCCGCATATCTATCTCGAGGAACTGAAACGCCGCTCCACCGCCCGCGTGCAGTCGAGAATCCAGACTTCCACTACATCATGGAAGACATGGAACGACTCCGTCGCCGGCTCGACGAGAACAAGATCTCGCTCAACGAAGATGTCCGCAAAGCGGAGCTGGCCGAAGACAAGCTGCGCAAGGAAACGCGCGCGAAGGAACGCCTGGCCCGCCAGGATCCGGACGCCAAGGTCTACCGCGTGACGCTCGACACCGTCGACAAGCCGAATCTCCAGCTCATCATCAATCCTGCAAAAATCGCCGCGGCGGACGGGCAGACTTCGCCGGAAAGCGCGGGTGATCCCGAGACTGACGCCGGCGAGGCCGATGGCGGTCGCGATGCGGCCGTCGATCCGATGCGTGATGAAGCGTTGAACATTCTCGCCGACGTCGTCGGATCTCTCCCGCGGACCCAAGACCGCGAGCACGACGCCGTAGCGTTCGACCGCGAGCACCTGCGATGTCAGCGCGCCTCTCCCGGTGGCTAGGCCCGGTTCTTTTTGTCGGCTCGTTTTTGATCGCAACGGCGCTCTTCGCCCAGGATCCGTCACCTAGCCCAGCCGGGGCGACTGCGGATGAAAATGCGATCGCGCTTTCCGCCTTTCTCCCGCACGGCGGCTGGGTGGTTCTGCCCATCGTTTTTTGCCTTGTGGTGACGCTGATCTGGATCGCAACGGGCGTTGCGCGCACCAGCCTCATCCGAATCGGACCGCGCGGTCATGAGGAAACGCTGCGCGCGCTCTTTCGGCAGAAAGATTTCGCCGGCGCGGATGCGTTTTGCCAGGCCAACACTTCGTCGCTGACGAAAATCGTGCGCGCCGGCGTCGCGCGCGAGGAAAGCGGGCAGCAAGCGGTGCAGGACGCGCTCGAAACTGCGCTTGCCACCGAGCAACTGCGCTTGCACACGCGCTTCAGTTATCTGAAAGCGCTCGCTATCTGCACGCCGTTGCTGGGTTTGCTCGGTACGCTGGCGGGCATCATCCGTGCGCTCGTGACGCACACGGTCGGTTCGCCGACCCTGGCGCCGGCGTTGGGCGCCGCCCTGGTGCCGAGCGCGATCGGTTTGCTGGCGGGGATCGTTGCCATTGTCGCAGTCTATCTACTGCGTGAGCGCGCCTCCGCTGCGATGCTGCGCTTGCAGGACGCCATCAACAGCATCTTCCACGAGCACGAATAAGGCGGGCGGAGAAGCGCGGCCTTACCACCGCACCGGCGCATCGAGGAACGGCGACTCCGCTCGGCGCGTAAACTGGCGCTCGTTCGCGCGCGGGTCGGTTGTTCTGCCGGGCTTCCGCGAAGCGCGCGGTGTTTCCGAACACCGTCACCGGCGTGCCCACCGGCACGGTCTCGAAAAGCGCGCTCGCATTCTCCTCCGGCAAGCGCACGCACCCATGCGACGCCGGTCTCCCCGGCAAATGGCCGGCGTGCATCCCTTCCGCGCCGTTGAAGCGCATGAAGTAACGCATCGGCGCCGGCACGAAGCGTCCGCCGCGCGGCACGCGCATGCTCGGAATCGGCGTCGGCCACGATGGTGCGTCCGCGCGCGTCCACGATCTTGCCGTAGAGGTTCGAGTAATGGTTCCGCTCCTTCTCGACGACCTTGAAACGCCCGCGCGTGGTGTAATGCCCGGCGCGCCCAGTCGAGATCGGCGTCGTCAAAACGACTTCGCCATCTTCGATCAAGTATGCGAGTTGATCCTGCAGATCGATCTCGATTGCGTAACGATTTGATTCCTGCGCGAATGCGGTCGGCCAAACGAGCGCGAATGAAAGCAAGACAAGCCAAAGCCAGCGCATACTGGTTTCAACCCGACCGCCGGGGAAAAGTTGCGTTCACGCGCGAGAGGAAACCATGAGTGTTCGCCAGGCCAGCGCTTATCTCCTTGGCGGCCTTTTCATTGTCGCGGGTCTCGCGCATTTCATCATGCCCGAGACGTTTCGCGCGCTCGTGCCACCATGGTTGCCGGAACCGGAAACGCTCGTCGCGGTCAGTGGCGCGGCGGAAATCGCGGGCGGGCTCGGGTTGTTCTTCCTATGGACACGACGCGCGGCCGCGGGCGGGTTGATCCTCCTTCTGTTCGCGGTCTTCCCCGCGAATGTGCACGCCGCGCTCCACGCGACGACGCTGGCGGGTTACCCCGTGCCGGCATGGATGATGTGGGCGCGGTTGCCGCTGCAAGGTGTCCTGATTTGGTGGGTCTACGTCCATTGGAAAGCGCGCGAAGGTGCACGAGGATTGGCGACATGAGCACGAACACCCCCAATCCGTGGATCGCCATCTGCCCGGGAATTAAACGGCGCACCGTCGCGCATGGCGCGACCATGTACCAGATGCTGGCGCAACTCGACGCCGGCAGCGTGATGCCGCCGCATCAACATCCGCAGGAACAAATCGTGCATGTCGTGCGCGGGCGGATGCGTTTGCTCGTGGAGGGCACGCCGCATGAGCTGGGCGCGGGGGACACCTATTATCTCGGGCCGAACGTGCCGCACGGCGTCGAGACCATCGAAGACACGAGCGTGATCGACACCTTCAGTCCGCCGCGGGAGGATCTGCTCGCGCAAGACGTGCAGGCCAAAGGCGCGTAGATTCTGGCGATGCTCTCCTTCATCGTTCCCGCGCACAACGAGGAGCATGAATTGCCCGCCACGTTGCGAGCGGTGCACGCGGCGGCGGAGGCGGCGGGATACGCTTACGAAGTGATCGTAGTGGACGACGCTTCCACCGACGCGACGGCGGAGATCGCGCGCGCGGCCGGTGCGCGGGTGGTGTCGGTCAATTTGCGCCAGATCGCCGCGGTGCGGAACGCAGGGGCGCGCGCCGCGCAGGGCGACGTCTTTTTCTTCGTCGATGCGGACACGCAAATCGCGCCCGGACACGTCACCGCGGCCGTAGTCGCGCTCGAGACGGGAGGTTCGGGCGGGAGCGCGCGCGTCGTGCTCGACCGCGAGGTGCCGCGGTGGGCGCGAATTTATTTCCGGCTTTTCTCCACGCTGTATTTCGCGGCGAATCTCGGCGTCGGCGCCTTCCTCTTCGCGCGCCGCGCGACCTTTGCCGACGCGGGCGGCTTCGATGAGCAATACTTCGCGGGCGAGGAAGCGTACCTTTCGAGGGCGCTGAAAAAGCTGGGCCCATTCACGATCTTGCGGGAGCCGATCGTCACTTCGGCGCGGAAGATTCGCATGCATTCGCCTTCGGTTATCCTGCGGCACACCTTCCTGATCTTTTTCAGGGGTCCACGCGCGCTGCGGAAGCGAAACAATTTGGGCTTATGGTACGACGGAAAACGCGAAAGCAAGGCGGCCTAACCGCCGCCGCGGTCACGATCGCGGAAGCTCGCAGCGCAGCCGAGATCGGACGGTCCCACGCCGTGATGAAGGAATTGCGGCCGCATCACCCGGTGCGCGCCCGCTTCATCAAACGCGTGCAGCTTCAACAGCGCGAAGGTTTCCGTCTCGCCTTCCTCGAAGCGGACGGCGAAGTGCGGGCGGTCGCGGGTTATCGCATCCTCGAACTTCTGTTCTCCGGACGCACGCTCTACGTCGATGATCTCGTCACGCGGAGCGCCGATCGCTCCGCCGGTTTTGGTGGGCAACTTTTCGACTGGCTGGTCGACGGAAGCGCGGCGCGAGAAATGCCAGACGTTCTCACTCGATTCCGGCGTGCAACGTTTCGACGCGCACCGTTTTTATCTGAGGAAGCGAATGCAGATCGCCTCTCATCATTTTTCGCTCGCGCTCGGTGACTAAAAAGACCCGCCGCGTCGTTCACTACATCGTGTGATGCCGCGCGATCTCCTCGGGAGTGAGGCGGAGGAAACGCGCCGCGTTATTGTAGAAGATGTCGCGCTTCTGCGTCTCGCTCAGAAACGGCGCGTCCTCGATGGCTTTGATCGACGGCTCAATGATGCCGGGCCAGATCATCTGGTCGGAGCCGAACATGACGCGGTCGCCGTAGCCGGCTTCGACGATCTCCTGAAGGAAACGATAGAACGCCGGACGCGGCTCCGTGTAAACGATGCTGCCGATATCGACATAGACGTGCGGATGCGAGAAGAGAAGTGCGCGTAGATCATCCGCGAAGGGATAACCGGCGTGCATGAGATAGACGCGCAGCTTCGGGTGGCGCACGAGCACGTCCTCGAGGACGAGCGGGCTGCCGTTGCGGGCGCGGTAGCCTGAGTTCTGTCCGTAGGGTTCTCCGGGTTCGCCGGGACCGAGGTGAATTGCAACCGGCACGTCAAGTTCTTCGGCCATCGCCCAGTAGGGTTCGAGGCGCGGATCATCGGCGCGGATGCCTTCGTATTGCGCCATGACTTCGCCGAGCACCTGGAAGGCGCCCTCGGCGTGCAGCTTTCGCAATTCCTTCACGCGTGCGGCCGGCGACGTGACGCTGACCCTTCGAGTCTGGAAGACGCAGGTCGATTCCGGGAATGATCCGATCCGGTGCGGCGGCGCGCCAGATTTTCATGAGCTCGGGCTCGCCGCTGACCATGCCGATGATGTTGTGTTTCTCCATCACGGCGATGGTCTCGCGCATGACTGCTTCGTCCGTGGTCGCGGCGGGAATCGCGTTCTCGCACGGTGGTGAGACGTTGAAGATGAAGTCGCCTTGTTTCCCGGCTTCCGCCCGGGGCATGACCGAGAAGGGCGCGCACATTGGTGGGGGACTCGATCCGGCGTAAGCGGCCTTCCGCGCATGCAAATGCATGTCGATGATCGGCAACCGCTCCGCCATGATCGGCGCGGCAGTGGAGAGCAGGAGAGCGAGAAGAAGACGTCGCGGCATGAGGCGGTTTAAAGGAACGTGGAACCGCGCACAAGTTTGCAGACAGACAGGGCCCCTTCCTGCTAGATAGCTGGCCGGATGGCTAACGATTCGATCCTGCGCCCGTCAGACATTCCTTGGAAAGGTGTCCTGCTCCTCGTGGCGCTGGTTGCATTCGCCATCTTTCGCTCTCATCTCGGCACCCGGCTCGACAGCTTCACCCTCGATGAGCCGTATCACATCGTGGCCGGCGCCTCTTATGTGCGCACCGGCGATTTCCGCCTGAATCCGGAGCACCCGCCGTTGATGAAGCTCTGGCTCGGCGCTTCGATGCCGGAGAGTTTGAAGCTGCGCGCCTTCCGACCGCTCAACGAGAAAATCGAGGAGCGCGACTTTCACGGAAGAAACCATCTTCTACGACAACGACCCGGCTGCCGCGCAAGCGCGCACCCGCGCGAGCCTGTGGGCGTTCCACGGATTGCTGCTCCTCGCGCTGGGCCTGCTGCTCTGGCGCGCGGCGGGGTTGGCCTGGGCGGCAGGTACGCTGGTCTTCATCGCGCTCGAACCCACCCTGATGGCGCATGCGCCGGTCGCGATGACGGATCTTCCACTTGCGCTCACGCTCGTGCTGGCGGCGACGGCCGCGGCGCTGGCTATTTCCACGTGGCGGTGGCGCTGGATGGGCGTACTCGGCCTAACGATCGGACTCGCGCTCGGGGCCAAGCATTCCGCCTTGCCCGGCCTGCTCGGGCTGGGCGCGGGCGTGTGTCTGGCCGCGGTCATCTCGGGATGGCGGAGCGGTCCGCGCGTGATCCTTGCTCGATTGGGCAAACTCGCGCTCGCGGGAGTGCTCGGTTGGATTTTGCTCTGGGCTCAATATGGCGGTCGCTTCCACGCGGCGCGCGATGGGACCGATCCGTTCAACGTTCCGATGACGCAAAAAGTCGACGGCCTGAGAAAAGGGGTCGCGCGCGATGTCATCGCCTTGAGCGACAAGTGGCATCTGCTTCCGCGTTCGTATCTGTGGGGGCTGGCCGATACCTTTCGCACCGGCGTGGAAGGGCGCGGGATGCGTCACTTCATCTTTGGGAAATGGTATCCCGGGCACCCGCCGGCTTTCTTTTGGCCTGCGCTGGTGGCTTCCAAGGTTCCGCTTTTCCTGCTGGCGCTGGTGTTGCTAGGCGGGGCGGCTCTGTGGCGCGCGCCTCTCACGCAAGAGATGCGTGCGCTTCTCTTCTGCACCGCGGGCGTGGCCGGCGCGCATCTGGTGGCTCTCCTTTCGTCCGAAGGAACCTGGGGTGGGATCCGACACGCGCTTCCTCTCGTTTTTTCGCTCTCTATTCTGGCGGGGGCGGCGTTCTGGCGCGCGTGGCAACTGCGCAGCCGCGCCCTGGGTCTCGCGTGCGCGGGCTGTTGCTTGCTCGCCCTTTTCACCACCATGCGTGAGCCGCGCCTTTGGGAGTACAGTAACGAACTCGTCGGCGGGAGCGAAGGCGCCTACCGGCATTTCATGAATGAAGGGCAGGACCTTGGGCAGCGTTACCACGAGTTCAAGGCGCTCTACGACACTGTGCTCAAGCCTTCGGGCAAACCGATCTATAACGCGGGTTACTGGGCCTTCATCGAGGAACAGGCGAAAGTGGATCAGGTCGAGTACACCAGATTTTGCCCCGACGCTCGACGATCAAAACACCGCCGCGATTTTCGATGGCTATTATCTCGTCAGCACGAGCAAGCTCGTCCCCATTCCGCATGAACACTGGGACCCGCTCACGGGCTTCCGCGGACTGGAGCGCGAGGCGCGGCTCGGCAATCTCGTAGTCTATCGCGGTCGCTGGGTGGCTCCGGAGGCGCGCGCCTACAGTCTGCGCGACCGTGTAATTGAATCGATCTACAAGGACCCGCAGCCGAATTGGAGCTTGCTCGCGGATAAACTTGCCGAAGTTTCAGCGACGCTGCCTTGGAGTCATGCCACTTCCATCCTGCTCGGCAATATCTGCCTGAAAGCCAACCGCGCGGCCGACGCAGAAAAGGCCTACGACCGCGCGTGGCACCAGTTGCACGCGATGGATTCGCAACGCCCCGAAGTCGAACGTCAGTTGGCGCGCCTCCGTGCGGGAGAACCGCTGGACAAGATTCCGCCTCTGCGGAGCGCGCTGCTGGAATAGAAGGAAGCGCCGATTCAGACAAACAAATGTGCGCCACGATCGATCATCGCCAAGCGCGGATTCGCGCGATACGATGGGAGACTGCGGTGCAAACATTCATCTAATGAGGGACATTTCCATGCGCTTCCTCGCGTTGGTCGCCGCTCTTTTCGTGGCGCTGCCAAGTGGCGCGGATGACGCGACTACGGCAGCGATGTTACGCGCAGAAAACCTGGGCGGATTGCGCCTCGAAATGCCGGAGAAAGAGGTGATCAAACTCCTCGGCCAACCGGCGAGGCGGGGCGAAATGTACCACCAGGAAGCGGACGGAAATCACCTCGAGGATTGGGACTATCCGGCAAAAGGAATCGAGCTGGCGATGAGCGCGGGTAGCAAAAAAACCGGCGCGAAAACGGTGGCGAGGATCATGGCCACCGCGCCGTGCCCGCTCGCGACCAAGGCCGGGATCAAAATCGGGAGCGCCGAGAGCGCGGTCCGCCAGGCTTACGCGGCGCATGAGGAAGAGCCGTCTGATCCCGGGACCTTCATCGCCGGCTCGATCTACGGGGGAATCATCTTCACTTTCGAAGACGGCAAAGTGAGCTCCATCTTCTTCGGTGCGGGCGCGGAGTAAACGGGCTGCCTTGACCCCAGTTCCGACTAAGATTTGCAGCCACATTCATCTCCAGTGAACCCAGTGAGCGAATCCGCCATCCCCATCCGACCGGCTGGGTTCCGCCCGCGGCTCGACCAACTCGATCTCCTGCGCGGCGCGGTCATGATCATCATGGCGCTGGATCATGTGCGCGATTTTGTGAGCCGCGAAGCGCTCTTCTTTGATCCGACGGATCTCACGAAAACGCACGGCGCGCTCTTCCTCACGCGCTGGATCACGCATTTTTGCGCCCCAGTTTTTGTTTTTCTAGCCGGCACCGGTGCGTTCCTTTCCTTGGGCCGTGGGAAATCGAAAGCCGACCTTTCGTGGTTCCTCGTCACGCGCGGCGCGTGGCTGGTTTTCCTGGAGATGACAGTGGTGAACTCCTCCTGGTCCTTCGGCTTCGATCCCCACTTCTTTTTCCTGCAGGTCATCTGGGCGATCGGTTGGTCCCTGATTGTGCTCGCCGCACTGATCCACTTGCCGCTATGGGCTGTGGCCACGTTCGGTCTGGTCATGATCGCGGGACATAATCTGCTCGACCCGATCCCGCCCGCGAGCTGGGGCGGCTGGAGCGGGCTTTGGAAAGTCTTGCACGTGCAGGCGCCGGTGCAGCCGGCCGCCGGGTTCACCATTTTCATCGCCTACCCCTTGATTCCGTGGCTGGGCGTGGTGGCGGCCGGCTTTGCCTTTGGTGCAATCATGAAAATGGAACGGGCGGAGCGGAGGCCACGTCTTTTTTTGCTGGGGCTCGGCTTGAGCGCCGCCTTCGTGATTTTGCGGGCGACGAATCTTTATGGCGACCCGAGCACGTGGGCGCCGCAACAGAGCACGCTCTTCTCGGTGTTATCGTTTATTAACTGTACGAAATATCCGCCGTCTCTTCTCTATCTCTTGATGACGCTCGGGCCGGCGATTGTGGTGCTGGCGATTTTCGATCGCGATCTCGGCGCGTGGTCCAAACCTGTCATCGTGTTTGGTCGCGTGCCGCTGTTTTACTATTTGCTGCACCTGCCGCTCATCCATGCGCTCGCGATTGGCCTGGCCTACTACCGCCACGGGGAGGCGAGTGGGATTTGGAACGGGCCGATTTTTGGCCCAGCGACGAACTTTCCGGAAAATTACGGCTACGGCTTGGGGGGCGTCTACGCCCTCTGGTTGTTGGTCATTGTGCTGCTGTATCCGCTCTGCCGCTGGTTTGCGGATTTGAAACAGCGCCGCCGGGAGGCGTGGCTAAGTTATTTCTAAGATGAAATCGTTGGGTGCGGTCGGCGTTGCTTTTCTCGTCAGTATTGTGGCGGCGCGGGCCGCGGATGTCGCGGAAGCGGAAAGAATCCGCACTCTGGTGGCAGGACTCCAGGCACGGTTGCAATCGCCCAGCCTTTCCGTCGCGATCCTGCGCAACGGCCAATTGATTTTCAACGAAGCGGTCGGATTCGCCGACCTCGAAGGCAGGATCAAGGCGAGCGCGGGCACGGTTTATCCCTTCGGCTCGGCCGGGAAAGAATTCACTGCCGCCGGAATTCTGTGCCTGGTGGAGAAGGGAAAACTTAAGCTGGACGATCCGGTGCGGAAATATCTCCCAGAAGCGCCGGCGGATTGGGAGCCGGTTCGGCTGCACCATCTGTTGCGCCAGAATTCGGGGATCCGCGAGTTCCTTACGCTGCCCGAAGTGCAAAAGGCAGACGATCCGACGCAGCCGACATCCGAACTGCTCGGGTTCATCCTCCAGCAACCGCTTGGCTTCGCGCCCGGATCGCGCTGGTCCTATAGCAACTCGAACTACACCCTGCTCGCGGCCATTATTGAAAAGATAACCGGCGGGCCGTATGACGAATTCCTGCGCGCGGAATTCTTCGAGCCGCTCGGGCTTTCTTCGCTCCATCACGGGGCCACGTTTCCGGAGGGCGAGAAATTCGCCAAGGGTTATCACGTCCGCGAGGGCACTTCCAAACCAGCCCCACCCGAAAACATGAACTGGTGTCGGGGTGATGGCGGGCTGAGCGGAACGGCGGCGGATTTGGTGCGCTGGGCGGACGCATTGGCCAGAGGCAAGGTCGTGAAACCGGCTTCGTATCAGCAGATGATCACACCGGAGCGGACCACGGACGGACGGACCGCGCCATATGGGTTTGGACTTTCGCGGGTACCGCTCGACGGGATGACGAAGGTGGCGCATCACGGCGCGGTCGGCGGATTCACGGCCATGCTTTCCTGGTATCCGGAAAAGGAAGTCGCGATCGCGGTGCTCGCGAATCGCAGCCGGCTTTGGATGGACTCGGTCGAAAAGGAGATCGCACGGGCGCTATTCGATTTACCGGCCCCGCAGTTTCGTGATCTGCCGCTCGCGGCGGCTGATCGCGAACGTTACATGGGCACGTTTACGATCGGCATCACGGACCTGCCGGTGAAAATCGTCAGCAAAGACCAGAAACTACGGATGGAGATGAGTCCGCCTGGCCCGAGCGGAGATCTCCGTTATCAGGGAGAGGGAATGTTTGTCCTGGAGACCGTGCCGGATGGCGTGCAACTCCAGTTTTCTGGCGAGGAGGCGCCGAGCACAACGCGCGAAACTTTTCATGGCCGGGATGGAGTGGCAGGCAGACCGCGTCGCGGACCCGGAATAAACTGCGGCAGACCATCCCTTGCCAAAGCAAATTCTTCACCTAGAGTGGGCCCTTCGTTATGGCAGAAAGCAGTGACACGATGGACATGAAGGAGTTTCAACTTCACGAGAAGGATACCGGGAGTGCTGACGTACAAGTCGCGCTGCTGACACGCCGGATCGCGCAGTTGACCGACCACCTCAAGAGTCACGCCAAAGATCACTCCTCGCGCCGCGGCCTCCTGAAAATGGTGGCAGTGCGCCGGAGCTTGCTCGATTACTTGAGCAAGTCGAACTCGGACCGGTATAAAAGCCTGCTCGAGAAGCTCAACCTGCGTAAGTAGCGCAGGCGGTTTTTGGTTTCCCTCCGTCTCGTCGGTTCGCCGCTCGGCGCCATTCGTTCAACCGATTAGTACAACCCGGCGACTCCGGGCCACACGTCACCCCTCTGATTTGAGGTTTCAGCTCCGGCGCAGGCGTCTCCGGGTTTGAAACCTACAATCAGAAGTGACCGGCCTGGAACCTCGCCAATTCCAGAAAGTAGTTATGCAAAACAAGGTCACGGCCCAAATCGGGTCCCAGCAGATCTCGCTCGAGACTGGCAAAATCGCGAAACTCGCCGACGGCGCGGTCGTTCTCTCCTGTGGAGATACGATGGTGTTCACCAGCGCGGTTTCCGCCACGAAAGTTAAAGAGGGCCAGGATTGGTTCCCGCTCACGGTCGATTACCGCGAGAAGGCGGCGGCGGTCGGGAAATTTCCCGGCGGCTATTTCAAACGCGAAGGTCGTCCCTCCGAAAAAGAGACGCTCACTTCGCGGATGACGGATCGCCCGCTGCGTCCGCTCTTCCCGGCCGGCTATCTTTACGACACGCAGATTATTTCCCTGCTGCTCAGCGCAGACGGACAGATTGATCCGGATATCCTTGCCATGAACGGCGCTTCCGCGGCGCTCGCCATTTCCGATATTCCCTGGGACGGTCCGATCGGCGCTGTGCGCGTCGGTCGTGTGAACGGCGAATTCATCGCCAACCCCACCCACGACGAACGCGCTGAGAGCGATCTCGATTTGGTTTATGTCGGGACGGAAAACGACGTGCTCATGATTGAAGGTTCGGCGCTCGAAATTCCGGAAGCGGATTTCATCAAGTCGCTCGAATTCGCACACGGTCACGCCAAGGAAATGATCCGCGCACAGAAGGAACTCGTGGCGCAGGTCGGCAAACCGAAGCGCGAGATGCCGTTGATGACGGTGAATCAGGAGATCCTCGAGATCGCCTATCAAGTTGCCGGCGACCGCATCGAAGCCGCGCTCTACAACGCGAAGAAAGTCGATCGCTCGAAAGCGGTCAACGCTCTGGCCGACGAGGTGAAAGCCGCCGTGCTCGAGAAATTCCCGGAGACCGACAAGTTCTCCATCTCGCAAGCGTTCGATTACGTGCAGAAGAAAGCCTTCCGCATCAGCGTGCTCGACAAGCAGAAGCGCATGGACGGCCGCGGCTACCAGGATCTGCGCCCGATCGAATGCGAAGTGGGCGTGCTCCCGCGCGCACACGGTTCCGCCATTTTTCAACGCGGCGAGACCCAATCGCTCGCGCTCGTCACCCTCGCGCCGATCGAAGAAGCGCAGAACATCGACGCCTACGGTGGCGGCCTGACCTCGAAGAGCTTCCTCCTCCATTACAGCTTCCCGCCGTTCAGCGTGGGCGAGACGGGACGCACCGGCGGCACCAGCCGGCGCGAGATCGGCCACGGCGCGCTCGCCGAGCGTTCGATCGAGCCAGTTGTTCCCGGAATGGATAACTTCCGTTACGCGGTTCGCATCACGAGCGAGATCATGGAATCGAACGGCTCCAGCTCGATGGCCAGCGTTTGCGGCGGCGTCCTCGCCCTCATGGATGCGGGCGTGCCGATCAAGACGCCAGTCGCGGGCATCAGCGTCGGTCTCGTCACCGAGAACGACGAGAGCGGCCAGATGAAGCGCTACGAACTCCTGACCGACATCCTCGGCTCCGAAGATCATTTCGGCGACATGGATTACAAAGTTTGCGGAACGGAAAACGGCATCACCGGTTTCCAGCTCGATCTCAAACTGCGCGGCGTGAGCCACAAGATCATGGCCGAAGCGACCATGCGGACAAAAGAAGCGCGCACCAAGATTCTCGCGATCATGGCGCAGGCGCTCGACAAACCGCGCGGCGACCTCAGCAAATACGCGCCTCGCATCGAGACCCTCAAGATTAACCCCGAGAAAATCGGCGCGCTCATCGGGCCCGGCGGGAAAACGATCAAGGGCATCGTCGCGGAAACTGGCGCCGAGATTAACATCGAAGACGACGGCTCTGTGCACATCTACGCCACCAGCCCCGAATCGATGGCGCGCGCGAAGGAAATCATCGGCGGCATGTCGCGCGAGATCGAAGTGAACCAGACCTACCACGGCAAGGTGGTCTCGATCAAAGAATTCGGCGCCTTCGTCGAAGTCTTCCCGGGCAAAGACGGCCTCGTCCACATCTCCGAGCTGGCCGACTTCCGCGTCAATCGCACGGAAGACGTCGCCAAGATCGGCGAGATGATCTGGGTGAAATGCATCGGCATCGACGACAAAGGCCGCGTGAAATTGAGCCGCAAAGCCGCGCTCAAGGAACGCGCCGAGTCGGAAGGCGCCGGTTCGCCGGAGCGTGCGCCCGAGCTTAAAGACGAGCGCATTGGCCAACAGCCGGTCCACTAACTTATAGGCATCTCTAATTCAGAAACGGCGGAGTCATTGCGACTCCGCCGCTTCTGTTTGGAGGTTTCGACCGAGAACTGCCTGAGACAGCCGACGAGAGACGCTGAAGGAACAACCGGATCGCTTCATTCCCTTTGACGCTGGATAGTCAGGCATCGAAAACTCAGAAAGGGTGAAGAACGGGGACATGAACAAATTCGCGGTCTCGGGCAACCTGTCTCGCGCGGTCGTGACGGTCGCGCTTGCTCTTTTGTTGGCACCGCCGGTTTCCGTGCGGGCGGAAGCGCCCGCCGCCTTGCAGATCTTCGATGCAGCACTGGCAAAGTTTGAGCGCGATCGGGTGGCGCTGCGAGGGTGGCAGTATGAGCAAACACTCACCACGCACCAGCTCGACGCGAACGGGAAGGTGACCGCGAAAGGCACGTGGAAATCGATCGTGCGTCCTGGCGATCCGCGTCCGCCCGAGTACATCCACAAAAAGATGGAGGGAAAATTGTCCTTCTTTAAGGCTGGAACGGAGGAAGATGAAGCGCCGGCGGGGAAATCACCGTCGCCCAAGCCAAAAGCCAAACCGAAAACGGAGAGCGAGCAGGAAACCAATCAAGCCGAATCCGCGGTGGCCGCGGTGCGTAAATACAAATTGCGCGAGCGTTATCAATGGAAGGTCCTGCCGGATGCGACCATGAATGGCGAAAGCGTCTTCGTCCTTTCCTTCGCCCCGAAACCGAAACAGACCGCGCGTTCACGCGAGGAACGGTTCTTCAGTCTGCTCGCCGGGAAGATGTGGGTGAGCAAGAGCGATTTCTCCGTCCTGAAAGCCGAGGCGGCGCTGGAATCACCGTGCTCGCTCTTCTGGATCATTGCGCGGGTGACGACGTTCCAGTTCACCTACGTGCTGGAGCCGAACCCCGGGGGCAATCGTCTCCTGCGGCGCAGCAAAGCCAGCGGCAAAACCGTGGTGACGTTTCCGTTCTATGCCGTGCGCCAGAAACATTGGCAAACGGTGGACAAATACGAACCGCGCGCGCCACGCGGGCAACGCTAGCGAGTTCGCGCGTCGCCTCTGCTTACTGGCCCTTCTTTTTCCACTCGTAGCCGCCGTTTGGCAGCGGCATCTCGATCCACTCGCCATTGAACGCGTTGGCTCGCGTCAGCTCCGCCTGCTCGCGGCGCAGTTCTTCGAGTGAAATCGCGCGCTCGAGCGCGAGGCGCCGCATCTCGGTTTCGCGGTCGCTATTCTCCGCGTCCACGGTGCGCTGGACGTACTGTCCGTAATCGCCCGGCGGAGCGTTGCGCACGGAGAGCAACCCAGAATGGTTTTCGCCGACCAACCGGGAGTCCTTCAGCGATTGCACCTCGCCCATGCGGTTGCGTCGCCGCACTTGAACGTCATCGCTCGCGGTCTTGACCACGGGGGGCGCTTTGGTTGCGTTCTCGGTCCGCTGATAAACATCGAGTTTCATGTTGATGTCCACCTTGATCGGCTCGCTCGTGGCGAGGTTGACGGAAGGACTTTTGCAGCCCGCGCACAGGCAAAGCGCCGCGCTAATGAATGTGAACGTCGAAATTGCGGGAGCCATGCGGACCTTGGAGCCGGAGCGTGAACTTGCCTGTCCTGCCCGCAAACGCGATGTCGCCATGGCCCGATTCGTAATCGAAGTCGCGCAACGTCTCAAGGCCGATGCGGGTGGCGGATTGCTTTAGATTGCTCCACTGCGCGGGAATGTTGGCGAGGAGCTCATCGAGCTTGCCGATCTTAAGCCGGCCGGGCTGGCGGGTGCGGAATTCTCCCTTCACTTCTTCGATGTCCTTGCTCCGCGCCTTGACCGTGAGGGCGAAATCGGCCGGCCCGGTCATGCTAAAATTTTGCGGCGCGAGCAGGTCGGTCAACTGCGTGAGGTCGATTTTGCTGCCGCTGATCCATCCTTGCCATGGTGACTCTGGCTTCAGGAAAAAGCTGAACTCCCCGTTGAGATATCCGCCGTAAGCGGCGCCCCCGAAACTCCCGTAGATGCCCTTCTCATCGTAGGTGACCGACCAGAAAACTTTTGTGCCCAGGAACTGGCGCCAGCGCACGGAATCCGAGCGCAGCGTCTGCACGAGGTTGTTCGCTTCTTCTTCGGGTGGGAGGCCGAACTTGATCTCACCGCCGAGGCGACGGAATGAGATTTGGTAGGCAGGGAAGGAATAATCCGCCGTCGGCACCAGCAGACTGAGCTGGAGTTGGAGGTCGTTGAAATTGCTGAAGCGGATGTCGTCAGCCCGCGTCGCAAAACTTAAGGGTAACGCAATAGGCGCCTGTCCTTGGTTGGCGATGACGAGCTGGCCGAACGCGGCTTCGAAACGATTCAGCCGCCAGCCCGCTTCTTCCGAAGCGACCGGCGAGGATGAATCTGCGGGAGTCGGATCCGCCTGCCGCTTCTTCAATTCATCCACGTACCAAAACAGGTCGGGCGAGATCAAGATGATTGGATTCAGCAGCACCAGCGAATCGATCTCCTGGCGCATAAGCTGGGCGAAGGAAAAACTCACGAAGACCGTCTTCAGATTCACCACGGTGACAAAGGGATCGAGCGGCGAGTGCAGCGAGAGGTCGGCCAACTCCACCTTTTGCAGCTCGTTACTGGCGAAGGCGATATCGGAAGAGAGCGGGACGTCGTTCAGTTTGGTGTTGAGATCGAGTTGCACCTCGGGGATTTCCACGCCGAGATCCGCGATCACCACCCGCCCGTTGTGGATGTCGAGACGGCGAATCTTCCACGGCCGTTCGCTGGGCGGCGACGCCGTTACGGCTGGCGCCGCACCCGGTTTGAGTTCATCCGACTGGGCCTCGGCGATGAGCGAGCGAAACTCCCGTCCCGCGCGAAAGACGCCGCCCGTGACGATCACGCCGGCCAGTTCGTTTCGGGTTAACAAACCCGCCAGCGTCACGTTCACTTGCGCGGAGTCGACGGTGAGAAATTGTCGGATGCGAGCTGGCGCCGGCCAGAGCGCGATCTCCCACAGCTGCACGTGGTGCAGTTTCTCCGCGTTCTCGCCCGCGCCGACATCGGTGGTCTCGAGTCCAAACTTGAACGCGGCCTCCGGCAGGTTGGTGCCGAAGCCGGCCAGTTGCATCTCGCCATGCTCGATCACCAGTCGATCGACGCGAAACCCTGCACCCGCAGGTGTGGCGGATGGCTCCGACCCCTTCCGGCGCAGCAACGTCATCACCTCCGGTGTGAGCTGCAGCGAGGGATCGCGCACGATCAATTCCCGCAGATGACCGCGCGCGATCTCCTCCACGGTGGAGCGCGCCTCGAGCGTGCGAATCTGCGCGCGCGACGGCGCGTTCGCATCGCGACCGGTGAGAGCGATGCGGTTCAACTCCAGCCGCTGCACGCGCGTGCCGGCAGTTGTTGTTAGGGGGACCGCTTCCGGTGCGCTCGAAAAGTCGAAACGCGCGTTCGGGTATTGCGCGAGGTCGACCTCGGCTTCTCCGCCGCGGATCGTCCACGCTCCCAGCGTCCACGGCCCTTGCGAAGCGTCGTCGTTTACCCGCTGGACCGAGGCCGGCCATTCCTGCAGGAGCGCGTCATTCACGAGCACGACCGGATCGTCGAGTGTGACGGCATCGAGATGTCTTTGACGCAGGCCGATGACGGTGAAATCAACGGTCGCCCGACTTAAACGGAGCACTTCCACGCCGCTCGAGCGCAAACGCAGCGAGACGTTATGAAGTTCGAGCCGGTTCTGGCTGACGAGCACCGCGCGTCCAACCGAAAGGCTCAAATGAGGCGCCTGCCGGCTCACGATGCCGGTAATGACTTCCGGCAAATTCCGGTAAGCGTAGTAACCGCCCACCGCGGCGAGCAAAATGGCGACGAACACCAACCGCCCAAGGCGCCGCCGCCAGCGGCGGAATCGGGAGATGGGTGGGCGCGCCGATTTTCTCATATAGTTCGCGAGCGTTTCTCAGTAGCCCAAGGAAGCTGATCGCGATGAAGAAGGACAGGATGAACTCCGGGAGGGGCGGTCTCAAGGAGCGGCGCTCTCCAGGCCGCCGCTTTGCATGGCTGCATGCAAAGCGCGCGTTGAGTCAGCCCCGCGCCGCAAGCTCGGATCAACGGACTCAATGCAGAAACGGGGCGGCCGGGAAAGAGCCCCCCTTCTTGAGTGACACCACGTCGACCGCTGGCCGATTTGCTGGAAGGCGTTGACACAGCGGCAATTCGGCCTCATACCCGCAGGCGCCCGAAGGGTTTCGCGCAGTCTGCGCACCACCTCCGACTCGCAACGAATCATGAAATTTCATCTCGCACGATTGCCTAGCCGTTTTCCCTTCGCGCTCATCGCTCTTGCCCTGGCGCTGATCGCTGGCCACGCTTCGGCCCAGACTTTTTCCAACCCCGCCGCGATCACGCTTCCGGGGCCAGGCGCTTCGCAGGGGCCGGCGTCGCCTTATCCGTCGTCGATCACGATTTCGGGCGGGGGCACGGAGTTGACCGCCATCTCCGTCACGCTCACGGATTTTACTCACGCTTATCCCGCGGACGTGGATGTGCTCCTGGTCGGGCCGCAGGGGCAGCAAGTGATGTTGATGTCCGACGTGGGTTCGTTTTTTCCGGTTGGCCATCTCAATTTCACTTTCAACAACACCGCGGGCGCGAGCATGCCGAGCGCGGCGGCCCTGACTTCGGGCACCTATGCGCCGACGAATTTTGATCCGACCGGAAACGTGGACGGGTTCGCGCCGCCCGCACCGACGACGGGGCCTTACGGCGCGTCGTTCGCTTCGTTCCTAGGCGCGGATCCGAACGGAACCTGGACGCTTTACGCCATGGATGACGTCTCGGGCAATGACGGCGAGTTCGCCGGCGGTTGGTCGCTGGCCATCACCACCGCGGGGAATCCCGTCCTTCAGCTCAACAGCGCCGTCTCGCGCAAGAGCGACGGGTCCGCCGATTTCGATGTCGATCTCCCGCTCACCGGCACACCGGGGATCGAATGTCGCAGCGACGTGGTGGCGCATGCGCTGGTCTTCACGTTCACCAATCCCGTCGTAAGCGGCAACGCCAGCGTGACGACCGGGAGCGGCACGACGGGCAGTCCGGTTTTCTCGGGCAATACCATGACGGTGCCGCTGACCGGCGTGACCGACATGCAAACGATCACCGTGACCCTCGCCAGCGTGACCGACAGCTTCGCGCAGGTGCTGCCCGACACGAGCGTGAGCGCGAGTTTTCTTCTCGGCGACACGACCGCCAACGGCAGCGTGAATGCCTCCGATGTGGGCTTGGTGAAGAGCCAATCCGGGAGCGCGACCAGCGCCGCAAATTTCCGCAACGACATCAACGTCAACGGCGCGATCAACGCTTCGGATGTGGGCCTGGCCAAGTCCACCTCGGGCAATGCTCTTCCTCCCGCGGCCGCTTCCCGTCGACCGTAATCATTCGTTAGACCCTTTTCTCTTATGAATCCCAAACACTTCCGCCGCGCGTTTGTCGTCACGATCCTCGGCCTGCTCCTCGCCGCCAACGGCTCTGCCTTCGCCGCCATCTCCGGCTCATCGCCGGATGGAATCTACGAATTGGAGGCGCAGCCCATGCCGTGGCGCGGCCAGCGCTCGGTCCTGATCGAGGCCTGGGAACGCCAGCCGTTCACGGTGGACCTCGCACGCGTCCGCGCTCTTCTCGCGCAGGCCACCCCGGAAGATCCGAACGTCGCGCCCGGCGCCCCCGCGCGTTATCCGCGGCAGGCAGTCGAGCTTTCGCTCCCCACGCCCGCCGGAAAATTTGCGCGCTTCGAAGTCGAAGAATTCGCGGTGATGCATCCGACTTTGGCGGCGCAGTATCCGGAGATTAAAACCTATCGCGGCCGCGGCCTCGATGATCCCGGCGCCACCCTCGCGCTCGACGTCACCCCGGCCGGCTTGCACGCCCAAATCCGCACGCCGGAGGGCGTGGTTTACATCGATCCCTATTACGCCGGGAACGACCGCATTCACGCCAGCTATCGTAAGAGCGACGTCATCCGGCAGCTCAATCGCCGGACCTTTTATTGCGAAACGCCGGGCGACGCGCGGCGGTTGATTTTGCCGCGCTTCAAACCCGCGGCGCCGCTCACTGAGTCCGGCACGCAACTGCGCACCTATCGCCTCGCTTGCGCGGCGAACGGCGAATACACCGCCACCACCGGCGGCACCGTTGCCTCCGGGCTCGCGGCCATCGTCACCGTGATCAATCGCGTGAGCGCCATTTACGAGAGCGAAGTCGCGGTCCGCCTCATCCTGATCGCGAATAACAACACCATTGTTTACACGAATTCGACGACCGATCCGTATTCGAACACCACCGCGGCGCTCGGCCAGAATCAGACGAATCTCGACGCCGCCATCGGCAACGCGAACTACGACATCGGCCACGTTTTCACCACCGGCAGCGGTGGCGTCGCCGGGCTCGGTGTGGTTTGTCGCACCGGCCAAAAGGCGCGCGGCACCACCGGCCTGCCGAACCCGATCGGCGATCCGTTTAACGTGGACTACGTCGCGCACGAAATCGGGCATCAATTTGGCGGCAACCACACCTTCAACGGTGTTAACAGCAATTGCTCCGGCGCCAATCGCAGTGCCACCCACGCCTATGAGCCCGGCAGCGGCACCACCATCATGGCTTACGCCGGCATCTGCGGCGTGAACGACAACCTCGCGTCGAACAGCGACGCCTATTTCCACTTTGAAAGCCTGAGCGAAATCATCACCTACACCACGACCGGCCTCGGGAATTGCCCCACGCCCGTCGCCACCGGCAACGCCATCCCGGTCGTGAACGCGGGCGGCAATTTCACCATCCCCAGCCGCACGCCTTTCGCACTCACTGGCAGCGCCACCGATGCGAACGGCGATTTCCTCACCTATTGCTGGGAAGAACGCGATCTCGGTGCGGCCCAGGCCGGCAACGTCGCCGACAACGGCACCAGCCCGATCTTCCGTTCTTTTTATCCGACCTACACCCCCAAGCGCATTTTCCCGAAGGCGTCGAACCTCGTCGCTGGCATCTTTACCAACGTGGCCGTTCCCCATGGCGAAACCTTGCCGATCACCAATCGCACCTTGAATTTCCGCCTCACCGCGCGCGACAACCGCAGCGGCGGCGGTGCCATCAACACCGCCGACATGGCGATCACGGTGATCGAGAACGGAGCCGGGTTTGCCGTGACCGCGCCGAGCGGAGGGAGTTTTCTCGCGGGGTCGAACGTGACCGCGACCTGGAACGCCACGAACACAAACCTTCCACCCGTCCTCGCCACGAACGTGAAGATTTCGCTCTCCACCGATGGCGGCTACACCTATCCGCACGTCCTGCTGGCGAGCACGCCTAACGACGGGATGGAGAGCGTGGCCTTGCCCGCCGGGGTCATGTCTGCGACCGCGCGCGTGAAAGTGGAAGCGGTCGGCAACATCTTCTTCGCCATCTCACCCGCGAATTTCGCGATCAACTAAGCGCTCGAACGTGTGGCGGCGCCGCGCCGTGGGTGCAGCGCTCACACCCGCAGGACGCCGTTTACGCCCGCGCCGCCGCCATAGCGTTTCACAAAACTGCGCTCGCCCTCTGTCGTGCAGATGAGGAGCATCTCGCCGCCTTCACGCAGACGTACATCCGGCGCCGGATTCATCATGAGATCCGTGCCGTGACGGAGTGCGATCACGTTGCACTGCGTGTCCCGGGGGATGGCGGCTTCCGCGAGCGTTTTGCCGACCAACGCCCTTGGCACTTCCGTTTCTGCCACGTGCAATCCTTCCGCGATGACGAGAATATCGGTCCGGCGCAGGACATTGAAGATCATGGTCGCGCCCATGGAGGCATAGGAGAGGACGAAATCGGCCCCGGCGCGGTGCAGGGTCGAGACGTTCCGCTCCAAAGTGGCGCGGCTGATGATCTGGACATCGGGCCGCAAACGCCGGCAGTAGAGCGTGAGATACACGTTCATGTCGTCATCGTGTGTGGTGATGACGATCGCGGGCGCCTCGCGAATGCCGGCTCGTTCGAGCGTGGCGAGATCAGCCGCGTCGCCGCGAATGTATTTCTCGTTCCGGATGCGTTCGGGATTGGTTTCGACAATGCGATAATCGACCTCGCGTTCCACGAGCGCGCCGGCGGTGGCGCGTCCCACGCGCCCGGCGCCAACGATCACCACCGGTTCGCTGCTCACGTGGTAGATGCAGAAGAGTTGATCGTAGGCCTGCAATTGCTCAGCTGATCCGGCGATGACCATGATCGAGTCGGCGTTGATCTTTGTTTCGGCCGTGGCCATCTCGAAATCGCCCCGCCGCCACAGCCCGATCACGGTCACGCCGGCGCTCTGCCGGAGTTTGCTTTCGAGCAATGTCTTTCCCACGAGTGGCGTGCCGGCCACGGTGGCTTCCGCGATCAGGATGCCGCGCACTTCGCCGATGATGTGCGCGCGCGCATCCACCCCGGTGATGCGTCGCGCCAGGGCCTGGCCCATGATTTCCGCAAGCTGGATGACCTTGGTGCTGCCGGCGAGCTGAAGGATATCGACCGCGTCGGGTGAGCTCGCGGTGACGACGATCGGCACCTCCGGGCAAAGCGCGCGGACGGTGAAGGCGACGTTGGTGTTGACCACATCGGTGCCGGTGGCGGCGATCATAACCGCTTTGCGAACGCGGGCATCGCGGTAGGTCTCCGGCCGATCGACCTCGCCGAGCATGACCTTGACCCCGAGATCGTAGAGCCGAAGCGCCTCCTCCAGTTCTCCCACCATGAGCGCGTAGGAGTAACCGTAGTGCGTCAGTCGCTCGATCAAGGCGATGGAGACCGGGTCGTAATTGGTGAGGATGACGTGGCCCTCGGTCGATTCCGCCAAATTCCGCCGCGCGCGCGCTTCCGACTGCGCCTTCATCCATGGGGCATAGAAAAATTCGATGAAAGTGAACGGCAGGAGCATGAGCAACGACACCATGCCCGAGAGCAGGACCACGATGGAAAAGATGCGCCCGAGATCGCTGTGGAAGGTGATGTCGCCAAACCCGAGCGTGCTCATGACCGTGAGCGTCCAGTAGAGCCCGGTCATCCAACTGTGCTCCTGCCCCTCGTAAAGCATGAGCATGTGAAAGAGGAAGCTGTAGAGGACCACCAGGCCGGTGAGCGCCAAAAGGAAGCGCACCAGCACCCGCATATTGCGCCGCGTCGGCGCCGTCCCGAGGAAGAAGGTCAGTTGGGAAGCGAAAAACTTCATGCGCGCGCGCCCTCGCGCCGGTGGTGCTCCGGCTGGTTCACGGACGCATGACCGCTTCGGGTGCTGCCGGCGCACTTGTGCGCCCAGCGTCCACCGTGTTCCGCGTCGCCTCGTACTCGCTGAAGAGACCGATTGAGACCCGTCGCTCCACTTCGCGGAAGCCCGCTGCGCGTAAGGCGCCGACGACCGTTTCGGGGGACACCACCATTTCCATCGTGTCCCAATAATACCACATCATGTGCGCCGCCTGTCGGCTTCTCGTGCAGACGCGCACCACCGCGGGCAGGAGGTATTTGAAGTAGAGCTTGAGAAAAAATCGAGCCACGCGGTTGCGCGGCAAGGTCAGTTCCAGGATGAGCGCTTTCCCGCCCGGCCGCAGCACCCGGTGGTATTCGCGGAAGGCTCCCTCCAGATCATCCACATGGCGCAGCGCAAAGCCCATTGTGAGAAAATCAAAAGACGCGTCCGGCAGCGGTATTGCCTCCGCGGTCGCCTGGATGTGTTCGCACCGAAGCGTCTTCCTTGATTCCGCCAGCATGCCCGCGCTCGGCTCCACACAGGTGATGAGGCTTTCGTCGGCCACCACCTCGCGGATCGCCCGTGCGGTGGGACCCGTGCCGCTGGCCACATCGAGGACGCGCATGCCCGGCCGCAAGCCCGCCCGGCGCAGCGCATCTTTCCGATACCATTGACCGGAGCCGAAGAATCCGAGGCGCGCGATCGCTTCATAGTGCGGCGCCGCATCGTCGAAGATCTGGCGGAGAAAGGTCTGTTTCGCCGTCGGATCGGAATAATGCTCGGGGAGTGCAGCGTGAGGCTTGGGCATGGGTGGTCCACAGCAACGCCAAAGAAGCGCTCCCCGTCAATCCCAACGCCGCGCGGGATTTATTCGACCGCCAGGGATCCAACCGCCCAACGCCGGCGGAGTCGTCATGTCTTTCGATTTGGCCGCGCTCAAGCACCCCGGCTACAGTCCATTCGATGAAAGCCGGATTTCTCGACAAACTCATCGAGCGCCTCGGCCGCGTCGGGCCGGAGGAGGTGCAGAATTATCTGCTCCGGTTGGCGCAGGAGAAGGGGCTCATTGAGACGGTCTTCAACGCGATCCAGGAAGGCATCATCGTGACGGATGCCAAGGGTCGGATGACGTATGTGAACCATGCGGCGTGCGAGCTCTTCGGTATCGAAGCGGAGAGCGCCATCGGGAAGCGCCTCGACGAAAAGGTGCGCGGCCTCGATTGGGACTCGCTCGTCAAGGCGACCGGTGCGGTCAGTCGCGACCTGGAGATTTTTTATCCGGCGAACAAGTTCATCAACTTTTACATCGTGCCGCTCTTGATCGAACGGCGGGAGAAAGGAAAACGCGGCGCCACCTTATCGCACGCGGAACCCGTCGGGCACGCCATGATTCTGCGCGACATCACGGAGAGCCGGCGTTCCGCAGAGAAGACGATCGAGTCCGAGCGTTTCAACGCCCTCACGCTTTTGGCTGCCGGCGTGGCCCATGAGATCGGCAATCCGCTGAACTCGCTCCACATCCATCTGCAACTGATGGAGCGGAACGTGCGCAAACTGGAAGGCGCGATGCGGGAGGAACTGCAGGAATCGATCGAGATCGCGCGCGCCGAGATCAACCGGCTCGATTCCATCGTCACGCAGTTCTTGAAGGCGATCCGGCCTTCCAAACCGCAACTGCATCCCGAAAACCTGAACGCGATCGTCGAGGAAGCCGTCCGCTTTTTCGCGCCGCAAATCGAGGATCGCGAGATCGTGGTCGAGCAGGAGTTGCGCTCCGATCTGCCGCCGCTCGAGCTGGATCGCGACCAGATGAAGCAGGTTTTCTACAACGTGATTAAGAACAGCTTTGAGGCGATGAAGCGGCGCGGCATCCTCCGCATTCGGACCGATCTCGACGCGACTCACGTCACGGTCAGCTTCACCGATACCGGCGGCGGCATGTCGGCGGAAAGCATGGGCCGCGTTTTCGAGCCTTACTTCACGACCAAGAGCACGGGGAGCGGTCTTGGTTTGTTGATCGTGCGCCGGATTGTGCGCGAACACGGTGGTGAGATGGCGCTGGAAAGTAACGAAGGCGAGGGACTCACGCTCACCATTCGGCTGCCGTATTTGGACAAGCGCGTGCGCATGCTGGAAGCGGGAAATGCGAGCGGCGGGCGTTGATTCGACGCGGGATTCCGATCGACCGCCGAGCTCGTCATCCCGAGCTTGCCGAGGGATCTCGCCCAAGCAGCGATCGCCTTCCGGGAACCCAGGGACCTGCACCACACTACGGGCGCTCCTCTTCCTTCACGGAAAGCGACTACCTCGCTTGCGAGATCCCTCGGCCGTCTTGCGCGGCTCGGGATGACACTGCGGTCCACATCTTTGACTCAACGGAAAATCTCGTCGCCAGCGGGTATCAATTTCCGTTACAACCTCAACATCATCACTTCGCCCACCTCCATGAAACTGCTCGCCGTCGCCTTTCTGTTCTTGAGCACGCTCGCGCTCTCCGTCCCGGCCGCCGCGCAGAGCAAAGCCCGGATTATCCCGGACGAATGGTATCCCGCGCTTAATCCCTCGATCCGCGCCGCGCTCGAACTATTGAAAGAAGCCAACTCCACCGCGGAGATGAATGCCCTGAGCCGCCAGATCGCGGAGATGACGGACGCGCAGCTCTATATCGCCTACATCCGTCTTTACGAACGCCTGGGCACGAAGGATCGCGCCGCGCTTTTCGCGGAGCAAGCGAAGTGGCTCAAGACGCGGGCAAAAGCGGCGCAGGATGGCGTGGAATCGGAAGGCGGTTCGCTGGCGCCGATCGAAGCCAATAACGCCGAGGTCACCTACTCGGAGAAACGTCTCCGCGAGTTGCGCCAGCGACTCAAGAAGATCACCAACAAAGACGACGACTAACCCATGCTCGCGCTCATATTTTTCATCGCCTTTCCCTTTCTCCTTTGGAAGGCGTGGCAGACTCACCAGGCCGCCAAAGCCAGCACGGCCTGGCCCACCACCACGGGCACGATCACGAAGGTCGAACGGTTCAAACGCCTCTTCCGCTGGTTGCCGCGCGTCGCCTACTCCTATTCCGTGGGCGAGAAGAACTATGCCTCCGAGCGCATCTCCTTCGTGGCCGGCTATCGAAAGAAGGAAGTGGATGAAGTCCTCTCCCGCTACACTGTCGGGCAAAGCGTGGAAGTCTATTATCCACCGGAGAAGCCGACCGATGCCGTTCTGCAACCCGGCTCCAACAAGCAGGTCACCGCGCCCATCCGCATGCTCGTGATCTGTTTCATCATTCTGCTCATCCTCAACGTGGCGCAGTATTTTCTAAAGCAGACCGAAGAGCAGCAAAACTCCCGTCGCACCTACGGAACGGAAAGCAATCGTTAGGCGACCGCCGCGTCTCAGCTCACACCCGTCGGCACGATGCCGGCCCTTTCCACCATCAGGATGACCGTTCGCTCGGGCGCGCGCGGGCGATGCCGAACGCCTTTCGGAATCACCACGCCTTGCCCGGGCGCGAGATCGATCGTGCGCTCTTCCAGATCGATCAGGAAGCGCCCACTCACGACGTAGAAGAACTCATCCTCGCGTTCGTGGTGGTGCCAATGGTATTCGCCCTCCACCACACCCAGCCGCACCACCGACTCGTCCACCTGGCACAGCGTCTGGTTGTACCATTGATCCTGGCACGCCGCGATCAGCCTCGGCACATCGATCACCTCCAGTGGTGCGTGCAGGATGTTCAGCCGTGTGTTGTAAGAGAAGCCCGCCGGGGAAGTATCGCTCGCGCTCATGATTCCAAGATTGGAACGGAGCGCAGGCGAAAGCGAACCGGAAAGACTAGTCCGTACGCTTGCGCACTTTCCCCGCGCCGTTGATCTCCTGCGAGACTTGCGGGTTGCCGAGATAATTCACTTTCCCCGCGCCAGAGATTTCCACCTTCAACACTTCCGTCGCGTTTACGTCGGCGCGGCCGGCGCCATTGATCGTCAGCTCCATCGCGCGCGTCACGAGCGATTCCGCATCGAGCCGGCTGGCCCCGTTCATTTCGCCCGACATGGCGTTGACGTTCCCGCTTAATTTCATGCGCGAGGCCCCGTTCGCCTCCAGATAAAACTCCGTCCCAGTCAGGTCCGCCGCCGTCAGCCGGACCGCGCCATTCAGGGTCGTCCGCGTCAGCATCGGGCTCGCGATTTCAATCTTGATCCCGCGCGTTCCCTTGAGCGGCTTCACCCATTCGATCCGCAGCTTGTCACCCTTTAATTCCGTGCGGATGAACTCGAGCAAATTCTCATCGGTCGTGATGCTGAGGGCGGCGGGCCCGCGCTTCCAGTTAATGGTAAAAGCGCCATCCACTTCCAGGCGGGTGAAATCGGTCACCGGCCGCGCGTCGGTCGTGATGGTGCCATTGCCCTTCTCGCCGACCCAATGGCATCCGTTCAAAAAGAGCAGGACGAGGGCCAGCAGGGCCAGGGTGAGAAGTTTCAGCGTGGCAAACGGCCGGATCATTATCGTGTTCATGGTTTCGAGAATGAGATGCGGTGGCCAAGCCTTTTGGATTCAAAAAAAGACGCCGCCCTTCCGCCCGCCGCTACGGGCTCTCCACGAGGTCAGGCTTCAGATCGATCCGTTTGCCGCTGCCCTTCACTTCCACTTCGAGGCGGTTGTAAGTCCACTGCCCGGCCGACTTTTCGGCCGCGAGGTAAATGGTCCCGCTGCCCTTCGGCCCCGAGATTGGGATCGCGAGATCGGCTTCGCCGGAGGCGCCGTTCACATTCGTGTTGCCGGAGAGAAACAATCCTTCCTTCAGCGGCGTGCCGAGCGCTTCCGCCACCTTTGGGTTCGCCTTCGCCCGGGTGACCGCCTCCTTGTAAACATCGGTCGATTTCAGCGCGCCAAAAATGACCACCACGAGCAGGGCCACGAACCCGACGATGAGCGCGAGAAACGTGAGGCAGCCCATCGGCACGAACCATTTCCAATTGCGCGACCACCAGCCGGGCCGGGGCGGAGAGACGTGTGGCGGAACGGGGTGGGGATTTGGCGTCGGGTCCATGCCCTGTTTTGTGAGCCCTGATGCGGCGCGTCAAGAATGAACCCCGAGACCGTGGCGGCCCTCACCGGGGCCGGGATCGTCGATCCCAGCTTACAATCCCGCCGGATGCCGCGCCACATAGCCGCGGGTATCGCGTCCGTCCGCATGCCAGCGCGGACCGGTGTTTCCGCCGTTGACGAAATCCGTCGTGTCGAGCCGGAGCCCGGCGATGACGGCGAAAGTATGCCCCGGCCGCGCGTAGACCGTGATCCAGCGCCCGCGGCCGCGCTGACCGTAGCGGGTAAACTCGCTCGACGGCAGGGGTGCGGAAAGCGCGCCCGCGCCGTGCAGTGCGAACGATACCGTCCCCGAGCAATCATACCCGCGATCGTAAAAGGAACCGTGACCGCCACCCCAAATGTAAGGCTTGTTCCGGAGTGAGTTCGCGGCGCGAATCGCGCGCTTCACGCTGTCGGGCGCATGCTCCGGCGGGTAGGCGATGCCGTTCCGTAACACCGCGCGATCGCCGCGTAGGTTGACGCGGGGCCCGTCGAAATCCTCTTCATTCTCCTCCGCGCTGCGTGGTCCGAAGTCTTCGCCATCTTCTTCGTGCCAAGGCTGGGCCCGTTCCGCGCGCGGTGGCGACGCGCGTCGCGCGCTGGAAAGGGTGTAATAGGCCATCCGCGCGGGGCGCGCTTCCTCCGGTTCGCCATCAAATTCATCGCCTTGCACTTCCGGCGCGTCATAGATGCGTGCCCGTGCCGCCAGTCGCGACCGTGTCGGTGCGGCATGGAGAACAATCGGGTCCGCCACCGCATGCACTGCGGCTCGCACCAGCAGGAAGGGCTTGAGCGCCACGGCCACGCGAGTGCGATGCCGGGAGCGGCGCGACTGCGCTTCGGCGGTGGCGTGGAAAAGCAGGACCAGTGCGAGGGCCAGGCCACTCGTGCTCCAGGCGTGTGATCGCAGGACGGCGCGCATGCCTTTTGCAAAAGCTGTTCGCGCGCCAATCTCGCCGCTTTTTCTCGTGGTCGAGCGGTCGCACCGCATCGATGCTGCGCCCGGTGCGCGCCGTCGATCCTCCCCTTCTCGAAGCCGCGCCGGTTTCCGTCTCGCGTTCGCTCCCGTTTCTCATTGCGGCCCTGAGCATGATCGGGCCCTTCGCGATCGATACCTACCTGCCGTCGTTCCGCGAAATGGAATCCTCGCTCGGCGCCAGCCGCCTCCAGGTGCAACAAAGTCTCACCGCATATCTTCTCCCCTTCGCGCTCATGAGCCTGTGGCACGGCTCGATCTCCGATGCGCTCGGGCGCCGGCGCGTCATCCTGATCGCCCTTGCTCTCTTCGGTCTCACCTCCATTGGATGCGCGCTCTCGCCGAACATTGAGACGCTGTGGTTCTTTCGCGCGCTGCAAGGGATCGCTTCCGGCGCTGGCATGGTGGTCGGGCGCGCGGTCATCCGCGATGTGTACGAAGGCGACGCCGCGCAACGCGTGATGGCGAATGTCACCGTAATCTTCATGCTCGCGCCGGCCATCGCGCCGATCCTCGGCGGTTGGCTGCACGAATGGTTCGGCTGGCGCTCCGTTTTTTATTTTCTCGCGCTCTTCGCGGTCGCGGTTTGGGTGTGGTGCCTGCGGCAATTGCCCGAGACGCTGCATCCCGAGCGTCGCCAGCCGCTACATCCGGCGTTTCTCCTGCGCTCTTATCGGCGCACGCTCACGCATGGGCCTTTCCTCGCCGTATCCTTCGCGGCCGCCTTCAATTTCACGGCCATCTTTCTCTACATCACTTCCGCGCCGGTTTTCCTCCTGCAGCATCTGCAACTGCGCGAAACGCAGTTCTACTGGCTCTTCCTTCCCGTGCCCGCGGGCATGATGCTCGGTGCGTCGCTTTCTGGGCGTCTCGCGGGTCGTCTTTCCGGGTCGCGCACTGTTCTGTTTGGCTACGGTGGAATGATGGCCGCGGTGCTTTTGAACGTGGGCTTTCACGCCGTGCTGCCGGCGCAACTCCCGTGGAGCGTGGCCCCTCTTTTTCTTTATGCCGTCGGGATGGCGCTGGCGATGCCGAACCTGGTTCTTTTCGCGCTCGACCTGTTCCCGGCGCAAAAAGGTCTCGCGGCTTCGTGTCAGGCCTTTCTCATGACAATGCTGAACACGGTGACCGCCGGCCTGCTTTCGCCCTTTGCTGACGTGTCGCCGCTGCGTCTCGCGCTCGTGTCCGGCACTTTAACGACGCTGGGTTTCGTCTGCGCCGCGCTCTTTCTTTCTCCTGGAGCCACGCGGGGTCGGCCAGTCAGCTAAGATCGCCGCGAGGGGGACGGCGGCGACGGTGCAGGTGGCGCGTGCCCACTTCAGCGAGTTAGCCGCTGCGATTCTTGCGCCCGAGATCCTTTAAGAGATTCTCGGCCATGCCGGAAACCTTCTTTGTCATCTCCTTCGAGACGCGGCCGTCCTTCTCCGCCAGCACTTGCCGGATTTTCGGCAGACCGGCGCGCAGACTCGCGACGTTCCGGTTGGCGCGAATTTCCGGACTCATTTCCGCCAGGCGTGGTTCAAAGTAATCGAGCAGCGCCGTCTGGTGCAGCAGCTCGGCCTCGCGTGGAGAAAAATTTTGCAGGACCAACGCGGAGACCGCGCCGCCACCGCGGAGCCAGCCCCCCGCGCTGACCAATTGCGCGAGGGGTTCGCTTTGCAGTTCCTTCATCCCACGTTGCACATCGGGCAGGATGCCATCCCACTCTTTCCGCACCGCGGGCCAATTTCCGCCATCCGCATGCTCGATAATGCTGCGGCTCCGCCGGATGGCCGCCCGTTCCACGCCCAGGGCGCGGGCAAAACGCAGGACGGCGTTGCCGACATTCTTCACTTCCACCGGGTCGCGCGCCGCCACGGCGATAAAGCCTTCCGCGATCACCACACCGAGCAAAAGCGCGTTGTCGGTGGGATCGATCCGTGGCCGCCATTGCGCGATATCAAGCCGCTGCACGGCGCGCCAGTTGGAATCGCGAAAACGGTCGAGCGTCTGGAAGATTTCGCGCGGCACGGGCACGAGCACGTCCTTCACGGCGGTCGATTCTGCGGGAAGTTGATCGCCCTCGCCGGGCGGCAACGGTTCCGCCAGGAGAACGGAACTCATCGCCAAACAAGGCAGAAGACAGCGTAAAACCTTCCACATCCGTCAACTATACCCTTCTCCGTCTCCCCGCGGCCAGCATTCTCCGAGGCGCGAGACTAGGTTTCCTCCCAACGGCGGAAAATTGCGGAGACATTCGTTCCGCCGAAGCCGGCAGAATTCGTCATCGCCACTTTGGGCGCGTCCGCGATCGGCGCCGTCACCACGCGCACAGGAACGAAATCGGGATCGATTTCCGTGATGTTCGCCGACACCGGTGTGAAGCCCTCTTCGAGCGCGAGACAGCAGAACCCCGCCTCCATCGCGCCCGCGAGCGAGAGGCCGTGGCCGGTGAGCGATTTCGTGCTGCTGACGTAAGGCGAATCCTGGCCGGAGAAGACGCGTTTGATCGCGCGGATCTCCGCCGCGTCGCCGGCCGGCGTGGAAGTGCCATGCGCGTTGATATAATCCACCTCGCGCGGGCTGATGCCGGAATCCGCCATCGCGCCTTCCATGGCGCGGCCGATGCCGTCGCCCTCTGGCTCGGGGGCCATGACCGTGTAACCATCGGAAGCTTCGCTCCAGCCGAGCATCTCGGCATGAATGGGTACCCCGCGGCGTCGGGCGTGTTCCAGTTCCTCCAAAACCAAAACCGCCGCCCCGCCGGTGACGACGAAGCCGTCGCGTTTCTTGTCGAAGGCGCAGGGCTTGACCGCGGGATCGGTGCCGGTGGTGAGGGCGCGCGTGCCGACGAAGGGCAGAATGCTGTAGAGATTGCAATCCTCCGCCCCGACGACAAAGACGGTGTCCTGGCGGTTGTCGCGAATGCGATCGAAAGCCGCGCCCAGCGCGTGGGCCGAGGACGCGCAGGCGCTGGAAAAGCCTAACGAGTGACCCCTGATGCCAAAGCACGCCACCAGATTCATGTTCACGGTGCCGGCGATGCTCGCGACCATTGCCATGGGATTGGTCCGCTGCGGACCCTTCTCGAGCATGATCTTCATGTATTCATACGTCAGCCAGGCGGAGCCGTTGGAGGCGCACATCGCGCCCGTGCGCGGATTGGAAACCAGGTCGGGTGAAAGCTGGGCGTGGGCAATCGCCTGCTCCATGGCGCAGAAGGCGTAAACCGCATTCGGCGACATGGAGCGCAGATGCTCGCGCCGGATCTGGTACTGCTCGGGGTAGATCCACTCATCCGAGCGCAGTTCCGGAAACTCGAACCCCTTCACCGTGCCCGCGAGCCGGACTGAAACGCCCGGGCGGTCCAGTTCCGGATATACTTCGATCCCGGTGCGCATTTCTCGCAGGCTGCTCAGCACCTGGGCGCGGTCGTTCCCGATGCTGGTGATAAAGCCGAGCCCGGTGACGACAACGCGCCGCGCGCCGGCTGGATTCTGCGTGGACATGGCGGCGCGAATCTACTCTGCCGCGTCGCTCCGTCCATCCATCACGAGGGATTCCGTCATGACGCGCTCGACTTGTTGGCGTTGCGCTTCCAGTTCCACCGCGCTCGCCTCCGGCTTCACCCACAGCGGTTCATCGATCACCACCCGCACGCGCGAGAACGGCAAAGCGACCGCGAATCCATCCCAACTCTTAAAGCGCCAGTAACGCGCGTACTCAATGTGGAGCGGGAGAATGGGCGCGCCGGTACGTTGCGCGAGAAAGAGCGCGCCCGGCTGCAAATGATACCGCGGTCCGCGCGGCCCATCGGGCGTGATCATGATGTCGTTGCCGTTGGCAATGAGCGACGCCATTTCCCGCAACGCCAGCGAGCCGCGGCGCGAGGTGGACCCACGCACCGCGCCGATCCCGAAATGCGCCATAATGAGCGCGAGGAGCGATCCCTCCGGACTCGCACTCGTGAGCACGAAGGCCTTTCGCATCTTCTTGCGATAACGCTCCGAGAGTGCCGGCATGCTGAAAATGCGGTTGTGCCAAAGCGCAAGAACCACCGGTCCATCGAAGCGACCGGCGAGATAACCAGCTCGGTCCACCATCTCGCAACGCAAGGTCCATCCTTGCACGCGAATCAACCACGCCAGCACCTTCATGGCCGCGCGCCAGGCGGGGCCGGGCTCGCTTTCGAGACGCAAACGCAGGAGCCAACCGATCTTCCGCACCACGCGGTAGCGAAGCGACATCCGCGCACGTGCCCGGCTGGCTTCCGCTCGTTCCACCGCCTTGGTCAGGATCGCGGATGTGTTTCCGAGTAGCGCTTTTGCAGAAACTCGACCACATCGCCCATCGTCTGCATTTGCCGCAAATCCGAATCCTCGATCACGAGATTGAGCGCGTCCTGCACATCGAGGACCACCTCCAGCATCATGAGCGAGTCGATCCCGAGCGCGGCCAACGGCGTCTCCGGCGCCGCCTCTTCCACCACCGGCCGCGTATCCGCCTGCACATAACGCCACACAATCCCGCGCACGATCGTGGGGATGTGCGCCGGGTCGGCGGTTTCCCGCAGCGCAATGATGGCATCCGCCGTGCCTTCGCAGCAGCGTTTGAAGCTCTTCCGAAGGCTTTCCTTTTCGTCCTCAGTCAGTTCGGTGGGCATACGGCGGTGGGAAGAATGGTTATGCAGGCGGACGGTTGTCAAGCTGCCCCGCGCAATCACGCGCGGGCCCGGAGCCGCATTTTGATCCCGTGTCGCGCGCGCAGCGTGAGCTGCGGCTGGAGCGCGATGGGATGGTTCGGGACAAGCTCCAGGCGCCATTTCTGCGCGAGCGCGGCGAGACAGAGCACGCCCTCCATGCTGGCAAAGGCCTCGCCCAGGCACGAGCGGCTCCCGGCGGAGAAGGGAAAATAGGAAAACTTCGGACGCGCCGCGCGTCGTTCCGCGGTCCAGCGTTCCGGATCAAACTTCGCCGGCTCGGGAAACCAGCGGGCGTCGCGGTGCGTGACGTACGCCGAAAGCAACACCACTGATCCGGTCCGGACCGTGTAACCGCCCACCTCGCAATCCTCCAGCGCGCGTCGTCCAATTGCCCAGAGTGGCGGATACAGCCGGAGCGCTTCGGAAAAGATGCGGCCGGTCACCGGCAGGCACGGCACATCATCCATGCGCGGGGCGCGACCCTGCAGCACTTCATCCACTTCCGCGTGCAGACTCGCCTCTACCTCCGGATGTTGCGCCAGCAAATACCAACTCCACGCCATCGCGTTCGCCGACGTCTCATGACCGGCGAGAAAAATGGTCATCGCCTCATCGCGCACCTGCAGGTCGCTCAGGTGACCGCCGTCCTCTTCGTCCTGCGCGAGCAGCAGCATCGAAAGCAGATCGCCGCGGTCCTCTCCGCCGGCGCGACGTGCCTGGATGATGCGATACACCGCATCGTCCAATCGGCCGAGCGCGGCTTGGAAATCCTCCCGGTCGGCCTGCGGCAAAACCGAGCGCTCGAACTGATCGAGAATCTCGCTCAGCGCGTCGCGGATTTCCTCGGCCTCATGTTCGATGTTGGCGCCGAAGAGCGTGCTGGCCACGATCATCATCGCCAGCCAGTTCATCTCCGAGCAAACATCCACCACCGCACCGTCCTGCCAGCGTTCGCGCAAACGCACCGCGAAGCTGCTCATCTGCTCCGCATAACCCGCGATGCGTTCCCGATGAAAAAACGGCTGCGCCAGTTTCCGCTGTCGCAGGTGGACTTCGCCCTCGCTCACAAAAAGCCCGTCGCCCAGCACTTCGCGAATGCGGTCGACCGCGAACCATTTCGAGAACCGGCGATCCTGCGTCACCAACACGTCCCGGATGAGATCGGGATGGTTGATGAGAAAAAGATCATGCGGATGATCGCCGAAGCGGAAACGCACAAAGTCGCCATGCTCGCGCGCCAGCCGCGAGAAGAACTCGATCGGGTCGCGTCGCATCGCGTAAAGATTGGCGCCGGGCGGATTGTCCTCGGGTCCAGGTGGGTGCGCTTGTGTCATCGGCCCCGCAATCAAGCCGCGACGAAACCCAAACGCAATCCGGCAAACCGGAGTCGCTCCGGTCGCCTAACGATTCATCTTCGGCGTGCCGCCGAGATCAGCGATGGCGGCAGTCGGGCCCGGCAGACAGATTTCCGCGGCCGCATCGCTGAACCAGGGTTGCATGAGACGCCCCGCGCGCCCGGCCATCCATTCACCGGCCGCGCGGCCGCGACCAGCCACCGTTAGCTCGATCAAGGCCCGGAGCGCCTCGAGATACGCCGCCTGGGTGTGGTGGGCATGGACGTGACGGCGGCCGCTTGCGCCCATCTCGCGGTAACGTTCCGGCGCGGCCAGAAATCCCGCGAGATGCCGTTGGATGTCTTCCAGTTCGAAATCGCGCCGCACTTTGGCGACGGTGTCATCCGGCAGGCTCGCGTACCAACCGATCTCGGTCACGAGGCTGGGCAGGCCATGTTGCCAGATGCGAAGCTGGCTGGCGGAGGCTTCGCCCATGGTCGGATCGCGCAGATTGATGGCGAGGTGGCTTTGCGCGAGCGCCGCGTCCAGTTCGGTATCGGAGACGAAGCCGTGGGCGCGCACCAGGCGCTGCAAACCCAGCGTCCCGACCAGGCGCAGCAACGTGTCCTCCTGCGCCACCGTTCCGTAGAGGTCGAGACGGAAGCGTTCGCGCTCCGGAAAGGTATGGAGCGCACGCAGAATCGATTCGAGCCGACGATTCGAGCCGAGGAAACCGAAGAGAACGATCCGGAACGGCCCGTCAGAGGCGGGCGGTGATTCTGCTGTCGTCGCGGGCGCGGCGAAAAGCGGCATGTAGGCCGTAGGCACCTTGGTGATTTGCGCAAGCGCCGCGTGGGCCTCGGGAGTGTGCACGGCCACGGCGAGCGCGTTCTCGATCGCCGCCCCGGTCAAGGGGCACGCGGCGGCGGTTTCATCCAGCGTCTTTTCGCCCGCGAGATGACCGCGGGCGAATTCCACCCCGTGCGCGGGGTAATGCGCTTTCATCATCTGCACATATTCACTGCGCGGAAGGCTGCCGGCGTGGGTGACGAGCCCGGAGAAGAAATGCTGCAAATTCAGATCATGCAGGACGACGAGGCCGGGATGGCGCCGGAGCACGTGCCAGATCGGGCCGTGATGAAAAGTGTGATTGCCGAGATGATAAATCGTGAGATCGGCATCGTTGAGCTCCGCCCAGTCCATCGCGAACGGATCGTAACGGCGTACCCGCGCGTGCGCCTCCATCTCCGGGGTCCACTTGTCCTCCGACGTCCAGAGCACGACTTCGGCCTCGCGCACCAAGGCCGGAAGAATGGCCGCGGTATCGAGCGCGATGGAGGACGGCTGCGGCGGGAGGGGCGAGAACCAATTGAGCTTCACGCCAGTAATTTCTTGATCACCTGCGGCCAGGAAAGCCCTAACGAATCGTAGTGGCGGCGGCCTGCCCGGCCATATTCTTGCGCCAGCGCCGGGTCCTGCCACAGCGCATCCATCGCCTGGGCGAGCGCGGTTTCCTCCGGTGCGGTGACAAGGCCTGTCTCCCCGGGCCGCACAAATTCAAGCGTTCCACCGGAATCGGCGCACGTGATCACCGCCTTCTCCGCCAGCATCGCCTCGAGCGAGATGTAACCGTAGTCCTCATCCAGCGGCGGAAAAATTACCGCCCGCGCGTGCGCATACGCCTCCCGTTTCTGCTCCTCCGAAATGAAGCCCAGCCACTCCACGCGTTGCTCCACGCCGAGCGCGCGGGCCTGCTCGCGCAGACGTTTGCCATAGGGCGGGCTGTCCGCATTACCGGAGAACTTCACCCGCACTGGCGCCCTGGTGAGGGCAAGCGCGCGGAGCACCAGTTCCTGTCGTTTCGCGGCGGAAAGGCGGCTGGGAAAAAAGAAATAATCCCCCGTCGTTTCGGCGGTGTAGAAGCTCTCGGCCAGCGGCGGCGGATGGTAGAGCGGCGTCGACTCGATCTCGGAATAGCGGCGCAGACGTTCCGAGACGGTGCGCGAAATCGTAAAGATAGCGCGTGCTTCCTCGCCAATTCGTTGGTCGCCCTGCCGGATAATGTCGCGCACCGCGCGACCGCGCGGGGCGGAACGCAAATCGCCGAGAGGATGTTCCCACATGTCATAGGCGGCACGATGTTGATGCATCAGCCAGAACACTTTTTGCGGGTGCGGGATGAGATAGGCGGGAAACTTCATCGCGATTAAACGATCGACCGGCAGCGCCTGGATCTCGCGCAGATCGAGGAGACGACAGCCCAGCATTTGATCAGGGATGCGTTCCGGCTCCGAGGGATTGAACGGCAACGCCACCGCCTCCGCTTCGTGCCCTTCCGCGATGAGCGCCTTGATCAGTTCCTCGACCAGCGATTCCGCGCCGCCTTGCACGAAAGGCGTGCGCACCGTCGCGACCAAAACGCGCATCAGTTCTCCTGCGCTTCCTTAGGCTCGCTCGCCGATGCGGTTGCGGTTGAGCGGCGCGATTGCGCGCGCAGCCGGCCGATGGCTTCTCGCAGGTCCTCCATCTGGTCCATGATCGCCTGATTTTGCGCGGCGAGATGATCGAGCGCCTCGATCACGCTGTCGTTCACGGCACCTTGGTTCCGGAACAACCGGCGGAACGGTTTGGCGAGGCGGACGAAGGTCTTGCTCTGCGCGCGGCGCAACGCCGCCCGGATGTGGACGCTGTGGAGGTCGCGCACGGGAGAAACGTCAGCCGCGCTGCTGGCAAAGGAATCGCCGGGGCCTTCCGTTTTCCTGGATGTGGCCGCGTGGCGAATGGAATTCGCGATCTCTTCGCGGGAGAGCGGTTGAGGTTCGTGGCTCATGGGCGCGTGCTGCTCGCTGGCTTACTTATCACCGCTTGCCGTCGTCTCCAAGGCCGGGGTCGCGCTCAGTTCCTCGACCCGGGCGCGGATTTCGGCCGCGGTTTTCTTGGGATCGAGCGTTTCCCGAATGTCGCGCGCGGCGCGGGCGCCGAGGGCGCGGGCGTCGTTGCGATTCTCGTAAACCCAACGCATGTGCGAGGCCGCGTGAGCCGACGTCTGGCGCAGCCCAGTGCGTGCCGCGTTCGTAGGGTCCGGAATCTTCCTCCAGTTCCGTCATCGTGAAATTCACGAGGAGGCTGTTCTCTGCGTTCATGAACTCGAGGTTGCCCGAGTAGCCGGTGCCGATCACCGGCTTGCCGAGATACATCGACTGCGCCATCCCGAGGCCGAGCCCTTCCGAGCGGTGCAGCGAGACGTAACTATCGACCGAGGCAAAAAGCGCGTTCACTTCCGCGCCCGGCAGATGCGGGTCGAGAAAAATCACCTTTGCGCCTTCGGCCCGGTGTGCGAGCGCGGCGCGCGCTTCGCGTTCGTATTCCCAATTGATCGACTTCATCACCAACAAGGCGTTGTCGTCCGGGCGGAACGCCTGCCGGAAGGCATCGATCACGCCTTCGGGATTCTTGCGGTGCGTCGTGCTCAGGAAATCAAAGTTGAAAAGAAAAACGAAGGCGTCTTCCGGCAGGCCGAAGCGAACGCGATCTGCGATGGCCTCCGCTTCATTCAAATAGAACGGATAGGTGATCTTCCGCACCGGGATGGGTGAGACGGCGGCGATCGAGTCGCGCGTAAAATCCGATGGCACCCAAATCTCATCGTAGTAATCGAAGGCGGAATGCCAGCGCATCGGGAAGTGTTCCTGCTCCCAATACCAAAGTCCGATGTTGTGCCGGCCCGCGAAGAATCGCGGCCCCATGTCGCGCGCAAAACGCCGCGCGTAATCGAAGGAAAACGTCATCAGGTTGACCCGATACGGATTCACCTGCGTGAACTCCCCGAAGCTTTCGTCGCGATTCCGGTGCATCGTGCTGCGGACGTTGCAGAGCACGCAGGGCAATCCCGAGGCCTGCACCGCGCGCCACATCGCGCGTGAGGATTCGCCGATGCCGAACTCGCTTTGCACAAAGCCAGCCATGTTCACGCCTGCGGACAGGGTTCCGCTCTCGATGCGTAACGGCCGCCGCAGATGGCGCTCGTAGATCCGCCGAATCTTCAGGAGCGATTCGTGATACAAAGCGCGGGGCGCTTTCGCGCGATACTTGCGCCACCCACCGAACTCCGCGATCGCCGTCTGCGGCTTCGTCCCGTCCCGCGCCCAGTTTTCGACTTCGGCGCACGATCCGGCGCACGGCATCGTACTCGAGATATTTCCAAATCCAGCGTCGCAAACGCACGTAACGTTTGTGCAGGTAGCGTTGCAGGAGCGCGCGATTTTCCAGCGCCGGCGCGAGCGCGCTCCGATCTTTCTCCGTCTGCTGCCGGCCGTGTCGGCGGAAAGCGCAAAGCGGTTCCGCCAGATAATAAAAGCAGCCCTGTTCCAGCAGATGAAACCACATCTCCATGTCGGCCATGACGAAGAACGCCTCGTCAAAGCCACGCCCGGCCAGCGCGCGGCGAAACATCACCGCGCTCGGCCCGCCGATCAGGTTGCGTTGCTCGAAAAGACAACGCGTAATCACACTCGTCCCCGCCAACGGGCGCTTCTGTTCCTCAAAGCACGACCACGTCTCCAGCGGCTCCGATTTCTCATCCACGATCTGCCGCGCCGCCGCCACCAGCACGATGGCGCGATTGCTCTCCAGCGCCCGGACCATCTTCTCCAGCGCTTGCTCCGAGCAGAGGAAGTCGTCCGCGTGCAGCGTCTTCACATACTCGCCGCGCGCGCGCGCCAGGCAGGCGTTGCGGTTCTTCACCATCCCGAGATTGCGTTCGTTCTGCGAAAGCGATGATGCGCGAATCCTGCGCCGCGTAGCGTTGCGCGATCGCGAAGGAATCATCCGTCGACCGATCATCCGCGATCACGATCTCGAAATCCTGGAAGCTCTGCCGCAAAACTGACTCGATCGCTTCCCCGAGGAAGCGCCCGTAGTTAAACGAATCGATGCAGACCGAAACCTTGGGCGGTTTCATCGGCGCAGTTTATCCCTCATCGTTCGGATGAAACGCTCCGGCGCCCGCACTCGTCTCCGCCACTTCTGGCGTTGATGGAAAGTGGCAATTTGCGCGTCCGTCACCGTCAGCGCCCGGGCGTTCGTAATCATGGAAAAAAGCGCCACCTGCCCCAAATTGCCTTCCACGAAGGACGCTGGTTTCTGCGCCTTTAGGAACACGCCCGGGCTGGCAGGATCGGACGAGACGGCTTCGATCTTGAAATCCGCGAAGATTCTCTGCACGTCTGCGGGCTCGAAACGCCAAAAATCGAACGGGTAGGCGTGATACGGAAAACCTCGCGAGCGCGTCGTGACCAGCAGCCGCCCGTAGGGCTTCAAAACGCGCTTGAACTGACTGATCACCGCCCGCCAGTCACGCACGTGTTCGAGCAGTTCGGTCGAGAGCAGTAGATCGAATCTGTCGCTCCCAAAGCGGGCCGCGAGTTCCGTTGCATCGCAGATGACGTCGACTCCCGGTCCGGCCTGCATATCCACGCCCACATAGCTTGCCGGTCCGAACGCGGCCACGAGTGGACGCACCGAGCCGTTTACATCCAGGGAGCCCACTTCGAGAACCGTGCGCCCCTTCACCTCGTCCGCGCGAAGGTGGGCCGATACAAAATCGAGGCAGCCATACGTGCACATTCCACGCGGAGCTTATGCGGGACCGCCCGGGAGGAAATCCCGAATCCTCTGCGCGGCGAAATCGACCCGATCAGGGCCGCGCCAGCAACCGCTCGTGGCGCGCCGCGCCCAGCACCACGCAAAACAGACCGATGATGGCAAAAGTCTCCACGTGATAACTCGCCAGCAGAGCGGCGAAATCGCGTCCCACGAGGTCACGACTGAGGATGGGCACGAACAACACAAACAACGCGAGCAACGCCAGCATCCAGCGCGGCAGCGGGCCGCGCGCCAGGAAAAGCGTGGCCACGAAATAGGATGCCGGCAGCAGCGCGACGCTATGTTGACCCCACGTGATGGGCGAGAAGAGAAGCATCAGAATCGAGAGGGCGGCGAGCTCCCAAAGCAGACGCGGTTCATGCCGGCTAACGACTGCACGGCGTGACCACCAAAGAAAAATCGCGAGCAGGATCAGCATTACTCCCTTGATGATCCACCCGGCCGCGGCCGGTGAGAGATCAAATACATCCGCGTAAAGCCGGTGCTCGACCCGCCCCGGATGTCCTTCCGGCAAGGCCATGAGATAGCGCGCGAGCGTGGGCCGCAGCGCCATGTTTTGCAGGGGCTCGGGCCCGAGCACGCCGACGGACGGGTTCACGTTGTCGAATCCATGCCAGACGTTCGCGCCCCAGAATGCCATGTGGTCGCGATACGCCGTCGGCCCCTGCCACAGCATCGGCGCGACCGTGAGGAGCAACGCCGCCGCGCTCGAAATCGCGAACATTCGCCACTGCCGTTTCCACAAGAAGTAACCGGCGAAGATTGCCGGGGTGCACTTGAGCGCGATGGCGAATCCGAGCGCCGAGCCTGCGAGCATTTCGCGGCGCTCGCGCCAAAGATAAATCGCGAGCCAGGACAACGCGACGAGGGCGGTATTCACGCCCAGCTCCGCCATATCGCGAAGGATGTAACGACCCGCGAGCAGGAGGGCGATCGTCGCTGCCCAGAACGCATGCCTCGGTTCCAATTGAAACGCGGACGTGGCCAGCCGGCGCAAAGTCCAAAGGAGAAAGAGCAAGGCCGCCACTCCCACGGGGAACAAGAGCGCCTTCGCCACCGGCAGCGACACGAGGGCCGCGGGCGCGTGCGCCATCGCCCAGAACGACGGATACGGCAGATGCAATCCGCCGGTGTAAAGAAAATCACCCGCAAGGAATCGGCGCCCGAATTCCCAGTGCAGCTTGAAATCACCGTCCATCACGCGCGTGAGCGCGCGCAGGGCGGCAGCCGCCAGGACCAGCAACCCGGCCAGACCGACGAAATGCCGTCCCCAGCGTTCGCGCGCGGCGATCAATTTTGCCTCCTGCCTGAGCGGTTCTCTCATTTGCCTCCATTCTCTCATGGTCTAAGTGATCTCCCATGACAACGACGCAAGCGGGCGTGGCCGGACAGGTGCTCGATCATTTGATGGGCGCGATCGAGGCGACGGAGCTTTGTCGCGAGCCCTACTCGCATTTCTATCTCGACCAAGCCTTCCCCGATGAGGTCTTCCGGCGCATGCTGGAATTACTGCCCGCGCACGAGGCCTTCGGCGGCGACAATCCGCGCAAACACACCCGCGAGGACGGCAGGATCACGCGCAACGTCCTCAGCGTTTCTCCGCCTGCGTTGGCCGCGCTGCCGGAAGAGCAGAAGAATTTCTGGAACGAAATCGGCGTCGCGCTCACGGCGCCGCGCTTGAAGGATGCGGTCTTCGCCAAACTTTCGCGCGATCTCAGTCGCCGTTTTGGCATTCCGCGCGAAAAGCTCAACACCATCCCCGCCTATCCCAAGCCGGCGCTGGTGAAAGATTTGGGCGGCTACGAAATCGCGCCACACAAGGACACGCGCTCGAAGATTGTGACCATGCAATTCTATCTCCCGTCCGATTCCTCGAAAGTCGATCTCGGGACGGCGGTTTATCGCGTGAATTGGCTGCAACCCGCCATCCTCGTCTCGCCGCGGAAACGCTTCGAGAAGGTGAAGCAGTTCGCCTTCGCGCCGAACAGCGGCTACGGCTTCGCCGTCGGCTCGAAGAGCTGGCACGGACGCGAGACCGTCCCGATGGCTTCGGGCGAACGCAATTCCCTCATGCTCATCTTCTACGCCGAGCCGGGGAAAGGCTGGTAGCCATCGAGAGCGCTTTCGACCGCAACCGACTGAAGGCGCCTGGCAAAATCGTCCAGCAAACCTTGCGCAGCACTCCGGGTGAAGGCTGCGCGGCGGAAAGTCACGTCGATAAAGATGCGGCCGTGCAGCGTGGTGATCATTAACACCAACGGCACGACGGGTCCGGTCGGGCCGACACGGCGAAACTCCACGATCCCGCTGTGCTCGATCCAGCTGCCGGTTAGATTCACATTGGATAGGCCGGCCGCGAAAGGCGCGCCGCGCTGCAGGAGCGTGGCCTTCGTCCTGCGCGAACGCGTCGCGCGCCAAAACAACAGTCCGACAGCGAAGACCGCGCGGCCGGAGAGGCTTTTCAGCGGGCGCGTCTTTTGCGCGATCCGCGCCACCAATTCCGGCAACGGAACTTTTTCGGGATGAGGTTCGACGATGGAGTATTGGCTGATCAGCAAACCAAAGCCATCGCGCGCACTTCCCGTTTCGAACCGTCGCAAATCCATCGCGGAGACGAGCCCGACCGAGTCGCGCCGCTTGCCTGCGGGCCACCGATGTGCCGTCCCGCTGGCCTGCGCCATCGCCGCCAGAAAAACGTCATGCACCGTGGCGCGTTGTTGCTTCGCCAGCGTGCGCACTGCTTCCAAGGTTCCAGCCGGCAGCTCCACGCGAAATGTGCCGAGGCTGAAATCCAGACGTTTTCGCAACGGCAGGCGGCAGGCGCGGCGCAACGCTTTCGCTTGCTCGAAGCAGCTGCGCCACTCGCTCCATGAATGGCCCCCCGGGCAGGTGCTTCTGCGCCCAGAAGAGTGCGGGCTTCTCCCGCGCACCGTAGTTCGCATGGATGCGCCGCAGCAACGCGCGGCAGGAAAAATCGTCCGCGAACCAGTGATCCACCACCACGCCAAACCAATGACCGGTTGGTGTGGACAAAACAAAGAAACGCAGCGGCAGCGCGTTTTTCGCGAATCCGCGAACCAGCTCCGCTTCGAAATGCGCGTCGATTGTTGTCGCCGGTGTTTCCAGCGCCAATCCCGTCGCGTCCAGGTCCAGCGCGGTCAGCGCTTCCGCGGTTGCGATACGCCAACGTCCCATCTCCGCCGCTTCCTCGAAACGCAGCGCGTGGATGAAATTATAGGGCGCCAGCTCGGTCCAACCGCGCATGAGCGATTGCAGGGCGCTCACGATTTCGCGGCTACGATCTCGGCGTAAAGCTCGAGGAACTGCGTCGTCTGTTGCGCGAAAGTGTTACGCAACGCCAGGGCGCGCCCGGCCGCGCCCATGCGTTCGCGGAGTGTGGGCTCGAGCAAGGCCTCCATCTTAGCCGCGAGCGACGCCTGGTCTGCGGGTTGGTTGATGACAAATCCCTCCGCGCCCTCCGTCATCAACTCCGAGGCGCCGTTGTAACGCGTGGTGATGACCGGCAGTCCCGAGGCCGATGCTTCGAGCGTGACGAGACTGCACGGGTCGTACCAGGTCGGATGAACGAAGGCGTCAGCCGCGGCGTAAAGCGGGATCGGATCGACCGCGCCGGAGAATTTGACGGCGCGCGCGATCCCTAATTTCTCGGCCAGCCTAACGAACGGTTCCGGCTTCTTCCCGCCGGCGATGACCAGCCGCACCGCGGCGCCAGCCTTGATCAGACGCGCCGCGGCGCGCAGAAATGTCTCGGCGTTCTTGAGCAGGAGATTGTGCGCGAGCATGAGGAAGAGCGTCTCCTCATCGTCGACATTTAAGTCGCGCCGCGTTTGCGCGCGGAGCCGCGCGCGATGCTCGGGGGTGAAACGTTCCACAGCCACGCCGTTCGGAATGACGCGCAGCCGCGCTGCCGGGACCTGATGCAGTGTGGTAAAATGCCGTCGCACCATCTCCGAGACCGCGACGATGACGGCTTCGCTTTGGGTGTGTTGCCGGCGCTCCACTTCCGCCAGTTCGCGATAACGGCGTTCGCGCCAGAAACGGATCTGACGCCACCGCGGGATGCGCAGGAGATTATGTTCCCACAGCGCCGCAGTGGAGCCGCCGTGCGGATGAATGAGATCGGCGTGCCAGCCGACCCCCATGTCGTGCACGATGTCGAAACGATTGGCGGACAACCGGTTCGCGATTAGAGCCGCGCGATCGAGGCGCGAGCGCGGCATTTCTCCCATTGGCCCCAGGTTGAGGCCAGCACGGTCCGCTCCCGGCGCGAAGTGGAACGCCAGCACATGCACCTCATGTCCCCGCGCAAATAGGTCGCGGGCGAACTGCCACGTCCAATGCTCGAGTCCGCCCCGGCTGGGATCGAATTGTTCTAAAACGAGGCCAATTTTCACACGTAAATTGCGGCGAAGCTTGTGGTTTACCCGGGAGCGGATCGACTCTACGGTGTCCCCGCGTGGCGATCCATCCAACTGCTGTTGTCAGCTCCCAGGCCGAAATTGCATCCGATGTTGAGATCGGACCCTATGCTATCATCGAGCCGGAGGTGATAATCGGCACCGGATGCAAGATCGCGGCACACGCCGTGATCAAACGTCACACCACTTTGGGCGAACGGAACTCCGTGTTTGAGCATGCCACCCTCGGAGGCGAGCCGCAGGACATAAAGTTCAAGGGTGAGCGCAGTTTTCTGGTCATCGGGGACGACAACCGGATCCGCGAGAGCGTGACTATCCATCGCGCCACTGGCGAAGATCAGATCACCTGCATTGGTTCCCGAAACTTTATTATGATCGGTGTCCACGTTGCACATAACTGCATGATGGGTGACGACTGCATTTTCGCCAATGGGACTGCGCTGGCTGGTCACATCAGTGTGGAGGATCACGTCTTTCTCTCGAATGAAGTCGGCGTCCACCAATTTGTCAGGCTGGGACGCCATTCCATGGTGGGGGCAAAAGCGAAGATTGTGCAGGATGTCCTCCCATTCCTGATCACTGACGGCAATCCCTGTCGCGTGCGTGGATTGAATTCCGTCGGATTGCGTCGCGCCGGTTTTTCGGCTGAAACCAGAATAAAGTTAAAGCGGGCCTGCCATTTGTTGTTCCGCTCACGCCTACCGCTGGAAGAGGCGCTCCACGATATGGCAGAGATCGAGGATGAAAATGTCTCCCATCTCATCCGCTTCGTGCGCGATTCGCGGCGCGGTTTTTGCCGTGAGCCGCGCGGGTCGCTTGCCTTGTCGGCCGATGGGGAGAAATCGAACTGGCCCGCGGCTGCAGAGCTCGTTGTTTGAGTAGCGGCGGCAATCACGCGCCGCCTTCGAGTTTGTCCAGCCGCTCGCCCAGTTCCTTGATCCGCCGCCCGAGCGTTTTGATGCGTTTGATCTGCATCAGGCCGTGCAGGAATTGCTTCCGCGGTTCCGCCGGCGTGCCGCCGACATAGGAACGCGGTGGCAAACTTCCGGTAACGCCCGCCTGAGGCATGATGACGGAGTCGTCGCCGATTTTCACGTGATCGGGGATGCCGGCCTGTGCGGCGATGACGACCCGATCGCCGATCGTGGCGCTGCCGGCCACGCCTGCGAACGAGACGATGACGCACTTGCGCCCCACCTGCACATTGTGCGCGATCTGCACCAGATTATCAATCTTCGTGCCGCGCGCGATGCGCGTCTCGTGCAGCGTGCCGCGATCAATGCAGGTGCAGGCGCCGATTTCCACATCGTCTTCGATCACCACCGTGCCCACGGAATTGATGCGCAGGATCTCCGAGTCTGTCGGTCGCACTTCGCCGGTCTGGCGCGTGACCTCGGCGCTTCCTGGTTCGACGGTTTGGAAACTGAACCCATCATTTCCGATCGCCGCGTTAGCCTGCACGATGACGCGGTTTCCGATGCGCACCCGATCGCCGATGCAGACGCCCGCATGAAAAACACAATCTTCGCCGATCTCGACCTCGGCCCCGAGGTGCACGCCGGCCGCGAGGGCGGTGCCCCGGACCAATGACGCAGCCGGGGCCGACAGAACAAAGCGGACCGATGCGTACGCGGTCGCCGATTTGGGCGGTGGGATCGATCACGGCCGACGCGTGCACTCCCTCACCAATGTGCACGGGCCGCGCGAAAATCTCGGAGAGTCGCGCCAGAACCACGCGTGGGCGTGCGACCTTGAGTTGGTTGGGAATGCCGGGCACGTCTGGTTGCAGCGGGACGAGCGCGGTTTGAATGGCGCGCTCCCGGACGATGGGAGCGACCGAGGCGCTATAGACGAGCGCGAGATCGTGCTCATCGTCGGCGTAGGCCGGATGAACGACGCGCCGGATCTCGATCTCGGGATTTCCCTGCACCTCGCCTCCCAACTCCGCGGCCAGCCAGCCCAACGTCTTTGCCATGCGCACATCATTGATTTCCGCGGGCAGAAGCGCAATCCCGATCCTTGCTGCCATTCGATGGGCGCGGAAGAATACGAATGATCGCATCGCAATCCGACACCCGCAGGGTGTGGCCGTGGCTGGCCGGGGGAGCGATGTTGATCGTTTCCCTGCTCCTCGCCTTCATGATCGATGAAGGGCTGGATCGCTGGATTGTGCGTGCGCGCACGCCGGAATGGGAATTTGTGGCCCGGATGTGCAGCCGGTTTCTGGCCTGGCATTGGTTAATGCTGGGTGCGGCGGGCGCGTTGTTTCTCGCATGGTGGCGACAACGGCGGGATTGGATGCGCCTCCTTTGCGTGATGATGGTCGCGGCCTCGTTGGGCGGATTAACCGCGGATATTTTCCGTGGACTCATCGGTCGCACCCGACCCACCGCGGTGGCGCCGCAGGGTTGGTATGGCGTCTACAGCAACGGCGAGTGGCTCGTCTTCGAGCACGCCTTCAATTCCTTTCCCTCCGGTCACACCACTGCCGCCGCGGCGTTCGCCCTGCCACTCTTCCTCTGGCGTCGGCGTTATGGAGTGGCGGTGTTCCCGTTTATCGCGGTTGTGGCGGGCGCGCGCGTTTCTGTTGGCGCGCATCATCTTTCCGATGTGATCGCGGGCGCGGCGTTGGGCAGTGTGATCGCGCTCTTGATCTGGCGGCGATCGCGCGGGGGCGAACGATTGCTCAGCGCGGTGCCGGCGTGGCGGGAAGCAGCGTGATCTTTTCCTGACGCGCGACGACATTACCCACGCCGCGAATTTGCGCCGTCACCACGGGCGGCGAGGCGTTCCAGTCGATCTCGAGCCAGCCGTAGTTGAGCGCGATGTAATTTGCGCCCATCCGAAAGCGGTTTCGCTCGCGGTCGAAATTGTGCAGAAGACCGTTGGTGGCGTGGTGCGTCAGTCCGCTGGCCGTGATGTCGTAAAGTGGCGCGGGCAAACGCGGGTCGACCGCGCGGGAAATCTCCGCGAGGTGACGATCGCCGCTGAGAAAGATCACGTTCCGCGTTTTCGTTTTTGCCAGGAGATCGAACATCCGGGCGCGCGCCTGCGGATAATCGGCCCACTTCTCGAAGAAATGTTCGCTCGCGAGCACCTGGATGCCAGAGCCGATGAGATGAAGATCGGCCGTGCTGTTTGTGAGCTGCTGCTCCAGCCACACCCATTGTTCGGCGCCGAGGATGTCGGCGTTCGTTGGCGAACGCCCGAGGATTCGATCCCAAGGGCGCGGGGGCGGTCCGCGATGCGAGCGGCCGTCGAGAAGAATCACCTTCACCTGTTGGCCGGGCGGACCGAAAGTGTAAGCCGCGTGCACGCCCGCCTGCGCGCGGCGCGGGCTTTGCGACGGTTCGTCGAGAAAATCGAGCAGGAGCGCCTGGCTCTTCTCCTTGTTCGGGTTGGCGGAGCCGCCGTTGCTCACGCCGAAATCGTTGTCGTCCCAAATCCCGAGAATGCGCGTCTGGCGGCGCAGGGTTTGATATTCCGGATGTTGCTTCTGCGAAGCGTAACGCTGCGCCAGTTCCTCGAGCTTGTCGGCTTCGCCGTAAACGATGTCGCCCAGCCAGATCCAAACCTGCGGTTGCGCCGCGAGGACGGCCGTCCACAGCGGCTGCGGTTTGTATTCGCGGTTACAGGAACCAAACGCGATCCGCGTCAACGGCTCCATCTGAGCTGCGTTCTGGCCTAACGACACCGCGCCCGCACTGACGACGAGCGCGAGAAGGAGCAGCGCCCGGCCGCGCATGCGCTTACGCCTCCACGTTCACCACCGCGGATTCGGCGGTGAAGGTTTCGGGCCGCGCCACCGAGAGGCCCTGTTGCCGCGCCATGCGCGCGAACTGGCCGTTGCCATTCAACAGCCCTTCGAAGGTGCCTTCCTCGATGACCTGGCCAGCGGCGAGAACGAAAATTTTGTCCATGGCGGCGAGAGTGGAAAGCCGATGCGCCACGCAGATGACGGTGCGGTGTTCTTCCAACCGTTCCACGGCGGTCTGGAGGTCGGCTTCCGCCTTGGCGTCGAGCGAAGCGGTCGCCTCATCGAGAATAATGATGGACGCATCCCGCACGAACGCGCGCGCGATCGAGATGCGCTGGCGTTGCCCGCCGGAGAGTCGCACGCCGCGCTCGCCCACGCGCGTTTCGTAGCCTTGCGGCATCTGCATGATAAAATCATGGCAACCGGCGGCGCGGGCGGCGGTTTCGATCTCGGCCTGGGTCGCGCCCGGCTTGGCGCAGCCAATGTTGCCGGCGACCGATTGGTCGAAGATCACCACTTCCTGGCTCACGAGTCCGATCAATTTCCGCAGATCGCTCACCCGCACGTCACGCAAATCGTGTCCCGTCGATCTCGATCGCGCCGTCCTTCGGATCGTAAAACCGCAGGAGCAGATTCACGATTGTGCTCTTGCCCGAGCCGTTGTCGCCGGCCAGGCCGATCTTCGCTCCGCGCGGGATCTCGAGGTCGATCCCCTTGAGCACCAGTTGTTCCTCGTAGGCGAAAGGTGACGTCGCGAAAACGAATACCGGAATTCAAGGTCGAGAGCGGCGACCGCGTCCGGACGCTCTTTGCACGGAAGGTTCCGCGAGAAGAACCTGCTTCAACCGTTCCACCCCGAGCTTCGATTCCTGAAAGAGAAGATGGAGCGTGGCCAGACGCTTCACCGGGACGAAGAAAATAGAGCATGCCGGCGAGAAACGTGACCATGTCCGGCGTGGTGCGCTCGCTGTAGAAAACGTAGATGAGGAGCAGGCCCAGCCCGAGCATCGAGAAGGTCTCGATGATCGGATTGATTTGCGAGTCGGGCGGAGACGGCCTTGAGCTTGCCGCGGATCAACTCCTTCGAGAGCCGTGCGGAAGCGTTGCGGCTTGTTCGTCCTCCAGGTCGAGCGCCTTGACCACGCGGATGCCGGGCAACATTTCCGCGAGCAGACTGGCCTGGCGATCGTCGCCTGGATTCCGATCGCCGCCGCCGTTCGCGCTTTCTTGCCCAGGATCGAGATCGGGATCAAACACAGCGGCGTCAGGACCAAGGCCGCGAGCGTCAGTTTCCAATCGATCAGGCAGAAGCGCGATCGTAATGCCGATCATGGAGAAAGGCTCTTTCACCGAATCCATGAACCCGGTGCTGAGACATTGGCTCAGGGAAGCGGTGTCCCCATTGATCCGCTGGAGCAGATCGCCCATGCTGGTGCGGTTGAAATAATCCAGCGACAGGCTCTGCAACTTTTGCAAAACGTCGCCGCGCAAGTCGTTCACCGTGCGCTCGCCCGTCGAGGCCATGAAGACGGCGCCCAGATACTGCCCGAGGCCGCGCAGGCCGACGAGCAGGGGAAGAAAGAGCAAGCCCCCGACGATCTGGTGACCATTGATCGGTCGACCGGTCCTGCGGGAACCATTGGTCTACCGCCTTGAAGGTTACCTTTTCCATCGCGGACAAATGCGAATCGGAGGTCACCGCCTCGATCGAAGGAGGATTGAAGCGATCGAGGATGGTCTTGGTGCCCCAGACCACGGCACCATTCGAGGCACCGTAGAGGATCCCGAAGGTGATCCCCAGCGCAAAAGCGAGCCAATAGCGGCGCAGATAAGGCGCGCCGAAGCGGAAGATGTCGATGATGTAGTGCAAACCGAGAGCTGAAAGTTTAGACGGAGCCGCGCGCCGACGCCAGCGCGGGCTCGCCGCGGCCAATATGGGCCTTGATAATCAATCTGCCACTTGGCATTGAAACGGACGGAAACGACCCCGCGGACGTTTCTCAACTTGCATGGCTGCTTCTCCGTTTTCGATTCTCTTTAGCGCAGGCGACGTTTCCGGGGATGTGCACAGTGCGATGCTGGCGCGCGCACTCTTGGCGCGCGATCCTACGCTGACGCTCCACGCCATGGGCGGGGCGCGGTTGCGCGAGGCGGTGGCCGCGTCCCGGGGCGGGCAAACTGTCGGAGACACCTCGCACTGCAGCGCCATCGGACTCCTCTCGGCGATTCAGTTTTATTTTCGTTGCCGCCGGTTGCGAGCCCGGCTGCGCGCTTTTTTAAAGGAACACCGCGTGGACGCGATGGTGATGTGCGATTGGGGCGCGTTTAATGGCCGTCTCCTGCCAGAGATTCATGCCCGCGGGATTCCGGTGCTTTATTATTTTCCACCGCGGTCGTGGCACCGGAGCGGCTCGGGCCGGCTCGGGCTTATTCCCTACGTTAATCGTGTCGCGACGCCCTTTCCGTGGTCGGCCGAGCGGTTGCGCGAAACGGGCTGCCGCGCCGAGTGGGTGGGTCATCCCTCGCTCGAGCACACGCGCACGCCGAACGAACGCGCGGCCTTGCGCGAGCGCTTCGGCGTGGCGCCCGAGGAAACGCTGGTGGCCCTGATGCCGGGCTCGCGCCGCACCGAGATCAAGGTGCTCGGGCCGCGTCTCGCCGCGACGGCGGCCCTTTTGCAAGGCGACCGCGCGTTTCGTTTCATCGCCGTCATCCCGCGCGAGATCATGGGCGAGGCGCGCGCGCTGCTGCCGCAATCGATCGAGATCGTAACCGAGTGCGCGCCCGACCTTCTCTTCGCCGCCGATGCCGCGATCGTGAAAACCGGCACCGCCAGCCTGGAAGCGGTGCTCTCAGGCACGCCTCACGTGACGGTTTACGATCTCTCCGTGGTCGGACGAATGGAGTGGCTGCTGCTCTGGGCCTGGAAACGCATTCCCTACTACGGAATGCCAAACATCATTCTGCAACGCGCCGCCATCCCGGAGTTGCTTGGCCTAAATTGCCACCCGGAAAAAATCGCGGCCGCCCTGCGTCCACTGCTCAAGGATGGGCCCCCGCGGCGTCGCATGATAGAGGATTATCGCTTGATTCGGCAGCAGCTTGGTTCCGAGTTGCCGGTCGCGCCCACGGAACGCACCGCACAAATGCTGGAGGAAATGTTGCGTGAGACCGGCGGCGGGGTGGAAGCGCGGGTCGACTCCGCGTAAGACGCTCTCAGAACTGCCAGCCGCCGCCCCAGAGTGTCGGCGGTGCGAGCTCAACGCTGTTCCCGGCGGGGTCGCGGAAGTAGATCGAGCGTTCGCCTTGTTCCCAAGGGACGATTTTTTCAATCACCACGCTGGCAGCTTGGAGACGGCTGGTCCAGGCGTTCGAAATCTTTCGCGCGCAAAGCAAAGGCGATGTGACCCGCGCCGCTGGCGCCATGCGAAGGCACGTCGCGTCCGGCTTCCGCGCTGCGCGCGCGATCGAAGACCAGCAGGACCGACCCGGCACAACGGAAGGAAATGACGAAGTTCGCTCCGGCTGATCACCTCAAGACCGATGACTTCGCGGTAGAAGCTCTCCATCGCCGACAAGTCGTCGGCGTAGAGAACCGTTTCAAAAACGTGCCGCGGTCCGTCCATCAAAGCTCTCCGGAGGGGGCTTCGATTCTGGAGACCTTCTTCAGGCGCCACAACCAAACTCGAGCGCCTTGCGCAATCTATCCGGTGCGAGATGCCAGACCGTGAGCGTGGCGCCTTCGTAATAGGCGGCCTGGACAATGATCTCGAGGCGACCGTCGCCGCTGAGGTCGAGGAGACCGAGAATTTCGTGACGGTTCGGCGTGGCGGATGAGTTGGCCTTAAGATGGAATTCGCCCTGGATGAGTGACGTCTGGACTTTGCCCCGCACGACCCGGCGCAAGAGCACACAGGAATAATTGCCAGCGGCCGGGCTGTGCAGCAGCTCTTCCTCCTTGCCGGAATAATGGGTCGCGCTCAGCAACACTTCTTCCTCGCCATCGCCATCGAGGTCCACGCGCAGATGTTGCGTAACCTTGACCACGGGATTGCGAATGCCCTTGCCGATGAGGAATTCGCGCACCGCCTTTACGTAAACTTCCTGGGTCGCGTCCGCCGCCTTCGCGGTCCGCGGCAGCGGATTCCACGGAGCAGAAACGGCGATCGCCTGTTTCTCAATCGCGGGAGCGAAAGTCTGCACCCAGACCTCGGGACAGAGATCCAGATCGGGCGCGGCTTTGCCGCCGGTGGCTTCGCCGATCTCGCCGCTGAGAGTGAAAAGACGATACTTCCGGCCGGCCTCCAGCGCCTTCCCAGACATCTCGCTCGTAAACCATTCGCCCTTCGTGTGCGCGCCGATGACGAACCCACTCGGCAGTTCAACGAACGTGGGCAGCTCGTCCGCCGTCGCGGTGGCTGCGAGCCCGGACAACGCGGCGACAGCAAGGAAATGTTGCAGGCCCGGTCTCCCGACCGGGCGGTTGCGCGCGAAGCGAGAGAAAAACAAGATCATCTGGTGGTGTCAGCGAGAATTAGAACTGCTCCCGGCGGCCGGAGTGATCGAGTTTGATCCCGTAAGCCTTCGGATAATATCGCTTCACGCGCCCCAGTTCAGCCCGCGCCTCGTCCTTTTCCGAATTGTAGTCATACCAGCCGACGTAGGTCAGGTGCATTTTCGCTCCGCTGAGGGAGGAATAATCGGGAATCCAAACTGACCCGGAAAGAAAACCGCGGTTCGTCCACTCGGCGGCGGCGTCTTCCGCGGCCTGCCGGGAAGAATTGGCCTCACATGCGATGACCCAAACCGCATCGCTATCCGCCGACGGATTGGATCGGGGCGGCGGTGGCCGGTTGCCTGGTCGCGACGACGAGCCACCGGCTCCGCTGGTTTCGGTCAAGGTGAGGAAACGGCCCGCCCAGGTTGTTCTGCCGCCTCTTCGTTCTTTCGTGGCCTTGTAAACTTCGCTGCTCGGATCGGGATCGATGCCGAACTCGATGTAGTCGGCGCGCGGCTGCCAACCGGTGATGGAGAGGGCCATGTCGCCCTCCACGATCAAAGTGCCCTCGCCGCGCCAGAGCGTATCAGCATCATCGCCCGGCTTCCACGTGATTCGGGCCGTGCAATCGCGTCCCCTCCAATTGCCGGCGTAGGATTTTGTGCCCGGGCTCTTTTCGACTGGCGGCCGCGAACCGGTGGAAGGGCGCGTGCCGCCCCCGCCCTCGCTGAATGCGAGCGTGCCACTGATCCAGGAGGCGCTGCTCCCACTTCCTTCCTTCACCAGCGTCATGCCTTCCCCGGCGGCCTCGATCTCGAGCACGCCCTTGCGGGAGTTGTTGCCGGAGAAGGGAATGGTGGTGCCGTCGCGAAGATTGATGTGTCCATCGACGGGCCCGAGACCGCTCCAATTATGCCAGTTCACATCGACCGAGCACTCCTGGCCGTTGTAGATACCGGCGGCGTATCTCTTCGTCGTGGTTCCGGCGAAGGAATCAGATCCGATCGACAGGAAAACGAAGAGCGCGGCTAGTAGACAAGTCGTTAGGCTCTTCATCGGCGGAAACGCTGCACCGGGTTTGGGTAAACGGCGGTTACTGGAGGTTGTTTTTGCTTTCATGGTTTCTTCCTTTGTTGGCGCCCGCTCTGTCACCAGAACAGGCATGATTCAGGGATTTTCGTCCGGGGGATCGGCACGCTGGTCGGGACCGGAGGCGTTGGCCTCCACGGCTTCTTCGTGTTGCTGCAACTCCCGCGCGCGTCGGGCCGCCCGCTCGCGTTCGTACTCGCCGCCGGGGCAATCGTAACACGGCGTCGCCTGCGCCTTCGCGTCGGCCGCGGCTTGTGCGTCGGCAGCAGTCTTTGCATCAGCCGCGTTCTTCGCATCCGAAGCAGCTTTCGCGTCCACGGCGGCCTTGGCAGCGGCTTGCGCGTCCGCGGCAGCTTTCGCATCGGCCGCGGCCTTCGCATTGGCAGCAGCTTGCGCATCAGCGGCGGCTTGTGCATCGGCCGCAGCTCGCGTCGCAGTAACTGCTCTTAGGTCCGCTCTCGCATCAGCCAGCACTCTTTCATCCGCGGCGTCCCTTCGCGCCGCGGCGGCCCTCAAATCGGCGGCGGCGCGGGCGGCGGCAGCCACCTCTCTCGCCTCGGCGCGCGCATCGGCCTCTTCCTGGGCATCGGCCGCAGCTTGCGCTCTCTCGGTGGCCGCCTCGTCTCTGGCGGCGCGGGCGGGTCTGGTGTCAACCGCGGCCGGCGCTGGGGCGGTCTCTATTTTCGATTTATCCGCCGCGGCCCGCGGGTTTGCCTGATCGGTCGCTTTCTCTTTCGCTTCGGCTTCGATTTTGGCGAGCGCAGCCCCGTCGGCGGCAGCCTGCGCCTGGACGTCGGATAACTTCTTGGCCGCGGCCGCAGCGCTCAGTGCGGCGGCTTCGCTTTTCAATCGTTCGGTTTCAGTCGCCAACGTCGCCGCGGCAATAAGGTCACGGCTCGGGAGAGGCGCAAAGTCGACGATCAACGGATTCGTTTTCATGATCTGCGCCAGATCGACGTCCGTCGGTTCCAGCAACGAGCTGACGCCGGCGGGGACATCCAGGGCCTGGCCGGCTCGCACTTCCCGCATCTGGCCGGGCGGCGTGACCAGAGAAACGCGCGCGCTTCCTTCCAGGACGATCAATTTGCTCTTGCCTGCGCGCTCGCTTTCAAAAATGACGGTCGTACCCGTCACGGCCACCGTCACGGCGGCCGTCCGGATGATGGCGCCGCCGGAATTTTTCGGGACGCGCAGGAGAACCGAGCCGCCATTGAGTTGGGCGTCGCGGCCGGCTTTGTTGAAAGTGAAGATCGTGTTGGCGCCGAGGCGGGCGATGGTCAGATCGGCGAAGGTCAGTTCCGAGCGCGATTCTCCGCCTGTGCGCACGCCGGTGTTTTCCTTCACCTTGTCGTTGACGGCGGCGGAGCGGGCCGCAGCGTCGGACGGCAGAAGTTTGACCTCGCGAATGATCTGGGTGACGCGCGCTTCTTTCTTCGCCGCGGTGGCAACGGTTTGGTTGACGACGAATCCAACGGCGATGCAGCCAGCGACCAATCCAGCGGCAACGCCACTGAACAGGATCTTTTTCTTGAGCCGCGTCATCCGGAGGGATTGAGCGTCATCCTTCGCCCTCGCTGCCGCCCTTCGGTTTGCCACTCACCGCGATGCTCAGAATGGTCGTCCCGGGGGTGTAACGACTCGTGGTGCTTTGACCGTTCGCATAATCGCCGGCGGTCTCTCCACCGCCGCTAAGCCGACATTGCAGACCGGGCGTTTCCGCGGCGAAAGTCACGAATTCGCGGGATTCAATTTCGGACATCATGATTTCCTGCACTTTGCCCATCTTGTTTTCCGCTTCGCTGAGCTTCATCCCGCAGTGCACTCCAGCGGCCGTCTTGTAGGTCGGGCTCCAGACTTCGATGAATTCGATGGTGGCCTTCTCGTTGATGGCCGCGGCCGCGTCTTCCTCTCCCGCATAAAGTGTCATGAGCTGGACGCCTCCTTGAGAAACGCCGATTAAAGCCAGCCCTTCGCCGTCGCCGGTCCGTTTGAACGTTGCCGATTTCATCGCGGTCCGGGCTTCGGAAACCGTCATTCCATGACGGATCTTCCCAGCGGAACTGGCCGTAATCAGATGGTCAGTTTGATCGGCCGGGCTTTGGTGAAGAGGCGCGAGGGCGAGCAGGAAGGCAAGGAGCCAAACCTCGGAGCGGGGCAACCGGTTTGCTTCCAGATCGCCGCGAATCATTGCGCCGTCACTCCGAAATAAACGAGCGGCGTGTCGCCCTCGACTGCTCGCGCCGTCAATTTGGATTTGAGGCGCTCAAACTCAGCGCCGCTCCCGGAGATGGTCAGTTTCCAATCGCCGCTGTTGATGCCGCGATTGGTGTCGTTGATGGCTGGCTGCGCCAGTTTCTTCAGGGTGAAAACAGTTCCGTGAGGCGTGGTGTAGATCCCCGCGCCGGATGAGGTGAGTCCGGATTCCAGAATGGTCTCGTCGTCGGCATCCTTGCTCCCGAAATAGATTGCGACGCGCTCCTTGCCCTTGGCCGTCTCCATCTTGATGCGATCAAAACGACCGGTCTCGAACCGGATCTCGTCCGCCTGGAGCGAACCGGTCGCCGACAGCACCAGAGCAGCCGCGGCGATCATCGTGGCGATGCGCCTATTCATCGGGCGAGCCTCCGCCATCATCCTGGCCGTCGCCCGCGTCCGGTTCCGGAGCGGCTCCGCGATGGGAATTGGCGGCGTCGGCCGCGTTTTGCTTTTGCTGCGCGGCGGCGGCGGCAGCGGCGGCTTTATCGGCGGCGGCCTGGGCTTTGGCGTCAGCGGCCGCTTCGGCTTTCGCAGCGGCCGCGGCGCGCGCTTTTTCGGCGGCCGCTTCGGCCTTGGCCTCGGCCGCGGCTTCGGCTTTCGCCGCGGCGGCTTCACGTGCCTTGTCGGCGGCAGCTTCCGCTTTGGCGTCAGCCGCAGCTTGCGCTTTCTCCGCGGCATCGGCCTGCGCCTTTTCCGCAGCGGCTTCGCGCTTGGCGTCGGCGGCTTCCTGGGCCTTGGCAGCGGCGGCATCGGCTTTGGCTTCGGCGGCCGCTTCGGCTTTGGCAGCATCAGCTTTTGCCTTCGCGGCGGCGGCTTCCGCCTTGGCGTCGTCCGCGGCTTTCTCTTTCGCGGCATCGGCGGCGGCAGCCTTCGCATCGGCGGCGTCCTGTGCCTTGGCGGCGTCGGCCTGGGCTTTCGCTGCAGCAGCATCGGCCTTCGCTTCCTGGTTGGCTGTGGCCTTCGCGTCCGCCGCGGCGGCCTTGGCTTCGGCGTCGGCCTTTTTCTGGTCGGCATCGGCTTTGGCCTGGTCGGCTGCGGCATCGGTCTTGGCGTCATCCGCCGCCTTAACTTTGTCGGCGGAGGCTTTGCTCTTCGCATCCGCGTCGGCTTGGGCCGCGTCTTCCGCTTTGGATTTTGCATCCGCATCGGCCTGGGCTTGGACCGCGTCGGCTTTGGCCTTGTCCGCGGCCGCTTTCGCCTCGGCAGCATCTTGAAGCGCCGCGCCGCCGGCGGCTCCACCCGCGGCCGGAGTCGTTGTGGCCGCTGGCGTGGGTGCAGCCGCAGTCGGAGCGGAGGTGGCCGCAGGCGAAGCTGTGCTCGCGGCGGTCGCGCCCGGTGCCGCGGTGGGAGCGGCGGTGGCTGCGGTGCCCGGCGTAGCCGTGGCTCCAGCGCCGGGTTTTCCGGTGGGTGTGGCGCTCGCGCCGGTCGCCGGAGTGGCAGTCGGCGCAGCGGTGGCGCCCGTGGCTGGGGTTCCGGCGGGTGTTGCCGTGGTCCCGGTGGCCGGAGTTCCAGCAGGCGTTGCGGTGCTGCCGGCGGTCGGCGTGCCCGTGGAGGCGGCCGTGGCAGTGGCACTCGGCGCGACCGTGGCGGTGGTGCCGGGACTTCCGGTAGGCGCGGCGGTGGCGGTGGTGGCTGGTGTTACGCTAGGCGCCGCGGTGGCGCTGGTGGCCGGCGTGACAGCGGGCGTGGGCGAGGTGCCGGCCGGTGTGGCGGAGGCGACTGTGGCCGGCGTGCCAGTGGGCGTGGCCGTAGCACTGGTGACCGGCGGGCTGGCGGTCGGTGCCGGCGTCGCGCTCGCTCCTGGAACGGGGGCAGATGGACCTGGATCCTTGATCACCCAGACGCTGAAATGCGAAAATTGGGCCGACACTTGCCTGCCGGAAGACGTCACGGTTCCGTTAATCGTTTCCCCGGTACTGGGATTGAAGATTTGGATGTTTTGGCCGGGCGTCATCCGGCTGGGCAGATCAAGAACGACCGTGACCGGGAAACGGGCGCCCTTCGCGGCAGTCAGATTCCACGCGCCCAAGCTTCCTGATGGTCGACCCGCTGAGCTTTTTATGACGCCGGAGCCCCGACCGGGTCCGGGACCCGGGTTCAACAAATCTCCGATCAACCCGTTCAACCGGTCAATCTCCCTCTGGCGGCGGGCTTCTCTAATATCTCTTTCGCGGCGCCATTCTCTTTGGCGGTCGGCTTCGTCTTCGCGCGCTTGCGCGACCTGCGCCGCCCGCAGTCGGGCATTTTCGGCGCGGAGTCGGTCGCTGTTCCGTTTCGCGGTGCGGGCGGCCAGGTCAGCGCGATCGGCCTTGGCGCTATAGACCTTGTTGCCGCGGTTGGAGCTGGCGGCGGCGCGTGCGGTTTTTGCCTCAGCTTCGGCGGCGGCGACGGCGGCATCGGCCTCCGCGAGAGCAGCTTCATCCGCAGCGGCCTGAGCATCGGCGTCGGCTTGCGCCTTGGCCAGCGCGGCAGCGTTGGCTTCGGCCAGCTCCTGGGCATCGGCCAATTCCTTGGCGGCGGCGTCGGCCTTCATTTTCTCGATTTCGGCTTTCAGGGCCTCGGTATCGGCCTGCGCCTTGGCGGCGGCGTCGGCCACGACTTGGTCGGCCGCTTGCTTCGCCGCGAGCGCTTCGGGGTCAGGAGGTTGCGGGCAGCCGATAGTGGCAAAAGCGAGCAGAGCGACGAGGAGGCAGGAAAATTTCTGAGCCGCCCTTCTCGAATGCTGACTGGTCATGCGGCTCGCGTTGAACGTTTGCGGGAGAAGACGGTGGATTCGCATGGGAACAGTCTGGCTGGGACCCCGCGTGGCGAACAAATGGCTTTTGCTGTGGCGAAAATCGCTACACGGCCGCATCCGAGCCTGCGCGACCCGCCTGCCGCTGAAAGTAAGTCCCACCCTCGATGACCGCGCGAATGGCCTCAATGAGTTCCGAAGGAGGTTGCTCCTTGTTCACGTAGCCCTTGGCACCGGCGCGGCGGGCGCGCTCGACGTAGGATTTTTCGGCATGCATGGAGAGCACGAGCACCGGCGTGAGATCGTGCCGCGCCTGCAAATCCGCGATCAAATGGAGACCGTTTGAGTTCTGCAGCGTTAAATCGACGATGGCTGCATCCGGCCGCGTTCGTTCGAACAATTGTAAGGCGTCGGCGTGGTTGGCGGCCTCGCCACATACCTTCATCCCGAGCTCCTGCTCGATCAGCTGGACCAGCATGGCGCGGAAGATCGGATGATCCTCCACCAGCAGAATCTTCTTTCTTGTGGGCGTTCCAGTTTCTCTCACGTCGCGTCTATCCTGCGGGCTGTAACCTCCATCGCCAACAGGCTTGCTGTGTGGCGAAAAATGCCACTTCACGGCGCGCGGCCGCGTTTGCCACGCAGTTCGTTGGAATAATCCGGAAGGGCAACCGAAAGGGCGGCGAGCTGGGTCAGTTGCGCCGCGGTGCGGATCCCGAGCTTTTCGTTGATGCGGACGCGATGGCGTTCCACGGTGGCCAGCTGCACGTCGAGGCGCACGGCAATCTCCCGCCAACTCAGCCCCTCGCCGAGGAGGCGAAAAATTTTGCGTTCCTGGCCGGAAAGCCGGGCCATCCCGGCGAGAGCGGCGGATTTTTGCGGCTGGGGTTCCGCGAGTTCGAAGAGCTGGGCCCCCACCTGTTTGCTGACATGGACGCGACCGGTCAGCACATCGCGGAGAGCTTTCATGATCTGGCGGGGGGATTTTTCCTTGGAGATGTAGCCCTTTGCGCCATGGCGCAGGACGCGGTGCGCATAAAGCATTTCCGCATGCATCGAGAAGACGAGGATGGGTATGGAATTTTTCCGCGCCTGGAGTTTCTTGATCAACTTCAAGCCGCTCGATCCGCGCAAATCGAGGTCGATGATGATGGCGTCGGGGCGGGTTTCCTCGATCAAGCGCAGCGCCTGCCCGGCATCTTCTGCCTCGCCGCATACCTCCATCCAGGGATCTTTGCTGATGAGATGGTTCAGCATCGTCCGGACGATGGGATGATCGTCCACAAGGAGGATGCGCCTTAGCCTGGGATTGGGGGTATGGGGCATGACAAAGTTACAAGGTTTAATCGGCAGCGGGTTGAGGAAGTGCGGCCGCGTGGTGGGTCTCAAGTTTCAGAGTCAAGGTCAGGCTGTTTGTTTGGACTAACGAGCGGATCGATTGGCGCCCCTCTACGGTGGCAGCCAGGGCTGGCGATGTGCAACAGGCTTGACGTGTGGCAAAAAACGCCACACGCCGCGAGTGAGCCCTCGGGAAAGAAAAGCACACTGCGGCTCGGGACTTCGGCGCCGGACCACCCACGTGAATTCGTTTTTGTGCGGACGGTCAAAAAGTCCGCCTGTAGCGCTGCTCAATCGCGGCGTCGCGACGTCGGACCTAAGGGTTGCTCTCGACCCACTGCGCCGCGCGTTGATACAACTCCGCGGCATTTTTGATCCCAAGCTTTTCCTTTATCCGGGCGCGGTAACTATCGACCGTGCTCGGGCCGAGCCCGATGCGCTCGCTGATTTCGCGCGAGTTCAGGCCGCCGCCGACGAGCTGGAAAACTTCGATCTCGCGGTCGGAGAGCAGGTCGACTCCAGAGGGCCGCACCGCTTCGTCGGCATGACCGAGCCGGTCCAGGATTTTCCCCGTGACCCGCTGGCTGACGTAAATCTGCCCGGCGAGCACCTGGCGAATGGCGTCCACCACGACAGCCGGCGGTTCTTCTTTGGTAATGTAACCCCTGGCGCCGGCACGCAGGACGCGCTCGGCGTAGAGACTCTCGGCATGCATGGAAAGAACCAGAATCGGGAGATGCACGTGCCGCGCTTTAAGGTCCTTGAGCAGCTCGAGTCCACCGGACCCGTGCAAAGTCAGGTCGACCACGGCCGCGTCTGGCTGTTGTCCCTCGATCAGCGCCATCGCGCTTTGAATATTGTCGGCTTCGCCGCAGACGGTCATGCCGGGTTCGGCGTTGATGAGTTGCACCAGCATGGCGCGAAAAAGCGGGTGGTCCTCGACGACGAGGATCTTCTTTATTGCGGCGGGGTCCGAGTTGTTCATGTGGTTGCGGTCAGAGGCGCCGCCGGCTGGTTGGGCATTTCGCAGGAGACTACGGTGCCTCCGCCCGGGTTGGAATCGATTTTCAGTTCGGCTCCGAGCGCGTTGGCCCGATAACGCATGGAATGCAGGCCCATGCCGCTTCGGGCGCCGTTCGGTAACGTCATCCCTTTACCGTCATCAACCACTTCGAGCCGGATGGCATCCTCGCTCTGGCTGAGGATCACGGTGATCTTCTGCGGCATGCCATGGCGGATCGCATTTTGCAGGGCCTCCTGGGCGATGCGGTAAAAATGCAGGCTGGCCTCCGCGTTCTCGAGTTGGGGATCGCCCGACTCGCGAAACGCGATGGATAAACCACTGACGCGGGCCGTCGTGCCGGCGAGGTCGTCCAAGGCGAGGGCCAGTCCGTGCCCGGGCATGGGAACGGGATTGATCCCCCGGGCGAGGTCCCGCGTGAGCGAAACGGCTTCGCTCACGAGGTCGCGGATTTGTTCCGCCTTCACGGCTGCGGCTTCGCCGCGCGCACGCAGATCGTCGGCGTGGAAAGTAGCCGCGTAACCGATGGCCGCGAGATGCGGCCCGAGGTTATCGTGCAAATCGCGCCCGAGACGCTGTTGCTCGTGCTCGCGCGTGCCGAGGTGTTCCCGCTCCAGCGCCTGCATGTGTTCGAGGACTGCGATGCGCTCGCTCTTGGACTGGTTTTGCGCCTTCAAGGCGGCGACCGCGATGACAAGGGCTGCGAAGTAAAACAGGCGGCCGAAGACCGAGAGCACCAACCCCGAGGCGGTGTGGTAGGGATGGTTCCCGGCGTGGGCCAGCCAGAAAGTGAGGGCGCAAAGGACGGCGAAGGCGAACCCGAGGCGCAGCCCCGTTTTCCAAGTGACCAAAATGAGCGGAAGGGCAAAAGGCGCGAAGAAATTCCATTCCCAGCCGGTTTGGTGATCGATCCATCCGATCAGGCCGACAAGGGCGAGGGCCTCGGATACAACGAGGCACCGCGGCTGGCGTCGAAGTATTTCGAGAAAGGAGTTCATGTGGATAAGGCGCTCCCGGACAAACAGTTTGAGAGGACGGGACAACCCAATAGCCTCCCTGTTTCTACCGTTTCACGACCAACATGGGAAGCCCGCGGATGCGCGCGCGCGGGAGGCCGATCTCGAAACCGCCTCGAACTTCCGCTCCGGCGTGCTATCGCTTCTCACGATGTCTTCATCTGCCCAGACTCCCGCCGCGCTCGGCTACCGCATGCCGGCGGAATGGGAACTGCACACCGCCACCTGGCTCTCGTGGCCGCGGCGCGAGGGCATCAGTTTTCCCGACGCCTACGATCGCGTCATGCCGACCTTCCGCGCCATGGTGGAAGCGATCGCGGAATCGGAGCCGGTGAACATCAACGTCTGCAACGGCGCGCACGAAGCCGAAGCGCGTGCGGTGCTTGAGGGTGTGGCCCCGGAATGCATCACCTACTATCAAATTCCCACGAACGAGCCCTGGTGCCGCGATCACGGCCCCATCTTTTTGGTGCGCGAGGAGGAACCGCGGCTGGCGATCGTGGATTGGGATTACAACGCCTGGGGCGGGAAGTATCCGCCGTGCGATCTGGACGAGGTCGTGCCCACTCGCGTAGGGGAGAAGCTCGGGCTGCCGGTCTTTTATCCGAAGATGATTCTGGAGGGCGGTTCGATCGAACTCAATGGCGCCGGCGCGCTCCTCACCTCCGAAGCTTGTCTCTTGAATCCGAATCGCAACCCCTCGTTAGGCCGGATCGAGATTGAGCAGCGCCTGCGCGATTATCTCGGGGTGCGCGAAATTCTCTGGCTCGGCGACGGCATTGAAGGCGACGACACCGACGGCCACATTGATGACCTGACGCGTTTCGTGGGCGAGCGAACCGTGCTGACCGTGGTGGAGAAGAATCCCGACGATTCGAACTACACGCCGCTCCAGGAAAACCGCGAACGTTTGCGCGACCTCACCGTTGGCGGAAGGAAGCTCGAGATCATCGAGTTGCCGATGCCGGGCAAAATCATCCGCGATAAACAGGTCCTGCCCGCGAGCTATGCGAATTTCTACATCGCGAATGAAACCGTGCTGCTTCCGGTATTCCAGGATCCCAATGACGCCGCCGCGATCGAAGTGCTGCAGGCCGCCTTCCCGAAGCGCCGCGTCATCCCGATCGATTGCCGCGAATTGATCTGGGGGCTCGGCGCCTTCCACTGCCTCACGCAGCAACAACCGGCGGTGTGAGCGCATTTTTTTGAATCCAAATCATGGCGTGGCTGCATCCATTAAATACAGCCATGGAAACCTCATACCCCGCCTCGCCTCCCAACGTCCCCGCCGTTACCAACGTCCGCCTTTGGAACGTCTTTTGTCACGCCAGCGCCCTGCTCGGCGTTTTCTTCCATTTCCCCGGCCATCTTCTCGGCCCGCTCATTGTCTGGGCCGCAAAAAGGGATGACTCCCCGGAGATCGACGCCCACGGCAAGGAGGCGCTCAACTTCCAAATCTCGATGCTGATCTACAACATCGTCGCCGGCGTCTTCTGCCTTATCCTGATCGGCTTCTTTTTCCTCGCCGTACTCTGGGTCCTGAACGCCGTCCTCGTTATTATCGCCTCGATCAAGGCGAGCGATGGCCAGTTCTACCGTTACCCGATGACGATCCGGTTCATCCAATAAATCACGCGCTGCCGAAGGTGGCGTCGAGGGCGGGGATCTTTAGGGTCACGGATTCACAGAAGAGGGAAGCAGGTCCGTCGTCATCTGGGAAAATTCGGTGGCTCCAAGATTACTCGGCCTCAAAAAAACTCGGACCCCGCGCTGGCACGGTGACTGCTAAACACTATTGCAAAGCTCGGTAGTCACTAAAACACCTAAACTTGACGTTCACTTCCGTCAGCTTTTAGCGGGGCCAGTAATGGCCCCGCGTTTTTTTTTGTGCGTGCGAATGGGCCGGGCTACGTCGCCGCGGTCGGTTCGACCGTGAGCTGGTGGCTGGCAATGAATTTGAAAATAACGAAACACACGCCCGCCGTCGCCGCGAAGCCGGCGTGCATGAGCCAGAAGGTGGTGGTGGGCATCGTCTCGTAGAAGCCGCCGACCCAGCCGACCATGCTGTTGGCGAAGAAGAAGGCGAGATAGTAGAGGCCGATGATGGTGGCGTTGATCGACTTCGGCGCGTATTTCGCGAAGAGGGCGAGGCTGACCGGGAGCATGTGAGCGAAGCCGATGCTGTTGAGGAAGTGGAACGCGACGGGCCAAAAGAGACCGATCTTTTCGCCCTCGCCTTTCGTAAACGCGGCGAGGAAGAGGCACATCATGCCGGCAACGGAGAAGACGGAGCCGATGATGATCTTGTTCGTTTCGTCCGGTTCGCGGTAGCGCTTGCCGTACCAGCGGTAGAAGAGCGCGACGAGTGCGAGGAAGCTAACGCTGACGATGGCGTCGAGGGTGACGAGCCAGGTGGTGGGCAATTTTTTACCCATGAAATTGAGGTCGAACTGCTGGTCGCCCCAAACGAGATAGGCGTTGAAGATTTGGTTGTTAGGCACGATCGCGATGGCCATGACGGGGATGAGCGCGAGCAAGGCGATGACGGCGCGCCAGTCGCGCCCGGTAAGTTTGGCGCGCGGAGTTTTTGCGACGGCGGCCGCGCGCGCGGCGGTTTCTTCGCCGCGCAGATATTTTTGACCGGAGAGAAAGATGGCGATGGCGATGAGCATGCCCACGCCGGCGGCCGCGAAGCCGTAGTGCCAGCCGTAAATTTCGCCGAGCGTGCCGACCACGAGCGGGGAGGCAATGACCCCGGCATTGATGCCGAGGTAGAAAATCTGGAAGGCGTCGGCGCGGCGGAGGTCCTCGGGTTTATAAAGTGCGCCGACCTGGCTGGCGATGTTGCCTTTGAACATGCCGCTGCCGAGGACCAGGCAGAGGAGCGCGAAAAGGAACAAGCCTTCGAAGGCCATGAGGAAATGGCCCGCGGCCATGGTGAGCGCGCCGAGCAACACGGTGCGACGCCGGCCAAGCAAGCGATCGGCGAGGAAGCCGCCGAAGATTGGCGTGAGATAAACGCTGGCGGCGTAGGTGCCGAAGATGGCGGAAGCGAGGGCCTGGCCCTCAATCCCGCCGTAGAGCTGGCGAAAACTCTCGAACCCGATGACGTGCTCGATCCGCCCGGGGAGCAGGAGATACTTGACCATGTAGAGGACAAGCAGCGCCTGCATCCCGTAGAAGGAGAAGCGTTCCCACGCCTCGGTGAAGGCGAGATACCAGAGGCCGCGCGGATGGCCGAAGAAGTCGGGTTTGTGATCTTCGCCGGCGAGCGGCGCGGCGTCTTCGGGATTGGCGGTGGCGGTCATGAAGCGGCGAGATTAGCAGGATTTCTGAATTTGAAAGCCAGAATCCAAGGCCGGAAATCAACCACGGTCGAGACTGAACGACGATCACGGCGTCGAGAATGGCGGTAATGTTGTCAGCGTGGGGAAGGCCCGGGCCATTGCCCTCGTAGTGGCCATTCATGTTCGATTCATCGGCGTGGAAGTCTTCGTCGAGCAGCGTTAGCTCGACGGATTTTTTGTCGGCCTGTGCTTCCGGTTCGAGCAGCGGGTTGTGCACGAGGAACTCCGGCGGTTCCGATCCGGCGCCGTCGGAAACTGAAGCGGGAGCGCAATGCATTCGGCCTTCGTCCTCAAACGCCGCCTCCGGATCGCGCTGCCAAAAAGTCGGGGTCAGTTCCGCTTTCGACTGGGCGAAGACGGTGGGTCCGGGAAAAAAGAGTGCGACCGCCAAGCAATCGAAACAAGAATTTCATCACGCGCGCAGATCCCGGAAGCCTGGCCGCGGAGCTAAAAGCCAATCATGGCGCGGAGGAAAAAATAAAGAACGCCGATCGTGACGAGACCAAGCGGTGCGCGGGCGAAGAATTTTGTCGCACCGTTGAGACTTTGGCCACGGCGCGAGCGCATGAACGCGATCAGCGCGAGCACGAGGCCGATGGTATAACACGCCAGCGCGGCCACGACGCCGGTGTCGGGTGCCCCGCTAACAAAGAGGCGCAGCAAAGCCGGCGCGGCCACTCCCAGCCCGAGAAAAAGGAACGACGAAAGTCCCAGCTTTTGCAGATGATTCATGGTGCGCTTGTTTAAGCGACAGTGTCCCACCGGGCAACTTCGGGGTGCAAGCGACCGCCCGCGCGCGAAATTCTTGTCGCGCGAAACCCTTCCCAAGGCTAAGGGAAACACCGGCCGCCGCTTCCACGGGTGGCGTCACTTAATATCTCCATCCCCATGAAAAAAATCGGTATCCTTTTCGGTCAGGAAAACACTTTCCCTCCCGCCTTCGTCGAGGCGGTGAACAAAAAAGCTGGCGGCGAAATGCAGGCGGAGTTCGTGCGTATCGACAAAGTTGTGCAGGGCGAACCCTGCGGTTACGACGTGATCATCGATCGCATTTCGCAGGACGTGCCGTTTTATCGTGGCTTCCTCAAGAACGCCGCTCTCACCGGCACCGCGGTGGTGAACAATCCGTTCTGGTGGAGCGCGGACGAAAAGTTTTTCAACAATGCCCTCGCCACCAAAATCGGCGTCGCGGTGCCACGCACCGTCCTCCTGCCCTCACACACCGTGCCGCCGGACACGAGCGATGCCTCCTTTCGCAATCTCGCTTACCCGATGGATTGGGAAGCGATCTTCGCCTACGTGGGCTGGCCGGCGTATTTCAAACCGTTCTCCGGCGGCGGATGGAAGAACGTTTACAAGCTGAACAATCCTGAGGAATTTTTCCGCGCCTACAGCGAAACCGGGCAACTGGTCATGATGTTGCAGGAGGAAGTGCTCTTCGACATGTATTTCCGCTGCTACTCGATCGATCAACGCAGCGTCCGGATCATGCCTTACGAGCCGCGGCATCCGTTCCATCTGCGCTACGTCACGGAATGGGAGACGCCGCCCGATGTTTTGCAAAAGGTGCACGACGGCGTGCTGACCTTGAACAAATACCTCGGCTACGACTTGAACACGGTCGAGTTCGCCATTCGCGACGGCGTGCCGATGGCAATTGATTTCTGCAACCCGGCGCCTGATGCCGAAGTGACGTCAGTGGGTCAGGCAAACTTCGATTGGGTGGTGGATGCGGTTTCCGACATGGCGATTCGCAAAGCGCGCGAGCACAAGCCCGGACAGGACAACCTGAGCTGGGGCAAGTTTGTGCAAGCCGGCGCGATGCAGCGCACCTTGCAGCAGATGGCGTAAGGGCGCTCGCGTTTGGCTGCGCCTGCGATGGCGGTGCGGTGGCTGGGCAAGCGCGTGCTTGCGCCGTTAGGCGTTCTGGCGCTTCATTATAGCTGATGGAGAAAGACCACGTTTTCACCCTCGGCGTCGAGGAAGAGTTCCAGATCGTCGATCCCGAGACCCGCGAGCTGAAGTCGCACATCCAGCAAATCCTCGGCGACGGCAAGGTCGTGATGCAGGAGCGGATCAAGCCGGAGATGCATCAATCGGTCGTGGAGACGGGGACCGACGTTTGCCGCACGGCGGCGGAAGCGCGCGAGCAGGTCATCCGTTTGCGGAGTGAACTCGGCGAATTGGCGGCGCGGGGCGGGACGAAGTTTGCCTCCGCGGGCACGCATCCATTCTCGCATTGGCACGACCAACGCATCACTGAGGGCGAGCGTTACGAGACGATCGTGAAAGATATGCAGCAGGTGGCGCGCGCGAATCTGATCTTCGGCCTGCACGTGCATGTGGGAATTCCCGATCGGGAAATGGCGATCCACGTCATGAATCAGGCGCGGTATTTTCTTCCGCACATTTATGCGCTCTCGACGAACTCGCCTTTCTGGGTCGGGCGGAACACAGGGTTCAAAGGCTACCGCTTAAAAGTGTTCGAGCGCTTTCCGCGCACCGGCATTCCCGACGCCTTCGAGGGGCTCTCGGAGTACGAGGATTACTGCAAGCTGCTCGTGCGCACGAACTGCGTGGATAACGCGAAGAAGATTTGGTGGGACATCCGCCTCCATCCATTTTTCGACACTCTGGAAGTGCGCGTCTGCGACGCCCAGACGCGCGTGGACGACACCATCGCCCTCGCCGCCGTCATCCAGGCCATCATCGTGAAGCTGCACCGGCTGCAGCGGCAAAACCTAAGCTTCCGCATTTATCGCCGCCGGCTCATCGATGAAAATCGCTGGCGCGCGGCGCGTTATGGCCTCGATGGGAAGTTGATTGATTTCGGGCGTGAACGCGAAATGGATGCGCGCAGTTTGCTCAACGAAATGCTGAGCTTCATCGGCCCGGAATTGCAGGAGCTGGGGAGCCACGCGGAGCTGGCGCACATCGAAAAAATCATGCGCGAGGGCACGGGCGCGGACCGGCAACTCGAAGTTTGGGCGCGGACGCGCGATATGCGCGAGGTGGTGGACCATATCGTGCGTGAGACCTATGAGGGGTTGACCATTCCCGAGCCGGGCACTCCGGCGCTCGCGTAGCTCCCGCTGTTTGCCGGGAGAGCGTTTCGGCGCCATGGTGGTCGCCTCTTTTTCATGCCCGACCAACTCGCCACCGATACGATTGACCAGGAATTAATTCCCGGAGCGCGCAACGCCATCCGCGATTGCCTGCGCCTGCAACCCGACGAACGCATCACCATCATCACCGATGAGGCGACGCAGGACATCGCCGCCGCTTTGCAATCCGAAGTGGAGGAACTGGGCGCCGCCCACGCCGTGTTCGTGCTCGAGCATTACGCGCCGCGTCCGCTCACGGGCATGCCGGAAGTAATCCTGGAAGATCTCGCCACCTCGCAGGTGAGTATTTTTTGCGCGCAAACGCAACGCGGCGAACTCGGTTCCCGCATGCAGATGAGCGACATCGTCAATCGGCAGCGCATCCGCCACGGCCACATGGTCAACATCAGCCGCCAGATCATGCTCGAAGGCATGCGCGCGGACTTCCAGGCAATCGACAAGCACAGCCAGGCGCTGGTGGAACGCGCGCGGCGCGCGAAGCGCGTCATCTGTCGCACCGCGGCGGGGACCGATTATGTGGCCGAACTTTCGCCCGACCTGAAATGGCTGAAGACGAGCGGCATCATCGCGCCGGATAAATGGGGAAACCTGCCGGGCGGCGAGATCTTCACGTCACCGGCGAACAGCGAGGGCATCTTCGTGGTCGATGGTGTGGTGGGTGATTATCTTTGCCAGAAATACGGCGACATCCTGGCGACACCGCTCACGATCGAGGTGCGCGAGAACCGGATCGCGTCGTTGCAGTGCGAGAACGATGAACTGCTCGAAGAATTCCGCGCTTACACGAGCACGGACGAAAACAGCAATCGCGTGGGCGAGTTCGCGGTCGGCACCAACACGGCCTGCACGCACATCATCGGAAATATTTTGCAGGACGAGAAGATTCCGGGGATTCACATCGCCTTCGGTCATCCGTATGCAGAGCATACGGGCCAGACATGGGTTTCGAAGACGCACATCGATTGTGTCGGGCGCGATTTCGACATCTGGTTCGATGAGACGCAGGTGATGGAGCGCGGGAAGTTTTTAGTGTAAGCGCGCCGGCGCCGCGCCAATAAAAATGCGGACACAGGGCCGCATTGTCCGCTAATTTCCCGGCATGCATCCGGAATACCGCGCGCGCTTCAACGCTGACTTCACCGACGAGCGCTACCAGACACTGGTCCGCGCCGCGAACGAAACGGAACGCTGGCCGGTCGATTTCCGCATCTCCGAGACGCCGATCTTTTTCACCTCGGAGTTCACCGCGGAGATTTCCGCCGCAGCGGAGGAAATCGTGGCGCAGTTGCGCACGCCGGAATTTGCGCGCCACGCACAGAGCGCGATTCCGCCCGGTCTGGAAGTGCCCGGTGAAACGCCGCATCCGATTTTTCTGCAGGTGGATTTTGCCATCTGCGAAGTGCACGGGCGCCTCACGCCGCGCCTGATCGAGCTGCAGGGATTCCCCAGTCTCTACGCCTTCCAGATGTTTCTGTTCCGCTGCATGCGAGACGCTTTTCCGACGATCACGCCGGAGCTGCGGCCGTTTTTCCACGGCCTGGATGAAGAATCCTACACCGAGATGTTGCGCCGCGTGATCGTGGCCGACTCCGACCCGGAGAACGTGGTCTTGCTCGAGATCGAGCCGGCGAAGCAAGGCACGCGCATCGATTTCGCCTGCACCGATTCGCTCCTGGGAGTGGCCCCGGTTTGCCTCACTAACGTGACCCGCAAAGGCGATCATCTGTTCTACCAGCGTGATGGTCGCGAGGTGCGGATCGAGCGCGTCTATAACCGTGTCATCTTCGACGAACTCCTGCGCCGGCCGGAGCTGAGCTTCGGTTTCAATTTCCAACACGAAATCGACGTGCATTGGGTCGGACATCCGAACTGGTATTTCCGGATCAGCAAACATTCGCTGCCTTTTCTGAAAACGGCGCACACTTCGCGCGCCTACTTTGCGGATGATTTTCCCGCGGACGACTCGTTATCCGATTACGTCCTGAAACCGCTCTACTCGTTCGCCGGGCTCGGCGTCGATCTGGAACCGACTGCCGAAAAAATCCGCGCGCTCCCCGATCCGCACGCCTGGATTTTGCAGGAGAAGGTGGATTATGCCGGGCTTCGTGCCCACGATCGACGGGCTGCGCTCGAAGGCCGAGATCCGGATGATGTTCCTCTGGCCGGAAGGCGGTGAGCCCATGCTGGTGAACAATCTCGTGCGCATGAGCCAGGGCGCGATGATGGGCGTGAAATTCAACAAGAACAAAACCTGGGTCGGCTCCAGTATCGCGCTGCACTCAACGTGAGGCGCGTGCTTGCTCGAGTTTCCGCCAGCGCTCGGCGGCGCGTGCCGTGTCGGGATGCTCCGGGCCGAGGCGCTCCTTGAATCCTTCGTAGGCGGCACGGAGAAGCGGCTCGGCTTCCGCGAGACGTTCCTGGGCCTGGAGGTTTTCGCCCAGTGCGAGCTGCGCCTGGGCAAGGTATCGGCTTCCTTTGGGCCACTTGGGACTTCCTCGCTCCAAGGCACGGCGAAGATGATGCTCTCCCTCTTCGAGTTTCCCCGCCCGGGCCAAGGTTTCGCCAAGAATCTGCCAGGCATTGGCGAAGTCGACATGGTCGGGAGCCAGGACGCGTTCCTGAATCGTAATGGCATGCTGCGCCTCTTTCAGGGCGCGGGCATAGTCGCCCTGTTCGCGAAGATTTTCCGCGTAGCTGGCCCAGATTTGTGCGGTGCGTTGATGGAACTCGCCGACCGTCGCAATCTGCGTCTCGAGGGCCTCGCGATAATACTTTTCGCCCTCGGCGTAATCGCCCTTCTTGGTGAGAAAACGGCCCAGGTTGCCAAGCTTGGTGCCGAGGTCCAGTCGCGTGTCGCCGGGCAGGCTTTTCTGTTCAGCGATCGATTTCTCCATGTAGGCGAGGGCGCCGTCCAGATCGCCTTTCTCAAATCGAATGAGGCTGAGATTATTGTAAATATTGGCCAGCGCGGCCCGATCCATGCCGGTGAATTCAGCGCCCAATTCCGCAGCTTCGCGGTAAAGCGCTTCGGCCTCGTCCTGACCTTTTTTTCCGGCCGAGACGGCGAAGGCCAGGTTGTTTAGGGTAATGGCCATCCATTTTGCGTCGTCCTCCGCCTTCTTCTGCGCGCGCCGATAAATCGCGAGCGCGCTCCGGCTCAATCTTTCCGCTTCCGCATAATCGGCCCGCCAGAGAAAGACTTCGCCGAGGCTGGTCATACTTTGTGCGGTATCCTGGTCGTCGGGTCCGAGAACTCGGAGCCGCGTCTCGAGCGCGGCCCGGAGAAAGCGCTCCGCCAGATCGAGCTTTCCCCGCCCGGTGTAGGTTCGGCCAAGCGTGTCTTGCACCGCCGCGAGCACCTCCGGTTGATCGGCCAACTGGCTCTCGGCGCGCTCGCCGGCGATTTTCAGCGCATCGGCCACCGTGGGATCGCGGGTCAGGTTTGGGTTTGAGGATTGCCAGGAAGGGTTGGAGAAGGCGAGGACGTCCTGCAGGAAAGTATTGATGCGCGAGGCCTTGGCCGCTTCCTTCCGCGCGCGATTGCGTTCGGCCACGACCCGCTCCGCTTGGAAAAGCGTGACCACGATTCCGGCGACCAGGGTCACGAATACGATCGCCGCGGCGGCGACGCCGGTTTTGTTTCGTTGAACAAATTTTTGCGCGCGATACGCGAACGTGTCGTGCCTGGCCTCGACCGGCAGGCCCGCGAGATGGCGGCGGATGTCTTCGGAAAAACGCTCGACGGAGGGATAGCGGCGTTGCGGTTCCTTGCGCAACGCCATCAGGATGATGTTGTCGAGATCGCCCTTGAGGGACGTAGCGCGGCTTTTCAAGTCGCGCGATCCTGCAAGTTGGAAACTCGCGCCACGAAGTGCGACGCTCGGGCGTATCGGTTCCTGCGTACTGATCGCGCGCGAAACTTCGTCGGCCTGATGGGTGGTCAGGCGGTAGGGTTTTCCTCCGGCCAGGAGTTCGTAGAGGATCACGCCTAACGAGTAAACATCGCTTGCGGTCGTCATCGCTTCGCCGCGCACCTGCTCCGGACTGGCGTATTCCGGTGTCATGACACGTAACGCCGGGATGGTCCGCGTGACGAAATCACCTTCCGGGGTGAGGACCTTGGCAATTCCGAAGTCGAGGAGTTTTGGTTCGCCCTCGGCGGTGACGAGAATGTTCGAGGGCTTGAGGTCGCGGTGGATGACGAGGTTTTGGTGCGCGTAACTGACCGCGGCGCAAACTTTGCGAAAGAGCTCGAGGCGCGCGGTGAGGCCGAGGTGGCGGCTGTCGCAGTAGGCGTTGATCGGTTCGCCCTGGATGTGCTCCATGACGAAGAACGGGAGGGCGTCGTCGGTCGTCCCGCCATCGAGGAGGCGGGCAATGTTTGGGTGTTCGAGTTGCGCGAGAATCTGGCGCTCCAAGCGGAAGCGCCGCAAAATATCATCCGTATCCAGCCCGCGTCGGATGACCTTAAGGGCAACCTCCTTGCGAAACTCGTCATCCGACCGCGCGGCCAGATAGACCGCGCCCAGCCCGCCGCGGCCGATCTCGCGCACGACTTGATAGGCGCCAAACGACTGTCCGGCGCGGTCGTCCTCCAGCGTCTCGGCGAAAAGCTCGACCGCGGAAGATGCCACCGGTTCCTCGATGAATCCGGTCGCTTGCTCGCGAAAATAAAGGAGAGACTCCACCTCCTTGCGCAGAGCGGAATCGTCGACGCAGGCGACGTCGAGGAAGGACGCGCAGTCGCCCAGTTCTTTTTCCAGGGCGGCTTCGACGATGTCGGCCACGCGTTGTTCGTGCTCAGCCGCCATACGCGCCCGTGCCCGCCAGCTCGCGGCAGAGCCACAGCTTGGCGAACTGCCAGTCGCGCCGGACTGTTTTTTCCGAGACTTGAAGGACTTCCGCGATTTCCATGGCGGCCAGCCCGCCGAAAAACTTCAATTCCACCACCTCACCTTTGCGTGGATGGCTTTGCGTCAAATGTTGGAGCGCATCATCGAGGGCGACAAGATCGGGAGCGGCCGGCGAGGAAAGATCGCGCGCCTCATCCAGCCTGACTTTTCCGGCCTGCCCGGGTCGCTTGGCGGCATTTCGGGCACGGGCGTGATCGACCAAAACTTGCCGCATGAGGCGCGCGGCGATGCCGTAGAAATGGGCGCGGCCTTCCCAGTTGACCGAGGGACCATCGACGAGACGCAAATACGCTTCGTGGACCAGCGCGGTCGCCTGGAGGGTGTGATCGCTCCGTTCCTGCCGCAGATAATGGCGAGCCACCCGGCGCAGTTCGTCATAGACCAGCGGCATTAGTTTGCCCGCGGTCTCGGCGTCCCCGGCCCGCCATCTCTGCAAAATGCGGGTTACCTCCGATGCCCCGGGCGCCCGCTCTGTGGTTTCCTGCGGCCCCATTCGGGGAAGAATTTACGGCCACGGCATGGAAGAGGGCGATTCTTTTTTGCAGAAAAATGTCCGGACGCGCCGCGGTTTCCCGCATGCCCTTATGAAAGGCAAATTATATCATGAATGCAATTCTCTTCAGAAACAGTTTGGTCATCGCCTCCCTGGCCTGGATCGCCCTCGTGCTCCCGGTTTCGGCCGCGACGTTTACGGTAACCAATGCCAACGACAGCGGCCCCGGCAGCCTGCGCCAGGCGATCCTCGATGCCAACGGAGCGGCTTCAGACGATGTGATCAATTTTGATGCGACCGTCTTTGGTTCGCCGCAGACGATCACTTTGAGCAGCGGCGAGCTGCTGGTGGAGGGAAACGGCGCTCTCATCATCAACGGCACCGGCGCAGCTGCGCTCACGATTTCCGCCAATAACGCCAGTCGCGTTCTCTTCATCACCCCGGTTGCAACGCCGACGCTGGTCGATCTCACGCTCAACGATCTGACCATCACCGGCGGCAACGCGAACGGCGGGGGCGGCATTCGCCTCCTGACCAACGCGGCCGGCAGCACCCATCAGGCGACGTTGACGCTGAATCGGCTCGCGATCACAAACAATATCACGAACTCCGGCGGAAATGGCGGCGGCCTCTCGGCGCCGAACAAGGGTTGCACGGTCAACATCAACGACTCGGTCATCGCGAACAACACCGGCAACAACGGCGGCGGCGTTCACGTCCACGAAGGTGGCTTGAACATCATCAATACGACCTTGCAAGGAAATGCCGCGCAGAGTGGCGCGGCGATCTACGTCTCCGGCACCGGTTCGGCCATGGCCGTCAGCAACTCCAGCTTCATCGGCAACATGTCGGCCGGTGCCAGCGGGGGAAGCGCGAGCGCGATCCGGATCGTCCTCGGGGGGCACTCGATTAGGAATTCGACCTTCGCCAACAACGCCGGAGACGGGCCGACGATCACTAATCAACAGGCGACCCTCCTTCTCGACAGCGTCACGCTCGCCTACAACACCAACAGTCACACCGGCGCCACCCAGACGGCGGGAGTGCTGTCGACTTTCAGCAGCAGCAACGTCTTGCAGCTCCGGAACACGATCCTGGCCAACAACACCATCCCGAGCGGAGGCAGTGATGTTTACGTTGACTCAGGCTCCTTCGAATCGCTCGGCTACAACCTGCTGAAGAATATCCACCCCAGCTCCCTGCCAATGACGGGCGACACGACCGGCAACCTCATCGGCGTCGACCCCATCCTCGAATCCGCGCCCCGCCACCACGGCGGCCCGACCAAGACGCTCGCTCTCCTGGAGGGAAGTCCAGCCATCGACGCGGGGGAAACCGCGCTGACCCAAGATCAACGCGGCCTGCTGCGTCCGGTTGACCTGGCTGGTTCCCCAAACGCCGGCAACGCGAGCGACATGGGTGGCATATGAAGCCCAGGCACCCGTCGTGACCCCCACGGGCAACGGCGTAACGGTGCAATCTCCTTCCGGCGATGCCAGCGTCACTTTCCCCCAGATCACAGGCGCCGGGCTCACGCATTTCAATGCTATCGACCCCGCCGCGGCTGGCGCCCTCCCGACCGGCTACGCCCTCTTGAGCGGAGCCGCGGGCTACAACATCACGACGACGGCCGGCTTCACGCCGCCGCTTCTGGTTTGCATCACGCTGCCCGCCAGCACCACCCAGGCGGAGTTCGTGCGCGCGCGCATTCTGCACAAGGAGAACGGACAGTTCGTCGATCGCACCATTCTCGCGCCCGACAGCCCCGCGCCGAATTTCGCCACGCGCACCATTTGTGCGCGGGTGGATTCCCTCTCGCCCTTCGTTGTCGCGCTCGCTCCGGGCCAGTTTCTCAACATCTCGACCCGTCTCCGCGTCGGGACCGGCGACAACGTGCTCATCGGCGGATTCATCGTCACCGGCACGCAAGCGAAGAAAGTCATCGTGCGCGCGATCGGACCATCCCTGCCTGTGGCCGACAAACTGGCCAACCCGACCTTGGAATTGCGCGATGGCTCGGGCGCCTTGATTGCGAGCAACGACGACTGGCGGCTGGGCGGACAGGAAGCCGCGATCATCGCCACCACCGTCCCGCCTTCGAACGACCTGGAGTCGGCTGTCATCGCGACCTTGGCGGCAAATTCGAGCAGCTATACGGTGATCGTGCGCGGTCTTAACAGCACCACGGGGGTCGGCCTGGTGGAAGCGTACGATCTGGATGGGACGGTCGATTCACAACTGGCCAACATCTCGACCCGGGGCTTTGTCCAAACCGGCGACAACGTGATGATCGGAGGGGTCATCCTGGGCGGCGGTGGGCCACGCCGCGTGATTGTGCGTGCGATTGGGCCCTCGCTGCCAGTAGCGGGCAAACTAGCAGACCCGACGTTGGAATTGCGCGATGGCTCGGGGACCTTGCTCGCGAGCAACGACGACTGGCGCACGGGCGGACAGCAGGCCGAGATCATCGCGACTACGGTCCCGCCCACGAACGACCTGGAATCGGCCATCGTGGCGATGTTGCCCGCGGCACCCCATACCGTAATCGTCCGCGGAAAGAATGGAGGGACCGGCGTGGGGCTGGTGGAAGCGTTCGCCCTGCAATAAGGACGCCGCGTCTACGGGAAGGACCCTCCGTTACCGAACTTTGGAGACGCGAATGTCGCCGCCGCCCGCGATGTACATGCGCCAGCCCCATTTTCCTTTGATGATGAGGACGGGGGGCGAATCGATCCGCGGATAAGTGCGTTCGACCTGCTGCGATTGACGCCAGACCTGGCCGTTGGCGAGGGTCAATTTGCTCCGGCCATTGTAGCCGCTGAAAACGCCGACGATGTTGCTCTGGATCACTTCCGGCTCGTTGCGCTTGACCTTGTCTTCCTTCACCGCTTGATCCACCGCTGCGGTGGCGGCCTTTTCATTGCTGCTGGCCACGTAGCTGCGAATAAATTCGTCGAGCCGCGCGCGTTCCTCCGGCGAGAGCTTGTTCAAGCCGGCCGCGTCGAACGCCTCCGCCGGCATCGCTTGCTGCACACCGGGGAAATTTGCGCTTTGGCCCGAAGCGGACCCGAGCGGCGCGAGAACGAACACGAGACAAAAAAAGCGGGCGAGAAGATGGCTCTGTTTCATACGCTCACTCCGATACGCGACGGACGCGTCCGACGAAAGCCAAAAGAAATTGCGCAGAAGCATTGTTCGATGGCCGCTACTTCAACTCGTCGTTCACTTCCGCGAAGGCTTTGACCGCGAACTCCAAATCTTCCTGCGAATGCGCCGCGCTCACCTGGGTGCGCACGCGTGCGGTGCCGTGTGGCACCACCGGATAGAAGAAGCCGATGACGTAAACGCCTTTCTCCAGCATGCGCGCCGCAAATTTTTGCGACTTGGCCGCGTCGCCGATCATAATCGGCACGATCGGGTGGGTTCCGGGTTTGATCGTGAGCCCGCGCTCGGTGAGAGCGGCCCGGAAGTATTTCGTGTTCTCCTCCAGCTTGTCGCGGAGTTCCGTGGACGCACTGAGCAATTCCAATCCCTTCAACGTCGCCGCCACGATGGGCGGTGCGACGCTGTTTGAGAAAAGGTAAGGCCGCGACCGTTGCCGGAGCAGTTCCACGATCTCCTTTCGCGCGCTCGTGAATCCGCCGCTCGCGCCGCCGAGCGCCTTCCCCAGCGTGCCGGTAATAATGTCGATCCGTCCCATCACGTCGCGGTATTCGTGGGTGCCGCGGCCGGTCTTCCCGAGAAATCCGGTAGCATGCGCGTCGTCCACCATCGTGATGGCTTCGTACTTCTCGGCCAAATCGCAGATGGTTTTCAGGTCGCCAATCGTCCCATCCATCGAGAAACAACCGTCCGTCGCGATCATGCGCACGCGCGCGCCGCTCGCTTCCTTCAGCTTCCCCTCGAGGTCCGCCATGTCGTTGTGCTTGTAGCGCGCGCGCTGCGCTTTGCAGAGCCGCACGCCATCGATGATCGACGCGTGATTCAATTCATCGCTGATGATGGCGTCCTCCGGCCCGAGCAACGTCTCAAAAAGCCCGCCGTTCGCGTCGAACGCGCTCGGGTAAAGAATCGTCGCCTCCGTCCCGAGGAACTTCGTCAGCGCGTCTTCCAGTTCCTTGTGGATATCCTGCGTGCCGCAAATAAAACGCACGCTCGCCATCCCCAGCCCGTGCGAATCGAGCGCCGCCTTCGCCGCTGCGATCATCGCCGGATGATCGGCCAGCCCGAGATAATTGTTCGCGCACATGTTGAGCACGCGTTTACCGCCGGCCACCGTGATGTGCGCATCCTGCGGCGTGGTGATGATGCGTTCAGTCTTGTAGAGGCCCTGCGATTTGATCTCTTCCAGCGTGTTCGTGAGCTGCTGTGCGAAGGCGGGGAGCATGCGCGCAACCTTGCTCATGCCTCGCCCGATGCAAAATACCCGTTAAAAAATTCTTGCCCCATCCTGTGAATAACTGTTAACAACTCGATGCGATCGACCTTGAGCACGGCCAAGCTTCAGTCCCTTTTTCTCTACGCGTTCGCCCTCGCGAGCGTCTGCCTGCTCTCGTCCTGTGAAACCACGAGCGTCGCTCGTGTCTCCACCCGACCGCTGCCGGCTTACGAGCCTCCCATGGCGCGCGCCGACTTGCAGTTCGTCCGCACCACCGCTTACACGCACAGCGAGGCCGATCACCTGCAGTACGGCGCGAAAAACGCGCTTGGCGGTCGTTTGCAATCGGCCATCGCGAAGAACGAGGCGCGCCCAATCTGGGGGTCGACGCCGAGGATAACATCACCATCGTGCTCATCACGCGCGAGAAGCGCCTCGCGCTCGCCAAGGAGCGCGCGCGCGCCAAAGCGGCTGCGAAGAAATCCAAACGCGGCCGCAAGACCGCACGTTACCGCAAACCAAAATCGCGTATCGGCAGCGCGGCGGCGGATTGGTCGCGCTGGCCGGTCGGCACCACTTTTCGTGTTCTCTCCACCGGCCAGGTTTACAAGGTGGATGACTACGGTTGGGCGCTCGCCGGCCGAAACACGATCGATCTCTACATGGGGAGCCGGCGCGACATGAACCGCTGGGGTGTGCGCCACGAGAAGATCCAGGTCCTGAATTGGGGCGACCGTCAGGCGAGCATCGCCTTGCTAACGGCACGGCAACATTACAAACATTGCCGCCGCATGTTACTGCAGTTGCAAGGCCTCAATGATCAGGCCGCCGCGCTCCAATAAGGGCAGAGTGAGCGGCTAAAGCCGTTTTCCGTAGCACACGCTTATCGGGTCGTGTGCGTAATCGCCAAAACTGGCGATGCGTTCATAGCCGAGGCTCTCGTATAACTGAATTGCCGCCGGTTGTCCGACTCCGGTCTCGAGCCAAACCTCCGAGAATCCACCCTCGCGCGCGACGTCTTCCAATCGCTCCACGAGTTGCCGCGCCACGCCCTGGCCGCGAACGGTTGGCCGCACGTACATCCGTTTCAACTCCGCGACTTCAGACGTGAGCGGGCGCAACGCCACGCAGCCGAACGCGTGCCCGCTCTCCCGTGCGATCAGAAACGCCGCGCCCTCTGTATCCATCCCGCCAAGGGCGGGAGCGGTGGGTTCGCGGTTCCCATAAATCAGATCCACTTCACGCCAAAGCTCCGCGATCAGTTCCCTCGCGTCGTCACAATCCACCGCCGTGTGCTCAATTTCCACGACCGAACCTATACCGAGGGTGAGCGCCTGCTAAAATTGTAATCAAGAGGGGCCGCGTTCCACGCGCACTTCGCCCACCTCTTCCGAATTACGGTTGGGAGGCGTAATGACGCGAAAATTGGTTGGATGCTGTGCTTTGTCGGTGGCCCTGGGCCTGGCCTGTCAGTCCGCTGCGGCGGCCGAGCGAAAATCCGTGAGCCGAAGCCAGGCCGGGGTTTTGGAAACGATGCGTGCGCAAGCTTTCAAAGTAGGGGCGCAAACGGGCGGCCGAGCCCGGGCAGAGCAGGTCGAAGGCTCTACTCGTGATTACAAGGACCTCACGTTCTTTCGCTTTCGTTCCAGCCTGGGCGAAGTCGCGGTCCAGCCCGTGATGGGGCGCGTAAATGGCGCACAGTTCTCGGTGGGATTCTAACCGCGCCAACGGTTAGCCGGCCGCTTCCCAATCGAGGACGATCTTGCCGGATTGGCCGGACTTCATCAGCTCCACGCCTTCGATGACCTTCGTGTAGGGCATGCGGTGGGTGATGACCGGTGAGATATCGAGCCCGCTCTGGATCAGCGCCGTCATCTTGTACCACGTCTCGAACATCTCGCGCCCGTAAATGCCCTTGATCGTGAGGCCGCGGAAGACCACCAGGTTCCAATCAATCGCTGCGCTTCCGGGCATGATGCCGAGCATGGCAATGCGTCCGCCGTTCACCATCACGTCAAGCATATCGGTAAACGCTTTGGGGTTGCCCGACATCTCGAGGCCGACGTCGAATCCTTCTTTCATCCCGAGATCGTGCATCGCGTCCTCGAGTTTGGTTTCGCGCACGTCGATCGCGAGGGTCGCGCCCATTTTACGAGCGATGTCGAGCCGGTAGGGGTTCACATCCGTGATCACAACTTTGCGCGCGCCCGCCATCTTCGCGATGGGCACCGCCATGCAACCGATCGGTCCCGCGCCGGTGATGAGCACGTCTTCGCCGACGAGATCGAATGAAAGCGCAGTATGGACCGCGTTCCCGAGCGGGTCGGAGCAGGAGATGACATCGAGCGGAATCTTCGGGTCGCAGCGCCAGATGTTCTTGTAGGGAACGGAAACATATTTCGCGAAACCGCCGGGCCGTTGCACGCCGATGCCGATGGTGTTCGGGCAAAGGTGGCGTCGACCGGCGAGACAATTGCGGCAATGCCCGCAGACGATGTGGCCTTCGGTGGTGACGATTTCGCCTTCCTTGAAGTCGACGACCGAGCTGCCGACCTGATCGACCACGCCCACAAATTCATGGCCGATCACGAGCGGCACTGGGATGGTTTTCTGCGCCCACGCATCCCAGTTGTAAATGTGGACATCGGTTCCGCAGATCGACGCTTTCTGCACGCGGATGCGCACTTCGTTCGGCCCCACTTCCGGCACCGGCACTTCCTGCAATTCCAGCCCCGGACCGGCGCTGGCTTTCACGACCGCTGGCATTGTTTTGCTCACGGTCGGGACCTTAGCGCGCCGCGCGCTGCAGGGGAAGTGGTTAGCTGCGCGCATGCGCAAATTGGCGCGAGGGATAACGTTGGACCGCGCGGCGACGGCGTAATCTGTGGACAAATCCACCCCGGCTTCCGATGGTGAGCGGCAATGCCCGCGACCGATGATGGAGCCACGCCCAAACCGATCACGGCAAAGCTGACTTTTCTCTTCCGCTTCGCAAGCACGGTCGCGATGTGGTCGATCGCGCTTCTGATTATTTTCCTCGGCTACGAGGTCGGCTTCTTTCTCCTCATCGCGGCGCTCGGGCTCCTCACCCTGTGGGAGTTCTACGGCATGCTCGATCACAAGGGCCTCCCGAACTTCAAGATCACCGCCATGATCTGTGGCGCGATCATGCTCGGCGGGAGCTTCTACTATTTCTCCACCATCGGGCCGGCTCAATCCTACGACTTCGAGGTCGCGGTCCTTCTCGGCTTTTTGCTCACGGTTTTCGCGCGACAAATGTTCGAAAGCCTGCGCGATGACGCGCCGCTGCGCACGATGGCCTACACTCTTTTCGGCCTGCTTTACGTGCTTTGGCTTTTCAATTTCATCACCAAAATCGTTTATGTCGTGCCGCGGTCGCCCACCGGCGAGGTCATGGGGCAGTTCTACGTTCTTTATCTCATCGCGATCACGAAATTCAGCGACATGGGCGCATATCTCACCGGCAGCGTCATCGGAAAACACATGATGGTCCCGCACATCAGTCCGAAGAAAACCTGGGAAGGTTTCGCCGGCGCGCTCTTCTTCTCGCTCCTCGCCAGTTGGGGCATGCTCTGGATCATGCCCGAGTATCTCTCGGCGTTAAACTGGACCCACGCCACGATCCTCGGCTTGCTTCTGGGTTTTGCGGCCGTCATCGGCGACCTCGCAGAATCGATTGTAAAACGCAGCACCGGCGTGAAAGACTCCGGCAATTTTCTGCCCGGCATCGGCGGCGCTTTGGATTTGATCGACAGTTTGCTCTTCACGGCGCCGCTGTTGTTTTTCTATCTCCGACTGGTCATCCGCGTCTCCTAAGGCGACGCTTGCGGCAATGGAACGCAAACGCATCGTCGTGCTCGGCGCCACCGGTTCGATCGGCGATAGCGCGCTGAAAGTGGCGCGCGACATCCCCGACCGGATGGAAATTGTCGGCCTGGCCGCGAATAGCAGCGCCGCGAAATTAGCCGCGCAGGCGAATGAATTCCGCCCGGAAGCCGTCTGTCTCGTCGATGAATCGAAGCGCGAAGAACTGCGCGCGCAGTTGGATTACGAACCGCAGATTCTTGTTGGCGAAGAAGGGCTGCGCGAAATCGCCGCACTCGCAAATGCCGACATGGTGCTCATCGCGGTCGTTGGCACGGGCGGACTCCGTCCCGCGCTCGCGGCGATCGAGGCCGGCAAAGATCTCGCGGTCGCAAGCAAGGAAATCCTAGTCATGGCCGGCGAGATCGTGATGCGCGCGGCGGCGGAGAAAGCTGTGCGTGTATTGCCCGTGGATAGCGAGCACAACGCGATCTTCCAATGTCTGGAAGGGAAAGGCCCGACGTCCGGCGTTTCTGATATCGCCCGCCTCATCCTGACCGCCTCCGGTGGCCCCTTCCGCCAAACCCCCGCGAAAGAATTCCCCACCATCACCCGCGAACAAGCCCTCAAGCATCCGACCTGGAACATGGGCCCAAAGATCACCATCGATTCCGCCACCCTCTTCAACAAAGGTCTCGAGATGATCGAGGCCCGCTGGCTCTTCCACGTGGAGATGGCGCGCGTGGACGTGGTCGTCCATCCGCAAAGCATCGTGCATTCGATGGTCGAATTCACCGATGGCTCCGTCCTCGCCCAGCTCAGCCATTCCGACATGTGTTTCCCAATCCAATACGCCGTCACCTGGCCGGAACGCGTCCCGAATTCTCTCAAGCCGCTCGATTTTGGCCAGCTGCGCCAGCTCGACTTCGAGACCCCCCGCTACGACGATTTTCCCGCGCTCAACCTCGCCCGGCAGGCCGGCGAGACCGGCGGCACCCTGCCTGCTGTCTTGAACGCCGCCAATGAAGTCGCTGTCTCAGCTTTTCTTGAAAACCGTCTCTCGTTCCCCGGAATCTGGCAATTGGTCGAGAAAGTCATGAGCCGTCACGCCTCCGTTGCGGACGCCTCGCTCGATGCGATATTGGCCGCCGATCAATGGGCGCGCCAGGAAGCGGCGACCTTGGCCACAGATTCACACAGATGAAACACAGATTGCAGAGACGCAGTTCAGCCGCCTTTCCCCATCTGTGGAAATCTGTGTTCATCTGTGGCTAAAAAAATTCCGAAATGATCCCGCAAGCTCTTCGCGTCATCCTCATCGTCCTCGAGGTCATCGTTCTCTTTAACCTGCTCATCATCGTGCATGAGCTGGGCCACTTCCTCGCCGCACGCTGGCGCGGGCTCGTGATCGAAAAATTCGGCGTCTGGTTCGGCAAACCGCTCTGGAAGAAAACAATCAACGGCGTTGAGTACTCGCTCGGCTCGCTTCCCTTCGGCGGCTTCGTTGCACTCCCACAGCTCGCTCCGATGGACATCATCGAAGGCACGGTCGAGACCGATCGCGCCCAGTTGCCCCGGATTTCCGCGCTCGACAAAATCATCGTCGCCGTCGCGGGTCCGCTCTTCAGTCTCCTCCTTGCGCTGGTTTTCGCGGTCATCGTTTGGTTCGTCGGCCATCCGGTGAGCGAATCGGACACGACCACCGTCATCGGTTACGTCCAGGCCGACTCGCCCGCGGCCAAGGCAGGCCTCCAGGCCGGCGATAAGATTCTCGAGGTCGACGGTCAGAAGGTCACGCGTTTCTCCGGGATGAATAACAGCGTGATCTGGAGCGTGGTCCGCAGCGAAGGCGATACGATTCCCTTCAAAGTGGATCGCAACGGCGGCATCCGCGAATTTCAGGTGGTGCCCTACATCGCGGAAACCAGCGGCTGGCGGCGCAAGAGCGTGCGCCAGGTGCTGATCATGCCCGCGCAGACACCCATCATCGAGGAAGTGCAACCCGGCACGCCCGCCGCCGCGGCCGACGTGCGCCCGGGCGACATCGTGATCGGCTACAACGGGGTCAAGATTTACACGCCCGTCGCACTCGCCGAATACATCCAGGCGCACGGTCAGGAACCGCTCACCCTGCAAGTGATGCGCGACGGCAAACTTCTTGAGCCGACCTTGCAGCCTACGATCATCGGCGACGAAAAAACGCCGCGCATCGGCATTCGTTGGGATAGCGCCGGCCGCATGGCGCTCGCTCATCCGGGCCCGATCGAGCAGGTTTACAACAGCATCACCAGCACCCTGAGCACGATCGGCGCGGTCGCGTCGCCGAAATCCGACGTCAAACTCCAGCATCTCAGCGGCCCGGTCGGCATCGGTCGCATTTATTATCTCCTCTTCCAAAGCGAACGCGGCTGGCAGCTCGCCTTGTGGTTCAGCGTGGTCCTGAACGTCAACCTCGCCATCCTCAACATGCTCCCGATTCCCGTGCTCGATGGCGGCCATATCGTTCTCGCCATCATCGAATCGATCCGGCGCAAACCGGTGAACATCAAAATCCTCGAGTTCGTGCAAACCGGCTGTGCTGTCCTCATCATCGGTTACATGGCGTATGTCAGCTTCTTTGATCTGGGCGACCTTTTCGGGCGCGACCGTCCGGAGCGGAGAGAACCGGCGAGCGAAACGCAATCCACCCCGGCCCCGTAACGCGAGCAGTGAAGTACTGCGCCGACCCATTCAATCATGCCCGCCGCGCGACCCGCGAGGTCATGGTGGGGCATGTCGGCGTGGGCGGGGCGAACCCGATTCGCGTCCAGTCCATGATCACGTGCGATACGATGGACACGGAGGCGTCGATCGCGCAGTCGCTGGAGCTCGCGCAAGCGGGTTGCGAGATTGTGCGCATCACCGCGCCGACCGTGAAGGACGCGGCCAATTTGCAGCACATCGTCGCCGGCCTGCGGGCGCGCGGCTGCGAGGTGCCGATTGTCGCCGACATTCATTTCAAACCCGACGCCGCCATGGAAGCGGCGAAGTGGGTCGAGAAAGTCCGGATCAATCCCGGCAACTACGCCGACTCGAAGAAATTCAAGATCGTCGAATACACCGACGAACAATACGCCGCCGAGCTCGAGCGCATTCGCGAGCGTTTCACGCCCCTGGTGCTTGCTCTGCAAGGAACGCGGCCGCGCCATGCGCATCGGGACGAATCACGGTTCGCTCAGCGATCGCATCATGAACCGCTACGGCGACACGCCGCTCGGGATGGTGGAGAGCGCGCTCGAGTTTGCTCGCATCGCGCGCGATCTGGATTATCACGCCTTCGTCTTCTCGATGAAATCGAGCAACCCGAAGGTGATGATCAACGCCTACCGTTTGCTCGTCGCGCGGCTCGACGAGGAGGGCGCGGATTGGAATTATCCCATCCATCTCGGCGTGACCGAAGCGGGCGAGGGCGAAGACGCGCGCATCAAGAGCGCGATCGGCATCGGCTCGTTGCTCGCGGATGGAATCGGCGACACGATTCGCGTTTCGCTCACGGAAGATAGCATCCACGAGATTCCGGTGGCGCAGGCGCTGGTGGCGATGGTGCAGAAAACGCCGAACGCCCAACGCCCGACGCCGAACGCCGAAGTTTCCTACGATCCATTTTCTTATCAGCGCCGGCCGTCGCAGAGCGTCCATGCGGCGGGGATCGCGGGCGATACCGCGCTCGGTGGCGAAGAGATCGTCCGTGTTTTCGTCCGCACGACGAACTTCGAGAAGATCGCGCACAAGGTGGAGCGCATGGGCGATTACAAACCCGAGATCGTCTACGAGCAGGCGGGCATCGCGGAGATTGATCCGCGCGATGAAGAGCAGGTCGCGCAACTAAACGAGGAAACTCATCCGCGGCTCGTCACCGTGCGCGACGGCATCGAGCTACCGGTCATCGCTGCGTTCCGATTGCTGGCCGCTAAGGTCCATCCACGGCATCCGATTTTGCTCAAGGACGTCTGCACTGATCACCGATCCCGATCACTGATCCGATTTCCTCCACACCCTCCTCACCGCCGCCACCAATATTGGCTCACTCCTCTGCGATGGCATCGGCGACGCCATTCTCGTGCAAGGCGAGGAGGCGCCGGGACAGGCGCTGCGCCTGAGCTACAACATCCTGCAAGCTGCCGGTACGCGCATTTTCAAAACCGACTACGTGGCCTGTCCGTCGTGCGGACGGACGTTGTTCAATCTCCAAACGACCACCGCCCGCATCAAAGCCGCCACCTCGCATTTGAAGGGCGTGAAGATCGCTGTCATGGGCTGCATCGTGAATGGGCCGGGCGAAATGGCGGACGCGGATTTCGGCTACGTTGGCGGCGCGCCCGGGAAGATCAATCTCTACGTCGGCAAGACCGCGGTGAAGTTCAACATTCCGGAAGCTGACGCGGTCGATCGTTTGCAGGACCTCATCCGCGAGCACGGCAAGTGGATGGACCCCGCGCCGCAGACGGAACCGGTCGAAGTCTGATTGTTTACTGCTCTTCGCGCGCCTTGTAGCTGAGCTGCCGCGAGAGCAACCAGCGCACGCCGAACATATCCACCGTGGCGCGCACGGCGCGATTGCCGAGTCCATATTTACTCACGCCGAACTGGCGTGGCCGATGATTTACCGGAATCTCCACCAATCGGAAGCCCGCGCCCTTTACCAGCGCGGGGATAAAACGGTGCATGCCTTTGAAAGGCACCAAGGCCTGCACGCATTCGCGTCGCATCGCTTTCAGCGTGCACCCGGTATCGCGGACGCCGTCCTTCGTGAATCGGCTCCGCACAAAATTCGCCACCCGGCTCGTGATCCGCTTCACCACGGTGTCCTTGCGTTGAACGCGATACCCGCAGACCAGGTCCGCTCCCGCTTCGATCTCGCGCAGCAACCTGGGAATATCTGCCGGATCATTTTGCAGATCGCCATCGATCAAGACCGCAACCGCGCCGCGTGCCGCATGCAGGCCCGCATACATGGCCGCGCTTTGTCCTGCATTCTGCGCGAAGGGCAACACCCGCACGCGTTCGCTCGGCGGGATGCGCGCGATCGTCGCATCCGTCGAGCCGTCATCGACGAAAATGATTTCGTAATCGAGACCGTCGAGCGCCTTTGTCAGCTCTCCCTGGAGGAGCGCCACGTTCTCTTCCTCGTTAAACAACGGCGCCACCACGGAAACCGCCGGTCCTTCGGATAAATTCATCATAGCGGCAACGTCCGATAATTCTTGCAGAGGAAGACCGTAAACGTCCGCAACAATCGGCCGCCGCGTCGCACTTCAAACGCGGCCACGGGCTCGCTCGATTGAAACGCCTGGCTGATGTTGCGCGCCGGCTGCCGCCCATCGCTCTGATGGATGTAGAGCGCGCTCCGGCCGCTGAACAAATTCACGCCGTCTTCCTCCGTGTAGACATCGCCCTCTTCCGGCGTGGCGGTTGGGCGCGGCCCAGTCACAAATTCATCGTAACGCGGCCAGAAGGAGAACTGGTTTTCGATGGCCTGCGATTCGATCAGGTAAACTTCCGGATGTCCCGGGCCTTCGCGTCGCTTCTCGCGGAGGTAAAAAGAGAACAACGATGCGCGATCGCGTCCATCGGCGATCAGGAAAACGCGTTCGCCGAGCTGCTGCTCCACGTCGCCGCGTAACTTTTCCAGGGCGCCAGCCGTGGTGGCCCAGCCCCGTAAACGATCGGACGGATCCGTTTTTGGAAACTCGAAGCCGACCAGGCGGAGCAGGTCCGTATTCAGCGCGAGCACGCTCATCGGTAACGCGATCACGATTGCAATCGCCGCCAGCTTGCGCAACGCCGGCCGCACTTGGATGCGCTCGACCCAGTAGGAGCCCGCGAGAATGGCGAGGCTGGGCAACGCGAGCGCGTCCCAGTTCGGATTCGCCGCTTTGTTGAAAGAAAGCACGGCGTAAATGCCGAAGACCGGCAGCCCAAACCAAAGCAGATAAATGCCTTTGAATTGCTGATGCCACCGCCGCCAGTTCGCGATCACCGCCCAGACCAGCCCAAGAAAAATGAGCGGCGAGTAGGTGCCGAAATGCACGCCAAAAAATTCGAGAAACTGGAGCGGACGGAAGCCCGGCGCGCGATCGAGGCTGCCGCTGGAGCGGAGATGGCCAAGCGTGGCCCAGGCGTGTTGTTGCATCCACACGATGGGCGGAATGGTGCAGAGCGCGAAGGTCCCGAGAAGCGCGTAAAGGCCGGGCTTCCGAAACTCGCCGCGGAAACGCGGGATGAGCGCGAGCACCAGCAGGACCGAGATGAGCTGCATGGCGTTCGTGTATTTGCAGAGAAACCCCAGCCCAATGAGCAGCCCGGTGAACGGCCAGTGCCATGAGAATTCTGGATGCCGTTCGAGCGCGAGCCAGAAACTGTAGAGTGCCGCCACCCAGAAGAAGATGGAGAGCGGGTCAATCGTCATGACGAAGGTGCCGATGTTGAAGATCGGGGTCACGTTCAACATGAGGACGACCCAGAACCCGGTCGTGGCATTGAAGAGACGGCGCGTGAGATAATAGAGCAGCAAGCTCGTCCCGGCCCCGAGGACCGGACTCCAGAAACGCACGCCGAAGACATTGTCACCGAAAACTGCCGTGCTTGACCAAATGGCGAACGCCACGCCCGGCCCTTTGCTGAAATAGGCGGGTGCGAGCCGTTCCGACCACATCCAGTAATGCGCTTCGTCGAACGCAAGATCGGTCGTGCCGATCCACGCCAGTCGAATGCCCGTGAGCGCGAGGAGAAACAGCCAGACTGCGCGCGTTGTGCTCATGACTCTCCGATCACTCGTGGATGGCGCGCAAAGAGTTCCGGCGTCCAGCGTGGGCCCACGCGTTTCCACAGCCATTGGTATAGCGCGGCCATCGCCAAAGCCAGACCCACCGCGAGTATCATCGTCCCCAGCACGTCACTCGGCCAATGCGCGCCCAGGTAAACTCGCGAATAACCGACCGCCGCAGCGACAAAGAAATAAAGCCAGCCCCGGCGCCGGTAGAAAAGCGCGCAAAAGGTTGCGACCACGAAATTATTCGCCGTGTGACCGGAGGGGAAAGAATTGGCGTCGTTGTTCCGTTGCCAGTTTTCCGAGCGGTGCACGCGCGGCTCTTTAAAAAGGCTGAGCAATTGCGGACGCGCTCTCGCCAACTGCACGAGACGCACGCTCTGCGTGTCCTTCGGGCGCGGGCGCCCCACCATTTCCTTGAGCCCGCGCACGACCACGGCCTCAGTCAAAAACAACGTCACCCCCGCGCAGAGCACAAACGCGCGTCCTTTGAACCCGCCGCGCAACAGCAACAGCAGCACGACCGGCACGATCAATGGCCACCAGAGATCAAGATGGCTTGCCGCTGCCATGAACAAGTCGAGCCCCGGGCTCGTCCATTGTTCATTAATGCGATGAAAGATTGCCTGATCCATGAATGCGTTAAGCTTGCAGGGTTAAGCTTTAAGAGCGCGTGCGGACGGCTTCACTTAAAGCTTAAACCTTAAAACTTAAAGCCCGATGCGCCGACTCCTCTTCGTTTACTTCTGCTTCGCCCTTGCCGCTGCCCACGCCGCCGCCCCTTCCGCGAAGGAAATTTTAGCCACCGTCCGCCTGCAACAAGCCACGCAGGACCTCACCGTGCAGGGGCAATTGCGCGAGAACGAAAAGATCGTCCCGTTCCGCCTCACCCAGACCGGGCCGGTCGTGCGTTACACCTTCACCGATCCCGACGAAGCCCTGCAATTGCGCCTCGGCGAAACGGACTCGCGCCTCGAGGAGATCACCCGCGATGGCGTCGATAGAATTTCCGGCCCCGAGTTCGACCAAAAAGTGCGTGGCACCGCCATCACGTATGCCGACCTCGCCCTCAAGTTTCTCTACTGGCGCACCGGAAAAGTCCTGGGCGAAGACAGCCTGCGCACGCGCCAATGCTGGAAGGTGCAACTGCGCGCGCCCAACCGGCAGTCGCAATACTCCAACGTCATCCTCTGGGTCGATCAACAGGGTGGCGCCCTCATGCGGATGGAGGGCTACGATTGGGATTTGAAACTGGCGAAGCGTTTCGAAGTCGTCTCCGCGCAAAAGATCGAAGGTCGCTGGTTCCTCAAACAAATGCGCATCGAAGTGCTCGATCCGGCCACGGGGAAGACGGAAACGCGCCTTTATCTGGAGATCAAGAAATAGCCGGGTTTGATCATCTTCCAGGCGCGCACGCCGAAATGGCTTCCCAGCGCTCCCCGAAATCGTTAAAAAGTCGGTATGCGCGAGGGCGCCCCGATATCAGAAGAGACGCCGCCCGAAGAGATTGTTGCACGTAGGCGCGGGCTGACCCTGATTTCTACCTCGCTGATATCCGTTGTCGTCCGAGTTCTCCCCTTTCTTTTGGTTGCTGCGGCAACGGTAGCGGATCCGATCTACGTGTCCGAGACCGGCAAGACCCCGGAGGTGTTTGATCCAACAGGCCACGGGAACGTTTACGCTTCTGGACTGGGTAATCCGGGCTTCGCTGCGATACAGGCCGGTCCAACCCCAAGCCCAACCCCGACCCCAACTCCGCCAACCTTGCCACCGGACTTCGTCGCGACCCAAGTCGGGAGTCCGCTCTCCGCGGTTAGTATCCCGACAGCGATGGAGCTGGCACCCGATGGGCGGATCTTTGTTTGCCTGCAAAACGGGCAACTCCGGGTCATCGAAAACGGGACGTTGCTGCCAACACCGTTCGTCACGATCGCGGTGGACTCCAACGGCGAACGCGGGCTGCAGGGAATCGCCTTCGACCCAGATTTTGCCAACAACCACTACGTCTACGTCTACTACACTGTTCCGGGGTCGCCTGCTCACAATCGCGTGAGCCGTTTCACCGCGGATGGGAACGTGGCCGCAGCTGGAAGCGAGACGCCTATTCTCGAATTGGACAGCCTGAGCGCCAACACCAGTCACAATGGTGGGGCGATCCATTTTGGATCCGATGGGAAGCTTTACGTCGCGGTTGGGGAAAACTTTAACCCTGCCCACTCACAGACGATCGAGAACCGATTGGGGAAAATGCTGCGGATCAACGCCGACGGCAGCATACCGACTGATAACCCGACGAGCTTTCCTGGAATCAGCGGCTCTCCCACCGGAGACAACCGGGCGATCTGGGCAGTGGGATTGCGCAATCCCTACACCTTTGCCGTTCAGCCGGGCACGGGCCGGTTGTTCATCAACGACGTTGGCTGGGCCCGCTGGGAAGAGATCAACGATGGCATCGCTGGTTCGAACTACGGGTGGAATATTTGCGAGGGGTTCTGTTCGCCGATGAACCCGGATTATCGAGATCCGCTACTTGCCTACGGGCATGGCAACGGCAGCTCAACTGGCTGCGCCATTGTGGGTGGAGCCTTCTACGATCCGGCGATCAACCAGTTCCCGGCTAGCTACACCGGCAAATACTTTTTTGCGGACCTTTGTAGCGGTTGGATTCGACTTCTGGACCCCTCGAACAACACATCCAGTGCGTTCGCCACGGGCATTAACACTCCGGTCGATCTCAAAGTCGGCGCCGATGGCAGCCTTTACTGTCTCATCATAGGTAACAACGGACTGGTTTGGAGAATCCAATACACAGGAACCCCGACCCCGACCCCGACACCGACCCCGACCCGACCCCGACACCGACCCCAAGTCCAAGTCCAAGTCCGACTCCAAGTCCAAGTCCGACTCCAAGTCCAAGTCCGACTCCAAGTCCAAGTCCGACTCCAAGTCCAAGTCCGACTCCAAGTCCAAGTCCAAGTCCAAGTCCAAGTCCGACTCCAAGTCCGAGCTCCAAGTCCAAGTCCAAGTCCAAGTCCAAGTCCAAGTCCAAGTCCAAGTCCAAGTCCAAGTCCAAGTCCAAGTCCAAGTCCGACTCCAAGTCCAAGTCCAAGTCCAAGTCCAACTCCAAGTCCAAGTCCGACTCCAAGTCCAAGTCCGACTCCAAGTCCAAGTCCGACCCCAAGTCCCGCCAAGCTCGGGAACATTTCGACTCGCATGCGCGTGGAGACGGGAGACAACGTGCTTATCGGTGGATTCATCGTGACGGGGACGCAGCCGAAAAAAGTGATCGTGCGTGCCATCGGACCCTCCCTGCCCGTGATCGACAAGCTGGCGAACCCGACGCTCGAATTGCGCGATGGCGCGGGTGCGTTGATTGCGAGCAACGACAACTGGCGCAGCCACCAGCAAGCCGAGATTATCGCGAGCATGGTTCCACCCACCAACGACCTCGAAGCCGCGATCGTGGCGACACTGCCGGCCAACACGAGTGCGTATACCGCGATCGTGCAGGGCGTGGGCCGTGGAACCGGGGTGGGCTTGGTGGAGGTCTACGATCTGGACAGCGCCGTCGATTCGCAACTGGCCAACATCTCGACCCGCGGTTTTGTGCAAACCGGCGACGACGTCATGATCGGGGGACTCATCCTGGTGGGGAATGCGCCGAGAAAAGTAATCGTGCGTGCCATCGGTCCGTCGCTGCCGGTGACCGGAAAGCTGGCCGATCCCACACTGGAGATCTTCGATCAGAACGGCGTGATGATCGCCATGAACGACAACTGGCGCAGTTCGCAGGAAGCGGAGATCATCGCGACCACGGTGCCCCCGCAGAACGATCTGGAATCTGCCATCGTGAGCACGCTGGAGCCCGCTCCCTACACCGCCATCGTGCGTGGGAAGAATGGCACCACCGGCGTGGGGTTGGTGGAGGTTTTCTCCCTCCCGCCTTGAGCCTAGCCCGGTCGCGGTCGGTGGCCGCCTCCCTCATCAACCAACCCACCCTTCTCAGGCACCGAGCAAACATGGCGGCTTGATAGTTGGCAGGAGGTTCGCCCTAGTAGGTTTCGCGGAAATAGTGTAGAGCAGCCGCCCATGCATCGTTTCCATTTATTCCTCCGGAGCGCGCTCGTGCTTTTGCTCGGCGGCATCTCGGTTGCCAATGCTCTCACCATCAAACCAAACGTCGCCCCCGTCGTCAGTGCTCCGATTGGCGACCGCCAGCAATACCTCGCCAGCACCGCCATCATCGACCTCCGCGCGTTCTTTCGCGATCCCGACGCCTCCGCGGCTGCGCGTCTCGTCACCCCGCTCGGGACGATGAATTTCACGCTCGATGGCGAGACCGCGCCAATCACCGTCCAGAATTTTCTGAACTACGTGAACCAGGGACGTTTCTTCGTCTTCGATGCCGCGGCTGGGCAGGTGGCGCCCAGTTTCTTTCATCGCGCGCTGGACAACTTCATTATCCAAGGCGGCGGATTCCTCGGCACGATCGATCCCAACAGCAACGCCAACGTCATCAAACCGACCGAGGTCACGCCCTTTCCTGCGATCCAAAATGAGCCGGTCATCTCAAACCGGCGCGGCACCGTTGCGATGGCGAAAGTGGCCGGGAACCCCAATAGCGCCAGCAGCCAGTGGTTCATCAATCTCGCCGATAACAGCGGCGGTGGTCCCTCGCTCGACACGCAGAATGGCGGCTTCACGGTCTTCGGCCGCGTCGCCGGATCGGGCATGGCCGCGGCAGACGCGATCGGGGCTTTGCCGAAGTTTGTCAGCAGTCAGCCTTTCGAGAGTCTGCCCCTGCGCAATTATACCTCTGGCGTGGTCATGCCTTCCCACCTCGCCAGCATTTCCGAGTTTGCACAAATTTCCCCGTTCGTTTTCTCTGCCACGAGCAACAATTCCGGCGTCGCCAGCGTCTCCGTTAGCGAGGGCAATCTGCTCGTCGCCGGCAATCAGATCGGTTCCGCCCAAATCAGCGTCACCGCGACCGATCTCGATGGCGTCGCCGTGAGTCATAGCTTCAACGTCAACATCACCGCCGCGCCCGGCCGACTCCGGAATATTTCCACGCGCGTTAATTTTCCCACCGGCAATGAAGTTTTGATCGGAGGTTTCATCGTCGGTACCGGCGGTGCGAAACGTCTCGCCGTCCGCGCGATCGGGCCATCGCTCGCCCTCGCGAATCCGCTCGCCAATCCCACCCTCGAGTTCCGTGATGCCAACGAGAACTTGATCGCTTCCAATGACAACTGGGGCGACAGCCCCGACCGCCAACTGCTGACCGATCTCGGTCTCGCGCCAAGTGCGGCGAATGAGTCCGCCTTGATCGTCGTGGTGCCGGCCAGTGCGAACATTGCCAGCTACACCGCCATCGTGCGCAGCAACGGGAACACGTCCGGCGTCGGGCTGGTCGAGGTTTACGATCTCGATAGCACCGCCGGTTCGACGTTGCTGAATCTCTCCACGCGGGGCGCGGTCGGCACGGGCGACAACGTCATGATCGGCGGTTTGATCACGGGCGGAACGGATCCACGGCGCCTGCTCGTGCGCGCGATCGGTCCCTCGCTCGCCCAGTTCAATGTCGCCGGGCCGCTGCCCGATCCCACCCTTGAACTGCGCAACGCGCAGGGCACGATCGTCGATTCAAACAACGACTGGCAATCGCATCCGAACGCGAGCGAGATCCAAGGGTATGGAGTCGCACCGGAAGACACGCGTGAGTCAGCGCTCATCACGACGGTCGCGTCCGGGGCCTACACCGCGGTGGTGGCCGGGACGGGTGGCCAGCCGACCGGCGTGGCCTTGGTGGAAGTATTCCAGGTGCAGTAGCGATTAGCTGTGGGCGGGGAGCGGCTACGCGGCTTCCTTCTCGTGCGCGCCTTTGACGATCTGCGCAAAACTGCGTGGATCGAGACTGGCGCCACCCACGAGCGCGCCGTCGATGTCCGGCTGCGACATCAAGGTGTGCGCATTATCCGGCTTCACGCTGCCGCCGTATTGAATGCGCATCTTGTTCGCCGTGGCTTCGTCCGAAATCTCCATGAGCGTTCGTCGAATGAAGGCGTGCACTTCCTGCGCTTGCTCGGCCGTCGCGGTTTTGCCGGTACCAATGGCCCACACCGGTTCGTAGGCGACGACGGTTTCACCCAGTTCTTTCGCGCTCAATTCAGCGAGGCTGCCACGCAGTTGCGCGTCGATAATTTTTTCCACGTCGCCGCGTTCGCGTTGTTCCAGAGTCTCGCCGACACATACGATCGGACGCAATGAAGCCTCGTGCGCCGCGCGCACCTTGCGGTTCACAATTTCATCCGTCTCGCCGAGGAACGCGCGCCGCTCGCTATGGCCGAGCACGACGTAGCGGACGAAAAGATCGCGCAACATCGCCGCGCTGATCTCGCCCGTGAAGGCGCCGCTCTTTTCCCAATACATGTTCTGCGCACCCACCTTGACCGTCTGCGAGGAGTTGAGCGCTTCGCTCACCTTCGCGATGGCGGTGAATGGCGGCACGAGCACGACTTCGACCTCCGAAGCGCCGCCCAGCTCGCGGAGGAAAGTCTCCACAAAGGCGGCGGATTCCGCCTGGGTCATGTTCATCTTCCAGTTCGCGGCGACGATTTTCTTTCGCATGGTGGGTGTTCTATTTGTCATCCCGAGCCGCGCAGACGGCCGAGGGATCTTTCCGACGCAGTGATCGCATTCCGCCAACATAAGACGCCGCTCGTACCAACGACATCGCCAACGCCGCGGGAAGCCAACGCTGCGGTTGCGAGATCCCTCGGCCGTCTGCGCGGCTCGGGATGACGGCGGACGCAATCATTTGTTCGAAAGCGCGGCCACGCCTGGTAGCTCTTTGCCTTCGAGCAATTCGAGCGAGGCGCCGCCGCCGGTGGAAATGAAAGTCATCTTGTCGGCCAGGCCCGCCTGCTGCACCGCCGTGACAGAATCGCCGCCGCCAATGATCGTAACGGCATCTGCCTGTGCCACCGCCTTCGCGATCGCGGTCGTGCCCGCGGCAAAATCGGGAATCTCAAAGACACCGACCGGGCCGTTCCAGAGGATCGTCTTCGCTTTTGCGATTTCGTCCTCGTAAAGCGCGATCGTCTTCGTTCCGATATCCACTGCCTGCCAGCCCTCGGTGATTCCGCGCTCGCGATCCGCGTTACGCGTTTGTGCACCGGCTTCGAATTTTTCTGTTTCCAGCGCATCCAGAGGGAGTACCAACTTCACGCCTTTCGCTTTCGCGTGTTCCACCAGCTCGCGGGCGAGATCGAGCTTGTCGGCTTCGATCCGGCTCGCGCCCACGGAAATGCCCTCGGCTTTCCAGAAAGTGTTGGCCATGGCGCCGCCGATCAGAATCGTGTCGGCTTTTTCCATGAGCGCTTTGATCACGCCGATCTTATCCGACACCTTGGAGCCACCCATGATGACGAGAAACGGTTTGGCCGGTTTCTCGAGTTCACTCCGGAGATACTTCAATTCCTTCTCCATCAGAAATCCCATCGCGGATTGCTGGACGAACTTTGTTATCCCCGCCGTGCTGGCGTGGGCACGATGCGCCGCGCCGAAGGCGTCATTCACATAAACATCTCCCAGTTTTGCCAGGGCCTCCGCAAAAGCCGCGTCGTTCGTTTCTTCGCCGGCTTCGAAGCGCACGTTTTGGAGCAGGGTTACATCGCCCTCTTTCATATGCGCGATGATTTCCTCCGGAATCTTGCCGATGACGTCGTGGCTGAACGCCACCGGATGATCGATCAACGTGTGCAGATGATCCGCCACCGGCCGCAAGGTGTATTTGTCGACGCGTTTGCCCTTGGGCCGGCCAAAGTGCGCCATTAGAATCGTCTTCGCGCCCTGTTCGCGGAGATAATTAATGGTCGGCAAACTTTCACGGATGCGCGTGTCGTCGGTGATGTGGACATGATCGCCGTGTTCCTCCACGGGCACGTTAAAATCCACGCGCACAAGCACGCGCCGGCCCCGAACATCCAGATCGCGCAGGGACAGTTTGTTCACGGCCTTACTTCCCGAGCAGGGCCAGCATCTGCACGCAACGATTGCTGTAACCCCATTCGTTGTCGTACCAGCCGACCACCTTCACAAACTTGTCGCCCAAGGCCAGCGTCAGCGCGCTATCGAAGATGCAGGAGTGTGGGTTGCCGACGATGTCCTGCAAGCACGAGCGGCTCGTCGGAGTACTCGAGAATTCCCTTTAGTCCTGCGGTTCCGCCGCTTCCTTGAAGGCCTGATTCACATCCTCCGCGCTCGCCTTGTTCTTCAGCATCGCGGTGAAATCAGTCACGGAACCATCTGGCGTCGGCACGCGGAAAGCGCCGCCGTTCAGCTTCCCTTTCAACTCCGGAATCACTTCGCCGATCGCCTTGGCCGCGCCCGTGCTGGACGGCACGATATTGATCGCAGCGGCGCGTGCGCGGCGGAGATCCGCGTGCGGGAGATCGAGGATGTTCTGATCGTTGGTGTAGGAGTGGATCGTGCTCATGAAGCCGGCTTCGATCCCAAAGGTGTCGTGCAACACCTTCGCCATCGGCGCGAGGCAATTGGTGGTGCAACTCGCGTTGGAAACGATGGTGTGCTTCGACGCGTCATAGATCTCGTCGTTAATCCCGAGGCAGATCGTCGCGTCCGGGCCTTTCGCCGGGGCGCTGATCAACACCCGCTTCGCGCCACCTTTGCTGATATGCAGGTTCGCCTTCTCACGCTCGGTAAAGAATCCGGTCGATTCCATGACCACGTCCACGCCCAGGTCCTTCCAAGGCAACGCCGCCGGATCGCGCTCCTTCATGATCCGGATCTTGTGGCCACGCACGATGATGTTCTGGTCGTCGTGCCCGATCTCGCCATCGAATTTCCCGTGCACCGAATCCCACTTCAGGAGATGGGCGAGGGTGGTGGTGTCGGTGAGATCGTTGATGCCTTTGACGCGCTCGACGTCTTGTTGCGACATGGCGCGCAAGACGTTGCGACCGATGCGGCCGAAGCCGTTGATTCCGTAGTTAGCCATAAGAGAAGGGAGGTAGGGTTTCGAATTCTTTCCCATGCGTTCGATGGGAAACGCGGGAGGGTTTTACTAATTGTGGCGCCTCCTGAAAGCAACCGGGAAAGTCGTTTTGCGTTTGAACGAATTCGCGGGGCGCCCGTCAGAAGTGATCTTGAAAGCAACCACGCTTATTCTCGCTGGCGTCATCGCGGGAGCGTCCCCGTTCCCGGTAAAAGCCGCTCCGCGCGATCCGGTCCGCTCGCAAACCATTCTCGTGCTCGGCGATAGCTTGTCGGATGGATTTGGCCTCGCCCGCACGGAGGCCTATCCCGCTCTCCTCGTGGGCAAGGCGAAGGAAGCGGGGTATGAGGTGAAGATCGTCAACGCCAGCGTGAGCGGTGGGACGAGCGCTGGCGGCTTGCAGCGGCTGCCGAAATATCTCGCCGGCCCCATCGATATCCTCGTCGTTCAACTCGGCATCAACGATGCGTTTCACGGCGTGCCGGTGCCGGAGCTGCGCGCGAATTTGCAGGCAATCATCGACCGCACCAGAAAGCGTCATCCCGCGGTGCGCGTGGTCATTGCCGGGATGCAATTGCCGCTTAACGCAAACGGTGGCTATTTCGACGAGTTCGGCAAAGTCTTCGCGGAAGTGGCGGAAAAGAACGCCGCCGCGCTTGTGCCTTATCTGCTCGCAGGGGTGGGCGGCGATCCGACCTTGAATCTGCCGGATCACATTCATCCGAATGCCGCGGGCCAGCGCATTCTGGCCGAGACCGTCTGGCGCGTCCTCGAGCCGCTTTTGTGCGAGCGAGACAACCCGCGCACGGCGACGCGTTAGAGATTCGACAAATAATGCGGCAGCATGTCGCGCCAGTAGTTCCAGTCGTGGCCGCACCAGCGCCGGTCATCAAGGAGATGCTGGATGCCCTTGTCGCCTAACAACTGCGAGAGCCGGAAACTTTCGTGGCGGGTGTTATCCCACTCGCCGGTGCCGAGGATGATGCTCATGTGATTGAAGCGCCAGGTGTCGGGCAAATTCGGCAGATAATCGTAGGGGCTGTTGAAATAGATGTTTTCGTCGTAGTAGCCGTCGAAGAAATCGCTGATATCGAATGCGCCGCTCATGCTGATGAGATGGCTGATCAAATCCGGGTGCCGGAAAGCGATGTTGGCGGCGTGATAAGCGCCGAGGCTCGCCCCCGAGACAGCGACGCGATGGGTGGAACATTCCCGGCGCGCATGATCGAAGACGTCGTGAATGATGGTGCGCTCGTAGGCGTTGTGCGTCCGCATCCGATCCGCGGGATGGATCTGCTTGTTGTAAAAGCTGTCGAGATCGATCGCGTCCGGGCAGTAAATCGTGACCTTGCCGGCATCGACGAGGGCAGCGCAGGCGTCCACGAGATTGAAGTCTTTGCATTGTTTGAAATTCCCGAATGAAGTCGGAAACAGAATCAGCGGAATCCCCTGGCCATCGCCGAACACGAGCATTTCGAAAGCGCGGTTAAGGTGTGGCGTCCACCAGCGGATATGGCGTTCGGTCATGGCAGGCCGACAATTCGTCCAGACCGAACATCAATCAAGCCCGACGTGCCACAGGCTTGGCTGGAGGAAACAGCTTTCGGAAGGCCGCCCTCTACCGCCGTGAGCGGTAGTCCGACCGGGGCAACCCGTAAAAGAAAACGGGAATCAAGGCGACGGCCGCCGCCGCGAGAAAGATGGCCGCATTTTCCAGCAACGAATCGCCCGTCTTCGGCTTGGAGTTGAGACCGGTCAGAAACACGAGCAACAGGATGGCGAGTGTCTCGCAGAGAATGAAGCGCCGTCGGCGTAGCTTTCGGCGCGAACGGCGCGATGGAGGAACAAAGTCCTTGAGGATTGCCGGGGCGAAGGCCGGTTGGCGGGCGAGGCGACCTAATCCGGGTCGCATCTGAACAGTGTCGCCCACGAAAGAGCCGCGTCCGTTGGTTGGAGAAGAAGCGTGGAAGGAATGGTCCCTTGAAGTGGACTTGGAATCGATCGCGGGAAGCACTGCCATGGCTAATCGAAATCGGCAGACAGTTAGGGAGTGGCCCTGTTTCCATAATAAAAAGCGCCGAATATATTTCCCCCATTTACTGGAGGTGTAGCACGCGGTTCGCGTGAGTTCCTTTCCTGGCCCCTGGCCGAAAGATATTTATCGTTGTCCTCGACGGAAAACGTCCGGCTCCGATGGACAAAGCGTATCTTCACCGCGATAACTCCGCGTTCCGAAAAATGCCTGACCACACTCTCACCGGCGACATCCGCAGCCACCGCGCCTTCCGTTCCAAGATTCTTGGGAACAGCCGCAATATTCTCGTCTATCTCCCGCCCGGTTACCGGCGTACGCGGACGCGGCGTTACCCGGTGATGTATTTGCACGACGGGCAGAACGTTTTCGACGCTGCCACCGCCTTCGGACACACCGAATGGCGTGCCGACGAAACCGCCGAGCGCCTGATCGAGGAAAACTTGATCGAGCCCGTCATCCTCGTCGCCGTCGCCAACACCGGCGTGGATCGCGTCCACGAATACGCGCCCACGCGCGGCCGGATCGAAAAGGAGAAACGCAAACGCAGCAAGGGCCGCCTGCGGCAGTATGGCAACTTTCTCGTCAATGAGGTGAAGCCTTTCATCGACGAGCACTATCGGACGATCGACGATCCCGACTCCACCGGCCTCGTCGGCTCCTCGCTCGGCGGCCTGGCCACGCTGGTGCTCGGCCTTTGGTTTCCGCACGTCTTTCGTCGCCTGGGCGTGATGTCACCCTCCATTTGGTGGGACGACTGCGCCATTTACAAAATGATCGAGGCGCTCGACGAAGACGCCCTTCCGCCGCTCAAGATCTGGCTCGACACCGGCACGCACGAACCCGGGTGGGAACGAGCCGCCGTCCTGCGCCATGCTCTGATCGAGAAAGGCTGGCGGCTGCACGACGATCTTCACTACCTGGAAGTCGAAGGGGGCGATCACTCCGAGCGCGCTTGGTCGGAGCGCTTTGATGCGGTCCTGCGTTTCCTTTATCCGGCCTCGCCCTCGAGCGCGGTGCTGCCCTTCCGCCGCCGGATGAAAACCGTGGTTGTCCGGCGTACGCCTGCGGGCGCGTTATAACGAAAGACGTCGTCGTTCGAGCAGCTAGCCGACTTCGGCAAAGTTGCCCATCTTGCGGAATTTATCGTAGCGCTGCTGCAGAAGTTTGTCGGTTTCCAAGGCGCAGAGGCGTTCCAGGTTTCGTCGAATCGCGCTCCCGAGATGCGCGGCGGCCATGTCGTGATCGCGATGCGCGCCGCCTTCCGGCTCGACCACGACTTCGTCCACCACGCCCAGCTTGATCAAATCGTCGGCGGTGAGCTTGAGCGCTTCCGCGGCTTCGGGGGCGTGGCGGCGATCCTTCCACAAAATGGCGGAACAGGCTTCCGGGCTGATGACGGAATAATAGGCGTTCTCCATGATCATGACGGAATCCGCCACGCCGATGCCGAGCGCACCGCCGGAGCCGCCTTCACCGATTACCACCGCCACGATCGGCACGCGCAGATTCATCATTTCGCGCAGATTAACCGCAATCGCTTCCGCGATGTGACGTTCCTCGGAGCCGATGCCGGGATAAGCGCCGGGCGTGTCGATGAGCGCGACCACCGGGAGATTGAATTTCTCCGCCAGACGCATCACGCGCATCGCTTTGCGATAGCCTTCCGGGTAGGCGCAGCCGAAATTGCGCAGGACGTTTTCCTTGGTGTTGCGTCCCTTCTGCTGGGTCACGATCCCGCAACGCCAGCTCCCGATCCTGCCCAGCCCGCAGGGCATGGCGCGATCATCGCCGAAGACGCGATCGCCATGGAGCTCGACCCAATCGGTGAAACAACGCGAGACGTAATCGAGCGCGAACGGTCGTTGCACATGACGGGCGATTTGCACGCGTTGCCAGGCAGTCAGGTTGTCGTAAATCTCGCGCCGCGTTTCGCGAATCTTGCGTTCCATCGATTCCACTTCCGCCTCGAAATCGATCGCATGATCATCGGAATGATTCTTCAGCTCCTGCAACCGCCGTTGCAGTTCCAGGATTGGCTTTTCGAAATCGAGCGGCTGAACGTCCATTGCTAATCGGTAATGGTGACAGCGGTCTTGCTGTTGACAAGGCCGCTCAATTCTTCCACGTCCGCCTGTGTCAGGCCGAAGCCGTTGGGCGGCGGGTCCACGCCCCCCGGTTTCAGGTTCTCAGGCGTCGGTTGGGTAAAGATGACATAACCCGGAGCGGCCAGGCGAATCCAGCGTGCGCTTCCGATGTATTCCTTCGTCCCGAAGCCGACGCGCTTGCCGTCGCGCCAGGCCATCGTTTCCGCCACCCGGGTGGTGACGCGGGGCGGTTGCTTCGAGTTCAGGTTGAGGCTGCGGGCTTTGTAGCGCTTGAAGAATGCGCCTTTATCGAGGAGCACGATGCTCTGGTCCTTCCGCTGAATGAAGAGGGAGAACTCCGGGTTGGAAATCAATAACCGGTCGCCCACGTGCAGCATCGTGCCGTGGAGATTGTTCGTGCGCATGATCAGCTCGGGCGAAGTTTTGTTCTTCGACGCCACTCGCGCGAGGACGTCGCCGGACTTCACGATGTACTCCTTTTTCTCCGGCGAGGGATACTTCGAGAGCAGGATGTCCATATTCACGTCGCCGAGGAGATCCTTCGCCGCCTCGCTCCGCGTGCTGTTCGGATACTTTTGCAGGAACGCGGTCAGGGCCGCGCGCGCTTCCGCCAGTTTCTCTTCCTGGCGCAGCTTTGCTGCCGCCTCAAACTCCGGCAGGCTGATGTCGGGGCGGGGTTCCTCTGGCGTCTCGCCACTGCGTTCCGCGCGCACCGCCAGCTCCGGCTTCAAGAGCACGTGGTAGCCGAAGAAAGCGGCTCCCCCGAAGATCACCACCGCCAAAAGGAAAGCGAAAAGCCATTTCATGAATACGAAAGATCACGCTGGCAGCGATTCCACCGCCAGACAACCGCCGACCAGCAAATCCGCGACGCGCCCGGCGGCGCGCCTGTGGGCAGGACCGGCGCTGGCGATTTAGGAAAAGGTTTCCCACGCCGCCGGCTGCGGTAACGGCTCGCCGTCCTTGCCCCAGGTGAAATGGCAATCCTGGCAGTAGAATTCCTTGGGAAAAATTTTCAGGGCGAAGAGGATGCTCGCCAGCCACGGGGTCATGAACTTCCGGGTCATCTGCGGATACTCGATGCGGGGCGACTTGCATTGCGGGCAGCGAATGGCGGCGCCGACCTGCGGGTCGCTCGCCTCCCACTCGGTGAGCAAGGCATTGGCTTTGACGAAATCCTGCTCCTCCACCGTCACCTTGGCGTTGGCGTGCGGCTCCGACATGGTGGCGACGGATTGCAGCCGGCCCTCGTTATGGACGTCGGCTTTTACCCCGGCCTCCTCGAACCGTTTCTTTAAATGCTTGGCTTTCGCCGGTTCGTCGAAGGTAGCGATCGTGACCATTGTTTTGTTTGCCTCCGGAGAGATCAAACATCAAGCGCCGAAAAGATGCAAGGTTCCCCGGGCTCTAGATTCCAGCGGGCCGAAACCATTGGTAGAGCATGAAATAAACAATCACGCCCGTGACCGAGACGTAGAGCCAGATCGGCATCGTCCAGCGCCCCATCCGTCGATGTCTATCCCAACGCCGTCGCAGCGCCGGCGTCACGGTCATGATCACCAGCGGCAAGACGGTAAACGCCAGCAAGACATGCGTGATCAGGATCGTAAAATAAATCGGCCGCACCATCCCTTCGGCGGTGAAGCGGACCGAGCCGGCGTGCGCGTGATAAATCAGATAACTGGTGAGGAAGGCTGTCGAAGAAACGAGCGCCGTGATCATGCAGGCGATGTGTTGCCGCCAAAATCCCCGCCGGATGAAATACCAGCCGAACGCGATGAAGACGGTGCTGAAGGCGTTGAGCGAGGCGTTTAGCGCAGGCAGATCGGAGATGGTCATCGCAGATATATACGTCCCATAAGTCATACAAGACCTAAGGTCTCGCGCTTGAAATAACTCTTCCGCCGTCCGACTGGAAACAAGTGCCACCCAGCGTTCTCGATCTCCCGCCGCGGCGCAAGGTTGCGCGCGGTTTCTATCGGCGCTGGACGTGGCGGCGACAAGTCGTCGCCAGCGGCCTTCGTCTCCTGGTCCTCGCCTCTTTAGCGCTGCTTCTTCTCGGAGGTTGGTATCTGGCGAACAAAGGTTTCAGCCGCCAATGGCGCACCACCGTCGCGAACGAGTTGCGCCAGCGCGGCGTCGAAGCCTCCGTCCGTCGTCTCACCCTCGATCCCTTCCGCGGCCTCGTCGCGCAGGATGTGCGCGTTTACGATTTCAAGAATCCTGCCACGCTCCTCGCCGTTATCAGCGAACTCTCGCTTGATATCAATTACGCCGCGCTTCTCCATCGCCAGCCGTTCTTGAACGCGATCGATATCCGCGACGCCAACGTCACCTTCCCGAATCCCGATGGCTCCGTGCGCCGCGGCCAGGCCAGGCTGGAAAACTTCCGCGCCCACGTTTACTTCCCGCCCGAGCAGATCTTTCTCAGCCAGGCCGAGGGTGTTTTCTGCGGCGTGCGCATTTCCGCCACCGGGCAGTTGATTAAGCGCGCAAGACTACCAGCCCGAGCCGCGTCGTCACTGCGGAAGAATGGCGCCAGCGCTGGCTTCTCGTGCAGCGCGTCGCGGCCGAGTTGGAGGCGTTTCGTTTCGTCGGCGGTCCGCCTACGTTGCAGGTCAAATTCTCCGGCGACCTCTCCCAAATGGAGAACGCGCATGTCGAGGCCACCCTCGAAGGCGATCGCCTCCAGCGCGGCGCCTACGAAATCAAAACGGTCACCGCCGCCGCGGAGTGGGCGGAGCAACGATTCAGTCTGACGAAATTCGAATGGACCGATCAAGCCGGCACCCTTTCAGCCTCTGCGGCCTGGAGCCTGGCGGACAAACGCGGCCAGTTTCAGCTCCACAGTTCGGCGCAAGCGGGGGAACTGTTCACCGCGTTCCGCCAGGAAAAGTGCTCGCTGACGTCACCTTCGCCACGCCGCCCGTCATCGCCGCGTCCGGTTCGTTCGATCTCGCCGAGGCTCAGCCACACCTGCGCGTTCTCGGCAGCGTCGCGCTGGATGATTTTACCTACCGGGAAGTGCCGTTCCTCGGCCTGACCGCCGATTATTCCTGGGACGGCGCGCGGACGATGTTGCGCGGGGTGCGCCTGCGCCACGCCAGCGGCGAAGTCCTCGCGGACGTGCTCGATACGCCGGGCGATTTTCGTCTTAAACTCGAAAGCTCGATCAATCCCACCGCCCTGCGTGCGCTCGCGCCGGCCGGGTTGCGCGAGTTCGTCAGTGAATGGGAAATGGCGCGCTCGCCCGCCGTGCGCCTAACGATTCATGGTAGGTCGCGCCATCCGGAGGCGTGGCGCGGCGTGGGCGCGATTTCGTTGCCGCGCACGCGCTTCCGCGGCGTCTGGATGGACAGCCTCACCGCCACGCTGCGACTGGAAGAAAAAGCGGTCACCTTCGATGATCTCCACGTCACGCGCGAGGAAGGCACCGGCACGGGTTCGTTTACGTACGATTATGGAAAGCAGGAGGTGCGATTACGCGATGTGCAGACCACGCTGCGCCCGGCCGACGTTATTTACTGGATCGAGCCGAAGCTGTTTAAAGTCGTCGCGCCTTACAAATTCCGCGCCGTGCCGCAACTCACGGCCAACGGCGTGGTGCATTATCGTAACGGCACACGCACGCGTCTTGAGATCGGAATCGAGGCGCCCGGCGGGCTTGATTACGTCTTCCTCGGCCAGACCCTTCCGTTCCAACGCACGCGCGGCGATCTCATTATTACTGATGACTGGGTGCAGCTCCGCAACCTGGAGGGCAAGCTTCTCGACGGGACCGTGCGCGTGAACGCCGACATTTCCGCGGCGAAAAACGACGACCGCTATTCCGCGAAGGTCGAAGTAAGCGGCATCGATTTCCCGCGCCTGACCGATCTCTATTTCAAATACGAAACCGCCCGCGGCGAACTTTCCGGCACCTATGATTTTGAAGGCGTGGGCGACGACGCTCGCACCATGCGCGGCACGGGAAAGATCCGCGTCTCCAACGGCGACGTCTTCGCCATCCCGGTGCTCGGTCCGCTTTCCGGTTTCGTGGCCGAGATTATTCCCGGCGCCGGTTATAGTGTCGCCAAGGAAGCCACCGCCAGTTTCGCCATCCAGGACGGCGTCATTCGCACGGATGACTTCAAGGTTTCGGGTAAATTATTCGGCATGGTGGGCAAAGGAAAAATCTTCTTCGTCGACGACAAAATCGATTTCGATCTTCGCATCGATGCCAAGGGCCCCGGCGTTCTGCTTACACCCGTGTATGAGCTTTTCGAATACAAAGGCGAAGGGAAGCTCTCGAAACCGAACTGGCATCCGAAGAGGTTCTGAGGGTGGGATTGCGATGGAAAATTCGATTACGCCGCGTCGTTACCCGTGAGTCGGCGTCGCCGTTTGCTTTGCCACAGTTGCCGCAAGACCACGCGATCGCTTTCCTCCAGCCCGATCATTTTCCAGGCCCCGACATAAGCCGCCAGGAGCGTGAGCCCGGCCGCGAGTTCGCCCGGCCAGCCATCGCACAGGAATCGTAACGGCACCGCGGGCACAAGCGCGATGGCGAAAGCCAGCGCCGGCCGCGCCAGCGCGCGCCACGGCCAGTGCCAGTGAAAGAGAATCCGCAGTTCGAGGTAACGCAGCACGCCTTGCGTCACATACGCCAGCACCATCCCGAGCGCCGCGCCCGTCGCGCCCAGCCACGGAATCAGGAGCAGACTCGCGCCGAACTGCAGCGCCACCGTCGCGCCGGAGTTGATCAGGTTTAACTTCGGTCGCTGGATCATGATCACGGTTTCCGCGAGCCCGACGAAACTGCTGGTGGCGTGCGCCACCGCCAACAGCGCCACCCAAAGCGCGCCCGCGCGAAATCCCGGCCCGAACAGATCGAGCCCGATTCCGCCGGAAAGACAAAGCACGCCCATGAGTGGCAGCTGCGCCGCCAGTACCCACCGTCCCAGTTGCGCGAAGCTCTGTTCCATCGCCGCTTGATCCTGCAGCGCCGACTGCCGCGCGATGATGGGCGTGAACATCGGATCGAACGCCTGCCGCACTTTCCGCATCCCGCCTGCGATCTCGACCGAGGCGACAAAGATGCCGATCGTGCCCAGGCTCACGCCCACCGACGGTCCGAGAAATCCGAGCAGCAGCACATCCATGCGCATGATGAGCATGTTGAGCAGGCTGTAGGTGGCGATCGGCGCGGAGAATCGCACCAGGCCGGCGGGCCCGAGCTTCGCCTCGTCGCGCCGATGTCCGGCGAAAAGTCCGCGCGCCAGCATCAGCGCCATCAATCCGCCGGCACCCGTACCCGCGATCACGGCGACGACTGGCGCGAGATTGCGCAACCCGATCCCGACCGCGACGAGGAAACACGCGATCGTGCCGAACGTCTCGGTGAAGCCTTTCGAATACAGATCGTGCCGCATCACCTTCATGCCGCGCGAGACGCCGTTGCTCAGCCGGTAGAGTGTGATCCCCGGCAGCGCGAGCAACATGAGCGACGTGCTCCGGATCAACTCCGGCGATTGCCCAAGCGCCGCGCCGATGGTTTGAAAAGCGAGGATGCCGGCGAGCGCCGCCAGCACACTAAAAGTGAGCCCAAACCAAAGTGCGCGGTGGAGCAGCGCGCGTGCGCCGCCGAGGTCGTCGGCTGCGTGGCGTTTCGCCACCAGCGCGATCGTGCTCGTGTCCATTCCGAAAGTGCCGAATTTGCTCAGCAGATCCGTCGTCGACCACGCAATGCCGAACGTGCCGAGGGTGCCCTGGCCTAACAAACGCGCGATCAGGAAAGTGAAGATGCCGCGCAGGTTCGCGGCCACCAATGTGACCACATTGACGAGCGCGCCGCGCGCCAGCTCGGTGCCGGGATGCGTTTCGGGCACGACCGCTTCGCGTAAAACGGTCTCGTCTTCCCGGGCGCTCATCGCGGAGGAGAATGCGGGCGCGCGCGAGAGAGAGCAAGCGCGTCCTCCCGGCCGCGCCGCCGACGCTACTTGATCAACCGGATCGTGAACGGATAGCGATACAGCTCGCCCTCATTCGCCTTCAAGGAAGCGATGATCACGAGAATCACGTCCGCCAGGAAAAGAACGGCGAAGAGCGGGAGCAGGAGAAAACCCACGAGAACGAACATAAGGATAAAGGTCACCACCCCGAGCACCGAGGCGTAGATGAACATCGAGATCTGAAAGTTGAGCGACTCCTTGCCGTGCTCGTTCACTTCCGCGGATTCATCGCGTTTCAAGAGCCAGACGACGAGCGGACCAATGATATGACCGCACAGCGGCAGGAAAAAACCGAGCAGTGAACTGGCGTGGCACAAGACGGGCCAGAGGCGGTCGCTCTTTGCCGAGGCGGGTGTGGTCGAGGGCGGAAGATTGTCCATGGAGCTATTTGTCTTTCACGCGTTCGATCTGGGCCCCGAGCGCGCTGAGTTTTTCGTCCAGATGTTCGTAGCCGCGGTCGATGTGATAAACGCGGCTGATTTCCGTCACGCCTTCCGCTTTCAATCCGGCAAGCACCAAGGCCGCCGACGCGCGCAGATCGCTCGCCATCACCGGCGCGCCGTAAAGTTTTTCCACGCCTTGAATCACGGCGGTCGGCCCTTCGATCTGCACCTGCGCGCCCATGCGCTTCAGTTCCGCGAGGTGCATGTAGCGTTGCGGAAAAATATTCTCCGTCATCACGCTGATTCCCTCCGTGGTCGAAAGCAGCGCGCACATCTGCGCCTGCATGTCGGTGGGAAATCCCGGATACGGCTGCGTGGCCAGTTCCAGCGGCTTGGATCTCGCCGTTGGGCGAGACCGTGATGGAGTCGCCTTTGGTTTCGATTTTGAATCCGGCTTCCGTCAACGCGCTGGTCACGGCACTCACGTGCTCGGCGTTGGCGCGGGTCACCGTCACGCCCTTGCCGCAGATCGCGCCGGCGACGAGAAACGTGCCGGTCTCGATTCGATCGGGAATAATGTCGTGCTCCGCGCCGTGCAATTCCTTCACACCCTCGATGATCAAACGCCGCGTGCCCGCGCCCTCGATCTTCGCGCCCATCTTGTTCAGGAAATCCGCCAGATCGACACACTTCCGGTTCCGAGGCCGCGCCTTCGATCACGGTCGTGCCCTCCGCCAGCACCGCCGCCATCATGACGTTATCGGTGCCGAGCACGGTCGGGCCAAATTTTCCGCGCAGATTAATGACCGCGCCTTGGAGTTGATTGGTGAACATGCGCACGTTGCCGCCTTCCACGCGCACCGCCGCGCCGAGCGCTTCGAAGCCCATCAAATGCAAATCGATCGGCCGATCGCCAATGACGCAGCCGCCCGGCAACGACACCGTCGCCTCGCGACAACGCGCCAGGAGCGGCCCGAGCACGCAAACCGACGCGCGCATCTGTCGCACCACATCGTAAGGCGCGACCGAGTTCACCTTCTCCGCCTGCACCGTCACCGTTCCGCTCGCGCGTTCCACGTGCGCGCCCAGATACATCAGAATCTGGAGCATGTAATTGGTGTCGCTCAGATCCGGCACGCGATGCAGCACGCACGGCTCCTTCGTCAGCAAGGTCGCGGCCAGAATCGGCAGGGCCGAGTTCTTCGAGCCGCTGACCTTGATCGAACCCGAGAGCGGATGACCGCCATGCACGAGAATCTTATCCATAACGAGCGAAAAGGAATCGTGTCACACCTGCGGAGTCGTGTCGCTGGGAAATGTCGTGATAATTTCGCTCCGCCAACGCCGCCGCCAGCGTCTCGGCCTGTCCCATCCCGATCTCGAGCGCCAGCAGCCCGCCCGGCGTCAGCCGCTCCGGCGCCTGCGCGATCAAGCGTCGAATAATCTCCTCGCCCGCCGTTCCGCCAAAGACCGCCAGTTCCGGATCGTGCAAGACCTCACGGGAAAGCGTGCCGCGGTCCGTCGTCGGCACATAAGGAAGATTGGCGACGATTAGATCATATACGTGAGTCACGTATGTCATGAGATCGCCGTGCGAGAATTGGACGCGGTCGGTGAGGCCGAGGCGCGCCGCGTTTTCGCGCGCGAGCGCGAGCGCATCCTCCGAAATATCGATCGCATGCACCTCCGCCTCCGGCAGCGCCGCGGCCAGGCTGAGCGCGATCACGCCACTGCCGGTGCCGACATCGAGAATCCTGAACCCTGAACTCCTGAACTCCGAACGCTTCGAATCAGCAGATCGACCAGTTCCTCCGTCTCCGGCCGCGGAATGAGCGCGCGTTTATCCGTCACGAAGATGTGGCCGCAAAACTCCACCGTGCCCAAGAGATGCTGCAAGGGTTCGCCCTGACCGCGTCGCCTAACGAGTTCGCGCAGCGGCACCAGCTCCGCCTCGCCCAGCGGCCGGTCGAAGTCCAGATAAAGCTCGATCCGTTTCCGCCCCAGCGCGTGCGCGAGCAGATGCTCGGCGTTCAGGCGCGGGCTCTCGATGGCGCGTTTCTTGAAAGTAAGCGCTGGTCGATTGCAGGACCTCGAGGACGGTCATCTACCCGCGCGACCGCATCGACTGGGAGGCGACGCACTGCCAGCGGCCATCCCGCTTCACCCAAGTATCAGTCCAGCGGTAGGTATAATTGAAGGCCTTCCCGGCAGGGTCCTTGCCCTTCTGGGTGGTCACGCCCACCACGACCGCGGCCTCGCCATGCGCGCGCACATCAACGCGCGAGTTGGTCACGGAGTCGTAGGTGTTTTTATCTTTCTTCAGTTCCGCCAGAAGCGTGGCTCTGTTGACGACACTGCCATTGGCAGTCACGCCGATGTAATCGCTCGCGAGTAACTCGGCGATGGTGTCGACATCATGGCGGGCGGTGGCGGCGGCCCACTCTTTTTCCAATTCGCGCACCGTCGTGGGGAGCGCCTTCTTTTTCGCTTCGGGAGATGCAGTCGGCTGCGGTTTATCTGCTTTCGCAGCGACGGGAGAAGCAGCTTTTTTCGGTGTGGCCGTGGGCTTTGGTGTGGCCGTCGGCTTCGCTGTCGCGGCCGGCTTGGGCGTGGCTGCGGGCTTCGAGGCGGATTGCGGCTTTGGGGTGGCGGGAGGTTTCGGTGTGGGCGTGGACTCCGCCGTGTCCATCGGCGTGCCGGGGCGCGGATACTGGGGCGCGGGCGTGTCGGTCTCGATCGTGACGCTGGGCTCGGAGCGGAGAGAGGCCTCCGTCTTGCGCAGCGCGGGCACTTCCTCAGGCGTGGGACTTGTCTCCTGCGCGATAGCGAAGGGCGCGATGGCCGCGGCGACGAGAACAAGAAAAGGAAATTTCAGCTTCATAGTTGGCGCTAGTGTAGGGAGAAGCCTTGCCGGAAGCTACAACTTCCCGAGCGCTTTCAGACAGGCGCGCGCGAGCGGGAGACGCTTCTTGGTGTCAGCCTCGCCCGCCATGTCGATGTTCAAGGCAAACGGGTAGGCTTTTCCGTCGCGTTCCACCCAGCCCACGAACCAGCCGATCTGCGGTTTTGCATCGAAGACCCAGCCCGTCTTGCCGTGCAACTCATACGTGTCCGTCTTTTCCAGGAGTGTGATCTCCCGCACCGCGCGCATCGCTTCGGCACTGACGGGAAGTTTGCCCTCGAGCAGGCGACTGAGGAATTCGGTTTGCTCAACCGCGGAGATCGCGAGCGGACCGCGCAACCAGAATTGATCGACCACGTCGCCGATCTCCGCGTTGCCGTAGCCGAGTTTTTTCACCCCTGCCTGCATCCGTTCGAGGCCGATCCGGCGCGCCAGTTCCTGGTAAACCGGCACGTTCGAAACCTTGATCGCGTCGCGCAGACCCATGTCGTGTTCCCACGATTTGAACGGCTGCGGCTTGCCGCCGTAAGGCAGCACTTCCTCCACATCCTTCACCGCGCCGGAGTCGAGGCCGATGAGCGAGTTGGCGATCTTGAAGGTCGAGGCCGGCGTGAAGCGTTCGTCGCGCGCGCTTCGTTCCAGACCATCAGCGTCTCCGCCTCGCGATCGAGGAGGACAAACGTTCCGACGGCCCCTGCGCTTGGAAGGCTTCCCTAGTTCCGGTATAAACCGCACGGGCGGCGTGGCCGCGAGGCACGCGAAGGCCGTCAGAGGCGAGGCCAGCAGGAAGCTTCATCCACCAGAAATCGGTCACGCCCAAATCGCGCAAGCTGGCCGGCGAATAATGCCGGAGAATCGAACGAAAAAGCTTGCCCGGGAAAATTGCTGCATCATAGCCTCCGGGCGAGGCCGCGTGGCCATTGGTCGGTGCAACGCCACGCTCACATTCGGTTCGCTGGAGATTCTCCTCATGAAACACTCCCGCCTCGTTCGAGTTGGTGTTGCCCTTATCCCTGCTTTCCTTGCTGCCATCGTCGCGTTGGCGCAGAAGTCGTCGCTCCCGACGAAACAAATCGAGGTGCTGAACGAAAAAGCGGGCGTGGCGTCGGAGGTCAATCCCGACGTCAGCGTGCTCCGCTTCCGCCCCATGCCATGCCCTATCGGCGCCGGTCTCGGCCGTTCCGCTCGTGCCGCGGTCGGGACGGATTTCGGCGAGGAGATCGAACCGAACGATACGGTTGCGACGGCAACGGCTTTACCACTGGCAGCGAACGGAAGATTCGGGCGACCTCTTTCCCAATGGAGATATTGATTTCTATTCCTTTACCGCCAACGACGGGTGACCGTATTTATGCGGCCGTCCATGACGAGCTTATCTCAATCAGCGCCAGCACCGACAGCCAGTTGCGGATATTTGACTCCGACGGCACGACCCTGATCGAATTTGACGACGACGAACGGCTCGCTGGGCAGTCTTTCTTCGAGCCTTCGCGGGTGTGTTGTTCCGGCACCGGGAACCTACTACCTTCAGGTCAAACATCTTTCGGCGACGACCACGCTGCGCCCGTATGAACTGTATTTCAGTGCAGAGCGGCTCGCCCACGCCTGAGGTCGAATCGAACGACGCAGCGGCACCGCCAACCCGCTGCCGCCGACCGGCTGGGTCAGCGGCAGCCGAATCCGGCACTCGGCGACGAGCAGGACTGGTTCAGCTTTACGGCCAACGCTGGCGACACCATCTTCCTCTCGCTCGATCTCGATCCTGAGCGCGACACCATTACTTGGAACGGCCGCCTCGGTCTCGCGCTGTTCGGCGACGCCAACAATCAGATCCTGGTCGTCGATGACGGCGGCACGGTCGACACGATAGCAATACCGTCCGAAGCGATTTTCATGACGGTCAAGACCGCCGGGCACCTACTACGCCTTCGTCGATTCGGCCACGGCGGCGACCGGCGGACCGACGGCCACCTACAACCTGAGCGTCACCGTCATCCCGAGGACCAATGACGGCTCGAACTGCACGACCTACACCAGCACCGACGTCCCGCAGATCATCGGTCCGAGTGCCGGTCTGGTTTGCTCGACCATCACGGTGCCGCCGACCATGCGCGCATCGCCGACATGGATGTGAATCATCCGCTCAATCACGCCCTGATGGCCGATATGGACGTCCACCTGCGCTCCCCGGCGGACAACGACAACGGCTTGTTCAACGACATCGGCGCGACACCACCGGCGGCAGACGATGATGGACCTCGTCCTTGACGATGAGGCCGCCATTCCGCCTGTCTTCGAGATCATGAGGCCCGTGTCCTACAAGCCTGAGTTCAACTATCGCCTCCACTGGTTTGACGGTGAAGACGCGGGCGGCGTGTGGACGCTCGATCTGCGTGACGATCTCACCAACACCAGCGGCGGCACATTGACCGGTTGGAGCATAACCATTTGCGAGCAGCCGCCAGTCTCCGGCACTCCCGTCTATTCGGAAAACTTCGACGGCGGCGGCGGCACCGATGGCGGGTTTACGCATTCGGGCACCGCCGACGAATGGGAGCGCGGGCTTCCGGCCACGCCGGCCACGACAACGGCCAACCCCGTCGCCGCATTCACAACGTGCAACAGCGGGACCAACTGCTGGAAGACGGATCTCGACGGCACTTACGAAAACAGTGCGAACCAAGACCTGATGTCGCCCAGCATCAGTCTGGCCGGGCTGGCCGGGCCGATCACGCTGGAGTGGGCGATGCGCTATCAGATCGAGAACGCCACCTTCGATCACGCCCGCGTCATCGTGCAGCAGGCGGGCATGCCGGCGACGGCCCGCACCGTTTGGGAATATCAGGATGCGACGATGACGAGCGGTGTCGTGGTGGGCAACCCGTTGGTGAACATCGGCGCCTCGGCGGGCTGGGGCCGCTACCGGGCCGACATCTCCGACTTCGCCGGCCAGAACATCGAGGTCATCTTCCATCTCGACACCGATACCTCGGTCGTCCTTGCCGGAGCAGCAATCGACGATGTTGCGGTAAACTTCGTCGCGGCGACCCCAACTCCGACGCCGACCCCAACTCCGACGCCGACTCCAACTCCGACGCCGACTCCAACTCCGACGCCGACCCCAACTCCGACGCCGACCCCAACTCCGACGCCGACCCCAACTCCGACGCCGACCCCAACTCCGACGCCGACTCCAACTCCGACGCCGACCCCAACTCCGACGCCGACTCCAACTCCGACGCCGACTCCAACTCCGACGCCGACTCCAACTCCGACGCCGACTCCAACTCCGACGCCGACTCCAACTCCGACGCCGACTCCAACTCCGACGCCGACCCCAACTCCGACGCCGACCCCAACTCCGACGCCGACCCCAACTCCGACGCCGACTCCAACTCCGACGCCGACTCCAACTCCGACGCCGACCCCAACTCCGACGCCGACCCCAACTCCGACGCCGACCCCAACTCCGACGCCGACCCCAACTCCGACGCCGACCCCAACTCCGCCATCGCAACCGGTTAACCTCTCGACCCGGTTACGGGTCCTCACCGGCGATGGCGTCGGGATTGGCGGGTTCATCATTACCGGCAGCGAACCCAAGCGCGTCCTGATTCGCGCCATCGGGCCCTCCCTTGCGCGCTTCGGCGTGGAGGGCGTGTTGCTTGATCCGACCCTGGAATTGCATGGCCCTGGGGCCTTCGCGACGGTGAGCAACGACAACTGGATGGACACCGATGCGGCCGCCATCGCGGCCACGGGGATACCGCCGACAGACGACCGCGAGTCGGCCATCCTGGCCACGCTGCCGCCGGGTGCTTACACCGCCATCATGGCGGGAAAGACGCCACGGTGGGCATTGGCCTGGTCGAGGTCTACGATCTGGACACGGGCGCGGCGTCCAAACTGGCCAACATCAGCACGCGAGCCTTTGCCGATACCGGAAACAACCTCATGATCGCCGGCTTCATCTTGGGGAACAGCTCCAGCAGCAGCGACATCATCATCCGTGGCCTTGGTCCGAGCCTGAGCGGCATGGGAGTCTCCAATGCCCTGCCCGATCCCGCACTCGAGTTACGCGATAGTAACGGATCCCTTCTCTACTCCAACAACGACTGGCAGGATGTGCCGGCACAAGCGGTGGCGATCACGGCGGCGGGCCTTGCTCCCACCAACACCAAGGAAGCCGCCATCTCCCGCACCCTCTCGCCCGGGGCTTACACCGTGCTCTTGCGCGATCAGAACGGCGCCACCGGTAACGGCCTCGTCGAGATCTATCAGGTCGCTTCGCCTGGGCCCTAGAAAGAGGAACGCCCATCGGTCGAAGCCGGGTTGAGACGAGCAAAAATTTCGACGCCGGTTTGTCATGGGACCGTCGTGGCGCTGCGACTGGAACGCGAAGTGGCGCAAAGACTTGGATTGCTGAATCGGGTTCCCGCTCGCTCTTGACCGCAAAAAAGTGCGCATCCCGAAGAATATCCTGACGTTGTGGTTGCGATTTCGGGAGTTGTTAGGCCGCTAATTCTGGAACGAAGGCCTACGGCCGGATTTCGGTTGCTCGCGTCCCGCTGCTTCCTTTCACGGAAGAAGCCAAGATGAATGTTTAGCCTTGACGGATTTTTCGATGGCCCGCCATAATCGCGGAGTCGTCCACCGCTAACCCAACGGAAAACATCATGAAAAAATTCGTTCTCACAATCTTGCTCCTGTCGGTGGTCGTGATCGTAGGATTGATTTTCAAACCCGACCTGGGCGCAGCGATCGGGCAACAGCCCCAGAGCAATCCGGATGTCCCTGATTTTGCGAGTCATGTGGTCAACAAGGAGGAATTCATGGCGCGTCGGGCGGAGGAAATCGCACGCATGCGCGGCATCACCTCCGATCGTCCCTTCGAGCCACGGTTGCGCCAGGCGGCGATTCGCGAAATGGAGGCGCAGCAGACCACTTTGCGGCAAATGCCAGCGTCGCTGGAGCGCAATGCATTGCTCGCGGCCTGGACGCCAATCGGACCGGCGCCGATCCCAAATGGTCAAACGGAAACGACCTCGACGGCTGTCTCGGGCCGCGTCATCTCTATCGCCGTTCACCCGACGATGAAGGATATCGTTTATGTTGGAACGGCACAGGGGGGCGTGTATCGGACCACCGATGGAGGCGTCAACTGGACGCCGATCTTTGACTCGGCCCTCAGTCTCGCTGTCGGTGCGATCGCGATTGCGCCGTCGCAGCCCGAGACGATCTACGTGGGAACGGGCGAACCGAACTTTTCGTCTGATAGCTTTTTTGGCGTCGGCGTTTACCGGATCGATAATGCCAGCACCACGGCCACCCTGAGCGGCCCGTTTAATCAGGACGCCACCGCGGCCGATATTTTTTCCGGCCGGGCGATCGGCGAGATCATCGTTCACCCCACGAATCCGGATATTATTTTCGTCGCGTCCACCTCGGGCATCGGCGGCCTTCGGCCGGTGAACAGTGTTTTCCCTTCGAGAGGAATCTATCGCTCGGTCAACGCCACGACGGCGAGCCCGACTTTTGCCAAACTGACCGGCCTGCTGGCTAACTTGAACGTCAGTGTCCGCGACATCGCGATTGATCCCAGTGACCCGAACATTCTGGTTTGTGTGCCGATCGCGACCGGAGCGAATCAGGGCGGCATCTATCAATCGACCAATGCCCTCAATGCCGACCCGACCACCGTGACCTTTACGCAAAGGGTGATAACGAACAGCACTTCGACCAGTACCCTGAATGGTGAGCTCACCTCCATTCATCCTACCGGCGATACCAATGCCACATTTTACGCGGCCCTGGGTGTTTCAAACGGAAGGGTTATGCGTTCGATCGACGGCGGTGTGACCTGGACAACCCAGATCACCAACGGATTTTGCGGCACACAATGTTTTTATGACATTGCCATCGCCGTTGATCCTACCAACGTTGATGCTCTTTATCTCGGCGGAAATCCCAGTCTCATCGCGGCCAAGTCCATCAATGGCGGGACTTCGTTCACCGATAACAACTTGGGATTGCACGTGGACACGCACGCGCTCACCGTCTCGCCATCGGCGACCAACGAGGTCTGGCTCGGAACCGACGGCGGAATTTATAAGTCGATCGACAGCGGTGCGACCTGGACTCCGCTCAATAATGCGCAGTTCAGCGCGACGCAATTTATGGGTCTCGACCTGCATCCGACCGATCCGGAATTCACGATCGGCGGAACACAGGATAACGGGACCAATATGTATTGCCTGACCTGCGCGTCCCCGCATACGCCTCCCTGGCGTCGGGTCGACTTCGGCGACGGCGGCTATGCCGTGATTGACCAAAACGCGACGGATAACGTCAGCTGTCCGGATGTATCACACCTATTTCAATCGACCACCCTGCAGGGCTACGGGACCGTTGCGTCGACGGCCCTTGCCTCGGATGGCAATTGGGCTTTTCGAGGGTGTAATGGAGTTGCCGGCAACGGTATCGCCTGTAACGGAACGGTAAATTTCTATGCGCCGCTCGAGCGCGGACCGGGAAATCCGAATACGATCTATTACGGTTCCGACCGGCTCTATCGTTCGGCCGATAACGGCACCAATCATACCGTCGTCAGTCAGAATCCGATCGCGGCCGGTGTTCCGATCAATGCGATCGGCATTTCGCCGCAGAACGATAATGTCCGGATCGTCGGCCTCAATGGCGGTCAAATCTTCGGCACAAGCACCGGAGCAAGTCCGCTGCTGGACCTGGACCCGACCAATGCGATTCCAAATCTGCCGGTCAACCGCACCGTGATCGATCCGACCGATACCAACACGGCTTATGTCGCGCTCTCTACTTTTGCCGCTCCGCCTCTCTACAAGACGACAAATCTAAGCAACAATCCGCCGACGTGGACGGCCGCCAGCGGAACAGGCATGACCAGTTTGCCGCAAGTCCCGGTCAATGCCGTGGCGGTCGACCCCGCGAACCCGATGAATGTCTACGTTGGCACCGATATCGGTGTTTACGCGTCGGCCGATGGCGGCACGAGCTGGTCGCCCTTCGGCACCGGGCTCCCGCGCGTGGCGGTCTTCGGCATGGGGGTGACCGCCGGCTCCCAAAAACTACGCATCGCCACCCACGGCCGCGGCATGTGGGAGATCGATTTGCCAACTGGAACGTGTGTTGTCAATCCCGTCGTAATCAACACAAATGATGCGGGCGCCGGCAGTTTGCGTCAGGCTGTGGCCGACGCTTGCGACGGCAGCACCATCACATTTGATACTGCCGGAGTATTTGCCACCGCCCAGACGATCGGATTGGCGGGCCAAATCTCGATTGAAAAGAATCTGACGATCACAGGACCGGCAGCCGGCGGGGTGACGATCGCTGACACCGCTGGGTCCTTTATTTTTGACATTCAGAGTGGCGGAAACACGGTCTCGCTCAATCGCCTTGAGATGAAAGATGGAAATGGCGGCACCGGCGGTGCGATCAATTCCAACATGGCGACCCTTGCCATCACCGACTCTACCATTTCCGGTAACGAGGCGATTAGTGGAGCCGGCGTTTATGTCAATGGTGGCAGCGCGACCATCGTTAACTCGACGATCTCGGGCAATACGGCGATTGGTTCCGGAGGCGGCATCGGGGTCGCTAACAGCGGAGCCCTGACGCTCCGCAACTCCACGGTCACCGCCAACAATGGCGGCAGCGCGGGCGGCGGCATCAACCTCGCAACCGGTGGAACGGCGACAGTCGAAAGTTCCATCATCGCGGGGAACACCGGCGGCACGGGCCCGGATGTCGCCGGCACCGTGGCCTCATCCGGCTTTAATTTCGTGGGAGCAAGCGACGGAAGCATGGGCTTCACGCAGTCAAACGATCAAACCGGCACAATCGCCATGCCGCTGGATCCAATGCTAGGGGCGTTGGCAGACAACGGCGGCCCGACGAGGACCCATGCGTTGATGACCGGCAGTCCAGCGATCGACAAAGGCGTTAACAACGTGGGTCAGGTAAACGATCAGCGCGGAATGGGATTCATGAGAACAGTAAATGATCCGACCATCCCTGAGGCAGTCAATGGGGGTGATGATACGGATATCGGGTCGTTTGAAGTCCAAGCGGCACCAACTCCAACTCCAACTCCAACACCGACACCGACACCGACACCGACACCGACACCGACACCGACACCGACACCGACACCGACACCGACACCAACACCGACACCAACACCAACACCAACACCAACACCGACACCAACACCGACACCGACACCAACACCAACACCAACACCAACACCGACACCGACACCAACACCGACACCGACTCCGACACCGACACCGACACCGACACCGACTCCGACACCGACTCCGACACCGACTCCGACACCGACTCCGACACCGACTCCGACACCGACACCGACACCGACTCCGACACCGACTCCGACCCGACTCCGACTCCGACTCCGACACCGACTCCGACACCAACTCCGACACCGACACCGACCCGACTCCGACTCCGACTCCGACTCCGACTCCGACCCGACCCGACTCCGACTCCGACTCCGACACCGACACCGACACCGACACCGACTCCGACCCGACACCGACACCGACTCCGACACCGACACCGACACCGACTCCGACACCGACTCCGACTCCGACTCCGACACCGACACCGACACCGACACCGACCCCGACTCCGACTCCGACCCCGACCCCGACTCCAACTCCGACTCCGACTCCAACTCCAACTCCAACACCGACTCCAACACCGACTCCAACAGCTACGCCGACTCCAACCCCGGCCTCGCAACCGGTTAACCTGTCGACCCGCATGCGTGTTCTCACCGGCGATGGCGTCGGCATTGGCGGGTTTATCGTGACCGGCAGCGAACCCAAGCGCGTCCTGATCCGCGGCATCGGGCCGTCCCTGGCGCAATTCGGGATGCAAGGTTATCTGCTTGATCCGACCCTGGAATTGCACGGCCCGGGAGCCTTCGCGACGGTGAGCAACGACAACTGGAAGGACACCGACGCGGCGGCCATCGCGGCCACGGGGATACCGCCGACAGACGACCGCGAGTCGGCCATCCTGGCCACGCTGCCGCCGGGTGCTTACACCGCCATCATGGCGGGGAAAGACGCCACGGTGGGCATTGGCCTGGTCGAGGTCTACGATCTGGACACGGGCGCGGCGTCCAAACTGGCCAACATCAGCACGCGAGCCTTTGCCGATACCGGAAACAACCTCATGATCGCCGGCTTCATCTTGGGGAACAGCTCCAGCAACAGCGACATCATCGTCCGGGGCCTTGGTCCGAGCCTGAGCGGCATGGGAGTCTCCAATACCCTGCCCGATCCCGCGCTCGAGTTACGCGACAGTGATGGCAACATTATCTACTCCAATAACGACTGGCAGGATGTGCCGGCACAAGCGGTGGCGATCACGGCGGCGGGCCTTGCTCCTACCAACACCAAGGAAGCCGCCATCTCCCGCTCGCTCGCCCCTGGGGTTTACACCGTGCTCTTGCGCGATCAGAACGGCGCCACCGGTAACGGCCTGGTCGAGATCTATCAGGTCGTGTCGCCGCTGCCCTAACGATGCGAACGGGGCGCGACGTTCTCAAGCGTGCGCCTGCTCGGGTTGAAATGGGCGCCGCGGCGTGGCGAATATGTTTTCCGCGCCGCCCCGGCGGCGACTAGGTTGATCGCATGTGCATGTGGAAGTGGGTTGGTTGTTTCGGCTTCCTCGTTTTCTTCACCAAAGCGCAACTCCAGGCGCAGCCGCGGCAACGCATTTCTGAGGATCGCGACCTCGTCCCGATCGATCTCACCGCTTGGGAGTGCGGCGATAAACTCGAGGGCAGCGCGAAATCGCAGGACGCGCAGGAACGCAACCGCGGCAAGAACCGCTCCCTCGTCGATCTCTCCCGCCTCACCATTCCAAATCTCGACTTTCGGCGGCTTCTTCAAGCTCGTCGGCCAGTTCGATGCGCGGACGAAAGGAAAACGCCGCAAGGCTTTGACCTACGCCGAGAAGCTCGAGCTCGCGGCGCTGGAAAACCAGATCGTCTCCCTGACCGGTTACCTCGTCCTCGCCTATGCCGGCCCGCCGGAGACGACTAATTGCGGCAGCGTCGATTTTCACGACTGGCATCTCGAGGTTTTCGAACGGCCGCAGGACCATCCGCCCGAGGTCGGCGATGCCACGCCCATCATCGTGGAGACGACGCCGCGGCTGCAAAATTCCCTTTACCAGGCTGGCGTTCGTCTCGAGCAGCTGGCGGCGTTGATGCGACGGCCGGACATGACCTACGAACCGACTGGGCATCCCGCGCGGCGGGTCCGTTTCACCGGCTACCTCTTGTGGGACGACGACCACAACGGCGCCGCTGATATCGGCCCGCGCATCACGACGAAAGCGAAGAACGGCTATAACCAACCGTGGCGCTCGACCGCGTTCGAGATCCATCCGGTCCTCAAAATCGAAGCGCTCGACGCGCTGGCACCTCCGGTTGCGACGGCGACCCCTGACGTGGCGCCGCCCGCGATAGCTCCCAATCCTGCGGGCGCCGTGCCCTCGGCGGTAACCGTTGTTGAAGCGGTAAAAATAAAAATCCCTTACGGCGAAACCGTCATTCCGCGCGGAACTAAATTGGGAATCGTCTCCCGTAATGCCTCGACCGTCACCGTGCATTACCTCGGCCAGGACGTCGTCGTTCCGTTAAAGTCGACCGACCTGCAGTAGTTGGGGTTGGTTGCGAAATCAGGCCACGCTGCTCCCGCAAAAAAAGACCCCGGCCTCTGGCGAAGCCGGGGTCAAATGTTTGGCGATTCGGGTCTTGGTTACGGCGCCGGGGTGGCCGCGGGCTCTTCCGGAATGGCCGCCGGCGAGGCCCCGGTCATCGAGTCCATCGCGTTTGAGGTAGCATCCTTCACCTTCTCGACTGCGGTGTCAGCAGCGTCCTTGGTCTTCTCGACTGCGGTCGCTGAAGCATCCTTGGCCGACTCTGCCATCTTATCGACCGCGGCGGCGGCGGCCGGGGCGGCTTCCTTCGCCTTCTCGGTGGCCTCGTCGATCGTCTTGGCTGCGGCTTCCTTGGCTTCTTCGGTCTTGGTTTCGACGACCTGCTTGGCTTCGTCGGCCTTTGCTTTAATCGTGTCCGCCGTCTTGCTGTCGCAAGCGGTCAGAGTGAGGGCGAGTCCGAGCGTGGCGGTGGCCAGAAGGGACATGGGAGTAATTGGTTTCATAGAAATCATGTGTTGGGTTCAGAGGTTGGTGTGGATCGCAACCGGAAAACTGATCCCGGTGCGAACGGGGAGTCTCACCGTTCCGGCAACGTAAAGTCAACGCTTTGTTCCGCTTTCCTGTCCAATCGCGTGGGACCAGCCAGCCATCATGCCCGGAGCCGGTCCCGTCGTCTCCGGGATAGTTGCGCTGCGAGCAGGGTCGTTCGGACAAAATTCGCACGCTCACCCCCAAATCCAGACTTGTGTTTGAGTGCTGAACTGAACCAAATTCTCAGCCATGCCAGAGACACATCGTGGCAGTTGTTATTGCGGGGCCGTCACCCTCGAGGCGACCGGGACCCCGGCGGAGATGGGTTATTGTCACTGCCCCAATTGCCGGCGTTATTCCGGCGCGCCCGTCAATGCTTTCACCCTTTGGAAAAAGGAGGACGTCAAAGTCACTAGCGGCACCGATTCGCTCCACCCCTATCGCGCGAGCGACTTCAGCGAACGCGTCACCTGCGAGAAATGCGGCGGCAACGTGATGGTCAATCATCCCAGCATCGGAATGGTCGATATCCCAGCAGGGATTTTGCCTGCCCTTCAGTTTCAGCCGGCGGTTCACCTCAACTACGAGGATACCGTCCTGCCGATGAAGGACGGTTTGCCCAAGCAAAAAGATTTCCCCGCTGCCATCGGCGGTTCCGGGGAATTGATGCCCGAGTGATTGCGGGCGGGTTTCCGTTGCCGCCGCTTCGTGCTCCGGTCAGACCAGGCTAGAGGTTGCTGAACACCGCCGAGTCGATCGAAGGATTTACTTTGATCGCCTTCAGTGTGGTCCGCTCGATCACTTTGCCTGTCGCGCAGTCGACGTCTTCGCTCGTAAACGCGAACCAAAGGCCGTCCACTTTCCGGAAATCGGATTTCCGGCTCTCAATCGTGATTGGCGTCGGGTCGTTGTCCGGATGCAACGCGCGCACGTCCCGGCGCCGCGTGATCCGCCACGTTTGCGGGTCGACAAAAAGCGAAGTCTCGTAACCGTCCGCCAGCGTCACTCGCAGCGCGTAATACTCCACGCCCTCGATCGTTTCGCGGCCGCTCAGCTCCACGCGGTGCCCGCGCGGCTTGAGTTCGTGCAAGCCGAAGAGATTTCCGGGCAGTTCCACGCCATGCCGCAGAGCGGCCGTCGGCGCGGCGCCCGTCTCCTTCTGTTCCTTCCCCTCCTGCCACTGCCAGCCCTTCGCGCCATCAAACGACTCCGCGAACACGCGTTTCCCATCCGCCTTGATATCGATCCGCATCCGTCCGGGCCGCGCCGCGCAGTAAACAGCATCGACTTCGAATTCCGGATTGCGCACATGCAGCTCGATCTTCACCGCCTGCACCGCCGCCCACGCCTCCCGCCCGCCCATCGCCTCCGTGTTGCGCGCAATGATCTCATCCACGGTGAGCGGCGTGGATTCAGCTCGCGCTGGATAAACCGCAGCGAGCGCAAGCAGCAGGGGGAGCAACCGTTGGATCGTGAGTTCCATCTCCATAGAGACGCCGCCGCCTGCCGGATTTGTTCTTCCGCCGATCGGCGCATGCCGCCATCGCCGTCTTGGGCGAGGATGGGCGCATGGTTGCCGTGCTTGTCTTCGCCATCGTGCTCGCGATTGCGGTCCTGCTCTCCGATCTGGCCCATCGCAGCGTGCTCTCGACGGCGGTCATTTTCCTGCTGGCTGGCTTCTTCGTCGGCGATGGAATGCTGGGGCTCATCCATCTCTCGCCGAGCGACCCGACCGTCTCCCGGCTGGCTGAGCTCGCACTCTTCAGCGTCCTTTTCACTGACGGGATGCGAATCGATGCGCGGAAGCTCATCTCGTCCTGGCGTCTGCCGGGGCGCGCACTTTTGGGAGGGTTGCCTCTCACGTTGCTCATCACCGCCGCGCTGGCCCATTGGATCGCCGGTTTGTCCTGGGTCGCAGCCTTACTCATCGGCGCCGTGCTCTGTCCGACCGATCCCGTCTTTGCGTCCGCCATCGTCGGCCGAAAAGAAATTCCAGCCCGCTTACGCCATCTCCTCAGTGTGGAGAGCGGCCTGAACGATGGCCTCGCACTTCCGATCGTGATCGTCCTGATCGCTCTCCTGGCCGGTGGCGCCATCCACACCGGCGAACTAGCCACCGAACTGGGCGCCGGAATTTTACTGGGAGTCGCGTTGCCTTGGATCGCGGCCAAAATCGAGCAGAGCCGCTTCTTCTCCGTCGCCGGCGAATACAAACCGATCTACGCCTTCACCGTCGGCTTGCTTGTCTATACGATCTCGCTCCTGACCCACGCCAACACCTACCTGGCCGCTTTCGCCGCCGGCATCACGGTCGCCACGGTCAGCGCGGATTTGCGGGACGAGTTTCACCGCTTCGGCGAAACCGTCACCGAGCTGCTCAAGCTGGCCGCAGTGATGGTTTTCGGTGCGCTCATTTCACCGCACTTCTTTCAGGAAATCGCGTTCAACGGCTACGTCTTTGGATTGCTCGCCCTCATCCTGGCCCGGCCCGCGGCCATGATGCTATCGCTTGTCGGCAGCGCGCTTTCCTGGCCGGAACGTCTGGCCGCTTCCTGGTTTGGCCCGAAGGGATTCGCCTCGGTTGTTTACGGCCTTCTCATCTTGGAATCCGGCGTCGCCCAGGCGAGCGAGATGTTCCATCTCATCGCGATCGTAGTCGCCGCCTCCATGGTGGCGCATTCCTCCACCGACGTACCCTTGGCCCGGTGGTTTCGGAAACAAGAAGCGGCGGGTTAACGAACGAACGGGCGCCGCGTGCTGCTCGTCAAGCGGAGTCACCACATTCACGTCGCGCCGCGGAGAAGTGGGAAAAATTGGAAGCAGCCCTCGGCAAACAGGGCTGAACGACCTCCGCAAAACGCAAGCAGGCCCGCCTTGGAAGGCGGGCCTGTTGCATTGCCCTTTTCGGGGGCCTAACGAATTGGTCGGATTACTTCGCCCAGGTCACGTTGTAATGCCGGAAGATCGGCTCCGACATTTCGGGCGCGAAGAACTGGTCGAGCTTATCGCGATCGAAGCGCGGGGCTTTCTCGAGCTGCTCGCGAGTCACGTTGAGCAGGTAGGAGAATTCATCGGTCTTTTTGCCCGGGCGCATCTGGAAGGCGCCCCAAGGCACGATGACCTCAGTCTCGCCTAAGCCGAGGAATCCTCCGATTCCCACGGTGGCAAAGCGAACGTGGCCCTTCTTCGTATCGACCAGGAGTTGGTTGATCGCGCCGAGCTCTTCAGCCTTCGGGTTGTAAACCGGAGTGCCGATGATTTCGGAGCCGAGCTGGAAGCCCGTCATGCCTGTTGCTGGTGTCGTAGTTGTCTGATTCATAAAAGGAACATTCCACCTGAAAATGGCCTCAACCTTGCGCCAACGTTACATGTGAGTAATGCGCAGAACGCCCTCCCGCGCCGGCAGAGCTCGGAGTTCCCGCTCGCCAGCCGCTCCTTCCTCCCGATGGTGAAGCATGCGCCTGCTCGTTGTCGAAGATGATCACAAGCTCGCCGCCTTCATCGAGAAAGGTTTCGGCGAGGCCGGCTTTGCCGTGGATCATTGCGCCGAGGGCCAGGAGGGGCTGATCATGGCGCAGGACAACGAATACGACGCCGCGATCGTCGATGTCGTGTTCCCGCGCCTCGGTGGACTGACGCTCGTGCGGGAGTTACGCCAGGCGCGGGACACCGTGCCGATCTTGCTTTTGAGCGCGAAAGCGAGCGTTGCTGGTCTGGTCAAAGGCCTGCAAACTGGGGGCGACGATTACCTGGCGAAGCCGTTCGCCTTCGCGGAACTCCTCGCGCGTGTGCAGGCGCTGGTGCGCCGTTCCTCGCGCGTGGTGGAACCGACCACTCTGAGCGCGGGCGACCTCACGCTCGATCTCCTCAGCCGCAAGGCGACCCGCGCTGGCCAGGAGATCGATCTGCAGGCGCGCGAGTTCTCACTCCTCGAATATCTCCTGCGCAATCCCGGACGCGTCGTCACCAAGACGATGATTCTGAACCACGTCTGGGATTACAGCTTCGATCCGAAAACCAATGTGATCGATGTGCTCATGTGTCGTTTGCGGCGCAAGATGGAAAAGGGGTTCCCCACCCGGCTAATCCGCACCGTGCGCGGGATGGGATATGTCCTGGAAGCGGCATAAAAATTCGCGCCGCCGGCTTGTCCTCGTTCACCCGATGGGTTTCGCCTCGAATCCGTTAGAGTGACAGCCACAACCGTACGACATGCCACTCCACGCCGAAACACCATCGCTGGCCGACTCTCCTCGCGACGAGGACGGATTCCGCAATCGTGGCAAGGAGGTCACACGGTCGGAAGCGTTTTTCGACGCGGCGTTCGCATTTGCCGTCACTTTGATGGTCATTTCGATCGATGAAATACCGAAGACCGCGAGCGAACTGGCGAGCGCGCTGAAATCGGTCCCGGCCTTTGGTGCGAGCTTCCTGATTATCGCCTCATTCTGGCGCAAACACGCGGACTGGAGTCGTCATTACGGGATCGATGATCGTTTCAGCCAGCGTCTGAGCTTGTTGCTCGTGTTCTTCGTGCTGATTTTTATCTATCCACTGCGCATGGTGTTTGGAGCCTTCTTCGAGTTGGTGAGCGGAGGTTGGCTGCCGGCCAACCTTCGCCTCGAATCCATTGCCGATGCGCGGCTGATGTTCGGCGTATTTGCGGTCGCCTACGGGACCATGGCCACTCCCATCCTGCTGCTGCAATGGCATGCCTGGCGGCAACGTCAAAAGCTACAGCTCGATGAAATCGAAATCTATTGTTCCCGGCAACTGCTCTTGAATGCTCTGGTCGCGCCGCCGTTCGCCATTCTCTCCCTTGTCGTTGCCCTCCAGATGCCCGCCGCACTTTATCACGGTTGGCGCGCAGGGCTGCCTGGATACGTGCTCTTCGGATTGATGTTCGCGCAGGCGGCCATACACATTCGAATGCGCCGAGGCATGACGAGAAGATTGGCGAAAACTACGATCAGCTAAAATTGGGGTTAGGTTCGCTGGGGTGCCTTCGAGGCCCGAGTCCGGTCTACGCAGTAACGCGCCCTCGGCAATACCGCGGAAGAGAGGCCACGCTGCGGCGTCATCCGGTCCGACAAACGCAAACAGCCGGGCCCCTTGCGGAACCCGGCTGTTGTTGATTCTTTCGTTAGCGTGTAAGCGCTGGGCTTAGTAGTCCATTCCGCCCATGCCACCCATTCCGCCCATGCCGCCGCCGCCGGGCATGCCGCCGCCGGCGCCGCCCTTATCCTTTTCAGGAGCTTCGGTGATGATGGCTTCGGTGGTGAGGAGCAGGCCGCTGATGGAGGCCGCGTTTTGCAACGCGCTCCGCGTGACCTTGGTCGGATCGACGACGCCGGCTTTCACCAGGTCTTCGTATTCGCCCGTGGCCACGTTGTAGCCTTCGTTGCCTTTGCGCTTCTTCACTTCCTGCACGATGAGCGCGCCTTCCTGGCCCGCGTTATCGGCCAGAGTGCGGAGCGGAGCTTCGACAGCGCGGCGAATGATCGCGGCACCGACGGCTTCGTCGCCTTCGAGGCTCAGCTTATCGAGCGCCTTCTGCGCGCGGATGAGAGCGACACCGCCGCCGGGGACGATGCCTTCTTCGACCGCGGCGCGAGTGGCGTGCAACGCGTCTTCGACGCGCGCTTTCTTCTCTTTCATCTCGGTCTCAGTGGCTGCGCCGACGTTGATGACGGCGACACCGCCGGCCAACTTCGCGAGGCGTTCCTGGAGCTTCTCGCGATCGTAATCGGAGGTGGTCTCTTCGATCTGACGACGGATCTGCGAGACGCGGCCTTTGATGTCGACCTGCTTGCCTTCGCCTTCCACGATCGTCGTGTTCTCCTTGTCAATCGTGACACGCTTGGTGCGCCCTAAATCTTCGAGTTTTACGTTCTCGAGTTTAATGCCGAGGTCTTCGGTGATGCACTGGCCGCCGGTGAGGACCGCGAGGTCTTCCAGCATCGCCTTGCGACGATCGCCAAAGCCCGGGGCTTTCACGGCTGCGACTTGCAACGTGCCGCGGAGCTTGTTCACGACCAGGGTCGCGAGCGCTTCGCCTTCCACGTCTTCCGCGATGATGAGGAGCGGACGTCCGGCTTTCGCGACTTTCTCAAGCAGCGGCAGCATGTCCTTCAAGCTCGAGATTTTCTTCTCGTGAATGAGGATGTACGGATTGTCGAGCACCACTTCCATCGCTTCCGCGTTGGTCACGAAATACGGAGAGAGGTAGCCCTTGTCGAACTGCATGCCTTCGACCACGTCGAGGCTGGTTTCGATCGACTTCGCTTCTTCCACCGTGATCGTGCCGTCCTTGCCGACCTTGTCCATGGCGTCGGCAATGATCTCGCCGATCGTCTTGTCCCAGTTGGCGGAAACGGTCGCGACCTGCGCGATTTCGTTCCGGTCGCTGACCTTCTTCGAGATCTTCGCGAGCTCGGCGACAATGGCTTCGACAGCCTTGTTGATGCCGCGCTGGAGCGAGGTCGGGTTTGCGCCGGCGGTTACGTTGCGGAGACCTTCTTTGTAGATGGACTCAGCGAGCACGGTCGCGGTCGTGGTGCCGTCACCAGCGATGTCGGAAGTCTTGGAAGCGACTTCGCGCACGAGCTGGGCGCCCATGTTTTCATAAGGATCTTCGAGCTCGATTTCCTTGGCCACGGTCACACCGTCTTTGGTGATCGTCGGGCTGCCGAATTTCTTGTCGAGGATGACGTTGCGGCCGCTCGGTCCGAGGGTCGCTTTGACGGCGCGGGAGAGTTTCTCCACGCCGCGGAGAAGCGCATGCCGCGCGTTCTCGTCGAATTGTAATTGTTTAGCTGGCATAAGTTATGTGTGGTTTTCTAGTTGAGATTTCTGATTAACCAATGATGCCGAGGATATCGTCCTCGCGCATGATCAAGTAGGACTCACCGTCCACTTTGATTTCCGTGCCGCCGTATTTCGAGATCAGCACGGTGTCGTTCTTCTTCACCGTGAACTCGACCTTCTTGCCGTTGTCATCGACTTTGCCGGTGCCGAGGGCGACGACTTTGCCTTCCTGCGGTTTTTCTTTTGCGGTATCCGGGATGATGATCCCGCCTTTTTTGGTTTCCTTCTCTTCGAGCGGCTGCACGAGCACGCGATCTCCGAGAGGTCTTACGTTAATTGCCATGGTGTTTTAGTTACTCCTTCTTGTCTTTTTGGTTAATGCCGGCGCCCGACGGATGTTCCGGCGAGCGCTGGCAAATTGTTGGTTGAAACTCGTTACTTCTTGTCCTCGTCGACGACCTCGAACTCCGCGTCGACGACATCGCCCTGGTCCTTACGCGGGCCGCCTTCTTGCGGCTCGGCTTGCGGACGTCCACCTGCGTCGGCTCCCGGCATCGGGCCGCCTGCGGCACCCGCTTGCGCGGAGGCCTGCTTGTAGAGGTCGGCGCTGATCTCCTGGAACTTGTTCTGCAGGTCCTCGTAGGTGCGCTTCATCGCGTCGGTGTCGTTCTTCTCGATTGCTTCACGGACAGCTTTGATCGCATTCTCGACCTGCTCCTTCTTGTCGGCCGGAACCTTGTCGCCCAGATCCTTGAGCTGCTTCTCGCTTTGGTAAGCCAGGGTGTCGGCGTTGTTCTTGATCTCGATCGACTCCTTCGCCTTCTTGTCTTCTTCGGCGTGGGTTTCGGCGTCGCGCTGCATCTTTTCCACTTCTTCCTTGCTCAAGCCTGAGCTGCCGGTGATGGAGATTTTCTGCTCCTTGCCGCTGCCGAGGTCCTTCGCGGAGACGTGCAGGATGCCGTTGGCGTCGATGTCGAAAGTCACTTCAATCTGCGGCGTGCCACGCGGGGCCGGCGGGATGCCGTCGAGGTGGAAGGTGCCGAGATTTTTGTTGTCGCGACTGAGCGGGCGCTCGCCTTGCAGGACTTTAATTTCCACGCCCGGCTGGTTGTCGCTGTAAGTCGAAAAGATCTGCGATTTGCGCGTCGGGATGGTGGTGTTGCGCGGGATCATCGGCGTGGCCACGCCGCCGGCGGTTTCGATCGCCAGGGTGAGCGGAGTCACGTCGAGCAGGAGCACGTCTTTCACGTCGCCCTTGAGCACGCCACCCTGAATCGCCGCGCCAATCGCCACGACTTCGTCCGGGTTCACACCTTTGTGCGGCTCTTTGCCGATCAAGGTGCGCGCGGTCTCGATGACCTTCGGCATGCGCGTCATGCCGCCGACGAGCACCAGCTCGTTGATGTCCTTCTCGGCCAATTTCGCGTCCGCCAGGCAATCCTTCACCGGCTTGATCGTGCGCTGGAAAAGGGAATCCGTAAGCTGCTCCAGCTTCGAGCGCGTGAGCTTCTTCTGGATGTGCTTCGGACCGGACGCGTCCGCAGTCACAAACGGCAGATTGATCTCGTATTCCTGCGAAGAAGAGAGCGCGATCTTCGCTTTCTCGGCTTCTTCCTTGATGCGCTGGATCGCGTCCGGTTGCTTCGAGAGATCGATGCCCGAGTCTTTCTTGAACTCGTTCACAATCCAATCGACCAGCACGTTATCCCAGTCGTCGCCGCCGAGGTGCGTGTCGCCGTTGGTCGCCTTCACTTCGAAAACGCCGTCGCCGATTTCCAACACCGAAATATCGAACGTGCCGCCGCCCAAATCATAGACGGCAATCTTCTCGTCCTTCTTCTTGTCGAGGCCGTAGGCGAGCGAGGCCGCGGTCGGCTCGTTGATGATGCGGAGCACTTCGAGGCCCGCGATCTTGCCCGCGTCCTTGGTCGCGTTGCGCTGTGAGTCGTTGAAATACGCCGGGACCGTGATGACCGCCTGCGTGATCTTCTCGCCGAGCTTCGCTTCCGCGTCGGCTTTGAGTTTCGCGAGAATCATCGCGGACACTTCCGGCGGGCTGAAGGTCTTCTTTTCGCCGTTCACTTCCACCTGCACGTGCGCGTCGCCGTTGGCCGCCTTCACGATCTTATACGGCACGCGATGTTCCTCCTCGCGCACCTCGTCAAACTTGCGCCCCATGAAGCGCTTCACTGAGAAAACTGTGTTGGCGGGATTCGTCACCGCCTGGCGCTTCGCGGCCTGACCCACGAGCCGCTCGCCATTTTTCGCGAACGCGACGATCGACGGCGTAGTGCGCGCGCCTTCGCTATTTTCCAAAACTACGGCATCGCCGCCCTCCATCACTGACATGCAGGAGTTCGTCGTGCCCAAATCGATACCTAAAACTTTAGCCATAAATTGTGTATTCCTTCCCGTTGATCGAGAAATTCGATCCGGCATCTCTTGAGCACGCGATGTTCCGATCCTTGGCGTAAACTGTAACACGTTTTTCACGAGCAGGTTACGAAAGATCGACAATCTGACGCCGGGCGATAGATGCGCCACGGTGTCGCAGTGCAGCGATGCAGAGCGAGCCCCGTTGACTCGCTATTGGGCGCGGTTCATCAGCGCGAGGACGCGCTGTTTTTTCCCGCCGTAATCGAGCGAACGGAAGGCGCGGATTTCATCCAACCGACGCATGCCGTTGAGGGTGTCGAGAAATCTGGTGTAGCTCGCGGCCAGCTCCGTCGTCTCGAGATAACGGCCGCGTAGATTGGCATCATGAAACGCGCCCGGATTCTGCGAGGCGAACAAATGGAAACGAAGCCAGCGGCGATCGGCGCGCGAAACCTTTTGCGTCTTGCGAAAGAAGGCGACGAACATCAGCAACACCAGATACGTGTCCACCTGCGCCTGGAGTTCGAGGTTCCGTGCATAATCCTCCGCGTGGATTTCACGCCGGCCTTGCTGGAACTGAAGCGCGGCATGCAAGGCGTGGTTGATCTCCTCCACAAATGCGATGAGCGACCGGATGTTGGCGTTGTTCAAACCGCCGCGCGGATCGTGTCGTTCGAGTTGGTCGATCAGCCAGCGCGAATAATAAATGCCGACGAAAAGTTGATCATCGGCGCGCCGGAGAAAAGTGCGCGCGAGTTCACTCAGTTCCCGCGCGGAAGCACCGGCGGCCTTGCTCAACTGCGTGCAGCGTCGCTGATCGATCAGGCAGTCTTCAAGATTGATCCCGACCTGCGCGTAGGTGCGTTCGAAGAGGCGCTGGATCTGACTGAAGAGCGTTTCGTTCATGGCAGGATCTTGGGAACGAAACTCTCGTCGAGGTTGATGAGTTGATCCGAAAGCTGATTGAGCGCGAGGCGCACGTCGTGGAAACGTTCCGCAAGTCCCTCATACACGTCGCTCAACTCGCAACGCCGCGCCGTCGCGTGCGAAGCCACCAACTGATAATTCGAGCGTCCGACCTGCTCGTAAAACTTCAAGTCCGGCGCGCCACGCAGGCTGCGCCGCTGCGTGTTCTCGTGAAAGATGCCGCTGATGAAGAGCGAATAATTGCCGACGTGCGCGCGCAGGAAAAAAGCCTGCTCGGGCGTCGCGCGCGTGAGCGCGATCAACATATCCGAGATGTATTGCCGGCCGCGCGCATCTGCCAGATGTGGCGCCTGCATCCCGCTGATGCGCGAAAAGGTTTCGAGCAATGACGCGACGTAATCACACAGCTTGCGATCCTTAATCCCGGCCTGCTGCAAAACGTGCCGCGCCAGAACGTAGAAGTAAAACTGCGACGAGATCGCAAGCTGTCCGGCATGTGAGAGGATGGAATCAACCAGCCGCGGGCTATCGAGCACCGCATCGCGCGTCTCCTGGTCGCTCAGCAAATCCACCAGAGAAACGGAATCGCTCTGCGAACGCGCGAGCGTGCGCACGACGAAATCGAAATCCGAGGCGGTGAACCGCTCCCGACAATTCGCCCTTATCATCGAGAACGCATCATGAGCATCGCATGTGCCATTGGCAAGCCGCAGATGCTCGCGGTGAGGTTAGGTTTTGCCGTAGGCGGACGCGGGCAGCGGGCGAGTGCGTTTGTCGCGTGCTTCCGCGCGGAGATAACGACAGGTCAAAACGAAATCACTCCACGTCGTGCGCCACGGCCCGCGCGCTTCGAAACGGCGTGCGGCGGACATGACGGCGGGCCGTAGGATCACGGTGTCTCCGGCGTCGCGCAGACGGCGCGCGAAATCGAGGTCCTCGAATAAGGCAAGGTCTCGAAAACGGCCGAGGCGCCGAAACACTTCCGCGCGCGCGAACATCGCCTGATCGCCCAGGTACCACCCGCTCCAGTGTCCGCGCCAGTAGGCAAGCGCGCAGGTTACGCGCAGCAGCCGGGAGGAGGAAGCATAACGGCGCGCGAAGGCGCCGCCAACGACGTCCGCATAAGCGAGCGCGTGCTCGATCCGCGCGAGTGCACCTGCGGGCAGAATGGTGTCGCCGTGCAAAAAGAGAAGGATATCGCCGTGCGCGTGCCGCGCGCCCAGATTCATCTGGGCGGCACGCTGGCGGACCGCGCTCTCGACGACGCGTGCGCCGAACGCTCGCGCGACCTCGGTGGTGCGATCATTACTGCCGGCATCCACCACCACGATTTCGTAAACGCTCTCATCCTGCGTCGCGGAGATCGCCGCCAGCGTGGCCGGGAGATTTTCGGCCTCGTTCCTTGTCGGAATGATGATGGAAATCATGGGATGCCTCTGCACGCTTACGAGCCGGACCTCGTTCGTCAACGCCGCCGAGTTGATTGCGTTTCGGTGGCAGTCCGCGTAAGGCAAACTCAGCGATGAAGATTTTTCTCAGCTCGCAGTGGGAACGGCTGCAAACGAGTTATTGGTTTGTGCCGACGCTCCTTTCGGTCGCAGCGGTGGCCTTGTCGTTCCTGACCGTGCATCTCGACACGGTTCTGAAAGCGAAGTGGGTTCGCGCCACGGGCTGGATCTGGGCGGGCGGGCCCGAAGGCGCACGGAACGTCCTGGCCACGATTGCGGGGTCGACGATCACCGTGGCGGGCGTGGTCTTTTCGATCACGATCGTGTCGCTGACACTGGCATCGTCTCAGTTTGGTCCGCGCCTGTTGCGCAACTTCATGGCCGATCGTGCGACGCAGGTCGTGCTCGGAGTGTTCGTCGCGACGTTTCTCTACTGTCTCCTCGTCTTGCGCACGATTCGCGGGACGGATGCGTCCACGTTTGTGCCCTTCCTGTCCGTCACGTGCGGCCTCCTCTTCGCGGTCGGCAGCGTGGGGTTTCTCATTTTCTTCATCCATCACGTTTCTAGTTCTATCCTGGCGGAAAATTTGATTGGGCGGGTGGCGGCGGATTTGCAGGAGAGCATTGAACACTTGTTTCCGGAATCGTTAGGCGACGACGGGGACGAGGAAGAGCTGGAGCCGCCGGAAATGCCCGAGGCAGAAGCGCATGAGATCGACGCGGAGCGAAGTGGATTTATCCAGGCGGTGGACGGCGAGCGTGTGTTGCAATTGGCGATCGAAAAGAATCTCTGCGTGCGGCTGCATCGGCGGCCGGGGGATTTCATCGCGGAGGGATCGCTCCTCGCGGAAATTTGGCCGAAGACGAAGGCGGGCGTGCAGGTGAGTACGGAGTTACGGAGCACCCTGGTGCTGGGACGGCATCGAACGCCGAGGCAGGATCTGGAGTATTCCATCGATCAGTTGGTGGAGGTGGCGGTGCGCGCAATGTCGCCGGGCATTAACGACCCGTTTACCGCGATCACCTGCGTGGAGTGGCTGGGGGTGGCGTTGATTCAGGTAGCGGGGCGGAAGTTCCCGCCGCGTTTTCGGCGGGACGAAGGCGGCCAGCTCCGCGTGATTGTGGATGCGACCGATTACGCCGGGATCGCGGCGGCGTGTTTGAATCAAATTCGCCAGTTCGGTTGCGCAAGTGTGGCCGTGACCATCCGGCTCCTCGACGTGCTGGAACGGGTGGCGAACGAGGTGCGGTCGCCGGAATATCGCGCCATTCTCGGGCAGCATGCCCGGGCGATTCGCGACGACGGTATCGCGCAAGCGGCCAACGCCTCGGACCGCGCGGCGATCGAACAACGCTTCGCCGCCGCGGAAAAGGCCTGCCGGCGCGGGTGAATGAGGTCAAGATGGTGCGCGGTAGAGGTTTCGAACCTCTGACCCCCTCCGTGTCAGGGAGGTGCTCTACCACTGAGCTAACCGCGCGGGAAGGAGAGCAAGTATGCGCCCTGACGCTGGCTTGGCAAGCGACAGGGGAAAGTCAGGCACGTTGAGCCGAGACCAGCGGCGCAGGCGTGATGCGGGCGTGAAGAATCCAAGCGTCCGGCTAAAGTGAAGGCCGGAGACGATTCCCACAGAAATAACCGCGAAGGACACTGAAACCATGAACGCTTTGGAAACCGAAAAGGAAAGCCGCCTGATCACACGCAGCGAGGAACCGGTCAATCTAGAGATGCCATTCTCCAGCCTGGAGGATTTTGTCACGCCGGCAGAAAGGTTTTATGTCCGCTGCCATTTTCCCATTCCGGAGATCGATGCGCAGGCGTGGCGCTTGAAAGTGGACGGCGCGGTCGAGCAGGCCGTGGAATTGCAGCTCGACGATCTGCGCCGCGCTGCCGCAGCACACGATCATGGCGACGATGGAATGCGCGGGGAACGGGCGCTCGTTTCTCCTGCCGAAGGTGAAGGGCGTGGAGTGGGATCTCGGCGCGGTGGGGAATGCGAAGTGGAGCGGCGTGCTTTTGCGCGATGTTCTGGAGAAGGCCGGTGTGCGGGGCGACGCGCGTGGAAGTGATCATGGAAGGCGCGGACAAGGGCGAGATCAAGGAACCGCCGCGGCCGGCGGGTGAGATTCATTACTCCCGCAGTTTGCCGCTGGAAAAGGCGCGCAAGGATGTGCTGCTCGCGCTCGAGTTGAATGGGGAACCGCTTACACCGGGCCACGGCTTTCCGCTGCGCGCAGTCGTGCCGGGCTGGTTCGGGATGGCGTCGGTGAAATGGCTGGAACGCATCACGCTCAGCGCGACGCCATTTCACGGTTACTACCAGTCGATCGATTACGCGTATTGGACGCGGCGGGATGGGTTGCCCACACTGGTGCCATTAAGCGAGATGGCGGTGAAAGCGCAGATCGCGCGGCCAGTGAAGAACGAAAAAGTGCCGGCGGGGAAGACGTATCGCGTGCGTGGCGCGGCCTGGACTGGTGAGAGCGAGATCGCAAAGGTTGAATTCAGCAGCGACGGCGGAGCGACGTGGGCGGAGGCGAAGCTAGGCGAGCAGGCGGAACAAAACGCCTGGCGTTTCTGGGAGTTCGATTGGGCAACGCCAGCCGAGCCAAGGCGTTGCGCGCTCATGGCGCGCGCCACCGATAAGAAGGGGCGCTCACAACCGGACGATCGCGTAGCCGATTACGGCAGTTACATGGTGAACCACCTGCTGCCGATCGAGGTGGAGGTCGGTTAGGACTTACGCGGCCAGCTTGGCGGCGTCTTTGTGCCCGAGAATGCGAACGGTCTGCTGGAGTTGCTGGATTTCGAGCGGCTTCTTTAGAACGGTGACCGGGCCTTTCTCCAGGATGCGGTCGAGCATTTCGCTATCGGGGTAGCCGGTAATAATGACAATTGGCAAGTCGGGGTCGACTTCCTTGGCCGCGAGGTAAACGTCGTCCGCGGGGCCATCCGGCAGTTTCAGATCAAGGAAGAGGAGGTCGAAACGTTGCTTGCCGAGCGCGGCGAGCGCGTCTTTCACGGTCCCGACGACAACGCGGCTGAAGCCGATTTTTTTGAGGAAAAGCTTGAAGAGATTTTGCAGGCTCTCATCGTCATCCACCACCAGGACAGTGGGTTGTCCGGACTTGTCCTCTTTCAGGATGTCTTTATCGAGGGCCGATTTTTTGATGCGCCAGCGGCCGCCGATTTGGATGGCGGGCAATTGGCCGCGTTGCACCAGATAATAAACGGTGGGGAGCGGAATACGGAGGTACTTTGCCGTTTCCTTGACCGTCAAGAGATTGTGCATGGGGGAGGAATTCGCCAGTTTAGCGTCAGAGATGCAAGGTTTTTCGCGAGTCATCAGCATTATAAGTTTTATGGTCGATGTCAATCATTCTTATGAAATGTCATTCAAATCAGCTCCGGAAGCCCCAGGTTTCGGCTTGAGGACTCCACGAGCAAGGTCGGCTTCCCCCGACTGTGGAGCTCGCTTGCTCTACATCACCGCTGGACAAGGCGAGGGCGGCGGTTGACTATTCCCCCCTTCATGAGCGTCTTGTTCTTTAAGCGTTTCCTCCAGCGCCCCTTTCAGGTGGCCTCCATCATTCCGAGTTCCAAGGCAATGGTGGAACGCGTCTCGAGCAAGATGGACTTTAGCCAGCCGCGCATTATCGCGGAATATGGCCCGGGGGAAGGGGTGCACTCCCGCGAGATTGCGCGCCGGATGCCGCCGGGTTCGCAATTATTGTTGTTCGAGCTGGACCAGGATTTCTCGCGCGATCTGGAACGGCAGTTTGCCAACGACCCGCGCGTCCACGTCATCCACGGCAACGCCGCCCAGCTTCCGCTGGAGCTGCAGCGTCGCGGCATCCCTTATTGCGATTACATCGTCTCCGGGATCCCTTTTAGCATTCTCGACCTCGAGAAAAAACGCGCGCTCCTGCAGGCGACCTACGACGCGGTCGCGCCCGGTGGCGCGTTCATCATTTACCAGGTGACGAACGAGCTGCGGCAGCACGCCACGCATTTCGAGCGCGCCGAATCCGAATATTTTCTGCAGAACATTCCGCCGATGTTCATCACAGTTTTCCACAAGGCGAACACGCGGAACGGCCACAGCCATCCCGCGGTGCCGGCGGCGCGGGTGCCCGTGAATCAGCCCGCATGAGTTCGGGCGCTTGTCGCACCGAGAAGGACTCGATGGGCGAAATGTCCGTCCCGGAGTCCGCCCTTTACGGGGCCTCGACGCAACGGGGGGTGCTGAATTTCCCGGTGAGCGGCTATCGATTTTCGCGTCCGTTTATTCGCGCTCTCGGTCTCCTAAAATGGGCCGCCGCGCAGGCGAATCACGATCTCGGGTTGCTCGACGCGCATCGCTCCGCCCTGATCGTGCAAGCGGCCGAGGAAGTGATCGACGGCAAGCTGGACGAGCATTTCCCGCTCGACATTTTCCAGACCGGTTCGGGCACGAGCACGAACATGAACGCGAACGAAGTCATCGCGTTGCGTTCGCGTCAGCTCGCCGGGGAGAAGGACGATCCGAAAAACCGCGTCCACCCGAACGATCACGTCAACATGGGGCAGTCGAGTAACGACGTCATCCCCTCCGCAATGTACATCAGCGCCGCGGAAGAGCTACGGAACAACCTCCTGCCTGCGCTCGCCGCCTTGCAAAAGGCGCTCGATGCGAAGGCGAAGGAATTTTGGGACATTATCAAGATCGGTCGCACGCATTTGATGGATGCGACTCCGGTGCGGCTTGGGCAAGGGTTCGCCGGATACGCGCAACAGGTCGCCTACGCGCAGGACCGCGCGCAAAAGGCGATCGAGGTCTTGCGGGAACTCGCGCTGGGCGGCACGGCGGTGGGAACGGGATTGAATCGCCCGGTGGAATTTCCCGCGAAAGTGATGCGGCATTTGCAGCAGCGCACCGGGATCGAGTTTCGCGAAGCGAAGGATCACTTCGAAGCGCAGGGCGGGAAGGACGCCGCGGTGGAAGCGAGCGGCCAACTCAAGACGATCGCGGTCAGCCTGTTTAAGATCGCGAACGACATCCGCTGGCTCAGCAGCGGTCCGCGCTGCGGGATCGGCGAAATTCAACTACCTGCCACTCAACCCGGCAGCTCAATCATGCCCGGCAAAGTGAACCCGGTGATGTGCGAAGCAGTCATGATGGTTTGCTCGCAAGTGATCGGCAACGACGCCGCCGTGACCTGGGCCGGCGCAAACGGCAATCTGGAGCTCAACGTCATGATGCCGGTGATGGCGCACAATCTTCTCGAGAGCATCCGCCTGCTCGCGAACGTGACCGGAATCTTCGCCGAGAAATGCGTTCTCGGGATCGTGGCGAACAAGGAACGTTGTCAGGAATTGGTGGAGCTTTCGATGGCGATGGTGACCAGCCTGGCCCCAATCATTGGCTACGATCGCGCGGCTGAGATAGCGAAAGAAAGCGCCAAGACCGGCAAAACCGTGCGCGAACTTTGCCGCGAGAAAAATGTGCTCCCGGAGGCGGAATTGAACGCGGCGCTTGATCCGATCGCGATGACGGAGCCGGGCGGGAGCGGTTCCTCCGGCGGTTAGCAACGGGCTTCGTCGGTTCGATTTTTCCCCACGCTCATGGTCGCCAACGTTAACGGTCCGCAATTTTCCGGCGGTGCGAACATCGCGATCAAGTGCCCCACCCACACCTACGAGCAGACGATCGCGTTTTATCGCGACACGCTCGGATTGCCCTTGATCGAGGAGGAAAAAGACGGCTGCATTTTCCAGTTCGGGCCGAATCGGCTCTGGATCGACCGGGTCCCGAACTTGAGTCAGCCGGATGTGTGGCTGGAGTTGGAAACGAACGATACCGAAGCCGCGGCCGCCTACTTGAAAGTGAACGGCGTCCCGCGGCGCGATGAAGTGGAGCTCCTGCGCGAGGACTTCGACGGTTTCTTTGTTTCGGCGCCGAACGGTGTCATCCACCTCGTCATCGGCGACGAAGAATAAACGCGGTCGTTAGGCCGCGCCTCCGCGCGGCTGGCAATGACGGCCGACGATGACGATGTCGCGCTCCACGCCTTCGAGGCGGGTGACGCGTGGGAGCTTGCCCCAGCGCTTGAAGCCAAGGCTGTCGAACAGTTTCAGGCTGGCCTTGTTATGGCCAAGGATGAGCCCGATGAGCGATGTGATCTCCAAATCAGGCGCACGCTCCACCGCTTGTTCGAGTAACTTCCGCGCGATCCCGTGCCGATGAAAATCGTCGTGCACATAAACGCTAATCTCCGCCGTTCCGCGATAAGCGCAGCGCGGCATGAAGGGATGAAAGCTGAGCCAGCCCGCCACGCGTTTCTCGATCTCCGCCACCCAGAGCGGGTGATGATTGGGTGTGTGCTCGAGCAACCATGGCCGCCGTTCCACGATCGTAACAGGCTCGAGCACGGCGGTCGATTTACGAGTTGCGACGGCGACGTTGAAGATCTCGACGATATCCGCGAGATCGTCTTCGGTGGCGTCGCGAATCTTCATGCGGCTCGGATGGCACCGGCCTCGAAGAAGAGTTGATCGAACGTCGGCTGAAAGGCGCCGCCGTTGGTTTCGCCGATCTGAAACCGTTGACTGATCTCGCGTTGTTCCGCGCAAAAAACCTCCACTTCCGCGCGCCCGACTTTTTCGAGGAGCGAGCGCACCGTGTCGCGCGCCAGCTCCGGCGTGTTGCAATCGCGGCTCAGGTGGCCAAGCACGACGCGCTCGATTTTTCCCGGGAGCAATTGCTCGATCACGGTGGCGGCCGCGGTGTTCGAGAGATGCCCGTGCCGTGACATGATGCGTTGCTTCACCGGCCACGGTCGATGCGGGCAGGCCTGCAATAATCTCTCGTCGTGATTGGTTTCGATCACGAGCGTGTGCACCTCGCGCAGACGTTCCACCAGCATCTTCGTCGCGTAACCGAGATCAGTGATGAAACCGAGACCCGCCTTGCCGTGGTGGAAAGCGTAACCGACGGGCTCGACCGCATCGTGGGGCACCGGGAAGGTCTGCACCGTGATGTCGCAAATGGAAAACTCCGCGCCCGTGCGGAAGAGCCGCCAGTTTCGGTGTTCGCCCAGAGTCCCGGCCCGGATCGCTTCCGCGGTGAGGGCATTGCAATAAATCGGCACCCGAAATTTTCGGCAGAGGACCTCGAGCCCGCAGACGTGATCCCCGTGTTCGTGCGTGAGAAGGACACCATCCAACTGTTCCGGCGTCACGCCGCAGAGCGCGAGCCGGAGAACAAGCTGGCGCGCGCTCAGGCCGCCATCGATCAGGAGGCGGCAATGCCCGGTTGAGAGCAGGGCCGCGTTCCCCGCGCTCCCGCTGCCGAGCATGGTGAGGCTGAACATGCCTGATACTAGCGAAGGCTGTTCGCGCTCACAATATTATTGAGTCGCACCAGGCCACGGCGACGCGGTATGTCTCCTGCTTTCATCCTTCCGAATGGAACAACGCCGTACTATGCCCACGACCCCCTCCCCGGGTGGGCGCGACATTGTTTTTGCCTGCGTCCATTGCATGACCTCGTTTGTGGTCGATGCCGCCGCCGCCGGAGCCGTTTTGAAGTGCCAGCATTGCGGAAAAGCGACGACCGTCCCGTCGGCGAGCGTGGAAACGGCCGCGGTCGGCGCCCTTCGCATCTCGGAACTGCAACATCAGCTGAAAGAGAACGAGGCCCAGCGCACCGAGATCACCAGCTACATCAACCAGCTCAACATTCAGCTGCATCGCTGGCAGTTACGCCTCCAGTTGCTAAACGATCGCCAGGCCAAGCTGCACCTCGAACTGGAGGAAATCTGCGGCCGGATGGAAACCTCGGCCAAGGCCAGAAGCGCCGCGTCCTAATCGGTCTCGCGGCCCGCAAGCCGCGCCACGGTGCGCGCCAGTTCGGACGGGTGCACCGGTTTGGTCAGGTGAACATCGAACCCGCTTGCGAGGGCGCGTCCGCGATCTTCCGCGCGCGCGAATGCCGTCAGCGCGATCGCCGGGATTTTGGCCACGGGTCGCGTTTTCATGGCCCGCAAGCGTTGGATAAGCGAACACCCGTCTTCCTCCGGGAGCCCGATGTCGCTCACGAGAATGTCCGGTGGTGTCGTTTCCAGACAAGTGAGCGCGTGCGCCGCCGAAGGGGCCGTCATCACGGCCGCGCCGGCATCGCGCAAGACGCGTTGCAAGAGCTGACGCGCATCCTCTTCGTCGTCCACCACCAGCACGGAGATACCGGCCAGGTCGGCCCGGGCCAGAGGCGTCGCCGGTGTCGCCGGTCCCGGTAAGGTTTCCTCGCTCACCGTGGCCAGGAGCGGGAGTGCGACGGTGAAGGTCGCGCCGTGATTCGGCCCCGCGCTTGCCGCGCGCACTTCGCCTCCGTGGATTTCGACCAGGTTCTTGACGATGGCGAGGCCGAGCCCGAGCCCGCGATGCCGCCGTGTGCTGGAGGCATCGGCCTGGCGAAAACGATCGAAGACGTGTGGCAAAAAATCCGGTGTAATGCCTTCGCCCGTATCGGTAATACTGATCTCAATGTGCGAAGTGACGCGGGCGAGAATGACCTCGACCCGACCGTGCGCGGGCGTGAATTTCAGCGCGTTGGTGAGCAGGTTCCATAGCACCTGCTGAAGGCGCGTCGGATCACCCGAGATGGTGCCGGCGCGCGCATCGATTTTGGTCTCCAGCTGGATTTCCCGCTGCGCCGCCAGGGGTTCGACTGATTCCACCGCGGCCCTAACGAGTTCCGCGAGATCGACCGACGTGATCTCGAGCCGCACCTTGCCCGAGATGATGCGGCTCATATCGAGCAGGTCCTCAATGATCGCGGCCTGGGCGTGGGCGTTGCGGTCGATGACCTCGATCGCTTCCGCGATTTCGCCCGAGACCTCGATCTCGCGCAGGATGTGGGTCCAGCCCAGGATGGCGTTCAACGGAGTGCGCAGTTCGTGCGAAAGCGTGGCAAAAAATTCGTCCTTCATGCGCGTCTCACGTTCCGCGCGCTCGCGTGCCTCCCGCTCGCTCACGAGGAGGCGTTCCCGTTCCGTTTCGACCCGGCGCTGTTCCGTGATATCGCGAAAACTCCAGACGCGCCCCGCGTTTTCTCCGTTCAAAACCTGGATGCGCGAGAAGCGCTCGATCACGCGGCCGTCGCTTAGCTCCAGGACATCGTCGCTCGCTTCCGGTGAAACGGCGTAGATCTCGTTCACCCGGCGCAGGAATTCTTCCGGATCAGGGAATCGATCGCGGTTGCGTTCCAGCACCGCGCCATGCTGGCGCGGCTCCATGATTTCCGGCGGCAGATTCCACATTTCACAAAACTTGCGGTTGTATCCGGTGATCTCACCCACCCGGTCCGTGACCAGGATGGCGTCGGTGGTGGATTCGAGCGTGGCCCGCATCACGGCGAGCGAACGGTCGAGTTCGTCCGTTCGCAGTTGGAGTGAATCCCTCGTCTCGCGCAACTCGCGCTCGGCCCGGTGCCGCAGCAGAAGAATGCTGTTCGCAGTCTGCAAGGCCGCGGAACGCAGCTGTCTCTCTTCCTCCTCGTTTCCGTCCATTAGCGACCGGCGATTTCGGCTGCCGCGAGCGCGGTGCCGCGGACGCGCGCCTCGATCTTGGCAAAAGCGGTGTCCCGACTGGTGGAAGTGTCGTCACTGAAAGGCGAAAAGCCGCAATCGTCGGTCGTGCCCAGTTGTTCCACCGGGAGGAATTTCGTCGCCGCCAGGATGCGATCGCGAATCTCTTCCGCGGTTTCAATCCGCGGATTGATCGGCGCCACCACCCCGAGGAAAACACGCTGGTCCGGCTTCACGTGCTGGCGAATGATGCGCAGAACGCGCTCTTGGTCGGGTTCCCCGGCGAAGGCGATGTAAAAATTGCCGACCTGCAATTGGAACAGACTGGGCAACAACTCCGCGTAATCGATATCCGCGCTGTGGGTCGAATCCCGGTCGCCGCCCGGGCAGGTATGCACGCCGATGCGGCGCCGGTCCTCTGCGTTGAAACGTGCCAGCGCGAGATTGTTCAAGTCGATGAAACTGTTCAGAAGACCGCCCGAGGGGTCGATCTTGATCGCGAGCCGTCCTTCCGTGAAATCGATCTGCACCGCGTGCGCCCCCTTCGCCAGGCAACGGCGAATCTCGGTTTCGTGTTCGTGCAGGAGATCCTCGATGAAAACTTCGCGCGGATAATCCGGGATGCCTTCCGCGGGATAAACCAGGCTCAAAGCCGAAAGCGAAATCACCGCCTGTTTCAAGGGCCGCGTCGCGTAACGCAACGCGATGTCGAGATAGCGATCCGCATAAAGGCGGTAGCGAAATGGACCCTTCGTCAGGCGCGGCATCCGGCGAACGTGGCCGGCGGCGAAAGGAATCTTGAATCCGTCCGGGGTAAAGTTCGGCAGCCCGTGGACGGAGTAGGTCCAGAAGTTGTGATACTTTCGCTGTTCGCCATCGGTGATGACCGGAGAACCGGTCGCCTCGAAGCGCGCGATCGTGTCCCGGATGGCTTCGTCGAACAGTTCGTTGACCGCCGGGTCATCGATATTGCCGTCGCGTACCGCGTCGATTAATGCGCGGGGCCGGGGGATACTGCCAATGGGTTCGGTGGGTATGATCAAAAAAACTCCCGCGGCGATCCGACTTCTCTGCCCGAACTCCGGGAGGTATCAGAGGGGGAGTCGCTTGGCGAGCAGGAAACGTCGCCAGGTGGCCCCGTTCTTAAAGAAAATGACGGCGGCAGCCCCCCAGCTACCGCCGTCTCCCCAAATTCTTTGACGTTTACTGCTGCCGCGCGTCGCGCATTTCCTTGCGCGCGTCGCGCATTTTTTCATGCGCGGCTTTCATCTTGTCGAGCTTGGCCACCTGCTCGGGGGTGAGAAGCGGGCGGATCTTCGCCATGCTCTCTTCCATCACCGCCTGCGACTTCTTCATCGCGTCCTCGTGGATGGCTTTGATCTGCGGTTTCACCTGCTCGACGATCGGATCGACTTGCGCCTGCTGTTGCGGCGTCAGGTCGAGATCCTTGGTCAGGCGTTCCATCTTGAATCCCATCTTGTGTCCGCGCATGTGGCGACCGTGGCCACCATCTTCGTGCGGCCGGGCCTGAAGGGCGGCGGCGCCACCGAGCGCAAGCGCGCCGGCGATTGTCAGTGTGAGTAGTTTACGATGCATATGGAGGATGACCGGTGGGGAGCGGGGTCGGTTACAAGAAAATGGCGAAATCCGAAAACCGAAATCCGAAACAATGACGAAGCCTTAAATCCAAAAGGAGGCCCGGTCTGCCGTCCGCCCCGCTATTTCGTCATTCGAGTTTCGGATTTGTTTCGGGCTTCGGTTTTCGGATTTCGTCATTTCCGAGCCCTCGGACATTTTTCTGTAACCCCGTCGCGTCTCGGCGCTGTCATACTCAACAGTGTGGAAACATGCTCGAGACAATGGCTGACGATCCCGATGTGTCCGCGCTGGTGGCGGCGGCTTTGCGGGAGGACGACGAGGCGGCGCGCGCATTGGTGCGGCATCTCTATCCTTTCGTGGCCAAATTGGTTCGTTCCCATCGTCCAGTGCGTGCCGCTGAAGAAGACCTTTGCCAGATGATTTTCATCAAGATGTTCCAAAACCTGCCGCAATACTCGGGCGCGGTCCCGCTCGAGCATTGGCTCTCGCGCATTGCCATCAACACCTGCCTCAACGCCATCGCGGCCGAGAAAGCCCGGCCGGAATTGCGCCGCGCCGATCTCAGCGAGGAACAATCGGCCGTGATCGACAATCTCGCCGCCACCACCGAAGAAACGGGTGCCGATGAGCAACTCGCCGCGCGCGATCTCGTCTCGCATCTCCTCACCGCGCTCAAGCCCGCGGAACGTCTCGTGATTGACCTGCTCCACCTGCAACAAAAGTCGATCGAGGAAATCGCCCGCCTCACCGGCTGGAGCAAACCACTCGTGAAAGTGCGCGCTTTTCGGGCGCGGCAGAAGTTGAAGCAACAGTTGGCGCGGTTAACTGCAAAGGAGTCCCATGTTGATCCCAATTTGGAACGATTGCTTCGAACGCGCGGCGCGGGCGGCAGATCCCGGCGCCGGAGATGCCCTACGGTTTCGACACCCGGGTGGTTGCGCTGGCGAAAGAAGAAGCGCGGCGCGATCTGGCAGGAGAACGGCAACTCCAAGCGATTGCTCCGGCGGGTCGCGCTCGCCGCCGTGGTCGTGATCGCATTTTCCAGCAGCGCCGCCTACTGGCAGATGAGCGAGAACGATGATCTGGCCGAGCCCTTAAGCAATGTTTACGCGATGGCCGACACGGCGATCGACGCCGATTTTTTCCAATGATGCGCGCCTTGCAATGGCGGATCGTGCTCGGTCTCGTGCTCGTTTTTCTGGCGGGCGGCGCCACCGGCTATTTCGCCGGGCGCCTGGCAGGCCCACCGCACCTTTGGCGAACGCCACGGCCGCATGATGGGCGAACGGATGCAGGAACGCCTGAAGCGCAAGCTCGAACTCACGCCCGAACAAGCGCAGGTGGTCGATCCCATTCTGCGCCAGACCTCGGAGCGGCTCCAGGTCATCCGCGCGGAAACCGGGCAACGCGTTTCGGAGACCATGGAGCAAGCGCAGCGCGAACTGGCCGCTGCATCTGACGCCGGCGCAGATCGAGAAACTCGAGCGAATGAAGAAACGCCACGAGCGCAAACATCGTCGCCGCCTCGAACGACGGCGCGCGCGCGAGCCGGAGATTCATTAGTCCCGCGCTCAGCAGCAGGCCGCCGCCACGCTCGGATCGTCCCGCCGCGCCTGCACCTGCGCGAGCGCTTTCAGGTCGCGTTTAAAGAGCGGATCGGCGCGCACACTCGTGCGCAGACATTCCAACTGCGCCGCCGAGCGCGACGCTCGGTTTGGCCGGCAGCGAATAAATCACCCAGTTCTTTTCCCGCGCCGTTTCCACCATGCCGCGCGCGCGCAGATAGGCGAGATGCTTGGAAATCTTCACCTGCGGTTCGTCGAGAATTTCCTGGAAATGACAAACGCAGAGCGGCGTCTGCGCGAGCAAATGCACGATCCGCAATCGCGTCGGGTCCGCCAGGCACTGATGAATCTCGACCAACTCCATCTCAGCAACACCCGCAGCTCGACTCCGGCGCGCGTTCCCGCGCGAGACAGGCGGTGTGTTTTTTCCCGAGCTGGAGTTCGAGATGCGTGCCGGTGAAATGCGCACCCGCGATCGGATGCTGCGTCATCACGCCGCCATCATATTCCACCTCCACCTCGACATCATCCGACGGCAACACCTTGCCGCCGAGCTCGAGAATCTGCGCGAAACGATGCCGCATCGCAGGCGATGCTCGACATCGCTGCCCGACGTGCGTTTGCAGGAGACAGGTCTCGCTCGTGTCGTGCAGCTTCCCGCCGCAATCGATGAAACGCTTCGCCACGTGCCCGACTTCCGTGATGTGGAAGTGGGCTGGGATTTCACCGCCATCCGGCAGGACAAAACGCGGGTGCGCTTCCGGGTGCGCGCGCAGCACCGCCTTCAGTTCCGATAGTTTCATGCCGATTCTATATACCTGTATTAGAATATAGACAAGCGAATTCTACGCGCGATAATCCCGGCGCATGGAGACGAACCCCGCTGCCGCTCCGCCTCCCCGCGTCCTCGCCGTCGGTGCGCACCCGGACGACATCGAGTTCGGTTGCGGCGGCGTCCTGCTCGCTGAGGCTGCGCGCGGCAGCGAGATCCTGCTCTGCCTTTGTTCCCGCGGCGAAGCGGCCAGCAACGGCACGCCTGCAGAGCGCGAAGCGGAAGCGCGCGCGGCGGCGAAATTGCTCGGCGCGTCGATCGAGTTCCTCGAGATGGGTGGCGATTGCGGTCTCGAAGCGTCGAGTGCAAACGCACTCATCCTGGCGCGTCGCATTCGCACGTTGCAGCCGACCATTCTGCTCGCCCCGACGCGCACGCCGAATCAGCATCCCGATCACATCGCTGTGGGCCAGCTGTGCGAAAACGCGGCGCGTCTCGCGCGTTACGGCGGACTCGAGGCCTTGCGCGATCTCGCTCCGCATCGCGTAACCCATTGTTTGGCTACGCGGTCACGCCCGCCGCCGAACCGCCGCGTGATCGCCCGGCGCTGCGCATCGATATCGGCGCGCACTTCGAGCGTTGGGTGCAATTGATGGAGTGCCACCAAACCCAACTGCGCACGCGCAACTACATCGAACTCCAAACCGCGCGCGCCCGTCTCCTCGGCCTCGAGGCCGGCGTGGAGTACGCGCAGGCGCTCTTTCCAGGCGACGACTTTCTCGTCGAGTCGCTGGGCGATCTGCCGCCTTCGGTTCGTCTTTTCTAGTGTCCCGCATGCTTAAGATCGGCATCACGTGCTACCCGCTCATCGGCGGCAGCGGCATTCTCGCGACCGCGCTCGGCTCCGAGCTGGCGCGGCGTGGTCACGAGGTCCATTTCTTCAGTTCCTCGAAACCGGTCCGTCTTGATCTCGCGCAACCGCGCATCTTCTTCCACGAAGTGGTGGTGAACGAATACAGCCTCTTCCGTTATCCCGATTACACCCTGCCGCTGGCGGTGAAGATGGCGGACGTGGCGCGTCACGTCGGGCTCGATATTTTCCACGTGCACTATGCGGTGCCGCACGCCACCGCGGCCTACCTGGCGGTCCAAATGCTTCGCCGCACCTGCGCCGCGACGCCGAAGATTGTCACCACCCTGCACGGCACCGACACGACTTTGCTCGGACAGGATCCGAGTTATCGCGAAGCGATCGAGCATGCGCTCTTGGAATCTGATGCGGTCACGACCGTCTCGGAAAGTCTGCGCGCGGAAACGCTCGCCACCTTTGCGCTGACCGGCGCAGTCGAAGTGGTGCCGAATTTTTTCATCCCCTCGGAGCCGCGTCGCGACCGTGCGACCTTGCGACGTGAGCTGGGCGTGACCGAGGAAGATTTTCTCATCATGCACAGCTCGAATGTGCGGCCACCGAAACGAATCGATCTTCTGCTCGCGACTCTTGCTGCGACTCGCAGTCAGCGTGCGATGCGCCTGCTCATTCTCGCGGGTGATTCGTTCGCGCCACACGAGCCGCTCCTCGACCGCCTGCAACTGCGCGACCGCGTTCTTGTCCGCGAGCGAGTGCGCGAGGTGGAAGATTACCTCGCCGCAGCGGATGCCGGGCTTTACACCTCGGAGAGCGAGAGCTTTGGCCTGAGCATTCTCGAAACGCTCTTTCACGCCAAACCGGTGGTGGCGTTTCGCGTGGGCGGCATTCCCGAAGTGGTACGCGATGGCGCGAGCGGTTTTCTGCATGAATTCGGAGACGTCGCGGCGATGGCGGCGTCACTCGATCGGCTGGCCGATGAGCCCGAGCTCGCCGCCGCGATCGGGGCCGCTGGCCAACGCGATGCCGCGACGAAATTTTCCGCGGACGCGATCGTGCCGCTTTATGAAGCGATCTACGATCGCCTTGTCGCCAGGCGCTAAGGTTGCCCGGCGAACTTGAAAAAGAGCAACTCGCCCGGAGCATCCTTCCCGTAGAAAAACTGCAGCGCGCCGTCGCGTCCGACGTGATCGATCGGGACCGCGAAACTCGCGCGCCGACTGTGAACCTGATGCAGGCCGACTTTTCCGCCGCGCACATAGAGATCACCCCACGCGTGGGCATGCACCGCACGCTCCGCCTTTTCCACGATTAGCTTCTCGAGAGCTGGACGTTCGCAAGCGATATACTTGATCGCGCGCGCGGCCTCGAAAGTGGCGTAATCAAGCGGCGCGGCCGGCTCGATGCCCGGTGGTGCTGGCTCTTCTTCCGTTGCGGTCGAAACCCCGAGCCAGACGCGCGGATCGAACCCGGCGGACTGGCTCTGGCGTGAAAAAGTGCTGAGCGCGATCTGTAACACGCCGGCATCCCCCGCGCGGAGATCGATCCAGACATGATCGATCTTTTCCGGGCGCGGACTTTTCTCCACCACGACCCGCGTGACGGTGCCGCTGATGCGGACGAATTCTTCGTGCCAGTGCACCAACGGATGCGCGGGAGGCCGGCGACGTGAGGTTGATTTGGGCAAGGTTCTTCCTTGCTAAGCGTTAGCGTTTGACCGGCCCGCGCGCTTTTTTGCGGCGGCGTTTCTTCACCGGCTCGAGCATGGTGCCACGGCATTTCGCGCTTCCGCAATGACAGGTGAACTCGCGTTCCAGTTTCTTCGTGCGGCGCTCGGCGGGGACGATGAGGTAATCGTAAAACAATTCTTCGCCGGGGAAAATGGCGCGGAACGACTTCACGTAGATGCGGTTGTTGCTTTTCGTCGTCTCGCAGTTCGGCTCGCAGGAATGATTGATCCAGCGCGCCTCGTTCCCGCCCTGGCCGGCGTCGATCACGTCGCCATTGTCGATCGAGAAGAGAAAGGTGTGATACGGATCCTTCGGATCGAGCGGCGGTTCATCCATCGCGATTCTTCCACGGGATGTGTTTGCCGGTGTACTCGATGATGCGCGCGCCTTTGCGGATGGGCGCGGTCGCGTAAACGCCCTGGCCATGCACGCCGGAACGGCGGACGACCACGGGGGGCTTAACGGCTTTTCGATTCTTGGCGGATGATTTTGTCGGCATACAAGAGGAAAGATCGCAGCCACTCGCTTAGCCGGCGGTAAGCGCGGCGCGTTCGTCGTCGAGCGCGCCGCTCTTCTCGAGGAAGTAATCGTAGCCGCCGGGATAAGGCGCGACCTGGCCTTCGTGCACGTGCAGGACTTTGGTGGCGAGTTTGCGGATGAAATGCACGTCGTGCGAAATGAAGACGAGCGTGCCTTCATACGCGGCGAGCGCGAGGATGAGCGACTCGACCGCGTGAATGTCGAGGTGCGTCGTCGGTTCGTCCATCAGAAGCAGGTTCGGCGGGTCGACGAGGAACTTGATCAGGTTCAGCCGGCTCTTTTCGCCGCCGCTGAGGATGCCCGTCTTCTTGTAAATGTCGTCCTTGCGAAATAGGAACGACCCGAGAATGCCGCGCGCTTCGTTTTCCGCGAGGGTGGGCGCGGCGTCCATCACTTCCTGGAGGACGGTTTTGTTGGCGTCGAGCGTGTCGGCGCGATGTTGCGAGAAGTAACCGATCTTGGCGTTGTGCCCGAGATTGCGGTCGCCTTTCTGGAACGGAATCACTCCGGCGAGAATCTTAAGCAGGGTCGATTTGCCCGCGCCATTCGGCCCGACGAGCACCGTGCGCTCGCCGCGTTCGATCGTGAGATCGAGGCCGCGATAGACTTTGTGTTTGCCGTAGGCTTGGTGGATTCCCTCGAGCGAAATCGCGCGCTGCCCGCCGCGTGGCGGCTGGGGAATGTTGAAGCGGAACGGCTTCTTCGCCGGCGTGGGTTTCTCGATCAGCTCCATGCGCTCGATCTGCTTGAGCTTGCTCATGGCCTGCGAAGCCTTTGAGGCGACCTGCCGGAAGCGATCGTAGAACTCGCGCAGCCGCGCGATTTCCTTCTGCTGATTGTTATAGGCGGCGAGCTGTTGCTCGTAGTTCGCTTCGCGCTGACGGAGGAACTCGGAGTAATTGCCGGTGTATCCGATGAGCTTTTGCTCGGCGATTTCGTAAACACCTTCGACCACTTCATCCATGAACTGCCGATCGTGCGAGATGAGCAGAAGCGCGCCCGAGTAGTTCTTCAAATAATCCTGCAGCCAGAGGAGCGAGAGGAGATCAAGATGGTTCGTCGGCTCATCGAGCAACAAGAGATCCGGCTCCATCACGAGCAGGCGCGCGAGATGCGCGCGCATCACCCAGCCGCCGCTCATCTCCTTCGCCGGGCGCGCAAAATCCGACTCCCGATAGCCCAGCCCGCGCAAAATCTTCTTCGCCTTCGCGTCCACCTGCGGATCGGTCAGCGCCTCGTGTTTGGCATGTGCTTCGAGATATTCCGGGCCGCTCACCGTGCCCGCTTTTTCCAAGGTGCGCAGTTGCTTCTCCAGCGCCGGCACTTCGCCGGCGCGACCGGTGGCCACATCCATCACCGTTTCCTCGCCCACCGCTTCACTCTCCTGCGGCAAATAACCGACCATGGTCCACTCATCGCGTTCCACCGTCCCCGCGTCCGGCGTGTCGTTCTTGAGGACGATATGAAAAAGCGTGGACTTCCCCGCGCCATTCGGCCCGACGAGCGCCACCCGTTCGCCGTAGTTCACGGTCATGCCGGCGTTCTCAAAGAGAGTCCGCCCGCCCATGGTTTTCCGAAGGTCGCGAATGGTGAGCATAAACAGAAACCGCCGGGCGACCGGCGGACGCGCAACTTACGGTCAGCCCGACCTGCTCGCAAGGCGCGAAGAACGTTCCGGCGGACTTTGGGATTGCCGCCGGGCCGTCCGGTCTGGTATCAGATCACCAACCCTTAGGCGAATAACATGATGACACTCTCGCTTCGTTGCTCGGCCGGTTTCCTCTTCTTTTGCCTCCTCTGCGCACTGCCGGCGCGGGTCGAGGCAGGGTCGCAAATCCGGCCCGCCTTGTTAGGCAATCACCAGCGCTCGCTGGTCAACATGATCGACGGCGAGTCGCTCATGAAACGCGGCCAGAAGGATGGGCTGATCATGTTTAGCTGCGGGGTGACGAAGCTCGGGTTTGGCTATTGGCCCCAGGTTTACCGGGGCACGCCGAACTCGGATCTGCTCGGTAAAGAGGTGAGCCGGCGCATCATGCAGGCGCAGTTTGAGCCGGCGATCTACAACGGAGCCAACACCACGGTCTGGATTTTCGGCACCGTGGTTTTCGCCATTGTCGATGGCAAGCCGCGCATTCGCGTTTACCTCAACCAGGAAGACGAGGATCTCAACAAGGGCCGCGACTTCATCGCTCCGCAGTTGGCTTTCGTCCCTGGGAATACGAAGTACAAGGGAATCTACTATCCGTCTTCCGCACCGGGACATCCCGGTGTGGCCTCGGTCACGATGGACATCGACACCATCGGGCGCGTCAAAAATCCGAAGATTTCCTACGAGCATCCCAAGAACATGAAGTTTGGCGCCGCGGCCGCGACCGGTCTGCTCGACGCGATCTTCATTCCTGGATTTCGCAACGGGAAGATCGTGCCCTGTCGCTTCACCATGCCGGTCATTTTTTCGGGACCCGGATTCAAGATGACGACCGGGTGAGCCGGGCCCGGCCCGCATGGGCGCCGCGTGTGAGGAACTGGGAGCCGGCGGCCTAATGGGAGACGATTTCCCTTTCAACATGAGCGAACACGCCGAGCCGCATCCGGAAAAGAAAGTCACGCCCGTCACGACTGGCGGGCCGCAGGAGGAATTCATCAGCCCCGAAAGCGTTCCGTCGGAACCCGAAAACAACGCCGAGAAGCTGACGGAAAACGACCCGCTCCCGTAACCCAATCCGCATCGGTCGCGATGCCGGGAGCGGCCTGGCCTCCCGATTGCGCGGGTTGCTGCAGAGCAGCTTTGGAATTTAGGGCGGTGCTCAGCCACCGGAAATTTGGTAGAAGGAATCACCCGCCCGCGGCATCGGTATCTGACGCGGCCCGCGAAATCACCGCCTCACCGCATGCGCGTGCCGCGATCGCTGACGATTTTGACGTAGGCTTTGAGCGCGGGCGAAGGATTGTCGGCTTTCCACGCGATGCAGGATTCCGTCAGGACCGGGGACGCGAGTTTCCGGAAGACGACGTCGGGATGCGGGAGTTTTCTGGCCGAGTCCGGCAGCAGGGCCACGCCCAGACCGGCAGCGACGCATTGGAAAAGGCTGCGCTCGATTTCGACGTCTTGCAGGACGCGCGGACTGAAGCCGGCTTGATGACAGGTTTGCTCGAGCCAGTGGCGGTAACCGGGATAGCTCTGCTCCGACATGCCGATGAAAAATGTCGGCTGCAGCTCTTCCAGGTGCAGCGCGGAGGTTTTCGCCAGCGGACCTTTTGCCGGAACGGCGGCGATCGTTTGGTAGGAGGAGATGGAACAAAATTCGAGCCCGCGTTCCTGGATCGGCTCGCGCAGGCCGACGAAGCCGAGATCGATCCGGCCTTCTTCGAGCGCGCGGAATTGGTCGCCGCAGGTCATGTCGAAAAGGTTGACGGGCACGGTGGGGAAGGCGCGCTGGAACGCGGCCAACGTAACCGGAAGCAGATCGTAAAACAGGTTGGCCACGTAGCCGAGGTTGAGCGGCGGGGAGCCGCGGCTCAAGCGCTGGACCGACTCGACGATCTCTTCGCTTTGAAGGACCACGCGTTTCGCATCGGCGAGGAAGGAAGCGCCTTCGGCGGTGAGGCTGACGCGCCCTTTCGAGCGATCGAGGAGACGGACGCCGATCTCGGTTTCGAGATCCTTGATCTGGCGGGTGAGCGAGGGCTGGGAGAGGTGGAGCTTTTGCGCGCCTTTGGTGAAGCTGAGTGCTTCGGCCACGGCAATGAAATATCGTAAGTGACGAAGCTCCATTGGTTGGATGCGCCGGGGTAAGATGAGTCCCGCGAAGCTCTTACCCTAGCAGAAAGAGCGCAGGTTCGCCATAGCCAGAGGCTATGGACGCGAGAGCTAGAAGGTATTGGTCGCTGCCGCCGGTCAGCCGGAATTTACCTTCCGCCCCCGGCGATTCCGGGCGGCTGAAGGAAAATTATGACGACTGCTGCTGCCTCGGAACCCGCCACCACGATGCGACGAGCGTCGGTCGTCTGGAAGGGCAGTTTGCGCGAGGGCACTGGGACCATGAGCACGGAAAGCAAGGTGCTGACCGACATGCAGTATTCGTTTCGCACCCGCTTCCTGGAGGGCGTGGGGACCAACCCGGATGAGCTGATCGCGGCCTCGCTCGGCGGTTGTTTCTCAATGGCGCTGGCGAACGAGCTGGGGCTTTCCGGATTTCCCCCCGAGCAAATCGAAACCACGACCACGGCCACGATGGAAAATTTAACCGCAGGCTGGACGATGACGCGCCTGCAATTGGACGTCCACGCGCAGGTGCCCGCGGTTTCGCAGGCCGAGTTCATGATCGCGGCCATCGCCGCGAAAACCAATTGCCCGATCGCGCGCCTCCTCAACGCCAACGTCTCCATGACAGCAACCCTGAACTAACTGGGTGCGGACGGTATGATCTCGAAGGAATCTCCCAGTCAAAACGGAAAGCACACGCTGCAGGGAGAGAAGCGTCACCTCGAACTCGCGCTCGAAGTCTCGGAATTGCGCTACCGGCGTCTCTTCGAAACGGCGCAGGATGGCATCCTGATTCTCGATGGGGAGAGCGGGCAGATCATCGATGTGAACCCATTCCTCCTCGATCTGCTCGATTATCCGTTCGACAGCATCATCGGTCTTCAGCTTTGGGAGATTGGCTTGTTCCAGGATATCGCTTCGAACAAGGCCGCCTTCGCCAAACTCCAGACGGAGGAATACATCCGCTACGAGAATCACCCTCTGCGGACCAGAAGCGGCAGGATCGTGCCGGTGGAATTCGTCAGTAACGTTTACTTCGTCGGCTCCGAGCGCGTCATCCAATGCAACATCCGCGACATCAGCCAGCGCTCCGAGTTTCAAGCGGCCGCGGATAGCCGGACGAAGGCGCTCGAACTCGCGGGGAAGGCGAAGGACGATGTCATTGCCATCCTTTCCCACGAACTGCGGACCCCGCTCAACGCCATTTCCGCGATGGTCGACGTGGTCGATCTGGGGCAGGACGTCGTCGGCAAACTCCCCGAGGGCGAAGTGCCGCCGCATTTCAGCAAAACCGCGGTCGCACTCATCCGGCGCAATGTGCAAACCCTGGTGCGCTTGATCAACGAGTTGCTCGACCTGAGCCATCTCGCGAAAGGCCCCGTCCAGCTCACGCTCGCCGACTTGGACGCGCATGAGGCCATCGGATTCGTCCTGAAAAATCTCGAGAGCGTGTCGAAAGCAAAGCGATCGGCATCGAGCTCCGCCTGCTCGCGCAGCAACATCATATCGCCGCCGACGCGACCAAGCTCGAACAGGTGCTTTCGAATCTCCTCGGCAACGCGATGAAATTCACCGCCCAGGGCGGGACGGTCTCGATCGTCACGCGCAACGAAGGCGACGCCCGCCTCGTGGTGGAAGTGGGCGATACCGGCATCGGCATCCCGGCGGACGCGCTCTCGCGCATTTTTTCTCCCTTCGAGCAAGGTGATGCCACGATTCATTCGCGGTTCGGCGGTCTCGGGCTCGGCCTTTCCATCGCGCACTCCCTGGTGGACGCCCAAGGGGGTACCCTCGAAGCCGCGAGCGAGGGACTGGGCTGCGGTGCGAAGTTCACCGCGCGCTTCGCTTAGGCGAGCCGCCGCCCGCGAGGCTCTCGGAAACGGCCGGTCCGGCGATTGCCGCCGGCATGCGCGTGCTTTTGGTCGAGGATCATGAGGATGCTCGGCGGGCTCTCTGCACGCTCCTCGGTTCGCGTGGTTACGAGGTGAAGACGGCCGCCTGCGTAAAGGAAGCCCTCGACCTCAGCGCCCGGCATCGCTTTGATCTTCTGATCACGGACATTGGTTTGCCCGATGGCAGCGGCCTGTTGTTGCTCGCAAAAATCAAACGCAACTCTCCCGACCTCCAGGGCATCGCGCTCAGCGGCTGCGGCATGCCGCAAGATCTGCTCGATACCCGGGAGGCCGGATTCTCTTCGCACCTGGTCAAGCCCGTGCAATTCGCCGAGCTGCGCCGGGTGCTGGAAAGCCTCATTCCAGCGGCCCGGGCCGCAGCCTTGCGGCAAATGCGGGAGTAAGACATATGAACAAAGCGCACCAGATTCAAAATTGGGGCAATAATAATCACTCGCCGGAAACGCTGGCGCCTCACCGCACTCGGGACGGGCCACGGGGCCCGGATCCAACGGAGGCGCGCCGCGACTTCATCACCCGCTGGCGTCAGGCCATCCTGCGGACGGCCGTGGCGCCGGCCGGGCTCAAGCGAACGCTCCCCGAGTTATCGAATTACGAGCTCGCGATCTATCTCGCCGTGAAGTGCCGCGGCGGGTCAGCTCGACGATTCCGGAACAGAACTGGATTGGGAGTAATCGCTTCGTCGGCCTGAGCCGGAAACGTCGAGCGGAAGGGATCGTTTTCCTGCTATGTTCCGGCGGGATGTTTGAGATCAAGCAGAAGGAGAAGATGACGGAGCGGGCGCTCCTGATTGGCGCGTATATCGATCCGGCGAAGAAGGCGGAAGCGCAGAGTTTGCTCGAGGAATTGGCGGAACTGGTGGAGACGCTCGGCATTCCGATTATCGAGCAGAAGTTGATTTCGCATCGCGAAAATCATGCGCGCTATCTCATCGGCTCGGGCAAGGCGCAGGAGATGGTCGGATTTCGCGAAAGAGAACGAGTGCGATGTGCTCATCTTTGATAACGAGCTGAGCCCGTCGCAGCAGCGCAATTGGGAAGAGCTGGCCGGCATGACGGTGGCGGATCGGCACGAGATCATCCTCGATATTTTCGGAGCGCGGGCGCAGACCCGAGAGGCGCGCATCCAGGTGGATCTGGCGCGGATGCAATACTCGATGCCGCGCCTGACGCGGGCGTGGAGTCACCTCGGCCAGCAGGGCGGCGGGATCGGCGCAAAGGGCGAAGGTGAGAGCCAGCTCGAGCAGGACAAGCGGAAGATTCGTTTGCAGATCGATCGCCTGAAACGCGAATTGGAAGTCGTGCGCAGCTCGCGCGCGACGCAGCGGAAGGATCGGAAACGCGCGCCGGTGCCGAACGCGGCCATCGTTGGCTACACCAATGTGGGAAAATCCTCGCTGCTGCGACGGCTGACGGGCGCGGAGGTTTTCATCGAAGACAAACTCTTCGCCACGCTCGATACGACGACGCGGAAGATCGCGTTGCCGAACAAACAGCCGCTCTTGTTAACCGACACCGTCGGTTTCGTGCGCAACCTGCCGCACCAACTGGTGGAAGCCTTTCAACGCCACCCTGGAAGAAGCTGCGCTCTCCGATTTTCTGATTCACGTGCTCGATGCCTCGCAGCCGGAGGTGATGGAATTTTACAACACCACGATGCGCGTGCTGGGCGATCTGGGCGCGGATACGAAGCAGATGCTGGTCGTGTTCAACAAGGTGGACAAGGTGAGCGAGCGGGAGGAGCTGGCGGCGTTGCGCCGGCATTTTCCGGAGGCGGTTTTCGTTTCCGTGCAAACTGGCGAAGGGATGGAGGAATTGGTGGAGCGGATTTCGGAGTTTGTCGCCCGTGGGATGATGACGATCGCGCTCAAGCTGCCTGCCGCGCGGGCCGATTTGCTGGCGCGCCTGCATCGCGACGGGACGGTGGGAGAGGTGGAATACGAGGGAGAGTTTACGCGGGTGATGGCGACGATTCCCACACGGGCGCTGGAGGTCTTCGCGCCGTTTCTCGCAGCGGCGGTGGAAGACAAAGTGCCGGCGGCGATCGAGGAGGCTGGATAGCGCAGGCTGTCAGCCTGCGCTGCCCGGGAGCTGTGGCGCATGCGTTTCTGATGAAGTTGCGCTAGTAGCTGCGCGTGACTGCTTCACGTTTGGATTTCCGCCTCGAGGTGCAGGCCACCGGTTCGCGCGCGCGGGCGGCGACGTTTCGCACGTTGCACAACGAAGTGCAGACACCGCTTTTCATGCCGGTGGGGACAAAGGCGACCGTGAAGGCGCAGCTTACGCGCACCCTGGAGGAAGCGGGTTCGCAGATTCTGCTCGCGAATACCTATCACCTGCTGCTGCGACCGGGCGTGGAGGTATTTCGCAAGCTGGGCGGGATTCACAAGTTCATGAGCTGGGAACGCTCGGTCCTGACCGACTCGGGCGGCTACCAGATTTTCTCGCTGCCGCATGCGCGCTCGATGGGCGAGGAGGGCGCGACGTTTCAGAGTTATCTCGACGGGAAGACGATCCTGCTCAGCCCGGAGATCAGCATCGAGACGCAGAAGGCGATCGGGAGCGACATCATGATGGCGCTCGATCATTGCATCGCATCGACCGCGGACGAAGCGACGGCGCGCGCGGCACTGGAGATCACGAATCGCTGGGCGGCGCGCAGCCTGGCGGCGCGCGGAGATTCGCCGCAGGCGATGTTCGGGATTGTGCAGGGCGCGCTCTACCCGGAGCTGCGACGTGAGAGCGCGGGGGCGCTTTGTGAGATGCCGTTCGATGGTTTCGCGATCGGCGGGCTCGCGGTGGGCGAGAGCAAGAGTGAACGGGAGGACGTGTGCGAGTTTACGACTGCGCTGCTGCCGGAGGACCGGCCGCGCTATCTGATGGGCGTGGGCACGCCGCTCGATCTCCTGGAGGCGGTGCATCGCGGGGTGGACATGTTCGATTGCATCATGCCGACGCAACTGGCGCAGCGCGGCGCGGCGTTTACCTCGCGCGGTTTCCTGCAAATGCGGCGCGGCGTTTACAAATTTTCCGACGAGCCGCTCGATCCGGAATGCGGTTGCCCGACCTGTGCGCGTTACTCACGCGCATACCTGCATCACTTGACGAAAAGCTCGGAGACGCTGGGCTGGCAGTTGCTGGGGAAGCACAACATCCATTTCTATCACCAACTCATGCGCGAGATGCGAGCGGCGATTCTAGCCGATCGTTTTCTTGAGCTCTACGAACGGAAACGCGCCTTCCTGCACGAGTCCGATCTCGACAACCCGATCGTGTTCCCGAAACCGAATCGGAAAGCGGCGCACCAGCCTGGGCGCTTACGAGGTCCATCGCGCTTGGGAAGGTTTCGCCAGCATTCGCCACGTGGCTTCGGGCGAGATCATGCATTCGCGGACCGATCCGATGAAGGAAGCGCGCCAGCTCTATGTGGAGCAATCGCACCTGGCAGAGCGCTTGCGCGAATCGAGTGAGACGTTGGTGATTTGGGATGTGGGGCTTGGAGCAGCTGCCAATGCGATGGCGGCGATCCGTTGTTATGAGGCGGCGGCTGTGACCGGCGCGATACGACCAATGCGCTTGATCAGCTTCGAGAACGATCTCGATTCGCTGCGGCTCGCGCTTTTGCATAACGACGCGTTTCCGTATCTGCGGCATGGCGGACCGCCGGCGATTCTGGGGGAGGGTGCGTGGCAATCGAAAACGCACGCGGGGTTGAGTTGGTCGCTCGTGCGGGGTGATTATCCTCGGACGATGGCGGACGCGCCGTCGCCGCCGGATTTGATTTTCTACGACATGTTTTCGGGCAAGACGTCGGCGGAAGCGTGGACGCTGGAGGCCTTCCGCTCTCTCTTCGCTGCGTGCAAGGGACGCGCGGTGGAGCTGTTCACTTACAGTTGCTCTACGTCGGTGCGCGGACTTTTGCTGGCCGCGGGGTTTCATGTCGCGCGCGGTCGCAGGATGGGAGCGAAAGACGAAACAACGATTGCGTTGACGCCGGCGGCGTCGCGCGATGGACGGGAGATCCTGGGCAGCGCGTGGCTCGAGCGCTGGAATCGATCGCAGGCAAAGTTTCCGGAGGAATTAAGCGTCGCGGAGCACGAAAGCTTCGCCCGCATCATCCGCGCGCATCCACAATTTCAAGCCGCAGGCGCCTTGACCAACTCTGCAACGAGTGGGTAGTGATCGGAGGCGACCCGCGCGACCGGGGTGCGGTGCACCTCGAGGTCAATGGCGTGGAGGGCGGTGTTGACGAAGATGTGATCGACCGCGAGCGCGGGAAAACGCGTCGGAAAGGTGCGATGCGCGCGCGGCGGATGCACCAGGGTGCGGACGTCGCGCAGGAAACTGGCGAGGATGCGATAGGCGGGCGAGGTGCGGACGCTGTTGAAATCACCGAGCAGAATCGCGGCGGCGTCGGCGGCTAACGAGCCGAGCCAGTCGTCACCCACGAGCATTTTTGCCTGGAGACTGCGCTCGAGGCGACCGAGGCCAAAGTGACTGTTAATGAATTGGACCGGCCCGAGATGAGTGTCGAGGTCGAGCCAGATGGCGATGCGCTTCTCGCGGCAATACCATGGCGCGGTGCCGGGCAGTTCGGCAGTGCGTTTCACGGTAAATGGCAGGCGGCTGACGATGGCGTCGCCGTATTGCTCGTCGCCGTTCCGCATCGCGGGGTGGAAGACATGTTTCCAACCGAGTTCCTGCGCAATGAGGGCGGCTTGATCGGCGCTAGCCGAACGCGGACGGCTGTGATCCAGCTCTTGCAAGCCGACGATGTCGACGGACATCCCGGCGATGACTTCCGCGATCCGGGCTTCAGAACGTTGGCGATCCGTGCCCACGCAGCCGTGGACATTGTAGGTGCCGACACGCAGGCCTGATCCTCGATTCTCCACGGGTCTTACATCTGGGAAGCGAGCACGGAACCGAGGCGGCCCTTTAGCTTTTCGCGGAACGGCCGCTGCTTCCAGTCCTCGAGCGTGATCCGGCGGGAGTGTTGTTTATCGTCTTCGAAGACGCGGATGTGGTCGGCGATGAAGCTGTGGTCGAGCACGTTCAGGTTGGCCTCTTCGTTGAGCGACATGGAACGGTTGTCGAGATTGGCGGAGCCGACCGAGCCCCAGCAGTCATCCACGAGCAGATACTTGCAGTGGAAGCGCGCGGGTTGGTACTCGTAAAAGCGTGCTCCGGCTTCGAGCAACGGCCGCCATTGTGATTTCCCGACGGCGCGCACGAGACGCGCATCCGTGTCCTCGCCGGGGACGATGATCTGGAGATCGACGCCGCGCTCGACGGCCTCGAGCAACGTGCGTGTGCTGAGCGCGTCGGGGATGAAGTAAGCGTTGGCGATGCGGATGTGACGGCGCGCGGCGGCGATGGAAACGAGGAGCATGAGGCGCGCACTGTCGGAGCCTTCGCCGGCGGAACTTTGGAAGACCTGGCAGGTGTGATCGCCGGCGTGTTCGAGTTTCGGGAAGTAATCGTCGCCGTGGAGGAGACGGGCGCGGGTCTGAATCCAGTTGTCGATGAAAGCCTGCTGCATTTGCGCGACGACAGGACCTTCGACGCGATAATGTGTGTCGCGCCATTGCCCGCGCGTGCAGCCGTCGCCTCTCCAATCATCGGCAATGCCGACGCCGCCGATAAAACCGAGCTTGCCGTCAATGATGAGGAGCTTGCGGTGGGTGCGGAAATTCATCTGCAGATTGAGGAAGCGAAAAATCTCCAGCTCGACAGGCGAGGCACGAAGCAGGTTGAGCGCGCCGCTGCGAAGGTCATCGCAGCCGAGCGCGTCCTGGAGGAAATGCACTTTCACGCCGGCGCGGGCGCGTTCGTCGAGAGCCTCGGCGAAGGCGTTGGAGATTTCGCCGGTGCGCCAGAGGAAATTCTCGAAGGTGATGGTGCGCTCGGCGGAGCGAATGGCAGCGAGCATGGCGGGAAAGATTTCGTCGCCATTCTCCAGCGGCGTGACTTTGTTTCCTTCCACCAAGGGCGGGCCCAGAAGGTGACCCATGGTGCGGCGAAAGGTTTCGTCGCCCGCTGCATAATCCGCATGGATGCGATGACGTAGTTTTTTTTCGCTCGGGAAAAAATTACGCGAGACGAATAGGGTGACGAGACCGCCGAGGGCGGCGGCGCTGAGGAGCTTGGGCCAGGACGATTCGTCGGGCGGGAAGGACGGCTTCACCCTAAAGTATCGCACACGCGACGGGTCGGGGCCGTGCAGGAGCTCGATTACCGCCGCGCGCCTTCTTTAGTCGACCTCGACGCCAGCCTTGGCGGCGGCGCGCTTTGCGATGCGACGAAGCAGAAGGGTAACGGCGACGAGCGCGGCCACGGCGAGACCGCCGACGACGTATTCAAGCGGATCGCGCGGGCCCTCGGCGGTGCGTTTTCCGAGCGCGCCGAGATAGACGAACATGAGGTTGCCCGGGATCATGCCGATGAGAGTCGCGCCCATGTACGACCCGAAAGGAATGGCGGTGAGGCCGTAGAGATAGTTGGTGATGCCGAAAGGAACGGGACACATGCGGAGGAGGCCGACGATTTTCCAGCCTTCCTTCGCGATCGCGCGATCCATGGCGTGGAAGCGCGGGTAGTTCTCCATCTGGCGCGCGACGGTTTCGCGGGCGGCGTAACGGGCGAAGAGGAAGCAAAACGCCGCGCTCAAGCCGATGCCGAACATGATGGCAGTGAGTCCGCCGAGCACGCCAAAGGTGAAGCCGGCGAGGAGCGTGAGCGGGAGGACGGGAAGAAGGACGATGCTGATGAGGGCGAAGACCGCGCCGTAAATGAAGATGCCGGCGAGGCCGAAGCTCTTCGCCCAGAGGCGAAAAGTCTCCATCCATTCCATGACCGGGAGAAAGCGAGCCGCGAGGACCAAGGCCAGCAGGGCGAAGCCGAGCCCGATCCATTTCCAAAACTGCGGCGAACGAAAATCGATTTTTGCGAGGAGTGATTTGATGCGCACTGATAACGCGGAGCCGCCCCGCGCGCGAATTCTTGCCAAGAGGCGGTCGGGACAACAATGTCCCTGACGCATGGCTTCGCCCTCCACCCTTCCTCCAGACCTTCGGGAGATTTCGCGGACGGAGATCAAAGAGCTGCTGGCAAACGTGGTGGCACGCGCGCCGGGTGAGGCCGCAAAGATGCTCCTCTCCTATCCGGACACGTTCATCGTGGACATGCTCATTCTCTTGAACCCGGCGCAGGCGCAGCGTGTTCTCGCGCGTTTGAAGAGCGAACGCCGGCAGCGCGTGATGGCGGCGGCGACGCCGCAGGTGCGGCAACAATGGGCGCGCAACGACGAATTCCGTGACAACACCGTCGGCCACATGATGGAGCCGCCGCTCGCGGTCTTCCTGCCCACCGTCACGGTGGCGCAGGCGACGGAGGAACTGCGCGTGCTCGTGGGGAGTGCCCTGATTACCTACGTCTTCGTGACGGATGAAAATGAGCGCCTCCTCGGCGTGGTGGCGATGCGGGAGATGTTGCTCGCGCGCGGCGAACAAACCCTGGCGGAGATCATGATCCCCGATCCCTTCCGGCTCAATCCGCGGATGGAGCTGGTGGAAGCGATGCGCGCCACGATGGTGCGCCATTATCCGGCGTATCCGGTGTGCGACGAGGACGCGAAGCTGGTCGGCTTGATCCGCGGCCAGATGTTATTCGAGGCGCGCTCGGTCGAACTGAGCTTGCAGGCCGGCACGATGGTCGGCGTGGAGAAAGAGGAACGCCTCGCCACGCGCTGGACGCGCAGCTTCCGGTTCCGGCACCCGTGGTTGCAGGCGAATCTCTTTCTCGGTTTCATCGCGGCGAGCGTGGTCGGCACTTTCCAAGGCACGATCGATCGACTCGTGATCCTGGCGGTGTTCGTGCCGGTCGTGATCGGGCAATCGTCGAACACCGCGGTGCAAACCCTGGCGGTGGCGTTGCGCAGCATGACCCTGGGCGAACTGGCGGCGGGGAAGGAAAAGCGATTGATCATCAAGGAGACGTTCCTCGGGGTTCTGAATGGAGCGCTCACCGGGGTGAGCGCTGCGCTGGCGATGTATATTTTTGCCACTTTCCAGAAAAGCCCGAACGCGGTGGGGCTTGGGGTGGTTGTTTTTCTCGCCATGACCGCGAGTTGCCTGGTGGCGGGAATCTTTGGAGCGCTGATTCCGTTGATCCTGCGGCGGTTCGGGACGGATCCCGCGATGGCATCGAGCATCGTGCTGACCACAATCACGGACGTGGCCAGCCTGGCGGTCTTCCTCGGCTTGGCGACTTGGCTCATCGTGTAAACAACGCTGCCAATCCTGGCTGCCGAAGAGGCAAGGCTAAGATTGCCTTGTCCACTCCGGTGCCACAAAGCCGAGCTGCGCGTTTTTACTTTTTGGGCGAACAGCTCGTGGGCCACTTGTTCAGGGCGTCACGGTCTGTAGTTGGTCAGGGCGCTCAGGCGCAACATCCAGCCGAGCGAAATCCGCCCTTCACCCTGCCCGCGTCTGGCGCGGTCATGTCTTTCAAGGTCTCTTTCTTGAGGGCGAGTTTGCTGCGTTTCGGTTTCTGGGTGTCGGCGGCTTTTTGAGCGGTGGTCGTTGTCGGTTTCTTGCTCATTTGGTTCTCCTTTTGTCTTGGAAGTTGCGATCAGGCGGCGTGGTTGCACACGAGCATGTTGTTTAGCTGCGGCGGTTCGCTAACCAAAGGCGAACCGCCGTTTAGATTTTTGATGGTGTTGAAACTGGTGCGGGCGCTCAGACGCAACATCCAGCCGAGCGAAATCCGCCCTTCACCCTGCCCGCGTCTGGCGCGGTCATGTCTTTCAAGGTCTCTTTTCTGAGGGCGAGTTTGCTGCGTTTCGGTTTCTGGGTGTCGGCGGCTTTTTGAGCGGTGGTCGTTGTCGGTTTCTTGCTCATTTTATTCTCCTGTTGTTTTCTTTGTCCTGGAAGCTGCGCCCAGGCGCGGAAAATTCTGGGACCGAGCTCTCACAATGCCGGTGGGGTGAATATGCCGTCCCCTTCTTCGACCCCTGTTTTAAGCGAAAATTTCCGCTCAAGTCCACTCTGAACGCGCGGACGGCGAGGGCCGGTCGAGTCGCGCGCGATCTTGCCCAGCACTGCTGCCTTCGGGAAAAACCGGTCTTGTTTCTCATCGTAGTGCTCACAGAGGACATTCGTGTCGGCGTAGGCCTGAAAACCGAGTTCCCTGGCTTGGAGGAAAAAATAGTAATCCTCACCGGCCTCCACGGACACTTCCCGGCCGTTCGCCCCGTGCATCCAGTTCTCGCCGAAGTAAGGGATGCCGGCCCGGTCGAACGCATCGAACACTTTCATGTCGATCAGGCAACAACCCAGCCCGGAAGCATCAATCGGCAGGAGCTTATCGGACGGCTCGATTTTCCAGGCCGGCCCGTTTCCGAACTCCTCGATCACTACTGGCGCGGATGGCTCCGTTTTTGTCCAGTAAACGCCAGAAACGATCGCCTCTCCGTGGCGCATCAGACGGCAAACGGCATCGAATGGGAGGAAAACATCGGTATCGACAAAGAGCAGCCAGCGGCAGTCGCGCTCCTTCGCCTGCTCGACTACCTGGGTGCGCAGTGAAGCGTAGTTTTGGCTCGGGTCGCTGCTGAAATCGGCCATTGCATAGACCCAGCAGTGAAACAGCCCCCCCGGCAGCCGGTGCGAAAGGCTCGCGGCGTGTATCGCCCAGCGGGTGGGGACGTTTGGTTTGCCGATAACGCCGATGGCTAATCCCACTCGCGGCGTGCTCGCCGGCGCTTTCCCGACTTGAGAGGTGGTGGGCCCGCGCTTTCGCGTGCGAGCCGGGCCGCGCCTTTCAGCTCGTTTTGGTTGTTTGGGCCGCATCGCTTTGGGCTGCGCAGAGGTGAAAGGCCTTTGCACCTTGTGCCCGCCGTCCGTTAAACGGCTTAGTCGGTCACAAGCGTCTCGTTGTGATTGTTGCTGCCGCCACAGATGAAGGGCGAGCAGCCACCCGCCGCGGTAGCATTCGGTCCGCGCAGCTGCCCGCCTTTTGGGTTCTTCTTGCTCGAGAGGTCGCTGAGATGGGCGACGGGTTTGGTTTGTTTCGGTCGTTTCGAGGTTTTGGCTTTCATAAGGAGTGTTAGGGGTGGCTCGCTTTATCCAAGCGTAATTTTTCAACAAACCCACCATCCGGGATCAAGAAAAATCTCGCGGCCTAACGCTCGGCCGGCGCAGGCGCCTGCATTTCCCTGAGCAACCGCTCGTAATTCTCCCGGCAGGTCGCCACCTTCGGGTGTGAGGGCGGGAGCGCGCCGTCGAGAATCTCGAGCGCGCGCTGGTAGAGTGAAGCCGCTTCCTCCCAGCGGCGTTGCGATTTGTAGAACACGGCCAGGTTGTTCAAGGTCAGACCCACGTCGGGATGTCGCGGGCCGAGCAATTTCTCCTTCAACGCCAGCGCCCGCCGGTAATGCGCTTCCGCTTCCTCGACTCGGCCGGTGGCGTGGTAGAGCGCGCCGAGATTGTTGAAATTCACCGCCAGTTCAAGATGCTCCGGGCCGTAGGCGCGTTCGAAGACGGCCAGGGCGCGCCGGTAGAGCTTCTCCGCCTCCTCGTATTTCTTCTGGCCATCGAGCAACGCCGCCAGCGCCGCCATGTCCGCCGCTGTCTCTGGATGCTCGGGACCGCGGAGTCGCTCCCGGATCTCGACCGATCGCCGTGCCCAAGGCTCGCCCTCGGCGAATCGCCCCCGCGCGTGCGCCAGCCCGCCCAGGTTGTGAAACAACGTGGCCGCGAGGGCGTGCTCCAGGCCGGCGCTCTCTTCCGTGATCCGCAGCGCGCGCGCATAGGCGGCCTCGGCTTCGTCGAAGTGCCCGTCATACTTGCCCAGCATTCCGAGTTGATTGAGCGCAGCGGCGACTTCGAGCGCATTTTCGCCGAAGGTTTTCTCCGCGAGCGCGAGGGCTTCGACGAGGAGCGGTTTGGCCGCGTCGTAACGGCCGGCCTCGCGAAGTTCCCCACCCTGAGCAATGAACGCTTCCAACCGTGACCGGGCCGATCTATTCGCCCGCGGACGATCGCTCTGCGTTCGAGGGGTTGGACGTTTTCGCTTCATGCCAGCGCTAACGCGGCCCCGCGAGCAAAGCGGAACCCGGAGAGATTGAGGGGCGAATCGACGCCTTTCGCGAGGCCGAGGTATTGAAACTTCATCCCGAGATGTTGCGGGTGGTGAAGGGTTTGGAGGGCGCGCCTGCTTTTGGGGTCGAGCGTGGACGCGAAGGCGTCGCCTAATTTTGCGAGCAGGCCGGTGAGGAAATGGTGTTGATCGGTGAAGCCCGCGAGCGTGAGGCCGCATTCTGCGGCGTGCTCGGACAGGCTGGTCCATTCCACGTGGGCGGTGATGTCGGTATCGCCGATCGCAGTAAACGGTGAGGGGACGATCTGATGGCGCGCGTAGCAGCGCAGGGTGCCAGTCGTGCGTTGTGGCGCGAAAAATTCGGCGCGGGGCCAGCCGTAATCGGCGATGAGGACGAAGCCGCCGGTGAGTTTCGCCGCGAGGGTTTCGATCCAGGCGAGCGCAGCGAGATTTACTTCCGTCTCGTAACCGGCTGGCAGATCTGAGGGCAATTGCTCGGCGAGGCTGGGATCGGAGAGTGGACGATCGACGAAAGCAAAATCGCCCTCGTGCTCGGTGACGTGGCGTTCCATCCATTCCACTCCGGTCCAGCGCAGGAGATGGACCGGCAAGGCGTCGAGCAGTTCGTTGGAGAAATGGACGCCGCGGAACGGCGGCATGTCGGCGAGCGCAGGGTGCCATTCCACTTTATCGGGGAAGTCGGCCAGGGTGTGCGTCTGTCGTTGCCGCAGGTTGGGGATCGGCTCGATGATGCGATAGCGGAGCGCAGCGAAAAATTCGGGATGCTCGCGGGCAGCGGCGGAGAGGACGTCGTGTGCGAACTGGCCATCGTGGGCGCCCTGTTCGACCAGGGTAAAGTCGCCGTCGCGTCCGAGCATTTCCCACATTTCCGCAAACTGGACGGCAAGGAGCTGCGCGAAGAGCGGGCCGACGCTGACGCTGGTGAAGTAGTCGCCCTCGCGGCCGAGCGCGGCACGGCCGGAGCTGTAGTAGCCGTGCTCCGGATGGTAGAGCGCCTCCGCCATGAAACGCGTGAAGGGGATGGGGCCTTCGCGCTGAATGGCGGTGCGGAGGAGATCGATGAGAACAGGGTCGCCGGTTTGCAGAAGGGAACGTCCAACGTCGCAACGTCCAACGTCCAACATCCAAGTGGAGAAGGAGCGGGCGCGTTTCGTTTTTGGATTTTGCCGGAAGTTGCACCTAAGTTGCGCCCGATCAGGATTCTTCCCGCCGCCCTTCCGCATGCCCGTTATTTTTCCGAGACGCAGTGAATACGTGAGGGCCTACGTGCCGCCGTGGTATACGCGGCGGGTTTTCTATATTCCCATCGGCGCGGCGCTGGCGCTGGTCCTTGGCTTCGCGATTTACGGTTTCATCCTCGCGGCGGATTTGAGCCGGAAAGCGGAGAGCTACAACCTGGCGGAGCTGGAGAAGATGGAATCGGCCAGCGTGATCGTGGATCGGCACGACCGGATCGTGGGACAAATCTATGTGGAGAACCGCGAGACGATTCCATACAGCCAATTGCCGCGCGATCTCATCAACGCGGCGGTGGCGATGGAGGACACGAAGTTCTACACCCACAGCGGCTACGATCTGCTCGGGATCGTGCGGGCGGCGCTGAAGAACCTGACCGCGGGCGGAGTGCGGCAGGGCGCGAGCACGATCACGCAGCAGTTGGCGCGCAATACGTTTTCGCTCAAGGAGCGGACGATTCGCCGGAAGTTGCTCGAACTTTTCCTGGCGCGCCGGATCGAGGATCGGCTCGGGAAACAGAAGATCATGGAGCTGTATCTGAACCGGATTTATTTCGGCGGCGGACTCTATGGCGCGGAAGCGGCGGCGCGTGGTTATTTTCAGAAGCCGGCGAAGGAGATGACGCTGGCGGAAAGCGCGACCCTGGCGGGCTTGATCAAGAGCCCGAACCGGCTTTCGCCGTGGACGGATCTGGAGGGCTCGCGCGAGGCGCGCAATGTGGTGCTGGCGCGGATGCGGGACTTGAAATTCATCACGCCGGCGCAATCCACTGCGGCGCAGGCGGAACAGATCGTGATCGGCACGCGGCAAAGCGCGCAGGGACAGACCTACGCGGTGGAATCCATCCGCCAGCAGGTGATCGCGGCCGTCGGTTGGGACAAGGCGATGGTGGAAGGCTATCGCATTCACACCACACTGGATGCCGATTTGCAGAAAGCCGCGGAAGATTCGCTCCGCGCCAGTCTGGACCGGGTGGAGCAAACGCCCGGTTACGAGCATGAGACGTATGCGAACTACGCCGCGCGCTTCAAGACCATGAAGCAGAAGGGCGCGATCGATCCGAACGTGACCCCGGAGTATTTGCAGGGCGCGGTGATCGCGCTGGATAACGATACCGGTGGCGTGCTCGCGCTGGTGGGCGGGCGCGATTTCGAACACAGCCAATACGATCGCGCGTTGCAGGCGAAACGGCCGGCCGGGACGGCGATGCTGCCGTTTGTTTATGCGGCGGCGTTTGAGAAGGGACTTTACCCGGGAACGGTGGTGGAGGATTCCGCGCTCGATAATCGCGCGGTCATGATCGGCGGCACGACCGGCATCCTCGGCGAATGGGGACCCGAACGCGCAGACAATCGCTACGAGGGTCCGATCACGGCGCGGCAGGCGTTGGCGAAATCGAAGAACGGCGCGGCGGTGCGAATCGGGATGGTGCCGGGCGTGGATGAGGTCTTGAAGTTGAGCAAGGCAGCAGGAATCAAATCGCCGTTGCGTCCGTATCCAGCGACGTTTCTTGGCAGCAGCGAAGTGACGCTGGCGGAGCTGGCGCTGGCTTACACGACTTTCCCGAACGGCGGGTGGCACGCGGACGGTGCCGTTTATTCTCGATCGCATCGAAGCAAAGGACGGCTCGATCGTGTGGGAGGCGAAAAACCGGAAAGCGCGCGAGACGGCGATGAAACCGGAGACCGCATTCGAGGTGCATTCGTGCCTGGTGGACGCGCTCTACAACGGCACGGGCGCGGCGGCGCGAACGCAGTTGGGGTTGAAGGAATTTCCGGCCGCGGGCAAGACGGGCACGGCCTACGATTTCACGGAGGTGCTCTTTGCCGGGTATAGCAGTGCGATCACGGTGGCCGTGCGGGCGGGGTTCGATAAGCCCGGGAAAATTTTTCGCGGCGCGTTCGGGAAAGACATCGCTTTGCCGGTGTGGGTGGATGTGATGAACGCCTCGGTGGCGCGTTACCCGGCGGAGGAATTGAAGAAGCCGGCCAGTATTCAGAGCGTGGAGATTTGTTCGAAGTCCGGTCTGCTCGCCACCGAGAAGTGCCCGACGGAAACGACCTATCGCGAGCTGGCGACCAGGGAACAGATGCCGACCGACCCGTGCAGTGTGCATGGCGATGCGCGGACACGGATCGCACGTGATCTGCCAGATGCGGGCGTGCCGCGCGCGGAGCTGGCCGTGGATACAAATCAGGTGAAGCCGGTCGCGGTGAAGGGCCCAACCTTGCTGGCGGAGAACGATCCTTACAACGCGGTGCGTTCCACGGTGAGACCGCCGAAGCCGGAAGAGCCGGCGGAGAATGAGGTGAAGCCGGCGATCCCGGTGGACGAGCCGCCCGCGGCGACGGCGCTGCCGCCGGAAGACGATCCGACGATTCTGCGCGCACAACCGGTGGCGCCGGGTGACGTGGCGCCGGAGGCGACACCAGTGCCGGAAGAGGACGAGGAAGTGCGGCGGGCCGAACCGGTCCTGCGCGCCGAGCCGGTCGATCCGAGCGATCGCGCTCCGCAGCAGGATTTATCGGCGCCTATTTTCGGGACTCCCGTTCCGGATGCGCGCGAAGATCAGCGATGACGTCGCAAAACAATGGCGGGTTTCGGCTGAGCGTGCTCAATCCGGGCGGCAACGACCCGGAACAGGATTTCGGGACGGAGGCCGATGCGGCCGGACATGCGCCGGTAAATTTCCACGCCTACGCCGCATGCACGGGCGGCGTTTTCTTTCGCGACGTCAAACGTGCGATCAAGGCGGGGCAGCCGGTATTGTTGTTATTGCGCGGAGATTTCCGCGCCTCGGAGCGGGCTTTCCGAGAACTGAAAAAAGCGGATCTGCCCGTCGTGGTGTCGCTCAAGGAAACTGGGTTGCATCAGATCGCGGAGCAACTGGATGAGAAAAACCGGCTCACGCGTTTCCTGCAAATCGTGCGCGCGGCCGATGGCTATATCGCGCCCACGCCGGAAGCGGCGGACTTTTGCCGGACGGTGCGCGGCGACACCGGGTCGGTGGCCTTTATTCCCACTCCCTATCCGCTGCATGATGAGCGGTGGAATTTTTCCCACCCGATCGCGGAACGGAGCGGCATCATGGTCGGCACGCGGGAGTGGGATATCCCAACCCGGAATCATGCCGCGGCTTTGCTGGCGGCGCAGCGCTTGAGCGAGGCGACTGGAGAACCGGTCACGACGTATAACTGCGACGGGCGTCGCGAGGAAAAGTTGCTGGCCCGGCTCGAATTTCCCGCAGGCAGATTGATGGTGCACAATCGCGAGGATGCGTACCGCGATTACCTGAAGGTGGTGGCGTCGCACAAAATTGTCTTCCAGCTCGATACCAGCTTCGTGCCCGGCCAGGTGGCAGGCGACGCGCTGATCTGTCGCCTGCCGTGTGTGGGCGGGAACGGCACGATTGAGCGGATCGCGTTTCCGGAGTTGTGCGGACACAATCGCGTGCTGGATGAACTGATGGAGAAAACGTTAACGCTCCTGCGGGATCCGGCGCGTTATCTGGCGGCGATCACCGCCGCACAGGAGCTTGCGGCGGAGCGGCTCTCGTTCACCGGGGCGGCGCAGGCCTTGGAAGGATTTTTCGGACGGATCGCACCGCGTTGAATGGCGGGAGCGGCGCTCCTACGAGCTCATCGCCTCGAAATAGATCTCTTCGAGGTTTCGCACCGCGGCGCGCTGTTCGAATTTTTCCGCCACCGCCTCGGACCCGCGTCTGGCCATAAGCGAAAGTTGTTCGGGGTTATCCGCGGCGAGAAGCAACGCGAGGGCGAGCGCATCAGCATCGCGCTCGGCGACGAGGACTCCGCTGATTCCGTTTTCGATCGCCTCGGGGATGCCGCCGTGATGCGTGGCGAAAACCGGAAGGCCGCTGGCCATGGCCTCGAGCATGGAATTGGGGACGCCTTCCTGGTTGCCATCGGGGCCGGTCTCGCTGGGATGGAGGAAGAGGTGCGACTGCTGGAAGAGGGCGCGGAGTTGGAGCTGGGAAATGAACCCAGTGAAGATGACGCTCGAGTCGATCCGAAGGTCGGTGGCGAGTTGGCCTAACGACGCGCGCAACGGGCCTTCGCCGGCAATGGTGAGGGTGGCTTCGGAATGGCGGGCGGCGAATTGGGCAAAGGCGCGGAGGGTGGTGTCGAGGCCTTTTTTGGCGATAAGACGGCCGGCCTGGAGTAAACGCCAGCGGCCGTTGGTCGGCCATGCGTGTGGTTGAAACGGAATCTCATCGAGCGGGATGCCGGTACGTTGAATGCGGATTTTTCCGCGGTCGCAGCCGAGATCGCTGAGGGCGTGGGCGAGCGATTCCGAGCGGACGAGGACCAGACGAACGGCGTCGAGCATTTCGATGGCGGCGGCGCGATAGGCGGGCTTGTCCAAATCGACGAGGACGTCGGCGCCGTGGAAGGAGACGACGGTCGGTTTATTCCAGGCGCGGAGGAGAGGAAGGAGGTGAACGGCGATGTGGCCGAAGTAAATGTGGAGGAGTTGGGCGCGTGAGTTTTGGAGCGCGCGTTGCAGTTGCGCGATTTCGGCGCGGGAAATTTTCCACGGGACGTCTCGCAGCTGGCGATACCAAAGCCGCCGGAGGAAATGCGTGGCCGGTTTGGGAACGAGGGTGACGTCGTTAAACGGAAAGTGATCGGCGTTTTCTCGCTTCTGCGCGAGAACGACCGGGCGAACCCGATCCAGCGCCGTGATCTGCCGGTAGATGTGGAGCATCTCCGGTTTTAGAAATGTCGCGCAATAGGACGCGACGACTGGCTTTTCGTCCGGCGCGTTCACGTTCCGCGCGACCGAGGTGGCTTACCAGCGGAGACCGAACAAGATGATTCCGGTGACGCGCGAGGGATTCTCGGAGTCGTAGGTGACGGTGTCATTCGGGTGACCGTAGTAGCGGCGCGGCGCCTGCGGGTTCAGGATCTGGAGCGGATTGCCGCCGCGAGCAGCGCGCGGGATGGCACCGGCCTCGCCGCGGGTGACGGGCGGGATGGCCTCGCGCGTGGAAATGCGGTCGCGCGGTCTTTCGTTCACCGGCGCCACGAAGGTCTGGGCCTGGACGGTGCCGGCAGCGGCGGCAGCGAGGAGAAGGGCGAGGAGGAAGTGCTTTTTCATAGGTTGGGCAATCGAGCGAAACGCACGCGCAAGTTCTTGCTGCCGGCTACGCTCCAGCGCAGGATTATGCGGCGATGGAGTATCTTGCAAAGGCGAAACGTGTCCTGGAGGTGGAAATTTTTGAGCTGCAACGGCTGCGCGACCGGCTGGGGGAAGAGTTCGCGCGGGCGGTGACGGTGATCAAGGAGTGCGTCGAAGCCCGGGGCAAGGTGGTGGTGCTGGGGGTGGGGAAGTCGGGTAATATCGGGGCGAAGATCGCGGCCACGCTCACGAGCACGGGATCGCCGGCGGTGGTGCTGGATGGGTTGAACGCGATGCACGGTGATCTCGGGATGGTGGCGGACGGCGATGTGGTGCTGGCCTTGAGTGCGAGCGGGGAGACGGAGGAGCTGCTGCGGATTTTGCCGGCATTGACGCGGTTTCAGGTGCGGATCATCGCCATGTGCGGGAATGCGACGTCGACCCTGGCGAAGAATTGCGACGTGCTGCTGGATGTGAATATCGAACACGAGGCGTGCCCGTTGAACCTGGCCCCGACCTCGAGCACGACGGTGATGCTGGCGCTGGGCGACGCGCTGGCGATGGTGCTGCTGGAGGCGCGCGGTTTCCAGAAGGAGGATTTCGCGCGGTTTCATCCGGGCGGGATGGTGGGGCGGAGTTTGCTCGTGCGGGTGCATCAGATCATGCGGCCGCGGAGCGCGCTGGCCCTGGTGGAGCCGACGACGACGATCCATGCCGTCCTGAAGGCGATGACGGCGGTGCGCGCGGGCGCGGCGGTGGTGGCCGACGGGGAGGGAAAGCTGCTTGGCATTTTCACGCATGGAGATTTTGCGCGATATTTCCAAAGCGATCCGCGGGTGGGCGAACGGCAGGTGGCGGACTTGATGACATTAAACCCCGTGACGGTGCAGCAGGACAAACTGGCGGTGGAGGTTTTGAATTTGCTCGAGCGGCACCGGATTGATGACCTGGTGGTGGTGGACGAGGCCAACGCCCCGGTGGGTCTGGTGGATTCGCAGGATCTGACGAAGCTGAAACTGCTTTAAAGGTGGGGTCGCTTGTAAAAGCGCCGACTTTCGCCTATCTGCTCTCTCTCATTTATGGCCGCAGCGAACGATCTTCGAAAAGGACAGGCGATTAAGTACAACGGCAACGTGGCGATTGTGCTCGATGTGCAACACCGCACCCCGGGCAATCTGCGCGCGTTCGTGCAGGCGATCATTCGCTACATCAATACGGGCAAGAGCGCGGATGTGCGGTTCGGTTCGACCGACAAGGTGGAATTGGTGGATGTGAGCCGGACCTCGCTCGAGTTCTCCTACAAGGATAACAGCGGGTTCCATTTCATGGATCCGGAGTCGTTCGAGACCATCACTTTGAACGAGAATCTGCTGGGCGAGGCAAAGGATTACCTGGTGGAGAACCTCAAGGTGGAAGTGCTCTACACCGAGGGCCGGCCGGTCCAGGTGGAGTTACCGTCGTCGGTGCAGCTCAAAGTCGTGGAAGCACCGGAAGGTTTGCGTGGTGACACGGCGTCGAACGTGACCAAGCCGGCCATTCTCGAGACCGGGAAAACGGTGAACGTGCCGCTCTTCATCAACGAAGGCGAGTTAATCAAGATCGACACCCGCACGGGCAACTACATGGGTCGCGCCTGATCCGCGCGCTTCCAATTTTCCCGCGCTTTGCCTAGTTTGAGGAACGTTCGTGCCTCGTTCCTCGCATAACCGTTTTCGGAAACGACCGTCCGGCGGGTCTGGCCGGCGGGTGAAGGTGGCGCCGTATATCGTGCCGACCCGGCGTTCGCGGCCGGACTACGCGCCGTTCATGGTGCCGACGCGTTGGGTGAAGTTCGTCGTCGCGCTCTTTTTGCTCCCGCTCTGCGCGGTGATGACGCTCGCCTTCTTTACGGTCTTCACGCGTGCGACCGTGACGGAGCAATTCTGGAGCGCGGAGGAATTTTGGTTTTTCTCGCTCGGCGTCGTGCTGTGGTTGATCGCGTTCTTTGGGCTGCCGCGGCCGCTGTTGGTCTACGTCTTCGGACACGAACTGACCCATGCGCTTTGGGTTTTGTTAATGGGCGGACGCGTGAGCCAGTTTCGCGTGGGCCGGGAGGGCGGGCATATCGTGACTGATCGAAATAATTTCTGGATCGCGCTCACACCGTATTTTTTCCCGCTTTACAGCATCCTCGCCATTGCGCTCTACGGCGCGCTCAACCTCCTGGTGCCCATGCAGCCTTACGGGCGCCTCCTCTACGCGATCATCGGCGTGACGTGGGCGTTTCACTTCACCTTCACCTGCTGGATGATCCCCAAAAGCCAGAGTGACCTGCGCGATCACGGGACATTTTTTTCCCTGGTCGTGATCTACCTGATGAATCTGCTCGTGCTCAGTGTCCTCCTCATTGTCGCTTCGCCGCATATCACCTTCGTCAGCTTCGGCGCGGAAATGGTGGAGAATGTGGGACGCTTTCTGGGATGGATGGGGCAGTTGTTCGACCTTTTTGCGCGCGGGGCAGGACGGTAAATTCCGCCTGGTCGGCTATCCGGAGTGTTCGTTCGCGTAGACCGCGAAGGGTAACACTGACATCGCATCCGACAGTTTGAGCATGCCGCCCTCAGTGCGGAGCGCGTGGCCGGTGAAGAGATCCTTCGCGTGGCCATTGGCGGCGGCTTCGGGAAGCTCGATCGCGGTGTCTCCCCAGCACTCGCCCACTGGTGGAAAGCCGACGCGCGCAGTCAGGCGCGGCGCGAGGACGATGGTCCACCGGCCGGCATGTTCACGGGCGAAGGCGAGACACGACTCCGCGTGTTTCCCTTTGGCAAGGAGCGGCGCGTAGCTGCCTTCCCGGAAAAGCTCGGGATGGTCGCGGCGAAAGTGGAGCAGGCGATGGGTCAGGAAGAGCTTGATTCGGCCGTCGGGCCACGTCCGCAGGAGGGTATCCGGCGCGACGTTTTTGATCTCGGCGAGCATTTGCCGCCGGCGTTCGTAATCGACCGGTCGGCGGTTGTCGGGATCGACGAGGCTGAAATCCCAAGTCTCGTTGCCCTGGTAAATATCCGGCACGCCGGGGGCGGTGCACTTGATCAGGGTTTGGGCGAGGGAGTTGATGGCACCGAGACGGGCGATTTCTTCAGCGAGGGCAACGAATGCAGGAACGAACTTGTTCTTCGCCCCGGGCGCGAGAATCCTCGCGACGAAGTCACGCGTCGCGGTGTCCCACGATTCGTTAGGCTGAATCCAGCTGGTGTTGACCTTGGCTTCCTTGAGCGCCTTCGTCATGTACTCCTGGATGCGCGCAATGTACTCTTCCGAGGCGCAGCGGCCGGGACGCCCGCGTCGTCGACCGGCCAGGTGCCGAGGAGCGTTTGATAAAGGAGATACTCTTCATTCGCGTCCGGCGCGTCGGTTTCGTCGACCTCGCGTTTGGCGCGGCGATTGATGGTGCGCCAACGACCAAGCGCTTTCTGCCAGAGGTGCGGCACCTCGGAGATGGCGGCCATGCGGGCGCGGACATCTTCGCTGCGTTTGGTATCGTGGGTGGAAGTGGTGAGGAGGGTGGACGGCCAGGCGCGCTGGACTTCGAGGTTGCGGGCGTGGAATTCCTCCAGGGTGACGCCGAACTGCTGTGGTTCGCCGCCGACCTCGTTCAGTGCGGCGAGACGGTTGTAGATATAGAATGCGGTATCCTCGAGCCCCTTCGCCATGATGGGGCCGGTCGATTGCTGGAACTTGAGGACGAAATGCGCGTGCTCGGCGCGCGCTTCGTCATCAAGATTCTCCGGAAAACGGAAGAGGAGAATATCGCGGAGGAAATGGAAGACAGATTCCTCGATCGCGGGGTTGCGACGTTTCGCTTCGCTCACGGCCCGCTCGATCACGGACCGGTCAGCGTCACTGACCGGCGCGTCGGGCGTGGCGTAGGTGCGGTAAACCGGAAAGCACGCAATCGTTTCGCTGACGGCGCGCTCGAGCGCGTCGAGGGTAAAGTCGCGGAACCAGCGATTCTTCTCCGAGAGCCGGTCGAGCATGCTGCCGAGAACTTTGACGTCATTGGCGAGGGAGAGACGCATGACGAGGCGCTTCTTTGCGTAAACGAGGTGACCAAAATGGACCGAGGAGCCGATGAAGCGGCGATAGGTTTTCGTGATCGCATCTTCGTTGGCGCGGTCGACGAGCAGACTGTTCACGAGCCGGCCAAATTCGTAACCGGTGGTGCCGTGGACCGGCCAATCGGCCGGCAGCATCTCGTGACCGGAAAGAATTTTCTCGACCACGAGATAGATGGCACGGCCGTCGGGCGGAACAGTTCCGCCCATCGCCTCGGCGCAGCGTTGCTGGAGTTTCGCGAAATATTCCTTCGGGCGATAAAGCCCGTCCGGGTGATCGATGCGCAATCCGGTGACAGCGCGCGCGCCAACCAGCTCGAGCAGCAACTCATGCGTGGCGTCGAAGACCTCGGGCAGCTCCATGCGAATGGCGGCGAGATCGTTGATGTCGAAAAAGCGGCGGTAGTTGATCTCCTCGGCCGCGACGCGCCAGTAGGAGAGGCGGTAGGCCTGGTCGTTGAGCAACTCGTCGAGCGGATCGAAACTGCGGGCATCGCCCGGCGTGCCGTTCATTTTCGCGACCGCCTGCGCGATCGCTTCCTGCACTGGAGGCGCCTCCGCGCAACGACGGTCGAGCCGGCGCTTGACGACTTCCTTCTCGCGGGCTCTCAACTCGACGCGCTCGGGATCGGTCTCGTTGCGCCGCGGGAGATTCTCCAGCGCGGTGATGATGCTCTGGAACTCCGGGTAGAAATCCTCCTCGCGATGCGGCTCGAGGAATTCCAACGCGATTTCGAGGACATGGCGGTAGGTGCCGGGCGCGATCGGGAATTCGTGGTCGAAATAGGAAAGGAAGAAAGCGCCGGCCTCGTAGCGCACCTGCAGCTCGCCGCGCTCGAGCACGCGTCCGTATTGGTCGCCCAGAATCGGGAGAAGCACCTTGCCCGCGAGATCACTCTTGAGCGGGTGCCAGTCGATATCGAAGTAAGGCGCATAGACGGAGCTGGGTCCGTTTTCGAGGACGTCCATCCACCATTGATTTCGCGGTTCGCCGACGCCCATGTGGTTCGGGACAAAATCGAGGAGTTGGCCCATGCCCCGCGCGTGCAACTCGGCGACGAAGGCATTGTACTCCGCGCGGGAACCGATGGCGGCGTTGAGCTTGTTGTGATCGGTGATGTCGTAGCCGTGCAGACTTTCCGGCCGCGCCTGGAAATAAGGCGACGCGTAGCAATCGCTGATCCCGAGCTCGTGCAGGTAAGGGACAAGCTCGCGCGCATCGTTGAAAGTGAAGGTCCGGTTAAACTGCCACCGGTAGGTAGCGGTCGGGATGCGCAGGGATTCGGGTTTCACGGAAGTGGGCAACCTAGCACAGGGGATGGAGCCCGCGTCGCCGAGCGCCGGGAGGTTTTTTCTCGGCGCAGTCACGGCGGCGAGTATCCTGGTGACGAATGAATCCGAACAAGGCTCTCTGGGAGAAGGGTGATTTCACGCGCATCGCAGCAAGTATGCGGGAAAGCGGCGCGGCGCTGGTAGAGCGGATTGGGATCAAGCAAGGCGACAACGTTCTGGACCTTGGGTGCGGCGATGGCACCACCGCCATCCCGGCGGCGCAGGCGGGCGCGAACGTGCTGGGCGTCGACATTGCCAGCAACCTGGTGGCGGCCGGGAACAAACGCGCTCTGGACCTGGGCCTGACCAATTGTCGATTTGAGGAAGGCGATGCCTCGAACCTGGCGCTGCTGATCGATGCCTCATTCGACTACGTCATTAGTATTTTCGGCGCGATGTTTGCCCCGAGACCTTGCGACGTGGCGAAGGAAATGGTGCGCGTCACCCGACCGGGCGGCAAGATCGTGATGGGTAACTGGATTCCGAATGATCCCACACTCGTCGCGCAAATCCTCAAGATTAGCTCCAGCTACACGCCGCCACCGCCGGAAGGATTCGTTAGTCCGGTGACGTGGGGGCTCGAGCCGCACGTGCTCGAGCGCTTCGGCGCGGCCGGGGTCCCGGCGGAGAAGATCACGTGCGATCGCGACACGTTCACCTTCCGTTTCCCCGGCTCGCCGGCCGGTTTCGTGGAGGCATTCCAGAAGTTTTACGGGCCGACCATGAATGCCTTCGACGCCGCGGAGAAGAACGGACGCGCCGCTGATTTGCAGAAAGAACTGGAAGATCTCTTCACAAGCCAAAACCAAAGCGGTGACGCGGACACGACGATCGTTCCCGCAACTTTCCTTCGGGTTACGGTTGCGCTCTGATCCGGCCGAGCGGTTACATGCGCTCCGGCACCTGGATGCCGAGCAGGCCGAGGCCGCGCTGGAGGGTGCGCGCGGTGATTTGGCAAAGCGCCAAACGAGCGCCGCGCGCGGGCTCTTCGGATTTGAGGACGGGGCAGGCTTCGTAAAAGGCGTGAAAGCTGTTGGCCAATTCGAAGAGGTAATTTGCGAGGACGTTGGGGCGGAAGTCGTTCAGGACGGTGGGGACGATTTCCGCGAACTGGCAGAGACGCTTCGCCAGATTTAATTCTTCAGCTTCGCCTAGGGCGAGGTGCGTCGGCGCTTCGAATTGCGCGCCGGCTTTGCGAAAGATGGATTGGATGCGGACGTAGGCGTTTTGCAGGTAGGGCGCGGTGTTGCCTTGGAAGGAGAGCATTTTATCCCAGGAGAAAATGTAATCGGTCATCCGGTACTGCGAGAGATCGGCATACTTGACCGCCCCGATGCCAATGATCCCTGCGATGTCCGTTTTCTCCGCGTCGGGCATGTCGGGATTTTTTTCCTCGATAATCTTGCGTGCGCGCACGACGGCTTCGTCGAGCACGTCCTGGAGGCTGACGTTTTCGCCGCTGCGCGTTTTCATGAGTTTGCGATCTTCGCCGAGGATGCTGCCAAAAGTGATGTGGCGGAAATCTGCCGAATAACCTTCGCGCCGGGCGATAGCGAAGATTTGTTTGAAATGCAGAATCTGTGGCGCGCCGACGACGTACCAGATGGCGTCGGCTTCCAAATCGTGCACGCGGTAATCGATCGTGGCGAGATCGGTCGTGGCATAGTTGTAGCCGCCGTCGCTTTTGCGGATGAGGCAGGGTTTGTCGGCGAGTTCTGGAATATCGGGGAAGAAAACGGCGATGGCGCCTTCGCTGGGTTCGGCAATGCCGGATTTTTGCAGGCGCTCGAGCACGCCGGGAAGGCGATCATTGTAGAAGCTCTCCCCGCGCTGGATGTCGTAGTGGATATCGAGCAGGGCATAGGTACGCTCGAATTCGCCCAGCGAAAGATTTACGCACTCCTGCCAGATGGCGAAGTTCTCGGGATCGTTGGCCTGGAGTTTGACGAGTTCCTCTTTGCAGCGCTCTCGGATCGACGGATCGGTGGCGGCGAGAGCGTTCGTCTCTTTGTAGATGCGGACGAGTTCGGCGATCGGATCGCGCGTGAGCGCGTCGCGGTTGAGAAGATTTTTCCAACCGTAGATGACCATGCCGAATTGCGTGCCCCAATCGCCGATATGGTTGTCGCGAATAACGTCGTGACCGAGGAAGCTGGCGATGCGGGCGAGGGTGTCGCCGAGGACGGTGCTGCGGATGTGACCGATGTGCATCGGTTTGGCGACGTTGGGAGAGCCGAAGTCGACCACGATTTTTTTCGGCGCATCGGTGTGAGCAACCCCGAGGCGATCGTCGTGCAGAAGCCGGGTGGTTTTACGCGCGAGGACTTCGGTTTTCAGCGTGAAGTTGATGAAGCCAGCGCCGGCGATTTGCGGTGTTTCGCAAAGATCGTCGAGGGCAAGATGATCGATGATGGTCTGGGCGAGGGCGCGTGGGTTTTCCCCGCGTTGCTTGGCAAGGATGAGAGCCGCATTGGTCTGGTAATCCCCGAAACGCGGGTCGGTCGCCTGGGTGATGTCGCCTGCGGGCGGAAGGTCGGCGGCCGCGAGGGCTGCCGCGAGTTTTCGCGCGAGCTGCGCCTGGAACGTTTCCACCGCGCCTACTTCTGGGGGCGGTCGCGGAAGATCGCGAGAATTTCCTCCGCGGAACCGGCGCTGGCGAGACTCTCGCGCGTAGCGCGGTCGTTCAGAAATTTCGCGATCGAGGCGAGGGTACGGAGGTGCGTTTGAAATTGATTCTTCGGGACCACGAAGAGGACGACAAATTTGACCGGCGCGTTATCGAGGGCGTCAAATTCGATTCCCTTGGAGGAGCGGCCAAAGGAAGCGACCACCTGATCGATCCGATCGGAGGAAGCGTGTGGGATGGCGATGCCGAAACCGATGCCAGTGCTCATGGTTTCCTCCCGCTGTTTGAGCGAGGCGAGGATGCTCTCGCGATCGGCGCCTTTGATTTTATCGAGGCTAACGAGCAGATCGATGAGTTCGACGATGGCGGGCCAGCGTTCCGTGGCCTGCATCTCCGGAATGATCTGTTCGGCGGATAAGAGGCTGGCCAAAGACATGCGGTTCCCCGTTTGGGGAGCGGAAGCTTACCGAGAGCATTTCCGATGACAAGCGTGATTTAGGACGGGGGAAAATTCGGTGCTTGACGTAAGAGCCGGAAATTTTCCATATTTCCAGTCCTTTCTATCCGAAAGCCGAAAAAGAATGCTCGCGGGTGGTTCCTGCGACATTTCCGCAAACCAAATCAACAAAACTCGTCCATGAAGAATTCAACCATTCGGCTCCTCGTAGCCTCGCTCATTACCTTAACGTCTGTGGTCGCCTCGGCCCAGGTAGTGCAATCGTTAGACGATCTACGTCTCGAAAACCCTGTCACAACGGATCGCGCTCCACGGTCGGTGGCAGCCGCTCCCGCTTCAGGAAGAATGGAGATTGTCATTCGCTTAGATGGGCCGTCGGTCGCTGAAGCCAATGGCAAGGACGCCAAAGTAACAGGCAAAATGCTTTCGAAAGAGGCTCAAAAAGACGCAGCTCGAGGCCTCGATTCCAAGCAGTCATCACTAATGGCTTCCGTGCAGCAGCTTGGGGGCGTGGAGGTGGGCCGGTTGAAGAAGGCTCTCAATGCGGTGATCGTCAGCATCGACGCTTCCAAGATGGCGCAACTGGCAGAGCTCCCGGGCGTCGTTTCCGTTCGCCCTGTTGGTGAATACAAGATGGACTTGTCTGACACCGTCCCTTACATCGGTGCGGCCGCGGCGCGGAGTAGTGGCCTTGATGGCACGGGCGTCACCGTCGCCGTGCTCGACTCCGGTATCGATTACACGCACAAGAACCTCGGTGGCCCGGGGACACTGGCGGCCTACGAGGCTGCGTGGGGCAGCGCGCTCGGCGATGCCCGGCAGGAAACCCTGGACGGTCTTTTCCCGACCGGGAAAGTAGTAGGCGGCTATGACTTTGTTGGTGAAGATTGGCCGACCTTCGGGCCGCGGACTGAAGACCCCGACCCGATCGACTTTGGTGGGCATGGTACTCACGTCGCCGATATAATCGGTGGAAAGAGCCTCGACGGGACCCACGTGGGCGTTGCTCCTGGCGCCAGCCTGTATGCCGTCAAGGTCTGTTCTGCGGTAGCCACTTCTTGCAACGGCGTCGCCCTTCTGCTCGCCATGGATTTCGCCCTCGATCCCAATGGCGATGGCGATCTCTCCGATGCGGTGGACGTGATTAACATGTCGCTGGGTTCGTCCTACGGCCAGATCGAGGACGATCTCTCGTTGGCCTCTTCGAACGCCGCTCGCCTAGGGGTGGTCGTGGTCGCCTCTGCGGGTAACAGCGCAGACCGCCCTTATATCACAGGCTCTCCGTCCAGTACTCCAGAAGTAATCAGCGTGGCGCAGACTCAAGTTCCCGGTGCAGAAGCCATACCGCTTAAGGTGAACAGTCCGGCCGACATCGCCGGTGCCTATGGCAACACCGCTACGCTTAGCTGGGCCCCCGTTGTGGGGAGCAACACAGCAGATGTCCTCCGCCCAGCAACCAATCGAAACGGCTGTGCCGAGTTTCCTGCGGGGACTTTTGCGGGCCAGATCGCTCTGATCGATCGCGGAAGCTGCAACATTTCTTTCAAGACCTATTGGGCGCAGAAGGCCGGTGCCGTCGCGGTCATTCTGGTCAATAATGCTCCCGGTGCCGCGCCGTCCTTCAGCTTCGGTGGCTTTCCTCCTGGTGAGCCCGGCTTCGCTACTCTCATCCCAACTCTCGCGGTGGGCCAAGAGGTTGGAAGCGTGCTTAAGACGGCTCTCGGGTTGGGGCCGGTGAATGCGACCATTGAAGATACCGGGGGTATACCGCTGGTTGGTAGCATGGTCGCATCCTCCAGCCGCGGACCAAATTTCACCTTTAACGCCATCAAGCCCGACATCGGTGCGCCAGGGGCATCGATCTCCGCTGACGCCGGCACAGGCACTGGCGTGAGCGCCTTCGGGGGGACGTCCGGCGCCGCTCCGATGGTTGCTGGCTCCGCTGCGCTCGTTCTGCAGGCCTTCCCCTCGGCCACTGTGGGCCAGGTTAAGGCCCGCTTGATGAATACGGCCAATACGGTCCTCTATACCAACCCCGCCACCCAGCCAGGGGTTCTCGCGCCCGTCACTCGCATTGGCGGGGGAGAAGTGCAGGTGGATAAAGCTATCGCTACGATGACAACAGCTTGGGCCGACGAGGATCCGAACGATAGCAAAGGCGTGGAGGACACCAAGAAGGACAACGGGGTCAAGGATGACAAAAAAGCCACCGCCTATGGAGTCAGCCTTTCTTTTGGCTTCAAAACGATTCCCGATAAACAGGAAATCAAGCAGAAGGTACGGGTGTCGAACTATTCAAGCGTCGACCGCAATTACACCATCGCTCCGCAGTTCCGGTATGCTGACGATGCCGCCACGCGCCATCTCGATTGAGCGCCTTCCTCGATCAAGGTGAACAGAAACTCCAGCAGCACCTTCGATGTAAAGATGACAATCGACGGGTCCAAGCTGCCTGCCTGGGTCCTCCAGGGGGGCTCTGCCAACGGTAATGGAGCCCTACTCCAGCTCAATGAGTTCGACGGCTATCTCGAGATTGACGGAGGGAGCGATAATACCGTCCATGTCCCATGGCATGTGCTCCCTCACCGCGCGGCGGACGTCAAGGTTGAGGGCGCCAAGGTAAACCTAAAGAACAATGGTACACGGGGACTTCAAACTCGCCAACAAAAGCAAGGTATTGGATGGAGACGTCGAGTTTTATGACTTGGTTGGCAGCAGTGACGAGATCAAAAAGAAGTTCCTTCCGGGCTCTGGCGACAACTTCGCGTCGTCGATCTGAAGAGCGTCGGGGCTGTCGACTTCGGAGGCGGTGTAGGCGCCATTGCGATCAGTACCCTGTACGGCCGTCGGTCACACCCGAACTACCCGGCCGGCTTCGAGGTCGATTTCGACACGAACGGCGATGGCGTTGCCGACTATGCCATTTTTAATCAAGAGCTCACCGGCTTCGGTGCCACAGGTTCGAACGTCGTCTTTCAAGGTCCGCTGCCAAACGGGCCTTTTAGCGCGTCTTTCCTCAGCTTTGCGCAGCTGAATTCGGGCAACATTATATTGCCGTTCAACAAAAGTCTTTTGCCCGCGCAGACGGTCGGGATGGAGGTCTTGGCGTTCGATAACTACTTCAGCGGTGTTATCACCGACGTCATCACCGTTCCCAAGTATACCTTCGGATCGCCAAAATTCAGCGGCGGCGGCGGGTTTGTTACCGTTCCGCTTGGCAATAAGACTACGGTCCCTGTCTCGGCGCTTCCCGGCGGTGCAGTGGACTCTCCATCGCAGACCGGCTTGCTCATGCTGTATTATGACGGTGCAGAGAAGGAATCCGAGGAAGTGCTGATTAAATAGTTCAGGCCGTAAGCTTGGCTTTTGACGAGGGCGCCCCCAACGAGGGCGCCCTCGTTATTTTTGTTGATCCGAAACAAAAGGGGCATTGAGCGAGCCGCGCCTTCTGTAGAGCGGATCCGCGCCGGGCTGTCATGGTCGACGCGCGGGGCGGGGCCGAAGTTGACGGCTCCGCCTCCCGCCAGAAGATTTTAAAAGTTTTTACGAAATTACCTTGCCCACATCTTCGCAGCGAATAAAACCGCCAGGCAGTTAGAACTTTAATTCACCCGCTGCATCTAACCTCCGGACTCTTCCGTTCGTAAATTCTGATTATCAAACGTCTAACAATACCCAACACCACCAATAAATACATGATCCAATCCAAGAAGTTTCTGGGCTCGTGTGCACTATTTAGTGTCCTCGTAGCCTCTCTCTCCCTCGCCCTCGCCAAGCCCGCGGCGGTGGAACCAAACGCCACCGTAGCGGTGGCAAGTGATATCGCCGCGACGCAGGCGCCGCTGACGAACGACGGTCGCCAAAACTACTTTATTGAGCTGTCGAATCCGGCCGCGTCCGAGACTTTCTCGGCTAACGAACAACGTTACGCGGCCGAAACCCGATACGTGGGTCGTGGCGACCCCAAGCGATACCCAGCGCCTGGCGACCGAGCGCGCCGCGGGCGAGGCCATGCAACAAGCGTGGACGAACGATTCAGCACAACGCACGCTGGTCGAGCGCCTCACAGGTGGTGAGTTTAACGCCAAGGTGCTCTTCCGCACCCAGACTGCGATCAACGGCATCGCCGTCCTCGCCCGTCCCGATCAAGTTTCGGGCCTTGGCCAAATTGCCGGGCGTGAAACGCGTGACCGTGATCGTGCCGCTGGAACCTGATGCGGTTTCGAGCATCAACTTCATGGGCACCCGCAATATTTGGGATACCGCTGGCCTCAATGTCCACGGCGAAGGTGTGGGCGTGGGCGTGATCGATTCCGGTATCGACTTTGTCCATACCGGCAACGGCGGCCCCGGTGGTTCGAGCTATTCCTTGGGTGTGACCGCGGTGGACGGAACCTCTCCGCAGACGACATTCCCGACCTGCCAAAGTGGTCTGGGGTTACGATCTCGTGGGCGACGCTTACACGGGCGCCAACGCTGCCACGCCGGATGCGAATCCGATGGACGTCGGCGGGCACGGCTCGGCCTGCGCCAGCCTCATCGCCAGCTTCGGCGTCAACGCGGACGGCACCACCTACGCCGGCCCGTATGATGCCAGCGCGCCGGACATCGCCGCGCTCCGCATCTCGCCCGGCATTGCGCCGCAGGCCTCACTCTACGCGCTGCGCGTTTTCGGTAACTCCGGCTCGACCGGCTTCGCTTCTGCGGCTGTGAACATGGCCACCGCGATCCGCCTCTGGCAGCTCTCGCCCATCGGCACGCCGCTGCCTCCAGAAATCGCCAACCTGAGCCCGGCCGCCGTCACGCTGCCGCGCACGCCGGTTTTGTCGGTCGTGAACATGTCGCTCGGCTCCGGGAACGGTTTCGCCTCGCCTTACAATGACAGCACGGTCGCGGTTCAGAATGCCGCCGCTGCAGGTCTTTCCATGATTACTTTCCGCGGGCAACTCCTACGATTCGTATTACGTCGTGGGCAGCCCCAGTGTCGCCACCGGTTCCATTTCCGTGGCCGCCACTTTTAACAGCCAGCAGCCTGGCTTCACCGCCACCGCGCCCGCGAATGGACCGCAACCAGCCTTGAATCTTTCGGGTCAGGTGGGGACGGCGGCCGTCGGTATTACCAACGCGGCGAATAGTCTCGCGCTCACCTCCACGCGTTATGCCAATCCAAGGCGTGGCGAATTCCAGCACACTGCGGGAACATCGACCGCAGCGGTTCTCACCGCAGCATTATTGAACGATGCGAATGAGCCAGTGACCGATGCTTCCGGTAACCCCAACCCGGTGGCGAATCCCTATACCGGCCAGGTGGTCCTGATCGACCGCGGTCTGGTTGGTTTCCATCAAAAGGCGCTCGCCGCTTCCCGCGCTGGCGCTGCCGCCGTGGTGATCGTGAATGATCGTCCGGGTGGCCCTCCGGGCATGGCTGCCGCGGCTGGCCTCCCGCAATTGACGATCCCTGTCGTGAGTGTGGGCCAGGACGTTGGCGCGCAGTTCAGCAGCACCGGCGTCGCCAACACGCCGCCGGCGCGTCCCAGCCTGATGTTCAGCATCAGCCCGGAGAATGCCGCCAACGCGGACGAGATCGCGGCCTACTCCTCGCGAGGCATTCGCCGCGGCGACAACCGCCTGAAGCCTGACATGGCTGCTCCTGCCGAGAACGTGACCGTAAATGTTGCTGGCACCGGCAACGGCGTCGGTAGCTTTAACGGAACCTCTTCCGCGGCTCCGCACGTCTCGGGTTCGATGGCGCTGCTGCGCCAGTTGACCAATTCCCACACCGACACACCGACATGGTCGATGGAGGAACTCAAAGCCCTGATGATGAACTCAGCCACCGGCAACCCGATCGTGGGCGGCGTGAGCGGCTCGATTCGTTACGGTCTCGCTCGCGTAGGCTTGGGTCGTTTGAATCTGAACCCCCTGGGTGGCATCCCAACCGCGGTGGCCATGAGCACGGACGCGGAATTCCCCGTCTCTGTCTCCTTCGGAGCCGTTGACGTGCCGGCCGATCAAACCATCACCGTGGATAAGAACTTTAAGGTCGTGAACAAAGTCGCGACCGGCGGCTCCCGAACCTTCAACCTGTCGTTCGATAACGTCACACCCGCCCCCGGGGTTTCGTTCTCGTTCCCGGATGGACCTTCGGTGACAGTCCCCGTGAGTGGCTCCACCACGATTCGCGTCCGTATGACCGCGGATGGAACAGCCATGCGCCATGCGCGTGATCTCTCCACCACGGCTACGCAGGTGTTTGTCCTTGGCCCACCCGCCGCCTTCCTGGCGCGGACCTTTCCGAGCGAAGCGGCGGGCAACATCATCCTTGAAGAAGATATCCCCGTGACGGGACCCGAGGGCGTAGCCCCGGGTAGCCGCATGCGCTTGAGCGTGCACAGCATCCCGCGGCCGACTTCAAACCTGAGTGTTACGCCAGCCTCGCTGACTTACCCGGTCGGCTCGGCGGTGCAGAACTACACGTTCAACGGCCTCGGCATCAACACCGGCGGGAATCTCGATACCACCGTTTTCCCTGTGGCCGATATTCAGTCGCACGCCAAGGGCTTCGAGTTGCAATTCAACCGCGCGGCCACGCAGACCGATCCATTCTTCCGCACCGCGGAGATCCTTCAGGTCGGCGTGACGAGCGACTTCGCGCTCCGATCGACGCCGTATGATCCGGCGACAACGAACAACCAGAGCGCCGTCGTGGTCTTCGCCGTGACGACCGCGAACGACTTCAACACCGCGGGCGCTTCCGGCACCGACGTGCGGGTCCTGGTCGATACCAACAACGACAACGTGGAGAACATCACCGTCCGGAGTTTTGCCTGGAACGATCCGTCGTACAGCACCACCTCCGACCTTCGGCTCGAACATGTATCTCTCGGTCACCAATCCGTTGGGTTCCGCGACCCTGACGACGACGGGTTACTTCACCAACATCCTGAGTGGACGGGCTTCCAACAGCCTGAACAACAACATCGCGATGTTGCCGGTCAACCTGGAGCGTCTTGGGATCACAGGAGCGAATCCGCGCTTCCGTTACAAGGTCACGTCCTCGTTCTACTTCGGCACGTTTGTGTCGCAGACGCCGTGGTTGACCTACGATGTGTCGCAACCGGGCGTGGACGCCTCCGTTGGCACTGGGACCGAGCCCTTCGTGAATGTGGGTGCGCCCGCCACCAGTCTCCCGGTGACGGTGAACACCACCAACCATGCCGCGAACAAGTCGCTCGGCCTGCTCATGGTCTATCCGCATAACGCCTCCGGCGCGCGCGTGCAGACCGTCCTCGGCCCGCCGCAGTTGAACACGGTGGTGTCGCGCAAGACGCACGGTGGTGCGGGCACGTTTGACATCGTCATGCCGCTCACCGGTCTCGGAGTGGAAAACCGCTCCAGCTCGGGTCTGCATCAGATCCGCCTGGGATTGAACGTTCCTGTCACTTCAGGGGCGGTCACCGTCACTTCGGGTATCGCGACGATTGACTCGGTCACCTTCGATAACGGCGAAGTGGTCGTGCAATTGTCTGGCACCGGGAACGCTCAGGCGGTCGGCTTGCAGTTGGCGAACATCAACGGCGGAACGGATGCTGTCAGCACGAGCATTGGGTTCCTTGTCGGTGATGTGACCGGCAACGCCGACGTCAACGCCTCGGATATTGGCGCGGTGAAGGCGGCTTCCGGAAGCGCAGTTTCCGCGAGCAACTTCCGCGCGGATGTGAATCTGAACGGAGCCATCAACTCAAGCGATATCGGGATGACGAAAGCCGCCTCGGGGAATTCCATCCTCTAGGCGCTAGCTAAAGTTAGAAAACACGGAGCCGCTTCACCCGCAAGGGTGGAGCGGCTTTCGTTTTTAGGCACGGCGGCAGCGGCCCAAGTTGACGGCTCCCCTTCGCGCCGCCATATTCCGCGCTCCTCCGCTCACGCTGCCGCCGTCGCGGCCGCAGGAGGCTCGCTCCATGGATAAGATTCGTAATATTGCCATCATTGCCCACGTCGACCACGGCAAGACCACCCTCGTCGATCAACTCCTGCGGCAGTCCGGCACCTTCCGCTCCAACCAAAAGGTCGAGGATCGGATGATGGATTCGATGGATCTGGAACGCGAAAAAGGCATCACCATCCGGGCCAAGAACGCCGCTTTCCAGTGGAACGGCTATCGCGTCAACATTGTCGACACGCCCGGCCACGCCGACTTCGGCGGCGAAGTCGAGCGCATCATGAAGATGGTGGATGGCGTCCTCCTCGTGGTCGACGCGCACGACGGGCCGCAGGCGCAAACGCGTTTCGTTCTGCGCAAGGCGCTCGAGAACAAGGTCAAGCCCATCGTCGTCATCAACAAAGTCGATCGCGAAAACGCGCGGCCGCACAAGGTGCTCGACATGATTTTCGATCTCTTTGTCGAGCTGAAGGCAAACGACGAGCAGCTGGATTTCCCCATCGTTTACGCAAGCGCGAAGAACGGCTTCGCCATGCGCGAGATTCACGAAAACAGCGAGGACATGACGCCGCTTTTCGAGACGATCATCAAGTATGTGCCGCCGCCGACCATCTCGAACGAGCCGTATTTGCAGATGCTCGTCTCGAATCTGGATTACAGCGATTATCTCGGCCGCATCGCGCTCGGCCGCATCGTCAGCGGACGCGTCGCGGTGGGCGATTCCATCGTTTGCATTCATCGCGATGGCCGGCGCGAGCGCGCCGCAGTCACGGCGTTGTTCACCTTTTCTGGAATGGGCCAAGTGGAAACGAAACACGCCAACGCGGGCGAGATTGTTGGCCTGACGGGCTTCGAGGAAGTTTACATCGGCGAAACGTTAACCGATCGCGAGGAGCGCACACCGCTTCAGTTTGTCGACATCGATCCGCCCACGATTCGCATGCGCATCCTGGTGAACGATTCTCCCTTCGCCGGGCGCGAAGGAAAATTCGTCACCGCGCGTCACGTGCGCGAGCGCTTGTTCGCGAAACCCGCGGCAACGTTTCGCTACAGGTCAAAGACACGGAAGCAGCCGGCGCGTTCGAGATCAACGCCCGCGGTGAAATGCAGATCGCGATTCTGGTCGAGCAAATGCGGCGCGAAGGCTACGAAGTGATGGTCTCGCGTCCCGAGGTCATTTTTCAGCGCAGCCGACGACGGCAGCCTGCTCGAGCCGATCGAAAATCTCTACGTCGAAGTGCCCAACGATAAGCTGGGCGATGTGCTCCAATCGATGGCGGCGCGCAAAGGCGAGGTGGTTTCGATGGATCACCACACCACGCGCGTCTCCGTGGAGGCGATCATTCCCACGCGGGGTCTCATCGGTTTCGAGAGCGATCTGGTCAACCTCACGCGCGGCGAAGGCATCATGAGCCATCTCTTCCGCGAGTACGCGCCCTTCAAGGGTGAACTCGAAGGCCGCAATCGCGGCGTCATGGTTTCGATGGAAGCGGGCACGAGCAAGGCCTATTCGCTCAACAACATTCAGGCGCGCGGCAAACTCTTCATCGGACCGCAGGAAGAGATTTATGCGGGCATGATCATTGGCGAAAATGCGCGCCCGGAAGATCTCCCGGTGAATCCTTGCAAGGCGAAGAACCTCACCAACATGCGCAGCCAGGGTGACGGCAAAGGCATCCAGTTGGAGGCGCCGCTCAAGATGACGCTCGAGCGTGCGATCGAGTACATCGGCTCCGACGAATATGTCGAGGTCACGCCGAAATCGCTCCGCCTGCGCAAGCGCATCCTCGATGCCAACGCGCGCAAGCGAGCCGGCAACGCCGTCGCGGCGTAATTGACAATCTCTCCCCGCTGCGGTTGAATTCCGGCGTTCGTTTGCCTCTCCGGGAGCGTTTCTCCCGGTTCTTCGGTTCCGATTTTCCTCGTGAACTCAAGCTGCCGAACAGGACGACTCGTTAACCGAATTCCAGACGCATGGCCGGACACAGCAAGTGGTCCAAAGTAAAACGGGCGAAAGGCGCGCTCGACGTGAAACGTGGCGCGCTCTTCAGCAAGCTCGCGAAGGAAATCACCATCGCGGCCAAGCTCGGCGGCGGCGACCCGGCGGCCAACGTCCGCCTGCGCAGCGCGATTCTCTCCGCGCGCGGCCAGAGCATGCCGAACGATAACATCGAGCGCGCGATCAAGCGTGGCACGGGCGAAGACGCGGACGCGACGCATTTCGATGAAATCGTCTACGAAGGCTACGCGCCCGGCGGCGTGGCGGTGATTGTCGATGCAGCGACCGACAACAAGAACCGCACCGCCGCGGACCTGCGGCGCATTTTCACCAAGAACAACGGCAACCTCGGGACGAGCGGGAGCGTTTCCTACATGTTCCACAAAAAAGGACAGATCACCGTGCCGCGCGATGCGATTCAGGAGGAGCGCCTCTTTGAACTGGCCTTGGAAGCCGGGGCGGAAGAGTTGACAACCGAGGAGGAGCAGTATCTTATTATCACTTCCCACGATCAGCTCTACGCAGTAGCTGAAGCGCTCAAACACGCGGGTGTCACCACCAGTGGGCAGAAGTTTACTTTCATTCCCGATACGACAGTTCCTGTCGTCGATGAGGCGACCGCGCTCCAGATTTTGCGGTTGTGCGAGAGCCTCGAAGACGACGATGACGTTCAGAACGTCTATTCCAATCTAGATATTTCCGACGAACTGCTGGCCAAATTGCCGGCTTGATGAAGTTGCGAGTCCGGAGCTGCGCAGTTGTGCGCCGGTCGCCTGGTCAGTGTTTTTCATTATGAGCGAAGAATCCGATAATCATTCCCCAGTGGAGACCAACGCTGGCGGCCCTCCGCGCCGCCGTCGCCCCCGTCGCGGTCCGCGCGGTCGCGGCCGTTCCGGTGATCGCTCGCACGCTCCGCGGGACAATCGCGGGACGGACAGTAATTTTTCGCCCGAGGAAAATGCGCGCGCGGCCAGCGAGACCGCGGAAGTGAATGCGAATCGTGCACCGCGCGGACGGCGCCGAGACTTCAGGCGCGCCGCGGGAAAGGACTTGCGTCCGGGCAGCGACGACGCGTATGCCGCGGGGGCTTTGACCGGAGAACACCGCCCGCGTGCGCGGACTCCAATCGCGAGCGCGAACGGTCCGAGAACAGCGGCGGCTCGCAGAACGGCGAGCAGGTGCTGGAGTTTGGCGAAGGCGTGATCGAAATCTCGGGCAAGGGCTTCGGCTTCCTGCGCGACCCGAAACGCAATTTCGTCCAGACGCCGCAGGATATTTTCGTCACCCCCGAGATCGTGCGCCGTTTTGCGCTGCGCGACGGGATGTGGATTCAAGGCGAGACGCGCCGCGGCAATCGCGGGCCGCAGCTCATGCGCCTGAACAAGATCAACGACGACGAGCCGACGAAGTATCAGGATTTGGTTCCGTTTGAGGAACTGACCACGATCAATCCGAACAAGCGGATCAAGTTCTGGAAACCGTGCCCGAGCGTTACACCACGCGCGTCATGGACATGATGACCCCGCTCGGCATGGGCCAGCGCGGTTTGATCGTCGCCCCGCCGCGCACCGGCAAGACGACGCTGCTCCATCACATCGCCGATGCGGTGACGAAGAATCATCCCGGAGATGAAACTCATCATTCTTGCTCGTGGACGAGCGCCCCGAAGAAGTGACCGATTTCCGTCGCAACTGCCCCACGGCTGAGATCATGGCGAGTTCCAGCGACACCGATATCAAAGGCCACACCCGCATCGCCCAGCTCGCGATCGAGCGCGCCAAGCGCATGGTCGAAGCCGGGAAGCACGTCTTCATTCTGCTCGATTCCATCACCCGCACCGCGCGTGCGTTTAACAACGCCACCGGCGGCGGCGGACGCACCATGAGCGGCGGTATCGACGCCCGCGCCATGGAAATTCCGAGAAAAATTTTCGCCGCCGCGCGCAACACCGAGGAAGCCGGCTCGCTTACCATCGTCGCCACCGCGCTCATCGAAACCGGCAGCCGTATGGACGAACTGATTTTCCAGGAGTTCAAAGGCACCGGCAACATGGAGTTGGTTCTCGATCGCAAGATCAGCGACCAGCGCATCTACCCTGCGGTCGATATTTTCCTCTCCGGCACCCGCCGCGAGGAACTGCTGCTGCAATCGTGGGAGCTGGAGAAAATCAATCTCATCCGCCGCGGTCTCGCCGGTCATAAGCCGGGCGAAGCGATCGAGCGTTTGCTCATGTTCGTGAAAAAATTCCCGACGAACACGCAGATGCTGAAAGAGATTCCGGGCTAAAAGGCACCCCCCAAACAGCCGCAGCTTGCGCGAGCCCGTCATCCCGAGCCGCGAAGACGGCCGAGGGATCTCGCAACTGCCATGAACGCTTCCCGCTACCGAAGACCGATCGCTCTCGGCGAGATCCTTCGCCTTCGCTTAGGATGACCGTTCGTCGCCCAAGATGAAAACCGAGCCACCATCGTCCGGCGCCAAAGACGCCGAATGGGAAGTGCTGCCGCCGGAATCGAAAGACAGCAAGCCGATCGAGCCGCTCTTCCGCTGGATCGCGCTCTTGATGGACAACCTCATCCGCGTCCCGGGCACGCAGTTTCGCGTCGGCCTCGATCCGTTGCTCGGCCTGATCCCCGGCATCGGCGACACCGGGTCGGCTGTCGTGTCCGCGCTGGCCTTGATCCAGGCGGCGCGCAACGGTCTGCCGAAAATCATTCTCGCGCGCATGGCCGTGAACATTCTCCTGAACGAAATCATCGGCATCGTCCCGGGCGTCGGCGACGCGTTTTCCTTTTGGTTTAAATCTAACGCGCGCAATCACGCGCTGCTCAAGAAACACATGGCCACTGGAGGCACGGTGCGAAAAGCGGGTCGCGGTGACTGGCTCTTCGTCTTTGGCGTGCTGGTGGCGCTGATTGTCATCGTGGGCGTCGGCCTTTTCGTCAGCCTCTACGTCCTCCAGCAGATGATTCAATTCATCAGCGGTCGCTAGGCGACGAAAAGTAGCGCGCGTAGGTGAGATGAATGCGCTCTCTCGCGCTGCGGTATTGTTCGCTGAACGCGTTCAGGTCCTTCATGCCCACCCGGCGGGCCAGACGTTCCTGCTCCATTTCCTCGCCTGGCAACGAGGAGACCGATCGGTCTTCCCAGCGCCGCAAGACGGATTCGCACCGGCGCAGAAAATCGTAGCTCGCTTGAAACGCCGTGGCATCTCCCGGCGCGAAAACGCCAGCCTGTTGCAGTTCCTCCACCGCAAGATGGAACTGCGGATTCCAGGTGTTCGTGCGCATCTGTAACGCTTGCACCAGAAATTCAGCTTCGATGATGCCACCGAGGCCAGTCTTGAAATCGAGAATCTCAGACCCGCTGCCACGCTCGAGGCGGATCCGTTCCAGCATGTTGTCGATGTGCGCGAATAGCTCCGGATCCTGGCCCGCATCGCGCCAGACCTTTTGCGCGACCTCGACAAAAGCATCACCGGCCGGTCCGCAAATCACGCGCGTTCGCGTGAGCGCCTGTTTCTCCCAGAACTGCGCGCGATTCTCGTAATAGGCGGCATAGGTTTCGGGCGAAGCCGTGAGCACGCCTTTCTCACCGTCGGGCCGCAAGCGCGCATCGAGCGTGGCGATGGAGCCTTCCGCGGTGGAGCGCTTCATTTCCACCAGAATCTCCTGCGCCGCGCGCGTGTTTTCGCCCACGAAGAGGATGTCGAGATCGGCGCCGTATGTCAGGTCGCGCCCGCCGAATTTTCCCAAGGCGATGATCGTGAGATCGGAGTCCTGCGCGATCAAACCATGGACAAAAATCAGGCATGCTTCCGCGAGCGCAGAATGTTCGCGATGCAGCGCGGAAAGGTCGATCAAGCCCAAGACATCGCGCACGAGAATGCGCAACGACTGCAGCTGTCGATACGCGCGCACCGGATCGAGCTGTTCTGCGGTGGCGCCGCTCGCGCGCAAGGCCGCGAGATGTCGCTCCACGCTTACACTCCGGTCGAGCACTCCGGGCGCGGTCACATCTTCGAGAAGTTGTGGCCGGCGGATGAGCAGATCAGTCGCGTGGCGACTGCTGTCGAATGTCGTTACCACCAGCTCGAGCAACCGCGGATTTGCCACCAACATTTCAAAAAGCAAACTGCGCATCCCATACGCTTCGACGAAGCGTACGAACTGGATCAGCGTCGCGTCCAGATCGACTGTGCGCGCGAGTTCCGCGAGGATCATCGGTCGCAGTTTTTGGAAAATCTGGCGCGTACGCGCAGCGACGTGGGAGCCGACGCGACCCTTCGGCAATAGCTCGAAGGTTTTCGCCGCACTGGCTTGATCGCGGAAGATCCCGAATTCGTTCGCGCGCGGCTCCTTGTCTTGCGGTCGTTCCGAAACAACCCGCGTGAAAACCGTCCGCACCCGCGCCGTGTGTTCGCGCATCGCGTCGCGAAATTCTCGCGCGCCCGGGAAGCCGAGACTGCGCGCGAGGCGTTGCAGCGTCTCTTTCTCTCCCGGCACGGTGTGCGTTTGCTGCTCGCCTTCGATTTGCAGCCGATGCTCCGTGCGCCGGAGAAAGCGATAAGCGCCCTCGAGATCGAGCGCTTCTTCGCGTGGCAACAGCTCCAGTTCGGCCAGCGCGGGGAGCATCTTCAGGGTGCTGGTTTCCTGGAGAAACGCGTGGCGCGCCCCGTGCAGGAGCTGCAAGGCCTGGACCACGAACTCGATTTCGCGAATGCCGCCCGTCCCGAGCTTTACGTTCCACTCCAGGTTTTCGTGGCCCACGATGTCGCGTTCAATGCGGCGCTTGATCGCGGCAATCTCGTCCAGCAGTTCTGGTGTGGCCGTCTTCGGATAAATGAACGGCTGATGTTCGCGCAGAAAGTCGTAGGCCAGTTCCTGGCTGCCCGCGATTCCGCGCGCCTTGATAAGAGCAAGGCGCTCCCACGTTTCGCCGAAACCGGAATAATAATGCTCCAGGCTGGCGAACGACCGGACAATCGGGCCGGCGGAGCCTTCCGGGCGCAGGCGCAGGTCCATGCGAAAGAGCGCGCCGTTCGGGTCCTTGCTCGCGAACGTCTCGAAAACTTTTGTCGCCAGCCGGCTAAACCATTCGTGATAGCTAAGGGCCGGTGTCACCTGACCTTCCGCGCTGTAGAAAAAAATAACGTCGATATCCGAGCTGTGATTTAGCTCGCGGCCACCCAGCTTACCCAGGGCGAGGATGGCGAACTCCGCCTCCGGTGCACCGAGGCGGCCACGCAATTCCGCATCCCAATAAGCGAGCACTTCCGCCACGCAGATCTCCGCCAGTTGCGACAACTCCGCGGTCGTCTCCTCCAGCGAGGCCGCATCCGCGACTTCGCGGAGCGCAATGCGTAACATCTCGCGTCCTTTCCAGAGCCGAAGCGCGCGAAAGTTCTCCGCGCTCACAGGCACGTCTTTGGTGGCGCGTTGCAGGTCGGCCCGCATGCGGTTGCGCCCGCGGCGTTCGCCCGCGACTTCCGGATGGCGCAGCCAGAGCAGAATATGAGGATCGCGCAGCAAGCGCGCAGCGCCGATGCTCGAGACCGAAAGCAGATGCAACAGCGCGGCTTCGCCCAGCGGAAAATTCTCCACCACGGAGCGCAGCGGCTCTTCGCCTTCAGGCCACTGCTCCGCCAACGCGGAAAGCGTCCGCTCCACCTGCCCGGGATAAAGCGCCAGCGCGGCCTTCTCTTTGATCCACCCCCGGTCGTCGTTCATCGGGGAACAGCTAACGCCGCTCCCTGTGCGGCGAAACCGGTAAAGAAAATCAGGATTTGCCCCCGAGCTTTTCCCCGGCCATCTCGAGGAGACGCCGCTCCTGGCGACTGAGGCTCTGCAAGCCTTCGCGCGAGATTTTTTCGAGCAAGGGATCAACCTCCTCGGCCAGGAACGTCTCCGCATCCATCTGCCGGTAACGCTCTGCGGTGGTCTTCCGTTCGTGCAACGTGCGTTGCACAAAGGACGTGCGGCCGAATCCAAGCCAGCGCGCATAAAACCACCCCGCCGCGCCGCCACCGAGAATGGCGCTGTGCATGACCGCGCCCGTGCGGTCGACGACGAACAGGATCGAAGTCGCGAGGACTGCAACGTAGCCGAGATGCTTGCCCTTCAATTGCCTTCTCTGGCCGAGGAGATGGGTGGCTGTCAGTTCCAGATCCGGCAGAATCGTCGCGTAGGCCATCAGCACCGCAGCGGTGCCGCCGGAGGCACCGAGCAACACCGTGGTTCCTGGCATGAAGAAGACGTGTCCCAGTTCACCCGCGAGCGCGCCGCCGAGATACAGGAAGAGAAATTGCCGCTGCCCGAGAATGCATTCCACATCGCGACCCAGAAGGTAGAGCGCGATCGTATTCCCGAGGAGATGCCAAAGACCCTGGTGCAGGAAAATCGCGGTGAGAAACTGCCACGAATAGGCGTGCTCGATGCCGGCCCGACTCAAGGCCAGGTTCTCGCGCACAAAGCCGGCCTGCCAGGTCTCGAGAAAAAGCTGCGTCACGAACGCGGCCACATTGAGCCAAATGAGCGAGTGCAGGACGAGCCGTTGCCGTTGCGTCCACGGGCGCGTAAACGACGAGGGCTTCCGGCCGGAGAGGCGCATGTCTTCGAGAGTATCGCAGCGAGGTTCCCTTGTCATTGCGAAAACCGCGAGACCGCTGCCCACTGCCCGACCTTCTAATATTGTGACCGCCAGCCCGTTACCGTGCTGAGCGGGAGATTCTCGAAAGGATTTACCGTTTGGCCGAGGGAAACCTCGACCGGCCGTCCTCGGGCGGCGTTTTTCCGCAGGAAATAAGTCGTCTGCATTCCGTACGCCGCCATGTATGGCTCACCCCGCCAGCCTTCGGGACCTTCGCCTGGTGGCGGCAATTGAGGCGGCGGCTGCGGCGGATCCTGAAAGATGAAATAACCGACCAGCCAGATCGTTCCGCCAGCCTTCAGCACCGCTTCCGCTTTCGCCAGGACGGGCTCGATCGGGTCTTCCAGTTGCATTTGTGCCTTGAACAAATCAAGTCGTTGCAGTCCGTCCGGGTCCACGGGCGGAATCGTCATCCACGGCGCCGCGCCTTGGTAATAACGATGGAAGGTGGCGCCGCAAAACCACGGATGCAGCAGCACGAGATCGCCAGGTCCGGCGTCTGTGCTCAGTTTCTGCGCGATCACATCGACGTTCGTCATCCGCGTCTGCAAGCGTTCCCGGACGCCGGAAAATAAGACAACGGCGACCGCGACCGTGCTGATGATCAAGGTCGCCCGTGCCCACACCCGCCGCGCCACGCGGGCGATCATGGCATCGATCGCCACCGCCATTATCGCCATCCAAAGCAGGTAGTACCAGACCTCAGTCGGAAATTTCGCCAGCTTGAGGAAAAGGTAATAGGCTATCGTCACGCTCGCCATGACCAGCACGAGGAAGACGGAAAGGCTGGAGTCGTTGCCATCTCGGCGCCGGGCGATCAGATAGATGCCCGCGCCCAGCGCCAGCGCGAGCGCCGCGCCCCAAGACCAGAGGAGCCACGGCGTCGAATCGCTCAAGGCTCGCGATAACACCGTCCACATCCGCTCAAGACCGATGGGCGTTTGCGTGGCCAGATTCCATTCGTTCGCCCCCCGGATAACGCCGAGATATGGCAGCACCGACAGCGCCGCCGGTAGACCGAGCGATGCGACGAGGAGGGCGCGCTTGAAATCCCGATGCACCGCGGCTGCCACCGCCGCGCTGAGACAAAACGCAGCGAGCACGAAACTGTTCTGGTAAAGCGTTTGCACGGCCATTACGCCGGCCGCCATCGCCAGGAGCACGTTTCGCAGCGACGGCGTACGCAACACGCTCCAGATGAGACCCAGGGTAAGCAGCGCGAAGAAAACTCCGAGCCCATAAGCGCGCAAAGAATCGCCCCAGCGAATCGTCGTCGCGCTCAGGCCGAAGAGCAGCAACGAGAGCAACGGCGGCGCTTGTGAAAAATGCCACGCGTTCCACCAGATCATCGCGAGCAGGCCGAGTCCGAGTCCCGATGCCGAGAACGCGCAATCCGAAGTCGCTCCCACCCAGGCCAATCGCATTCCATCCCCGAAGCACCATCGTGCTTAGAAGCGGAAACGACTCATGTTCGAGATGCGTCCAGATCGCGTCCAAGGACGGCATCGTCGCCAACCGCACGGCGGCCGCTTCATCCCGCCACAACGCGCCTGCGTTTTGCAGGTTCACGAAATGGAGAAAAATGATGGCCGCAGTGACGAGAGTAGCCGCGCCCCAGGCAAGTCGACGAATCAATGGAGACACGGTGGAAGTGACATGCGGTGAGTCGTTAAAATCAGAAGGACCCTACGAACCTCGACCCGGCAAGTCAGTCGAATTGTCAGCCCCGAGTTCCGGTCCCGCGTGTCAGCAGGCTCGCCAGCTTGTGGCGGTCGAGTGTAGAACCGGGGTCATGATCTCCCTCGAGAATCCGCTCCCCTCCGTGCGGCCCATCATGCTCGCGCTCGTTCTTCTGGTTCTTGGCGGCTGCGCGAAGAAGAGCGGGACAGCTGTTGTCCTCGACAAGGAGCACATCGCTGCGGCCGAGATGCACGAGACGCCCGCGCCGGCCACGCCGGCATCCGACTCTGGCATCCCCGACGAAGCCCTCAAGCCGGATGAGATCGTCGTCGACGGCTACGTCATGAAAAAGGACGCCCGTGGAACGGCCAAGGATCCGCGCGCCACCGCGCACGAGCGGTGGCTTGTACGGGTGGAATTGATTTCCGGCCGACGAAAATTCACGGTGCCCGCCGACCGGGAGCAATACGACAAGCTGAAGCCAGGCGACCGCGTCGAAATCAGCTATCGCGAGGGAAAATATACCGGGACGGCCTGGAGCGTGGAGATCAAGTAGCAAATCCGCCGTGCGTTCAGTCAGGGCCGCGGCGGAGCGAAGACGCGGAGGCCGCCGGCGCGGATGTTGAATTCGACCGGGCAAGTGCCGATCAGTTCACCATCGATTTCCACGGGCACATCGCTTTCGCTGGTGACGCGCAGCGCGGTGGTTTGGAAATATTCCACTTCGGGCGCGGTGATCTTTGAACTGAAGATCACGTCCTGCATGTAGCGAATGATCTCGAGGTAGTTGAGGCGTTTGAAAATGAGAACGTCGAAGAGGCCGTCATCGATCACGGCTTGTTTGAAGAAGGGGAATGGACCGCCATACAGCCGGCCATTCCCGACGAGGACGAACGAGCCTTCCTCGGTAACGGCGTGTTCGGATTCGATGCGCAAGCGAGGCGGCTGGCGGGCGGCGATCTGCGCGGCGGAGACGATGTAGCTTAGCGGACCGAAGCTGCGCTTGAGCGCGCGGCTGGTTTCCTTGATCGCCTGCGCATCGAAGCCGACGCCGGCGAGCTGGACGAAATGCCGGTCGTTCGCGCTCGGGAGATCGACGTGGCGCGTCTGCGCTTCCGTTATGAGGCGCCAGCAGGCATCGAGATCGCCCGCGGGCAGACCCAGCTCGGCGGCGTAAACGTTCATGGTGCCGAGCGGAAGCAAACCAAGCGTTGCTTCGGAACCGGCGATGCCGTTCACGACTTCGTTCACGGTCCCATCGCCGCCGGCGGCGACGATACTGGTGAAACCTTCCGCCACCGCGGCGCGAGCCAGCGTTTCCGCTTCACCCGCTCGCGCGGTGAAACGCAGCTCGGCGCCGTGCGTGATCCGCTCGATCTTCTCCTGTAAGCGATGCGCCCGCTGGCCACGCGCAGCGGGATTGAGGATGACGGCGATGCGTTTCACGGTGCGGCGGGCGCGGCCTTTGGTCTTTTCATCAAACTCTCGCAGCGTAACCTTTCGGAGTGAAAAAAGTCACCCGTCTTGCGCTCTACGGCGCCACTGCGCTTACTGCGTTACTGGTGGTCGCGCTTCTGGCGGTGAATCTGTATGTGCAGTCGCGCGGCACACAAGCGCGGATTGAGCGCGAGCTGAGCGAGCGGCTGGGCGCGACGCTGCAAATCCGGCGGATCAGCGTGACGCCGTGGTGGGGCTTGACCCTGACCGGGATCACGATGCCGCAGGAAGACGAAACCGTGCGGGGGCATTTCCTGGAGGCGGACGCGTTCCGGCTGCGGATTCGTTTCGGATCGCTGTTCTCGGGACGCCTCGTGATCAAGGAGATCTCGCTCATCAAACCGGAGGTGCTCTGGGCGCAAAACGCGGATGGGAAGTGGCGCCTGCCGACCTCCTATCGGGCGGAGCCGATAACAACGACGGAGACGAGCGCACCGCCAGTAGCCGAGGCGACGCCGGTCCCGAGTCCATCGCCAGTGATCGCGGCATCGGTTGCGCCGGCGGCGACTGCATCCGCGCCGTTCAAGCCAGAAATAAAACGGGTGAATCTTTACGCGGGCGATTTTCGTTTCTTAAATCAGAAACAGGAACTGGTGGCGGCATTCGAAGGAGTGCGTTTCCGCTCAAACTTCCGCAGCGCCACCGCGCTCACGGGGAACGCGGGCATTGCGAAGGTTTCTCTGCGTGACCGCTTCTTCCTGTCGGACCTCAAGTCGCCGCTGAGTTACGATCCTACCCAGCTCGATTTTTCGGCCATCACCGCGCAGGCGGCGGGCGGCGAGATCATGGGTCGCTTCACGATCCGCCCGGCGGAACCGGATTCGCCCTTCCGCGTGATGGTGAAATTCCGCGATCTCGACGCCGACCAGATCGTGGCGCAGGCGCATGGCCCGGTGGGGATGGTGAAGGGAAAGCTGGAAGGCCAGCTCGATGCGAGCGGGAAAACGGCGGACCCAAACGCGCTGAGCGGCGCGGGCGAAATCCATCTACGCGACGGCCAACTCCGTCGTTACAGCCTGCTCGTGGCGCTGGGGCAATTGCTCCAGATCGAGGAATTGATGCAGCTCAAGCTCGATGAAGCGCGGGTGAAATATCACATCACGCCGGGCGTGGTCACGGTGGACGAGTTGCTCTTCACCTCGCCGAACATTCGGCTCTCGGCCACGGGCACGGTTGGATTTGACGGAGAGTTGCGGCTGGAGGCGCAGCTCGCGATCAACGAGCGAATTCAGAAACAACTCTTCAGCGCGGTGCGCGATAATTTTCAACCGATCGATGTGCCGGGTTACAGCGCCGTTCCATTTCAAATCACGGGCACGGTGGATCGGCCGCGCACCAACTTGATGGACAAGGTGGTCGGCAAAGGCCTGCGTGATCTCGGTGGCGTAATCGATACCCTCTTCGGTCGCGGTCGTTCCAAGCGCAAAAAACCACCTGCGGAATTGCCGGCGCCGACGCTCGATGTGAGTCCGCCCCCGCCGGTGGAGAATGTCCCAGCGCCAGAACCACTCGCGGCGCCGGAGCCGAGCGCGTCGCCATGAGAGTGATCGCGGGCACGGCGGGCGGAATCAAATTGGCCGTCCCGGAAACTGACGTGCGGCCGACGATGGATCGCGTGAAAGCGGCCATCTTCTCGAGCTTGCACACCAGCATCCAGGGCGCGCGCGTGCTCGATTTGTTCGCGGGCACCGGCGCGCTCGGGATCGAGGCGCTCAGCCGCGGGGCGGCATCGGCGCTTTTTGTGGAGGAGAACCGCGCGGCCGTGCGTGCGATCGAGCAGAACCTGGCGCGCACGAAGTTGCAGGGCCGGGTGCGACCGCAGGAGGTGTTCGCGTTTTTGGAATCGGCGGGGAATCGCGATCGCTTTGACGTAATCCTGGCGGATCCACCCTACGAGAAAACGAAGCAGGGTGGGGAGTTCACGCGACTCTTGCTCGAGAACCAGACCCTGGCCGATTTGCTGGAACCGGAGGGATTGTTCATTCTCGAAAAAAGGCCGGAGGAGAAACTGATCACGCCGGCTTTGTGGCGCATCGTGCGCGCGAAAACCTACGGCGCGACGGAAGTTCTGTTCTTGCGGCATCCGAGCGCGAAGGCTGAAATCGCGCCGGACGACGAATGATCCGCCTGCTCTACAATCTGCTTTTTCCGCTCGGTTTTCTCGTCTTCCTGCCGGGATACCTTCTCAAGATGCGGCGGCGCGGGAATTATCGCCGCCATTTCGGACAACGTTTCGGATTCTATAACGACGATGTCCGCAGCCGACTCGGGGGAACACTGCACACGTGGATTCACGCGGTCAGCGTGGGCGAGGTGGCGATCGCGCTGAAACTGGCGGCGAAGTTGCGCGAGTTGGACCCGACGTTTTCCTGCGCGCTCACGACGACGACCACCACCGGCTTTGCCTTTGCGGAACGGGAAGCTCCGGAATGGATGGTCGTGCTCTACAATCCGCTCGATTTCCTGCCGATCGTGTGGCGGGCGTTTGCCGTCATTCGGCCACAGCGGATTTTGCTGGTGGAAGCGGAGGTCTGGCCAAATCTCGCGGCTACGGCGCGGACCCGCGGTGTTCCCCTGGCGTTGGTCAATGCGCGTCTTTCCGCGCGCTCGGAGCGGCGGTTTTTGAAATTTCTGCCGTTTGTGGTGCCGACGTTTCGCTGTCTCGATTTGGTGTGCGCGCAGGAACGGGGCGACATCGAGCGGTGGGCGTCGCTGGGAGTGGACCGCGTTGTGATCCACGAAGTGGGCAGCATCAAGTACGACCCGACGGAGCGTGAGAGCGAGGCGATCCTGCCGCTGCGCATCCTTGGTTCCTTCTGCATCGAGGAGGCGCGACCGATTTTTTTCGGCGGGAGCACGCATCCCGGCGAGGAGGAAACTCTGGCGGACGTTTTCTTGCAATTGCGCGCGGAGTTTCCGGGCCTGGTGCTTCTGCTCGCGCCGCGCCACGTGGAGCGAACGCGGGAGATCACGGCGCGCTTGCGGCAAAAGGGTTTGCAGGTCGGATTGCGAAGCGCTGCTGATATCGGCGGGGCCGCGGAACCCGATTGCCTGCTTCTCGACACCACGGGCGAACTGCGAATGTGGTATGCGGTCGCAACGGTGGTGTTCATCGGCAAAAGCCTGGCCGCGCATGGAGGGCAGAATCCGGCGGAGCCGATCCTGGCGGGCAAGCCGGTTGTATTCGGCCCGCACATGGAGAATTTTTCGACTCTCGCGTCATCCCTCGTCGCGCAAGACGCGGCGGTGCAGGTGCGCGACGACGTGGAATTGGTCGCGCGCGCGGCGGAGTTATTGCGGGATCCGGCGCGGCGGCGTCAGTTGGTGCAAAATGCCGAACGCGTCCTCGCCGTCCATCAAGGCGCGACGGAACGGACGGCGCGTTTGGTTCTTTCGCTGCAGCTCGCAGGATCGGCGTGAGCGATTTCCCCTAAATAACTTGCGCGACGCGGGCCAGCTTCTGATATTGCCGCCGCTTTCCTGACCCTATCGTCCAGAGGCCTAGGACACCGCCCTTTCACGGCGGTAACACGGGTTCGAATCCCGTTAGGGTCGCCAAAGGCAGTGGCCGAAAGCGCGAACTGCTCCCGCTTACATGAAGGCCCAGGCCAGAAAAATATTGATGAAGTATGGCCGCAAGCTCCTCCAGCAGGTGCAGAAGGGGATCGGGCGCGCTTCGCTGGTGGGTGATCAGCCATTCTTCGCGCCGGAACAATTTCCGTGGGCGCGCGAGCTGGAGAAAAACTGGCATGTCATCCGTGAGGAACTCGATGTAGTGCTGACGCATCGCGAGGATCTCCCAAACTTCCAGGACATCTCGCCCGACCAGAAGCACCTCGCGCAGGAGGACAACTGGAAGACGTTTTTCTTCTTCGCTTACGGGTTGCAAGTGCCGGCGAATGCGGCGCGCTGTCCGCGCACGGCGGCGTTACTGGAGGCGGTGCCGGGAGCGAAGACGGCGTTCTTTTCCATTCTCGCGCCGCACATGCACATCCCGGCACATTGCGGCCCGTACAAGGGCGTGGTGCGCTATCATCTCGGGCTGATTGTGCCGAAGCCGGAAGAGCGGTGTCGCATCCGCGTGGCGGAGGAGAGCGCGCACTGGGAGGAAGGACGGAGCCTGTTTTTCGACGATACCTACGAACACGAGGTGTGGAACGACACGGAGGGGGTTCGCGTGGTGCTGTTTATGGACGTGCTGCGGCCCTTGCGTTTTCCCATGTCGGCCATCAATCGTTTCATCATCAAAGCGATCGCGGCGTCACCGTTTATCACGGATGCAAGGAAGAATCACGAGGCTTGGGAACAGCGAATGACTGAGTTATGGCGTTGATTTGGGGCCGTCCCACTCTCATCATGGGGCTGTGCACATGAGAGGCGACGCCCGGCCTGGCCCCGATAGCGGTTTCGACGCAAAGCTCAGCCTGGGCGATTTCGTCGTGGGCGCGAGCGATGATTTGCTGCAACCGCCCGCCGGCTTCACGGAATGGCGGCAGGCGGGCGCGTGGGAGGCGGAACTGTACGAGCCCAACATGCTTGGGAGCGCCGATGTGCGGACGGCGATCGAGTACGACGGCAAGTCGCAAGCAGTCATTAATCTTTGTTCATACAATTATCTCGGGCTGGCGAATCATCCCGAAGTGGTCGAAGCGGCGACGGAAGCGCTGCGCAAGTACGGAGTGGGTGCGTGCGGTTCGCCCACGCTTTCGGGAATGACGGACCTGCATCGCGAACTGGAGCAAGCGATGGCGAAGTTCCTCGGGCGCGAGGATGCGATTCTTTTTAACAGCGGGTTCGGCGGTGCCCTCGGCACGATCTCGGGATTGCTGCGCAAGGCGGACGTGGCGGTGATGGACGACCGCTCGCATTTGAGTTTGCGGGACGGCGCGGTTTTGTCGCGTTGCCGCATCGATCGCTTCGAGCATAACCATGCCGCCTCGTTGCAGGACGCGCTCATTCGTCGCAAAGGGAAGCGAACGCTGGTGATCGTGGAAGGGATCTACTCGATGGACGGCGATTTTGCCGCGCTCGATGAATTGCTGGCGGTGGCGGAGGAACACGACGCCACGGTCATGATCGACGAGGCGCACTCGATGCTGGCGTGCGGGGAGAACGGACGCGGCGCGGCGGAACATTTCCGGGCCGAGCATCGCATTCCGCTCGTCTATGGGACATTTTCAAAAGCATTCGGCGCGCTCGGCGGTTTCGTGGCGGGGCCGCGGGAGACGATGGATTATCTTCGGCTCTATGCGCACTCGTACGTCTACTCGTGCGCGTTGCCGCCCGCGGTGGTGGCCGCAATTCTGAAGGGGCTCGAAATTGCGACGCGCGAGCCAGAACTGCGGACACGATTATGGGAGAACGCGGCATATTTTCGCCAGCGCGTGAATGAACTCGGCATCGAAACCGGCGCGTCGACGACTTACATCATGCCGTTGGTGATCGGCGATCGGGGCCGCATGTATCGACTGGGTCATGAATTGAGACGCCGAGGATTATGGGTGGCGCCGGTCGATTACCCGGCGGTGCCGCAGGATCGGATTTGCTTCCGCGCCTGCGTGACCGCGAAACACACCCGCGCCGATCTGGACGAAGCGTTGCACATTCTGGAAGAGACGCTCGTGCCGGCGCTGCTGCAAAAAGCCTAGCGCCGCGAGAGCGAGGATGCTGGGATGACGGGCGCGATCGAGGCCAGCTACAAGGCCCGTGATGTCGAGGGCTGGCTCGATCTCTATTTCTATCGCCCCATCGGTTATCAGCTCGCACGTTTCTTCGCGGCGCTTCATTTCACCCCGAGCATGGTGTCGTTCCTCGGCGCCGCGTGTGGGGTGCTGGCCGGGCACCTCTATTTTTATCGCGACCTGCGCTGGAACGCGTTGGGAATGGCCTTGCACGTTCTCACCAACGCGCTCGATAACGCCGACGGCCAGCTCGCGCGCCTGACGAATCGGGGCAGTCTGCAAGGCGCGATCGTGGACGGCTTCGCGGATTACATTGTATTCGCGAGCGTTTATGTGCATCTCAGCCTCCGTTACATGGCGGAAGGTGGGAGCGCGGCGGTGTGGATTCTCGCCGTCGCCGCGGGTGCAAGTCATGCGCTGCAAAGCATGATGATCGACCATTACCGGAACGGCTATCTGCAGTTCGTGCTCGGGAAACAGAGTCTCGACCAGAATTCCTCCGAACATGTAGCGGGCGAATACGCGCGCACGAGCTGGCGCACCTTCTGGCGCAAACTGGGGCTGCGAAATTATCTCAACTACACGCGGCAACAGGAATGGCTCGCGCCACAGCTGGCGGAATTACGGCGCGCCGCAGGTGCGGCGGGCTGGACGAACGAAAGGGCGGCGCAATATCGCGCGCAATGTCAGCGGCTGGTGAAATGGTGCAACGGGCTCGCCACCAACGCTCGCATGATCCTGCTCTTCGCCGTCCTCGCCTGGGGACATCCGGTTTGGTATTTTTGGATTGAGCTGACGGCTTTCAACCTTTTGTTTCTTTACGTCCACAGGAGGCACGCCGCGGCGTTCCGTGAGTTACTGAGAGGCTTGGCGCGGCCAGGGCCACACGACCCGGTTTGATGGCTCAGCCAATCGAGATCATCGAAGTGAGGTCGCGCGCTGAACGCGATGCGTTCATCAAGTTTCCGTGGCAAATCTACCAGTGCGATCCGGTCTGGGTGCCGCCGTTGGTTGTCGAACGCCGCGAGTTTCTCGACCAGAAGAAGCATCCGTTTTTCGAACACGGTGCAGCCACGCTCTTCCTGGCGCGGCGCGGGAGTGAGATCGTCGGTCGGATCATGGCGAGCGATGATCCGAACTACAACGCGCTCCACAAATCGAATGTCGGATGTTTCGGAATGTTCGAGTCGATCGACGATCCGGCGGTGGCGGCCGCGCTGTTCGAGGCCGCGGAAGGCTGGGTGCGGCAGCGCGGTCGCGACGAAATCATGGGGCCGATCGATTACTCGACCAACTACGTGTGCGGCCTGCTCGTCGACGGCTTCGAACATCCGCCCACGATTTTGACCTCGCATAATCCGGCCTATTACGAGGCGCTGATCGAAGGCTGCGGCTACGCGAAGACGAAAGATTTTTTCGCGTGGTGGCTGGCGGATCGTGCGCAGGCGGTGCGCCGTCTGCAGCGTTTCGCTTCGCGGATCAAGAATCGCGAAATCGCGACCATCCGCTCGGCTGATCTGAGTCAAGTCGGCGAGGAAAGCCGACGGCTGCGCGAAGTTTACAATCAGGCGTGGGAGAAGAATTGGGGTTTCGTCCCATTTACTCCCGACGAGTTCGACTTCATGGCGAAAGAGTTGAAGCCGATCATCGAACGCGACTTCACGCTGATCGCCGAGGTCGCGGGGGAACCGGCGGGTTTCATTCTTTGTGTGCCGGATATTAATGTCGCGCTGCGTCACGCCAACGGACGACTCACACGCTTCGGCCTGCCGATTGGTCTGGTAAAACTCCTCTATTACAAACGCCGCATCCGGACGGTGCGCCTCGTAGCGCTGGGCGTGGTGCCGAAATATCGCCGGCATGGCATCGCGGAAATCCTTGTGTTACGGGCGATTGAAAGCGTTATGATACGGCAGGGATATGAGCAGGGAGAGTGCAGCCTGGTGCTGGAAGATAATCATCTGATGAACCGTTTCCTCGCCGCGATCGGAGCCGACAAATACAAAACCTACCGAATTTATTCCCGCAGCCTGCGCTGAACGAGAGGGACATTGCCACTCCTTCGCGAGCTCGACCGTTGCGCCGGGTCTTGATCTTGGCCGACGAATCGGCTGGCTGGCGCGTGGCCGGTCTGCCGCAGTTGGAGCGGCTCGCGCTGTCCTTGCAGGAGTTCGCGCACGCGCACGGCGCGATCGAGGTGTGTGTGCATTGGGATTTTGCCTCGACCGCGCGCGCGATCTCGCCGCTCGATGTCGGTCTGTTGCCGGCGCTGAATTTTTGCGACAACTCGGAGGATTTTCTGCGCGATGCGCGCGGCTTCGATCTCGTCCTGAGCACGCATTTGTTTCTGCATCGCGGCAGCATTCCTTCGTTGCTCGCGCATCTTCCGTTGGTGGAACGGAATGGCGCCGCGGCCTGGAACGATCATGCGCGGAAGTATGAAGCTTCGCTCCTGGCTTCGCCCGATCCTGCGCCGAAAGCGTGGCGGCATCTGGCCAGCCCGCGGGAGATTCCTTCCTGCGAACGCGCCTTTTTGCGCGGGCACGGCAAATCGCAGGATGGTTTGGTGTCGCGGCATTTGAACCGACGAGTCTCGCGCGCGGTCTCGCGTTGGTTGCTCAAGCTGCCGGTGACGCCGAACACGTGGAGCGTTCTTATTTTTGTGCTCCCACTGCTGGGTTGTCTGGCGTTTTTGCGCGGAAGTTATTTGGGTTTTGTGATCGGGTGCGCGGTCTTTCAGCTCTACAGCATCCTCGACGGCTGCGATGGCGAGATCGCGCGCGCAAAATTTCTGCAAACGGAATTCGGACGCCGGCTCGATAGCTTTCTCGATCTCGTGGGGAATTTATTGCTCGCCGCGACGCTCGGTCTCGGACTCGCCCGTCAATCGTTCGGCGCGCAAACGTTCGATTGGTTTTACGTCGGCGAGGGAATCGCGACCGCCGCCTTAATCGTCCTCAGCGAAGGCATCGTGTTCATTCGTCGCACCCGTTCACCCGCGAGCGCGCTCATTACCACGAAATGGAACGGCGCCCTCTACCAGCGGCATAACGAATTCCTCGAGCGCTCCGGCATTTTGCGTTTGGGCGAGCGATTCGTTTTCTGGCTCGTGCAATTAACCAAGCGCGATATGGCGATGCTCGCGTTTTTGATTCTCGCGCTCGTCGGCTGGCCGGCGCTGATCCTGCATTTGCTCTTCGTCGTTGCCGCGATCAACTCAGCGCTCGCCGGCAATGCCTACTTGCGACCGGTCGCGCCGCGGCCCGTCGCGCAAGAGGCGAGCTGATTCCTGTTCAGCGCGCGCGAGCATTTCCGGCGTATCCACGTCCTGCCACCAGGCGTCGCCAATATCGATCGCGCGCACTTTGTGGTCGGCGGCCATGAGTCGGATGCCGTCGGAGAGGCTGCAATCGCCGTCGCGTTGCGCGCTCTGCAGATAATCGAAAATTTCGGGCGAACAGAGAAAGACGCCAGTGTCGATGGCGTCGAAAGTCGAGAGCGTTTTACCAATGGCGATGATGCGTGTGGCATCGGTGACGACCTTGGTGGCATCGTCGAGATCGAAGATGGATTCGACCTTGCGATCGACCGCCAAACTCACGCCGGCGCGATCGGTTTGTGCGAGCAGTGTTTCAAGAATCGAGAACTCGAAGAGGTGATCGCCCATGGTGAGAAAAAACGGCCTGGGCACGTGCGCCGCTGCGCAGAGAACCGAGATGCCGTTTTGTTTTTGCCACTGCGGATTGAGAATCGGATTCAAACTCATCCCCGCCGGCAGGAGCGGGCGAAGTTCCGCGGCGAGTTGCTCGCTCGTCGCCCCGAGAACGGCATGCACGGTTTGCACACCGGCGCGCGCCAGCGCGTCAAAGACATAACAAATCAGCGGTCGTCCACCGATCGGCACGAGTGGTTTCGCGAGCGCGCTCGAGCCGAGACGCGAACCGATGCCCGCCATTAAAATAACCGCGTCTGTCACGACCGGTGGTCTGATCTGATCCTGCATTCGGCGCCAAAGATCAGATGCGATAATATCTGCGCAAGCCCCAAACGCGGAGGCGCGGCGGCAGGAGGCTGAAGATTGCGGGGGCGATGACGGATTGGAAGGCATCGCCAATGGTGACGCGCGGGCTCGGATTCGATTCGGCGATCAGGCGGATGATGCGATTTGCGACCAGCGTCGGCTTGGGGGCGGCGGTCATGTTCTTGTCCACGATTTCCCACGCGCGTTTCTCTCGAGGATCTGCGCTTGGGTCTTTGCGCACGGAATGGTTAAACTCGGTCGCGATGTCGGCGGGTTGAAGATCGATCAGTCGGACCGGCGAATCGCCCAACTCCAGCTGCGTCGTCATGGTCCACGAAGACATGGCCGCTTTGCCGGCGTTGTAGGCCGCGGTGAACGGGACGGGCAGGCGCGACGCGAGCGACGTGATGTTGATAATGAGCCCATGTTGTCGTTCGCGCATCGCGCGCAGGGCGAGCTGGCAAAGCTCGATTTGCCCGAAGACGAGCAACTCGAATTGCGCGCGCAGGGTTTCGTCCGGCAACGATTCCGCGGCGCCGAAGTGTCCGCTGCCGGCGTTATTGATCACGACATCGAATCCGTTCGCTTCCTGCCAGGTGTGCTGAAAGATGTCTGCGATCGAGGCCCGCGCACAAAGATCCAGCTCGACCGCGTGCAAGCGTTCGCGTTGGGGGATACGCGCGGCCTGGCGCGAGGTCCCCCAAACTTCGTGGCCACCCGCGAGCAACGCTTCCGCGGTCGCGCGTCCGATCCCCGAGCTCGCGCCGGTGAGAAAAATCTTTTTCATCGTCTCAATTGCGCCGCGCCGCGCGCGGATGCGTGTTCACGATGCGGCCGTCTTCCATCTCGTGAATCCAATCGCACAAATCTGCGATCTGCGGGTTGTGGGTCACGAGGAGAAGCGCCTTGCCGCCGCGTTGCACGATCTCCTGCAAGAGATCGAAGGCGCGATGGGAATTTTCCGTGTCGAGGTTGCCGGTGGGTTCGTCGGCCAGGATCACGTCGGGATCGTTCGCGAGCGCGCGCGCGATGGCGACGCGTTGTTGTTCGCCGCCCGAAAGATGGCGGCTGGGACGGTCGCGCTTCTTGCCCAAGCCGACCGCGTCGAGCAAGACACCGGCGCGCTCCTTCATCTCCGGCTCAGTCAGCCGGGCCAGGCGGCGCATTGGAATCATGACGTTTTCCTGGGCGGTAAATTCTTCGAGCAAGAAGTGAAATTGGAAAATGAAGCCGATGGAAGCGGTGCGTCGTTGCGAGAGTTCATCATCGGACAAATGCGAAACCGCCTCCGATTTGATCGTGACCGTTCCCGCGTCCGGTTGATCGAGCAGCCCGAGAATATAAAGCAGCGTGCTCTTGCCGCAGCCGGAAGGTCCCACCACGGCGTGAACGGTGCCTGCTTCCAAGGTCAAGGAAACGCCGCGCAAAGCGTGCACGCGCGATTCATCTTCGCCGAGATAGCGCTCCAGATCGGTGCAGGTGAGACAGACTTCCTCGTTCATACACTCGATCCGCGCAGCGTCGTGACCGGCGGAAGGTGCGCCGCGCGACGGGCAGGCACGTAGCTGGCGATAAAGACGGCGATGCCAGCGAGGACGGTGGCCCAAAGATAATGCCTCCAATCCCACGCCACCAAAAAATGGTCCGCCACGATGAGGCCGCGGACGCGGATGGGAATGCGCGAGACGCCCCACGTGAGGAGCGCGCCGGCAGAGCAGCCGAGAATCGCGCCTGCGCCCGCGATCATCGCTCCCTGCCAGAGGAAGATGGCGCTGATGTCGTTGCGGCGATAGCCCATCGAACGCAAAATCGCGATCTCCTTCACCTTCGCGAGGACGGACATGGTGAGGACGTTAAATATGCCGAAACCCGCGAGCAGGATGATGAGTGAAACGGTGATCGCGGCCGAGATGCGAAGGGTGAGGAAGAGCTGGAGATTGCCGACTTCGCGTTCCTGCCAGCTCTGCGCGCTGTGTTGGAAGAGTCGCTCGAACTGCTTTGCAAGCGACGGCGCGCCTTCGGGATCGCGCAGTTTGTAAATGATCATCGAGGCCGGATATGGTTTCTTCAGCAAGGTCTGCGCGACCTTGGCATGCGCGTAGACTCGGGCGGCGTCCACGGGTCCGACGCCGCTACGCGCGATCGCGGCCACGGTGAAACGCCAGTATTCGCCGCCGGGGGAAAGAAGCTGCACCGAGTCGCCCGGCGGCGAGGTTCATCTCCTGCGCGAGCTTGGAGCCGAGAATGACGGAGGTGGCGCTGTCGCGAAAATCTTCGAAATCACCTGCGATTAATTGCTTCTTCAGGTCGGTCGTTTGCAGGTGAAGCGGCGCATCGATCCCGTATAAATCGACCGTCGCGTTTTCGAATCCGGAACGCGCGCTCAGCGTCCCGCGCAAGATGGGCGAGGCCGCGGCCACGTTCGAAAACTGTCGGCTCACGCGCATGATTTCGCGCGCATTGGGAATGCCTTCGATATAACGCCGCGCCACCGCTTCGCGATGGAAGGCGGTCTTCTTCGGCGGCACGGGCAGACCGGCGCCGAGCGGTTGAAAGCGCGCGCGCAAGGTGAGCGAGCCGTTGCTGCCGAGCGTGGAGTTGATGAAATGATTCGCGAAGCCCTGCGTCTGCGCCTGAGTGGCGATGAAAATGGCCACGCCGAAAACGACGCCGCTCATGCTGAGCACAAAGGCGCGCTTGCGATGCGCGAGAAAACGCAGCGCGATGTAGAGCGGTGGCGTCACCGTTTCTGGTCGCTGCCGGCGAGCTCCACCAAACGCTGCCGGGTCGGCTGGCCGGCGCGGAAACGATCCGAGTTCGGAAACGATGACCCGGTCGCCTTCCTTTAAACCGCCGAGCACTTCGGTGAAATCGAGCGTGCTGTAACCGGTCTTCAAAGTCCGGCCGTGGACGACGCCGTTTTTTACAAGCAAGACCTGATCGACCAAGAGCGCGCGCGTCGGCACAAGGAGCGCGTTCTCGTGTTCGCCGGTGATGATGTTCATCTCACCAGTCATGCCGGCGAGGAGATTATCGGGCGGATCTTCGAGATCGAGCATGATGGTGTAGCGCTGCGTCTCGGGATCGGCCGCGGGGGTGATGGCGGTGACCGTGGCGGTGAAACGCCGGCCGCGGAACGCGTAGACCTGAAGGACGGCGCGCATGCCCGCTTTCACCGCGCCCACGTCCTCCTCATTCACTTCGCCACGGACGTAATTCTTTTGCGCGGAGACGGTGAAGAGCTCGCTGCCTTCAGAAACGAGTTCACCGTTGATTGCTTTGATGCCGGTGAGCAAACCGTCCATGGGTGAGCGAATCTCCGAGTTGCTCATCTGCGCCTCGAGTTTCTTGCGCGCGGAATCGAGGCTCTCGAGATTGCGATCGCGCTCGATGCGTTCGGTTTCGAGCTGGCCCTGCAAACGCGCGACATCGCTCTTCGCTTTTTCCACTTCCACCTGCGGGATGTTGCTGAGCGAAGTGAGGCGCTCGAGACGCGCGACCGCGTCCTCCGCGACCTTGAGCGGCTCCGAGGAAGGGAGTGGCAGCTCCGCGCGTTGCTTCGCGGCCTGGTAGTCGGCCTGCGCTTGTTTCAATTGTCGCGCCGTCGTTTCGTCCGCGATCGTGGCGAGGAGGTCGCCCTTTGCCACCGTGCGTCCCATCGCGCCGCGACCGGCGGCGAGTTCATCAGCGAACTCGATGAAGCCGGAATTCTGCGCGCGGACCTTGATGACAAAAGTGGGCTCGATCCGCACGGTGCCGTAAACGGCGGAGATGGCCGTGCCGCGTTCCACGCGAGCGACTTCCGCCACCGGCAGGAAGAACCAATAGGCGAGCGCGAAAAGCAGCACCGTGCCCAGAGCCGCGGGCCAGAGAATCTTCGGGGAGACGGAAAACTTCAACGGCTGCAACTAATGCAGCTTTCCCGCGGTGTCGTCGGAAAACTGGAAGTAGCGGCCGGTCACGCGGTCAAGTTCGGCGCGCGCCAGGTTTTGCTGGTAGGCGACGGCGAGGAGGCCGGCCTTGGACTGGAGGAAGCTGGCTTCGGCGGTGCGGTATTCCAATTGCGAGGAGCGGCCTTCGCATCAAGTTGCTCACGACATCGGCGACGGTTTGCTCGGCGACGACGGTGGCGCGGGAGAGTGCGGTCTCGCGCGCGGCGATGGAGCGGAGATTGTTTTGGAGCTGGGCCAACTGCCGCCGCACATCCGCTTCGAGCTTCGCGACGACGAGTTCGTTGATCTCGCGCGCGGCGCGGCGTTGCGCGACAGCGCCGCTGCACTTTTCCGTTATCGACCACGCGCCAGGTGTAAGTCGAGACCGTAACGCATCTCGGAGGAGATGATGTCGTCGGAGCGACGTGCCGAGCCTTCGCTGCCGCGGCGGACATCGGAGACGGGAATGTAATCGCCGGAGAGAGTGACATCGATCGTGGGGAAATAGGCGGCTTCGATGATGCGTTGATCTTCGCGCGCGGCGCGAACGAAGGAGACGCGCGAGATTCAAATCGGCGCGCCGCTCGAGCGCGCCGGCGCTTTCGGCCTCGGCATCGATGTGCAGCGCGGCGAACGTGAGGGTGTCGTCGATGGCAGGCAGTCCGGCCTTGGCGTCCGAGGTCGTCGCCCATCGTGCGTGCGAGCGTGAGTCGCGCGACGCTCGGCGGCGCGGCGCGATTCTTCGACGCGGGGTTGCACTTCCTGCTCGAGCAAACGCGCCACCGTGACAGCCTGACGATCGGTGCGGCCAGCTTCGTAGCGATCGCTTTGGGCGCGGGCGTTTGATTCGAGACGCAGGCGCTGCGCTTCACCGAGGATCAGGAGCGAGTCATGATACGCCGCCGTGTAATAAGCGACGCGCGCGGTGTGGAGTTGCTCGATGACGGCGACGTTGAGACGTTGCTGGGCGAGGAGCACCTCGATGTCGCCACGCCGATAGGAGGGTGGAATGGCGGCATCGAAGAGCGGCTGGGTGAACAAACCGCGCGCGAAGGCGAATGGCTGCAACTCTTTCTCGCCCGCCCGTTTGCCGCCTTGCACGCCGCCGGGAATGAGGACCCGCACATCGGGCAACGCCGTCGCGCGCAGGACGAGACGGCGACCGGCGGCTTGCTCGAGCCGCGCTTGCGCTTCGCGGATGGCGGGATTGTTTTCGAGCGTTCGCGCGAGCGCGGCGTCGAGGGTCAAGGCGTGCGAAGTCGCGGCGCTACCCAGCGCCACGATCAAGCAAAGGCGCCGTGCATTCATCGCTCGCTCAAAGCTGCGGGGGGTTGCGTCATTTGCACGGCCTGTGCCTGGCGTTCCTCCTCGGATTTATCGGCGACGCGGGGACGGAAGCTGAGTTGCTCGGGTTCGCGTGCGGTGGCGCGGGCGAGGCGGGCGAGGGCGGCGTTGTGCAAATAAATCGCGCTCAACCGCGTAGTGCGCACGCGCGTGACATCGGCTGCGGCCTGCAAGACATCGAGTTGCGTGCCAAGCCCGGCGCCGAGATTGCTGCGTGCGAGCTCGAGCGATTCGCTGGCGTTGACCACGTTGCGCGTCTCCGATTCCATGACGCGATCGGCTTGTTGGAGATCGAAAAAAGCGCTGCGGACATCGGACTCGACCGAAAGCTGGGCGGCGCGGAGGGCGGCCTGTGTCGCCTCGAGACGGGCGCGCGTGGCCTGCATGCGGCCCTTTGTGGCGAAGCCGTCGAAAATGTGCCAGCTCGCGTTCAAGCCGACGACGTAGCCGTGGTTGAATTCTTCGCCGACGAGCGGGTCGCGCTCGCTGTAAACTTCGTAGCCGGTGAAGACGTCGACGCGTGGACGCAGTTCGCTTTTGTCGACGAGGAGCTGTTGCTCCTCGATCTCCAGCTCGATTTCACGGACGCGGATTTCCGGTCGCGTGGCGGAGGCGTGGGCGAGGCTTTCGTTGAGATCGGGACGCGCGGCGCGGTATTGCAATTTTCCGGAGGGCTGAAAGGTGGCGCCGGTGGAGGGGACGCCGAGCAGTTCGTTCAAGCGCAGGAAGGAATTTCGCACGCGGGTTTCGGCCTCGAATAACTCGGGCTGCTCGTTCGCGAGGGAGACCTCGGCGCGGCGGACATTGAGTTCGCCGACCGTGCCGGCGAGAAGGCGTTCCTGTTGCACCTTTAATTCGTCGCGCATGACGCCGACGGATTGCTGGCGGACATCGATCTTGGCGGTGTTGAGGAGGAGTTCGTACTAAGCGACGCGCACATCCATGGCGACGCGTTGTTCGACCGCGGCCAATTCGAGCGCACGTTTTTCTTCGAGGAGGCGGGCGATGCGGAGACGGGCGCTGTTGCCGCCGCCGCTGTAAACATTTTGGATGACGCGGAGGGAGGCGTTGTAATCATCCTCGCGCAGGCGGGAAAGTTCCTGCTGTTCGCGTTTCCGCAGGAGACCACTGGAGACGACGGAGGGGAGATAGCCGGAGCGGGCTTCGGTGACGGTGCCGCGCGCGGCTTCGAGTTGTTTGCGCGCGATCAGGATCTCGGGGTTTTGCTCGCGGGCGAGCGCGACGGCGTCTTCGACCTGCAAGGTTTTCTGCGCCTGCGCGTTGAAGAGAAACGCGCCGCCGAGGCAGAGGGTGAGAAGGAGGCGGCGGACGCGCATAAGGGTATTCTGCATTCCCGGTCGGTTTTTCAATCTAAATCAAGGAGGGGCGTTTTCCAAAAAGGCCCGCAGCGGCTTGGGAGCGCACCGCTCCTGGTAAGCTTCACAGATCATCGGGCGCGATCTCGGATTCCATTTGCGACGGCGGGAGTTTCGCGAGGCGGGCCCATTCGGTCTCCATTTCGTTACTTTCGTAGAGAAGCAGTTTGCCGGTGGCGGTGGAATAGAGACCGGCCTCCACCTCGAAGGCGGTGATGTCGCTTACGGCTTTCCAATAAGCTGCGATTTGGGAACGATATTTTCCCCGCAAGGTTGCGACGCGTTCCGTGGTGATGGCGTTTGTTTTCCAATCGATGATCAGGGCTCGACGCGTCTCCGGAACGAGCAGAATCAGATCAATGACGCCCTCCAGCGCGGCAGTCGCGCCCATTTTCAGGAGGAAAGGAAACTCGGCCTGCGCCACGAAAGCGTCGGAGCGAAGACGTTTACGAAAGTCGTCTTCTCCGAGGACGTGGTCGCGGAGGAGCTTCCATTCTTGTTCGGCTTGCGCGCGATTGCTGACGCTGGCGAGCGCCGCTTGGAAGCTTCGGTCCCAGTGGTCGGGATTTTGGCGCCAATCGAGGGATTGCAAAAGCTTGTGCCACCAATGGCCGAAACGTGTGGCCTCGTTATCGAAAACACCGGCACGAAGAGGAGTGCGGACGGAATTCTCGTCGGAGCGAGCGTTTTTCGCGGCGACGGCTTCGGCGAGACCGCTCGGGCTGATTTTCTGAATGAAAATCGCGGCGGCTTGCGCCGCGCCGGGCTGGGCGACCGGCAACTCCGGCACCTTCGCGGCCTTTGAACGCTCGGCGGCTCTCGCTTTCTGCTGCGCCGCCGTGTCGGGCTCCGCCCCGGCTGCGCTGCCTAGCGAGGAAAACGCGCCCTCATTGCAACCGCCAGCTTCGCACCGCAGCCATTTGATCTGCGATTTGCTGGGCTGCGGCGATTTGCTCGTGGCGTAAAGGCCGGGCGCGCTGGCGAGGACGAGGGTGTGGCGCGCGCGCGTGAGCGCGACGTAGAGAAGCCGTTCCATTTCCTGGCGTTCGATCAGCTTCGTTTCCGCTTCCAGTTCGGCAGTGACTTCCTCTTTGTCGAAGAGAATGCGCTGGATCTTGCGGTCCCGAGAAGTCGTTAGGCGCGGAAAATTATCCGCGCGGGAATCGACTTCGCGCATCAGGAAAGGGACAATCACGGCCTGCCATTCCGAGCCCTTCGCCTTGTGCGAAGTGATGAGTTGAAGGGCGGACGCGCGACCGGCCGCGGGCGCCTCGCGGGTGGTGAGAAAATCGTCGCGCAGATAACGCGCGAAGTCCTGGAGCTGCATACCCTCTGCCTCAGCGCGGGCCGCACTGGCGAGGAGCGCATCGAGTTCGTCGTCCAGATTTTCGAAATCCTCCGGCGGCAGACTCCGTAGCCGGGCGCGCAGTTGAGTGCGTTCGATCGTCGCCTGCACGGCGGTGAAGAGTGGCTGCGTGATGATGGCGGCGCGGAGGTCGCGGAGGAGGTGCAATTTTTGCGCGACCGCGCTGTCACCCTCGGGCATTTGTAGAAAATCGAAGCGCCATCTCTTTCGCTGCGCAAAGGCGGCGAGGTCGTGATCGGAGATGCCGAAAACTTCGCGCAGGACGCCAACGGTTTCGTAAGTCTCCCCAGGATCAGCGAGGACGGTGAGCAGAGCGGTGAGCCAGGCGTAGGCGGGATTGTCGCCTTTGATCGCGGTCTCCGATTGCACTTCCACGTCGAGGCCTTCGCCGGTGAGCGCATCCCGCAGCGGGCCGAACCAGAGTTTCCGCGGACAAAGGATGGCCACATCGCGCCACGTCTCCGCGCGCAATTTTTTCAAGCCGGTGATGCGAATCCAGCGCGCCAGTTCGCGCGCTTCCCACGCGGCTTTGCGGCGCACCGGCGTGCGCGGGGCGAAGTCGTGCGCAGAAAATTCCAGTCGCAGGATCTGGCCCGGCAGAACATCGGGGCGTGCCTGCATCGGCACGAAAGCCACCTGATCCTCGTCTTTGATCAGAATTTGCGAGAAGGTTTCGTTGAGAAATTTGAGTCCGGTTTCATCGAGCCGGAAGGAAACGGAGAACTCGACCGTTTCGCCGGCGGGCGCGGCGACGAGTGCTTCGTGAACTTGTTGGTAATACGGCAGGTCGGCGTGCTGGCTGAAGATGGATTGTTGGAAATCGCCCACCATGCAGAACCGGCCGGGCAGCGGCGGGTCAGTGGATTCGTTAGGCCAACGCCCGGGCGCATCCGGCGGGCGGGTGGCTTCGAGGAGGACGCCGAACTGCGCCGGCCCGGTATCCTGCGCTTCGTCGAGGATGATGCGGTATTGCTGGCCGCGAATGCGCTGTGCGGCCGCGGGGTGATCGAAAAGCTGCAAAGCGAGCGCGATCTGGTCGGCGTAGGTGAGCGTGCCTTTCGTTAGGCGATAGGCGCGGTAATCGCGTTCGAACTCGGCGGCGACACAGAGGGTGACGCGGCTCAGCCACTCGCGGAAGGGGCCAAAGGCTTCGTCCCAAAGCGGTATCCAGGTTTTGGCGGTCGAGTTGCGCAAAGGCAGCGGGAAAAACTCGGCGCCGGTCTCCTGTGCGCGTTGCCAGGCACGCAAATGCTCCTGCGTGCGGCTGATGTTTGCGACCGAGCTGCCGTTCGGCTGGTAGCGCAGCAGCGCATCGATGTTCACTTTGGGACAGGGCTCGTTCGTGAATTCCGCCTCAGCTGAGACGCCGCCGCGGCGGCCGAGCGGCAGAAGCCGGCGCGCTTCGACATGGCGGAGCAAAACGGCGCGCGCCTCGTTTGTTAGGCCGCGACCAATCACTTCCTGGCGCTGCACGAAATCATTCCACAGTTCGTCATCATTGGTCACGAGATCGAGCTGTGGCGGCAGGCCGAGGAAATGCCCGTGCGTTTCCAGGAGACGCACGCAGAAGCTGTGAATCGTGCCGAAGAATGCACGGTTGAACGCGCTCAAGACTTCCACGCTCGGTTTGGTTTTAAGAATTTCCGCGCGGGTGCGCTGCTGCATCTCGTTCGCGGCGCGATTCGTGTAAGTGACAACGACGAGGCGTGGGAGCCAATCCAGCCGATGCTCGCGATCGCTGGCCATCGCGACGATGCGCTGGATCAGCGCGGTCGTTTTGCCGGAACCGGCCGCGGCGACGACGGAGAAATTGCGATCGAGTTCGGTGGCGAATCGATCGCGCTGGAGTTGATCGGCCGGGCTGCTCATCGTCGTTCGATCTTGGGCAGGCCGGGGTGGGTGGCGGTCCACTTTTCGTCGAGGAAATCTGGATCCAATCCGAGCGTGGCCAGCGGGTAATCTTTTTGAAAACGAAACTCGCCGCGCAATTCTCCGCGCATGCCGAAGACGCCGTTCCGGCTGAGGCGCGCGAATTCTTCCCATATTTCGCGCGGCCCTTCGATGACCGGCAGGCTGACTTGCGGTTGATCGAGGTCCAGCTCGCGCGTGAGGAGGCTGGCGCCGACTTCATCGGCGCCGACCGCGCGCAGGGCGAGCGCATAGACGGCGAGCTGCACGCCTTTGCCCTCGAGTAATTTCGTGCGGAAATCCTGCGCGGCGTCGCGCGTGTTGCGGCCGGGCGCGAGGCTGGCGCGGCGGCCGGTCTTGTAATCGATGATCCAGGCGTCGCGGAACGGAAAGGCGTCGTTTGCGCCTGGTGTGCGCGCGAGGAGCAGATCGATGCGTCCGCGAACTGCGAGCTGCTCGGTTTCTGAAACACGGATGAGAAGAGACGAGGGCAGCGTCCACTCCGTGGCGAAATGCGACCACGCTTCCGTGGTGGTGATGGTCTCCGCGAGCGTGTCGGCAATTAACGCGGCCTGGTTCCAGGCGGAGATCCACCAATCCGGCAAGGCACGTCCGCGCAGCGTCTGAACATCGGCGCGAAACTGGCGCGCGGCGTTTTGGACGCGAACGCGCACATCTTGCGCGGACGGACGCGGAATAAATTCGCCATCGCTGGGCGCGACCTGGCGGAGCCAATCGTGCACCCATTGACCGATGGCGAGATTCCAGCTCGCGAGATCGTCTTCCCGCGCTTCCACTCCGAGGAATTTCTTCAGCCAGACAAGCGCGGGCGCCTTGATGATGCGCTCGCAATCGGTCGCCGAAAGGGTGAGCGGCTCGGCCAGCGGTTCGCGCAAGGCGAACTCGTATTCACCGAAAGGAATTTCGGGCACGCGGCGCGCGCGGTAGGCAACGACGGTTTGCTGAATGTCGTCGTCGCTGGAAGTGGCGGGCGATTCCTCTCCGCGAACGAGCCATTTTGCGGTGCGGGCTTCGAGTGCGGCCATGGTGGCTTGCCCGGGCGCGACGCCCTCCGCCTCGAGATAGAGTCGGGTGAAGAATTCGCTCGGATTGGCGAAGCGCTCCGGCGCCGTTTCTTCAATCAGGCTCGCGCTCGCGCCGAAGCCGACGGTGACGGATTCGCAGAGGTTGCGGAATTGCCGTTCGGCCAGGGCGCGCTGTTCGGCCGGGCCCAGGAAAACCGCTTTGTCTTCCGCGACGATGGAATGACCTTCGCCCTGACTGCCCTGCCGGGCGGCGCGGCGATTCAATTTCCGAATGCTGGCGTTGAAGGAAGCGATGTCGCGGTCGTCGAGAAAACCGGACTCGTTAGGCCGGACGGGCCAGGAGCCTTCGTTGAGTCCGGCGAAAATAAGATGCGACCAGGTTTGCCCCTCGGCGTGCGCGGGCAGGAGCAGCTGCACGCGGCTGTAGGGATGATCGCCCCGGCGATCGCGCTGCGGCAGAACGGAGCTGCTAATGTCTGCGAGCCAGCGCAGGAAGGTGGCGCGCGAAAATTCGCCGGTCACGCGATCGGACCAGCCGGCGGTTGCCTGCCGCAGATGGGAACGGCGATCGTGCCAGGTGAGGCTTTCGAAGATTTCGAAAGTCTGCTGGAGGAAATCCGACAAGCTGGCGCGCTCCGGGAGGACGCGAATTGCATCCAGACCGGCCACGACACGCTCGGCGGCTTCCGTTTTTGGCGAGCGTTCGCAGTAAACGCGGACCAGTTGCAGATCGTCCATCAGCAGGTGATGGGAAGCGCGGCGCAGAACGTCGTCAATTTGATCGATGTGGAGTCCGGCGAAGAAACCGCAGGCTGCCGATGAAGCGCGGAGAAAGCGCAGGAGAATGCGCAGACGTGGCGTTTCCTGCAGTTCGCACCAGGCGGGCCAGGCATCGTCTTCGAGCGGACCCGGCGCGAGATGGGCGATGCCGTCGTAGTGAGGAATTTCCGCCTGCGAGAGCAACGCGGCGACGCTGCGCGGGAGTGCGCCGGCAGTGGGGAAAAGAACGCCGATGCGATCAGCGCGACCGGATGCGAGAAAGTGTTCGATCAAGGCGACGATGGCTCTGGCTTGATGGCTGACGGTGCGGCCGACGACGAAGTGTTTTTCGACGATCCGCGCGCCATCGTTCGGCGAAAAGAGCTCGGGTTCGAAGAGTTCAGGGAAGAGCGTTTCGCTTGGGCGCGGAGGGATGATTGGCTCCGCCGCGTTCCAATTTTCTTCCCATGTTCCGATCCAGGCTTCGTCGAGTTCGCGCGCTTCGTCCTGTGGATGCGGCAGGATAACGAGCGCTTCCTCCGCGGAATGCACGGCGGCTTGCAGTAGGCTCCAGAGGGGCCAGTGCGCTCCGTCAAAACCGGTGATGAGGAGTTGGGAAATACGCGCTGGTTCACGCCGCGATTTGCCCAAAACCGTTCGATCATGCGCGGCCGTGAGTTCGAAATTGCAGGCGCGAAGTTGTTCCCGAAACCGGTCGATCATCGGCCGAAAAGAGGCGATGGGCAGATCCTGGAAATCCCAGCCGGCCGCTTCGAGGCGATCCAGGGTGCGCAGCAGATTGCCGGGCGATCGGACGACGGCCTGGGCGGCAAGTTTTTGAGACTCGTTAGACGAAGTTTGCTCGGCGGCGAGGGCGAGGAGGAGCCGCAAGTTTTCCGGCGCCGTGGGAAGGTGGGTTTCCTCCGTTGCGAGCAGAGATCGCAAACCCGCCGGGGTAAGAAAATGCAGACCGAGATGCGAAGGGAAGATTTCCAGCAGACGCGCCTTGATCGCGTTTGCATGATCGCGGGTGGGAACGACAACCGCGGAAGGCAATCGCTGCGTCCATGATTGCGGCAGCACCGACTTGAGCCAGGGCGAGATCGCGTTTTCCCACATCTCCGTCCCCGAAGCGAGGCGCAGAGTGACGCGCGATGGGTCCTTCGCGCGCGAATTGGGCTTCTTCGTTCTCACGCCTCCATTCTAGCAGATGGGACGGACAAAGGCTGTCCAGCCCACAAAGAAACGATGGGGAGATTCGCGTTCGCGCATCCGGCTGGTAATTTCCACGCATGAGGAAATTTTTCACCGCGGTGCTCTGCCTGTCGGCCCTCATCTTTACGACGCAGGGCGCACCGGAAACGGCGCCGGAATTGAAACGCGAAATCCTGGGCCTGCATCTCGACATGGGAAAAGCGGCGGTGCAGAAGCGCTTGAAGGAGATCGGAAAATTTGTGCGCGATGAGCGGAAGCGGCAGGAGGTATGGGAGGTGCGTGATGAGCGCTTCTCGCACCTCGCGGTCGGCTTCGATGCGAAGGAGACGTTGCGCTATGTGACGGCGATGGCGCGGACGGACAAGGAAGCGAAGCGTGTCGGATACGGCGAGATCGGGGATGTGAAAGCCGCGCGGCAGGCGGGCGATCTGGCGATCAAGAATTTCGCCTACGAGTGGAGTTTGCCGGCGGCGGGGGGTGAGCCGGCGATGCTGGTGATTGTGCGTGGGCGTGATCCGGAATTTTTGAGCACGTATTCGCTGAAGCGCGTGAGCGAAGCGGAGGCGAAGGAGGAAAAAGAAGAGGACTGACCCGAGTGGCGCCAAGATAAGGCGGTTTTTGGACCCAAAGGGGACTTCACCGCGAGCGGTTCGTAGCACGGGCATCTTGCCTGTGCCACGGCCGCCTGAACGCTCCGGCGCTTATCTTAACGCCATACGGAACTGAACCCGCGGCACTGAAGGGACGGCCCGTGTGTGGCGGGTCCCGGTCAGCGTCCTGGACGCCACGGTGGGCGTCCCCTCCCCCTCCATCAGGCGCGGCGCGGCGGCGTGGCGATTAACAAGCCGGCGAGCAGGAAGATGAGCGCGGCGGAGAAAAGGCAGTAATCGCAGAACGTGCGGAGCACGAACGCCTGCAAGTAAAGCAGCCAGAGCGTGGTCAGGAACATCGCGGTGACGGTGAGCCCCAGGAAGGTGGAAGCGCGCTTGAAGCCAAAAGCCGCGAGGATGGCGAGGCTGAAGGCGACGAAGTAGCCGAGCGCGCCCACGCCCGCGAGCGGAATGCCGCGGAACGAAGCGTAAGCGCTGCCGAGCACGGCGGAGCAGTTCGCCGCGGTCACGCAGGTGACGTGCGCGCCGGCGAGATGCAGCGCGGTGAGATAGGTCGTCTCCGCGAGACCGACGAGAGCGATGACCGCGACCACGATGAAGATGATGCGGCGTGCGCGTGGTTCGGTCGGCACAGACGCGGTCCTGGCAGTTTTCTTTTTCATGGGGTCGGGCTGGGAGAGGCGGTGATCGCCGGGAAAGGCGGTTGGCCCTTCACCACATTATCGATCGCGCTGCGAAGCCCGGCCTCGTTCATGGATTGCTGCGGGACGCGCTGATTATTAATAAAGAGCGTAGGCGTGGCGGTGACGCCGAGCGTGGTGCCGCGCTGCCGATCGAGGCCGATCCGGCCTAACAAATCGTTATTCTCGAGGTCGGTTTTGTAGCGTGCGAGGTCGAGGCCGATTTTCTGCGCGTATTCCTCGAAGATGGGGGCGACAGCTTCCTCCTTCGCCCAGCTGGTTTGGTTCTGGTAGAGGAGATCGCTCATCTCCCAAAATTTCCCCTGGGCGCCGGCGGATTCGGCGGCGCGGGCAGCGGGAACGGCGTTCTTGTGCATGGCGAGCGGGAAATTCCGGAAAACGATGCGAACCTTGCCGGGGTAGTCCTGCTCCAGCTTCTTCAGGAGCACGGCGAGCATGGCGCAGGGCGGGCATTGCAGGTCGGCAAACTCCTCCAGCACGACCGGTGCGCCCGGCGCACCCTTGTAGTGTGGCGGAACGGCCCCGCTCGGAGTTTCGGCGGATTCCCCGGGAATGGGCGCGAAGGTCGCGGCGGGCTCGAGTTTGGAGCGGTAGAGAGCGGCGCCGACGCCAAAGGCGAGACCGGCGACAGCGAGGATGAGAAGGAAGGGAAGGATGCGTTTCATGCGGCAAAAAGGCGGTGCGACAGGGGGAACGAGGAGCGCGAGGAGGTGGCTCCGTCAAGCGCGGGTTCGGATGATCGTGAACTCGAGCGGTCCGATCGACCGCCAGAAATGCCAGAGAGCGCCGCGGGATCGCCGTGGAATCGATTTTCCACAAACAAGCAGACTTTTGAGGATCAGAAGCCGAAAATGGGCCCCAAAATAGAGGCCAAAACCCCGATTTCCCCAGCGGCAGAAAAAAAATTACAATTAGATGAACTTTTTTCGTGACACGAAAATGGTGGCTGCTATTAATCGCGGCTCAACCAAACGTGTTTTTGATCTCGCCAACTGAGAAAGAATCGGCCAAAGTCCAAAACGCGACCCAACAAATACACAAAAAAGAAAGCAAACCGACCATGACCACTCAACTTAACCTGACCGCTGCGAAAGTTCGCAGACTCCTTCTCATCACCGCTTTGGTGATGTGCCCGCTGTTTGCCGCTTCAAGGCGTGCAATGCGCAGACTCGCAACCGCAACATTGACCAATGGCGGTAACAACTTTGTGTACCATCGGCAGCAGTGACTCGTTTACGATGACCCTCGCGGTCACGACGAATTTCATCTCGAGCGGTTACACCGTTTTTTACACGAGCAACAATGGCAACGGTCTGTTCCAGCTTCGTTGTCCCGGACGAATCGATTCGCCGATCCACCCGAATACTGGCACAAACGTGTTCAATGATCCCACGACTGCTAACGGCGTCTGCCTTCGGCGGAAGTGCGGGGTCTTGAATCCACCAACGACTTCGATCTTGGGTTACACCGGTAATCAGTTCGAACAACCAGCCTGCTGGCACGTTCGGGCTCCAGACGCTGACCATCGGTCACGCTCAACGCCCCGGTTGGCACCTACACGATCTTCCTGGATTCTCGCAGCATCATGACGACGACACCTTCGACGGATGTAGCTCGGTGGACCGCGACATTCACCATCAACGTGGTTCCTGAGCCGACGACTGTTGGTCTCGCGGTGCTCGGCGGTGGAGTGTTGCTCCTCGCAGCTTACCGCAAGCGTCGCGCTGCCCGGCCTAACGGCACGGCAACGCACGGAGTTCGAGGCGCACCGGATTCCTGGCAAAAGATTTGGTTGGTAGTGCGCCAACCTGGGGGAGGTGGTCAGATGCCAATCCCGGCAAAACTTCGGTTTTCTTTCCGAGCGCAGCTTAACCGCTGCGCTCGGTTTGTTTGTACGGTGGAGCGGCGGCTCCTCCGGGTTTAGTGCAAGATCGAGCAATGAGGGGTCTAAAAGGGGTCAGAGCTAAGTGGGTCTAAAAGGGGTCAGAGCTAAGTATTGACACAAAATGCGGCCTGGTTCACGCTGCTCCCCGCAATGTCGCGTCCGTTACGAGTCGAATATCCAGGTGCGATCTATCACGTCCTGAGCCGGGGCGATCGGCGGGAGGCGATCGTGCGCGATGAGGCGGATCGGCAGCGCTTTCTCGATCTCTTGGGCAAGACTTGCGTGCGGACGGCGTGGGAGATTCACGCCTACTGCGTCATGAGCAATCATTTTCACCTGGTGGTGGAGACGCCGCGGAGCAACTTGAGCGCGGGGATGCAGTGGCTGCTCGGCTCTTACACTCAGCAATTCAATCGGCGACACGGTCTCTCGGGGCATCTTTTTGGCGGGCGCTACAAGGCGCTCCTGGTCGACGGACGGCCGGGCGGGTATCTGCGACGGGTGTGTGATTATGTCCATCTCAATCCGGTACGGGCTGGCATGATCGCGGCGGAAGAGGCGGTGGAGAGTTATGCGTGGAGCAGTTGCGGTTATTACGCCGGTGCGAAACGTCGACGACCGGTTTGGTTGCGAACGGATCGGTTGCTCGGGGAACACGGGATCGACTCGGAGGGGGCGGCGGGGCGGCGTGAGTTCAGCCGGCTGATGGAGGCGCGGCGCGCGGATCCGAACGAACCGGAGGAATGGAAATCGATTCGACGCGGCTGGAAGCTGGGCGGTGAGGATTTTCTGGATTGGATTCTGGAGCAAGCCGAGGTCTGGCCAGCGGAAGGCCATCCGCGACGGGAGCGGGATGAAACCGAGGAGGGCAAGGCGGAACGGATCGTAACCGAGGAACTGCAAAAGGTGGGGTGGACAAGGAAGGACTTAGGGCAGCGGAAGAAAGGCGATCCGGTGAAGGTGGCGATAGCGCGTCGTCTGCGCGGCGAGACGGCGGTGAGCTTGAAATGGATCGCGCAGAATTTGGAGATGGGGACGTGGAGCCACGTCTCGAACCGGCTTTATCATTTGGCGCGCTGAGGGAGTGCAAATACTGAGCTCTGACCCCTCCTCTGACCTCCTCTGAACAAGAATCGGGCGATGGGTTAAAACAAGACGGGCTGGTCCTCGCGGACCAGCCCGTGCCAGTTGAAACTAGGCGCGGCGAACTAAGGAAGCGCCGTGCCGGAGGCGGCTTTGATCGCTCCAATGTCGGAACTATTAATGGGCCCATTCGCGCCGACATCGGTGCGGAAGTTACCGGCCGCGGCTTGATTCCCAGACTGCGCTTTAGCTTGGCCGATATCAGAGGAGTTCACACTGCCGTTGGCATTGGTATCCCCGAAGAGAACCCCCATGGTAGCGCTGATGGAGGGGCTGGTGTTGCCTGCGGAGTCGGTGACGGTGTTTAAGGTCACCGTGAGTCTTTGCGCATTGGTGACGCCGGTGAGGCTAACGACATAATTGCCCCCTTGAATGGAGGCGCTGCTGACGGAACCGGTGCCGGCGGCGACGATGGCGGTGCTGACGCTGGAAACGTTGTTGGCGAGATCGAAGACGAGGGTGTAATCGCCGTTGGCGCCACCGGTGCGGCATTCAATCCCGCTGCCATTGAGCGGGAGATCGACACCGTAGGTGCCGGCAGTGCCGTGGGTTTTGACCGAGCTAATGCCGAGCAACTGGATGCCCGCCGTGGCCGGGAAGTTGATCTCCTGGCTGTTGGTGCCGCCGTTGGTGTTCACGGCGTTCACGCCACGGACGTAATAGTAGACGGCCTGGGTGGGGTCGGCGGTGATATCGTCGAAGCTGGTTTTGGTGCTGCGGGTGTTGATGAGGAAGGTTTCGTTCCCCGGAGCGGTCCCGCGATAAATGTTGTAACTGGTGATGGGGGCGCCGCCGTTATCGGGCGCTTTCCAAGTGAGGTGGACGCCGCTGGTATTACGGGTGCCGGAGAGGCAGGGAGCCCGCGGGATGGTGGGCTCGGCGGGAGCGGGATCGTATTGCGCGAAGAGAGGCTTGCCGCCGATCTGGCGCGCGACGCGCATGTGCGCGGTGTAGGAATTGGTGGCCGGATTGCCAACGCAACCGCCCACGCAGCCGTCGCCGTACCCGAAGAGGACGTAGCCCTTTTCGGTCATGGTAACTTCGTTGAAGTCGAGCAGGTTGCGGTTCGGGTTGCCGCCGCCGCCCAGCCAAATGCCGCCGACGCCCTGGACGGGATCGTTCGGGGTGGCGTTGACGGTGGTCCAGGTTTGACCGCCATCGTAAGTGGTGGCCATAAAGAGATACCAGAGACCGGGAAAGCTCAGTGCTTCGGAGAAGCCCGGGCGATCCGTGCCAAGGAAGCCGACCGTGGCGCGATTATTATCGCCAGCGACGGCTTCGGGGAAGGCCGAGTTAACCACGCCGTGGCTGGCGCCCAGGTCGACATCGTTCGACCAGGTAATGGTGGGGACCTCGGGAATTCCGCTCCGGGTTAGCGTGCCCACTTGGACGTGAGTGGTGATCTGGGTCGCGTCGCCGTTGATTTTCGGATACGAAAAATAAATTTTGTTGTTGGCGCCGATCGCGATCGAGGGATCGCTGCCGCCCGGGGCGCTGTTGGGAACGGCATGGGTCGTCCAGGTGGTACCGGCGTCGAGGCTGACGGCGAGGCCGGCGTTCCCGCCACAACCGCGCACAGGGAGATAGACGGTGCCATCGGGACCGACCTTGACGTGGCCGTGGATGCCGCTGCAAATCTCGCCGGCATTTCCGGTGTAAGGGAACGTGCTCGGACCATAGCTGCTACCGAGGGTGTCGCTGCGCTGGCAGGCTGCGGCCCCGACGGGGAAGGTCTGGGCGCAGTAGAAGACCATCTGGCCCTGGTTGACGGGATTGGTGAGCGCAGGAGCGAGGGCGGCCGGGTACGGCCCCGAGCCGATGGTTTCGTGGTCGCTGCTGGCATTTGGGGGTGAAGCGCTGAGCGGGAGCCAGGAATCGCCATCGTTATCTGAATACCCGTAAACGCCGTTGGTTCCGGCGGTCGAGTTGGAGGCAAAGGTGCGCCCGGTCTTTTGATCGGTCCAAAGGATTGGATCGACGCCGATGTTGGTGGAGGTGTTGGATTTGTTTTCCCAGAGCTCCGCACAGCATTCGGGGAGGGCGGGGGAGAGTCTTTCCGCTGGGGTGATGCGCCAGATGGGGCCGATGTTCATGTTCATGATCCGGCCGGTGGCGGGGTTGTATCCGATGTTGGATTCGCCGCTGCCGGTGTTGTTATCGCGAGCGAAGGTCTGGTAACGCGGCACGCCGGGGATGGTGGGATCGGGACCGCCGAAGCCGGGGAAACCGGTGCCGCCGGAGCCACTGAGCAGCTCGATCCGGACATGGACGACTTCGCCGGCAGGCTGGTAGGCGACGAGTTTGATCGTGAAAACGCTGTTTCCATCGGTGAGGGGGATAATGCTGGCGACCTCGGGATTGACGGTGCTGTCACCGGTGGACTGGAAGTCGGCGGGCTGGTTGCCATTGAGGGTTCCGACGACGCCCCGGTAGATGTAGAGGTCGTAGTCGGACCCGGCGTTGGCGCCGCCGGTGCTATCCCAGAACAAGGTGACTTTGGCGGCGGCGTTGGGATTGGCGGCAATGTAGCCGGCGGGGAGTGAGACGGTGAGGGCGTAGCTATCGCAGGGGAACTGGGGCTCGGCGCAACGCGGACCGTCGTCGAGCTGCCCAAGACCGAGGGGCGATTGATTCGGGAGGAGCGGGCCAGCGTCGTAGTTGAGGGTGGTGAGGGTCGGCGAGAGCGTCCCACTCGAGGGAGTGGAAGCGAGGCTTTGGGTGGCGGGAAGGCCGGCCACTGCGATGGAGGCGAGGGCGAGGCAGAACGCGAAAAATCGAGGTTTCGCCAGAGTGTTTTTCTTCATTTTCTAGGAAGGACAGGGTTTAAGAATTTCCTGCGGGTATCGCCGGAAAATTTTGCACCCGGCTTTTAGCCCGTTTCGAAATGGCTGACAATGCTTTTTACGTTCCGACTGCGTGCCTGCGGCATGCCGGGAAAGGATGAGCAGTGAGGAGGGCGATTCGAGTGGATGAGGACGCCGAACCAGTTGCTCTCCACATCATTCAGCCGATAGAGTCGTCCATGTTCCGGTCTTCTTTTATCCTCTGTGTGTGTGGCGCGGTGGCGCTCTCTAGTTGCTCGAAGCGCGAAGCCAGCGCTCCAGCCTCGCCGCCTCCCGAGGCGAGCCCGGCGTTGCCAGGGTTGCCGCCGCCGGAGAAGCCGATCGATGTTTGCGCGCTGCTGACGAGTGAGGAGATTGAGGCGGCGATTGGCGAACCTTTGAAAGAGACCACCCCGCATCGAGAAGAGGTGGAAGGTTTCTTGATCTCGCAATGCCACTTCGCGCTGCCCACCGTGGAAAACTCTTTCATTGTCCGCATGGTGCAACGGGGAAACGGTCCGGACGCGCGCGATCCAAGGGCGGTCTGGCAGGAAACCTTCGCGCGCGACCTCGAGCGGGCCATGGCGGCGGGCCGACCTCCGGAAAAGGTGCCCGAGTTGGGCGATGAGGCCTATTGGTTGGGTGGAGCCAAGAAAGGGGCTTTGAATGTCCTGAGTGGTCATCGCCACTTCCGCGTCGGCGTGGGCGGCGAAGCGAGCCAGGCGCTCAAGATCGAGAAGGGGACCAAGCTGGCGCGCGCCATTCTCGGCCGGTTGTAAAATACGATAGTTCGTTCGAAGACCAGGATTCGCGAAATGAGCCTGACGAAAATATTGCTAATGATGGGTCTTTTCTCCGGAGTGGGTTGCAGCCGACCGACCGCCGAGAATCCGTCTGCTCCGAGCTCGTCCTCATCCGCTCCGGATGCCTGCGGCTTCCTGAGTAAAGAAGAGATCGCTGCGGTGCAGGGTGCGCCGCCGGTGAGTGTGCAAGGAAGCAGGCGGACGCAAGCCGGCGTCTTGGTGCAGCAGTGTGCCATCTCGCTCCCGACCGCCGCGGACTCGATCAATCTTTCCGTGTTTCAGAAAGTGAGTGATGTGAGCCCGCGTCTGAAGATGTGGGACCCGTTGTTCCACAGTGAGCCAAAGAAAAAAGTGGATCGCGAAGGAAAGGTAAAAGAACCCATCAAGCCCGTGCCGGTCGAAGGAGTGGGCGACGAAGCGTTCTGGTATGGCGGGCAGTTTGGCGGAATGCTCCATGCCCGGAAGGGCGAAAATTTCATCCAAATGAGTGTGGGCGGGCCGGGTGATCCCGAGCAGAAGAAGGGTCAGATGCGAGTCCTGGCGGAGAAGGTTTTGAATCGTCTCTAGCCCACCGCGCATTCGTCCCCAAAAGCAAAGCGGGCTGGCCCTTTCGGACCAGCCCGCTGCGTTTAGGAATCCTAGTTTCCTGATTTAGCGTCGGGCAGCGGCGCGCTGGCCGTTCTGCTCGGAGGCTGCGGGCGGAGCGCCAATTCCGTTGCCGGATTTGGATTTCACCGTGCCGATGTCGGAACTGTTGATCGTCCCGTTCACGGTCACGTCGTTGCGGTAGTTTCCGTTGTCGGTCGCATTGCCGGATTGCGATTTGGTCTGGCCGATATCGGACGAGTTCACGTTGGTTTCGCCGGTGGTATCGCCGACCAACATGCCCACCTTCACCGAGACCGTCGCACCGGGGCCGCCGGCGGAGACGTTGGCGAGGTTGATCGTGAGATATTGCGCATCCGTGACGCCGGTCAGGTTGACCGTGACTTCGCTTCCGACGTTCGTGACCGACTCGACCGTGGCGGAGCCGCCGCGATCGGAGGTGGCGGTGGCCCCGGTGAGGGTGACCGGCTGTGGGAAGACAAACACGACACTGTGTTTGCCGGCGACGTTGTCATTGCCCGTGCGCGGTTCAATTGCGACCGCAGTCGATGGGACAAGCGGGAACAATTTCACATCCTTCACTCCAGCGGCGCCGTGAGTCTTGCGCGAGACCACGTTGATCGGTGCGACCACGGCAGGCGCGCAGGCGGCATTGCCTCCGAGGAGGTAGCTGCCGTCGCCGGTGATGTCGGAGGCGTTGTTTTGCGAGCGCTGGCCCGGATCGAGACGGTTGAAGTAAGTCCGGACGTTGATCCCTGCGAGATCAGTGCCCGCGACGTATTTACTGGCACCGCCGTCGATGGCGCGGAACTTGGAGTGCGAGATTTCAATCCGAATCAACCCGGTCACTTTGTTGTAGGTTCCGCTGTCAGCGTTCCCAACTTTCACGGGAGTGTTCGCGTTCGCGCTCGGGAGCGGAGGAGGCGAGGTGTTGATCGGGATGCCGAACTTGCCGTATTCGAAGCTCGGCACGCCGTTGCCGTCGGTTCTCATGGCCACATACATGCGGTCATACTCGGCGTCGTTCGGATCGGCCGGGTTGGTGCCCTGCCGGTTCCAGATGATAAACCACTGGCTGTTCGGTGCGGTCGGGGTGGTGAGAGAGGGCGCCACCTGGAGAGTGAAGTACAACTTCTCTACTCCCACCGAGATGTAAGGTTCTGCGACAAAGAGTTGCCGCGCGTTCACGCCGGGATCCACCGGTGTGTTCTGCCCGCTATCGGTATCCGATCCATCAGCGGCGACGTCATTGCTCGCGAGAAGTCCCGGGAGATCGCAACGTGTGGGGCCGGTATCGACGCCGGGGGCGATCTCATTACAGAAGGGACCTTCACCTTGCGCGTTGACCGCCGTGACGACGTAATACTTCGGTCCCGGCGGGAAGGTTGTATCAGTGAAATTCGGCTCAGTCACAGTCGCGATGGGGGTGAGGCCAGCGTAGGAACCGCCGGGTCCGCCTTGGACGGGCGAACGGAAGACCTTGTAGCTGGTGATGGGCGAACCGCTGTGATCGGGCGGGGTCCACGAGAGCGTGACGGAAGTATTGCCGGCGTTGGCGAAACCGGTCAGGCGGGGCGCCTTCGGCGGAGCGGGCTCAACCGGATCGAAGATGGAGAAGAGGCGTTTGCCGCCTTCCTGGCGACCGATGAATGCCTTCGCGGTGAAGGAATTTGGCCCACCGTTGACGCAACCACCGATGCAACCGTCCTGACCGGCGATCATGACCCGGCCCTGTTTGTCGACCTGAATATCGTAGAAGTCGAGCAGGTTCCGGCAGGTGCCATCGGCGCAGATGCCTCCGCGCTGGATGGGATCGTTCGGCGTGATGTTTTGGATTGTCCAGGTGACACCGCTATCGAAGGTGGAAGCGGTGTAGAGATACCAAACGCCCGGGAAGGCGGCATCGGCGTAGTTGCCTTCCGTTTCGGTGCCGAAGAAGGAGAAGGTGGCGCGATCAGGATCACCGGCCACCATTTCGGGGAAGGCGATGTGCTTGATATTGGAGATCTGGCTCAGATTTACGATGCGATCCCAACTCGCGCCTTTGTTTGAAGAAACGGCGACGCCGGGCTGGCCCTCATTGTTCATGAAGCCGAGATAAATGAAGTTGCTGCGCGCGGCCTTGTCGCAGGGGATGGGCGTCCCGGTGCCGGAGGCTTGAGCTGGAGGGCAAATGGAGACACCAACAGCGGCATCATCCAGGCCCGCATTCGCGTCGACGCCAGGCACGAGGCGAATGGTCCAGGTGGCACCATTATTCTCGGAAACGGTCACGCCGGGGTTTCCGCCAAAGACGAAGGGCACACCTGCGGGAGAGCAAACTCTGTTCGGAACAAAAGCAGTGCCATCCTCCGCGACCTTTAAGTGTCCGTGGAGTCCGGTGCAGTCCACCGCGGTGAACATGGGGGTTTGAATCGGGAAGGTAATTCCGCCATCGACGCTGAGCTGCGAGGTCGCAGTGGCGATGTATTGGGACGCGTAATAAACGGCATGGGGGTAAACCGTGCCCGGCGGAATGGCCGGAATCGGCGCGTGGTATGGTCCGCCGCCTACGGTCTGGTGATCGACGCCCGAAGGCCCGCCGCCCTGGCTGGGGAAGAAGTTTTCGCCGTCGTCGTCAGTGAATTCCATCGTGCTGCCCAAGGGGGTGAGCGCGATTTCCTGGTTCACGAAAGTTCGACCGGTAATGTGGTCGGTGAAGAGAATGGGATCGCCGAAAACGCGTGGCGCGGCGGGAAGCGTGACCGGCATCTGGTCGAACTGAACTCCCGCGGGCGACGAGCAATCGTCGAACGTGGCGCGGAGCATGAAAGGCAGGAAGCCGCCGTAGTAATTCGAGGTGCCGCCGTTGTAGATGGTGTTCTGGGCGTTGGTGGCGCGGGTGGTATTCTTGAAAGTTTGACCTGGCGCGCGGGCGAGGTTTTCCGTGTTCCAGTTGATGCCGATGGAGGGTTCGCCGGCATCGGTGGCGACGCCGTCGGCTGGGTAGTAATTGAAGAAGCGCGGTGCGCCGGCCGCGCCTGGAGTGGGCGTGGGCGTGGCGGAGGGCGTGGGCGTGGGGGTGGAGTTACCGCCGATGACTTCTATTTTACCGTTGTAAGTGTCTGTCGGAAGGACGAGCCAATAAATCACGTGGACGGTAAAAACGCCGGTGCCGATGCTGGCGTTATTCGGGTCGAGTTCGACAGTTTCAGGTCCCGCGCCGGAGGCGGCGGTCGATCCGACGACAGGCCCGGAATTGCTGCCTTTGTGCACAATAACGTCGAAATCATCCTCCGCTCCCGTCCAGGAAATGGTAATGAGAGCCTTCTTGCCGGTCCAATCGACCGGAGTCCCAGAAAGTGTGACGGTATAAGTGTCGCAATTAACTCCGTCGACGCATAACAGTTCGTCGTCCGGATTCGAGGCCACCGCCGGAGCACCCACCCAGTTTAAGGTCGGGCCGGCTGAAGAAATGGAGCCATTGGCGGGGGAGGCCGATTTCGAATGCCGTACAAAGGTAAACGAGAGCAGCACGAAAGCAGCGAGCATGAGGCTCACTGCGCCGTAACGGCGTGAATTTCGGACAAGGATTTTACTCATGGGGTTGTGGAGGACGCCGCGCGGAAAGGTTTGGTTGGTTTTCGGCGCGAAGTCCGCGGGGGCCTGGGCGCCGAAGGCAGCGAGAGTATGGATTCACACTTTTTAGGCAAGAACCATTTTTTATTTTTTTTTGGCTCAAATGAGCTCTGCCTAACTGGGGTCATGTGTTCCCGAGTGCTGGATGGCGCATGCACCCATTCTCGAATAAGGGACGGGCAGCACAGCGAGGCCCGGCTGTGTGCCCGGAACGTGTACGCAAAAAGGCGCGCACTCCGGATGGAACGAAGTGCGCGCCGGGATCTTTGCTTACTTATTTACGGCAGGGCGTTGCCAGACTTGGATTTGATCAATCCGATGTCCGAGCTGTTGATCACGCCATTGACGGTGACGTCGATGCGGAAGTTATCCCGCTCGATCGTGTTGCCGGATTGCGATTTCGCCTGTCCGATATCAGACGAGTTCACGTCGCCGTTCTGGGTGGTGTCACCGATGAGCAACGAGAGCGGAACTGAGACCGGTCCCGATCCAGCGCCGGCAGACACATTCAGCAGACTGACGTTGACCGTTTGCTGATCGCTGGCCGTGAAGTTGACCGTGATTTCGTTGGCTGGTCCGCTGGCCGGCGTGGTGGAGATGGAACCGACGGTCCCGCCGCTGCCGGGTGTAACCGTTGCACCGGTGAAGGTGACCGGTTGCGGGAAGACCATGACCACGTGGTGGGTGTTGGCGCCTGCGCCATCGCCTAGACGCGGTTCGATCACCGGTGATCCGCCCTGCGGCACTGGGCCGATGCGGAGGTCATAAATGCCAGCCGTGCCATGAGTCTTGCGCGAGAAGGCGTCAATCAACGTGGGCAACGCGGGCGCACAGAACGAGTTCCCGACGATGGTGTAGGTGCCGTCGCCGGTAATATCGGAGGCGTTGTTCTGCGAACGCTGGCCGGGATCCGGACGATTGAAGTAGGTCCGGACGTTGGTGGCCGCCACATCACTACCGGGCAGGTATTTTGACGCTCCGCCATCGAATGCGCGCAGCTTGCTCTTGGAGAGGACGATTCGAATGACGCCGGTGAGCGGATCGTAAGAGCCACTGTCGGCGGCCCCCACCATCATCGGGGTGTTGGCGTTCGGATTAGGAATATCCGGCGGCAAGGCGAGCGCCACACCGAATTTTCCGTACTCGAAACTGACGGCGCCGGTAGCGTCACTGCGCATGGCGACAAAGGCGCGATCATGATCGGCATCGGGAGTCTGTCGGCTCCAGACGATGTACCACTGACTGTTTGGCGGCGCCGAGTTCATGGTCGAAGGCGCGACCTGCAGAGTGAAGTGAAGTTCATCCGTGGTGGGACCGATGTAGGGCTCGGCGATGAAGAGCGCCCGCGCATTGACGCGGGGATCGACCGGAGTATTAGCCCCGCCATCGTTATCCGCACCGGTTTGCAGGAGATCGTTGCTGACGAGGATGCCGGGCAGAATGCACGGGGAGGCTCCGCCGGAGACGGCTTGCACTGCTTTGCAAAACGGGCTCTCGCCCACGCCGTTCACCGCGGTAACAACATAGTGGTTGCTCCCAACTGGAAAGTTGGAGTCGACATACCCGGGTGACGGCACGGTGGCGATCAGAGCGGAATTATCGAATGGCCCGAGTTCACTGGAGGCGCGGAAGACCTGGTAAGCCGTGATCGGCGATCCACCATGGTCCGGCTGCGGCCAGGAGAGGGTGATGGCGGTATTGCCGCCGTTCACCACGGCGGAGACGTTCGGCGCGCCGGGAATCTTCGGCTCCGCCGCTTGTGCATCGTAAATGGAGAACATGCGCTTCCCGCCGGTCTGCCGGCTGATGTAAGCCTTCGCGGTGAAGGAATTGGAGCCGCTAATCTCGCAGCCGCCGATGCAACCATCCTGACCCGCGATGAGGATGCGACCCTGCTTGTCGATCTGGATGTCCTGGAAATCGAGCAGGTTCCGGCAGGTGCCGTCGCCGCAGACGCCGCCGCGTTGAACGGGTCCTTCGGGTGAGATGTTCTGGATGGTCCAGGTTTGACCGAAATCAAACGTCGTGGCGATATAGAGGTGCCAAATGCCCGGGAACTCCGGCGTGTTATAAGCACCTGGGGTCGTGGTGCCGAGGAAGGCAAAGGCCGCGCGATCCGGATCGCCCACCGCCACCATCGGGAAGGCGATGTGTTTGACATCGGAGATGGCGCCCAAGTCGACCGTGCGGACCCAGCTCACGCCCTTGTCGTTAGAGTAGGCAATGCCGGGGCGGCCGTCCTTGTACATAAACCCGAGGTAAATGTGATTGCTCCGGTTGGCCTTTTCTGTCGGCGAGCAAGTCCCTGGCGGGCACCACGAGACTCCGACCGAGGCGTCGTCCACGCCGCCGTCGCTCACCGCATTGGGGACCCGCCGGATGTCCCAGGTCGCACCGTTATTCTCGGAAACCAGTACCGAAGGCGCACCGTCGATCAGGAGCGGCACACCGGGCTCGGCGCACGTCTTATCGGGGAGGAACGCGGTTCCGTCCTCCGCCACCTTGATGTGGCCATGCAAGCCGAAGCAGTCCACGGCGGTAAACATGGGCGTCTGAATCGGAAACGTGATCCCGCCATCGATGCTCAACTGCGAAGTGGCCGAACCGACGTTCTGCGAGGCATAATAGACCGCGTGCGGATACAGCAGTCCCGGAGGAAGCGGCGTGTGGAAGGGTCCGCCGCCAATGGTTTGGTGGTCGATGCCGCCGGAGGGAGCGCCGCCGGTGCTGAATTGCATCGTATCACCGTCGTTGTCCGTGTATTCGATCGTGCTGCCGCCGGGCGTAATGCCGAGCTCCTGGCCGACGAACGTGCGTCCGGTCCAGTGATCGGTGTAGATGATCGGATCGTAGAAAACGCGGGTGGCGTTGCCGGTTGTGAGCTGGATTTGGTCCCACTGGATCAGCGCGGGCGAGGCGCAGTCGTCGAACGTTGCGCGCAGGAAATAATTGTTGATCCCGCCGTAGTAGAGCGAGGTGCCGCCGTTGAAGGTCTGGTTCTCAGTGCCGGTAAGGCGGTTTTTGTTCTTGAAGACAGTCGCGTTAGGTGACCGCGGGTTATTCTCCGAGTTCCAGTTGATGCCCAAGGTGGGCTCACCGGCATCCTCCATCACTCCCGGAGGCGCGTAGTGATTATGGAAACGTGGGATACCCGCGAGCGGAGTTGCTGTCGGCGTGGGGGTGGGGGTCGTTGCGCCGCCGATGGATTCTACCTTGCCGGAATATTGATCAGCGGAAGTCGCCGCCCAGTAAACGACGTTGATGAGGAAAGTGCCGGTCCCGATGCCCGGGTTGGTGGGATCAAATTCCACGACTTCAGGTGGAGTGCCGGCTTCGCCACCGCCTGAGCCGACGACTGGGCCATTGGGGAACCCGTTCGCATTCACTGACGATCCTTTATGGATGTAGACGTCGTAATCGCTCGCGAGGGGCTGGCCCGCCGAAATCGTGACACGCACGATGCGGCCATTCCAGTCCGGCGATGTTCCGTTCACGGTGAGCTGAAACACGTCGCAATTGAGGTTCGGCTGGCAGGTGTCTTCTCCCTGTGGGGAGGTGCCGCCGGGCAAGGTGCCTGCCCACGTGACCATCGCTCCGCCTGGGCTGATGGAGCCTGATCGGGTAACGCATTGGGGGCGTCGGGTGCGGCGATTTTTTGCAGGGCGCGTTGCTTGGAACCTTCCGAGATGGAAGCCAGGGCCAGCAGGATAAAGCCGCCGAATATCAAGAATACGGCGGCGAGTCGGGAGGATTTCCGAATAATTTTACTCATGAAGGGTGAAGGGTGATTTCGCGTGGGGTGGTTGACGTGGCGAATCGCAGCGAGCCGAACGCGTTCGATGAACGACGGCCACAGGATTCTGACAGCTTACGTTCGGTGTTTTTTCCAGCCTTTAAAGCAAGCGGCATTTGTCTCCGGCTGAGCCACTTAGGATTACATTTATGTCAGGATGTCCAACTTTTTCTGCAGTCAAGGGATTACCACTGTAGGGCCCCTTGGGCTCGCGTTTGACGGAGGTCGCGATGCATCTTCGGAGCGTTGGCGTGCGTCTTATGTTGCGTGATCGACTTGGTTACCCTCTCCGGATTTTCGCCTCCTTGCCAGTTGGCTGGACATCGGACATCTTGGCGCTTCCCGATGGCTGAATCTCCCGCTTCGCAACCCAGTCGCGCTTTCGCGGCTTCGCGCGGCGGACGCAGCGAGGAAAAGGCGAACCAGGCGGCCGCCGACGGCGAACTCATGCGCCAGCTCCAAGGCGGAGACGAGGACGCGTTCACCAGCTTTTATCGTCGCTTTTCTCCCGGTCTTTTCTCGATGATTTACCAGATTCTGCAGGACCAAAAGGAATCCGAAGACGTCCTGCAGGAAGCGTTTGTGCAAATGTGGAAAAAAGCCTCCACCTACGATTCCACTCGCAGCGGCCTCTTCACCTGGGCAGTCATGATTTCGCGGAACAAGGCGATCGATCGGCTCCGTTCCCGTCAGCGTCGTGCCCGCACGGCCGAAGCGGCCGCGGCCGAGTTCGATGTCGTCCCGCCGATCGAGGCGCAGGAGCAGGCGGATGCCTTGCTCGGCCAGGGCGAAGAACGTGAACGCGTGCGGGCTGCCCTCACTTCGTTGCCCGAAGCTCAACGCGAAGCAATTGACCTCGCTTTTTTTAGCGGCCTCACGCAGGTCGAGATTTCCGATAAACTGGGCACGCCGCTTGGCACCGTAAAAGCGCGAATTCGCCGTGGCCTCCTTGCCTTGCGCGCCGTGCTGGAGCCCTCCGCCTCATGAACGAAGAACTCGAAGAACAGGCTTCGCTCTACGCTTTCGATCTCCTCGAAGGTTCGGCACTCTCCGCCTTCGAAGCACGCCTCGCGAGCGACGGTGATTTGCGCGCGCAGGTCGATGCGTTGCGTGAAGCTGCGGCGCTCGCCGCGCATTCGGCGCCGTTGCGCCAACCGCCCGCGCATCTGGAAGGTAAAATCTTGAACGCCATCCGCGCGGAAAAGCCGATTGTGGCAATCCCGGTCTCGCGCTCCTCGTCCTCGTGGGTTCCGTGGGCGCTGGCCGCTTGTCTGGCCATTGGCTGCGTCATCCTCGTGGCCGACCGCGTCCAGACCAAAAAACAAATCGCCCGGCTCGAGCAGCGGAACGCTTTCGCGCAGCTCCGCATCGCCACCCTTTCCTCGCAGCTCGCCACCGCGCCCGACGCCAGCGCCGCGGTCGTCTGGGATGGCGAACGGCAGGAAGGCGTGTTGAAAGTTTCCAACGTCCCCGCCAATGCCGAGGATCGCGATTACCAAATCTGGATCGTCGATCCCGACTACGAGAACCCGGTGGACGGCGGCACCTTCCACGTCACCGGCGATAGCCCGAAGGACATTGCCTTCAAACCGAAATCGCCCGTGAAAAGCGCGAACGCGTTCGCCGTCAGCCTGGAGCGCAAAGGCGGCGTGCCGAAGGCCGAAGGGCCGATGGTCCTGCTCGGGAAGTAATTTCCGCGGCTGCTAAATCCGCACGGCCGTCACGGTGGGCTTCGGTTCGTGGATGGTGAGCGAGACGGCTTTGCCATCCTTGACCGCGAAATGGATTTGCACCGACGGAGCGCCTCCCGGTGAGAACTTGTGCTCGTCGATCTTGTTCAGCACCCGCCCGAAGTTTCCCTTTCGGCCGAGCTGAAGAAGTTTTCGCATATTGAGATCCACTTCGAAGACTTCATCCGCGGCGTCGCCGAATTTATAGGTGCCGAGATAGCGCGACTTTTCCTCTTCGGTTATCTCCAGGCTCTTTGCTGTCGTATCGGCGTCACCTAATGATTCGAGATAGGCGACGAGTTGCGTCACGTTCTCTTTTTCTTCCGCCAGGATATCGTCGTGC
>CAVYMO010000003.1:0-141689 GCA_963769625.1 uncultured Verrucomicrobiae bacterium | reverse complement strand
CTTCGGTGTCACCTCCGGTTTGAAGTCTGCACGAAAGCCGCGCCCCATCGGTTTCGTACGAAAATAGACGTAGCCCTTCTGCATCCGATCGTTCACGACCACGCGTACCGGTTCCATCGATCTCGAAGCTCGTCCGTCCCAGCGCTCCCGGCCACTCTCAACGCGTGACAAGGAGAAGAGCCATCGCGATGGCGATCACATCTTCGCCCAGGGCGACGACGAAATCTTTGCACCGCAGGTTGGTCACGAGGCGCCTTCGGATTTCGTAGCCGGCGAAAGCTCCGACCAACCCGCCGACTCCGCCCAGCGCCGCGCCGATGACCAGCGATGTTCCCGCGGCCACGAAGAGACACGCGCCGCCGAGCCCGCCGGAGACGACGCGGGCGAACAACGGGCCAGGCGCAATGCGACTCGGAATTATGGGCAGTTTGTCGCCGATCAATTCGCCCAGCGCGAGGACCGAGAGATACGATCAGAGACGGTGATGTGACAAGATAGCGTTTCCATCACACTCCAGGTTGGGCGCGAGGGATCTGGGAATCTCTCTCTGGGCCTTTGCGCTGGCCATCGGAATCGTCGCCGGCCTGCGTTCGTTAACCGCGCCCGCGGTCGTGGCGTGGGCGGCCCATCTCGGGTGGTTGCAGCTGGAAGGCTCGCCCCTCGCCTTTATGGGATCCTGGTTAGATGTTTCGGGCGGCTAATCAAAGGGGTGGGCCGGAGCGCGGAAGTGGAAGCGGCTGGGGAGCGAGTGCAGCGAATTTGTGCGCGCGCAGCTCGAAGCGATCGTGCGGCAGATTCGCAGTGCCCAGGCGGAATTGCAGCGGCTGAGCCAGGAGATCGAAGCGCGGGTGGAAAAAGAAGCCATCCCGCAAGGGCTGGGGGCGTTGACCTTGTCTCTGCTGGACGGGGAAGTGTGCGACTGGCAACGCTTCCGCGGGCGCAAAGCGATCGGGAGCTACACCGGGTGTTGTCCGAGCGAACACTCCAGCGGCGGGGTGCAACGCTTCGGCGCGATCGACCGGCACGGGAACAAACACGTCCGGGTGCTTTTGGTGGAAGCGGTCTGGCGGCTGTTGCGCTGGCAACCGCAATGGCACGCGCGCCAGAAATACCTGGCCCGACTCCAGCACGGCGCGTCGTTAAAGAAGAAGATCGCGGTGGCCCTGGCGCGGCAACTGGCGATCGACCTGTGGCGCTGGCGCACCGGCCGGGCCAGCGCGGAAGAATTGGGCTGGGAACTGCGCCCGCCCGCGCGCGCGCTCCGCGCCTAACGAGACGAAACCTCAAACCATCAAGCAAACGACTCTTCCCTTTTCGATCATGAATTTAGTCCGCAGGGTTGGAACGCTGCTCGGCGATGAAGCTGGTTCGGCTGCAAGGCCGGGTCATCCGTTAGATGGGGCGCGTTCCACCCCCAAGGCGGCTTCCTTGCAAGTCAGGCAAACGACATCATGGGCGCCCGCAAAGCCGGGCTGCTCGAATAGGAGCTGGTGACTCCGGGAAAAGCCAAACCGGTCACAAAAAAGGAAGCACGCGCCCTGCCGGGCCAAACCAGGAGAAAGAGAAAAAGTCGGGAAAGGAGAAAAAACAAAAGCTCAATCACGCCTCCACACATTGACAACCCTCATAGGCGCTCCATCGCATGGTTAGACGCTTCTGGCGACGGTCCCATACAACATGATCGAGCGGCACTGAAATGCATCAAGCCATGTAAAATCGCCGCCGGAGTCGGCGTAACACGCGATCCGAGGCAACCCACGCGACTCGTAAAGCCGCAGGTCGAATCGCTGCTCGTCGCGCACGCAGCAGCGCGACTCGGTCGGCCACGCAAAACCAGCCGGTCGGTGAAACCGAGCGACAGCCAGCGATCACGGTACAGTGGTGAGGACGCGTCGCGAGGAGACGTCGAAGCGACGCAACCACAGATGCGCATCAAGCAACGCTCCGGCCGCCATGCAGAGTGAGAATGCGGTCTGATCACGCTGGAAGCTCGTCAGTCTAACCAGAACAAGATCAGCGACCGCGGGCGAGAGCGCGCGTCGCAAACAGTGCGAGGGGTTGGAGTCATGGAAAGTGTGAACGCAGAGCGGCCCGCCGTTCGCTGCATCGCGTGGTTAGATGCGCTGGTGTCGCAACGGATGATCATCGCGCAGTGCCGCCTGTCACGGAATGGTGGCCGCGTGGCGCTCCCACCGCTCATGCAATCGCAGAGCATGACAAGAACGCTCCGGCGACAATGCGGGGATCCGAGAATAGGCGTGATCAGCCAAGTGGAAACAATGCAGCCCATGTCGGCAAAGACACGATGCCCACATGATAGGTTCACGGCTGCTGCGAGGCTGATTCATCATCTAACGAGAACAAGATGAGCGACGGCGGACGAGGGCGCGCGTCGCTCGGAGTGGAAGTGTGGAAGTCATCTCAAAAGTGGCGCGCACAGCGGTCCGCTGTTCGCTCCATCGCCTGGTTAGATGGTTCACGTGGCGCGGAAGTTCCAATCGCCAAGGTCAATCAACCACGTGACATCCACAATCCCGATCGATGCGATCCGAAGGCATCCGCGCGTTGATCCGCATGACAGTCACCGCGCGAACATGAGCCCTGACTCAGAGGGTCGGGACGCCCAAGTGCCATTCGAGCAAGTGTCATCCCGACGCGGATCGTAAGCCGCATGATATCTCGCGACGAGAACGACGATGCGCGGCCGCGCGCACGGGCGGCCGAACGGCCAATCCAACGTGCTGCTCAGCCGTGGCGATGGAACCGCTCACTGAGCTGGCGTCGCGAGCCATCTAACAGAGATTATACGAAAGGGTTGTTCGCCTATTTCTGTTGCTTCCCGGGCGACTGTTGGAATAAAACGAAGCCATGGACACGAGCAGTAGCTTGACGGAGCAGGAGGGCGCTGCCAAGCCAAAACTCTTGGAGCGGGTGCGAGATATTTTGCGCACGCGCCACTATAGCCTGCGAACTGAAGAAGCTTATCTGGGCTGGATGCGACGTTATATTCTGTTTCACGGCAAGCGGCACCCTGAGGAAATGGGGGAAGCTGAGGTGGCGGGATTTCTCAATCACCTGGGCTCGGCCCAGGGAGTGGCGGCTGCGACGCAGAATCAGGCGCTCAATGCGCTGGTTTTCCTTTATGGGGTAGTGCTGGAGCGCAAGCTCGGAAAGGTGGAAGGACTGCAGCGAGTGAAGCGACCGGCGAAGCTGCCAACGGTGCTGGACAAGGGGGAGGTGGAGGCGTTGCTGCGGGAGTTGCAGGGCCAGTACCGGCTGATGGGCGAATTGCTCTACGGGAGCGGGTTGCGTTTGCTGGAGTGTCTGAGGCTGCGGGTGAAGGACGTGGATTTCGGATATTTGCAGATCACGCTGCGCGACGCCAAGGGGGGGAAGGATCGGGTGACGATGTTGCCGGTCATGACGGTGCCGGGATTACGAGAACACCTGGAAGGCGTGCGGGCGGCGCATGAGCGGGAATTGGCGGAAGGATTTGGGACGGTGTGGTTGCCGGACGCGTATGAGCGAAAGAACCCGGGCGCGGCGCGGCAATGGGCCTGGCAATGGGTTTTTCCCGCGGAGAAGCGGTCGGTGGATCCGGTGAGCGGTCGGGAACGGCGCCATCATGTGGGAGAGAAGAATCTGCAGAACGCGGTCAAGGTGGCGGTGCGAAAGTGTGGGATCGCCAAGGCGGCGAGCTGCCACACGCTGCGGCATTCGTTTGCGACGCATTTGCTGGAGAACGGGTCGGACATCCGGACGGTGCAGGAGCTCCTGGGGCATAAGGATGTGGCGACGACGATGATTTACACCCATGTGCTGAACAAGCCGGGGATCGGGGTGCGCAGTCCGCTGGATCACGTGGGGTGATGGGGGGGGGATTTTTGAGGTTTGAGGTTTGAGGTTTGATTTGGGGGGACGGGATTTAACGTCACGAACGCCGAACGCCGAACGCCGAACGCCGAACGCCGAACGCCGAACGCCGGAATGGCCGATTCCTAATGAGGGGAATTTTGGCCACGGATTAACACAGATGAAACACGGATGGGGGAAGGCAGGGGGAATTGGGGGTTGGGAATTGCGGAATGCGGAATGCGGAATGCGGAGCGGGTGAGGGGTTATGGGGGATTGAGGGGGGGATTTTTGAGGTTTGAGGTTTGAGGTTTGATTGAGGGGACGTTTTGGCCACGGATTTACACGGATGGGACACTGATGGAGGGACGGGCATTGCTGATTGGGGAAGGCGGATTGCGGAGGTGATGGGGGCAGGGCGTAGTTTTCTCTTTGCAAAGTGGGCGGGGCGTTCGTTCTTCCTCGCCAGATGGCGGCGACGGAACAACGGCGGGTGAGCGCTCGGGCGACGGGGGTCGTGGGCGTGGCGATTCTTTGCAGTCGGATCCTCGGGCTGGTGCGGGAGGTGGTGGTGGCGTCGCTCTTTGGCGCGAGCCGGAATCTGGATGCGTTTCTGACGGCGTTTCGCGCGCCGAACATGTTGCGGGATCTTTTCGCGGAGGGGGCGCTGTCGACGGCTTTCGTGACGACGTTTGCGAAGAAGATCCAGACGGAGGGCGATCAATCGGCGTGGGGCCTGGCGAACAAGATCGCGACGTTGACGGCGGTGTTTATGAGCGGGGTGGTGCTGGTGGGGATCGTGATCGCGCCGTTCCTGGTGAGTGTGCTGGCGCCGGGGTTCGATGCGGAGAAGGCGGCGCTGACGGTGACGCTGGCGCGGGTGATGTATCCGTTCATCCTGCTGGTGTCGCTGGCGGCGCTGGTGATGGGAATGTTGAACGCGAAGCATGTCTTCGGCGTGCCGGCGATGGCGTCGAGCTTTTTCAATATCGGGTCGATCGTGGGCGGCGTGACGATCGGGTGGTGGATGGACCCGACGTTTGGGAAGCCGGCGTTGGTGGGGCTGGCGATCGGGACGTTGATCGGCGGGTTTCTGCAATTGGCGGTGCAGGTGCCGTCGTTGTTCAAGGTGGGGTTTATTTTCCGGCCGGATTTTTCGTGGCGCGATCCGGGAGTGCGGAAGGTGTTGCAATTGATGGGGCCGGCGGTGATCGCGGCGAGCGCGGTGCAGGTGAATGTGCTGATCAACAGCATCTTCGCGTCGTATCTGGAGGATGGGGCGGTGAGCTGGCTGAACATCGCGTTTCGGCTGATGCAGTTGCCGCTGGGCATCTTCGGGGTGGCGGTCGGCGACGGTGACGCTGCCGTTGGTGTCGCGGAGCGCGGCGGCGGGGAACATGCCGGAGTTCCGCGGGGCGCTGGCGCATTCGCTGCGGCTGGTGTTTTTACTCACGATCCCATCGGCGATCGGGCTCATCATCATGGCGGAACCGATCATCAGCCTGATCTATGAGCATGGGCGTTTCACGGCGCTGTCGACGTTGCAAACGGCGGGGGCGTTGCGGTTCTATGCGGGGGGCCTGGTGGGATATGCGGCGATCAAAGTGTTGGCGCCGGCATTTTATGCACTGGATCGGCGTTATCTGCCGATGATGGTGAGCTTTCTTTCGATCGGCGTGAATGGGGCGCTGAACTATCTGTTTACGTTCTATCTGGGCTGGGGTCACCGCGGCCTCGCGCTTTCCACCTCGCTGGTGGCGCTGACGAATTTCGTGCTGCTCTACGTGATGATGCGGCGGTACGCGGGCGCGCTGGAGACGGGGACGATGCTGAAGACGCTGGCGAAGCTGCTGGTGGCGGGTGCCGGGCTGGCGGCGGTGTGCTGGGCGGCGGTGAACTTTTATTTGGGCACCGGTTCGCAGTTGAGTCTCGGCGAACAACTGGCGGGAGTGCTGGGAGCGATCGCGGCGGCTTCCGTGGTCTTCTTTGGGCTGTGTTACGTGCTGCGAGTGGCGGAGCTGCGGGATCTCGTGGATGTGGTGCGGCGGAAATTGGGGAGATAGGGGCGGGGGAATTTCTGATTTCTGATTGCTGAGTGGTTTGCGGAGGGGTGTTGGGATCTGGGACGTGTTTCGGTGGAGGGGTGTCGTTACACTTCGGAGAGATCCCTCGGCCGTGCTGCGCCGGCTCGGGATGACGGACGGGCTAACCCAAGGCTTGCGCCAGGTCTTCGATGAGGTCTTCGGGGTGCTCGAGGCCGATGGAGAGGCGGAGGAGCGCCTGGGGGGTGTTCGGGATCTTCGCCGGCGATGGAGGCGCGGTGTTCGATGAGGCTTTCCACGCCGCCAAGGCTGGTGGCGCGGATGAAGTAGCGGACTTTGTGGCTGACAGCGAGGGCCGCTTCGCGTCCGCCTTTCACCTCGATGGAGAGCATGCCGCCAAACGACCTCATCTGGCGCGCGGCGAGGGTGTGCCCGGAATGGGTGGCGAGGCCGGGATAGTGGACGGCTTCAACCTGCGGATGCCCGGCGAGGAATTCGGCGACGCGGGCCGCGTTATCGGAATGGACGCGCATGCGGCAGGGCAGGGTGCGGAGGCCGCGGAGGACGAGCCAGCTATCGAAGGGCGCGAGGATGGCGCCGGCGCTGCTTTGCAGTTGGCGGAGGCGTTGGAAGTGCGCGCTGTCTTCGCGCGCGACGACGAGGCCGCCGGTGACGTCGCTGTGGCCGCCGAGATATTTGGTGGCGGAGTAGATGACGAAATCGACGCCGAGCTCGAGCGGGCGCTGGAGGAGAGGGGCGAAAGTGTTGTCGCAAACGCAGAGGGCGCCGGCGTCGTGCGCGATCTGCGCGACCTGCGCGAGGTCGGTGATTTTCATGAGCGGATTGGAGGGCGTCTCGGCGTAGAGGATTTTCGTGGCGGGCCGAACGGCGGCGCGGATGGCATCGAGATCGGTCATGTCGACGAAGGTGATCTCGAGCCCCCAAGGCTGGAAGACTTCGCGGAGGAGCTTGGCGGTGCCGTGATAGGTCTGGGTGGCGGCGACGACGTGGTCGCCGGGTTGCAGCGCCTGGAAGACGGCGGAAGCGGCGGCGAGGCCGGAGGCGAAGGCGGCGGCGTGGGTGCCGCCTTCGAGCGCGGCGATGGCGGATTCGAGGGCGTTGCGGTTGGGATTATCGCTGCGGGCGTAAACGAAACCGGAGGGGTAGGTGCCGTCGGTCTCGCGTTGGAAAGTGGTGGTGAGATGGATAGGCGCGGCGACGGCGCCGGTGGAGGGATCGACGGAATGGCCGGCGTGGATGGCGAGGGTTTCGATGCGCATTGGGGAGCAGTGAACGCGAAATCGTGAGAATTTGCGAGACGATGATTACACGATTCGATTTGACGGGTTCGCGCACACGGCCCCTAATACCAGACTGAATTTCCTCACCAGTTTGTCCCGCTGGATTCCGATTTTATGAGCATCTATCAAGACGAAGTTTTCAAGATGGCGTGCGATCAATTCCACGTCATCGCGGATTACATCCAGATCGATAAGAACGATCGCGATCGATTGATGTATCCGAAGCGGGCGGTGGCGGTGACGTTGCCGGTGCACATGGATGATGGGAGCACGATGACCTTCCAGGGTTATCGGGTGCAGCATCACCTCACGCTCGGGCCGACCAAGGGCGGCACGCGTTTCGCGCCGAATCTCTCGATGGGCGAAACGGCGGCGCTGGCGATGTGGATGAGCTGGAAGTGCGCGCTGGCCAATTTGCCCTACGGCGGCGCCAAGGGCGGCGTGGCCTGCGACACGACGAAGCTTTCGCATCGCGAGCTGGAAGGCGTCTCGCGGCGTTACATGCAGGAGATGATTCCGTTCGTGGGCCCGCATACCGACATCATGGGCCCGGACATGGGCACGAATGAGCAGGTGATGGCGTGGTTCATGGACACGTATTCGATTTTCCAAGGCTATACCGTGAACGAAATCGTGACCGGCAAACCGGTCTCGGTGGGCGGCACGGAAGGGCGGCGGGAATCGACGGGACGCGGCGTGGTTTACCTGATCGAGCGCGCGATGGAGATGATCAAGATGGATCCCGAGGGGAGCACGGCGATCATCCAGGGCTTCGGCAACGTGGGCTCGGTCGCGGCGCTGGCGCTGGCTTACAAGGTGGGCGTGAAGGTGGTCGGGATCAGCGATGCGACGGTGGCGCTCTACAATCCGAAGGGGATCGACATCAAGGCGGCCGATCAGCACGTGATGAAGAAGGGGAATTTGCGCGCGTTCAATGAGGGCGATCGCGTGGACCCGCAAGAGTTGCTGACGATGAAATGCGACATTCTCGTGCCGTCGGCGGTCGATCGCGTGATCACGGAGAAGAACGCGGATAAATTGCAGTGCCGCATCCTCGCGGAAGGCGCGAACGGGCCGACGACGCCGGAAGCGGATCTGCTCTTGAACGAGCGCTGGGATGAGGTGTTCGTGATCCCGGACATTCTCTGCAACGCGGGCGGCGTGATCGTTTCCTACTTCGAGTGGGTGCAGGGTTTGCAGAGCTTCCCGTGGACGGAATCGGAAGTGACCGACAAACTTTTCCGCATCCTGCAGCATTCGTTCGCGCAGGTGATCAAGCGCGCGAAGCAGGACAAGGTCTCGCACCGCACGGCGGCGATGGCGATCGGCGTCGAGCGAGTGATGAAAGCGAAGCACTCGCGCGGGTTGTTTCCTTAAGCGCGATGAGTTTCTCGTATGGCGAGGAACGGCGCGGCGAGCAGCAGCTGGATGTTTTAACGAACGACGACGCGGGCACGCGCATCGTCGTCTCGCGGCTTGGGCGCCGAGCTGGTGAGCCTGGCGCGACGGGACGGAAACGAGTGGAGCGGCTTCCTGCATCGCGACAACGACCTGACGGCGCCGGCAAGCGGATGGGCGAATCACGCCACCGTGATGGGCTATTTTCTGCATCGCTTGAAGGACGGGCGGAGTCTTTATCGTGGGCATGAGATCGCGGGCGGGACGCACAGTTTCCTGCGTGGAAAGCAATGGCGCGTGGATGCGAGCGAGGCGGCGCACGGGCGGCTGACCTACGAGATGCGGCAGGAGGATTTCAGCGCGACGGAGTATCCGCTGAATGTGTCGCTGCGGCTTTCGTATGAGTTGGAGGGCGAGAGTGTGCGCGTGGTTTTTGATTTCCGGAACCACGAGCCCGAGCTGGCGGCGCATGTGGGGTTTGGTTTGCATCCGGGTTTTGCGACGACGGCGGGCGGTGCCTTCTCGTTCACGATGCCGGCGGGAACGTATCGGCGTCATTTTTCGCCGACCAACTATCTCGCGCGCGAGACGCAGACGTTTTTCTTCGGCGGCGGGGCGATGCCGTTCGAGAAGGAGAAGCTGAAGGGGTCGTTCATTCTCGAACTCGTGGATGTGCCCGAGCGGGTCTTTCATTTTGCAGACGCGACGAGCGGACGCGCGGTCGAGTTCGATTTCAGCGAGGTGCCGTATCTGACCTTGTGGTCGGATGGCGGGCCATTTCTTTGCGTGGAACCGTGTTGGGGTTTAACGGATCATGATGAGCAGCGGCCATTTGAAAACAAGGAAGGCATCCACGTTATCGCGGCGGGCGGGGAGATGCGGAGGACGTTTACGATGACACCGCGGCTGAATCGGAAACCAGGAGGCCGCGCGTGAAGACGCACGCCTCACTGCGCGCGCTGCTCGCAGGCTCGATCGACTATGCGGGATTGTTTCCGCCGGCCGACCTGGCGCTGGAGCCGGCGTTACGGAACCAGGCGGCGTATGTGCGCGACGCGGATGAATGGTTGCTGGGCGCGTTCATCCTGCCGGTGGCGAAGTTTGAAGACGCGGCGGAATCGTTATCCCTCTTTAGCGCGGACCATCCGCTGCGCGTCTCCGCGCTCGGGCCGAAAACCGAGAATGCAGCGGGATTCATGACGGCGCTGCGCGCCACCGCGGACGCGATCCGCGCGTTCAATGCGCGGCATAGCCCGGTGGCGCGGGTGGAGCAGATCGAGATTCCGCTGCCGGCGCAACCGGGAGTGCATCTCGGGGAAGCGAACGCCATCCTCGGCGACCTCAATTTGCCGACCTCGTGGGAAGCCCCGGCGGATGACGCTGAGCGCGTGATCGAGTTCCTTTCGGAACGACGACGCACGGGCGCGGCGCGGTTCCGCTTCAAGCTGCGCACGGGTGGCGTGGTGGCGTCGGCCTTTCCGTCGTCGGTCCAGATTGCGCGGGCGCTGCTCGCGGCGGTGCGGGGTGAGGTGCCGATCAAGTTTACCGCCGGTCTGCATCATCCGGTGCGGGCGTTTTCCAGCGCGGTGCAAACGAAGATGCACGGTTTCCTGAACGTCTTCGGCGCGGGCGTGCTGGCGGCAGAGCATGCTTGGGACATGCAGCAGACGGCACGGATGATCGATGATGAAGACGCGGCCGAATTCCAGTTTACCGCAGATGAATTTTGCTGGGACGGCCACCGAATTTCCACGGAGCAAATCACGGCGCACCGCCAGATCGTGCGTTCGTTTGGAAGCTGCAGTTTTGATGAGCCGCGCGAGGATCTACGCGCGCTCGGTCTCCTTTAAGCCTTATGCCAAACCAGTCCTTCATCGACGTCGCGCCCGACTCGCATTTTCCAATTCAGAATCTGCCCTTCGGCGTTTTCAAACCAAAGAACGGCGCGGCGCGCGTGGGCGTGGCGATTGGCGACCAGGTGCTCGATCTTTCCGTGCTGGAGGAGAAGGGGCATTTCGCGAGCGCAGAGTTCCAGAAGCAAAAGGTGTTCGCGCAGGATTCGTTGAATGCGTTCCTGAAATTGGGGCGTCCGGCGTGGCGGAAGACGCGCGAGACGTTGCAACGATTACTCGCGGCCGAGACGGCGGACCTGCGCGACGATGCGGCTTTGCGCGGCGCGGCTTTTCACGCGCAAAAAGACGTCGTGATGCAACTGCCGGCGCGCATCGGCGACTACACGGATTTCTATTCCTCCTATCATCATGCGCACAACGTCGGGACGATGCTGCGCGGCGCGGACAAGGCGCTGATGCCGAATTGGAAATGGCTGCCGGTGGGATATCACGGTCGCGCCAGTTCCATCGTGCCGAGCGGAGCGGCGGTGCGACGGCCGCATGGGCAGATCAAGCCGCCGGATGCGGAGGATCCGATCTTCAGCGCGAGCCGGGCATTCGATTTTGAACTGGAAACGGCATTTCTCATCGGGACCGGGAACACGCTGGGCGAGCCGGTGCCGATCGCGAACGCGGCGGAGCACATCTTCGGGATGGTGTTGATGAACGACTGGAGCGCGCGCGATTTGCAGACGTGGGAATACCAGCCGCTGGGACCGTTCCTGGCGAAGAATTTTTGCACCAGCATCTCCCCGTGGGTGGTGACGATGGACGCGTTGGAGCCCTTCCGGAAGCCGTTGCCGCCGCAGGACCCGGAGCCGTTTCCGTATCTGAAAGCCAGCGACGACTTCACGATCGACATCCAGCTCGAAGCGCATTTGCAGACGAGCAAAATGGACGCGCCGCATGTGATCACGCGGACGAACTATAAGCATCTTTACTGGAGCATGGCGCAGCAGCTCGCGCATCACACCGTGAACGGCTGCAACCTGCAACCGGGCGATCTCCTCGCGAGCGGCACGATCAGCGGGCCCGAAGAAACGGCGCGCGGTTGCATGCTGGAATTGACGTGGCGCGGGGCGAATCCGATCGCGCTGCCAAACGGCGAGTCGCGGAAATGGCTCGAGGATGGCGATGCGCTGACGCTGACGGGCTGGGCGCAGGGCGAGGGGTATCGCGTCGGCTTTGGCGAAGTGACGGGGCGCATCCTGCCGGCGTAGCCTCGTCATCCCGAGCCTTCGAAGCGCGGTCGAGGGATCTCACCGATACCGTTGCCGGCACGCTAGGGTTAACGGGGCGCGCCCATCAGTTAGGCGAGATCCCTCGGCCGTCTGCGCGGCTCGGGATGACGGGTCGCACCGTCTGACGAGAGACGGTCTTCTAGGCGGCGGGCGACCCTTTCGGCGTGGCTTCGCGGAGCGAGCGCGTGAGATCGTCTTTCACGCGATCGAGGATGCCGTTGACGAATCGACCCGAGTCCGGGCCGCCAAACGTCTTGGCCAATTCGATCGCTTCGTTGATGGAGACGACGGGCGGGATGTCGTCGCGATGCAGCATTTCGTAGATGGCGAGGCGAAGGACATTGCGATCGACGGGCGAGATGCGCTTGAGGTTGAAATTTTCCGCGTAGCGGCCGATGCGTTCGTCGATCTCGGGCAGGTGCTCGACCATGCCGTCGATCAATGGTTGCGCGAACTCGCGCACGTTCGACTTGGCCGGACAAAATTCCCAAAAGTCGTCCATCTTCTCGGGCGCGGCTCCGCCATGGAGATCGCGCCAGAAATGAAACTGGACGGCAGCCTGCCGGGCCATGCGACGTTTTCCCATACGCCGTTACTTTCGCCGCAAATCGGCCATGACGCTGCTGATTTCGACCGCGGCGCGCGCGGCCTCGATCCCGCGGTTGATTTTCTTCTCCAGGCAACGTTCGCGCGCCTGTTCTTCGTTCTCCAGGCCGAGGACGGCGTTGATGACGGGAACACCAAACTCGAGCGCGATTTGCTGAAGCGCGTTGGTGACGGAATGGCTGAGGTGTTCCGCGTGATTGGTGCCGCCTTTGATGATAACGCCGAGGGCGATGATGGCGTCGGCAGTTTTGTGCCGTGCGACTTCGCGGACAATGATCGGGATCTCAAACGCCCCCGGCACCTGCTGCAGGGTGAGGACCGCGCCGGGGACGAGCGTGCGCAGTTCTTCGGTGGCGTGATCGACCAGGCCCTGCACGTAGGTCGCGTTAAACTTGCTCGCGACGAGGGTGAAATTGCGCTTACTGCTGATGGTGCGGGGGCGGGTGGGGACAGCGGTGGACATGGGGGAAATGACGAAAACCGAATGACTAAGCCCGAAACAATGACGAAGCCGGAATGACGAAAGCGCGAGCGGCGCGCGACTGTGCGTTTCGGGTTTTGGATTTCGTCACTGTTTCGGGCTTCGGATTTCGGGTTTCGTCATTTTTGTTCACAACAAGTGCCCCATCTTCACGCGCTTCGTCTCGAGATACTTCGCGTTGTGCGGATTCGCCTCGCTGCGAATCGGGACCTGCTCGACCATCTGGATGCCGTAACCCTCGAGGCCGACGACTTTCTTGGGATTGTTGGTGAGGAAACGGAACTTGCGCACGCCGAGGTCAAAGAGGATCTGCGCGCCGAGGCCGTAATCGCGCAGGTCGCTGCCGAAGCCGAGTTTGGCGTTCGCTTCCACGGTATCGAGGCCGCCTTCCTGTAATTTGTAGGCGTGAATCTTGGCTGCGAGCCCGATGCCGCGACCTTCCTGGCGCATGTAAACGAGGACGCCGCTGCCTTCATCGGAGATTTGCTGGAGAGCGGCGTGGAGTTGGTTGCCGCAATCGCAACGCCGCGAACCGAAGACGTCGCCGGTGAGACATTCGCTGTGCACGCGCACGAGGACGGGCTCGGTTTCGGAGATGGTTCCTTTCACGAGCGCGAGATGGTGCGCGCCATCGAGCGTGGAATGATAAAGGTGCAAATCGAAGTCACCGTAGTCGGTCGGCAATTTCACCACCTGCTCGCGCTCCACCAGTTTTTCGCGCAGGCGCCGATGCGCGATCAAGCTTTGGATGGTGCAAATGCGGAGGCCGTGCTTCTTGCGGAACTCCATTAGCTCCGGCAAACGCGCCATCGTCCCGTCATCGTGGAGGATTTCGCAGAGCACGCCGGCTGGTTGCAGACCAGCCATCCGCGCGAGATCCACCGCCGCTTCGGTATGGCCGGCGCGGCGCAGGACGCCGCCGTCTTTCGCGCGCAGCGGAAAGATGTGACCAGGTTGCACGAGATCTTCCGGAACGGATGCGGTGTTCGCGATCGTCTGGATGGTGGCGGCGCGATCGTGCGCGCTGATGCCGGTGGTGACACCGCGCGCGGCATCGACCGAGACGGTGAAATCGGTGCGATACATCTCACGGTTTTGCGCCACCATGCGTTGCAAGCCGAGCTGATCGGCACGCTCGTTCGAAACGGGCACACAGATAAGGCCCCGGCCGTGCATCGCCATGAAGTTGATCGTCTCCGGGGTGGCTTTCTCCGCCGCGAGGACGAGATCGCCCTCGTTTTCGCGGTCCTCGTCGTCGGTCACGATCACGATTTTACCTTTGGCGATGTCGCCCAGGACGTCGTCGATCGTGTCGAACTCAAAGGCGGTGGGAGCTGCGGCCAGCATGCCTATAGTTACAGTCGGCGCCTCGCTAGGCAACTGCTACTCGGCGCTCGTGGCTACGATCGCTTCCGGACGATACATGTCGCGGTTGCTGCCTTGGAATTCGGCCTTCAGTTTCACCTGGAAGCCGGCGAGATCAACGATGTCCCAACGCGAGAAGTTCCAGTGGCCATCCTGCCGCGGTTCGTGCTCGAAGCCGAGGATGAGATGGACCCCATCGTCGAGCACTTTGTTGGTGGCGCGTTTTGGTTCGAAATAGAATGTGCGGAAGCTGCTCGTGCGGCTTTTGGCGGCGAATAATTTGGGATCGAGATAATAGACGCGCCCGCTCGCCTCATCGACCAGGCGCAGGTCGGGATAACCGGAACGCTGCGTGCGTCCTTCCGCGGTCTTGGGGAAATCGCAGGTCAGTCCGGGCGTCGCGTTCAGCAGTTCGCGGATCCTGGTTTCGAAAAAGCTACTCACTTCGTTGATGCGGGCAGCGCTCTGGACGGGGCTGTCGGGCGCGTTCATTTGTTGCACGACCTCATCCAGGGCCGCGCCGATGGTTTTCAACACGCGCTGATCGGTTTCATTCGCGCGATCGATTGCGATGACCTTCTTGCCCGTGACGTGGAAGATAACGTCGCGAAACGGCAACTGGCTGAGCTGCTCTTTCTCTTGCAACAGCCAGGGTATGAAGGTTGAGAGGGGCGACCCGGGCGTGGGAGAAACCGACGGTTCGCGTGCGGCAGCGGACAGTGCGCCGAGACATAGAAGAGTGATGACGACTCGAGAAATCACGATGGAAAAATGGCGACCGCGTTTTCCACGAGCGGGAGGACAGCGGCAAGGCTTTCTTGGGTGCGAGCGTGCACGAGGCCGAGCGGCTCACTCGCCGCGACGCGGTCCCCGACTTTTTTGAGCTGCGAAAATCCGACCGCGAAATCGATCGCGTCGTCGACCTTTTGTCGTCCGCCACCCAGCAGGACGGAGGCGCGGCCGAACCCTTCCGCGTTCATGAGTTTGATAACGCCGTCCTGTTTGGCAAGGAAAGGCTCCTGGATGGGCGCGCGATGGACCCGCGGCAATTTTTCCAGTGCCGTTGCATCGCCCTCCTGGGCTTCCACCAACTCGACGAATTTCCTCCACGCGCTGCCATCGGCGAGCCAGCCCGCGAGCTGTTCGCGCGAGGCGTCTGAAACTTCGCGGGCGAGGTCGAGCACGAGCGTGATCAAATCCTGCGGCCCTCCACCGCGCAGAACCTCGACGCACTCCACCACTTCGAGCGCGTTGCCGACGCTGCGACCGATCGGTTCGTCCATCGGGCTCAAACGCGACGACATTTTTACTCCCATCAATTCTCCGACTTCGGTCATGGACGCGGCGAGCTGCTCTGCTTCGGCGCGTGTTCTCATGAAGGCGCCGGTGCCGAACTTCACATCGAAGCACGAGCCGGTCGAGATTCTCTGCCAGCTTCTTGCTCATGATGCTGGCAACGATAAGCGGCGGCGACGGAACGGTGCCGGTGACATCGCGCAAGGCGTAGAGTTTCTTGTCCGCGGGGCAGATGTCCCCGGTTTGGCCGATCATGAAAACGCCGACGCGTTCGAGTTGCGCCAGCGCGCGGGCCTCGTCGAGGTTCACGTTGAAGCCGGGTATGCTTTCAAGTTTATCGAGCGTGCCGCCAGTGATGCCGAGGCCGCGGCCGGAAATCATCGGCACCCACACCTCATCGCACGCGAGCAGGGGGGCAAGGACGAGCGAGACCTTGTCGCCGACGCCACCTGTGGAATGCTTGTCGACCTTCGGCGGCGAACCGGAGGGATAATTGAGGACGCGTCCGCTTTGCATCATCGAGGTGGTGAGCTGATAGCGTTTCGCGCGCTGTCATCCCGCGAAAGAAAACCGCCATGGCCCAGGCGCTCATTTGGTAATCGGCCATCTCCCCGCGGGTGAAGGCGGCGATGAGGTGCGCGATTTCCGTCGCGCTCAATTCCGCGCCGTCCCGCTTTTTTTCGATGAGTGAAGGGATGTGCATCAGATGAAGGCGGTGCCGACCGGCCACGGTTTTGCGAGCGAGAAGAAATGCGCGAGCGAGGCCGCCACGTCGGCGAAGGTATCGCGCGTTCCCAAGTCGGCGGGCTTCGTCTGCGATGCAGGACGAAAAGCGGCACCTGTTCGCGGGTGTGATCCGTGCCGCGGAACGTCGGATCGTTACCGTGATCGGCGGTGATGATGACGAGATCGTCGCGAAGTCACGTGATCGAGGAATCCGCCCAGCCAGCGCATCGAATTCGCCAGCGCTCGGCGTAACCGGCGACATCGCGGCGATGACCGTAGAGCATGTCGAAGTCGACCAGATTGGCGAAGAGCAGGCCGTGTTTCCATTTTCGGCCAAAGTTGCGCGATGCACGTCCATGCCTTCGTCGTTCGAATCCGTCGGATACGATTCCGTGATGCCCTTCGCCGGCGAAGATGTCGGCGATTTTTCCGACGCCGATAACCGGTTCGCCGGATTCCTCGACGGCGTTCAGGACGCTGCGCGGAGGCTTCATCGAATAATCATGCCGGCGCGCCGTGCGACGGAAATGGCCCAGGTCGCCATCGAACGGCCGGGCGATGACGCGCCCGATCCGTTCGTCATCCGCGTGCCGGCGCGCGATCTCGCAGATGTCATAGAGACGATTGATCGGCAGCACGTCTTCGTGGGCCGCGATCTGGAGAACGGAATCGGCGGAGGTGTAGAGAATCGGTTTGCCGCTGCGGAGATGCTCGGCGCCGAGTTCTTCGAGGACGGTGGTGCCGCTGCGGGCGTAGTTGCCGAGAAAGTGCACGCCGGCCTCGCGTTCGATCTTCGCGCACGAGTTTGTCGGGGAAGCGCTCGTAGCACGGTAAACGGTTCGTCGAGAATGATGCCGGCCAGTTCCCAGTGGCCGGTGGTGGTGTCCTTGCCCGGGCGAGCGTTCCTGCATGCGGCCGTGACTGGCGCGACAGGGCACCGGCGGCCCTTTCCGCCGCCAGCAAGGCAGGCAGGCCTAACGAATCAAGGGTGGGCAGACGGAGACCGGGCGACTGCTCGAGAATGTGGCCGAGCGTGTTCGCTCCGGCGTCTCCGTATTGCTCCGCGTCCGGCGCGTTCCCGATGCCCACGCTGTCGAGGACGAGAAGGAGCGCGCGCACGGCAGGACTACAGCCCGATCGGATGCCACGCAGTTTTCATTTCCACGCTGTCGAGAATCCAATACGGGATTTTCCGCTTCGGGACCACGCCACTGCGGGGCGGAGAGCGCGCGCGCGATGTAACGCTTGACGTTGAACTCGCCGCCGCGTTGCAATTCCCGCCCGATCTTCTCGTCGCCGCTCGCATCGACGATCGCGTTCACGTCCATGTGGCTGGCGATGTACGGGCGCGAGTTCCGCGCGATCGCCGGAGAGGAGATTGACGACGCCGCCGGGCAGATCGCTCGTGGCGATGATCTCGGCGAAAGTGAGCGCAACGAGCGGTTGCGTGGTGGAAGGAATGACGACGGCGGTGTTGCCGGCGAGGATGACCGGCGCGACGAGGGAGACGAGGGCGAGCAGCGAAGGCTCGTCCGGGACAAAGGACCGCGACGACGCCGGTCGGCTCCGGCAGGGTGAAGTTGAAATGCGAACTGGCGACCGGATTCACCGTGCTGAAGAGCTGGCCGAACTTGTCCGTCCAGCCGGCGTAATGGACGAGTCGGTCGATCGCGAGGGTGGTTTCGTCGTTCTTGCGAAAGAGGCGCGCGCGGCTGGCGCGTTTCAGCTCAGCCTCCAGCTCGCCGCGCCGCATCTCCAGCATCTCGGCGGCGCGATAGAGAATCTGCCCGCGCAGATAGGCGCTTTGTTTGGCCCACCCGCCGAAGGCGCCGCGGGCCGCGACCACGGCATCGCGCAGATCTTTGCGCGAGGCGCGGGCGTATTGCGCGAGGGTTTGGTCTTTTGCCATCCAGCGCGGGGGAGACGCGGCCGCTCTCGCTGCGGGCGAATTTGCCGCCGAGATAAAGCTTGTAAGTCTTTTCGACCGGCAGCCGCGATTTTTGACTGGGCACGAAGTGAGGATTGCTTAACGAGCGAAAAAAGAAAATGGTAATCGCGGGTCAACCCACATGGAGACAACAGACAAGATTTTCGTAGCCGGCCATCGCGGACTGGTCGGGAGCGCGGTGGTGCGCAAGCTGGAGAGCGCGGGATTTGAGCGGGTCGTGACGCGTTGCCGGGTGGAGTTAAACCTCGCGGACGCTCCCGCGGTGGATGCTTTTTTCGCGGAGGAGAAGCCGGATGTGGTGGTGGTGGCAGCGGCGAAGGTGGGCGGCATCAAAGCGAACAACGATCTGCCGGTGGAGTTCCTGCGAGAGAATCTGCTGCTGCAGAACAGCATCATCAGCGCGGCGCATGCGCATGATGTGGGCAAGCTGCTCTTTCTCGGCAGCTCCTGCATTTATCCGAAGCACGCGCCGCAGCCGATCCCGGAAAGCGCGCTGCTGACCGGTCCGCTGGAGCCGACGAACGAAGCGTACGCGATCGCGAAGATTGCCGGGATCAAACTTTGCCAGGCTTACGCGTCCGAATACGGCGAGAATTTTATCTCCGCGATGCCGACGAACCTTTACGGCCCGAACGACAACTTCGATCTCGCCACTTCGCACGTGCTGCCGGCGCTCCTGCGCAAGGCGCACGAAGCGAAAGTGCGCGGCGCGCGCGATCTCGTGGTGTGGGGGTCGGGCCAGCCGCGGCGGGAGTTTCTCCACGTGGATGATCTGGCGGACGCGTGTCTTGTTCCTCCTGCAAAAGTATGACTCGCCCGAGATCATCAATGTCGGCTGCGGCGAGGATCGCTCCATTCGCGAACTTGCGGAGACTGATTTGCGACGTCGTGGGCTTTGAAGGCGAACTTACGTTCGATGCAACCAAGCCGGATGGCACACCACGCAAGCTGCTCGATGTGGCCAGGATCACGGCGCTGGGATGGCGGCCGCGTATCCCACTCCGCGAAGGGATCGCGCAGACGTATCAGTGGTTTCTCGATCAAGAGGGCGCGGCGACGTTGAGCACACCATGAGCAAATTACGCGTGGGAGTGATCGGGGTGGGGCACATCGGGAAGAATCACGCCCGGCTCTACGCCGAGCAATCAAAGGCGCAGTTCACCGCCATTTACGATACCGACCTCGAACGAGCGCGGGAAATGGCCGCGCAATTTGGCATCCATGCCGCCATGACGCTGGAGGATTTCGCCCAGCATATCGACGCCGCGTCCATCGCTACGCCCACGAACAGTCATTTCGAGATCGCGCTCGGGCTGCTCGAGCAAAACAAACATCTCCTGATCGAAAAACCGATCACGGAAAACCCCGCGCATGCCACCACGCTGGCCGAACTGGCCGCCGGTCGGCACCTGGTCTTGCAAGTGGGACACGTCGAGCGTTTCAATCCCGTCCTGAGCGCGCTCGAGGCACGGCTGACGCACCCGCGCTTCATCGAGGCGCATCGGCTTTCGCCGTACCCGAATCGCAGCACCGATATCGGCGTCGTGCTCGATCTCATGATTCACGATCTCGAGATCATCCTGCATCTCGTGCGCTCGCCGGTGGAGACGATCGACGCCGTGGGCGTGCCCGTTTTGAGCCGCGGCGAGGATATCGCGAACGCGCGCATTCGTTTCGAGAATGGTTGCGTCGCGAACGTGACCTCGAGCCGGATCAGCCCCGAGCGCATGCGCAAGATTCGCGTCTTCCAAGAGGACGCCTACCTCTCGCTCGATTATCAAAGTCAAACGGGCGAAATTTATCGCCGCGTCGATCACCGGATCATAAAAGAGGACGTCGAGATCGAACACGAGGAGCCGCTGAAAGGGCAGCTCGCGGCGTTTCTTGAGTGCGCCTCCACCGGGAACGCGCCCCGGGTCTCCGGGTTTCAAGCCACCGCCGCTCTCGAATTGGCGATCGAAATCACCAAGCGCATCGCGGCCACGCCCGGTGCCTAAGCGTCTCTATTTCGTTGCCGGCGAGGCGAGCGGCGATGCGCACGGTGCGGCCTTGATCAAGGCGCTCCTGACGTTGCAGCCCGACCTGCTCATCGGCGGGCGCGGCGGACCGAAGATGCGCGCGGCGGTGGGCGAAGGATTCTTCGATTGGAGCCGCCACTCCGCCGTGCTTGGGCTGATGGAAGTGCTGAAGAAATATCGATACTTCCGCCAACAATTCGCCGCTGCGCAGCGGGAGATCCGCGACCAGGGGACGGACGCCGTGGTCCTGATCGACTATCCCGGATTCAACCTCCGGCTCGCCCGCGCGCTGCGCGAGAAAATGCCGGACCTGAAGATCATCTACTACATCAGTCCGCAGGTCTGGGCCTGGAATCGCCGCCGCATCCCGAAGATGGCGCGCGATCTCGACCTCATGCTCTGCATTTTTCCCTTCGAGGCCGAGATCTACAATCAATCCGGCCTGCGCACCGTCTTCGTGGGCCATCCCATGATCGAGGCGCTCGATGCCTCGCGCCGGAGCGAAATGCGCGCGCCGAATCTGATCGGCCTTTTTCCCGGCAGTCGCTGGCGCGAAGTGCGCAAGATTTTGCCGACCATGCTGCGTGCCGCGGAGTTGCATCCATGATGCGCTGCCAGATGTCCGCTTTGAAGTGGCGTCCGCTTCCGCCGCCTTCTCGCGCGAAGTCGAACGCCGGGTATCCGAGTCCCGCCTGCCGGAAGGAACGATTGGCATCACGATCGGCGAAGCGGAGGCGACCATGCAACGCGCGAGCGCGGCCATCATCGCCTCCGGCACCGCCACGCTCCAGGCGGCATATTTTCGGCTCCCCTTCGTCCTTGTCTACAAGGTGGCGTGGCTGACTTATCTGCCCGCGCGTGCGGTCATTCGGGTGAAATATCTCGGCATGCCAAACGTCCTCGCCGGCCGTGCGATCGTGCCGGAGTTCATCCAACATCACGCTCGGCCCCGGCTCATCGCCGAGGCAATGATCAACTTGATCGAGAGTGAATCGGCGCGCGCGACGACTCATCGCCGAGTTCGACCAGATCATTACGCCGCTCGGCCAGGGTGGGGCGAGCGGGACGGCCGCGCGGACGATCCTGGAAGAGACTCGGGCAAAATGGCTGCTCAGTAGTCGAGCGAATAGAAGTCCCGCAGCATCGCCACATCGGCTCTTCATAGGCGCCGCGCGGATCGCGTTTGCGGTTTCCTCGCCGCACCACCTTCGAGTCTTTTTTCAAACGGGTCGCCATACCAGGCATGGAAAACTCCGCCGCTGATCGTGGGGAAATGTGGATGGCCGAAACGAGAACCGTCGATAGGCGGCGAGAGGGTGCGAGGGGTCGAGGGCGGGGCACGATTCCAGCGAAAGCGCCTCGATTCTTCTTCCGCGTTCCAACAAGCGGATGGTCGCTTCTTCACCGGTGTCGGTGGTTTCGCCACGCATTTTGCGCAGGATGATATCGCCACCGAGATCGGCCTTGAAGAAAACCATGAAGTGCGGGTGCACGTACCAGGGAACGGATTGCCACTGTGATTTCCGATCACTTTTGGCCCGGCGAGCCGGCAACTCCGCATCCAGCCGATCGGCGTGCGGATCAGCCAGTCCGGTTCAACGGATGCGCGTCCGAATCGAGGAACGCGATAATCTCATGCTTTGCCGCGCGCACCCCGCGTTCCGCCGCCTCGCCATGCGAATGATCGCCGCGTTTTTGCGGCACGGAAACGACGCGCACATCCGGTTGCTGCGCGCACCACTCCCGCGTGCCGTCGCGACTCCCGCGATCGACGACGACGATCTCGTAGGCGCGATCGCCGATAAACTCGCGCACCTTTTCCACCAGCAAATGAAGGAAGAAAAAAGTGTCGTAGGTCACGGTCACGATACTGACGCGGTCGGAGGGCTTTGTGCTTGCTTCGCAAGCTGGAAGCTTGCGCTACCTTCCCGCGAAGACAAACGTTCGTCACCTCCGTGGCCAGCGTAGCGCTCCAAATCCAGAACTTCATCGGCGGCCAATTCGTCGCGCCGCGCGGCGGGAAGTATCTCGACAACATCGAGCCTGCGACCGGGAAGCCGTATTCGCGGTGCCGGATAGCGATGCGAGTCGATGTGGAAACCGCGGTCGCGGCGGCGGAGAAAGCCTTCGCCAGTTGGTCGCGCACGCCGGCTGAGCGATCGCTCGCGGATTATTCTTCGCATCGCCGAGCTTATCGAGCGCGATCTCGAGAAGCTCGCGCGCGCCGAATCGATCGATACCGGCAAGCCGCTCTCGCTTGCGCGCAGCCTCGACATCCCGCGCGCGGCCTCGAATTTCCGCTTCTTCGCCACCGCGATCCTGCACACGGAGAACGAGGCGCACGTCACCGACGGCGTGGCGTTTAACTACACGCTGCGCCAGCCCCGCGGCATCGCCGGCCTCATCTCGCCCTGGAATCTGCCGCTCTATTTGTTGAGCTGGAAAATCGCGCCCGCCATCGCATGCGGGAACACCGCGGTGGCGAAACCGAGCGAACTGACGCCGATGACGGCATATATGCTCTGCGAGATTTGTCGCGAAGCGGGACTGCCCGATGGCGTTCTGAACATCGTTCACGGCACCGGGACCGAATGTCGGCCAGGCCATCACCGCGCATCCGAAAGTCGGTACGATCTCTTTCACCGGCGGGACCGTCACCGGCAAAAAAGTCGCCGAGACCTGCGCACCGATGTTCAAGAAAGTGTCGCTCGAACTCGGCGGCAAAAATCCGAACATCATCTTCGCCGACGCCGACCTCGACGCTGCCATCAACGGCAGCCTGCGCTCATCCTTCGCCAATCAAGGCCAGGTCTGCCTCTGCGGCTCGCGCGTCTTCGTCGAGCGCTCCGCGTATCAGGAATTCGTCGAGCACTTCGTCGCCAAAGCCGGCAGGCTGACACAAGGCGACCCCCTCGAAGCCGACACCGACCAGGGCGCGATCGTCTCGCAAGCGCAGCTCGAGAAGGTGAAGTTCTACGTCGACCTCGCGCAGAAAGAGGGCGGAAAGATCGCGCTCGGCGGCAATGTGCCCGAAGCCGCCAAACGACCGCTGCGCGGACGGCTATTTCTTCCCGCCCACGGTCATCACCGATCTGCCGGTCGCCTGCCGCACGAACCGCGAGGAAATCTTTGGCCCGGTCATTTCCATCACGCCTTTCGATAGCGAAGAAGAAGTGCTCGGTTACGCCAACGACACCGAATACGGTCTCGCCTCCAGCGTCTGGACACAGAATCTCGGCCGCGCCCACCGCGTCGCCGAGCAAATCCACACCGGCACCGTCTGGATCAACTGCTGGCTCGTGCGCGACCTGCGCGTGCCCTTCGGCGGAATGAAACAAAGCGGCGTCGGCCGCGAAGGCGGCAACGAAGCGCTCCACTTCTTCACCGAGCCGAAGAACATCTGTATCGCCCGGTAGAACGCAGTGGCAGCGCTGGGATTTTTGCGTGGGAAATTTTACGTCGCCAAGTTAGGAGTTAATCCATGAGCAGTGTTCGAGTCTTGGTCGGGACGCGCAAAGGCGCGTTTATTCTTACGGCGGATGGGAAGCGGGAGAACTGGAAGGTGGACGGGCCGCACTTTGCCGGGTGGGAGATGTATCACCTCAAAGGGTCGCCCGCGGAACCGGGACGCATCTATGCTTCGCAATCGAGCGGTTGGTTTGGGCAGATCATCCAGCGCTCCGATGATGGAGGGAAAACGTGGAGCACGCCGGGGAGCGGCCCCGGCGATTCACAGGGTGAGGACGGGATGCCGAAGGGGGAGAGCAACAAGTTCGTCTACGATGGAGTGCCAGGGACGCATATGTGGTACGACGGGACGCAGCATCCGTGGGAGTTCAAGCGCGTCTGGCATCTTGAGCCTTCATTAAGCGATCCGAATCACGTTTACGCGGGCGTGGAGGACGCAGGGCTCTTTGAGTCGAAGGATGGCGGGGCAACGTGGCGCGAGTTATCCGGCCTGCGGACGCATGATACGGGCCCGCAATGGCAGCCCGGCGCGGGTGGGATGTGTTTGCACACCATTCTGATCGATCCGAAAAATCCGAAGCGGCTCTACGTCGCGATCTCGGCCGCGGGCGCGTTTCGGAGCGATGATGCGGGGCAAACCTGGAAGCCGATCAATCGCGGGTTGGTCTCGCAGTTCATGCCCGATCCGGATGCGGAGGTGGGGCATTGCGTGCATCGGATCGCGTTGCATCCGTCGCGCCCGGATACGCTCTTTATGCAGAAGCATTGGGACGTGATGCGGAGTGATAACGCGGGCGATCGATGGAGTGAGGTGAGCGATAATCTGCCGACGGATTTCGGGTTCCCGATCGATGTGCACGCGCACGAGCCGGAGACGATCTACGTGGTGCCAATCAAAAGCGACTCGGAGCATTTCCCGCTCGAGGGCAAACTCCGGGTTTATCGGAGCAAGAGCGGCGGTGGAGAATGGGAAGCGCTGACGAACGGCCTGCCGCAGAAGGATTGCTACGTGAACGTGCTGCGCGATGCGATGTGCGTGGATACGCTCGAGGATTGCGGAGTTTATTTCGGGACGACGGGCGGCCAGGTGTATTGCTCGGCCAATGGCGGCGATACCTGGAATGCGATCGTGCGCGATTTACCGCCGGTGTTGTCGGTGGAAGTGCAGACGCTGAAATGATGAATGTTTCCTTGGCCACAGATTACACGGATGAAACACGGATGAGGGGAAGAGACTGCGAACATAGAAAGATCGATCGCAAATTCGATTTCGATCTGTGTTCATCCGGTGCTGAAGAAGAATCGAAACGCGTGAGTCGGGCGAGTTGCAGACGCTAAAATGATTCGCGTCGTGCTCCCGCATCATCTTCGCACGCTGGCGCGCGTGGGCGACGAGGTGGAGCTCGAGGTTAAAGGGGCCGCCACTGTTGGCGGAGTGCTCGATGCGTTGGAGGCGAAGTATCCGATGCTGCGCGGGACAATTCGCGATCACGGAACGTTGAAGCGCCGGCCGATGGTGCGGTTTTTTGCTTGCGAGGAGGATGTCTCGCAAGAGCTACCGGATACGGCGTTGCCGGGGGCGGTGGCCAGCGGGACGGAGCCGTTTTTCATCATCGGCGCGATCGCGGGTGGATGACTTTTGGGATTTTGGGCACGGGTGAACACGGATTGCCACGGATGCGGACTGGGGGGTGATTGTCTTCTTCCCTATCCGTGTTTAATCCGTGTTAATCTGTGGCTAAGAAAAGTCCGCCTATGAACGAATCCTTCGAAAGCAAGCGTGCCGCGGAACCGGTGGGCGCATTCCCGCACGCAAAGCGAGTGGGGAATTTACTTTTCCTTTCCGGGATCGGGCCGCGCGTGCGCGGGAGCAAGGAAATCCCCGGTGTATCACTCGACGCCGAGCGCAACATCGTGAGCTACGACATCGAGAAACAGTGCCACGCCGTGTTTGAGAACGTCCGGCTCGTTTTGGAAGACGCAGGGGCGAGTTGGAACGACATCGTGGATGTGCAGGTTTTCCTGACCGACATGAAGAAGGATTTCCCGGTTTTTAATCGCATCTACCCGGAATATTTCGCCGGGGAAGACAAACCAAACCCAACGCGCACCACGGTGGAAGTGGGGGCGTTGCCGACGCCGATTGCGATCGAGCTCAAGGTCATCGCTGCACTCGCATGAGCGACGCGGCGTTTCGCATTCTCGCGGCGGATCACACCGGCTTCACCGTTTCCAATCTCGAACGCTCGCTCGCGTTCTGGCGCGATGTGCTCGGGTTCGAGCTTTCCCATCGACCGCATCAAACGGGCGACCTTGCGAGCGAAATCACCGGGGTGCCGGGCGCGGAAATCTCCATCGCGGTCCTCAAGGGCTACGGGCACAAGATTGAACTGCTGGAATATCTCGCGCCGGCCGAACGGCAGCATTTGCGGCCGCGACCTTGCGATGTCGGATCGGTGCACGTGGCGCTTCTGGTGGACGATCTTGATGCGGTCTTAAAACGGATTGCGGCATCAGGGTGGAACGCGGCAGGTAAACCGCAGACGCTCGCGGCTGGCCCGAACACAGGGAAGCGGGTCGTTTATGTGCGCGATCCGGATGGCACCACGATTGAGTTCATGCAGGCGCCGCCTGAACGCGTTAAATAGATGCGATGAAGTTTTCCGCCGACGAAGAATTCGCGCTTGAGCGCGATCGGGATGATGCGCTCGCGCCCTTTCGAGAGCGGTTTCATATCCCTCCCGGCCCCGACGGCAAACCGGTGATTTATTTTGTCGGCAATTCGCTGGGTTTGATGCCAAAGGCGACGCGCGGGCTGCTGGAGCAGGAGCTGGAGGATTGGGCACGGCTGGGCGTGGATGCGCACCTGGACGGGACGACGCCATGGTATTCCTATCACGAGACCGTGCGCGAAGGCGCGGCGCGGCTGGCCGGGGCGCAGCCAAACGAAGTCGTCTGCATGAACAGCCTGACGGTGAATCTGCACCTGATGATGGCAACATTTTATCGACCGACGAAAGGGCGATTCAAAATCCTGATGGAGGATCCGGCGTTTCCTTCCGATACCTACGCGATCAAGTCGCAGATCGCGCATCACGGGTTCGATCCGGACGAAGGGCTGGTGTTGGCGCGGCCACGCGAGGGTGAATTCACGGTGCGGCGCGAGGACATCGCGGCCTTGCTCGAAAAGGAGGGCGAGCAGATCGCGCTCGTGCTCTTCGCGGGTGTGAATTTCTTCACCGGTCAGTTTTTCGACATCGCGGGGATGACAAAGAATGCACAGGCACGCGGGTGCACGGTCGGAATTGATCTCGCGCACGCGGTCGGAAACGTGCCGCTCGCGTTGCACGATTGGAATGTCGATTTCGCGGTCTGGTGTTCCTACAAATATTTGAACTCCGGCCCGGGTGCGGTGGCGGGCGCGTTTGTGCATGAGCGCCACGCGACGAACCGCGACCTGCGTCGGCTCGCCGGATGGTGGGGAAATGATCCCGCGACGCGCTTTCGCATGCAGCTCGAACCAGAATTCATCCCGGTGCCGAGCGCCGACGCGTGGGCGATCAGTAATCCACCGATCCTGTCGCTCGCGCCGTTGCGGGCTTCGTTTGCGATCTTCGATGAAGCGGGTGGGATGGAGAAATTGCGGGCCAAGTCGGAGCGGCTCACGGCTTACCTCGAGTTTCTGCTCGATTCGAAATCGGACGCGACGCATCGACGCTTCACGGTCATCACGCCCAGGGTGCCGGCCGAACGTGGCGCGCAGCTTTCCATCCTCGTGCATGAACAGCCAAAGGAACTTTTCGCGAAACTCGAAGCCGCGGGCGCGAAGTGTGATTTCCGCGAGCCAAACGTGATCCGCGCTGCGCCCACGCCGCTCTACAACACCTTCCACGAAGTGTGGCGGTTCGCGCAGTTGCTTGGTTGAAGGCCGGCGGCCTAGCCGAGCAATTCTCGCACGCAGGTAATCAACCCCTGCACCGGAAACGGCTTCACGAGGTATTTCACTTCCTGCTCGGTGAGGAAGTGGTGGATCTTCGGGTCGGCCGCGTAGCCGGTTATGAAGATGAAATGATCTGCCAGGGCGGGGCGCAGGTCTTTGATTTGCAGGAAAAATTGGTCGCCGCGCAGGCGTGGCATTTTTAGATCGCAGATGACGGCGTCATATTCGTGCGCCCGCACCTTCAGCAGCGCTTCCTCGCCATCGAAAGCCAGATCGACCAGGTAATTTTCGTCCGCCAGAATCCATTGCAGGGCAGTGGCGAGCTGCTGATCGTCGTCCACGAGGAGGATGGCCTTGAGGTCGAGCGAATGGACATGCGCATCTCCGTTCGTTTTGGGTTGAGGCTTCATGGTCTCAGCAGCGTTTCAAGCAGCCCTGATGCCATGGAGCTCACGCGTAACGAAACGCAACCGCGTCGCCTCTTTTACTGCGTGAGGGCAGGGGGGGCGCTACGGGTTCTTGCGTTGAAGCACGACCGCAAACGGATGCACCTCCGCCGTCATAAGTCCCTCGACCACAGCGGGATCGCCCTCCATGAAAGCGTGCGCGGCCGCTTCATCAGCGGCTTCGAAAATGGCGATGCCGAATGTCTTCTCGCCCGGCTCCATCGTCCGGCCGGCGAGGATGAGTTGGCCGGTCTTGATCGCTTCCTGGAATCGCGTGAGGTGACGTTGCAACACCGCTTCGTCGTCTTTCGTCCAGTTTGTGTCCACGTGCAGGCGCGGCACGAGGCGCAGGACGTAGATGAATTGTTTTGGCTTGGGCGTTTCCTCGGCGCGAGACGAGGGCATCAAGGTGAGAGACAGAATGAGCAGGCTTAAACGGAGGAGGGCGGGCATGGAGAGGTTTCTGGCAGGTTTTGAAGAAGAGGTCGAGCCGTCATGCATTTTTCGTCGACGCGAGAATTGTGTCGGCATTTCCGCCGTAATTAGGCGACAAATACCGCGCACTGACTCATGGCGACCAAGTTCACACTCATCGGCAGCGGCCTCGCCGGCGGATTGCTCGGCGCCTACCTCGGGCGACGCGGTTGCGAGGTCGAACTCTACGAACGCCGCGCCGACCCGCACGCCGGCAACCTGGTCGGCGGGCGTTCCATTAATCTGGCGCTGTCCACGCGAGGCATTCACGCACTGCAACAGATCGGGCTCGCCGAGGAAGTCCTGCAAAGCGCCATCCCGATGCGCGGCCGCATGATTCACGATCGCTCGGGCGAGTTGCATTTCAGCGCCTACGATCGCGACCCGAAGAAGTGCATCAATTCCATCGGGCGCGGTGCGCTCAACAATGCCGTCATCGAAGCCGCGAAACGGAATCCAAACGTGCGCGTATTCTTCAATCAACGCTGCACCGACGTGGATGTGAACGCGCCATCGGCGCAGTTACTGAACACCGAGACCAATCAAATCACGGAGGCGCGCGGCGATGCGCTCATCGGTGTGGACGGCGCCTTCTCCGCCGTGCGCGGCGCCATGCAACGGCTGGAACGTTTCGAGTACAGCCAGAGCTATCTTGCGCACGGCTACAAGGAACTCACCATCCCCCCCACGAGCGGCGGCGGTTGGCAGATGGAAAAGCACGCGCTCCACATCTGGCCGCGCAAGAGCTTCATGATGATTGCGCTCCCGAATCCGGATGGCTCCTTCACCTGCACGCTCTTCTGGGAATTCGCCGGGCCGCGCAGTTTCGAAACCACGAGGACCGATGACGACGTGCGTCGCTTTTTTGGCGAAGAATTTCCCGACGCCGTTCCGCTCATGCCGTCCTTATCGGAGGATTACCGCGAGAATCCCACCGGCTCGCTCGTCACCATCCGTTGCGCACCGTGGCACTATCAGGATAAGGTCGCTCTCGTAGGCGATGCGGCCCATGCCGTCGTGCCCTTCTATGGCCAGGGGATGAACGCCGCGTTTGAAGACTGTGTCGTGCTCGACGAATGCCTCGCCGAATTTGCCAATGATCGCGCGCGGGCCTTTGCGGAGTCACTCTGCGGCGGAAAGAAAACGCCGACGCGTTGGCCGATCTGGCGGTGCAAAATTTCATCGAGATGCGCGACAAAACCGCGTCGCCGGTCTTTCGCGCGAAGAAGAAGCTCGACCACTTTCTCGAAGGCGCGCTCCCGGGTTTTTATCTGCCGCTCTACACGATGGTGTCGTTCACTCGCATTCCGTACGCGAAGGCCGCGCGGCGCGCGCGGCTTCAGGATGCGATGATTTATACCGGCATTTCGCTCGCGGTAATGATCGTGCTCTTCGCCCTGATTCGATTTATCTCGTGAGATGAAGCACGCGGTCGTCCGGATTGGTTTCGCAGTTTGCGTTTCGCTCGGCTTGCTGATGGTCGGATGTCAGCGGACGACTGGAAAAATTTCGCCCGAGCTTCAGGCGCGTTTCGAGAAGGAAGGAATCACGCACCGCGCCGACGATCTCACCTTCCGCCGCACGAAAGTGGGCGATCGGCGCGACTCAGGTTGGGATGAGAAGCGCGCGTCCATCATCGTCACGAACGGAAGTGTGTTCCTGCACGAGAACGGCAAAGCGCTGGTCGAGATCACGCCGCGCTCGACCGGTTATTACAACGTGCGCCGGGATCGCGATCGGATCAGTCTGCGCGCAGGCGGCGGGAAGTCCGCTCTCAGTTGGTCTTTCCGACCGCCCGACGACGCCGACATTTGGACGGTCGACATCCGGTCGGTGATGAAAAATTCCAAAGCGCGCGACGAATAGTAAGCACGATCACTCGCGGGTGCGTTCCAGTTGTCGATCGTGCCAGCGGCGGAAGAGGACGAGCGCGCAGGTGGCGCCGACCAGCGCGCAGGCCATGTCTTTCTGCGTGTCCCAAATGTCGCCCTGCCCGCCGAGAAAGGCGTCGGCGTTTTGGCCGTAGAGCTCCGCGGCCACCCATTCGATCAGTTCGTAGAGCGCGCTCACGGTCATGGCGGCGGAGACGGCGAAGAAGGCGATCCAGCCGCGCCGCAGGATGATTTCGCGTTGCACAATGACCTCGCGGGCGATCAAGGCGGGGACGAACCCTTGCGCGAAGTGGCCAAGGCGGTCGTAGTGGTTTCGACCGAGATCAAAAAAGTCGCGCACCCAAAAACCGGCGGGCACTTCCGCGTAGGTGTAGTGCGCACCGATCGCGAGCAGGATCATGTGGAGGGCGATGAGCGTTTGTAGGAGCGCGGTGAAACGAAACTTGTTTCGTAACCCGAAAAGCAGAATCAAGCCGAGAAGAGTGGGGGCCACTTCCAGCCACCAAGTGAGGCGGTCCTTCGGCCAGATGCCCGACCAGACCACGACCGTAAGCACGGCGGCGAGAAGGAACGCGGCCAGGCGACCATGGACGGGCATGCCGGATGTTTCGCCGGAAGGGGAGGGGACGCAATCCTACATTTCCTTGCCTGCATCCGGGACGTCGGCGCGAAGTGCGGGCTGCAGCAGTTTGCCCCAGAGACCGTTGTAAGGATGAACCTTCCGGACACGTTTCCCGTTCTGCACGAGAGGGCGGCCTTCGTTGGCCCATTGGAAAATGGAGCCGCTCATGTTCCGCACGTTCTTGTAACCGGCGTCTTGCAGCTTTTTCGCGAAGGCGCCAGATCGGTAACCGACCGAGCAGTAGGTGATGATGCGGCGGTCGCGTGGGAGATTGATGGCGCCGGGATCGGAATCGGGAGCGACGCGCCGCGCGCCCGGCAGGTGGCTGATTTCGTATTCGGCTTTCGTGCGGACGTCGAGGAGGAGCGGTTGCGAGGCTCTTTCGTCGTTCAACAACGCGGCGGCTTCGGCCGGCGTGATTCTTGGCACGCTCGGGAAATCGCGGCGCACTTTCCAGTTCACCAGGCTCCAGCCGATGCCTTGAGCGCGGAGGGTGCCGGCAACTCCGAGGACGAGCAGGAGGACGATGACGACGAGGATGGGACGCACGACTTTATTCGCGGGCGCGGCAGTAGGGAGTGCCGCCGAGTTCGCGGCAAAGGGCGTCGCCGATCTCGGAGACGATTTCGATTTTCGTCGGGTGATAATATTCGCCGGTCACGAGTTCATGCACGGTGTGCTCGTGGTCGATGGCGTAAGCGGGGAGGTGAATGAGATTGGCCGCGTCGCTGCAAAGCAAACCGGCGCCGAGCAAACGTCCGTTGTCCGCGTCGGCGACGAACTCGCCGAAGCCAAGGTGGTCGCCCGCGAGATGGAGCTTCCCGACATCGGAGCTTTCGGCCGTGGCGGTGGCGACTTTGTGACCGGCCTTTTCCGCGGTCTCGCGGCTCATGCCGGCGAAGGCGAACTCGGGATCGCTGAAGACGACCTGAATGTTCGAGCGGCGTTGCCATTCGCGATCGCCCTCCTTGACCGCGTTTTCCGCGGCGATGCCAGCTTCGATGTGCGCCTGGTGCACGACCATGCGCAGGCCGGCCACGTCGCCGGCCGCGAAGATGTGGCGGTTGCCCTTTACGCGCATATCGGGTGTGACCTCGAGTTTGCCGCGCGCACTCGCCTCGATTGCGACGGCGTCGAGATTCAACGACTCGAGATTCGGCCGGCGGCCGGTGGCAAGAAGGACACGCTCTGCTGTGAATGTTTCCTCGCCGGTGGCGCTTTTCGTGCGCACGGAAAATTCCGAGTCGTCGCTGCGATCGAGGGCGACGAGGTCGTGACCGGTGCAGATGCGCACGCCTTCTCGTTCGTAGATCTGCTGCAAGCGTTCGCCGAATTGCTTCGGAAACTTGCCGAGCAATCCCGAGCGCGCGAGAAGCGTGACGCTGCAACCGAGACGCGCATAGCGCAGAGAAAACTCCAGCGCCACTGGTCCCGCGCCGATGACGATGAGTGAGCGCGGAAGGACGGTGTTGGCGAGGATTTCGTTGTTCGTCCAGACGCCGTCGGGCCCCACTGGTAAATGAACTTCCTCCGGGATGGCATTGTGCGATCCGGTGGCGATGATGGCGGCGTCGAAAGAGTGGCGATCGCGGCCGTCGTCGATCTCGTGCGGGCCGACGAAGCGAGCGTTGCGCCCGATGATTTGAAAATCCTTCGCGGCCAGATGCGCGATCTCTTCTTCGCGGTAGCAGCGAAAGCGCGCGATCTCGCGATCTTTCCAGGCCACGATCTGGGCGAGATATTTCTCGGGTTGTTTCGGCTTCACCTCGAGCCAGCCGTGTCGCTTCGCGTGATGCATGGCGTCGATCGGTTCGAAGATTGCTTTCGACGGCATGCAACCGCGCTCGATGCAGAGCGAGGCTTCGGCGCCGCGGTCGCCGAGGAAGAGAATGACTTTGGCGCCGAATTCGCACGCGGTGCGCGCGGCGGTTAATCCCGCGGAACCGCCACCGAGCACGGCGATGGTTTTCTGTTTGCTCATGAGGAGGGGCGCCTATTCGGCAAGGTGATCACGCGGACCGATCGTGCGCGCGCGTTCCTGGCGAGTGCCGTCGGCATATTGCCAGTAGGCGCGTTGTTTGCGGAAGGGAAGAAGCAGCGTGCTGGTGATGGTGTTGTCTCCCGGGTTCGAATAGGCGGGCACGCCGATGACGATTTCATCCTGCGGAATATTTAACCCGAGCGTGCGGTGCAAGCGATCCCACCACGAGAAAACGACAGAGTAGTTCGAGTTGGTCTCGCCTTCGACCTGCGAGTGGTGAATGCCGTGCATGCGCGGCGTGACGAGGATCTTGTTCAGCCAACGTTCGACCCGGATGGGGAGGCGAATGTTGCTGTGATGGAAGAGCGTGTTCGCCTGGAAGATTAGTTCGTAAACGGCGAAGACCGGCGCCGAGATCCCGATGAGCGCGACCTGCACGACGCGGAAGGCGGCTGACATGGCAACTTCACCAAAGTGAAAACGGAAGCCGCTCGAGACATCAAGAGCGGGATCGATGTGATGCACATTGTGGAAGCGCCAGAGGAACGGGACGCGGTGATTGAGCAGATGCCACCAGTAAAAGCTCAGGTCCATGAGAAGGAAGGCGAGGAGGACCTGAACGAATGGCGGGAGCGGGATGACGTGGATGAGCCCGAAGGGTTCGCGATTTGACCACTGCAAAGCGGCCATTGCCGCTGGTCGCACGAGGATGACCGCGACAAAAAATGTGAGCGCGGAAAGCGAAAGATTGACCAGCAGCCGAGCAAAGAGCGAGGCCTTGTGCGAGCGCAGGGGAATGAAGCGCTCGAGAACAAAGAAGACGCCCACCAGACCGCTCACCAACACCAGTGTGAAAAGAGCGGGCACTGTCATGAAAGAGGCCTGAGCGACGAGCGCAATCCGATCACGTCCCGGTTTTCGCGGTCGTCGGCTTGGCCTTTTCGAGGAGCGGTTTGATGGCGGTCTCAAACATATTGAGATCGGCTCCGCCTTCGTGCACTCCCGCTACCTTGCCGTCGCGGTCGATATAGATCGTGGTCGGAAGCGCGGCGACGCCGCCGTAATCCATCGCAATTTTTTCGTCACCCATCACCACGGGATAGTTGATCTTCAATCGCTGGGCGAATGACTTCACGGGGCCGGTCCCTTCTGATCCATGGAAACGCCGACCACGACGAGACCTTGCTCCTTGTATTTGTTCTGGAGCGCAACCAGATCGGGCACCTCTTCGCGACAGGGCGGACACCAGCGTCGCCCAGAAGTTCAGAAGCACGACCTTGCCCTTGAAATCGGAGAGCTTGACCGGCTCGTCCCTCCAAATCCTTCAGATTCCAAGTGGGTGCAATCGTGCTGGCGCCGGAGCGATTGGCAACGGGTTGCATGCTGGAAAGAGGAAAGATGGAGGCGAGGCAGGAACCTCCCGCGGTGGCGCTGGCGGAACGGTAGGTGAGAAAGCCCAGCGCGAGAGCGAGCGTGAAAATGGCGATGTTTTTTAGTTTCATATTTTAATTACGGCTTCTGCCTGCGAACTGAGATGCGCACATCGGTCGGCACGTTCACTTTTTTTTGCTGCCTGATCCACTCCGCGATCATTTCGAATTGAGCGCCGTGTTCGGCTAACTCCTTGCCCTCGCGGAACGTAGCGTAGTTGTGGCCACCATCTGCGAGCATGGAATTTGTTGCGATGGCATAGGTGCGTGCGGGATCGAGCGGATCGTCGCCGCTGCGAATTTCGAAGACATCCTTCGTCGTCGTGGGTGAACTGCAGTCCACTCACCTGAATCATGCCGCCGACTTTGCGGTGCGGGTCGTCGATGTAGGCGTTCTCAACCGCCTGCTCGAGGACTGCGCGCACCTGCGCTCCGGTGAGGTTCATCGTCACGATTCTTGATTCGTGCGGAACCAGGTTGCGCAGAGCGGCCGCGGTGATCGGACCTGCCGGAATGGCCACGCCGTAGCCGACCCCGGGCAGGAAGGCGATGTCTGCTTTGGTATTTGCTCGCGCGATATCGGCGAACAGAGAGTCTGCTGGCGATTGCTGATCGCGCTTGCGCGGTTTCGCACCGGCCATGGTCTGCGCGCGAACGATCGGCGCCAATGCTTCGCCAAGTGGCTCTTCGAGCTTTGCCTTGAAGGGAGCGGTGATGTCCGCGACTCAACTTCGCCATTTCAGGATCCGACGGGATTTTCGCGTGATCGAGCAGGATGAGATTGCTCTCGGAACTGACGATCTTTCCATGGGCGATCTTCAGATCGAGGCGGCCAAGATCGGAGCCATGCGCGCCGGCCTGGACGATAAGCGTCTCGCCTTCTTTGATTGCAGGCTCCACGCGATTGTGGCTGTGGCCGCCGACGATGACGTCGATGCCCGGCACGCTCTGCGCGAGCTTGAGGTCGGCGCCGAGCCCGTAATGGGTGAGCGCGATCACGATCTCCGCGCCCTCCTTTCGCATCTGCGGCACGAACTCGCGCGCGACCGCCGGGATGTCGCGGAATTCCAGCTCTGCGACATTCTTCTCTGCCGTCGTTAGGGACGTATTCGGATAAGCCAGACCGATAACGCCCACTTTCACTCCGCCAATCTCGCGAATGAGATATGGCTTCGTGAAAAGCTCGCCGCTTTTCTGGTGGCGCACATTGGCGGCGAGGATGGGGAAGCGCGCCACCGCGCTTAGTTCGCGCAAGCGCGCGCTTGTGAAATCGGGCTCGTGGTTGCCGATTGTCATCGCGTCGTAGCCAAGCGCATTCATGAGCCGAAGCACCGCTTCGCCCCTCGTCTCGTTGGCGATCATGGTGTCGCCAATCGCGTCGCCGGCATCGAGCAGGAGAACGTTTGCGTCCTCCTCCGAGCGAACCTGCTTGATCGCGGTCGCGAGGCGATCCATCCCGCCGATTGTTTTGCCGGTCAGCTCACCTTCCCACCCCTGCCAGGCGTCGATGTGACCGTGGATGTCGTTCGTGTGCAGGATGGTGATCATTTCTTCCTCTGCTGCTTTCATCACGGGAACGCCGATCAGAGCCGCGAGCGCGAGCGCGATGGTGAGGCGGAGCGCCTGCGCGTTCATGTGCCGCTCTTGATGTAACTCCAGCCCGCCGCCTGTTTGCGCACCACTTCGGCGACACCGGAGTCGGTCGTGGTCGCGGAGGGCAGGAGCTGATCCTTCGTCACGTTCTTCTTTTTCATCGTGTTCTCGCAGGCGGCGAAGACGACGCCCTCATCGGCCAGCTTCTTGATTCGATCGGCGAGCGAGTTGTCTTTTGCGACCAGCATCCCAAGCGCTTTGCCGTGCGCGACGACTTCGATCTCGGTGGCCGCGCCGAGCGCCTTCTTGAGGTTCTCGACGTTGTTCAAGACGCTGGTCCATTGCTCGGTGCCTTCCATCGTTGCTTCGAAGACGACGCGATGAGTTTTGCTTTCGGTTTGGGCATTCATGGTGGTGAGCGCGAGCGCGCTCAGCGCCGCGACTATGATGGTTTTCATTAGCTTGTTCATAAGTTCATCAGGCAAAAGCTCTCCAGTTTTCGGTCACGACAAAGACAGCGACGGCGAGGACAAACCACGCAAAGCCATGGCGCAAACGCTCGGCTTCGAGGCGGTGGGCGAGTTTTCGCCCCGCCAGCATCCCGACGATCGCCAGGGCGAGGAAAATACCCGCGGTGCCCCAGTCAAAGTGCGTTTGGCGCAAATGGCCGATCAAACCACCAGCTGACGTCACAGTGATGACGACGAGCGAAGTGGCGATGGCGCGCTTCATGGGAACCCGCGCCAGAAAGATCAACGCCGGCACGATGAGAAAGCCGCCGCCGACGCCGAGGAAACCAGTGAGACCGCCCACAAACAGCCCGGTCACGCTGCAGCTCACCCAATGACATTCCGTGCCTTGCTGTGGCGTTTCTGCCGGACGGGGGCGAAACATGCGCAGCGCGACCACGATCATCAGGCCAGCGAAAATCAGGAGCAAAACCGGAGGCGAAACGAGATGCGTCAACTGCGAACCGATGAGCGCGCCGACCACTCCGGTGATGCTGAAAAGGAGAGCCGCTTTCCCGTGTACCTGTCCGCTGCGCGCACCAAGGATGCTCCCGAAAAGCGTCGTCCCGCCCACCACCGCGAGAGACATGCCAACGGCCTGTGCCGCCGGCACCTTCGCCGCGTAAACCAGGACCGGCAAAGTGATGATCGAGCCGCCGCTGCCTAGCAATCCAAGCGATACGCCGATCGCCACGGCCAGGACGAAAGCGGCGACATACAGGAACTCAGCCATTCAGCCTCAGCGGTTTGCCACTGCCACCGGGGTGAACGCGAAAGTCGTTAGACACGTTGTCAGCGCCACCGCGTTGGGGGCAGGGATGACCTTGTTCCTCTCGATCACAAGATTAGCGAGCAGTGAATTTCTCCAGGGCGAAAAGGCAGGCCGCGAGGAAAAGCGCAAAACCAAATGCGAAGGGCAATCGTGGCACCTTGATCGCGTCGGGGATGGTGATCTTGCCGAGTTCGCCCCATTTCTGCGGTCCCTGCTTTAACCACCCGGACATCTCCGCGTAGAGGTAAGAGCCGATGACGAGGCCCGACATTCCGAAGAGTGCATCCCAGTTGCCCTGACCGAGTGCGGCCGCGGCGGTGCCGGGGCAATAGCCGATGAGCGCAAAGCCTGCGCCGAAGATGAGTCCGCCGATGATGTTCGCGAAAAGCCGCGTCGGTTTGAGATGGAGATTTACTTTCGCGGCGTGATGCAGCGGATAAATGCCGAGCATACCCACGATGATCGCGCTGAGCATGATCTTCGCGACCGTCCAGTCCTGCAGAATCAACTGCCCGATGAGGACGTTGAACTTGGCTGCGCCGCCTTTTTGCAGAAGAAAGCCAAAAGCGAGGCCGGCCACGAGAGCGAGCAGGAGCTTGGCCGGCGGCGCGATGGGCGCTTCCGGTTTTTCACTGCTCTGTTTCACCACTGAGCCTGGATCGATCATAAGAGGTAAAGGGGATAGGCCACTGCGATGCCGCCGATGAAGAAACACGCGACTGCGATCCACGAGCCGACGTTCAACTGCAGCGTGCCGCTAATGCCATGACCGCTGGTGCAGCCTCCAGCGAAACGCGCGCCGAAGGCCATGAGAATGCCGCCGACCAATCCCAACCCGCCGTGCAGCCACATCGAATCTTCGCCGAAGCGTGCGATCCAAAATGGCGGGAGCCATTCCCCGGTGAACTCGCCCCCGGTGAGAGCAGAGATGAACGCGCCCGCGATCGTCCCGAGGACGAGCACGGTTTCCCAGCCGATCTTTGGCGGATTTTCCTTGTAGTAATCGAGCGAGTCAGTGTGTCTTCGCGCGAAAAGCCGGCCGATCGCGCCGCCCACGGTCGCGTAAAACGAGGACGCGCCGATCGGTTTGTTGGCGAAATAAAACGTCAGCCAGCTCAAGCACGCCGATGCCCGCACCCACGAGATACGGCGACCACGCCGGTCCGGAGAATTCGAGAGCGTTGACTCTCGGCTCCTGCGCGAAGGCGAGCGAAGGCGCGAGGGCGACCAGCAAAAAGAGCAAACGCTTCATCACTGGATTTTCCCTTCAACCTTGAAGCCGGCCTTCTTCCACGCCTGCCAGCTTCCCGGAATATTTCGCACATCGGTGAAGCCTTCCTGTTTCAGGATGCTGGTGGCGAGACTCGCGCGATAGCCGCTGTCGCAATAGACGGCGGTCGGTTTGGTTTTCTCAAATTTCGCCGCCTTCTCGCGCAAGTCCGGCAGGAAGAGATGATGCGCGCCAGGGATGTGGCCGCCTTTCCATTCATCCGCGGTGCGGACGTCGAAGATCTGCAATTTGCCATCGGCCGAGTTCAGGTCGTGCACGCTCATCTGCGGAACGCGTGCGATCTCGAAACCGGCGTTGTCCCACGCCTTCATTCCGCCGACGAGATAGCCGGCAAACTTCGTGTACCCAGTGCGGATGAAATACTTCACGATGTCGTCGAGGCCGCTGTCTTTCTCGAGCACGAGGAGGACGGGCTTTTCCGGATCGAGCAGCCAGCCGGCCCAAATCGAAAGCATGGGCGAACCGCCGATGTTGAGCGCGCCGGGAATGTGCCCGCCGCCGAAGCCCAGCATGGTGCGCGTGTCGATGAGCACGTTGCCCTTCTCTTCGACCGCCTCCTTGAAAACCTTCGCCGGCAATCCGGGAACGCGCGGCAGGTTGCCGATAATCTCCGGCCCCTTCGCGTTGATTTTTTTCATCCGCGGATAGTAGGTCGGGACGGGCGGCGCGGTGCTGAGGGCGTAATCGGTGAACTCTTTCACGTCCTCGAATTGCAGGAACGGATTCGTGCCGCGCTCGTAGCCGATTGTGCTTTGTAAACGATCGCCGATATCCGCACCGCACGGCGAGCCCGCACCGTGCGCGGGATGAATCATGACGCTGTCGGATAATTTGAGGAAGTAATCGCGAAGGGTGTGGAACTGTTGGGCGGCCAGTTTTTCCGATTCGCTCGAGCCGAGCAGATCGGGCCGTCCGGCGGAGCTGACGAAAAGCGAATCGCCCGTCAGCACGCCCCACGGCGTCTTCGTGCGCTCCGCTTCCGCGAGTTCGTAGCTCATGTGCTCCGGCGTATGTCCCGGAGTGTGGCGCGCGGTGATGACGGTGTCGCCAAACGTAAACGTATCGCCGTCCTTCACCTTCTCGGTCTCGAATCCGTAACGAGCCCCGCCTTCCTGGCTGGCGAAGATTTTCGCGGAGTCGACCCGCGCGCAGAGCTCACGCGCGCCGCTCAAGAGATCGGCGTGAATGTGCGTCTCGAAGATGTGGGTGATGGAGAGGTTATTCTCGCGCGCCATCTCCGCATATTTGTCGACGTCCGGCGTGGGATCGAAGACTGCGGCGACGCCTGCGGCATCGTCTCCCACGAGGTAGGAAAGTTCAGCGATGCCGTCGGTTTGGATGCGTTCGAAGATAAGTGACATGGATTATTGTTTGTTTGGTTGAGGTTGCAGGCTGGGCCAACGCAGACGGGTGATTACAGTCGCGACGACAATCGCAGCGACAAAGATCCAGGGTGAAAGTCCGGTGACGTCGGCCACGGTCACTTTCCCCCAGTCGCCGAAGCCGGTGATCAAGCCTTGGAGCGCGGGATAAGCGACCACATAGATGAATGCGCCCACCAGCATCCCGACCACGCCTACCATCGCGTCGCGCCGCCCTTCGCCGCAGGCAGCCACGCTGGTGCCAGGGCAGTAGCCGAAGATCGCCATCCCGGCGCCAAAAAGAAGCCCGCCGGCGACGACGCCGCCGAAAGCCGCGGGCTTGATGTGCAGAGTCGTTAGGCCGAGCGCGAGCATGGCCCACACGCCCACTGCTCCAACCGCCACGGCGGTCAGCATAACTTTCACCACCGTCCAATCCTTCAGCAGAAACTGCCCGACGATGACACGGAACTTGGCCACGCGACCCTTTTGCAAAAGGAAACCGAAGAGGATGCCGGAAAGCAGGCCGAGCAGAAGTTTTTCAGGTCCCTCAAACATGATTTCGTCCCTCCGCCCCGTAGATAATAAAACTGGTCACCGCTCCACCGAGGAAGAGGAGGACAACGAAAATCCAGCTCGAGAACGCGAGCTGCAGAGCGCCAGAAATACCGTGCCCGCTGGTGCACCCCTGCGCCAGGCGCGCCCCGAACATCATGAGCGCACCGCCGAAGAACGCGCCTGCGAACCGGATGGCCACATTCGCGCCGAAACGCCATTGCCAAAGAGGCGGGACGCTTTGCTCCGTGCGATCGCCACTTAGCTTTGCACTGGTGAAGGCACCGAGGAAGATGCCGACGACGAGCATCCATTCCCAATCGATTCTGGGCGGCTTGCCCTCCTGCTGTTTCTTTTGGAAGTAAGGATTGTTCGTTTCCGCTGCGGGATTAACCGTCTTGTCCACGAGGGCGGCCGTATTTTCGTAAGCCGTCGAAACCCCGAGCGGATGATCCGCGGTCAGGAAGACGAGCCAACTTAAGACCCCGATTCCGGCGCCCACCACATAAGGCGACCAGGATTTTTGCCTGAAAATGTTCATCGATTTCATTTTTGGATATGATTTTGAAGGGTGATCGGCTCGCCCCTGGAAGGACGAAGCCGTCATCTCTCTATCGCAATTCGGCGATACTCTGCGTGCGGAAGTCCCTCCGAAAAATCATCGAGGTTTCTGAAGTTCCGGGGCGGAATCCCCGGCTTGGGAATCGGGCGTGGACACGGTCGCGCCCGGCTTCCGCGCGGTGGAAAAGGTAAAAAGAAAACCCAGGAACGCGCCATAGAGCGCACCGCGCCACCATGTTGAGGTAAGCGGGCACGTGCCGGAGGTGCACTGACCAAAATATCCCAAGGCGCTGCCCAAAAGGGCGCCCACGAGAACGCCGAGGATGACATGACCGGAGCTGAGAATATTTACAAACTTCATGGATTGGTGAATAGAGGAGTGTCAGTATTGTATTGTTATATCACGATACAGTAGTAGTATCGCGGCGCTAACGCAGATGTCCAGAGCCAGAAAAAAAAATCAGTTGTCCGATCGCGGACTGGAGTTGGTCGCGCGCCGTTTTCAGGTGTTAAGCGAGCCCGCCCGCTTGCGTCTGCTCATGGCTCTGCAGGAGGGAGAGCAGAACGTCACCGCCCTCGTTTCTGTCACCGGTTTAAGTCAGGGAAACGCCTCGAAACATCTGGGCATTCTCGCGGATGCGCACATCGTCTCGCGCCGACGCGAGGGCGTGAGTGTGTTTTACGCGATTTCCGATCCGCAAATTTTTGAGCTCTGCGACTTGATGTGCTCGAAGCTGGAACAGGAGTTCAATGAGAACTCAGCCCATTTCCGCTAGGGCCTGCGGCGGCGCAACGTTTTGCCTATGCGACGCGGCGCGGACCGGCCCAACCTTGGGTGCCGCGATAGCTCCGCGACGTGCGCAGGCCAAGTTGTTCGGCGTCGGGATCGTGATCCCGGCGTTTGACCCAGAGTTTCAAGTCGTCACCGAACTGCGTCTCCTCACACTCGTAGCAGTCCGGAAGGTCGTCGGCGTAACCCATGTAGGTCACGACGCGGGTTCCGAGCGGCTGAGCGCCAAGCTGGTCCGCCACGTAGCGGGTGTACTTCCGAAAAAGAGCGGGCGAGAGCGGGACGGCGGCGTCGATTTTGTGGCCGTGCATGTTTTCTTCGAAGGGATTGAAGAGATAGAAGGCGTCGAAACTCTCGAAGGCGAAATCGAGCAGGTTCCCGTGCACGAACTCCACGGTGCTGACCGCGAGACGCGCGGCGGCGGCGCGGGCGGCCGCGATTAATTCCGCGCGTTGCTCGATCCCGGTGAAACGACCTTCGCCCAGCGACGCGGCCACGAGACAAAACTTCCCTGCGCCGCAGCCGACGTCGAGGACATGTGTGTTCGGCGCTATGACGAGCAGCCTTGCAGCCTCCGCCGCCACTGCCACCGGTGTCCAGAAAAGCGATGAAAGTTGGCGAATGGCGCGCGGGTAAATGCGATCGAACTTCTCGTCCTCGATCGACAACACCTCGGGCTCGTCGACCCGCTCATGGAAGGAAACCGAAGATCGGCGTGTTTGATTCACCGTGAAGTAAAATGCCTTGGCCGACGCTTGCGCGACAAGCTATAATCAACGCATGAGCGATACCCATGTCCCCATGATCAGTTCCGGCACCGCGGGCCCACTCGGTGTGCTGCACCTGCCGCGTCTTTGGCAAAAACTCTCGCTCGAAGCCTGCGGCAAACTTGCGCCCGGTTATCCCGGCATGGGCCGCGGCTACGATGCGATGACTTGCGCCGCGCTCGGCCTCGATGAAGCGGCGGTGCAAAATTACGTGAAACAGGCGAAGCCGACCTACACGCAGTTTGAAGCGTGGGTGAAACAGAACGCGAAAACGCTTACGCCCGAGGCGATCGAGAAACACAACGCCGCGGTGCGTGGCTACAATCACGACGACGCAACGCGCCAGGGAATCTTAAGCTGCTGTGGTTTGTCCGACGATGCGTCCGCGGCAAAGGATGCGGTGAACCTGAACAATCTCGACGATTGGAACGAGTTCCATCGTTCGGTCTTGAAGTAGACCCCGCACGTCAGCGGACGCGCTGACCGCGAAGACGGCGGAGAACGCCGGCCGTGTAAATGAAGTAGTAGCCGAGCACGACGGCGCCCACGGCCATGGAGCCCGCGAGGCCGGCGGCGGCAAGCCAGGATTCATCGACGCCTCGTGTCTGCCAGGCGTTCCACGCGCGCCAGAAACCGTAAAGAATGCGCGCCGTGACGGCGATGGTGAGAATGAGGATGAGCCAACGGTTTGGCGTGTAGTGCAGCGCGCGGGGCGATTCCTCCCATCGCGTCACCAGCAAACCGAGCGCGCCCAGAATGGCGCCGCTCGCGAGACCGAGCAGCGAGTAGGCGAAGGCGTGCGGCGCCCAGAAATTCGTCAGCGCCGCGACCCAGAGGAAGAACGCACAGGAAAACGCGAGCAAAGCGAGATTGATCGCCGTGAGCCATGGTCGTCCGCGCCGGCGCGCCACACCGGCGCGATAGCGTTGCACGAGCGAAAACGGCAACGCGAGTGCGAGCAGCAAAGGCAGAAGCAGGACGAGCGCGAGCGGGATCAAGGGCACGCGCGTAATCTACGTGAAGACGTGGAGTTTGCTTCGTGCCGCGAGTCGGAGCTACTCTGCCTGAGTCGCCACAATGTCTTCCCACCCGGCCCCTGCCACGACGATGGCGCAACGCTTTTTTGTCTCGCCGGAAATTTTCGCCGAGGAACAGGAACGCATCTTTCGTTCATCCTGGGTTTGTGTGGGACATGCGAGTCAGCTCGCGCGGCCGGGCGATTTTTTTCTCGCAGAAGTGGCGAGCGAAAGTCTCATCGCGGCCCGAGGCCAGGATCACGTCGTGCGCGCATTCCATAACGTGTGCCGGCATCGCGGCACGCGGCTGTGCGAGAAGGCAAGCGGACACGCGGCGGCGATTCAGTGTCCGTATCACGCCTGGACGTATGCGCTCGATGGTCGACTCATCGGCGCGCCGCACATGGAGGAGGTGCCGGACTTTACGAAATCGGCGTATGCGTTGCACACCGTGCCTTTGGTCGCGTGGGAAGGTTTCCTTTTCGTTAGTCTGGCGGAAACACCGCGGCCGCACGCGGAAGTGTTTGCGCCGTTGGAGGACAAGTTTGCGCACTGGAATTTGCCGCAGTTGCGTTCCGTGAAACGGATCGAATATGACGTGGCCGCAAACTGGAAACTGATCTTTGAGAACTATTCCGAGTGTTACCACTGCCCGGGCGTGCATCCGATGTTGTCCAAGGTTTCACCGTTCGATTCTGCGGAGAACGACCTTTGCGAGGGCCCGTTCCTGGGCGGGTTCATGAAGATCACGCAAGGCGCAAGCCTGACCATGAGCGGCAAGGCGTGCGCGCCGCCGGTAGGGAACATGCAGGCGGCGGATCACGCGCGCGTTTTTTATTATTCCATCTTCCCGAATCTGCTCCTCAGCCTCCATCCGGATTACGTGATGGTGCATCAAGTCTGGCCGCAAACACCGGAGCGGACGCGCATCGTGTGTGATTGGTTTTTCCATCCCGAGGCGAGCGGCGCCGCGGATTTTCATCCGGAGGATGCCGTCGAGTTTTGGGATGTGACGAACAAGCAGGACTGGCACGTCTGTGAGTTGAGCCAACAAGGGATCGCCTCACGAGCGTATCGACCTGGACCCTACTCGAGCGCGCGAGAGCATTCCGGCGGCGTGGGACCGCGAATATCTGCGCCAGTTGCGCGCCTAGAGGTTGGTATCAGTGCGGCCGGCCAGGCTCGCCACCATCGCGATCAATTCCGACGGTTCCACGGGTTTCGCCATGTGCATCTGGAATCCGCTCAGGATGGCGCGGCGTCGGTCTTCCGAGCGTGCGAAGGCGGTAAGGGCAATCGCGGGAATGCGGCCACCCTTTTTGGCCGGGAGCGCGCGCACCTTGCGCATCACGGTGTAGCCGTCCTCGCCTGGCATGCCGATGTCCATAATCAAAACTTGCGGCTGCGTTTTCGCCAAAATCGCCAGCGTCGCCGCCCCGGACTCGGCCGTCTCCACTTCCGCCCCGCAATTGGCCAGGACGCGTTTAATGAGATGGCGTGCATCCGGTTCATCATCGACGGCGAGGACGCGGATCCCGTCGAGTTGAATCGGTTCGCCTTTCGGACCGATGCACGCGCCGGAACGGGGGTGATGTCGAGTTTTGACCGATGCGCCGTGCGCGGCCGTGAGCGGGAAAGTGACGGTAAAGACTGCGCCTTGATCGCGACCGGCACTGTGAGCGCGGACGCTGCCGCCGTGGAGCTCGGAAAGATTTTTCACAATCGCCAATCCCAGGCCGAGACCACGATGCTCGCGCGTCGTGGATGCGTCGGCCTGACGGAATCGGTCGAAGACATGCGGGAGAAATTCCGGGGCGATCCCGCGGCCGCTATCGCTGACCGCGATCTCGAGATGCGATTCCACGCGCTCCAGCACGACGTGAACGCGCCCGCCCTTCGGCGTGAACTTCAAAGCATTGGTGAGGAGGTTCCAAAGAATCTGCTGGATGCGGGCGGGATCGCCGGAGATGGGGCCCGCTTGCGGATCGAGCACCGAGGTAAGGCGAATCTCGCGCGCGGCCGCGGTCGGTCGCACGGAATCGAGCGAGGCGTTGATTACCTGCACGACGTCGACCTGTTGCACATCGAGCCGGATATTGCCGGAAACAATTCGGCTCATATCGAGCAGATCCTCGATGATCTGGGCTTGGGAACGGGCGTTGCGCTCGATGACTTCGAGGCCTTCCGTGATGTCCACGGTATCGCTACTGCCGGTGCGGAGAAGATTGGCCCAACCCAGAATGGCGTTGAGCGGAGTGCGAAGTTCGTGGGAGACGGTGGCGAGGAACTCGTCTTTCATCGCGGTCTCCCGTTCCGCTTGCGCACGCGCCTCTTTTTCGCTCACGAGCAGGCGCTCGCGATCGGCTTCCGCTTCCTTGCGCTGTCGCAGTTCGCGCTGGGCCGCCTCGAAAAGTCGCGCGTTATCGATCGCGATCGCCGCCTGTGCCGCCACCGCCACGATGAGGCGTTCGGAACGCTCGGTAAAGATGCTCGGTTCGGGGTGACCAAAGAACAAACCGCCCACGACCTCGCCTGAGCGCAGAGTCACCGGCACCGCGAGATAACTGCGTACCGGGAGATGGCCTTTTGGCATCCCATGGTGCGGCGCCATGGTGCCGTAACGCGGATCCTGCAAAATATCGTCCGACCGGATCGGGCCCTCACCGCGAAAGGTCGGACCGAAAAGCGCCGTGGCGCGCGGATGGCCGAATTTTTCAAACGCCTCCCGTGGGGCGCCGGAAAGGGCGTAGAGCAGGAGCGCGTCGCCGTTTTCGTCGGTAATATTATAGAAAAAGGCGCCGAATTTCGCATCGGTCAGCTTTGTGCCGGTGTCAGTCACGCTCTGCACGATGGTCTGGAGATCAAGCTCGGCGGCGATGGCCGAACCGGTTTTGTTGATCAACTCCAGGATGCTCGCCTCGCCGCGCACAGCGTCCTCGGCGCGTTTCGCCTGGTCGATATCGGTGTTCGTGCCGAACCAACGGACGACTTTTCCTTCGTTGTCGCGCAACGGATTTACCCGCGTGAGAAACCAGCGGAAGACCCCATCGGCGCGGCGCAGGGGGAACTCCATGTCGAAAGGCGCGCCGGTTTCGATGGACGCCTTCCAGCGTTCGATCACCTGCGGAAGGATTTTCGGGTCGTGCACACTTTGCCAGCCCCAGCCCTCCATCTGCTCGAAGGTCGTTCCGGTGTAATCGTACCAGCGGCGGTTATACCAGAAGATGTGGCCCTCGGGCGCGGCCATCCAGGCCAGTTGCGGGATGGAATCGGCGAGGGCGAGCATTTCCTCCTCCCGCCGCCGCAACGCCTCTTGGGCGTGAACGTGCGTGGAGATCTCGATAAAATAGCAGACGAGCCCCTTCTGGCCGTCGGGCAGGGTAATGCGGTGCAATTCCCACTCGTAGTATTGTTGCTCGCCCAGATCCTTCCTCACCGCGGCGAAATGCTTGTCGAAATGCGGAACACCGGTTTCGAGGGTGCGGCGGAAAAGATCCGACAAGGTGGTGGCGACCTCCGGCGGCCACAGCGTCGATGCGACATCGGAAAGTGTGCGCCCGATGGGATTCTCGATTTCCCCCAAGAAAGGCTGTGCGGTCGCGTTCACGTGCTGAAAACGCAAGTCGGAATCGAGCAGAAAAATTCCCACGGGTGACTGATCGATAATGGCTGCGAAGCGATCGTGGCTCGCCTTCATCGCCTCCTCGGCGCGCCGGCGCGCCGTGATATCGCGGTAACTCCAGACGCGTCCGCCGGGGTTATCGGCAAGAGTGGAAAGCTTCGAGAGGCGTTCAAAGACGCGGCCGTCCTTTAGTGTCCAAACGTCGAGGGTTTCGGCGTCGCCTCCCTTGTAAATCACGGCCGTCCGGGCGACGAACGCGTCGGGGTCTTTAAGCACGCCCTCGGCATGTGCGAGAAACTTCGCCCGATCGCCGCTCGCCACCACCTCCTCGGGGATGCCCCACATTTCGACGAAGCGCTGGTTGAATGCCGCCACCTGTCGTTGCCCATCCACCACGAGGATGCCATCGGTCGTCGCCTCAAGCGTGTCGCGATTGAGCGCATGCGCGCGTGCGAGCTCGGTCCGGACCGCGTCCGGCGCTGTGGGTGGCGCCTTTACACGATCTCGGATGGGGCGGGCTGATCCGGCGCTAATGGGTTTCTTTTTCATGGGCCGGGCGGTGTTCTACGCATCAATTCGTGTGTCGTGGGGCTGCTGGTTGGACGTCGCGTAATTTCGGCATAGGCAGGAATGCTCCGCCTGAGTAATATCCGCGCCGACCCGCCGGCTGTGCACGTGGTGCGCGACCGATGGGAAATCAGAAATGCCGCCTCCCTCACCCATTCTCAGCCCGGAATTGAAGCAGCAATTCGAGGCCTTGCGTATCCTGCTGCAGCGCGCGCTTTGGCTCACCGAAAAGTGCGCCGATGTCGCGGGGGTGGAGATTTTGCGCGCGCGGATGGAGCGGCTGCAATCGGCCGCGTTACTCGTGATCGTGGGCGAAGTGAAGGCGGGCAAGAGCAGCTTCCTTAACGCGCTCGTTGCGGAAGACGTCTGCCGCGTGGCGCCGGAGCCGTGCACGGTGCGCATCCAGGAACTCGTTTACGGTCCCGAGCGCAGTGTCGAGGCCTTGGGGAAAGCCTGGGAGCGAATCTATCTGCCGAAGGAGGTGCTGCGCGAACTTTCGCTGGTCGATACGCCGGGGACGAACTCGATCCTGCAGGATCACCAGACGATCACGGAAAATTACATCCCGCAGAGCGATCTCGTGGTCTTCGTCGTTTCCGCGACCAATCCCCACACCGCCACCGCGTGGGAGTTGCTCACCGCCATTCGCAAGGAATGGCATCGAAAAATCGTTTTCGTTCTCCAGCAGGCCGACCGCGCGAGCGAGCATGAGTTGAACACCAACCGCGAACACGTGAAGCAGTATGCGCGCGAGCGGAACGTGCAAAATCCCACCGTTTTTACTCTCTCCGCCAAGCGCGAGTTGAACGGCGCGCCCGACAGCGGCTTCGCCGATTTCCGCAAGTTCCTCCGTTATGGGATCGAATGCGGCGAAGTCTGGCGGACCAAGGTGGAGGGCTCCTACCAGACGATTCGCGCCGTCATGGTCAAGCTCCTCACGCATCTGCGAGCCGAGCGCGCGGCGGTCGCGGAAGAGCGCGCCTTTTATGAGGGGCTGCTGCAAAAGGTGGAGGCGCGGCAGGAACGCGCCAACACCCTCAAGGCTTCCATCGTTGGCCAACTCTCGTCCTCCTACGATCAGATCGCGCGCGACTCGGAAGCGGAATTTCAGGACAGCCTCCGCTTTGGCGAGATTTTCCGGCGCGCGATTCCGCTTTCGGGCCAGCCGGAAAACGAGAAGTGGCTGCAGGAATTGAAATTCCGCTTCCAGGAATCGACTCGCAGCGAAATCGCGCGGGAAGCGCCGCGCATTTCGCAAACGTTGCTCGCGGAAATGCAAGCGCTCGTGGACGAACTGCGACTCCACATTTCCCGCCGGCAGGCGCGTATCCGGGAAAGCGTCATCCTGCCGCAAACCGCGGGCCGGCTGGAAATGCTCGACCAGCTGAAACACCGTCTTTCCGGGCTGCGCATGGGCGAAATCCAGGAACTGGTGCAGGACACTATCGGCGAAGCGGCGGATATCCGGAAGCTTACCATTGCCGGCACGGGGTTGATCGTCGTTGGCGTGGTCGGCGCTTTGTTCGCGTCGACTTTCTGGCTGGATGTCGTCGGCTGGAGCTTCGCGGTTCTGGGCGTGGGCCTCATTGTCACCGCGCTCTTTTGGCGTCGCACCGGTCTGCTGCGCGAGTTTCGACAAAAGCTGGGCGCCTCGCGCCGGGAATTTCGCGAGCGACTCGAAGGAAACATCGCGCAAATTTTCGATGGCCTCTTTCACGAGGTGCATCAGGCGCTCACGGAATCCATCTTCCGTCTCAACGTGCAGGAATCTTTCGTCGTGCCGCTGCTGGAGGAAACGTTCCAGGTCGGCGAGAGCGCGTCGGAAATGATCCTGCGCATCCAGCGCACGCCGGCGCGCCCGCCCTGTTCCGCCGGTTTAAAGGCCGAGGAACTCGCGCGCGGTTCCGGCCAGCAATCGGGCCTTGTCGCTCTCGGAAAATCCCTCGCACGCTTCGATCAGCGCGCCCGGATGCGCTTCGCCGAGCGGGAAAGGATAATCCGAACCAAGCGCCACGCGTTGTGCGCCGAAAAGATGGTGTAACATTTGCAGCGCGCCGGCGTCGTGCACGAGCGAGTCCACGTAAAAGCGCGCCGGTGTGATGGCGTCGCCATGCTCGTCCTTGTGCGCGAGGTAACTGCGCGGGTTGTTCTTGGTATCGACCGCCACCAAATCCGGTCGCACATGAAACGCGTGCTCGATGCGCCCGATCGTAAACGGAAACGCACCGCCGCCATGCGCAAACGCGACCCGCAGTTTCGGAAACCGGTCGAAGACGCCGCCCAGCATCATGCAACAGATCGCGAGCGAAGTTTCCGCCGGCATGCCGACCAGCCAGGGCAGCCAATACTTCGGCATCCGGTCCTTGCCCACCATGTCCCACGGATGCACGAAAATGGCGGCGTCGAGCTGCTCGGCGGTCCGCCAGACCGACATCCAGCGAGCGATCGTCCAGATTGCGGCACGCGGCGCCTTGGCAGAACTCATTCGCATCCACATGCGTGCCGATCTGCGCGCCGCGCAGGCCGAGATCGCGCACGCAGCGCTCGAGCTCCTGCGCCGCCAGTTCCGGATCCTGCATCGGGATCGTGCCCAGACCCGCGAAACGCGTCGGATGCGCGCGCACCACTTCCGCGATGTGATCGTTCAACCGCCGCGAAAGATCGAGCGCGTCCGCCGGCTTCGCCCAGTAGCTGAACATCACCGGCACGGTAGAGAGGACCTGCATGGTCACGCCCGTGCGATCGCACTCCTCGATCCGGCGCGTGGGCTCCCAGGTGTTGTCGCCGATCTCGCGAAAGAAGCGGTCGCCCACCATCATCCGCGCGCAGCACGGCTGATGATGGTCCAGCCGAACGAAACCGCCGTAGCCGTATTTCGCATCCAGGTCCGGCCACTCCCGCGGCAGGATGTGCGTGTGCAGATCGATCTTCATGCGTCGCCGCAGAAGCTTTGCGCGGTGCGCGGGTTCTGCGCTCGCCCGGTCGCGCTGCGTCCAGCGGGCGAGGATGTCGGGCAGGTTGTTCTTCGCGTGGTCGTCGGCGGTGAGCGCGGTCCGGGGCACTGGGCCGAGCTTTTCCGGCGGGAGGAGTTCGGTGCGTTTGTCGTCGAGCGACATGCCGTCGGCGTCCACGTCGTAGAACCAGACGTGGTCCGTGCCGCCGGAGTTGGTCTTGGTGAAGAGGAGGATGGCGGTGGAGACGCCGGCGTAGGGCTTGAACACGCCGCCGGGCAGCGAGATGACGGCGTCGAGTTTCTGTTCCTCGACGAGGATGCTGGCGCAGCGTCTTGTGCGCGTTGGACGAGCCGAAGAGCACGCCGTCGGGCACGATGACGGCGGCGCGTCCGCCGGGCTTGAGCAGGCGCAGGAAGAGGGCGAGGAAGAGCAGTTCGGTCTTCTTGGTCTTGACGATTTGCTGCAGGTCCTTCGCGCAGTTCTCGTAGTCGAGCGACCCGGCGAAGGGCGGATTGGCGAGGACGAGGGTGTATTTTCGGAGGCCGCGGCCGCTAGAATGGCTTTACCGGCTCCGGCTTCTCGACCTTATGGCCGCACTGCTTGCAGGTGCGGCGGGCGTCATCCTGCCAGAAATCCAGCATGGCCTGGCTAAAGGCCTGGCACGATGTCGGCGCAGTCAAAGTCGATATCTTCGACCAAAGCTTCACATTGCTCGCAGTAGAAGATGACGTGTTCGCGTTCTCCCGGCGGGCGGCGGCGCTCCACCACGAGCCCGATCGTATCCGGCGGCCGGACGGGGGCATGCGCTACGTTCGGTGGAATAAAGAACGTTTCGCCCTCGCGCACGAGGTGATCGACGATGTGCTCGCCCTCCCGGATGCGGATCTTGATGTCGCCTTTTAGTTGCAGGAAAAATTCCTCGGAGTCGACGAGGTGGAAGTCGTTCCGCGCGTTTGGACCCTTGATGATCATGACAAAGAAATCGCGCCCGTCGTAAAGGTAACGATTGCTGACCGGAGGTTTGAAGAGGTGGCGGTTCTCCTCGATCCAGGCGTTGAGGTTGACCGGCAGCAGGAAGGAGGCGGCGGTGGTGCTTTCGGCGGGTGACGTCGGCGATTCGGCGAGGTTGGCCATGGGTTGAGGCTATTTCCCGGGATGCGACGCGTCAACCATGCCGGCCTGCTGATCGCTTTACGGATGCCGGCCGAAATGTCTAACCTTCCCGTATGGAATCCAGCGCCGCCGAACTCGCCCAGATCGCTTACGATCGCTCGGAGATAGCCGACACCATTTATCGTTTCGCCTTCGGGCTCGACCATGGCGACCCGGATTCGCTGGCCTCGGCCTTGACGGAGGATTGCGTGCTCGATTTCACCGCTGCGGGCCGGAAGCTCGGAATTGATTTCTCGGTTTTGAATGGGCGCGCCCGCATTTTGGAAATCCTCATCCCGATGATCGGTCCGCTCGACACGAGCCACACGCCCAACAATCTCCAGGTCGAGGTGAGCGGCGAGACCGCGACGCTCCATGCCTACATGATGTCGCAACATTTCATGCCAGGGCAGGGCCCGCGGCAGGGGAGCGAGTATGCGCTCTTGATGAATCGCTATGAAGGCGAGCTCGTGCGCGATGGGATGAAATGGCGTTTTCGCCGGCTCGTGATCGACAACGCATGGTCGGACGGCGACCCGGGAATTATCACCGCCCTCGCGACGCATCGCATGGTGAAGATGAAGGCAAAGCCGCGCGACGATTGATGAACGGCGCGATCGCCGGTAGCGTCGTGAGCCTTATGCCAATCGCACCCTCACGCGCGGCCGCGGACGCGCTCGATGCCACTGACGCGCTCGCGCCATACCGCGAGCGCTTCTTCGTGCCGGCTGGACAAATTTATCTCGATGGCAACTCGCTCGGCCTCATGAGCGAAGACGCCGAGCGCACCCTGCTGGCCGTGCTTGAGAAATGGAAGACCACTGGTATCGGGGGTTGGCTGGCGGGGGATTCGCCCTGGTTCACGATGGCGGAAGACTTGTCGGCGCGGGTCGCGAAACTGGTGGGCGCGGAGGCGGATGAAGTGGCGATCGCCAATTCGATGACGATCAATCTGCATCAGTTGCTCTGCACTTTGTACAAGCCGGATGCGAAACGGCGGAAGGTGTTGATCGATGCGCACAGCTTTCCCACGGACCGCTATGCCTTGCGCAGTCACCTGCAATTGCGCGGGCTCGACCCGGAGGAGAATATCGTGATCGCGCCCGCGGGCGATTCGCGGTTTCTGGACGAAGGCGAGATCGAGAAAGCACTCACGAATCCGGAGCTGCAAATGGTGCTGATCCCGTCCGTCGTTTACACCACGGGGCAGTTGCTCGACTTGAAACGGCTTTGCCGCGCCGCGCGCGACAATGGAGTGATCATCGGACTCGACATGTCGCATTCGGTGGGGGTGATGCCGCACGCGCTCGACGAGTGGGGCGCGGATTTTGCCGGCTGGGGACATTACAAATGGCTCAACGCCGGGCCGGGCTCGGTCGCCGGACTTTATTTGAATCGTCGCCACTTCGACGAGAGCGGAATGGTTCACGCCGGGCTCGCCGGCTGGTGGAGCGTGCACAAGGAAAGCATGTTTGAGATGTCAGATGAATTCTTTCCTGGATTGGGCGCGTCCGCGTTGCAGATCGGAACGCCGGCGGTCTTGAGCATGGCGCCGATCGATGGCGCGCTGCGACCAGTGGAGGCGGCGGGACTCGAGCGCATTCGCGCGAAATCACTCGCGCTGACGGAATTCATCATTAGCACGGCGGACGCGGAGCTGGCGGACCTCGGCTTCCGCGTGGGCACGCCGCGCGATGCGGCGCGACGTGGCGGCCACGTTTCGTTGCAGCACAAGGACGCGCAACCGATGTCGCTGGCCTTGCGCGCACGCGGGGTGGTGCCCGATTTTCGCAAGCCGGATGTGATTCGCTTTGCGCCGTCGCCGCTTTACAACACTTTTGTGGAATGCTGGGAGGCGATGCAGACGTTGAAGGAGATCGCGGAGACGCGATCGTTCGAACAATTCGCGGCCACACCGGCCTTGGTGACATGACGATCATCGACATCTCGCGCAGCCTGACGGACGACCTCGCCCCGTGGCCCGGCGACGTTGGCTTTCGCTACAAGCTCAACGGCACGATTCCCGAAGGCTCGAGCGTGAACGTGGGAATGATCAGCATGAGCCTGCACAACGGCTCACATGCGGACGCGCGGTTTCATTTTGAGGACGACGGCTGGACGATGGAGCAGGCGCAACTCGCGACCTATCTCGGGCCGGTGCTCGTGGCGGACCTATCGGCGAAGTATGCGGACGGCGCGTTACCGCAGATGACGATCGATGATTTGGCGCCGTTCGAGACGGAGTTGAAAACGACGCCGCGATTCTTGTTGAAGACGAATGTCTGGACCGACTCTCGCGTTTTCCCGCAAGCGATCCCAACGATCGCGGATGAGGTGCCGGCGTGGTTGCAGGCGAGGGGAGTGAAGCTGCTCGGCTTCGATGTGCCCTCAGTGGATGAGATTACCTCGAAGGATTTGCGCAATCATCACGCGCTCGCGGCGGCTGGCATCAGCATTCTGGAGTCGCTGGATCTGAGCTCGGTCGAGCCCGGGCGTTATCAGCTCGCGGCCTTGCCGCTGAAGATTGTGGGTGGCGACGGCTCACCCGTGCGCGCCGTCTTGTGGCGGTAGGCAGGTGATGACCCGGAGCCGCAACGTCGCGTTCTGGGGCGTGGCGTGCTTGATCGTGGCTTTGTTCATGGTCGCGAACTGGCCATGGCATCTGGACGATTACGATCAGGCCAAGCAGGCGTTCACGTCCTTCCAGATGGTGGAGGAAGGACGTTGGCTTTATCAAAATACGCCTAACGAAAAGATCGCGACCAAGCCGCCGCTGGTCGGCTGGGTCTCCGCGGGTCTGTATGCCGTCACGCGTTCGTGGGAGCTGGCGTGGCGGTTGCCTTCGTTCGCGGCCGCGATTTGCCTGCTCGTCCTTCTCGCCCGGAGCGCATCGGCGGCGTATGGCGCAGGGGCGGGCCTCGTGGCCATGAGCGCGTTCGGTCTGAATCTGCTCTCGCCCCGGCTCGCCACCCTGGTGCGGACGGATATGGCGCTCGCGCTCGCGGTTTTCCTGGTCGGCTGGCGCATCTGGCAGAAGACGCGCCCGGGCGCAGCCCCGTGGAGCAGGCGCGACCGGGTGATGATGCTCCTTGTCCTGCTCGCAGGCATGATGATCAAAGGCCCGATCGTCGCCGCCTTTTTGCTTCCGGGAATGATCTTGTTTCGCTTCTTGAAACGTGACGCCGCGGTACCGGCGTGGTTTGGCTGGTGGCCCTGGCTGGGAGCGCTCGCGGTCTTCGCGCTGTGGGTGACGGGCGGCGTCGTGTGGGTGCCGGGCTTTTATGAAGAAGTGGTGCTGCGCGAGTTTGCCGGCCGTTTTGGGGGCGAGGTGCATCGCTCGCAGCCGTTTTATTTTTATCTGCCGCATCTCCTGCACAAACTCGCGCCGTGGAGCGTGCTCATGATTGTGTTCGCCGTGGTGGCGTGGCGTGGGAATGGCGCAACCTGGCGGGAGCGGTGGCGCGCGGTCTCGCCGGAAACAGCGTGGCTCATCTGCTGGCTGGTCGGGGGACTGCTGGTGATGTCGTTGATTCCGTCGAAGCGGGTCGATCGCGTCTTTCCGCTGGTGCCGCCGTTTTGTCTTTTGCTCGCGGCGCAATTCGCGGGGATGCGCGAGCGGATGCGAGCATGGGGTGCGATCGCGCTGGTCCTGGCGGTGCTCGTTATCAGTGGCTACTATGCGAGCCTTGTCACTCGCGGTTCGCGCGCGAAGGAGGACGCGTTGTTGGAGTTTGGAATCAGGGTGCGAAACGAGGCGGCTCGGCAGGGTTGGCGCTATGAAGTGGTCGGCGGGAGGGAAGAAGGGCTGCTGCTTTACCTGCGGAAAACACGATTCGCGAAACGGGAGCAAGTCATCGCGCAATGGAATGCAGCGGAGCTGGACGCGCTCGTGATTCCGGCGGAGGAGCTGCCGGAGCTGCTCCCGCGGCTGCACGGTGCGGGGGAGTCGGAGACCGCGGCCGCGATCACCATCGGTGGTCGCCCGCGTGGATACGCGTTGCTGGTGCGGTAAAAGCCTCCTCGACACCGTTCGTCTTCGACGCAAGTTTCCCGGTCTTGAGCGATTTCCCGAAAGCTGAGATTGAAAGCCTCTGGTGCCCGTGGCGGGTGGAGTATTTCGCGCAGGAGAAACCGAATCCCGATTTCCTTTCGGACGCGGCGCGGGCGAGCGATGACGCAGCCCATCTTGTCCTCACGCGGCGCAAGAACGCCTTTCTCATGATGAACCGCTATCCCTATAGCGTGGGCCATCTCATGGCGGTGCCGTATCGCAAGACGGCCGACATTACTTCGTTAGGCGAGAACGAGGTGCTGGAGCTCTGGGGGTTGGCGGTGCATGGACAGCAGTTGTTGCGGGAGACAATGAAGGCGCAGGGTTTCAATCTCGGCCTGAATCTCGGTGTCTGCGCCGGTGCCGGCGTGCCCGATCATTTGCATCTCCACATCGTGCCGCGCTGGAGTGGCGATACGAACTTCATGCCCGTGCTCTCTGGCACGCGGATGCTGTCGGAGGCGCTGCAAGGTTTGTATGAGAAACTCATGGCGACGCAGGAGCGACTGGCCAGTCTGGCGGAGAAGAACGTATGAACGCGCCCCTCGAAAACCCGCGCAGCGGAACAGGCTGCGTCGGGAAAGGCTGCACCACGCTCTTCGGCTTGCTCATCTTTCTCCTCATTGCGCTGGCCGCGGGAACGTTTTTCGGGATTCGCTATTTGCGCAGCTACTCTGCGGAAGAGCCGTTGCCGCTGCCGGTGGTGGAGAAATCGACGTCGGCCGTGGTCGAAGCGCCGCCCATCACGCCACCCCCCGTCATTGCACAGGGGCCCACGCCATTTCCGACTGCAGCTCCTTCCGAGCCTGCGCCATCGCTTACGCCGCCTTCGTCATTGCCGATGGCGGGCGACTGGAAGTCGTTCCAGAAAGCGGCCAAGCGCGGAGAGCGCGTGCAGATCGCGCTGAGCGACGGCGGAGATTAACAGCCTCATCGCGGCCTCGGATGATGCGCGCGGCAAAGTTTTTGTCTCGATTAACAACAACGTCGGCCGCGTGCAGGTGAGCCTGCCGCTGGAGAACGTCCCCCTCATGGACGGCCGCTATCTGAACGGCGAGTTGAATGTGGAATCGTCGCCAGACGGCGACCCGGCGAAAGTGCGCGTCTCAAATATTGTGCTCAATGGACAGCCGGTTTCGAATGCGTTTCTCGATCGGAGTTTGTTCGGTTATCCCTCGCTCCGCACGGTGGTGGGGAATTGGCTGACCCAGCAGCGCATCTCCACTTTCCGGATCGAGAATAATCGCGCGGTGGGCGAATCGAGCGGGAGCCGATGACCGCTATTGCATGATCTCGCGCACGAAGACGTTCAACTGGCCGTCGGATTGCTTTCGCACTTCCGTAATTTCATAGGGGCGCGCTTCGTCGCGCGTGACGGTGGCGCCTTGCGCGGGCGGCGCGATGCCGGAAGGGAACTCGACGATGATGCGGGTGGAGGAGGGCGCGCCGAGCCGCATGACTGACTCGGTGAGCTTGTTCTTCGGCCGCAGAACGGCGCGATGTGATTCCGCGAAATTGACGACAAACTGTCCGCGCAAATACACGCGCTCCCCTGCAAGGCCACGCTGCGCCACGTCATCAAGATCCGCCGTCGTGATGAGACGACCGGCTGGCATTTTCCCGGCCGGATAGGTCTTCCACATGCCGCCGCCGGCGGTGGAGGCGAGAGTGGTATCGCTGGGAGTAACCGGCAACGCGGGCAAGGCCGGGACGGCGGTGGGCACGGGTGAGGTGACCGGCAAGGCCGCGGCGATGGTCGGCGTGGCCACCGCTTTTGGTGGAGGCGACAACGCGGCCACGGCGATGGGCGAGGGCGACGCCTTCGCTTTGTCCTTCTTCGCCAGCTTTCCGTCCTTTGGCGTGGGCGACACTTTGGCCGCAACCGCCGGACTGGGCGACGCGACTGCCGGTGGCGGTGTTTCGATGGGCTCCGCCGGTTCCACGCGCACGAGCTCGTTGGTAGGCTCCGTCGGGGGTGGCGTCGCATTGAGGCCCGGCAGGGGGATGCCTTGCACTGGCGGGGCGACCTGCCGGCGATAGTTGGCGTAGCGCAGCTCTGCTTTGCGGCGGCCCGCTTCTTTAAATATCGGCCATCCGGCGGCCATGTTGAGCACGAAAGGCGGCTCGAGGCTAAAACTTCCGCGGCCCTGCGTGACCGTGTAGCTGCCGTAGAGGAGGGGCACGGCCGTAATCATGACGCGCCCATCGGCGAGGCGCTCCGCATGCACCACCGCGGAAAGATCGTGGCCGCGATCGAGTTTGATCTCGAGTCCGGTGACGAGTGTTTCCTTCATCAACGGCACCGCCTGCGCATCGGCCGGGTAGACGTGTTCCAGGAGCAACTCGCCGTAATCGGTCGCGTTCGTCAACGCTGTCACGCCCGTCGTGAACAAATCGTCCGGCCCGAGTTCGCGCGTTTCCATGATGGTAAAACGCCCGACCACATACGTGACCGGGTCGGCCATTTGTTGAAAGTTGCGAATGTAATTGCGCGCGAGGATGGCGTTGGTCTTGGCCAGCTCGGCCGGTCGCAACGCGCTGTAGCGCTCGTAGAGTTTCTGGCCGGTGAGAAATTCGCCTGGTGGTGCAGCGGTTAATTGAAAACGCTTTGGCTGCTCGATCTTGTTTAGCTTTTGCAGGATGCGATAGCTATCCGGGCGTTCGGGTTGACCGAAGATGTAGAAACTTCCGAGCCACGCCGCGAGCGCGAAACCGCTCAGGAGCAGGATGGCGATGGTCCAGCCGAAGAGATTCGCCTTGCGGCGCGGTGCGCCATAGGGCTCGTCGTAGCGGAAGAGTGAGCGGTCCATCTCTGCGCGTTTACTTGCCGCCGCCCCGCGCCATCACGCGGGCTGAGCCGGCTCAAACGAAGTCCCGCAACCGCAGGTGCGGGCGGCGTTGGGATTCACAATCTGGAAACCGGTGCCGGTGAGGCCGTCGTTATAATCGAGGGTCGCGCCGCTGAGAAGGCGAGCGCTCTCGGCATCGACCAAAAACTGGACCCCGTCCCGCTCCACGATGGCGTCGCCGTCTTTCCGCGCATCGAGCGACATCTCATACTGCAAACCCGAGCAACCGCCCTTGGCGATGCCGACGCGGAGGCCTTTGCCTGCGCTGTCGTCCTGCGTTTCGAGCAGGACGCGAAGTTGGCGCACGGCGTTGTCCGTCACTTGGATCATGATAAAGCGAGCGTATCGCGGTTTTCCGTCGCAATCAAAAATCAAAAATCTAAAATCGAACGTAGAATGAGCCGCATCCAACTCCTGCCCGACATTCTAGCCAGCCAGGTGGCCGCGGGCGAAGTCGTGGAGCGGCCCGCTTCCGTGGTGAAGGAATTGGTCGAGAACAGCCTCGATGCCGGGGCGACGAAGATCGAGGTCAACATCCGGCGCGGTGGTATTTCGCTGGTGCGCGTGGTCGATGACGGTTGCGGAATGGAGCGCGACGACGCGCTGCTCTCGTTGGAGCGACACGCCACGAGCAAGATTCGCACGGCGGAAGATTTGGCGGCGATCTCCACCCTGGGGTTTCGCGGTGAAGCGTTGCCGAGCATCGCCAGCGTCTCACGTTTTCGGCTCACCTCGCGCGAGCGGGATGCGGTGGTCGGGACGGAGATCGTCGTCTCGGGTGGGCGCATCGAGACGGTGCGCGACGGTGGGGAAGCGCCGGGCACGCAAATCGAGGCGCGTTCGCTTTTCTTTAATCTGCCGGCGCGGCGGAAATTTCTGCGGACGGAGAATACCGAGAGCCGCCACGTCGAGCATCAACTGCATCTGCAGGCGATCGGGCATCCGGAGGTCGCGTTCGCGTTTGTGCGCGACGAGCGGGTGGTCTTCCAGCTTCCGGCCACGAGTTCGCTGCGCGATCGCCTCCGCGATTTGCACGGCCCAGAGTTGGTGGCGCAACTGGCGGACGTGCAACCCAACGCGCCGGGGGCGCGGGTGCAGGTCAGTGGCCTGATCGGACGCGCAGGGGTGAGCCGGCAGACGCGCGCGCAGCAGATCGTCTTTGTGAACGGACGCGCGATCGAGAGTCCGGTGCTGACCGCCGCCTTGCGGGAGGGATATCACACCGCGCTCATGAAGGGGCAATTTCCGGTCACCTTCCTGTTCCTCACGCTCGACCCCGCTGCGGTGGATGTGAATGTGCATCCTGCGAAGCGCGAAGTGCGTTTCCGCGATCCGTCCGGGGTGCGCGAAGCGATCGTGGCTGCGATCCGCGCCAGCCTCGAAGGTGGCCGCGAGGAATGGCAGGAGCAATTTCGCGCGTCTGGCGGGGCGATCCCCGCGCCGGCTGCGCCCGCCGCGCCCGCGGAGCCGATGGGCACGGGAGGCGACGGCGTCCACGTCCAGCCTCCCGACGAATCGCCATCGTTTGATGTGTTCACCGAGACCACGGAGCAGGTCGCACCCGCAACCGCTGCCTTGGATTTTCCATCTGAAACCCGCGCCGACTCGGAGTTCAAGATCATCGGCGTGCTCAACCGTCTCTACATCTTGATGGAAAACGCGGCCGGGCTCGTGCTCGTGGATCAGCACGCGGCGCATGAGCGCATCCTCTTCGAAGAGCTGAGACGCCGGATGGAGGAGGAAGGCGTGCCCTCACAGCGTCTCCTGCTGCCGCAAACGTTCGACCTTCCGCCGCGCGACGCGGAATGGGTTGAACGCAATCTCGCCACGCTCCAGAAGATGGGCATTGGGATCGAGCCTTTCGGTGCGCAGACCTTCAAGATCGACAGTCTCCCGACGTTTCTGGAAACGCCGGATGCGGTCACGTTCATGCGCGGCGTGATCGATGGGCTGCGCAGTGTCAGCAATAGCAGCTCCGCCCTCCGGCTCGGCGAAGACATGATCGCGAAAACGGTCTGCCGTCACGCCGTGAAAGCGAACGATCCGCTCCGTTATTTGGAGATCGAAAAGCTCATTCGCGATCTGCTCGCTTGCGAACTGCCTTACTGCTGTCCGCACGGCCGACCCACGATGATCCAGATCTCACACGGAGAGCTGGAGCGAAAATTCGGCCGCAAGGTCTGAGCGGGCGCGGAGGATCGCGGCCGTCAACGCCAGTGTTTCGCCATGATCGCTTTGATCGTGGGCGTTTGGAGACGGAAGTTTTCCTGGTCGGCCGTGGGCGCTTCCGGAAACCATTTCCAAAGAAACATGCCGGCGAGGAATGGGTATCGACGCGGCAATTCCAGCGCCACGTCCATGCAGCGCGCTTGAATCTCGACCGCGTTTTCGCCTCCCGTCTTGAAACTCCAGGGCTCAGCCGCGGCCTTCGCGCTCTCGTTGTAACCGAGCTCCACGAAGACGATCTGCTTGTCGCCGTTGCGGCGGGAGAACTCCTGCAATTGCGCCATGCGTTTGTCCCACGCGACCGACAGTTCGTCGCGACTCGGATTCGGCGTCTTGGTCAAGGGGAAATAGGCGAGCACGCCGATGTAATCGAGCGCGTCCCAGAACTTCACGTTCTCAAATTCGTTCCAGTTCCCGCCGTAGGTGAGCTTCCCGAAATAGACCTGCCGCACGGCGGCGATGATCTTCAGCCAGCGCTCGGGGAACTTCTCCGCGTACGAAAACTCCAGGCCGACACAAAAAACCGCGGTGCCGTGCTTTTGCGCGAGGCGCGCCATCTCCACGATCCAGGTTTCGTAGTCGTTAAAGAAGATGTCCCACTCCTCCTGGCGTTCGAAATTGATCTCACCCCGCCAGAGAAACTTCGTCCCCCAATAGGCAATGTGCGGGATCATCATGACCTCGAGCCCGCGCTCGCGCGCCCAATCCAGCGGGACCGTGATGTGGCGGTTTTCGTCCTGGGTGCGGAAAAGGACGTGGCCATCTTCCGCGATGCGAGCGTAGGGATGAATGGCAAAGCTGTTCGCGCCAAGCGCTTTTATTTCGTCGAGGGCGGAGGCCATGGCCGGCGTCTGCCATTCCCGGCCCCAGGTTGGGCAGGAGATGGTGACGCCCTGGAACGTCTCGCGCGGGACAGGCGGCGTGGTCTGCATTTCGCCGAGCACGGGACTTTGTAAAAAAATAAGGGCGAGCGCGCAGTAACACGCACGTGCATGTTTCATCCGGTGCAAGACTCGCGCGAAACGATGCAGGTGGAAACTACCAACGTGCTCGGCGTGGGCATCAGCGTTCTCGATCAGGAGCGCGCCCGCCAGTTTCTTTTCGCGGCAGCGCAGGCAGGGCGTCGCGGCTATGTGGCGGTGACGGGAGTGCATGGGGTGACGGAAGCGCAGGATGATCCGGAGCTAAAGCGGATTCTAAACGCGGCGCTGCTCTGCACGCCGGATGGGATGCCGATGGTTTGGATGGGAAGGCTGCAGGGCGAACCTGAAATCAGGCGCGTGTATGGCCCGGACCTGATGTTGAATCTCTGCGATCATTCGCGCGCTGCCGGGTTGACGCATTTTTTCTATGGCGGGAATGAAGGTGTGGCGGACGATTTGGCGGCGAAGATGAGCGCGCAATTTCCCGGGCTGCGCGTGGTGGGGACGTATTGTCCGCCGTTTCGGCCGCTGAACGCCGAGGAAGTCGCTGACTTGCAGGAACAGGTGCGCGCGGCGCGGCCAGATTTCTTTTGGGTGGGACTGAGCACGCCGAAGCAGGAACGCTTCATGGCGGAGTACTTGCCGCTGCTGCCCGAGGCGAAGATTTTCCTCGGGGTGGGTGCTGCGTTTGATTTGCTGACGGGCCGGCTGCGACAGGCACCACGTTGGATGCAGAACGCGGGCCTGGAATGGTTCTTCCGGCTCACGCAGGAACCGCGGCGGCTCGGCGCGGCGTTATCTCATTAACAATCCGCTCTTCGTTCTGCGGGCCGCGTCGCAGTTGCTCGGCCTGCGAAAATACTTGCGAAACTGAACGCCGGTGCGGACTTTCGCCCCTCATGTCGCGGAAGAAAACGGTCGTTTGCGGTGCCGGTGGCTTCATCGGTGGCCATCTCGTGGCCGACCTGCTGCGCCAGGGCGAAAGCGTGCGCGCGGTGGATGTGAAACCGCTCGACGAGTGGTTCCAGGTGTTTCCCGACGCCGAGAATCTGCAACTGGACCTGCGCGAGCGCGCGGCCTGCACGCGAGGCGGTGCGCGGCGCGGGCGATGTCTACAACCTCGCCGCGGACATGGGCGGGATGGGGTTCATCGAGAACAACAAGGCGCTCTGCATGTTGAGCGTGCTGATCAACACGCATCTCCTCATGGCGGCGCAGGAAGAGGGGAGCGACCGCTTCTTTTACGCTTCCTCCGCCTGCGTTTACGCGGCGGACAAGCAGCTCGATGCCGAACATCACCGCGTTGAAGGAAGAGGACGCCTATCCAGCGATGCCGGAGGACGGCTACGGTTGGGAGAAATTGTTCAGCGAACGGATGTGCCGCCATTTCCGGAGGATTTCGGCGTGGTGACGCGGGTGGCGCGTTATCACAACGTCTACGGCCCGCACGGCACCTACGATGGCGGCCGCGAGAAGGCGCCGGCGGCGATTTGCCGCAAGGTGATCGAGGCCAAACTCTCCGGCCGGCACGAGATCGAGATCTGGGGCGACGGCGAGCAGACGCGCAGTTTTCAGTGGATCGATGATTGCGTGAAAGGCACCCAGATGATCATGCGCGGCGATTTTGCCGAGCCGTTGAACCTCGGGAGCAACGAACTGGTCACGATCAATCGACTGGTCGACCTCGCGGAGGAGATCGGCGGGGTGAAGCTGGAGCGCCGCTACAATCTTTCGGCGCCGAAAGGGGTGAACGGTCGGAACAGCGACAACACGCTGATCAAAAAAATCTTCGGCTGGGAACCTTCGACACGGCTGCGTGACGGCTTGGAACGCACCTACGCCTGGATTCACGATGACATCGCGTCGCGGCGTGAGGCGCCCGCGGTGCGGACCAGCTAGTTCGCTACCCGTTAAACGCGTAAGCGTTGCGCGCCCGGATTCCTGCCATACTTTTCCCGCTCGCCATGCCTGCTTCTACCGACGTGTCGCCGCCCGCCTTTGGCTTAATGGATTGGGCGCGGAACAATCCTGTGCAGGTCCTGCTCCTGGCCACGATCGCGGCCACGGTCGGCTATTTTTATCTGTTCCTTCCGGTCTACGCCGGGCTGCCGATCGGGCAATGGGCGTGGCTGCGCTACCGGCCGGAATACAATCAGGAACACAGCAAGCTCATCCCATTCATCGCGCTGTTTTTGGTTTGGTATCACCGCGATGCCCTGGCCAAGGCGCGCAAGCAAGGCAGCAACTGGGGACTGCTCCCGATTGCCATCGGGTTGATCCTCTATGTGGTTGCGGCCCGCGCCTTGCAGGCTCGGCTCGCCATCGCGGCGCTGCCGTTCTTGTTCTCGGGCGTGCTCTGGTTTGTCTGGGGCAAGGAAGTGGCGCGCATTCTCCTTTTCACGTCGGCCATGCTGCTCTTTCTCATTCCGCTCGGCGCGATCGAGCAGATGAGCTTCCGGTTGCAGTTCATCATCACCGGCCATCGTCGAGGCGCTGAGCGGCGCTGCTCGGGATCAAGATTTACGCGGTCGGGACAACGCTGCGCGCGGTCGATGGAAGCTGGGGTTTCGATATTTCCGAAGGTTGCAGCGGCATCCGTTCTCTCATCGCCATGGTCATGATCACGGCCATCTACGTGCACATCGTCGAGAAACAGCTTTGGAAAAAAGTCACCATCTTCTCGCTCTCCATCATCTTCGCGATCATTGGCAACGCCGGCCGCATTTTCACCATCATCGTCATCGCCAAGCTCGGCTATCCCGACTTCGCCGGCGGTCTCTACCACGATTACTCCGGGTTCGTTTTCTTCCCCATCGCGCTCAGCGTCATGCTGCTCACGAGCAAGCTGCTGAACCTCGGGAGTGGTGACAAAGCGCAACCGCGCGCTCGCCGAAAGGAGGAAAATCGTGATCAAACGGCTTCTCTTCCTGCAGGTGCTCCTCGTCGGCTGGCTTCTGCGCGGTCTTCCTTCTACCGAAGGTCGCGAACTCGACCCCGCAGGGCATCCAACTTTCCTTGCCGACGTATGTCGGGAATTGGTACGGCGTCGACCAGGAGATCAGCGACCTCGAACGCCAGGTCCTCGCGAAGGATACCGCCTTCGCGCGCAAGCTCTACACCGACGGTCTCGGCGGGCAGATCTTCGCCTCGATCGTCCTTTCCGGGCAGGATCTGGATAACAGCATCCATCGCCCCGAGCGCTGCCTCCCCGCGCAAGGCTGGAGGATCGCCGATTCGAAAGTCGTGGCCATCCCTACGCCCGCCAAAACGGAGGGCCCGCTGGACGTGACTCGCCTGCACAACGTTCGCCAGGCTCGTGGTCAACAAGCGAAACCATCCCGATTTACAATCTCACCTACTATTGGTTCGTCGGTTACAACGTCTCCACGCACTCGCATCTCGAGCGCACCTACATGGACATCCGCGACCGCATTCTCTACGGCTACAACCAGCGCTGGGCCTACATCACCATCGCGTCCACCATCACCTCCGGCGTGACCAAGTTCGGCCGGGACGAAAAAGAGACCGACGCCATCTTGCAGGACTTCATCCAGAAGCTCCTGCCTGAGATCAGTCCGCCGCCGGCGGAGCAACCGATCGCCGCCAGATAGTAAACGCCGGCAGACGGGCGGCCTCGACGTAGCCGCGCTGCGGAAAGAAAATCGCGCAACGCTCCGGCACCGTCGAAAACATCGGGCCGCGAAGCGATAACCACATCAGGCGCAGGGAGCGCCGCCATCATCTCCGGAGCGCTGTTTGCGACCAGCAACGCGCCGCGCTCGTCCGCAGTGTGCGCGAGCGGCAGTTGATAATACCAGGCGCCGGCGATATCGGCCGACCACCACACGGTTTCATTTTGTCCGAGAGCGCTCGTCGCGGCCTGCGCCGCCGCGCGATAGTCGTCGCGTTGGTGGCGCGGATGCATGCGCAGGAGCAAGGCCGAGATCAACCAGACGGCGAGGAACCAACGATTCGCGTGCCAGCGTGAAGTCGAGCGCGACGCGGCATATCCGAGCGCGACGAAGAGCACCGGCGCGAACGGCATGAGATGACGGCCGAGCAGACGGAAAGGTGCGAACCACGCGAGCAGGACCACGACCAACAGCGGCAGCACCGAGTAGAGCGCGAAGGTGAGCCAGAGTTTCCGCGGCACGGCGCGGACGTGCAGGAGGGCGGCAAACAAGGTGAGCGCCAGCGCGAGCAAAGGAAGTAGATAAGGCAGGACGGTTTGGATGGATTGCGACTCGCGCAATTGGAGGCGCCCCGGGCCGAGGCCCGGCGAATCCGAGCAGCTCGTAGCCGACGAAAAGGAGATTGAGCAACCCGGTGGTGGCGACGGCGGAAGCCTTCGCTCCGCTGCGCGTCACCCACACGTCGTAGACGAAAATGGCAAGCAGCAGGGCGAAGGTTCCCGCGAGCAGAATCACATTGCGCGCGCGGAAGGAGAGAAGTGTGCGGTTCCTGGCGACGAGAACAACCGCAGCCACCACCGCCATCCCGGCCCACGGAAACGCCAGCGCGCTGCTTCCGCACAGCACGACGAGCCCGAGCGCAAAACAGAAACAGATCGCGCGACGCGAACGGCTTGGCGCGCGTCAGTTGCACAAGACCCGCGACGACGAGGCAGGCGGCGCCGAATTGCATGGCGTAAGGCCGCGCTTCCGCGAGATAGCTCCACATGAAAGGACTCGCGCCCACGACGAGCGCGGTCCAAAGCGCCAGCGCCTTCTCCTCGCGCAAACTGCGAAAGAGCGCCCATTGCCCGAGAACAAAAAACGGAATGTTCGCCGCGCGCAGCATCCACTCGCTCTGCCCCGCCAGTTTTTCCCAAACCCAAAGATACAGCGTGTAGAGGGGCATCTGCAGCGACGAGCCGCCCAGTTCGCGCATCCGCTCCCACCAACCGGCGAGCGTGCTTTCCGCCGCGATGCGCGCCATCCAGGCTTCATCGAGCCAGAGCGATTCGCCGGAACACGCCAGCAAACCAAGCGCGAGACTGCCCGCGAGGACGAGCCAAAGTGGGTTTGCGTTCTTCATCTTCTGCGAGAGATAACTCAATGCCCGAAAGTCTCGAAACCGGATCCGCCGCGTGGAACGACGCGATGTATGCCAGGCATCCCACACCCTACGAGCAGGGCGTGGCGGGTTTCATCCAATCGCGCCGCGTTGCGCGCGTGGTGGAGTATGCGCAGATCGCGTCGAGCGATCGCGTGCTGGAGATCGGTTGCGAGCGTGGTCGACTGTGTGCGGCGGTGCCGCCGTGTGCGCGGCTGGTCGGTTGCGATATTTCGCAAAAGGCGCTCGACGATGCCGCGGCGCATTTCGCCGCGATCGGCCGCAGCGCGGAGTTCATGATGGTGGACGCCTTGCAGTCGCTGCCGTTTCAAACGGGCGATTTCGACGTCATCATCTGTTCGGAAATGCTGGAACATGTCACGGATCCCGCGGTCGTTATCGCAAACATCGCTGGCATCTGCACCGAGAAAACGCGCGTCATCCTGACGGTGCCGGTGGAGGCACCGAAAGTGATCCTGAAGCGATGGCTGCAGCGGATGGGATTGCTGCGGCTGCTTTTTCCAGGGATCGAGGTCGATCAAAGTGAGTGGCATCTGCAGTCGTTCTCGCGGCGCATGTTGCAGCGATTAACGGAGTCCCATTTCTTCTGCGACGCCATCTCGACGGTCTGGGGCTGCCATGTCGTGGGTCGTTTTCGCCGCCGGCATTAAGCGGTTCAGACCTGGCGCCGCGCCTCCGGCGGCACGCGAATGCGCAGCAGCTCGAGCAACATCTCCGCGCCCCAGGTCACAACCTTCAGCACGTTGATGCTGTTTTCGCCGCCGCTCCGGTCGGGAAAGTGGATCGGCACATAATCCCAGCGCACGTCCGGGAGTTTCTTCAGCACATAGGTGAGCGCGACGTTGTGGATGTTGAAGCTGGGCGGGATGAAACGGAGCGCGCGTGCGAGAGTTTCCTTCCGCAGCAACCGATAGGGCACGTTCGGATCCTTCAAATCCTGACCGCAAATCAGCGACGAAGCCCCGCGGCAAATCGCCGACGTGATTACGCGCGCCACGCCATCGTCGCGACTCTCGCGCAATCCAAAGACGCAATCGCGGCCTTCGTGTTTGCGCCAAAAATCGGCGAAATGTTTTGGGTCGCACTGTCCGTCGGAGTCGATTTGCAGCACCCACTCCGCACTCGAGGCGACCGCGATGTCGTAACCCATGCGGCAGGTAATGCCGTGGCCGCTGTTCGGTTTGCTCACGACGAAAAGCGTATCGGGCTGCTGCGCCTCTAGGCCGAGTAGAATCTCGTGCGTGCGATCGCGCGAGCCATCGTCGAGCGCCACGAACTGGAACGGAATCGCGAGCCCCCGCAGCGCGTCCGACCAGCGCCCGACCACCTCCGCGATGTTCGCCTCTTCGTTGTAGATCGGCATCACGACCACGAGTGGGGCGGTGAGCTGGGCGCCAATTTCCGCAAGACTAAAAGAGAAACGAGCCATGGTGCAGGGTCAGGGGAGGGGAAGATCGCGCTGGTAGGCGACGAAGCCGGTTTCGCGGGCCACGGGTCGGAAACCCGCCTCATCCAGCCAGGCAACCGACTCCGGGATGGTGCGCTGTTGGCGGAAGCGATTGAAAGCTGCCAGCAAGGGGGGCGGCTCCGGCTGTGGAGTCGTCACGAGCGCGTAGCGGGCGCGCCGCAACGCCTCTTCGCGAAAGAGCGGTGTCGTGGCCTTGGTCCAGACGAAGGTCGGTCGTTGGGAATAGTAGGCCATGATGGGATCGTAGGGATAATCGATCGCGGCCCAATGGTGATTGGGCCGGAAGAGGATTACATCGCCTGCTTTGGTATTTTCGCGAGCCCACATCGCGGCTGCGTAAATGCCGCGATCCTGGTTGAACAAGTAACGCCAGAAGGGCAGCGCGGGGAGCACCACAAGCACGATTGCCACCGCCATCGCCGGCTTGCGCCAACGCGCCAGCTTCCAATGACCAAGTAGCGCGCCCATTCCCAGACCAAAGAGCGCCGCGAGCGGTCCCACCGCCGGCATGTTGTAATAGTTTTGCCCAGTGGCGGCGCTGCCAAACCAGATCAGATAAAACGCCACGAGCGAGATCAGCCAGAGCGCGAGCACCTCATGCGTGCCTTTCCTGATCGCGCGCCACAACCCATACGCCACCACCAAGGCCGCGGGCCCCGGGATGATGAACGCCCCGACATACGAGAAAGCCATTGCCCAGGGCTTGAGGCGAAAACGATCCTGCCACGGACCGAGGAAGACTTTGATGCGCTCGCTCGAAGTCCACTCCGGCAAATAAGTCTGGTTCACCGAATCCACATAGGAGCCCCACGCTTTCAGGACCACGATGCTGATCACCGCGGCGATCAGATGTTGGGGCTTCAACAAGCCCCGCCAGCCGGCGCGCCGATAGATCAGGACCAAGCAGGATCAAATAGAGATGCGCCGTTTCCGGCATCTTCACGATCAGACAGAGCAATCCTACGCTCGCGACGCCGATCCAGCCGGGCAGCGTCGGTCGTTCGTCATAGCGGATCACGAGCAGGAGAAAGGCGAAGGCGAGAAACTGCACCAGCATCTCGGGCATGAAAGCCTGGCTGAAGAAAACGCCGAGCGGCGCGACCACGAACAGGAGATTGGCCCAGAAGGTTTGCGCCGGACTGAGGAAGCGTCGCCAAATGAACTGCAGGCAAACAAACGACGCCGCCCAGAGCGCGATCGAGACCAGCTTGCCGCTCAGGTCGAGATTCCCGACGAGCCAGTCGAGGCCGATCACGAGATAATTGTAGAGCGGTAACTCCAGGATGAAGCGCGCATCGAGATCGCCGGCCCATGGGATGGGAGCACTGACCTGGAAACCCGGCTCCTCCATCATGCTTTTGGTGGCCGCAGCCGTGTGACTCTGCCGACTGCCGTGGGCATCAACCAGCGGCTGATTGAGCGCGATGCAGCGCACCGCCAGGCCGAGGATGAGAAGCCACCAGAACGACTTTGCGGTCATGGCGTTTTACGAAACAAGCGGAGACGATAGCCGCTGTATTCGTACCGGCGCAGGAAAACGCGTTCGAAATTTCCGACTTCGGCGCATAGCCGGCCGCGCGCAATTCCTCGGGCGTCAACGACGGCCGTTTCGGCGGGAGCATGTCGTCGTCGAGGATGATGAGATCGGGCGACCAGCGCAGCAGTTCGGCGTGATAGTCTTTCCAGACCGCGGGCGGCAACCCGACCATCGGCGTGTAGGCGAGTCGGTAATCGAGCCCTTGCTGGAAGGCGAAGAGGAAGAGGTTCGGTGGCACTACGACACGCTGTGCGTCGCTGATTTCGCGCACGAGATACTGTTCCATAGGCTGCGGATCGAGGAAGCGCGCGATTTTGCCAGACGGTCCAGGTCTTGGCAGCAGCGAAGGCCGAATTGTTGAGAAGCACCGCCGCGAGCAAGGCATAGCCGATCGGCCAGCCGCGAAAACGCAGCGGCGGCAAGAACGTCGCGCAGAAGAAATAGAAAAGGAACGCGAGCGGCAGGTAATAGTAAAGGTGACCGGCGGAGCCGCGGAGGAGAAAGGCGAGATAGCCGACCGCTGGCGACGAATAGAGCGTAGCCGGAATTCGCGCTGGTGCGCTGACGCCTGCTGGATGCGCTTTCCGAGCAGCGGAAAGCAGCGAGCGCGACTCCGGTCGCAAGCAGAAGCGCGGGTTGAAAGCGAAACGAGTAAGCGACGCCGCGACGCAGGGCATCGAGGTTGGGCAAAAACTCCGATGAACTGCTGCGGACGATGCGGAGGAATTGATTCTGGGTGCGCAGGCCAATCCGAAAGGAACCAGAGGAGTGTGAGCACGCACGGGAATCGCGAAGCCCACCGCGACCGACAATGCGGTGCGCAGGGTGAACTCTGATCGCAGGGCGAGAACGAGAATCGCCGGGAGGAAAAAGCCGGCGAAGGGATGAAAAGAGGCGGCCACGCCCAAGCTCAATCCGGCTGCGGTCAGTCGCCAAAGCTTGGAGGTCTCGAACGCCAGGAGGACCGCAATCAAACAGAAAAGAGCAGCGTGGAATTCCATCCGGCCCGCGAGCGCATTGCCAATGAAACCTTTGTCGAACAAGAGAATCAAAAGCCAGAAAGGCCTGGCGAACGCTGGCCGCGCACCCGTCAGTCGTGTGCAGATTTCCGTACCGAGGACGAGCGCCAACGCCGCCGGAATCAGCGTGAAGAGGCGGATCGTGATGAATCCGATGCCGAAGAGCTTCAGCCACCCGCCAAGGAGCACGGGAAAGAGCGGCATGTGCCAGCGCCAGACGTGTTCCGATCCGAAAAATCCTTCCCACTGCGGAATGGCAAAGACGCCCGAGCGCGCCCAGTTCGCGGCCGGGAGAACGAAATCCGTTTCGTCCTCCCACGGAGGCCGCATCGCTTCGAGGCCCCAGAGCTGCCAGCAAATCCACGGCAGCACCGCGAGATAGGGCCAATATTTTTTGAGGAGACTCACGGCGAGAATTCGATGGCCGCGCGCCACGCTGGCGAACTTCAAAACCTTGTCCAGCCTAGAATCCGCCGCCGCCCTCCCCGGTGTCGCGTGTATTGCGCAACCAGGCGACGGTTTCGGCAATGCCTTGCTCGAGCGTGTAGCGATTCTCCCCGAGAAGTTCGAAGGTCGGCTCCATCGGCGTGTCGTAAGGCGTGGTCATGCTCCCGTAGCGAGAGCTGTTAATGAGGAATGGCCTGCCGCTCAAGCGCGTCGGGATGTCGCCGAGGAAGCGCGAGCGTGCGCAAGAACGGGTCGCGGCACCACGCGCACGGATTTCCCGGTCAGCGCCCGCGAAAATCCGTCCGTCCACTCGAAGAGATTGATCGGGCGATCGCCGACGTAGATCGTTTTGCCGTCAACCAACTCGCGCGGCGCTTCGAAAATTTTCCGGATCTGATCCACCACGTTCCCGACATAGGCGTAGGTGCGAATGACCGGTTCGTGACCGGGATGCACATACCAGCCGCGTTCCACCACCCGCCAGAACTCGCGCCGATAGCGCATGTGCCACGGTCCCCACACATTCGTCGGCCGGATGATGGTCCAGCAGCTCGGGAGATTCGCGGCCCGGGTCAGCTCTTCCGTCACGACCTTGCTCTGGCCGTAAACGGTCGCGGGAAAATAATCGGTGTCGCTCTTGGGCAATGGGCCGGGGCCGCAAACGAATTGCGTGGAAGTGATGATCGAGCGCGCGACCGAGGGCGTGACGCGGATGGCGTCGAGCACGTTGCGCGTGCCCTCGGTGTTGACCGGGTAGCCAGCCTCGACCGTGGTGTTCTCATCGCAATCGGCGCGGGCCGCGAGATGGAGCACCAGCTCCGGTTCAAATTCGCGAAAGGCGGTGGCAAGCGCGCGCGGCATCGAGGATGTCGCCTTGTCTCCAAAACGGCGCCTGCTCTTTTTTTAACGGCGCGTCGGTCGAGTAATTCAGAATGGTCCACCCGAGCGCGGCGAACGCGTCGATGGCGTTGGTGCCGATGAAGCCTGACCCGCCGGTGATGAAAATCTTCACGAGGGGTGGTCCTCAGCGACATCTCGCGCTGCTCCCAGATGTGATCTTTAAAAAATCCGTGTTTCATCCGTGTCCATCCGTGGCAAAGAAAGCTCGTCCCCGCGCATGAACTCCTCGCCGCCCACCGTTTGCTTTTATTGCGCCGATCAAAACCGGCACCGCGACCGCAGCCGCGGCATCACTCATTACACACACGAGCTGATGGCGCATCTGCGCGATGCGAACGCGGCGCGGTTGCTCGCGCTGACCTCGAAATCCTCCTTCGCGGTGCCAGCGGGGATCGAGCAGGTTTCGTTGCCGTTCGCGAGCGATTGGCTGCCTGGCCGGCTCGTGAGCGATCACCTGCATCCGCTGTTCGCGTCGCGGGTCGAAGCCGACATCTGGCATTATCCAAAGGGATTTTTGCCGCTCGGGTTGCAGGTGAAGGCGAGAAAGGTGGGGACGGTGGCGGATGTGATGCTGCAACGCGACGCGGACCACCATCCCGAATCACGGTCGCGTGCGGCGTTTGCCTACTGGATCGGGATGTTGCGCCGCTCGCTTTCACAGCTCGATCTCGTCGTCACGGTCTCGGAGTTTTCCCGCCAGGACATCTTGCGGTTTTGCGAACGACACGGCGTGAAGGCGCCGCCCATCGTCGTCACGTACGAAGGTGTGACAGTCCAGCGGCGCGAGCGGTGCGGGCGAGAAAGAGGATTACGTTTTGCACCTCGCCTCGCACCTGCCGCACAAGGCGACCGGCTGGCTTTTGCAACAATGGACCCGGCTGAGCGAACTCGTCCCCGATCTGCCGGAGTTGCGATTGGTCGGGACGCTCGACGAGCCGTCGACGCGGCAGCTGGCGAGAATGAAGAACGCCAGCCTCACGCCTCCGCTGCCGCGCCTTGAGTTCGAGGATACGATGGCGCGCGCGCGCGCGTTGCTCTTGCCCTCCGAGATCGAAGGCTTCGGCATTCCCGCGGTCGAGGCCTATCTGCTCGGGACGCCTGTCGCTTACGTGAAGGAGACAGCGGTGGAAGAGATCGTGGGGCCCGGAACTCCCGGCGGATTCCATCACGATCCCGATTCCTTGAGGGAGGCTCTGGCGGAAGTGCTTGCGCTCGATGCGTGCGGTGGTCGCGGCGAAAGGCGAGGAATTGGGCCGGCGTTTTACCTGGGAAAATTGTGTCCGGCTGACGGTGGAAGGCTACGCACGAGTTTCGCTGAGAGCGCGCTGGGGAGCGCACGCCTGCCGGCCTGCTGGTCTCGGCATCGCCAAACGGCTCGCCATCGCGCGAAACGCTTAAAGCCTCGCCTTCGGTCGCGCTTCACAGGAAAGTTTTCGCGCAGACTGCCGCAAACCGCACGCCGACAGCCTGCGCTACCCGAATCGCAGTATCGCTCGGCCACCCAAAGCCGACGTTTCGGCGACGATGCGCTGTCGCTGGTCGGGTGAATCCTTGGTAAAGACGGCCACCTCGACGCGACGTCGGCGATAGGCGCCCGCCATCGCTTTGCGCAAACGATGCGCGAGCACGATGAACGCGCGCGGCCACGCCGGCTGCGAACCGGCTTCGCTTCTCCATGCGCGCACTTCCTCTTCCGAGAGGGCGGAGGAGCCAAGATTGTCGCCCGTAAAAGTGAAGGTGGCGAGGGGTTCGGGAAGGACCGCCATCTTGATTCCCGCCTGAAGAAGACGTTCCACCCAGACGGCGTCGCCGATCGTTTTCCAGCGCGTCTCAAACAAAAAACCGTCCTCGACCAGCCGGCGTCGGAAAAACATCGCGCAACTATTCGTGTTAAGATGCGAGGAGCGGATATGTCGCGCCGACGGCAAAACGGCGCGCCGATAGGAGAGCGGATGTCCTTGTTCGTCCACGAGCACGACATCGCCGAAGAGCACGTCCACCTCCGCATGCGTCCGGAAATATTCCTCCACCCTGGCCAGGGCGCCGGGAAGATATTGTTCGTCGCAATTGAGATAGGCGCAGAGTTCTCCCCGCGCGCGCTGCAGCCCGCAATTAATGGCGTCGTACATACCGGCGTCTCTCTCCACGAAAAATTGCGCATGCGGGAAAGCGGTCAGGCATCTCATCGATCCTGCCCGTGCCTGCGTCCTGCACGATATGTTCCAGCGCGACGCCTTCCTGATCGCCAACTGAGGCTAGGGCAAGGCGCAGCCAATCAAGTTGATCGTAGCTGGGGGTGATGACGGAAATCATGGCTATTGCCCTAGCGTTTATCGTCGACGAACGCCGTAGCAATTCGCCCTGCCCGGCACCATGGCTAGGTGCGCGCCAGTTCGCGGCGAAATTGACGAGGCTCCTCCGTGGATGGCGCGCTGGGCCGCCGCGGTTCCGGGGGCGGCATCAAATCCTTCCTTAGCCGCAGAAACAAGCCGGCGAGAGCGAACTGTTGTGGCAGGAAGGAACCCACGCTCGCGGCGCCGATCCAATAGGAGAGGGTCGGTCACAATCAGATAGAGGGCGAGAAAGCGAAGCGTGCGGTACTCGCCGGGGCGACGGTCGAACGGAACCTGAAACGCGCGGACCAGAAGCGAAATGTTCCAAATGACAAAGAAAACCGTTCCGAGCAGTCCAAAGGTATCGACGGCGGCGAGAAGACCGTTGTGGATGTTGCCCGTCTCCACAATCTGGCGGAAGTCGTAGACTCGGCCCATATAAGTCTCCGGTTTGGCCCATTCCATGTTGAAGCCAAACCCGCGGCCCAAAATAGGCTGCTTGGGGAAATATTCGTTCGTACCAAACCTTCCAGGTCTGGATCCGGAAATCGTTTGAGCCGGCAGTATCGCGGACCATCTCCTGATTCCAGTCGCCCGGAAGAAAGGTCAGGCCGCGTTGAATCTGCCTGGGCAATTCCACCACTTCGGAATTGACCACGGACAAGACGAAGAAGACCGCGGCAAACGCGGGAAGGAGCAGGACAGCACCCGCGCGCAGAGTCTCGGATGCCGGCGGCGCCGATCAAAAGCGCGAGTGTTGAGAATGGCGGAGCGAAATCCGGAAAACAGAACGCCGACCGCCGCCGGTGAGGACCGTCAGTAGGCGAAAGAAATTGGACGGGTGGAAAACTGCGCGCAGAGAGATGGTGGCGAGGGTGAGAAGAATGAGAAGGAATCCGAAATTGCCGAATGTACCAACGCGGCCGGTCGGATCGCCTCCTCCTGCTCCGACGATTTCGCCAAGGCCGACGGTAGAGACCGCGGAATAGAAAGGATAGATAACGTAAATGGAAGCGGGAACGAGGGTGGTGATGATCGCAATGGAAAGATCGAAGGCTCCGATCGCCAGGACGACCAAGGGAAATTTTTTCCATAAACCCGATTTCATCGGCAGACTCTGGAGGACGAAGAAAGCGACCAGGCCGACGAAAACGCTGACGTAATAGCGCCCGCCCCAAACACTGGACCCGAAGAAGCGCATGCCGAAGCGGTCGTTGACTCCGTGCATCGAGGATGATTCCGATAAAGCCGGCGATCATCAGAACATCGAATCGGCTCGAAGTTTTGATGCGAACCCGTCGAAAAATGACGTCTTCGATGACAAATTTCAGCAATCCCATCGCCATCAAAATCTGAAAGGGCGTGAACTGCCCGCGCAGAATCGGGAAGGTCCCGCCGAGGAACGAGGACGCGATCGTCAGCACCCAGAAAAATCTCCCGGAAAATAGCCAGAAGGTCACGCGCCCGTGACGACCGTGGCAAGAAGCAGATCACATAATCCTCGGTCCCGATCATGTAGCCGATGACGATGGCCAGCAGCAGCGAAATCGCGCCGACGAAGATGATCTTGATCTGATTGGCGACGGCGGGGTTTTCCACGTGGCCGGAAGCTTAGCGCAAAGATGGATTTTTTCCTTTGGGAAGTGGCGCGGGTCCTGTAGCGGCGGTCTGCGACAGCCGAATTCGCACGCACGGCGCTCACAGAGACGCCGCTACAGAGTCGAATGCAAAAAATTAGGGAAACCGGCGAGCTCCATGTTTACAGTGCGCATCAATGCACGTGCTCGTTACCGGTGGCGCTGGATTTATCGGGTCCCACCTGGTCGACGCGCTGATTGCTCGCGGCGATCGCGTCACGGTGTTGGATGACTTTTCGACCGGCTCGAAAAGCAACCTGCCGATTTCCGACCGACTCACCGTGCTGGAGTTTCGCCTCGGTCGGACGCTCCCGCCAGAACTGGAAGGAAACGGCTTCGACGCCGTGGTGCATCTCGCGGGTCTGCCTTCGGTTTCCGCCTCCTGGGAGAAGCCAATGGAAGCGCACGATCGCAACCTGAGCGCGACGCTGGCCTTGCTCGACGCGCTGCCGCGCCTGGGGAATCCAAGATTCGTCTTCGCGAGTTCCGCCGCCGTTTACGGACTGCCCGTGACGCTGCCCATTCCGGAATCTGCGCCTTGCGCCCCTCTTTCTCCCTACGGAATGCAGAAGCGCGCGAGCGAGCAGTACATGGAACTCTTTGCCCGGCAGCTCGGGTTCTGCGGCGTCGCGCTTCGTTTCTTCAACGTTTACGGGCCACGGCAACGCCCCGATTCCGCCTACTCCGGCGTGATCTCAATTTTCGCCGACGCGATCAAACGCGGTGAGCCGCTGACGATCTACGGCGACGGCAGCCAGACGCGCGATTTTGTCTTTGTCGCCGACGTGGTGAGACGCGATCTGCGGTGCTCTGGCTCTGCCGATGCAACCTGGCGCGACCTTGACCTTCAATGTGGGCAGCGGCATGCGCAGTTCGCTTCTGGATTTGATCGAAGCGCTGCATTCGATCGTAGGAGGAAAAGCGCCGGAGATTCGCTTCGAGCCGAGCGCGGGCGGGCGACATTCCTCACTCGCAACCTGACATCACGGTCGCCAGTCAGGCTCTGGGATTGGCTCAGCGCCGTTCGCTGACCGAAGGTCTGCGCGCCTTGCTCACGACGAAGTGAAGTGCGCGTGCGAGAATCCGCGACTCGTTTGCTTCCGCGCGAAAACTGATGGCAAAAAACCAGCTCATGTCCGGTCCCATTGCGAGCAGGCTTTTCTCGACTAGTCTCCCGCATGCTCGACTGGAACCAATGTTCCGCCGTAGAACGCATTCCGGGCAAGGTGAGCGGCGCGTGGGTATTCAAGGGAACACGACTGCCCGTTTCCGCCCTTTTCGAGAATCTGGAGGGCGGCGCGACGGTGGATCAATTTGTGGAGTGGTTCCCCGGCGTGGAGCGCGAACAGGTGCTGGCTGTGCTCGCCTTCGCGGAGCGGAGCCTCGCCGTCGCTTGAGTTGCGCAGGGGTGAAGATTCTTTTCGACCAAGGCACACCGGCTCCGCTGCGGCGAGCGCTGGCCGCGCATCAGGTGTCGCTGGCCGCGGAAATGGGATGGGAGAATCTCGCCAATGGCGAGCTGTTGCGCGCCGCGGAAGCGGTCTTCGATTTGCTGGTCACGACGGATCAGAGTCTTCGACATCAGCAGAATCTCACCGGGCGCCGACTCGCCATCCTGGTCCTCCCAGTGGCAAACTGGCTCCTTCTGCGAGAGCACGCGCCGGCCATTGCCCGCGACGTTGAGACTCTACGACCTGGCGATTATGTCGAGTGGCTTTTACCACCTGTGTCGTGATCGAGAACGAATTGATGCCGGGGCGCCCCCTTGAAATTGTGACCGCGTGCCGCGCGGCGGATTTCCCGATTTTGCGTCTGGCCCATGCAGCACTGCAGCGCTTCGTCCCCTTCAAGAAACTGCACGTGATGACGGCCCGAGCGAATTTTTCGAAATTACAAGATATTCTCGGCAATGACGTCGAATTGCACGATGAAGATGCAATCATCCCGGGAATGACCTTGGCGCAGCTGCGAGAACTGTCTCTGCCGGGCTTTCCGAAGGGCGCCGGCTGGTATTTTCAACAGCTTCTCAAATACGCGTTCTGCTTTCAGGAAGAAGCGGACGATTATTATCTGATCTGGGATGCGGACACTGTTCCGCTGCGGCCTTTGGAATTTTTCGATGCGGATGGTCGAATGCTCCTGACGAAAGCGGAAGAGGAGCATGCGCCGTATTTCGAAAACTATCGCCGGCTTCTGGGCGAGGAACCGAACCGCGAATTCTCGTTCATCTCGCAGCACATGCTCGTGCAGAAATCCATCCTGCGAGAGATGCTGGCTCGTATCGAAAGCGATCTGCGCGGGCACAGACTCGTGGGCTTGGAAGATCATGCGCCATCTTCAGGGCACGAGTACCAATCTCTTCAGCGAATACGAAATGCTCGGTTGCTACACGAAAAATCATTACCCGGAGCGGGTGGCCTTTCGGGAGCTGCGCTGGCTGCGCGATGGATCGCAGGAAATTGGAGGCGTTCCCACCAGCGCAGACTTGGAGCGACTGGCTCAGACTTACGATTTCGCGGCCTTCGAAGCGTCCGCAACGCGGGCTGCGCCGAATCGCGCGCGCCGTGCGCGCGCTGGCGGAAAGGGCGCTGAGCTTAGCGGCCTTGCGTGCACCCGAAGACGGATACTTCGCGGCAGCAGGGAAATGACCACGTCGCAAGCTTTGCTGGGCAGGAGACGACCGATCAGTTCGACCGGCTCGCGGCGGAGCTTGCGCAGTTGACGCGCCGCCGCGCGGGCACTCGTCGGAGACGGATACGCGGCAATTTTTACTCCGCTCAAGAGTCCTTCGTCGCTCACGTCGTGAAGTTCCACTCTCCAGTGATCGAGCAAACTCCAATACGGACGCAGCCACTTCCCTTTTCGCAGCTTGGCGTCGTGCGCCAAGAGGCGGCCGCCGATCGGAACGCGTGGGTCGAGCAATTGGAACTCCGTGATTTGTTCCATCGGATTATCGCCCCCATCGAGAAAGGCCACATCCACCGACCCGTCCGGGCCGAGCTCCTCCAGCCATCGCGGGATAACCTCGTGCGAAAGCCCAAAGAGCGGAGTGAACCGATGCAACGCTTCCGGCGCCGCCGCGCGGATATTTTCCAACATCTGTTCGTAGATGGATCGATCGGCCTCGATTCCCCACAGATGTCCCGTGCCGTTTTGCTCCAGGGCGCGCAGTAAATGAAGCGTGCTCCCGCCACCAAGCCAGGTGCCGACTTCGAGCACGACCTCCCGCTTCTTTTCGCCGCACAGAATTGCGTCCTGTAGAATGCGGCGTTCGGCGAAATTGAGCTGGCCGGCGATCTCGACAGAAGACATGGATGCGGGAGACAGGAGCACTTCAGCGGGCGTCGAGCAATTCTTGATAAATTTCTGCATGCCGCCTAGCGATCACATCCGGATGATAGCGCTCCAGTATGGTTAACGCGGCCGTCTGGGGGCGAGGGCAGGATGCCGACAGCCAGCGAGCGACTGCGGATTTGAGACCTGTTTCATCCTCGGGCGCAAATAATTCAGCCTCTTCAACTCCGCGAGCGATGTCAGGGATGCCTCCAATGTCGCTTCCGAAAAATTTGAGGTTCCGTGCCAGTGCTTCCGCCACTACCAAACCAAATGCTTCCTCCGATGGGATGTGTATCAACGCTTCGGATTGATCCATTAGATTGATCAAGTCCGAGAGTGTCTGAACGCCAACATACCGCGCAAAACCTTCGCGTTCGGCATCCGCGACCTCAGCCAAAAAACGCCCAGCATACGCATCGTCGGGATTAGACGGTCCCACAAAAAGGAGTTCAAAGCGGTAGCCCGCGTCATGTAATTGTCGTGCCACCTTGAGCGCCACGAGCTGCCTTTTGCGGCAATCAACCGAGCCAACGTTTAACAAAAGGGGCTTTCGATTTCCTGAAGGAAATTGGGCCGCGGGGAGCGGGGCGTCAAAGAATTCACGCCTTAAAGCGTTGGCCACCCGCCACGTTCGTGAAGCGCGGCTGCGGACGACTGCTTCGGTGTATGCGGAATTGCACAGCACTCCATCGGTACGCGCGAGGGCCAACGACTCTAGACGCGCCGCGAACCATAGAAAACTGGCGGGTCGCGAATTCATCGCCTTCGCAACCTCGCGCATATTGCCGTGAATGGTGACGAGGTTGGGAAAGCCGGAGAAGGCAGCAGCAAGAGCGCATTCGCGTTCCGTGCCCTCACCATGGACGAGGTCAGGACCGATTTGGCGAAGCTTGGTGCGGACTGCGCGGACGCAACCTTGATATCCCGTTCGCATCCAACCGATTTTCGGTACGTGAAGGAGGTGAAACGAAATGTTAGACGCCAGCTTGGGCGGAGAGGGCATTGGTTGTTGCGTACATGCGACCACGTGAACCTCAAGGTCTTGCATCTTTCCGAGTCCTTGAAGCACGGATTCTATGGCGGGTCCAAAGTATGGGACAGGGAGGCCATACTTTCGGTGGTGCTCCCGGTTGTCGGTCGTTAGCATCGCGACACGCATCAGCGGGATTCCAGACGGCGTTGATATTCAGTGAGCAGCCGATCACCATAATCTTGCCAGGAATTTCCTTGGTGGACGCGACGTTCAGCGGCCGCGCCCATCTCCCCGTTGGCCAACCGATCAGAAGCCAGATGGAGCATCGCGGCAGCGAGGGCGGCGGGATTCCGCGCAGGAATGATGATTCCTTCTCTGTTTGATCTTACCTCTGTTCCTGCGCCGCTTTCGTACGTTGCAATAACCGGCAGGCCAGCTCCCATGGCCTCTGGGATAACGCGCGCGAACCCTTCCTCGACGGAAGCGAGAACAAACGCCGAACACGTCGTAAGGAGGGTGGCTAGCTCTTGATGGCGCAGATGCCTAATGTGCTGGAACGTCCCTTCCCAGCGGGGCCGCTCCCGAGCGAAGTCAACTTTATAGTCGCCAACACAGATCAATTCAGCGGATGGGAATACCGCCTTCACCTGTTCAAACGCGCGAAAAAGGTACTGATGCCCTTTGCGCAAACAAATTGTACCGACGCAGACGAAACGGGGCGTTTCGGGCACGCTCGTCCGCGGTCGAAAAACCGATGTGTCGACTCCGAACGGATTGACGAAGCACTTCTCCGGCGGAATGCCGTTGGTAACCATCGTGTCGCGAACAAAATCTGACGGACACAGAACTAGATCGGCCCGTTCCAATTCGCGATTCATGCGCGCGAACATCCAACGTGGAATGGGAACGCGGTGACCAGGGCACCAAACGTCACACTCTCGTTGCCAATACCCAAGATAACTCGTGGGATGACTGTTTTGGCAGTCCAGCACTTTGAAGGCCCCTTGTCTCTCTGCGGCAGTGAAAACCTCCGAGGCGTAGCCCATGATTGCCTGGGCGACAGAGCATTCAGGTGCGCTTTGCGCGCGAACCCAGTTTTGCCAGACAGGGAAAAACGCGTAAAACGCGCGTTCGGTCCATATCTGCGGAGCCCCATGAAAAAATGGTTTCATGAGGATGTGAAACGGCCAGCAGCGTCTGAATTTCTCTGGCGCAATCTTGGTTTCGTTCTTTGCAGACAGCCAATTTTCAGCCCGTGCTCCACGGGTCCAGAAAGCACGGGCGGTTTGGCCAATACCATCCACCGCAGGTGGCGAGCCACACCATCGGTTTGGTCTTCATAACCCTCGAATCTCTCTGAAGAAGGTTTGTAGCCGCACCGTCGTTCCGGACAGGGAAAAACGTTGCTCCAGAGCCGTCAAAGCCTCGCTCGATCTCGGGGGTGGCCCCGCCTGCACACATTTAGCCATCAGTGCACCCAGTGCAGAAGGTGTTTCCTCAGAATAGTCCGCACAGCTCTCGCCGAGCACCTCACGCGTTGCGCCGGCGGTATGCTCACGACGTGAAGCCCAGCAGACAAATAGGTGAACGTTTTGGAGGGCAACGTAACCGTTAGATGGGGTCGGATTGTCGTTGGCAATTGAGTGCCACGTGGCAGGAAGACAACAGGTCATCGAACTCTTTCGTCGGGAGAACCCCGTGGAAAACGACGTTCTTTGACCACCGTGAGGCACTGGCGACTTCGTCTACTCGTGGTCTTAACGGGCCTTCGCCTGTAATGTGCAATTCCCACCCATGCAGCGGCATGAAACTCAGGGCCTCAAGCAGCAAATCGACGCCGCGGGTTGAATCCAACGACCCGGCATAAATGAATCGAAACGGGCCAGAAGCGGGCGCGCGGTCGAAAGTCTCGCCGGGTCGAAAGAAACCGGGAACGAGCAACGTTGGTAGCGTTTTCGGCAGGCGTTCCCGCAGTGAAGGGCTTGCTAGTAAGGCGCCGCCTAAAAGGGGCTTCCCAAAGGCTTCTGCAATCCCACTCAGCAGTCGATCCCAGCCATCGCAATCACATGCTCCGTCCTCAAAATCGAGGACGAACGTAAGAGTCGTCGGGCAAGCCTCGCCGCATGAGAAGCAACAACATAAGGAATTCGAAATTATCGATTATCACCACGTCACCAGAGCGGGAGTGGCGCAGAACGTGAAAGGCGTAAAGGATCCACGACGAGGGAACACGGAGCTTCGGAAGATCAAGATTTGACGAGACGAGCTGGCGGTGCTCGGCGAATTGCGTGGTCACGCTGCCCAGCCAACGACCCGTTCGCCTTCCAGGGCTTTCGGGGGAGCGGAGAGCACCAAGAGCTCTCGGTTGGTGGCCACGCTCAAACAGTGAAAGAGGTCTCTTCTTTTTGGTGCCGACAAACACCCTTCATGTTGTTCCTTGCGCAACGATGCGTAATGATGGTCAACACATTGCTGAGGCAGAGGATCCTGCCTTCTCGGCGCTTTCGCGTCGAACCGTCCTGCTGCGTTATCGCCTTCAAAATCGCGAAAATCGAAATAAACAATCCTCGGCGCGCACGCGCGGAACCTATCGCCTTTTCCTGAAGGCGCCATCATGAGAAGTGTTTGCGCCGACGTACACTCATTTAGAAAATTCGTAATTAATCTTACCGGTCTAATCCGCAACGAATGAAATCTCCAAAATCATTGCTTCGAAAATTTTTTCTGACCTTGGGTTACGACATTCGAAAGACGTCGCACATCGGGCTCGATCCGTGTTCCGACATCCAGCGGCTTTTCGGGCGGCGGTCACTGAGCGTCATTTTCGACGTCGGCGCACACACGGGCGAGAGCGCGATTGATTATGCCGACCAATTCCCGGACGCCACGATATACAGCTTCGAACCCTCGCCGGCGACGTACCAGATTTAGCGGCAAAACGTGTCGGGATGTAATCGGATCAAACCTATAGAGAGTGCCCTTGGAGATCGATTGGAGGAAAAAACGTTGTTCGTTAATCAATTTAGCGCGACCAATTCGCTTCTGCCGGCCTTGGTCGAGAATATCCGCCCAGAAACGCGGCCGCTGATGGAGAATGTGGCACGAGCGCAGGTAAACGTGACCACGCTCGATGTCTTCTGTCAGAAAATGCACATTGAATCGATAGACCTCCTCAAGCTAGACGTACAGGGGTTTGAGGCCGCAGTGCTGCGCGGAGGACACGAACTATTTGCGGAAAACCGCGTAGCTTCGGTCTATGCCGAAGCGACATTCGAATCGCATTATGCGAGCAGACTTGAATTTCCCCATCTCTTCTCAAGCCTGCGTGCGCTCGGGTTTGAGTGGGTCGATGCATATGGCCAGACTCGAAACGACCATCAGGGCGTGCGATGGTGCGATATGCTTTTCGTAAATCCGAAGGCGCTGCGCGGTGGCCGGAATTCCTGAGCATGTCGATTGAACCACCGCGGATCGCGCTGGTGTCAGGGGGAATTCCACTCGGGCGGGTCGAGTCCTTTCCTTCTGCGACCTTTCGGGAGCGAATTTCTCCGCCGTAAAATCGCGGTCGCAGTCGTCAGCCTGGAGGGGGACAACCCTTACGCGGAAGATTTTCGAGCCCGGGGAATTTCCCTGTTGGTTGAGGACGAACGGAGGCACATTTTCGAGGATCGAGTCGCTTCGGCGCCCGTTTTCTACGCGAGTTCCAACCCGATGTGGTCGCTGCCTGCCTCGGGCCGTCAAGTTTTGAGATACTGCGTTACGTGCCGCCGGATGTTCTGCGGCTTGGCATGATCCAATCCGATTTTCCCGAGAATTACCCGCCGTTCGTTCCGTACAGTTTCCGTTCTGGATGGAATCGCAGGAGTGTCCCGGGAAATTGAAACAAGATTGCGAACGCACGCGCAATTTGGAGCCCTCTCGGTCTATCATTTGGCAAATGGCGTGGAGGTTCCGTCCGAAGTGCCCGTGCGCGCGCCGCGCCAAACCGCGGCCGGTGAGGCCATTCGCATCCTCTATCTGGGGCGACTCTCCCGCGCGCAAAAGCAGGTGCATTTGTTTCCTCAAATTCTGCGCGAGTTGGAGGCCTCCGGCGTTGCATTTGAGTGGACCGTAGCCGGCGATGGCCCGGAAGGGGATGGCTGCGGGAGAATCTGGACGCGCACGGACCGGAACGTGAGAGTGCGTTTATTGGGCGCTGTGTCGTATCGAGACGTGCCGGGCGTCCTTCTGGATCATGATATTTTCCTCCTCGCCTCTGATGCCGAAGGATTACCCCCTAGGTTTACTCGAAGCGATGGCTCATGGCGTGGTCCCGGTGGTTTCAGATTTGGAAAGCGGCGTTTCGGAGGTTGTGAATGAGGAGGTGGCGATAGTACGGTCCCACCAGAACGGACTGGGGGATATGCCGAGGCGATCATCGCGCTCGCGCAAGATCCGCAGCGACTCGCCGCCATGGCTTCGAAGGCAGCTCAGGCGGTGCGCGGGAGCTATTCGGTCGAAGCCATGGTGGATCGGTGGTTGCAGGTTTTCCATGGTCGGAAAGCAAAACCCGACGGCTCCAGCTGGCCGTCGCACTTCGATGTGCAGGCGCCGCTTGCCAAGCGTTGGAGATCTCCGTTTTCACTTCCCCGATGCGGTGTCTCCGCCGTTTGTGGCGGCGGCTTTAGGCCGCGCCACCACTGTCCAACCTAACGTGACGGCGTCGTGCCGGAAGTGCAGATCGCACCAAAGGAAAAAGCGGTTCACCAGACACGAGAACCACCGGTAAGGAACCGGCTGGATATGCTGCACGACCTGGCCGAGAAACGCGTAAGCGCGGCCACGATTGAACAGCCGGACGAGTTCGAGATCACTTTCGTCGAGCAGATGCAAAATGCCGTCGTATGTGAACCGCCAAAAATCGTAGGGGGCTTCATGTCGCGGCCAGTGCATCGGAACACTGAATATCAAATGCCCGTCTGCTTTCAGCACACGGTTCATCTCTTGCAAAGCTCGGCGGGGATCAGGAACATGTTCAAGGACCTCGGTGCTCACAACAGTGTCGAACGACGCATTTTCAAACGTGAGGTCTTGAGCCGAACAAACCACATCTGGTTTGGAACGATCGGTCAGATAGTCAGCACCGACGTAGCTCTCCGCCCGCGAGAAGAACGTGTTTTCATACGGCCTGTTCCCGCAGCCCACGTCGAGCAGCTCGCCTCTCACGTAAGGCGCGCATTGCGCTAGCGACGCCTCCAGAAAAACAGCAACCAGATAAGCGCGGTCATTGCTTGCTCGTGAACAGGCAGGACGCCGGATTCCGACGGGAATCGGATACTCAGCGAGAGGATGGAGAGGAGTCCTGGTAGCCACAATTCTAGCGCCCAGCAAACAAACGCTGCATGATGGGTCGTGCGTAACGCGGCGCTCGCTCAAGAATCTCGCGCCGGACCGTTTCGGGCAACCCGCAATGGCCTACAACCCAAGCCGACCACAAACTTAAGACTCCCAGCGTTAACGCGAAGCGCACCACCGGCGATGCCCACCGCAAACCAAAATAAAGCAGTAACGCCGCCGGAACGATCCAAACCAGGACCCTTCCCATGGGGGCCAGCCAGCCGATCACGACATCTCGCAGCGGTAAAGAGAAGTATCGCATCACCCGATAGACGCCGTAGGAACCGCTCAGCGCGAAACCTGAAAAAATCGAGATGCCGATCATAAGAGGTATTTCGCCCTCCCGGAGAAAAACGAGCGACAGAATCACGAAAACCAGCCCTTCGGCAAAATAAACCCATCGCATGAATCCGACTTTCTTGGTCAAAAGGACGAAACCGCAATGGCAATGAATAAGCGCCAGGAGGATCGACCAAATGCCCAACAGCACATCGTTCAACGGGTGCCAAGTAATTTTCCCCGAGGTCCAGAGCGTAATGAATGCGCTGTTGGAGGCCGCAAAAATTACCGCGCCTGCTCCAGCCAGCGACGCTGAAACCATCACGATTTCCTGATAGCGGCGCTTTAGCCGTTCCTGTTCGCCTCGACTTATCATCTCAGCAAAGGTAGCGCTGGCCGAATCGGAAACGCGCCAGATGATCTGACAAAGCAGCGTAAACATGCGAATGCCCACGGCCCAAACCGCCGCCGCCTCCAATCCTAGCGAGCGAGTGACGATGACGACCTGACTGGCCATGATCAACTGGGCTCCGAGGCTGACGAGAAACAAGTCTTTTCCGAACCCGAAAATTTCCTTAAATCGACCCCACGAGGGTGCCGCCTTGTCTTGCCAAGGAATCAAGCGCAGGAGGAGACAACCGACGAAAAGATAAACCGCATTGACCAGCAGACTGATCGCGCTCGCGAAGACAAAGCTGGAAAGTCCGTAGCCACTGCGGAGGAACAGCCAGACACACACCAGCCCTACGATCGATTGGACAATGTGCCCATAATTGATGAGGTCGAGCCGTTGGTACGCACCGAGCATTTGCCCAAACGGACGCGTCACGAAACCAAACGCTGTGATGGCTGCCAGCCAGCGCAGAAGTTCTACGAAGATCGACGAGAACTCAGGGGAAAGTCCCACCAGACGAGAACAGAATGGCGCGAGAAAAAAGCCGGCCCCCAGAATCAAGCACCCCTGCACCAACGCGACCAGGAAGGATGTCTTCACCATGCTGCCGTAGGCACCGCTCGCGCGCTCATCCTTATAGTCGATCAGCAGTCGAGTCGCGGAGGCAGTCAGGCCGAGGTCAATCAACAGCAGATAAGCGGTGACTTGGGCGAGCAAAGCCCAGAGTCCAAACGCTTCCTTCGAAAGGAAATTGAGCGCAAGGGGAACGGATATCAGCGTATAAACAACCGTGACCGCGAGAGCCCCATAGGATGATCCCACATTCTGCGCGAACTGCCGGACGCGAGCCATCAGCGAGACACAGATTGAAAAACCGCGTAAATGCTATGCCCCCACCGGGGGAAGACGTATTTTAGCCCCATTTTGCGATAGAGGAACGACATGGGCTCTAGCGGCAATAGACCGAGCAAAGACCTCCGACGGTGCAAGGCTATTGTCAGGCGGGATTGCAGCGCGAAATTATCTTGTATCGCTTTGCCCAGCAAGAGATCAGAGTGACTTTCGCAGAAGACAAGACCCGTTAGTTGCGCCAGCTGAGGGAAATTCTGCCTTCGCCATCGGCTCACATGATGGGGAGGCCATTGATGAGGATCGAGTGAAGAAACGCGGAGGATGCCGTGCGCGGAAGGAACTGCTACCACCAAAAAGCCGCCCGGTTGCAACAAGCGTGCGGCTTGTTTCACAAGATCGACCGGCTCAGCGACGTGCTCCAATACCTGAAAGAGCGTGATCAGATCAAAGGGGCACTCCATTAGCTCAGGATTGAGATCAGGAAGCGGCGACAGGAAGATTTTGTGCCCTTTCGCTTGCGCTTTGCGCGCCGCCGCTGCGTTCAGCTCAAGTCCAAAAGTTTTCAAACCGGTCTGGTGAGCAAGGTCCAGAAACGCTCCGCTCCCGCATCCAATATCGAGCACTAGTTTCAAGTCGTGGTTTTTGGCGAGTTGTACAGCCCTCAAGAACTCGGGTCGGTCAGGAGAGTAATATTGTGCATTCTCAAGCTCTTCATAAAAAGCAGCGCTTCCGCATAACGTGGGGTCGAAAAACTCGAACTCGCAATGCCGACAGCGGTAGAAGTGGATTGGCAACTCTGGCGGCAACGATGCCCAAGCCTCTGCCGAGAACTCGTGCCCCAATGTCCGCCACAGAAGCCGCAGATCGCTCTCTGCCAATACCGCTACAGTTTCAATGCTGGCACCCCTGCACAGCAAACAGGAAGGCGGCGAGAGTTTCAGGCTCATGAAGGTAAGGGCAGGCGGAATGGCGGGACTCGGACAATGCTAGGCAGGATTAACGGCCCGCGTTTATTTTGCTTCGCAATCGGGTTCCAGTGCTCGACATGTTTCACTCCCGCCGACTACTACTTGGCGTTTCTTGAGCATGCGAATAATTATCAGCGGCATTTGCGGTTTTGTCGGCAGCACCCTGGCGCTGCGACTGCGGGAGGTCGTGGACGGGGCGGAGGTTTTTGGGTTCGATAATTTTATCCGGCCGGGGAGTGAGCGGAATCGGGCGCGGCTGACGGAGGCGGGGATCGCGGTGCGGTATGCGGATCTGCGCAATGCGGGTGACATGGAGGCGCTGCCGGCGGCGGATTGGGTGATCGATGCCGCGGCCAATCCGAGTGTACTGGCGGGGGTGGATGGCAAAACCAGCAGCCGGCAACTGGTGGAGCATAATCTCGGGGGGACGGTGAACTTGCTCGAGTACTGCAAGGCGCATGGTGCGGGATTTATTCTGCTCAGCACGAGCCGGGTTTATGCGATCAAGCCGCTGGCGGAGATGAAAACGGTGATCGAGGGCGAGGCGTTTCGGCCGGATCTGAGCGCGGGCGCGCCGATCGGTTTGTCGGCGGCGGGGATTTCGGAGGAGTTTTCGACCACGCCGCCGTTGTCGCTTTATGGGACGACGAAGCTGGCTTCGGAGCTGTTGGCGCTGGAATATGGAGAGGCGTTTGATTTTCCGGTCTGGATCAATCGGTGCGGCGTGCTGGCGGGGGCGGGGCAGTTCGGACGCGCGGATCAGGGCATCTTTAGTTTCTGGATTAACTCGTGGCTGCGCGACGGTGCGCTGAAATATGTCGGCTTCGACGGGCGCGGGCGGCAGGTGCGGGATTGTTTGCATCCGCACGATTTGGTGCCGCTCTTGCAAAAGCAGATGGCGGGAAAGTCGGCGCGGCCTCGCGTCTGCAACGTGAGCGGGGGAGTGGCGAACAGCATTTCGCTGGCGCAGCTCAGTGCGTGGTGTGCAGAGCGTTTCGGTCCGATGGAGGTGGGAACGGACGCGCAGCCGCGCCCGTTTGATTTGCCTTGGATGGTGCTCGACTCCGGGCGCGCGGCGGCGGAGTGGGACTGGAAGGTGGCGACACCGATGCGCGATATTTTTGAGGAGATCGCGCTCCATGCGGAGCGGCATCCGGATTGGCTGGAGATTTCGAATCCATGACCGCGGCGATGACGAATGAAGCGCTCTCGCTGCTCTCAGTGGTGATCCCGGCGCGCGATGAGGAGGGGTGCATCGCGTCCACGGTGGAGCATCTGCGGGTGGAGCTGTCGTTGCGGAATGTGCCGCACGAGATCGTGGTGGTGGATGATGGGAGCACGGACGGGACGTGGGGCATCCTGACGGAGTTGGCGGGGAAATTCCCGGAGGTGCGGCCGGTGCAGAATGAGCCGGACCACGGCTTCGGGCGGGCGGTCATCTGCGGGCTGGATCACAGCCGCGGCGATGCGGTCGTGATCATGATGGCGGATGAATCGGACGATTGCCGGGACGTGGTGCGCTATTGGGAGAAGCTGAACGAGGGCTACGAGTGCGTCTTCGGCAGCCGGTTCATGAAGGGCGGGGGAGTGATCGATTATCCGCGGGTGAAGTTGTTCCTGAACCGGTTGGCGAATTTGTTTCTCAAGGTGCTGTTTCACATCAAGCTGAACGACACCACCAACGCCTTCAAAGCGTATCGGCGGACGACGATCGATGGCTGCCGGCCGCTGCTGGCGCCGCATTTTAACATCACGGTGGAGCTGCCGTTGAAGGCGATCGTGCGCGGGTATTCGTGGACGGTAATCCCGATCACGTGGCGAAATCGGCGGCATGGTTCGGCGAAGTTGAAGCTGTCGGAGATGGGCAGCCGTTATTTGTTCATCTGCCTTTACGTGTGGCTGGAGAAATATTTTAGCCGGGGGGATTACCGCAAAACATGAGTGCCCACAGCAGCGCGGATTTGCAGCGCATCTACGAGGCGCGTTTCGCGAAGACGGCGGCGTATCGCAAGCGCGTCTGGCAGATTTTGGTGCCGGAGTTTTTCCAGCGATACGTGGCACCGAATGATGCGGTGCTCGATCTCGGGTGCGGCTATGGGGAATTCATCAACGAGGTGCGCTGCGGACGGAAGCTGGCGATGGATTTGAATCCGGACGCGCCGAAGCATCTCGCGAGCGAGGTGCAATTCCTCGAGCAGGATTGCGCGACGCGCTGGCAGGTGGAGGCGGCTTCGCTCCATGTCGTTTTCACGAGCAATTTCTTTGAGCATCTGCCGGACAAGGAAGCGCTCGGACGCACCCTGGATGAAGCGTCGCGTGCGCTCGCGCCGGGCGGGCGCCTGATCGCGCTGGGACCGAACATTCGTTATCTGCCGGGAGCGTATTGGGATTTTTGGGATCACTACCTGCCGCTGACGGAGGCGTCGCTGGCGGAAGCGCTGACGAATCGCGGGTTCGAGATCGTGCGCAGCGAGGCGCGTTTCCTTCCCTACACGATGGTGAAGCAGCGGGAGTATCCCGGCATTTTTCTCCGGCTCTACCTTAAGCTGCCTTTTGCCTGGCGCTTCCTCGGGAAGCAATTCGTCGTGGTAGCGCGGAAGCCGTGAACTCGCGAAAGGTCTTTACGCTTTCGCCATCGCGGCGGTGACAGTCAGCAACGGAACCAACGCGAAATGCTCTTCGCCGTTCTCTTCATACCAGATGAGGAGTGAGGTTTTCTTGGGCGAGAAGCTCAGGAAATCCCGGTGGCGCACGTCGAACACTCGCCCAGAGGCGGTCTCGATCCGCAGCGGCTGATTCTTGCCGATGAGGTCTTCCAGTCGAGACGCGTCCATCCTGAACTCAGGATAGTTTCGCGGTGCGAACCGGTCAATCAGACTGTCGGAGCAGCGTTCAAAACGCATGCAGAACCGCGCGGAACGTCGGCGAGTTTCACAGGTCAGGCGGCGGAGACTTCCTCGAACTCGCCGCGTTCGCGATTTTTCCGGACGCGATCCCACGGGAAACATTTGCCATTCATGGCGACGTAGATGCCGGCGGGGAGGACCTGCACGAAGGAGAGGGCGCTGCCGAGATTGAAGAGGCCATCGGAGCTGCCGAAGGCGTAGGGAATCATGGCGCCGGTGAGGACGACGGTCTTGCCGGTAATTTCGCGCGCGAGGGCGGCGGCGGTGTCGGTCATGGTGTCGGTGCCGTGGGTGATGACGATGTGTCGCTTCGTCACACTGGGCGCAATTTTGCACGATGAGCGCGCGGTCGGCGTCGGTCATTTCCAGGCTGTCGACCATCATGACGGTGCGGATGCTGACGTCGATGCGGGAGCGTCCGAGCCGCAGCATCTCGGCGATGTGTGTGTCCTTGAAAAAAAGGCGACCGTTTAACTCGTCGTAGTCTTTGTCGAAGGTGCCGCCGGTAACGAGGATGCGAATGGGCATGGGTATGCGCTGCTTGTAACAAGGGCGTGGGTCGGGCGCAAGGCGGGTGCGCAGGCGGCGGGCGATTCGCCTTGCGCTCGCGACGCGGGGCGGAAGAATAGCGGGCGTTTATGGCTGCCTCGGAGAATCGCGTCGCGCTCATCACCGGCATCACGGGACAGGATGGGTCGTATCTGACGGAGTTGTTGCTGGCAAAAGGTTACACGGTGCACGGGGTGGTGCGGCGAACGAGTAATTTGCTGCGCTCGCGCATCGAGCATTTGCGTTCGAACCCGGAGATTGCGGAGCGGAGTCTGTTTTTGCACTACGGCGACTTGAGCGATGGGACGACGCTGCGGCGCATTTTCGCGGAAGTGCAACCGGCGGAGGTCTATCATCTGGCGGGGCAGAGTCACGTCGGGCTGAGTTTTGAGATTCCGGAATCGACCTGCGAGGAAGTGGGCATGGCGACGTTGCGGTTGCTCGAAATTTGTCGCGACCAAAAGCAGCCGGTGCGTTTTTATCACGCTTCGAGTTCGGAAGTTTTCGGGAAGGCGGAGGAGGAACCGCAGACGGAGCGAACACCATTTCGGCCGGCGAATCCGTACGGCTGCGCGAAGGCGTTCGCGACGCAGTTGGCGCGCGTGTATCGCGATTCCTACGGTCTGTTTGTCTGCAACGGCATTCTTTACAATCACGAGTCGCCGCGGCGCGGGGAGAATTTTGTCACGCGCAAGATCACGCGGGCGGTGGCGCGGATCGCGCGCGGGCTCGATCAGGAGCTGGCGTTGGGGAGTCTGGAGCATCGGCGCGATTGGGGACACGCGCGCGAGTACGTGGAAGCAATGTGGCGCATGATGCAGCACGAAACGCCGGACGATTACATCGTCGCGACAGGGAAAACGCATTCGGTGCGCGATTTTGTCGAAGCGGCGTTTGCGACGGTGAATCTCGAGCCGGGAAAATATGTGAAACACGATCCGGCATTCGATCGTCCGGCGGAGCCGGTGCATCTGGTGGGCTCGCCGGAGAAGATCGCGCAGACGCTGGGCTGGCGGGCGCAGATTTCGGTGGGCGACCTGGTGCGCGAAATGGTAGACGCGGAGCTGGCGGCGATCGGGTAACTACTGCGACCGGCGTTTCAGGCCGCTCGGTTGTTTCGTGATGCGCGAGTAGAGGGCAAGGGCCGCGCCCACGACCTGGTCCATGTTGTAATATTTGTAGGAAGCGAGTCGGCCGACGAAATAAAGGCCGGGCGTGTCGTTCACGAGCGCCTGATACCTGGCGTTGAGCTCGGCGTTTTGCGGACGCGGGATGGGATAATATGGATCGCCTTCCGCTTGTGGATATTCGTAGACGACACTCGTCTTGTCGTGTTTTTGGCCGGTGAGATATTTGAACTCGGTGACGCGGGTGTGCGGGATTTTTTCGTCGGGATAGTTCACCACCGGCGCATCCTGGAAGACTTCGCGGTCGTGGGTCTCGTGGCGGAACTCGAGCGAGCGATAGGGCAGCCGGCCGAAGCGGAAGTCGAAAAACTCGTCGATCGGTCCGGTGTAAATCATTTCGCGCCACGGGACGGAGTCCTTGATCTCGCGGTAGTCGGTGCCGAGCTGGATGGTGATGTTTTCGTGGTCGAGCATCTTCTCGAACATCTTCGTGAAACCGTGGAGCGGCATCTGTTGGTGGGCGTCGGTGAAGTAGCGGTCGTCGCGATTGGTGCGCACGGGAATGCGCGCGGTGACCTGCGAACTCAACTCGGAGGGATCGAGGCCCCATTGTTTGCGGGTGTAGCCGCGGAAAAATTTTTCGTAGAGTTCGCGGCCAACGGTGCTGACGACGACGTCCTCGGAAGTCTTAATTTCGGCCACGGGTTCGCGCACCGAGGCAAAGAATTGCTCGAGGCCGGCGGAATCAAGGTTGAGGCCGTAGAGGCGGTTGATGGTGTCGAGATTGATCGGGATGGGATAGAGCGTGCCGTCGATCGAGGCGCGCACGCGATGCTCGTAGGGACGCCATTCGGTGAACTGCGAGAGGTATTCGAAAATCTCGCGCGAGTTCGTGTGGAAGATGTGGGGGCCGTACTTGTGGACGAGGACGCCGGCGGCGTCGGGATGATCGTAGGCGTTGCCGGCGATGTGCGGGCGGACGTCGCAGAGCAGCACTTTCTTGCCGGCATCACGCGCCAGCCGTTCCGCGAGCACACTGCCCGCGTAGCCGGCGCCGACGATGAGGAAGTCATACATGATTGCGAGGTCCCGAGGCCCGGGGCGGAATGTAATGAGAGCGACGGTGCTGTCGTCAGTTTTTCGTGGCGGCGGGAGGCTTGCGCTTTAAAACGCGGCTTCTAATGTGGCGCGCATTCTTCAACCCATGAACGACTATCTGATTTCAGTTTTGCTCGGGATCATCGAGGGGGTGACCGAGTTTTTGCCAGTGAGCTCGACGGCGCATCTGCGCATCGCGGAGGCGCTGTTGCACGTCGATCTCCAGGACAGCTTCTGGAAGATGTACACGGTGGTGATTCAATTGGGCGCAATCCTTTCGTTGCCGGTGTATTTTTGGCGACGGATCCTGGAGTTCGTTTCCACGTTCCCGCGCGGCGCGGACGGCGATCGCAACGTCTTCACCCATCCGCTCGGGCTGACGATGATCGCTTTCGTGGTGACGGCGGTTCCGGCTTACCTCTTGAAAAAGCAGATCGGGTTGAATCTGGAGAATCTTGGCGTGATGGCGTGGTCGCTCATCATCGGCGGCGTGGTCATGTGGGTGGTGGACGTGATGTGTCGCGGCCGACGGTGGAGCGACTGGAGGGGATGAATGTGGCGCGCGCGGTCTGGATCGGCGCGGCGCAGATTCTTTCCGCGGTGTTTCCGGGCACGTCGCGTTCGATGTCCACGATCGCGGCTGGGCAAGTGGCGGGGTTATCGCGTTCGGCGGCGCTCGAGTTTTCCTTCTTCCTCTCGATGCCGACGATGGTGGTGGCGACCGGTTACGATCTGCTCAAAGCGATCGCACCCCAGACGCGCGACACCTCGACCGAGGCGTTGGCGCCCGTTGTGATGACGGCGCACAATTGGATCGTGCTCGGAATCGGTTTCGTCGTTTCCTTTATTGTCGCCCTCGCTGTGGTCGCCTGGTTCATGCGTTGGGTGCGGGCGCGAGGGTTCGTGCCCTTTGCGATTTACCGCATCGTGGCGGGAGTCGTTTTGCTGGTGATGATCGCGCGCGGGCTCGGTTGAGCGCGCGGGGCCGTCAGGCTTTCACCAACACCAGCACGAGAATAATCAGCAGGAGAAGGCCGCCGCCGGGGAAGTAGCCCCAGCTGGAGCTGTAAGGCCAGAGCGGCAGGGCGCCGAGAAGGAGCAGGATGAGGAGGACCAGGAGGATTGTACGCATGGGCGGAGCGTAGCGAAGTTGCTCGCGCGGCCGCAATACTTTTTCCTGAATCAACTTTAAATAGCCCGTCCCAAACGACATGTCTGCGCCCTCGCCGCACATTTTCGGAAACCTCTTGCGGCGGATTCGCTCTCTTCTATCATCAACCGGTAAGTCCCGCATGCGTCCGCCCCCGGATGTGTCGGGACAATTTGCTGTCCATCTCCTCTTTTTTTCATGGCGAACACAATCCTGATCGGCGCGCAATGGGGCGACGAAGGCAAGGGCAAGATCATCGATTTCCTGACCTCGAAGATGGATGTGGTCGTGCGCAGCCAGGGCGGGAACAACGCCGGGCATACCGTGATCCATCGCGGAACGAAGTACGTGCTGCATCTGATTCCCTCCGGAATTCTGCGGCGCGGGAAGGTCTGCGTGATCGGCAACGGCGTCGTAATCGATCCGATCGCCCTCGTGGCTGAGATCGACGGCTTGCTCAAGATGAACGTGGCGGTGGGCAAAAATTTGCTCATCAGCGACTGCGCGCATCTGGTGCTGCCGTATCACCGTGTGCTCGACGAGCAACGCGAGATCCGGAAAGGCCGGGCGAAAATCGGGACGACGAAGAGAGGAATCGGACCCGCGTACGGCGACAAAGCTGCGCGGACCGGACTGCGAATCTGCGACTTGATGCAGCCGAAATTGTTCTCGGAAAAACTGCGGGCCAAGATTCTCGAGAACAATCGCGTGCTAAAAACCTATGGCGCGAAGCCGCTGAACTTCCGTCGCATCAACGAAAAATATCTGGAGGCCGGCGAGCGCTTGCGGCCATTCGTGACGAATACCGTGGTCTGGCTGCACCAGGCGTTGCAACGCGGGAAAGGCATCCTTTTTGAAGGCGCGCAGGGGACGTTCCTCGATATCGATCACGGCACCTATCCGTATGTGACTTCGTCAAACACCACCGCGGGCGGCGCGTGTACAGGCTCGGGCGTTCCGCCGCATCGGATGGATGTGGTGATGGGCGTGGTAAAAGCCTACACCACGCGAGTGGGCGAGGGCGCGCTGGCGACGGAAGATGCGGTCCTGGGCGACATGCTGCACGCGATGGGGCGGGAATTTGGCGCGACCACGGGGCGGCCACGTCGTTGCGGATGGTTCGATGCGGTCGCGGCGCGCTACGCGACCATGATCAACGGGATCGACGAACTCGCGATCACGAACCTCGATGGACTCGATGGGGTGGATCCGATTCGCGTGTGCGTGGGATATCGGCTGAATGGGAAACGGCTGGCCGTGCCGCCTTCCGATGCAGCGCAGCTGGAGAGTTGCACGCCGATTTATGAAGAGATGAAGGGTTGGAACAAACCGATCCACGACGCGAAGAAATTTTCCGATCTCCCTCCGGCCGCGCGGACGTATGTGCGACGGCTGGCGGAGTTGGCCGGTGCGAAGTTAACGATCGTGAGCGTGGGCCCGGCGCGCACCCAGACCATCATCCTGTAAACGCATGGCCAAGCCCGCGACATCGATTCCCCGCCATGTCGCCATCATCATGGACGGCAACGGTCGCTGGGCGAAAACGCGGGGCCTGCCGCGGATCAAAGGGCACGAGCGCGGCGCGGAAGCGGTGCGCGAATGCGTGGAAGGCTGTGGCGATCTGAAGATCGAATTCCTCACGCTCTACGCTTTCTCGGCGGAGAACTGGCAGCGCCCGAAAGCGGAGGTCATGGCGTTGATGCACCTGCTCGAGAAATTCCTCAAAGAGAAAACGCCCGAGTTGCTGGAGAAGAATGTTCGACTGCAAGCGATCGGGCGTCTCACCGATTTGCCGGCGAGCTGTCAGAAGCAGTTGCACAAATCGATCGAGACCACGGCGAAAAACAATGGCCTCACGCTCATCCTCGCGCTCAGCTACGGGGCGCGGTTGGAGATTATCGACGGGATCAAGAGCCTCTTGCGCCAGGTGGAGGAAGGCCACATCGACAGCGCCATGATCGATGTCGAGATGTTCAGCAAGCATCTCTACACCCGCTACTATCCCGATCCGGATTTGCTCATCCGTACCTCTGGCGAGATGCGGTTGTCGAATTTCCTCCTCTGGCAGCTTTCCTACACCGAGATGTATGTCACGCCGAAGCTCTGGCCGGATTTCACGAAAGAGGATCTCTTCGCGGCGGTGCAGGAATTCGGACAACGGCAACGGCGCTACGGCGCGGTTTCGTAATTAGACGAAAGCGGCTGCGACGGTATCCGCGAGCAGTTTGCCTTTGGTCGTCAGCACGAAGTGCTCAGCCTTCGGACACAACAGGCCCAACGCGACAAACTCTTCCCGTTCCGACGGCCACGCCTGCAGCCACTCCACCGGTACGCCCCAACGGGTGCGAAGGGAAAGCGCGATTTGTTCGGCGCGTTTCATCTCTGCCGTGAGCGGTTCTGTCGTGGCGAGGGCGGATTCGCCGGCGAGGATGCGGTCGGTATAGATGCGGTAGTCGGCCACGTTTTGCCCGCGTGCGAGGTCGATGGTGGAAAAGGCACTCGGTCCCAATCCAAGATAATCGGCGCCTGACCAGTAGCCGCGGTTATGCGCCGATTCATGGCCGGCGCGCGCGTAGTTGGAAATCTCGTATTGCCGGTAGCCGCCTGCTTCCAGCATTCGCATGGTGGTTTCGAAGAAGCGCGCGTCGGTTTCGATGTCCGGGCGATATTCACCGCGGGCACGGCGGAGGAAGAACTCGGTGTCTTCCTCATACGTCAGGCAATAGGCGGAGATGTGATCCGGTTGCAACGCCACGGTGCGGGCGAGGGTGTCTTCCCATTGCGCCAGTGTCTGGCCGGGCAGACCGAACATGAGATCGAGGTTGAGGCTGGGGATCTCGGCGGCGCGCAGAATGCGAAACGATTCCTCCGCCTGCGCAGCGTTGTGCTCGCGGCCGAGGAGCTGGAGCAACCCGTCATCCCAGGATTGCACGCCGAGGCTGACGCGCGTAACGCCGCTCTCGCGGAGAAGCGCGGCTTTGCGCGGCGAAACGCTGCCGGGGTTCGCTTCGATCGTCCATTCTGTGAGCGCGGACAGATCGAGGATTGAACGAAACCCGGCGAGCAATCCCTCCAGCTGCGCGGTCGAAAGTGCCGTGGGCGTGCCGCCACCGAAGAAAATGGTTTCAGGTCGCAGATCAAAGCGTTCGTTCGCCAGGGCCAATTCCCGCAACACCGCCTCACAAAAACGGCTGGTTAACGCGGGATCGGCCCGCTCCTTGTAGAACGCGCAATAGGGGCAAATGCGCGCGCAAAAAGGAATGTGCAGATAAAGGTGGCGCAACGTCGTCTTCGGAGTTCGGTGTTGGGCGCTGGGCGTTGGGCGTGGGACGTTTTCCTCGGTCAGCACAAGCCACTATCCCGGTGAACTCTGCTTCGTCCATCTCCATCGCCGACCTTCGCAGCGCGATCCTGCGCGATGTTTCGCGATCCTTTTATCTTTCGATCCGACTTTTGCCCGCCCGCTTGCGCGATCCGATTGCGCTGGCCTACCTGCTGGCGCGGGCCACCGACACGATCGCGGATACCGCGGAAATCGAGGCGGGCGTGCGGCTGGAGCGTTTGCGTGAACTGGCGGCACTGATTCAAAACGGCGGCAACGCAGATGCGGTCGTTTCGTTTTCGGCTTTGCAGAAAGACGCGGGCGAGCGCGCCTTGATTGAGCGCCTCCCGGCGTGTCTCGAATGGCTGGACGCATTGCCGACCGAAGATCAGCGGGACATCCGGCAGGTGCTGGCGAAGATCAACGAAGGACAAGCGCTGGACGTGCAGCGTTTTTGCCATCCGACGGAAATCGTCGCGCTCGAAACGGCGGCCGACCTTGATCGTTACACGTATCTGGTGGCGGGGTGCGTGGGCGAATTTTGGACGCACGTTTGCTTTCGCCATTTGCCGAAGTTCACCGCCCAAGCGCCTGAGCAAATGATGCAGTGGGGCACCGACTACGGGAAGGGCCTGCAACTCGTGAACATCCTGCGCGACGCCGGCCAGGATCTGCGCACCGGCCGTTGCTATTTGCCGGCCGAGGAATTGGCGACGGTCGGCCTGACGCTCGCCGATCTGCGGCGTTCGCCGGTTAGCGTGGAGTCGGTCCTGCGAGCGTGGCGGGCACGAGCGGAGCGGGGGATGGCCGCGGGGGTCGAGTATGCGTGCGCGATCGAATCATGGCGGGTGCGCCTGGCGACGGCGCTCCCGGCGTTGATCGGGGCGCGCACGCTCGTGCTTTTGCGTGAGGCTGGGCCCGCAGTGCTCGAACAGCGGGTGAAAATGGAACGTGCGGAGGTTAGGCGAATCCTGTTCGCGCTGGGCGGTCGATTGGCGGCACCGGCGGCAATTCGGGCTTTGTTCGCCCGGCTCTCGTCATAAAAAGTAGCGTCGCTGTTTCTCGCTGATCGGTCGGTCAATCTTTTCCAGGACGAGGAGCATGTCTTCCCAGACCTTCCGTTTCTCGCCGGGCGCCTGGTTTCGCAGGAGATAAGATGGGTGGTAGGTGATCATGAGAGGCGTGTCCTCGAAGGCGTGCCACTTGCCCCGCATCTCGCGCATGGGGCTGCGGGTGCCGAGCAATCCTTCCACGGCGGTGGCGCCGAGCGCGACGAGCACCTTGGGCCGAACGATTCTGATCTGCTCGATGAGGAAGGGCAGACAATGCTGCATCTCCTCCACCGTCGGCGGGCGGTTGCCGGGCGCGCCAGGGGGCATATCGGGACGCGATTTCAAAACGTTGGCGATGTAAACATCCTCCCGCGCGAAGCCCATGGTCTCGATGATCCTGGTGAGGAGTTGCCCCGCGCGGCCGACGAAAGGTTCGCCGCGAGCGTCCTCGTCCGCGCCGGGCGCTTCGCCGATGAACATAATCTCGGCGTCGGGATTGCCGACCCCGAAAACGGTTTGCGTCCGCGACTGCGCCAGATGCGGACAGAGTTCGCACACTTCCACGCGTCGGCGGACTTCCGCGAGGAGCTCGCTCTTGGTGTCGCCTTCGGGGGCGATGGCCGCGGGAATATTGCGGATCAGTTCCAGCACGGCACGCGAAGCTCGCGGCCGGCGCCCTCCGCCATCGCGCAATTGCTCGAGGCGATCGATTACGACGTCGAGCGCGGATTGGAACGGGTCCATGCGCGTGATGATCTGAGTTTTTGCGCGCAGCGGCAATTCCTTTGATGCTGCGGATGTGAGTATGCGCCTGGCCGATTATGATTATGCGTTGCCGGAGGAGTTGATCGCGCAGCGCCCGTTGGCGCGGCGTGAGGACTCGCGGATGATGGTCCTGCACCGGGCAGGAGAGCGGATCGAGCATCGGCAGTTCTCAGAGCTGGACCGCTTTCTTGCGCCCGGTGATCTATTGGTCCTGAACAACACGCGCGTGATCAAGGCCCGTCGGTTTTCGGACGATGGCGCGATCGAGTTTTTGTTTCTCGAGGCGATGGAGAACAAACGCTGGCGCTGTCTGGTCAAACCGGGGAGGAAGATGCGCCAGGGCGCGTGCACCGTGGTGGAGGGAATCGCGGCGCGAGTGGAGGAGATTTGCGAGGATGGCAGCCGTGTCATCGCGTTAGCGGAGGAGATTGACCTGGAACGGGGCGGCGCGATGCCGTTGCCGCCGTACATGAAGCGGGCGGCGGAAGCGGAGGACGATGATCGCTACCAGACCGTTTTCGCCCAGGTGGCGGGGGCGGTGGCGGCACCGACGGCCGGTTTGCACTTCACGCCGGAGTTGCTGGAGCGACTGCCGCACACCTTTGTCACGCTACACGTGGGAACGGGAACGTTCGCGCCGGTAAAAGTGGAGAACATCGCTGAGCACGCCATGCACGAGGAGCGCTTTTGGGTTTCGACCGAAGCTGCACGCGCCATTAATGCGGCCATGCGGGTGATTGGGATCGGCACCACGACGGTGCGGGTCCTGGAATCGGCCAGGCGTGATGGCGCTGGTAATTTGATGCCGCAGGAGGGCGCGACGCGCATTTTCCTACATCCACCGCAGCAGATCCGGCAGGTCGATGCCTTGCTGACGAATTTCCATCTCCCGCGTTCGACCCTGCTCATGCTGGTAAGTGCGTTCGCGGGGCGGGAGTTTGTTCTCCGCGCCTATGCGGAAGCGATCTGCGAGCGTTACCGGTTCTATAGCTACGGCGATTGCATGCTCGTTTTGTGACCGAGCCCGGCTAGAGTCTCCCGTCATGGATGAACCCCAGGGCGAACTCGTCATCCAAACCATCGCGATGCCGAAGGATACGAACCCAAATGGCGACATTTTTGGAGGCTGGCTGATGTCGCAGATGGATCTGGGCAGCGGCATCCTTGCAGCCAAGACGGCGCAGGCGCGCGTGGTGACCGTGGCGATGGAGGGAATGTCTTTTCTGGAACCGGTGCGGGTGGGTGACACCGTCGCCTGCTACGCGTGGGTGGAGAAAATCGGCCGCACTTCGATGACGATTCCGGTCGAGGTGTGGGTCCGGCGGTTCATGGATGGACGCGTGGTGCGCGTGACGCGCGGCGTCTTCATCTACGTGGCGGTGGATGATGGCGGACGTCCGATCGCGGTGGAGCGCGGCGGGCAGGCGTCCGCAAAGAAAAGTTAACCGTCGCTCGGTATCGCTTCCGGGCCGCTGGAGCTGCTTTCCATCGGTTCGCTCGGCATGGGCGTGGTGGGCATCTGCGGGGCGTTGCTGCGGAACTGGCGCTGCTGTTTCTGGCGGCCGATGCTCGACTTGCGGATGTACTTCGCGTAGGCGCGTTCCTGCCGGCCCTGCTTGGAAAACGATGAGCAGGCGGTGGAACCGGACACGACCGCCAGCACGAGGAGGAGGGCGATGGTGGGTTTCATCTTCAAGCTGCCTCCTGGATTTCTGCGGTTTGAGCGAGTCCTAATTGCCCCGTTCGCACGAGCTCTCGCACTGCCTGATAGATCTTCAATTCGCAAAAGGAGCTGCGAGCGAAAAAGTCGGAGAGCCGTGTGGGCTGCCTGGAGGCGCAGCTCCAGATCTCCTTCATCGCGCGTTGCATTGAACCCGAGCGCACGGACGTGATGTCGAGTTCGGGCTGTTGAATTTCGTAGATTTCGGAGGCGGGCATCTCGGCGGCAAGATCGCGGAATTCGTCGCGGTGGTGGATGGCAGCGAAGAGCAGATCATTGGCGGGACGAACCAAGGTGCGTGGAAGGGGCTCATCCAGGTAGGGAACGGAGGTGAAACAGAACATCCCCCGGGCGTTTTGGGTTAAGAAAAGCTGCCAGAACGCTTCCTGGCCGGTGAGATGAAGAAAGCGCCCGTGGTGCGGTTCTCCCGACGCAAAGTGGAATCGGGCGATCTCGTCGCCATCGTCGTTCTCGATCGAGAGGTCACCGGTCTGGTGGGACATGGTGATGGTTTGATAGACCGTAACGACATCGAAATGGGCCAGCTTCCCGCTTAAAGTCGTGTCTTGGGCCCCGGAGGAGGAGGTTTCGCCCGCCAGCATGAGCCGGTGGGCCATATGACCACTCAGGAATTGATGAAAGGCGGGAACGGCGCGCAACAACTCGAGTAATTTGTCCTTCTCGAAACACTGCAGGCTGACCTCCTCCCGGGCCCGGGCGGAGTGGCGACGTGGGCTCGCGGTCAGCAGTTCCAGATCACCGAAGATGCCGCCACGGCTGAGGGTCGCGGCGGGGGGACCGTGGCCGCGGGAGCTGGCGGGCAAGAGGTCGACGCTGCCACGGTTGATGATGTAGAGCGTATCGGCGAAATCCCCGGCATTGTAGATGATGCGGCCTTCGGGGATGTGGCGCACCTGCGACGATGCGCCTATGGAGCGCAGTACCGCCGGGGGGAGCGACGTGCAGAAGACAAAGAAATCCCAATTGGGCATGCCGGACTCCCTCTTAAGCAGGAGTCATGCGGGGATGCGATGGATTCTGCAAGAAGGCGATTTTTCGGCGAAGAGGCTTTCCACCCAAGGGGAGCAGTATAAGAGGGAGCCATGCGCCGGGTTGCCTATCTCCCGAGCGGATCCCCTCGTTCGACCTAGACTTAGTGATTTCGCGAGGTGAGCGAGAGGTCGCCCAATGGGTGAATGTGGTCCGGAGGGCGAAACGATACAAGAGGGGCATTGCGCATTTATTGGAGTATCGATAGCATTTGCCAGAAGAACACGTTACAAAAGAAATTACGCAGTTGAAGGACCCATGGAAGAGCCGATGGAAGTTGGCCGTCTGCACGCCCGCTTCATCGGGATAGTAGCGCGTGACAAGGCGGGCAATCGAAAATTTTTCCGTCGATTCGAGACGCGCGGGCGCTGTGCAGCCAGTCATTGAATCCGGCGTCCCGCCGCGGTCGGATAAAGGCGATGAGAAAATACTCTTGCCGAATCATGCCCCAAGGTGCGTACTGTTCCTTCGTGAAAACTGCTTCGCGTTGTTTGATTTTCGCCTGCGCCTGGTTCGTCGCCGCGCCAATGGTGAAGGGGCAAACCGCTCCCTGGGTGTCGGAGTATAATCGCTTGCTCGCGCAGTATGCGACGCCAGCCGGGGTGAAATACGGCGCCTGGAAGAAGAACGATGCCGCTATGAAGGCGTTGCGGGGCGTGGTGGACGAGATCGCGCAGGCAAACGTGTCGTCCATGGGACGAAAAGAGCAGCTCGCGTTTTACATTAATGCCTACAACGCCTGGATCCTGCACGAGGCGCTCGAGAAATATCCCACCGGGAGCGTGAAGGATTTGCTCTTCACTTTTTTTACGAGCAAACGCATCAAGGTCGCCGGCCGGCAGACCAGCTTCAAAGCGCTGGAGGACGATGTGATTCGCGCGAAGTTTAACGAGCCCGCTATCCATTTCGCCCTCAATTGTGCGAGTCGGAGCTGCCCGCCGTTGCTGCGGGAGGCTTACCAGGCGGGCAAGCTGGACGCGCAGTTTGAGCAGGTGGCGAAGGGATACATCAACTCGGAGAATGGGGTGAAGCTTTCGGCCGATGGCAAGACGGCCCGCCTCTCGAAGATTTTCGATTGGTACAAGGGCGACTTCAAAAACGGCGTGGTCGAGTTCATCAATAAGCGCCGCGCCCAACCAATCCCCAAAGACGCGAAGATTGATTACCAGGATTACGACTGGGCGTTGAACGAAGTGAAGTAGAAGGCTCGACCATGGTTTCTCTCGCCACCGACGAAAAGCTCGATCGCCCCTCCCATTGGCGGCAACGTTGGCACGCCTTCCGTAATCCGATCGTGGAGGAAAAGGCGCGCGTCTTGAAGGAGCGCTGGGATTCGCTCCCGCGCGAATTGCAGACCGATAACCAGATTTCCGGCCGCCATCTCACGCATTGCGGATTCACCCTCGGGGCCAGCTACTGCTCTTTCCATTGCACGCATTGCTACCTGCCGAAGAACGCGAATAAGATTCCCATCCCGTCCCTCGGGCAGGTGAAGGAACAGATCGACGCCAACCGCCGTTTCCAGGGGCCGGGTGGGGGATTGCAGATCACCGGCGGCGATGTCGCGGACGCCTACTGGAAATCCGGGCGCGCCGACGAGCTGGTCGAGATCATCCGCTATGCCTACTCGGTCGGCTCCATCCCGATGCTGATGACGCATGGCCAAACGTTGATCGAGCAGCCGCAGTATCTCGAGCGCCTCGTGGTCGAAGGCGGGCTGCGGCAAATTTCCGTGCACGTCGATATGACGCAAGCCGGGCGACACGGCTATCCCATTGGCCGGATCAACTGCGAAGCCGATCTGCACCCGGTGCGGCAGGCGTTTACCGATCTCGCGTTGCGCATTCGCGAAAAGACCGGCTTCATTCTCGAATACGCGCTCAGTTTTACGGTCACGCGTCGCAATATCGACGATGTGCCCGAAGTCATCCGCTGGTATCTGGCCGATCCCAACCGCAGCTACATCTGGCGCATGCTCAGCTTCCAACCGGAAGCCGATACGGGTCGCACCATCTTCTCCGAACGCCCGATCACATCGGCCGATGTCTGGGAGAAAATCCGTGAGGGCACCGGCCTGCCGCTGCGGCGCGACGTTTCCATCTTCGGTCATCCCGATTGCAACAGCTGGGCTTCGCTCCTGATCGCGCGACCGAGTGGAAAATATTTCCCGCTCCTGCCCGACGACAAAAAGTTCGACGCGCTTCTCGGTGAAGTGCTCGCGAAAATCGGCGGCCTCTCGCTTGTGAACGACGACGCCGGAACACCGGCCTACCGTCTTGCGGGCATCCTGTTCAAGTATCCGCTGCTCGCCACGCGCGTCGTAGCGCAAATGGTGCGTTACTTCACCGCGCGCCACGTGCCGCCGGAAATCCTCCGGTCGCTCCTGCGTGGCCAGGTGCACACGCTCGGCGTGGGCATGCACAACTTCATGGATGCAAAGCAGGTCGCGCAGGCCGACACCGATCCGGTGATCAAAGCGCGTCTCGATTCCTGCGTGTTCAAGGGCGCGGTCAAGCGCAACGGCGAGTGGGAAGCCGTCCCGATGTGCTCGATGAATCAGCAGACGTGGGCGGAAGTTTACGACTCGCGGTTGGAAGATCCCGAGTTGCTCGCCCAGCCGCAGGTTTACGCGCCCGCGGAAGGGCAGGAATCCGCCGAAGCAGTCGAAGCCGGAAAACTGTAGCGGACGGCTAGTTTCCCCACGACAAACCGCGCACCATCTCCACCGCGCGCAGGTACACGCGATGCGTTCCCGCGCGCATCAGTTCCTCGCTCATCAACGCCACTGCATCTTTCGACCCCGGCGGGCATCAAGCGTCGCATCCGTTCCGCGCCGCCGACGTAGAGAGAAACCTCCAGCAAATCCACCTCCGGCGGATCGATCACACGAAACTCCGTCTCGTCGCAAAAAATGCTGCAACGTCCTACCGGGTCACCCGGTTTTTCCCGGAGATTGACCGGCAAAGTCCGTCCACAGGGATCGAGAAAAACGAGCGCGTCGTCGTCCGCTTCGTCGGTCATCGCCCAACCCAGTTGCGCGCCCAACCAGCCCGCGAGCAAGAGCGCGGTGGAACGGAAGCCCGGGGCGAAATCGATCTCGACCCGTTCGATTTCCGCGAGGTGCGCCAACGCGGCCGGTTGATCGAAGAACTGCGCGAGGGCGAGGCGCAAATGGACGAGGCGTGTCCAGTTTAAATCGCACAGGGTCACGCGTTGGTTCGATTCGCGCTGCGCTGTCTCCACCAGCTGCATCTGGGCCTCGAAATCGTCCCAGGCGTGGCTGTCGTAGATGAGCCGATCCACCCATGTCCAGAGTTGCGGGTCCATCGGGTCATGGAACTCGCCCTGCCACCAAAGATAAAACGGCAGATCGGAATCGAGATGCGAGAAAACGATGTTCGGCAGCAGCCGCGCCAGCGAACCCGCGAGCGAAAAGGAAATCTGCTCCGAGCACACATGCTTCGTCCCCGCCCGGCTGACATGACAGTGTGCGCTGATCCACGCCTCGACGCGATCTTCCGTCTCCGACGGCGCAGCCGCGATCACGATCGCGCGACAGGCGTGGTCTTCGGTGATGCGGGCGATGATTTGCGTGTTGGCGGAAAGCGAATCGGGCGCCTCGCTGTAGACCGCGAGATTAATGAGCGACGCGCGCGCCATCATCTCGCCGCCTTGTTCCCAAAGTTTCTTCAACTCGCGATCGATCTTGCCCAGTTCCACCGGCATCCCAGCGGCAAAGGTTTCCGCGGTTGCGCTCATAATCTCCGCCAGCTGCGCCCGTCCTTCGCCAGCAGATCGTCCGCTTCATCCGGTCCCCACGAGCCCGCGGGATGGTGAAATAATGGCGGCGCAGTCTCGCCGACCCACGCCTCCTCGATCGCATCGATAAACGCCCAGGCTCGCTCCACTTCATCGCGCCGCGCGAAGAGGGTGGCGTCGCCGCTCATGGCATCGAGCAACAACCGCTCATACGCTTCCGGGCTCGCTTTGCCGAACGACGTCCCATAATGGAAATCCATCTTCACCGGCTCGATCCGGAAGCTTGTCCCGGGCACTTTGGCCTGCATGCGGAGCGAGATGCCCTCGTCCGGCTGAATCCGAATCACGAGCACGTTGTGATCGAGGGCCTGCGATTCCTTGTTGAAGAGCACCGACGGCGTCTTCTTGAAGTGAACCGAAATCTCGGTGCCTGATTTCGGCAGCCGCTTGCCCACGCGCATGTAGATCGGCACGTCGGCCCAGCGCCAGTTATCGATCCGTAAACGGAGCGCGACGAAAGTTTCGGTCTGCGAATCCGGCGCCACGTTTTTCTCCTCGCGATATGCGGGCACCGGTTTTCCGCCGATCGCGCCCGCGGCGTATTGCGCGCGCACCACTTCCGTCGTCACGTCCGCGGCCGAAAAGCGGCGCAACGAGCGAACCACCTTCACCTTTTCATCGCGAATGCTGTCCGCCCCGAGATCGGTCGGCGGCTCCATCCCGACAAGACAAAGCAATTGCAAAAGATGATTCTGCACCATGTCGCGCAACGCCCCCGCGCCTTCGTAATAACCCGCGCGCCCTTCCACGCCCAGTGTCTCCGCGGCGGTGATCTGCACGTGGTCGATATAACGCGAATCCCAGAGCGGCTCGAAAATCGCATTCGCGAAACGGAGCACGAGAATATTCTGTGCCGTTTCCTTCCCGAGGAAATGATCGATGCGATACGTGCTTTCCTCCGGAAACGCCCGCCGCACGATATCGTTCAGATGACGCGCAGTCGCGAGATCGGTGCCGAACGGTTTCTCCACGATCACGCGTGCCCAGCCGCCTTCCGCCGGTTTATTCAAGCCCGCGGCCTTCAAGTGCTCCAGAATCGGCGGAAACTGGTCCGGCGCGACCGCGAGATAAAACAGACGATTGCCCGCGCCGCCGGTTTTCTGATCGATCTCATCCAAACGCGTGGCGAGGCGCTTGAAACCCTCAGCATCGCTGAACTCGCTAATGTGATAGAAAAGCGACTGCGCGAAGCCGTCCCAGATTTCATCCCGCACCGTCTGCCGCGAAAACTTCCGCACCGCCTCACCCATTTCCGTGCGGAACTCGTCATCCGTTTTCTCCCGGCGAGCCACGCCGACGACGGAAACCTGTGGTGGCAGTTCGCCATCCGCCGCAATGTTATAGAGCGCCGGGATGAGTTTGCGATGCGTCAGATCGCCCGTCGCGCCGAAGATCACAATCGTGCAAGCATCCGGGACGCTCCGCGTCACGATGCCTTCGCGCAGAGGGTTTGACTGGGATTGGCCGGTGCCTGGGTTCATGAAATTCGAAGAGCGATGTGCCCGAAGACTACTCAGCTTTGCCCGCTTCGATAAGAGCAAAATTTCTCGACACGAGAAGCCGTTTACGCCGCCCGCGATTTCTAATGATTGACCCATGAACGCGAAGCCGTAGCCTTGTCCGCAGGTCGCGGACAATTCGTCCAAACCCCGTCTGTTCTAATCCCGGCCCGGCTTGGTACGTCGTCTCGAAGAACGAGAAAATTGAGAGAGCCGACACGTCGAAAGCGAAAGGCGATGCCATCATGATGGTGAAACCGGAGAGCTCTACCGCCCTCGTCTTTTGGGACGGGAAGCGCTTCCAGATTTCCTGGGAGGGCGGTTGATCAGATCGCCGCTCGTAGCGGAATCGGAGTCCGCTCTCCCAGCGACCCTAACGGCTCTTCGCTAACGCTTAGCCGTTCAATTGCGCGAGGATTTCCGGATCGCGCACGTCGGCCCAGGCGCCGGTTAGTTCCAGCGCTTGCACCTTATGGTTGGATTGCGCGAGGGCGCGAATGGCGTCCGTGAGTTCGAACTCGCCGCGCGGTGAGCGCTCCAGCCGACTGATGTAATCGAAGATGCTGGCGCGAAACGCGTAAACGCCGGCGTTGTACCACGGGCTGGTGGGCTCGCCCGGTTTCGGTTTTTCGCGCAGGTCTGTCATTTCGAAACGTTCGTTCACGAAAACGGCGCCGCCCTGGCTGACATCGTCGCTGCGTTTCACGCTTACGAGGGCCTCGGTGTCGGCCGCTGGATCGGTTAGGCGGTGGTAGTTCGACCGGTCGACCAGGATATCGCCGTAGCTGAGTATGAACGGGTCCGCTCCGCAAAAATCCCGCGCCAACTCCACGACCTTTCCCGTCCCATTTTGCTCCACCTGCGTTTCGTAGCTGACGCGCACGCCAAAGGCCGAGCCGTTTCCGAAAAAATCGCGCACCACTTCTGCGCGCCAGCCCACGATGAGCAGGAAGTCGGTGACTCCCGCATCGCGTAATCCCTCGATGATGTGTTGCAGAACCGGCTTGCCCTGCACGCGGAGCATCGGTTTCGGCAAATCGCTCGTCAGTTCGCGCATGCGCGTCCCGCGTCCCGCTGCGAGGAGGACGGCTTTGGTGATGGCGCTCATGCGAAGACGTATCGACGCGCGCCTTTCATTTGCAATCTCTTCCTCTTCCATTCAGCCTCCGCCCATGCGGATGCAATTTCTGGCAAAATACCGGGAGACCGGCCTGTTCTTGATGCGCCTCGGTCTCGGCGTGCTCTTTATTATTCTGACCGGGCCCGTGCTGCTGAGCGGGATGAAGGGTTGGGCGAACTTCGGGAGCGCCATCCGCAATCTGGGCGTGAGTACGAATTTCGCCTTCTGGGGTTTCCTCGGCGCGCTCATGGGTTGCGTGGGTGGCGCGCTCATGGTCTTCGGTCTTTTCTTTCGGCCGGGCGTGCTGCTCGCACTCATCATCACGATCGTGCATTTGTTGGGCGCGCTTGATGGGGTGGGGACGCTGCGGGCCAATCTCGCGGCGGTCGAGCTGGCGGTGATGCTGATCGGGATTCTCTTCGTCGGGCCCGGCAAGTACAGCGTGGACAAATCCTGAGACCGCCGTGCGAGTCCGCGACTAGAATTTCACCGCGAAGCCGCCGTAGAAATTCCGTCCCGGCGCGGGATCGATACCGGTGTTGGCGATGCGTGAATAATAGTCCTCGTCAAATACGTTATTGATGCCGGCGTTCACGCTAAAGTCTTTGTAAACCTTCACCTCGGCGGTCAAATCCCAGACCGCGTGCGCGGGAACGAAACGGTCCGCTGTGTTGGCGTCGTCGGCGAAGCTGTCGCCGGCAAAGGTGCCGAGAAACGCCACCTTCACCGAAGTGCCAAGCGGTAAATAATCCCCGAGCGCAGGAGATAATTGGGCGCGTAGCGCGGCGTCCGACCTTCCAGCGGTCCGCTCACAAACTCTGCTTCGAGCAAGGTCGCGTTCGCGAAAAGGCTGAGCGAGCCGAAGCGATCGACGAGGCTTTCCGAGGCGCGACGGCTTGCTGTCCTTGCCCATCAGAGCACGGGGAGCGCGGGTGAGCGCATCGCGTCGATCAGGCCGATCACATCCAGCTCGCCGGCGAGCTTCGAGCGCCGAAATGCTGCGCACGGCCGACATTGGCGAGCGTGCTGAGTCCGCCCGGCAGCGCGACCGTTCCGATCTGATCGTCGAAATCGAGCAGGAATCCGCTCACGTCCCAGGTCAGCCACAGGCCGGCGTGCCGCGAAGGCCGACCTCGTACTGCCACGGCGTGGACTTTCCTCGAGGTCGTTCGGGACGATCGGCGTGCCGCCGGTCGGGACGGCCTGGGTGAAAATTTTCGGCCGATACGATTGCGAGACGTTGCGCGTAGAGCTCGACCTTTGGCGCCACCTCGTAGGAAATCCCGAGGCCGAAGAGCGGCACGAAGTCGCTGTAACTGAATCATCGGCGAGCGGCGTGCCGGCGGCGGTCTTGTCGACGTTGCGGTGTTCCTCACGCCCTGCCAGATGTTTTCGATCCGCACGCCGGGCGTGATCGAGAGCGCGCCCCAATGGAAGCGGTTCTCGACGAAGAACGGCGCATACAAGTCTCGCGATCGTTGTCGTTGCGGAGGATGCCGCCGCGAGCGTTCGGCGGTGTAGGCCGCGGCGATCCTCCCGCGGCGAGTCGGTGTGATAGACCTGAACGCCGCCGGCGACCGTTGTGCTCGCCGCCCCAGAGTTCGTAGTCGTGCCGCAGCCGCGTCTTCGAAGCCGAGCGTGTAAAACTTCTGATCCTCGACGTGGTCGGAGTTCGCATCCGCCCCGGTCGGCAGCCTGCCAAATCCGCCGCCGCGCTGGCGCGAGCTGTAGCGCTGATACGCGACACCCCAGCGGTCATCGTCAGTCGTCGTCGTCCTCGGAAAATCCTTCTCCCACGCGAGCGAGGCGGCGTAGCGCTTCAGCTCAAAGATGTCGTTGAAGCGCGAGGTGGCGTCGCGGTTGACGTGGTAATTCACCGCACCTGGGCCCGTAGCAAAGGTCAGCCCGCCCGGCTCGCCGTGCTCTTCCTCATAACCTTCCAGCGTGAGGATCCAGCGGCTGTCCGTGTTCGCCATCGAGAACGAGCTTCACGTGACCGGCGTTGAGATTGAAGGCGCTGTTCGCCTCGCGGAAGCCGTCGCCCTGCCGGTGATTGTAGTAGCCGTAATAGCCGAAGCGGCCGCTCGTGCCGTCGAGGTAGCTGAAGTTCGAGAAAAGATTGTCGCTGCCGTAGGTGTTCGTGGTCCCGAACGAAAACGGCCGATCGGGGCGCGGCCGGTGCGTGATGTAATTGAGCGCGCCGCCGGGCTGCGGCCCGTACAGCAGCGCCGCGCCGCCGCGGAGAAACTCGATGCGATCGACCGTGTCGAGCGGCGGCGTGTAATACGCTTCCGGGTATCCGAACTGATCCGCGTGGATCGGAATGCCGTCCTTTGAGCACCTGCGTGTATTGCACCCGGCTCGGATCGAGCCCGCGATAGCCGATGCTCACCAGCGGCGTCGTCTCCTCGCTCAAGAACAGCCCCGGCGTCTTCGCCAGCGCCTGCCGGTAGTTGTTGTTCGTGATCCGTGGCAACTCATCGAGATCGATGATGCTCGATTTCTTTCCCGAAAAAATCCGCGTCCCCTGCAATGCCGGCAGATACGGCCCCTGGATGGTCTCGTCCGATTCCGCTTCCGCGGTCACGCGCACTTCGTCCATCCGAGCGGTGAGCGCCTCCTGGGCAAAGATGGCCGTGGGAAACGCCAGGCAAAGCGCAAGGAGCAAACGAGAGACGGGATGAATCACGCGCGGAACCTAGCAGCGCGGTCGCGGCTTCGCTCCCGGTGGATTGCGGACTTTTAGCGGTGAATTGCGCTCGTGCCGGCTACCGCGCCTGGCCCGAGATCGCTTTGCGCACGATCTGGTTGCGCACCCGTTCGCCGAGAAAATCGAGCGCGGAGACAAGCAGGAACATGAAGAGCAGGACGGTCGCGAACTTATTCCACTGCCCGTATTCCTGGTAGGTGTGCAGTTGCAGGCCCACGCCGCCCGCGCCCACGATCCCGATGATGGCCGCGGAGCGGATGTTGTATTCCAGCATCCAGAGCGAGTAACTCCAGACCAGCGGCTTCGCGTGCGGCCAGAGCCCGTATTGGAAGGCTTGAATGGTGCGCGCGCCCAGCGCCCGCAACGCCCGCGCCACCTCCACATCCACCGATTCAAAGGCGTCGCTAAAAAATTTCCCGAGATAACCGACGCTGTAGAAGGTGAGCCCGATCACGCCCGCGAGCGGATTCGGCCCCACGATCGCGACCGCAAGCAAGGCCCAGATCAAACTCGGGATCGTGCGAATGCCGTTCATGAGCTGTCGGGAAATGAAAACCAGCCAGCGCGGCGAAAGGGTCTGCGCGCCGGCGATGGCAATCGGGACGGAAACGAGAATGGCAAACGCCGTGGCCATGACCGCGATCTGCATTGTCTCCAGAAGCCCGAGCAAAGTCTGCCCGGTGACGGAGAAATCGGGCGGAAAGAAATTGGCGAGGAAGCCGCGAATGTTCTCGAGGTAATTCAGGTCGCGACCCGAGCCGCGGAGCACGCCCGCGGAAGCGATCACCGCGACGACGAAGAGCAAAAGCGAAATATTGAGGACACCGAGTTGCTGGTGCCATTTCAGGTCAATCGGCGGAACGTCGATCCGGCTCCGCGCCGGCGCGGGTGGTTCAATGAGCGGAGGCTGCATGAATCTCCCGGATGCGCCATTTCTCCGGGTGCAACGGATCGAGGCTGAGCGCGTAATCGGCGAAGCGCTCGAGCAACGCGGGATCGTGCAGCACGCAGAAAACCGTGCGCCCGTTTTGATGCGCTTCCTGGCGGAGAATCCCGAGCACCCGACCGCAAAGATACGCGTCGAGATTCGACACCGGCTCGTCGGCGAGAAGCAGCTCCGGTTCCTGGAAAAGCGCGCGGGCCACGGCGGCGCGTTGTTGTTCCCCGCCGGAGGTTTCCGCGGCGCGGCGATGCAGATAATCGCCCAAGCCCAGATCGGCGAGCAGCGCGCGCGGCCGCTTTTTTATCCGCGCGCGGAAAGCGGAAGAGCGTCTGCCACCAGCGGTAGCGACCGAGCCGGCCGCAAAGGACGTTGCGCAGCATGCTGCTGTTCGGCGCGAGGAGCAGGTTCTGGAAAATGATGCCGACGCGCGTCTGATAACCCGCCGGCTTGTGCAGACAGCCGGCGTTGCAGGAAAAGGTGAGCTGGCCTTCGGTCGGCTCGGTCAAGCCCGCGAGACAATGCAGCAGACTGGATTTGCCCACGCCCGACGGCCCGATCACCGCGACCACGCTCCCGCGGGGCACTTCCCAATTCAGATCGCGAAAAAGCCAGCGCTCGTGGCGTTTCAGCCCGAGGCCTCGGATGGAAAGATGCGGCAGTGTCTTCGCGTCGGGGCCGGACGCGGAGGTCAGTGCGGTTTTCGAATCACTTTGCATCGCCGAGGAAATCCAGCGCTTCGCGAATCGATCGCAAATGCGCTTCTGGATTAACCTCAACCAGCTTCGAAGTGAAGACCTTATCCCGCAATTCCGTGTTTTCGCCTTCGTTCAAAGCCTCCAGCGCCTGCTGCAACGCCTCGCGATCCGCTTTCGAAATGCTCGCGCGCACGGCGATGACGTGCGTCGGCACCGGTCCCTGCTCAGTCACTTTTTTCAGCTTCGCGCGCTGCTCCGCGGTGAGGTGTTTATCCTTGTCCAGCACGTAGTAGCTCACCGCCGCGGCTTCGGCCTGGCCGCTGAGGACGCGCTCGACCGCGGAGACATAACCGGTGCCGTAAAAGAGATTTCCGTCGCCGAAGAACGCCTCCGGTTTCGGTTCCTTCAGCAGACCTTTCTGTTTCAGATCCCACATCGGAATCAAAAAACCCGATGTGCTCGTCTTGCTCGCGAACGCGACCGGCTTGCCCTTCAAATCCTCGACTTTGCTGTAGGGCTTTTCCTTCAAGGCCAGCCAGTAGCTTTGATACGAGTTCTTCCCCTCGATCTCGCCCGCGAGGAGAATCTCGGCCGCGTTCCGCTTCTGCGCCCCGACCATATCGGTCGCGCTCAAGTAACCCAGATCGACCGTGCCGTTGGCGAAGCCTTCGATGATGACGGAGGAGGAGAGGGGCACGATCACCTCGACGGGTTTGCCGAGTTTTTGGCTGAGGAAATCGGAGAGCGTCTTGCGTTCCGCCATCATTTGGTCGGGATCCTTGTCCGGCTTCAAGGCGACGACGACCTTCTTAAGCGACAGCTCGGCGTGAGCGGCTGAGATCGGAAAAAGCAGCGCTGCGGCCAGCGCCAGACACGAAAAGCGGCATTTCATGAGTGAATGTAAACGCTCTTGCGTGCTCCGCTGGCGGCGGCTTGCGTTTTTTTAGCGGCTGGTTGCGTTGCAGCGACGCCGCTCTGTCGGCGTTCTGGGCGCATCGGGTCACGCGGCTTACGGCGTGAGCGCCGCGCTACAGCGCTCCGCTGCGCCGGTTGTGATTTGGGGCGCGGGCGTTACTTTTCCCCATGCGGCGTAACTGCCACGCTTTTACTTTGATCGAGATCGCGATTGCGGTCTTCATCATGCTCATGCTCCTCGCCCTCGCGGTGCCGAGTTTGCAGGGCGTGATGGCCGATCGCCGGCTGCGCCGCTCGTTCGATGATCTGAACAATTTCGTCCGCCTTGCGCAGGAACGCGCGGTGGCGGAGCGCCGCCCTTATCTGATCGCGTGGCGGAAGGATCACCTCATCCTGCGGCCCGAAGCCTATACCAAGGAAGAAGATCCCAAAGTGCCGACCGCGACCTTTGCGTTGCGCAAAGGCGATGCCTTCGTTCTTACCTTGCCCGCGGCGTTGATCGAGGATCCGCCGGCGGAGTGGGTCTTCTGGCCCGCGGGCGTTTGCGAACCGGCGGTTGTTTATTACAAGGGCGTGGAAGGAACCTGGACGGCGAATTATTCCAGCCTGACCGCCCGCGCGGAGTTGACCAATTATGAGACGAAGTAGGCTGCGCCGCGGGACCGCCGCCTTCGCGCTTTTCGAAGTGCTGATCGGTGTGAGCATTTTCGTCGTGGGCGTGCTCGCGCTCGGGCGCGCGGTGGAAAATTGCCTGAACGCCAGCGTGCTCAGCACGCAGGAGGATCGGGTGCGGCAGATTCTCTCGAATCACATGGCCGAGGTGCAGGCCACGCCGGGTAAACCTGATGACGTGGACGAGAAGGAAGTGGAGACCGGCTACGGCCAGGTGAAGATCATCACACGCGCGGTGCCCGCGGGTTTATCGAACGAAGAGGACGTCGAGCTGGTCGGATTGAGCCGGGTCACGATCACAGCGGAATGGAAGCGCGGCGGCGTGCCGCAATCGCGCCAGGTGGAATTTTATGTTTACCGCGCCGGTTAACGCAAAGCGCCGCGCTTTCACTCTGCTCGAGATCGTGATCGCGGTCGCGATCCTCGCGCTCATGTCGCTCGCGATCTATCGCTTTGTCTCCGCCAATTTGATCGCGGTCCGCCTTTCGTCCGATGCCAACATGATCGACGCGCAATACGCCGGCTTCGTCCGCTTGCTCACGGCGGAATGGACCAGCCTTCCCTCCGGCGAGGGCGCGATCAGCGGCGAACCGTTGAAATTAAACGACACCCCGCGCGACGAGATCACGTGGATTTGTGGCCCGGGGCCGGGATTGCTCACCCGTTACGCAGCGGGCGAATACCGTGTCAGCATGCGGTTGCGGCCACCGGCGAAGGACAGCCAGACGCTGGAACTCGGCGTCGTGCGCCAGGCCTACGATCCCACGCGTGAAACCGAAGGGCCCGAAACATGGGTGCCGTTGTTGTCGAATGTGCAGAGCCTCGAGATCCGCTACTTCGATCCGCGGCTCAACGTCTGGGTGGAAAAATGGACCGATAGGATCATGCTCCCGCGTCTGGTCAAACTCGTCATCGGACGGCCGGATAACGCGGTGCCGTGGGAAGCCATCATCGCGATCGCGCGGACGCCATTTTAGAATAATGAAACTTCGGCGATCGCAAGGAAACGGTGGCGCAGCGCTCATGCTTGCGCTCTGGGCGCTCTTTGTCCTCAGTGCCATGATCGTGGCCTGGACGCTCGATATTAATGCGCAGCTCACTTTGAACGGCGAGGCGTCCCGCGTGCTCGAGGCGCAGGCGATGGCCAGTTCCGGCGCGGAGATCGCGCTGCATCCCGCGGTCGTATCTAACAGCCCGGTCTTGCGCGGAGGACCAGGCCGAGGACAAAGTTACGAAGCCCGCATCAGCGGCGAGGGCGGGCGTCTGAATTTGAACTGGGCCATGGCGGGCGAGAATCCTCAGCGTATCGAGCTGATCCGACGATTTCTGGAGGCGAAGGGCGTCGACTTGAACGAACGCGATCGCATGCTCGACACGCTGCTGGATTGGGTGGACCCGGATAATCTCGTGCGCTTGAACGGTGCGGAGATCGACGGCGATTACCGTCCGGCCAACGCGCTCCTCACGCGTGTCGATGACTTGAAGCGTGTGCGCGGCTGGGAGGAATTTACTGCGCGGCCGGATTGGGATGCAGACCTAACGGTCAACAGCACCGGCCCGGTCGATCTGGCCTGGGCCTCGCGCGATTTGTTGGTCGCGCTGGGACTAAACGAGCAGGTCGTCGAGCAATTTCTGGAACAACGGGCCGGCCAGGATGGCATCGACGGGACGGAAGACGACCCCCCTTGGAAGACCTTGGATGACGTACCGGATTGCGCTCGGTCTTTCCGCGGAGCAATTTAATCAGCTTGCTCCGCTGCTCGCCTTCAGGGATCAGGTGATGCGCATTGTCAGCACCGGCCGATCCGGCAATGTCACGCGTGTGGTGCAGATGGTCGTGCGTAAAACCGGAAACATTCCTCAATTGATCACCTGGAAAGAATCGTGAAGACGAAGAAGAAGACAGATTCGTCTCCGGTTTTCCTGCTCCCGGCCGCGCGCGGTTGGAAAGTGGTGCGCGCTTCCGCGAGCGAGAATAATGGGAGCACGTGGGAGGTGCGCGCGGTCGAAACTTTGGAGGAAACGGTGCCGCTCTTGAACGGCACGCAAAATCTCGTGCTCGGTCTGCCGGCCAATACCATTCTGGCGCAGCGGTTGCGTTTGCCCGCGGTCGAGGAGGCGGATTTCGACGCCATGGTGCGGATCCAGATTGAGAAGGCGCTCCCTTACTCGACGGATGAGGTGACGAGCGACTTCGAGGTGATCGAGCGGACGGAGGACGGAAGCATCGTTTCCGCGGTGGCGGTGCATAACGAGAAACTCTCCGAGTTGGTGCAGCCGCTTCTCTCGCGCGGAATCATTCCAAGCCAGGTCACGGTTTACGCCGCACAACGTGCTGCCACCCACGCCGCGGCGGGACGCGCGTTTTTCATTTACCCGGAAGGCGACGGGCTGGTGTGCGCGATCAGCGAGGATGGCAAACTTGGGTTCACCCGCGCGCTGGAAGGAATGGACTCGGCGCAGTTGCAACGCGACCTGCCGCAGCTGGCGTTGAGCGCGGAGCTGGAGGGGATCAACCCTTCCTTCTCGCTCATCTTCCTCGACGAAAGCCTGTTTGAATTGCGCGATGTGGTGCAGGGAATGTTCGTCAGTCGTGCGGACTTGATCGCGATCGAGACACCGCCCGCTTCGACGAAGCTGAATCTTTTGCCGAACGCGTGGCGGTTGCGGCGGACGGAATTGGCCCGGCATGCGGAATGGAAAAAGCGCGCGCTCTGGGCCGGCGGCGTTTACGCAGCGATTCTCTTGTTCTTTGCCGCTTTCGTCGGCGTGCTGCGATTCGAAGCTGGCCGACTCGAGCGTCGCATTGCCAAGGACGAACCGAACGTCGGCTTCATCCGCCAGACGGAAGCGAAATGGAAAGCGCTCTCGCCCGCGATCGATCCGAATTATTATCCGATCGAAATCCTGCTCCATCTCTTCGAGAGCCTGCCGTCGGCCGATGTGCAGATCACGACGTATCAACAATCCGCGCGACAAATTTCCGTCGACGGCGAAGCCAACACGCCCGCGCTCGCTTACCAATTTGCCGACAAAGTGAAAAAGAATCCTGCGCTCAGCACGTTCCAGTTCGACATGGCCGCGCCCCGCATTCTCCCGAACAACCACGCCCAATTCCGCCTGGAGGGGAAACCGCGATGATGCTGCCAGCCTGGATTCAACGGATGAATCAGCGCGAGCGCGTCCTCGCCTTGATCGTGGGCGGCACGTTCTTCCTCCTCCTTAATTTGTTCCTCTGGAGTTCGCTTCTCGGCATGCTCAAGCGCACCCGCGAAGAGCTCACCGAGCGCCGTAGCTTGCGCAAGCAGCAAGCGGTTTTCCTGAAGGAACGACCGATGTGGGAGAAGCGCGCGGAGTGGTTGAAAAAAAATCAGCCCACCTTGCAAAGCCCGCAGGAGGCGTCCTCGCTCCTCGATCAGGTCAAGCAGATCGCCTCCAAGCACAACGTCCTGCTCGAGAATCCGCAGATCGGTTCCGGCGAGTCCAACCCGAACTATCAAGCCGTCTTCGCCTCCGTGGAGACGAAAAGCCCCTGGCCGCCGCTGGTCCATTTTCTTTACGACGTGCAGCAGCCGGAATCTTTCGTAGTGTTTGAAAGCGTGAACCTGGCGATCGATTCGGCCGATCCCACGATGATGCGGGGCAAGTTCAAAATCGCGCGCTGGTTCGCACCGAAGTGATGAAGTCCTACATTTTCTCCATCGTCCTGGTGATGGCGTTCGTCTCCGCCGGTCTGCTCCTGGCGGACGATGCTTTGCCCAAGTCGCAGGCGTTTGCCCGCTATGAAGCGATGAAAAATCGCTCGCCCTTTGCCGTCGCCACCGCCGTGGCGGCGCCTGCGGCCACACCGGATTTCGCGAAGGATCTTTACATCGCCAACGCCGCCCGCACCGCCGAAGGTGACCTCGTCACCGTCGCCTCCAGCACGGATAAGAATGTGAAGCTCTACCTTTCCACCAGGGAAACGGTGGAAGGTTACAGCGTCCCGAACATTGAATGGTCGGATCGCGTCGGCGAAACCAAGGTCACGATCAGCAAGGATGGGCAGACGGCCACGCTCACCTTCAATCAGGCGTTAATCTCGCAATCGGTCGCCAATTCCGCGCCGCAGATGCCGCAACAGCCGCCGCAGCCCCAAGCGGCCGGCGTGGGAGTGCCGCCGGTGCCGCAGTACAATAACAATCCGAACGTGATCCAACCGGCGCCGATTCCGACATTGCCCACGCCACCGCCGCGCGTGCGGGGCGTGATCCAGCGCAATCCCGGTGCGGTCGTTCCGCAAGGCGTGCCCGAGCAAAAGAATCCCGACGAAGCCGAGGAATAGCGCAGGTTCGTCATCCCGAGCCGCGCAGACGGCCGAGGGATCTCTCCGACGCCCGAACGCGTCCTTCTGCCAACGACCCACGTCGACAGCGCGACCCACTTTCCTCGTCGCTCGGAATCGCCAAGGCCGGTTGCGAGATCCCTCGGCCGTCTCCGCGGCTCGGGATGACGTTGTAGCGACGGCGCTCTGTCGCCGTAAATTCGCGTGATGAGATGGTGCGCTTATCACGCCGACAGAGCGGCGTCGCTACAACTCTCTCATGGTGCGCGAGGCGTAGCGCGGCTCACTCCACGATATCGTCCGCCGTATCCGGCGTCCGATCCGGTCCCGACGAATACAGATCGTAGCTGTTCGGATTTCTCCGGCCTGGGCTAAGATAAACGTAATCCTTGCCCCACGGATCTTTCGGCACCGAATCCAGCAACTGCGTCCAGCGCATCGGCCGCGGCTCACCTTGCGGTTGGGTCACAAGCGCGTTGAGCCCTTGCTCGCTCGTGGGCGGCGCGCCGTTGAAACTCTCGTAAAGCTTGAGCTGCGTCTTGATGCTCTGGAGCGAGCTGGAGACGGCGACGTTGCGGCTCACCTCGACGTTGCCCTTGAGCTTGTAAATGGCGGTGCCGAGGAGGAGACCGATGATCATGACCACGAGCATGATCTCCAAAAGTGTGAACGCGTGTTCGTTCCGTTTCATAAGTGATTTTCGTTCAGGTTGGACCAATCGTAAAGCCTGAGACAGCGAGTCGCCCGGATTTGCTCAATCGATTTTCTGCGGAACTGCGACGCCGTTGCGTTTACGGGCCCGTCCGCAAAAGGTAATCCGTCTTGTCCCAGATGTACTTTAACTGAATCTGCGTGGCGCGGATGGCCGAGGCCGGCGTGCCGGGGCCGGCGATGACGAGCAGATCGTTCGCGCCGGTGCGGAGATGGCTGGCCGGAATGAGTTTCTGCCCGCGAATCCAGCCGGTGTAATGGAAGCGCATGGAATCGATCAAGCGCGCCGCTTCGCCGCGATAAGCGGGATCGGCCAGGTCGGGCAAGGTGAGCGTGGCCGCGCCGACGTTTTTTCCGTTCACATAAATTTCCGGCGGCGAATCGATGCGCGCGCTTGCCACTTCGAAACTGAGCAACGCCACCAGGGGCAGGCTCTCGAGCCCGAATTGAAACGACGCGCCGGTCTGCACGCTCGCGCCGATGCGGATCGCTTCCGGCGCCAGGCTCGCGGTCACGGTGCCGAACGATTCGGTGTCCTCCGTCGGGCACGTTGAGCGGCGCTGCGGCGGCGAAGGGTTCGGCGATGACATCGCGCGCTTGCGCGTTGCTCGGGTGCGCGACGGTGCGGCTGATCATCCAATCGAGAAACGCGCCGCGCACCGTGCTGCCATCGCCGAGGACTTCCACGTCGATCGCGGAAACGCCGATCATCGGCAGCAAAACGGAATCGCTCGAAGGCAGATCGATGCCCGTGCCGAGCGCACCCGATTGCATGACCTGCGTCCCCGATTCGTCCCAGATGGTGATGGTCGGTCGGCGGTCCGGTTTGTCCTCGAAGAGGAGGCGGAACTGGAGCAACTGTAGATCGGGATTCGGCGCTTGCACGCGGATGCGAAAGACGCTGCGCGCCGGTTCGCCTTCCTTGGCGGGGATGGGGACGAGGTTAACCGACTCCAGCCAGCGCGGCGTGTTCTGCGGCTTGGAGTAGGTGCCGGAGGTCTGGCGCAGATCGAGCCACGCGCTGTGCGGGGTGTCGAGCTGCATGCCGTTCGCGTCGGTGTAAAAGGGGAGGTCGCCACGCGCCGCTTCCTGTGCGGAGAGCGGGGCGATCGCGAGCAAAAAGGCGGCGACGATGAACAGACGGCGAGACATCGATGCGGAGATTATCTACTGCGGTCGCACCTGTAAACTACTCGTCATCTCGAAGACGGCGGAGAGGATGCTGTAAACGACGAAGCCGACCACGATCGCGATGATGGCGATGATGACGGGCGGGATCAGGGCGGAGATCACGTTCACCGTGCGATCGAGCTCGCGCTCGTAGACGTCGGCGATGGTTTGCATGGTTTGCGCGAAGTGGCCGGTCTGTTCGCCGACCGCCATCATGTCGGTGAAGAGATCGGGGAAGAGGCCCGTGGCCGCGAGGGCGTTGGAGAGATGCGCGCCGTCGATGACGGCTTTGCGCACTTCCTGCAGGCGCGTTTCGATGTAGCGATTGCCCGCGATCTCGCCTACGAGATCGAGCGCCTTCAATAGCGGCACGCCATTCTCCATCAAGGTGCCGAGCGTGCGCGAGAATTGCGCGTAATGCCGGTGACGAATCACACGGCCAAAGCCCGGCATCGCCAGACGCAGCCGATCCACTGTGATGCGACCCTCATCAGAGCGGACGAAAGCGCGGAAGCCGATCACCAGCCCGACGGCACCGGCAAGGAAGAGCCACCAGTAGCCGGTAATCAAATGATGCGCGCCCACGAGGATGCGCGTCGGCAAGGGCAGCGCGCCTCCGTTTTGCGACATGAAGCCGGTGAGCTGCGGCACCATGAAGGTGATGAAAATCACCATCAACGCCGCGCCCGCGACGGCGAGGAACGCCGGATAAATCAGCGCCTGCTGCACGCGATCGCGGAGGTTTTTCGCCTGCATCAGGTGTCCGACGAGCCGCTTCAGAATGTCGGGTAACGCACCGCTCGCCTCGCCGGCTGCGATCAAGTTCACGTAGATGGCGGGGAAGACGCGCGGGAACTCGCGCAAAGCCTGCGAAAAACTGCGCCCGTCGATGAGGGCCTGGTGCAGCGCCGCCGTCATTTGTTGCACGCGCGGGTGTTTCAGACGCTTCTTCAGAATCGAAAGCCCCTCGTCGAGCGTCATGCCCGCTTGCAGCAAATGCCCGAGCTGCTCGGTGAAAATGAGCAACTGCGTGTGCGGAATCTTTAACCGTTGGGTCGCTGCGGCCACGTCCGGCGCGACGAGGGCCGCCCCATTCACGACCTGCGGATCCGCGCCCACGATTTCAATTTTGATCGGGATGTAACGCAGTTGCTCGATCTGACGAATGGCGACGGAACGGTCGGGACAATTCAACGTCCCCTCGACCACTCCGCCTTCGGCGTTGCGAGCGCGATAAGAAAACTGCGGCATGCGAGGAGGATTATAGCACAACCGTCCTCTGGGTTTAGCCGAAGTTGGGCGGCGTGGCGGACGGCTTCGTCTTGCTAGACGAACGGGTGCGCTCCAGTCTCATCGCCATGCAACCGACGAATAAATTCATGCAGCGTCCATTCATCATTACCGCCGTAAGCTTGTGCCTGGGAATGTGCGCTGCGTGGGCGGCTGACCCTGATGTGAAGGGGAGCAAGGATTATCCGGGGATCGGGCGGTTCGCCGGGGCGGTGATCAGCGGGCATGAAGTCAAAGATTTCGACGAGACGAGAATTCAGGCCGCCGTTTTCAAGGATGGGAAGGCAACCGATCAGCGGCAGCTCGAAGGGCGCGTGACGCGCATCGCGTATCGGATGGAGCAGGGGCCGTCGATTGCGGAAGTCTTCCGCAATTTCGAAAATCAGATCGCCGCAGCCGGTTACACGACGCTGCTGAAATGCGAAACGGAGGAATGTGGCGGCATTCCGTTTACCGAAGCGCTTCAGATGTTGAACGTGCCAATGATGTGGGTGGACGGATTCAATTACCGCTATCTCTCGGCGCAGAAGGACAAGATCTACCTCGACGTTCTCGTGAGCGAAAATAATGGCCGTGTTTTCGCGGAGTTGAATGTGATCGAGACGGCGGGGCTGGAGAACAAAATGGTCAACGCCGCGGAGATGGCGAAAGGCTTGGGCGAAGCCGGCCACATTGCGCTCTACGGAATTTATTTCGATACCGACAAGGCAGAGATCAAACCGGAGTCGCGACCGACGCTCGAGGAGATCGCGAAACTCCTGGAAGCGGAGCCAGCGTTGAAGGTTTACATCGTGGGCCACACCGACAGCCAGGGCGGCTACGATTACAACATGCAGCTATCGCGTAGACGCGCGGAAGCGGTCGTGGCGGACCTGGTGAAATCGCACGGAATAGAACGTGCGCGCCTCTCGTCAGCTGGCGTCGGCTTTCTCGCGCCGATCGGATCGAATGCGAACGAAGCCGGCCGCGCGCTCAATCGGCGCGTCGAATTGGTGCAGCCCTGAGTCCGAAAATCCGATCGCGTTCCGCAACGCCGCGCGTGCGGTCTTCCAGCCCGCTGCCTTCAGTAAATGCCCGGCACGAGCCGCTTCGTCCGCCGCATATAAGCGGAGTAGCGTTCTCCCAGCGCGTGGCTCAGCGCCTGTTCCTCCACCTTCATCCGGTGAAGAAAGGCCACCCAAATCGGGAGCAGGACCACGAGCAGCGCCGCCCAATTTGCCAGCGAGAGCGCGAAGCCTACAAACGCCAGCAGCACTCCCGTATACGAGGGATGCCGCACCACGCGGAACGGCCCGCGTTCCACCAGTTCATGGTCCCGCGCGATCTGCACATCGACGGTGAAAAAACGCCCCAAGGTCACGATCGCCCACCAGCGCAGCGCGATCCCGGCGGTGAAAAGCGCAAGCCCGAGCAACCGGCACAGCTGCCACGGCGGCAACGCCGCGGCCCGCACCTGAAACGCCACAAAAATTCCGGCCGCGACGCTCAGGAGAATCACCAACCAGAGCACGCGCAATGTGCTCCGATCCTGTCGCACGCCCGTGCCGCGCCCGCGCCGCGTGATGGTCAACAGCACCTCCGAAACCAGATAAGCCATCCCCAAATGCTCCGGTCCCGGCAAGTTCATGCGGCAAGCTACGGCCTCGGTCCTTCTTCACATCTCAAAAACGCGTCTTCGCCTTCTAGCAATCCTCCCGGTGACTATCTTTGCAGGCGCACAGCGAAACGAAATAGGTCGGCGGCGGCGCTGTCTTCGCGAGAGCCGGGAAGGGGAGCGCGCCAAGCGCCACCGCAGCGACGAAGCACAGCCGCGGTATTCCGCCGTTTTACAAATTGCCGGCTGGCGTCTGCAAGTTTTCGCCCTCAGTTCGCTCGCGCCGTTACGGCGGCGAAGCAACGGTGTTACGCTGGCGGAGTTCGCAGTCCGTTATGAATGCCGAGTCTGAGGAGGGGTCTTGTGAAGAAATCGTTCGGACGCTAAGCTGCTTTCATGAGCCTGGCTGAAATCGAAGAAGCCGTGAAGAGCTTGAATCGCGAAGAGATCGCAAAGCTGGCCGCTTACATCGCGCGCGAGGATAAACTGGTGTGGGACGAACAGATCGAGGAAGACTTTTCCCCCGGCGGAAAGAATGCCGCCGGCTTGCAGAAAATCGACGCGGAAATTGATGCCGGGAACTTCACGTCGATGCCGTGAAGTCGCACGCTCTTCGTTCCTTCTGGGAATGCTACAACGCGCTGCCTGAGCAGGTGCAGCGGCTCGCGAAGAAAAACTTCGGTCTGTTCCAGGCGAATCCCCGGCACCCGTCGCTCGGATTCCAGAAAAAAGGGGGCGTTTACACGGTGGAAGTTGGTCGGAGCTACCGCGCGCTCGCGCGGGAACGAAATGGCGAATATTACTGGTTCTGGATCGGCACTCACGAGGAGTACAAATCGCTTTCGCTTTTGAGGCGGGCGGACAGGCGATCCCGTTAATCTCTGATTTCCGGGCGATCGCGGTGCTGGAGGAAGCGAGCGTCCGTCTGGAGCTCGCGACCCCGGCATGAGAGTGGTCCTGGACGAGTGTCTTCCGAAACGGCTTTGCCGGGAACTGACCGGACATGACAGCGTCACGGTGCCGATGATCGGGGCTGGCTGGCGTCGAGAATGGCGAGCTGTTGAGTAAATTGGCGGGCCAGTGCGGTGTCTTTGTGACGATCGACGCCAATCTGGTCCACCAACAAAACCTCAACGGACTTCCCTTCGCCGTCATCGTGCTCAAGGCCGCAACGAACAAAATCGAAGACCTGCGTCCGTTAATCGGCAAGATCCTGCCGCGTTCGAAGAGATTCAGCCGGGCGAAATTCGGAAGATCACGACCTGACCTCAGGACTCGTCTGCGGAGCGGGACTCTTGCAATTTCCTTCGCGATCCTTTCGGGATTGTTGTCCCAGAGAAACCGGAGGGCATGGGGTTTTGGATCACGACCGATTTCCACGCGGGCTACTTCGGTGCGGTGAAGAGCGCCAGTTGCTCGCGGTAGTCGGCTTTCGCTTTGGCGGCTTTTTCGGCGAGGGCGCGGGCGGCGTCGGGTTGGCCGGTCTCGAGGGCGAAGATGGCGGCGAGCCAGTTGCGGTCGGCGGCGTCGGGGGCTCCGGGTTTGAAGACGGAGAGCGAAATGGCGAGGAGGGTTTCGGCGGAAATCTTGGGCCAGTCGACTTCGGCGGTGCCGTAGGGCGGGAGGATGAAACTAATGCGGGCGTCGTTCGCTTTCGCAACGCCGGCGTAGGTGGCGGGGCCGATCTTCACTTCGGCTTTGAAGCGTTTCGCTTTGAGGTCGGCGATGAGCTGCTTTTTCCAGTCGATCAGCCAGGTGATTTTTTTGCGCTCGGCTTCTTGGGCGGCGAGGAGCGAGGGTTCGGTGACGCGGGCGGCGTTGAGGGCGGCGAGCGCGGAAGTGAAATCGTATACGACGATTTTCGCGCGGGCGTCGGCGCGCGCGCGTTCCCAAGCGGGCGATTCGGCGGCGAGGAGTCGTTGGCGCTCGGCTTCGCTTTCGGCGGCGGCTTTGTCGGCGGCGAGTTTTTGCTCGGCGTGCTGACGTTCCGCCGCTGTTTGGGTACGCGGCGAGGCGGTGGGCGTGGGGGAGAGGGCGGCGGGCGGCGTTTGTTGCTGCTGCTTGAAGTAGAAGAGGCCGCCTGCGGCGGCGGCGATGACGAGGACGACGACGAGCAGCGGGCGCGGTTTTCCGGGCGCGCTGGGTGCGGTGTCGGTGCCGGCGGCGGCACGTTCGAGGGCGTGGATGAGTTCGGCGTAGGAGCCGAAGCGCGCGGCGGGATCGGGCGCGATCATTTGCGCGATGACGCGCGCGGTTTCGCGGGAGATTTCGGGGACGAGGGCGCGGAGGTCGGGCGGGCTGCTCTTCAACTTTCGCAGTTCGCTCGCGGAGGTGGTTTCGCCTTCGATGGGCGGACGGCCGGCGAGGGCGTGGAAGAGGGTGGCGCCGAGGCTGTAGATATCGCTGCGAAAATCTTCCGGCTCGTTGTTTAATCGCTCGGGCGCGACATAGTAGGGCGTGCCCCAGATTTCCCGCGCCGCTTCCGCATGTTGGCCAGCGGTAACGGCAAGACCGAAGTCGCCGATCTTCGCGGTCTCGGGCTGGGAGAAGAGGATGTTGGCGGGTTTGACGTCGCGGTGAATAAGGCCTTTTTCGTGCGCGGCTTGCAGACCTCTTGCGACTTGAAGACCGGCGCGCAGCACCTGCGCTTCGGGGACGCGGGATTGCCGCGCCATGAGATCGTCGAGACTGCCGTGCTCGACCAATTCCATGACGAGGTAGATTTGCCCGTGCGCGCGACCGCTGGAGTAAACCTGGACCACATGGGGATGATTGATCGCGGCCGTGAGGCGGGCTTCCTGTTCGAGGCGTGCGGCCTCGGCCGGATCGGCGCTGAGTTCCCTGTGCAAAAGCTTGAGCGCGACGAAGCGATCGAGGCGGGTGTCGCGCGCCTTATAAACGGCTCCCATGCCGCCGAGTCCCAGGACTTCGATAAGCCGGAAGTGATCGAACGATTTTTGTGCGCGGAACTTTTCGCCGCACTTGGGACAAGCGATGGAGGCGAGCGGTTCCACCGGGCTCAAGTCGACGACAGCGCCACAACCGGGACAGGCGGAGGGCGGCGTGAGTTCGTCGGACATTCGCAGGATGTTAGCATCCATGATTTTGCCGGCAAAGAGCAACGCCTCGCTGCGACAGGGGGTTGGTCATGATCGAACTGGAGGTGGGGAGCGAACGCGCAGGATTGCGGCTCGATCGCTTTCTCGCACTGGAGTTGCCGGAATATTCGCGCTCGCGTTTGCAAGCGTTGATCGAGGGCGGGTGCGTGAAACTAAACGGCGCGGTGCCGCGGACGCGCGAGTTGGTGAAGGCGGGCGATGTGGTGGAATTGGAAGTGCCGGCGCTCGAGAAGATCGAGGCGGCGCCGGAAGCGATCGCGTTTCCGATTTTGTTCGAAGACGAGGATCTGATCGTGATCGACAAACCGGCGGGACTGGTGGTGCATCCGGGAGCAGGGAACGAAGACGGCACGCTGGTGAACGCTTTGCTGCACCATTGCCCGACGCTTTCGGGCATCGGCGGGAAGGAGCGACCGGGGATCGTGCATCGGCTGGACAAGGAGACGAGCGGCTGTCTCGTGGTGGCGAAGAACGACACGGCGCATCGCGAGCTTTCGAAGCAGTTTGCCGCGCGGACGCTGAAGAAAATCTACCTCGCGCTGGTGGCGGGACAGTTGAAGAAGGCGGCTGGGACGATCGATGCGCCGATCGCGCGACACCCGGTGCATCGGCAACGGATGGCGATCTCGCGCACGTCGCGCGGGCGTTCGGCCATGACGGAATATCGAGTGGTGCGCGGCGGGCTGGAGATGAGCCTGGTGGAGTGCGCGTTGCACAGCGGCCGAACGCATCAAATTCGCGTGCATCTGCATCATTTGGGGAATCCGGTTTTGGGCGACAAACTTTACGCGGCGAAGATGGCGAAGAATTACCCGCGGCAAATGTTGCACGCGTGGCGGTTGGGCTTCACGCATCCCCGGACGAACGAGTGGAAGGAATTCGAGGCGCCGTTGCCGGCGGATTTTCAAGCGGCGCTCGCGACGCTCGCGTGAGAATTGTCACTGGAATGAGGGCGCATTTTCTCAGCCTCGCCCCTCGATAGTTTGGGCTTGCCTCCCACCAGGGAATCTCTGTAAAAGAGCTTCATTCGCTACCGGCTCAGGGTATCTATGACCTGGGATGCACGGCGAGGGCGCGCCGCGCGCCACACCTGCATCCATCGCCCGGGTGCAGCCCTCTTCTCCGCAATCACTGCTGCAAACATCCGGCCTTTCGGGCGCGCAGTAACGGGCCCTCTCAGTAAACCACCATGCTCTTGAAAGGAGATTATCCATGCACACCCCCCGAAGTGTTGTTGCCGTCTGCTTGTTGAGTTTTGTTGCCCTCCTCATCGTTCCCGTCAGCACTCGTAGCCAACAGCCGAGACCTCCTCTGGCCAAGGAAGCCCCGATGGAGAAGGATGGGCCTCCGGATACCACGCCTTACGCCCGTCCGGCGATTCCCGAAGATTATGCTCCGGCCGGGCGTCCGGCCTTGCCGCAAACCCAAGCGCCATCGGCCATCTCGGCCATTTTTCCCACCGCCTTCGTGCGAGACGTGGTCGTGAGCAATACCGATCCGACTCTGGCCGGCAGCGACACGCAGAATGATGGCGAGACCTCGATCGCGATCGATCCCAACAATACCAATCGCATCATCATTTCGGCCTTCTCCGGCAGTTGGGGCGCGAATACTCCCATCTGGGAATCGAACGACGGGGGCAACACGTGGACGAAGCGGTTCAGTGTTCCCATCCCGCCGGGCCTTATGACGGGTTGTCCGTGCGATCAGGCTTTCGACTATGATCGCTCGAATCGCCTCTCGGGCACTTTCTTGGACAGCGTGGACGTCTTCAGCGGGACGACGACCGATCCGACGATGAGCGGTTCCTGGAGTTGGCTGCTCGATATGATGGGCAATGCGGTGCGCACGAATTCCGTGACCACGTCTGGCATCGATCAGCCCTGGCTGCTGGTCAATCGCGACCCCACGACCGCGAGCCAGGACAACATTTACGTGGCCTACGACGAACTGACGACGAACAGCCAGCGGGTTGCCGTCTCGTTAGGCACGAATCCGCCGAACTTTGTGCGCGATAATTTGTCGGGGAACACCGGGGGCGGTTTCATCAATCCGGGACATCGTCTCGCGGTCGATCCCAACAACGGCGCGGTTTACAGTCTCTGGCAGGTACGCACGGGCGCGGGCGACGATGCCTCGCATAACATCAGCTATCGCCTGAATCGATCGACCGATGGCGGACAAAGCTGGACGCTGAATGGCAATGGCGGGGGCATCGCGGTGGCCACGGGTGATAGCAACCAGGCGTGTAATGCCGGATGTGCAGCACCCTGCGCGAACAACACCTTCAAGTTCGGCACCGTCAATGCGCTCCTGGGCGGCGTCCTCCATGCCGCGGTGGACCCGACGAACAGCGATGTCTATTACGTCTACGGAAACCGCGACAGCGCCACGGACAATAATCGACTCGCGATTCGCCGCCTCACGGATGATGGCGGGGGAGGATTAAACGTGGGCGCGGAAGTTTTCGTCACCGGCCAGGTGCAAGCGGCTCTGCCTTCGGTGGCCGTGGCCAGCGATGGCACGGTCGGCGTGCTCTACACGCAGTTCGATGGCTTGTCGCCGATGAGCAATATTCCGATGTTCTCGGTCCATTTTGCGATGAGTGAAGATCAAGGACAGACGTTTCCGATTGATCTGATTTTGGAAAATTTTCTTTCCTCCGCAACGGACAGCGGCGCCTGCCGGCAACGCGTGCTCGGAGATTATCATCAGGTGAAGGCGGTGGGGACGACCTTCTTCGGCGCGTTCACCGGCAATGGCGTCCCCTTTGGCCGGACGACAGCCAATCACGATCCGATCTTCTTCAAGGTGCAAACGAATTGCACGATTGACTGCCCGGCCGACGTCAGCGTGTCGAATGATCCCGGGGACTGCGGAGCTATCGTCAATTACCCGGCGCCAAACGCGGTGAGCTGCGGCACGGTCTCGTGCAGCCCGGCCGCAGGGACGTTCTTCCCGCTGGGCACCACGCCCGTCAGCTGCACCACGGAGGCTGGGCCCGCCTGCAACTTTAATGTGACGGTGAACGACACGGAGAAGCCCAAGATCACCTGCCCGGCGGACATCACGGTGGGGAATGATCCCGGATTGTGCTCGGCCACGGTGGATCCGGGCATCGCGACCGCCACCGATAACTGTGCGGGCGTATCCGTGGCAGGAACACGGAGCGACGGCCAGGCCTTGAATGCGCCCTATCCGGTCGGCACGACCACCATCACCTGGAAGGCAACGGATGCCGTGGGCAACATGTCCACCTGTGCGCAGACCGTGACCGTGAACGATGTCGAGCCGCCCGTGATCACGGCCTCGGTCGGAGCCACTTGTCTCTGGCCGCCTAACCATAAGTTTGAGGATGTCGGCCTGAATCTCGCCGTGTCGGACAATTGCACACCGGCGGCGCAGATCGCCGTGGATGTAAGGGTGACCAGTGATGAGCGAGCGGACGAGGATAGCGGTGATGGCAAGTTCTCGCCCGATGCGACGGTCACCGGGACAGGAGTCAACCGGACGATCAGGCTGCGTCGCGAGCGCGTGGGAGGAAAGGACGGACGGGTCTATTTGATCCGGATCACCGCGACCGACCAGTACAACAACTCGTCGCTGAAGGTCCTCCAGGTTGGCGTGCCGAAGAGTCAGGGCAAAGGTTCGGTGGGGTGCGGAATCAACAGCCGTCCGGTTCCAGGCGCGGACGCACCGGATGGCGGCTTCTTTGTCACCAGCCCGCCTGCCCCGATCATCGGGTCCAAGAATTAAGGCTTGCGCGGAGGGCGCTCCGGGCGGCGATCTCTTAGGGTGAGATCGCCGCGGCGGTTTCTTCTTTTTCGTTTCGGAGGAGAAAGAAGAGCGTCGCGATGAGCGGGGGAATCATGATGATGCCGCGAAGCCAGAGTTCGGAATGCCAGGGGAGGAGGAAGAGGCGTTCGTTCCAGAATAAAAAGTAAGCGAAGAGGGTGACGGAGAGGACGTGCCAGGGCTGAGCGCCGCGCCATGCCGCTAACGGGAGCAGCCAGGTGAGATACCACGGGTGCAGGACGGGCGAGAGGATGACGGCGGTGCCCATGACCCAAAGCATCCCGCGTTTCCAATTGCGGATGAAGAGGAGCGAGACGGCGCCGACCGCGATGAGGATGACGACGTTATAGTGGTAATTTTTCTGGCGCGGATTCGGCCAGACGGTTTCCTCGATGATCCACCAGAAGAGATCGTTCAGGCGGGTGACGTAGGCGAAGCTGCGGAGTGATTCCCAGATGGGAATTTGCGGCCAACCGTAGAGGAGACAGAGCGCGCCGGGAATGGCGAGGGCGAGGAGGATGGTGACCGCGCGTGAGCGGAGGGCAAAGACGCAAAGCGGAAGCAGGAGGAGCGGGATGAGCTTGATGGAGATGGCGATGCCGAAGAGCGCGGAGGCGGCGAGCGCGAGGAGCCATTTCGAGCGTGAGTTGGTCGCCAGTCTCGAAGCGGGTGAGAAGAACGATGCCGCCGACCATGGGCAGAACCATGAGGCTGTCGAAGTGCGCGGAGCCGGCGAAGCTGTAAACGACAAGCGGATTCCACGCGTACCAGGCGGCGCCGATGTAACGCGCGCCCGCGGGGAGAAGAAGCAGAAGCAAGCCGGCGGTGGCGAGATCGGCGGCGGCGAAAAGAATTTTGTAGAGCAGGGGACTCTCGGTGATGCGGCTCAAGCCGGCGAAGATCAGCTCGGCGCCGGGCGGGTAAATGGCCTGGGAGTGGCGATGATTGATGCGATACCAATTCGGAAAATCCTCGCGCTGCTCGTCGAGCGCGGGATCGTCGGGCGCCTGCACGTAAGGATTGAAGCCGGCCTGCTGGATGCGGCCTTCCCATTGGTAGCGCCAGAAGTCGTCGCCCGGCTCGATCGGAAGCGCGACGAGTCGGAGCGCGAGCGCGATTCCCCAGAAAATGCAGCGCCTGTTTGCGCAGCGAGATCGTGGTGGGGAAATCGGAGACGGCAAAGAGAAAGGCGAACCCGCAAGCGAATCCGCAAGCGACGAAGCGGACTGGCATTTCGGCGAGGCTCCAATCGTCGAAGAGATTAAGCGCGGCGCAAAGCGCGACCTCGAGAGCGAGAAAGAAAGCGAAGCGGAGAAGCGCCAGAATCGACATGAGCGAAGGGGTGCCGACCTAAAGAGCTTCCGCGGCGAGTGGGTTCTCCGCGGCGGGGACAGGCGCAGCTTTCGCGCGTCCGATCCAAAGCAGTCCTGCGCGATAGGCGGCGAGGTCGACCAGCTCGGCGACGCGGCGTTTCAAAAGCCGAGCGCGGAAGACGAGGAAGGCGACGAAGCCGGCGTAGGCGAGCAGGGGCCAGGGGGCGGCATAGCCTTTGTCGAGAAGGTGGTAGGTGAGCAGCGAGATCATCATGAGGTTGATGACGACGGTGGTGGTGACGAAACGATGGCGGAGGGCGACGCGGGTGAGGCACTTCGGACCGCCGTGATATTCGGTGACGGTTTGGAGCGCGATGCTCCACCAGAAGTTGCCGTAAATCTGGATGTCCCATTCGTTCCAGCCGGTGTCGGTGGAGTAGCGCCAGCCTTCTTCGTCGAGCAATTTGAGGATGGAAGTGAGGAGGTGGTGGCGATCCTTGCCGTCGTCACTCCAATAGGTACGACGGGTGAGTGAGCCGCGCAGCTCGGCGTTGGGCGGGAGCAGCTCGTGGGTGGTGATGACGGAACGGGGCGTGCGTTTGAATTGCAACCAGGTGAAGTAGCGTGACCAGCCGCGCACGAGCGGTTGGGTGAAGGCGAGCGACATGACGAGGAGGCGGGCCGGGATGGTGTCGAACTTCGGTTCGATGCGCGCGCGGAGCATGTAGGAAAGGGCGACGCAAAGCGTGCCGCCGAGCATGAGATAAGGCACGATCCGCACCTCGGGCAGGAAGATGCCGATGCCGAAAAGGAAGACGGTGAGCGCGAACCATTCGACGCTGCTGAGATAGTTGGCGATTTCCGATTGCGGGGTGGGATAAATGGACTGGAAGAAGCCTTCGCCGAAGACCCCGTGATAAACGATCGGCCGGTTGATGAACCAACTGAAGCGCGGGGTGCCATAGATTTGCCCGCGCCATTTCGCGGTGCCGGTGGGACCGAAGAAGATGAGGTGTTTGAAACGGAGAAGCGATTCGGCTTCGCCGTAGCCTTCCTGCTGCTTGCGAAAGGCGGAGAGAGTGAAGCGCCGATAATGCCAGACGATCGCGGTGGGGCTGAAGGCGATCTCGTGGCCGGACTGCTGGACGCGCCAGCAGAAGTCCACGTCGTCGCCGGCTTTGTGATATTCCACGTCAAAACCGCCGACATTTTCGAAAGCCCAGCGATACCACGCCATGTTACAGCCGGGAATGTGCTCGGCGACAGTGTCGGTTAGCAAGACGTGGCTCGGCCCGCCGGGCGCGGCGGCGACGCAGGCCTGGACCCAGTTCTGCGCGGGCGGCGAAATGTTCGGTCCGCCCACGCCGGCGTAGTCGCCGCTGCGCAGGGTGGCGATGAGGTAGCGGAGCCAATCGCGATCAGCCATGCAGTCGGAATCGGTGTAGGCAAAGACTTCGCCGCGAGCGGCGGCGGCGCCGGTGTTGCGCGCGTGGCTCAGGCCGTGATTGGCTCTGATGGATGTAGCGAACCTTCGGGAAGCGCGCGCGATTTCGGGCGTGTTTCGTCGGTGGAACCGTCGTCCACGAGGATGACTTCGTAGGCCGGGTAATCGATTCGGCCTAACGAATCGAGGCAGGCCTCGAGCGTCTTGGCGCCATTGTAGGAGCAGACGATGACGGAGACAAACGGTGCATCGCGAAGCACGGCGATTGCGGCAGGACGCGAATTATCGGGGCCGAGCTTGTCGCGCAGGAGATGAAAGACTTTCTTGGGCGTGCGATCACGGGTGACGAGACCGAAGGCCCAATCCGTGATCTCCTGCTCGCCGGTGAACCATTCATCCGTCCAGGCGAAGAAGATCGTGCCAGCGAGACCGCAGCGCGCGACGCTTTCGACATGCCAGCCGAGCATTTCGGCCTGTTCGTCTTCGCCGTGACGAATCGTGTCCATGCCGAATTCGCCGAGAATGAGCGGCCGATCCTCGGCCAGATTTTGCAGGCGCAGCAGGTAGCGTTCGAACTCGTCCTGGTGATGCAGGTAAACGTTGAAGCAAACGAAATCGACGTTTTGCGGGAGGAGAAACTCGGTGGGCGGGAAACTGGCGTAGGAATAGAGGACATTCGGGATTCGCGGCCCGTGCGACGCGGATGAGGTGCTCGAGGAATTCCGTGACCTGACGCACGCCGAGCCAGCGGACCATGGTGCTGGAGATTTCGTTGCCGACGAGGTAGCCGAAGAGGGCGGGATGGCCGGCATGTTCGGCCATGGCAGTGCGAACGGATTCGACGATGGCATCGCGGCCTTTGCGATCGCGCAGGAACTCAACGTGTTTCGCCCATGGCAGGGTGATGAGGACGCGCATGCCGGCCGCGGCGCAACGGTCGAGGAACCACAGAGGCGGGTGAGTGGTAAATGCGGAGAAGATTAATGCCCATCTCGTGCATTTGCGCGAGATCGCGCTCGAACTGCTGCGGAGTGCCGAGGTAATGACCCGTCGGAGTCGGGGCGAAAGGGCCCGTAGGTGACGCCCTTGACGTAGAATTTTTCGCGCGCCTTCGAAGAAGAACTTGGCGACGGCGCGAACGCGGCCCAGCGAGAGGGGAACTCACAGCGCGGTTCCCTAGTCGAAGCGACGCCGTGGCGCAAAGCTTTTGCGCGGGAGGTATGGGGCGCAGTTAGGTTTGCAGCGCGGCCCGGACGACCGCAGCCGTGCGCGCGAGATCGGCGGTAGTGTGAGCGGTGGAAAGAAATCCGGTCTCGAACTGGGAGGGGCGAAGTAAACACCCTCCCGCAGGCAATGCCGAAAGAAGCGGGCGAACGCGGCGCGATCGCTGCGTTGTGCGGAGGCGAGATCGGTGACGGGACCGTCGACGAAGAAGAGACAAAACATGGACCCGATGCGATGAAAAGTGAGCGGCCGGTCGAGGAGGCGGATGGATTCGCGAGCCGCTTCCTCCAGTTGAGCGCCGAGTTCCTCCAACAGCCGCCAGCCGTCGATGCGTTCGAGCTCGCGCAGTTGCGCGAGACCGGCGGCGAGGGCGAGGGGATTGCCGGAGAGCGTGCCGGCCTGATAAACCGGGCCGTCGGGCGAGAGATGATCCATGATTTCCGCGCGACCGCCGAACGCGCCGACGGGCAGGCCGCCGCCGATGACTTTGCCGAGCGCGGTGAGATCGGGCGTGATTCCGTAGAGTTCCTGGGCGCCGCCGTGCGCGACGCGGAAGCCGGTCATGACTTCGTCGAAAATGAGAAGCGCGCCGTGCGCTGGCGTGCATTCGTCGCGCAGCTGTTGCAGGAAATTCTCGTTGCGGCAGGTAGAGACCCGCGTTGGCGGGAATGGGCTCGAGGATGATCGCGGCGATCGTGTCCTTGTTCTCGCGAAAGGCGGCGCGGACGGCGTCGATGTTGTTAAACGGCAGCGACGATCGTGAGGGCGGCGAAGCGGAGCCGGGACACCGGCGCTGTCGGGCCGGCCGTGAGTGAGTGCGCCGCTGCCGGCGCTGACGAGCAGCGAATCGACGTGGCCGTGGTAGCAGCCGTCGAATTTGATGATCTTGTCGCGTCCGGTGAAGCCGCGGGCGAGGCGGACGCAGGACATGGTCGCTTCGGTGCCGCTGTTGACCATTCGGACTTTTTCGATCGACGGAACCCATTCGCAGATCAGTTCGGCCATCTCGACTTCGAGCGGATTGGGAATGCCGAAGCTGAGGCCGCGCGCGGCGGCGCTCTGCACCGCTTCGATCACGACGCGCGGGGCGTGACCGAGGATGGCGGGTCCCCAGGTGCCGACGTAGTCGATGTATTCTTTGCCGTCGACGTCCCAGATGTGTGCGCCTTGGGCGCGTTCGACGAAGAACGGTTCGCAATCGAGGCCGCGGAATGCGCGGACGGGAGAATTGACGCCGCCGGGGATGCGTTGGCGCGCAGCGGCGAAGAGTTCGGAGGAGAGGGACGGCATCGGGCAACGGAGAGGAGAGGAACGTTCAACGTCCAACGTCCAACGTCCAACGCTCAAATGAGGAGGGTGCGTTGACAGTTTCTCGCGCTGCCCATACGCTCCGGTCGCGCAAAGGGCGGGGTAGCCAAGTGGTAAGGTCGGGGTCTGCAAAACCTCTATTCGCGGGTTCGATTCCCGCCCCCGCCTCGCGCTGCCGTTTTTCATTAACATGAGGGTGAGGGCGAATCCGGCTTACGCCACTTTCCGACGTCGTCTGTCGTCGCGCTCCGATCTTCTGCGGCCATGGAAGGGAATGTGTTATCGCGTGACTACGCTCGATTACCCGCGACCTGCCAGCATTCTCTCGGGTGAGGGGAGCTTTCTCCATGGCGGACGCTGGAATGCGCGCGGGTCCTTCCGCGCCGTTTACGGGAGCACGACGGATACAACGGCGGTGGCGGAAGCGCGGGCCAACGCGGATTATGCTGGTATGCCGCAAGTGCTTTTGGCGCCGCGGCTCTTGGTGGCGATAGAATTCGACTTGAGTCGGGTGCTGGATCTGACTGCGGTCGAGACGATGCGCGCGCTGGAGCTGAATCTCGAGGAATTGGGGCGAGAGGACTGGCGTCGCCTGCAGGAGATGGGAATGGAGAGCGCGACGCAAGCGTTTGGACGCGCGTTAGTGGCGAGCGGAGCGAGCGCGCTGGTCGCGCCTTCAGCCCGTGTCGCAGGGAGCGTGAACCTTGTCTATTTCCCCGAGAACCGCGAGATGGCGCGCGAGGCCAGGGTGTGTGAACCGGAGAAGCTGGATCGCATCCGGGGGCGGGATCAATGAACATGCAGATATGCACGAAAAAGTGCTTGTAAATGGCTGGAAAAAGAAGCAAGCTGAGAACGTGAAAGCGAAGAAGAATAGTGGAGCCCGGCGCCAGCCGGCCGAACTGCGCGTGCAGGAAGCCGCAGCCGTTTATGGCGGCGCGTTCAGGCCAGCGCTTGGGACGGGCTTGATGGAAATGGCGGAGAAATTTGGCCTGCGTCAGGAGACTTTGAGCCGGATGACCGGCTTTTCGGTGCGTGCCGTGGCGGCGTGGGCGAGCGGCAAGAAGCCCTCCGCGCCGGTGCGTCGCGCGCTCACGGAAATGGATCGCCTCCTGGACGCACTCGGGAAACTCATGGAGCCGAAAGCGGTAGGACGGTGGCTGAAAGAACCAAATCCCGCGCTGGATGGATCCACGCCAGTGCAGGTAATTGAACGGGGCCAGGTCGATCGAATCTGGCGGCTGTTGTACTTTGTCGAGTCGGGCGAGCCCGGCTGAGTCGTGCGTGCCCCTTGCGGTGGCTCGTCTCCTGCTGGAAAAGGAGATATGCGCGGTCTCATTTTCGTCATTTTTCTCTTGGCTTTGGCGCTGGGCGCGGAGGCGAAGCCTTCCCCGATGACGGTGAAGGAGATCAGTTTGATGCTGCGGAGCGGTTATTCAGCGGCGGCAATCGAAAAGGATCTGACCACGCGCTATTTCATCGAAACGATCGATGTCGCATCGGAGAAAGCGCTTGCGCAATCCGGTGCCTCTGTCGCGTTCATCGCGAGCTTGAAAAGCGGTCGGTTTGCCGTCCCGGCGGCCGAGGTCGCCGCCGTGCAGCGTGAGATGGAGGCGAAAGCGAAAAGACGCGCCGCGATGGAAGAGGAGTCCAAGAAGACGAACACGCTCTACCAGGCCCAGGTGGCGAAGGCGCGCGCCGCCCAGGCGCCTCCTCCCGGTCCCAACGTGGTCACGGCCTCGATCAAGGGCGATCTGGTCACTTCGAACAATGGCATCCTGCAGACGTTCAATGATCAGGCGCTGGAGAAAAAGAAGCTGATCGGTCTTTATTTCTCCGCCTACTGGTGCGGACCGTGCCGGAAGTTTACGCCGGAACTGGTGGAATATTACAAGCGCATCATCGCCACGCATCCGGAGTTCGAAATCATCTTCATTAGCGCGGATCGTTCGGCGCCGGCGATGGAGAAATACATGAAGGATATGCAGATGCCGTGGCCGGCGGTGAAGTTCGAGAAAATCGAGGAAAAGCAGGCGTTGCGCCGCTACGCGGGGCCCGGCATTCCCTGCCTGGTCGTCGTGGATGCGCAGGGTCGCGTGGTTTCGGACAGCTACGAAGGGCAAAGCTATCGCGGCCCGCAAAAGGTGCTCGCGGATTTGGATCAGCTCTTCACCGGCGTGACCCCGACCGCGGTGGCGCAAAGTCGTTAACGAGCGCTAAGCGTCCTCGACGGGCGCGACCAATTTTTCCAACTCTTCCCAGCGCGCATAAAGAGTTGCGACGCGCTGGCGGGCAGCTGCGAGTTCTGTCTCGAGCGCGGTCCACTGTTCTTTCGGTTGTCGGAAAAGTTCCGGATCGGCGAACGCGGCCTCGAGTCGTGCGGCGTCCCGTTCCGCGGCGAGAATAACGGCTTCGATCGTCTCGAGTTCGCGGGCCTCTTTATATTTTAACTTCCGCGGCTTGGCGGGCGAAACCGGTTCTGTCTTCACCTTTCCCGAGATGGTTTCGAGCGCAGGCGCGGCGCGCTTTTCCAGGTAGCGATCGTAATTCCCGACGTGATAACGGACGGCGCCGTCCTCTTCGAAGGCGAGGATGGCCGTGCAAACGCGGTTGAGGAAATAGCGGTCGTGACTGACGACAATGACGCAGCCGCCAAAGGCGACGAGCGCCTCTTCGAGCAGACGCAGGGTCCCGAGGTCGAGATCGTTCGTCGGCTCGTCGAGGATGAGGACGTTACCGCCGCGCTTCAGGATTTTCGCCAGTAGGACGCGACTGCGCTCGCCGCCGCTGAGCTGGTTGATTTTCGTGTTGATGCGGTCCTCGCTGAAAAGGAAACGCCGCAAATATCCACGCAGCGTGATGGTTTCCTCCCCGAGTTTCACGGCTTCACTGCCGTCGCTCACTTCTTCCCAGACAGTTTTCTCCTCATTGAGGAGCATGCGATTCTGATCGACGTAGTTGATCTCCGTGCGCGCGCCAATCTCCACTTCACCGTGCGCCGGCTCCAGTTGCCCAAGCATCAACTTGAGCAGGGATGATTTGCCGAGACCGTTGCGTCCGACGATTCCGAGGCGCTCACCGTGCTGCAAGTTCAGGCTCAGTCCGCGAAACAGGGTGCGGCCGGCAAGGTCGAGGGTCACGTCGCGTAACTCGATCACGCGATTCGCCAGCTTCGGTGCGGGCGGGATGATGAGATCAACATCGAGTTCGGCCTCGGGCGCTTCCTCCGCGGCCATTTCAAAATAGCGATCAATCCGATCGACCGACTTGGTCCGTCGCGCTTTCGGTCCGCGGCGCACCCATTCCAGTTCGCGCTTGAGAAACTTCTGCCGTTTCTTCTCCTGCATTTCCTCTACGGCCATCCGTTGTGCGCGCGCGAGCAGGTAATCGGTGTAAGTGCCTTCGTAATTCGCGAACTGCCCCCGCGACAACTCGACGATGCGGGTGGCAACGCGATCGAGAAAATAGCGGTCGTGCGTGACGAAGAGACAGGTGCCGGAATAGCGCGAGAGAAAATCCTCCAGCCATTCGATCGAGCCGGTGTCGAGATGGTTGGTCGGCTCGTCGAGCAAAAGAAAGTCGGGGCGGGGGAGCAGCGCACGACAAAGGGCGACGCGCCGCTTTTCGCCGCCGGAAAGAGTGCCGACGATGCGATCTTCGTCCGGCGCGTGCAAGTTGCTGATAAGCGACCTGGTGCGGTGCTCGAGTTCCCAGCCGTCGGCGTGCTGAATTTGCTCGAGCAGCAATCCGCTTTGCGCGCTCTCTGGCGGCACCGTTTCATATTCGGCGAGGAGGTCGAGGACGCGTTGCGCGCCGCCAAGGATATTCGCGTGCACGGTTTGCGTGTCGTCGAGATCGAAAACCTGCGGCATGTAGCCGGTGACGAGGTCGCGCCGGAGTGCGACGTCGCCGGAATCCGGTTGAGCGTCACCGGCCGCGATTTGCAGAAAGGTCGACTTGCCAGAACCATTGCGCCCGACGAGTCCCACGCGTTCGCCTTCCAGAATGGTCAGCGTGGCGCCGTCGAGCACAGTCTGCGTGCCGTGGCGGACGACGAGATTGTTAACGCTCGCGACCGCGATTTTGACCGCGTCCGACATTACTTTGCGGTCGGGCCGCCGTTCCCTTCGTCCACGTATTCGGTCGTGCCGACTTTCGAAAGGCGCAGGTATTGCCGCCATTTTCCGGCGGTTGCTTCTTCGACGCGTGTTTCGGTTTCCCGTGGCCCTTCCATCCCGCGCAGCGCTTCGCGCAGAAGTCGTCCCGCGAGGGGTTGGGGTGGCTGCAACTCCAGCAAATGCATCAGCGTGGCCGCCACGTCGAGATTGCTCGAAGGCAGATCGCTTCGCATCCGGTCGCGAAAATCCGGACCTGCTGCGACGAAGAGATTGCGCACGTCGAAACGACTGAGCGTGCCGTGAGTGCCTTTGGCTTCGCCATTGTTGTTCGACTCGATCGTGCCCGCGGCGCCGGATTCGTTTGGCTGATCGTTCCAGCGGAACGACATCGCGACATCAGGGCCCTGCTCGGTTTTGAGGTGAACCCGGGCCAGCGGGAACGTCCCCTCGTGCGTGCCCCGGGAAAAAATGACGCCGGTGAACTCCTGCTTTTGCAGCCACGCGATTAACGTTCCGTCGTTTTCGCATCGCGCTGATCGACGTAGAAGAAAATCGTGCCGCCATTGCCGACCACGCGGATGCCTGCGTTTTCCG
>CAVYMO010000002.1:0-321038 GCA_963769625.1 uncultured Verrucomicrobiae bacterium | reverse complement strand
GCAGCGCGGCCGCACCTGTGCCGATATCGGCCACGATTTTGTCGCGTCCCAACCGGCGCAGAGCGCCGCCGTAAAGAACGCGCCGCCCTTCGTCCTCGTTCATGATGCGATAGAGGATGTCGTCGTAATAAGGATCGCCGCCGCTGCTGGGCGAAGAAGGCCAAAGGCGAACGGAGGCGGCCGGACGGGCCACGACGTAGGCGACGAGGCGTTTTTCGCCCGGCACATCTTCGCGCGCGACGACGGTGCCATCGAGCACCTCCGGCAACCGCTTGAGCGCGGCCTCGATCTCGCCGGGTTCAATGCGGAAGCCGCGGAGTTTGATCTGCTCGTCGAGGCGGCCGAGAAACTCGATCGTGCCGATCGGCGAGCCAGCGTGCGCGATCGCCGGTGCGATAAAGACGCGCATCTTTCGCGGCGGCGAACGGATCCGCGACGAATTTTTCTGCGGTCAATGCCGGCGCGCGCCAGTAGCCACGAGCGATGCCATCGCCCCCGAGAAACAATTCGCCCGGCACGCCGATGGGCACGGGCTGCATCTCGCGATCGAGGATGTAGGCGGTGGTGTTGGCAATGGGTTGGCCGATCGGGATGGAACGCGCGTGCGTATTTTCCGGCGTGATCGTGTGGCAGCAGGCGAAGGTGGTGGATTCGGTCGGTCCGTAGCCGTTGATCAAACGCGTGTCGGGCAGACCGGCGAGCGCTTTACGAACGTGCGCGACCGAGAGCGTGTCGCCGCCCGCGAGCAATTGCCGGAGCGGGCGCAGGTCGGAGAGCCGCTCGTCCACCATGGCGTTGAAGAGCGCGGAGGTAAGCCAGAGCGTGGTGACGCCGTGGGTGCGAATGGCGGTGCCGATGTCTTCCAGCGCGGGCGTCGTCGGTGGCATCAGAACGAGTCGAGCGCCGTTGAGCAGTGCTCCCCAGATTTCAAAGGTCGAAGCGTCAAACGCGACGGGCGCGAGCTGGAGGAAAGTTTCGTCGGGCGAGAACGCGGCGTAATCGGTGTCCCTGACCAGGCGAACCACGTTCCGATGCGTGACCGCGACACCCTTCGGAGTGCCGGTGGAGCCGGAGGTGTAGATGATGTAGGCGAGGTCGTCCGGTTTCGTTTCGGGCGCGAGGTTTTCGTCGGAATCCTTCTCGAAAGCTTCTGCATCCAGACAGAGAACCTTCGCGGTCGCGGGCAAACGATCGCGCAGATGCGTTTGCGTGAGGACGAGCGGAGTTTCGGTGTCCGCGAGGAGCAAGGCGAGACGTTGCGCCGGTGTGGCGGGGTCAAGCGGAACGTAAGCGCCGCCCGCTTTGAGGATCGCGAGCAGGGCCACGATCAATTCCGGCGATCGTTCCATGCAAACACCAACCGGGGTGTCGCGGCGACTGCCGAGCTGACGCAAACGATGGGCGAGCTGATTGGCCCGCCGATTCAGGGTGTCGTAGCTAAGCTGATTGTCGCCAGCTACGAGTGCGATCGCCGCGGGCGCGCGCCGCGTTTCCACTTCGAAAAGCTCATGGATGGCGGCATCGCGTGGATAGGCGGTTTGGCTGCCAGCAGCGGGCAAAGCCTCGCGCGCCTCCTCGCGCAGCAACGGCATGCGCGTGAGCGGCTGGGTGGCATCGGCGAGCGCTGCTTCCAGCAAGGTGCGGAAATGGCCGAGCCAGCGTCGGATGGTCGCGGCGTCGAAAAGATCGGTGTTGTATTTGCAGATGACGCGAAGGCCATCGGCGAACGTGTCGCAGTTGATGCCGAGATCGAACTGGAAGGCGCTCCGCGGATTCATCTCCATGCGATGGGTGAGGCCGTCGAAGCGAATCTCGCTCAGAGCGGCGGATCGAGATTGAAGGTGACGGGGCACGAGCGGGATGCGGCCGGCGACGCGGGGCAGGCCAAGCTTTTGCAGCGAGCGAACCGAAGGTGACGCGGCGATGCTCGAACGCTTCCAGCACGTTGTCCTGCGTCTGCGCGAGGAGATCGGCGAAGGTCTTCGTGCCGTCGAGCTGCGTGCGGACGGGGAGGACGTTGACGTAATGACCGACAAGGTTCTCGCCGTCCGGGATATTATTCTGGCCGGCGGAAGGCACCCCGACGACGAAATCGCTTTGACCAGTAAGACGGAAAATAAGCGTCTGAAACGTGGCGAAGAGAACGGTGAAAAGCGTGGCGCCTTCCCGCGCGCCGAGCTTCGAGATCGCGGGCAAGAGATTCGGCGGGAATGATCTCGGTCTCGCTCGCGCCACGGTAAGTACGTTGCGCCGGATGCGAACGATCACCCGGCAGTTCGAGCGGCGAGGGAATGGTGCGATATTTTTCCAGCCAGAAATTCGTCTCGGTGACCAGCTCCGGAGATTGCTCGATCTCGGCTTCCCACTCCTGATAGGCGCGCATCTGCAGCGCGGCGGGCAAGGTGGCATCGCGGCCCGCGCGGGCGGCCGAGTAAAGTTGCGCCAGCTCGCGCAGGAAGATGTCGCACGACCAGCCATCGCAGGCGAGATGGTGGGCGTTGAAGATGAAGGCGTGGCGCTCGGGCGCGAGCCTAACGACCTGGGGAGCGAGCATGGGGCCGTGGGCGAGATCGAAGACGCGGGTGCTTTCCGCGACGGCGATGGCGGCGAGACGAGCGCTACGGTCGCTTTCGTCGAGGCTGGAAAGATCGGTCAGCGGCAGTTCGAAGAGAAGCGCCGGGGCGACGGACACAGTCTCGCTGTTCGCATCGAAAGTGGCGCGCAGGGCATCGTGGCGATTCACGATGGTTTGCACGGACGCGCGGAGGGCGGGCAAATCGAGCGGGCCGTCGAATAGCAGGGTCCAGGTCTCGTTGAACGACGTGTTGGCGGTGTCGCTCTGCTGGCACACGAGCAGGACTTCCTGCTGCGGTTGCGTGAGCGAGATCGCGCCGGGAATGGTGATTGCCTTGGGCGCGGAGGCGGAGCGTTCGAAGAAACCGGCTTCCTCCAATTCCGCCACGCTCTCGCGGAAGGCGTCGACGATGTGGGCGCGTTGCTCCGCAGTGTGGGTGGTCGAGACGAAGCAGGGCCGCCCTTCCCAGATGTGGAGGCCGCGATGACGCAGCAGCGCGAAGAGCAGGCCGGAATATTTGAACTCGGGCGCGATCTGCACGACCCAGTTGGAGACGAAGTGCTGCGCGCTGAAAGGCGAGCCGGCGAGCACGGTATTCAACTCGCCGAGCATTTCGGCGGTCGTTTCTCCGAGCTGTGTGCTGGAGAGCGGGGCCGCTCTGTTTCAGGTGCGTGAGCACGGCGCGCGCGGCGGCGAGCGCGAGCGGATGGCGGACGAAGGTGCCGGCAAAAAATGTGACCGCCGCTCCGGGAACGAAGTCGTCGCCGAAGCTCCAGTCGCCGCCGTCGAAGGCATCCATGTACTCCGGCGCGGCCGGCGATGGCGCCGATGGGCAGGCCGCCGCCGATGACCTTGCCATACGTGGCGATGTCGGCGTCGACGCCGAAGTACGCCTGCGCGCCGCCGGGGGGGCAGCGGAAGCCGGTGACGACTTCGTCGAAGACGAGCGCGATGCCGTGCTGCGCGGTGAGCGTGCGGAGTTCGTGCAGGAACTCGCGCGGCTGAAGACGCGGGACGCCGGCTCTGCACGGGCTCGACGAGCACGGCGGCGATGTCGTCGGCGTGCGCCGCGATGATCTGCGAGCGAGCGCGGGTCGCCGTAGTCGAGGATGAGCGTGTTGGCGACGCGCTTCCGGCGAGATGCCGGGCGCGATGGGGAGGGACGCGCTTCCGGCGTGCGCCGCCGAGCACTTCGTCGTCGATGCCGTGGTAGCTCTCGCGAAAGTAGACGATGCTGTGGCCGGCCGGTGACGGTGCGCGCGATGCGGAGGGCGCCGGTGACGGCCTCGGAGCCGGTGTTGCAGAAGGTGGCGCGCTCCATGCCGGTCATTTCGCAGAGCAGCTGCGGCGACTTCGCCGGCGAGCGGCGAGGTGGGGCCGATCTCCATGCCGCGTGCGAGCTGGTCGCGGATCGCCTCGACGACGAACGGCGGCTGATGGCCGAGCATCGCCGCGCCGAAAGAGAGCGTGACGTCGATCCACTCGTTGCCGTCGATGTCCCAGAGGCGGGCGCCGGCCGAGCGATTCGACGACGATCGGGTAGACGATCTCCTTCCACGCCTGCTTGAAGCCGGCGACGGCGCGCGGATCGGCGAAGTGGCGCGCGATGCTGCTGCGTGTGGTTTTTCGAGGCCGCGGTGCGCGCGGTGTAGCGCTGCGATGAAATCGTCGAGCCAGCGCTGCTGCGCGGCGGTGAGCGCGGCGGCGAGATCGCGCTGGAGCGGGCGGAAAGGGCCGTGGGCGGCGGGTCGCAAGCTGGGGGCGGAAGGTTTGAGCGGAGGGAAGCGTTGCGCTGCGACTTGTCCGGGGCAGGCCGGGAGCCCTTCGGCAGCGCGATGGCCGTGAGCAGTCGAGCGTGCCGAGGTCCCGAGGAGCTGGCGGAAGGTGATCTTCACGCCGAACTTCCGCGAGAGCGTGAGCGCGGCCTGCGAGAGGAAGAGCGAGTCGAAGCCGAGTTCGAGCAAGCTCGTGTTGCCGGGGCGCGTCGGCGAGGTCGATGCCGGAGAGATCGGCGAGGAGCTGGCTTCACACGTCCAGGCGAGCTAGCGCGGCTGTCGCCTTCCGGGCGCATCGGCGAGCTGCCGTCACGTTGCTGGCGCAGTGGGCGACGCGACTCGGCGTCGGCGAACCGGCGACCTGCACTCGTCAGGGGGCGCGTCGCCATCGGTGGCGGCGGTGGCGAGTGGGCACGCGGCTGGCCGGCGGGCAGATCGGCGAAGTAGCGCTGGCGCTCGAAGGGATAGCGTGGGGAGCGAGACGCGGCGGACGCGGAGCGCCGGCGATGCGCAGCGGCCAGTCGATGGGCACGCCGGCGAGCCACAGGCGGCCGAGCGCGGCGGCGAGCGATTCGTTTTCGTCGCGCTCTTCGGCGATGGAGTGCGATGACCTCGTGCGCGCGGTCTGCGGCGGATGCTGCCGCGCGAGCTGCGCGAGAGCGTCTGGCCGGGGCCGACTTCGAGGAGCGCGTAGCCGCGCTGCGCGAGCATGCGCGCGACGGCCGTCGGCGAAAGCGCACGGTGGCGCGGAGATGGTGCGCCCAATATTGCGGGTCGGTGGCTTCCGCGGCGGTGAGCCAGTTCGCCGGTGACGCTGGAGACGATCGGGATCTGCGGCGCGTCGAGTTTGACGCGAACGCACCAGCCTCTGCGAAGCGGGCGACGACCGGTTCGACCATCGGCGAGTGGAAGGCGTGGGAAGTGGCGAGACGGCGGGCGGTGATGCGCGCGCTCCTGGAATACGGCCTCGAGCGTTCTCGATGGCGTCGAACGGGCCGGAGAGCACGCAGAGGCGCGGGGAATTGACGGCCGCGAGCGCGAGCCGGCGTCGGCGAGAAACTCGGCGGCGTCTTCCGCTTCAAGCGGGCGGCGAGCATGGCGCCGCGCGGTAGCTCCTGCACGAGCCGGGCGCGCGCGGCGACGAGGCGCGCGCGTCCTCCGGAGCGAGAAGACTCCGGCGATCGTCGCGGCGACAAATTCGCCGACGCTGTGCCCGAGCAGCGCGCCGGGTTGAATGCCGCGCGACAGCCAAAGCCGCGCGAGCGCGTAGCTGAGTGCGAAGATCGCCGGCTGCGTGAAGCGCGTCTCGCGGAGTTGGGCGTCGCGCGGCTTCGTCGTTGGAGAGCGAGCAGGTCGCGCAGATCGAGCCCGAAGTTCGGGCCGAAGCGAGGTCGCGCATTCCGCGAGCGCTTCGCGGAAGACGGGTTCGCTCTGCGACGAGCTGCGCGCCCATGCCCGCGTACTGCGAGCCCTGGCCGGGAAAGAGAAACGCGACCGGGGTGTCGCGGCGGTCTTCCACGCGATGCCGATTTCGCCGGGGCGCGCAAGGCGGCGACGGCCTCGGCAGATCGGTGCGGCGACGACCGCGCGGCGATGCGGGAAAATCTGGCGGCCGGTCTGCAGGGTGAAGGCGACGTCGGCGAGCGACTGAGCTCGGATTCGCTTCGAGATGCGCCGCGAGGTCGGCGGCGCGTTTGTCCAGGGCGGTGGCGGTTTTGGCGGAGAGGACGAGCACTTGCTGCGCGCGCGTCGTGCCTTGTCCGATGCGGGAGCGGCGGGCGCTTCCTCGAGGACGACGTGCGCATTCGTGCCGCCGACGCCGAACGAGCTGACGCCGGCGCGGCGCGGGGTGCGGTCCGCGCGGCCAGTCGCGCAGCGTGGTGTTGAGAAAGAAGGGGCTGTCCTCGAGGTGCAGCGCGGGATTCGGCGTGCTCGCAGTGCAGGGTCGGCGGGATCTGCTCGTGCTGGAAGGCGAGCGCGGTCTTGATCAGGCTCGGCGACGCCGGAGGCGGCGTCGCAGTGGCCGATGTTTCCCTTCACCGAGCCGAGCGCGCAGAACTGCCGCGCGTCCGTCGTCGTCGCGGAAGGCCTGCGTGAGGCCGGCGATCTCGATCGGGTCGCCGAGCGGCGTCGCGGTGCCGTGCGCTTCGATGTAGGAGATCGTGTCGGGCGATGATGCCGGCGACGGCTTGCGCGAGCGCGATGACTTCGGCGTGCGCCGTTCACGCTCGGCGCGGCGAAGCTGACCTTCTGCCGCGCCGTCGTTGTTCAGCGCGTGGCCCTTGATGACGGCGTAGATCTGGTCGCCATCGGCGAGCGCATCGGCGAGCCGCTTCAACACCACCACGCCGGCGCCGCTGGAGAAGACGGTGCCATTCGCCCGCGCATCGAAGGGCCGGCACGCAGCCGTCGGGCGAGGTCATGCTGCCTTCCTGGATAGAAGTAGCCGCGCTCCTGCGGGAAGGTGAGCGAGACGCCGCCGGCGAGCGCGACGTCGCACTGATGGTCGAGCAGGTTCTGGCAGGCGACGCAGACGGTGACGAGCGACGTCGAGCACGCGGTCTGGATGTTCAGCGCCGGGCCGCGCAGGTTGAGCTTGTAGGCGAGCGCGTTGGTGAGGAAGTCCTTCTCGTTCGCGATCACGGCCGCTGACGACGCCGACGGCTTCCAGCAGGTCGCGGCGCTGCCGGACGAAGTACGGGAAATAGGTGTTGTTGCTCATCCCGGCGAAGACGCCGATGAGGCCGGGATAGCGCGACGGATCGCAGCCCGGCGTCCTCGAGCGCCTCCCAGGCGACTCTCGAGGAAGACGCGGTGCTGCGGGTCCATCACCTCGGCTTCCTTGGGCGGGATGTTGAAGAACGCGCGGTCGAACCATTCGGGCTTCGGTCCACGCACTCCGCGCGCGGCGACGTAGCCGGGGAGCGCGCGCAACGTTTTCGGATCGTAGCCGGTGGCGGCGAGCTGTTCGTCGGTGAAGCGCGTGATGCAGTCGTTGCCCTCAACGAGGTTCCGCCAAAACTCCCGGGCATCGCGCGCATCGGGGAAACGGCCTTCCAGGCCAATGATGGCGATACCGTCGAGGGAGGGTTGATTCATAGAGAAAAACGCGCGTTCCGCCGTCGAGCCCGGGCGGCACGTTGGCGGAGCGCGCGATCGCTAATGTCCGCAAAGTCTGTGCCATCAGTCGGTTCCGAATCGAGAAAAACTGCAAGGTTTCGAATGGAGGGGAACTGGAAGAGCGCCGTGAGGGGGAAATCACGGGTGATTTCCCGACTCAGGCGGGCATGAACCTCGACCGCGCGGAGGGAGTTGCCGCCGACATCGAAGAAGTTGGCGTCGATGTTGATTTCGCCGGTTCGCCCGATCACCTCGGACCAGACGGCGGCGACGCGGCGCTCCATTTCGGTACGGGGTGGATTGGTGGCCGGGGCGCGTGGTTCAGCGTGCTGGGCGAGGGCGCGACGATCGACCTTCCCGTTCCCGGTTAGTGGGAAGGCACTAAGGACAACGAAATCGGCGGGGATCATGTAATCCGGCAGCGTTTGGCGCAGAAAAGCGCGCAATTCCTCCGGCTTGACCTCGGCTGACACGGCGGGAATGACGCAGGCGACGATCTCCTTGTGGCCTGCGGCCCGGACGGGAGCGATCACGGCCGCGTCACTGACCGTAGAATGGCGGCGCAGGGCGGTTTCGATTTCGCCCAGCTCGATCCGGTAGCCGCTCACTTTCACCTGTTCATCAGCCCGCCCGAGGAACTCGACTACGCCGTCGTCGCGCCAGCGGCCCAGATCGCCGCTCCGGTAGAGGCGCGCTCCTGGCTGCGAGCTGAACGGGTCGGCGATGAACTTCGCCTCCGTCAGCTCCGGCTGCCGCCAATAACCAAGCGCCAGGCCATCGCCGCCGAGATAAATCTCGCCGGTCGCTCCGATCGGGCAGTGCTGCATCGCCTCGTCGAGAATGTGCACGCTGGTGTGGCCGATCGGGCTGCCCAACGGGATGGCGCCGCGATCGAGATCGGCGGGTTGGATCGTGTGACAACAGCTGAAGGTCGTGTTCTCCGTCGGACCGTAGCCGTTGATCAATTGGCAACCGGGCAAAGCCGCCAACGCCTTGCCGACGTGGGCGGGCGAGAGCACGTCACCGCCGGCGAGCAACTGACGCAATCCGCGCAGATCGTCGAGGCGCTGATCGCACCATAAGATGGAAAGAGCCCGCCGTGAGCCACAAAGTCGTAACCTGTTGCCGTCTAATCGTGTGTCCAATTTCTTCCAGCGAAAGCGTGCCAGCAGACATGACGACGAGGCGGCCGCCATTTAGCAGCGCGCCCCACACTTCTAAGGTCGAAGCATCGAATCCAATGGGCGCCATCTGAAGGAAGGTTTCGCCTTCATCCATGCGTGCGAATCCGCCCGCCTTGACCAGCCGGACGACCCCGCGATGCGGGATGGCGACGCCTTTCGGGACGCCGGTCGAGCCCGAGGTGTAGCTGATGTAGGCCAGGTCATCGAGGCCGACGGTGGCGGCGGGGTTGGTATCGGGTTCGGTGGCCAGTGCGGCACCGTCCGTTTCCCACACCAGGAGGCGCCCAGCGAACGCAGGGAGCTTTTCGAGGGAAGCTTGGTTTGCGATCAAGACCGGCATCGCCGCGTTTTCCATCATCCAGGCGAGGCGCTCGCGCGGATAGGAGGGATCGAGGGCCACGTAGGCGCCGGCGGCTTTTACGATGCCGAGCAGGGCGACAATCAGCTCGATCGAACGCGGGAGGCAGAGGCCCACCGGCGTGTTCGGACCCACGCCCTGCCGCACGAGGAAATGCGCCACCCGATTCGCGCGGCGGTTGAGTGCGCCATACGAAACTTCCTCCGCCTCGAAAATCAGCGCCACCGCATCGGGCCGGCGCGCCGCCTCGGCCTCGAAGAGCTGGGCAATGCTTTGCTCCGGATAACCGGGCGCAGGGCCAAGCGGCGACGGCGTCACGCGGGTTGTTCCTTCCAATGGCGGAAACCGCGCACGCTCAGCCCGATGTTCACGAGCAGATTGGGAAGAGTGGAGATGAGGTTAAAGAGGAGAATGCCGGTCACGCTCGAGAAGTCGGTGAAAGGAATGAGCGCGATCTGGGTCGCGATGGTGGTGGGAATGTAGAGCCAGGAGCCTTTGATCCACGCCTTCGACGCGTTCATGAACCAGAGCGTCCCCACGAGGACGTTTGCCACCGTGCCTCCCACCATGAGGAGCAACTCGCGATGCAGGTGGGCGTAATTTTTGCCGAGGACGAAGAGGAATTGCTCGGGCAGAATCGCCGCCGCGACGAGGACGAGCGCGCTGAAACCCGCCACCGCGCCCACGATCCCGCCGTAGATGAGGCGCATCCGCGGCAAAGAGTGGCAGCGCGCAAACGCGGGCACGAAAATATTCGTCAGGAGATGACCGATGACCGCGAAAATCATCGCCAACCGGCCGAGCGCGCCCACCTCCGCCACCGAGCTGGTGCGCGCGCCGAAGAAGCTGACGAGGAAGATCGTGATCTGGCCCTGCAGACAGAAGAAAATCGCGTTCGCCGCCTGGTTCTTGATGAAACCGATCATCGCCCGGTGATCGTCCGGGTTCGGCGGCGCCTTGATATCGATGACCGTGGCGACGTAGCGCCGGATCAGCCAATACTGGAGCAGGAACGCCGCCGCCCCCACGAGGATCGCCAGCGCGGCGTTGAGGAAGAGGAGGGCGCAGCCGACCAGCAGGATCAGCCGCACGATCGCGCCCGTGATATCGATTTTCTGGATGCGCGAGACGTCGGAATGCAGGCGCGGCACCACTTCGAGGACGCTGAGGGAAAGTTGCACCGCCAGACCGAAAAGCAGCAGCACGATGAGCGCGATGGAGTAGGGGAAAGAGGCCCCGTTCCGCGCCAGCATCAGATAAAGGATGGGCGTAATGATGACGGTGGCGAGCGCGCCCAATTTCCAGCGCAGTCTCTGCGCGGTGGCGATGAGTTGTCCAAAACGATGCGGGTCCTTCCAGACGCGTCCGCCGATGGAGACGAGCCCGATGCTGATGCCGATATCGGCCAGCACGTTGATCGTGCCCTGCATCGTGTTCGCGATCGTGAAGTAGGCGTATTCCTCCGTGCTGAGATAGCGGACAAGGAGGATGCCGCTGGCGAAGCCGATGGCCTGCACCAACACCTGGACGGAGGCGAAATTGCCCACCACGCGGGCGCGCTCCAGCGCCCGACGCACCATGGGCGTCGTCTCCTCGTTCAAGAGGGGCGTGGAAGTGGGGCCGAAGAAGCGCATGGGAGAAGCTGGCCGCAATTCCGCGGCGCAGGGATTAAGCGTGGCGAATGCCACGCGCGCCAGCTTTTCTGTGGCGAAATCGGGATGTCAGGCCCGGTGGCCCCCGGTCGGCCCTCCCAAACACGCTCGACATCGGAGGCGCCATCCAATCTGGTGAGAGGAGGAAGGATGGAAAGAGTGTGGCCGACCCGCTATCCGAAGCGCGAGGCTGTTCCAATGCAGCGCGTGTCCTGCCGAGCTACCGCAGAATTTGTCCAGATTTGCACATTGACCCCAATTCCCCCCTCGGGATGCCACCTGCCGTGAAACAGAATATAACGTCGCATCCAGCCCACATAATCGTCCTCCGTTCGCAGGGTGTAGTGGCGCGGGTGCGGATACCCGCCCCGGTCCAACAGTTTTGGCTTGGCAGCGCCTTCCTGCTCCGTCAAGCTTCTGCTCGTGCCTGGCTTCGTTTTTTTCTTATGTTGCCAGCAACAGAAATAGCGAAGACCCTTTGTATCATCTTGCTGTTCGCGACCACTCGGCGAGCAAAGCTTCTACAGTGTCTGCCTTTATGTCGTCGTGATCTGCATTTGCTGGCTCGCGTCGCGGGCGCCACCAAGGCGTTGCGTCGCTCTTCTGACACCCCGGCGCTGCCGCACTTACTGCTGAACACGCGAAACATCTAACCAGGCGATGCAGCGAACGGCGGACCCGCCGTGCGATTCATTTTTAAGATGACTACTTCCCTTCCACTGCGGGCGACGCGCGCCCTCGTCCGCCGTCGCTGATCTTGTTCTCGTTAGGCCTCGTGACCCGTGCGCGCTTCTCAATCTTCCTGCGCCGGCTCGTCGGCAGCGGGACTGCCACGTGCGTCGGCACATTGGCCGGCACTGCTGCGCTGCTCCTTTACGGATGGACGGCTGAGTGGTGGCTCGTCGCGTTGATTCTCGCGCAGTTCACAGTGCCCGTTTGGCTTCTCGTCCTTCTACCGCTCGCGATCTGGCTGCCGCGTTCATCGCGTCTATGGCATCCGTTTATCGCTGGCGTGCTTGGCACATTGGCCGGGGCTGTCATCGCCGCCTCTGTGCTTTACCTTTGGTCGCGCGAAGGTTATCTGATATTGCTGTATGGCCCTTTCGGTGCGCTCGTTGGCGGAGCTACAACGCTCTTCGGAGCGCTCACACGCCGGCGGTTTTATGACGCCACGATCTAACCATGCGATGGAGCGAACGGCGGACCGCTGTGCGCGCCACTTTTGAGATGACTTCCACCCTTCCACTCCGAGCCACGCGCGCCCTCGTCCGCCGTCGCTCATCTTGTTCTCGTTAGATGCTGACGCGCGCTATGCGATCTGCGACCGTCACTGATCGGCTGTCACGTTGTCGCGAGTTCGTGCCGTTCGCATCCGCATGTTCTCGGTCCTCGCCTGGCGGCATCGAAGCGCGTGGCGGCGCTTGCTGCAGCCATCGCGCCGGCATGCTCGGCTCCTGTCGTTCGGCATCTACCGGTCGAGTCGCTTATCGCCCGGCTCGGCCAGCGTCTGCGGAGTGCGATTGCGCTCGCAGCCGTCTGATTGCAAATCGCAGCATTTTACTCGATGTCCGTCTGATGCTGTTCGGCGCTCCCATTTCTCTGGTCGCGCTCGGCGACGCAAACGATCTAACCAGGCGATGCAGCGAACCGCGGGCCGCTCTGCGTTCCCACTTTCCATGATTCCAACCCCACCAGTGTTTGCGACGCGCGCCCTCGCCCGCGGTCGCTGATCTTGTTCTCGTTAGATGCTACTGACATCGCCCTATCGTCGATGGCGCTGGCGGTGCGTCTCGTCGCTGCGCCATTGGAGCCGTTGTCGGGGTTCGTCCGCGCCATTTCCGCGCCGCGTTTTTCGTCGCCACGGCGTTGTCACGTGCTCGCCGCGTCCGCGCAGCTGGCTGCTCGTGAGCGGCCCATCCCGGGTCATTCCGGATCATCTCGGCGGCGTGACGTTCGTGCTTCCGATCTTCTGCTCTTACTACGCCCCGCGATCATCGGCCGTTTGCGGCGATCGCGCTTGGCGCCTGATGCGTCGAAGACACTCCGTTCGGCCGATGCCCCGAACATCTAACCAGGCGATGGAGCGAACCGCGGGCCGCCGTGCGCTCCACTTTCCATGATTCCAACCCCTCTCTGTTTGCGACGCGCGCTCTCGCCCGCGGTCGCTCATCTTGTTCTCGTTAGATCTCATGCGGCTCGCTGTCACGATCGGATTCCTCCGTGTTTGGCTGCTCTGATCGCGTTCGGCCCTCCTGCACTCGATGCCTACTACGACCGGCAGCATCGCGGCGTGGTCGCAAACCGCTCCATATCTACCAGAGCGTTGAGCCTCCATGGCGCGATCACAGCAATGCGCCGATTGCAGCTGCCGCGGAGCACGACACGTTATCGGTCACGCGTATTCGCTACGAAACAGCTACATGGTCGTACGCGTCAGGTTCGCGCGGATGGACGCGGAGGATATGTATCTCTCGGAGACGGCTTCCACCTCGATCCGCCACCCAAACCATGAACCATCTAACCATGCGATGGAGCGAACGGCGGCCCGCCGCGTGTTCACGTTTCATGTGGCCAGCCCTCTTCACTGCGATCCACGCGCGGCCTCGGTGGCCGTCGCTCAATCTTATTCTCGTTAGATGCTGAAGTCGCTCGTCACCCCGAATCGATAGCTGGCACCAGATGTATTTCCACTTCGTAGCACTCCTCGGCGCGTTCGAACCTCCCGGATCGTTTGAGGTCATGCTCATCCTCTTGATCATCGCTTTTCTGGCGATTCCCGGCATTGGCGTTCTCGTCTTCCTGCTGCTTCGTGAGCGACGCAGGCGGAGATCGCCGGGCACTGTGACACCAGATCCGAAACACTCGTGAAACCACGCCAAACATCTAACCAGGCGATGCAGCGAACCGCGGGCCGCTCTGCGATCACACTTTCCATGACTCCAACCCCACCAGTGTTTGCGACGCGCGCTCTCGCCCGCGGTCGCTGATCTTGTTCTCGTTAGATGCTTGCGCGCTCACCGAGTCGTCGCTGAAGTGTCGCTGCCGCGATCGCTCGCGCGCATCGTCCACCTCCGCGAGCGAGCGATCTGCATCGGTCCGATCAGCATCGACGTCGCGCGCTTGGGACGAGCTTGCCGATCGCGCGTGCAGCTCCTCGAACCGCCGCGCGCCGAGCGTCGCGATCGGACGTCGCTCCTCATCCGCGCATTCGCGCCCCCGTCAGTTCTCCTTGTGCGGTCCATCGTCGATCGGCGATGGCGCGCGGTCTGCGGGTCCGAGTGGGAAAAACGCCGGCGGATTTGGCAGTTTGACATGACGCTTCATGCGCCGCCGATCGCAAGCATCTAACCATGCGATGGAGCGAACGGCGGACCGCTGTGCGCGCCACTTTTGAGATGACTTCCACCCTTCCACTCCGAGCGACGCGCGCCCTCGTCCGCCGTCGCTCATCTTGTTCTCGTTAGATGCGATGCGCTCGTCGTCGTGTCGCCATCGCTGCGCTGTCGATTCGTGGCGCTCTCGACCCTCGCAGACGCTCCGGCGATCGCGCTCGAGTTCTTCGCGCCGCGCAGGCGTGCCGTCGATTTCGCAGCGCTCTGGGCTGGCCGACGACGGGTTCTATCGCGAGCGTCGCCCGACGCACTCGTTCGGGCTGTTCACTTTCCGTGGAGTCATCATCCGCATTGGCGCCAAGACTGTCTTCATGTTCGGCGCCGTGCCGACTTGATGCACGACGTTCGCGTCGCCCCCGAATGGCAGGTGTCGCTCATCAGTGGCGCCCATGACGCACGCCGAACATCTAACCAGGCGATGGAGCGAACGGCGGACCGCCGTGCGCGCCACTTTTGAGATGACTTCCACCCTTCCACTCCGAGCGACGCGCGCTCTCGTCCGCCGTCGCTCATCTTGTTCTCGTTAGATCGTGAACGCGTCGCGTTCCTTCTGTTCCAGCCATCGCTACGGTCGCTTCTTGTCGGCTGGCAGCATTACTCGCGCCGTCATGCCGATGCGATTTCGTCGCGCGGCGCGCGCTATGAGCGGTGCGTTGCGCGATTCCGCTCAGCCGCTGGCGGCATTTCGCTATCCGCGCTGGTGCGCACGTACACGTCTGACGAGTCTCGGCATCTCGCGCTGGCATGACGCACGGCGCCTTGTTCCTCTCGGTCGATGCTTGTCTCTGCCTCGCCTGCGCTGACCAGTGTTCTCGCGCGCATGTGCAACGCCAACCATCTAACCATGCGATGGAGCGAACGGCGGACCGCTCTGCGCGCCACTTTTGAGATGACTTCCACCCTTCCACTCCGAGCGACGCGCGCTCTCGTCCGCCGTCGCTCATCTTGTTCTCGTTAGACGCTCTGGCCGCTTCCTCGCTCGATGCGTCTCGTTGGCTTCGATCTGCCGTCGTCGCAGATCGCTGCACGCGGTGGCGTGATCGGCGTTAGCGGTGCCTGAGTCGGTCAGTCGCTCGTGGGCAGCTGCGAGGTGGAGCTCGGCCTGCGCTCCGCCGCCCTTGCGCGTCTATGTCGTCTCGTCTCCCGGAGGTGTTCGCCCCACGCACACGATCCCGTCCCTCGGCGAGCCGTGAATCCCGCTCCGAGGGCATCGCGACGCGTCTGATCACCGTGCCGAGCGCCGCTGAGCAGCCGCACGACTTGAGTTCCGCCCTTCCACATCGAGCGCCGCGCGCTCGCACGTTCGCCGACGTGATCGTGTCCTCATCGCGACGATTCGACGGTACTAGCGTGCTCGGTCATCCGCGTTGCAGCCCGACGGCAAGCGAAGGCTCGCTCTTCTCGACCAACGCCTGAGCATCCGCCCACGTCGACGAGCGATATGTTCTGCGCTGCGATCTCTCATACGATACGATCACAGATCTCAGCGACGCGAACGCATCTAACCATGCGATGGAGCGAACGGCGGACCGCTGTGCGCGCCACTTTTGAGATGACTTCCACCCTTCCACTCCGAGCGACGCGCGCTCTCGTCCGCCGTCGCTCATCTTGTTCTCGTTAGATGCTGAGCCGCTCTCGATCGAGCTCGTCGAACTGTTGCATGGCATCGCGATGCTGCAGCCGCGACCGACGTCGTGCTACTCGTGCTGCGGCGGTTCGCGTCGCGAAGCACGATGGCTCGCGATCATGCGGCAGCCGTCATGGTCCGCGCGCTCTCGATCGGCATGCGCCGAGCATCGGCGCTGGCGGAGTTCGGCTCGTTCGACGCTCGCGCGACGGATCGTCCGGCATGCTCCGCATGCGTCATCTGCGCACGCGACGTACTGCGACTCGGCAGCTGCGTCGTTGACGTCGCGATCCGCGCTCGATGCGTCTTGCGGTTGCCGCGATCTGGCATCGCCGGGCTTTGCAGCGTCACTATTGTCGCGCTTCATGATGCCGCCCAACGCATCTAACCAGGCGATGCAGCGAACCGCGGGCCGCTCTGCGATCACACTTTCCATGATTCCAACCCCACTCGTGTTTGCGACGCGCGCCCTCGCCCGCGGTCGCTGATCTTGTTCTCGTTAGATGCTGAGCGCGCATTCTGACATCGCGCTCATCCTTGCGCCGTGATCGCGGCATCTTGCGTGCTCGCTGCTGACTCGTGCGAGTTCGCGCTGCCGCGCGAAGCGTTCGATGCCGCAGTCTCGGCAGCTGCGTCAGCGATTCTGCGGCGACGTGCTCGCTGCGCTCGTGATCGTCGTGTCCGCATCGCGCAGTCAGCGCTCGTCTCGCATCGCCGATCCGGCATCGTCTTGCGTGGCTCGGTACGCCGTGCTCATTCGAGCGTGTCTCAGCTGCTCGCTCGCAGCGCATTCGCGGTCTCGATTCGTCGCGTCACGTGCGATGCGACGCCAACGCATCTAACCAGGCGATGGAGCGAACGGCGGACCGCTGTGCGCGCCACTTTTGAGATGACTTCCACACTTCCACTCCGAGCGACGCGCGCCCTCGTCCGCCGTCGCTCATCTTGTTCTCGTTAGATGCTGAGCGCACGTCGACCAGCCGTCGCCTGTGTCGTAGCGATCTGCTCGCTGGCTGTCTGCCGACTATTTCGCCGCGACGGCCGTTGCGTGCGATTCCGAGGCGGACGTCGTCGGCCGATGGACGGCTTCGCAGTCGGCGCCTCCAGCGGTCTCGGCGGACGACGCTTCCGCTGAGTCTTTCGCCGATGGACGTTGTCGGCTGTACGATTTCGCGCATGGCGCTGCGAGGATTCGGCGCTTCATCTGGCGCTCGACGTTGCTGAGCGCTCGACGGCACTGTGCTCTCATCGCGGCTCTGGCATGCCAGAGCGTCCGTTGGCAGCGCTCGTTTATGTCACACGCAGACTGGCGAGCTCGTTTCGTGGCAGTATGTCGGCGATCCCGACAGCAGAGACTACATTGCGTACGAACGCATCTAACCAGGCGATGGAGCGAACGGCGGACCGCTGTGCGCGCCACTTTTGAGATGACTTCCACCCTTCCACTCCGAGCGACGCGCGCCCTCGTCCGCCGTCGCTCATCTTGTTCTCGTTAGATCGCTGATGCGCATGTCGCACGATCGTCAGCGATCGCCATATCGTGCACAGCTGCTCGCCGTCGCTTGCGCACGGTGCGCTTGCGGCGATCGCTCGCGCTCGCTGCGATCGCATCGCGCGATCGGTCGCGCTCGGCGATCGCTGGTTCGATGCGTCAGCGCTCGAGATCTGCGCAGCGATGCGTCGGCGAGCAGCCTCGCTCGATCGTCGCACGTCTCGCGCCGATGCGATCGCCGGACGATCGCATCGAGCCTCTGTGCTGTCGATGACGCGGACGTCGCTCGTGCGAGCTCGATGGCCTGTCAGAAGCCATCGACGCTTGATCGCTGCGATGCGACGCCAAACGATCTAACCAGGCGATGCAGCGAACCGCGGGCCGCTCTGCGATCACACTTTCCATGATTCCAACCCCACCAGTGTTTGCGACGCGCGCCCTCGCCCGCGGTCGCTGATCTTGTTCTCGTTAGACGCTGATGCAACGCTTTCTCGAGAGCCTCGAACAGTGGCAAGGTCCATTTCTCATCCTAGCCGCGTATTGGATCATCGCTGCTCTCGTGCTGCGTTTCATATACCGCCGCTGGTGCAGCAAGCGCAGGCCACAGAATCCGAAACGCTTCCGGTTTTGGTTCGCGCTTTCTCTCGCGATCATTTTTACGCCAAGTCTCGTCGGGGACTTTTGGTTGTTTGCCGTTCCTGCTCCGGCCATTCTGGGCGTGCTGTTGTTGGTCCCGGCGGGCTTCTCCCAGTCCGTGTATTGGCTGATCGTCCTTGTCTTCTACATCCTCCCTATGGCGCTTGTTTTCGCGATCGCATATGCCGTGCTTCGCCGTCAGGACCGGCATCTGTATCCACAAACCGTCTAACCAGGCGATGCAGCGAACCGCGGGCCGCTCTGCGATCACACTTTCCATGATTCCAACCCCTCTCATGTTTGCGACGCGCGCTCTCGCCCGCGGTCGCTGATCTTGTTCTCGTTAGATGGTGAGCCGTCTTCAGAGCATCCTCGCAGTCGGCAGCGCGCGTCTGCCACGTCGGCTCTCGCTGCGCGCCAGCCGTGTTTCGGCTGCATGCTGCTCCGGTTCTGATCGTCAGCGTGCTGTTGCCATCTCATGCTCAGATCGATCGCTCCGACGCCGGCGATCGATCTGGACGTTCGTGCTCATCTTCGCCTCGGTCTTCGCGCCGCGGTTGCTGTCTCGCTGGCATACCGTCAGCGGCGTCACGCTATCGCGCAGGCTCGATGCGTCTCGCAAGGTTAACGCGCACTGTTGCCACGCCCAACCATCTAACCAGGCGATGCAGCGAACCGCGGGCCGCTCTGCGTTCCCACTTTCCATGACTCCAACCCCACCGTGTTTGCGACGCGCGCTCTCGCCCGCGGTCGCTGATCTTGTTCTCGTTAGATCGGAGACAGCGTGAGAAGGATCACTCGATTTCAGTTTCGGCTGCTGCTACTCGCATACGTCGCGCTAATCGTTGTCAGCATAGTCGTGGCGCTGCCACAACGGATGTCGCTGACACAGACAGACGTCGCTATAGCGAGGAGTAGCTACGGTTTGCAGATGCTCTCTGATCATCAGTTTGCGGTTTTCATGGTTTGGTTCATCGGTGCCGTTTTGCTGGCGTGGCTGGTTGGGCTGATTTCGCTGTTCTTGCTTTGGCGGCCGGGGGTTTTCATCTTCCTCGCGGGCGCTTGCGGCATATTGATCGTCGAGTATCACAGGCACCTCACGCCGACGGCTGGCTGGTCATTCTACAGTTCCGTTGAGGTGCTTTTAGAGTTCACGATCATCGCGCTTGTGCTATTCGGTCCCGCAAAGCATCTGTTTCAATGTGATGCACAGATCTAACCATGCGATGCGTTTAGATAGCTTTGGTAATTTCGTGCGGTGAAGGAGTTGAACGTAAGGAACCTCACCTTGATGGCGCTCGTGGCCTGTTGCCTCATGCAAGTGGGCGCGCAGTTGTATGCGCTGTCGGTCGTGGCCAGCACCGTCTCAGCGGCTCCGCCGCGTTCGTTTGCCATGCTGCAGGGGGAATACGGTTATAACAGCAGCGCCTTTTGGAACACGGTTCCCACGATCACGTTTGTGCTGTTCTTCGTCGCCCTGGTGGCCAACTGGAAGACTCCGCGCCGGAGACTTCTGCTCTTCGCGCTGGCTTTGTTCGTCATCGCGGGCCTCGTGGCCGGCCTTTATCTGGAGCCGGTCTTCGAGGAAATGAAGGCGATCGGATTTCGAGACGAAGTCGATCCGGTGTTACAAAGGCGAGCGGCGAGGTGGTACGCGCTCGACTGGTCGGTATGGGCGGTCGGAGCGTCTGCTGGAATAACGCTTTTGCTTGCGCTGCTTCGCCCGGCTACGGCGCGCGAGGATCTTCAGTAGACCGTTCTCACAGCGCGCGGAGATTGGCGTTGCGATGCACTTTTAAGATGACCGTGGGCGATGGCGACGGCGTCGTGACCGCTTTCAGGGGCTTTCTGTCGTCGCGGTGACCAACTCGCCGTGAAAGGCGTATTGCGCCTGGCTTCCCGAAACGGCGAGCCGCCAGTGGATGAAATCTTCGCCGTTATCGCAGCGATTGCCGCGTCCTTGGAAAATCAAGGTGTAACGCGAGCGCGACTTCAGACCTTGGGCGAAGATTCCGTCGCCGGTCACTCCGCCTTCGAAACGCCATTCCTTGTAGAGAAGCGGGCCGTTGCCCGAGCTCTTTTGGCCGTCGTGAATGTCGGCGGCGTAGACGGTCATCTTGCCTGGGAAAGGCAGGGTGAGCGTTCCGGTCTTTCCGTCCTCGCCGCGGAAGGTGAGGCGCCAACCGGTCGCGCTCGTCGCGACGGAAACACTGTAACCATCGGAAGGGTTGTCGATCCCTTTGGCATTTTCCTCTGGACCGGCATCGGTTGAGTAGAGAAGCGCGGCCGGTGCGAATTCCAGCGCGCGGATTTGGTCCAGTTGATATGTCTCGACCGCAGCGTCACGGCGCAGGGTGTACTCGCCGGGGTCGGAGCAGCAGGCGCAGGCATACAAATGCGAAGCGGCGGAGAGGAAGAGAGCGGTCGCGAGGGCGAAAGAGAAGTGATGGAGGCGAGCGAGGTGCATATTGCCCGTATAGCGCAGAGGTTAGGCGCATCAAGTGGCGGAGCCAAGGTTTCGGCCTGCCCCGGTCGCTCTTCCATCCGGGGTCGGGGGCGCGCAAGAGAACCGAACAGGATCGGGCGAGGAACCATATGGTATGCTCCTCTGTCCTGTGATTCCCTTCTTTCGAATGAAACGGCGCCGAGCCTTATTGTGCCCGAGGACCGCGGTCGTGGGGTTGGCGTGGGTGGGGATGTTCTGGAGCGCGTTGCAGGCTGAGGCGGTCATTCTTTTTCGCACCGGGGATGCCTCGGCGAATACGACGGCACCGACGGGGGAGCTGGCGAATAGCGGATGGCAATGGCAGGGACGGTTTGGCGATTACCTGGCGACCGCGATCGCGCCGCGTTTCATCCTGAGCGCGAAACACGTGAGCGGGCCGTCACAGTTTTTTTATCGCGGGACGACTTACACGATCGTGCGCTCGTTTAACGACGCGGCGAGCGATCTGGCGATCCACGAGGTGTCGGAGACGTTGCCGGATTACGCGCCGCTCTACACGAAGCGCGACGAGGCGGGGCGGCGGCTGGTGGTGATCGGGCGCGGAACGCAACGCGGCCCGGAGCGGGTGGTGGATGGGCAACTGCGCGGCTGGAACTGGGGCGCGAGCGATCATGTGCAGCGCTGGGGAGAGAACACGGTGGCCCGCATCACGGGTAACGATTTGCTCTACGCGCTCTTCGATCAGAATGGCCTGGGGCAGGAGGCGCATCTCTCGGCGGGCGATTCCGGTGGCGCGGTTTTCATTAACGATGGCGGGACGTGGAAGCTGGCGGGGATCAATTTCGACGTGGACACTTTCACTTCGGGGTCGGATGCGGGTGGGCCGTTTACCTCGGCGATGTTCGACCAGCGCGGCTCTTACACTTCGAATGGGACGTTGGTGACGGGGAACGCGCCGGTGCCGTCGGGATTTTATGCGACGCGGATCTCGTCGCGGATTGATTGGATTATCGGGATCATCGCGCCGCGGCTGGCGAACCTGTCCTCGCGCGCGGTGGTGGGCGGCGGCGATCAGGTTTCGATCGCGGGTTTCATCATCCAGGGGCCGGCGGGGCAAAGTCGGCGCGTGGCGCTGCGTGGCATCGGGCCGTCGCTGCAGGTGAACGGTGTGCCGGTGGCGGGGCGATTGAACGATCCGGTGTTGGAATTGCACAACAGCAGCGGGGCGCTGCTGGCGGTGAATGATGATTGGGCCTCCGCGCAGGCGGGAGAAATCCAGGCGAGCGGGCTGGCGCCGCCGGATGCGCGGGAAGCGACGTTGCTCGCGACGCTGACGCCGGGGGCTTACACGGCGATCGTGCGGGGGAAGAATGGCGGGACGGGTGTGGGTTTGGTGGAAGTGTACGACGTGGATGAGGGCTTTGATTTGCGGCTCGGAAATCTTTCGGCGCGGGCGGCGGTGGGGACGAACGAGCAGGTGCTGATCGGCGGGGTGATCGTGCGCAGTGTCGCAAAGCGACTGCTGCTCCGCGCGCTGGGGCCGAGTCTCGCCGGGCAGGGCGTGAGCGGTGCGCTGGCGAATCCGACAGTGGAATTGCGCGACGCGAACGGCGGGCTGCGCGCGTCCAACGACAACTGGCAGGACGCGCCGAACCGGAATGAGATCAGCGCGAGCGGGCTCGCGCCTAACGACACTCGGGAGGCGGTGATCCTGGCGGCGTCGGAGCCGGGCTCGTTTACCGCGATCGTGCGCGGGACGGGTAACACGACCGGAGTGGCGTTGCTGGAAGTCTATTTGCTGGATTGAGGTTGGCTTCGCGCCGCGTGGTCTTGAGCGAGGAAGAGGCTGAGCGAATCAAGAAAGCCGCGCGATCCGCGCAGTTTGCCGGTGCCGTGACCGACGGCTTTTTCCACGACTTTCAGCGCGGCGATCCACTGGACGGTGGGGAAGAGGGTCTCGATCTCTCTTCCGGCCGCGTCGGTTTTCTGCTCGAAGATGGATCCACGCAGGAGATGGAGTTGCTCGCCGAGAGCGGAGAGAATCTGTTTTCGCGGAGGCAGGGTCTCGCGGTCCTGCGCCATCGCTTTGCCGCGGGCGGCTTGCGCGGCTTTTCGCAGCGCGGCGATGATCTCGGCATCGGTCAGCGCAATGTCGTTCGCGCGCGCGATCCGGTCGCCTTCGCCGATCTTTTTCTCGATCGCGGCGACGACGGCGAGGAAGAGGGGATCGTGGGGCGGTGGTTCTTTTGGCATGGGTTAACGAAGGCGGGCGAGGTGCCAGCTTACCGGTTTAGATTGAGCGCCCGCAACGAATGATAGCCAGCCGGACGAAAATCCTTTATTTATCTGTGGTGCGGAACGAACGCGGACTTTCCAACGGCAGCGGCTGATGGTTTAACGAAACCTCTCGAATGGACAAACCTCACAATCGCGAGATGCAGGGACGTTTGGCGAAGATCGAGGAGTTGATCCAGGCGGTGGACACGATCGCCGACGAGAAGATTCGCGGGCAGAGCCACGAACTGGTGGAGGCGCTGATGGAGATGCAGGGGGCCGGGCTGGAGCGAATGATGGAGATCATCTACGAATCGGGGCCGACGGGGCAGGCGATGATCGATGAGCTGGGACGCGATGAACTGGTCTCGAGTCTCCTGCTCGTGCACGGATTGCATCCGCTCGACCTGGAATCGCGGGTGCGCAATGCGCTGGAGAAAGTGGGGCCGCGGCTGGCGCAGCACGGCGGGAGCGTGGAGTTCCTCTCGGTGACGCGCGAGGGGGCGTTGAAGCTGCGGCTGGCGGGCAATTGTCACGGCTGCCCATCGTCCATCCTGACCCTGAAGTTTTCGATCGAGGAAGCCATCTACGCGGCGGCGCCCGATATTACATCGTTGGAAGTGGAAGGGGCGACGCCATTGGAGGCAGTGAGCGCGAACGGGACGGACGACGTCGCCGCGAACAAGCCGAAATACACCGAATGTCCGCTGCCCGTGGGCAGCGATTAAAACAAGAGCAAGGAGACACCATGAGCGAGAGCAATCCACCACAAGGCAATCACATCGCGGGCACCAGCAAAGGCGAAGAGCAGGCGCTCTCCAGCCGGGAAGCGGGCCGCGAGACGGGCCGGAAGAACTATCAGGATGCGCGCGATTCCACCGGGATCAACGCGGCGGCACGGCAGCCGATTCATCCTGATATGCCGGGGATTCCGCCGCAGTAGGGGCCGGGGGAGAGTGATCGGTGAACAGTGAAGAGTAAGACGCGGCGGTGCCGGGCGCGCGGGGTATTCACGATTCGCTTGCTCACGATTTCATAATGGGTTCGTCATCTTCGCTCGCTGCGCTGCGACGCTTCGCGAAGGCGCCACAGCAACCGGTGCTGGAGCGCTGCGAGCTGTGCAATCTGGTCTTGCCGCCGACGCATCGGCATTTACTCGAGATGCAAGCGCGCCAGGTGGCGTGCGCATGCGATCCGTGCGCGTTGCTCTTCGAGAATGAAGCGGCGGGCAAGTTCCGGCTGATCCCGCGAGAGGGTTACGGGTTGCCGGATTTTCACATGACCGAGCCGGAATGGGAGAGCCTGGCCTTGCCGATCGACCTGGCGTTTTTCTTTCACAGTACGGCGCAGGGAAAAATGGTGGCGATGTATCCGAGCCCGGCCGGGCCGACGGAGTCGCTCCTCACCTTGAGCGCGTGGGAGACGCTCGTGCGGCAGAATCCTGCACTGGGGCGAATGCAGCCGGACGTGGAGGCCTTGCTGGTGAACCGCGCGAGCGGCGCGCGCGAATATTTCATCGCGCCGATCGACAAGTGCTACGAACTCGTGGGCACGATTCGCATGCATTGGCGCGGCCTCTCTGGGGGAGATGAGGTCTGGAAAGCGATCGCGGAATTTTTCACGAAGCTCGGTCGAGAATCGAGAACACTGCCCGCGGGTTCGAGCGATGCCTGATCTCGATTTCACGATCAAAGGCGTGGAGCAAGCCGCGCATGGCCTGACGCCGCTGTTGCATTTCCAGCTCGGGATTACGAACACGCCGCCGGAGGAGACGATCCAAAGCGTGATCCTGCAAGTGCAGATCCAGATCGAGGCGCCGCAGCGTTCTTATAATGAGAACGAAAAGCGGAAGCTGATCGATTTATTCGGGACGCCGGACACTTGGGGCACGACCCTGCGGGCGAAGCTTTGGACACTGGCGAACACGACGGTGCGGACCTTCTCCGGCAGCACGGAGGCGATTCTGCCGGTGCCGTGTTCTTTCGATCTTAACGTGGCGGGGACGAAATTCTTCTATGCCCTGGAGGATGGCGAGGTGCCGCTGTTGTTTCTCTTTAGCGGAACGGTTTTCTATGCGGGACCGAGTGGACATCTGCAGGTGCAGCAAATTTCGTGGAACAAGGAGTGTAACTACCGCATGCCGATCGCGGTCTGGCAGAAGATGATGGATCATCATTATCCCAACACGGCGTTCATCTCGCTCGAGCGCGATGTTTTCGATCGGCTCTATGAATATCGGCGGGGAGCGGGCGTGACTTCTTGGGAGCAGGCGATCGAAAAGCTGATGGGGAATGACGAAATCCGAAATCCGAAAACCGAAACAATGTCGAATGACGAAGCGGAGACAGATGGGGACGAGGAGTTTTGGGGGGAATCGGGGGCGCGAGTGCAGGAAGAAGCAGATGGACGGGTTTACGATTTGGAGGAGCGGACCGGGCGATTCGGTGAGGCGATCATTGGATTCGCCAAAAAGATCCCACGTGATCGCGTGACGGAACGGTTGATTCCCCAGCTTGTCGGAGCCGGAACCAGTGTGGGGGCAAATTTTTGCGAGGCGGATGATGCGGTTTCGCGGAAGGAGTTCTTTCTGCGCGCGGGAACCTGCCGGAAGGAGGCGCGGGAAGTGAAACATTTTTTGCGAATGATCGCGACCGCCTGTCCTCAATTGAAGGAAGACGCGCGTCCGCTTTGGCGGGAGGCGAAAGAATTGAATCTGATTTTCGCGGCGATTTGCCGGAAGAAATGATCGGGAGAATGACGAAGCCCAAAACAATGTCGAATGACGCAGCTCGAAGCGACCTAGTGCGTCATTCAGGTTTCGTCATTGTTTCGGATTTCGGATTTCGGGTTTCGGATTTCACCCCATGAACTCTCCGTTGCTCGAGAAGATTGTGAATGCGGTCCTCTACGAGGGCTACATCCTTTATCCTTATCGCGCGTCCTCGAAGAAGAACCGGCAGCGCTTTACGTTTGGGCGGGTTTATCCCGAGGAATACAGCGTGGCGCAACAAGGCGCGGAACCGTGCGCGATGCAGACGGAAGTGCTGGTATGGAAGCACGCGGCGGAGACGGAGCTCGATCTGAGTGTGCGGTTCTTGCATCCGATGGAGCGGCAGGTCGGTATTCTGCGCGAACCCATCGCGGAGATGCCGGCGACCGGGGAGCCGGCGTTCCGTTTGGTAAACGAGCAATTGATCGGCGAGAAGCTTTATCAGACGTGGCAGGAAAGCGTGGAGCGTCTGGTGCAGCTGCCGTGGTTGCGACTGCACGGGGGTGAAGCATTGCCGACGGATTTCCGGTTCGAGGGGGCGCGCGTGCTCGAGCCCATTCGCGAGAACGGAAAAGTCGTGGCGTTGTTTATTCGAACGCAGCAGGAACTGGTGGGAGTGGTGGAAACCTCCGTGACGCCGGTGGATGACCAGGTGTCGAAAGTCACGGTGCGAATCGTAAACCGGACGCCGGTGCCCACGAGCGAGTTGCAGGATCAGGACGCGATCGTGCTGCGGACGTTTGCCTCCACGCATACGGTGTTGCATGTCACGGGGGGCGAATTTGTTTCGCTGCTGGAGCCGCCGCCGGAATACGCGACAGCTGCAGGCGCCTGCAAGAACATGCACACCTGGCCGGTGTTGGTGGGAGAAGCGGCGAAGCAAGAGCGCGACACGATGTTGTCATCGCCGATCATTCTTTACGATTACCCGCAGATCGCCCCGGAGAGCGCCGGCGATCTCTTCGATGGCGCGGAGATCGACGAAATTTTAACGCTGCGCATCATGACCATGACGGATGAGGAGAAGCGCGAGATGCGCGGGGTGGATGATCATGCCCGGCGTATCCTGGAGCGGACGGAGATGTTGCCCGGCGATCACCTCTTAAAAATGCACGGAGTGATGAAGCCCACGGTGACGACGCCCTCAGACGACGAATTTTTTAATCCGACGAAACCGGTGCAGAGCGCGATGGTGGCCGGGGTGGAATTGCGCGCGGGCGACAAGGTGCGGATACGGCCGAAGAAGCGCGCCGATATCATGGACATGGCGTTGGCGGGAAAGATCGCGACGATCGAGGCGCTGGAGGAGGACCTGGAGAAGCAGGTGCACTTCGCGCTCGTGGTCGATGATGATCCGGGGCGCGACATGGGAATGCTGCGGCAATCGGGGCATCGGTTTTTTTATTCGGCCGATGAGGTAGAGCCCGTTCGGGAATGACGAAATCCGAATGACGAAACCCGAAACAATGTCGAATGACGAAGCTCGAAAGGCGCGACTGCGTCATTCGGGTTTCGTCATTGTTTCGGTTTTCGGTTTTCGGTTTTCGGATTTCACCCCATGAACATTCTCGTCGCCGGGATCGGAAACATTTTCTTCGGCGACGATGCGTTTGGCTGCGAAGTGGCAAAGGAGCTTCTGCGTCGGCCGCAGCGTGAAGGTGTGCGTGTGGTCGATTTCGGCATCCGCAGTTACGACCTCGCCTACGCAATGATGGACGGACCGGAGGTGACCATTTTCCTCGACGCCACATCGCGAGGCGAGCCGCCGGGCACAATTTTTTTGATCGAACCCGATACAAAAAATCTGGACATCGTTTCGGGGGAGGTCGTAAATGCTCATAGCATGAATCCCGTCCGAGTTTTGCAACTCGTTCGTTCTCTGGGTGGAGAACCGGGCCGATTATATCTCATCGGCTGCGAACCGGCGGTGCTCGCAACGGACGATGGCGCGATGGGTTTGAGCCAACCGGTGCAGGCGGCAGTTCCGAAGGCCATCGAGATGATCAAAACATTGATCGACGAACTTTTTGCAGAAACGACGGAGGCCGTCTCAACGAGGCCGGCCGCAACTTAGCAAACGCGGGGAGTTCATCATGAATATCTGGCTAATCGTTCTCGGGGTTGTCCTTCTGATCGCGGTGATCATTTTTATCTCAATGATCCCGGAACTTCGGCGCTATTTTCGGATGCGGAGCATGTGAAAGCGGCCCGCCCACAATTTCACCAGAGCAAGTCAACTATGTGAGTAGCGAATAACAGAACGGCGGTCGCGCCGGACAGGGAACGGCCGCCCAACAACGGAGAGGATCGTCACTATGGTCATGGATTACCGAATGAAAACGCCAGAGATCGTCATGGATCGAGCGCCGGCGGTAAAAGAAATTCACGTCATCTGGATGACGACAGGTCTCTCCTGCGACGGGGATTCGGTTTCAATCACCGCCGCTTCCCAGCCCAGCATCGAGGACCTCGTGATGGGCAACATTCCCGGGTTGCCCAAGGTGCACGTGCACAACCCGGTCATCGCCTACGAAACCGGCGATGATTTCATGAAATGGTGGTATGACGCCGCGGCAGGAAAACTCGATCCATTCGTGCTCGTGATGGAAGGTTCGATTCCGAACGAAAAGATCAATGGCGAGGGCTACTGGGCAGCGATGGGGACAAATCCCGATACCGGCCAGCCGATTACGACTAACGAGTGGATCGATCGGCTCGCGCCAAAAGCCCTCGGCATCGTGGCCTGTGGCACCTGCGCCACCTACGGCGGCATTCATGCCATGGCCGGCAATCCCACCGGCGCGATGGGCCTGGCGGATTATCTCGGCTGGGATTGGCGCTCGAAAGCGGGCCTCCCGATCGTGAACGTGCCGGGTTGTCCAGTGCAGCCCGATAACATGATGGAGACGCTCCTCTATCTTCTCTATCAGGTGGCGGGTCTGGCGCCGCTCATTCCGCTGGATGATCAACTGCGGCCCACGTGGCTCTTCGGCAAAACCGTGCACGAAGGATGCGATCGTGCCGGCTACTACGAGCAGGGCGATTTCGCGCAGGAATATGGTTCGCCGAAGTGTCTGGTGAAGATCGGTTGCTGGGGACCGGTGGTGAATTGCAACGTGACGAAACGCGGGTGGATGGCCGGCATCGGCGGTTGCCCGAACGTCGGCGGCATTTGCATCGGGTGCACCATGCCGGGATTCCCCGACAAGTTCATGCCGTTCATGGATGCGCCTCCCGGTTCCGCGCTTTCCACCAAGGTGGTCGGCCTGTGGGGTGGCGTGTTGCGCGGGTCTGCGTGCGATGACGAACACCACCGTGAACAGGGAGCCGAAATGGCGACACCCGCGTGGCGAACTGACCACCGGCTACAAACCAAAACATTACGCCGCGAGCGGCCGCAACTAAACCGAGGAGAACCAAACTATGCCTGACGTATTAACCGCCCCCAGTCGGGGAACCTCCGCACCGCAAGGCAATCTCGTCGAGATGTCGTGGGATCCGATCACACGCATTGTCGGCAGCCTCGGGATTTACACGAAGATCGATTTTGCCGCGCAAAAAGTGGTCGAGTGCTACAGCACGTCCTCCATCTTCCGCGGCTACTCCATCTTCATGAAGAACAAGGATCCGCGGGACGCGCACTTCATCACGAGTCGCATCTGCGGCATCTGCGGCGATAACCACGCCACCTGCTCGATCTACGCGCAGAACATGGCTTATGGCATCAAGCCGCCACCATTGGGCGAGATGATCATCAACCTCGGCGAGGCGGCCGAATACATGTTCGATCACAACATTTTCCAGGACAACCTCGTGGGGGTCGACTTCTGCGAAATGATGGTGAAGGAGACGAACCCGAGCGTGTGGGCGAAGGCGCAGCAAACGCTCGCGCCGCACTCGAACGATCACGGTTACCGCACGATCGCGGATATCATGACGGCGCTCAATCCCTTCGAGGGTGAGTTCTATCGCGAGACGTTGCAGGTCAGTCGTTATACGCGCGAAATGTTCTGTTTGATGGAAGGACGCCACGTCCATCCGTCCACGCTCTATCCCGGCGGCGTCGGCACGGTGCCGTCGATCCAGATCTTCACCGACTATCAGGTGCGGCTGATGCGTTACGTCGAATTCATGAAGAAATGCGTGCCGCTGCACGACGATCTCTTCGACTTCTTCTACGAGGCGCTGCCGGGTTACGAGCAGGTCGGGAATCGCCGGATTCTGCTCGGCTGCTGGGGTTCATTCCAGGACCCGGAGATTTGCGATTACGACTACAAGAACATGGATCGCTGGGGCAAGGCGATGTACGTCACGCCCGGCGTGGTGGTCGATGGCGAGTTGGTCACGACCAACCTCGTCGATATCAACGTCAACCTCCGCATCCTGCTCGGCTCCTCTTATTACGAGGACTGGGCGGACGAGCAGGGGAACGGCGAGTTCTTCGTTAAAAAAGATCCGCTCGGTAACGACATCGACATCCGCCATCCGTGGAATCAGACCACGATCCCGAAGCCGCAGAAGCGCGACTTCGCCGGCAACTACACCTGGGTCATGTCGCCGCGCTGGCTCGATAAGCGCACTGGCGATCATCTTGCGCTCGATACCGGCGGCGGCCCGCTCGCGCGTCTCTGGGCGACGTCGCTGGCCAACATGGTCGATATCGGCTACGTCCAGGCCACCGGGAACAGCGTTAAGATTCGGCTGCCGAAGACGGCGACGAAAGGCGAGAAGGAGTTCGAATGGAAAGTGCCGCAATGGGCGAATACCATCGAACGCGATCGCGCCCGCACCTACTTCCAAGCCTACGCCGCGGGTTGCGCGCTCTACTTCCTCGAGCAGGCCATGCGCGAAGTCTGGGCCGGTCGCACGCAGACGTTCACACCGTTCAAGGTGCCGGACGAAGCCATCGGCTGCGGCTTCCATGAAGCCGTGCGCGGCGTGCTCTCACACCATCTTGTCATCCGCGATGGCAAAATCGCGAACTACCATCCGTATCCGCCCACGCCGTGGAATGCGAACCCGCGCGACGTTTACGGCACCCCGGGGCCGTATGAGGATGCGGTGCAAGGTTGCCCGCTCTTCGAGGAGAACGGGCCGGATAACTTCAAGGGCATCGACATCATGCGGACGGTGCGCAGTTTCGATCCCTGCCTACCGTGTGGCGTGCATATGTTCCTCGGCAACGGTAAACTGGTGAAGCAACAACATACCCCGACCGCGTTTGCCGGTCTGGCCCACTAACCGTGGCGAACAAAGTTGCGGAGCAGGTGATGCTCGAGGCATCGCCGGACGAAATCTACGACATAGAGTTGGAGCACAGTTTGCTCGAGGCGAACGCGAAACTCGCGGTCGATAATCGGACGTTGCTCGACCAGCATGGGATCACCGCGATCGATTTCATGGGCGCGATCGGCTCCGGCAAGACGACCATCATCACCAAACTGGTGGGCCGTTTGAAGGATCGAATCGGCGTGGCGGTGTTCAACGGAGACGCCACCACGAGCAGCGATGCGGATGGCATCTCGGAGCAGAACGTGCCGGTGGTGCAGATCGCGACCATCAATGGTTGCCATCTCGATGCGAACCTTGTCGGCAAAGGTTTGAAGAAAATCGAACTCGAAAACTTGAAGCTCATCTTCATCGAAAACATCGGAAACCTGATCTGCCCGGCCGAGTTTCCGCTCGGCTCGAAGGCGCGGGTCGTCGTCGTCAGCGTCACGGAAGGGCCGTGGATGGTGCGGAAACATCCGCACATGTTTCTCGGCGCCGAAGTGGTCGTGATCAACAAGATCGACCTCGCCCAAGCGATGGAAGTGAGCGTCGAGGAGTTGAAGAACGACGTCCACAAATTGAAACCCGACATCAAGGTCATCGCCACCAGCACCAAGACCGGTGAAGGCCTCGACGAACTGGAGGCGGCCTTACTCGCGGTCTAGCGCTCCCCATGCATGAGCTTTCGATCGCCTCGGGTTTGGTCGAAAAGCTCCAAGAGTTTTCAGCCCGGAATCCAGAGAAGCAGATCGTCGAAGTCCATCTGGCAATCGGTGAACTCAGCCACATCGAGGAGGAACAATTTCGTTTCTGCTACGAGGCCATCACCACCGAGACGCCGCTGGCGGGTTCCACTCTGGAGATCGAAAGAATCGAAGCCATCGTGAACTGCCCGCACTGTTCCTTTCGCGGTCGACCGAAATATTGGGATGGTGCGCTCTCCGGCATCCCAGTGCCCACGCTGGAATGCCCCTCGTGCGGCCGCACCGCGGAAGCCATCGAGGGCAAAGAATGCGCCATCAAATCGCTCCGTCTCACTGAGAGCGCGGCCCTTTCATCGTGATTACGCTTTTTTCCATTCTTCTTCTGGGCTTCTTCCTCGGCATGCGCCACGCCACCGATGCGGACCACGTCGTCGCCGTCACTACCATCGTTAGCCGGCAGCGCAGCCTCGGCCGCGCGGCTCTTACTGGCGTCTACTGGGGTATCGGCCACAGCCTGACGCTTCTTCTCGTTGGCGGCGCCATCATCTTCTTCGGTCTGGTCATACCGGCACGGCTCGGTCTGAGCCTGGAGTTTTGCGTGGCCTTGATGCTGATCGTGCTGGGCGCATTGAATCTGCGGCCTGCTTTGCGCCTGGTCCGCGGCGCGACCGTACATTCCCACGAGCACGTCCATGATGACGGCGACTATGTGCACAACCATCCTCACGGCCATCGCGCCGAGACTCACGGGCACGCGGATGAGGCAGTGCCGACGGCGCGACTGGATCGCGTTTTCGGTGAGGTCCGCACCTATCGCGCTCTCCGCCCGATTGTGATCGGTGTTGTGCACGGTCTGGCGGGGTCTGCCGCGCTCGCGCTCCTTGTGCTTCCGATCATTCAACGCCCCGGGTGGGCGATGGCCTATCTTGCCGTCTTCGGACTCGGCACGATTGCGGGCATGATGTTGGTCACCGCCACGCTGGCGGTGCCTTTTCATTACACTGCACGCTTCAGTTTCGTGCAACGCCACTTCGGCACTGCGGCCGGCGCACTTAGTCTCGGCTTCGGCATTTTCCTCGCCTACCAAATCGGCTTCGTGCACGGGCTTTTCACTTCGTAGCGCGGCGCCCACGCCAGTCATGACGCGCGAACGGGCGAGGATCGTGGTGCGCGGTGCGGTTCAAGGAGTGGGCTTCCGCCCATTTGTTTACCGGCTCGCGACTGAGCTTCAGTTGGAAGGTTGGGTTTCCAACACGGCTCAAGGCGTTTTTATTGAGATCGAAGGTGCGCGCGCGACCCTCGATCTGTTTCAGGATCGCCTGAGAAACGAAAAGCCATCGCGCGCGATCGTGCAAAGCTCCGAGGTTTCGTTGCTCGATCCCGTGGAATACCGGGGCTTCGAGATTCGCGAGAGTGAAGAGACCGGCGCGAAGACGGCGTTCATACTGCCCGACATCGCGACCTGTGCGGATTGTCTGGCGGAAATTCTGAACCCAGCGGATCGACGTTACCGTTATCCGTTCACCAATTGCACGAACTGCGGACCGCGTTTTTCCATCATCGAGGCGTTGCCGTACGATCGCACCCACACCTCGATGAAGACGTTCGCGATGTGTGCCGAATGCGAACGGGAGTATCACGACCCGCGCGATCGCCGTTTCCATGCGCAGCCCAATGCCTGCTCACGATGCGGGCCCCAGTTGCAGTTGTGGAATGCGAAGGGCGAGATCATCTCTGCGGGCGACGAAGCGCTGCGGGCCGCAGTTGATGCGGTGAGGGGAGGAAACATTTTGGCGATGAAAGGGCTCGGCGGCTTTCAGTTCATCGTCGACGCCACGAAGGATGCGGCGGTGGCGTTGCTGCGAGAGCGCAAGCAGCGCGAAGAGAAGCCATTCGCGGTCATGGTTCCGTCGCTCGAGCACGCGCGCGAGCTTTGTGAGATTTCCGAGCTCGAAGCGGGGATACTCCAATCGCCCGAAGCGCCCATCGTTTTGATGCGGAGGCGGTCCGCCGCGAAACCTGACGCCATCGCTCCCGGCAACCCGTATCTCGGCCTCATGCTACCCTACACGCCGTTGCACCACCTGCTCATGCGCGAGCTGGCGAGCCCGGTGGTGGCGACAAGCGGGAACCGCAGTGACGAGCCGATCTGCACCGACGAACGCGAGGCGGTCGAACGGTTACACGGACTCGCCGACATGTTTCTCGTCCACAATCGCCCCATCGTTCGTCACATGGATGACTCCATCCTGCGCATCATAGGCGGACGTGAGATGATGTTGCGTCGTGCGCGCGGTTACGCGCCCTTGCCTGTAAGAGGGCGCCTGTGGCAGACGCCTGGCGTTTCGCAGAAGCGCCCTGCAATTCTCGCGCTCGGCGCACATTTGAAGAACACCGTCGCGCTGCAGGTGAACGGCAATGTTTTCGTGAGTCAACACATCGGCGATCTCGCCACGGCCGAAGCGCATATTGCATTTCGAAGAACCGCAGTCGATCTGCCCCGTCTCTACGACGAGGTGCCCGAATTCATCGCGTGCGATCTGCATCCCGATTATCTCTCCACCAAATACGCGCAGGAACTGCCGCAGCCGAAGATCGCGGTGCAACATCACTGGGCACACGTGGTTGCCTGCATGGCGGAGAACGAAGTGCCGCCGCCGGCCTTGGGCGTTGCCTGGGATGGCACCGGTTATGGAACGGACGGGACGATTTGGGGCGGCGAGTTCTTTCTCGCGCGGACGGATGGAGGATTTGAACGCATCGCCCATCTGCGTCCTTTTCGCCTGCCGGGCGGCGAACGTGCGGTGCGCGAGCCCCGCCGGAGCGCGCTCGGTCTGCTGCACGCCGTTTACGGGGACGAACTTTGGCGTCGCGAAGATTTGCTCCGCGCTTTCAGCTCTAAAGAACTGCGCCTGCTGCGGCAGATGCTGGAGAAACAGGTGCAGGCACCGTTAACATCAAGTGCCGGCCGGCTATTCGACGCCGTGGCCTGTCTTGCAGGATTACGCGATCGCGTTTCCTTCGAAGGACAGGCCGCGATGGAATTGGAATTCATCGCGGACCCGAGCGTCGCCGACGCGTATCCTTTTTCGCTGAAGTCCACGAAACCGATCGTGATCGATTGGGAGCCAGCCATTCGCGCTTTGGTGGACGACGCTGGAGCCGCGGCCAGCGTGATCTCGGCAAAGTTTCACCACATGCTGGCTGAGGTCGTCGTCGCCGTGGCGCGTACGGCGGGCGAACCAAGAGTCGTCCTCAGTGGCGGTTGTTTTCAAAATCGGCTCCTCACCGAGCGGATCATCGAACGCTTGCGCGAGGAAGATTTTCGTCCCTACTGGCACCAACGGATTCCGCCGAACGACGGCGGGATTGCTCTCGGTCAGGCCGTGGCCGCGGCGTCCATATCCGTTTCCTCAAAAACTCGCTAGTTCCTGTGGGAACGTGGTCGGCGGCGTGGCTGTTGTCGCGGTGGGGCACACGCGGAGTTTTTCGAGGCGGAAAAGACCGCGGATTGATTGCTGACGGGCTGGAGGCGCGATGATATGATCAGAGGGACGGCAGACGGTAGCACCCGCGGGTATCAAATATGTGTTTAGCCATTCCTGGAAAAGTGATCGAGATCGCGCCGGATGCGCAGGGTGTCTTGATGGGGAAAGCGAACTTCGGCGGCATCGTGAAGCAGGTTTGCCTCGAATACACGCCGGAGGTTTCGGTCGGCGATTATGTGCTCGTGCACGTTGGTTTTGCCTTGAGCAAAGTGGACGAAGCCGAGGCCGCGCGGACTTACCAGGCGCTCCAAGAGCTGCAGCAACTAGGCGAGCTCGACGTGCCGGATGTGGACGATCCGGATGCGAATCCGTTCGGCGAGTCGCCACCGGAGCAAATTCGACCAGCGGCATAACACCTCATGAAATTTCTCGACGAATATCGAAGCGAAGAAATCGCGCAGAAGATCGTCGGAGAGATTAAACGCACCGTGACGCGCCCGTGGGTGTTGATGGAAGTGTGCGGCGGGCAGACGCACAGCATCGTGAAGTATGGGATCGATCGTTTGCTGCCGAAGGAAGTTGAACTGGTGCATGGGCCGGGTTGTCCGGTGTGCGTGACTTCGCTGGAGATGATCGACAAGGCGCACGCGATCGCGAAGCGGCCGGATGTGATCTTTTGTTCCTTCGGCGACATGCTCCGCGTTCCCGGATCGAATGGCGATTTGCTGCTACTGAAGTCGCGCGGCGCGGATATTCGGATTGTCTATTCACCGATCGACTGTCTGAAAATCGCGCGCGCGAATCCGGAGAAGAAGGTCGTCTTCTTTGCCATCGGTTTCGAAACCACGGCGCCGAGCAACGCCATGTCCGTCTGGCAGGCGCACAAACAAGGCGTGAGGAATTTTTCTGTGCTCGTCTCGCATGTGCTGGTGCCGCCGTCGATGGCTTCCATTCTGCAATCGCCGCAGAATCGGGTGCAGGGATTTCTCGGGCCGGGCCACGTCTGCGTCGTGATGGGTTACCGCGAATACGAACCGCTGGCGGAACGCTTCCGCGTCCCGATCGTCATCACCGGTTTTGAACCGATCGATATTTTGCAGGGCACGCTCATGACGTTGCGTCAGCTCGAGGAAGGTCGGCACACGGTGGAGAACCAGTATCCGCGGGTCGTGAGTCGCGAAGGGAACAAGACGGCGCAGGACCTTGTGAACAGCGTCTTCGAAGTCTGCGACCGCAAGTGGCGCGGGGTGGGGTCGATCCCGAAGAGCGGTTACAAACTGCGCTACGAATTTCACGAGCACGATGCCGAGCGGCTCTTCGATGTGCGGGAGATTGATACGGAAGAGCCCGCGCATTGCATCAGCGGCCTCGTTCTGCGCGGAGTGAAAAAGCCGCACGACTGCGCCTGTTTCGGCAAGGAATGCACGCCCGAGACGCCGCTGGGCGCGACCATGGTTTCCGCGGAAGGCGCATGCGCGGCTTACTACGCCTACGGACGGCATCTCGAACTCAAGGGGCAACCGGTGGAGGTGGCCCACGTTTGAGCGCCCCGGAAGTCACTGACAAGGCAGTCGAGAGTTTCCGCGAGAAGGTGCTGCGGAAAGCCGGCGAGAGCATGGAGATGAAGGAGAAATTCTTCACCAAATATGCTGAGCAAATCGAGGCCCTGAGTCGTGAGATGGCGGCGCGGTTTGCCCGACGGGAACAAACTGCTGACGATGGGGAATGGCGGCAGCCTTTGCGATGCGATGCACTTCGCGGTCGAGTTCACGCATCCTATCATCGAGAAACGCGCCGCGTTTCCGGCGATTTCGCTCATGACCGATATCGCGACCATGACTGCGATCGGGAACGACGCGGATTACTCGCGGATCTTTGTCGACCAGTTGCGCTTGCTCGGCCAACCCGGCGACATGGCTCTGGCAGTGAGTACGAGCGGAAAGTCTCCGAACTTGATTTACGCGCTCGAAGAAGCGCGCCGGCGCGACATGCTCACGATCGCGTGGTCCGGGAAGGATGGGGGACGTTTTCCAGAATTGGCCGATTATTCTTTCATCGTCCCGTCATTCAGCATTCATCGGATCCAGGAAGTGCATGCCACCCTCGTGCATGTGCTCTGGGATTTGATCCACATCGCAGCCGGAGCGGAAGATGTCATCTGACGGCGGCGCCGGTTTGCTCGGCGCTTCGTGTCCGATTCCGATTACGAACTACAGCGAGATCGTGCTCGCGCACGGTAGCGGCGGAAAGCTGAGTCATCAGTTGATGGAGAAGATGGTGTTGCCGCAGTTTCGGAACGATCTGCTCGATCCGTTGCACGACGGTGCGATTTTTTCGATCGGCGGGCAACGCGTCGCGTTCAGCACGGACTCCTATGTGGTGAATCCGATCTTTTTTCCTGGCGGCGATATCGGGAAGCTGGCCGTGCACGGGACCGTGAACGATCTCTCGATGTGCGGCGCGCGACCGCTTTACCTTTCCGTCGGTTTCATCCTGGAGGAGGGGACGTCGATGGATGAGTTCTGGCGCGTGGTGCAATCCATGCGCGAAGCGGCAGACGCGGCGGGCGTGATGCTGGTCACGGGCGACACGAAGGTCGTCGATCGCGGCAAGGCGGACAAGATTTTCATCAACACCTCGGGCGTCGGCGTGATTCCGGACGGCATCAACATCAGCCCGATGCGTGCCCAGGTTGGAGACAAGATCATCATGAGCGGCGCCATGGCGGTGCATGGCATCGCGATCATGTCGGTGCGCGAGGGCCTCGAGTTTGAAAGCGAGATCGCGAGCGATACCACGCCGCTGAACGGCTTGGTCGAAGCCATCTTCGCCGCGGCCAAGGACGTGCACGTGTTGCGTGATCCGACGCGCGGAGGCATCACGAGTGCGCTCACTGAAATCGCGCAGAGCGCGAAGGTGGGAATGTTGCTCCGGGAGGCTGCAATCCCGATCGCCGAGGAAGTGAAAGGCGCGTGCGAGATTCTTGGACTCGATCCGCTGTATGTGGCCAATGAGGGCAAGTTGCTCGCAATCGTTTCCGCCGCAGATGCAGAGCCGGTGCTGGCGGCGATGCGGGCGCATCCTTTGGGCGCGGAAGCGGCGATTATCGGCGAGGTGGTCGACGATCACCCGGGATTCGTTACCATGAACACGCGCGTGGGCGGCAGGCGCGTGGTCGACATGATGTCGGGCGAGCAACTGCCGCGCATTTGCTAACGGAACTTTAAGCCTGCCAAAATATGAATCACCTCGATCCAAACGCAGAATGGCTCGAGGCGGACGGGCTCGGTGGATTTGCCAGCGGGACGGTATCCGGGATTCGCACGCGTTGCTATCATGCTCTGCTTCTCGCAGCGACCACTCCGCCCAGTGGTCGCGTCGTGCTCGTCAACGGCTTTGACGCCTGGTTGGAAACGGCGCGCGGGACCTTTGCGTTGTCGTCGCAACGCTATGCGGCCGATGTGATCCATCCGGATGGCGCGGCGCGGATTGCGGCGTTTGAGTTTGAGCCCTGGCCGCGCTGGCGTTTCCGAATCGGCGACGAACTCGTGGTGGAACAGGAACTGTTTGTCCAGCCCGGTCGCGCGGCGGTGATTTTGTCGTGGAAGATTGTGGAAGGGGAAGCCGAGGCCACGCTGCGAGTTCGCCCGTTTTTCTCCGGACGCGATTTTCATTCGACGCACCACGAGAATGACGGCTTCCGCTTTCTTCCGGAACGCAAAAGTGAACGATGGATTTGGCAACCGTATGACGGCGTGCCGAAGGTGGTCGCGCAGGCCAACGGTCAGTATGTGCATGAGCCGACATGGTATCGGAATTTTTTCTACCGCGAGGAAAAGGCGCGTGGACTCGATGCCACCGAAGACCTCGCGTCTCCGGGCGTTTTTGAATTTTCGCTCACGCAAAAGCGAGCGGTGCTGACGTTTGCGGCCGGCGATCAAGCGGACGTCGAGGCGGAGTCGGTCGAAGCGCACTACGCGACCGCGCAAACTGCGGAGTGGCGGCGCCGGAAAAAATTCGCGACGCCGCTGCATCGCGCCGCTGATGCCTACATCGTCCGTCGCGGCAGTGGTCGGACGATTGTCGCGGGCTATCCGTGGTTCGGCGATTGGGGGCGCGACACGTTTATCTCGCTGCGCGGACTTTGTCTCGCGGGCGGACGGCTGGAGGATGCGCGCAAGATTCTGCTCGAATGGTCGAGCTTGGTTTCGGAAGGCATGTTGCCGAATCGTTTTGCCGATCACGGGAGCGAGCCCGAGTTCAACTCAGTGGACGCGTCGCTGTGGTACGTGATCGCGGTCGGCGATTATCTGCGTGTGAGCAAACGTGGCGCGCACGGAACGAAGAAGATGCGGGCGGCCGTGGCTGCCATCCTGCGCGGGTATCATGACGGAACCCGTTTCGGGATTCGCGCGGACGACGATGGCTTGCTCCGCGCGGGCGAGGCGGGACAACAACTCACCTGGATGGACGCGCGGGTGGACGGGCACGTGATCACTCCACGGATCGGCAAGCCGGTGGAAGTGCAGGCGCTCTGGTTGAATGCGCTCGCGATCGGTGCCCAGTTTTCCGCGGAGTGGCAGCCGATCCTGGAGCGCGGCCGCGCGTCGTTTACGGAGCGTTTCTGGAACGAGGCGGGTGGGTGCTTGTACAGATGTCATTGATTGCGATCATCAAGCGGGCGCGATCGATTCTTCATTTCGTCCGAATCAAATTTTCGCCGTGGGCGGATTGCCGCTCGTGCTCTTGAACGCCGAACGCGCGCGCAGAATGGTCGATGCGGTCGAGGCGCGTCTGCTCACTCCGATGGGATTGCGCTCGCTCGCGCCCGGCGAGCCTGGGTATGTCGGCCATTATCGCGGCGGGGTCGTGGAGCGCGATGGCAGTTATCACCAAGGGACGGTCTGGCCGTGGCTGATCGGTCCGTTTGTCGAGGCGTGGCTGCGAGTGCGCGACCACTCGGCGCCGGCCAAAAAAGAAGCCGTCCAGCGTTTCATTTGGCCGCTGCTGTCGCATCGGGAGCGGGCGGGACTCGGCCACATCTCGGAAATCGCCGATGGTGACGCGCCGCACGCGCCGGCAGGTTGCCCATTTCAAGCGTGGTCGCTGGGCGAGCTGCTGCGACTCGATCCGATTCTGTAGGGAGCCGAACGTGGCTCCTGAGGTAGGACTCGAACCTACGACCAATCGGTTAACAGCCGACCGCTCTACCACTGAGCTACTCAGGATCGTCTGGCTCTCCACAAGGAAGAGCAGGGAAATTGGTTGCGGGGGCGGGATTTGAACCCGCGGCCTTCAGGTTATGAGCCTGACGAGCTACCAGACTGCTCCACCCCGCGTCTTGAGATCGGTATTATGACCGGACTGAGGGCGCGCGCAACTGCATTAATTTTCGCGCGGCGGTTGCGTTTGGAGCGGGTCGGGATTGTCGTGCAGGGATGAGCGCGGCCCGATCCGGAAAGATTCTCGTGGGGACCGCGAGCTGGACGGATCCGGGTTTCGTGGAGCGCTGGTACCCGAAGGGCATGCCGGCGGGTGAGCGGCTGGCGTGGTATGCGCAGCATTTCGAAATGGTGGAAGTGAATTCGAGCTTCTACGCGATCCCGGATCTGCGAATGGTGGAGCGCTGGTGCCGGGCGACGCCGGATGGGTTCATCTTCGATGTGAAACTGCACCAACTGCTGTCGCGCCACGCCGCCGCGGCGAAGCTGCTGCCGCCGGCGCTGCGTAAACGCGCGGACACAGACGCAAAAGGGAAAGTTGTGCTCACGCCGGAGATCGAAGCGGCGGTCGCGCGTGAAATTCTACGCGGCGTGGAACTGCTACGGGCGGCGGGGAAGATGGGCGCGCTGCTCTTGCAGCTTTCGCCCGCGTTTTCGCCGGGAAAGCATGAGCTGAATGAACTGGCGCCGTTGCTCGATCTGCTGGGGGAGAATCGCGTGGCGATTGAGTTTCGTAATCGGAATTGGACACAGGGTGAACATTTGCCGGAACTGCTGGCGTTTCTTCAAGCTCACTCCGCCACGCTCGTGTCGGTGGACACGCCGGAAGATGAACACTTCACGATCATGCCGCCGGACCTGGATGAGATCACCAACCCCACGTTGGCCTATTTGCGACTGCACGGGCGCGACGCTCACGCCTACAAAACGGGCAGGACGGTGGCGGCGCGTTTCAATTACGACTACACCGACGACGAGATCGACGAAGTGGCGGAGCGCGGTCGCACGCTGGCGCGGCGGGCCTCGCAAGTGCACGTGGTTTTTAATAATAATGCGCTGGATTACGCGCCGCATGCCGCGCTGCGGTTGCGGAAGGCGTTGCAGCAGATCGCGCGAACGCCGCCGCGTCAGGCGGAATTGTTGTAGCCGCGCGGCTAGATTGTGGTGCGCCTTTGTGGATAATAGCACTCATGGCCAAGTATCTTGTCGTTAGCGCGAGCGGAAATCCCGAGAGCAATAGCCGGCGTATGAGCAAACTCGCCTTCGCCTGGTTGCAGAAGTCGAAGGTCGACTGCGAGTGGATCGACTTGCGCGAACTCGAGCTTCCGCTGTGCGATGCGGATGCTTGCTACGCGGCGCCGGGAGCGAAGAAGATCACGGAGGCGATCCGGGCGGCGGATGGCATTCTCGTCGCCGCGCCGGTTTACAATTATGACGTGAGCGCTTCCGCAAAGAACATGATCGAGTTGGCGGGCAAGGCCTGGGAGGACAAGGTGGTGGGCTTCCTTTGCGCGGCGGGCGGGATGAGCAGCTACATGTCGGTCATGTCCTACGCCAACAGCCTGATGTTGGATTTCCGCTGCGTGATCATCCCTCGTTTTGTTTACGCCACGGGAAGTGCGTTCGAGGGGGACGAGCCGCCGGGTGAAAAAATGGTTCAGCGCATCGAGCAGGTCGCGGCGGAACTGGTGCGGTTTACCGAGGCGTTGCGCGGCTAGTGTCAATAATCTCGTCGCATTAAAAACTGACTTAGCGGATCGCGCTCGAATCCGAGGGGTGCGAAGACCTCGTGGCCGAATTCCTCCGGGAAAACCGCGGGAGTGAAGAATTCGCGGCCGCGAAAGCGTCTCAGGGTCGCGGCCAGTAAGTCCTGCTTTTGTTCCCAGCTTTCGCGGGCTGAAATAAAACTGTGCACCCGGATCGGCGCGGTCTCATCGGGGATAATGATGACGAGGCAAGTATCCGCGATTCGATAGGCGCGCGTGCCATTTTGCTTCGCGGCGGCGTGTCGGGTGATGGGCCACGGCAGTTCGGGGTAATCGCGCCCTGCAGGCATGCGCAACGCGTCCAAAATCGAAATCTCGTCGATGTCGCTTGACTCGGACGGGGCATGCTCCTCGCTTCTCCGGCGCCAACCGCAGAGCCGGGTGAGTTTGCGAAAACCTTCCCGTTGATAGAACGCGTGTGCGCGGGGGTTTTGCTCGATCACTTCCAGCATCATCGCTGGCTCGCCGCGTCTCGCCGATTCGTCGCAAAGCTGACGCAACAAATGGGCGGCGGCACCCGTTCCACGCGCATCTGGTTGCAGCGCCATGCCAGCAAGTCTGGGGATGTTTCCGGTATGGTTGATGTAACCGAAGCCAGCCGGTTCGCCCGAGACGCTGACAAAACGACTGTAGAAAAGGTCGGCGCCTTGCAGGGAAAGGAAACGGGTAAGACCGGCGGCGTCGAGATCCGTCCAGCCGGCGACGTAACCGGCGAAAGCGCGATTGGCGACGAGGGCTTGCTCGGCGAGCGAGAGGTCAGCAGCGGGAACGATGGCGAAGGACATCTTTACAAATGGTGAGACGTTTCATATCGCAAAAGGTCCATGAAAGCGCCAGCTGAGGTTACAACTCCGCGGGGATACATTGCCAGCCTGCCGGCGGATCGACGCAAGGTGGTCAAGGCGCTCCATGAGGCCATCCGCAAAGCCGCGCCGAAGCTGGAGCCGCACATCGCGAGCGGGATGCTCGGCTACGGGCGCTACCACTACAAATATGCGAGCGGTCGGGAAGGAGACGCCGCGGTGGTTGCGCTCGCCAGTCAGAAGAATCATCTCAGCCTCTACCTGTGCGCGGTGGAAGATGGAGAGTATCTTGCGGAGAAAAACAAAGCGCGCCTCGGCAAGGTGTCGGTCGGGAGAAGCTGTATCCGGTTCAAGAAACTCGAAGAGCTGGATCTGAAAGTTGCGATGGAATTGGTGAGGAAAGCGGCCCGTCTGACATGAATCTCTGGATCGGCACCTCCGGTTTTCAATACGCCGAATGGAAGGGAACCTTTTATCCCGAGAAAATGCCGGCGGCGAAGATGCTGCCGTATTACGCGGAGCGGCTCTCGACTACCGAGATCAATTACAGTTTTCATCGCATCCCGAGTGCGAAGACGATCGAGGGCTGGTATCAGGCCACGCCGGAGCGTTTCAAGTTCAGCCTGAAGGCGCCGCAGAAGGTGACGCATTGGGCGAAGCTGCGGAACTGCGGCGATACGATGCGCTTTTTTCATCAGGTGATTTCCGATTTGGAAACGAAACTCGGGCCGGTGTTGTTTCAACTGCCGCCAACGTTAAAGAAGGATGCCGCGTTGCTGGAAGCGTTCCTCGTCGATATCCCGGAGGGAATGCGCTGCGCGTTTGAGTTTCGGGATGCGTCCTGGTTCGACGATCAAATCTATGCGCTGCTCAGATCCAGAAACCTGGCGCTCTGCATTGCCGAGAGCGAGAAGCTGGCGACGCCCGATGTGGCGACCGCCGACTACGGCTACCTCCGTTTGCGACGGGAGGATTACGAAGAAGCAGATGTCACGCGTTGGCTAGACGCAGTCAAAGCGCGCGCGGAGCAATGGTCTGAAGCGCTGGTCTACTTCAAACATGAAGAGAGCGGCGTCGGACCGAAGTTGGCCACGCGGATGATGGAACTAGCCGGCGTGACGCCGTAGTCACGACGTGCCGGCTAGGCCGCGGCGCGGCGCTTCTGTTTCACCAGCGTCGACGTGGATCGGCTGCCGTTCGATCGCGTGCTGCTCTTCTTGGGCTTGACCGGTTGATTCCGATTCAGGCTTTCTTGCAGCACCTTCACCAGATCGACCACGTTCGTTGCGCGCACGGGCGCGGCGGGGCGTTCAGCGATCTCTTTGTTCTGCGCTTTCTGTTCGATCAATTCCAGCACCGCGGTGCGATATTCGTCGCGATATTTTTCGGGCTCCCACTTGGCCGACATGCTGTCGATCAGCGTTTGAGCCATCTTCAGTTCCTTGTCGTTGATCGTGGTCTTCGCTGGATTCAACTCTTCCGGGGTCAGGATTTCCGAGGCGAAGTGCATCAGTTCAAGGACAAGGAAAAGACCGTCCGGTTTCACAGAAGCGAGATGCTCGCGATTGCTGATGACGACTTTGGCGATACCGATTTTACCCGTGCCCGCGAGTGCCTTGTGCAAAAGCGCGTAGGCTTTCTCGCCGCCCTTTTGCGGCTCGAGGAAGTATGGCTTGTAGAAAAACTTCGGATCAACCTTTTCGAGTTCGACGAAATCCGTGATGTCGATCGAGTGGGTGGACTCGATTTTCACCTTCGCGAAATCCTCCTCCTTCATGATGACGAACTGTCCGCGCTCGTACTCGAAGCCTTTCACGATCTCCGCCGCGGGCACTTCCTTCATATCGGCCTCGGCGACTTTTTTGTATTTGATCGGGCTGTGATCGCTGGCGCGCAGTTGACGGAAGCTGAGTTTCTCCTCTCGGGTCGCCGGGTAAACGGAGATCGGGATGTAAACCAGCCCGAAGCTGATGCTGCCTTTCCAGATGGGTCTCATAAGCGAATCCTTGGCGCCCTGCGGGAGCGAGAACAGTGCAGTCTAACGATCGTGTGGGGTGGATGTCAATGACGCGGTCGACGATTGGAAGTGCAAGCGAAGAATCTCCACGGGCGAGCTGAGCCGGATAAGGAAGAGATTATCGAAGTCGGGTTCGTTGATCTGCGGAGGCTCCGCGAGGCCGAAGGCCCGCAGGATTTCCGGGATCGTGTTGGAATGAGCGACGACGAGCGAATGGCCTTTCGTTTTCCTGAGCTGGGCGATGAGCTGGCCGGTTTCCCTGGCGGAGATGACGATTGGATTGAGGCCGGCAGCGCGAGCGAAGGGGTCGGCGGTTTGGCGCGATCGATTCAGCTCAGTGACGTAGACGGCGGTAATGTCAGCATCTTTCAACATGGCCGCGAGGGCATCAGCTCGCGTTCGCCCCACTTCAGAGAGGTCCGGATTTTTAAGATCGCCGGTGGTGGCCTTCTCGGCATGGCGCACGAGAAAAATAGTGGGCGCAGCAAGCGCGGTCGACAGCAGCGCGGCGAAGAGGAGCAGCGGAATCAGGAGGCGTCTCATGAACGGAGCATGAAGGAGGACCCGCGAAATGGGAATGCCGAACGCGCAGTTGTGTGAGGACGCGTTGGTGCCAGTTTGGAAAATGTCCTCAAGGCTGCGCGTGCTGGTTGTTTTGCTGTCCTGTGTCTCGACCTTCGCCTCGCCGATCGGCGCTGCGGAAAAGCGGAAGATTACGGAGAGCGATCTCTTTGATTTTGTCTGGATCGGCGATCCACAGGTTTCGCCCGATGGGTCGCAGGTGGTCTTCGTGCGGGTGACGGTGAATGAGAAGAAGGAAGGTTACGATACCTCGCTCTGGTCGGTGCCAACTGCGGGCGGCGTGGCACCGCATCGATTGACAATGGGGGCGCGGGACAACTCGCCGCGTTGGTCGCCGGACGGGAAGTATCTGGCGTTTGTGCGAGCGCCAGAAAAGGACGGCAAGCCGGAGCCGGGTCAGCTCCACATGTTGCCGATGACCGGTGGGGATGCCTTCCCGTTCACCTCGCTGCCGAAGGGAGCGGGTAGGATGGTTTGGTCACCGGATGGTAAAACCATCGCGTTCACGAGCAGCACGAACGATGACGACCTGGCGAAGCAGGCGAAAAAGAAGCAGAAGGAAGAAGAGTTGAAGAAGGCAAAGGCGGCGGCGCCGGAAAGTGCCTCTACCTCGAAGGCGCAGGCCAAGACGGGAGAGGAGGACAAACGGGAGAGCGACGTGCGTGTGATCACCCGGGCGGTGTATCGCTCGAACAGTGAGGGCTATCTCGATCCGAAGCGGCCGTCGCACATCTGGACTATCCCGGCGCCGCGCACCGCGGAAGAAAAGGTGGAGCCGAGGCAGTTAACGCGCGGACGTTTCGACGAAGACGACGCGATGTGGTCGAAGGACGGGACGCAGATCTATTTCACGACGCTACGCGTGGACGAGCCGGAGTTTGATCTGCCGAAGACGGAGTTGTTTTCCGTGCCGGCGGCGGGCGGCGAACCGGTGTTGCTCCATGCGGTGGCGATGGGGATGGACAACCCATCGCTGAGTCCCGATGGGAAGCGGTTGGCGTTTACGGGCTCGGTGAATGAGCCGGTGAATTCTTACACGCAGCCGGACCTCTGGGTGCTCGAGCTCACGAAGGACGCGACGCCCAAAAATCTGACGGGCGGTTTCGATTGGGACGTGGGTTCAGGCGTGTTCGGCGATAACGCGGCCCCGCGCGCGGGCGGCGGGACGGAGCCAACGTGGAGCGCGGATGGGAAGAGCATCGCGCATATTTTTTCCAGAGAAGGTCGGACGAACCTGGCCCGCTTCGATGCGGAGACAGGTGCGCCGACGGAATTGACGAAGGGCGATCAAGCGGTGGTGCGATTCGGTTTTTCGCGGGACGGAACGAAGCTCGCGTATCTGGTTTCGACCCCGACGCGATTGGCGGACCTCTTCCTGCTCGAGAACGATGGGGCGCCCCGGCAGTTGACCGATTTAAACCGCGAACTGTTCACGCAGCTGAACCTGACGGAGCCGGAGGAGATTTGGTACGAGAGCTTCGATGGAAAACGGATTCAGGCCTGGCTGCAACAGCCGCCGGGATTCGACGCGAAGAAGAAATATCCGCTCATCCTGAACATTCATGGCGGCCCGCATGCGGCCTACGGGTTCGTCTTCAGCCACGAATTTCAGTGGATGGCGGCGAAGGGCTACGTGGTGCTTTATCCGAATCCGCGCGGGAGCACGAGCTATGGGCAGGAGTTTGGGAACGTGATCCAATACAATTATCCCGGCGACGATTACAAAGACCTGATGGCGGGCGTGGATGAGACAATCAAGCGCGGCTACATCGATGAGAAGAAGCTGGGCGTGACCGGCGGGAGCGGGGGCGGGTTGCTGACGAATTGGGTGATTACCCAGACGGATCGCTTTGCGGCCGCGGTTTCGCAGCGCGACATCGCGAATTGGGCGAACTGGTGGTACACGGCGGATTTCACGCTCTTCCAGCCGCGCTGGTTTCGGGCGCCGCCCTTTGAGGATCCGGATGATTATCGGAAGCGCTCGCCGATTACCTACATCAAGAATGTGAAGACGCCGTTGATGTTGATCCTGGGCGAAACGGATACGCGAACGCCGATGACAGCAGGAGGCGAAGAGATGTACCGGGCGCTGAAGTATCGCAAGATTCCGACGGTGATGGTGAAGTTCCCTAATGAAACGCATGAGTTGTCACGCGGCGGGCAGCCGTGGCATCGGATCGAGCGTTTGCAGCATATTCTGGGGTGGTTCGACCGATGGTTGTTAGGCGTGGCGAAGCCGGAGTATGAGGTGGCGCCGGAGGCGTCCCCAGAGCCGCGGTGAGAATTGTCCGGCGCGGCATGAGATGAAGACGGTATCGGGATTGCATCACGTGACGGCGATCGCGGGGGCGGCGCAGGAGAATCTGGATTTCTATGCGGGCGTGTTGGGAATGCGGCTGGTGAAGCGGAGCGTGAACCAGGATGACCCGGGGACATATCATCTGTTTTACGCGGATGCAGAGGGACATCCCGGGACCGATTTGACGTTCTTCCCCTGGGCTGCAGATGGCGCCGCACCGGAGCGGCCATGGGTTGAGCACGGAAGTTTCCCTGGCGGTGCCGCCCGGTAGCCTGGCTTACTGGAGTGGGCGCTTGCAGCGTTACGGAGTTGAGACAGCCGCGCCGGAGATGCGGTTCGGCGAGCAGGTGCTACCCATGCGAGATACGCACGGGCTCGGGTTGGCGCTGGTGGAAAGCGCCAGTGCAATGGCGCGACCGTTTACGGCGTGGGAAGGGAGCACGATACCCGCCGCGCACCAGATTCGCGGCCTGGAAACGGCGCGAATGGAGGAAGCGAGACTGGCGACGACGGCGTCCTTCTTGTTGGACGCGATGGGCTTTCGAGAAATCGCAACGGAGGACGGCTGGCATCGTTACGGAGTGGGCGAGGGAACCTCAGGTCAATACGTGGATGTCCGCGAAGTCGCGGATGAAAGGCGTGGGGCGTGGGGAACTGGCAGCATTCATCACCTTGCCTGGCGGGTGGATGATGAGGCGCATCAAGCGGAGGTGCGCGCGCGGGCGGTCGGCGGTGGGGCGCACCCGACACCGGTGATTGACCGCTTTTGGTTCAAGTCGGTCTACTTCAAAGAACCCGGGGGCGTGCTCTTTGAACTGGCGACAGACGGGCCGGGCTTCGCGGTGGACGAAGACGCCGCGCACCTGGGCGAAACGCTGGTGTTGCCGCCTTGGCTGGAGGCGGACCGGGCCTCAATCGAAGCGGCGCTTCCCGGACTGGAAATACCGCACCGTCCGTAGCCTCTAGCTGCGGTAACTCAGAGTCGTGTGGGCGGCGGATCGGACCTTTTGCACCGCGGGGAGCAGCAGGCCGATGCCTGCCTTGGGATTTTTGGCCGGCTTGAGATCGCGGACGCGGGCACTGGATTTTTTATGGCCGGATTTTGCGGCCAGTTTTTGGGTCTTCATTTTCGTGGGATTCCTTTCGCTGAGACGAGCGTATTGAGATGACGCTGCAAAGACAAGCATTTATGCGAGTGAGACTTATGCTTCCGACGCCCAAAGAGGTGGGCGAAAATCGTCGGAAGAAAAAATGACGCGCGTCTACGGCCGGTAGCAGCGTTCCGCTGGCGGCGATTAATTGGTTTTCGTGCGGAGCGCGATCGCGGCCACGTTTTCGATCCCCACCACGGCATCGTAGAATTCCGCGCCGGTGAGTTGCGAGAGATGAACCAGCTTTTCGTTCACCTTTTCGATCTTGCCGCCAATTTTCTCTCCGGAGGCGAGGCGGAGGTCGACGGTCTGGCCAACGTTGCGTTCCAGGAGAGAACGCATGGTATCGGCGGCTTGCAGGTCGATTTTGGCCTGACCGAGGGTGGTGGCGCAGAGTGCGGCCATGAGCACAAGAGGGAGGAACAGATTTTTCATACCGATGTTTTACGCGAAGAGAGGCGATGTTGGCCAGCTTAGGCAGGCGGGTCCTCACCGGGCGGTTCCGGCGTGGCAGGACCACGCGCGTCGTAGAGGGCGGTGTAGAGCTGCTCCAACTGGACGGGCTTGGACAACACCGCGACCGCGCCTGACTCGGCAATCTCCGCGCGCGCGACGGCGCCGGAGACGAGAATAATTCGCGCTTCGGGATGGCGGGCGAGGATGTTGCGGCAGGCGGTGGCGCCGTTGAGTCGCGGCATCATGTAATCCATCAAGACGACATCGGGGCGATGGCGGGTGTAAGCCTGGATGGCTTCGAGACCGGAGCCGACCACTTCCACGACTTCGTGCTGACACTGCTCGACCAGTGCCGCGAGGGTGGTGCCGACACTTTTCTGGTCGTCTGCAATTAAGACCCGCACAGGTTTAAAGCTATCACTGCCGTTTATACTTCTCGTAGTACTTATCGCGCAGCCGCGTTTGCCGATTGCTCAGATCAATCCTGCGCCCGTCGATAAAGGCCGCTTGGATCTGGGTCGGGAAATCAAGCGGGTCGCCCGTGGTGATGAGGAGAGTGGCCGCCTTCCCGGGTTCAAGCGAGCCGAGCCTATCGGCCACGCCGAGAAGCTGCGCGGGATACAACGTGACCGACTTCAACGCCTCTTCTTTCGGCAAGCCAAACGCCGCCGCCATGCTGGCTTCGTAGGGAAGGTTGCGCTCATGGGCGGCTTCGGAGCTGCGACCGTTGGTGGCGAGACAAAAGCGGACGCCGGCCGCGTGAAGACGCGCAGTGTTGGCGAAGGCGGTGTCGTAACCTTCGCCGCGCCGGGAGGGCAATGCAGTCGAAAGGGTGACGATGACCGGCGTGTCGGTGGCCTTGAGTTGCGCCGCCATGCGCCAGGCATCGCGCCCGCCGACGAGAGTGAACTTCATTTGTGCTTCCCGGGCCCAGGCGAGAACGGCCTCGATTTGCGCGGCCGAATCCGCGTGGACGAAGAGGGGCAGTGTTCCCTCGATCACCGGCACCATGGCTTCCCAACGGAGATCCGACTTGAAATTGGGCGGCGGCGCCTTGCGCGCCAGGGTGTAGGCGCGCGCGAGGGCAAAGGCTTCGCGAATCTGCTTCTCCGCCTTGTCGATTTCCTTCTGCTGGTCGTCCGGCTTCTTTGAAGCGCGCGGATCGCGATTGATGCGCAGGTCGGGCCAACGCAAATGCATCGCGGCGGGTGTGTGCACCGCAAGCTCCTCTGGTGTCCAGCCGTCCATGCGGATGACGGCCGATTGACCGGACAGCAATCCGCCCTCCGGCACGATGTGCGCGGTGAGAATGCCGTTGCTGCGCGCGACCGGGATGAGTTCGCTGTCGGGATTCACGCTGCTGAGACTGCGCGCATTCGGATTGATTGCGCCGGTTTCCGCGACATCGATCGTGGCACGTGCCGCGCTGATCTCGCTCAAGCCGAGAATGCTGTTGGCACTGATCAAGCCGGGATAAACATGCTTCCCGGTGGCGTCGATAACTTCCGCGCCTGGAGGAATGGGCGCGTCGACGCTGACGGCGGTGATCTTGCCGTCGGCAAAGATGATGGTGCCGGAGGTGATGGTGGGCGCGTTGACTGGGTGAATGGTGGCGCCCTTGATGGCAATCGGCTTCGTCTGCGGCGGGGCGGGGATGATCTCGCTGGCGTGCGCGGCCGCGATGCCGGCGAAAAGGGCGAGGGCAGTGAGGCTAGCGAGCGGCGTGTTCATCTTCAGTGCAGCTGTAGCGGTGGGCGCCGTCACGATAGACGCCGTCGGGTTTCTTCGTGTCGTCGCCCTCGTCTTTTTCGTCGTCGTCCTTCTTCTTCCCGAGATTCTTTACGCGCTCGGTGAGCGCTTTTTGCACGAGCGCTTCGCGCTGCGCGGCGAAAGTGTTTTGCGCCTCCGCGTCCTGCGCACGATCAAAGTATTTCCGGCCGTCCACCCACGTCTGCTCGACGCGGCTGTAGTTCGAAAGCGGATCTCCATTCCAGACCACGAAGTCGGCATCCTTGCCGGTTTCGAGGGAGCCAGTCCGGGCGTCGATACGCAGTTGTTTTGCGGGATAAATTGTGACCAGCTTGAGTGCTTCGTCAGCGGAAAGGCCACCGTATTTCATGGACTTCGCGGCTTCGGTGTTGAGACGACGCGCGAGGTCGTTGCTGTCAGAATTAACGGAAGTGAGCACGCCGCGGCTGTGCATCATGGCGGGATTATCTGGGATGGCGTCGAACGCCTCGAACTTGTAGCCCCACCAATCGGCGAAGCTGGAGGCGCCTGCGCCGGCCGCGGCGATTTTATCGGCCACTTTGTAGCCTTCGAGAATGTGCTGGAGCGTGCCGATGGTGATCTTGAACTCGGCGGTCAGGTTCAAGAACATGAGCACTTCATCCTGGCGATAGGAGTGGCAATGGATGAGGCGTTTGCCGTTGAGGATTTCGGAGAGCGCTTCGAATTCCAGGTCGCGCCGTGGGGGCAGGCCCGTCTTGCTTTTGAGCGCGGCGTCGTATTCCTGCGCGGCTCGGAAACGATCGCGCATAAGCTGCTCCACGCCCATGCGGGTCTGCGGATAACGAGTGGTGAATTTGTCGCCCCAATTCGACTGCTTGACGTTTTCGCCCAGGGCGAATTTTACGCCCGGCATCGCTTCGGCGAACTTCAAATCCTCGGGCCACGCGCCCCAGCGGAACTTGATCACCTGGTTTTGCCCACCGATGGGATTGGCCGAGCCGTGGAGAAGATTGGCGGCGGTGACGCCGCCGGCGAGCTGGCGATAGATGTCAATATCGGTGGCATCGACCACATCGCCGATGCGGACTTCGCAAGTGACGGCGTGGCTGCCTTCGTTCACCCCCTTACTGATGGCGGTGTGGGAATGGCAATCAACAATGCCCGGCGTGACGTGCATGTTTTTGCCATCGACGACGACGGCGTTTGCGGGCGCTTTCAAGCCGGGGCCGACGCCTGCGATCTTGCCACCGCTCACCAAAACATCTGCGTTTTGCAGCGTGCCTTGCGGACCGGAGGTCCAGACCGTCGCGCCTCGCACGAGAAGGGCAGGGGGCGCTTCCGGAAGACCGGTGCGACCGAACGCGCCCGCGGGAAACGTTTCCGGAAGATCGAGTGCGCGATCGAGTGGTGAGGGTTTTTCGTCGGGCTTTTTCGCGGCCAAGGGCGCGGTGCGTTTTGCAGCCCAGCCCACCGGTGCGCCGGCGGAAGCTTCGCCAGTGCCACCCATGTCATCGCCGGCGATGCGGCCGGAAAGACGGAGCGCGCCTTCGCCTTTCCCGAAGACCTGCGCGGGAACGACGAGCAAAATCGCGGTGTCGTTCACCGAGAGCGATATTTTTTCGTTCGCGAGTTTGGCATCCGGTTTGTCGAGGTCGCCTTCTATCAAGAGGGGCAGCGTCTGGCCATCCACCACGAGCGACCAGTTGCCGCGCGCGTCGCGTTCGCCGCCCAGTTCAGTGTCGTAATGGTAGCCGTCCACCCATGTGGCGAGCACGTGCGCTTCCTCGGTGAACAAATCACCATTCGTCACCACAAGGTTCGCGATGCGGCCAGGCGCGATCGTGCCCATGCGATCGGCCACGCCGAAAATTTCCGCGGGCGTGGTGGTGAGGGCGGCCAGCGCGGCGTCTTTACTCAAGCCCCGCCGCACCGTCAGACGCAGGCGCGGCCAGAAATCGTCTGCCGGATCTTCCAGGCCTTCGGTGGTGAAGGCGAACGGGATTCCCTCCGCGGCGAGAAGGGCGGGATTGCTCGGCGCGCGATCCCAATGCTGCAATTCGTGCAGCTCATACTCGAGGGCGCTCTCCGGTTTCTCGATCTCCGGTACATCGGGGAAGGCGAGCGGGAGAATGACGGGCGTTTTGTTCAACGCCTTGCGGACGCGATACTCGTAGCCGTTGCCGAAGAGAATAGGCTTGAGCTTGAATTCATCTGCCACGCGCAGGGCGCGCAAGAGATCCAACTCATCCTCGGCTTCGAAGACCGCGGGTTGTTTGCGCTTCGTGAACTCGGCGAGCGCGGCCAGGCTGGCGTTTGCCTCCGGTCGCTCAGTCGCGCCGGGATTTTTTCCATACGCCTCCTGCGCCGCCTGATACCAGTCGGCGTCGAGGAAAGTCTGGCGAATGAGGGCGATGCCGCCCATGAGGGAGTTCGGATAAGGCGCATTCCCGCCGCGATTGAAATCGAGCGCGATGTGTTGCGCGACGAGCGGAGACACGATCGCGGTGTTGGCATCCGCTTCCTGGAGGTCAACGAGCGCGCTCGCTCCGCGAAAAATCCCGCGACCCGGGACCACGAGCGCGCTGGTGAATCCGAGTTCCCGCAGCTTGCGGCTCGCTTTCTTGTCCAGTTTCAGGACATCCGACGCCTTTCGCTCCGGCGTGACGCCTGGATTCCAGGCGTGGGTGCCCTTGATTGGCTCCTTCGGGATTTCCTTCGGCTTCGCATCGGGATCATCGCCGTCTTTTCCGCGTCGCAAGGGTTCAGGTTGCAGCGTTTCGGGCAAGCCCACGCGGCTGTAAGCATTGATGAAGCCGGGATAAATGGTCTTGCCCGCCAAATCCCACACGCGCGCGTCGGCCGGGACTTTCACATTGGCGCCGGCGTCCAAGATGACGCCATCGCGGAGCACGACGGTGCCCTTTTCGACGACTTTACCCGGCGCGGCGACAATCCGGGCATTAATAAGCGCATGCACGCGCGGATCGTTCTCGCGCAAACCTTGCACCGGCGCGGTAGAGACTTGCGCCGAGGCAAACGTCGCTAGCGAAAGTAACGAGCACACCGATGAAAGTGGGAGCAGGCGAAGCAGGGCGACCATCAATTGCGAGGAGGCTAGCGGACCGTCCGCCTGAGACAAGACTGTTGTCGCCTTACGGTTTGGGCGGTTCGAGCAAGGCCACCCAGGGGAGTTTCTCCTCGGGGAAGACGTCTTTATTCGGCGGGAAGTCTTCCGGTCGATCGAGACTGCCGGTGGTGAGATCGATGTCGTCCGGGCGGACGTCGTTTTCGTAGGTGAGGGAGGTGCCGCAGGTTTCGCAAAAGGTCCGGCACGCTCCCGTGTCGGTGCGGAAGCGTTTCGGCGTTCCTTTTTCGAAGGCGAAGGCAGCCCGCGGCACCGTGATCCACGCCACCGCCTGGGCGCCAATCGCGCGCCGGCAATTGGCGCAGTGGCAATTGGCCTGGTGCAGCACCTCGGGCGCGGCCGTGAAGCGCACGGCTCCGCAGGCGCAACCACCGGTGATCGGTTTCATGGCGAGGGCGCGCCTTTGACGCGCCACGGCGGATTGAGCCGGTTCTCGCCGGCGTGGTAAAGGCAGATGATGTTTCCCGCGGGATCGAGCAGTCGAGCTTCGCGCCAGAGCCACCGCTCATCGCGCGGCGGCTGGGCAAACTCCAGGCCCTTGGCCTGCAGCGCCGTTACTTGCTCATCCAGCGCCGCGCACTCGAAATACACGATTGTCGGCGATGGCGCAGGCAGGTTCTCCACCTCGTGCACCGAAAATGTCGCCTCGCCCGCGGTGGCCTTGAAGCGAGCATAGTGCGGGGAATCGACGATCAGCTCAAAACCCATCTTTCGATAAAACGCGACCGACTTGGGCAAATCCACGGCAGGCAGGGTGACTTGGTTGAGGTCCATCTTTAATGGCGCGGATGTTGGAGCTACGGCGGCACCTCCGCCCAAGGCCGTACTTCAACGGTCGTGGCTATCCTTTACACCCGTTCGTCCGCCTTTGGCATCCTTTGCCGGCACGAGGTCCCGAACCGTTATGTCGGACTTTTTCGCGATGGTTTTTTTCCGGTTTGAGTTTGAGCGTGCTGGTTTGTTCGTGCGGGTACTCATGGCGTAAAGCTTATCAGATCCACGAACGGGCGATCAACCCGAGACATCGCGGATCTCCGCTGCTGGAGGCTTGCCAAAAGTTGTGCCTTGCGGCGATTGTTCACGGATGAATTTTCATATCGTGCCAGCCAGGACGGACTTGCGGCGTGCGTTGATGTTACTCCCGGCCTTCTGTCTTGCGATGAGCGCCAGTGCTCAGCTGACGACGCCGAGGGTCGAGCCGCGGCCGGACATTAGTGACAAAGCGTTGATCACGCGCGAAAAGCCGGTGGTGAAGAAAGAAGCAAAATCCGGCGATGCTCAGACGGTGAAACGATACACGATCGAGCAATTCATGGACACGACGAAGATCGGTGGGAGCGCGTTCTCACACGATGAGAAGGCGGTTCTTTTCCACAGCAACAAGAGCAGCATCTATAACGTCTTCAGTGGGCCAGTGACGGGCGGGGAGCCGAAGCAGCTCACGCAATCCACCAAGGAAAGCACATACATGATCTCAGCGTTTCCGGAGGATGCGCGTTTCCTCTACACCTACGACAAAGGCGGGAACGAGAATTCGCATCTGTATCTACGCGAACCGGACGGGAAGGAGCGGGACCTGACGCCGGGCGACAAGACCAAAGCGATCTTCTTGAAATGGAGCCAGGACCGGAAATCGTTTTTCTTCTCCACGAACGAGCGCGATCCGAAGTATTTCGATCTCTATGAAATGAAGGTGGCCGATCTGAAACCTGTGCTCGTCTACAAAAATGAGGCGGGCTACCAGGTGGGCGATATCTCGAACGACCGGAAGTTCATCGCCTTTCGCAAACCGGGCGAATCAAGCGCCGACTCGGATATTTTCCTCTATCACACTGAGACAAAAGAGACGAAAAACATCACGGAGCACAAGGGCGATGCGGACAATTTCCCGGAAGCGTTCGATGTGGACTCGCAGTTCCTCTATTTCCTCTCGAACGAGGGAGATGAGTTTGTTTATCTGGCGCGTTACGACCTGAGCAGTGGGAAGCGCGAGGTGGTGGAGAAAGCGAAATGGGATATCACGGCGATGTCGTTTTCGCGCACCGGAAAATATCGTGTCCTGGCGACGAACGAGGATGCGCGGACAAAGATTCAGATCACGGAAACGTCCACCGGGAAACCGGTAGATCTGCCGAAATTGCCGGCAGGCGATGTCACAGGGGTGAAGATTTCCGACAGCGAGACGCGGATGGCGTTTTACCACAACGGCGCGCGCTCGCCGAACAATCTCCACGTGTATGATTTCGCGGCGAAGAAGGAAGTGAAATTAACCGAAACGCTTAGTCCTGCGATCAATCCGGCGGACTTGGTGGAGTCGCGGGTGGTGCGTTACAAATCCTTCGATGGCATGGAGATTCCGGCGATTCTGTATTCCCCGCACGGGGCGAGCGCGGAGCAGAAGGTGCCGGCGATCGTGCTTGTGCACGGCGGGCCAGGTGGCCAGGCACGCATGCCCTATAACGCGCTCGTGCAGTATCTGGCCAATCATGGCTATGCCGTTCTGGACGTGAACAACCGCGGCTCGAGCGGTTACGGGAAGACGTTTAATATGGCGGATGACCGGAAGCACGGCCGCGAACCGCTCTGGGATTGCGTGGAGGCGAAGAAATTTCTCGCGTCGTTAGGCTACGTCGACGCGGACAAGATTGGGATCATGGGTGGGTCCTATGGTGGTTACATGGTCCTGGCGGCGCTGGCGTTTAAACCGGAGGAATTCGCGGTCGGCGTGGATATTTTTGGCGTCTCGAACTGGGTGCGGACACTGGAAAGCATTCCCGCGTATTGGGAGGCAGAGCGAAAGAGTCTTTACGCGGAGATTGGCAATCCGGAAACGGACTTGGAGATGCTGCGTGAGACATCGCCACTCTTTCACGCGGACAAAATTGCGAAGCCCCTCATTGTCCTGCAAGGGAAGAACGATCCGCGGGTGTTAAAGGCGGAATCGGACGAAATCGTGGCCGCGATCAAAAAGAAGCAGGGCGTGGTCGAGTATGTGGTCTTCGAGGATGAAGGCCACGGCTTTTCAAAGAAGGAAAACGAGATGCGCGCCTACACGGCGATCCTCGCTTTCCTCGACCAGTATTTAAAGGACTAGGCGGCTATCCTTGCTGGACTAGCCGTCTTCCTTCTTTTGCGCGTCCGGTCGCACGCCGCCGCCGCCGGTGACGTCGCCGTCTGGGGTCATGTCCTCGAGGGGCTCGGCATTCGGGTCTTGTTCCTTTTCGTCGTTCTCTGGCATCGGGTTCCTTTGGTTGCTGAGTTGGCGGCGCCAGCGTCGTGCCGGCGTTTCGCTCCCATCATGTGAGGATGACCGACGCGTGTCGAGAGGGAAGAAGGGGGACTCGACGCCAGCGAGGCTCGTGGCCAAGGCTTAGCGGACGGCGGCGTTGAGCGCGGCCTCGAGGCGGGAAAGGCCGACCGGTTTGGCGAGGACGCCGATGGCGCCGGAATCGCTCGGCTCGGCTTCGGTGGCGCGCCCGGAGACGAGGATGATGCGGGCGCGCGGATCCTTGGCGACGATGTTGCGGCAGGCGGTCGCGCCGTTGAGTTTTGACATCCAATAATCCATGAGCACGACATCGGGGCGATGCCGGGCGTAGGCATGGATGGCCTCGAGACCGGAGCTGACGACCTCGACGACTTCGTGTTCGCAGTGGGCAACGAGCGCCGCGAGCGTCGTGCCGACGCTTTTTTGGTCATCTGCGATCAGGACCCGCATGCCTCTGCTAGAGAATATTCCGTGCCAGACGAGCGGTCATTTCGTCGGCGTGGTCGGCAGGCGTCTCGTTAGCGGCCCAATGGTGTGGTGATCTTGGTGTCAGGCGGTGGCGTGAACTCAAACATCGCCGGATCAATCGCGGCCCGTGATTCGTTCGAGTAGGTGGTGACGATGCGGTCGCCGTTCGGCTGGAGCATTTCCGTGCGATCGACTTGCAGCGCTTCGTTGAAGCGGATGGTGAAGCGCTGGAGCATGCGTTTCAAGGACCCGGTGCGCGGCACGAGTTCAAGGGTGTAGGTCTTGCCCTCGCGCGTGCCGGTGATGTTGTAGCTGTCTTCCACGCCCTGCAGATTCAGGCTGGCCGTAATGGCGGCGATGCCAGCGTCGAGCGGAGAGCGTTTGCCCAGCGCGTAGCGTTCGGCGGATTGGAATTTCGGATAATGAATCCAGAGCGTCGAGCCGTCGCTCACGGTCAGGCTGGGGGTGTTGCCTTTCACTTCGCGACGAAATTTGTTCGGCGCCTGGAACCAGACCTTGCCGGCGCTCACGACCGGCTTGTTCATCATCTTGATGGATTTTTCCTCCTGGAAGTCCGCCTGCACTTGCGGAGCCGCCGCGCGCTTTTCGCGGATTTCGTTGAGGAGGGTCTTGAGTTCGGGAGGCGCGAGCGGCTCAGCTTGCGCCACGGCGGCTACGACGAGAAAAAGCCCGAGGAAGGAAAGTGTCTTATGCATGTTCGTTTTCTTTGACGCGGGAACCTACAGATTCTTCGCGCCAAAGCTTGGGTTCAGCCGCCGCCGTCGCCGGCAAGGTGAAGAATATGGTCGCGGCCAGGCTCCAAAAGATGCCCACCGCACATGCGATTCCGAGACCGGCGAGCGTGGGATTATTCGCCAAACCGAGCGCGCCGAATCCCGCCACCGCCGTGAGCCCGGCGAGGATAACGGGCTTGATGACGCCCGCAACATCGTGCTCGAGTTCGCGCGCTTTTTGCCAGACGAGCAGGACGTAAATGCCGTAATCGACCCCGATGGCAAGGACCGAGACGGAAGGCGAGCACATTCAGAATATTGAGCGGAAGATGAAAAAGTTTCATCGTCGCGATCATGGCGCCGACGGCGAGGATTAGCGTGGCCACGTGGATCAGCCACAGCCGCCAGTCGCGATACAGAAACGCGAGCAAACCGCCCTCGAAGATTGCCATCATGGCGCTGATCAAGATGAGCTGGCGATGCGACCACGGGATCAGGTCGGTGAGGGTAAAACTCCATCCGGAAAGCATCATGGGAATGCCGGCGACGGGTAACTCGCGTGTGAGCATGTGTTTCTGCTCCTGCGTCGTGATCGGCGCATGGGTGGTGACGAATCCGGTGGTGAGGAGGGGATCCTGCGCGAAAAAGCGATCGACGAGGAACCACCAACTCGATCCCGCGGGCAGGAGGGAACGCCAGTCCGGCACGGTCGCTTCCGGTGTGGCGACGTGGGCCAGATCGTCGAGCAAGGTAAACGCGGGGGCGAACGTCTCCGCGCTGAACCCTTCCTGCGCGACCGCGCCTTCGAGCGCCTGTCGCGCTCCGGCGAGATCGATCGTGCGTAAGCGCGCGCGATTTGCTTCCAAGCGCGCCGGCGACAGGGTCAACGCCGCCGGAGTGGAAAAGTTTTTGATCTTGCCTGCGGCCTGTAACTCGGCCCAGTGGGCCGCGATTTTTTGCCAGCGCTCGTGCAACTCCTGCGCATGGGCGGCGCGCACGATCGCGATCGCCGGCTCCCAGCGCGCCGGCATTTTATCCATGATGGTGTGGAGCGCGTAGCTGGCCGCGCTCGACTTTGGTTCCATGGATTGCGTGCTGGCATCGAAGACGAGACGGGGCCAGGGCGAAATCGCGATCGCGAGGAGCAGCAACAGGACGGCGGAGGAAAGGCTGAGGATGATCAGCGGCCGCCGCACGGTCCAGAGGACGTAGCGTTTCACGAGCGTGAACATCCAGTCGCGTTGGGGGTCGTGCGTGGCGTGCGGCAGAAAAAGGAAGAAGACCGACATCATGAAAATACCGGCCAGAAAAATGCCGATCGCGATCAGGACTCCGAGTTGAGTAAAGCCGGGAGAGTTGGCGAGCAGCAGGGCGAGAAAACCGACCGCGGTCGTGAGCGCGCCAAAGAAGACCGCTTTGCCGAGATTCTTCACCGCCTCGCTTACTGCGCCGGGATGATCGCAGCCATCGTCGCGTGCCTGTTGGTAACGCCCGAAGATGAGAATCGCGAAGTCCACTCCGAGCCCGATGAGGATGGCGCAGAAGCCAACCGTCACCATGTTCAGTTCGCCGAAGATCAGGAGCCCGGCGGCGAGCGAAACCAAACAGCAGAGCAAGAGCGAAAATCCCATCCCCAGAAGCGGAATCCACCGGCGGAAACCGACATAGAACACGCCGCCAACCAAAAGGACAGAACCGAGAATCGTGACCACAATGTCGTGGCGCATGCTGAGTGAAATCTCAGCCACGTAAGCGGACCGGCCCGTTACGAGGATCTCCAGCGGCCCGCCTTCCCAGCCTTCGTCGGCGCGCGCACGGAATGCGTTCACTTCCTCCATCAAGCGCTGGCACTCGAACGCGCCCAGATCCTTCTGGTTCGTCACGGTGATGAAGACGCGCATCGTGCGGTCGGGCGAAGTGAGCGGCTGCTCGTCCTCCATCGATGCGTTAATTGCGAACGGCTTGAGCGCGGGCGCGACCACGCCCAAAGGATCGAGCGTCAGTTCAATCTGCGGGCGAGGCGAACCGGCTTCGATTTCTTCGCGCAGCCGTTGCAGTCGTTCTTTGATCTGAGCCGGTTGAAGCGAAGCGAGCGTCCCCTCGAAGGCGGCGTCATCCAGATTCAAGACCAGCGGGACAGCGATCGTCTGCAAGTCGCGCACACCCTCCGGCGTCTCCAGGGGCGAGCCGGCAAGCACGCGCGCACACCAAGGCTGCGTGCGAAGGGCGTCGGCAAATACGGGAGCGAACTCCTCCAGGCGATCGGCATCCTCTGGTTTGCTGACCAGTGCGAACGTCAGTTCGCGCACCTGCGAGAAATCGCGGTTGTAAACTTTCAGGCCCTCCACCGATTCGAAGCCGCGCGGGAGAAGATTGAGGACCTCGGTATCGAGCTTCATCCGCGTCACGAGGACGACGATGGAAAGCCCGGCGAGCACAGCCACCATCAGCCAGAGCAGTCCACGCCGTTGCGTAACGAGGTGGCTTATCGTGGAATGCAGCGGCATGAGGGCGAGCGGGGCGGAAGCGCGACGGTCGTGTCGCAAGCCGCGCCGGTCAAAAGCGGAGATTAAAGCTCTCGTCGCCGGATTTCGTCTCGATCACGCTGCTACCGGCCAGGATTTGCTCGCGCAAACCAAACCAGCCCCGCAGACGCTCTGGGGCGCGTACGGTGGGGCCTCCCCAGCGCCCGCGCGCGAGCGGACCTTCCGCACTGGCAAACTCCGCGTCCTGGCGCACGACGAGAAGGTTGACGCCCGGTCCTTTGCTGAAAATGAGTTCCATCGCGCCATCCTTCGAGTGGCGCACCAGCACTTCGCCGATGAGCGAGATTTTCCTGCCCTGGTAGGCGAGTTGACCGCTCTTGATGGTCCACGCGGGAGAGGGCGTGACGAACTGATGCGTCGTGGTGGTCCGGCAACTCGCGAGAGCAAGCAGAGCCAGGAAAAATAAGCGTTTCACGACAAAGCTTCCACGGGTTCGCTGATGGCTTCCACGCTTGAGGGCGCGGACGGCAGCAAAGTGCGGCGCGGGCAAAGCGGAAGGTATTTTTGAATGCGCACCAGGTTGTAGAAAATCCACATTCGCCAGCGAATCCCAAACCCAGTCCCCACATTGCCGCCGAGGACGGCGTTCACCGCCTGCGGGATACGGAATAAATCCTGCGGATGCAGGAAGACCTCAATGAATTCCTTCGTATACCAGGCGTCGACGAAACGGAGATAGACCTTCATCGCACGTTGCACGTTGCGCTCGTAGCGGGCGAAAAGGCGTCGCTGCTTCCGCGGGTGATCCAGCACCACGTCAAGCGCGTCGGCCGCACTCTCTCCTGCCATCACCGCGAGGAAGACGCCGCTGCTAAAAACCGGATCGATGAATCCCGCGGCATCGCCGGCGAGAAGCCAGCGCTCGCCCGTGAGCTTCTCGTTCCGATACGAAAAATCCGCCGCCACTGTGACCGGCGACACCCGAGTAGCGGCGCGCATGCGATTGGCGACGACCGGTTGTTCCTCCAGTGATTGCTCCAGAAACTCGTCCGGGCTCAACCCGGACTGCTTGTAAACGGCAGCGTCCAAAACCACGCCGATGCTCATCCGTTCTTCCGTGAGCGGGATCATCCAAAACCAGCGATCGAGCGCGCGGACGAGGCGGGTGAGGGTGCCGTCGATTCCCGGATCCCGCGTCACGCCGTCGTAATGCGCGAAGACGGATAGTTTTTGCAGGTGCGCGTAGTTTTTCTTGAGCTTGAAATGCGAACCGATGATCGAGTTCCGTCCACTGGCGTCGATGACGTAGCGCGCATGCACTTCGGTCGTAGCGCCTGCCTGGCTTCGCACCTTGAGCGCCCCACCGTCCTCCGAAAATGCTATTTGCTGCACGGTGGTTTCTTCACGCACCTCCGCGCCATTTTCGGCAGCATGGTCGAGCATCACTTTATCGAACTCGGCCCGCGTCACCTGGTAGGAGCGATCGGTTTGCGAGCCGTAGCCGTCCTTGAAGTAAAACTTCACCCCTTCCTCGCTGCACGCGCCGACCATTTCGCCGCCAAATTTTTCCATGAACCGGGCGTTTTGAAATTTCTCCTGCAGGCCCAGCCGCCGAAAAGCCTTCATGCTGAAGGGCAGCAGTGATTCGCCGATGTGAAAGCGGGGAAATCTTTCCCGCTCCACAATGACAACGCGGCGTCCCGCGCGCGCGAGCAACGTGCCCGCGGTGCTCCCCGCCGGACCGCCGCCGATGATGGCTACGTCGTAGAGTTCTTCGGGCATTCGCGTGCAGTGTAGCAAAAATCGCGACGAAGCAAAACGCGGGCGCGCACGCTTCCGGCATCCCGTCCCTTGTCCCCGACGCCATCCCGCACTAACAGAAGCGTCGGTGAAACTAATCGACCGCTTCATCGCCCGACAACTGCTCGTAAGCTTTGGCTTCGCGGTCGCAGTGCTCAGCCTCGTCCTCGTGGTCGGCAATATTCTGCGCAAGCTCCTGCCGCTTTTGGTCAATCAGGACCTGCCCGCGGAATACCTGTTCGCCTTCATTGGCTACGTCCTGCCCTTCTCGCTCATCTTCACCATCCCATGGGGCCTGCTTACCGCCGTCCTCCTCGTCTTCGGTCGGCTCTCCGCGGATAACGAATTGATCGCGCTGCGCTGCAACGGCGTGAGCATGGCGCGCATCTGCGCCTCCCTGGCGGTGATCGCCGTTCTCTGCACCGCCATCTCGCTCTGGCTAAACGTGCGGGTGGCTCCGGCCGCGCAAAAGGCGCTCAAGAGCATGATCATCGATGTTGCGACGCGCGATCCGATGGCGCTCTTTGGCAGCGATCAGGTGATCGATCAATTTCCCGGCCGCAGGATCTATGTCGGGCGCAAGGACGGGAACAAGCTGGAGAACATCATCGTCTTCGAGTTGAACGAATTTTTCGTTCCCATGCGTGTGACCCACGCGCGCAGCGGCACGCTCGAAGCCGACATTCCGAATCGCCGCATCCTCATGCATCTCTACGGTGCGCGTTACCAGCAGCGCGACGAAAAAGCGCCCTACGATCTGCGCCGCATCCGCGACGGCATCAACATGGCGGAAGGCACTCTGCCGATCAGCCTCGAGGAATTATACGAGGGCGAGAAGCGCCGGCCCAGCCGCTCCGCCATGTCGCTCGAACAACTCCTCGAGCAACTCCGCAAAGGCGACCGCGAACAGAAGAGCACCAGTCGGACCGAGTTGAACAAACGCTTGTCGTTCCCCTTTTCCTGCCTCGCGTTCGCCCTCGTCGCCGTCCCGCTGGGCGTGACCGCACATCGGCGCGAGACCTCTATGGGATTCCTCATCAGCATCGTGGTCGCGTTTGCTTACTTTCTCTTCATCATCATGGCTGACACCTTGCGGGCGAATCCGAACGCGCATCCCGAGCTGCTGGTGTGGCTGCCGAATGTGCTCTTTCTCGGCGTGGGCGCATGGATGTTCCGCCGTCTCGCGCGCCGCTAGCAGGGCGTCGCAAAAGCGGGACGGCGATTTCCCGAGGGTGGGATGTGCATGTCGATAGCGCAGCGGGAAGAAGCTATGTAAACCATTCCGCATAAGGCACTAGCGATCCGCTGCATTTGCGTGGCACGCACCCTGCAAAAGGGTTCCTCAAACCTGCCGCGCGCAGACGAGAAATGCGCGAAACCGAAACCAACAATCATGCAAACACGTATTGCCGTTCTCCTCATCCTCACTGCCACCACTTGCTGGGCGTTCACCGAGGAAAACGTCAAAGAGCGATTCATGGTGGCGCCGGGTGGCAAGCTCATCATCGATGTCGATTTCGGCACTATTGATGTCACCGTCGGGAGCGAGAGCGAGGTCGCAGTGCAGGCGCACCGGAAGATCGAGAGCGACGATGAGGCCCGCGAGAAGGAATACTTTGCCGCCGTCCCGATCGTCGTTAGCCAGGAGGGCAACACCGTCACCGTGCACGCGCGGCGTCCGCAGGAGCGCAAGCATTGGAACTGGAGTGGCCACATCGAGATGGATGCGGAGTACACCGTGCGCGTGCCTAAGAATTTCAACGCGGAGCTGCGCACGCGCGGCGGTGCCATTAATGCCAATGGCCTCACCGGCGAAATTGATGCGGACACCAGCGGTGGAAAGTTGAACTTCGCGCAGCTAACCGGCCCAATCGACGCGCGCACCAGTGGGGGCAGCATTTTGCTCGACGCCTGTGCGGGGCCACTCACCGTCTCCACCAGCGGCGGCGCGATCGATTGCCAGAAAGGCAGCGGCACCCTCGATGCGCGCACCTCCGGCGGCTCCATCGTGGTGCGCGATTTCAATGGCGATGCGGAAGTCAGGACCAGCGGCGGCAAGCTCGTTCTGGAGAACATCAGCGGTGCCTTGAATGGCAAGACTTCCGCAGGCTCGATCGCTGCGACGCTGCCGGAGCCCGTGCCGGGCGATGTGAAATTGCAAACTTCCGCTGGCAGTATCGACGTCGTCCTTTCCGAGAAAGCTGCGGTCACGGTGGATGCGAAGACCGGCATGGGCAGCATCCGCACCGCCATCCCGATGCTCGCCACCCGCTCGCGCGACAATCGCCTCGAGGGCACGCTCAATGGCGGCGGGAAATCGCTCGTGCTCCAGGCCAGCGTGGGCAGCATCAATCTGCGGCCGAACCCCTCACCGACGGTAGCGCGATGATGACCCCAACAACGCCGAAATCCAAAAGCCGCAGCTTATGAACGAACTCCGCTTTGCCTTCCGCCAGCTGGCGAAATCGCCCAGCTTCACCATCATCGCCGTGCTTGCGCTGGCGATTGGAATTGGGGCCAACACCGCCATCTTCAGCGTTGTCAACGCGGTGCTTCTCAAGCCCTTGCCCTTCCCGCAACCGGAGCAGTTGGCCGCCGTCGGCTCGGTGGATAAACGCGATCCCCGCACCACCGGCCGTCTCGATTCGGTGAGCTACCCTGATTTTTTCGATATCCGTGCGCAGAGCAAGAGCTTCACGCATCTCGCGGTGTATCGGAATCGCAGTCTGGCGCTCACCGTCACGGGCGCGGCGCAGAGTTTGCGGGGGCAGACGGTCTCAGCGGAGTTTTTTGATGTGCTTGGCGTCGCTCCGTTGATGGGCCGCGGTTTCCAGCGCGAGGAAGAGGCCGCGGGTGGGGGACCAAACGGCTTCACTGCGGTCTTGAGTTACGATTTCTGGCAGAAACAATTCCGAGGCGCAGGCGACGCGCTTGGCAGCGTCCTCGTGCTCAATGGCGAGCCGCACCTCGTCGTGGGCGTCATGCCACGCGGCTTTCAGTTTCCCATCGAGTCCGACCCAATCGATGTCTATACGACGATCGCCCCCGATGCCTTTAGCCCCGATGGCGAAGAGCCGAATACCGCGCAACGTGGCAACCACAGCATTCAGGGCATCGGGCGGCTCAAATCTAGCGTGACCCTGGAGCAGGCGCGCGCGGAACTGGGGACCATCGCCGCCGCGCTCGAGCAGCAATATCCCGACAGCAACACCGATTTCGGCGCCAGCGCGCGTCCCTTGCGCGAAGAACTGGTGGGCGATGTCTCCAGTGGGCTCTACGTTCTCTTTGGCGCCGTCCTCTGCGTCCTCCTGATCGCGAGCGCCAACGTCGCAAACCTCCTTCTGGCCCGCGCCACCGTGCGCGCGAAGGAGATCGCGCTGCGCTCCGCGCTGGGTGCCAGTCGCGGCCGCATCATTCGCCAACTCCTCGTGGAAAGCACCTTGCTTTCGGTCCTGGGCGGCTTGCTCGGCCTGATCCTCGCGGCGTGGGGGACTGATCTGCTGGTCGCGATCGTGCCGGAGAACATCCCGCGCATCCACGAAATCCGACTGGACGCGCTGGTGCTCAGTTTCACCATTATCGTCTCGCTCACCACCGGCGTTCTCTTCGGATTGGCTCCCGCGTTCCAGGCCTCGCGTCTGGATTTGCAGACCGCGCTTAACGAAAGCGGCCGTGGCGCGAGCAGCGGCGGCGCGGTGCGGAATCGTTTGCGCAGCGCACTGGTCATCGCAGAAGTGGCGCTTGCCTTGCTGCTGCTCACGGGCGCGGGTCTTCTGCTCAAAAGTTTCGCCGCGCTGAGCAAAGTGGATACGGGTTTGCAACCCGAGCGCCTGCTCACGGGCTACGTCAGCCTGCCGCAATCGGCCTACCCGCTGCCCGACGACATGAAGCGGTTCTTCGATCAATTATCGCTCGAGATCGAGGCGCAGCCTGGCGTGGAATCCGTCAGCTACATTTTCCCGCTTCCCCTCAGCGGCAACAATATCACCACGTCCTTTGACATGGAGGAGAACCCAAAGCCGGAGGGGCAGCGCGACGCCGCGCCTACCCGGATCGCCAGCCCAAATTATTTCGGGACCGTCGGCATCCCGCTTTTGCGTGGTCGCGCTCTTCAATGAGCGCGATCAGCGCAGGACCAACCCGGTCATGCATCATCAACCAGCGTTTCGCCGACAAATTCTTTCCCGGGCAGGACGCGATCGGGAAACGCATCGCGCCCGGCTGGACGGTCGATCCGGGCGAACCCGTCATGCGCGAGATCGTCGGTATCGTCGGCAATGTGAAACACCGTTTCGCTCCGACAGGATCTCACCCCGGAGATGTACATGCCCGCGACGCAAATGCCGATGAACGGCGCGACGCTGGTCATTCGCAGTTCCTCCTCCAATCCCGCCAGCCTCACGCTCGGCGGTGCGCAATGCCGTCGCGCGCGTCGACGCTGGCATCCCGCTCACGCGTGTGCGCGTTTTCGATGAGTATCTCGCGCGCTCACTTTCCCGGCCCCGTTTCACGGCCCTCCTCCTGGCGATTTTCGCTGGCGTCGCTTTGCTTCTTACCGCCATCGGAATCTACGGCGTGATGGCCTACAGCGTCGCGCAGCGACGGCAGGAGATCGGCATTCGCATGGCGCTGGGCGCGCAACGCGGAGACGTATTGCGCTTGGTCGTCGGCGGCGGGATGAAGCTCACCGCCATTGGCGTGCTGCTCGGGTTGACCTCGGCCTTCGCCCTCGGGCGCGTCCTTAAATCGTTGCTCTACGATGTGCAACCTTTCGACGCCCCCACGCTCGCTGCCGTCGCCTTCCTCCTCAGCGTGATCGCGCTCCTCGCCTGCTGGATTCCCGCCCGTCGCGCTGCCGGCGTCAACCCGCTCGTAGCCCTACGCGAAGGATGAACAGGGCCGCCAGAATCCCGGCGAGCTTACTCCCATGAACGACCTCCGCTTCGCCTTCCGCCAGCTTCTGAAGTCGCCCGCCTTCACCGCGCTCGCCGTGCTTACGCTCGCGCTCGGGATTGGGATGAACACCGCGATCTTCAGCCTCATCAATGATCTTTTTCTCAATGGTCTGCCCTTTCGCGAACCGGGCCGCATCCTCGTCATCGAGGCGGAAGCGAAAGAGCGGAATCTGGAGGCGTTGCCCATGTCGGTGCCGCGCTTCTGGCATTATCGCGATGGCCAGACCGTCTTCACGCAGGTGGCGGCGGAGGCGGGGACCGGATACATTCTCACCGGATTGGGCGATCCGATTCAGCTTTTCGGCGGCAACGTCACGGCGAACTACTTCGACTTGTTAGGGGTGCAACCAATCCGCGGACGCAGTTTCCTCCCGGAAGAGGAAATGAGGGCCGACGTGGCATTGGTGAGCACAAATTTTTGGAAGAACCGGCTCAACTCCGACCCCCACGTCGTCGGCCGCAGCATCACGCTGAACGGCATCCCCACCACGATCGTCGGCGTTTTGCCCAAACTGCCGGTCGCCTGGGTCGGACAGAACGCGGAAGTATGGACGGTGAAGCCGTTCCAGCTGAGCGGTCTCCCGCCGGAGCGAATCTCGCGCGGCGTGAGCTTCATGCGGGCGCTGGGTCGCTTGAAACCGGGCGTGACCTTGGCGCAGGCCCGCGCCGCGTTGCCGGCGCTGCAGAAAGGTTACCGCGAAAAATATCCCGAGAACGCCGATAACTCCTGGTCGCCCGTGGCGATCACGGCAGCCGAGGATTCCACCGGGAACTTGCGCCCGGCATTTCTCACCCTGCTCGCCGCCGTGGGCGCGGTTTTGCTCATCGCCTGCAGTAATGTGGCCAACCTTCTCCTCGTGCGTTTCAGTGGACGCCGGCGTGAGATTGCCCTGCGTATCGCGCTGGGTGCCTCGCGTCGCAGTGTCGTTAGGCTCTTCGTGTTCGAAAGCACGCTCATCAGCCTGATCGCGGGCGGCATCGGCCTGGTTCTCGCGCTTTGGGTCGTCTCGATTATCCCGAAGTTGGCGCTCGATAATTTGCCGATCGAGAGTTCGATCTCGCTCAGTGGACCCGTCCTGTTGTTCACCTGTGCCCTCGCGCTCCTGACTGGACTGGCGATGGGCGTCTATCCCGCATGGCAAAGCTCGCGCGGCGATCTGGTCGACGGCTTGAAGGACGGCGGCCGCGCCGTCAGCGGGAGCCTGGGGCAGCAGCGTTTCCGCCGCGGCCTGGTCGCGATCCAGGTCGGGCTCTCGGTCTTGCTTCTCGCCGGCGCCGCCTTGCTGATCACGAGCTTCCTGCGTTTGAGTCAACAGGAGACCGGTTTCCGTCCAGACGGGGTTTGGGTGGGCGCCATCGGCCTGCCCGAGAGCAAATATCCGGATGAGGGCGCGCGTGCGCGGTTTGTCGAACGCCTCCAGAGCGAATTGAAAAACGCGCCCGGGGTCGAGGCAGTGGGCCTCGCCGACAGCGTCCCGTTGAACGGGAACTTTTCCAACACAACCTACGCGCGAGCGGACACCAATCCGCCTCCGGTCACGCAGCGTCTTCTTGGCCTAACGAGGGTGGTCTCGCCCGGCTACCTGAAAACTCTCGGCATTCCGTTGCAGGCCGGCCGCGATTTCGATGAGAGGGATACCACGGGGAAGCCGCCCGTGGTCATCATCAGCCGCTCCGCTGCGCAGCGTCTTTTTTCGGGCGAAGATGCGCTCGGCCGGCAAATCTTCCTGGGTTCCGAGAACGGCGTTGGAATTATGCACGAAATCGTGGGTGTGGCCGGAGACGTCCGCTCGCTCCGCCTCGATAAAGCCAATGACGTGGAATTTTACCGCCCTTGGGCGCAGCGCGCACTGCCCTTTGTTAGCATTGCGGTTCGCAGTTCGCTCAAACCCGAAGCCGTGATTGCAATCGTCCGCGCGGCTTTGAATCGGCTCGATTCGGGTCTCCCCATCGTGCAACCGACGACTCTGCGCGCAATCGTCGATCAATCACTAGGCCAGCAGCGCCTCACCATGGCCTTGCTCGGCACCTTCGCCGCGGTGGCACTGCTGCTGGCCGCAGTTGGCATCTACGGCGCCGTCGCCTACACCGTGGCGCAACGCACCGGGGAAATTGGCGTGCGCATGGCGCTCGGCGCCCAAACTCAGGATGTCCTCCGTTTGGTTGTGAAACAAGGGATGACGCCCGTCCTCATCGGTCTCATCCTCGGGGTTGGTGCCGCGCTGGCGCTCGGTCGTTTGCTCGCGACACAGCTCTACCAAATCTCCGCGCACAATCCCTCCCTGCTCGCGGCCACCGCCGGCACGCTGGCACTCGTCGCTCTCCTGGCCTGCCTCGTGCCCGCCCGGCGCGCCAGTCTCGTCAACCCGATCGAAGCATTACGCGCCGAATGAAGAAAGCGCTCGCTGTCCAGGATTCCTCGGCCTCCGAGCGATAAAACTGTGAAGACTGACCTTCGCCACGCCCTACGCCAGCTTTGGAAAGCGCCCGGCTTTACCATCGCCGCGGTCATCGTTCTCGCACTCGGGATTGGCGCGAACAGCGCGGTCTTCAGCCTCGTCGATGCGCTGCTCTTCCGCTCTCCCGGTTATGCCAAGCCCAGCGAGATCGTCCAGGTCTTCTCGCAGGATTTGAAGAACCCGAAGATTTTTCGTTCGTTCTCTTATCCCACCTACCGCGACCTCCGCGAGCAGAACACCGTCTTCACCGATGTGATGGCTTACACGCTCGCGATGGTCGGCATCGGCGAGAAGAGCGACACGCGCCGCGTCTATGCGAGCGTGGTCAGCTCGAACTACTTCTCGGTTCTCGGCGTGACTCCGATGCTCGGTCGCGCTTTCCTGCCTGAAGAAGAAGCGCCAGGACGAAGCGTGCCGGTCGCGCTGGTCAGTCACGGCTATTGGAAGCGTCATGGAGGTCACGCCGGGCTGCTCGGTTCGCAGATGATGATCAACGGACGGTCCTTCAATATCATCGGCGTGCTGCCGGAAGGATTCACGGGCACGATGCACATCTTCGGCTCCGAGGTGTGGCTGCCGCTCAGCGTTTACGATCTGGTGGCGAACGAGTTTCACGCGCACGATCGCAGCGCCCTGGGCGAGCGCACCGGACGCCACCTGAATCTTGTGGGGCGGTTGAAGTCCGACGTCACGGCGGCAAGTGTGGCACCGGCGTTGCGACAGCTCGCCGCCAATCTGGCACAGGCTTATCCGCTGGAGCAGAAGGATCAAACTTTCCTGGCCGGGGCGCTGCCACGCTTCGACACCAGCGCGAGCCCTTCGGAAGATGATGCGGCGCTGTCGGCCTTCGGTGTGCTCGTGATCGCGATGGCCGCGGTGGTGCTCGTCCTCGCCTGCTTGAACCTCGCCGCGATGCTGCTCGCCCGCAGCGCTTCGCGCAGGAAAGAAATGGCCATTCGTCAGGCGCTCGGCGCCAGTCGGTCGCGGATTGTCCGTCAGCTACTCACCGAAGGCCTTGTCCTGGCGTTGCTCGGCGGCGCGGTGGGCATGTTGCTCGGTCTCTGGTCGTCGGATCTGCTCATCGCGTCGATCGGGCCGCTCCTGCCGTTCGACATCGCATGGAAAAGCGGACCAAATCTCGCCAGTCTCGCGGTGACGTTCGGCTTCTGTGTGCTGGCAACGTTTGCCTTCGCCTTTGGGCCCGCGCTGCGGCTCGCTCGCGCCGGTTCCATGGCACATCTGAAGCATCACGCCGGCGAGGATGTCGTGCCCCGTCGATGGAGGTTTATGCCCCGCAGTCCGCTCGTCGCCGTGCAAATCGGCTGCTCGCTCGCGTTACTCACCGCCGCATTTCTCTTCCTTCGCGGCGCCGGCAAAGCAGCTTCGGTCGAGACCGGGCTCCAGCCGGGCGCCAGCGTTTTGGTGGAACTCGATGCGAGCCTATCCGGCTACGAGCGTTCACGCGCGCGCCAACTTTACCGTGCGCTCGAGGAGCGCTTCGCCGCGTTGGCCGGCGTGGAGAGCGCGAGCGTTTCCGCGACCGTTCCGTTCGGGATGGTGCGGTTGGCGCGAAAGGTGGAACAGCCGGACGCGGCGGCCGAGTCGCAGCCGCTCCGCGCGAATTTCAACAGCATCGGCGCCGACTACCTGCGCACGGTCGGCTTGCCGCTCTTGCGCGGTCGCGGATTCACGGTGGCGGAAGCGACGCAAGCCAGCGGTCCCCCCGTCGCCATCATCGATGACGTGTTGGCGAAAAAACTTTGGCCGAGCGGCGATGCTCTCGGACAACATTTGCAGCTGGCGGGCGAGAAGATGGCCGACACCAACGGGGACGTCGGGCCGGGGGAACCGATCGAAGTCATCGGGATCGTCCCCGCGGTGCGCAGTGCGGTTTTTGAGAAACAACCGGGCGGCGCGATTTACCTGCCGTTCGCGCGCGGCTTCCAGAACAACGCCTTCTTCTACGTGAAATTTCGCCCTGGCGCGCAGGGCAGCCCGGCCGCGACCGCGGAGCTGCTGCGTAACATGGTGCGCGACGTCGATCCATCGCTCCCTGTGCTGTCGTTGAAAACATTCGCGCAGCATCTCGACGACAATCTCGAGCTTTGGATGGTGCGCGCGGCCGCTGCTTTATTCACCGTCTTCGGCGCGCTCGCGCTCGGGCTGTCAGTGATCGGCCTTTACGGCGTAAAAGCCTATTCCGTTGCACGGCGCACGCGCGAGATCGGCATCCGCATGGCGCTCGGTGCGCAACGCGCCGCGGTGCAGCGCATGATCCTGCGCGAAGGTGCGGAACTGCTCGCTGGCGGCCTCGCGCTTGGCCTGCTCCTGGCGCTCGCCACCGGGAAGATCATCAGCAGCATGCTTTACGAAGTCAGCGCGGTCGATCCGCTCGCCTTCGCCGGCGCTGCGATCCTGCTCGCGCTCGCCGGATTACTCGCGACCTGGCTTCCCGCCCGTCGCGCTACGCGCATCAGCCCGATAGCCGCGCTAAGAACCGAATGAAAAACGCGCGTTGCAACCAGTTCCGGGGAGCGCGGGCGCCCCGCCAAAAAGCTTTGGGGACGCTCGAACGTCCTGGAACCACCCACATCGTCCCGGTGTCGCGCGAGGCGCACGACACTGCGGGCGAGGCGCCCGCGCTCCCCAACCACTTCGTGTCCCTGTTCTAATATTATGATCACCGACCTCCGCTACGCCTTCCGCCAACTCCTCAAATCGCCCGGCTTTACCGCCGTCGCTATTCTCACGCTGGCGCTCGGGATCGGCGCTTGCACCGCCATTTTCTCGGTTGTGAACGCGGTCCTGCTTAAGCCGCTGGATTACCCGGAGCCTTCGCGTCTGGTCGTCATCCGCGAAGCGCAATTGCCGCAGTTCCCCGAGTTCTCGGTCGCGCCGCCGAATTTTCTCGATTGGGAAAAACAGGCGAAGTCATTCGAGCATCTCGCCGCCTACACCGGCACGAGTTTGAATTTGACCGGTGAGGCCGAACCGCAGCGGCTCGTCGGCGTTAAGGCGACGGCGCATTACTTCGACATCTACGGCATCCAGCCGGCGCGCGGACGGATGTTCCTCCCGGAGGAGGATGCGATCGGCAAGAACCGCGTGGTGGTTTTGAGTTACGGTTTCTGGCAACGCGCGCTGGGCGGCGCGGAGAACGTGGTCGGCCGTTCCTTGCAGCTTAATGGCGAGTCGCACACGGTGGTCGGGATCGCGCCGGAGGGTTTCGGCCTCGCGAGCAATGTGGACGCGTGGCTGCCGATGGCGTTCGCCGCGGATGAGACGGACGCCACGGCCCGCGGCGCGCATTATTTGAACGTGATCGGCCGACTCCGGCCCGGCGTGACCTTTGCGCAGGCCGAGGCGGAAATGAAAGTTCTCTCCGCGCAACTCGCCACGCAATACCCGGACACGAACAAAGGGTGGGGCGTCTTCATGATGCCGCTCCAGGATTACAGCGTGCGGAATGTGAGCGCGGTGCTCTACACCCTGCTCGGCGCGGTCGGCTGTGTGTTGCTCATCGCCTGCGCGAATATCGCCAACCTCTTGCTCGCACGCGCGACCGCGCGGCACCGCGAGATTTCCATTCGCGCGGCGCTCGGCGCGAGTCGCGCGCGGCTTATGCGGCAGCTCCTGACCGAGAGCGTGCTCCTCGGGCTTTTCGGCGGCCTGGCCGGAATTCTCATTCGCGCGCTGGGGACTCGATGCGCTTCTCGCGCTCGCACCCGCCGATCTCCCGCGCACGGCCGACATTCGGCTCGATACCGGAGTCCTTCTGCTCTGCCTTGTGCTCAGTGTCGCCACCGGTCTTATCTTCGGCATCGCGCCCGCGTGGCTCGCCGCGCGCACGGATGTAAACGAAGCGTTGAAGCAGGGCTCGCGCGGTTCCACCGAAGGCGGGGCGCGCGGACGATTGCGCGGCGCCCTTGTCGTCGTCGAAGTGACGCTGGCGCTGATGTTGCTCGGCGGTGCGGGCCTGCTCGGTCGCAGCTTCATGAAGCTCACCAATGTCGATCCGGGATTTAATCCGGCGCACGCCACCATCATGCGCCTTTCGTTACCGGAGAAAAAATACGAGAAGCCCGAGCAGCAGGTCGCGTTTGCGGATGCGCTGATCGAACGTCTACGTGGGCTCCCCGGCGTGCAGGCCGTCGGCCTGACTCACACCGTCCCGTTGCTCGGCGACTGGGTACTCGGATTCAATATCGAGGGCCGTCCTCCAGTCGATCCCAGCAATTTGCCGAACACCAACTACTACGCGATCACGCCGGATTATTTTCGCGCGATGGGCATTCCGCTGGTGCGCGGACGTATCTTTACCGCGCAGGACAACGCGCAGGCGCCGCGCGTGGCGATCATTAACGAAACGCTCGCCCGACAGTTTTTCCCTAACGAGGACCCGATCGGCAAACGGATCAACATTACCAACGGCCCCGACACCTGGCGCGAAATCGTCGGCATCGTGGGCGACATCAAACAGTATGGCGTGGACCGCGAAACCACGAGCCAATCCTACGAGCCCTTCGTGCAAAAGCCGACCACCGCCCTCAACTTCGTCGTGCGCACTGACGGTCCCGCCGCCGCGTTGCTCGGCGCGTTGCGTCCCGCCGTCTACGCGGTGGATAAAGACCAGCCGGTCGGCACCATTCGACCGCTGGAGGAAATTGTCGCGGACAGCATCTCGCGGCAACGTTTCGCCATGGTGTTGCTGTCGGTTTTTTCGGTCGTCGCGCTCGTCCTGGCGGCGGTCGGCATTTACGGAGTGATGGCTTACAGCGTCGCGCAACGCACGGGCGAATTCGGCATCCGCATGGCGCTCGGTGCGCAACAGCGCGATGTCCTGAAGCTGGTGCTCACGCAAGGCGGGAAACTGATCGGGCTCGGGTTGCTGGTGGGCCTGATCGCGACGCTCGCGGCGGCGCGCGCGCTGGGTTCGATTCTTTTCAACACCAGCGCGCAGGATCCGCTCACGCTGGGTGCCATCACCGTGCTTCTCGCGGTCGTGGCCTTGCTCGCGTGTCTTCTGCCCGCGAGTCGCGCTACAAAAGTAAATCCCATCGAAGCCCTGCGCGCGGAATGAAGGATGGCGTTCGAACAACGGATCGGGGAGCGCACGCTTGCAGCGTGCTGGTCTCCGCATTCTGCGGAGACGAACTTTCGGACGCGTTCCCGAGATTGGACGCGCAATCTTGGGGGATGTTTAGGAAGTTCGTCGCGGCAGAATGCCGCGACCAGCACGCTGCAAGCGTGCGCTCCCCGGATTCCATCGCGCACGCTTCTTAAGCTATGATCACTGAACTTCGTTACGCGCTGCGCATGATGTGGAAGGCGCCGGGCTTTTCGCTTACGGCCATCTTCGCACTCGCGCTCGGGATCGGCGCGACGACCGCGATCTTCGGCGCGATCTACGGATTTCTTCTGCGCCCGCTGCCCTACGCGGAGCCGGAACGTCTCGTGATGGTGCAATCACGCAGCGCCGAAACGGCGACCGATCTGGGAGTCAATTATCTCGATTTTAAGGACTGGAAACAGAATGCGCGCAGCTTTTCCGATCTCGCGTTCTTCAACCTGCGTTGGAACGGAAATCTGCAATCGGCAGCCGGCACGACCGAGACGTTGAAGACGACGTTTACCACCGCGAACCTTTTCAATTTGTTAGGCGTGACACCGGCGCGCGGACGGGATTTTCTTCCCGCCGACGATGTGCCGGACGCGCCGGCGGTCATCCTGATCAGTCATCGGCTTTGGCAGCGTTCGTTCGGCGGCGATGGCGCGATCATCGGGCGTGAGGTGCAGCTCGATGGAAGTTTGCGCACGGTGGTGGGCGTGCTTGCCCGATGGGTTTCGGTTTCCCTCGCAAACCGACATTTGGGTGCCGATGTCTTCGGTTTTCGGGAAGAGCACCGATCGATCCTGGCGCGCCGATCAAGCGATCGGGCGTCTCAAACCGGGCGTGACCATTCCGCAGGCGCAGGCGGAAATGAACGTGATCGCAGATCAGCTGGCGCGGCAATATCCCGAGACGAACGACAAGGTGGGCGCGGGCGTGATCGGACTGCGCGAGGCCACGGTGGGCGAAGTGCGTTCGTCGCTCGTGCTCTTGTTCGCGGCGTGTGGCGGCGTGTTGCTGATCGCCTGCGCGAATGTGAGCCAGCTTTTGCTTGCGCGCGCGGTCACGCGGGGGCGCGAGTTTTCCGTGCGCGCTGCGCTCGGTGCCAGCCGGCTGCAGTTGATCCGACAACTCTTGACGGAAAGCGCGCTGCTCGCGTTTCTCGGCAGCGTAGCGGGAATTCTTCTCGCGTTCTGGCTGGTGGAGTTCGTGCGCGCGGCGATTCCGGTGGAGTTGCCGTTCTGGTTAACGATCGATGTGAACGCGCAGGTGCTGGCGTTCACGGTCGGCGTCTCCAGCGTGGCTGCGCTCCTGGCCGGTTCCCTGCCCGCGTGGCAGGCGACGCGGTTCGATGTTTCCGAGGCTTTGAAAGCGACGGGCGCGGGAAACACGGGCGGAAGCGGGCGCGGCGGGCGCACCCGCGAAATCCTGATGGCGGCGCAGGTGGCGGTGTCGATCGTGTTGCTGGTGGGCGCGAGTCTGGTGCTGCGGAGTGTGATGAAGCTGGATGAGGTCGATCCCGGTTTCGAGGCGCGGAATGTTTTGATGATGGAAGTGAATCCGACCTACAACTCGAGGAATCCGCGCAGGTGCGGGTGGATCGGTTTACGCGTTTGCTGCAACGCATCGCGGCGATGCCGGGGGTGGAAGCGGTCGCGGCGAACAACAGTCCGCCGTTTGTGCCACAACGGCCCTGGAACCGCGCGGAGTTCACGGCCGAGCATCAATCGCCCGACGAGCAAAGCCGCAATCCGCGCGTGAACTTTCAGACCGTTAGCTCCGACTATTTTCGAACTGTCCGGATTTCACTTCGGCACGGCCGTGTTTTCGACGCGCGCGACAAACTGGATGCGCCGCGCGTTTGCCTGGTCAGCGAGAGTTTGAAGAAGCGCCTCTGGCCGGCGGAAGATGCGGTCGGTAAGCGCGTGAAACTCGGGAAGCCCGAGAGCACCTGGTCGAGCGCCAGCCCCGACCCGGACTGGATGACTATCGTCGGGGTGGTGGCTGATGTGCGGCATCAATCGCTGGAACGCGGGGCGGGCCCCGATCTTTACAAGCCGAGTCTGCAACTGGCGTGGAAGCAGATGCACTTTCTCGTGCGGGCGCGCGATGGAGTGAAGGCGCTCAGCCTTGTGCCCGCGCTGCAACGCGAGGTCGCGAGCATCGCGCCGGACGTGGGCGTGTTTAATTTCACGGCGCTGGAAAAAGAGGTGAGCGATTCCGTCTGGCAATCACGGTTACGCGGCTGGTTGATGGGCTTTTTCTCCGTGGTCGCACTCACGCTCGCGGCGGCGGGATTGTACGGAACGATGGCGCATGGCGTGACGCAGCGGACGCGTGAGATTGGAATTCGCATGGCTTTGGGGGCGACGCGCGCCGGTGTGTTGCGCCTGGTGGTGGGGCAGGGGATGCGCGCGGTCGTGGTGGGCGCGATGCTCGGACTTGTCGGCGCGCTCGTGGTTGCGCGAGTTTTGCGCGCTTCGTTGTTTGGGATCGATGCGAGCGATCCGGTGAGTTACGCGACTGCTTGTTTGCTGCTCGCGTTGACGGCGGGCGTCGCTGGTTTTTTCCCCGCACGTCGCGCCGCGCGCGTTAATCCGATGGAGGCGTTGCGTCATGAGTAATGCCGGGGAGCGCACGCTTGCAGCGTGCTGGTTTCGGCATTCTGCCGAAACGAACTTTGGAAGCGTGCCCGAAGGTGACGCGCGTCCTTGCGGAACGTCTCCAAAGTTCGCGATGGCAGAATGCCATCGCCAGCACGCTGCAAGCGTGCGCTCCCCGGAGCTGAAACTCCACGCTCCATAATATTATGATTACTGACCTCCGCTACGCCTTTCGCCAGCTGTTAAAGAACCCTGGCTTCACCTTCATCGCCGTCTTTGCGCTCGCGCTCGGGATTGGCGCCAACACGGCAATTTTTAGTGTTGTGCACGCCGTGCTCTTGCGGCCGCTGCCGTATCCGGAATCGGACCGCTTGGTGATGGTGCGAGAGACGACGGCCACGTTCCCGACGGGATCGGTAAGTTATCCGAACTTTCTCGATTGGCGGGCGGGTCAACGCTCCTTCACCGACCTGACGTTGGTGCGCCGCGAGACGTTTAATTTTTCTCCCAAAGGCGGCGTGGCTGCACCGGAACGTGTGGGTGGCGGCCAGGTGACTTACAATTTTCTCGCGGTCATGGGGCTGAAGCCGCTCCTCGGCCGCGACCTGGCCGAGTCCGATGATGTGCCGGGGGCGGGTCCCGTGGCACTGATCAGCGAGCGGTTGTGGAAATCGAAATTCGGCGGGTCGGAGAAAGTGCTCGGTCAGCAAGTGATGCTGGACGGCGTTGCACGCGAGATCGTGGGCGTGGTCTCGCAGGATCTGACCTTCCCGCGGCTGGCAGAGATTTGGGTGCCGCTGGCGGATTTGAGGAAAGAGCAGGGAGTGCTGGCGCGCGGGAACCATCCGGGTTTCTCCGCGCTGGGCCGCTTGAAGCCGGGCGTGACGGTGAAACAAGCGAAAGCCGATCTCGACACGATCGCCGCGGAACTGGAGCGGCTTTATCCGGACACAAATGCGACGCGGCGCGTGCAGTTGGATTTGTTGCTGGAATCGGCCGTCGGTTCGTATCGTCACAGTTTGCAGCTTTTGCTGGCGGCGGTCGGGATCGTCCTGCTGATCGCGTGCGCGAATGTCGCGAATCTACAATTGGCGCGTGCACTCGCGCGCGGGAAGGAACTGGCCGTGCGCGCTGCCCTCGGTGCGAGCCGGTGGCAATTGATGCGGCAAATGTTGACCGAGAGCGTGCTGCTGGCGGTGTTTGGCGCGGTCGCGGGCATGCTGCTCGCGATCTGGAGTCTGGACGCGATTCTGGCGTTGAGTCCGGCGCGCGTGACGCGTTTCCAAGAAACGCGAATCGACATGGTGGCGTTGTTGTTTACCGGCGCGGTGGCAATCGGGGCAGGCATTTTGGTGGGCATCTGGCCGGCGTGGCGGGTCTCGAAGAACGCAGCACTCGCGATGGTCCTGCACGAAGCGGGCACGCGGGGCGGCAGCGGTGGCGCCGCGCGCCAGAGAGCGCGGTCGGCGTTGGTCATCACGCAGGTGGCGCTGGCAGTGGTGTTACTGGCGGGCGCGGGCTTGACGCTGAAAAGCTTCTGGCGGGCACAGCAGGAGCCGATCAATTTTGATCCGACGAATTTGCTGACGGTGGGCATCTCCCTGCCGGAAGCGCGCTATCGCGAGGACGAAAAATCGATCCCCTTCTTCAGGCAATTGCTCGAGCGCGTGCGCACGCTGCCTGGGGTCGAAGCAGCGGCCATAGGGAGCAACATCCCGTTCGACGACAGCGAGTGGGATAGCAGCTTTCATGTGACGGGTACGCCGGAAGCGACACCGGGACAGGAACCTTCGGCCGAGATCAATATCGTCTCGGCGGATTATTTTCGCGCCATGGGGATGCCGATCATTCGCGGTCGGGCTTTCGGTCCGGAAGACGTGGCCGGGAAGGGACGGTCGCGCTCCATCATCATCGATGAAACGCTGGCGCGGAAACATTTTCCTAACGAAGACCCGATCGGGCGCAACATCGACGACAACCAGACCTTCGACGAGAACCCGCCGCCCCTGACGATCGTGGGCGTGGTGGCGCGGACGCGGAACGAAGCGCCGGGCGAGGAGAACGTGGAGATGCTGAAGTTTCACCACATCTACTTTGCCTCGGCGCAATACGGCACGACGGGCAACACCCTGCTTGTGCGGGTGAAAGGGGGCGACCCTCTCGCGTTGGTGCCGGCGATCCGACGTGAGGTGCAGGCGCTCGATCCCGATCAACCGCTCGGCACCATCGCGACGATGGAAAAGAATATCGCGAACAGCCTCGCCGCGCGGCGACTCACCATGGGCCTGCTGGGTTCATTCGCCGCGCTCGCGTTGGTGCTTTCGACGCTCGGTTTGTATGGCGTGATGGCGCTCAGCGTGACACAACGGACCCGCGAACTCGGCATCCGCATGGCCCTGGGGGCGGCGCGGGCGGATGTGTTTCGACTCGTGCTCGGGCAGGGCGTATTCTTGATCGGAATCGGACTGGCGGTCGGGTTGCTCTGTGCCATCGCGGCCGGGCGCGCGTTGGCGAGCGTGCTCTATGAGGTGGGCTCGATCGATGTCGTGGCGCTGGCGACGGCGCTGGTGTCGCTCACCGCGGTGGCGTTGCTGGCGTGCTTCGTGCCCGCGCGCCGGGCGACGCAGGTCGACCCAATGGTGGCGCTGCGGCAGGAGTAAAGACTCCTACGGGCTTACGGGCGTGAGATTTTCGCCCAACTCGTCGCTGATGATGAAAAACTTCTTCAGGATGGCGCGACCAAAATTGGTCGTGAGCGCCACATCCGCGGCATCCCGTCCGCGGGCCATGACGATGCGGCCGATGCGCGGCCTGTTGTGGCGGGCATCGAAGGTATACCAGCGCCCACCCAGATAGGCTTCGAACCAACCGCTGAGATCCATCGGGAGAACCACGGGGACGCCGATGTCGCCCATATAGCCGGTGGTGTAACGCGCGGGAATATTCATGCAGCGAAAGAAGGCGATGGCGAGATGGCTGAAATCGCGGCAGACGCCGCGGCCGTCGTTATAGCAATCGAAGGCCGACTTGGTGGAGTCGGCAAAATGGTAGCCGAAGGTGATGTGCTTGTGCACCCACTCGACGATGGCTTGGGCGCGCGCCCAACCCGGCGGGGTCGAGCCGAAGAGCTGCCAGGCAATGTCCGAAAGCTTGTCGACTTCGCAGTAGCGACTGGTGAGCAGGAAAGGGAGGACGTCATCGGGCAAATCTTCAATATTATGCTGGATGGCATCGGGGACGACGGCGTCGGGCTGGCCGCTGTCTTCGATGATGGTCTCGAGCGCGAACTTGATGTTCCCCGCGGGGGCGAGAAGCCGGGCGCAGCGGTTGCCGTAAAGATCAACGAAATGGGAAAGAGGTACGTCGGGCGAGACGATGATTCGTTCCTCCGCGCGCAAGTCCGGTTGGCGTGACGGGTGGACGTAAAGCATCAGGACCATCGGCGTGGGGCCGGGCAGTTCGAATTCGATGTCGAAGCCGATTTTGATGAGCATGATGGGAGAGCGTCGGTGGCGGCGGGGGCGCAACATACATTCGACCCCCGTTTTGTCATGCGGCGGCTGGAGAGCGCGTGAGGTCGTGCGCGGAAAATGGTAGTCGCGGGTGCGCCGTTATGGCGGGGGCAGGCCAGGTAGGCCCGCCCTGGCCGCAGCGAGGTAAAGTTTTCCGTCCTTCTCGCCGACCGGGAATGTCTGGCGTGAGGCGCCTTCGCCTTCCTTGCCGGTAATCTTGAGCAAATGGGTGACGGTGAGAGTGGTGGGCGGGCCGGTTTTACCGGCCGGCAATGGTTCCACCGCGACGCTTTCGACTTTGATTTCGAGCGCGGTGGCGAGGAGCGCTTTATAGAAACTCTTGCCATCCGCCGACGAGCCTTCCCAATAGACAAGTTTATCGAGCGCGGCGGCGTCTTTGGCTTCGATGGCTTGCTTGACGGCAGCGGCGAGGGCGGGGCCTTTCTCGTCGGCGGCGCGAGAGGGGATGATCCCGGCGCAGGCGAGGAGCATGGCCAGAGCGGCGCACCCGAAAGAAGTTTTCATGTTGCCAGCTTGAAGGACCGAGGCGGCCGTGACCAGCCGCAATTCCCCCGCCGACTCCCTAAGCGCCGAACTCGGCTCGCAACGTGATTTTATCCGAGGCTGAAAGACGGATGTCGCGAAGTCGGATGTCGCCCAGCGGGAGTGCGAGCAAAGAAAAGGAGCGCCCGTCGAGCTTTTGCAAATGCGGAGCGAGGACGCCGCAGGCGAGGGTGCCGATGGCGCCTTCGCCCTGACAGGCGAGCCCGGAAATGGTGGCGTTGAGATTGTCGTCGAGATCAAGATTTGCCGCGATGCGGATGACCGTGGTGAAGAACAGTTTCTTCGCTTTTACGTGCACCTCGGCGCTGAGACTGCGCGGGCTGCGTTCGCGCAAGGCGACGCGCACGTCTTCGATCGTGACGCCTTGTTTGCCGGCCTCGAGACTGGCGACGGCAGCGATCGCTTTCTCCAGTTCCGATTTGTCGGCGGCGATCTCGACGCTGCCGTCGGCTGCGCGTTGCAAGAGGAGGACGACTTCTTGGTTCGAATCGCGGCCTTGCTGGAGGCGGACGTCGCGCGCGGTGAGGTGCACATCCGCGATGGCTGGCCCAACAGAGAGGCCCACGCCTTCGAGGGAAAAACGGTTCACGGAGAGGGCCGCGACTTTACCACCGGACACGATCGGAGGACCCGGCGGATTGGGACGCAGTTGGGCGTGATCGAGGTGAATGCGGAGGCTTTCCAACGCGGGGTAGGAGATGCTCTCGATCGTGACCGGCTCGCCGGCGGTGGAGAAAACGCGTTGCACGCTTTCGTTCATCAAGCGGGCAAGTTCGGAGGCGTCAGCAGGAAAGGTCTTCGTATGCAGCGGGAACATCGGGGAAACGTCCAACGTCCAACGTCCAACGTCCAACGCTTCAAAGAAGGAGCGGCTGGAGGGAAAAAGCGGTTGCAATGGTGGGAAAGGCCGCTAGCTTCCGCACTCCTTTTTATGGCGAAGACTTCCTGGTTAAATCGAAACGAACGCAAGCGCGCAACGGTGAAAAAATACGCCGCGGTCCGGGCGGAGCTGAAGGCAAAGAAGGACTATGCCGGCCTCTCCGCGCTGCCGCGCGACGCCAGCCCAACGCGTGTGGTGAACCGCTGCGAAGTGAGCGGGCGCCGTCGCGCTTTCATCCGCCGCTTCAAGGTCTCGCGTCTCACTTTTCGCGAACTGGCGTCCGCCGGGTTGATCCCCGGGGTGACGAAGTCGAGCTGGTAGCAACCGCCCCGGTGGTGCGGGTTTCGGGCGCGAGGGTCGCGTCCGTGCGATGAGCATTTCATCTTTTGTTTTCGGAACCGACTGGCCGCTCGCCGTCGGGGTTGCTCAGGAATGGGATTCGATTGGCGTCATTCTGGCGAAGCTGCTCGTCATCCTCTTTCTCGTGACGCTGAACGGGTTTTTCGTGGCGGCTGAATTTGCGATCGTAAAGGTACGCGGCAGCCAGCTGGAGGCGTTGGATGAAAATGGGGAAGCGCGGGCAGCGTTTGCCCGTCACGTGGTGGCGCATCTCGATGCCTACCTTTCCGCGACGCAACTCGGGATCACCCTCGCGAGCCTTGGCCTGGGCTGGGTGGGCGAGCCTTTCCTGGCGCGGATGATCGAACCGCTTTTCGCCCGCGTCGGCGTCGAGTCGGCCACCGTCATCCACACGTTTTCATTCACGATCGCATTCGGGATGATCACCTTTTTGCATATTGTGCTGGGCGAGTTGGCTCCGAAGTCGCTCGCGATTCGCAAATCGGTCGCGACCACGCTCTGGATCGCACGACCGCTCGGGATGTTTTACGTCGTTTTCAAGCCGGCCATTTGGTTCTTGAATGGGACGGCCAACTGGATTCTCAAACATGCTTTCCGACTCGAACCGGTGGGCAAGCACGAGCTGGCGCACAGTGAGGAAGAGCTGCGCCTGATCCTGGATGAGAGTGAAAGATCCGACGAGGTTTCCACCTTGGGCCGCGACATTTTGGTGAACGCTCTCGATATGCGCCGCCGTGTCGTGCGTGATATCATGACGCCGCGGGGCGATGTCGTTTCTCTCGATTTGGAAGAGAGCTTCGAGGCCAACGTCGCCAAGGCGCTCGAGTCGCGGCACACGCGTTTTCCGCTCTGCCGCGGTCATCTCGATAACACGATCGGTCTTGTCCACATCAAGGAGTTGGTGCCGATGATGCGTGATCCGCAACCGGACCTGATGCGCATCCGGCGCGACGTGCTCAACGTGCCCGAAATGATGCAGCTCGAGAAGTTGCTCCACATGTTCCTGACCAAACACGCTCACCTCGCGGTGGTGGTGGATGAATACGGCGGCACCGTCGGTATGGTCACGCTGGAGAACGTGCTCGAGGAATTGGTCGGCGATATCCAGGACGAATTCGACACCGAAAAGGCAGAGTTCCGCGCGATCAATGAAAACGAGTTTACCGCTGGAAGGTGCGGTGGGCTTGTATGAGTTGCAGGACATGGCGGACCTCACCCTGGAAAGTGCCGACGTGAGCACGATCGGCGGTTACGTGACGCATCTCCTCGGGCATCTGCCAAAGCAAGGTGAGCAGGTCCGGATCGAAAACTATCTGGTCACGATCACGAAAACGGACGGACGCCGGGTCGAGCAACTACATTTTCAGAAGTTGAGCGGTGTGGCTCTGGAAGAGCGGAACGGCAAACCCGACGCGGCGGTTTAGGGCGGCGATGGATTTGATGGTCGAGACGGATGTCGCCTGTCCGCACTGCGGCGAAACCTTTCCCGCTGGTCGTGGATACGTCGCAGAGCGAGCAAATCGCTCGTGGAAGATTGCAGCGTCTGTTGTCGGCCGATTGGGCTGACCTGATCGCTGCCGGCCAGGAGAGATTCTTGACCTGTGCGAGAAGATTTGTAGGGCGGTTCGCGGAACCGCCTGGCGGTCTCGCAGAGACGCCTGCACCGCAACCGTCGTTCGAGATCGATTTGCGCGCGCGGCGAGTGCGGTGTTTGGCAGCGCGAGATCGTGTTGATACGATCCAGCCGCCGGGTGATGGCTTCGGTTTAAGCCGAAGCCGCTCCAGGCCAGCAACGCCGCGCCACGGAGTGAGCTTTCTGGTTCTCGCGCAAATTCGAAGTGCGTGGCCAAGGCTATCCGCGAGAATTTTAGCAATGACCCGGCGATCGCAGGATGCCGCCGGAGACAATGATTTCCGCCGCCGTCGCCGGCGAAACACCGAGGTGCGAGGATGTCAGCGAGGCGATAGAATGTGCTCGTCGTGGCCGCGCGCGGAATATCTGCCGCAGGTCGTGGCTGCGGAGCGAGACCGATGATGACTCCGCGGAATTCTCCGGCCAGGTGGGTGAGCGTTCGCTGACCCAAAAGGGGAGAATCGTCAGGGCATCGGTCGCGGCTTTCGGCGCGAGAGCGCGTTGTCGGCGCGATCTCGCGAGGAAGTCGAAGTCGCGCAGAAACCATTTCCGCAGATTCCCGCCGTTGCTGATGGCGCCACCGAGGACGACCCGATCGTCGTCGACGACATATTTGAAGAGTCCAAAGCGAATGCGACCGTTCGCCTCGCGTTTCGTGCGAAACCGTGCGGACGGCCGCGCTCGTGCCGATCGTGATCGCGATCCGGCCGCGTCGCTCCGCCCCGGAGCCAAGATTGCTGGCGGCGCCATCGCCAATCGCGCTGAAGACAGGCAGGTCGCGTAATTCGGGATGCGACGGGTCTGATCGCCGCGCGGATCGCCGAGGGGTCGAATTGACTCCGCTGCAAACATCACGAACGTCGCAAAGCTCAGCGTCCCACGACGCGGTTCGCAAATTGTAGAGGCCCGTTCCGCTGGCCATGGAATGGCTCGACAGTGTCGCAGCCAAACAGTTCGCGAAAGATCCAGTCGCAGGCGAAGATCCAATTGTGTCGTGCGTTTCCAAAGAGATGGGCCGTCCGCCGCAGCCAAGCAGTTTCGCCGGCCAAAACGGTGCGCGCACCATGCAGCCGGTGCGACGCGTGGATGACGTCGCTCGGAGAGTCGGCGTCGCAAATCCGACGGCGTCCGGAACGCTGCGCGAATCGGCCCACGTGTGAATGGGGCTGATTGGCTTACCATTTCGTCTCAAGGCGAGCAGACTGTGCCAAAAAGCAGAGCCGGCCACCGCAACGATCGGCATGTCGCGCACGGCGGGAGATTGCCGGCGCCACTGCAAGGTTTGGCTGATGCAGTTTCTGGCCGCGCGGAGCAGAGCTGGAGCGGACAGGACCGCCCCTCCATCACGAGAATAGCGGATGGCGTACTCCCGGATCGCGGTGGATGACAGAATGCGCGTAGCGTTGTTCGCGAAAAGAGCCGTCCGGACGGAAGAGCTGCCCATATCCATGGCCAGAACCAATGAACTCGGGCGCCGCGTCATCCGCTCTCTTCTATCGCAGAACGGTGCGCTGCCCAAGCACGCTGTTGCGGTGCCTCGGGGTCGCCAGCGTGGGATCGGTTTCTTGCCCGATGGGGGCCGTTGAGCGAGGTTCCAAGTGTTGCAGATGAAGCCGCGCAAGGCCTCAGACAGCCCCGCCAACTCAAAACCGTCGCCGTCAGAGGCCGCAATCAGGAAAGCGCAAAATGAAAATCCTCATCATCGAAGATGATCCGACGAGTTTGAAACTCGCCAGCGAAGTGCTTCAGGCGGGCGGCCATGTCGTGATGCTCGCGATCTCAGCCGATCAGGCCATCACCTGCATCAAAGCGGTCAAGCCGCAGGTTATCCTGTTGGATTTGCAACTGCCCGGCGTCACCGGCCTGGCAGTCGCCCGCCATTGTCGTGCGCAGTCCTCCATGCGTGACATTCCGATCATCGCCGTCACGGCATTTTCCGCAGAGTATGGCATGGACGAGGCGCTGGAGGCTGGCTGCGATGCCTACCTCAACAAACCGATCGACACCCGCGCCCTGCTGACGCAAATCGAGGAAGTGGTCGCAGCCAAAGCAAAAGCTACCGACTCAAAAGCCGGCCGTTGAGGATCTGGCCGCCCGTCGGTCGAGGATGTGCTAGCCGATGGCGGCTTCGAGCTTGGCGAGGAAGGCTGGGTGCCGCCGCAGTTGCGCGGTCAAGGCCTCGATCGCCCGGAGTGTGGATGGGCTGATGTAGTGTTCCATGCCTTCGACGTCGTGCTCGATCACGCTTTGCTCGAGGCCGAGGAGTTGGAGGAAATCGGAGAGCAGTTGGTGTCGCCGGGCGATGTTGCGCGCGAGCGTCTCGCCGGGTTTGGTCGAAAGGAGGCCGCGATATTTTTCGTATTTGAGCAGGCCTTCCGCGTCGAGACGCTGGATCATGTTCGTGACGCTGGCCTGCGAGATGCCAAGGCTGGTCGCGATATCGACGACGCGGGCGTAACCCTTCGTGTCCATCAATTCCAAAATGCGCTCGAGGTAATCCTCGACCGCGGCGGAGTTGCCGAGGGCGGAAGGTGCTTTACCGGCCATACGCTTCCTCCAGTGTGGGGGTGGTAACGCCGCGGGAAAACCAGCGGGTGAGCAATCCCTGCCGCGGACTCAAGAACCAGGCGAGGCAGAAGAGGAACGCGCCCATCACGACCATCGCCGCGGCGGTGGAGCAATCGAGCCAGACGGCGAGATGAATGCCGAGGAGCGAACTCAGCGCAGCGTGCACGACGCTGAGGGCGAGGACGGTGGGAAGACGTTGCGAGAGCAACGACGCGGTGGCGCCGGGCAGGATGAGCATGGCGACGACCAGAATGGCGCCGACGGATTCAAACGCGCTCACGACGACGATGGAGAGCATCGCCATCAGGGAATAATGCATCACGGTGGCGTTGATGCCGACCGAGGCCGCGAGGCCGGGATCGAAGGAGCTGACGAGAAGTTCTTTGTAGAACATGCCGATCAGGATCGCAGTCGCGAGCATGACGAATCCCATCCGCACCACCGGCTCCGGCCCGAGGACGAAGCCTCCGAGTTGAACCGAAGGCGCCATCCAGACGAAGCCGATTTCGCCGTAGAGGACGCACTCCTGGTCGAGATCGACGCGATCGGCGATAGAGGCTGATGAGAACGACGCCGATGGCAAACAAGGTCGTGAACGCGATCCCGATGGCGGCGTCCTGTTTCACGCGGGTGCGCTTGTGGATGACTTCGATGATCACGGTGGTGAGGACGCCGGCGACGAGCGCACCGAGAAACATGACCGAGGTGTTGCGGCTGCCCGCGAGAAGAAACGCGATCGCGATGCCGGGGAGAATGCTGTGACTGATGGCGTCGCCCACCAGCGCCATGCGACGCAGGATTAAGTAATTGCCGATCAATCCGCAGGCCGCAGCGACGAAGAAACCCATGAGCGCGATCCAGCCGAAGCTGGAAGCGCCATCCGTCCAGGGCGTGATGAAAACGCGGTGGAAATCGAAGGTGGGAATGAGTTCGCTCATGCGTCGGCGGCCCGCGATCATCGCGGGGTAGATGTCTTCGAGGCCGGGAATCAAACGCCCGTGCGGATCGCGTTTGGCGAACTGCAAACGGCGCTCCAGTTCGCGCACCGTTTCCGTCCCGAGCACGTGTTCGATTTTATCCGCGTCCTCGTGCACATGGTCGGGCGCGTATCGCACCGCGTTTGTGAGATAGAGTTCCCAGAGGCGATGATTGCGCACGATCTCGCAAGCGCGCTGCCAGCCGGCGGGAGTGAAGAAGACGACGTTCCCTTCTTCGTGCGGCGTGACGAGGCCGTGGCGCGACAACTCGACCGTCTGGCGGCGCGCTTCCTCGAGGCTCTCGCGGCGCAATTCCGCCAACTCGCGCAGCGCGACGCCTTCGCCGTGGAATTCGCGCTCCTCGAGCACGCGATAGATGGACTTGAGCGTGTTTTCGCGTCCGACGCGATCGGCGCGCGAGCGGCGTTTCCACCAGCGCACCACGACGCCGTGTTTCGGGCCGACCAGAAACGCACCGAGAAAAATCGTGCTCGCGCCCAAAACCATGAACGGCCCGGTGGGAAGATTATTGCCGAGGAAGGAAAGGAAGGCGCCGAGCACGCCCGCGAACATTCCGAAGATCGCGGCCAGGATGAGCATGCGATTCATCCGGTCGGTGAGCAGATAGGCGGTCGCGGCGGGCGTGATTAACATCGCCGAAACGAGGACGACGCCGACGGCTTGCAGCGCGACCACGATCGCGAACGCGAGCAGCAGCATGATGCCGTGATGAATCAGGTGCGTGGGAAAACCGGCCGCGCGCGCGAACTCGACGTCGAAACTGGAGACGAGGCATTCCTTGTAGAAGAGCGCGATGGCCACGACCGAAACGAGCGCCACGATCGCCATCAAGCGCACATCGCCCGCGCTGATCGCAGCCGCCTGGCCGAAGAGGAATTTGTCGATCCCGCTTTTGTTTCCGGTGGGGAGACGCTGGATCATCGTGAGCAGGCAAATGCCGACGGCGAAGAACGAGGCGAGGACGAGCCCGAGGGCGGCGTCCTCCTTCAGGCGGGTTGTCTGTTTGATCAGGCTGACGACGGTGGTGCCAATCAACCCCGCAATCGTCGCGCCAACGAAGATGGCGACGGGATCTTTCGTCTGGCCCCATAGGAATCCCATGGCGACACCGGGAAGCACGGCATGCGAAAGCGCGTCGCCCACGAGCGCCATCTTGCGCACCACAATGAAGCTGCCGAGAAGGCCGCAGGTGATCCCGAGAAGGACCGAACCGATCAAGGCGAAACGGAGTGATGGATCGCGGAAGGTGAAGAAACGTAATGCTTGTTCGCCGAGATTTGTCTCGGAAATGTCGCTCACCTTGGCGGCGTGGACCGGCGCCGTGAGCAGGAAAAAAACGACGCCAGCGAGGAACCGTTTCATTCCAGGATGCGTTGTTCCTTCACCGCCTCGGCAACTTCCGACAAGATCGTCAACCGTCCGCCATAGGTGGTTTGAAGAAGATCCTGGGTGAAGACTTCGCTGGTCGGGCCAAAGGCAACGAGCCGCATATTGAGCAGAATGAGCATGTCGAAATACTGGCGCGCCGTCGGGAGATCGTGGTGAACCACCAGCATTGTTTTTCCACTGGCGCGCAGCTCATGCAGGAGCGTGATGATGGCCGACTCGGTCGCGGCATCGACGCCGGAAAACGGTTCGTCCATGAAATAGAGATCGCTTTCCTGGGCGAGGGCGCGGGCGAGGAAGACACGTTGCTGCTGGCCGCCGGAGAGATTCGAAATCTGGCGATTGGCGAACGGGAGCATGTGAACTTTCTCCAGACAGGCGCGCGCGATTTCGCGGTCGTTTTTTGACGGACGTTTGATCAAGCCGAGCCGGCCATAGCGGCCCATGAGGACGACATCCATCACGCTGACGGGGAAATCCCAATCGACCGATTCGCGCTGCGGAACGTAGCCGATGCGCTGCAGGTTTTTCTTCACCGGCGCGCCGAAGATCTTCACCCAGCCGCTGCTGATGGGAACGAGGCCCATGACGGCCTTGATGAGAGTGGACTTGCCAGCGCCGTTCGGGCCGACGATGCCGATCAATTTTCCCTGCGGCACTTGCAGATCGATGCCCCACAACACCGGCTTCTTGTGGTAAGCGACGGTGAGATCGTGGATCTCGAGCGCGGGAACGGAGTCGTGCATGCGGCCGCTACTTCAAACCTTCCACGATAGTGGTGAGGTTGTGTTTGATCATGCCTTCGTAGGTGCCGAGATCGTACCCGTTTTCCATCTGCCCGGCGGTGCCCATGGCGTCGGAGAATAGTTCGCCGCCAATCTTTACGCCGGTGTCTTTGCTGATGCGCTCGATGGTGTTGTGCGGCACGCTCGATTCCACGAAGACGGCTTTGATGCCTTTGCTGCGGATGAAATCGGTCAGCTTGGCGACATCGGCGAGGCCGGCTTCGGAGACGGTGGAGATGCCCTGGAGGCCGATGACCTGGAAACCGTAGGCGCGGCCAAAATAATTATAGGCGTCGTGGCTGGTGACGAGGATGCGGCGGTCGGCCGGGAGTTCGTTGGCTTTGGCCAATGCCCAAGCGTGGAGTTCATCCATTTTTCGACGTGTTTCTTCAGCGCGGCGTTCGTAGCTTTCTTTGCCCGTCGGGTCGACCTTGCTCAAGGCTTTCACCACCGGGTCGAGGCAAAGTTTCCAGAGCGTAACGTCGAACCAAACGTGCGGATCGTGATGCCCGGCGAACTCGGGCGGCGCGAGCAAACGATCGAGCGAAATCACTTCGGTCACGGCCACGACGGGACGTTTGGAACGCGCCAGGTTGGTGAAGATGTCCTGCATCTTTCCTTCGAGAAGGAGACCCGAGTAGAAAATGATCTGTGCTTTCTGGAGCTTGGAAACGTCCGACGCCGCGGCCTTGTAAAGATGCGGATCGACCCCGGGGCCCATAAGCGTTTCGAGCGCAACGCGGTCGCCGCCGATTTCGCGAACCAGATCGCCTACCATCGTGGTGGTCGCGGTGACGTTGATCTTCGGCGCGGCGGCCGAAAGCGGACAGGCGAAGGCAACGACGGCGAGAAAAAGAAGAAATGGTTTCATGCTTTGCGAGACAAATAAAGTTAGGCAAGACTAACTTTCCTTGACTGCGTTGCAAGCGGGAAGTTGCTGGCCGGATCCTCGGACCACTCGTCTTGCGATCTTCGACGCACGCGCTTACAAGCAGACCGGTGAAAGCGCTCCTGCTTACGAATGAATATCCGCCGAACGTTTACGGCGGCGCGGGGGTGCACGTGGACTATCTCTCGCGCGAACTGGCGAAGACGATGCCAGTGGAAGTGCGCTGTTTCGGAGAGCAAAAGAGCGAGCAGGGGAATCTGCGGGTGCAGGGATTCTCGGTCGATCAATCGACCTTCACCTGCCCACCGCCGCTGCGTTCGGTGTACGGCGCGGTGCAACGCTGCACCGATTTCAATACCACGGCGATCGACGCCGATCTGGTGCATTGCCACACCTGGTACAGCCATTGGGGCGGCATCCTCGCGAAGATGAATTACGGGATCCCGCTCGTGATCACGGTCCATTCCCTGGAACCGCTGCGCCCATGGAAGCGCGAGCAACTCGGCCGCGGCTACGATTTCACGGTCTGGCTGGAGAAGACAGCGCTGGAAATGGCGGACGCGGTCATCGCGGTCTCGCATGAGACGAAAGCCGATCTGGAGCGGCTCTTCCACATCGCGCCGGAGCGATTGCACGTGATCTACAACGGCATCGATCTCGACGAATACCGCAAAGTGGAAAGCACGACCGCGCTCGAGCGTTTCGGCATCGATCCGTCCAAACCCTACGTCCTTTTCGTCGGTCGGATCACGCGACAGAAGGGGATCATCCACCTCGTGCGCGCGATCGAATTCATGGCGCCGGGTGTGCAGATCGTGCTCTGCGCGGGCGCGCCGGATACGGCGGAGATCGGCCGTGAAATGGAGGACGCGGTAAACCGCGCGCAGGAGAAACACGGAAGCGTGATCTGGATTCGCGAGATGGTGGACAAGCCGACCGTGATCGAACTCTATTCACAAGCGGCGGTGTTTTGTTGTCCGTCGATCTACGAGCCCTTTGGCATCATCAACCTGGAAGCGATGGCGTGCGAAACCGCGGTCGTGGCCAGCGCCGTGGGCGGAATCAAAGAAGTCGTCGCCGACGGCAAAACGGGATTCCTCGTCCCTTTGGAGCAGATGACCGAGAGCCCATTCGAAGCGAAGAATCCGGAAAAATTCGCGCGCGACCTCGCCGGAAGGGTAAACGATTTGATGGCCGATCCAGCCATGCGCGAACAATTCGGCCGCGCAGGGCGAAAGCGCGCGGAAGAAAAGTTCAGTTGGGGAGCCATCGCCGCGGAGACGCAGGCGCTCTACGCCAGCCTGCTTTAGTCGGCGCCAAGTGACAGGCGCCGGAAAGATGGCACCTTAGGCTAACGAGCGGGGTCCAATATGTTTGTCGATCGAATCAAAGTTTTCGCCCAGGCCGGCAACGGCGGGCGGGGGTGTGTCAGCTTCCGGCGGGAGAAATTTGTTCCGCGGGGCGGACCCGACGGCGGCGATGGCGGTCGCGGCGGTGACGTGATTCTGCGGGCGGATGTGCACACGGATAACCTGGCGAATCTTTTCTACGAGCCCATCATCAAGGCGAAATCGGGCGGACATGGCCTGGGGAAAAAGATGCATGGCCGCGGGGCGATCTCGAAAATCGTGAAAGTGCCGGTGGGCACGATCGTGTATCGCGCGTTGGCGCCGGTGCCGCGACGCGATGAGATGGACGAGCCGATCGTGCCGGAGCCGGAGACGCCCGAAGAAGCTGTGTTCGAAAGCAAGCTGTCGTCGGATGGCGCGCAGGAATTCGCGGGGCCGCCGGTCGAGGTCGATCCGCTGGCGCAACAGGTGGTCGATCTGTCGGAAGACGGGCAGGAGTTTGTGCTTTGCGCGGGCGGCAAAGGCGGAAAGGGCAACGTGCATTTCAAGAGCGCGAAGAATCGCGCGCCGGTGCAATACACGGAAGGCGAAGAGGGCGAGGAGGGTCACTTCCTGCTCGAACTGCGGACGATCGCGGACGCGGCCCTGGTTGGTTACCCGAATGCCGGTAAATCGACGCTGCTCAGTAAAATTTCGGCCGCGCATCCGAAAGTGGCGGCGTATCCGTTCACGACGTTGCGACCGAGCGTGGGCGTGGTGGAACTGGACGATTACCAACGCGCAACCATCGCGGACATCCCTGGCCTGATTGAGGGTGCGCATCGCAATGTGGGGCTCGGTCACGATTTCCTGCGTCACATCACCCGCTGCCGCTGCTTGTTTTTCGTTGTCGATATCGCGGGGAGCGAGGGGCGCCATCCGGTGGAGGATTTGCAGAGTCTGCGACGGGAGATCGATCTCTACGAGTCGCGGCTGTCGCAGCGGCCCTGGTGCATTCTCGCGAACAAGATGGACCTGCCGGAGAGCGAAGAGAATGTCGGCATCGTACAGGCGCGCTTTCCAAACATTAAGGTCATTCCCGTTTCCGCCGGGCAGGGCGAAGGGATGGAAGCGATCAAAGAGCAGTTGCGCGTCTGGCTTAGGGAAACCGCCGCGCCGGAGACGGAGAAGGTGGACGAAGTGGCGTCAGCGAACCACTAGACATGCAGCGCGGACGGGAGCAATCTGGGCACGTCATGGGTGAGCGAATTGTAGCGAGTTATTGCACGACTTTTCTGAAGCCGGAGATGCTGCACATCTACCGCCAGGTGACGGCGTTGCGCGGTTACCGCACCTTCGTCATGACAAAGGCGCGGCAAAACAGCGATCGCTTCCCGGCGGAAGACGTCGAGATCATCCCCCAGCCGCGATCGAATCCTTTTCGCCACGGCTGGTTGAAATATGTAAAACGCAAACCGCCGATCGTTTATCGCGGTGAATACCAAATGCTCTCGTCGCTCTTGCAACGGCGAGGCGCGGATGTGATGCACATATATTTCGGCCATACGGGCGTGCATCTGTTGCCGTTCATCGAACGCTGGGACAAGCCGTGCGTGGTTTCGTTCCACGGCGCGGACGTGGCGATGAAGAAGGACATCCGCGATTACGAAGGCGCGTTGCAGAAGCTCTTCCGCTCCGTGCCGCTCGTGTTCGCACGTTGCAGTTCGCTGGCGGAACGGCTGGTCGAGCTGGGGTGTCCGCGGGAGCGCTTGCGGATCACGCGCACGGGGCTGCCGTTGCACGAATTTCCCTATGTGCGTCGCGAGGCGCCGCGCGACGGACGCTGGAAATTGATGCAAGCGTGCCGCCTGATTCCGAAAAAAGGGGTGGCGACAACGCTCTGCGCGTTCGCGATTTTTCAGAAAGAGTTTCCAAAGGCCGAGCTTTGGATCGCGGGCAAAGGTCCATTGCAGGCGCATCTGGAAGAACTGGCAGCGGAGCTGGGCATTTCCTCGAAGGTGCGTTTTTGCGGTTTCCTTTCGCAACCGGATTTGCGGGAGCTCTACGCCACGGCGCACCTCTTCATTCATCCGAGCGAAACGCCGCCCGATCGCAATCAGGAGGGCATTCCCAATTCCGTGCTGGAAGCGATGGCGACCGGACTGCCGGTGCTCGGGACGCAGCACGGAGGAATTCCGGAAGCAGTCGACCATGGCCGGAGTGGTTTGCTGGTGGAGGAGCGCGACTTCGAAGCGCTCTCCAGCGCGATGAAAGAAGTGGCTCGCTCCGGCAACGGGTTTCGCGAGATGGGCTTGTTAGGCAGCGAACACGTGGTGGCGGAATTTGAGATCGGCGCACAGGTGCGCCAGCTCGAGCGTTATTACGATGAGGCGGTGGGATTCGCCCCCGTGGCCGCGCCCGTGCGGGCGACCCCGGCGACCGCGCCAATCGAGCCCTTTGCCGCGCGAATTGCCGCAAAATAGACGCCGCGAACACACTCTCGCGTCGGCGGGAAAAAAGAACCGGAAAGTCTCTTGTCAATCCGACAAAACAGGCTTTGGTAAGCGCGCGGCGCCCCTTGCGTTGTTTGCGTAGCTTTCGCGGCTCGCGCACCTACGAAGAGCATCGGGTCGCCGCTTGCCAAATCCTTAGCCTGCATGCCCCATCGCTATTTGTTAACGCTGACGCTCGTTCTCGCTTTCCTGGCGAGCTTTTCCGCGCCGCTGCTTGCGGCGGAAACTCCGCATGGAGCGACGGGGGAGGCGGGGCACGCAGCGGAAGAGCATCACACGCTCCCGCTCAAGCCACCAGAGCTTTTTCATATCGGCAAATTCACCGTGACCAACTCGATGGCGGTGACGTGGTTTGTCGCGGCGTTGATCATTCTTCTCGCGCAACTCGCGACCCGGAACATCAAGCCGGTGCCGAGCGGTCTGCAGAATTTTTGGGAATGGATGGTGGAAAGCCTCTACAACTTCCTCGAAGGCATGATCGGGCCGGATTTGGTGAAGAAGACGTTCTGGTTCTTCGCCACGATTTTCATTTTCATCCTTTTCCTGAACTGGTTCGCGCTCATTCCCGGCGTGGGCACGATCGGCTGGGGACATCCGACGGCCAACGGCGGGTTTATGGTCACGACACCGATCCTGCGCGGCGCCAACGCCGATCTGAATCTGACCTTTGCGATGGCCTGCACCTTCTTCGTCTTGTGGATGGTCTGGGCGGTGCAGGCGAATGGCTTCGGCGGCGTGGTCAAACACCTCTTCGCGCCGAAGGGCGATACCAAGGGTGCGTTGAAGGTTTTGATGATTTTCATTTTCTTCATCGTCGGTTGGCTGGAGATCGTCTCCATTCTCTTCCGTCCCGATTTCGCTCAGCTTCCGGCTTTTCGGCAACGTTTACGCGGGTGAGATCATGCTCGAATCGATGGCGATGGCGGGCGGGCAATTTCTCGCCTGGCTCATCTCGATCCCGTTCTATTTCCTCGAAGTGCTGGTCGGCTTCGTCCAGGCGCTCGTCTTTATGCTTTTGACCGCGGTCTTCACCCTCTTGATTGCTTCCCACGAAGGCGGACACGAGAGCGCGCATCACTAAAATTTTCGGCCATGTGACCGTGGTTCCCGCGGAATGGCTGAGACAAACAACCAAACAGAAAAAATATGATACTACCAATGTTGGCGGAAATTAGCGGAAGCATTCACGTCGGTCTCGCGGCTCTCGGCGCGGCCATCGGCGTGGGTTTGATCGGTATGGGCGCGGCCTCGGCGGTCGGACGCAATCCCGGTGCGGCGACTCCGATTCTGGTGCAGGCGATTCTCGCGATCGCGCTCGCGGAAGCGATCGTGTTCTACGCCTTGTTCCTCGTTAAGTAAGCAGACGCCGCAGTTTCGCCGCGCCGGTTTGCATGACCATGAATCTACTCCTCGCTCAAGCAGGTGGCCTGACGGACATCGCCCGTTCCACGGGTGAAACTTTCGGGTTTAACCTGTGGATGTTCCTCTCGCAGGTCGTCAGCTTCGTCATTGTGGCGTTGCTCCTGCGCAAGTTTGCCTACAAGCCGATCCTCGGGATTCTCGAGGAACGGCGGCAACGCATCGCAGAAGGCCTGCTCAACGCTGAGAAGATCAAGACGCAGCTCGCAGAAGCAGAGCAACGCCATGCGGAAATCCTGGCGAAGGCGAACGCGCAGGCGCAAAAGATGATCGACGAAGCGCGCGAAAGCGCGGGCCACGTGGCCGAGCGTAAACAGCAGGAAGCGGTCGCGGCGGCGGAGCAGATCATGGCGAAAGCGCGCGAAGCGAGCGCGATCGAGCACGAGCGCACGATGACGGAGTTGAAACGCCAGACTCGGACGGCTTGTGGTCGACACCACCTCGAAGGTGACCGGCAAAGTCCTGAACAGCGACGACCAACGCCGTCTCCAGGAAGAAGCGACCCGGCAAGTCGCCTCCTAGTTCGCACGCATGAAGATCAGCAAAGAAATCCGCCAGCTCTCGCGGCAACTCCTGCGGTCCAGCTTCAGTGAGGGACAGCTCGATCGTGCGCGCGTGAAGCAAGTGGTGGCGGCGTTGATCGAACAAAAGCCCCGCAACTACATCAAGATTCTCGACGCCTACAAGCGGCTCCTGCGCCTGGAAGTCGAGAAACGCAGCGCCACGGTCGAGAGCGCGACCGAGCTGCCGTCGGACGCTGCGACGCAACTCACCGAAAACCTGAAACGAAAATACGGCGCCGATCTTGCCACGCAGTTTGTGGTGAACCCGGAGCTGCTCGGCGGCATGCGCATCCGCGTCGGCAGCGATGTCTGGGACAGCAGCGTGCGGAACCGTCTCCAGCGCTTGCAGCAGCAACTTTAATTTTACCCTTATATGAGCACCATCCTTGAAGAGATCGAAACCCAGATCGCAGGCCTGAAAACCTCGACCAGCAAGAGCAACGTCGGCGTCGTGCGCGACACCGGCGACGGCGTGGCCCGCATCGAAGGCCTGAGCGACGTGATGTTGAACGAGATGATCGAGTTCTCTAGCGGCGTCTTCGGGCTCGCGCTTAACCTCGAGGAAACGGAAGTGGGCGCGATCATCCTCGGCGACACCACGAAGGTGATGGAAGGCGACGAAGTGAAGACGACCGGCCGCCTCTTGTCCGTTCCAGTGGGCAAGGCGCTCCTCGGTCGCGTGGTCAACACGATCGGCGAACCGCTCGACGGCAAAGGGCCGATCAAGGCGGAAGCGTCTTATCCGTTGGAAAAAATCGCGCCGGGCGTCATCAAGCGGAAGAGCGTCAACCAGCCGGTGCAGACTGGCATCATGGCGATCGACGCCATGATTCCGATCGGCCGCGGACAGCGCGAGTTGATCATCGGCGATCGCGCCACGGGCAAATCGGCCGTCGCGCTCGATACCATCATCAGCCAGGCGAAACTGAACAAGGCCGGCGAAGAGGGCAAGATGAAGGACTTCCGTCCGCTCTATTGCATCTACGTCGCGATCGGGCAGAAGAATTCGAACGTGGCGCGCGCGCTCGCGGTGCTCGAAGCGAACGGCGCCATGCCGTATACGACGATCGTTTCCGCGCCCGCCTCCGATACCGCCGCGAACCAATATCTCGCGCCGTTTGCCGGCGCCGCGATGGGCGAGTGGTTCATGGATAACGGCATGGATGCGCTCATCGTTTATGATGATCTTTCGAAGCACGCTGTTGCCTATCGACAGGTCTCGCTGGTTTTGAAACGCCCGTCCGGTCGCGAAGCGTATCCGGGCGACGTCTTCTATTTGCACTCGCGGTTGCTGGAACGCAGCGCGCGCGTCACCGAAGAAGCCGGCGGCGGGTCGTTAACCGCGCTCCCGATCATCGAAACGCAGGCGGGCGACGTCTCGGCCTACATTCCGACCAACGTCATCTCGATCACCGACGGGCAGATTTATCTGGAAACGGATTTGTTCTACCAAGGCGTGCGACCGGCTATTTCCGTCGGTCTTTCCGTCAGCCGTGTCGGTTCCGCCGCGCAGATCAAGGCGATCAAGCAGGTCGCCGGCAAGATTAAGCTCGATCTCGCGCAGTTCCGCGAGCTGGCGGCGTTCGCGCAGTTCGGCTCCGATCTCGACGCCGGGCACCAAAGCCCGGCTCGATCGCGGTGCGCGCATCGTTGAACTCTTCAAGCAGACGCAATACGGACCGATCCCAGTCGAGGAACAGGTCGCCGTGCTTTGGGCGATGCAGAACGGTTACCTCGATTCGGTGCCGGTGGAAAAGATCAAAGCCTTCCAGCTCAAGCTGCAGGATTACCTGCGGACGCGAAAGGAAAGCATCCTGACCACGATCCTGACCAAGAAGGCGCTCGATAAAGATCTGGAGACCGAGCTCGCCTCCGCGCTCGACGAATTCAAGGCGACCAACCCTGTTTAATTTTTCGTGGCCAATACGCAAGACATCCGGCGCCGGATCAAGTCGATCCGCAACACCGCGCAAATCACGAAGGCGATGCAGATGGTCGCCGCGTCGAAGATGCGCAAGGCGCAGCAGCATGCCCTCGCCGGGCGGCCGTATGCGAGCTTGATGAACCGCGTGCTGGTCTCGCTGCAGCAACGCACCGACTCGAAGCTCCATCCGCTCCTGCAAGTCCGCGAAGTGAAGAAGGAACTCGTGATCGTGATCAGCACGGACAAAGGCCTCGCGGGCGCGTTAAACACGAATCTTTTTCGCGAGGTCGCGAACTTCGAGGCGGAAAAAAGCGCGTATCTCGTGGTCGGCCGCAAAGCGCGGCAGTTTCTCTCCCGCACCCGGCGCGAGATTCTCGCGGATTTTGAATTGAAGGATGCGCCGTCGTTTCCCGAGACAAAGGTGATCGCGCAATTCGCGACGGAGAAGTTTCTCAGCGGCGAAGTGGATCGCGTCTCGGTGCTTTACACGCACTTCGTCAACACGATCAACCAGAAGCCGACTGTGCGGACCCTGCTGCCAATCTCAAATTTCGAAGTCGCGCAGGCGGAAACGACGACGGACGGCCCCGGGGCCGCGAGCGATCCGATGGGCGGTTACCTTTTTGAGCCCTCACCGGAAGGCGTGCTCGACGTCATGCTGCCGTATTACCTGCAGTATCAGGTTTTCCAAATGATCCTCGACGCGCGCGCTTCCGAGCACAGCGCGCGGATGGTGGCGATGAAAAATGCGACCGATAACGCGAAGCAGTTCATCAAGGATCTCACGCTCGAATACAACAAGATGCGCCAGGCCAGCATCACGACCGAGCTGCTCGAAATCTCGACCGCGCAGATGGCGGTCAGCGGCTAATTACATTTATGAATAAAGGAAATATCGTTCAAGTCATCGGACCCGTCGTGGACGTGGAGTTCGCCAGCAACAAAGAGCTGCCGCGCATCTACAACGCGCTCGAGCTTGAATACGAGGTCAACGGCACCCCGACGAAACTCACGCTCGAAGTGCAGCAGCATCTCGGGGAAAACTGGGTGCGCTCGATCGCGATGTCCTCGACCGAAGGATTGAAGCGCGGCATGTCGGTCACCGACATGGGCGGGCCGATTTCGGTGCCGGTGGGCGAGGGGACGCTCGGCCGCGTGTTCAACGTGACGGGCGACCCGGTCGATGGCCGTGGGCCGGTTTCGTTTACCAAGCGTTATCCGATTCACCGCAAAGCGCCCGAGCTGACCGATCAGGACACCGGTGCGACGATTCTCGAAACCGGCATCAAGGTTATCGATCTGATTTGTCCGTTCACCAAGGGCGGTAAAGTCGGCGCGTTCGGCGGCGCCGGCGTCGGCAAGACGGTCGTTATTCTCGAGCTGATCAACAACATCGCGAAGGGTCACGGCGGTTTCTCCGTCTTCGCCGGCGTGGGTGAACGCACGCGCGAAGGCAATGATCTCTACACCGAGATGAGCGAGGCGGGGGTCATCGATCAGAAGGACCTGAGCAAGTCGAAAGTGGCGCTGGTTTACGGCCAGATGAATGAGCCTCCCGGGGCGCGTCTGCGTGTTGCGCTTTCCGCGCTCGCGATGACGGAATATTTCCGCGATGAGCGCAACCAGGACGTGTTGTTGTTCATCGACAACATCTTCCGTTTCTCGCAAGCGGGCTCGGAGGTGTCAGCTTTGCTCGGCCGGACGCCGTCGGCGGTCGGTTATCAGCCGACGCTCGCCGCAGAAATGGGCGATCTGCAGGAGCGCATTACTTCCACGAAAAAGGGCTCGATCACATCGGTGCAGGCCGTGTATGTGCCCGCCGACGATCTCACGGATCCGGCGCCGGCGAATACGTTCGCGCACTTGGATTCCACGATCGTGCTGGAGCGTTCCATTGCTGAGCTGGGTATCTATCCGGCGGTCGATCCGCTGGCTTCCACCTCGAAATCACTCGCTCCGGAAATCGTGGGCGAAGAGCATTACGCGGTCGCGCGCGGCGTGCAGAAAGTTCTCCAGCGGTATCGCGACTTGCAGGACATCATCGCGATTCTTGGCATGGATGAACTCAGCCCCGAGGACAAACTCTCGGTGCTGCGCGCGCGCAAGATTCAGCGTTTCCTCAGCCAACCGTTCGCAGTCGCGGAAGTGTTCACGGGCACGAAGGGCGAATACGTCACGATTCCGGAAACGATCCGCGGCTTCAAAGAAATCCTCGATGGCAAACACGACGACGTGCCGGAAACGAACTTCTACATGAAGGGCGGGATCGATATGATCCACGACAGCAAGTAATGGCCGCCACGCTCCGTCTCGAAATCGTCACCCCCGAGGCCACGGCCTACTCTGAGGACGTGGAGATGGTCACGCTCACGGGCGCGGAGGGCGAGTTGGGTGTGTACCCAAATCACGTCCCGCTTTTGACGACGCTGAAGCCGGGCGAATTGCGCGTGCTGAAAGGCGGCAAGGAAACATTTTTGGCTGTGGGCGAAGGTTTCGTGGAAGTGAAAGCAGACGCGGTTTCCGTTCTCACCGACCTCGCCTTGGAGGCATCGAGCATTGACGAAAGCGCGGCGGAAGCTGCAGTCGCGCGCGCACAGGCGGCGATGAAGGAAGATCACGGCGCCGAAGAAGTGGCCGCCATCCAGGCGACGCTGCAGAAGGCGCTTGCCCAATTGCACGTCAAGCGGCGGCGGCAGCACTAACCGATTGCGCCTGGGGCGCTCCTCAAACTTGTGGCTACGCCGGAAACCCTCGGGATCATCGCCGGGAACGACGCCTACCCGCGGCTTTTGGCGGAGGCCGCACGCAAGGCCGGCGTAAGAAAATTAGTCGCCGCTGCGTTCACCGGCGAAACGCGTCCAGAGTTAAGCGAAGCGGTGGACGAGATGCAGTGGCTGCGAGTGGGGCAACTCGGACGTTTGCTCGACGTTTTTCGCGAAGCGAACGTGACCCACGCGATCATGGCTGGGCAGATCGCGCCCAAGAATCTATTTGATCTGCGACCCGATTGGAAGGCCCTGCTCGTTCTCGCGCGCCTGAAACGACGGAATGCGGAAAGTCTGTTTGGCGCGATCGCGGACGAACTCGCCCAAGCCGGTATCCAATTGCTGCCCGCGTTTACCTTTCTCGAAGACCTGCTCGCTGGCGAGGGCTTGATTGCGGGGCGGCCGCTCAGTCGTCGGGAGCAATCGGATGTCACGTTTGGGTTTGAAATTGCCAAGGAAACGAGTCGGCTCGACATCGGTCAGACGGTCGTGGTGAAGAACGGAACCGTCGTGGCGGTGGAAGCGTTTGAAGGCACGAACGAAGCGATGCTGCGCGGAGGCGCCCTCGCGCGCAAGGGCGCGGTCGCAGTCAAAGTCTCCAAGCCGAATCAGGACATGCGCTTCGACGTTCCGGTCATCGGCGCAGCCACGATCGACATCGCGGCCAGGGCGAACATCCGCGTCATCGCCGTGGAAGCAGGGCGGACGTTGTTGCTCGAAAAGGATGAACTCATCGCCACCGCCGCGCGCGCAAAGGTGTCGATTATCGGCTGCTAGTTGCAATCAGCGACTGGAAATCTACAATCAGAGATTCTGACGGGGTCTTAGCTCAGTTGGTAGAGCACCGCAATGGCATTGCGGGGGTCAGGGGTTCGAACCCCCTAGGCTCCAGTTATTCGTTCGCTTGGTGGACGATTTCACCGCCGATCACGGTCATGACGCAGCGCGTCTGCAGAATTTCTGGCATTGGGATCGTCATGATATCGGCTGAGAGCACGGTGAGGTCCGCCAGTTTGCCCACTTCGAGGGTTCCTCGATCCTTTTCTTGAAACGCCGCGAACGCCGGCCAGATCGTGAACATCTTCAGCGCCTGCTCGCGTGAGACGGCCTGTTCCGGATGCCAGCCGTCTTTGCTCACGCCATCGAGACTCTTGCGGGCGACGGCGGCGTAGAATTCGATCATCGGCTCGCCGCGTTCGACGGGCGCGTCGGAGCCGCCGGGAATAATCGCGCCGCTTTTGATCAAACTCTGCCACGCATAGGCGCCCGCGAGTCGTTCCTGTCCGAGTCGACTGGGAGCGAAAAATAGATCGCTGATCGCATGCGACGGTTGCATTGAAGGAATAACACCCAACTTCCCGAAACGCGGAATGTCCTGCGGGCTGATGATCTGCGCATGCTCGATGCGCCAGCGCGGCTCGACCACCTTTCGTTCTTCTGGCGGGACGGCTTTCATGGCGGCTTCGTAGAGATCGAGGACAATGCGATTTGCGCGATCGCCGATCGCGTGGGTTTCGACCTGAATGCCAGCCCGGAGCGCTCTTTCGAAGAGCGGACGCAGGACGTCTTCTTTGTTTTTCATGAAGCCGTTCGTCTCGGCGTCGGCGTATTTTTCCAGGAGCGCCGCACCGCGCGACCCGAGGGCGCCGTCGGCGTAGCACTTGATTGTACGTTGGGTAAAGCGAGGGCCGGCGATGGCACCTTCCTCAAGCAGCCGATCGGCAGGTTCGCCGGGCCCGGAGACCGCGTTGTAAATGCGGAGCTTGATCTTGCCCGTCTTCGTCAGCTGGCGCATCAACGCCGACTCCGCGATCGAACTGCCGGCGTTCTGGATCTGACACCAACCCAGCTCGAGGCTGCGTTTTACTCCGAGGAGGAGTGCCTTTTCGGTGTCGGCCGACGTGGCGGACGGAATGTACCTGGCGACCAGGTTCATCGCGTTATCGATGAGCATGCCAGTCGGCGCGTCGTCCTTCTTGAGAATCTGGCCGCCGAACGGTGCGGCGGTCTCGTCGGTTATTTTTGCGGCACGGAGCGCGGCGCTGTTGGCGATGGCGGCGTGGCCATCGGCGCGCGTGAGGAAGACCGGGTTGTCCGGCGCGACTTCATCGAGTTGCAATGCGGTGGGAAACTCGGGCGGGCTCCAGAAAGTTTCGATCCAACCGCGCCCGGTGATCCATTTCCCCGGTTCGGTTTTGGCGACGCGTTCCTTTACTCTCGCGAGGAAGTCGTCGCGCGTCCGTGTGCCTTCCAGGTTCAATGTCACCTCGCGCTCACCGATCCCGACGATGTGGCAGTGCGCATCGGTCAAACCGGGAACGACGGTGGCACCTTTGAGATCGATGACTTTTGTCTGATCCCCTTTGTACGGCTGTCGCGTCTTTCGCCGTGCCGACAAAGACAATCCGATCGCCTTTGACCGCGATGACATCGGCCGTGGGTTGCTTCTCGTTTCCGGTGTAAACGTTGCCCCCTTCGAAAATGACGTCAGCAGGCGCGGCGGCTCGAATGGTGCAGGCAAGCACAACCATCAGGAACAACACGGAGTGTCTCATCGGTCTCTAGTTTCCCGCGGCGGGCAGATTCGCCGCCTTCCATTCCATCGCCGCCCGGATGCGTTCGCGTCCACTGGGATGATCGAAGAAGATGAATTCCTCGAGTGGCGTGGGATCGAGTTTACGATAGGTGCCGAGCTTGAGCGCGATCTGCGCGGCGGCCGTCGGTTCGCGCGCGGTGTTGAGCGCGAAGGCGTCGGCTTCCACTTCGGAAACGCGGATCATGGTGTTGCTCACCGGCGTGAGCGCGAAATCGACCACACCGATGAGGAGCGCCAGCAGAGGCAACCCAGCCGGATCGGCGATTCCGAGGACCTGCCAGCGATCCCCCCAACGTGCGACCGCAGCTGCGAAGGCCCATTTCGCAAAGGCGAAGGCGACGAGCGCGATGAGGCCGAGATTGGTGAGGAGCTTCACCATGTGGTGGAGGACGTAGTGCCCCATCTCGTGCGCCATGACGTGGCGGATCTCAGGCAGGCTGCATTGCTGGAGCAGGTTATCGTTGAGCGCGATGCGGGTGGTGCCGAGGAAGCCGGCCACGTTGGCGCTGATGCGATTGGTCTGGCGCGAGGCGTCCACTTCGAACACTTGGGTGACGGGGATGCGATTAGCCTGGGCCATGGCGAGGATGGGCTGGCTGAGCGTGGGATCCGCGAGCGGCTTGTACTTATTGAAGAGCGGTTCGATATAAACCGGGCCAATCAAGGCGCCGACCATGAAGAAGAGGATGACCACGCCGGTGCCCCAGAGCCACCAGGTGCGTGGCGCACGGCGAAAGACCGCATAGAGAATGACGAGCAGGATCACGACCGCGATCACACCCACGCCAAGACCGATGAGCCGTTCGCGAAGCCAGGCGGGAAAGGTTTGCGTGGCGAGGCCGTAGGCGTGCTCGCGGAAAAATTTCTCATAGACCAGGAACGGGAACGCCAGCACGGAAGTGAGCACGAAATAACCGACCGCGTAGATGGCGACCTGCAGTGTCTTGAAACGCGTGCGGCGTTCCGCGAAATCGCGCATCCGCGCGGAAATGCGCGAAGCGAGCAGGAAAATTGCGATCGCACTGGTGAGGAGAAACTCCCAGAGGATGAGCCAGTAGCCACCCTCGAAGTAGGCGTCGGATGCTGCGCGCTTTTCGGCGGGGACAGTGTCGAGCCATGCGCGCGTCGCGGCAGCGGGATCGGCATCTGGAGCGATGCTGGGCGCGACCGCTGTGACAGTTGGTCTCGGCGATGCGTCCTGCGCCCGAATGATTGGCGCACAGGCGACGAGAAGGATGACGGAAAGCCAGCGAAGGCGCTTCATGGCCGTCAGCGTAGCCGGTGAAAAATTGTTTGGGAAGTCTGGCGGCTTCTGCAGCTACGCCACGAGCGCTCCACCGCAACTCGAGCCGGCGCCGGCCGTGCAGCCGAAGCAATGATCGCCGGTTTGGATTTCGCGATGCTCCACTTTCGCGGGATCGATGTCCCAGAGATGCAAACCTCGTCCCGCTTCCCGCCATTGCATTTTGAGCATCTGGTTGAAGTCGCAATCGAAGACTTCGCCGAGCCAGCTGACGTTGATGGTGTTGCGGCACATCAAATCTTCGACCGTGGCGGGATTGAAGGCGTCGTTCAACAGCAGCATGTAATCGCCGAGTTTGTTGTTGTTCTTCAAGTAGGAGGCGAAACGCGAGACGGGCAGATTGGTGATCGTGAAAAGTTTGCCGAAGACGATGCCGAAATGTTCTTTCAGCTCGCGTTTGTAATCGGCCTCGAGCTCGGCTTGCGGGCCGGGAAGGAAAGCCCCGTTCGGATTGTAAACGAGGTGCAGCGGCAACGCGGGATCGATTCCGTAACCGAGCGAATTCAAAAGCTGGAGGCCTTTGATGCTGCCGTCGAAAACGCCGTCGCCGCGCTGGGCGTTGACGTTCTCCGGCGAGTAGCACGGCATGGAGGCGATGATTTCGATCTGATGTTTGGCGAGGAAGGCGGCGTAATCTTCGAAGCCGGGCTCGAGCAGGATGGTGAGATTGCAGCGGTCGATGATGTGGCGCGGTGGATCGAGCGCCTTGAGTTGCTCAACGAAATATTTGAAGTCGGGAATCATCTCCGGCGCGCCGCCGGTAAGATCGACCGTGGGGATGTCCGTCTGCGCCAGCCAATCGATCACGCGATCGATCGTCTCGCGCGTCATGATTTCCTTCCGCTTCGGGCCGGCGTTCACGTGGCAATGGACGCAGGTGAGGTTGCAGAGTTTGCCGACGTTGATCTGCAAGATTTCGGTGCGCGTGTGACGCAATGGGAGCGCGTGCTCCTTCAGCTTGCGCGCGAAAGTGTTGTCGGCCGTCAGGTTCATAAGAGGCGGAAAATGGCGTAGGCGGCGCCGGCCAGAAGTGCGGCGCAGGGGAGGGTGACGATCCAGGAGAGGACGATGTTGCGGATGACGCGCGGGTTGGCCTGGCCGGTGGTGAGGCCGACGCCAAAGAGCGCGCCGACGGAGACGTGCGTGGTCGAAACAGGCAAGCCAAAGAGACTGGCGAAGATGACAAGGATGCCGGTGGCGAGATTGGCGGAGAATCCCTGGCCATGATTCATGGTCGTGATCTTGTGGCTCATCGTTTCCGCGATCCGGCGGGAATGGAGCAAACCGCCGACCGCCATGGTGCAGGCGACCGCGAAGAAGCCCCAGCGAATATCCATCGCCTGCAAGAGGAGCAGCATGGCCACGATCTTGGGCGTGTCGTTCAAGCCGCGCGCGAAGCCGACCACGCCTGCGCTCAGGAAGTGCGCGCCGTCCATGAGTTGCTGACTGCTCACGCCAAAGGCCCGGCCGGCGTAGCGTTCCTCGCAATTTTCCAATTCATCGACCGTCAAACTCATCGGCGCAGGCATCGAGCGCAGGGCAAGGATCGAGGTCGGTTGCGGTTGCGCGATCACGCGTTCCTCGCAGCCGATACAGACGCACCATTCTTTCGTTAAACCAAAGGCGAGGCGCACGCCGTGGAAGAGAAAATAGAGGACCGCGCCGAGCGCGATCGCGAGCACCGGCCCAAGCAGAAGCGGAAGGATGAAACCTTTCCCGAGCGCGGACGCGTTCACCTGATTTCCCACCGCGACGAAGCCGCTGCCGACGATCGCGCCGGTTAACGCGTGCGTGGTCGAAATCGGAAAACCGAAGCGCGTCGCGAGGATGATGGTGAGACCCGCGCCAAGCGCGACGGCGAGCAGAAACCACTCCGAACCCACGATCGCTTCCGGCACGAGACCCTTGCCAGAGAATTTCTTGAGCAGAGCCTGCGCGAGAAAGATCGAGGCGATCGAGCCCGCGAAAGTCGTGACCGTCGCCCAGGTGATCGCGGTGCGGTAACTCGTCGTCCGCGAACCGAAAAGCGAAGCGACCCCTTTGAAGTTGTCGTTCGCGCCGTTCGCGTAGGCGAGAAAGCAAGCGGCAAAAAAGAGTGCTAGGGCGATCAACATGAGCGCTAGCAGCAACTTCCGCCGTCGCAGCAACTGCTGGCATCGGTGGTCGCCTTGTAATCCTGGCCCTTGGTTTCCTTCGGGTGGCGCAATGCGGTGCGCGAGCAATCGAACGGTTTCGCTTCCGCCAGCGGAATGGGCGTGAGCGGTTCGATGAACTCGAAGGACTCCGCGTAAGGTGCCTTGCGGTAAATATTATAGGTCTTGTCGCAAACGGCGTAACGGCGGCCGCGTTCCATGCGGTGATTGTCGTCGTCGAGCACTTCCTTGAAGGGGCCGCGATAGATGACGGCCTGGTTGCGTTCGACGCAGGGACCCTGCTTGCCTTTCAGTGCTTCGATCGTGACGGACCGGAATTCGATGCCTTCCACCGTCTGCCACGGTTGCTCGTCGCGTTTCAAGATTTGCACGCCGTAGAAGCCGGCCTCGGTAAACGCGGCGACGAAACCTTCCTCGGTCAGCGCGCCCGAGATGCAGCCGCTCCAGAGTTCGGGATCGTTCTGCATATGCTCCGGCACTTCTTCATCGCTCACGATGTCGGAAATGACGGCGCGTCCGCCGATCTTGAGCACGCGGAAGATTTCCTCGAAGAGCTGACGTTTCGCTTTTGCTTCCACGAGGTTGAGAACGCAGTTGGAAACGACCACGTCCACGGAATCGTCCGCCACGAGCGGATGTTTTACGCGTAAATCCTGTGCCAGCTCGTCCGCGGCGAGGAAGGAAGCGGCGTCGTTGATCGGACGTTGCTGCAGCTCGGCGTCGAGGCGTTCCAAATCGAGCGCCAAATCCTGGATGCGGCCTTTGCGGAACTCGACGTTTTCGATAACCGACCCGCTCGGCCACGATGGGCGCGTTGCGGCGCGCGACCTCGAGCATTTCGTCGGTCATATCAACCCCGATGACCTTGCCCGTGGAGCCGACGACCTGCGCGGCGATGAAGCAAATCTTGCCGGTGCCGCTGCCGAGATCGAGGACGGTCTCGCCAGTCCGCAAATATTTGCTCGGATCGCCGCAACCGTAATCCCGCTCGATCACCTCCGCGGGATGACCTTGAGGTATTCCGGTGTTGTAATCGACTGGGCAGCAAAGTTTTGACTCCGCGGCTTGCGCGCCTGCGGCGTAACGATCTCGAACAGCTGCCTCTGCGTTTAGTGTGCTCATGGTAATCGGGTCGGTGTGCCTACAGGCTGCCGTAAAATTGGCCCTACGTCGAAGTTAGAATGCTCGGTGGGCATAAATATTCCCGCGCCTCGATCCGCCTCGGTGCCCGTTACTGCGCCTGACAGGGGGAAACGGATGCATGGACGCAAAAAGACATCCACTTTTGCGGCCCGCTGCGAGCTTGCGCTGCGGCGCTGCACACGATTAGCTTCCGAAGCCCATGAATACGCCCGAGATCAATCCACCCGCCACGAAGTTCTCCATGTCGCCGGAGGCCATCATCGGCACCGGTGTCACCATTGCCTCGATCGGAGTGCTGTTCCTGCTCTTGGGCTGGGCGCAGTGGATGCGCCAGGTACACGACGCCTCGGTGATTCTGCTCGCAATCGGTGGCGTCCTCTTTGTCCTTGGCTTAATTGGTGCGCTCATGGGCCGCACGGGAAAGAAGCGTTAGGCGGCTCTGCCCAATCGGCCCGGGCTGCTGATGCGGCCGGAGAATCCCGCAGGAGCGCGCGTGACCTATCCCTTCACCTTGAACGGAACCGCGTAGCTGGCGTTCTCCCACATCACCCGAAGCACACCGCCGCCGTCCTGGCCCTTTTCGAGCGCGATCGTGAACTGCTCCACCGGCTTCTCCGGCGTTTCTTTCTTCACTTCAACGCGCGCCACGTCCTGGCTCTCGTCGTGTTTCGTGCCCCATTGGCCGGTTTGCTTGTTCACGATCAACTTCCCGCCACCTTCCTCGGGCAGGAAAAAGAGCGAATAGGTGCCGGCCGCGATTTCTTTTCCATCCATCTCGATCGCCTTGTCGGTCGTGAGTAGAGTGGCTTCATCCGCGCCCATCCGCCAAACTTTGCCGTAAGGGACGAGGCCGCCCCAGACTTTGCGCGGCGCGCCGCTCTTCGGATCCTTCGTGTAAGGACGTCCGTAGACGACGATCATGTCGTTCCCGTCGATGGTCGCGGTGACTTTCTCGTGCGGGCTGACTCGCGGTTTTTCCTCCGCGCGCAGCGGGGAGATGAGCAGGAGGAGGGCGGGCAGAACCAGGAGCGAAGGAAACATCTTCATGCCTCAAGGTTCGCCTTGCTCGGAGCCGACGTCGAGCGCGATCCTTCTCACCCGATTTGCTCAGTCTTCCTCGGACGTCTGTGAAGCCGCGATCGCCACCCCGGCCAGCGCCTCCACCAGGTAAAGTGCGCGGGCGGTGTTTGGGTGTTCCGCCAGCTCCTCCGTCACCGCTTTCGCCAGTTGCGGCCCAAAATGCCAGAGCAATGAATGCCGGCGCGGCTGGAGCAGCCCCATGATGCCATCGCCGATCAAAAGAAGCGCGCCCGTCTGAAGTAAACGCCGGGCAATCAGATTATCCGTCATCCCATGCTATGGCGCGTGCGGACGACTTTTCAACCGCCTCGGGATTCCGCAATGGACGACCCGGCGGCCGCGGTATTGCACCTCGCCCGTGGGCGTGAGACCGCATTTTCCGAGGACGCGCACGGAGGCGATGTTCTCCGGTTGCACGAGCGCCGTGATCTGCGGCAACTTCAGAGTTTCAAAGCCATATCGCACCACCGCCTGGGAAACTTCCGTCGCCAGCCCGCGCCCCCAATGCGCGACCTGGAACCGGTAACCCAAATCCACTTCGTCTCGTTCCGGCAGAAACTTCAAGCCCGCGAGGCCGATCACCTCATCGCTCGCGCGCAGGACGCAAGCCCAGCGCCCAAAACCATACGTCCGATAATCCGCCATCGGATACTCCCGCAGAATCGCGCGCCTTCTCGACGCTCGGGACCAGAGCGTCGTTGGTAAATTCGATCACTGCCGGATCGCTGTTTAGGCGGAAGAACGATTCCGCGTCCTCCTCACCGTACTCGCGCAAGACGAGCCGCTCCGTTTCGAGAATGACGCGCATCAGCCGGGAACATCCCGCGCCATGGCCAGCGCATCGATATCCTCCCAACCCTGGCGCAGCCAAAACTCGTGACCGCGCACATTATCGCCCGCCACCAAAATGATCGCCCGCGGAATGCCCGCCGCCTCCAGTCCGGCGACGCAATCGTCCAGCATCATCTTCCCGATCCCGCGCCCGCGAAACGCCGTCGCCACAGCCAGGTGATAAATATGGCCGCGTCGTCCATCGTGACCGCACAGCACCGCGCCCACGATTTCCCCTTCGCACTCCGCCACGCGACTCAACTCCGGGTTCCGCGCCAGATAAACGCCGATCTCCTCCCGGGAATCCCCCTCGCAAATCTCGATGCCCATCATCTCTCGCCAAAGCGCGACCGCCGCGTCGTAATCCTCCATCGCAAACGCCCGCGTCGTGATCGCCTTCATCGTTCTGCTCGCTAGAGCTGCGGCGCCATCACACTGGCCGCCTGCTGCACCGGATTCAGAAAGCCAAGCTTGCCGGTATCGTCGAGCGTGATCTCGCGCGAGCGAGCCTTGTCCCTCTCGAAAAGGCGCGTCTGCTCCGCGGCGAAGCTCGCGCTCAAAACGTTCAGGTTCGCCTCGTCATTCAAACGCAAGGAACGCAGATCGAAATTCGCGGAGCCGACCGAGACAAACGTCCCGTCCACGATCATCTGCTTCACGTGCGTCATTCCCGGCTGGTATTCGTAAATGCGGATGCCGGCCTTGAGCAGCTCCGGCCAATACTTCCGCGACGCCGCCCGCACCACGCCTTGATCGATGTGCTTGCCCGGCACCACGATCTCCACCCGCGCCCCGCGTTTCGCCGCGTCGATCAAACCTTTTCGCATCAATCCATCGGGCAGGAAATAGGCATTCTCGATTAAGAGACTGCGCTGCGCCGAAGCGATCGCGAGCAGATACATGAGATGAATGTCCATGTCGCCCTGCCGCGGCGAACTCTTGAACGCCTGCGCGGTGTGGGGCCCGGTCGCGCTCAACGCCGGAAAGTATTCCGTCCCATGCAGGACGCTGCCTTCCGTCTTCAGCCAATTATCCATGAACGCAGCCTGCAACTGCGCCACCACCGGACCGGTCACGCGGTAATGATTCTCGCGCCACTCCTCGGGCGAATTCCCATCGCCCAGCCACAAATCCGCGATCCCGACACCGCCGATGAAGCCCACCCGGCCGTCCACGATCAGCAATTTGCGATGGCTCCGATTATTGTAACGCCGCGGATCGAGCCAAAGAATCGAGTGATACTTCACCACCTTCACGCCTGCGTTTTCCATGAGGGCGAGATTGTCGCTGCCCATCTTGCCGGTGCCCTGAGCGTCGAGGATCGCGTTTACCTTCACGCCTGCGCGCGCACGTTCGGCGAGGGCGGCCGCGAATTTTTTCGCGATCTCGCCATCCCACATGATGTAGGTCTCGAAATTGATCGTGCGCTTCGCCCCACGAATCGCACTCAGCATCGCCGGAAAGATTTCGCGTCCATTCTCCAGGGTGGTGATGCTGTTGCCGCTCACGAAATTGCCACCCAGAAGAGAGCCCGTCGCCTGCCGAAACTCCGGCGACGAGGCCGAGTAGAGCGGCGTCACTTTCTCTGTCACCTTTTTGCCTTCGCCCAGGGTGCAACCGGCCAGGCATAGAGCGACGCTGGCCAGTCCGGTAGCGGCGGTCCGGACCCGAGTGCGCAGCGGCGCGCAGATTGACGTGAGCATAATGGGGATCTTAACGCTTCGTTGGGTGGTCGAATTCGCTGAGCAGCGCAGTGAAATACGCCGCCGAATCTTGCAAAGTCCCATTGGAGGTGCGCACCTTGTAATGGCGATGGGTAAGGGACGATTCCGTCGCACAGTACTTAATGAAGTCCTCCGCGGTCCGGAGGCGCTCGCCACCATAATCGAGCTTTCGCCGCAGGTGCTCCGCTGCGGCTGCCCCCAGATATTCAGATCCACTCCGAATGAAGGTCACGCCTTCCGCCTTTGCCACGGCATCGAGCAAATGCTCGATCCGGGCCTGCTCCCTGGCATCTCGGGCAAAACCCAAGGCCGGGAAGAGAGCAATCATTGCGGCGAAACAGAGGAGACGCGTTCTCAGAGCGGCCCACCATACGCCTTTAACGCCATCGTGCAGCAGGCAGAATTCGAGAATGTGAAATCCTATTCCGGCCCGCCTTCCTCAAATTTCAACCGCCACGGTCGCCGCTTTTCCTGCGCGCGGGACCAGAGGTTTCCTAGGGATTTTTTGGAGAGGATCGGGCGGCGTTCTTCTTTTCTTTCGAGAGAACACGGTCGCAAAAGACTCCGGCCGCGAATCTCCTTATTCATGAATGCGCGCCGAGAAACACGATGACGCGTCGTCTTCTTACTCTTCTTGCGCTCGGACTCTTGCTCGTAAGTGCCGTCGGCGCCTTCTTTGTGGAGCGTTTCGTCGCCCGGACGCTCGAAAGTGAAAAACTCAGGACGCTTATCTCAGCCAAAACTGGACGCGTCGTTGGGGGAGACACAGGCTACCTTCCGATAACAGCGCGAGGCTTCTCTGCTTTTACGCCGGGAGTTGTCGGCACGGGCTCCCCACCCCGCGCCCTCACCGAGATTCGCGTCGCGGACCTGTCCGCCCACTTTAGCCTAATCGAACTTTGGCGCGGCAAATGGCGTATCGATAACGTCTCCGCCCGGCGGGCGCAGATCGCCTACGGCCCTGAAGCGACGCTCTTCTTGGATCGCTCAGAGTTTGCCGCACCCTCCTTGGTGCCGGCGGCGGAAGATGAATCGATCATGAGCGTGGACGTGCGCGAAGCGACCATCGCGCAAACCGATTTGTTCTTTGCTGACCCGGAAAAGGGCGGGGGAGCTTTTCGCGGGGTCCGGACCACCTTCCGAACAGAAGGCAAAAATCTGATCGTGCAGGGAAGTGGCGGTACCTTTCGCCAGGCGCAATTGCCAGAAGTAGGAGTGACCAGGTTTCAACTCTACTATGAGAAGCCCGTCCTCAGGGTCGATGACGGCCACCTGGCCTTGGGAGATGAAGGTGCCATCAGCGTCCGCGGCGGCTTTCGATTTGAAAAAGACGCGTCCCTTGACCTGACACTCAAATTTGAGCGCTGCCCGATCAATCCCTTTCTCACTGAGGGGAGTCGGGATAAATTGAAGGGTACCTTCCAAGGGGAGACCCGGGTGCAAAAAACCATGAGCGGGGTGGAGAAGATTTCCGCCTCGGGTGCGCTTTCGACGCAGGATTTGCTCGTCCGCAACGTCGCCGGGCTGGCGCGGGCGGCCGCATTTACGGGCGAATCGAGGCTCAGCCCCTTGAGAGTCGATGAGGTGCGCGGGGAGGACGAATGGGCCGACGGAAAATTAACCGGGCGCAAGTTACGCGCAGAAGCGAAAGGCCTTCTCTGCGCCGCCGGTAATTTCACCCTCGAAAAAGGTGAGATCGACGGGACGTTTGAACTCGGGGTGGCGCCGGAGATCGCGGCAAAATTCCCTGGCGCGAAAGAAGACGTCTTTACCCGCGCGGAAGGCGGCTACCTTTGGACCACGGTCAAACTAAGTGGTTCGCTCTCCCGTCCGCACGACGATCTCAAGCCGCGCTTGATGAAGGCGATCGAGAAACATTTCCTCGGCGGCATTCTTTCGCCCATCTTCAAGCCTGCCAAAGCAGCGCGCGAAGTGCTCGAAGCGATTTTGCCCTAGCGAAAATTTCCCGCGGTTACTCCGCCAGTAGCGCCTGGCACGCTTTTTTGCAGCGCGCGCAAGCCTCCGCGCAGACCAGGCAATGCTCCATCTTCTGCCCGTGCTCGGAGCACGTCGCGCCGCAGACTTCGCACGCCTGGATACACGCCCGCAGGAGCGCGCCCGCCAGCTTCTTGTCCGTCTCGGTGAAGCGCGACATGATACGCCCCGTCGCCAGGCAGACGTCGGCGCAGTCCGTGCAATTGCGAATACACTCCACCATTGCGGCCACGTCTTTCTCGCCCAGGCACGCATCCGCGCATGCGTTGCAAGCTTCTGCGCACGCATAGCATGCGGTGATGCATTCCATGTTCACCGCGTGATCCGATGAAGGATTCACCGGGTGACTTTCAAACATCCTTTTGATGTAGCTCATGTTTCCAGGATGGGTTCGGGCTTCTTTTCTTCCGTGACGGCCGCTTTCTGGCCTTCGTGTTTTCCTTCGGCAAACTCCTCGATCATCGTGCGATTGAAGGCCGGGATATCGTCCGGCTTCCGACTGGTAACGAGGCCGTTGTCCACCACCACTTCCTCGTCCACCCAGGTGCCGCCGGCATTCTTCACATCAGCCTGGATCGCCGGCCAGGAAGTTAACGTCCGGCCTTCCACCACCTCCGCATCGATCAAGACCCACGGCCCATGGCAAATCGCCGCCACCGGCTTACCCGTGCGGAAAAAATGCTTCGTGAACTCCAGAGCTTCCGGGGTGGAACGCAGCTCGTCCGGATTCATTAACCCGCCCGGAATCAAGAGCGCGTCGAACTCCGCCGGATTCGCCGAGGCCAGCGCCACGTCCACGTCAAACTTGTCGCCCTTGTCCGCCTGATTCATCCCCTGGATCTGCTTCCGCGTCGGTGAGACGATCTTCGTTTCCGCGCCTGCCTCGCGCAGCGCGGCGCGAGGCTCCGTCATCTCCACCTGTTCAAAACCGTCGGCAACGAGGATTGCCACCTTTTTCCCATCAAGTTTTCCCATACCTGTGAAACGGCCGGGACTCTCCCCGCGGATGGGTGCCTACACTCCAGTGCGTCCGGCGAGGTTCGCCACCGCGGCAATCAATTCCTGCGCTTCCACCGGCTTCGACAGATGCACCTGATAACCGGCCAGCATCGCGCGCGTCCGGTCCTCCGAGCGCGCAAACGCCGTTAGTGCCAGCGCCGGCACGCGCGCCCCCGAATGGCGCGCCCTTAGTTCGCGCATCATTTGCAGGCCGTCTTTATCCGGCATGCCGATGTCGCTCACGATCACGTCCGGCTTGCCATCCTCCACTGCGCGCAAGCCATCATCCGCTGAACTCGCCAGCAACACTTCCGCCTCGCAGCCCTCGAGAAGTCGGCGCACCAGTTCCAGCGAATCGCGCTCATCGTCGACGACGAGGACGCGCACGCCATCAAGGCGCACTTGCAGGGGCTCCTTGGTTTCGGTTGCGGTCGCAGGGTGGGCGCGATCAGCCGACGATTGCACCGTCACCAACGGCAGCGCGATCGTAAAGGTGGTGCCGCGATTCAATCCTTCGCTTTCCACGTGCACGCTGCCGCCGTGGAGTTCGACGAGATTTTTTACGATCGCCAAACCCAAACCCAGTCCGCCGTGATGCCGCGTCGCGGCCGCGTCCTGCTGTCGAAACCGCTCGAAGACAAACGGCACAAACTCTGGCGCGATCCCTTGTCCAGTATCGCTCACCACGATCTCGACGTGCGAATTGACCCGCTGCAAAACCACGGTCACGCGGCCGCCCTTGGGCGTGAACTTGATTGCGTTGCCGAGCAGATTCCAGAGCACCTGTTGCAAACGCGCCGGATCACCCGAGATCGGTTGCACTGGATCGAGCACGGTAACGATGCCCACGTTTTTCGCGTTCGCCGCGGGCTGGAGCGAGTCCACCGCCGCCGTCACTACCGCACGTAAATCCGTGGGCTGCACATCCAGCCGGGCCTTGCCTGCCACGATGCGGCTCATCTCAAGCAAATCCTCGATGATGCGTGACTGCGCGCGGGCGTTGCGTTCGATTGTCTCCAGCCCTTCCTCCACGGACTCGCTGACTTCGCCTCCACGCAACAACTGCGTCCAGCCCAGGATGGCATTCAGGGGCGTGCGCAGTTCGTGCGAGACCGTGGCGAGGAATTCGTCCTTCAGGAAGTTCGCCCGCTCCGCATTCGAGCGCGCGGCACGTTCGCTCTCCAGGAGTTGCTCACGTTCCTGGGTCATCTCCCGGTGCTCGGTGATGTCGGTGTTGGTCCCAAACCAAAGATCGACCTCGCCCTTCTGGTTCCGCAACGGGCGGGCGCGCGAGAGAAACCAACGCAAGACGCCATCATGCCGTCGAATCGGGAAGGTGTCCTCCCACGGCTCTTTCGCCGCCACGGCCGCCGTCCAGCGCGCAATGATCTCGGGCAGCAGCGCCTCCTCGTGCACCTTCTGCCAGCCCCACCCTTCCATCTCCGCGGCCGTCATACCGGTGTAGTCGTACCAACGCTGGTTGTACCAAAAGATATGACCATCTGGTCGCGCCATCCACGCCAGTTGCGGAATGTTATCCGCCAAATGCCGCAGGCGCCGCTCCGCCTCCGCTAATTGTCTGTCCAGCCGAGCCGAGCGGACCATCGCCTCATGGCCCCGGTGCATGCCGGCGATGACAATCGCGCAGGTCAGGGCAAAAAATCCGAGGCTCGCCCAATCCATCCGGGTGAGGGCATGGCCACCCTCGCGCATCCAGAAGGGCGCCAGCAGGAGCGACACCGTGCCGGCGACGGCTCCACCCCAGCTGCCGGCCCAAAGTGCAGCGGCCACGACCGCAGGCAGGAAGGTCAGAAACGGAATCTCGGTCTCGACCAGGGGATACATCGCGGCCCGGATCGCGGCCGCGGCCAAAGCCGTCGCGACGCCAATTGCCCCAACGCGGAGCCATGCAGGGGTGCGCTCTTTCACGAATTTCTCAGCATGCTGGAAAGCAAATCGGGCGCAAGTCGCACTTCCTTGGCGCGCGCGGATTTGCGTCAAACCAAAACCGGACAAAAGCGTGCATATTTTAATCCGCTAACTACTTTCAGTGGGTGTCTTCCTCAGTGCTCCAGCGCAACAATGTCCAAATCTCCGGCCGACCGGACGGCCAGCCGATGGTTTTCGCGCACGGCTTCGGCTGCGACCAAAACATGTGGCGCTTCGTCGCTCCCGCCTTTGCCGACGACTTCAAGCTCGTCCTTTTCGATTATGTGGGCTCTGGCAAGTCCGACCTGAGTGCTTACGACCCGCAGCGATACGGCGCGCTTGATGGCTACGCGCGCGACGTGCTGGAAATCCTCGACGCCGCCGACCTGCGGGACGTCGTTTTCGTGGGACACTCCGTCAGCAGCGTCATCGGTGTCCTCGCGGCGAATCAAGCCCCGGAACGTTTCGCCCAGCTCATCATGGTGGGCCCCTCCGCTTCCTATATTAATGATCCGTCCGGCTACGTTGGCGGTTTCGAGCGCGCCGATATCGAGGGTTTGCTCGAAATGATGGACAAGAATTATCTCGGCTGGGCCAGTTTCCTTGCTCCCGCCGTAATGAAGAATCCCGATCAAGAAGCGCTGACCCACGAACTCGAGCAAAGTTTTTGCGCCACCGACCCCAAGATCGCGCGGCGATTTGCCCAAGTGACTTTTCTTTCCGATAATCGCGCCGATTTCGCTGCCTTGCGCGTGCCTTCCCTCATCTTGCAATGCAGCCACGACACCATCGCGCCGCTGTCCGCCGGGGAGTTCGTCGCCCGCACGACTCCCGGCAGCACCTTCCGGCAAATGGCGGCTTCCGGGCATTGCCCCCATATGAGTGCACCCGCCGAAACGATCCAGTTCATGCGCGAATATCTCGCCGCCATCCCGGCGGCGTGAGGTGGACACAACCCCGCCTTCCCGTTCATGGACATTTCGTTAGACCGCGCCCCCTGCGGTTACCTCGCCTTCACCGATGACGGCGTAATCAACCGCATCAACAGCACGCTGTCCGCGATGCTCGGATACACCGCGGCCGATCTGGAGGGCCAACATTTCGAAACCGTCCTCGGCGCCGGTGGCCGCATTTTTTTCCAGACTCACTTCTTCCCCATTCTCAAGTTGCACGGCGCCGCCGAGGAGATTTACCTGACCTTGCGCACCCGGGCCGGCAGCGAAATACCGGTCCTGACCAACGCCCTCCGTCGCGAAACCGCGGGCGTGGGCCTGAGCGAGTGCATTGTCGTGCGCATGCTGCAGCGCTCACGCTATGAGGATGAACTCGTGCGCGCCCGGCAAATGGCCGAGTCCGCCAGCGAGGTGAAAGCGAAATTCCTTTCCATGATGTCGCACGAGTTGCGCACGCCTCTGCAGGCCATCTCTGGCTATTGCGACCTTCTGCTGGAGCGGATCAGCGGTCCGCTCACCGCCGAGCAGGAAAGCGATCTCAAATCCGTGCGTTCTGCCAGCGAGGAACTCGTCCGTCTCCTCAACGACATCCTCGATTTCGCGCGGCTCGACAGCGGCATCGCGGAGCTGACTCTCTCCACCGTGTGCGTCGGTGCCGCGCTCGCTCGCGCGGAGGTCCTCATCACGCCTCGTCTCGCGGAAGCCAAATTGCGCTATACCCGTGCCGCCTGTGCCGACGAGTTTTTCCTGCGTGGCAATGCCGACCGCCTCCAGCAGGTGCTCCTTAACCTCCTCACAAATGCGATCAAGTTCACCCCCGCCGGCGGCGAGATCACGGTCGAATGCAGCGGCGACGCCCAGTCCACTCGCATTTCGGTGCGCGACACCGGGTTCGGGATTCCGGCAGGAAATCTCGAACGCATTTTCGAGCCCTTCGTGCAGGTGGATCGCCACCGCATCGAGCATCGCCAGCGCGGCGTCGGCCTCGGCCTCGCCATCAGCCGCGAACTCATCCGCGCCATGGGCGGCGATCTCTCCGTCGCGAGCGCAGAGGACGCTGGGTCGACCTTCACCATCAGCCTGCCCGCCGCTTCCGCGCCAGCGATGGAGCCCGCCGCCGGACCCCATTAGGAGTCCGCATTGCAGGTTTCCTCGCAGGGGAAGCTAGGCCCGAGATTCCGCCATCCAGACCGCCGCCTCAGACGGGGAGGGAAAGACTGAAACCTCGCGAAAATAACGTCTCGACCGTGCCGCGAATTCCATCGCCAGCTGGACCGCGCCCGGGTTGATGCAAATGACCGCGTGGCGCACGGCGGGATTGGCGATCGGGTCGGCCGCCCACTTCTCCAGCGCCTCGTCCGATATTTCCGCACCGGTTACAGCCGTGAGATCGCACATGCGCGTGAACTTCGGATCCACTTTCGGGTCTGAACGGCAGTGCGCGCACGCCGCCTCGAGGTCGCGATCGTTAACGTCACCCCAGCCGCGGATCGTTACTACGCGTTTCCTTTCATCCACAGTCACTTCCAGCGGCATTGAGTCAGGGTCAGGGCCATGGGGAGGCACGTCAACCTTGCATCCCTGGAGCGCCCCGCGTCACAACATCTGCGCCGCCGTGTTCGCGCACGGTAAAAGCGCGAGTCTGGCCGACAGAGGAAACCGTAATCTATTTTTTGATCGTGAGTTCGACCCGCCGGTTCTTTTGCCGGCCGTCGGGATTATCTGAGCCATCCGCTTGCGTGTTTTCCGCCACCGGTTTCTCGGCACCCCATCCGCTCGTCGACATCCTGCCCCCGGCGACTGCCTTGCCAGCCAGCCACGCCTTCACGGAAGCGGCGCGTCGTTTCGACAACTTCGCGTTGTAGGAAGGTTTGCCTTTGGCGTCGGTGTGACCTTCGATCAGGATCTTCGCTTTCGGATGCTTCTGGATGACGGCAACGACCTCCGTGAGAGTCGGCTCGGCCGCGCTCCGGATCTCGGCCTTGTCGAAATCGAACAGGATGTCGCCGAGAAGGCTGATTTTTATCTCGGTCTCAGTCTCGGTCATATCGAGCGCTGAAGAGGCTCCCGCCACGGCGACGGCTTTGTTCTGCATTTCGGCCGGGGCGCCTTTGATTGGCTCGATGGGATACGTCAACGGCGACGAGGGATAATCGAGAGCGAGTGCAGGCGACGCTATCGACTCAGCAGCAACCACACGGGTGACAAACAAAGTCACGATGAGCAGGGCTCCGCACCAAACACGCGCGCGCATCTGGAGGAACCTATGGAGCCACCTTCACGGCTTCGAAGGGCGGGGTGCCCGGGAACATGACCGTGATCGAAGTCACGTCGGCGGGTGGGGCAGGGAGTTTGGCCCAACCCGCCTTGGCGCCGCCGCCCGCCAGTTTCAGACCCGACATCTTGCTCGCGACGGAGACGTTGCTGGCGTCCTTCAACACGGAGTATTTCTTCTTATTCTTGCCGTCGATGTAATAGATCATCTCCGCCAGGTTGCTCGGGCTGTAGTTGGTGAGCACCTGGCTGACCTCGATCTCTTCCTTGGTCGTGTTGATGAATCTGAACTTGATCGTGAGCGTGTCGCCTTCCGTGCGTTGCACCGAAAGCAATTCGGCGGAGATGCCGTCGGCCTCCGTTTCAGTCTTTTGCAACGGAACGGCCGCGCTCGTCGCTTCGCTGGAAGTGGAGGGCGCGGGGGCGGTTTCTTCCTGGCCAGACATGCTGGTCGGGCCGGCGATTAAAACAATCAGGGCGATTGCGAGGATTTGCTGGTTCATAAGAGGGGGAATGAGTTTGTGTCGTCCGGTCCGGCCAACCGGCCGGCGGACGCCTCTTTTTATGAGAAAGGAGGGGGCGCGGTCAAGAGTTGCCGTAGACACCCACCGAGGCCGAATTTTGCCCCCGGAGTTACGGATCTTTGGGGGCCTTGATTCGCCGCCACAAGACGCAGACAGCGACGCCGAGTCCGGCGCCATTCGCTTACCGGGCGAAGCGATCCACAGCGGTGCGCAGTTCCTGGACGTTAAACGGCTTGCGGAACATGGCGACAACGCCCAGAGATTGATAGGTTTCCCGCACTTCGGGGGTGAGAAACGCTGAAAGGGCAATGATCTTGCCTCCGATGCCGCGATGGCGAATCGCGCGGACCAGTTCCGTGCCGGAAAGCCCCGGCATCCGCTCATCGACAAGAATGATGTCGAACAGGGGAAGATGGGGGTCCAGCTGAGCCAGCGCAGCCTGGCCGCTCTGGACGCAGGTCAACTCGTAACGGGGATCCGAAAAAACGAAACGGAGAGAAAGGGTAACTGACGGTTCGTTATCGACCGCGAGAATTCGAATCGGAGATTCCATGGCGAAGAACGCCCCGGCGCGGAGCTAAAGGCCGCACCGGAGGGCTGACGAGACGGCTACTCGACGGCGGCGGTGGCGTTGCCGTCTTTGAAGTGCAGCGTCACTTTGGCAATTTCGATCAGGTCGAGATCGTTCCACTCGATCGAATTCCCGTCGGCATCCTCGACCCGGAGGTCCCATTTCTCGGCTTCCTCAGCCGGGGAAAATTCGATCTCAGCGCTCTCGCCCGCAGCCAGCGTGTCCTGCCCGAGGATATCGTTGCCCCATTCATTTTGGTCGGCAGGAGAAACGTAGAGGGCGTGAATCTCTGCCCCGGGTCCTGTTGACCAGGGTGAAGTCCTGTTCACCGGCCCGACTGGTATGGCTGGTCGCGAGGACGAGGATGGTGGAAAGGCAGAGGACGAGTAGTTTTTTCATAGGAATCGATGTTTGGACGCCGCCGCAGGCCGGACATTCATCCTGAGAGAGAGCAAGAAACAGGCGAGCGTCCCCCGGGATTAAAATTTTGACCAGGGCCAGCCCTCGTCCGAGGTGGAGTCGTCCCCGCAACCTGGGACGGAATCGAGATTGATGGCGAGCTCGATCAGCTTGCCGTTCTTAAAGATATAGGTGTTGCGCAGAATGCGGCCATTGGCCTTGTCCGCCATTTGCGCCTTCTTGTAGAGGGCGCACCAATACTGTTTGTCCGCTCCGCGCACGGCGGTGCGCGCGGGTTGCCCGAGTTTGGCCACCACGTCCTCGCGGCTCATCCCGATGCGGATGCCGTTTTTTGTGGTGAGATCGAGCACGCGATTCTCGATCTTCGCGCCGGCGCCCTCTTCCGGTTTCCGCCCGAAGCGCGCCACTTCGAAACCGGACTCGGTCACCATGCGTCGATCCTTCGTGAGCGTGATGCTGGTGTGCGCGCCATCGCAATCCACCGATTTGTACAAATAGTAGCCACTCTGCGGATCGTGCCAGCAACCGGAAACGAGTTCAGGGCTCTCGGCCGACATTCCGGCCGCGGCGACCGTGAGTTGCGAAGGCCAGGCGGCAAGGAGGACAAGCGAGAGGAGGGTGATCATGGAGAACAAGCTTCGTGGAGGGCTGGAGAGCGTCAAATCCGTTGCCGCGCGGGCAGCTTTCGCCTCCCATTCTTGCTGTTTTCTTCGCCGGCCGCGAAGAAGGAAAGCCGAAGGGCCGTGAACGAATGCGAAAGAACTTGGGCGACAGCGGAAACACGGTGAGGGTGGGGGACTATGGGAAACAGCCAAGGCAGAGATAACGTAAAGAAACGCGCCGCCCGCCGCAAAAAGACGGAGCGTCTCGCGCGCGAGAAAGCGAACGCCACCTCGACCGGCGCAAAGAAGACCGCGAAGAAAAAAGCAGCGAACTAGGCGGGATACGCGGAGACCGGCCGCTTGTGCTGGCGAGCCTAAGCTCCGTGCGCGAGGCAAGCCTGCACGAATCCCTTGAACAATGGGTGCGGCTGGTTCGGCTTGCTCTGAAACTCGGGGTGATACTGACACGCCATGAAGTAGGGGTGATCCTTTAGTTCAATCAATTCCGCCAATGCGCCGTCCGGCGAGGTGCCGGAAATGGTAAAACCTTTGGCGCCCATGCGCTCGCGGTAGTCCATGTTGAATTCGTAACGATGCCGGTGGCGCTCGAGAACCTCGGGGTGCCCGTAAATTTTTTCGGCCAACGTGCCGCTGGCGATCTTGGTCGGCCACGTTCCCAAACGCATGCTGGCACCTTTCGTGCGGACGTCGCGTTGCTCGTCGAGCAGGCAAATCACCGGCTCGGTTGCGTTCTCTTCGAACTCAGTGCTGTTCGCTTCTTCAATCCCGCAGACGTTGCGTGCAAACTCGATCGTCGCTACCTGCATGCCGAGGCAAAGCCCAAGAAATGGCACCTTTTCTTCGCGTGCGAACTGAGTGGCTTTGATTTTACCCTCCACACCGCGTTCGCCGAAACCGCCGGGAATGAGAACTCCAGCCACGTCCTTGAGCTGGCTATCGACGCCATCCTGCAACGTCTCGGCATCGATCAGTTTCAACTCAATCCCGCAATCCTCGCTTGCGGCCGCATGGGTGAGGGATTCGTAGATGCTTTTATAAGCGTCCTGCAGGTCGATGTATTTCCCGACCACCGCGATCTTGACCCGCTTGCTCGGGCTGACGATGCGCTCGACAAATTTCCGCCAGTCCGACAAATCGGGCGGCGGCGTTTCCAACTGCAACAGTTCGCAGACGAGCCCATCAAGCCCTTCTTCGTGCAGCATGAGCGGCACTTCGTAGATGGTGTGTTGCACATCCTGTGCCTCGATCACCGCCTTGGGCGAGACGTTGCAAAACATGGAAAGTTTTTGCCGCGTGTCCGCGTCGAGCGCCATCTCGGTGCGACAGAGCAAGACCTGCGGTTGCAAACCGATCTCGCGCAACTTGGCCACGCTTTGCTGAGTCGGTTTCGTCTTTAATTCGCCCGCGGCTTTGATGAAAGGCACGAGCGTGGCGTGCATGTTGATGACGTTCTGCGGGCCGGCTTCGAGAATGAATTGCCGAATCGCTTCCAGGAAGGGCAACCCTTCGATGTCGCCCGTGGTGCCGCCGATTTCCGTGATGAGGACGTCGGCTTTGCTCTCGGCCGAAACCTCGCGGATGCGGTTCTTGATTTCATCGGTCACGTGCGGAATCACCTGCACCGTCTTGCCGAGATAATCGCCGCGCCGCTCCTTCAAGATCACGCTTTCGTAAACCTGGCCGCTGGTCAGATTGTTGTGGCGCGAGAGGATGCAGTTGGTGAAGCGCTCGTAATGGCCGAGATCGAGATCGGTTTCCGCGCCATCGTTCAGGACATAAACTTCGCCGTGCTGAAACGGATTCATCGTCCCGGGATCGACGTTGAGATACGGATCGAACTTCTGGAAAACGACGCGCAGGCCACGGAGTTCGAGGAGCGTGCCGAGGGCAGCGGCGGCGAGGCCTTTGCCTAACGAACTGATCACACCACCGGTTATAAAGATATATTTCATCGCGCGTTTTTTTGTTTTCGACGGGAGCCGGCGCGCGCTGCGCGAACGAGTTCCTGCGCAACTGTTTCCACGTCGGCCGGCGTGTCCACCCCCGGCCAGCCCCGCTCCGTCACCACCACCCGAATTCTTACGCCATTCTCCAGTGCGCGCAATTGTTCGAGCGATTCCGCGCGTTCCAGCGGCGACGGTTTCCAGCGCACGAAGCGCAGGAGCAAATCGCGCGTGTAACCGTAGATGCCCTGGTGGCGCAGATGGATTGTGTCGGATCGGTCGGAATTGTCCGACGAAGGGAATGGCCGCGCGTGAGAAATAGAGCGCATCGCCGGCCCGGCTCAGAACGACCTTTACTTGATGCGGCGATGCCACCTCGCCCACTTCTGCAAACGGATGCGCGGCCGTGATCATCTCAACTGTGGTATCGCGCTGCATTTCCCGAACGAGGCGGTCGATTAGTTTCGGATCGATCAGCGGCTCATCGCCCTGGATGTTGAGGATGTGCGTGAACTCTGGCGCGTGCGCGATCACCTCAGCCACGCGATCCGTCCCGCTGCGATGCCGCGAAGACGTCAATGCCACTTCCGCTCCCCAGGCAAATACCGCTTCCGCGATGCGCATATCGTCGGTCGCGATAATGACTTGGTCGAGCTCGGCGTGCGCGCAGACAGCGTTCCCAAACGTGACGCAGGAGCGGCTTGCCCGCGATCACGTGTAATGGCTTCCCCGGAAAACGCGTCGAGCCCCAACGCGCGGGAATGATACCGACAGCTTTAGCGCGCATGACGAAGAATAATCCCGGCCGCTTCCGTGAGATCGCGCGCTTCCCAATCGGCCCCGCCGGCGCCGGCCGTTTTCGCTTTGCCCGTGTGCACGAGAATGGTCCGCACGCCGGCATTGCGTCCACATTCCACATCGATCGGTTTGTCGCCGATCATGAACGAGCGGTTGAGATCGATCGCGTGCTCCCGCTGCGCTTCGAGAATCATGCCGGGCGCGGGTTTACGGCGCACGGAACCGTTGTCCGGGAGATCGGGGCAAAAATAGGTGGCATCGATCAAGCCGGCGCCGAGTTGCCGCTCCACCTCTGCTGCGACGGCGCGATATTCGGTTTCGCCAAAATAGCCGCGCCCGATGCCGCTTTGGTTGGTGATGATAACGAGGCGAAATCCCGCCTCTTTCAGACGCTGCAAGGCCGCGGACGTGCCAGCGTAAACTTCGACCTGCGCCGGATCGCCGCAGTAATCGGCATCCCGCATGAGGGTGCCGTCCCGGTCGAGGAAGACGGCCGGGTGGGCCTGCTCCGGCTCGCTAGGCCGTGTTGTCATCGAAACTGGCGGCAAGTTCTTCGCGGGGTCACGGTGGCGGTGCCGAGTTTGCCGACGACGACGGCACTGGCGTGATTGGCGATCTCGGCCGCTTCCACGGCGGTTGCGTCACATGTGAGGGCGAGAGTGAAGAACGCGATCGCGGTATCGCCTGCGCCCGAGACGTCGAAGACCTGCTGCGCTTTGGTCGGTATGTGGTGGGGCGCACCTTCGCGACCGAACAGGATCATGCCGTCCTCCCCCAGAGTAATCAGAAGATGCTCGGTCGCCCATTTTTCGAGCAGGGCGGCGCCGACTTGGAGAAGTGGCCGATCATCCATGACCGTGTCGGCCGGATCGCTCCACGGCACCCCCGCGGCGAGGAAGGCTTCGGAGCGGTTGGGCTTGATCGCGGTGACGTTTTTCCACGTGAGGGTGTGGCGGGGATTCGGGTCGACCGTGACGATTTTGCCGGCGTCGTGCGCGAGCGCGGAAATTTGCGTGACCAATTCGGCGCTGAGAAACCCCTTGCCGTAATCTTCCAGGATGATGGCGTCGAGCTCCGCAAGACGGACACGCAAGGTCTCCGCGACCGCAGCCGATTTGCCCGGGCCTCGGGCGCGCGGATTTCCTCGCGGTCGACTCGCACCACCTGTTGCTGGCGGGCGATGATTCGTGTTTTCACGATGGTCGGAAAATCCGCATCCTCGACCGCGCCCGTGGTGTCGATGGCGTCGTCTTCCAGCAACTGCCGCAATTGCCGCCCGCCGCGATCGCAACCGAGCAAGCCGATGACCGACGCGCGCGCGCAAAATCCGCGGAGGTTACGCGCCACGTTGGCGGCGCCGCCGGGATAGAAGCTTTCACCCGTTACCTCCACCACGGGCACTGGCGCTTCGGGAGAAATGCGGCCCACCTTGCCCCAGACGAACTCATCCAGCATGAGGTCGCCGATGACGAGAATGCGCTTGGTGCGCGCCCGAGTGAGAATCTCTTGCAGACGACTGGACTTCATAAGACGGCCGAACGAAGTGGCGGAAGAATTCCAAGAGGATGCCCGCACGGGGTCGATTTATTTCGAAATAAGGGTGTCAAAATGGCGGGGGCGAGGCAGATTTGTGCGGCTCACAGTTCTGCCTAGTGTAATCCACCAAATCTGAATAGAAGTCGAAAACAACAGTCCAAAGCCCGGATGATATCTAAATTTCCTTACCTCGACCCTCACTTGCCTGCTGGGTCTTACGCTTTCCGCGCCCGCCGTGGAAGCTCCAAAACGCATCGATGTCTCGCAACTGTCCAAGCAGGTGGACAACGTCGTGGTGCCGCTGCCTAACGAAGTTTTTGGCGCGCTGAACAAACTCGGCGGCGTGAACTGGAAGGAACATGTCCGCACGGACAAGGGGAGCAATTTCACCGAGCGCCCGCGCATCGCGCTCCTCCTCGGCACGGTCATCGCCGATGGTTTCATCGCCGTGCAGGCGGAGGATGCGCCCGGCGGTGAAGGACATCGGCCAGCGGGTGCTCAGCCTCGCGAAGGGGATCGGGGTGGGGAATTCGATCACCCCGCATGCCAAGGCGATCACCGAAGCGGCCGACAAGCGCAATTGGGTGAGCGTTCGCCAGGAACTGGATCGCACCCAGAACAGCGTGCAGCAGGCGATGAACGAGGTGCACGACGAGAAGCTTTCGCAATTGGTCAGCCTCGGCGGCTGGCTGCGCGGCACGGATGTGCTGACAGCCGTGGTGAGCAAACGCTTCTCGCCGGATGGCGCGGAGTTGCTCCATCAGCCGGATCTACTGGTGTATTTCCAGGACCGGCTGCAGGCGATGCCCGAGTTTAACATGAAGCTGCTACAGGATATCCAGACGGCGCTGAAGGAAGTGCAGCCTTTGATCGATGTCGGGACCACGCCCATTTCTGCCGAATTCGGTCAAGCGGATCAACGAAATCACCACGCCGACTCGATGAGCGCGATCACAAAGAAATAGCCGACGCATGCACGCTTTCATTAATCCACGTTTTGCGAGGCGCCTGCCTTTTGGCGCTGCTCTTCACGCTGAGCCAGCCCGCCGTACGGTTCGGTGGATGACGCGCAATCGTTCGCGCTCGCAGGCGGCCGAGCCGTACGTAAAGGACGGCTTCCAGGTACGCGAGGATTATTGGGGCGGCGACCTCGGCACCGGCGAGAAAAAGGCCGTCAAGCAGCAGTTGTTCAAAGGCAACGAATACTGGTTCTGGCTCGGCACGGAGGTCGAGAAAGCGGTCGCTGTCCGTCCACATCTATGACGCCGAAGGGAAACTCGTGGAGCAGCCGGATAGCTGGCAGAAGGGCCAATTTGCCGCCGCGCATGTGATTCCGCAGAGCACGGGCAGCTACTTTATCATCGTCACAATCGAGGAATCGCCGGAAGATCGCACCCATTGGGCGCTCGTCTACGGCTTCCGTTAACTTCTCCCGTGCCGGTTTGCCTGATCGCCTGACCATCTGTGATTGTTCTTGCCGAGCCTCTTGTAGGCGGCTGATGACCGAATCTCGCACCTTGCAATTCGAGAGCGCGCGTTCGTTGCAGGCGCTCTACGCGAACGACCTCAAACTTCTCAAGACGCTCGAGGAACGGCTCGGCGTGCGCGTGACCACCCGGGAGGGCTGGTTGAAGCTGGAGGGCGAACCGGAGCAAGTCGAGCGGGCCGAGCGCGTCTTCGAGCAACTCGAAAAGGTCCGACAGAAAGGCGTCGATATTCACAAACACGAATTCAGTTACGCGCTCGATTCCGTCAGCGCCGCGCGACCAGGTGATCTCACCGATGCGGTGGACGTGAAGATTGCCACCTCCGCGCGCAAGCCACCCATCGTCACCCGCACTGTCGGCCAGCGGCAATATGTGGAGGCGATTCAAAAACACGACATCGTCTTCGGGATCGGACCCGCCGGGACGGGCAAGACTTATCTCGCTGTCGCCATGGCAGTGGCGGCCCTGAAAAAAGAGCAGGTCAGTCGTATCGTGCTCACACGGCCGGCGGTGGAAGCGGGAGAGGCGCTCGGTTTCCTCCCGGGCGATCTGCAGGAGAAGATCACGCCGTATCTGCGTCCGCTTTATGACGCTTTGCGCGACATGCTGGAGCCAGAGGAAATCGAGCGGTTGGTCGCGCGGCAGACGATCGAGGTGGCGCCGCTGGCCTACATGCGGGGTCGCACGCTCAGTAACGCTTTCGTTATTCTGGACGAAGCGCAGAACACGACCACGGAACAGATGTTCATGTTGCTGACGCGCATTGGGCAAAATTCGAAGCTTGTCGTCACCGGCGACGTGACGCAAATCGATCTGCCCTCGAACAAGCGCTCCGGGCTGGTGGAAGCGTTGCAGGCGCTGAAAACCGTTCCCGGCATCGCCACCGTCTATTTCAACGAGCGCGACGTGGTGCGACACGAGCTTGTCCGCGCGATCATAAACGCGTATCAACTACATCGCTCCCCGGCCAATGCCGCCGGGTCCCAGCGCAAGTAGCCTCGCATGTTTGATTTCTTAAAACGGAACCGCCTCGTGAAGCGGGGCCTGGCCTCGGGCAAGACCCGACGCCGCCGCGGCTCGAACGAGTTGATCGACCGGGTCGAGTACGCCGCCTATTTCAAAGGCATCATCTTTGCCGGCTTCGTTGCCGGCCTGGCGCTGCTTATTTTCAGCGGCGACCAACCGGAGCCGACGAAGAGTTTCCTCGTCGCGACGCTCTTCTTCGCGGCGGCCGTCACTCAACTTTGGATCAACCAGCCGGCCACTTTCGTGCGGGGCTCGCGGCTGCTGCTTGTCTTCAGCGTCATGTTCGTGCAGCTCGCCATGACGAAGCTCATCCTGCTTCTTTGCCAGAGCGGCACCGTCAGTTGGTTGAAGCCGGAAACTGCAGCGCTGCTCGCGCCCTACGCTTTTGCGCCGCTCGTGTTGAGCGTTTTACTGGGGCGGAATCACGGCCTTTACGCTGCTATCTTCGTTAGCCTCTGGACCCGGATGCTCTTCGGCGAGTTTGATGCGCCATTGCTGGTTTGCGCCTTGATCAGCGGCTTCACCGCCGTCTTTCTCACCTTGCAAGTGCGGCGGCGCAGCCGTTTGATTCGGGCTGGTTTCGGCGTGGGCGTCGCCTTGTGGCTCCTCTCGCTCGCATTTGGCGTCATCGGGCCGATCGATCTCCTCAGCCCGGGCGCGAACGACTGGCAATCGCTCGCCTTGCAAAGCGCGCTCGCGATTGGCAACGGCATCGTCACCGCCACCATCGTCGGGGGCATCCTTCCGATGCTCGAACATCTCTTTCGCATCACCACCGACATCTCCTGGCTGGAAGCGTCCGATCTCAATCATCCGTTGCTCAAGCGCATGACCATCGAAGCGCCCGGCACCTACCACCACAGTCTCGTGGTCGCGAACCTGGCCGAAGCCGCCGCCGAAGCGATCGGCGCCAACGGCACGCTCTGCCGCGTCTGCGCCTATTTCCACGATGTCGGCAAGCTCGTGAAACCCGATTACTTCACCGAGAACATGAACTTCGAGCGCAACCCGCACGACGATCTCGCGCCGACCATGAGCGCGCTCATCATCATCGCGCACGTCAAGGAAGGCGTGGACCTCGCGCTCAAGCACAACCTGAATCGCCGCATCGTCGACATCATCCAGGAGCACCACGGCACCTCGCTCGTCTATTATTTCTACAAGCGCGCCTTGCAGCAACAGGAAGACGCCCGCGCCGGCGGCAAGATCATGAAATTGCGCGAGGAAGATGTGCCGGAAGTGAAAGAGGAAAGCTTCCGCTACGCCGGTCCCAAGCCGCAAACCAAGGAGAGCGCCATCGTCAGCCTCGCCGACATGGTGGAAAGCGCCTCGCGCAGCATCGAAAAACCGACCCCGCAAAAAATCGAACAGTTGGTCACGGATCTGATCGCGCAACGCATCGCCGACCGCCAGCTCGACGAATCCGATCTCACGCTCTCCGAGTTGCGCGTCATCGCGGAGCGTTTCCGTTTCACCCTCATGACGATGCTGCACACGCGCATCGCCTATCCGAAGCAGGAAACAAAAACCAGCCTGCCCCGCGAAGACGGCCTTCGCCCCGACGTGATGGCGGCGACGCAAAAACCCGAAACCGCGCCGCCGATCTCCGCGGCCTGATTCTTGTGAGTGAGGCCGCGCTGGAACGTTTGCGCGGATGGCGTGCCGAAACGGCGATCGTGCTCGGCTCGGGCCTTGAATTCCTTTTGGAAAACGCGGCCGTGCACGAGCGAATTCCATATCACGATTTCGCTCGGCTTCCGCAAACTACCGTTCCGGGCCACGCGGCGAGTTCGCAGCCGGCGAGATAAACGGCACGCGGCTTCTTTTCGCCAAAGGCCGCGTCCATCTTTACGAAGGACGTTCCGCCCACGAAGTCACCGCCGGCATCCGCCTGCTCGCGGAAGCCGGCATCAAGCGCATCGTCCTGACCAACGCCGCTGGCACCGCGAACCCGGATTTCGCCCCCGGTTCGTGGATGATGTTGCGCGATCACTTGAATCTCACGGGCTACGTCGCCCTTGGTGGGCGCGCCCAGTTTACCGACATGACCAATGCCTACTCGCCTGCGTGGCGCGGCGTCTTCGCACGTGCCGCCGCCGCGACTGGCATCGCCTTGCACGAGGGCGTCTACGCCGGCCTTCTCGGTCCGCAGTACGAAACCGCCGCCGAAGTGCGCATGCTGCGCACGCTCGGGGCCGACGCGATTGGCATGTCCACCGTCCTCGAAACAATACAGGCGCGCGCGCTTGGCCTCGAGGTCGCCGGGTTCTCCTGCCTCACGAATTGGGCAGCCGGAATCAGCGACGAGCCATTGCGCCACGAAGACGTTCTCGCCGTCGGGAAGGTGGCTGCGGCTGATATGGGCCGCCTCCTCGCTCGAGCCCTCGTGTGATTGCTACTCGGCGATCGGGCGGCGGGCGCGCGGTTCGCGGTCTTTCGTCGTCGCCGTGCTGGGAAGGGTGACGAACGGGCCGCCTTCCAGCGGCGCGACCCCGGTGAAAGCCACGTCGGGCATGTCGCTGGGCAGGCCTTCGAGCGGGAATTCTTTGCGGAGCGGGAAATAGGGATAGCCGTCCCACATCAGGATGCGGCGAAGATCTGGATGATTGTTAAAGCGCAGGCCCATCATGTCGAAAATTTCGCGCTCGTGCCAATTCGCGGTCGGCCAGATGTCGGAAACGGTTTCGACCGTCGGATCGTCCTCGGAGACAGCCAGCTTCAGGCGCAAGTGGATCGCCAGCGTCATCGAGTAAAGTTCGTAGACGACTTCGAAGCGCGGCTCTTCGCCGAAATTATCGACGCTCGAGATATCGAGCAGATAATCGAAAGACAGCTCGTCGCGGCAAAACGTTGCCACCTCGCGGAGGTCTTCGCGCGCAATCGTGAAGGTGGTTTCGCCCCGAAAGGTGGAGCGATCCTTGATCTTCTCGCCGAAGAGGCGTCCGAGAGAGGCGAGAAGTTCCTGGCCGGTCATGCGAGTCGCGGTTTCGCGTTCTTTAAAGAGCTCGCGTTTTTGATCGAGGAAGGAATGCTCGCCCGTGATCTTTTCCTGCAGCTTCATCAAGCCCTCGATCAACGCTTCGGGCCGCGGCGGGCAACCGGAAACGTAAACGTCCACCGGCAGCAATTGATCGATGCCCTGCAGCACGGCGTAGGAGCGATACATCCCGCCGGTGGAAGCGCAGGCGCCCATGGCGATGACCCACTTTGGCTCGGGCATCTGTTCGTAAATCCGCTTCACCGCCAGCGCCATTTTATAGGTCACGGTGCCGGCGACGATCATGACGTCGCATTGCCGCGGCGAGAAGCGCATCACCTCCGCGCCGAAGCGCGAGATGTCGAAACGCGAGGAGGCCGTCGCCATTAACTCGATCGCGCAGCACGCCAGCCCCATCGGCATGGGCCAGAGCGAATTCTTCCGCATCCAGTTCATGGCCGCGTCCACCCGGGTGATGATGACGTTGCCTTCGATCTTCGAATCGTAGGCGGCGGGGACGGTTTCCGGCATGGCGCACACTAAAGTTCGGCGTCGGGCTCTGCAAGGTGCGGAGCTTTAAGTTTTAGGATTTAGGCCTTAAGTGGAGACCGCATGGCAGACCGCACGCATCTGGACCAGCTGGAGAACCAGAGCATCTACATTTTTCGCGAGGCGTTTCACTCCTTCAAGAACATCGCCATGCCGTGGTCGATGGGGAAGGACTCGAACGTCCTCATCTGGCTCTCGCTCAAGTCGTTCTTCGGCAAGATTCCGTTTCCGGTGCTGCACATCGACACCACCTACGAGTTCCCCGAGATGCTCGAATTTCGCGACTGGGCGACGGCGCATTACAAGTTGAACCTGATCGTGAAGATCAACGAAGAGGCGCGCGCGCGCGGCATCGGCTACGAGACGCACGACCCCGTGACGGTGACGCACGAGCTGAAGAGCGTCGCGCTGCAGCAAGTGTTGGCGGAACACAAGTTCGACGCGCTCATCACCGGCATCCGCCGCGATGAAGATGCGACGCGCGCGAAGGAGCGCTACTTCTCGCCGCGCAACGCGCAATCAGAATGGTCCTACAAGGATCAGCCGCCGGAATTTTGGGGACAATTCGCGAGCGCCGGCGGACCGGGCGAACACGTGCGCGTGCAGCCGCTTGCTCGATTGGACCGAGGCCGACATCTGGCGCTACATCCAGCGCGAGCAGATTCCGATTCCGCAGATGTATTTCGCGCGGAATGGGCAGCGTTATCGATCGCTGGGTTGCATGCCGATCACGAAGCCAGTCGCGAGCAACGCAGCCACGATCGAAGACATCATCGCCGAACTCGACGCCACGCAAAACGAGCGAACGGGCCGGCCGCGCGCAGGATCATCACGAGCGAAACGCGATGCAAAAGCTGCGCGCGAAAGGGTTTCATGTGAGCGCGGAAGCGCCGCGCTTAAAGGTCGTTTTCGTCGGTCATGTGGACCACGGGAAGTCCACGCTCATCGGCCGGATCTTGCACGACACCGAATCACTGCCGGAAGGGAAACTCGCGGCCATTCAACAGGCCTGCGCGGCGGAGGGGATGGAATTCGAATACGCGTTCCTGCTCGACGCGCTGCTCGAGGAACAGGAGCAAAACATCACGATCGACACCACGCAGATTCCGTTTCGCACCGCGCGTCGGCAGTACGTCATCATCGACGCGCCGGGGCACAAGGAGTTCCTCAAGAACATGATCACCGGCGCGGCCAACGCGGACGCGGCCATCCTGGTGGTGGCGGCGAACGAAGGCGTGCGCGAGCAGAGCCGTCGCCACGCTTATTTGCTCAGCCTGCTCGGGATTCGGCAAATCGTGGTGGTGGTGAACAAAATGGATTTGGTCGGATACGCGCGAGACGTCGTTCGGCGAGATCGAGCGCGAATACCGCGCGTTTCTCGCAATCGCTCGACCTGGAAGCGCGCGCTCTTCGTTCCGGCCTCGGCGCGCGCGGGTGCAAACGTCGCCCATCGCGGTGGCGCGACGCGATTGGACTGGTTCAAGGGCCCGACCTTGCTCGAAAGCGTTCGACCAACTCGAAGGCGACTGCGCGCCCGTGGAGCAACCGCTCCGCCTTTGCGTGCAGGATATTTACCGCTTCGACGAACGCCGCATCATCGCCGGACGCATCGAGAGCGGCACGCTTGCGGGTGGGGGATGAACTGGTCTTTTCGCCCGCGAACAAAACCTCGGTCGTCGCCAGCATCGAATCGTGGAGCGCGCCGCGCGCGCCAGAAGCGATCGCGGGCGACTCGGTCGGCATCACCTTGCAGGAACAAATTTTTGTCGAGCGCGGCTACGTCGCCTCGCACCTGCAGGAAACGCCGATCCAGGCCAACCGTTTTCGCGCCGATATCTTCTGGATCGCTGAGAAGCCCGCTGCGTACGGACGCGCAATGCATGCGTGCGCCTCGGCACGCAGGAAGTGAATTGCCAGCTCGTGAGCATCGAGCAAGTGATGGACTCCTCCACGCCTCGCCGTGACCACCGCGCGAACACGCCGGAAGTCGCGCGCAACCAAGTCGGACGCGTCACGCTGCAATCGCGCGCCCCGCTCGTTTTCGACAATCATAGCCGTGTGCCCACGCTGGGCGGTTCGTCGTCGTGCTCGACGGGAAAATCTCCGGTGGCGGGATCGTCTTCGGTGGCATCTACACCAACCGAGGTGAGGTCAAGAGCAAGAACATCTTCTGGAGCGAAGGCAGGATCACGGCGCAGAAGCGTGCCCAGCAAAACGGCCACCGCGGCGCGGTCGTCTGGCTAACCGGTCTTTCCGGCGCGGGCAAATCCACCATCGCGCAGGCGCTCGAAGGCGAGCTTTTCGCCCGCGGCATGCACACCTACGTGCTCGACGGCGACAACATCCGCCACGGCCTCAATTCCAATCTCGGTTTCTCGCCCGACGATCGCGAGGAAAACATCCGCCGTGTCAGCGAAGTGGCGAAGCTGCTCGCGGACAGCGGCGCGGTTGCGATCACCGCCTTCATTTCACCTTACCGCGCCGATCGCAGCCGCGCGCGCGAGATTGCGCTCGAATCGAAGGCCGACTTCATCGAAGTCTTCGTCGATGCGCCGCTCGCAGGTCTGCGAAGCGCGCGACCCGAAGGATCTCTACAAAAAGGCGCGCGCCGGGAAGATCCGCGAGTTCACCGGCATCGATGCGCCCTACGAAGCGCCGGAACGACGCCGAGATCACCGTGCGAACGGCACGAGCAAAGCGTCGAGGAATCGGTCGCGACGATTCTGGAGCAGCTGCTGCCACGACTACGCCAGACGGATTCGTAGGGGCTAGCGGCGAGCCGTTACGCGACGCGGGAGGAGAGGCGGCCGCCGTCGTAAACCGGGGCGAGATTCACGCGACCGGCTTCGATCGTTTCGTGCACGATGCGGCCGAGTTCGGCGGCTTCGTAGGGCTTGGCGATGACGCCGCGGAACCCGAAATCCTGGTAGCGGCTCATGGTTGAATCCATGGCGTAACCGCTGGAAACGATGGCGTTGACGGTGGGATCGATCTCGATGAGGCGCTTGAGGGCTTCCTTGCCGCCCATGCCGCCGGGGAGGGTGAGGTCGAGGATGACGAGATCGAAGCGCTCGCCGGCTTCGAGTTTTTCGCGGTAGAGATTGACTCCGTCGAGCGCGGTCTCGGTGTCGCTGACTTCGTATCCGAGACGATCGAGAGTGAATTCGACCAAGGCGCGGATGGCTTCTTCGTCGTCCACGATCAGGATGCGGCCAGTGCCGCGCATCACGGGTGTCGGCCGCGACCGGTGCTTCGATCGGCACTTCCTGTGGCGGGAGGCCGGGAGATACAGGGTGAAGGTGGAGCCGAAATGAATCTGCGAATCGACCGTGATGAGGCCGTTGTGATTCTTGATGATCGAGTAGGTGGTGGCAAGACCGAGGCCGTTGCCTTTCGCTTTGGTGGTGAAGTACGGATCGAAGATGCGCTTGAGGTAATCCTCGGGAATGCCGACGCCTTCGTCGCGGATCTTGATGCGGATGTATTCGCCCGGGTTGCAGATCGGGGATGGCCGGAACGGTCTCGTGAGTTGTAGATGAAGTTATCGCAACTGACGCGGAGCGTGCCGCCGTTGGGCATGGCCTGGTCGGCGTTGACGACGAGGTTGCCGACGACCTGGCTGATCTGGCCGGGATCGATCTCGGCGGGCCAGAGATCTTCGCCGATGGTGAACTCGCTGCGGCTGTGCGTGCCGCGAAGCGAGAAGCTGACCGTGTCCTGGATCAGGCGACCGATTGACGCGGTCTTCTTTAATCGGCGCGCCGCCGCGGGCAAAGGTGAGGAGCTGTTGTGCGAGATCGCGGGCGCGGAGACTGGCGTTCTTGGCGTCGTTCAGGCGCGTGCCCATCTCATCGTTTGGCGGCAGGAGGAGGGAGGCGAGGGAGATGTTGCCGATGATGGCGGTGAGGAGGTTGTTGAAATCGTGCGCGATGCCGCCGGCCAGAAGGCCGAGCTGCTCGAGGGTGTCTGCTTTGCGGCGTTCGGCTTCATTGCGCTGCCGTTCGGTGATGTCGCGGAAGACGAGAACGACGCCGACGACTTCGTTCTTGCTGTCGCGAATGGGGGAGGCGACCTGCTCGACGACGTGCTCGTCGCCGTTCTCGCGATCAAGGTGGCGTGTTCGGGCAGGCTGAGGAGGATGGAGTGCGCTTCGTTGCGATAGCCGCTCTTCTGGGCGCGTGCCTGGGCGGCGAGATCGATCGCGACGTTAAAGACGGTCTTGAGTGGCTGCCCGATGGCCTCTTTCGATTCCCAGCCGGTGAGTGTCTCGCCGGCGTTGTTGATCATGATGATCTTGCCCTGGACATCGGTGGTGATAACGCCGTCGCCGATGGAACCGAGGGTGACGGCGAGGCTTTCCTTCTCCGCGGCGATTTCGGTCTCGAAACGCTTCCGCTCGGTCACATCGCGCACCATGGCGACGTAGAGCCGATTGCCGTCCACGATCATTTCGCTGAGGGAAATTTCGATCGGGAAAGTGGCCTGACGGCGGGTGCGCCCACGGCGATGGCGGTGCCGCCGGTGCGGCTGCGCGAGATCATTCCCACTCGCAGTGGACGGGAATGGCGTCGGGCTCGTGCGTCGTAGGACGTTGCGGCACCAGCTTGGTGAATTTGTGCCCGATCATCTCGTTGTCCGATGCAGCCGAACATCTTCTCCGCGGCCGGGTTCATGGAACAAATGACGCCCTTTTCGTCGACCGTGATCATGCCATCGAGGATGTTCTGGATGATCGACTTGATGCGACGTTTCCGACGCCGTCGAGTTTGGCGAGCTGCCGGCGCACGAGGACGAAGCTGTAGGTATTCGAGACGACGAGGAGACCGACGGCGAGAAGGCAGAGTAGCCCGAGGGCGCTGGTCTTGATGACGCGCTGACGTCTGCGCGGAGAGGGCGCGCGCTTCGTAGACGTCGATTTCGCTTCTGCTGGAAGGTGGCGATCTTTCTGCTGGATCTCGGCTCATCAGTTTTTCGCCATTTCTCGGGATCGCCGACGTTGGCAGGTCGCGTCCGGCTCGCTTGGCCTCCATCTCCGGGGCGGAAGAGATAGCGACCCATTTCTCCAGTCCGGCGCGGATTTCGCTCAAAAGCGCGGCCTGCTCAGGAGTTTGCGCCACGAGGATCGAAAGATAACCGCGATAGTTGGAGAAGGCGGCCATAGCGCGCTTGTAGCGCGTCCGCATAATTGGCGTCGCCGGTCAGCAGGTAACCGCGTTTTTCTTTTTCCATCTCCATGACGGAGCGTTCGAGCTTCGGGAGCAGGTCGAGAATCTGCATTGATTGCACGGCCCACTCCTGATCCCGCATCCGCTGGTTCTGCACGATCTGCTCCTCGTTTGGAGGGCGCGGAGAATGCTCGCGCCCGCCGTTCAAAACGGAGTCGCCAGAGCGGCGCAGCCGGGGTGCCGGTCGCCGTCCGGGCGCGGAGCCGGTCTCATGGTCGGATCGGCCACCTGCACGAGCCAGGAGTCTGACCAGCTCCTGCAGCCGCATCACGCGTTTGCGTTGGATGGGGCTCTCCAGAATCAAATCGGTCACGGCCTCGATTCGCTGCCTTGAGCGCGCCCTGGCGGCGGTCGAAGGCCTCCGCGTAGGAGGATTTGCCCGTGAGGAGATAACCGCGTTGGCTGGTTTCCAGCGCGGCGAGGTCGTTTTCGATCGCGCTGGCGAGGCGCAAGACCTCGGTGGTGTGCGCGCGCAGAGCTTCCTGGCGATAGGTACGGTAAGGTGACGAGAAGGAAAATGGCGGCCAGGAAAATGATGACAACCACGCCGGCGGCCGTGCCGGAGAGGAGCTTGACGTGGAAATGTCTTTGACTGAAGAGCCACGCCCAGCCCCGGCGTAGGGCGGAGTGCTGGGAAGCCGCGGACGAAGATTTGGGAGGAGATGCGGCGGCGGGCATTATAATTTCCACAAAGCAAGTCCTCTGCCACCTGCTCGGCTCCTAAAAGCCAGAAACTCTAGTACCGCACGCGCACGAGAATGAGACCCTCCGCCGGGGCGACGAATCGCGCGGCGGGGAAGGCACGCGCCGGCTGCCGCAAGCGCGCGGATTTCGCCCGCGGCGCTCGGATCGCGCCCGACGCGCACGAGCGCACCCACCATCAGGCGCACCATCTTGTAGAGAAAGCCATCGCCCTCGACCTCGATCGTGAGGCAACGTCCGCGTCGACGCAGCCGCACCGCCTTCATCGTGCGCACGGTGTCGTGCTCCGGCTTTCCGCGATTCGCGGCGAAGGAGGCAAAATCGTGCCGCCCCACGAACGCCTGCGGCTTCCTGGGCCATGATCGCGAAATCCAGCGGCGTCGCGACGTGCCAGGCGCGTCCGACTTCGAGCGGTGGAAGAATGCGGTCGTTCCAAATGCGGTAGCGATAAAGTTTTCCTTTGGCCGAGAAGCGCGCGTGAAAATTAGCCGATACGTAGGCGCAGCGCAGAACACGAATGGCGGGGACGAGCGACGCATTCAAAGCCGCCGGCCACTGCGCCGCGGCTAACGAGCGATCCGGCAAATCGACGTGCGCGGTTTGGGCGAGCGCGTGCACGCCAGCATCCGTCCGCCCCGCGCCGTGGACGCGCAAGCGCGCGCCGGTGACGGCGGCGAAAGCGCGCTCCAAATGATCCTGCACCGCCTCGCCGTTCTTCTGGCTCTGCCAGCCGGCGAAAGGCGCGCCATCGTAGGCGACGACGAGTTTAAGTCGGTTGCCCATCGAGGCGACCGGCCACGCTGTCGAGATAACCTTGCAGAATCATCTGCGCCGCGACCTGATCGACGAAGCCGCGCGTATGCTTTCGTTTTCTTCCCCGCGTCGCGCAGGGCGCGGTTGGCGGCGGTGGTCGTTAGGCGCTCGTCCCACATCATGATGGGGCACGCCAGGAGCGGCCGCAGTTTGTCGGCAAAGGCGTTCGCTTCCTTGGCGGCTTCGCCGAACTCGCCATTCATGTGTCGCGGCAGACCAATGACGACCCGCGAAACATTCTTCTCTCTCGGGCGATCTCCGCCGACACGCTTCGCTGCGGCCGCGATTGTTGGGCGGGAATCGTTTCGCAGGGGTGCGCCAGCATTCCCAACTCGTCGGAAATCGCGACACCGATGCGCGCCCGCCAAAATCGACGCCCAGGACCCGCTGGACGATGGCCATTTCGCTCATTGCAATTCCTCCGGCATTTTGCCGATCAGACCCTTGATCTTCTCCGCCTGGTGCCGGTGGCACACGAGCAACGCGTCGCCCGTCCGAACGACGATCAAGTTGTGCACGCCGAGCAGCGCGACCTTCGTTCCGTCCTGGTCGAAGACGATGTTGTTGGTCGAATCGATCGCCGTCAGATCGCCATTGGACGCGTTGCCCTCGTCGTCGTTGGTGAAATAAGACGCCACCGCCTGCCAGCTGCCGACGTCGTCCCAATCGAATCGCAGCCTCCACCATGAGCACGCGGTCCGCCTTTTCCATGATCGCGTAATCGAAGGAAATCTTCGGCAAATGCCGCGAACTTCGTCTGCAACGTCGGGTCGAACATCTTCGGCACCGAAAGCTGCGCGATGAAGTTCGCCAGTTCCGGCGCGTGCCGATTGAACTCGCTCAGCACCGTCGAAACCGCCCAGACGAACATCCCCGCGTTCCAGCGAAAGTTGCCTTTGCGGACAAACGATTCCGCCAGCTCGGCGTTCGGCTTTTCGCGGAAGCGAACCACGTGATGGACCGAGTCCCGCCACGGCTTGCCCTGCTCGATGTAACCGAAGCCCGGACACGCCCACGTGGGCTTGATGCCGATCGTGACCAGCGCGCCCGCTTCCTGCGCGGCGTCGGCCGCGGTCGCGAGCGTGCTTTGGAAAGCGGCCGTGTCCTTGATCACGTGATCCGCCGGCAACACCACCATCGTCGCCAGATGATCGCGCGCCGCCACCCAGCCCGCGCCCAGCGCCACCGCTGCCGCGGTATCGCGTTTTGCCGGTTCGGCCACGATATTCTCCGCGGGAAATCTCGGAAGCAACGCACGCACGGCCGCCTCCTGATCGACGTTGGTCAAAATCAGAATCCGCTCCGGCGGCACCATGCCGTCGAGGCGCTGCACGGTGTCCTCGAGCAAGCGTTTGCTTCGAAATCAGCTTCAGCAGTTGCTTCGGCCGCGACCGCCGACTCACGGGCCAGAAACGTTCGCCGCTGCCCCCGGCCAGAATCAAAGCGTAAATGGGTCGCGACATTTGGTAAGGAAATCGCTCGTGCGAACCCGATCACGCGGCTGCGCGAGATTTCCCGTTTCTTTTTCGGAAACGAAACGTATAAGGATAGGCGATGTCCCTCTCGATATCCATTCCGAAAAGCAACGAGCAGCTCCCGCTCGACGGTTTGCTCGTCCTGACCCGAACCGCGCTCGGCCTCGGAGTGGGCATGTTGGTCGCCGATAAAATCAAGAGCCCGGTCCGCCAGGCCACCGCGATCGCGCTCGTCGCCGTCGGCGCGCTCGCGGCGGTTCCGTTGCTCGTCCGGATCGCGTTGGAGCGGCTCAACCGCCCCGAGTCCGAGCGTGGCAGCCGTAACCGACTGCGCACCATTCGCGGCGAGTCCGATTATTCCGCGGACGAGCACGACGTTTACTAGCAAGCGTCCGGACGTTTGCTTCCACCGCTCGCGCAGCTTACCGGTCTTCCCTCATGGCCCGCTCGTCTTCCGCTGCCAATCCACTCCGCGCGCATTGCGATGCTTTCGCGGAGGAGGAGGCCGTCCTGCGGGAGGGCGGCGGCAAAGCGGGCCAGGACCGACAGCATAAGCTCGGTCGCCTCTTCGCGCGCGAACGCATCGCGCAGCTGCTCGATAAAGATGCGCCGTTCTTCGAAATCGGGCTCTGGGCCGCCTACAAAATGTATCGGAGTGGGGCAAAATTCCCGCCGCCGGTTCCGTCGCCGGCATCGGCAACGTTGCGGGCGTGCCGTGCTTGATCATCGCGAACGACGCCACCGTCAAAGCCGGTGCGTTCTTTCCCGCGACCGCGAAGAAGCTCATCCGCGCCCAGCGCATCGCTTTCGAAAACAATCTGCCGATCATTTACCTGGTCGATTCCGCCGGCGTCTTCCTGCCGATGCAGGACGAGATTTTCCCCGACGAAGACGACTTCGGTCGCATCTTCCGCAACAACTCCGTCATCTCCGCCGCCGGCATTCCGCAGTTCGCCGCCATCATGGGCAACTGCGTCGCCGGCGGCGCGTATCTGCCGGTGCTCTGCGACAAGATTCTCATGACCGAAGGCAGCGGCCTCTACCTCGCCGGCCCGTCGCTCGTGAAAGCCGCCATCGGACAGGAGGTGGACCAGGAGGAGCTGGGCGGCGCGAAGATGCACGCCGAGATCAGCGGCACGGTCGACTTCTACGAAAAGGACGATCCTGCCTGCATCAAGCGCATTCGCTCGCTCGTCGCTTTGCTGCCCGAAGCCGAGGCCGCGAAGCACGCGCTCGAAGCCGGAAAAATTCAAGGCCGCGAAATCGCCGGACGCCGTTTACGACGTCATCAGCCTCGACGGCCACAAGCCCTACGATGCGCGCGATCTGCTCGCCTCGATCATCGATGCCGATTCCCTCGATGAATACAAGGCCGACTACGGCAAGACGCTCGTCACCGCCTACGCGCGCATCAGCGGTCGCCCGGTCGGCATCGTGGCGAGTCAACGCCAGCAGGTCCGCACGAAGAAGGAAGGCATCCAGATGGGCGGCGTGATTTACGCCGACAGCGCCGACAAGGCCGCGCGCTTCATCATGGACTGCAACCAGACCGGTCTGCCGATCATTTTCTTCCAGGACGTCACCGGCTTCATGGTCGGTCGCGACGCGGAGCAAAGCGGCATCATCCGCAGCGGCGCGAAGCTCGTGAACGCTGTCAGCAATTCCACCGTGCCGAAGATCACGGTCGTGGTCGGCGGCTCGTTTGGCGCCGGCAACTACGCGCTCTGCGGCAAGGCCTACGATCCGCGTTTCATCCTCGCCTGGCCGCACTCGCGTTACGCGGTGATGGGCGCCGCGCAGGCCTCCGATACCGTCTTCAGCGTGCTCGCTCGCGCACGTGATCGCGGCGACAAAAAGTCCACGCCCGAGGAACTCGAAGAACTCCGCGCCACGGTGAAGAAGAGCTACGAAGAGCAAACCGACATCCGCTACGGCGCCGCGCGCGGTTGGGTCGACGCGGTGATTCAACCGCACGACACCCGCGATGTGCTCACGCGCTTGCTGAGCTATGTCTCGCGTCCGATGCCGAGGGCGCGTTTCCACACTGGGGTGGTGCAAGTTTGATTTTGAATTTTATGATGAACTCGTTTCTGCGTTTGATTTCTGGCGCCGCCATCCTGCTCGCGGCCTCAGTGGCTTCGGCGGCAAATCCAGTGCCTGGGTTGGAAGTCTTGACCAAGAAAGGCAACGCGGTTGTCTTCCGCGGTGTCACGAACACGAAGGGCCGCTTTGAGACCGGCCCGCTCGAGCCGGGCGTATACACCGTCGAAGTTCGCACCATGCCGAATACGCCGCCCAGTTCCGCGCGGTTCTTCCTCGCCCTGGCGGGCGCAAAACCGGTGGGTGAGGCCACCATTCGCCCCGGCGTAGCGGTCGCGATGGAGGCCATGGTGCGCAACCCAGCCGGCATCCGCGGCCAGGTCACTGCCCGTGGCGGCATCGTTTATGTGCCGCGGCCATCGCCGACCCACGGAGAACACGCCGCAGGTCAAACCGACGCTCGCGCGGAGTTCAGCGCCCGCGCCCAGCGTCGCGCAGAGCCAAAGAACCCCTCGCGCCCAAGCCCCCGCTGGTTCCCACTCGACCCCAACCCAGCCCGCGCCCGGCCGCCGTCGCCCCGCAGGGACCGACTATGACCAACTGGGAGTCAACGTTCGTTAGGCGACCATCGGGTCCCCAGCGCCGAATCGTGAATGGCAGACACTTCTCGTGGGTCCCGATCAATGCCGGCAACAATCTCGGTCGCTGGCAGCCGGAGAACGTCGCGAGTCCGGTTCCGACCGCCTCCCCAAAAAGCAAGCCCGCATCGCCAAAGCCCAGCTCTACGCCTTCCCGAACTCGTCGCTGATTGTTGCCGAAAGGCGCGTCAGTGTTTCGAGCCCGGCTGCGATCGGCAACTTCACCGCCCGCTCGGACAGCGAGCGCACGACTTCCTCGGTCGGGATGTTACCGATGAGATCATCCTGCGCGAAAGGGCACCCGCCCAGTCCGCCGATCGCGGCGTCGAAGCGCCGGCAGCCCGCATCGTAAGCGGCCAGAACTTTCGCGGCAGCCCCGGCCCGGGTGCTGTGAAGGTGCACGCCCACTTCAATGTTGCCGACTTGCGCGGTGACCGCGCCCACAACGCGCTCCACCAATTCCGGCGGAGCCGTCCCAACCGTGTCCGCCATGGAGACGCAGGCGATGCCGAGCCCGCTGATGAAACTCCACCGCATCCGACACCTGGGCTTCGCTCCACGGATCATCGTAGGGATTGCCAAACGCCATCGAAATGTAAGCCACCATTTCCAACCCGGCGTCGCGCGCCCGGTCACTGATGGCCGCCAGCATGGCGCGGTTTTCCTCGGGCGATTGGTTTTGGTTGCGACGCAGGAACGTGTACTCGAGATCGAGAAGGGGAATCCAAGCGTGTTGACTGCGCCGCTCGCGATCGCACGCTCGGCGCCCTTTTCGTTCACGACAATACCAATGATCTCCACGCCTTCGGTTCCGCCGAGTTGCTTGAGCACTTCTTCGCTATCCGACATCTGCGGCACCGCCTTCGGCGAAACGAAACTCGCCGCATCGATATGGCCGAAACCTGCCGCCACGAGCGCGCGCAGATAGTCCACCTTCCGCTCGGTCGGGATCTGGCGTGGGAGCCCCTGCCACGCATCGCGGGGACATTCGATAAGCTTGACGGTTTCCATTCTTCCGGTTGTGACTGACATTAATACGCATGCCTGTCCTCCTGATCGAGAAACAATCCGCGCAAACCACCCTGACCCTCAACCGGCCCGAGCGTCGCAATGCGCTCACGATCGAACTCATGAGCGAGCTCGTGCAAGCCATCGAAGCCGCGACCGGCGATGAAACGCAACGCGTCCTGATCTTGCGCGGCGCGGGTTTGAGCTTCTGCACCGGAATGGATTTGAATGAAACTGCGGACGCGAGCAAAGCGCACGATTCCGCCGATCTGGTCGCGAAAATGTTGCTGGCGTTGAGCGAGACGCGCCTGATCACGATCGCCTCCGTGCACGGCGCGGCGGTGGCTGGCGGCGCCGGGGTCATGTCTGCGTGCGATTTCGTCGTCGCGGCGGAAGGAACGAAGATTGGTTATCCGGAGGCGCGGCGCGGCTTGGTCGCTGGGCTGGTTTTGACTTTCCTGCGCCGGCAATTGCGCGAGCGCGACATTCGCGAACTCCTCTTCACGGCCGAATTAATCGACGCCAAACGCGCCCACGCGATCGGCCTCGTGAATCGCGTCGTGCCTGCCCCCGACCTCGAAGCAGAGACGCAGAAGATCGCGGCCTCGGTTTTGCAAGGTGCGCCCACTGCGCTCGCCAGTGCCAAGCGACTCCTCGCCGAGTTGTGGCCCACTTCCGTCAAGGAGGACCACGCCCGCGCGCTCGCGCATCACATGCAGGCCCGAGAATCAGCGGAAGCGAAAGAAGGCGTCGCGGCGTTCCTCGAAAAGCGCCCGCCGAAGTGGGCGACGGAATAGCCGCCATGCCCAAACCCCTCACGGTCGCGGAGCCCGCCGAATTGCTCAGCTACCTCTTCGCGCAGTGGCCACAGGAAAAAAAGAAGCAGATTCGCACCTGGTTGAAGCACCAGGCGGTGACGATAAACGGCCGGCCGACGAGTCAGTTCAATCACGCTCTCGTCGCCGGGGACGTGGTCGCGATTCGCACGGATCGTTTTGCGATACCGAAAACGAAACTCGCGTCGGGGATGAAGGTTTACCACGAAGACGCGACCCTGATCGTGATCGATAAACCCGAGAATCTCCTCAGCGTCGCGAGCATCGCGGAGGACGAGAAGACCGCGTATTTCCAACTCACCGACTATGTGCGGCAGGGGAAGGATCACGCGCGTGATCGCATCTGGATCGTGCATCGATTGGATAAGGAGACGTCGGGTCTGATGGTCTTCGCGAAAACGCCGGAGGCGAAGGCCGCCCTGCAGGGCGGGTGGGAATCTGTCACGAAACGCTATGAAGCCGTCGTGGAAGGGCGGGTGCAGAAGGATTCCGGTGTGCTTGATTCCCATCTCGACGAAACGAATCCCTACCGCGTGCGGAGCGCTCCGGCGAGCGAGCAAACTCGGCACGCCATCACGCGCTATCGTGTCCTCGAACGCGCGGCGAAACGGACGCTTGTCTCGCTCGAGCTGGAAACCGGACGTCGCCATCAAATCCGTGTGCAGCTGGCCGATCTCGGTTATCCGATCATCGGCGACGAGAAGTATCACGCGAAAACGAACCCGGCCCATCGACTCGCGCTCCACGCCACGGGGCTGGTCTTTCCTCATCCCGTCAGCGGCGAGGAGATGAAGTTCGAATCGCCGTTGCCGAAGGACCTCGCGAAGCTCATGCGATGATTCCATTTCGCAATCTCGGCGAAGTGCAAACGCCCGACGGCTCTCGTCTTATCCTGCACGAACACGACGGCGAGTTTTTCCTGAAGCTGAACGGTCGACAGCTCATGAGCAGCGGCGCGACGAGTTCGGAAATCATGCTGGCCGAGAAGGCGGGCAAATATCTCAGTGGAAAATCTGCGCCGCGGGTCCTCATCGGCGGGCTCGGCCTCGGCTTTAGTCTAAAGCGCACGTTGGAAATGATGGGGCAGGACGGCGTCGTGCACGTGGCCGAGTTGCTGCCGGAAGTGGTCCGCTGGAATCGCGAACTCTTGGGACCGAAACACGCAAGCTGGGTGAATGATCCGCGCGTCGAAGTGTTCGTCGCGGACGTCTTTGCGGTCATCAAACGTAGCAGCAAGAAGCCCTACGACGCCATTCTCCTCGATGTAGACAACGGACCGACATCGTTCGTGCAGAAAAAGAATTCGCGTCTCTACAGTCGGCGTGGCCTGGAGATGATCCGGAACGCGCTGCAGCCGGACGGGCGAGTCGCCTTCTGGTCGGCCGAGCCAGAACCGGCATTCGTGGACTCGCTGGCGCGCGGGGGTTTTCTCACTGAGGAATATCCCGCGAAAGCTCACGAGCGCGCGAAGCGCGAAGCGCATAGGATCTACGTGGGCGAGCGCGTTTAGCCCTCGGGATAATCGGCAGTCGCAAACCGGATGCCATTCGCCAGGCACTCGGGGCACAAACGGTTGTCTGAGTTCTCGCGCTCCGTTTCCTCCGCGAGGATGAAAAGTTTGTGACACGGATCGTGCAGACAATTCACAAACCGGCTCGTCGGCCGGCCGGTGTGCGCGCAGCGCCCGATCTGCACCAGCCCATCGTCCACCTTTACCGTCATGCGTTGATCGAACACAAAACACTCGCCCTGCCAATGCTCGTTTCCGAATTGCTCCTGGTAGGTGACGATGCCGCCGTGGAGTTGGAACACATCCTTGAAGCCGCGACTCTGGAGCAGCGCCGACGCCTTCTCGCAGCGAATCCCGCCGGTGCAATACATCAACACCTTCCTTCCCTTCAGCGGTTCCAGTCGTTCAACGTAAGCCGGCAGGTCGCGAAAATTTTCGATCTCACACACGACCGCGCCCTCGAAGCGGCCCGCATCCGATTCAAAGCGGTTCCGCACATCGAGCAGGACAACATCGGAATCCTCCTCCAACATCCGCTTCCACTCCGCGGGCGGGAGCTGCCGCTCCCGGTTCGGTGCGAGATCGGGCAATCCGAGCGTAACGATTTCCCGCCGCACCTTTACCACCAGCTTTGGAAACGTCTGCGCATCGCCCGCGCTCACCTTCATCTGGACATCGGCAAAGCGTTCATCGCGGTGCAAGGCCGTGACGTATCGGTTGATCGATTCCACCGGCCCGGCCAGCGTGCCGTTGATCCCTTCCGCCGCGATGAGAAGGCGCCCCTTCAAGCCGAGCGACTCGCAAAGCGAGCGCTGCTCCGCCGTGAAAACCTCCGGGGCCGCGATCGGCACGTATTTGTAAAAAAGAATGACCGGCCAGGACATGTGCTCAGCTGCGATGGAAGGCGCGGCCATATTGAACGGGTGGGGGACAATCGCCGCCCATCTCCGCGGCGGCGCCAATCGGCCAGTAGGGATCGCGTAGAAACTCTCGCGCCATGAAAATCATGTCCGCGTGTCCGCTCTCCAAAATTTCTTCGGCCTGGTCGGGCGCCGTGATCATTCCGACGGCGGCGGTGGGTATCTCCGCTTCGCGTCGAATTCGCGCCGCAAACGGCACCTGATATCCAGGCGCGGTCGGAATTCGCGCGCCCGGCGCCGCGCCCCCGGATGAGCAATCGATCATATCCACGCCGAGCGGTTTCAATTGCTGCGCGAGCGCGACGGATTCCTCGATGTCCCAGCCACCGTCGATCCAATCCGTGGCCGAGATGCGCACCAGCAGCGGATATTGCTCCGGCCAGATCCGCCGCACCGCCTCGACGACCTCGCGCGCCACGCGCGTCCGGTTCTCAAACGAGCCGCCATAGCCATCCTTCCGTTTGTTGCTCAGCGGCGACAGAAATTCATGAATCAGATAGCCGTGGGCGGCGTGGATCTCGAGCACTTGGGCGCCGGCTTTCAAAGCGCGACGCGTGGCCTCGGCAAATGCGATCACCACTTGTTGAATTCCTCGTTCATCCAGTTCCTCAGGGACGATGGAGTCGGTCTCAAAGGGCAGTGCGCTCGGGGCGAAGATCGGACGCCAGCCGCCGTCCTCGACGCTCACCGCATCACCACCCAACCACGGCGCCGAGGTGCTGGCCTTGCGCCCGGCGTGCGCGAGTTGCATCGCGGGCACGGCGCCTTGTGTCCGAAAGGAAGCGGAAGATGCGCGCGAGCATTTCGATGTGTTCATCTTTCCAAATCCCGAGGTCCTGCGGGCTGATCCGGCCCTCCGGCAAGACCGCCGCCGCTTCCGTCATGACCAGCGCTGCGCCGCCCACCGCGCGGCTGCCCGAGATGGACGAGATGCCAGTCGTTCGCGAAACCGTCGTTGCTGGAATACTGGCACATCGGCGAGACGCCGACGCGATTGCGCAAGGTGACGTCGCGCAGTGGCAAAGGAGAGAAAAGGCTCATGAAGCGCTTACTCTACACGCTTTTCGATGCATGAGATCACTGGCGGGCGCTGCTCCTTTCAAAGCAGCGAAAGCTGCGTCTCCGCTCTTTCGCGCGAGGCGAAACGCACGCCCACGCCCATCAAGCGCACGCTCTTGCCCGTGCGCGCATAAGCCTCCGCGAGCAGTTTCCGGTAATCTTCCAGCATGGGCGGCAGTCCCGCGCGCTCCACGGTCGTGCGCGTGAAATCGCTGAATTTCAACTTCACGAAAATTTTCGTGACCGGCGCGATCGACCGCCTTCTGCGCCAGTTCGGCCGCCAGCTCCTCGAAGAGCTCGACCAGCCGCTCCTCGCATTCCTCGAGCGTGTGCAAATCACTCGCGAAAGTTTCCTCATTGCTGAGCGACTTCCGCTCTCGATCAGGCTCGACCGGGCGATCGTCGATCCCTCGACACTGGAGGTAAAGCTCCGAGCCGAACTTCCCGAAATGCTCGCTCAACTGCGCGCGCGTGAAGCGTTGCAAATCCGCGCACGTGCGCACGCCGAGCTTCTCCAGCTTCTGCTCGGTCACGGCGCCGATGCCCCAGAGTTTCCGCACCGGCAGCGTCATCATGAACTCCGGGACCTCCTCACGCGTGACTACGCACTGGCCGTTCGGCTTGTTCAGATCGCTCGCGATCTTGGCGATCAACTTGTTAGGGCCGATTCCGGCGGAAGCGGTCAGCTTGGTCTTGCGGAAGATGAGTTGGCGAATGATCTGCGCGAGCGCGGCAGGTGCGCCGGGATGCTGCGGTCACGTCGAGATAGGCTTCATCGAGCGAGAGCGGTTCCACCAGCGGGGAGAACCGATGCAGGATGGCGCGAATGTAGCCGACTCGCGCCGGTAAACATCGAAGCGCGTCGGGACCATGATGAGCCTCGGGCAGCGTTGCAGCGCCATGAACGTGGGCATGGCGGAGTGCACGCCGAACTTGCGCGCTTCGTAGTTGCAGGTGGTGAGGACGCCACGCCGATCGCGCGCTCCGCCCACGCCGACCGGTTTGCCTTTCAACTCCGGCCGATCACGCACTTCGATCGCGGCGTAGAAGCAATCCATGTCGAGATGGATGATGGCGCGTTCCGGGTTCATCGTGGTGCAAGTTTCCCAACTTGCACTCTCACCGACGCGCAAGTTGGAAACTTGCGCCACATTCCGACATGGTCCTGCCTGCTTCCAGTATTCTCGTCATCGGCGGCGGTCCGGCGGGATTGCGCGCGGCGGAAGTGGCGAGTGCGGCGGGATTGCGGGTGGAGCTGTGCGATGCGCAGTCGTCCGTTGGGCGAAAGTTTCTCGTGGCGGGGAAGGGCGGATTGAATCTGACGCATAGCGAACCGGTGGAGAATTTTCCGGAACGCTACGGCGCCGAGCCGGAACGCTGGCGCGATTTGCTGCGCGAGTTTGGTCCCGCGGATTTGCAAGGCATGGGCCGCGGGCCTGGGAGTCGAGACCTACGTCGGATCGAGCGGGCGTGTTTTTCCGCGCGGACAAAAGGCGGCTGGCTTGCTGCGCGCGTGGATGGCGCGACTGCGCGCAGCCGGTGTGCGTTTTCACCTCGGAGCGCGTTTGCGCACGATTGCGCGTGAGGGTGCGGACTGGCGGGCCGAGTTTGCGGTGAACGATGGCGACCTGACGATTCGTGCGAAGGCCGTCGTGCTCGCGTCTCGGCGGCGCCTCCTGGCCGGAGACCGGATCGGATGGCGCGTGGCCTGCGCTCCTCGCGGACCTCGGCATCGAAATCACGCCGTGGTCGCCCGGCGAACTGCGGCTGGAATGTCGATTGGCCGCGCGACTTGCTGGCACGCGCAGAAGGTTTGCCGCTCAAGAATCTCACCGTCACTGCCGGTAACGAATCCGTCTCCGGCGAACTATTGATCACGCGCTACGGCATCGAAGGCGGCGCGATTTACCGGCTCGGTCCGATCCTGCGCGCGATGGCGGAACCGATCGTCGAGTCTGGATCTGAAACCGCAACTTACCGTCGACGCGCTCCGCGAACGACTGGCGCAAACCGCCGGGCCGGCCGAGTGGGCGAAGGCGTTGAAACTGAGCCCGGCCGCGACCGCGTCTCGTGGAATCCTTCCGCGACGCCGCTCCCGCCGATGCGGAACGAATTCATCGCGCTGCGTGAAAAATTTCTCGCTCGCCTTGCAGAGTCCACGTCCGATCGCGGAAGCAATCTCATCCGCCGGCGGCGTGGCCTGGCGCGAACTGGACGACTCGCTCATGTTAAGAAACTTCCCGGTCTCTTCGTCGCCGGTGAGATGATCGATTGGGAAGCGCCGACCGGCGGCTATCTTATTGCAGGGCTGTTTCACCACCGGCACCCGCGCGGGGCGCGGCGCAATTGCGTTCACACGCGCCGTCGAGATAGGCAATCATGCGCGCATGAGTGCTTCCGCCACCCGCGTTTTCCTCGTGCGCCATGGCGCGACGGTCCTGTCCGCGGAGGACCGTTTCGCCGGCGCGACCGATGTCGATCTCTCCGACGAAGGCCGCGAACAAACCCGCCGACTCGCGCAACGCCTGACGCGCCGAAAAGATCGCGGCCGTTTACGCATCGCCGCTCGGTCGAACGGTGGAGACCGCCGGCATTCTGGCGCAGCCGTTGGAGCTGAAAGTGGAAACGCGCGACGGCCTGCGCGAAATCTCGCACGGCCGCTGGGAGCGCCTGACGCGTCAGGAAGTGGACGAGCAATTCCCGGAGGAAGCCGCCGCGTGGGAGAGCGATCCCTTCACCTTCGCGCCGAAGGCGGAGAGAGCGGACTGGCCGTAACCGCGCGCGCGCTGCCGGTCCTGCTCGAGTTGGTCCAAGCGCATCCGGGCGAGACAATCCTGGTCGTCTCGCACAAGGCCACGATTCGTCTGCTCGTCAGCTCGATCCTCGGCTTCGATCCGCGCCGTTACCGCGACAATCTCGACCTGAAGCCGGCCTCGCTCACAATCCTCGACTTTAAGGGCCCAGCAAATTCCCGGCTCTCGCTCTACAACGACACGTCGCACTACATGCGAGGGCGGCAATGCCCTGCCGGCCGTGCCGCAGGCGCGCTTGTCCAAATCTTGGAACGAGGAAGCGCGCGAAACGCAGGGCGATTACAAATCGCCGCTATGCGCTAACGGTCGCGTTGGGAATTTTGAATCCCTCGATCTCTTCCTTGATGTCGTGCACGAAGCTGGCGGCGCCGGCGCCGTTCACGACGCGGTGATCGAAAGTGAGGGAGAGCGTGATGACTTCGGCGGGCTCGGATTTTTTGCCGTTGCTCATCATCTCGTAGTGCGCGGAGCCGACGAAGAGCGTGCCGACTGAGGGCGGGACGACGATGGGAGCGGCGGCGCGGACGCCGAAGGCGCCGAGGCTGCTGATGACGATGGGGGCGTTGACCGCATCGACGCGTCCGGTGCGCGTTTCTTCGACGGTTTCGTTGTAGCGCTTCACGAAATCCGGCCAGTCGCGCGTGTTGGCTTTGGTGACGACGGCGGTGGCGAGGCGATCGTTTTCGAGCGAGACGGCGATGCCGAGATCGAACTCGGCGTGCTCGACGATGCTGTCGTCCTCGAGCATGACGCGACGGAAGGGCGCGTGCTTTTCCATCGCGCGCACGACCGCCCAGGCGAGCATGACGGAGGGTGAGGCGGCGCTTCTTGCCTTCGCTCTTTTTGAGCGCGGCGCGGGCTTCGCTGATTGCCATCCCAGCGCGCGTCGATCTGCAAATTTGCCGGCACGACGCGGCCGAGGCGGCGCGTGATGGTGGGCGTGAGCGCGGGTTCGATGGCGCGCGATCCGGCGGTGGCCGTTTCCTTTTGCAGCTTGCGGTTCCGGCTTCGCTTCGGCAGGATCGACGATTCCGTCCACGGCAGCTTCAACTTGTTCGGTGACTTCATCGCCGGAGCCGAGAACCGAGCCGATGTCCTGGCCGATATCGACGGTGGCGTCGACTTCGGTTTTCCATTCGCCCATCGTGCCGGCGAAGGAGGCTTCGATCGGATAGACGGCTTTGTCCGTCTCGACCTCGCAGAGCGGATCGTCGAGTTCCACTTTGTCGCCCGGCTGCTTCAGGAGCGTGACGACTTTGGCGTTGCGAATGCCTTCGCCCATGATCGGGACGATGATGCTGTGCGTGGCGCTCTTCGATTTCTTGGGCGCGGCCGCGGCGGCGCGGCTCTCTTCGCCGAGGGTGTCGTCGCAACCGGCGGCGACACCTCTGCCGTCACGCGTTCGCTCTTCATCGACATCGCGCGATCGACGGCGGCGACGATGCGTTCCACATCGGGCAGGGCGGCGTATTCGTAGATCGGATTGTAACCGATCATGACGTTGGTCTTGCTGACGAGAATGGGCGGACTAACGAGTTCGCTCCAGACGTCCGGGCTGCGCGGTGATGTGCGAGATGATCATCTGCCCGACGCTGCAATCTTCGCTGTCTTCCTGCACGACGATGAGGCGGCCGGTGCGGCGGACGGATTCCTCGATCGCGGCGCGATCCCAGGGGACGATGGAGCGCAGATCGATGAGATCGACGCTGACGCGGTCGGCTATTTTCTCGAGTGCTTCGAGCGATTTTTCGACCGTGTTGCCCCAGGCGACGAGCGTGACGTCGGAACCGGCGTGGCGTTTGCGCGCGACGCCTAACGGGACGGCTTGCACCGGCTCTTTGGATTCGTGTTCGGCCCAAAGGAGATGCTTCGGGATGAGGACAAAGGTCGGGTCCTCGGCGTGCATCGCGGTCCACATGAGGCCGGCGGCGTCTTCCGGCGTGCTCGGGATGGCGATGTTGATGCCGGGGAAATGCGCGAGCGCGGCTTCGTTGGCCTGGCTGTGCCAGAGGCTGCCGCCGGGCAGGTAGGCGCCATACGGAGCGTAGATGACGAGCGGGCAGGTCCAACTGCCGAAGGAACGCCAGCGGAGGTTGGAGAGATTGGTTACGATTTGGTTCCAGGCCGGGCCGATGAAGTCGATGAACTGCAGCTCGAAGACCGGGACGTTTGCCGTAGGAAGCGAGGCCGCAGGCGACACCCATGATGGTCGATTCGGCGAGCGGCGAGTTGTAAACCTGCTTGGGAAATTCGGTGGAAAGTTTTTGCGTGAGCCGGAAGACGCCGCCTTTCGGATCCTCGACGTCTTCGCCGAAGATGATGCGGTTCGGATCGCGCTCGAGGCCGAGGCGCAGCGTCAGGTTCACGGTGTCGCCGATGCGGTATTTGCCCGGCGGGAAGGACTTCGTCGTCTAACTGCGGCAGCTCGCCCGTGACTTGCAGTTCCAGTTCGTCCGCGCGCGGATCTTCGGCGCGATCCGCCTCGTTGAACTCCGTCGCGGACGCGTTCCTTGATTTCCTTGTCGAGCTTCTCGTAGGCCTCGGCGGTGATGACGCCTTCGCTGATCAAGCGCTCGCTCCACACGGTGAGCGGATCGCCTTTCGCGAGCCCTTCGATTTCTTCGGCGCTGCGATAAAGCTTGTGATCGTCGGAACTGGTGTGGCTGGAGAGGCGCTCCATGTTCACCCAGAAAAACGCGGGGCCGCCGCCTTGGCGCATCTTCTCGAACGCGGCCACGCCGGCGTCGTAAATCTTCTGCACGTCCGAGCCGTCGACTTCCTGCCAATCGTTAGGCTGGAAAACATCGAGAGCTTTGCGGCGTGATGTTTTTCGTCGGGCTGCTGATGCCGTATTTGTTGTCCTCGACGACGAAGATGACGGGAAGCTGGCGTTCCTTCGCGAAGCAGACGGCTTCGTAAAAATCGCCCTGCCGCGTGGCCGCGTCACCGATCGTGGTCACGACGACATTCGGCTTTTTGTCGAGCTGAATGCCCCAGGCGATGCCACAGGCGGGGAGAAGTTGCGCGCCGGTCGGGCGTGGGCACGCTCCAGATCCCGCGCGAGGCGTAGCTGTAGTGCGACGGCATTTGCCGGCCGTGGCTTTGGCCCTGGCGTTTCGCGAAATAATCCAGCGCCAGCTCGGCGGAGGCGACGCCGCGGCCGAGGACGAGCCCGCGATCACGATAATACGGGCAAACGTAATCGCCTTCGGTCATCGCCATTCCGAGCGCGGCCAGACCTTCATGCCCCATCCCGGAAACGTGGAAGTGGCCTTTGCCCTGGCGATTCAGATTCTGTTCGCGCAGATCGCCGTGGCGGCTTTCGAGCAGGAGGGTGAGGAGGCGCAGTTTTCTGTCTTTGCTCAGGACGGGCATGGCGGGTCGGACGTGGGGAGATGTGGGAAGTGATTGGGAAACCGAAGCCTCGCCGACATTCTCATCTCGCAAGGTAAAACTCTCAACTTTCGCGCTACGGTTTCGGTGCGATGACGGCTTCGGCGGGTTTCGCGAAACGAGTTTCGTCCGGCGGCGCGGTCGTTAAATTTCACATTGCTGAAACTAAGACGGGCGAGCGCTTCGCCTTCGATCGTCTCGTTTTTCCAGACTAAAATAGGCGGCCGATTTCGGAACCTTGAAACCGTCCGCATCCTGCCATTCGTCGAAGACGATGGCGTGCGGCTCGAGCTGCTCGACCGGTTTGTCTTTCCGGATCGGAGGCGTAGGTGACGACGTAGACCGAGAGCTTGAGCTGGCCAGAAGCCGGATCGACGTAGGCGATGTAGTAATCATCCGGCGCGTCGCCCGTGCCGGCGGCGAAGGTGATCTTGATGACGTCGTATTTCTGTCCCTGGAAATCTTTTTGCCCGAGCGCTTCCTGTTTCACGCCCGGATCGGCGAAGACGAACGGCATGCCGAAGAAATAGAATGGCGTCCACATGTAAAAGCGTGGCGGCGTTCCGCCGAGCGCGTCGAGGCTGGGTTTGATCCAGACCTCGCCTGCGGTCGCGCCGATCGTGTAGGCGTCCGAGGTGATGAGGCCGTCGCGCGTGTAGAGATTGAACAGTTGATGATCGTGCTTCGTGCCCTTCGGCCGCTCGTAAACGAGGTCGTACTCGACCGCGCCGAAGGTGCGCCATTGCGCGATGCCGCCGTGCGCCTCGACCGCCTTTTCGATCTGCGAAAAAGATCGCTCGGCGGCGCGCGGAGAAAACGAGGGCGGCGAGAATCAGACGAAGAAACGGGAAGCGGTGCATGATTGAACCTAAACCGCTCCGTCGGGCCTGCCATGAAATAACTGTTGGCGATCGCGCCGCGCTTGGCAGCATGAAGACATGACGCATTCCAACTCGCGGCCAGGGATTGATCGCGCGCTATCGCGCGCATCTGCCGGTGACCGACGCCACGCCTGTCGTGTCGTTAGGCGAAGGCGGCACGCCGCTCATTCCGTGTCCGCGTCTGAGCGCGCGGGTGGGGAGGGGATGCGAGGTGTTTGTGAAGTACGAAGGGCTGAACCCGACCGGCTCCTTCAAGGATCGCGGGATGACGGTGGCGGTGTCGAAAGCGATGGAGGAGGGGATCGCGGCGGTGCGTTTGCGCGTCGACCGGGAACACGTCGGCGTCCGCGGCGGCGTATGCGGCGCGGGCGGGAATCAAATGCGCGGTCATCCTGCCGGCCGGCAAAATCGCGGCGGGCAAATTGGTTCAGGCTTACGCGTACGGCGCGAAGGTGGTGGCGATCGAAGGGAATTTCGACGATGCGCTGCGCGTGGTGCGCGAGCTCGGGCAGCGGGCGGACTTCGCGATCGTGAACTCGATCAACCCGCATCGCATCGCGGGCCAGAAGACGGCCGCGTTCGAGATCGTGGAGGAACTCGGCGACGCGCCTGATCTGCACGTGCTGCCAGTCGGCAACGCGGGCAACATCACCGCGTATTGGGCCGGCTATCGCGAGTACCAGAGACACGCCGAAGGCGACGAAGCTGCCGGCCATGCTCGGCTTCCAGGCGGAAGGCGCGGCGCCGATCGTGCGCGGCAAGGTCGTGGAGAAGCCGGAAACGATCGCGACCGCGATCCGCATCGGAAATCCCGCGAGCTGGGAAGCGGCGAACGAAGCGATCCGTGATTCCAAAGGCGCGATCGACACCGTGACCGACGAAGAAATTCTCGCCGCGCAGCAATGGCTCGCGAGCCATGAAGGAATCTTTGTCGAACCCGCGAGCGCGGCGTCGATCGCCGGATTATTCAAGAGCTGCGACGGCGGCGAAGCGGCGGCGTTTCCGATGAGCCGCTTGCCGGAAGGCGGCCGGATTGTCTGCACGGTCACCGGTCACGGCTTGAAGGATCCCGACGCGGTTCGATTCACCACTGCAGCGGCGGTGCCAGCCGACCGAAAGTGACGTGCTGCGCGCGATTGGGTTCTGATTCAATTCCGGGAAAGCGGTTTTAGCCACAGATGAACACAGATTTGCACAGATGAGGAAAAGAATTGCCTTCCCAAATCTGTGTTTGAAAGCCCGGCCGTTGCTTGCATCCGTTACGGCATCTGTGTTCATCTGTGGCCGAACTCCGCCTTTGAAGAGCCTTGATGAACGCGCACGCACATTTTCACATCTCTAACGCCGCATGCGCCTGATCGTGCAGAAATACGGCGGCACCTCCGTCGGCAATCCGGAGCGCATCCGGAAAGTGGCGGAGCGCTTGCTCGAAACGCAGCGTGACGATTGCCGCGTCGTCGCCGTCATTTCCGCCATGGCCGGCGTGACCGACAACTTGATCAAGCTCGCCCGCGAAACCTCGCCGCAGCCCTCCGAGCGCGAACTCGACATGCTCCTCGCCACCGGCGAACAGGCCGCCATCGCGCTCACCGCGATGGCCGTGAACGCGCTCGGCGGTAAGGCGATCTCGCTGACCGGCGCAGAAGCGGGCGTCCTGACCGATCGCGGCCATACCCGCGCCAAGATCGCCAACGTCAGCCCGAAACGCGTGCACGAGCTGCTCTCCGACGATTACATCGTGATCGTAGCCGGTTTCCAGGGTCAAACCGCCGAAGGCGAGACGACCACGCTCGGGCGCGGCGGTTCCGATCTCTCCGCGATCGCGCTCGCGGGCGCGTTGAACGCCGACGCGTGCCAGATTTTCACCGACGTGGACGGCGTCTTCACCTGCGACCCGCGCGTCGTGACCGAGGCCAGCGAAGCTCGGCGAAATCTCCTACGACGAGCTGCTCGAGATGGCGGGCTCCGGTTCCAAGGTCATGCAATCGCGCGCGGTCGAGTTCGCGAAGAAATTCAGCGTGCCCTTCGAGGTGCGGTCCAGCTTCAACCAAAACGCCGGCACCGTGGCCAGGGAAGAGACCGCCAACATGGAGGACGTCGTCGTCCGCGGGGTCAGCATCGAGCGGAAACAAGCCAAGGTGACCGCTGGACGACGTGCCGGACACGCCGGGCATCGCCAGCCAGATCTTCTCCGTCATCGCCGAGCGCCAACATCATGGTGGACATGATCGTGCAAAGCGCGTCCGAGCGGAACACGACCGACCTTTCCTTCACGATCAACGAGGCCGACCTGCCCGCGGCCGAGAAACTCCTCACGGCCCGTCGTCGCCGAAATCGGCGACACCAGGCTCCTCGCGCAAAACGGGGTCGCCAAGCTCAGCGTGGTCGGAATCGGGATGCGCTCGCACTCCGGGGTCGCGGCGCGGCTGTTCGACTGCCTGGGCTGCGGCGGGATCAACATCCAGCTCATCTCCACCTCCGAGATCAAGATCGCGGTCGTCGTGGACGAAAAGGACGTGGACCAGGCCGCCAAGCTCACCCACGAGGCGTTCGGTCTCGGCCGGCCGCTGAGTCGCGCTTTACGGTACCAGCCAGCGTGCTTTCGAGCCGCCGTGCGCCTTTAAATCGCCTGTCTCGTCCTGATTATATACCAGATGATACCTATTGCAACATCTACAGTCAGATCAATAGCAAATTGTTACACATAGAATCGCGAGTTGATATATATTACGTAAAAACGTCGCCAACTATACTGTTTTTCGCGACTTTACCAATTTATGCATCGATAGTTGCCGCCTTCAGTTGGGAGCGACCGCTTTCCGCATCCGAAGATGCGGAATCGAGCCAAAGAGCAAGCCCGCCGACCCGATTTCTCGTATCCATGTCGGCCGATAAAACCGCGCCGCCTCCTCACGCGCGTTCAGGACGACGGATTGGGCACCCGCCGCCAGCCGCCCTGGCCTCGAGAAGCGCAAGAACTCGACTCCCAAGCCCTGCTCCTTGCCGGCCCGCTCGACCGCCATGTATCGGACCTGCGCCTCGGTCGGGGTGTTAAAATGCAGTCGCCCGCGGCGACCGGTTGACCTTCTTCCCAAAGCGCCACGTGAACGCTTTCCGGATCCAGGTCGTCGCGCTCGCTCCCGCGCGGTTGATTCCACGGGCCTCGCAAGACTCGCCAGCGGAGGTCATAATAGCGATCCCATTCGGCGGCAGTTCTGCGGGCTACGTTCCTCGAGCGAAGGGAGATTCTCCATCAGGCGGTAAGAATACGCTGGCGCGGTTGAGCCGTGACAATGAAAAAGCAATCACGTTGAGTCCACAGGGAGCATGAACCTCCTCAACCAACGCCGGGGCCGGATCGCGCTCTTCACCTTGCTCTACTTAAGCGAAGGCGCGCCGATCGGATTCATCTGGTGGGCCTTGCCGACGCTGCTCCGCATCGAGGGTGTGGCGGTGCCACAGATCACCGCGCTGACCGCGATGCTCGTCCTGCCGTGGGTCTTCAAGTTTCTCTGGGCGCCGTTCGTGGATGCCATGCGCACTCCACGCTGGGGATTTCGCGCTTGGATCATCTCCGCGCAGCTTGCCATGGGCGTGACGCTTGTTGCCGCTCATCTGGCTCGATCCGGCCGGACATTTTCAATGGTGGGGCGGGCTCCTCCTGGCGCACGCCGTATTCGCCGCCACGCAAGACGTGGCCATCGACGCCATGGCCATCAACCTCGTGCCCGAGACACCAACGCGGGACCCTCAACGGCTGCATGCAGGCCGGAATGCTCGTGGGTCGCAGCCTTTTCGGTGGCGGGGCACTGTTTCTGGCCGCGACGGTGGGAATCCCGTGGGTGATCGCCGCCTTGGTCGCGTGCATCTGGATCACGCTTGTCTGCGTGCTTTTCGTCCGGAGAGCCGCCGGAAACCAGCGGGCATCAGAGCATCGCCTGGCCGACTTCCGTCAACACCTGCAAGCCGCGCTGCGCCAACGGACGACATGGCTGGGGCTCGCGTTTGCGCTCGTGGCCGCGGCGGGCTTCGAGGCCACCGGTCAGCTCGCCGGCCCGTTTCTGGTGGACCGCGGGACTCTCGGAAAAGGCGATCGGCCTGTTTTTCGGCCTGGCGGTGGTCGGAGCGACGCTCGTCGGCGGTTTGATTGGCGGCCGAACTATCCGACCGCTTGGGGACGCATCCGCGCGGTGGCAATCTTCCTCGTCGGCTTCGTCGTCATGATCGCTGGCCTGGCATTCTCGGATCTCGCGATGGTGACGCCGCAGCCAGCGGTGCTGATGGGCTGGCTCACGGGCATGTATTTCTTCATCGGCCTCTTCACAGCATCGTCCTACGCACTTTTCATGGACCTGACGGACGCGCGTTTGGGTGGGACGCAATTCAGCGCCTTCATGTCAGCCACCAACGGCTGCGAATCGTGGTCAGCCTGGGCGGGCGGGCGAATCGTGGGCTCGGGAAATTACGATCTCGCTTTCCTTGTCATGGCCGCCGCGTCGCTGGTGAGCCTGCCGTTGCTGAAATGGCTGGCGAAGGAGCAGAGGCGGAGAGGGCACTGACCTGCGGCAGCAGTCTACTAATCCAACCATTTATAACATCCGACAATATATGTCATATAAAGTAGAGTGGTGTTGCCTCTGATTCGTATGGTAATTACTTGCCGAACAGATACAGGACCGCGATCCCCGCAGCGATACCGAAGATGATGCCAAACATGATCTTGGCTATTCCGCGTCGACTTTGTGCGGAACAATCCGCATTACGGACACGCTGGCGCTCGCGAGCTGTCTCTGAGATTAGTCGACGCCGCAGCCGTTCACTCGCCGCGCTGCGTGACAGCAGGAGTTCCACGCGCTTCAATTCACGCAGGACGCGGTTCGTGTGCATCTCGAGCCAGAACCAGATTTTCAGGAAGCTGACCATGAAATGAGGAGCATGGCGCGCGCCCCATTGGACCTGGGTTTGCAATGTTTCGGCGCCGTAAAACCTCCACCCCGCCCAGACTGCGCCGCCAAAGAGGGCAAAGCTGATGATGAAGGCGAAGGTGGAGATCGCTCGGTTCCGGCCGCGGAAGGCAGTGATCGCTTCTTCGACAAGGTTCGGTTCGTCTAGCAGGTCGGGCCCGGCGCCATCGCGGCGCAAGGCGGCTTGGATTTTTTGATCGATGTTGTTCATACAGACTTGGCTTCGAGTTGGTGCTTTAGGATTTCGCGGATGGAAAAAAGTCGGGACTTCACGGTGCCGGTCGGGATGCCGAGAATTTCGGCGATCTCCGCCACGGATCGCCCCAGTTCGTAGAAAAGGTGCAGAAGATTGCGTGATTCGGCGGGCAGACGGGCCACCGCTCCGCGCAAGGCGATTACCTCATCGCGCGGCTCGCTCTCGGCCGGCGCCCCGCTCGGTGCGGGCGCGAGTTCGTCGGCGGCGTTGATCGCGGCAGCTTCGCGGCGCCGCGCGACCTCGCTCTGGCGAATCCAATCGACGCACCGCCGCTCGACGATGCCAAAGGCCCAACGCGGGAAACAGGCCGGATCGTCGAGGCGCGACAGACCGCGGGCGATGGCCAGCCAGGCGTCGGTGAGAACATCATCGGCGGCGGCATCCCGTTCCACCCGCACCAGAGCCATCCGGCGCAGGTCGGCGGTCCAGAGTTCGTAGAGATCGCGAAATGCGGCTTCGCTGCCAGCTTGCGCCGAGAGCACCAGCAGTTCGGTCAGAACCTGTTTTGGGTCCGCGTTCATCGTTCTTTAACCAAAGGTCGGACCCGGAGACGAGCCGGTTCACGGAATCGCTTTAGAAAGAGAGCCGCCAACAACATCCTGCGGTGAAGATGTTAGTGCATTGTGAGTAACTTTTTTCGCGGTGGCGTTTCGTTTTCGATCCCGTCCCTTTGCCAGGAATCAAAACCTCAGAATTCCCTCCTTTTTGGGGGCGGCTAGGCCTTTTGTTTCAACCGAACGAGCCGATCAGTGATTAGCATCTTCAGATGGTCGAAGGTTTCCGGACGCGTAAGGACCGGAATCTGTTTGCCATCGTACCGCGATGTATTGAAAAACACCTCCCAGGCGCACACTTCGGCCAAGACGGCTTCGTTGTGTCGGATGTGCTTGCATCGGTTCGCTTCTCTTTCTCGCTCGGCGGATTCTTTCAAATCAACCATGGCGCCGATTATAGGGCCGGCGCAATTTCCGTCAACGTGGCGACCGCAAACAAGCGTCGTGGAGCAAATTGGTCCACAACTGGACCGCTCCTTTCGAGAAAACTTCCGTCCAGAGAAGTCGGTAGCGCTGTGCCCGTTCCCATTCGGTAGGCAGTAGGCACCTCCGGTTGCACGCGCCAGCAAGTCGGATCCTTAGCTCAGCAACTGCTGATCGTAGAACATCCGCAGATACACGACACAGCGCGAAAAACTGTCGAGCGTTGCCGTGTTAGGATGCACTCGTGCTCCTGTCCCTCTTACACGTTGCTCCCCCGCCATTTCAGCTTCTGGCGGACGACGCTGAAGAAGGAGACGCCGGGCATCGCGGCGAGCGGGAGGGTCTGCGCGGCTTTGCGCACGGTGACGACGGATCCGCGTCTCGACACGGACGGGCGCGCGGCCGTCGATCGTGAGGAAAACCGGGTAGTCGCGCTCAGTCGCCTCCACTTCCACAACGGCGGAATCGTCGATGATGATGGAGCGGTTCGTGAGCGTGTGGGGGCAGACCGGCGTGATCACGAACGAGCCGGAATCAGGAGTGAGAATGGGGCCGCCGGCGGAGAGTGAATACGCGGTGGAGCCGGTCGGTGTGGCGAGGATGAGGCCGTCGGCGTTGAACTCGGTGAGCGGCTCCCCGTTCACCCGCACAGCGACACGGATGAGCCGGGAGATTTCGCCGCGACTGAAGACTGCGTCGTTTAAACAACGCAGGACTTGATTAGTCACGGGCCCGTGCGGATCGAGTCGGACATCGAGAAGCGCGCGCTGGCTCAGCAACGATTTCCCCTGCAGCGATGCAAGCGACGGCTTCGCGATATGCGCTGGAGGCGGCGCAGGTCAGGAATCCCAGCGAGCCAATGTTGATGCCGAAGATCGGCTTGATCGTATCGCCCATCCGCCCAACGGCGTTGAGGATGGTGCCATCCCCTCCGAGCGCGACCAACAAGTCGGTCTGGTCGCGCAAGATCGGCGACGGAGTGGGCAGATTTTTCGCCGACCAGCGCGGCGGTTTTCTGCTCGAGCAAGACGGGCAGCGAGACGCCAGCGAACTCCGCGCAAACGGCGCGAATCAACTCGGCGGCTCCGGGTTTCCCCGTGTGCGCAATCAGACCGATGCTTTTCGGGCGCATAAGAAGAATTCCTGGTTGCCGTCGGTGCCGGTAATGGGCGATGCGGTGATGCCGAGCGAGACGTGCCCCTGCCCGGAGATGAAATCCTCGATTTTCCGCTGTGCTTTTTCGTGCAAAGCAGGGTCGGAGACGATGCCGCCGCGTCCGACATCCTGCGGCTGCAACTCGAACTGGGGTTTAATCAGGGCGACGACCATGCCCGTTGGAGTTAACAATTCGAAGGCGTTCGGCAAGATCAAAGTCAGCGAGATGAAGGAGACATCGATCACGCAAAGGTCGATCGGCTCCGGAATGTCGGCTCTGCAGAGATGGCGTGCGTTAAGATGTTCGCGCACGATGACGCGCGCATCCTGGCGGATTTTCCAGGCGAGCTGGCCGTGGCCAACGTCGATCGCATAAACTTTTTTGGCCGCCGCGCTGGAGCAGGCAATCGGTGAAGCCGCCGGTGGAAGCGCCGATGTCCAGCGCGATCATGCCGGCGGGATTGATCGCAAAGTGATCGAGCGCGCCTTCAAGCTTCAGGCCGCCACGGCCGACATATTTTGGCGGCGTCGCCATGATGAGCTCCGCGTCAGGCGGCACCTCGATGGAAGATTTGTTGAGGACGCGATCGCCCAACCGCACCTCTCCGGCCATGACGGCGCGCTTGGCTTGTTCGCGACTCTCGCAGAGCCCCTGCTCGACCAGGACCACATCAACGCGGGCTTTCTTAGCCATTCGCGCTCCCTACCGGTGCCATCGATGAGCTGCAGGTTTCCTGGATGGCGGCGTGAAGCGCCTCCACCGCGCGCCTTAACTGCTCGTCCGTGACGCAAAACGGCGGCATGAGAACAACGGAATCCCGGATCGGCCTCGTCAGCAGGCCGCGTGACCGCGCAACCCGGCAAATGGCCGCGCCAAGCGACTCCCCCCGCGATGCGTCGACCGCAGCGGAGCGATCGATCTCGATCGCCGCAATGAAGCCGCACTGGCGGACTTCGAGGACGGCGGGCATGTCGCTGATGGGAGCGAGGAGTTCGCGCAGGAGGGCAATCTGCGGCTGCAGCCGAGCCAGCACGGCCTCGGTTTCGAAAATCTCGAGGCTGGCTTTCGCGGCAGCACAGCCGAGCGCATTTCCGCTGTAACTATGACCGTAGAAAAGCGTACTGGCAGCCTTGTCGTCGCTTAAAAATGGAGTGAATACGTGATCCGTTACTACCGTAAGAGCGAGCGGCAGATATCCACCAGTTAACGCTTTACCAAGCACGAGGATATCCGGCGTGGCGCCCTCTTGCTCAAACGCGAACATCGAGCCCGTGCGCCCAAAACCGGTCATGACTTCGTCCGCGATCAGGAAGGCGCCGGTGCGATCGCACCATCTGCGGACGGCGGCCAGTGTCCCCGCCGGCCACATCCTCATCCCCGCCGCACCCTGGACCAGTGGCTCGATCACTACGGCGGCCACTGCGCCCTCCTCATCCGGGAAGATGGCTTCCAATTCCTGCACGCTGCCGACCTGGCTGGACGGAAAATACCAGCCTTCCGGCCCATTCTTGAACATGGCACCCGCGCCCAACGCCGCCGCGCCGGCGGTATCGCCATGATAGGCGCCGCAAAACGAGACGAACTGAGTCCGCGCCTCGCCTCGTAGACGCCAATGCTGCTCGGCGATGCGCAGCGCCACCTCCATGCCAGTGGAGCCGTCGTCGGAAAAGAAGACGCGGCTGAGCGTTCCGGGCGGCATCAGGCCCACGATGGCTTCCGCCAGCTCGATCGCTGCGGGATTGGTAAACCCAAGGAATGACGTGTGCGCCACCCGGTCGAGCTGGGCGCGGATGGCGGCGTTGATGTGCGGATGGTTGTGGCCGTGGATGTTCGTCCAGATGGAGGAATTACCGTCGACGTATTCCCTGCCCTCGCTGTCCCACAAAAGGGCGCCTTCGCCTTTCACGAGCACGAGCGGCTCGTGCCCCGGCGCGATCCAGTCACGCATCGGTGTGAACGGATGCCAGACGTGGCGCTTGTCCGCGGCGGCGAGCGCGGCTGTATCCCATTCGCTACTCGGCTGGGGCATACAGTTTGAGAAGCTCGTCGAGCGCAGCCACGTCTTCCGCGGAAGCGCGGCGGCGTTGGTATTTTCGAAAGATGACGTCCCGAGCGTTTACGAGGTCCTCGTGCAGCGGACGGTCGTAATACGTCCAGCTGCCTTCATCGAGATACTTGGCCTGAAATTTCCAGACTCCGCCAAACTTCGTCACGCGCACCTCGCGCTTCCGGCCTTCGGCGTCCTTTTCTTTCCATACATGTTGACTCCGCATCGCGATGGGATTCTACAATGGATTCTTGAAAGACGCAGCCAGACTGCTGGCCTACTTCGCCGCGACGGTTTTGTTCGGCGCGTTGGCGGCGCCATTCCTCTATTGGGGCGCGCAGGCATTGATGGCGCGCGGGTTCCTCACCTTCCTGGCAAAGTTCGACTTTGAGACGTATTTCCATCGCGCTTTGCTCGTCGGCGCGCTCGTTTTTCTGTGGCCGCTGCTACGCTCGCTCGGGGTCAGGAGTTGGCGCGCGCTCGGCCTCACGGTGAATCCCAGACGCTGGCGCGATGTGGGCGCGGGATTTTTGATCGCGGTCGTTCCCCTGCTCTGCTTCGGGGTATTGTTGCTCGGCCTCGAGGTTTACACCCTGCGGCCGTCGGTTTCGGTGATGAAGATTCTCGAACGCACGCTTTCCGCGATCGTGGTGCCGTTCCTCGAGGAGCCGATCTTTCGCGGGCTCATCCTGGGCGTCCTGCTTCGCCGCAGCCCTGTCTGGGCGGCGATGTTCGGGACGTCGGCGATCTTTTCCATTCTCCATTTTCTGAAGGCGCCGGAACACACCTCAACCGTCGTCACCTGGACGTCCGGGTTTGTCTCGATCGGAAACGCCTTCACGCAATTCCAGCAGCCGGCGCTTTTGCTGGCGGGCTTTAGCACCTTGTTCCTGCTCGGATGGATTCTGGCCGATGCCCGGGTGCGGACGCAGTCGCTCTGGTTGCCGATCGGATTGCATGGCGGGTGGATTTTTTCGAGCGCCATCTTCAACCGTTTCGCGAGCCAACAATCGGAGAATCTTCCCTGGCTCGGGAGGAACTTGCTGATTGGTATCGCGCCCCTGTGCGTGGCCTTGGTAAGCTGGGCCATTCTGCGGTGGTGGCTGCGACATGTGGAAGGCAACAAGACTTGAGTCCGTGCGGGCGTTGGTCTCGCTTCTTTACCCGCCGACCTGCGCGGTCTGCCACGGCTCCATTGGCTTTGAGGAATACCTGTGCACGGCATGTGCCGCGAAAGCGCCCCGGATCAAGCCGCCCTTCTGCGCGACCTGCTCGGAACCGTTCGATGGCGCCATCACGCAGACGTTTTCCTGCGCAAATTGCGCGCATCGCGTGCTGCATTTCGAAGCCGCGGTCGCGGTCTATCGCAGCCGTGGCATCGTGCGGAAGCTCATCCACGACTTCAAATACGGCCATCACGTCTATCTGCGGCATCCGGTGGCGGATTGGCTGGCGGAAACGATGGGCGACGCCCGCTTGCAGGAGCAACGATTCGATCTGGTGATCCCGGTGCCACTGCATCCAGCGCGGAAACGTGAACGCGGTTTCAATCAAGCCGAACTGCTCGCAGAGTTGCTGGCCGCTCGCACTGGGCTCCCGTGGCAAACGGCCCTGGAGCGGATCCGTTACACGACCACCCAGACCGCCTTCGACCGCGCGGAACGCATGGAAAATTTGCGTGATGCCTTTCGTTTACGGAAAAAGGCGGACGTGCGAGGATTGCGCGTGCTCCTGATTGATGATGTACCTGACGACCGGCTCCACCCTGAGCGAGTGTGCCCGGGTGCTGAAAGCCAGCGGTGCGATTTCGGTGCATGCGGCGACAGCAGCGCGCGCCTAACCAAAACATGGCCATTTTCAAACGACCCGCGCTGAAGGCGCAACATCGTAAACGCGAGATGCCGCAAGGGCTGTGGACGAAATGTCCCGGCTGCTCCGAAGTCGTGCACGAGATCGAGCTCACGCAAAACCTGCGCGTCTGCCCGCGCTGCGATTATCATTTCGCCCAGTCGGCGAAGGATCGTGTCGCGATGTTGCTCGATCCCGACTCTTTCGTGGAGGAGGACGGCAATCTTCGCACGATCGACACGCTGAAGTTTACCGGCTTGGCGAGCTACAAGGATCGCCTGAAAAAATATGAAGCCAGCTCGGGCCTGACCGACACCGTCCTGAGCGGACATGGCTTGATCGAGGGCTACAAGGTTGCCATCGCGGTGATGGATTTCAGTTTCCTCGGTGGCACCATGGGTTCGGTGGCCGGCGAACGCATTACGCGCTCGATCGAATGGGCCACGGAGAATCGCTGCGCTTCCATCGTCGTATCCGCCTCGGGCGGAGCGCGCATGTATGAGGGAATGCTCAGCCTCATGCAAATGGCCAAAACCAGCGGCGCCCTCGCGCGCCATGCCAGCGAGAAGCTTCCCTTCATTTCCCTCCTCACGAATCCGACCCTGGCCGGCGTCATGGCCAGTTTTGCCTCGCTAGGCGACGTCATCCTGGCCGAACCCGGCGCGATGGTCGGCTTCGCCGGCGCCCGTGTCATCCGCGAAACCACGCACCAGAATCTCCCGAAAGGATTCCAGACCGCCGAGTTTTTGGAAGCGCACGGTTTCATCGATGTCATCGTGCACCGGAAGAAACTGCGGGCGCAGCTCGCGCAGTTGCTCGGCTACTTCTCCGCCACGCAGTGACCTATCGCGAGGCGGTCGCCTGGCTTTTCGGGACGCAAAAGTTCGGGATCAAGCTCGGGCTTGAGAACATCCAGCGACTCCTCGGCGAGTTGCGAGTCCCTGGCCCCGACCAACGCATCATCCACGTCGCGGGCACGAACGGAAAAGGCTCCGTCTGCGCCATGATCGACAGCATCTGTCGCGCGGACGGTTATCGCACCGGGCTCTTCACCTCCCCTCACCTCGTCACCTTCCGCGAGCGCATCCAGGTGGATGGGGAGATGATCAGCGAAGAACAAACGGCCCACGGGCTCACGACCATCCGCGGCTTGGTGCGCGCCTGGGATCCGCATCCCACCTTCTTCGAAATCGCGACCGCGCTCGGTTTGCTCCACTTCCGCGAGAGCGAATGTGAAATCATCGTCCTGGAAACTGGCATGGGTGGCCGGCTCGATGCGACCAACGCCATCACGCCTGTCGTCTCCGTTATCACCCCGATCGCTCTCGATCACCAGAAATGGCTCGGCGACACGCTGGAAAAGATCGCGGGCGAGAAGGCCGGGATCATCAAACCGGGTGTTCCGGCCGTGTCTGCCGCGCAGCCACCGGAGGCCGAGCAGGTTCTTCGAGCGCGCGCGCACGAGTGCGGTAGCGAGTTGCAATTCGTGGACCAATCCGTCCACGAATTCGTGGCGCTCGCCGGCGCCCATCAAAAAGAAAACGCCGCCGTTGCCCTCGCCGCACTGCGCGCCGGTCACATCGAAGTTAGCGCCCGCGCTCGAATTGATGGCCTCGCCCAAGTGCAATGGCCTGCACGTTTCCAGCGTTTTGATGACCGTATCATCATCGACGGCGCACATAATCCGGCCGGTGCCCGCATCCTGGTCCAGGCCTGGCGTGAAACCTTCGGCGAAGAAAAGGCCACTCTCGTCTTCGGCGCCTTGGCTGACAAAGACATAGCCGCGAGCTGGCGGGCGCTGCGCGAAATCGCGGCTGCGGTCATCCTTCCGCATTTCCGCGGCGAACGCGTCGTCCCGCCTGCCGAGGTCGCCCGCATCATCGAATCGATCACGCCCGACGTCCCGTGCGAGGTTGCTGATTCATCCTCCACTGCCATCGGAGCGGCGCGCCAGCGCGCGGGCAAAATTCTCATCTGCGGCTCGCTGCATCTGGCTGGCGAAGCGCTGGCCTTTCTTCGTGGAATGCCAAACGCCTTCGAAGAGTGTGCGCAGTAGTGGGTAAATTTCGTATCAGCCGCGAATTGCGGTCCCGCCCGACATGTGAATAATGCGATCAATGGGCGGACATCCTAGCCACGGGATCGGATGAATTTGCGATCGCCCATTCCACTCGCAGCCAGTAAGCGGTCACAGTTCTCGTGGCCCACGCTTTCTGTGTGGCTGCGCTGGGCAATCCTGCTTATTGCCGGCGGTGCCGCGGTCGCGTTCATCGCGCGGGACGCTTTGCGCTACGTGGAATACACGCCAGCCGCCTATCGACATCACTGGACGCTGCGAGCGTGGCTCATTCCCCACATCCTCGCGGCTGGGACCGCGATTCTGGTGGGCCCACTCCAATTTCTCCCGCGTCTGCGACAACGCTGGCCGCAATGGCATCGTCGCGCCGGTTGGGTTTATCTATTGGGCGCTTTCATCGGAGCGCCGGCCGCTTTCCGCCTCGCCATCGCCAGTCAGTGTGTGATGTGTCGGCCTCCACTCGCGCTCCTCGCAGCGCTCTGGTTCGCCACCGCAGCGATCGCGCTTTTCGCAGCGTGGCGACGCGATTTCGCGACGCACCGGGCGTTCATGATTAGAAGCTACGTGCTCATGAATGCGTTCGTCATTATTCGCTTGAGTGATTTCGTCCCGCTCCCAATTCCCGCGGATAACGCCCGACGAGCGATGTTCGAGTGGATGTGTTGGGTGATTCCGCTCGGGATCACTGAGATCTGGCTGACCTGGCGTCCGGGCTGGAGACGCAAGCGTGCCAGCGCTGCGGGCATCTGAACGGACGTCCGCTCAGTCGACGGCTTTCGGCAGCTCGATGCGGGGAAAGAGCGGCGTTGGTTTCCCGACCACTTGGCCGTCTGGTAGCCTCCCCCACTCCGCCTCCGCCAATGAGAAACGCGTCTCTTGGTCCCTCAAATCCAGCTTCCAGTTCAGCTGATCGAAAATGCCGTGCGCGGCTTTCGGCGAAACCGGAGAGATCAGGATGGCAATGATGCGGAGAGACTCGGCCAGCGCGTAGAGAATGGCATCGAGGTGTTCGCGTTGCTCCTCATCCTTTGCCAGCTTCCACGGAGCTGCAGTCTCCACCGCTGCGTTCGCGCTCACCGCGATCTCGAAGATCACGGCAGTGCGATCGGGGCCATCGATTCGTTGCAGCAGTTTGCCGACCGCAAGGCCGAGTTCGCCGCCAACACTTTTGTCCGCTCTGGCCTGCCGTAACTTTCCGTCGCGGATACCTCCCCGCCATGCTGAGACTCCGATTCAAGAGGTTGCCGAGCGAGTTTGCGAGGTCGCTATTGTACTGCCCGACCAGGCGTTCTTCGGAAAAATCCGCGTCCTTCCCGGTCACGATATCGCTCATCAGATAATATCGCAGCGCCTCGGCACCGTATTTGTCGGCCAGTTGGTCGGGGTCGACGACGTTGCCGAGGCTTTTGCTCATCTTGGCGCCGCTGATGTTCCACCAGCCGTGCACGAGGAACTTCGGCATTTGGTCGTCGGGAAAACCGAGCGCCTTCAGCATGATGGGCCAGTAAATGCCGTGCGCGGGAATGAGGATGTCCTTGCCGATGATGTGCAGCGCCGGCCATTTCTCACGGAAGTTCGGCCGGCTGGTCATCCCAATTTTATTGCGGCGGGATCGTAGCCGACGAAGCTGATGTAGTTCATCAGCGCGTCGAACCAGACATAGGTCACGTAGTCGGGATCGAAGGGCAGCTCGATGCCCCAGCTCAGGCGTTTTTTGGGACGCGAGATGCAGAGGTCGCCGCTGAGTTTCTCGACGCGCGTTGAGCAGCTCGGTCTGGCGGAAATCGGGCGTGACGCAATCGGGGTGCGACGCAGATAACCGAGCAGCCACTCTTTGTGCTGCTCGAGTTTGAAGAAATAATTCTCCTCGGTGCGATGCTCGACTTCGCCCCACTCGGGTCCGAACTCGCCATCGGGGCCGCGGTCCTTGTCGGTCAGGAACTGCTCCTGGCGCATGCTGTAATAGCCCTCGCGCTCTGTCCTTGTAGATCTGCTTTTCGTCGAACAGACGCTGGAGCATTCCCTGCACGCACTTCTTGTGCAGCGGATCCGTCGTGGCCGCCCAGCGATCGTAACGGACGTCGAGCTTTTCCCAGAGGGCGATGAACTTTGCCGTGATCTCGTCGACGAATTCCTGCGGCGAGACGCCCGCTTTCTCGGCCGATTGCTGCACCTTCTGGCCGTGCTGATCGACGCCGGTGAAGAAGAAAACCTTCTCGCCCTTCAGCCGATGATAGCGCGCGATCACGTCGGCCAGCACCTTCTCATAGGCGTGGCCGATGTGCGGCGCGCCGTTGGTGTAATCGATCGCGGTGGTGAGGTAAAACGTCTTCGCCATGTCGTTCTAGGGTAGCGCAAGCTTCCTGCTTGCGAAATCGCTTCGCCAACGAGCGCTAGTTTTCGAGAACAATCGTGGCCACCGCATGATGGTCGGTGTGACTGAGGCTGATCCACACCATGGTCACGCCCTGTTCGTCCGCCAGCACCTTTGCGCCAGCCTCCAAAACGACGAAGGGCTGGCCGCTCGGATAGCGATGGACGTCAATATCGCGCCAGCCCATCGCTTTCCCGATTCCCGTGCCGAACGCTTTTGAGACGGCCTCCTTCGCTGCGAACCGCGCGGCGAAATGGCGCGCAGGATATTTCATCGACTGGCAATATGCGATCTCGCCCGCAGTGAAGACGCGATGGAGAAAACGTTCGCCGAAGCGTTCCAGCGAACGCTCGATCCGCTGCGTTTCCACGATATCGACGCCCACGCCGAGAATGCTCATCCCTGGTAATTCTGCATCGCGGCAAGCATCTCGCGCACGGCGGCGTCGAAGCCGATGAAAACAGACCGCGCGACGATGGAGTGTCCGATATTCAATTCCGTCAGCTTCGGGATTTTGTGGATGAGTGTGATGTTCCGGTAGTTGATACCGTGACCCGCGTTGACCTGAAGGTTACGATTCGCGGCGCGGATCGCGGCGTCGGTCAGGCGTTCCAGTTCCTGCCGTTCCACCTTTTCGGTAAAGGCGTTAGCCAGTTTGCCGGTGTGCAATTCCACCATCTCTGCGCCCAGCTCCGCCGCCGCGTCCACCTGCTCGCGCACGGGATCGATGAACAGGCTGATGCGAATGCCCGCCGCCTGGAGTCGCTTCATCGTGGGCGCGAGTTCCTTTCGGTGCGCCAGTAAATCGAGACCACCTTCCGTCGTGATCTCTTCGCGCTTTTCCGGCACGAGACATACTTCGTCCGGGAGAAGGCGCAGGGCGAAGTCGACGATCTCCGGGGTGTTGCCGAGTTCGAGGTTCAGCTTCGTGATCACGTTCTCCCGCAACCGTTCGAGATCGCGATCCTGCATGTGGCGGCGATCGGCGCGCAGATGCGCGGTGATGCCGTGGGCGCCGGCGCGTTCGCAAATGCTGGCGATGGCAATCGGGTCGGGCTCCGCATTTTTCGATTCCGGCATGGTGGCGTAGCGCGCCTGCCGCAACGTGGCGACGTGATCGATATTGACGCCCAGCTTCAGCTCACTCATGCGCGTTCAATAGGAACGCAGCCCGCGTGGCGGGCAAGTGATTTGGGCGTGATCGGATCCTTCTCTGCGCCGGGGCCATGCATCCTTCTGTGGCACGAGCACGTAATACCCATCAAACCGGGTGCTCGCAGATGAGGCCCAGTTATTTAGAAAAAACCAAAAACAACATGAAAAAACTCACACTAGTATGCACCGCGCTTCTGGCGCTCGCCGTTACCTCTCGCGCCGCCGACATGAATATCGTCGAGACCGCCAAGAGCACCGGCACCTTCAAGACCCTCGTCGCCGCACTCGGCGCGGCTGACAAAGCCGAAATGCTGCAAGAGGACGGCCCTTACACGGTCTTCGCTCCCACCGATGAAGCGTTCGCGAAGCTCCCGAAAGGCACCGTCGAAACGCTCCTCAAGCCGGAAAATAAAGAGAAGCTCGGCAAGATCCTCGCTTACCACGTCATCAGCGGCAAAGTCATGGCCAACGACGTCAAGACGATGATGGCCCCGACGGCCAACGGCGCGGAGCTCGACATCAAGGTCAAGGGCGACACCGTGATGGTGAACGACGCCAAGGTCGTGAAGGCTGACGTCAAGGCGTCGAACGGCGTAATCCACGTCATCGACACCGTCCTGATGCCGCCCGCGAAGTCAGACAAGATGGCCCAGAAGAAGTAAGCATCCAACTTAAAAGCAAAAATCCCCAGGCGCCGTGTGCGCTTGGGGATTTTTTGTTGAAGCTGAACGCGCGCTTCTTAGCGCCCGAAGATCGCGCGATGAACTTTCCGATGCTTTCGATGCAGCCGGTTTAGCGGTGACTTCCGCCGCACATAATGTCCGCGAGTCCAACGCCCACGCGGACCGCGATGACCCGGCACCCAATAATATTGGACGCCGCCATCCCAATACGATGGCCCCCGCGTGTAGTAGGGCCGGTCGCCGATCGAGATCGTGACGCGTTGCGCCTGGGTCTCGGGCACGAGCAAGGCCGCTCCGGCGAGCAGGACGGCCGCAATGATGAATTTCTGGAAGGATTTCATGCCGGCGAGCGTTTCAGAAACACGCCGTCCGGTCAATCATCGATCCGGCGCTAGGCTTTCCCTAACGAATTCTGCGCCCGGCCGCCGATTCCGCGATCAGAGTCGCCAGCCGCTTCGCGCGCGTTTCCGCGCGTTTCGCGCTCACCACCCACCAGGTCGTCGTTTTGCGGTAACCCGGCGGCTGCTGTGCGAAAAAGGTCCACGCCTTCCTGTTGGCTCGAAAAATCTTCGTTGATGCCGGATCGAACACCGCCACGTCGCGTTGTTCGTATGCGTAGATACCGGACTTCGCTTCCGATCGGGCGCGGAAGGCCTGCAAGCCCGCCGACTGCATCCGCTTCTCACGCGTCAGCGCCGCCACGCGCGTGATATTTACCGCGCTCCAGGTGCTCGTCGCCCGTCGCGGCGTAAACCGGATCTTGTAGCTCATGGCATTCACCGTTTTCCGCACTCCATCGATCCAGCCCACAGAGAGCGCTTCATCGACCGATTCCGGCCAGGTCATGCTCGGCCGGCCTGAGCTCTTGCGATAGAAGCCAACCCACAACTCGGTCGTGTCCTCATGATGCGCGCGCAGCCACGCGCGAAATCCCCGCGGCGTGGCGAAGAAGGTGGGCGTTTCACTCTTCGCCATCGTAATAATCAACGCCGCCGCTGCGAACCAGTCGCCGCTCCGGAGAGCGCACGAGCCACTTGTCGCTGTCGGGATAATAACACGACTCGCCAAATGGATTGTCGGCCACGACAAACAGGAGCAAATCCTCCGCGCTGTCGTTGATGAGTTGATGCGACTCCTCCGGCGGAAAGAGAAATGAATCGCCCGTTTCGATGGGCGTGGTGCCGTCCTTATGCCGAACCGACCCGCTTCCCGAGATGACGTGATAGAACTCCCACTGCGCGGAGTGCGAGTGATAAGGGCACGCTATTTTTCCGGCTGGAATTCGACTGATTTCGACATCGAACGGGTGCCGTTCCATCAGATCAGTCGAATGCACTTTCCGCCCCAGTGCCTCGGAGAGGCCGCGGCCCGCTCCGCAGAATTTTCCTTTTGGCGACGTCCAGGACTCTTCCGGAATGTCGCGATTATTGATCTTGCGCATGCCGAGCAGGCTAGCGCTGCGCGATCTAAACGAACAGTCTGCTTTCGCCTTCAAAGCCCGGCATCTCAATCATTCGCTCGAAGCGCAATCCCAGCTTCTCCAGCAGCCGGGCTGAGCTGTCATTCCAAGGTGCTGTCATGCCCACGATCTTTGGGAGGCCGAGCGTCTCCCGCCCGTATTTCAACATCGCGGCCGCCGCTTCATAAGCGAAACCCTGTCCCCAAAATTCCGGCAGGAAGGCATAGCCGATATCGACATCCTCCAGCGTTTCGCGCCGGAATAGCCCACAGGTGCCGATCGGGCGCCCGGACTCCTTCAGCTCCACCACGTTCATCCCGAAGCCGTGCTTTTCGTAGCTCGGAAGCATTTTCTCCGTCATGTAACGGGCCGAATCTTCCGGCGTCCTTAGTCCGCGATCGGCCACATTCGTGATGAAGGCCGGCTCGTTCATCAGCTGGAGCAGAAACGTCGCGTCCTCCAGCGTCAGCCAGCGCAACGACAGCCGTTCGGTTTCCAGCACCTTCATCCGGGACAATTTGAACAGCGCGCCGACGACGCGCGAGCGAAACCTTTCTGCTGGGCCTTCCTGCGGACGACGCTAAGCTTCCGCCATGAGCACAGCACACGAGGCCGACGCCACCATGGCGGTATTCCTCGATCTCGAAAACATCGCCATCGGCGCGCGCGAAGCGCGTTTCCCAGCCTTCGACATCCGCAAAGTGCTCGAGCGTCTTCTCCTCAAAGGCCACATCGTGGTGAAGAAGGCCTACTGTGATTTCGATCGCTATAAAGATTTCAAGCGCGGCCTGCACGAAGCCGCCTTCGAGTTGATCGAAATCCCGCACGTCCGCCAATCGGGCAAAAATTCCGCCGACATCCGCATGGTGGTGGACGCGCTCGACCTTTGCTACACCAAGAGCCACGTCGATAGCTTTGTCATCATCAGTGGCGACTCCGATTTTTCGCCGCTCGTGAGCAAGCTGCGCGAGAACGACAAAACCGTCATCGGCGTGGGCGTGAAGAAATCGACCTCCGATCTCTTTATCAGCAACTGCGACGAGTTCCTCTACTACGACGACCTCGTGCGGGTGGAACGCCCCGTGCGTCCGCGCCGGACTTCCGCCAAGACCGCGCCCGCGCTGGCCTCGACCGCAGAAGTCAGCGAGGGCCCGTCCGCCGATCGCGCGCTCGAAATGGTCAGCCAAACCCTCGACGCCCTGCGCGCGGAACGCGGCGAGGATTACGAAATTCGCGGCTCCCTCATCAAGCAGACGATCAAGCGCCGCAATCCCGGCTTCAACGAACGCGCGCATGGTTTCCGCGCGTTTAACGAGCTGTTGCTTGAAGCGCAAAAGCGCGGCCTGCTCAAGCTGGCCGCCGACAAGCAGGCCGGGACCTATATTGTCCGGCCCGTCGATTAACGCGGCGCCGCGTTAATGCGACACCTCCACACCCGCGCGCGCCAGCGATCTGCTGCGAACGCGGTCGTAACTGTATTGCGCGAGCGTCAACGGGTCGGCGGTCTCAGAGCTCCTCAAATATTGCAAGAGACGCTCGCGCCGCGTGTACTCCTCGCTGCCCGGGGCGGCCGCGCCAATCAGGCGGCGCAGATCGTCTTCCGTCTGGGCCTTGGACTCGTTCTTGAGCAGAAGCAGCGTTAATCCCGCCATGGGAAAACGATCAAACGCCTCCATCAAGAAATCTCGCATCGCCGGACTGTGGCGAAGGTGAAAGCGGATGTTTTGCTCCACTCCGCGGATGGGATATTGCGGAAAAGCGGCGGAATGAATGACGGCCGACGCGAGATTATCCAGAAGCAACTCGGCCATTGCCTTCACTTCATCCGCGGTCGCGTGATCGCCTTCCGCCCACGCCTTGTTCTCATAGAAGTGGGGGCGCAGGTACGGCCGCTCGACCAGTAGTTTCAAATGATCGGACGTCTCCGTCATTGCCCGCTGCACCAGCTGGATCTCCGGGCCCTGGCGCGCGCTTTCGAGCAGGCGGCGCGTGGTTTCGAGTTGCTCGCGCCCCGCACGCAACTGACGGAGGAAGACCGAAAAGTTCAGCAAGCTTGTGACCACAAGCAGGAGCGTCCCGCAAACCGCCAGCACCGGAAGGAGCGTATCCAGATTCACCTCCAGCTTCTCGCGGAGATGCGCCGCGCGGTCAACCGACGCGCTCTACGCCGTCAGTTTCTTCCGGATGCTCCGATCGGCCCAAGCACACAGAACGACAGCAAAAACTGCCAACGCGCCGACGTGGTAGAGCACATCCCCGATGGCCCAGCGATTCCACGCGCTCATCTGGAGGAGTCGCACGCCGTGGTAAAACGGTGAGAGTTGGACAATGCGGCTCAGCCAGGAGCCTTCCACGAGCGGAAAGAAAACGGCCGAGAGAAAATAAATCGGCGCGATCAGGAACGAGTAGACGGTCTGGAATTGATTGATGTTCCGCACCTGTGCCGCGGCGAGAAGGCCGATCGCACCCAGCGGCACGGCGAGCGCTCCGCCGATGAGAGGAAACAGCAGGACGGCAAAGACATTGGGCAGAAGTCCCATGAGGAGCAGGACGATCCCCACCCCGGCAGCCATAAGCGCCGAGCGAATAAAAACCCAGATGAACTCGCCCAGCACCACTTCGCGCACGCCGATCGGTGTAGTCAGCATCGCCTTGTAAACCGACTCGAAAGTCATGCGCACGTAGAACCCATAGCTGCACTCGAAAAACGAAGTGAAGAGCGCGGTCGTCGCGACGAGGCCGGGCCCGAGATATTGCGCATAGGTGAGGCCGTTGATCTGCCCGATGAAGGGCGAGAGCCCCACGCCGAGCGCAGCCATCATCAAGGCCGGATCGGCCACCGTGGGGGAGATGTTGGCGAGGAAATCTTTTCGATAAACGATCCAGTTTCGCACCACCACGTGCCACGACAGGCGTAAAGTGTGCCCCGGCTTATTCATCGTCGCTTAAATCGTGACCGGTTAGTTTCAAATAAACATCCTCCAGATTGGAGGGGCGCATTTGCAGGGCGCGGACGTCGGCGGCGTGCTGCAGCGCGCCCAGCATTTCCAGCTCCGGCGTGCGCACGCACGACTGCCAGCCTTGTTGATAAAGCGTCGCTTCCGCACTGAGATGCGGACGCAAACGTTCCTCGGCTTCGCGCGCAAAGATGCCGACGTATCCCGGCGCGTGTTGGCTGATCAATTCCCGCGGCGCCCCCGCTTCCACCACCACACCGCGATTCAAAATTACCACGCGATCGCAAAGCAGTTCGGCCTCATGCATGTAGTGGGTCGTCACCAGCACCGTCTTCCCGGCTTCGCGATACGAGAGCACCTTTTCCCAAATCAAATGCCGCACGGTCGGGTCGAGGCCGGTGGTCGGTTCGTCCAGCAACAACAACTCCGGATCGGAGAGCAACGCCCGCACAAATGCCAGCCGCCGCTTCATTCCGCCCGAGAGCGTCTTGATCGTGGCATCGCGCTTATGTTCGAGCGACATGTGCGCGAGCAATTGCGTGATACGCGGCCCTGCCTCCGCCCCTCCAAGCCCGCCGAAACGCGCGTAGAGACGCATGTTTTCCGCCACGGTCAGGCCTTCATCGAGGGCGTTTTCCTGCGGGACAACCCCGAGGTGTTCCTTGATGCGACGCGCCTCCCGCGCGGGATCGAGGCCGAAGATTTCCAGCTCGCCACCGCTGCGCACGATGGCGCCGTACAGACAGCCGATGAAGGTCGATTTCCCCGCGCCATTCGGTCCGAGCAAGCCCACGCACTCACCGCGATGCACTTCGAGGTCCACGCCCTGCAAGGCGACGAAATCGCCGAAGCGTTTGCTCACACCGCGCGCGCGGACGGTGATCGAGTCATGGGTGAGCCGTGGCATGGGACCGGGGAGGATGCAGAACGTCCAACGTCCAACGCTCAACGTCCAACGTCCAAATCCAGAAGAGCGGCATCCACGCCTCTTCAAAATTGAACGTTGAGCGTTGGACGTTGGACGTTGAACGTTCTTCCCACCGACAAATGACCTCGCGTTCGTTTTACAATCCCGTCCGCCAGACACCTTCTCTACCCATACCTGATCGCGCTCCCCTCGCCTTCCATCGCCGGCTGGATGGTTACGCACCCACGCCGTTGCGCGCAGCGCCGGAGATCGCGCACGTCCTCGGCGTCGGAAGCGTGCTCCTGAAAGTCGAAGCGGAACGCTTCGGCCTGCCGGCGTTTAAAATTCTCGGTGCGTCCTGGGCCATCTACCGCGCGTTGCAAACGCGCCTGCCCGGGCTGCGTGACGACTGGCGCACGCTTGATGAATTGATTGCACGGGTCGCGGCGCTCAAACCCATGGCGCTCGCCGCGGCCACAGACGGCAACCATGGCCGCGCGGTCGCGCGCATGGCGCGGCGGCTGGAGTTCGCGGCCCGCATTTATGTTCCCGCGCACACAGCGCAAGCGCGGATCGATGGCATAGCCAGCGAAGGCGCGGAGGTGGTGGTGATCGACGGCACCTACGACGAAGCGGTCGCCCGGTCCGCGCAGGATGCGAGCGAGCGGTGCCTCGTTATTTCCGACACCTCCTGGCCCGGATACGAAGATGTGCCGCGCTGGGTGATGGAGGGCTATTCGACCATCTTTTGGGAGGTCGAAGACGAGCTGACGGGGCGAGGCGGAGAAGGTCCCGATCTCGTTGCGGTGCAAACCGGCGTGGGCGCGCTCGCCGCCGCGGTGGTTTGTCATTTTCGGCAACCGGAACGCACGAAGCAGCCAGCCATCGTCAGCGTGGAACCGCTCCGCGCCGCCTGTTTGCTCGCGGCGATGGAGACGGGCAAGATCGTGACCGTGCCCGGCCCGCACGATTCCATCATGGCGGGCTTGAACTGCGGCCGCGCTTCGATTCTCGCCTGGCCGATCATGGCCGCGGGGGTCGATGTGTTCCTTGCCATCGCAGACGAACGCGCGCGTGCGGCGATGCGCTTGTTAGCCAAAAGCGGCGTGGTCGCGGGGGAGACTGGAGCCGCCGGACTGGCGGGCTTGCTGGAACTTTGCACTGGAGTGGAATCGGCACAGCACCGCGAAGCCCTGCAGATCGATGCCACCACCCGCGTCCTCCTTCTGATTACCGAAGGCGCGACGGATCCGAAATCCTACGCCCAGATCGTACCCGCGCCGTGACTCTTGCCGATTACCTCCGCGTCGCCCGCCGTACGTTCATCTTCACCGGCGCCGGCATTTCCACCGAAAGCGGCATACCGGATTTCCGCGGACCGAACGGGGTCTGGAAAAAGCGTCAGCCGGTTTATTACGACGATTTCATGACTTCGGAGGCCGCCCGCTGCGAGCATTGGGATTACAAACTCGAAGCCCACGCGGCTTTCCGTGCGGCGAAGCCAAACGCGGTCCATCATGCCATCGCAGAGCTGGAACGCGCGGGAAAGATTTGCGCGGTCGTGACCCAAAATATCGACGGCCTCCATCGCCTCGCCGGCACCAGCCCGGAGCGGTTGATCGAGATTCACGGCACCAATTCCCTGGTGGAATGCCAAACCTGTCGCGAGCGCACCTATCCCGAACCCCACTTTGCTTTCTTCCGCGAGCATCGCCGGTCGCCGCGTTGTCGTTGTGGAGGATTCCTGAAGCCCGCCACGATCAGCTTTGGCCAAAGTCTCGATCCGCGAGAACTGCAACGCAGCACACAGGCGGCGCACGAAGCCGACATCGTCATCGCGCTCGGCTCCACCCTTTCGGTCTATCCCGCGGCGTCGTTTCCGCTCCTAGCGGCTGCGCGCGGTCGTCCCTACATCGTGGTGAATCGCGGCGAGACGGGCCATGACGGCGAGCCGTGCCTCAGCCTGCGTTTGGAAGGCGAAGTGGGCGCGATTTTTCCCGCCGCCGTCGCCGAAGCGTGCGCCTGATCGCGCTGGGCGAACGCGCGATCGGCTCGCGCATCGCGATTGACCGCGACCGCCCACGCGGACATGATGGAAAGAACTCTCTCTCGTCCCATGCCAAAATCTGATTCGCCAACCGTCTTCGCCCCGAAAGGCGCCATCGATCTCCACGTCTCCCCTGAGCTGCGCTCCTCATTGCGCGAACGGATCGATCAGAAGCCGAAGCGTCTCGTGATCGATCTCGCGCATGTGCCATATATCGACAGCTCGGGGCTGGCGGTCCTGATCGGCGCCATGCAAAGCATGGAGCACCAAGGCGGCACCTTCGCCATGGCCGGCGCCCAACAGACGGTGCAGACCATTCTTGAGAGCGCCCGGCTTGATCAATACTTCCGCCTCTACCCCACGGTCGAGGAAGCGCTCGCCGCCTCCTGATTCCTCGCGCGATCGCCGGGACCGGTGGCGCCCTGCCCCCGAATAGCGCTTGCGCGTTGGGGCGCGCTCGATAAATCCCAGCATCCAATCTATGATCAAACACCTCATTGCTCTCACTCTCATCGCCACCCTCTGCACCGTCTCCGCGCAGGCCAAGACCGCCAAGGTGCCGAGCGAAGACGCTGCCGTCGCCTCCGTCACTTTCCCGGATGACTGGGATCAGCAGGATATCGAGAACGGCGTGGCCGCACAGAGTCCCGATGACGCGGTCTTCATGTCCATCGTCGCGGTCGAAAACGAGAACAGCATGGACGCTGAAATCGAGGATACCTTCGCCATGCTCGAGGAGCACAAGGTGGAACTCGACAAGTCCACCAAGAAGGAAAACAAATTCAAGATCGCCGGCTACGATGCCGAGGAAATGCTCTTCCAAGGCAAGGATGCAGACGGCGCCACCGCGGTCAGCATCACTTTTGTCACGATGAACGACAAGGTGCTCGTGATCACCTATTGGGTTTCGACGGCGGAGGAAGCAAAACACGCCGAGGCCATCGGCAAAATCGTCCAGAGCATCAAGGGCGTCTGACGCTCGGCTTGTTTGCGCGCACTGCGCGGCGGCCAGCAGGCTGCCGCGCAGTTTGCATTTAGCGCGCGGCTGCGCGGCGCAACCGATCCATGATGGCGCGGCCGAGCCCACTTTCGGGAACCTCTTCCGCCACGATCAAGTCCAGGTCCAGCGCATCGAGTTCGCGCAGACAGCGAAACAAATTCGCTGCCGCTTCCCGCAAATCGCCCGCCCGACTGAGCGTGCGCATCTCCGTGAAATCTGCGGGCGTTTTAGGTGTCAAACCGAGACCGCCGATGCGGCCCGGCGGCGCGATGAACGACTCGAGATCCAAACACAAAACAAGCGGAGTGCGGGGCGCGTAATGTGAACGCAATTGCCCAGGCGCTTCGGGCAGCTCCCGCTCCCGCGCCGACCGCACTCCTCCGAACGCGGCCAGCTCCTCCGCGGCGATTGGTCCGTGCCGGAGAATTTCGAGCGCGCCAGAGCGCACGGCCACGATCGTGGATTCCAAGCCGTGCATCGTCGCTCCGCCGTCCATGATAAATGGAATGCGTCCGTCCAGTTCCGTGAGGACATGTTGCGCGGTCGTCGGGCTGATGCGGCCGAAGCGGTTCGCACTCGGCGCGGCCAGCGGCCCGCCAAATTCCGTGATGATGCGCGCGAAAACCGGATGCGCGCTCATCCGCACGGCGACGGTTTCCAATCCGGCGGTCACGACGTCAGGCACGATCGCCTGACGGGGCAGAACCAACGTGAGCGGCCCCGGCCAGAAGCGGGAACGTAGCGCCTCAACCAAATTCCGGTCTGACTCCGGAACCTGCGTCAGCCGCGTCAGCCACTCTTGATCCGGTAAATGCACGATGAGTGGATCGAAACGCGGGCGCTCTTTCGCCTCGAAGATTTTCAGCACCGCATCGGCGTTCAGCGCATCCGCCGCGAGCCCGTAAACAGTTTCGGTCGGCAACGCGATGGCTGCTCCCGCACGCAACGCCGAGACGGCCTCTGCCCTCGCCTCCGCTGGCAAAAGCTGCGTTTTCACGAAGTCGCAGGGCGTAACGCCGCGCGCGCCTCGCTCACCCGCTGCATCGCTTCGTCCGAAGTGTCGGCAACCGCCGTCAGGTGACCCATCTTCCGGCGCGGCCGCGGCTCCGCTTTTCCATAGAGATGGAGATGCACACCGGGTACCGCGAGCGCTTCCGCCCACATCGGTTCCCCGCCCTGCCAGACGTCGCCCAGAAGATTCGCCATCGCCGTCGGACGCAGCACCTCGGTCGAGCCGAGGGGCAAACCGCAGACCGCGCGCACCTGTTGCTCGAACTGGTTGGTGGCGCAGCCTTCGATCGTCCAGTGACCGGAATTGTGCGGGCGCGGCGCGAGTTCGTTGACCACGATGTCGCCGTTCTTCTGCAAGAACATCTCGACCGCGAGCAGGCCGACCAATTCGATCTTCTCCGCAATCGCGCGGGCGAGATTCGCCGCCTCGGTCTCGACCATCGGGCTCACGCGCGCCGGCACCACCGTGAGATCGAGAATATGATTCTCGTGCAAATTTTCGCACACCGGAAAGGTCGCCATCGCTCCATCGACACCGCGCGCGACGAGAACGGAAATCTCCTTTTCGAAATGGACCATGCCTTCGAGCACCAGCTCGTCCGCGGAACTCGCGTTCCAGATTTCATCGAAGTCGTCGCGGGAATTGATCGTCTGTTGGCCCTTGCCGTCGTAGCCAAAGGCCGCGGTCTTCAAAATCGCCGGGCGGCCAATCTGCGCGATGGCCGACTCCAACTCGCGCGCGCTGCGCACGGCCTGGAATGGCGCCACCGGAATGCCGGCAGCGGCGAGGAAATTTTTCTCCCGCAGACGATTCTGCGCGATGTGCAGGATTGCGCCGGCCGGCCGCACCTCGCACTCGCGCGCGCACCACTCCACCGTTTCGATCGGGATGTTCTCGAACTCGAAGGTGATCACATCCACATCCGCGGCGAAACGATGTACGGCGGGCTCATTATCGTAGGCGGCGATGCGGGTGAGATCGGCAAACTGTCCCGCGGGACTGTTTGCCTCCGGCGTAAAGATGTGCACGCGGTAGCCCATGCGTCGCGCTGCGATCGCAAACATGCGGCCGAGCTGGCCGCCGCCCATCACGCCAATGGTCGCACCGGGCAGAAACGGCGAATTCATTTCAACCGTTGCGCGAGGACTGCGTCGGTTTGCTTTTTGCGGAAGGCTTCCACCTTCTTGCGCACTTTCGGGTCCGTCAGGCCGATGATACTGGCGGCGAGAAGCCCGGCGTTTTTCGCGCCGGGGACGCCGATGGCGAGCGTCCCCACGGCGACGCCCGCTGGCATCTGCGCGATGGAAAGGAGCGAGTCGATCCCTTTCAGCGCTTTCGATTCCACCGGGACACCGAGCACGGGGAGATGGGTGTGCGCGGCGATCATTCCGGGCAAATGCGCGGCGCCTCCCGCCCCGGCGATGATGACGCTCAAGCCCCGTCCGGCCGCACCGCGCGCGAAGTCCGCCATCAAATCCGGTGTGCGGTGCGCGGAGACGATCTGATGTTCGCTCGACACGCCGAGTTGATCGAGCATCTCGACGGCGTGGCGCATTGTCTCCCAGTCGGACTGGCTGCCTATGACGACGGCGACGAGTGGGGAAGTTTTGGACATGGCGGTCGTTATTGAGTTCGCGGAAGCGGTGTGCTTGTAAAGCCGTTTTTGCGCTACCTTGGGCGATGGAGCGCGGCCACGCCATCGTCTTGATCGGGTTCATGGGCGCCGGGAAAACCAGCGTCGGGCGCGAACTGGCGCGTTTGCGGCCATGGCCGCTCCACGAAACCGATGTCATGCTGGAGGCGCGTTTCGGCTGTGCGATTGCGGAGATTTTCGCGACGCGCGGCGAGGAAGAATTTCGCGCGGCGGAAAGCGAAGTGCTGCGCGAGATGCCAACGGAACGCGCCATCGTCACCACGGGTGGCGGCATCGTTTTGCAGCCGCAAAACCGCGAGACGCTGCGGCAACTTGGCGCGGTCTTTTTTTTGCACGCAGACGAAGCGACGTTGTTTGCGCGTGTGTCCGGCGAAACGAAAACGCGCCCGCTCCTCCAGACGAATGACCCGCGCGCCACGTTTTCGCGTCTGCTGGCCGACCGCGAGCCGCTTTATCGCGCCATCGCCGATCACACTGTCGACACTTCGCAGCTAAGCGCGACGGAAGTGGCGCAAACCATCGTTCGCCATGTCGACTGAAATAAAGGATGAGGTCGTGCGACGCGCGCGGGCCGCGGGCTTTGCGGCGTGTCGCATCGCCGTGTGCGAGCCGCCCCGACATCGCGCGGCCTTTCAGGCGTGGATCGAGGACGGCGCGGCGGGCGAGATGGAATGGATGCAGCGAGGCGCGGAGAAGCGGAGTGATCCGCAGCAGGTTTTGCCGGGAGCGCGGAGCGTGATCGTGGTGGCGATGAATTACTGGCAGGGAGGCAAAGAACGCGAGAAACAGGGACGAATCGCGCGCTACGCATGGGGCGATGATTACCACGAGTTGATGCTGGCACGCTTGCGCAAACTCGATGAATTCCTGCAAGCGCGAGGTGGCGTGCAGAAATGTTATGTTGATACCGGACCGATCCTCGAACGCGACTTCGCCGCCGAGGCCGGGATCGGTTGGCACGGCAAGAGCACGATGCTGCTCGATCAAAAACTGGGGACGTGGTTTTTCCTCGGCGAGATTCTGACCACGCTCGCGTTGCCGCCGGATGCGCCGCAAGTGCCCCGCTGCGGCACGTGCACCCGGTGCATGGTGGCGTGCCCCACGAACGCCATCACCGCGGAACACAAACTCGACGCTCGGCGTTGCATCTCCTACCTCACGATCGAGTTGAAGGGTTCGATTCCACTCGAGTTTCGCCCACTCATCGGTGACCGCATTTACGGATGCGACACGTGCCTCGATGTCTGCCCGTGGAACCGCTTTGCCGCCATTTCACGCGAGAGCGCGTTTGCGGCGCGGCCGGCGACGAGCGCGATGCAATTGCGCGATTTTCTCGCGTTAAACGACGACCAGTTTCGCGCACTCTTTCGCAGGTCGCCGATCAAGCGGATCAAGCGACAGGGGTTCCTGCGCAACGTCTGCGTGGCCCTGGGCAACGTCGGCACAGCCGAGGATTTGCCGGCCTTGGAACGAGCCGCGCAGGACGTCGAGCCGTTGATTGCCGAACATGCGACGTGGGCGATCGAGCGGATTCGCAGCCGTACGGCCCTCTCACAATTGCCTTAGGACGAACCCGGCGAGGTGGAGCCATTTCTCGCGCTTAGGTTCTTCTTTGTCCAGCCTGCCGGCCCAGTAGACCTCGTCGCCGAGCGTTTTAACAAACCCACAGCCAAGGGTTTACTTTGCAGGTCGGGAAAGTTTCCTTTATTGGTTCATTCCGCCATTTCCTGGCGCTCCGTTGAACATGCGTCAACCTCTCGCCACGCCTGCCGACGCCTCCGCGCCGCCCAAAAAACGTCGCTCGCGCAAGAAGCGTTATATCATCCTCGGTGTCGTCGGTCTGCTGGTGCTGTGGATCATCACTTCCGTCATCATGGGAAAACGGGAAAAGCCGATCCCCGTCGTGACCGAAAAAGCGACCAAGCGCACGATCGTGCAAACGGTTTCTGCCACAGGCAAGGTGCAACCCGAAGTCGAGGTGAAGATTTCGCCGGAAGTGGCGGGCGAGATCACGGAATTGCCCGTGACCGACGGAATGGCAGTGAAAAAGGGCGACCTCCTGCTCAAGATTCGGCCCGATTCTTACAAGGCTTTGCTCGACGCTCAACAGGCGGCGATCAGCGCCGCGCAGGCGACCAATCTCCAGATGAAAGCTGCCGCCGCGAAAGCGGAAGCGGATTTAAAACGGAGCCAGGATCTCTACACGAAAAAGATGATTTCGGAGTCCGAGTTCGTCGCCGCGCAGACAGCCTACGAAGTGGCGAAATCGACCTTCGACAGCTCGCTCTACGAAATCGAACGCGCGGAGGCCGGCTCCAGTCAGGCGCGTGATCAACTTTCCAAGACCACGATCTACTCGCCCATCGACGGCACGGTCACAGTCTTGAACAGCAAACAAGGCGAGCGGGTCGTGGCTACGAATCAATTTGCCGGCACCGAGGTGATGCGGGTGGCGGACCTGGGCCAGATGGAAGCGCACGTGGACGTAAACGAGAACGACGTCGTGACGGTGAAGAAGGGCGATAAAGCCATCGTGACCATCGACGCCTACGGCGACCGCAGGTTCAACGGAACCGTGGTCCTGATCGCCAACAGCGGCAAAACCACCGGCACTGGCACGCAGGAGGAGGTGACGAATTTTGAAGTGAAAATCCGGCTCGATAACACGGACGTGCAGCTTGCGGCCGGGCTTGAGCTGCACCGCCGACATCCAGACGAACATGGTGACCGATGCCGTTGCGGTGCCGATGCAGAGCGTGACGATTCGCACCGGCGACAGCAACATGAGCCCGGAAGAAATCGAGAAGAAAAAGAAAAACAAACCGCGCGCGACAAGGGCGACAACGCGGCGGAGCTCACGAATGAGCGCCTCGAGAAAGCGCAGGAGCGCGAGGAACGCGAGAACCTGATGAAGGTGGTCTTTTTGAAGAGGGGCAACAAAGCCGTCCGCGTCCAGGTCACCACCGGCATCGCCGACGACACCTACATGGAAATCAAAAGCGGGATCCTGCCTGGCGACGAGGTTATCTCTGGTAGCTACAGCGCGATCAGTCGGAAATTAAAGGACGGCGCCAAGGTGGAAATCGAGAAGGAAGAAAAAAAGAAGTAGCCGGCCGACCGCGCCATTGCTTCGCCGAGCGCATTCCCTTGCCCACGATGCCATCCGACAAACTTCGGCCCTACGGCCCGATCGTGATCGACATCGAAGCGATCACGAAACACTACGTCATGGGTCAGGAAACCGTGCACGCCCTGCGCGGTGTCACGATGCAGATCCATCGCAACGAGTATCTCGCCATCATGGGGCCGAGCGGCAGCGGCAAGTCGACGCTCATGAACATGCTGGGTTGCCTCGATACGCCAAGCTCCGGCCGCTACGAGTTTAACGGCCGGGATGTTTCCTCCATGGACGGCGATGAGTTGGCGGAAATCCGGAATAAGGAAATCGGTTTCGTCTTCCAGACCTTTAATCTTCTCCCCCGCTCCACCAGCTTGCGAAACGTGGAGCTGCCGTTGATTTACGCCGGCATCGATCCCGAGACGCGGGAGGAGCGCGCCGCGCAAGCCTTGCACGATGTGGGCCTGGGCGATCGCATGCAACACAAGCCAAACGAACTCTCCGGCGGCCAACGCCAGCGTGTCGCGATTGCCCGCGCGCTCGTGAATAACCCCTCCATCATCCTCGCGGATGAGCCCACCGGAAACCTCGACTCGAAAACCGGCGAGGAGATCATGGCCTTGCTGGAGAACCTGTATCAGGCTGGCAACACCGTCATTCTCGTCACACACGAGCCGGACATCGCGCGACACGCCCGCCGCAGCGTGCATCTGCGCGATGGCGTGATCGAAAGCGATTCCTTGAACGAACCGACCGCGGCGGAATCGCTGGCCTTGCCTTAGCCGACCCGAAACATGCGCCGCCTTATCTACGAGCTGAGCGAGAGCTGGAAGATTGCGCTCACGCAGATGCAGTCTAACAAGACGCGCTCCATGCTCACCGCGCTTGGTGTTATCATCGGCATCGTCGCGGTTACGCTCATGGGGACCGCCATTACCGGCATCCAAAAGGGCTTCGACAAAAGCATGTCCATCCTGGGCGACGACGTCCTCTACGTGAGCCAATTCCCGTGGGCACGGGTGAATGATTGGTGGAACTACAGCAACCGCCGCGAGATCAAGACCGATTACGCGCAGAAGTTGAATCAACTCATCGCGGCGACGCCGAACTCGAATCTCATCATCGCCGTCCCCACTTCCAACGTCATGCGCTCCGTCAAACGCGAGGACAATCAGGTGAGTGATATTTTCATCCAGGGCACGACGGCCGATTACCCGCTCATATCCACGGTCGATTTTGCGGAGGGTCGCTTTTTTAACGAGCTGGAAAACAAAAGCGCGGCCGCCGTTTGCCTGCTCGGCTACGACGTGGCGGACGCGCTTTTCCCCGGCACCAGTCCGGTCGACAAGGACGTCCTGATCAGCGGCCAGCGCTTTCGCGTGGTCGGTGTCGGCGCACGGCAGGGATCCTTCCTCGGACTCTTCAGCCTCGACTCGATCGTGATCGTTCCCCTGCCTGCGTTTCAAAAATATTTCAGCGCGAAAAGCGAGTCTGACGTGCGCGTCAAAGTGAAAGACAAAACCAAGCTGGCCGAAGCCAAGGACGAACTGACTGGTTTGATGCGCCGCGTACGCGCACTCCCGCCGGAGAAGAAAAACGACTTCAACATCAACGAGCAACAAGCCTTCAAGAGCACGCTCGACCCCGTAAAAAACTCGATCGCCATCGCGGGCCTCTTCATTACCGGACTGTCGCTCTTCGTGGGGGCGATTGGGATTATGAACATCACTTTTGTGAGCGTGAAAGAACGCACGAAAGAGATCGGCACACGCAAGGCCCTGGGTGCGCGCCGTCGCACCATCCTGCTCCAGTTCCTCATCGAGTCGACCGCGCTCTGTTTGCTCGGCGGTGTCATTGGTTTGTTGTTTGCCTATTCGATGTGTTACGCGATCGGGAGCGCTTTCCCCTCTTTCCCAATTGAATTCTCGCTCGGACTCGTCGTCGTCAGCGTCCTCGTTTCGGTTCTGACCGGTCTCGTCTCCGGCTTTGCCCCTGCCTGGTCCGCGTCGCGCCTCGATCCCGTGACCGCTCTCCGCTACGAATGAAGCCCGGCCAAATGCCTTTCCGTGAAATCATTTCCATGGCCCTGCAATCGCTCGGCGCGAACAAGCTTCGCTCTGGGTTGACCATGATCGGCATCACCATCGGCGTCTTCTCCGTCATCTCCGTCATGACCGCGATCGGCGCCCTCTCCACCTCGATCGAGAGCGGGATCAGTTTCCTCGGTTCGAACATCTTCCAGTTCGCGAAATATCCCATCAGCGGTGGCCAGGGCGGCCGCAACGCCGAGAAATTCGAAAACCGCCGCAACATCAGCTACACCCAGGCGCTGCGTTACCACGACCTCATGCAAGGCATCGCGCGCGAGGTTTGCCTCAAGACCTTTTTCTTCAACGGGCAAGCCCTCTACCGTGGCGAAAAGGCGCCGGGACTCGTCGTCGCCGGTTCGAACGAAAGCTTTCTCACCGCCAACAGCTACACCCTCGCTTACGGCCGCAACCTGACCCCCGAAGATGTCGATCTCTCACGCAGCGTGGTCGTGATCGGCAAACAGATCGAAAAACAACTCTTTCCGCACGAGCCGCCCATTGGGAAAACCTTCAAGCTCAGCGGCCACAATGTCACCGTTATCGGCGTCCTCGAGTCCAAAGGCACCGCCTTCGGGCGAAATCAAGACGACATCTGCGTCATTCCCATCACGCGTTTCTTCGAAAATTTCGGGTCCGCCAAGCGCTCGGTAAACATCGCCACGCAGGCGCCCTCCCAGGAGACCTACAACCGCACGCTCGATAAAGCGATCGGCGCCATGCGAATCGCCCGCGGCTTGAAACCACACGAGGACAACGATTTCGAGATCTATTCCAACGATTCCCTTAAAAGCGCGTTCGCCTCTATTGCGGGCGTGGTGCGCGTCGGCGCGTTCGTCATCAGCCTCATCGCGCTCATCGCCGCCGGGGTCGGGATCATGAATATCATGCTCGTAAGCGTGACCGAGCGGACCAAGGAGATCGGCATTCGGAAATCCATCGGTGCCAAGAGTGGCGACATCCTGCGGCAATTTCTCGCCGAGGCCGTCTTCATCTCGGAAGCCGGGGGCATTCTGGGGATTATCCTGGGCGTTTTGGGCGGTAACGTCCTCGCCGCCTGGCTGGAGGCCGAACTCATCTTCCCCTTCGGTTGGGCCATCGCGGGCCTCGTCGTTTGCTCGGGCATCGGTATCGGGTTTGGCTTTTATCCCGCCTACCGGGCGGCGTCGCTCGATCCGATCGAAGCCCTCCGCTTCGAGTAAATAGCGCGTTCCGCGGAAGTTATTCACACCCGGGCGCCGCCTGGGGCATACAACTTGCGCTAGGACTTGGAGATGTCGGTTCGTTTGCCTATTCTCGCGTGCTTCCCGGTTCTGCCCTGTGCCTCCTCTTCCTCCATTTCCCACTGGCACCGAGGGTAAAATCCTCCTCGTCGAAGAATACCAAGCGCTCGGGGCCGCTCTCGCCGCCGCGCTGCGGAAGTACGCGCCCGGCTACAGCCTTGAGACGCTGCGCTCGCTCGCGGACGCCGGCCAGTCGGCCGCCCTCACCACGCCCCAACTCATAATCGTCGACTTTGATCCGCCGCTTGGCGGGGTTCTCCGATTTCTGAAGCAAATGCGGGAATCCACCCCAGCGACGCCCGTCTTGTTTATCGTCGCCGGCATCCCGCCCGAGGTTATCAAGGAGTCGAGTCTGCCCAGGGGGGCCACCTTCCTCGAGAAGCCGTTCGCCCTGCAGGAGCTCGGTGCAGTTGTCGAAAATCTCCTGCGATCCGGCGAAGAAGCCGCGCGCAGCATTTCTGCGCTCGCACTGATCGATGTCATCCCACTCCTTGGGCTCGAAGCCATAACCGATGTGGTGGAGATCAGCGTTCCCGCAGAAAGGCTCGCCGGCGAGATCCACTTCGCCCACGGGCGGATGGTCCACGCGGCGGTCGATGGGCTCGAAGGAGTCCACGCGCTGCGGGAGATGTTGCGCTGGCGCGCGCCGGAATTTGTCGCCACCGGACGCGATCCGTCAGGCATCCCCACGATCGAAGGACGCTGGGCTGCCGTTTTGACCAAAGCCCTGCGTTCCATTCCACGCCCGCATCCACGCAGTGACGCCAGCGCTCCGGCCCAGCCAAACAAAACCGCCGCCGCGATCCCTTCCGTCCCGCCCGTCCCGCGCGACGGCAAGAAAGTGCTCGTGATCGACGACACGGACACCCTCCTCGATTTCGTCGAACAAATGCTGACCGCGGCCGATCCGCGCCTGCAGATCTTCTGCGCCGCGAACGGCACGGATGGCTTGCAATCGTGCCTGGCCCACCAGCCCGATCTCATTCTCCTCGATTACAGTCTGCCCGACCTGAACGGCGACGAAGTCTGCGCACGCCTCTTGGCGGACGAAACCACGAGTCGCATTCCCGTGATCATGATGTCGGGACACATTCCGGAGATGGCGAGCACCGCGGCGCGCTTCGAAAACGTCGTCCACACTCTGGCCAAGCCTTTCGTGTCGGCAGCGTTGATTGAGTTGGTGCTGGGGACGCTCGCGCAACCGCCCAAAATGAGGCCGCGTCCCACCAAGCCATCGACCCTATCGCCGGAGGAAAGAGGAAACGGCCATCAATCCTCCCCGCCGCCTCCCGCGAGCCCGCCGCCCCCGATTGCACAGCCGGCTTTGACACCCGCGCATATCCCCGTCGCCACCACTGATGCTGTGGTCCTCAATATCCCGCTCGAAGTCATCGAGATGAAGCTTTCGCCCGACTTCCGCATCATCTCGATGCGAGCGCGTCCCTCGTCGCCGGCGGTGATTTTGCACGTCGATCCGCGGGCTGTGGCAACCGCTCACCTGCCCGACGCAGCCTTTCAAATTGCACACATCGACCTCGATCCGAGTGGCCAGATGGGCGCCGTGCGCATCGTACCCGCGCCCCAACGGCCGGAGGCACCGGTTGCCGCCACCGCCACCATTCCGGTAGCCGCGCTTGCGCGGCTGCCCGCAGTCGAGACCGGCAGTGGCATTCAAATTACGCCTACCGCCAACGCGCGGATGATCATCCAATTGCTCGCTGCGTTCGATCTCGCCGGCGTGCAATTGTCGCCGACTTTCGGCGTTTCCCATTTTGCCCTACGGGCGCGCGGCGGAAAAGTGCGCGCCATCCTGCCCGGCCACGCCGGCTCGGCGGGGATCACGTTCGCGGGCGCCCAGGTGCTCCTCGATGCCTCCGCAAAAATCGCCGAGGTCTCCCTCGACGCCGTCGTGCCTTGACGGTCGGTTAGTCCAACCCCAACGCGCGAAAAGTCGCGTCCACGTGCCGGAAATGCGTCTCGAGCGAGCATAACGAATCGATCTCACTCTCGGCCACCAGCGCCGTGATCTCCGGTTCCGCCTTCGCGTTCTCGGCGAAAGTGCGGTCGCCTTTCCATGTCCGCATCGCCGCCCGTTGCACCGCCTCGTAGGCGGTCTTGCGCTCGGCCCCGGCGCGCGTCAACGCCAGCAAAACCGACTGACTGAAGTAGAGCCCTCTTGTTAGGCCCAGGTTCTTCTCCATCTGCTCCGGATAAACATGCAACCCGCTCACGAGATCGGTCAGCTTCACCAGCATGTAATCGAGCAACGTGCATGCGTCCGGCAGAATGATCCGCTCCGCGCTGGAGTGGCTGATATCGCGTTCGTGCCAGAGGGCGACGTTTTCCAGCGCGGTCACGGCGTGCCCGCGGATCACGCGCGCCAGTCCGCTCAGGCGTTCACCGGTGATCGGGTTGCGCTTGTGTGGCATGGCCGAGCTGCCTTTTTGCCCCTCGCTGAAAAACTCCTCCACCTCCAGCACCTCCGTCCGCTGGAGATGCCGGAACTCTGTCGCCCAGCGATCAATACTCGAAGCGATCAACGCCAGCGTCGTGCAAAACTCCGCGTGCCGATCGCGCTGGATGATCTGCGTGGACAGCGTCGCCGCCTTCAGCCCCAGCTTCTCGCAAACGGACCGCTCGATCTCCGGGTCGAGATGCGCGTGCGTGCCCACCGCGCCGCTTAACTTCCCCACCCGCACCCGTTCCGTTGTTTGCGCCAGCCGTTCCGCGGCGCGGCCGAGTTCATCATACATCAGCGCCAGCTTCAGCCCGAAGGTCACCGGCTCGGCGTGAATCCCGTGGCTCCGCCCAATCATCGGCGTCTTCTTGAATTCCCGCGCCCGCTTCGCCACCGCCGCGCGCAGAGACTTCAAATCCTCCGCCAAAATGCCGGACGCTTCTGTCATCTGCACCGCCAGCGTGGTGTCGAGCACGTCCGACGAGGTCAACCCCTGATGCATCCACCGCGCCGCCGGGCCCACCGAAGCGGCAACGTTCTCCAGGAAGGCGATGACGTCGTGATTTGTGCGTTTCTCGATCTCGAGGATCTCGACCACGGAAAACTTCGATCGTTGGCGGATCGCCACCGCGTCATCTTTCGGAATCTGGCCCAGAGCGGCCATCGCCTCGCAGGCCAGAATTTCAATCTCGAGCCAGATCTCGAATTTGCGCTGCTCCGACCAGAGCTGGCGCATGGCGGGGCGGGAATAACGATCAATCACCCGCCGAAGATAGAGCGCCGCATCCGCTCGCAAAGAGATTTGTTACCGCAAGTAAGGAGATCGCGGTGATCCGATGTGAGTCGAAACATCATGAGGACCGCACCGTCTCTTTCGGTCGCGGCTTGGGTTCCGTGCAACAAAAAAGCGCCGCCCCGGACACCCCATGGCCGAAGCGACGCTCGTTCGCGAAAATGTTAAACGCCTAGCAAACGCGGGCGCGGCTAAAGCGGCCGTTCTTAGCCACTCGCACCTGCCCGCTGCCGAGCAGGTCGGCCACCGCGGCGACGGTTTCTTTGGTGCTTTTGGTGCAGGAGCTGACCGCCATGATCAGATCACCCAGAGACAATGTCTGGGGCGACTTCAGGATTTGTTTGTTCGTATTCATTGGGTTGAGGCCCTCTTGGAGAGCATTATGGGTGCCAGCGTTCAAAAACGCCCAGCCTTCCCCGCAAGAAAGGCTACCCGTGACAAGAACCGCCACACCACGCGGGGCCGAGAACTGTCAGGAGTGTCAGGGCTTCGACACGTCCGGCGCCGGTCGACGCTTCATCAACCGCATCGCGATCAAATACAGGATCGCGAAAACCACGATAACTAGAATGATCCAGAGCGATTGCGATTTGATGAACGCGACCATGGCCTCCGGGTTTGAGATCAAATCCGGCTGCACGCGGTAGGCTTTGTCCCCCAGCAAAGCCAGGATGTAGCACCAGATGGCTGCCCCGACCGTCGTGACCACGCTAAAGACCCAAAAGTTCATCCGCAGAATGCCCGCGGGGATGGAGATGAGATGCCGAATCACCGGGAGCAATCGGGCAAAAAACACGCCGCCCGCCTCATACCGCACCAGCCACGCCTCCGCCTTGGCCAGCTTCTCCGGGCTCATCAAAAAATATTTTCCATAGCGCATGATGAGCGGCCGCCCGAGCCAGCGCGACACCCAATACGTAATCGCCGATCCCAAATACGAGCCGACCGTTCCCGCAATCACAACACCGGCGAAGGTCATTTCCCCCTGCGCGGCAAGGAATGCTGCGGGCGGGATCACCACTTCGCTCGGCACGGGAAAGATCGAGCTTTCCATCGCCATCAGGACGATGATTCCGAGGTAACCCCAGTTCAGGACCCAGCTGAACCACAATTCCATGAGTTGATGCATGCGACGATTTCGATTTTCGGATTTTGGATTTCGGATTTAGCCTCGGCCACGCCGGGCGGCGCTTAGTTCCTGCAAAAATCCTCAATTCGCAATCCGAAATCCGAAATTCCCCCATGTCGATCTACCGCCGCGTCTTCCGTTCCTACCGGCCTTTCCTCTGGCCGACGGTGCTCGGGCTCGTCGCTCTCGCTTTGCGGCATCGCCTTGAATCTGCTCAAGCCGTGGCCGTTCAAGATCATCGTCGATCATCTTATCCCGGCGCGGAGGTCGGTCAGCGGCCTCGGTTCGCTCATCGCCGGCCTCGAGCGCCACACTGCCTTGCTCGCGCTCTGCGGCGCGCTCATCGCGATCCAGCTTGTTGGGGCCTGCTCGACTGGCGGCGAATTTCCTTTTCGTAAAAATCGGCCTGCAGGCGCTCTTCAAACTGCGCACCGATCTCTACGCCTATCTGCAATCGCTCTCGCTCAAGTACCACGATGCCCGGCGTTCGAGCGATTCCAGTTTCCGCGTCGCCTACGATTCGCAAGCGATCCAGACGATGTACAACCAGGGCTTCACCAACATCTTCGGCTCCGGCATCACGCTCGTCGGCACCTTCGTCGTCATGATCACGGATCGATTGGCAACTCACCCTGCTCTCGCTCGGCGTCGTCCCGTTCATCGTCGGCGCGATTTATTTTTTCGCGAAACGGATCCGCGCAGCAATCCACCATCATCCAGGAGCGAGACAGCGCGCTTCTCACCGCAAACCCAGGAAGGGCTCAGTTCCGATCCGGATGGTGCACGCCTTTGGGCGCGAGGATTGGGAAGTGCGGCAATTTCAGACTCAGCGCCACGCGCAGCCTCGAGGCCAACCTCCGCCTCACCCTCACCAACGTGAACAGCGCGCTCGTCATCAGCACGCTCATGGTCGTTGGCACCGCGGCGATGTATTACGTCGGCACGCTGCACGTGCTCGACGGCACGCTCACGCTCGGCTCGCTTCTCGTCTTCAGCGCGTATCTGCTCATGCTCTATCAACCACTCGAGTCGCTCACCTACACGACCTGGGCGATGGAAGGCGCCACCGCTGGGCGCGCAGCGTTGCTTCGAGGTGCTCGACCGCGCGGATGACGTCGTGGACGCGCCGGACGCGATCGCTATTTCGCAAACGTCCGGCGCGCTTCGCTTTGAGGGCATCGACTTCGGCTACGCTTCCGATCAACCCGTCCTGCACGAGCTCGATCTCGAGATCGCGCCCAATCAGATTGTCGGCATCGTCGGCGGCACTGGCGCCGGCAAGAGCACGCTGCTCAGCCTCGTCCCGCGTTTCTACGATCCGACGCGCGGACGCGTCACACTGGATGGCAGCGACCTCCGCCAGATCACCAAGAAATCGCTCCGCTCCCAAATCGCCATCGTCCTCCAGGACACGCTCCTCTTCTCCACCACCGTGCGCGAGAACATCGCCTACGGACGACCCGGCGCGACCGATGAGGAAATCCGCGACGCCGCCCGCCGCGCCCAGGCCGACGAATTTATCAACCGCATGCCCCAAGGTTACGACAGTCCGGTCGGCGAACGCGGAGGACACCTCAGCGTGGGGCAACGCCAGCGCATCGGCATCGCGCGCGCCTTTCTGAAAAACGCTCCCATTCTGCTCCTCGACGAACCGACGTCTGCACTCGATCCCACCACCGAGGCCGCCATCATGGAGACGATCAAGGAACTCATTCGCGGACGCACCACGCTCATCGTCACGCATCGCCTCGCCACGATCCATGGCGTCGATCGCATCGTGGTGCTGGAGCGCGGCCACGTCGTCGAGGAAGGCAGCGGGACGGAATTGCTCGCGCGTGGCGGAGCGTATGCCACGCTCTATGCCGCCGGCAATTACCCGCCGCCCGCGCCATGAGCAACCTCAACCGCCACCGCCGCGCCAAACGAGATTGGTGGGGCCCGCCCGTCGCGCGCAATGTCCCTTGTGAAGAAGCTGAAACCCACCCGATGATCGAGCCCATCCGCAGAATGCGTTTATGAAAAAGAAGCGGCTCGTCGTCATGGGCTTCATGGGCGCCTGCCCCATCGCCGGGGTCGTCTGGCAGCATCTTCATTACATCGTGGGCCTGCAACGCCTCGGCCACGACGTTTTCTACATCGAGGACTCCGGCCGCGTTCCTTACAATCCGATTTCGGGCGGACCGGAAATGTCCCTCGATTATCCCGCGAAAACCCTGCGCCAGCTCGCGGAGGAATTCGACTTCGTCGATCGCTGGGCTTACGGCGCGCGTTATCTCGATGGTGAACCCACCGTCGGCCTGACCCGCAAGAAGGTGCGCGAGTTGTATCGCGACGCCGACGCCATCCTCAACGTCTGTGGTTCCCAGGAATTCCACGACGATCTCCTCGCCAGCCACCGCGTTCTCTACATCGAAAGCGATCCTAGCCTCGAGCAGGTAAAGGTCGATCAGGGCAACGAATCAACCCGGGAATATCTGCAGCGCCACCACGCGCTCTTTACCTTTGGCGAGAACGTCGGCACCCCTGCGTTCCCCGTCCCGACGCATGGATTGAAATGGCTTCCCACGCGCCAGCCGATCGTGACCGATTTCTGGAAGCCATCGCGAGGACCCGAACCGGACGCCGTCTTCACCTCGGTAGCCAACTGGAACACGAGCGGCCAAAAAGATTTCACCTGGCGCGATGACACCTATCACTGGAGCAAATCCGCCGAGTTCCTGCGCTTCATTACCGCGCCCCGGGAAGCCGGCGAAGAATTCGAACTCGCCAGCGACATCAGGCCGCCAGCTACGGCACAGGAGTTCGAGCAGAACGGCTGGCGTCTGCGCGATCCGCATCGGCTCAGCAGCGATCATCGCGATTATCTCCATTACATCCAGCAATCGAAAGGCGAGTTCACCGTGGCGAAGGATCAATACGTCCGCCTCAAGACCGGCTGGTTCAGCGATCGCAGCGCCTGCTACCTCGCCGCCGGCCGGCCCGTCATCACCCAGGAAACCGGCTTCACCCGGCACTACGGCGGCGCCGGCGGCCTCTTCGGTTTTGACTCGTTAGCCGAGATCGCCGAGGCCGTGAAAATGATCAACGCCGATTACCGCCACCACGCCCGCGCCGCTCGCGCCCTCGCCCGCGAAGTCTTCGAGGCGGAAACCGTTCTCCGCTCCCTCCTCGACCGCGCCGGGATTTGATTTCCGGTCCATCTGTCCCATCTTCTGCACTTCTTGCGCATGTATCGTTGTTGCCTCCTGCTCTGCTCGGTCATCCTCGCGGCCCCGAGTCTTTTCGCCCAAGCCTCGCCGCAACCGAACGGCCGGATCCAAAACAGCGTCGTTCGCATCACCGGCACGGAAGTGCAGCCCGATTACAAGGCGCCGTGGAATTCCGGCGGCGTCCAGCGTGGCATCGGCGCCGGCTTTCTCATCAGCGGCGATCGCATCATGACCAACGCCCACGTCGTCAGCAACAGCCGCTACCTCACGGTCGAGCGCGATGGCGATCCGAAAAAATATCCCGCGAGTCTGCTTTTCATCGCGCACGATTGCGACCTCGCCCTGCTCAAAGTCTCATCGCCGGAATTTCGCGAAGAACATGAAGCCGCTCACCTTCGGCGGCATCCCGGAGCTCGAATCCACTGTCTCCGCCTACGGCTATCCCATCGGCGGCCAGCGCATGTCGGTCACCACCGGCATCGTCTCGCGCATCGATTTTCAGCTCTACACCCATTCCTCGATTGATCAGCACCTCGCCATCCAGATCAGCGCGCAGATCAATCCCGGCAACAGCGGCGGCCCCGTCATGCAGGATGGCAAAGTCGTCGGCGTCGCCTTCCAGGGTTATAGCGGCGATGTCGCCCAGGGCGTCGCCTACATGATCCCCACGCCCGTCATCAACCGCTTCCTCAAGGACGTCGAAGACGGCCGCTACGATCGCTACGTCGATCTCGGAATTACCTATTCCAAATTGCAGAACCCCGCGCAACGTCGCTTCCTCGGCTTGCAGGACGACGACCGCGGCGTCCTGGTCAACAGCGTCATTGCCAACGCTTCCTCCGGCAAAGCTTCTGCAATCCGGCGACGTCCTCCTGGCCATCGATGATCACCCGATCGCGAGCGACGGCTTCGTCGAACTCGAAGGAGCGCGCGTCGAGATGCCGGAAGTGGTCGAGCGGAAATTCAAAGGCGACAAGGTGAAGCTCGACCTCATGCGCGACCAAACAGCCGATCACGGTGACCGTCGAGCTGCAACCGCTCTTTCCCTATCTTTTCCAGGGCCACTCCTACGATGTCCAACCCCGCTTTGTTGTTTACGGCGGACTCCTTTTCCAACCGATGTCGCTCGACCTGATGCAAGCCTATCAACCGAGCGACATGCGGCTGCGCCACTTCTTCGACTACTTCGTTTCCGAGCAAATCTACCTCGAGCATCCCGAGGTCATCGTCCTCACCAATATTCTTCCTGATCCCATCAACACCTACCTCACGCCTTATCGCGGGGGTATCGTGAACGAGATCAACGGCCAGAAGATTCGCACCATGGATGATCTGGCCAAAGCGTTCGCTGAAACGCCCGAGCAATTCGTCATCCGTATGATCGGCGACGGCCCGCCTCTCGTGCTTGACCGCGCCGAAGCCGAAGCCGCGCGCGAACGCATCAAAACGCGTTACAACGTGGTACGGGAACAGAACTTGAACGAGCAGCCGCCGCCAAAAACGCCTGCCGAACGAGAAGGCCAGCCGCAATGATCGCGCTCCGCTTGCTCATTCTTTGCGCCTTGCTCGGCCTGGTGCCGGCCGAGGCCAAGCAGCCTGTTCCCACCGGAACCGCGCCGCCCGCCGTCAAACCGAAAGAAGTTTCGCTCGTGCGTGTGAACGTCACCGGCCAGGCCTACGATTACACCCGCCCGTGGCAGAAACGCGCCCCGGTGCAGAAGCGCGCGCTCGGCGCCGTCCTCCCGAAAAATCGCGTCCTCGTCACCGCGGATTTGGTTTCCAACCAAAACTACGTCGAGCTGGAGCGCGCCGAATCAGGGGAGAAAACCGGGGCCGACGTCGTCGTCATCGATTACGAGGCCAACCTCGCCTTGATCGAGCCGAACGATAAGAAATTTCTCGATGGGCTCGCACCCTTGCAGCTCGCCACCGATACCGTGGTCGGTGATCGCCTCGCCGCCCTGCAGCTGGAATCGACCGGGGCGCTTGTCATCACCGAAGGTCTCGTCACCACCATTCAGATGACGCGCTACCCGGCGGATGTGAGCCAGTTCCTCACCTACCGCATCAGCATGACGATGCAGTATCGCGACAACAGTTACACCATCCCGCTGCTCAAGAACAACAAGCTCGCCGGCCTCCTCTTGCGTTACGATCCACGCTCGCAAGTGCTCGACGCGATCCCCGCCCCCATCATCGCGCATTTCCTGAAGGAAGCGGAGGCGGAACCAATATCGCGGGTTTCCGTCGGCCGGTTTCAGCTTCTTTCCCACGCGCGATCCGCAACTGCGGAAGTTCGCTGGCCAGACCGGGAAGCCGGCCGGGGTTTATGTGACCGACTTGGAACCGAACATGCCCGCCGCGAAAGCAGGGATGCAGGTGGGCGACATCGTCGTCGCCGTGGGCAACAACGAGATCGACCAAAACGGCAACTACGTGGACCCGCTCTACGGGAAAATCGAATTCACCAATTTGATTACGAGTCGTAACTTCGTCGGCGACAAGATCGTCGGTCGAAGTCCAACGCGCCGGCCAGCCGCTAAAACTCGAACTCGTGCTCGAGCATCGTGACGCGAACGACTACGTCATCCCACCCTACAATCTCGATAAGCCGCCGCCGTACCTCGTGCTCGGCGGCCTCATTTTCCAGGAACTCTCCCGCCAGTTCCTGAAGGAATGGGGCGGCAATTGGTTGAAGGATGCGCCGCAACGCTTCGTTTATTTCGATCGCTTCCAGTCGGAGCTCTTCCCCCAAGGCAACCGTCGCGTCGTCATTCTCACGCAGGTCCTGCCGGCCAACAGCACCCTCAGCTACGACGAACTCGCCTACCTGACGGTCCTGAAAGTGAACGGGAAGGAAGTGAAATCTCTGCGTGACGTCGCGGCAGGCGGCACAGCAGACCGCTCGATGGTTACATCCAAGTGGAAACCGAAGAGGACCCGAAGCAGATCGTACTCGATGCCGCCCAGGTCGCGAGCGAAGCGGCGGCGTTACAGGAGAACTACGGGTTGCCTTCTCTGCAGCGTCTCGAGTGAGCGTAGCCACGCGCGCTCTGTCAAAAAGTCGTCGATCTCGTTCCTCGTAGGTGCGAAACGGGTCGCCCATGACCAGAAAATCCTGGCCGTCACGCGCGATGGAATCCCAGTTAATCGCGTAGGAACTTCTCGTTTTCGAAACCAATCCACCGCCCGCGCCCGCCCCGCCGCACGCGTATCGACCGGCGGCTGTCATCAGTCGCCTCCGCGTGGCGCACGCTATCATTCCACTCCCCAATTCGCTTCGCACCGTGTCACTCCAAAGAAGAGTCCCTTCGCCGGATCGATGTTGTGATATTCGAGATCGAGGCTCTGTAGCCACGGCTCATCCCAACCGACGTTCTCCGCGCCGACATGAACGTCTCAAGGAGCCACTTTTTCGTGATCCAATCCACGCCCCCGATAAGCGTTTCCGGCCGTCTGGTCGAGCGCATTCAGCGTGTAAACTCCAACTCTCCAGCAACCAGTCCGTCTCCTCACTCGCGCCTTTGAGATACTTCTCCGCGCAGGCCGCAAACTCCCATTGCAAATCGATGCTCCCGATCGTCTTCGCCATCTGCGAAGCGCACCAGCCAGGTCTGCGTCGGGTCGCGCGAAATATCGCGCGTGCTCTGCACGGCATCGAGCAGGCTGTAATCCTGCTCCAGCTGCCGTTTTCGAGTAACGACAGGACGCAGGCCGTGGTGCCGACTTTCAGCGCGGTCGCGAACGGGCTCATATTCGAATCGCCGATCAAGCAGATGCAGCCGCCGATACTTCCGGTAGATCCGCCAGCGGTTCATCGCGCGCATTGATGATCGCGCGATTGAACTGCACCCACTGGTAAATGTCGTTCACGATGTGATCCGCCCGCTGGCTGATCTGGAAATCGACCGGCGCCTCCGCCGGCGGGAAGTTCGAAGTCGAACGCGAACGGATTGGCGTGTCCGACGCGCCCGGCGCCCGTAAAAATCTGCCGCGTCGCCAGAAACGCCAGCAAAGTCCCGAGAACCGGCGGCGTAAACTGCGCCTCCCGCTTCATAAGGTAATTCTCGTGGCACCCGAAAGTTGCGCCGGTGTGATGGTCGACGTTGTTCTTGATGAACGACACCCCGTCCGCCACCCCCAGGCCCTCCAGCCCCGCTTGCAGCAGCGCGTCGCCCGCGAGGTCGTATGTCGACCATGTCGCGCAGGCTCAGACACTCCGGCGAGGCATACTCGATGTGCCCCATGTCGAGATACAGCCGGCCGCCATTCCGCAGAAAACCACCGTTTCCCGGCGGCTCTTCGTAATCGCGGTAATGCAGATCCAGCACGCCGGCGTTCGCCTCTCGGAAAAGAAAATCCCTCACCCGCGCCGGCCACGCTTCGCTCCCGGTTGCCGGCTCGTCTCCGCGTACGAGGCAGCCGTACTCAGTTTCGATCCCCGCGATCCGGTCCACAACAAGGACGATGCGTCACCGCGCGGAGAGCGACAAGCGGCAATACCCCGTCTCACGCTCAGGCTGCGAGGCTTGAACATTGCGCAAGAAATCCACAGACTCCCGCCTCATGAGCAATTTCCCCGTTCGAAGCCCCGCTGCCCAGGTGGGCGGCATCGTCTATTTCGGGCGCATGCTCGACAAAATCCGCGTCCATGCCGCGGGCGAGCTGCCGCCCGAATACCAGGCGAACCTGGGAAAAGGCTTCGACACCAATTGCCTCACCTTCCTGCACGTCAACTATCCCCCGCTCGTCGAACGCGTGAAACAAGGTGGCAGCGATGAAGAGATTCTGCGCTGGTGTTTCGAGCAGGGGCGCCAGCTGTCGCCCGACGACATCGCCGTCTGGAATGAATTCATGCGCAAACGCGGTTGGAATGACGATGTGGCCGAGTTCCTCACCCGCCGGAAAAAGGAAGCGGGCATGGCCGGCCGTTCCGAGATCAAGACGATGTTCGAGTTTATCGACGTGGACGAAGGCCGTCCTCTGCCGAGCGCTCTCGGCGACCGAAAACTCTAACGCCGTAGACGATACGCGCGCGCCTACTTTGGCGGCGTTTCAGCTACCGGCACCGGCGGTGGCGGCGGCGGTTGGGTGCGATAGTCGATGACCTTCCACACCACCAGCACGGTGAGCACGACGACGACCGTGGCCACGATCACCCGCAGACGCGTGGGCGCCTGGGCCACGCCGGCTTGAGCCGTCATCGCTTACTCCGACAGAGTGTCGATGCGCTCTGCGAGGCTGAAATCCAGATCGGTCAGGCCGCCCTTGCTGTGGGTGGAAAGAACGAGGCGAACCTTATTGTACCGGATATCAATGTCCGGATGATGCTCTTCGTCCTCAGCTACTTCGGCGACAGAATTGATAAAATCGATCGAGTCTGAGAAGTCATCGAACTCGAAAGTGCGCTCGATGTGCTTCTTCTCAAGTTCCCACTCGGGGATCTTCTTCAGGCGGTTCTTCAGCTCGTCCGCTTTGATCAAGTCAGCCATAACGGGGGAACGAGTAACATCCTCAAAACCTTTTGCAACGGCGATTCCACAGCTTTTTTCCAGACCCCGGGCGCGGCGTTTTCGAGTCGTGCTTTCCCGGAGGGCCGTCGGCGGGGTTCGCGCCCAAAGCTCACCATTCCTGTCCATTCTGGGCGGCTATTTGACGCCCGCAATATCATCCGCTAATAAGACGCTCTCAATGCACCCGTAGCTCAACTGGATAGAGCATCTGACTACGGATCAGAAGGTTTGAAGTTCGAATCTTCACGGGTGCGCCACCCCCCAAACGGGGGCGTCACAACAGCGAACGAACCAGCGCCCACTGCACGCCGCCACCATGACGAACGTCTAGCGCGCGCCGCCGCTGATCCGCACAGAAGCATCCTGCTTCTCCAGCGAATCGGCCACCGTCGGGCCGCCGCGCTTTTGCAGTTCTTCCGCCGAGTAGGAGCGACGGTCAACGGAAGCACCCTGCCGCGGATCGTTTACCGGAATGCTGGCGGTCGGTTGTGCCGTCGTGCAACTGCTGACGAGAGCCGCCCCAAGAGCGAGCAGCGAGAGACCGAATAATTTTGTTTTCATGATAATATAACATTCGCGCCGGCCCGAAGTCGCGGATGCGCGTTCCTGCCGGCACAAAATAATCTCGCCCGCGCACCGCGCATTCGCCAACTGGCCTTTTTCGGCCCAACTTACGCGCCTTTCCGATGACCCGTTTCCGCCTTTTCGATCTCAACGACGCCCAGCGCAGCGCCGTCACCACCACGGAAGGCCCGCTCCTCATCCTCGCCGGCGCCGGCACCGGCAAGACTCGCGTCATCACCGCGCGTGTCGCCTACCTCATCGCCCAGGAAGTCGATCCCGCGCACATCCTCGCGGTCACCTTTACGAACAAAGCCGCCGCCGAGATGCGTGAACGGCTCGCCAAAATGGTGGCGCCCGCCGCCGCGAAGAAGGTCACGATGTCCACCTTCCACGCCCTCTGCCTGCGCATCCTGCGCGCGGGCATCGATCGGCTCGGCTACAAGAACAACTTCAGCATCTACGACGAAGGCGACCAGCTCGGCCTGATCAAAAAGATCATCACCCGCACCGCCGCGAAGGACGAGAAGCTCGACCCCAACATCGCCAAGGCCGCCATCAGCAAAGCCAAGAACAACGCGTGGACCCCACCGCGCGACGACGACACCCTCCTCGGTGCCGTCTTTGCGCGTTATCGCGATGATTTGAAAACCGCCAACGCGGTCGATTTCGACGATCTCCTCCTGCTCACCGTGCAACTCCTGAATGAGCATCCCGACGTGCGCGAGCGTTGGCGCGAGCGCTTCCGTTACCTCATGGTCGACGAGTTCCAGGACACGAACAGCCTCCAGCTCCAGCTCGTCACCCTGCTCGCCGACGAGCAACGCAACGTCGCTGTCGTGGGCGACGACGACCAATCGATCTACGGCTGGCGCGGCGCCGAAGTCGCCAACATTCTCGAGTTCGAGCAGCACTTCCCGAATCCCACCGTGGTGAAGTTGGAGCAAAACTATCGCAGCACGAACTCGATCCTCGGCACCGCCAACTCCCTCATCAAACACAACCCGCGCCGCCGTCCCAAGCGTCTCTGGAGCGCGAGCGGCGACGGCGAGAAAGTCCGCCTCATCGAAGCGCCCAACGACCGCGAGGAAGGCCAATTCGTGGCCGAGGAGATTCAGCGCCGCCAACGCGACGGCGACATCGCGTGGGAAAGCTTCGCCGTCCTCTTCCGCATGAACGCGCAATCGCGCATCCTCGAGGAAAACCTGCGCCGCCTTCACATCCCCTATCGCATCGTCGGCGGGAAAAGCTTCTTCGACCGCCGCGAAGTGAAGGATCTCCTCGCCTACATGAGCGTGCTCGTGAATCCGGGCGACGACGCCAACCTGCTGCGCATCATCAACACGCCCGCGCGCGGCCTCAGCGCGGCGACGATCGATCGCGCCCTGCAAGCGAGCGTGCACGCAGCGTTCCAGCTCTGGGAGGCACTGCAGTCGCCCACTTCTCCGCGCCGATTTCAGCAGCCGCACACTTGCCAGCATCGACGCCTTCGTCGCCTTGATCGACGAATACGAGACCAAACTCCTCGAACCGCTCTCCGATCCCACCGCCATCATCACAAAACTGATCGAAGAGATCGGTTATCCCGCCGAATTGCGCCGTAGTTGCAAATCGGCCGAGGAAGCCGAGGCCCGCACCGCCAACCTCCAGGACATGCTGCGCGATCTCGGCCATTTCTCCGGTCGTTCCACGAAAGGCCTGCGCGGTTTCCTCGACGAAATCGTCCTCGACCAGGAACGCGAAGAGGAGAAACAGGAGGACATCGAGAGCAAGCGCGGCGTTACCTTGATCACGATGCACGCCGCCAAGGGACTCGAGTTCGAGCACGTGTATCTCATCGGCCTCGAGGAAGGAATCCTGCCGCACGATCGCTCCAAGACCGAAGGCACGATCGACGAAGAGCGCCGCCTCCTTTACGTCGGCATCACACGCGCGCGTCAGACGCTCACGCTCAGCCACTGCCGTGATCGAATGAAATTCGGGAGCGTCAGCTCGTGTTATCCGAGTTCCTTCATCAAGGAGCTCGCCCCCGAGTTTCTCGAGCACATCGATCTGCAAAAATTGCTGAACACGCCCGTGGCGGAGAGCACGGGCAAAAGCCGTTTCGCGCAAATGCGCGCCGCGATTGAAGGCTAGTCCCAATCCCATCGGTTACGAGCTCACGTCGAAACCGAACCGTGCGACCTCCTGTAAATCCGGTTCCGTGAAAAGCACCTTGTTTGGTCCGCGCATTCCGCGGCCGATCGAATTTGGCGAAACGACGATGGAGGCTAGCGCAACCATATCAACTTCTGCTGGAATGAGCCCGAGGGACCGGACGAGTGCTTCGATTGTTGGGATCGGTTTACGGCACAAGTCGTCGAAGTTTAACAACATGAACCTGTCCCCGAGCAACGAAGATCCCGCCTCGATCGCGAAGTCGTTGGCCTTGATCCAGTAGTCGAGTGCGGAACGTACAACCGTGGGGTGGCCGTAGCTGACACCGAAAAGATGGCCCCACTGCTGGACCTGCCGGGTGTTGCTGCTGAGCGCCATGTCGAGCCCATTTCGGATGACGTGAAGGTAGCGAAGGTGGGGGAAATGCGCTGCGAACTGTTCGATGAAAAGATAGTTCGGTGGATTCTTCCAACCCCAGCCCCAAGTGCATTCCGGATGCCCGCGAAAGCCAGCGTTCATCAGTTGCTCGAACTCAGCGACCTCCTCCGGGACGAGAATCGGATGCACGCGATCAGCGGTCACGTTGATGATCCGATCGAGGCCGGGGAAGCTGAGGTTGTCGTTGGCTTCGTTGAGATTGTCACCGATGAAAACGCCGAGCCGGCGGACAATGTCGGCGACCACACGTGTTCCACTTCCACCAACTCCACCGATCGCAAGAGGGCCGTTGTTCATCACGTGCAGGAGGGTATCCTCAAGCCAACGCAAAGCCGATCCGATCGTCGCTGACTAAATGAGGGTCCTGCTGGTCTTTGGTCAGCACACAGTTCTCGACGACGAGGAGATCGATGCCGGTTCCCATGAAGCATCGAAACGCGTCTTCGGGAGTGCAGACAATTGGTTCGTCGCGCACGTTGAAGCTCGTGTTGAGGATGATCGGGCAGCCGGTTCGTTCGAAGAATCTGGAAATCAACGAATGAAATCGGGGGTTGTCCTCAACGGTGACAGTTTGCACGCGTGCAGAACCGTCTACATGGGTCGCTGCGGGGATGTGCGAACGGGCGACCAGCAATCGTTCAAAGCCGGGTAGTTGGTGCTCGTCGGCCGGCACCGGGAGGCGGTGTGATTCTGCCACATCGGCGACGAATAACATGTATGGAGAGGTGTTTTCGAGCTCGAACCACTCGGACGCGTGCTCGGCGAGGACAGCAGGGGCAAAGGGCCGGAATCCCTCACGGTACTTGACCTTGAGGTTGAGAGTTCGCTGCATGTTGGGGCGCCGCGCGTCGGCAAGTATCGATCGCGATCCCAGCGCGCGAGGCCCGAACTCCATGCGGCCCTGGAACCACCCGACAACGAGACCGTTTTCGAGTGCGGCCGCCGCGGTATCCACGACGGTCTCGTCCGCACACACGACGAACACCGCTCCGCAGTCGCGGAGCCGGCGTTCGACATCGGCTTGTCCATAGGCGGGACCCAGTAGAGCTCCCTTCATCTGGTCGCCAGCCGTTCTGGGGGCGCGACCGTTGCCGGCTGCGTAGTAGCCCCAAAGTGCGGCACCTATCGCGCTTCCTGCGTCACCCGCCGCTGGCTGGATCCAGATGTCATCGAAAACTCCCGTGCGCCGGATCGCGCGATTTGCCACGCAGTTCAGCGCCACACCTCCAGCAAGGCACAACCGGGACTTTCCCGCCTGCGCGCGGAGTGAGCGGGCCAGCCGGACGAGCACCAACTCGGTTACCGCTTGGATCGAGGCGGCGACATCCATATGACGCTTTTCGATCGGCGCCTCCGCGGACCGAGGCAGTCCACCAAACAGCGTATGAAAACGATCATTGGTCATCGTCAGGCCTCGGATGAAATGGAAATAGGCCATGTCGAGCCGGAACGAGCCATCCGCCTTGACGTCGATCAACTTGTCAAAAATCGTCTCCACGTGACGCGGGCTTCCATAGGGCGCCAGCCCCATGAGTTTGTACTCTCCAGCGTTCACTCTGAATCCGAGGTAGTGCGTGAAAGCCGAATACAGCATGCCGAGCGAGTGAGGGAAATGGATCTCGCCCAGGATCTCGAGCGCGTTGCCATCACCGACGGCGAACGAGGTCGTCGCCCACTCGCCTACTGCGTCGATTGTCAATATCGCGGCTTCGTCGAATGGCGACGGATAGAAGGCAGCAGCCGCATGGCTGAGGTGATGTTCCGAGAAGACGATTCGCGACTCCCAATCCACGCTCGGAGCGTCCGCGGTCAGTCCGCCTATTAGTTGTCGAGGTGGGGTTTTCCTTCGATCACACCAGCTGCGAATCATCTCGGAAAATTGCTTGTAACCATGGGGAGCGGCGGCGAGCACCGTGCCGATCTGGCGACGGGTTTTGAGCTTCGGCGACTCGTAGTACACCACGCGGTCGAGTGATTCGAGATTGGTGCCGGCCTCGTCGAGGCAATAGGCAATCGCCGATCGCGGAAACCGCCGGTCGTGCTTTAGGCGCGAGAAACGCTCTTCTTGGGCTGCCGCGACAATGTCACCGTCGCGAACCAACGCTGCGGCGCTGTCGTGGTAGAAGGCGGAAATCCCCAGTACTTCCATCAATGCAATCTATCTGCGTCTCGACTGCCAGTACGTCCTCGCCTGGGGATCAGGTCCCGGGAAGCGGCCGCGCCCCATGAGCCTCAGGACGAACGCCCCGGGCACGATCACGAGCCAGTAGGCTGAAGCGATGGCGAGATCCTGCACGCGCCCAAGGAATCTCGTGATCCTGCTGTCCATCACCACATCGGATAGATCTCATCGTTGCTTGTTTCGGGTCGTGGCGTCGAAGCGATCGGCTGTGACTGGACGGCGGGCTTTCGAAGATCCGGAGACGTAACCTCTGACGGCGCCAACGATGGTCCTGCCATCAACTGCGCGAGGACGATGTCCTTGAGCACGAGGTTTCCCCTGAGGTTGAAGTGACAGCAATTGTCCGAGTAGACGGTGTCGGTGATATCGTCGTAGGCACTCACAGCGTTAATCACGCAGTACCCGTCTCTGGCCAGCCGTGCTGCTTGCTCCACGATGAGTGGGTAGACGACCTCGACGCCTTCGCGATATGGCGAGCTGCCGCTCAGCGCATAGCGCTCCTCGTCCAAGCTGAAGGACTTGCGGCTGTAGTACTGGTTTGGCTGCACGAGATGCACGATCGGGATCCTCCGAGAGCGGCAGAGGTCGTGCATGATGCGAGTCGATCTCGCCCAATGTTCTGCGATCAGTCGCGGCACCTCGCGCTCGCTTTCAGCCATCCCCATCGTCGGCTTGTAGGGCGCCAACACATCGGTCAGCCTTTCGAGGTGCTGAATGCTCGGGGCGGTTGAACGGTAACCCTTCCTGTAATTCAGATACGACAAAGCCGCATCGTTGAAGCCGTCGATCAGGACGACCGCATCGAAGCGCTGCCCGTCCGTCAGTGACCAGGTCAGGGTAAATAGAGTTTGGGGTTGCTTCATACCCCCGATGGCGAAATTGAGCACGAGGGCCTGTCGTTGCACCTCTCCTCCACGATCGAGTTCCTCGGCGAGCGCCGATCCGACCTGAAGGGCGAACCAGTGGGCCGCAGAACCTCCGAAGACACCAATGACGAAAGGTGAGGCATTCCCGGCGACGCCCTGGCAGGGGTATTCGTATGGGCTGAAAAATCCTGCGTTGTTCGCAATCACGTCCAACCAGCTGCAGGGTGGTTTGGCCGACGAGGGTTCACTGAGTCGAACCGCACGGTCCGCGTGAATATGATCGCGCAGGGCCACGCCAGGGATCGCGGTAAACGCAAGTATGTGATGAAGCCTGTACATTTTGCCTTGTCTCAATAGATACCGTTTTTCTCAAGAGGCTTCAATCGACCAAGGATTGAGGGCTGCACAGCACCGTCCGTCTCGCCTACAACGCGGGTGAGAAGTGCGGTCGGATCCTCTCATATTTCTTCGCTCCGATTCCCTTCACCCGTCGCAGCTCGTCCGCGCTCTTGAACGGACGCGCTTCGATGATGCGCGCCGCGAGAACCGGCCCAATGCCATCCAGCTTCAACAACTCCACCAGCGTCGCCGTATTGGGATCGAGCAGCCCGACCGCACCGGACTCCGGCGTCGTCACCGGCCCACGCGCCGGGATCGCAACCGGCTGGGACAACGTCCGCGCCTGCGCCGCCACCGCGCGCTCCGGATGAAAGAAAGCATCGAACGCATCCAGCTTTCTCCCCGGCGCCAGCAAGCGCGCATTCATCCGGCCATTGGCCGCGCCCCAGCCGCCCACTTTCTGTCGTTGCGCCTCCAACTCCAGCCGCATTAGCTTTTGTTTCTCGTCTTTCGGCGAAATCGCATCACCCGCCCCGGGCGCCACGCCATGCACCCGGGCCAATCCATTGGCCACCAGCAATCCCCCGAGGTCGCCCTCGCTTGTTTCAACAAAGGCGTAGTAGCGTTGCTTGTTGCTTCGCCCCATCGCGTTCTGCCGTGACGTGCGAACGGTAAAGGGCCGCGACAATCGTTCCTCCACGAACTTTTTCGCCAGGTCGCCCAACTCCACTGCTTGCTTCGGCGCAATTCCAAAATACTTCCCTTGCTCCGCCACGCGTTCGGGAAAGCCGGCATCGGTTTCCGGCGCGTCCACCAGGTAAAGGCGGATGAGATATTCCTTTCCGCCGGCCTTTATATGAAAGCTGTCGCCATCATTGGAATCGTTCGCATCCAGTTGGCAATTAGGCCACACTTCGAATGGCGGACGCGCTTCCGCGACCAGCACGCCGAAGCGAACGATGAGTCCGACCGCGATGAGAAATCGAAACGCCGGTCGCAATTTTTATCCCGCCACTTCGAACTGGCTCATCGACCGGAACACTTCGTAGCGCTCGTCGATTTCCTCTTTCGTCAGCGTCCGCATCCGTTCCAGGCTGAACGCCTCTACGTTGAAGCTTGCCAGCACACTTCCGTAAATCATCGCGCGGCGGAATGCCGTGAAGTTAAGTTCACTGCCCTTCATCGTCGCGAGATAACCCGCCATTCCGCCCGCGAAGGTGTCGCCCGCGCCGGTGGGATCGTGGATGTCTTCCAGGGGATACGCGCCGCAGCTAAAGAACTCATCCTCGCCAAAGAGCAGCGCGCCGTGTTCGCCCTTCTTGATCGCGACGTAACGCGGACCCGCCTCCCGGATTTTACGACCCGCCTTGATCAGGCTCGTCTCTTTCGTCATCTCGCGCGCCTCGCTGTCGTTGAGGATGAGCAGGTCAACGCGCGGCAGCAGCGCATCGAGGTCGGCCCGGGTCGTTTCAATCCAAAGATCCATCGTGTCGGCCACGACGAAGCGCGGCTTCTCCATCTGATCGAGCACGTGCGATTGCAACGCCGGCGCAATATTGGCCAGCAGTACGAAATCCGTCTTCTTGAAATCCGACGGCAAGTCCGGCCGGAAGTGCTCGAAAACGTTCAACGCCACCGAGCGCGTCTCGCGCGTGTTCATGTCCCACGCGTACTCGCCCGACCAGCGAAACGTTTTCCCGGCCACCTTCTGCACCCCCGCAGCGTCGATCTGACGCGATTTCCAGAATTCAAATTCCGAGGCGGGAAAGTCATCACCCACCACCCCAACCAACTTCACCGGGGAAAAGAAGCTCGCGCCCAAGGCCGCATACGATGCCGATCCTCCGAGTTGGTCCGCATGTTCCTCCACGGGAGTCTTGACGGTATCGAGTGCGATGGAACCAACGATGAGAACGGACATGGGATTATTGCTGATGGCTGATTTGTGATTGCTGATGGAGAAGGGCTTTCGCCGAGCGGGCATACTCTGCGATATCTGCGGCCTGCAGCAAACCCGAAACGATCACCGCCCGGCGCGCGCCAGCCGCGACCACGTCGGGAAGATTGCCGAGTTTGATTCCGCCGATGCAGAAGATCGGGATCTGCACAGAGGCGTGGACAGCTGCGATGTCTCCCAGGCCGATCGCGAGGTAATCGGGCTTCGTCGGTGTCGCGAAGAGCGGCCCCCAGCCGATGTAATCCGCACCTTCCGCGACCGCGCGCTGCGCTTGCTCGAGGCTGTGAGTCGATTTGCCGATGAAACAGTTCGGGGCGATTGCGCGCACTTCCGCCACGGAACCATCGTCCTGCCCCACATGCACGCCTTCGGCGCCAACCTCGCGCGCGATTTCCGCGTGATCGTTAATGACCAACGGGACCTGCGCCGCAGACGTCGTCGCGTGCACTTCGCGCGCGAGATCCGCAATCTGCGTGGGCGGAAGTTTCTTTGCGCGCAATTGAATGAGATCGACGCCACCCGCGATCATTGCCGCGGCCACCCGCCGCACTTCGCCGGGCTTCACATAGCCAAGATCGAGGATGCCGTAGAGGCGCGACCGACGCAGTGCGTCGCCCTCCTCGTTTCTTTCGCCTTGTTGAGCAGGAGGAAACATCGCTGGTTCTTCCGGCCTCCCCTCCGCTTGCAGTGACAAAACCTCAGCAGGCGCCGCTTCTTCGCTACTCGTGCAGCCGCGTGGGCATCGGCTTGATCTCAAAATTATCCGAATTCATCACGCGCTCGACGAAACCGGTGTCGTACTTCCCAGCGCGAAAATCTGCGTTGCGCATGATGGCGCTGTGGAACGGCACCGTGGTCTTGATCCCGGTCACGTAGTATTCATCGAGGGCACGCCGCATACGGTCGATGCAGGCCTCCGCGCGTCGCCGCCACCGTGATCAACTTCGCGATCATGGAATCGTAATACGGCGGCACCACGTAACCGGTGTAAGCATGCGAATCGATCCGCACCCCGCGGCCGCCGGGGGCGTAATAGAACGCAATCTTTCCGGGGGACGGTTGGAAGTTTCGTTCCGGATCTTCCGCATTGATTCGGCACTGGATGGCGTGCGAGCGAGGCGTGGCGTTGGCCACGTGCGGCGACAAATGCTCACCGGCTGCGATCTTGATCTGCTCCTTCACGAGGTCGCACCCGTACACTTCCTCCGTGATCGTGTGCTCGACCTGGATGCGCGTGTTCATCTCGATGAAGTAGTAATGACCGGCCGTATCGACCAGGAATTCCATCGTGCCGGCATTCTCGTAACTGACCGACTGGGCCAGCTTCACCGCCGCATTGCCCATTTTCTTTCGCAACGCCGCGGAGAGCAGCGGCGACGGGCATTCCTCGATCACCTTCTGGTTTCGCCGTTGAATCGAGCAGTCGCGCTCGCCCAGGTGCACCGTCTTGCCAAAGCGATCGGCGATGATCTGGAACTCGATATGATGCGGATTGATGATGAGTTTCTCGATGTAAACGTCGCCGTCACCGAACGCCTTTTCCGCTTCCGTCTTCGCGGCGTGAAACATCGGCACGAGGCTGGCCTCATTGTGCGCCGCGCGCATGCCGCGCCCGCCCCCGCCCGAGACCGCCTTGATCATAACCGGAAAGCCGACCTTCCTCGCCACCTTCAACGCTTCCTGTTCCGTCTCAACGATGCCATCGCTCCCCGGCGTAACCGAGACGCCAGCCTTACGCGCCGAGGCGCGCGCAGAATTCTTGTCGCCCATCGCGCGCATCGCCGCCGGCGAGGGCCCGATGAATTTGATCTGGCAACTCCCACACACTTCCGCGAAGTGCGCATTCTCCGCGAGGAAACCGTAGCCGGGATGAATCGCATCCACATCGGCCACTTCGGCCGCGCTCATGATGCGATCGATCTTCAGATAACTCTCCGAGCTGGGGGCCGCACCGATGCAAATCGCTTCGTCCGCCAGTTGCACGTGGAGCGAATCGACATCCGCCTCCGAGTAAACGGCGAGCGTGCGTACGCCCAGTTCCTTGCAGGCGCGGATGATGCGGAGAGCGATTTCGCCGCGGTTTGCGATCAGGATTTTCTCGAACATAAAGGGCGCAGGCTTCCCACCTGCAGAACGAAACTACCTGCGTGGAGGGCTGGCGCTACTTCACCCGGAAGAGCACCTGGCCGAACTGCACCGGCTTGCCGTTTTCCGCCACCACTTCCACGATTTCTCCGCTTAGCTCAGCTTTGATTTCGTTCATCACTTTCATGGCTTCGATGATGCAGACCACGCTTTCTTCGGTCACTTTTTTGCCGATCTCGGTGAACGCGGGCGATTCCGGCGAAGCAGCGCGATAAAACGTTCCCACCATCGGCGAGACAATGTCGCGGAGATTTGCGCCCTTGTCCGCCGCGGCCGGTGCAGGCGATGCATTCGGCGAAGCGCCTGCCACTGGGGCCGGGCCTGCGAAAGGCACTGGCACCGAAGCGGCCGGCGCGGCGGCGAAGACCGTTTGTTCGCCTGCGCCTTTTTGCAGCTTCAATTTGAAGCCGTCTTTCTCCATCTCGAAGACCGAAAGGTCGTTCCGCTTCATCAGGTCGATGATGGCTTTGATGTCTTTGAGGTCCAAAATATCTCCCGGCTTGGTGGCTGGGCGTTTAGGTAAAGCGGTTTTCGCGAGCAGGTCAAGTACGCGAATCCAGCCCGGCCGGATTCGACGTGACGCCGGGCAACGTTTGCGACACCATGCCGCGATGAAAATTATGCGGTGGCCCTGCATGCTCCTGATGACGCTCCTCGCTCCCGGATCCCTGTCCGCGGCAGTGACTCAGAGTCCGTCCATCTCCCCCGCGGAGATGCCGGAAACGGAATTCCAAAGCCTGGTCGAAAAAACCAATCTCTACGTCAAGGCCTTGAACTCAGTGACGACCGCCCAGCGCACCTACGATCGCTACGCCTCGTGGGTAAACGTGAAGAAAGGCCCCACCGGCAAGGAGCGTTACATCAGCTACGGGCTCTACGAGATCAGCAAATCCTCGGTCGAGGATGTGAAGAAAGCCGCCCAGAAGGGTCCCGCGCTCGCACCTCCTCTGCCGGAGCTCGACGCCATCATCGTCCGCCTTGCGAAGTCTTTCGCCGCGCTCGAACCGCTGGTGAAGAAAGCGCACGATTATTACGAGCAGGAGGATTATCGCGACGACGACGCCAGGACTGCGCAGGAATTGCATACCGCGATGATGCCGCTTTTTGAGGCCACCTTCGCCGCGGAGACAGACTTGCGGCACGGCCTCGACGAATTGAAGACCAGGGTCGATCAACGGCAGCTGGCCGAGATCGAGAAAGCCAAGGGGAAAAACTACGAGTGGCACCTGCGGAACTTCATGATCTTCGCCAAGTCGCTCATCAACCTCCTGCCCGAAAGCGCGGATGCCCCGCAGATCGAGCGCGAGGCCTACCAAAAACGCTACGTCGAGCTGGAAACCGCCTACAACGCCTTTCAGGCCTACACCACTGAGCACCCCGACGAAGTGAAGAAGGTAATACTGGCGAGCTTCGTGGAATCGACCGTGAAAGACTTCTTCGCCGCGAGCAAATTCCTCCGGCGAACCGTGGAAGCGGGCAAGAGCAATCGCCGCGAGTATCTGGAACGCGTCGGCGAGCTGGCCAGGAAGTATAACGAATTGATCCAGCGCACGAATTCGATGCGGTAGTCGTGCGAATACGGGGTCTTCTTACCCCGCCTTCACCACCCGGCCATCACGCATCTCGACCCGCCGCGACGCCGTCTGGGCCACGTCCTCGCTGTGCGTCACCACCAGCAGCGTCGCGAGTCCATCCTGCCCGATCCGCGTCAAAATCTGAATCACCATCTCCGCGGATTTTGAATCCAGATTCCCCGTCGGCTCGTCCGCAATCAAGAGCGACGGCCGATGCACCAACGCGCGCGCAATCGCCGTCCGCTGTTGTTCGCCCCCGCTAAGTTGATGCGCAAAATGCCCGGCGCGTTCCTGCATTTCCACCAAGGCCAGCAATTCGCGCGCGCGCTGCTCCGCCGCGTCCGCCGCAATGCCCTGCAACAACAGCGGAAAACTCACATTCTCCAGCACACTCATCGTCGGCAGCAGATTGAAGAACTGAAAGACCAAGCCGAGCCGCTTGCGCCGATATTCGGTCAACTCGGCATCCGTCGCCGTCTGCAACGCCAGCCCATCGACCACGATCTCCCCGCTCGTCGGCGTATCCAGGCCCGCGAGCAAATGCATCAGCGTGCTCTTGCCGCACCCGCTGGGACCGGTCACGGCGACGAACTCGCCCCGCGCAATCTCAAGCGAGACATCGTCCACCGCATGCACAGAGCGATCGCCGCTCTTATAATGACGCGAAATGTTGCGCAGCGAGATCAAGCCTGCCCTATCCGTCAGCGGCGTGGCACGTGCAAATCCGCGGCTGGATTTCGAGGTCGTCGCCGAGACCGCGGACTACGCCGTAGTCAACAAACCGCCCTTCCTCCTCGTACATCCCACGAAACCGGACGGTCCGCGCACCCTCTGGTGCGAGCTCCGACAACTTTTCGCCTACGAAATCGCCAATGGCGGACAGGTCTCCATCGTCAATCGACTCGATCGCGAGACCAGCGGCCTCATCCTCGTGGCGAAAACGGCGGCAGCTGCGCGGCAGTTTGGCTTGGCCATGCAAAACGGACGCATCGCCAAGGAATACCGCGCCTTGGTCTGGGGCTGGCCGGAATGGGACTCGCACGTCGTGGACGCGCCCCTGCTCCGGCAGGGCACGCAGACGAAGTCTGCGATCCACCTCAAGCAAACGATCCACCCCGCGGGTTTGCCCGCGCAGACGGAACTTCGGGTCGAGCAGCGTTTCACGCGCGAAACCACGGCCGGTCGGCAGTTCGCCCTCGTCCGCGCGATTCCGCTCTCCGGCCGCACCCACCAGATCCGCGTGCATCTCGCCTCGCTCGGCCATCCGTTGGTCGGCGACAAAATCTACGGCCCTAACGAGCAATGGTATTTGCGTTTCATCGAAACCGGCTGGACGCCAGAGCTGGAGCAAGCACTCCTGCTTCCACGGCACGCTCTTCATTCCGCCCGCCTCGCCTTGGAGGGCGTGGGCGATTGGGAGTGCGCGCTGGCGCCGGATCTCCGCGTCTGGCTATAGCACCTCGATATCCGCGAAGCGGATCACCTTGCCCGCAAACTCGTGATGGGTCGAAAGCTTCAAGCCGCCGAACTCTTCATACTTGTCCCAGGTGGAATGCATGGCGGTTTCCGGTTTTGGGATGTAATCCCAGGCGCGCACCAGCTTCGTCTGCGGATCGATGTAGAGCAGATATTGATCGCCGGGCGTCAGGCCCACTTGGGCGAAGCTTAGGCGGAGCGTCTCGCACATCACGCCTCCGGTTTCCTTCTGCCCTTCCGCTTTTAATTGCACCCCGCGATCGAGAACCTTCAGCGGCGCGAGCAGCCAATACGTGTCGTTCACCCACCGCGCATACGCTGCCTTGCCCTCCTCATCCTGCGCCGGCGCGCCAAGATTCACGGTCACGTCCTTGCCCTTCCAACGCACGCGATCGGTTCCCTCCGCGACGTTCCAATCATGTTCCGCCTTTGCCAGTGCCTTCCCATTTTCTTCCACGATGAAAGTGAACCGAATCTCCTTCACCTTTGACCAATTCTCCCCGCCGCTTGCCTGCCAGACTTCGCGGGCCAGCTGCTGCGCTTTCGCGTCGGGCTCCGCGGCGGGAATGGCGGACGCGTACGAAAACATCAGGCCCAGCAGAACGAAACGGCGAAGATTCATAGGTCAAAACCTGACAGGGCGTCGGACGCATTGCAATCGCCCCCGTCCAACATATCGTAGCCGCCCGATTATGACCGGCCGCCGCTTTCTCTTTGTCCTCGCGCTCTTGCTTGCGCTCATCCCACCAGCCCGCGCTGGCAATGAAGCGGTGAGCAGCCGGTTGCGCGACCCGAGCGAACTCGATGCTCCATCTTTCGAAATGGCCGCCGAGACATCATACCTCTGGGGTTCACTCGCGAATCCGAACAGCTACGAGGTCGGCGCGCAATTCATCACCGCACGCTGGCGTTGGGGCGCGATCGAACGCGACGGTTGGCTGCGCGGCTACAATCAAGTCTACGCTCTCGCGATGCTCGAACCTATCTTCCGCGGCCCGGAAACTCTGTACTACGGCATCTCCGTCGGCCTTCGTTACAACTTCGTCCAGCCCGGCAGCCGCTGGCAGCCCTACATTTCCGGTGGCGTCGGCCTAGGCTGGATCGACAGCCACGCCAGCGTCTTCGGCGCACAAGGCCAGGATTTCACCTTTAACATCCTCTCCGCCGTCGGCGTCTCCTACCGCGTGAACGATAACCTGAAAATTAGCGTCGGCGCGCTCTACGAACATCTCTCGAACGCCGGTCAAACCAGTCCGAATCCGTCCCTTAACCTCTTCGGTCCGCAACTCGGCGTCACCTACTCCTTCTAAAGGAGCGTCCATCATGGCTGAAGAAAACGTCCTCGTCGTGCGCCGCAGTCTCTTCGACGAGCTGGGCAGCTTTCAGGGATTGCACTTCGAGCCGGAGAAATATCTCGGCGCGCTCCTTTCGCGCGGAAACAATTTCTTCATGCCGCGCGCCGCAGCCGAAAACGATCCATCCTACAAACAGATCATCCCTTACGCCCTCATCGTTCACGGCGAGACGGTGCTGCATTACGTGCGCGGGAAAAAAGCCGGCGAGCAACGCCTCGTCGCCAAAGGCTCGATCGGGATTGGCGGCCACATGAACGACACCGATGAATCGCTCTTTGCCTGGGACGAAACCGCCTACCGTGCTGGCGTCGAACGCGAGGTGAATGAGGAACTGAAAATGGACACCACCTTCCACGACCGCATCGCCGCCCTCTTAAATGACGACACCACGGAGGTCGGTCGCGTCCATCTCGGCGTCGTCCACGTCTTCCAGGTGGCGGAACCCAAAGTGCAAAAACGCGAGGCCATGATCACGAATCTCGCTTTCCTCACCGCCGACGAACTGCGCGCCCGCCGTGCGCAATTGGAAACTTGGTCACAAATCTGCCTCGACAGCCTCGACCAGCTGCTCCGTCCGAACTAAAGCTCCGCCGGCGGCGTCGGAGTCGCGGTCACCGCGGGCGCAGGATTCGGCTGAGCCGGCACCGGTTGTCCCGGAGCAGGCTGCGCGAGCGCTGGCACGACTGGCGCAGGCGGCTCATTCCAAGTCAGCTGCAAAAAATCGATCTGCCACCACCCATGCGGCTGCGAGACCGCGACATCGAGGTCTGCGGTTCGCGTCGGATATTTTAAGTGCGCGCGAAACTGTCCGCGCGGCTGGAAAAACCTTGAAGTGAACGCGACATCGCCCTCGAGCGTGAAGTCCGATGCCGGCACGCCCATCTCCCTTAAGTTATAGACAACGCGCTCTCGGAACGACGGCGGGTATTGCGTTTGGGCCTCGGAAGCGAAGTGCGAATTGACGAACTTGGCGTCGTGTTGAAACGCCATCCGCTGCACCGTTTCGCGCGCGAACGCCTTGGCCTCGGCCGCGCTGGTTTTGGCGGAGTTGACCAGCCACCAATAGCCGCCGCCGAAGATGGCGACGAGAATGAGCAACATTACGATCGCGTTGCCGCGAGTCTGCCTTTGCGTGTTCAACTTCATTGGGGGGCTCCAGTGCTGGCGCTGATGGCGCGTGACTACTTCGGAATCCGGCCGCCGCTAATGATTTCACCACTGCGAATGTAAACGCGGCGCGCCTGTTTTCCGGTGTACATGCCGAATTTGTTTCGGGAATTGACCTTAAAGTCAACCATGTATCCGGCGAACGTTTCCTTGCCGCGCATTTTCGCCGTGACCCGCTGCGGCTCGCCCAGCCATTCGATCTCCGCGCTCGCGGGGTCGATAAGCTGCTCTCCCAGCCAGCGCGTGATGAGTTCCTTGTAGGCGATGGGATAGACGCCGAATTTTTCAATATCCGCTGCGGTCTGCTTCGGCGGGGCCGCCACCGCTGGGATGGTGCCCAAGAGCAGGGCGACGGCGCAAACGAGCAAAACCAAGGTGCGTCCGATCATGCAAAGACCTTACGGCCAAGCAGCTCCCTCGTCGAGGGCTGCGCGAAAGCGGCTCGGAACTCTAACGCTCATCAATCGGAACCACCGTTTTTCCAACCGGCTCACCCACATATTTGCTCAGCGGACGATAGAGACGGTTGTCTTCCAGTTGCTCCAAAATGTGCGCGCACCAACCCGAGGTCCGCGCGATCGCGAAGACGGGCGTAAACAAATCCGTCGGGATGCCGAGCGAGTAGTAAACGGTGGCCGAATAGAAATCCACGTTCGCGTTCAGCCCCTTCTTCTCCTTCATCAACTGCGCGATCCGCTCCGACATTTGGATCCATTTCGGCTCGCCCAACTGGCTGCTTAACTTCACCGCCATCCGCTGCAAATGCGGCGCGCGCGGATCCAGGGTCCGATACACGCGATGCCCGATGCCCATGATTTTTTTCTTCTGCGCCAGTTGCTCTTCGACGTAAGCATCCACCCGGTCCGGTTCGCCAATTTCCTCCAGCATCTGGATCACCCCTTCATTCGCGCCGCCGTGCAGCGGTCCCTTCAAGGTTCCGATCGCCGAGGTCACCGCCGAGTAAATATCGCTCAAGGTCGCGATCGTGACGCGCGCGCTGAAAGTCGAGGCGTTCATGCCGTGATCGGCATGCAACACGAAAGCCACGTCCAGGGTATCGGCCGCGTCCTGTGTCGGCGCTTCCCCGCTCATGAGGTAAAGAAAATGCGCCGCCTCGCCGAGATCGCCGCGTACCGGCGGCAAATCTTTCCCCTGCCGTGCGCGATGAAAGTATGCCGCGATCACGCCCACCTTCGCCGTGATGCTGCGCGCGCGATGCAGATTTACCTCCGGCGTTTCTTCCTTGCCGATATCCTTATCGTAAAGCCCGAGCATCGACACCGCGGTCCGGATGACATCCATCGGGCCCGCGTTCTTTGGTGCTGACTTCAGAAATTCGATCACGCCCGCCGGCAACTCGCGTTCGCCCGCGAGAATCTTCTGGCACTTCTCCAGTTCGGCGCGATTCGGCAGCTTGTTATTCCAGAGCAGGTAAACCACTTCCTCGTAGGTCACCTTTCCGGCCAGCTCGTTGATATCATAACCGCAGTAAACCAGTTGGCCTTTGTCGCCCACCACGGCGCTGAGTCGGGTGGAGTTCGCGATTACGCCTTCGAGGCCTTTAATAACTTCCGCCATATCCTACTTTCGTCCGTTCATCGCTTGAAGCAACGTGTCCGCCATCGTCGCCGGCGTTTCCGCCACCGCGATGCCTGCCGCTTTTAACGCTTCGATTTTTCCCGCCGCCGTCCCTTTCCCGCCCGAAACAATCGCGCCCGCATGACCCATGCGGCGTCCCGGCGGCGCGGTCGCTCCCGCAATAAACGCGGCGACCGGCTTCGGGCAATTTTCCTTGATCCACTCCGCCGCTTCCTCTTCCGCACTACCGCCGATTTCGCCGATCAAAATCATCGCGTGCGTGTCGGGGTCGTCGTTGAAAAGTTTCACCGCATCGAGATGTGACATGCCATTGATCGGATCGCCGCCGATGCCGATGCACGTCGATTGACCATGACCGCGCGAAGTTAATTGCCAGACCGCCTCGTAAGTCAGCGTGCCGGAACGCGAGATCACGCCCACGTTGCCCGGCTTGTGAATGTAGCCGGGCATAATCCCGATCTTGCATTCGCCCGGCGTGATAATACCCGGGCAATTCGGCCCTATAAGACGGCTTTTCTTCCCGGCCATCTGCGCTTTCACCCGCATCATGTCCATCACTGGAATCCCTTCCGTGATGCAAATCACCAACTCCACTCCCAGCATCCACTGCTTCCAGAATGCGCGTCCGCCCGCCCCAGCAGCCGGCACGAAAATTACCGACACATTGCAACCCGTCTCGCGCGCGCGCCTCCGCCACGGTGTCGAACACCGGCACCTTCTTTTCAAACTTCTCGCCGCCGCGGCCGGGCGTCACACCCGCGACCACATTCGTCCCGTACTCCATGCACTGCTTTGCATGAAACCCTCCCGTTTTACCGGTCAGTCCCTGCACCAGCAGGCGCGTGTTCTTATCAACCAGCACAGACATCGTTAGGCCACCTTCCTTTTGTGCAACATGAGCACATTGCCGTCCGGATCGAGCACCATGCTGAAGCGGCAAACGGGCGAATCCATCGGCTCCATCGTAATGCTCGCGCCGCTCTCCTTCAGCTCGCGCGGTTGCTGCATCAACGTCCTCCACCTCGAATGCGGCCAGCGTTCCACCCGTGGCCGGTCGCCAGCGTTCGCCGTAGTCCGCGATCATCAATGTACCGGAACCCACATTGTATTCGAGATTGTTGCCTTCGGCCTCCGACGTGGGTTTCAACCCGAGCACACCCTCATAAAAATTCCGCGCCCGCGGCAGATCGGTCACCGGGATGCCGACAAATGCGAAGTCGGTGATCACGCGGACGCTCCCTTTTCCGATTCGGTCTTCAATTTGTGAATCATCAGTTTATTCCCATCCGGATCCTGGATTCCGGCCATCCGGCAAACCGGCGACTCCCATTGGTAAAACGGCAGCTTCTTCGCCTCCAGACGCGCGATCGCTTCCTTCAGGTTATCCACCTCAAGCGCCACGTTCGTTCCCTGGTCGGAGGGTTTCCACTCGTCGCCGATGCAGCCTAAGGCCAGCGTCCCGCCGCCGATGGGATACTCCGTAAACCTTTCACCCGTCACCTCAGGGTCCGGTGTCAATTCGAGCACGCCCTCGTAGAACTCACGCGCGCGTTTCATGTCCGTCACCGGGATTCCGGTAAATGCGATCGCGGTAATCTTCATTTTGGCTCCGCCGCTTTCACGGCTTTCTGCGCTGCGTCTCCGAGATCGTCGGCCGTCGTCACCGGCAACCCGGAGTCCGCGATGATCTTCTTGCCCGCGTCCACGTTCGTGCCTTCGAGTCTAACGACCAGAGGCACCGGCAGATTCACGGCCTTGACCGCGTTCACAATGCCCTGCGCGATGACATCGCACTTCATGATCCCGCCAAAAATGTTCACCAGGATCGCCTTCACGTTCTCATCCGAGACGAGAAGCTTGAAAGCCTGCGTCACCTGCTCCTCCGTCGCGCCGCCGCCCACATCCAGGAAGTTCGCCGGGCTGCCGCCGTAGAATTTGATGATGTCCATCGTCGCCATCGCCAGCCCGGCGCCGTTGACGAGGCAGGCAATGTTGCCGTCGAGGCCGATGTAATTCAGCCCATACTTCGAGGCCTCGACTTCACGCGGATCTTCCTCGCCGGTGTCGCGCATCGCCGCCACTTCCGGATGCCGGTAAAGCGCATTGTCATCGAAATTAAACTTCGCATCGAGCGCCAGCACCTCGCCCTGATCCGTCACCACGAGAGGATTCACTTCCACCATCGAGCAATCGAGCGCGAGAAAGGTGCGGTACAAACCATCGAATAGCTTCGCCGCCGGCTTGATCTGCTCCGAGGTAAACCCGAGTTGCTTCGCCAGCTTCCGCGTTTGATAGGGCTGCAAGCCAGCAAGCCGATCCACCGGTTCGCGGATGATCTTTTCCGGCGTCTTCTCCGCCACCGCTTCGATCTCCACCCCGCCTTCAGTGCTCGCCACGATCATCGGTGCGCCCGTGGCGCGATCGAGCAGAATGGCGAAGTAAACCTCGCGCTCGATCTCGACCGACTTCGCCACCAAGACCGTGTTGACCACCCGGCCGGCCGCGCCGGTTTGATGTGTTACCAGGGTTTGCCCGAGCATCTTCGACGCGAGCTCGCGCGCTTCCGCCGGCGATTTGCAAAGATGCACACCGCCTTTGAAGCCGTTCGCGAACTTCCCCTTCCCGCGTCCGCCCGCGTGCACCTGCGCCTTGACCACCAGATCCTGCGTCCCCAATTCGCGCGCCGCTGCTTCCGCTTCGTCCGCCGTGCGCACAGCTTTTCCGGGAGGCGTGGCCACGCCAAATTTCTGGAGTAACTCCTTCGCCTGGTATTCGTGAATGTTCATGAGCGAAACGTCAGCGCCCCACTAAGCCGTTTAACCGTGGACGCGGCAATCGTTTTTCTTTTTTAACCACAGATTCCGCAATTCGCGCGAATGGAAGATCCCTTCGGAGCCGTCGCAAAAAAATCTGCGTCATCTGCATCATCTGCGACTAAAATTTGCGCATGAAGTTTACCTACTACGGCCACGCCTGCTTCGCCGTCAAAGTCGGCGGGAAAACGCTTTTGTTCGATCCCTTCATCTCGCCCAACCCTCTCGCCCGGGAGATCGAAGTCAAAAAACTCGCCGCCGATTTCATCCTCATCTCGCACGGCCACGGCGATCACGTCGCCGATGTGGTCGAGATCGCCCGCCGCACCAGCGCCACCGTCATCGCGCCTTTTGAAGTCGGCGATTGGTTCGAAAAGAAAGGCGTCAAAAACGTCCAGGCCATGAACCACGGCGGCGCCGCCACTACCGCCTTCGGCCGCGTCAAACTCACCGCCGCCGTCCACAGCAGCTCCATGCCCGACGGCAGCTACGGCGGCAATCCCTGCGGCTTCATCATCGAATCGATGGACCCGACTGAGGGCAACTTCTACTACTCCGGCGACACCGCCCTCACCATGGACATGAAATTAATCGGCGACACCACCGAACTGCGCTTTGCCGTCCTGCCCATCGGTGATTTCTACACCATGGGCATCGACGACGCCCTCCGCGCCGCCGATTTGGTCAACGTGAAACGAATCGTCGGCGTCCATTACGACACCTTCCCGCCGATCGAGATCGACCGCGAACGCACCCGCAGCATCGTAGACGAGACCGGCAAAGAATTGTTCCTGCCGAAGATCGGCGAAACGGTGGAAGTTTAAACGCGCCGCCTTAACGCGTTCGCGCCCGATCCGCGATCGCCTTCGCGTCCGCGTCTTCGTTCGCGCCCTGCGCGTGACCGATGATGGCGGAATTTTCCCGGTCGAGCTTGATCACGATCAAACGCGTTTTGGTCTTCTGCGTTTCCTCCACCGTGCCGGCGAGACGGTAAATGATCGCGTATGGCATAAAGCGGCCGTTCTTTTCAATCCCGCGCCATTCCACCACATCGTTCGCCTTGTGCGGAAACGATGCCGGCCCCGCCTCCATCGTCGGGCCGTAGAGGTCCACGGTTTTTCCGTCGTAACGAAGGTTGAGCCAGCTCCGGTCATCCCCCGCCAGATGCTCGAGCTGATAGCCGCCGAAACCTGCGAATAACGCTTCGAACCCGCCCGCTTCCTCTTCGAAAACCTTAAACGACAACGCCTTCGCGCGCGCGGTGCTGGTGTACTTCGAAGTCGGACGTGCCTCGTCGGCTCTCGCCGTCGGCAGTGCGAACAAAACACCAATTATCAGCAACGTTCCCCAGAGTGCTTTCATTTTTTCTTCTTTGCTGTGCCGGTATTCAACTGCCGGACGTCCTGCAAGACAAAGCCGCCCTCCTTGTCGTCGAAGACCGCGGCCGCTGCAAAATATGCCATGCGCGCGTCTCCCGCTTTCGTGTTGCCCATCGAGGTTTGCTTCACCCGCAGCGTCGGTTGGACCACGACAAATTTTTCACCCGCCGCCACCGTGGCCGCCACGCGATCCTCCGCATCGCGCAACTCGATCGCCTCGCCCTCCGTCAGGCTCGCCATGTAATCGCGACCATGCGCCAGGCGCGTGCTGCAGATTATTAACAACGCGATCGTTATCGCACGCCCCAGCATCACCAGGGTGCCCTTCGTAGCCGATCTAAATCCACCGTTGTCCACGACGGACGCGCCTCCTCATTCCGACTCGCCGTCCACCTTCGCCTCCATGGCGCGGAACGATTCCAGCACCTGCGTCAGCGCCCTGGCGTGTTTGGCCAGGGTCGCCCTTTTTTCCGCGGAAAAGACCACATAGGCGACCGCCTTCGGCATTTGAATGTAGGCGACGCGCTCGCTCCGCGAGTAGTCGTCGTTCGCGGCGTAATCGTTGATAAAATACGGCTCACCGCCCGCCGTCTTTCCGGTCGCGCTGCGTTTCACCGCAAACTCCCCCCGCTCTTTCGTCATCTCGGCGATCGCCTTTTTGGCGAACGCTTCCGCGTCCGTCACATCGGTCCCCGCGATCTTCGCATACATCAGCGGATCGGCTGTTTCCCAATCCTCTTCTTTTGGAAAGAGCACGCAGGGCAAGCCGTCGGCGCGCCCCGCTTCGTTATCGAGCACCCACCCATCCGGCGCCTTGATGCTGAAAGCGCCCTTCGGCCCGTAAACAATCCCCATCGCGGAAGGCTCGGCGCGCAGTGCACCGGTTGCGACCAAAAGCCCGCACAGAACAAGCCGATGCAGTTTCATTTCGAGCCCTCCTTTCTCCAAGGTCACGTTCCAAGCCTGCACTTTGCCGTCGCGCAAGTCGAGCGCGACGATCCATTCCTGCCACCCGCGCGTGGATTTATCCTGCACCTCGATCGCGCCATAGAGAAGGAGGCCATCCCGCAGCTCGTAGCGATTTTGTAGTTCGATAATCGGGAGCGTGGCCTTCCATTTTTCGCGCAATGACTCGTCAAGACGCGTGAGCGCGAGCCGGCCCTCGGCGTCGAGACGAGTGCGATGCAAGACCAGGACGCCGACCGGATTCTCGAGCATGAGCGGCGCCTTCGTGCCTTGTTTGATGAGCAGACCCGCTTCGAGATACTCGGGCGCGCCCGGCACCTTCGTGATGTCGAAAAGGCGATCGTGCGAGCCTTCGCTAAATTCCTTCGTCCTACCGATACGCCCGGTCCAAAACGTCCGGCGCGCCCGCGATCCCTCGGGATAAATCGAGGCGGGATTCGCCAGCGTATCGCCCCACTCGTCGTCACCCGCGTCCGCCGCTTCCTTCTCCGTATAAAGCCCGAGCCAGCGTCCGCCCAGCGTGACCTGGTGCACGCGGAAGTCCTTCTGGTTGTAACCACCGTTCCATTGCGTCGCCATGAAAGTGATGTGCCGGAAATGATCATCGCTGGCCGGAGTGTAAGGCTCCGCCGCATAATCCGGCGCGCGCACGCGCGAGCGGCGGCCATCCGCCGAGGTCACCACCAACCCATCGTCGAAAGCGTAGAAGCTCCCCTCTTTCGGCAGCAATCCCTGGAGCGCTGGGTTTCGTTGCGCGATGGCCTTGCCATCTGCGAGCACGCTGCCATCGCGCACCCCCAGCGCGACTGCTTGATCGCCCAAGAAAAGCCAGACCGCCTCACCGTCAGGACCAAGGATGCGGCTCTGCGCGTTGTGGCCGCCCTCCTTGTCCCGAAGGGTCAAGAGCCGCTTTTGCCACACTCGCTCCGTGGTGCGGGCGTCGTGGCATTGCAGGTCGAAATGATAATAAACGTCTGTTACCCATTTCCCGATCGAGAAGCGCCCGCCGCCCACGCGACGTTGCCGTTGCTCTTCGATCTTCACCAACAACCAGAGCCGTGGTTCGCCCTCCGGCGTCACGAGGAGTGGCGGCCCGATCCGCTGCGGCGGATCAAACGTGCTCGTCTCGCAGGAAGCGAAAAGTGAAAGACAGCCGATGAGGAAAAACGCGCGCCCGATTTGCCAATGCATCGGCGGAGAATGGCGGGTTGTCCCTTGGAACACAATCGCGGCCTGGACGAAATATCGCGCGCCCGTGAGCAGGGAAGTCATCGGTGGACAGCCGAGGAAGCCGGATAACATTCCAAGCCTCATGGTAGCGGAACGCGCGCGCGACGTTTTACACGATTGGGTGCAATCGGAGAGTCTGCGGAAACATTGCTACGCGGTCGCGGCTTCCATGCGCCACTTCGCGCAGAAGCAATCCGCCGACGCCGATCTCTGGGAAGCGGTCGGGTTGCTCCACGACATGGATTACGAACGCCATCCGAACCAGGAGCAAAGTGCCACGGAAGGCCATCCTTTCGTCGGCGTAGTTTGGTTGCGCGAGAATGGTTGGAGCGAGGAAATCTGCCGCGCGATTCTGTCGCACGCGGATTACTCCGGTGTCGCCCGCGAGACCCCGCTCGAACGCACCCTCTACGCCGTGGACGAACTCAGCGGCTTCGTCACCGCGGTGGCGCGGGTGCGTCCCTCGAAGAGCATCCACGAAGTCGAAGTCGCCTCCGTGAAGAAGAAGATGAAAGACAAAGCCTTCGCCCGCGCCGTCAATCGCGACGACATCGTGCGCGGTGCGGCGGAGATCGGGGTGACTTTGGAGGAATTGATCGCAGGTGTAATCAGCGCTCTGAAAAGCGACGCGGACCGCCTCGGTCTGGCCGGGAGCTAGCTTACGCCGGCACCAAGCCCGGCAGCCCAATCGAGAATTCCTCCTCGACCTCGTCCTCGACAGTCGAGAGCGGCGCAAAACGTTCCGCCCGAAACCCGCGCTCGATGCCGTGTGCGTTAAGCGGGCCCGTGATTTCACACAAATAGACCGCCACCTCGCCTTCCTCGCCGGTCAGACCCACCCCGGGCACGATGTCGCGGATGGTGTAAGTGCTGCCTTCCTTCGGCAGCTCCGCGTACAGCTTCTCGATGCCGAGCGGAAATTTCCCGTCCACGCAAACGACCTTCTGGTTCGGCAGAAACATGACACAGCTTAAGCGGCCGCCGCCATGGTTTCAATCGCCCCGGCGAAGTCGTCCCACTTTGCCACCCTTGCGGCCCGCTGCCGGCGCTCCACCCTTTAACCGTCTCCACATTTTTCCCGACCATGCACATTCCGAGATCCTGGCGTCGCCGACTTTTCCGGGCCGTGCCCCGCCGCCGCCATCTGCGCGGCGGCCGATTGCATCGCGTGCTCGGTGAAGGGCTCTTCCGGCACGAGCTTTGGGCGCTAACCGAACCGGAGCTGACCAAAGGCCTCGCGCTCGGATTGTTCATCGGTTGCACCCCCACGATGGGCGTGCAAGTCGCGCTCTGCGGCATGGCGGCGTTCTTCCTGCGCGTCAACGTCCCCATCGCGCTCCTCGCCACCCTTATCAGCAACCCCCTCACCGCCCCCATTCTCTACCCGCTCGAATACAAACTCGGTGTCTGGCTGGTTGGGATCCCGCAGGGACCGACCGTGGATGGCCTCACCGGCGCCTTCGGCAGCTTCATGCGTCATGCGCGACCGTTATGGGTCGGAAGTTTGGTCGCCGCGACCGTTTGCAGCGCGCTCGGTTACGCGTTGGCGAAATTGCTCGCGAAGCTGGCACCGCTCGTCGGACGATGGAGTCGCAGGAAAGCGCCTTAGCGCGGTCTACGCTCAGAGCGCAGAACAGGGCTCAATTGCAGATAAACCGCGGCCTCGCTGTCGCTGTTGCCTCCCAGACCCAGGTAAAGCGGACCAATGATCGTGTCGGCCCCGAGAAAAATCGAGCCGCCGTATTTTAGATGTCCGAAATCAAAATCATCCAGGTCGCTCCAGACATCGCCGGCCTCGAGGGAGATGCCCGCATACACGCCCCCGCCGAAGGCGGCGGGCAGCTTCGCCAGTTCGCGATAATAAATCAGTTCCGCCACGCCCGCATTCTGATCGTAGAGGCCGCGTCGCGCCGAACCGGAAAGCTGCAGGAAACCGCCTAACGAGGAGCGGTCGTAGAGCGGAAGGTCATTGCCGCTCAGGTTCACGCCCGCCACGATTCGCGGCACGATGGTGTTCTTCCCGAACGTGATCGGCTGGTAGAGTTCCGCGTCCAGCCGGCTGTAATTGTTGCGCGCACCTAATTCCTCGCGCGAGACCGTTGCGATCGCGTTCGCGAAGAAACCGCGCGTCGGAAAATTCGCCCGGTCCAGCGTGTCGAGCGTCAAGGCCGCGCGGAACTCGCTCCGCTCCGACCAGCCGCGCGAATTCGGTGGCAGATTCAGCTCACGTCCGATCCGACTCGCCCCGCCCGAATAGCCGACACGCAATTCACCGATCTGCCCCAGCCGCACCCCCGCATCCAGACCCCCTAGCAGGTTCTGCAAACGAAAACCGATCCGAAGATCCGTTCCATCGAGCGCGTTGATGAACTCGTTCGCATAAAGAACGTTCGCCGCGAGAAAGAAACGCCGCGCGGAATCGACCGGTTGATACCACTCCGAGAAAACGCGCGTCTGATCGCCGATGCTGAGGAAGGTCTCCCACTCCGCGCCGAGCCGGTTCAGCTCGGTAAGACGCAAGGCGAGCAGGATATTCGCATCCGTCTCTCCGGCCGAGGTGTAGTTGAAATCAAAGCCGACGTTTACATAATTCGGCCCGCGACTTTTCGCGCGCGTCTCGACCTGCAAACCGTACTCGCCATTCGCTTCCACGACGCGGAAATCCGCAATCTCGGAATCGTGAAACCCTTCGATCACGCCCAGCTCTTTCTCGAGCTGCCAGCGTTCAATCCGATCGCCCGGCGCGAACGGAATCGGTTCCTCCAGATTTTTCCGTAAGGGTCCGTTCGCTCCCGGATATTCGAGAAATGAAATCCGCAGCGTCGTCTCGCGCGGCACGCGACGCGCGCTGACGAAGCGTGCGAATTCTCCTGCCGACACGGCCAGTGCGCGCAGCGCGTCCACTTTCGCCATCGCCCCCGCGTATCCAGGCGGGATGTTTTGCGTGGAGCCCGCGAAATCCGATGAACTCGCGCCCGGTAACGGCAACCGCACGTAAATATCGCGCGCGCTCAAGGTGCCGATCTGCTCCCGCGTATCGCGTTGAATCAGAATATCCAGCATCTGATTCGCGACCGCGATCGGCGAAGCCAGCTCCTCCGCTGTCTTCTGCAAATCGGGGCCGACGTCGACCGCGATGACAATGTCCGCGCCCATCGCGCGCACGGTCGCGATCGGCAAATTCGCGGAGAGCCCGCCATCCACGAGGAGTCGTCCATCCATTTCCACTGGCGTGAAGACACCCGGCACCGCCATGCTCGCGCGCATCGCTTCCGCCAGGCTGCCGCGGTTGAGGACCACTTTTTCGCCTGTCTGCAAATCCGTCGCGATGGCCCGGAACGGGATCGGCAGCTGCGCAAAATTTTCGATCTGCCGAACCGGCAACGTCAGCTCCCGCAAGTTTAGGAGGACGCGCTGACCGCTAATAAAACCAGCCGGCAACTGCACGGAGCCATCCCTCGAGACCGCGAGTTCGAGATTCTGGTTGAGCCGCGCATCGCGCTCTTTCTCACGAAACGGACGGCTTTCTCGCGGCGGCGAATCGGAGAGCAGATAACGCCAGTCCGCGTCTGCAAACCAATGCTCGATTTCCTCCGGCGACATCCCGCTCGCGTAGAGTCCGCCGACCACCGCACCCATGCTCGTGCCTGCGATGTAATCCACCGGCACATGCAGTTCCTCGAGCGCTTTCAGGACACCGATGTGCGCCACGCCGCGCGCACCGCCGCCACTTAGTACCAGCCCAATTTTCGGTCGCCCCCGGGGCGCTGGCGTCTCTTCGATTGCCTCCTGTGCATTGACAGAAAGCCCGAGCACGAGAAGACTAACGAGGCCAAGGCACCCAGCGCCGCGAAAGGATTCGAAGCGCGCTCGACCCTGTTGGCGAATCTGCGGTTTGATAGCCGAACTATAGCTCCGCCGGCAAACAGCGGAAGCGCTTCCGATAAATTTTTCCTTCGCATGGCACAGTGGCGGAAGGAATTACCCCAAAACAAGTTTCCCATGTTACCACTTCCCATCGTTCCGCGCGGAGTTGCTGCCATCCTCGCCGTGCTGACGCTGATCTGCACCGGCCTCGCCTTGTCCGCTGCGGTCGAATCCTCCCCGTCGCCCAGTGCCACCGCTTCGCCGACGCCCAGCCCGTCGCCCACAGTCGTCCCGCTCGCCGATGTCGTAAGCGTGGCGGAAACCACCTCCGCCTCGCTCACCGAAATCCAGACCAACCTCGCTTCGGTCGAGACCGAGCAACGCATCACCCGTGAGCTGGCGAACGTCGCGGAGGAAATCACCGCGCTCCAATCCGAGAGCACCCGCGCGCTCGCGCCCGGAGCCCTTCTCGAAACCGTCAGCGATTTGGAAAGACGCTGGCGCAAACTCGGTGCCGAGCTGGACGCGTGGAATGAAAATCTCACCGCCAGCGCCAGCCTGATCGACAAGGAACTTGCACGCGTTCCTGCCTGGCAATCCACCTGGACGCAAACCCTCGCCGCCGCCCAGGCCGCGGCCGTGCCCCCGGAGGTGACGCAGCGCATCGAAGGCGTGCTCGCCGCGGTCGAAAGCACCGCAGAAACGCTGCGCAAAAAACAAACGGCTCTCCTCACTTTGCAAAGCCGCGTCGCGGAACAAGCGCAACGCGTTGCCGGTGGTCTGCGCGCGATCAAGGCCGCACAGGATGCCGCGGTCGAACGACTCTGGGTGCGCGACAGCGCGCCCATCTGGAGCGCGGAAGTCCGCGCCGCCGCCACCCAGGATTTGGTCGAGCGCAGCCAGGCGTCCTTCGGTGCGCAATTCGCGCAACTGCGCGCCTACCTCACGCGGGAAGGCGCGAAACTGTTTTACCTCGCGCTGATTTTTGGCGCGCTCGCATTTGTGCTCAGCAAGATCCGGCAACGCGCCGCCCGCTGGACCGATGAAGACGCCGCGCTCCATCGCGCCACCCGCGTCCTGCAGCTTCCGCTGGCGACTGCGGCCGTGCTCACCTTTCTCTTCGTGCGCCCGATCTTCGAGCAGGCGCCGCGACTTTTCTGGGTCACACTCGCCGCCCTCGCGCTCATCCCGATGGTGCTGCTGCTGCGGCGATTGATCGATCGCTATCTCTTCCCCATCCTCAACGCGCTCGTCGTCTTCTATGTGGTGGCGCAATTCCGTTCGCTCACTGCAGCGCTGCCCGTCCTCTCGCGCGTGATCCTGCTCCTCGAGATGGTGGGCGGCGCGATTTTTCTGGTTTGGTTTATCCGCTCCACTCGCGCCGCCGCGCACGGCACCATCTCGCGCAAGGCCACTCGCGCCGCGGCCCGCGCCGGGCTCGTTCTTTTCGGCGCGGTTTTTCTCGCCAACTTTTTAGGCTACGTCGCCCTCGCGAACTACCTCGGAGCGGGCGCGCTCGCGGGGGCCTATCTCGCGATCTTCCTCTATGCTGCAGCGGGCATTCTCGAAGGGCTCTTCTTCTTTGCCCTGCAAATTTGGCCACTCTCCTCTTTGCGGGTGGTTCGGAATCACCGCCCACTCCTGCGCGCCCGCGTCGGTCGCTTCATTTATCTTGCCGCGTTTGTCACGTGGGTACTGATGACGCTGGCTGCCTTTTCGTTGCGCGCACCGGTGATCGAACGCATCCGCGCTTTCATCAATGCCGAAGCGACGATCGGTTCGCTGCATTTGTCCTTTGGCGCCGTCCTCGCCTTCGGGCTTACGGTCTGGTTCGCATTTCTGCTTTCGCGTCTTGTCCGCTTCATGCTGGAGGAGGACATCTACGATCGCTTCCAGCTCGCACGCGGCTCCTCCTACGCCGTCTCCACCATTCTGCACTACGTCATCCTTCTCGTCGGCTTCTTCGCGGCGGTCGCCGCCATCGGAGTGGATATGACGAAGTTCACCATTCTGGCCGGCGCGCTCGGCGTCGGCATCGGGTTCGGTTTGCAGAATATCATCAATAATTTCGTCTCCGGTTTGATCCTCCTTTTCGAGCGCCCGGTGCAAATCGGAGACGTGATCCAAGTTGGCGATGCCACGGGAACGATTCTGCGTATCGGAATTCGCGCCAGCGTCCTGCGCCTGCCGAATGCCTCCGAGTTAATCATCCCCAATGGCATGCTCATCTCCGAAAAGGTGGGCAACTGGACCCTTTCCAACCGTCAACGGCGCATGGATCTGAGCGTCGGCGTCGCCTACGGGACGGACCCCGAACGCGTGATCGCCCTGCTCCAGCAAGTCGCCTCCGAGCATCCGTTGGTCACACAGACGCCTCCACCCATGGCCCTGTTCAAGGAATTCGGCGACAACGCGCTCAATTTTGATCTTCTTTTCTGCACGGACGACTTCGACCACTGGATGCGCACCCAGAGCGACGTCGCGGTCGCGGCCAACGCCGCCCTTGCGAAAGCAGGAATCGTAATCCCCTTCCCGCAGCGCGATCTGCATTTGCAAAGTATCGATTCGAAGGCGGCGGCGGCACTGCAAGCCGGAGGTTCGGCCCGCACCGCACCTTCCGACCCGCGGCCTGAGAACTAAGAGATTCCAGCCGTCCCTACGGCGCCTTCGTCGGGTTGCGGTTGGGATACGGTGGGATCGGTGGGAGATCGAAGCGTTTCGTCTTTAACTCCTCCTGGATCTCCGCGATCGCGCGATCGAGTTGCTGATCTTCGCCGCGGAATTCCTTCGCCGGGTCGTTATCGACCACGATATCCGGTTCCACGCCTTTACTCTCCATCACCCATTCCTTGCCGTCCTTCGAGTAGGGCGCAAACTCCGGCCGGAAAAGCTGGCCACCGTCCGCCAGCGGCAGCGGATTGCGAATTCCCACCACGCCGCCCCATGTGCGTTTGCCGATCAATTTGCCGAGCCCCGCGCTTTTGAAGCGGAAGGGAAAGATGTCGCCATCCGAGGCCGAGAACTCGTTGATCAAAGTCACCATCGGCCCGAGAAAGGTGTTCGGCGGATTGGTTTGCGGTGTGCCGTTACGCGACATCGCCACCATGACCAATTCACGGCGCAGTTTCTCGATGATGAGGGGCGAGACAAAGCCGCCGCCATTCCCGCGCACATCGACGATGAGCGCCTTCTTGCGCACCTGCGGAAAGTAGAGCTTCGTGAATTGATTCAATCCCGCCTGGCCCATGTCGGGGATGTGCACGTAGCCGACTTCGCCGTTCGTTTTCTTCGCCACGTCCTCGATGTTTTTCTTCACCCAGGCGAGGTAATACAGCGGACCTTCGTCCGCGATCGGCACCACGGTCACGTCACGCGCGCCGTCATCCGTCGGCTTCGAGTTCACGCGCAGAATCACTTGCTTGTCGGCGGTGCCGATGAGCGCTTCATAGAGATTCGGCAAGGAAGAGACCGGTGTGCCATTGATCGCGAGGATGTAGTCGCCCGGTTTCACATTCACGCCCACGTCCGTGAGGGGCGAACGGGTGCGCTTGTTCCAATTTTCGCCCGGGAGGATGCGCTCGATCCGATACGCTTTCGTCGCCGGATCGCGCACGAATTCCGCGCCGAGAAGGCCGAGCTTGACCCGCGGCGTGTCGGGTCGATCGCCTCCACCGACGTAGGCGTGGCCGTTGTTTAACTCCCCGATCAGTTCGCCGATCAGATAAGTGAGATCATTCCGATGATTCACGAAAGGCAGGAGCGGGGCGTAGCGGTCGCGCATCGCGGGCCAGTCGATGGCATTCATATTCGGCGCGTAAAAGAAATCGCGCATCTGACGCCAGGCCTCGAAGTAAATTTGCTTCCATTGCTCCTGGTGATCGAGCACGAGGTCGAGACCCTTCAGCTTGATTTTGTAATCCTTGCCCGCCTTTTCGTCTTTCGTTTCCAGCTTGTCCTTCGGCAGGTCGATCAGGGCGTAGTCGTCCTTCATCTTTACCAGCATTTTCTTGCCGTCGGCCGTGATCTCGTAGGTGTTCACCTCGCCGTGCACCGTCTCTTTGCGGTCCTCGACGTTGTACGAACAAAGATGCGCCTTCCGGTTCGGGCCGTCGCCGTCGTCATCATCGCCCCGCGTATCGGCCACGGTCCGGCGCAGATAAAAGATGCGGTCGCCCACCATGCGCAGGTTGCTGTAATCGCCGGGCGGAATCTCAAGCGCGATCAGGCGATTCGGCATGCCTTCGAGGTCGATCTTCACCGACACGGGCTTCTTCGCTTCCTTGTCCTCACCCTTCTTCTCGTCCTTGCCATCGGATTTTTTGTCGTCCGACTTTTTCTCCTTGTCCTTCTTCTCGTCCTGACCCACTTCGTCGCTGCGCGGCCCGACTGGATTCACCGTTTCCTTCGCCAGCGTCACCAGATAGACGCGCGACATATCGCGATAGACGTGCGCGAAATCCTCCTGCCCGAAGATGGGATCGAAATCCCGGCCGGAAGTGAGGAGTAGGTACTTGCCATTGTCGCTAAAGTTCGGGTCGCCGGCCGAATACCAGTCATCTGTCACCGCCACCGGCTTCTTCTCGGCTAACGAGTAGAGATAAACCTTGAGCCCGTTGTTCTCTTCCGGGCGTGCCCAGGTGATCCATTGGCTGTCCGGCGACCAATTGTAGCCGGCGATCTCGCCGTAGGGATCCTGATCGACTTGCGTAATCGCTTTCGACGCCACGTCGATAAACCGCAGCCGCTGCATGCGGTCGCTCCAAAGCAGTTTCTTGGAATCCGGCGACCAGATGGGCTGGTAGAAATAGGTGTCCGCGCTGCTGGTGAGCTGTTGCGGTTCGCCCTTGCCATCCTGCGCCCGCACGTAGAGCTCGTTCTCGCCCGAGACGTCGGAATTGTAGGCGATCCACTTCCCGTCCGGCGACCAGACGGCATCGCGTTCGTGCGCATTCGCGGTGCGCGTGAGATTGCGCGGGGTGCCATCCTGCGCAGGCACCGAGAAAAGATCGCCTCGCGCCACCGCGATCACGCGTTCGCCATCCGGCGCCGCGCTCACCGACCCGATGTGCTTGGAGGCATCCACCATGCCGGCGCGGCCGGAGGCGAAATCCTCCTTGATTCGAAATCGGCACCGGCGCGGCCTGTCCACTGGCGAGGTCAAAACGCCAGATATAACCGGCTTGCTCAAACACGATCGCGTCCTTCCCGATGGAGGGAAACTTGACGTCGAAATCCTTGAAGCTCGTAAGCTGTTTCGTCTCCTTGCTCGCGAGATCGGTCGAGAAAAGATTCATCCGACCGTCGCGATCGGAGATGTAATAGATACGGTTGTCGGCGCCCCACATCGGGCAAATGTCCTGCGCCGGATTGTCCGTCAGGTTCTCGGTCGTGCCGGTCTTGAAATCGAAGATCCAGACATCGTCCGCCATCCCGCCGCGATAGTTCTTCCAGGTGCGGAACTCGCGAAAGATGCGGTTGAACGCCATTTTCGAGTCGTCCGGCGAGAAGGAGGTGAAGCCGCCGCGCGGGATCGGCAACGGCTGCGGCAGCTCGGCGTCCATCCCCACGACGAAGAGGTCGCCGTTAAACGAGTTGTAGGATTTCATCCGCGAGCGGAACACGACGGCCGGCTTCGTGTTCTGCCAGGTCAGCACGATGTTGTTTGGGCCCATGCGATCGCTGATGTCGTCGCGCGCGAGCGTGGCCGTGGTGGTGAGGCGTTTCGGCGTCCCGCCTTCCGCCGGCATAACATAGACTTCCGTGTTGCCGTCGTATTGCGAAGTGAAGGCGAGCTGCGTGCCATCCGCGGAAAAGCGCGGGAACGAGCTGTAACCCGGGCCGCTCGAAATGCGCCGCGCCACGCCACCCTCTTTCGCCACGGTGTAAAGCGCGCCTGCATAGGTGAAGACGATCTGCGACCCGTTCGTGGCCGGGAAACGTAAGAGACGCGTCGTGTTGGGCAGGTCTTGCGCGGAGGCGGAAGCAAATCCGAGCGCGCAGGTGAGGAAGAGAAGCGGGAAGAGGCGTGAAAGAAAACGCATAAGGACGACTTCACGTCGATTCGGCGTTGTCGTCAAATGCTCCAACTCGGGAATGTTACTCGAATTTCCACGCCCGTTTCGCCGGCTGGCGGAGCTTGAAACGCCCACCCGCTTGATGGCGGATGACATCGAAGACGCCGTCGCAACCATTCGCCTTCGTCTCGTAAACCACGCGCAGCAGTTCACCGAGCCGGCCCGGCGGGAAACCCTTCAAAGCGAACCACGCCAAATATTCCGCAGGCAGGTCGTAGATCGGCACGCCTTTGGGCGGATAATGTTTCGGGCCGAACATACCGAAGGGCATGTGATAACGGCTGATCATCTCCAGTTGCGCAACCGCCGCGGCGTTGGTCTCGGCGTCCATCGTTGGGTCACGTTCGCGCAGAATGCGGCGGGACGCATCAACGCTTGCAAAGCGGGGCCGCGCCGCAATGGTTGGCGGGCGATGTCCGAGACTCTGGGAACGAAGATTCAGCAGGCGATAAAAGACGAGCGTTTGCTCGCGTCCGCCGGGGAGAATATCGCCACGCTTTTGCAGGGCGCGGATTCGGAACTCGAGGCGCAGGTCGTCGCGGAATTGGTCGAGGCGGGAGAATGGAGCGAGCTAAACGATCGCTTCTACAAGACGCTCGCCTTCGGGACCGGCGGTCTGCGCGGGCGCACGATCGGCAAGGTCTTGACCGAAGCCGAACGAGGCACGCCGACCGCGCTGGGACGTCCGGAGTTTCCGTGCGTGGGCACGAACGCGATGAACTTCTATAACATCCGCCGCGCCACGCGGGGGCTGGTCGCATATTTGCACGAGTGGTTCGCGCGCGAGGGGCGCAGCGGGAAACCGAAGCTCGTCATCGCGCACGACACCCGCTTTTTCTCCAAAGAGTTCACCGCGCTGGCCGCCGAGGTCGCGGCGGAGAACGGGTGCGATGCGTATGTTTTCGACGGGCCACGCTCGACGCCGGAGCTTTCGTTTGCGGTGCGTTATCTGGAGGCGAGCGCGGGCATCGTCATCACCGCCAGCCACAACCCGCCCCACGACAACGGCTACAAGGTTTACTTCAACGACGGCGCGCAAGTCGTGGAGCCGCACGCCAGCGGCATCATCGCGAAGGTGAATGCGATCACTGGATCCGACCAGGCCGATGCCACCGCCGGCGCGGTCACGACGCTCGGCCGCGAGATCGACGAGGCCTACATGGAACGCCTCGCCACTTTGATTCTCGATCCGGAGTTGGTGAAAGCGCAGCGCGACCTCCGCATCGTCTTCACGCCCATTCACGGCACCGGCGGCGTCATCATCAAGCCAATGCTCGAACGGCTCGGCTTTCAATTTTCGCTCGTGCCGGAGCAGGATGAATTCGACGGTCGTTTCCCGACCGTGAAATCGCCCAATCCGGAGAACGCCGATGCGCTCCGTCTCGCCATCGCGCAGGCGGAAAAGGACGACCGCCGATCTCGTGGTCGCGACCGATCCGGATTGCGATCGCGTGGGCGTGGCGGTGCGTGGGAGCGACGGAGAGATGAAGCTGCTGACGGGGAATCAGATCGGATCGCTCATGGCCTTCTACCGCGCGAAGACGCTGTTCGATCGCGGCATCTTGAACAAGGAGAACGCGGCGCGCGGCGTCATCATCAAGACCTTCGTCACGACCGACCTGCAAAAAGCGATCGCCGAGCACTACGGCCTGCGCTGCGTGGAGACGCTCACCGGTTTCAAATACATCGGCGCGAAGCTCGGCAAATACGAAGCCGCCCTGCCGGATGAGATGCGCGCGAATTATCGCCAACTCTCCCGAGACGACCACGCGCGAGGCGCGGCTGCGCGACTCCTCCTATTACATCTTCGGCGGCGAGGAGAGCTACGGTTACAGCGGGGCGGATTTCGTGCGGGACAAGGATGGCAACGGCGCCGCAATCATGTTCTGCGAAGTGGCGGCGCATGCGAAATCGCGCGGGCTTACGCTCGATGCGTTACTCGATGAAGTTTACGCGACGTTCGGCTACTACCTGGAGAAGAACGGCGCGATGACGTTCGAAGGCGCGGAAGGCGCGGATAAGATCAAGCGTCTCCTGCAATCTTATGTCGCGACGCCGCCCGCTGCGATGTTGGGCTCGAAAGTCGCGGCGGTGCAGAATTTCGAGAAGGAAACGTTCCGCGATGTGGAAGGCGACGTCATTCCGAAGGAGAAGATGCTGATCTTCGAACTGGAGGATCGCACCCGCATCGCCGTCCGCGGATCCGGCACGGAACCGAAGATCAAATACTATCTCTTCGCGCAGCGCCGGCCGGAAAGCGGGCAGAAATTGAGCGCGCAAGATCTCGCGCAGGCGAAGAGCGAAGTGAGCGCGCGGCTCGACCAGCTCTGGGCGTGGTTGCAGGAGGACGCGGGCACCCGCGTGGCGACCCAACCTTGAGGCTCGACCTCGACAGCCGCGAAAACCCTGTCAAAACTCCACCATGTCTCGCGAGATCAAACTGAGCGGCAGCGAAATTTCCGTCTTGAAAGCGATCGGACTAAGCGGCACGCAAATCGCCGGCAAACTACTTCTGGACCAGACCGGAGACCTGGAAAAAGCGGAGTTCCTCGATACTCTCGTCGGCCTGATGGAGATGGACTACGTGCTCTCGAACAGGGTTAACATTCGGCAGTTCGAGGAGATCGAGCGCGCCTTCTTTCGCGTCAATTCCACGCATGCGCGCGATCTACGGGACGCGATCAATCCTTCCCGCAGTCGCGAGCGCGACCGCGGCCGACGCGAGCGACGCGGCTAGAATCTCCGGTGAATCTTGCGCAAAAAGCGCTGCGGCTCTGGCCGTGGCTGGCAGCCATCACGAGCGGCGTGCTCTATCGCCTCTGTTTCGCGCCCTTCGACCAGGCCTGGCTTTGCTGGATCGCGCTCACGCCTTTGCTCGCGGCGGTCTGGTTCTCCGGCGCCGACGCGAAGCGGCGTTGGCTGCGCGATCTGCTGCTGGGTTATCTCGCTGGCGTCGTGTTCTTCTGGAGCGTCTTCTCCTGGCTCACCACTGTGACGACGCCCGGTTGGGTTTTGGTCGGCCTCTACATGGGTCTCTACGTGGCGGCGTGGACGTGGTTTTGCGGATTGCTCCGGCCCGGCTTGCGCAAACTCCGGCCGAAGAAACTCACCGGCCTCGACGCCGTGACACAGAAGCTGGCCGAGAAACAAGCCGCCGAAAAAGGTGTCCTCGTTCCGACCGCCGCCGCGCCCGTCCCGCCTGAGCTCGCGGCTTCCCCGTGGCTCAGTTCGCTCGGCAATCTTCGCCTCGCCTTCTTCGTCGCGAGCGCGTGGGTCACGGTGGAATTCTTCCGCAGCATCGTCTTCACCGGCTGGGGTTGGAACACGCTCGGCAGCGCGCTCCACGCGCAATGGGCCCTCATCCAGATCATCGAATACACCGGCGTGCCGGGGCTCTCGTTTCTCGTCGCGTTCACCAACGTCATCGCCATCGCCACCGTTCGCCGTTTTATGGTCGAGGCCGTCGTGAAACCCGTTCGCCCGCATTACGATTTCACGATCACGATGGCGGCCATCGTGGGCGTGATCGGCTTCGGCTTGCGCGCGGTGCAATCGCCCTCGCCCGCCACCCCCGTCACGGTCGGCGCCATTCAACCCAACATTCCGCGCGAGCAAAAATTCAACGCCGATTTCGCCCAGGCCACCTTCGATAAGTTCAGACGCCTGAGCCAGCTCGCACTGCAATCGCAACCCGATCTCCTCGTTTGGCCCGAAAGCTCCATGCCCGCGCCGGTTTTGCAGGATGCGCAGAGCCGTCAGTTCGTCACCGGCTTCGTCGCCGAGGCGAAGGTCGATCTCCTCCTCGGCGCCATCGATACCGATGAGACCGACGCCTACAACGCCGCCCTCCTCGTCTCCGACGAAGGCCGCCGCATCCAGCTTTATCACAAGGTCCACCTCGTCCCCTTCGGCGAATACGTCCCCGGCCGGCACACGTTGCCCGGCATCGGCGCCATCGTCGGCGATCAGGTGCCCGACGATTTCGGCTTCGGGAAAGAACACACCGTCTTCCAGCTCACGCGGCCCGACGTGCGGGTCGCGCCCTTGATCTGCTTCGAGGACACCATCGGCGAGTTGACGCGGCAGTTCGTCCTCGGCGGCGCCAACCTCCTCGCCAACGTCACCAACGACGGTTGGTTCCTCCGTTCCGCCGGTTCCCAACAGCATCTCGCCAACGCCGTCTTCCGCTGCGTCGAGACGCGCCTGCCCATGGTGCGTTCCGCCAACACCGGCGTCACCTGCTTCATCAACGAGTTCGGCCGCATCACCCAAATCCTGCTCGACGACACCGGCAGCCAGTTCACCGAAGGCATCCTCACCGGCGAGGTCCGCGTGCCGACAAATTACCAGCCCACCTTCTACGTCCGCCACGGCGAACTCTTCGAAAAAGTCTGCGTCGCCATCACCGCCCTGACCGCGCTCTTCCTCGCCTGGCGCGTCACGCGCCGCCGCGCGGCTGTCACGTTGCAGAATTGACCAGACTGTTCACCCGCCCTGTCAGGCCCTATTTTCTCGCCACCGGAAAAGACTCGGCGCCAGCCCGCCATCCGCTTTGCATTCGGGAAAGCGACCGGATAGAAAATTTATAAGCTGATGCCAGTCACGCGGAGAGAACGCTTCGCGAAGATCTGGAAGGACCGACTCGAAATTGCAGGATGAAAACGCTATTGCCAGGTCCGAAATACTCCAACTCGCACCAGAGATGGTGCTACTGCGCCCAAATACGTAACGAATTGTAAGGTCTACGCGGTCAAACCTAGCTCGGACCGGAACGAACATAATCCAGACAACGGTTCAAGAACCAGAGTGACTACGGCGCAAAACTCGCCGGTCCGCGACCAAAACTGATCGCCTACGGCGATGAACCCGCTGGCGGCCATGGAGGTGCCGACGATGAGAACAATTGCGGCACCCGCTCGTCCAAGGCTCGGCTTCATGCTGAATACTTCCATTGAATTAGCAAACTAGACGAGATGAGACGACTGGACCGGGAATCGAGTGCGTCATCGAGGAGGATTGGCTGGAAAAGAGCTAGAGTCATCACGATCGCGCCCCAAGATACCCAAACCGCTCCCGCACAAAATACAGCGGCCGCTGCTTCACCTCGCCGTAGATCCGTCCGACGTATTCGCCGATAATGCCGAGCGAGATCAATTGCACGCCGCCCATGAAAAGGACGGCGACGAAGATGGACGACCAGCCGCGCACCCATTGCGAGGGATCGGCGAAGAGACGCAGCAGGACCGCGTAGATGATGCCGAGAAACGCGAGCCCGATGACGAAAAATCCCGTCCAGATCGCGAGCCGCAGCGGCGCGAAGGAAAACGAAACGATACCGTCCGCGGCGAAGCGCACCATCTTGAGCAGCGGATACTTGGTTTCGCCGGCGAAACGTGGCTCGCGTCGATATGGCACCGCGACCTGACGAAACCCAACCCAGCTCACCATCCCGCGCAGAAAACGATCGCGCTCCGGCATGCGCAAAATCGCGTCCACCACCGCGCGATCGAGCAAACGGAAGTCGCCGGTATCTGCGGGGATGGGCACTTGCGACACGCGATTCGCCAGCGCGTAAAACGTCTTCGCACTCCACAGCTTGAAAGCCGTTTCGCCGCTTCGTTCCACCCGCTCGGCATAGACGACGTGAAACCCTTCGCGCCAGCGCGCGATCAGTTGCGGAAACAACTCCGGCGGATCCTGCAAGTCGGCGTCCATCAACACGACTGCGTCGCCGCTGGCGTGTTCCAGCCCCGCGGTCGTCGCGATTTGCTGGCCGAAATTGCGCGACAGCCGCAAGCCAGCGCACGCGCGCATCGGTGCGGCTCAGCTCGTGCACGATCGCCGCCGAGTCATCACTGCTGCCATCATCCACGAAGATGAACTCGAAGGTCGCGTCTGCGATTGCCATCCGCCACCGCCGCCAAACGCCGGTGCGCTTCGCGCAGCACGGGCGCTTCATTGTAACAAGGCAGCACGACGGAGATCAGCATGTCCTAGAACGCCCACGTCCCGTAAACGAACTTGATCGCGAAGAGCCCGAGGAACAAGAGCGACGCCGCCGCCAGCAACCGCCCCGCGAGCGGCCGCTTCTCCGCCAGCAGCGCGAAGAGCAAGAAGATCGGGAAAAACGTGAGCAGATAACGCGGCACGCTCACGACAAAATCCGTGCTGGTGATGAGCAGCCAGTTCAGCGTGATCCAGACCGCGTAGGAGGGCCGCAGCCGAATCCAGCTCCAAACCGTGCACACCAACCCGAGCACGATGTAGAAAAATTCGTGGAATCCTTCCGTCATGTTCGTGTCCGCGATGCGCAACCAGACATCACCGATTCCCATCCACGGCGCGTTAAATTTTTTATACCACTGCTGCTCCATCACCGCGGAGAAGGCGAAGGGATTGCCCGTGACGTGATAGTTCAGCCAGAGATAACCCGCGACGCCCGTCCCCACGGCTCCGATCCAGAGCCAGCGCCAGTCGATCCGCCGCGTCACGCGATACTGCAGCCACGCCTCCACCAAAAGCGTCGGCACCAACACGAGCCCGTTCACCCGCGTCAAACACGCCAGCGCACCCAATCCCCCGGCCAACGCCCAATAATTCTTCCGTGCCGCCAGCACGCATCCCAACACCAACGCCAGAAACAAACTCTCCGTGTAACCGATGTGGAGAAAATAACTCGTCGGAAAAATCAGGAGAAACCAAACCGCCTGCCGCGCCACCGACGGGGAATGATCCAACTCTGCGAGTCGTCGTAACAGGATTCCCGCCGCGACAGACGCAACGCCCGAGACGACAAACGCCGCCGCGAGGTAGTGGCCCGTCAGCCAAGCCGTCGCGCGCACCAACCACGGATACAGCGGGTAGAAGACGATCGAAAACCGCCCCGGCCCCTCCGCCGTGTAGCCATTCTCCGCGAGCGAGAGATAATGCAGCGCATCCCAACGATTCCACGGCAACATCCAATTCTGCTCACGATCCAAGAGCGTCCGCATGCTCAGCGCAGCAAAGACAAAAAGCAGCGCCTTGATCCCGAGCACGAGTGCGACCATCTCGCCATCCGCGCGATTCCACCGGAAGGAGCTACGGCGTGGCGGTTCCTCCGTCGCTCGGTCCCTCCTGTTTCTCCGGCGCAGACACCCCGCTCGAATAGCGAAGAAGCGCCCCAGCGTCGAGCCCTTCGCAAACATATGCGGCTTTGAGGGTCGCTACCCTCGCACAAATTCATCGCGCTTCGCCCGCGCAAGCCGGTATTCTTCCCTGCTCGATCTCGCAGGAGTCGAACAGCAACCACTGCCCGGCCAAACTCACCATGAAAACTCAAACCATCTCCCGCCGTCGCTTCGCGCAACTGCTTGGGCGCAGGCGCCGCTTCGTTCGCGCTCGCTCGCCCCACACTTTCCTACGCGCGCGAATCGACCATCGCCTCCGCCGGTCTCGTGCGACTGAACTCGAACGAGAATCCCTTCGGTCCATCCGCCAAAGCCCTCGCGGCCATTCCCGAAGCCTTCGAGTTCGCCTGTCGTTATCCAGACGATCACGCGGATATGTTGATCGAAGCGCTCGCGAAAAACGATGGCGTGGACGCGAACCAAATCCTGCTCGGCGCCGGCTCCGGCGAGATCCTGAGAATCTGCGCGAACGCCTTCGACGGTCCGCTCGTGGTGGCCGATCCGACCTTCGAAGCGATCGCCGGTCACGCGAAACGTCGCGGCGGCGGAAATCGTGAAAGTGCCGTTAACCGACACCTTCGCGCACGACCTTCCGAAAATGATGAGCGCCGCGAAAGGCGGCCTCATTTACCTCTGCAATCCCAACAATCCCACCGCCAGCATCACGCCGAAGAAAGAGGTGCGTGAGCTCATCGCCAACGACTCCGCCGGAAGACGATGATCCTGGTCGACGAAGCGTATCATCACTACGTCGAGAGCCCGGATTACGAGAGCGTGATTCCGCTGATCAAAGATCATCCGAACCTGATCGTGGCCCGCACCTTCTCGAAAATTTACGGCATGGCCGGCATGCGTTGCGGCTACGCCATCGCGCAACCGGCCACGATCGAACGGATGCAACCGCATCAGCTCAACGACGGCGTCAGCATTCTCTCGCTCGTCGCCGCGAGCACCAGCCTCGCCGACGCCGACCACGTCCCACAAGCGCGCAAGCAAAACAGCGAGACCCGCAAATTCGTGCTCGACGCCCTGGCCAAGGACGGGCTCGAGTCGATCGCGTCACACGCCAACTTCATCATGGTGGACTTGAAGCGCCCGGTCGTTCCCGTGATCGCCGCGATGAAAGAACGCAAAGTGAAAATCGGCCGCCTCTTCCCCACCCTCCCGAATCACATGCGCCTCACCATCGGCAAGGAAAGCGGAGATGGAAACGTTCCTCGCCGCCTTCCGCGCAGCGATGGCCTAACTGGCGCAGATGACAGCCGCTTTCAGCGGAGACTTGTCCTGATTCTGCGCGAAGAACGATGGAACTTCTTCGAGCGAAATCTCGCGCTCGATCAGCAAATGCGGCGGCACCGCGCCATCGTGCAAAAGTTCCAACGCCTGCCGCACATAACTCGGTCGGTGATGGAAAACGCCGAAGAGCGAAATCTCGTGGTAGTGAATCCGGTGCGTATCGAATTCCGCTTGCGAGCCGGCGGCGCAACCACCGAACAGACAAACGCGTCCGCCTTTGCGCACCATCCCCACGCTCATCGCCCACGTCTCCGGTTTCCCCACGGCCTCAATCACACCATCGGCGCCACGATCCTCTTCCGTGCGTCGGCGCACTGCGGTAACACCATCGGTTTCCTGCGCTCAGATCGATGACTTCATCCGCGCCCGCTGCGAGCGCGAGCCGCAGCCGTCCGGCATCGCGACCCAGCACGAGCACACGCGCACCCACCGCCTTCAGCCCGCAGATCAAGAGCCGCGCCATGTTGCCGGCGCCAATCACCGCGATCGTTTCGCCGGCGCTGATCTGCATCTTCTCCACCGCGTGCAAGGCGCAGGCAAACGGCTCGGCCAGCGCCGCTGTAGCAAAGCTCAAGTCGTCCGGCAAACGATGGACGTTATGCGTCGTGATGTGCGCCGGCACGCGGATGTATTCCGCATACGCGCCATTCAGCAACGCGAGGTTCTCGCACAGTTCCGGCGTTCCCTTTTCGCAATAGAAACAGCGATCGCACGGCGCCGAGTTGAGCACCACGACACGCTCGCCTTCGCTGTAAATGCGTTCACACCCGCGCCGAGTTCGCTGATCGTTCCCGCCATTTCATGCCCGAACGGCGACGGCGTCTGCGCCAGCAAAACAGGATGCCCCTGCCGGTAAGCCTTGAAGTCGGTCCCACACGTCAGGGCGGTGTGGATCTTCACCACGATCTCGCCCGGACCGGCCGACGGAATCGGCGCCTGCGTGAGACGCAAGTCGCCCGGCGCGTGGAAGACGACCGCTCGCATCATCTCAGCCATGGGGAGTCATGATCGCTTTCAGAATGGCGCGGCTTTCGATCGCCGCCAGCGCGTCATCAAAGCGCTCCAACGGAAACGTGTGCTGCGTCATCGCGTCCACGCGGACGGACTTGGTCGCCAGCAACTCCAGCGCTTCCGCCAAATCAGCCGGCGAAGAGGAATAGGAAGTGACGATGTTGAGTTCGCGGTAATAGAGCTGGTTCCAATCGAAGCGGACCTCGGACTCGGGGTGAAGGCTCGCGAAAACAAGACAGGTTCCGCCGTTTCGCAGCCACGAAAGTGAATCGACGACAAGCGCGGGATTTCCGGCCGTCAGCAGCGTCGCATCCGCGCCGCGACCGTCCGTCGCTTCCTGAATCGCATTCTTGGAACGCCGCTTCCGTGCCGGCAGAACGCCGCGCTCAGACCGAGCGTCTGTCGCGACTTCGCGGCGCTGCGGATCGAGATCGATGCCGATGCATTTCGCGCCCGGCGTGATGGATCAACTGGAGCATCATCAGCCCGATCGATCCCAATCCAACCACGACCACCACATCCGACGGTTGGATCGCAGCACGTTTCACGGCGCGCACGCAGCAACCCAGCGGTTCCATGAAGGAAGCTTCCGCATCCGTTAATGACGGCGGAATCTGGAACGCCACGTTCTCGACGTGCTCCGCCGGGACGCGCACGAACTCCGCGAAACCCGCCGGGATCAAGATTGGTCGCCTTGAACTGAGCGCACATGGAAACGTTTCCGCGACGGCAGTAGTGACAACGCAGACACGGCACATGATGCGCCACCACCACGCGATCACCGACCTTGAATTTTTCAACCTCGACTCTCCACCACCTCGCCCGCCACTTCGTGTCCCAAAACCACCGGGTCCGGCAAAGGCTGAAACCGCATCTTGTGCACATCGGAAAAACAAACCCCGCACGCCGAGACTCGCAGCAGCACATCCCCGCCCTCGAGTTTCGGCCGCGGGATTTCCCGCACGTTTGAAGCGTGCGCCTGCGAGACGATCGCCCTCATCGCGCGTTCGCCGTTTACGAACTCGAGCACCTTCATCGCCGCGTTGTGTCCGGGGATACCGCTGACCGCGCCGCCACGTTGCGCCGTCGAGCCGCAAAAGAAGATGTTCTCCCACTCCGTCTCCACGCCCCACGTCCCGACCGATTCGGCCGAGGTCGCGAACGGAAACGTCGGCGCATCCTGAAAGATGTTGCCGTGGTAAAGACCGAGCGCCTCTTCGATATCGACGGGACTCTTGCTCTCGAGACAAGGACTGCCATCGCGCGCCACCGCGAGACAATCGTGCAGCGGCTCCTCCAGCCATTGATCCATGCTCGCGACGAAACGTTTCTCCGCCTCGGCACGCATCGTTTCGTTATCCTTCGCGAACAAACTCCACGGCGTATCGAGTCCGAAGAGCGTCATGGTGTGGAACCCTTGCGCGCGCAATTCCGGCGCGAGAATGCTGTCGTCCGTGAGCGTGTGGCAATAAACCTCGCAGGGTGTGTGCTCCGGCAGTTCGCCTTTCGCGGCCTGCTGGAAACTTCGGTTCATCGCCTCATAGCCTTCGTCGCTGTGAAACGTCCCGCAGAATGCCTCCGTCGCTGGATAACGGCTCGCCTTCAATTGCGGCAACCGTCGCAAGAGCATGTTGATCTTGAAGACCGAACCCTCGTCGGTCGCATCCGGCGTGTGTGTCTTCTGCAAAATTTTCGCCAGCACGTTCCGCCCGAAATTCACCAACAGGAAACGCGCTGCGACGGTCTGCGTTTTGCCGTCGTGCGAAAACTCCACGGTGCGCTTTTCCGCATCGAGGCCCTGCAATTCCACTCGCGTGAGCATCTTTGCGCCGCTCGCCCGCGCCGCGCGCTCCAACTCTCCCGCCACTGCACCCATCCCGCCCACCGGCACCTTCCATTCGCCCGTCTTGTTGCCGATGAGGTGATAGAGAAAACAGCGATTCTGCAGGAGCGTTGGATCGTGCGGATGGGTGAAGACGCCGATCTTGCCGTCTGTCAGGACGAGGCCGCGCACGAGATCGTCTTGCAAATACCGCTCGATCGCGATCCCGAGCGGCTCCTCTGCCAGACTGCGCCACGCCTCGCGGGAAACATCGTCCACTTCGAAGCGGCGCCGGAATTCCTCCTTCGCCACCAGCGGCTCCAGCATGCTGTCCCACGTGTGCTCCGCAAAGACGCGCGCCAGATGATAGAAGCGCTTCATCTGCTCATGTTCGAGATCGCTTCCGGTCAGATCGATCATCGAACGTCGGCTTTGTTCTTCATCGACGTTGCTCAAAAGCAAGCCATCGTGACGCCCATCCTTCACATAGGGCGTAAACGAACCGGTCGCGCGCCGCCGCAGTTCCAGCCGCAGATCGAGGTCGCGCATGATCTTCTCCGGGAACAAGCTGACCAAATACGAATAGCGCGAAAGCCGCGCGTCGTAATCCGGAAACACCTGCTGCGAAGTCGTCGCGCCGCCGATGTAGTCGTTCTTCTCCAGCATCAGCACGCTCAAACCGGCACGCGCCAGATACGTCGCCGCGACCAGGCCATTATGGCCGGCGCCGAGAATCACGACGTCGTAACGCGCTTTCATTTCCTCGAGAGCGTCGCCGGAATTACTGGAGCACGCCAGAGCGTTTCTCCGACGATGGAGGGGCCGGCGGGTTCAGGGTTGCGTGAACCGATAGAACCGGCGCGAGAAGTCAGCGGCGCTTGTGTCTTCGAAACTCAGCGCACCCGACGGATCGGCGAAGATCGTGGCGATCTCGACGAAGTTTTCCACCAGACTCCCCGAGGCTTCGACCTTGTGCAGCGCCAGCGGCAGCCCCTCGCCTTGCACCAAGACATTTCCGCCAGCGAGCCGCCCGATCGAAGTGATCCGCAGCTCCGGCGCCAAAGCCGCGCTCGCCGGTCCGAGGACCGCCCAATGCAGCGGCAGCGTCTGCCGCATATGCAGATCCGCGGTCGCCCAATTATGCCCGCCCTCGAGCACGGCCGTGATTCCATTCGTCACGCCTTTCTCGATCAACTTGCTCATCAAATGATCGCCCCGCAGGTAATTTGAGCTCAACGGCTCGCCGCTGAGCGGACCGTATTGCACGAACCAGTGCAAACTTTGCATCGCCGCCGGAGTCGCGTTGCAGACGAGATTCGGTCCGTTGTTTAGCGCCGCAAAAGCGGTGTCGCGCGGCCGGCCAAAAACTGGGTCGAACATCGCATTCGTGGTGAACGTGTTCGCGTCACGCACCGCGTCCACGTTAGCGCAGGTCACATCGGCATAGAAATGCGTCCCGTCGAACGCGCCCACGGTCTTGAATAATTCCGGATGCTGTGCCGCGATCTTTACGCTCATGAATCCGCCGAGGGAAAAGCCGTCCACTCCGCGCCCCTCACGTCGCGCCACCGTGCGATAGTTCGCGTCCACATAGCCGATCACTTCCTGGACGAAATAATCCTCGAAGCGTCCGGTGCCGACGCCGGCCGCAGTGGTCAACTCGGGCGACTTGAAGTTCGTCAGCATGCCGGGGACGGCGTTGTTGTTGCTGCTGATCCCGGGGAAAACAAAAATCATTGGCCCCACCGTGCCCGCCGCGAGCAATTGCTCGTAAACGTCGATTACGTTTTTCCCACCGCGCGAGCCATCCTCGTTCTTGTTGATCCATTCCTTCTCGTGCCCGCGGAAAAGATAGAGCACGGGATATCGCCGGCCGGGCGACTGCGAATAACCGGGCGGAGTATAAACGTAGAACTGCTTCGTCACGCCCAAGGTCGTACTCGCGAGCGTTATCTTCTGCACCCGCGTGTCGTAGAACGCGACGCAGTTATCCCCCCAATTCGCAACGGTGGCCGTGATTGTCTTGCTCTCGTTAGCGGTCGCGGTCCGATTCGGGATTTCGCTGCAATCCGCCGCCTTCTCTCCTCTCGCCCAATCGCCACGCGTAAACTTGAACTCGAGCGACGAACCGGGCGTGACCGTCACGGTCCCATGCGCACGGGTGGCACTGTCGCGCGCCAGCGCTGTCGCGCCTGGGTCCCAACCCTGAAAATTTCCTGCCACGTAAATGGTGTCCCCGAGTGGGGTCGAGGCCGGCAGCGTCACATCGAAAGTGATCTCCGTTCCGACCTGCGCGGTCGCGAACGACGGAATGAGAAGAATCACGAATCCGAGAACGGCGCGAACGCGTTTGAGAAACAGTCGTGTGAAGGAGCAGTGGCGAGGATTTGGATGATTCACGAAGGCGGTCTTTATAGCGGCTGCAAGACTCCCGCAAAGGGCTAAATCACCGCGCAGCGATTTTTTTCGATTACGCCTCCAAAGAGACGTTACCAGCATCGGAAGCCAGGATGACGTTCTTCAGCTTCTCAGTGAAACGGCCCACTTCATCCACAAAGGCCTCCTCCCGTCCCTCTTCCGGCGGATCAAATCCGAGGAAAACCAGCGCCGCATCCGAAGAATGCGCGTGGATCTCCCGCGCAATGCTGTCCGTCACGACAATCTCTGGACGCGCCGTGATACGGGCGGTGGCGAGAATCTCCGTCATCTCCTGCGCGGCCGCGGCGCGTTGCGCCTCCTCGCCGATGGCATAGAAGACGCGCACTTCGCGATCGCGCCAGCTTTCGTTTTTCCCGAGCAAGTGCGCGAGCAGGAGCATGAATGCGCCATGCTCCCGGCCCCGCCACCAGACATCGATTGTGCCTGCTGGCACGGCCCAGCGCGCTTTCTCGGCGTCGCACTTGATTGCCACGATGCTTCGATTCATCCGACGCACCAACCGCAGGAGCCGGCCAAAATCGCCGAAGCGTTCCCTATCTTCCGTCCAGCCTAACAAAACCGTATTCGAACGCAGCCCGCCGATGCCGTGGCACTGGATGAGCGACTTGATCCCGTCGAACAAATCCTCGTCCACCACCACGGCCGGAAAGGCGCACAGCTCCTCGCGCGCAATGAATTTGCGCAGTTGCTCCTCCTCGCGGAGCCGCACCGCATGGCGATCATCCACCTTGCCGGTCAGGACTTGCGCGAGGGTGAGAATACCGCGGCTCGAAGAAAGCCAGAAGCCGTACTCGGCCAGATGGAAACGACTCCACGCCCCGCCGCTCAAGGCCAGGATGGCCGGGCGCCAGTTCTTCGGGTGATAATCCTCCTCCTCCAGCCGGAGCAACGCCTTGCGCGCGCGCTCGAAGGCGAGGCCGCTCTTGATGTCGCCCCACCGTGCGCGGAGCTGCCGCCTGGTTAACGAGTAGTGCAGACCCGCCATCGCTCCGATCGCCAGCAGCGCCCAGAGCGGCGCGATCAAGAACATCACCGCCGCGCAACCGATCGCGCCCGCCAGTGCCATCGACCAATGACTGAGCCGAAACGTCGGCCGATAACTCGGGTTCTTCGTGATCGCCTCGTAGAAGCAGGCCAGGTTCAGCGTGCCGTATGTGATCATGAAGAACATCGTGATGACGGGCGCGAGCACATCAAGGTCGCGCAAGAGAATGCCGGCCTGCGCGATGGCAAACGTGAGCACGGTGGCGGTGCGCGGTTCATTCAACTTGCCATGGCCGCGGGCGAAGGTGCGGATCGATGGGAAGATTTTGTCCCGCGCCAGCGCCTGCAAAATGCGCGGCGCGCCCATCATGCTTCCGAGCGCGGAGGAAAGCGTGGCCGCAAAGACGCCGGCCACGATGAGCGCGCCCGACCAGGCGATTTCACGCATGATGAAATTGTCGGCGATGAGTTCCGTATGACCGCGCGTACCGGCGAGCAGCGCGCCGATGGCCAGGTAGACCAGCGCGGTGAAACCGATCGCGAGAAACGTGCCGGCGGGGAGCGATTTGCTCGGACTGCGCAGATCGCCTGACATGTTCGCACCTGCCATGATGCCGGTCACGGCCGGGAAAAAGAGCGCGAACATGGTGAAGAACCCCTGCCCTTCCAAGAAAGCCGGCCGCAGGTTCGCCACCAAGGTCGAGCCGGAAAACTGCGGAATCGCACCGCCGAAAAACGACGCGAGCGACAATACCAAAATGGCGAGGATGCCGTACTGGACTTTGATCGTCCACCCAGCGCCGATGTAAACGCAGAGGAAGACGATGACGTTAACCACGGAGGCGAAGACGCGGGTGGAAAGCCCGAGTGAGGGAAACGCCGTCAGGAATGCTTCCGTAAATCCGATCACGTACATCGAAACCGAAACCGCCTGCGCGAGATAGAAAACCAGCCCGATCGCGCCGCCAAACTCCAACCCGAGACTACGGCTGATCAAGTAGTAAGCGCCTCCCCCTTTGATCCGTGTATTCGTCGCCGTGGCCGCGAGCGAAAACGCCGTCAGGGTGGTAATGAGCTTCGCCAGCAGAATAATGGCGACGGCATAAAGCACGCCCGCCTGCCCCACCACCTGCCCGAAGCGCAGGAAGAGAATCACGCCCAGGATCGTGAGCGTGCTCGGCACGAACACACCGCCGAAGGTGCCGAACTTCCCGTCGCTCACCTTCTTTTCCTCAGGGTCGTTCATGAGCGGGGCATGGCGGATGTCGAGTCTCGCGAATTGCGTTTCCGACTGTCAATCGTGCTCGCGATCTCCGCCTCCAGCCTGCAAAAGGGCTGACGCTGGCCTATGTTGGGGAATCATGGCCACGTGGCAGAAAATGTTCATCATCCTGCTCGCCTCCTCGATTGTGGGCGGGACGGTGCATTTTGCCCGCCGGGTTTCTTCCCCAACGCAGTGGCCCCATGTGCCTTGGGTCACCTACGTCCATCCCAACGTGACCAAGCTCAAGGAAGCGCAGGACTTGGCCGACGATGGACGCCTCCCGGAAGCGCGCGAGATTCTTGTGCGCGCCCTCATCACCGCGCCCCGCTCTCCCGTCACGCGCGGTTTGCGCGATCTTCTCGGCGAGATCAATACCCGTCTCTTTTTCGAGAAGGAATCATCCCCGCGGAAAACTGAATACACCGTCAGGCGCGGTGACGCGCTTTCGTCGATCGCGCGCCGACTCCAGTCCAGCACCGACGCCATCATGCGGGTCAATGCGCTCGACTCCACGCGCATCCGACCCGGCGACACGCTCCTGGTCCCACGGCTCGATTTTACCATCACGATCGATCTCCCGCGCGAGCGCGTCATCGTGCACGACGGTCACGGATTCTTCACCCAATACCCAATCGCGTCGGTCGACTTGCCGAAAACGCGCACTGCCCGGGTGGAGACGAAAGTGAACGCGAAGTCGTTTTGGGAAGACGGCCGCCCGCTCGCCTCTGCCCCCGCGCAGGACGAACAGGCCGGAATGCCGTGGATTTTTCTGAGCCGCCGCGGCTATGTCCTCTACGGGGTCGAAGAGAACAGCGAGGACATTACGCCCGAGGTTGAAATCGAGGGCGAAGATCCCAGCGCGGGGGCGGACGCGGAGGATCCCAATCGTCCGCCAAATGGCATTGCCATGCTGAAGAAGGACATTACCGAGCTCGAACTTCTCATACGCAAAGGCACACCCGTCACGATCGTGCTCTCCCGCTAATCCGCGCTCGACGTGCGGGCGGCCCTAACGATACATTGTCCTGGTGAGGACGCGGTGGTGCAGCTGGTTCGTGGCGGCATTCTTATTCCTTGGTGTGCTCCAGGCCGCCGATCGCTCTGTCGAGCCGATCGTTTCCCGTATTCCACGCGCCGCCGTCGCATCAAGTGCACTCGCGACTGTCGGCTACAGCAAGAAACTGCGAGCCCTCGAGATCGAGTTCCACGACGGCTCGGTCTATCGCTATCTCGATGTGCCGCGCGGTCTGCACGAAAAGTTGCTCGCGGCGGACTCGAAAGCGCGTTTCTACAACCGTCATCTGCGCGGCAAGTATCGCTGCCTGCGCGTGAAACCGCGCCGCTCCCGATGAAGAAACGCCGGCGCCAAATCTTCGTCCTGACTCCTGAAGAAAAAAAGACCATCGCCTGTGTGGTCGGAGCGCTCGCGCTCGGCCTGGCCACCCGACATTATCGCGCCACGCACCCGACGCCTCCCCCTCCCCTCACCGTCCAGCAACAACGCGCCGCCAGGATGGTCCAGCGGCACCAGGCCGCGAAAGCCCGGGCCGCTCGCATTGAACAAGTCATCCGCCGGCCATCTTCGCCCGTCGAGGACGATGAGGACTGATCGTAATCCCCCGTGGCCCGCAACCTATTACGAGGTTGGAGAGGTGAACTCGACCTGGAAAAATTGCTCGGCCAAGGCGTTCAGCGCCGGGTCGGTGATCTCCAGTGAAATGAGATTTGCATTGGCAGCCTCCGGGAGCGGCAACTCGGTGCGATTGTAGGCGCTCTCGTCCACTTCAGCCCAGGCGTTTAAAAAGTCTGGCTGGGATTGCAGGCTGATTTCGATAGGCGGAATGATGCTGGATTGTGGGAACAACAGGACGTAATTGCCGCCGCCGTTTTTCGCGATTTGGAAGTCTGGCGTCACCCGCTCGGTGGAAGTGGGATCCTCGCCATAAACCCACTCAAGGAAATTGGTGAGCCCATCGAGATCGAAGTCCTTGTCCTGAGCGGCATCGCCGTTCGCGATTTGTTCATCGGTAAAATAGAGCCGCTGGAAGTCGTCGAAATCGAAGTTCTCAATCGAGGTCACCGTGAGCCGGACCTGTTTGAGCGCCGGATCCACCGTGGCACTGAACGTGGGATAAATGTTCGGATCGCTCGAAACTTGGAGCGACCCGCTCAGCGTGCCGGTGCACTGCATCACGACCACCTCATCATCCACCTCCGGAATGAAGCCCATCACTTTCGGACGCACCGTGCCGTCCACCGCCAGGCTGCCGCTGACCGAGAACAAATCGTTGCCGCCACTCGTGATCTCCATGGGGAACATGGCGGTCGGGCCGTTGGTGACTGTACCAGTGGCGTTGAGTGTCCCGACCGAAAGCCCCGGGGCAATGACGCCGTTGTTCGTGAAGGCCGTGCTGCTGACGGTGAGCGTGCCGGTCCCAGAGATGATGCCAATCGATTCGTTTGTGGTCGTGCTGCCGGAAACCGTCACGGTAGCTCCCGGCGAGATGATAAAGCTGCCGCTGTTGGAGTTTGGATTGCCGGCGACACCGAGCGTGAAGCTGTTCACGGCATTGAAGGTGCCGCGATTATCGAGCGGCACATTAAACTGCCGATTCCCCGTGCCATCGATCGTCACGCTGCCGGTCAGCTCATTCACGAAGATCGCCGTCGAAGTCGAGTTGTTGACGAGAGAGAGCGTGGCGGTCGTATTGCCGATGAGATTAAACTCGCCGTGATTTGTGAAGTCGCCATGGTCGAGCCTGGCCGAGATCGCCCCGGTGATAGACGAATCCGCATTGACCACGCCGCCCGCAGCATTGGTGAAGGCACTGCCGAGGATGGAGACGCCATTGGAAACTCGTTGGATCGTCGTGGTGCCGCTACTGGTGACGGGAATGTTCAGCGTGGTGTCGCGGATAATCGCGGACGCGGAGATGTTCAGCGGCCCGATGCCGGAGAGCGTGCTGAGAGCGACGTTTATCGGGGACGCGCCCGGCGCCCATACGTCGTTGATGCTGCCAGTGACGCGGGTAAGGAAAATGTCTCCGCCGCCGTTGAGCGTCGCGCCGGGTTCAAAATTGAAAACCGCCTGGCCTTCGCCACCGAAGTTCTGCTTGTAGATGCTCATCGACGTCCCCGGGGCGAGCGTGATCCCGCCCGCGTGGTTGAATTGCTGCGCGTTGCCGCCGCCCACCGCGAGTTCGATATTAAACGTCCCACCAGTCACGTTGATCTGCCCGGCGTTGTTTACGTCCTCCACATTGTCGATAAACATTCCGTTGGCGATCGTTACCACCCCGGCGGCGGTGTTGGTGAAATGACTCGCGGCGTTCTGATCGAACCGGAAGTCGAAGTTGCCCCCGGTCGAAGTGAGGTTGCCCGAGTTCACTAAGGAACGCGCCTGTGACACATCCCAATCTGCCGCCGCGGTAATCGTGCCGCTGTTTTCGTAATTCAAACCCCCAAGGTCGGAGCGCGTGGCGGTGTCGATATTAAAATTGCCCGCGTTATTCAACGGGACGTCCCAATTCCGATTGCCGGAGCCGATGATATTCACCGTCCCGTCTGCCGCGTTCATGAAGACGCCGGTTGAAGTGACGGTATTCACCCGGGTCAACGACGTCGTCGTGTCACCCGTCATATTGAACACACCATGGTTGGTGAAATCCAGGTCGCCGATGCGCGCCGTCACCGCGTTTGAAGGCGCGGAGTCCAAACTCACCACGCCCGCGGCTTGATTGGTAAATGCTCCGGCGATGTCGTTGTTCCCACTATTGTCGGTGATGTTCACCGCGCCGGTGTTCGACACGGGAATCGCGATCGACGAGCTGATCATCGCGAGCGAATTGCTGATCGCCAGCGAGCCCGTGCCGGCTAGCGAGGTCAGATTCACACTTATCGGCGACGCGCCGGGTGCCCACGTTCCATTGATAGTGCCGGTGACGCGGGTGAGGAAAATATCGCCGCCGCCGTTGAGCGTCGCGCCGGGTTCAAAATTGAAAACCGCCTGGCCTTCGCCGCCGAAGTTCTGCTTGTAGATGCTCATCGACGTCCCCGGCGCGAGCGTGACACTACCGGTATTGTTGAATTGGGAGGCGTTGCCGCCGGTGCGGGCCAGTTCGATGTTGAAGGCGCCCCCGTCCACATTGATCTGCCCGGCATTGTTCACGTCCTCGACTTCGTCGATGAAGGCTCCGTTGGCGATCGTCCACACGCCCGTCGCGGTATTGGTGAAGTGACTCGCCGCGTCGTTATCGAAGCGGAAATCGAAGTTGCCGCCAGTCGAGGTGAGGTTGCCCGAGTTCACAAACGAGCGGGCAACGCGGATGTTCCAAATGGCGGAGGCGGTGAGCGTGCCGCTGTTCTGGTAGGTGCTGGCGGTCCGGTCGGAGGTTGTCCCAGCCGCCAGATTGAAACTCCCGCGGTTGTCCAAGGGAACGTCGAAGTTGCGATTGCCCGTCCCCGTGATGTTCGCGACCCCGTCGCTCTCATTGATGAAACTTCCCGTGGAAGTCGAGGTGTTCACGTGCACTAGCGACGTGGTCGTATTCCCGGTCAGATCGAACTGCCCGTGGTTGGTGAAATCGTTGTCGCTCAGCCGCAGGTTGACAAATCCGGCGATGGACGAGTCCGCATTCACGATGCCGCCGGAGGCGTTGGTGAAGGCCCCGCTGAGCGTGCTGGTCGCGCTCCCATCACCACGGACGGTGGTGATGCCAGAGCTATTGACGGGGATGTTGAGGGACGAGCCGCGCACGATGAGAGAATCGGTGATCGTCAGAGAACCGGTCCCGGAGAGGGACGTGAGGTAAACGTTCAACGGCGACGCGCCCGGGGCCCACGCGTTGTTGATGTTGCCGGTAATGCGGCTGAAGAAAATATCCCCCCCGCCGTCGAGCGTGGAGCCGGGTTCCAGGTTCACCACCGCCGGACCTTCCCCGCCGAAGAATTGCTGACGCAAATTAAACACGGCGCCAGGCACCACCTCAATGTCTCCGCTGTTCACGAATTGCTGACCATTTCCGGAGCTGCTCCCGAGTTCCACCGTTAGCGTCCCGCCGTTGACATTTAACGCGCCCGCATTCGCCACATCTTCGACAATATTGATCAGCCCCCCGCTGGTGAAGTTGATCACCCCGGTGCTGGTATTCTCGATCGACGACGACGCCAGATTATTCGCCGTGATCGTGATCGTGTCCCCGGCGGAAATCGTCCCGCTATTTGAAAACGAGTTGAACTCCGTCATCGCCAGCACGCCCGCGACGTTGATCACCCCGGCATTCTGGGCCGAGCTCGTCGCTGCGTAATTTCCGTCCAGCGTCGCGGTCGTCCCTGTGAGTTGCCCCGCGGCGTAGAGGCTCAGCGATTCGAAATTCAGAAATCGAATCCCCCCGACCGCGGCGTTCAGAGTTCCACTATTCTCATACACGGCATCGGGCTTCGTGAAATCAAGCGCCGACACGTTGTTATTGGTCACGCTCCCGCTGTTATTGAACGATGCCGCCTGGATGGAGCGCCCGCCATCCCCGGCCCCTTCAAAAAGCACCGACTCGAGCGTCCCGGTATTCGCGAACGCCCCCGAAACGATCAGTCTCGCAAACACTCCGCCATTCGAACCGCGATTCGTCTCCAGCGACAACGTCCCGTCATTCGTGAGCGCCCCGCTGATGGTTAATTGCGCGCCAAACGATGCGGTCCCCTGATTGTTGCGTACCCCTCGCACCTTCAACTCCGCCCCCGAATGATTCACAAAATCATTCTGCACCAATGTCGTCGCATGCCCGCCCGACTGGAAAAGGCCGCCCACATTCGAGATCCCATTCGTCGTGGCGAACGTGAACGTATCGGTCGAGTAGAGATTCCCGGCGCTGATCGTCGTGTTCCCGCCCACCGTCAGCGTGACCGTCGGGCCCCCGGTGGCAGTCGAAAAACTGGCATCCGCGGAGGCAATCGTGAGCGACGCCACCGAAGCATTTGTAAACAGCGACACCGTATAGGGGGCGCCGCCCACGGCGATCGTCGCCGCATCCCCCGCCGTCGGTGCCGTGCCGTCGGTCCACAGGGCGTCATTGGTCCAATTCCCCGAGACCGGGTTTGCCCACGTATCCTGCGCGGGAAGAGAGTTCGGAAAAATCAGCCCAATAATTCCGACCGACGCGATGAGTAGTCGAATCGTCATAGCATAACGATCCTGTCATTTCTGGGCAAGCAATGTCAACGCGCAAAGGCCATTAACGCTCGGCGGTCGCGCGAGTCCGACGGCTTCGAACCATCAGCGCGCCCCGCGCCAGGACCGCGATCAGCACCATCGCACCACCCACGATCGCCCACGGGCCGGGCCGCTCGCCCAACGCCAGCATTACCCACAACGGATTGAGCACGGGCTCGAGCAGCGGGATCATGGTCGCCTCCAGCGCCGTCACCTGTTTGATCGCGGCGGCGTAGAGCACATATGGCAAGCCCAGTTGCAACAAACCAAGAAGGAGCAACCGCCCGACATCGCCCGAGTCCAGCGACTCTTGAAACATGAACGGCGCTCCTGCCACCGCGACGATGATGTTGCCTAGGATAATGCTGGTGACGGGCGAGCCCGCCTTCTCCTTGCGCAAAAAGATCGCCACCGAAGCGAAGGCGAGGCCACTCCCCAGCGCGACGATGTTGCCCCAGAATCCGGCCACCGTCAGCCGGTCCATGAAGAAGAGCGCGATGCCGCCGAGCGCCACCGCGATTACGAGCCAATCGATCCGGAGCGCGCGTTCATTCAGATACCAGCGGCCGATGATCGCGACATAGATCGGCGCGGTGTACTGCAGGAAGATCGCGTTCGCTGCCGTCGTCATCTTGGTCGCAAAAACGAACAGCACCACCGTGAGGGCGTAGCCAATCGCCCCGCCGATTTGTGCTACGGAGAAAGAAAATTTTGGCCGGCCGACAAACGCCAGCATGAGTGGAATCGCGATCGCGCTCCGCGCGCCCGCCACCGCCATCGGCGGCCAATCGATCGATTTGATCAACACTCCACCCAGACTCCAGCAGAGCGCCGCGGCCAAAAGCATGAGCGGGGGCAAAAAACGCGGCGGCATACGCGCCACGCTTCTACGGACACACCGTCAACCGCGCAAGCTGTCCGTCCGGAAAAATTCGTTAAGCTGCGTATACGGAGTCGCGTCCACAAAGCCCTCGAAGCTTCTGGCCTCCGCCAGTTCTGTCGCTGCCCGCAAGAAACCGCCCCAGGCAGCACGGGCCAGCGCTCCGCCCACACTCACACGTCGCACCCCCAGTTCGGCCACCTCATCGATTGTGAGTCCGCCCGGTCCGCTGATCAGGACATTCACCGGCTTCGGTGCCACCGCTTTTACCACCGCGGCCACCTCTTCGCGGGAGCGCAGGCCCGGCGCGTAGAGGCAATCCGCGCCTGCTTCAGCGTAGGCGACCAAGCGGCGGATTGTTTCCGCGAGATCCGGATGCCCCACGAGAAAACATTCCGCGCGACCAATCAGAATGACCCCGCCATCGCCGAGCGCCGCGCGCGCCGCCTGCACTCGCGCGACCGCGTGTTCCAGGCAGTAAAGGGGCCCGTCTTTGCGTCCGGTCGAATCTTCGATCGAGATTCCCGCCACCCCGGTCTCCGCGCAGAGCCGCACATTCTCTGCCACCTCCTTCGGATCGTCGGCGAAGCCATTTTCGAAGTCAGCATTCACTGGCACATCGGTCGCCTCCACGAGTTCCCGGATGTGCGTCAGCATCACATCCCGCGGAACCGCGTTATCGGGCAATCCACGGCTAAAGGCGTACCCCGCCGAAGTGGTCGCGAGCGCCTTAAAGCCGAGATGCTGCAAATAACGCGCGCTGCCGATGTCCCACGGATTCGGCAACACGAAGCACCCACTCTTATGCAATGCTCGAAAAGCATCCCGGCGTTCGGAAATCGTTAGCATGAGTGTAGTAAACACCGGCCGGGCGCCTTCGCCAGAGCTTGAGCGTTGGACCTTAAGCGTGGAACGTCCCCTCCCTACGTCATGAAGTTTCTCCTCACCAACGACGACGGCATCGAAGCCGACGGCCTCACCGCCCTAACGAATGCCGCCCGCACCCTCGGCGAGCCGATCATTGTCGCGCCTGCCGGGCCGCAATCCGGCGTCAGCCATGCCGTCACCTGGCACGACGGCGTTCGCATCGAGCCGCGCGGCGAGAACCGTTTCGCCATCCACGGCACTCCCGCCGATTGCATTCGCCTCGGCCTGCTCCATCTCGTGCCGGACGCGCAGTGGATTCTCAGCGGCATTAACCACGGCGCGAATCTCGGTGCCGACGTTTATTACTCCGGCACCGTCGCTGCAGTGCGCGAAGCCATCTTGCACGGCTGGCCCGGCATCGCGGTCTCGCATTACCGCAAATCCGACGTGGCCTTCGATTGGGAACGCGCCACCCGCTGGGTCATCCCCATCTTGCACGAGATCATCGCGCGACCGATCGAGCCCGGCCTCTTCTACAACGTCAATCTCCCCAACCTCCCGCACGAGATCGTCGACCGCCCGGAAGTCGTTTGGTGTCCGCTCGATCCGAGCGCCCTGCCGCTCAATTACCGCCACGAGGAAGAGAGCGGTCTCTACTACGCCGGTGATTATCATCTCCGCACGCGCACTCCGGAAGCGGACGTGGACGTCTGTTTCGGTGGCCGCATTGCCGTGACGACGGTGCGTCTCCTGTAATCTCAGACGATCCAACCGGCGCCCTGATACTCCATATACTCCGCGGCTTTTTGCGCCACGTCGCGACCGAAATACCGCTCCACCACGCGCAGGCTGAGATCCGTGCCCGAGGTCAAACCGGCCGCCGTGGAAATCTGTTCCCCCTCCACGAAACGCACCCCGCGTTTTACTTCGATATCCGGATAGATCTTCGCAAATTCATCGAGGAATTCGTGATGCGTTGTGGCCGCTTTTCCCGAAAGCAGGCCGGCTTGGGCGAGCTTGAACGCGCCCGTGCAAATCGACATGGTCACATCCGTCTTCGGCGCGACCTCGCGCAGCCATTTGATCATGGCGTCGTTACCTTTCATCGCGGGCACGACGACCACCCTCACCTCGGGCACGTTATCGAAGGTGTAATCCGGCATGATCTTTAATCCACTGCCCGACACGACGATCTCCGCCTTCTCCGCGACCGTGAACAGGCGAAACGGCGCGCCCGATGCGTGGGGAATGGAGACGCTTTCAAAAACACCCCACGGGCCTGAGAGATCAACCACGTTGACGTGTTCCGCCACGACCACCGCGACCGGGATGCTTCCGCTGGCAGGGGGCTTGAGTTTGTAGTTGGCGGTCGGCACTCCTTTTACTTCGCCTTTGGCGGAGGCTGCCAAAAGTGGAGCCGTGGAGGGCAGAGCCGCGAGCGTGGCCGCGGCCGTGAGGAATTTTCGTCGGTTCATTTGTTCTTTCTGTTGGTGGCAACGGCGAGCGCTCGCGCGCTTCCGCGGTCGTTTTTGTGCAGGGCGAAATTGCGGCGAAAGGCGCTGGGGGTGACGCGGAATCGGCGTTCGAAGGCGCGGCGGAAAGAATCCGCGCCGCGAAAACCGACGGACTCCGCGACGTTTTCAATGGAAGGATCACCGGCCGACAGGCGGCGCCGCGCCTCGTTTAAGCGCAGCGTCTCGACGAAAGTGGCGGGCGACGAACCGAAGTGCGCCTTGAACCGCCGGAAGAATTGCCGCGGAGAGAGCGAGGCCCGCCGCGCCAGCGTTTCGACCGACATCTCGGCCGTCGGATTGCTCGTCATCCAAGCGACCAGCTCTGCGAAACGATCGCTGGCCTGCGTTTGGAACTGCAGCGGCTCGGAGTATTGCTCCTGGCCACCCGAACGCTTCAGGTAGACGACCATTTCCCGCGCCACCCGCAACGCGACCTTCGAGCCATAGTCCTCTTCGACGAGTGCCAGCGCCAGATCGATCCCGGCCGTGACTCCCGCAGAGGTGTAGAAATTTCCGTCCTGCACGAAAAGCGGATTCGGGTCGACGCGCAGTTTGGGAAACCGCGCCGCCACATCACGCGCATAACGCCAGTGTGTAGTGACGCGCCGACCATCGAGCAAACCTGTGGCAGCGAGTCCGTAGATACCAGTACAGACCGACACGACCCGACGCGTTTCTTCTGCCCGGCCCGCCACCCAGGACGCGACCTTCTGGCAAACATGGGGGACGCGAAGGCCGCTCCCGCCGGGCACGAGCAACGTGTCGAACTTTGGCGCCGCCGCAAAGGTCGTGCCGGGCTGAAAGACGATGCCGGATTCCGCTGCAAACGGTTGCCGATTCAGCCCGACGATCGAGACATCATAACAACGCTCGAAGGTTCCCTTGCCGGTTTCGCGCATTGCCATGGCGAAAGCTTCGGCCGGTCCCACGACGTCCAGCGCCGTGACCTTTTCGTATCCGACAATTCCAATTCGCCGAGGTGCCATGTCCAGCACCATACGACGAAACTGCGGCACGGCGGAATGACGAAGATACGACATATCCCGCCGCGCCCTCGTTTCTACTCTTCCCTGCACGGACAACACCCGGCCCAACGGGCTCAACAATGGTAGACAGAAAGCTCCGCAGCCGAGCGCGATATGACAAGTGTGCAATAAATCCCGAACGTCCGACCACTTGTTCCGTCTAAACTGGGTAATACCGCCGCTGATTCCAACATTTCCTGCTACCATGAGGGGACGTTGGCAGTGGGTGGCTAAAAACCAACCAAGGAGGAATAAACAGCACATGAAAAGAACTAAGAAATTGGCAACTGTTGCGGCAGTTTTCGCCAGCCTGGCATCTTATTCGACCACTTTCGCCCAGCTCGGCGGCGTTGGTGTTGGAGGCGCTGTCGGAGGCGCCGGCCGCGTGGGCACCGCGGGGCCGGGGTCATTGGGAGCTGGGGCGGCTGGCAACACCGCCTCACAAATGACGGCGAATTCGCTCGCCCGCCCAGCGACGGCAGCTGTGAACACGAAGGCGGCGGCGAACACTTCGGCGCAAACGGACCTTGAGGCTGCGCAAAAAGCGAACCGGGTGAGGAAAGCTGCGAACAAGACGACCGACCGGGCCGCGGCTGAGGTCAACAAGGCGACTGATCTTCAGGGCGCCACGACCGTACGCACCCATACTTCAGGTGCGGCCTTCTCGGGTCGGGCTCATTCCAATTCCGTCGCGGCATCTTCCGACACGAAAGTTCAGCGGCATAATGCGAAGGGCGCGAGGGATTCTCGTAACCGAGCGGCGCTCGATGCGGGTGCCGTTGGCATCAATGCCGGTGCCCGGAATTCGAGCAGTGCGTCTGATACCGGTGAAGGCCGCGTGGCCGTTGACGCTCACGCCACTGTGAACACGCGGGGCGTAAACACCGCCGGAGCGAAACGCGCCGCAGCGAAGACCGTGGCGCGCACCAAAAAAACGATTCGCGACAATCAGCCTCGGGCCAAGGTGAACGCCGAAAGCCAGGCCGAAGTTGACTCGGGAACGGAGCAGTAGTCCGCCTCCGGCTGTCACCATGCAACGCGGCACGGGCTTTCGCTCGCTGCCGCGTTGCAGTCCGCGTCGACGCTGTCAACGAAGTTCGTTCGTTAGTGCAAGGTGCTCGAAACGGTGAAAACAGACGTGCCCGAGGCATTGCCGCCGGGTAATCTGTCCGCGAGCAAAAATTTTCAAAAAAGATAATTAATTAGCGTTGACGAGTGAGACGACCCCACTATCTTGCACGTCCCGCACCACTGCGGCACTGGAGTTTCCGGTGTGTTCTTCCTCTTTGGCTCAAGGCCGAGCCGATTCGCTCGAAAGCAAAATTCGACGGTTGGTTTGTGCGTGGACAAAGAAGCGATGAACGGTTGCTCTTTGACAGTTTGATTCTGAATTTCGCGGTGACGACGAAATGAAAACATTGTTCCAATACGGAGCGATGAATTCGAAAGCGAAATCAGAACGGAAATAAGTCAGCGAAAATTGAATTGTGCGTTATACGTCGAGTTTCTTTGATTAAAAATTTTCCCGAACCGGTTCTTCGGAATCGCGAGGGAATCTTATATTTTGAATAAGATCGGACGAACCCGACTCCTGCTTACGAGCGGAAGTCGGTTTAGAATGGTCAGATTTCAGCTCCCTCTTCGTTAGCGAAGAGGGGCGCAAACTTTGTCCGGACCGTCAGCAATGACACCGGCTCCAAATTTTTACGGAGAGTTTGATTCTGGCTCAGAACGAACGCTGGCGGCGTGGATAAGACATGCAAGTCGAACGGGACTTTTCCGAGTAGCAATACCTGGAAAAGTTTAGTGGCGAACGGGTGCGTAACACGTGGGCAATCTGCCGAGAAGTGGGGGATAGCTCGCCGAAAGGCGAATTAATACCGCATATGATCAGGGACGACATCTTCCCAACATCAAAGCCGGGGCAACCTGGCGCTTCTTGATGAGCCCGCGGCCTATCAGCTAGTTGGTGAGGTAACGGCTCACCAAGGCTATGACGGGTAGCTGGTCTGAGAGGACGACCAGTCACACTGGAACTGAGACACGGTCCAGACACCTACGGGTGGCAGCAGTCGAGAATTTTTCTCAATGGGGGAAACCCTGAAGGAGCGACGCCGCGTGGAGGATGAAGGCTTTCGGGTTGTAAACTCCTGTCATTTGAGAACAAGTGTGGCGAAGTAACTACTCGCCACTTGATAGTATCAGAAGAGGAAGAGACGGCTAACTCTGTGCCAGCAGCCGCGGTAATACAGAGGTCTCAAGCGTTGTTCGGATTCATTGGGCGTAAAGGGTGCGTAGGTGGCGCTGTAAGTGGGGTGTGAAATTTCGGAGCTCAACTCCGAAACTGCATTCCATACTGCAGTGCTTGAGGACTGGAGAGGAGACTGGAATTCACGGTGTAGCAGTGAAATGCGTAGAGATCGTGAGGAAGACCAGTGGCGAAGGCGGGTCTCTGGACAGTTCCTGACACTGAGGCACGAAGGCCAGGGGAGCAAACGGGATTAGATACCCCGGTAGTCCTGGCAGTAAACGGTGCACGTTTGGTGTGGGGGGATTCGACCCCTTCCGCGCCGGAGCTAACGCGTTAAACGTGCCGCCTGGGGAGTACGGTCGCAAGATTAAAACTCAAAGAAATTGACGGGGGCCCGCACAAGCGGTGGAGTATGTGGCTTAATTCGATGCAACGCGAAGAACCTTACCAGGCCTTGACATGCATTTCTAAGTTGGTGAAAGCCAGCGAGTCTCGAAAGAGACAACTTGCACAGGTGCTGCATGGCTGTCGTCAGCTCGTGTCGTGAGATGTTGGGTTAAGTCCCGCAACGAGCGCAACCCCTGTGAACTGTTGCCACTCTCTTTATTGAGAAGCACTCTGTTCAGACTGCCCTGTGAAACGGGGAGGAAGGTGGGGACGACGTCAAGTCAGTATGGCCCTTACGGCCTGGGCTGCACACGTACTACAATGCCCAGTACAGAAGGATCCGAGACCGCGAGGTGGAGGAAATCACTAAAACTGGGCTCAGTTCGGATTGGAGGCTGCAACTCGCCTCCATGAAGCTGGAATCGCTAGTAATGCCGTATCAGCTACGACGGCGTGAATACGTTCCCGGGCCTTGTACACACCGCCCGTCACATCATGGAAGTCACTTGTAGCCGAAGTGCGCGCGCCAACCAGCAATGGAAGCAGCGCCCTACGCTATGAGCGGTAACTGGGATGAAGTCGTAACAAGGTAGCCGTAGGGGAACCTGCGGCTGGATCACCTCCTTTCTAAGGAGAAATTCATCACCTGCGCGAGAGCTTGCTCTTGCAAAAGCGTGATTGAATAGGTCGACGGCTAACCCTGAATTCCTTCGGGAATCCAGACATGCCGTTAAGCCCCTCACAAGGAAACAAGTGATGGCTCAGAGAAACACGAAACGGTAGCGCACAATTCAGTTTTTGTTTGATTGCTGACAGTAGAAAACGCCGGACCGCGGCCTCCCCGCGATCCGGCGTTTTTGTTTTCGCGCGGGCTTCCGATTTGCAATCGGCACCCCGCCACCTAAAATCCGCAAGCAGTTCGGGGGCATAGCTCAGTTGGTAGAGCGCCAGCTTTGCAAGCTGGATGTCAGGGGTTCGAATCCCCTTGCCTCCAATTCTCTTTCACGCTCGCCTGCCGGACCGTTGAACCCCGGAATGACAGGCATTAACGTCCACGCAATGAACGACGACCCGTTGGCGAAAATCCGTGCCGCAATCCGCGATGTGCCAGACTTCCCCAAGCCCGGCATCGTCTTCAAGGACATCACGCCCGTCCTCTGCGATGGCGCGCTCTTCCGTTCCGCGATCGAATTGTTTCTCGAGCGCTGCCGCGATCAGCGCATCGACAAGGTCGTCTGCATCGATGCCCGCGGTTTTCTTTTTGGATCGGCCGTCGCCTACGAACTCAGCCTCGGACTCATTCCGATCCGCAAGAAAGGCAAACTGCCCTACAAATGCGAGAGCGCCGCTTACACGCTCGAATACGGTGAAGCCGAAATGGAAATGCACATCGATAGCATCCAGCCCGGCGAACGCATCGTCCTGATCGACGACCTTCTCGCCACGGGCGGTACCTCTGCCTCCGCGGTTGCGTTAATCAAGAAAGTCGGCGGCGAACTCGTGGAAGCGCAGTTCCTGATCGAACTCGAATTTCTGCACGGACGCGCCAAGCTGGAGCCAACGCCAGTCGTTTCCTTCTTGCGCTACTGACAGGCGCAGCCCTCTCCGCACCCGCCCGCTTCCGCGACCACCACTTCCATTTTGATCTCCTGGAGCGCCAGCTGATCGTGGATTAATCCGAGTAATTCGATTGCCCGCTCGTCCGGCATCTGCGTGGTGTGCAGCTCAATCCGCATCTTCTTTCCGGCCAGGTCCGGGTGCTCCGCCGCCATCTCACCATCGAGCAAAAACGAAGCGTAGGCGTTGAGCTTCTCCTGGAGCTGATGGAGACGCCGATCCGAGCCGTCCCACGCCCTCGTCTCGTGCATGACCAGGAGCACCTCATCGGTTTTGGCATCGAACGCGAAAAGATCGATCGACGCCGGATTGGCCACGCCCGTCGCGTGCGGTTTCTCCTGCTCGTGCTTCTGCTCCACCTTGTTCATTCGTGTTAACGTCCAACGTCCAACGTCGAACGTCCAACGTCCAACGTCCAACGTCCAACGTCCAACGTCCAACGTCCAACGTCCAACGTCCAACGTCCAACGTCCAACGTCCAACGTCCAACGTCCAACGTCCAACGTCCAACGTCCAACGTTGAATGCAGAGGGCGCGCGTTCGCCGTCCTAATTGAACGTTGGACGTTCGACGTTGGCCGTTGAACGTTTGCTGCGTGTTCCGATCCTTTCTTGTCGCGCTAATCCTCCTCTCTAGCAGCCTTCCGACCGCCTTCGCCCAGTTCTCCCCCGCCCTCCTCCAAAACAACGTCTACTGGAACGACGGCAAAGCCGAGTTCAGCATCTACGGCGCGGAGATCACGCGCTACGGCGTCCAGCACACGGGCGACGTTCTCCACATCCTCGTACGCGAGCCGTTCGATCCCAAGCAAGCCATCAAACCCAACGACTGGCAGCGCCCGGATGTCGTGCACGTCCTTAAGATGAACCAGATCCTGCACGTGCCCACCGGCCTCTACGTCTATCAGCAGATGCATTCGAACTTTTGGCGCGTCGATACCGCCCAGCTCGCGAAATTCTCTCTCACCAGCAACGACAGCTGCGGCAACACCTACAAGGAAGCGCGCCGCGAGGGCGACAAGATCAACTACGAGTGGCGTACCTACTGGGACGGCATGGCCAGCGGCACCGAAGCGATAACGCCGCCGGAAAACGCCCACTTCTACGACGAACTCCCCTGGCTCGTCCGCACGATCGACTTTTCCAAAACCGAACCGTTCGAGATCCAACTCAGCGGCTCCGTGATCAATTCCAAAAAAGATTCGTTCAACTTTCAGCCGGCAAAAGTTTTCTTCACGAGCACCGACCGTGCGCTTGAAGTGACGGTGAAACACGCAAAAGGGTCGGACGTTTTCACGCTCGATCGCGACCCGCCGCATCTCCTGCGGGAATGGAAAGCCGCTGATGGCAGCCGACTGAAAATGAAGCGCAACCTGAAGGTCGATTACTGGAACTACAACAAGCCCGGCGACCGCGATCGCGCGCTCAACAATCCGATGCTGCGTCTCCCGGATTAAGCCGTAGCCCTGCGCGAGACGCAGGGGAACCTAGCCACAGATAGACACAGATTTGGAAAGCCCGGCCGTTGCTTTGCATCCGTTACGGCACAGATGAAGAAGAGAGGGCGCGCGCGTTATCGATTCAAATCTGTGTTTCATCTGTGTTCATCTGTGGCTAAGTAATCCGTGGCCAAACCGAAGAACAAGCTCACCCTCCTCGGTCGAAGCGAGGCGAAGTTGCCAGCATCGCCCAGCGAAGCGCGGCTCGAGACGTTTCCGACCCCGTCCAAACGCTCCTACACGATCCGCTTCGAAACTGCCGACTTTACTTCCCTTTGCCCGGTCACCGGCCAGATGGACTTCGCGCAAATCGTGATCGAATACGTGCCCGATAAACTCTGCGTCGAGAGCAAGTCCCTGAAGTTTTATCTCGCCTCCTTCCGCAACGAACGCGCGTTTAACGAAGCCGTCACCAACCGCATCCTCGACGATTTCGTCGCCGCGTGCGCGCCCCGCAGTGCCGTCGTGACCGCAGAGTTTTCCGCCCGTGGTGGCATCGCGCTCACCGTTCGCGCGGAACATCGTCCCAAACGATGAACGCCGCGGCTGCTCCGCCGCCCAGTTTTCGCGCAGCCTTTCTCTTTTGGCTCAAGCTCGGCTTCATCAGCTTCGGCGGGCCGGCGGGTCAGATCGCCATCATGCAAACCGAGCTGGTGGAAAAGCGCCGTTGGATCAGCCAGGCGAGTTTTTCGCATGCGCTGAACTTTTGCATGCTCCTCCCCGGCCCGGAGGCGCAACAACTCGCCACCTACGTCGGCTGGCTCCTCCATCGCACCCGCGGCGGAATCGTGGCTGGCGTTCTCTTCGTCCTTCCGTCCGTTTTTATCTTGTGGGCGTTGACCTTCATCTACGTTACCTACGGAACGGTCCCGTGGATCGCCGCGATCTTTTACGGATTAAAACCCGCCGTGCTCGCCATCGTCATCGCCGCCGTGATCCGCATCGGACGCAAAGCGCTGCGCAACGCCGCTATGTGGCTCGTGGCCGTGGCCGCCTTCATCGCCCTCGCTTATTTCAAACTCCCCTTCCCCATCGTCGTCTTCGCGGCGCTCCTGCTCGGTTTTTTTTGGCGCAGGCCCTTTGTGGCGGAAACAACCGAACACGTCTCCTTCATCGACGAAAAACCGACGCTCCGGCGCGTGCTTCGTATCGCCACTCTCGGTCTCGCGATCTGGTGGGCGCCCATCCTGCTCGCCGGTCTCTGGCAGGGTTGGGACAGCACGCTCTTTCGCGAAGGCGTATTCTTCAGTAAAGCCGCCGTCGTCACCTTTGGTGGCGCCTACGCCGTCCTGCCCTACGTCGCGCAACAAGCGGTCGAACATCACGGCTGGTTGCAAGCCGGCCAGATGATGGATGGCCTCGGTCTCGCCGAAACCACCCCTGGCCCGCTCATCATGGTCCTTCAATTTGTCGGTTATCTCGGCGGTTGGAATCAACCGGGCAACCTCCCGCCGCTTCTCGCCGCCACCTTGGGCGCGTTCATCACCACGTGGGCGACCTTCGTGCCGTGTTTCATCTGGATTTTTCTCGGCGCTCCATATGTGGAACGTCTCCGCGGGAATGCCCGACTGAGCGCCGCGCTCGCCGCCGTCACTGCCGCGGTCGTGGGTGTGATTCTGAATCTCGCGCTCTGGTTCGGCTGGCATGCGGTTTTTCCAGTCCCGGAGCGCATCGACTGGTTCGTCCTCCTGCTGGCTTTCGTGGCCTTGATCGCTCTCGTAAAACTGAAGTGGGATGTCGTCGCCGTTCTCCTCGGCTGCGGAATAACTGGTCTCGTCTTCCGGCTTGCCTCGTAACCCACCAGCGGGCCGCGTTGACTTGATAGCGTTTGATTTTAGGTTGGCCCGCCGTGCTGTCCGCCCGGTTGCTCCCTGTGAAACACGTCCTGTTCGTCTGTACCGGTAACATCTGCCGCAGCCCCATGGCAGAGGGACTTTTTCGCCGCCTGCTCGGCAGTCGAGGCGAAATTACCGTCGCCTCCGCCGGCCTCCACGCCGTGCGCGGACAACCTCCCAGCCTCTTCGCCGTAGAGGTCTTACGCAACGAAGGCGTCGACATTAGCGCCATCCGCAGCCAACCGCTCACTGCCACCTTGATCGAGCGCGCCACGCACATCTTCGCCATGACCGGCGCGCATCTCGAAGGCATCCACATGCTCTATCCGCACGCGGGGGAGAAAACTTATCTGCTGCGCGAATTTGAAGAAACCGGCAACACCGTCTGGCGCGACGTCCCCGACCCCATCGGCTCCGGTCGCGACGTTTACGTCACCTGCGCGGCCACGATCAAAAACGCTTTACCGAGCGTCCTCGCGTTCGTAGAAGAAAGCCAACTCCCCGTCGCCGCACGCGCCGGTAGCGGACCCTCATCCACCATGCCTGAATTGTCCTCCTCCAATCCCACGCCGTCTCCCACCGTCTCCGCGCCCTCCGGCAGCTTGCGCAAGGCCGACCCCGAAATTTCCGACGTCATTCAGGCCGAAGAAAAACGGCAACGCGAAGGCATCGAACTCATCGCCTCCGAGAATTTCACCAGCCGCGCCGTCATGGAAGCGCAAGGCAGTTGCCTAACGAACAAATACGCCGAGGGCTATCCCGGGAAACGTTGGTATGGCGGCTGCGAAAACGTGGATGTCGCCGAGCAGCTCGCGATCGACCGCGCCAAGCGTCTTTTCAATTGCGAGCACGTCAACGTCCAGCCCCACAGCGGCGCCCAGGCCAACATGGCCGTCTATTTCTCCGTCCTGAAACCTGGCGACAAAATCCTCGCCATGAATCTCGCCCACGGCGGCCACCTCACCCACGGTCACCCCGCGAATTTCTCCGGAAAATTCTACGAAGTCGCCGCCTACGGCGTCAGCCAGGAGAGCGAGCAGATCGATTACGACGCCCTCGCCAAACAAGCCGAAACCGAGCGCCCCGCCATGATCACCGCCGGCGCCTCCGCCTATCCGCGCATCATCGATTTCCCCCGCCTCCGCGAAATAGCCGACAGCGTCAACGCCCTCCTCTTCATCGACATGGCCCACATCGCCGGGCTCGTCGCCGGCGGCCAACATCCCAGCCCCATCCCGCACGCCCACTTCGTCACCACCACCACGCACAAAAGTTTGCGCGGTCCGCGCGGCGGCATCGTCATGTGCAACGCCGAACACGCCAAGGCGATCGACGGCACCGTCTTCCCCGGCATCCAAGGCGGCCCCCTCATGCACGTCATCGCCGCCAAAGCCGTCTGCTTCCACGAAGCGCTCCAGCCCGGCTTCCGCGATTACCAGCGCCAGGTAGTCATCAACGCGAAAGCCCTCGCCGCCGGCCTCGCCAAACACGGATACCGCATCGTCTCCGGCGGCACCGACAACCACCTCATGCTCGTCGACCTCCGCCCGAAAGGCCTCAACGGAAAGATCGCGCAAGAAGTCCTCGATAAAGCCGGCATCACCGTCAACAAAAATGGCATCCCCTTCGACACCCTCCCCATCTTCAAACCCGGCGGCATCCGCGTCGGCACGCCGGCAGTGACGACGCGCGGCATGAAGGAAGAGGAAATGCTCGACATCGCTGACCTCATCAACGAGGCCCTAACCAATCGCGAAGACCCCGCCCAACTCGAAGCCATCCACGGAAAAGTCCGCGAGATAACACGTCGCTTTCCGCTGCCCTCGTAAGGGCACGAGCCAGAAGACCGGAGGATCTTCAACCGGGCCAACCTCGGATCTGTCCGACAGGGCTTACGAATCCGCTTTGGAAGGCTCCTCGTCGTCCGTCTCGCCTTCTTCCTCTTCGATCTCGCGCCGCCAGGTTTTGGAAAGCCAGGGCCGCACGAATCCGTAAAGTAGATAGGAGAGGAAAAGGATGGCGGGCATCCATTCGTAGTTCAGCGCGGTGAAGATCAGCACCAGGCTGATGATGAGGAAACGCGGGACCGAACGAGTGGTGCGCCAGTTCAGGCCCTTGAAACTGGGATAGCGGAAGCGGCTGAACATCATGAAGGAAAGAAAGAGCATGAGCGGCGGCAGGACCCACTTCCAGCGGCCGATATCGTGCTCCTTTTCGCCCAGCCACCAAAGCATGAAGAGCGTGAGCGAGGCGATCAACCCTGCGGCGGCTGGAATAGGAAATCCGCGAAAGCTCTTGTCCGGTCCCGCGGGATGTGGAAGCGCGGCGATGCAATTGAAACGCGCCAGGCGCAGCGTGCCGCAAAGGAGATAAACAAACGCCACCACCCAACCAAGGCGCGGGAAATCCACCAGCACAATGCGGTAAACCATCAACGCCGGTGCGAGACCAAACGAAACGGTGTCGGCTAACGAGTCGAACTCGCGGCCGAACGCGCTGTCCTGCCCGCCCAGCCGCGCCAGTCGGCCGTCAAGCAGGTCGAAAATACACGCGCCCAGAATGTACCAGATGGCGGTGTGAAAAAGCACCGCAGCCGCTTCCGGATCCGTTCCTTGCTCCAACGCGCCTTGCACGATCTTAAGCGTGGCCGCGAACCCGCAGAACAGATTCCCCGCCGTCATCAAATTCGGCAGGAGGTAAATTTTGGGATTCTGGTCGCTCATCTCACGGCAAACGCGCGATGACCGTCGCGCCGCCTGCTACGCGGTCGCCCACCTGCACCAGCACGGTCGCCTCGAGCGGCAAGTATACCTCCGTGCGCGAACCAAAGCGAATCATCCCGAAGCGTTCGCCCTTCGCCAGCTCGTCCCCCACGTTCGACCAGCCGACAATGCGGCGCGCGATGGCACCTGTGAGTTGCCTCACCACCAACGTCACTCGCGGATTTTCAAACGCCCACGTCATCGATTCGTTTTTGCCCGAACAATCGGGACTGCGCGCATCGAGACAAAGGCCTTCGCGATGCTGGCGATAGATTACGCGACCCGCGATTGGGGCGCGATTCGTGTGCACATCGAAGACGGAGAGAAAAATCCCGACCCGTTTCATCTTCGTTCCCACCACATCGGGCTCATCGATCTCAACGATATCGGCCACCACCCCATCCGCCGCGGCCACGACCGCGTCGGGTGCCGGTGGAACGATGCGCTCGGGGTCGCGAAAGAACGCAAAGGTGTAGCCGATTAACAAGATGAAAATCACCGGCAACCAGCGCCAAAGAAAGAAAGAACCAACCGCAAGAACGATCAGAATGAGGAAAATCCAACGGCCTTCGTAAAGTGTCTGCCAGCGCATGAGTTGGAGGTAGATTCGCGGTCGGAACGGAAGGGGTCAAGCGTGGGGATTTTGCATGTAGGATTGCGGGGCGCGAAACCACCAGATGTTGATTCGTGAGGCCCAGTCGCCCACAATATGCTGGGTTTACGCCGGCCAAATCACGGCAAGAAACTTATTGTTGCCGACCATCTTCTCACCTATGTTTCCGCCGGCAGATTTCCTGTCGTTTTATGCTTCAAGATCAGGACGAAATTTCGCTCGGAAAATCCACCCGCGACGCCGCCACTGGCATTAGCCAAAGTCAAAAGTACGACGCCGCCCAAATCGACAAACTGGAGGGCCTCGAGGCCGTTCGGAAGCGTCCGGGCATGTATATCGGCGACCCCGATGAACGCGGCCTGCACCATTGCGTTTTCGAGGTGCTCGATAACTCGATTGACGAACATCTGGCCGGCTACTGCAGCAAGATCGACGTCACCGTTCACGTGGACGGCTCCGTTTCCATTCGCGACAACGGGCGCGGCATTCCGGTCGACATGCATCCGAAATTCAAGATGCCGGCAGTGGAACTCGTGCTTACGAACCTGCACGCCGGCGGAAAGTTTGGTCAGGGCGCTTATAAATATTCCGGCGGCTTGCACGGCGTCGGTGCCAAGTGCGTCAACGCGCTCTCCGATTGGTTCAAGGTCGAGGTCTCGCGCGACGGCAAGGTTTACCACATGGGTTTCGAGCGCGGGAAAACCACGCAGAAACTGGAAGTCATCGGCGAACTCAAGAACAAGAAGACGACCGGGACGCTGATCACGTTTTTCCCCGACCCGACGATCTTCACGATTACGACGGAGTTTAAGTTCGAACGGCTCGCCTCGCGTCTGCGCGAACTGGCCTTCCTCAATCCCGGCCTCGAAATCACGCTCGCGGATGAGCGTGGCGAGACGGCACGCAAAGAAGCGTTTTTTTATAAACACGGGATCGAGGAATTCGTCCGCCAGCTCGGCGAAAATAAAACCGTTATCCATCCCAAGCCGGTCATCCTCTCGCGGCAGCGCGACGAAGTTTTCGTCGACGTGGTGATGCAGTATAACGACAGCTACAACGACCAGATTCTCTGCTTCGCGAACTCGATTCCGAATCCCGATGGCGGCACCCATCTCACTGGTTTCCGCAGCGCCCTGACGAAGGCGGTCAATCAATACGCCAAGGCCAACAGCCTGGTGAAAGAGAAGGACCCCGCCATCTCCGGCGACGACGTGCGCGAGGGCCTGACCTGCGTGCTCAGCATCAAGCTCCCGAACCCACGCTTCGAATCGCAGACGAAGGTCAAGCTCGTCAACACCGAGATCGACGGCATCGTGAACTCGGTCGTCTACGAAGGTTTGATGACGTGGTTCGATCAAAACCCGCCGATCGCGAAACGCATTTTCGACAAGGTTCTCACCGCCGCCCGCGCGCGCGAAGCCGCTCGCAAGGCCCGTGAGACGATCCGCAAAGGCGCGCTCACCGGCGGCGGATTGCCGGGCAAACTGGCCGATTGCTCGGAGCGCGATCCGAGTCTGACGGAGCTGTACATTGTCGAGGGTGATTCCGCCGGGGGCTCCGCGAAACAGGGCCGCGATCGCCGTTATCAAGCCATTCTTCCGATTCGCGGCAAACTCATCAACGTGGAAAAGGCGCGCCTCGATCAAGCGCTCAAAAACACGGAAATCCAATCCATGATCACCGCCATCGGCACCGGGATCGGCAAGCCGAAAGAAGAAGGCACGGAGAAGAACGGCAAGGCCGAGGAAGGCACGTTCGACATCACGAAGCTGCGCTACGGCCGCATCATTATCATGACGGACGCCGACGTCGACGGGTCGCATATCCGCGTCCTGCTCCTCACGTTTTTCTATCGCCAGATGACTGAGTTGGTCCGCGCAGGCAAGATCTACATCGCGCAGCCACCGCTCTATCAGATCAAGCGCAAGAAGCGCGAAGAGTATGTGGATGATGACATCCAGTTGAACCGCATCCTGATCTCACTCGGCTCGGAGGAAGTGCGGCTGAAGAATTTATCTGACGGCAAGGAGCTGAGCGCGGCGCAATTGAAAGACGTGCTCGAGTCGCTCGAAAAATTGGCCAAGCTGAGCGAGTCCGTGCGCCGGCACGGGGGCGATTTCGAGACCTTCCTCACGCAGCGCGATAAGAAAACCGACAAGCTTCCGACGTACCTCGTCAAGGTACGCGACGGCAACGAAGAGACGGTCCATTATTTCCATGACGAGCGCGAGATTCGGAGCTTCCACGAAGCGAACCTCGATCTCAATTTGCTCGACACCGACATCGAGCAGGAATTGCTTCCGCTCGCTGCCGCCGCCCCCGCGATCAAGCCCGGCACCCAACGTCGCCGCGCCAAGAAAGTGGAGTTGCACGAAGCGGCTACGATCCAGAAGCTCATCAGCGAACTCGCCCGGCGCGGTTTGAAAGTGGACCACTACGCGGCGAGCGATCAACCGATCTTCGAGTTGATCGAGGGCGATGGTGAAAAAGCGACGGTGCATCCCCTCTTCTCCATCCCGGAGATTCACCAAAAAATCGTCGAAATCGGACGGCGCGGAGTTCAGATCAAACGCTTCAAAGGCCTCGGCGAAATGAACGCGAAAGAGCTTTTCAACACCACGATGGATCCGAACAAGCGCAAGCTCCTCAAAGTCGACCTGAACGAGGACAACGCTGTGGAAGCCGATCAAATGTTCACCCGCCTCATGGGCGACGTGGTCGAGCCGCGCCGCCAATACATCGAGGACAACGCGCTGAACGTCCGGAATTTGGATGTCTAATCTCCGTCCCTGGCTCAGCCTTCTTGAGCTTTCGTTTCTTCTGCCGGTGTGCTCGTTGGGACCCGGCCTTCTCGTATCCCGCTACTTGAAGTGGGAAGCGAAAGAAACTTTCTGCGCGACGATCGCCTTTTCCTTTCTTTGCATCTACGTGGCCGGCTTTGTCATTGCCGAGGCTTCCCTGCCCCGGGTGAGCTACGTTCTTTTTTCTTTTTTTTGTGCGGGCGCGCTCGTCTGGCGCTTTCGTGACCTCCGCAAATTGCTTAGCGATCACACGGTCCGCCTTTTTCTTGCTGGATTCGGTGTCTGCTTCATCTGGACCCTCCTGCACAACTCGCTGATTCGTAGTCTTTCCGGTGGCATTTGGTCGGGCGACTGGGAAGAACACTACAATCGGGCGCTTTTTTTTATGGAATTGCTCCCGCGCGGAGTGCTGGGGATAGCTGGGGCTGCGGTTCCCGCGCGCCCACCGTTGATGAACGTCGTCACCTCTTATTTCATGGGCCAGGTGGGCAGATCGTTCGAAATCTACCAGCTCACGAGCTTGTACCTGAATACGCTGGTGATCTTTCCGATCATGCTGGTCCTGTCCGCAGTGTCCCGGCATTTCCGCAGACTCCTGCCGCTTCTGCTTTGGCTGGTGTTGCTCAACCCCATGGCTCTGCGGAATCTCACCTATCCGTGGACGAGAATGTTCACCAGTTTCTACCTCCTCCTCGCGATCAGCCTTTATTTTGTCGGCCGAAAAAAATCCGACCAGCACTACATGGCGGTGGCCTTCCTGTTCGTAACCGCCAGTGTCCTTTCACACTACTCCGCGGTTCCTTTTGCGATTTTCCTGGGCCTTCACTACCTCGTCAGTGTTTATCCGGGACGAGGCAGAGGAAGAATCAAAGAGTTCATCGGCATTGCCGTGCCGAGTCTCGCACTGGCGCTTACCTGGTTTGCTTCGTCGATCGTTCATTACGGGCTGTCGGCCACCTTCGCTTCCAACACGACGGCCACCGGAGGGATGCATCCGGCGCATATCGCTCAGAATTTTTTCTCAACGCTCGTGCCGCATCCTTTTCGACTCGCACCGGGCGTCATCGACGCCTGGACAGCCACGCAGGGGTCCCTCGCTTACTTGAGAGAGTATTTTTTTCTCATGTACCAGACGAATATTTGGGTGGCGATCGGCACGGTGGGCGGTGTGGTGGCCGTGTGGCAGGCCGCCAAGGCATGGAAGAGCGCGCATCCGGAAGCACGACCGGAGGTGCGCTTATGGGTCGCTCTGTTCACCTTTTGTTTCGTCCTCGGCGTGATCGTGATCCCGGGTCAGGATCCCTATGGCGTCGCTCATATTTGCGGTCAACCTTTGGTTCTCCTGACCCTCATCTTTCTCGCGACGCAGTTGCTCGACCTCTCCCGCTTCACGAAGATCGCCATCACGCTCGGTCTTGGCGTCGATTACGTCCTCGGCATTTTCGTGCAGTTCCGGTTGGAGAACCGGGTGTTCCCACAGGACCCTGCGGGGATCTTCAGCCATCTCCTGAGTTCGACGGACAAGGTTTCTTTCCACGCGAACCTAAACTGGGTCCAGAAGATGAGAGGGAACTACGTCTTCTTCGGGGACCACTTCGGCGCCATCGCTCCTCTCATCTCGGCCGGGCTTCTTGTGCTGGCCGGATTTGGCTCCTTCTGGGCGCTTCGATTAATGTTACGCACCAAACAACCGACACTTTCCGCACCGGGTTGCCCGTGATGCAGCGCTCCTCACCCTTCAGATTGTAAAAAGCCGTGTATAACCCAAACGAAAAAATAGAGCTAATCAACGTCGCCGAAGAAGTCTCGAGGTCGTTCCTCGATTACTCCATGTCGGTCATCATTTCGCGCGCCCTGCCGGATGCGCGCGATGGCTTGAAGCCATCACAGCGTCGCATTCTTTTTGCGATGAACGATCTCTCGCTCTATCCGAACCGGCAGCATCGGAAGTGCGCCAAGATTTGCGGCGATACGAGCGGTAACTATCACCCACACGGCGAGGCGGTCATTTATCCGACGCTCGTCCACATGGCGCAGGCCTGGGCGATGCGCGAAACCCTGGTCGACGGCCAGGGTAACTTTGGTTCGGTCGAAGGCGATCCGCCCGCGGCCATGCGTTACACCGAGGCGCGCATGACGCATCTCGGCGCCGCGCTCATGACCGACATGGACAAGGACACGGTCGATTTCGTCCCGAATTACGACGAAACGCGAACCGAGCCCACAGTTTTCCCGAGCGCATTCCCGAACCTGCTCGTCAACGGCGGCACCGGCATCGCGGTCGGCATGGCTACAAACATTCCGCCGCACAATCTCGGCGAGGTGATCGATGGCATATGCGCGCAAATCGACGATCCGGACATCGATCTCGAAGGGTTGATGAAATATGTGAAGGGCCCGGATTTCCCGACCGGCTGCGCGCTCCTCGGGCTCGCCGGCGTCCGCCAGTATCTCGAAACCGGCCGTGGCAGCATGAAGGTGCGCGGCAAGGCTGGCGTGGAGGAATTAAAGGGCAACCGCGAGCAGATCGTGATCACCGAAATTCCCTACAACGTGAACCGCGCCACGCTCGTGGAGAAGATCGCGGCCCTCGTGAACGACAAGATCCTGACCGACATCTCAGCCATCCGCGACGAGTCGGATGAGAACACGCGCGTCGTGATCGAATTGAAGCGCGACGGCAATCCGAAAGTCGTCATCAACAATCTCTACAAGCACACCGCGATGGAGAGCTCTTTCTCCGCCTCGATGCTCGCGATCGATCACGGCCGGCCGAAACTACTCTCACTCAAAGACGCAAACACCGCCTACATCGATCATCGCCGCGAGGTCGTGCTCCGTCGCACGCGCTACGAACTGCGCAAAGCCGAAGATCGCGCCGAGACGCTCGAAGGCTATCTCATCGCGCTGGCGAATCTCGACGAATTTATCCGCATCATTCGCAGCTCCGCCAATCGCGAAGAAGCGCGCGTGAAACTGCTCGCTTTCGAGTTTACCCGGAAGCAGGTCGAGAAGATCGGTATCATGATTCGGAACGAAGCACGCCTCGTCGATGGGCGTTACGCCTTTAGCGAGCATCAAGCGAACCAGATACTCGATCTACGCCTTTATCAGCTCACCGGGATGGAGAGCGACAAGATCGGGAATGAATACCGGGATCTGATCGCGACCATTCAGGACTTGCTCGACATCCTCGCGAAGGAGTCGCGCGTTTTCGAAATCATCAAAAAGGAGCTGCGCGACATTCAGCAGAAGTACGCCGGCCCGCGCCTCACCCAGTTGGTCCCCGACGAGGGCGAGATTAACATGGAAGACCTGATCGCAAACGAAGGCTGCATCATCAGCATCACCCACGGTGGTTTCATCAAGCGCACCGCGGTGAGCGCTTTCCGTGCGCAACGCCGCGGCGGCAAGGGCGTGATCGGCATGGCCACGCGCGAAGGCGCGCGCGAGGAAGACGAAGGCGATTTCGTCGAGCATCTCTTCACTGCGACGACGCACGATTACCTGATGTTTTTCACCACCAGCGGTCGCGCTTACGTCGAGAAGGTTTATGAAATTCCCGAGATGGGGCGCGCGGCGAAAGGGCGCTCCATCGCCAACCTACTGGAGCTACGCAGCGACGAGAAAATCGCCGCCACCATCCGCGTGCAGGCGAAAAAATCCGGCACCGCTCCGAACGTGGTGGACGAAACGTGGGACGAAAATTTCCATATCGTCTTCGCCACCCGTTCCGGCATCGTGAAAAAATCAAACCTCGCCGCCTACAGCAATGTGCGGAAAGGCGGCATTATCGCGATCCAGATCGAGAAAGATGATTGCCTGATTGACGCCAAGCTGACCAACGGCGACAACGAAGTCGTGCTCATCACGCACGAAGGGATGAGCCTGCGTTTCCACGAAGAGCAGTTGCGCGATCAGGGGCGCAATACAGTCGGCGTGTGGGGCATTCGGCCGGCGAAAGGCGATCTTGTAGTGGGCATCGCACTGGTGGATGCGCAATCCATGCTGCTCGTCGCGGGCGAAAACGGCATCGGCAAACGCACCCAGTTCGACGAGTACCGGAAGCAAAAGCGCGGCGGCAAAGGCATCATCACGATGAAGACGGGCGAGAAGACCGGCAAGGTGGTCGGCGCGTTGACCGTCACCGACACCGACGAACTCATGCTCATCACGACCAAGGGCCAGATGGTGCGGACGCGGGTGAAGGAAATCCGCGAGACCGGCCGCAACGCGCAAGGCGTAAAACTGATGGACTTGGGCGGCAAGGAGAAACTCCAGGCCATCGCCCGCGTCGTCAGCCAAGAGGAAGAAGCCGAAGAGGAAGAAGCGCCCGCAAGCGAGGCGTAGTTGCGCCGCGAGGACGCTGGCTGGTCGGCTAAAAAAAAGGGACACGCCGAAGCGTGTCCCTGCTCGAATTAGAGCCGGCCCGTTTCCGGGCCGAACAATGTTGCGACCGCCGTCTTCAGTAAGACGTGCTCCGGGTCGTCGTCGTGGCTGCCGCTGGCTGGGTCACGACCGCTTCCTCACGCGTGGAGGTCGTCGTCGTGGTCGTGGAAGGCGTGCTGCAGGAGGTGATAGCAAAGGCACAAACTGCCAGGGCAGGCGCCAGAAGGATGAAGTTTTTCATAGTTGGTTTGGTTGGTTACAACCTCCATTCGGAGGACAGCGCGTCAACAGCCGTATCGAACGCAAACTTTTTGCGATCAGCCCATTGGGTTTTTTTCAATCAGAGACCTGTACTCCGGAGTTTTTTCAGGGTGGAGCGTTTGCGTTTTCCTTCCAGAATGCGCCGTTTGAGTGCTCGCGGCCGCGGGGAATTCTGTCGCCGCACTTTCTCACGCTGCGCCTTCTCGGCGGCGCGGCGTTGGCGTTGCCGCTCATCGACCGCTGCGCGCAGACGCTCGCGCGCCAGTTTGCGATTCATCGCTTGCGACCGCGAGTCCTGCACCGTCACACTGAGCCCGCTGGGCCGATGCCGCAGGGTGACAGCGGTGGAAACTTTGTTCACGTTCTGCCCTCCCGGCCCGCCCGAGCGTGCGAACGTTTCCTCCAGATCGGCTTCGCGTAGTTCCATCGCGATCTAAAGCGGTGGGATCTTCTCGCGACCGTGTCGCAGCACGCGCGCCATCCAAACGAGTTCGTTCAGGAATTTCGCGGCGCGGCCGACGTATTTTTCGTCCTGCAATTTTCCGGCATCGTCGAACGCGTCCCCCACTCTGCTGAAATTGAGATCGGTGAAGGTGACCACCAAACCCAATTCCCGCGCCACCGGCACCAGGTTCTCGATCACCCGCGCGCCACCGAACGGCCCGGCGGAAACGCCACAAAACGCGACCGCTTTGTGGATGTATTCCTCGAGACACATGTCGAGCGCGTGCTTTAGCAAACCGGGATAGCCGTGATTGTATTCCGGCACCACGATGGCGAGGCCATCCGCGCGCAGCATCTTCTTCGCATACTCGGGGTCGGCCATGTCCGTGCCGGCGTTATCGAGTGTCATCGAGAGGGTTCGCACGTCGATCAACTCGGTCTCGATCTCCGGGCGTTTCTTCATTTCGCTCAAGAGGAATTGCGCGACGTGCTCGCTCTTGCGGCCCTGGCGCGAGGTGCCGAGAAGGATGGGGAGGTAGAGTGGAGTTTCGTTCATTTGTCTGACCGGTCGTACCTTCGTCGCTCCCCGCGCACAGCAAAGACCTTTTCCATAAACCGGCTGCTCCTTTCAAACGCCTTCGTCGGCGCGCCGAAGGGGTCGCGCCTGCTTTAGGTAATTGCGCGATGCCTTGCCGCAGCGGAGAGATGGACGGGCGCGTGAGCCAGCGTAGCGCGAGCCAGGAAAAGGCAGCTCGCTTGCACAGGGCCTGCTGCCTCAGGGTAGATTCAGTTCGGACGAAATGCGATGAGCCATTCCATCAACGAGATCGACATCCTCTGGATTACCGCCGGTCTCGGTTGCGATGGCGATACCATTGCTATGACCGCGGCGACGCAGCCGAGCATCGAAGACATCGTGCGCGGCCTGCTGCCGGGGATACCGAAGGTCAATTTCCACAACCCGGTCCTGGCGCGGGAGAATGGCGCCACCTTCATGCAGTTTTTTCACGATGCCGCTGCGGGCAAAGGCAATCCGTTTATCCTCGTGATCGAAGGCTCGATCCCGAACGAGAAGAACAAAGCGGAAGGCGTTTGGGCCGGCTTCGGTCTGGACGACGAAGGGCAACCCATTCCGACCTGCACCTGGATCGATCGCCTCGCGCCGAAAGCGTGGGCGGTGGTGGCGGCGGGCACGTGCGCGACCTACGGAGGGATTCACGCCATGGAGGGCAATCCCACTGGCGCGATGGGGCTGGCGGATTATCTCGGGTGGAAATGGAAATCGCGGACCGAGATTCCGATCGTGAACATTCCCGGCTGCCCGGTGCAGCCGGATAATTTCATGGAGGTGCTGCTCCATCTCCTGCGCCAGGCGGCGGGGAACGCGCCCATGATTGCGCTCGATTCCGCTTTGCGCCCGACGGCGCTCTTTAGCGACACGCTCCACGAAAATTGCGATCGCGGCGGCTACTACGAGCAGGGTGATTTCACGCAGGAATACGGGAACAAGCGTTGCATCGTGAAACTCGGATGCTGGGGCCCGGTGGTGCAGTGCAATGTCGGCAAGCGCGGCTGGATTAACGGCATCGGCGGTTGCCCGAACGTCGGCGGGATTTGCATCGGCTGCACCATGCCGGGCTTTCCCGACAAGTTTATGCCCTTCATGGATCAACCGCCCGGCTCCATGCTTTCCTCGCAAGCGATCCAGACCTACGGCAACGCCATCCGCGCTCTCCGCGCCTTCACCCAGGCTTCGATGAACAAAGAGCCGGTCTGGAGAACTCCCACCACATGAGCACCGCGAAAAAAGAAGAGCTGGTCGAGATGACGTGGGACCCGATCACGCGCATCGTCGGCAGCCTCGGCATCCACACCAAGATCGATTTCGCGAATCGGCGCGTGGCGGAATGTTACGCCACCTCCTCGATCTTCCGCGGCTACAGCGTCTTCATGAAAGGGAAAGACCCGCGCGACGCCCACCAGATCACGAGTCGCATCTGCGGCATCTGCGGCGACAACCACGCCACCTGCGCGGTCTATGCGCAGAACATGGCCTTCGGCGTCGTGCCGCCGGCATTGGCGGAATGGATCATCAATCTCGGCGAGGCGGCCGAATACATGTTCGATCACAACCTCTTCCAGGATAACCTGGTCGGCGTCGATTTCTGCGAACAGGTGGTGCGCGAGACGAATCCGAGCGTGCTGGAGCAGGCGGAGAAAACCGAATCGCCTCACGGGCAATTGCACGGCTATCGCACGATCGCGGACATCATGCGCGCGCTGAATCCGTTCACCGGCGCGTTTTACCTCGAAGCGCTGCAGATGAGCCGGCTCACGCGCGAGATGTTTTGCCTGATGGAGGGTCGGCACGTGCATCCGTCCACCTTGTATCCCGGCGGCGTCGGCACGGTCGCGAGCGTGCAATTGTTTAACGAGTATCTCGTCCGGCTCCTGCGCTACATCGATTTCCTGAAACGCTGCATCCCCCTGCACGACGACCTCTTCGATTTCTTCTACGAAGCGCTGCCCGGTTACGAGGAAGTCGGGCGACGGCGCATCATGCTCGGTTGTTGGGGTTCATTTCAGAATCCAAACGTCTGCGATTTCCGCTACGAAACGATGAGCAATTGGGGGCGCGCGATGTATGTCACCCCGGGAATTGTCGTCGATGGAAAATTGATCACGACCGATCTGGTGGAGATTAATCTCGGTCTCCGCATTTTGCTCGGCAGTTCGTTTTACGACGATTGGACGGCGTCGGAACAATTCGTCACCCACGATCCGCTCGGCAACGCGATCGATCCACGGCACCCGTGGAATCAGACGACCATACCGAAGCCGCAACGGCGCGATTACAAAGGCAACTACTCCTGGGTGATGTCACCCCGTTGGTTCGACAAGGCGAGCGGCGACCATCTCGCGCTCGACACCGGCGGCGGGCCGCTCGCGCGTTTCTGGGTGACCGCGCTCGCGGGCACGGTCGATCTGAACGGCCATGTGCAGGCGACTGGCAGCAGCGTGAAGATCCGGTTCCCGAAAACCGCGAACTTCGGCGAAACCGAGCACGAATGGCGTATTCCGAAATGGAACAACACCCTCGAACGCGATCGCGCGCGCACTTATTTCCAGGCCTACGCCGCCGGCGCGGCGCTCTATTTCATCGAGCAGGCAATGGAGGAAGTGCACGCCGGTCGCACGAAGACGTGGAGTGAATTCAAGGTCCCCGACGAAGCGATCGGCTGCGGATTTCACGAAGCGGTCCGCGGCGTGCTCTCCCATCACCTTGTCATCCGGAAAGGCCGCATCGCCAATTACCATCCCTACCCGCCGACGCCGTGGAACGCCAGCCCGCGCGATTCCTTCGGCACGCCCGGCCCGTACGAGGACGCCATCATGAACACGCCGCTGTTCGAAGAGAACGGTCCGGATAAATTCCAGGGCATCGATATCATGCGCACCGTGCGCAGCTTCGATCCTTGCCTGCCTTGCGGCGTCCATCTCTATTTGGGCAACGGCAAGGTTCTCCGGCGGGAACACGAGCCGATGTTCGGCACCCAGTCGAAATGAGCGAAGGAAACGGCGAGAACCCTAGCGAACCCTTGCGGCCGGAGATCCCGCCCGGAATGGAGGCCGTCAGTTCATTGCTGGAATTGGCCCGGGCGTTTTCGCCGGATTTCCAGCTTCCACGCGCCACCACCACCCCGCCGCAGGTTCCGAGCGATGCGGATTCCATCACACTGGCGCGCAAAGCGGAGGCGCGATATCAGGCGCTGGTCGAACAGATTCCAGCGGTCACGTTCATGGCCTCGTTCGAGAACGGCTTGAGCGAAATTTATGTGAGTCCGCACATCGAAACCATGCTCGGCTACACCGCCCGAGAGTGGATCGACGATCCGATTCTCTGGTATCAACGTCTTCACCCCGAAGACAAGCCGCGCTGGAACGAGGAATTCTCCCGCACCGTCTCCTGGGCCGAGCCTTTCAAGGCCGACTACCGGTTCCTGGCCAAGGACGGACGCGTGGTCTGGATTCATGGCGAAGCCAAAGTGGTGCGCGACGCCACAGGCCAGCCCTCCTTTGTCCAGGGTATCGGGTACGATATCACCGAGCTGAAGGAGGCGGAGGCATCTCTCCGCGAAACCAACCGCATCAAGAGTGAATTTCTTGCCAATATGTCGCACGAACTGCGCACCCCGCTGAACGGCATTATCGGCTTCTCCGAGCTTTTGGTGGACGAAAAAGCGGGCTCGGTTACCGATCAGCAGAAGGAATTCCTCGACGACATACTGCAAAGCGGCCGCCACCTCCTCCGTCTCATCGACGATGTGCTCGACCTCTCGAAAGTTGAGGCCGGCAAGATGGAGTTGAACCCCGAGACGTTCTCGGTGGGCGCAGCGATCGAAGGCGTGTGCGCCATCGTCCGCGCGATCGCGCAGAAGAAGGAGATCGAGCTGCACACACACGTCGCCGCCGGACTCGAAGGGGTCACGCTCGACCTGCAGAAATTCAAGCAGGTGCTCTACAATTTGTTCTCGAACGCGGTCAAATTTACCAACGAGCGCGGCCGGGTGGAAATCGTCGCCCGCTCCGCAATCGAGCCCGATCGTTTCCAGATTAGCGTCACCGATACCGGCATCGGAATTCATCCACAGGATATCTCGCGGCTCTTTCGCGCTTTCGAGCAGCTCGATTCCAGTGCCTCGCGCCGCGCTGGCGGCACCGGTTTGGGGCTGGCATTAACCAAAAGATTCGTCGAGGTTCAACACGGCAGCCTCACCGTCGCGAGTGAACCGGGGGTGGGCAGCACCTTCACGGTCGAGTTGCCAAGAAGTTTGAGCGCCCAAGATTCATGAAGCTGATTTTCCTCGTCGTCGATGACAATCCAATCAATCTCGTCCTCGCCTGCGCTGTGCTGGAACATGAAGGCCACACTGTCCTGCGCGCAGCAGATGGGGCGTCCGCCTTGGAAGTTATCCAGGAAACGACGCCCGACATGATCTTGATGGATATTCAGATGCCCGGGATGGACGGTCTCACCCTCACCCGCCAGCTCAAAGCCGACCCGAAGTATCGGTACATTCCCATCGTCGCGCTCTCCGCTCATGCCATGATGGGTGACGCGGAGAAAGGTTTGGAAGCAGGGTGCGACGGCTACATCACCAAGCCTTTCGAAACCCGCATCCTTAACGCACAACTCCTGGAAATTTACCAACGCTCGAAATCCAAAGCCACGACGGAAACGCCTCAGCCATGAATATCCTCGTCGTGGAAGACAACCCGACCGACCTGAAACTGGTGAGCGCCGTTCTCCAGCTCAGCGGTCATGAGGTGCTCGGGAACGCTACCGCCGAGCAAGCCCTCAGTGAACTCAAGGGTCGCAAAAGCCAGATTATCCTGCTGGACCTGAAACTCCCAGGGATGAGCGGCCTCGAATTCGCCCGGCGCGTGAAGGCCGACCCTGCCACGCGGCACATTGTCATCATCGCGCTCACCGCTGAGACGGAAGTCTTTGGCCGTCGGGAAGCCCTCGAAGCCGGCTGCGATGCTTACATCGTCAAGCCGGTGGATACCCGCCGCTTAAGCGATCAGATCACCAGCATCGCCGCGCATTGAGAAAGCGGCCTCGCCCCGGGGTGCTGGCGGGAAAAGCATACCCATCCTGGTCAGCAAGTTGGCTACCGTATTTACGTCGCGCGCACGCACGCGTCTTGCTGTAAAAGCACCTCCACTCGTCCAGGCTGAAAGAGCCAAAATGAACTCTCCCGTTCTCCCATTCTCTGCGCCCATCCGGCTGCCCACGCTTCCCTGGCGTTTCACCTGCACAGTCTTCGCTGCGGTTCTCCTGGCGTGCGGGCGCACCGCTTCGGCCGAGGACGATGACAGCCTGCCCTCCACCGAGGAGCTGAAAAAGCTGAGCCTGGATGCGCTCATGAGCATCGATGTGACCTCGGTTTCCAAGCAAACCGAGAAACTCTCGAAAACCGCTTCCGCCATTCAGGTCATTACGGCTGAAGACATCCTTCGCTCCGGCGCCTCCAGCCTGCCCGAGGCCTTGCGCCTCGCGAGCAATCTCCAGGTGGCTCAGGTAAATTCACATCAATGGGCCATTAGCGCGCGCGGCTTCAACGCCAGTGCGGCCAATAAACTCCTCGTCCTCGTCGACGGCCGCACCGTTTACACGCCCCTTTACTCCGGCGTCTTCTGGGATGTGCAGGATACCCTCCTCGAAGATCTCGACCGCATTGAAGTCATCAGCGGCCCCGGTGCCACGCTCTGGGGCGCCAACGCCGTCAACGGCGTCATCAATGTCCTCTCGAAATCATCCAAGGACACGCAAGGCTGGCTCGTCTCCAGCGGGGGCGGCACCGAGTTGGAACATTTCGTCGGAGCTCGCTACGGCGGAAAGCTTGCGCCCGATGTCCACTTCCGCGTCTACGGCAAGTATTTTGGCCGCGATAGCGCCCTGCTCTCCTCGGGCGCGGGCGCGGCGAACGACTGGCGCATGGGCCAGGGCGGGTTCCGGCTGGATTGGGATGCCTCGAACACCAATCTCGTGACCGTCCAAGGCGACATTTACCGCGGTCACATTGCGCAACCGGGCGCGAACGCCGACATCGATGTCAATGGCGGCAACCTTCTCACCCGTTGGTCCCACACGATTTCCGACACCTCCAACTTCCAGCTCCAGCTCTATTACGACCGCACCCATCGGAATCTCCGAGGCCTGTTCTCGGAAGATCTCGACAGCTACGACCTCGATTTTCACCACCGCTTCCCGCTGGGCGATCGGCATAACATTGTCTGGGGTCTCGGCTATCGCCTGATCGTGGACGACATCGTCAACACGCCCGTTCTCGCCATTCTCCCGTCGCAGCTCTCCCGGCAATGGTTCAGCGGCTTCGTGCAGGACGAAATCACGCTCGTGCCCGAGCGTCTTCATCTCACCCTCGGCACCAAGCTCGAGCACAACGACGACAGTGGCTTCGAGTACCAACCCAGCGGCCGCCTCGGCTGGTTGATCGATTCCCGGCAAACTCTCTGGGCGGCAGTCTCGCGCGCCGTGCGCACGCCTTCGCGCATTGACCAGGATTTCTTCGCGCCCGGCACTCCGCCTTACTTCATCCTGCAGGGCGGCCCCAATTTCGTCTCCGAAGAACTGCTGGCCTACGAACTCGGGTACCGCATCCAGCCCCATCCGCGGCTCTCCCTCTCGCTCGCCACCTTCTATAACGATTACGACAACATCCGCAGCACTGAGCAAGTGACGCCGCCCCTCCTCCGCCCCGTCATTCTCGCCAACGGGCAGGAGGGAGAATCCTACGGCGCAGAATTGACCGCCGACTTTCGGCCGACCGACTATTGGCGGATTCGAGCCGGCTATACCGCGCTGCACGTCCGCATCCGGGCCCAACCCGGCAGCACTGATACCTCCCGCGGCAGCGGCGAAGCCAATGACCCGAGCCATCAGCTCTCCATCCGTTCCTCCATCGATCTGCCTTGGAACCTGGAATTCGACACCGGCTTCCGTTATGTCTCGGAACTCTCCGGGTCGAACGTCCCGGCGTATTCGGAACTGGACGTGCGCCTCGGCTGGCGGCCGACCCCGCAGGTCGAATTTTCCATCATCGGCCAGAATCTCCTCAACGATTCGCATCCAGAATTCGGCGCCGCCGCCTCGCGACAGCAGATTGAGCGAAGCGTCTACGGGAAAGTCACGCTGCGATTCTGATGGCCATGACACGCTCGCGACCACCAGCAAGTCCCCGTGTCCGGCCATGGAAATGGCGACTCCTGCTCGCCCTTCTCTTATTTTCCGGCTTCCTCGAAGCGCGCGCTCAATCCGGCGTGGCGAAGGAATATCAGGTTAAAGCGCTCTTCCTTTATAATTTCTCCCAATTCGTCCAGTGGCCGGAAAACTCCTTTCCTGATGCACAAAGCCCGCTCGTCATCGGTGTCCTCGGCGACAACCCCTTTGGGGGTTACCTCGATCAGATCGTCCGCGGCGAACGCGTCGGCAACCGCGCCTTGGTCGTCCAGCGCTACCGTCGCGTCGAGGACATAAGGAACTGCCACGTCCTGTTCATCAGCGCCTCGGAAGCGTATCGCCTCGACCAAATTCTTGATCGCCTGCGCGGTCGCAGCATCCTCACTGTGGGCGACGCCAACGGCTTCCTCCTCCACGGCGGCATGATCCGGTTCGTCACCGAACGGAACAAGATCGGGATGCGCATCGGTCTCGAAAATGCCCGCGCCGAAAATCTCGTCATCAGCTCCAAGCTCCTCAAGCCGGCGGAAATCGTCCCGCCAGGGAGCGACTAGACTTATGTTTCTGCGGGATACTCCCATCCAGCGCAAGCTGATGACGATCGTGTTGCTGACGGGCGGGACCGCCCTCCTTCTTACCTGCACCGTTTTTTTCTTTTACGAGCTGCGCGTCTTTCGCCAGACCACCGTGCGCCAGCTCGCCACCCTCGCGGAAGTCATCGCTACCAACAGCACCGCCGCCCTCGCCTTCCAAAACAACGACGACGGTCAGGAAATTCTCACTGCCCTCGCCGCCGAACGCCAGATCGTGGCCGCAAGTCTTTACGATAATGAAGGCAACCTCTTCGCCACTTATCCGGCCGAGTTGCCCGCAAGCGCATTTCCGGCAGCGCCCGGCGTTGCGGGTTATCACTTCGAACAGTTGGCCTTGATCGGATTCCAGCCAGCCGTCCAGCGCGGCAAGCGTCTCGGCACGCTTTATCTCAAGCTCGATACCGCTGCCATCATGCGCCGATGGTTCCAAAACTCCTTTTGGATCGCCGTCGTTGTTCTCGTTATCGCAATCATCGCCGCCTATCTCATTTCCAAGACGCTCCAAAAACAAATCTCGCAGCCGCTCCTCTCTCTCGCCGCCACCGCCACGGCCATTTCCGACCACCGCGATTTCTCCGTCCGCGCCACCAAGCACGGCGAAGACGAGATCGGCCGGCTCACTGACGGCTTCAATCAAATGCTTGCCGGCATCCAGGAACGCGAGAACGCCCTGCACACCGCCAACGAAGCCTTGCGCACCGAGAACGCCGAGCGCAAACGCGCCGAAGAAGAGGCCGCCTGGCTCGCCTCATTCCCGGAACGTGATCCCAACCCCATCATGGAGCTCGACCTCGACAAAGGCGTCATCCATTACATGAATCCCTTCGCCGCCCAGCTCTTCCCCGATTTACAGAGCCGCGGCCTCGAACATCCCTCCCTTGCAGGCTTGCAGGAGGCCTCCCGCATTTTGCTCAACGGCAATGGCGGCACTCTTCGGCGCGAGATCGCGGTCGGCGATTTCATCTACGCCCAGACCATCAACTACATCCCCGATTCCAAACGCCTCCGCGTTTATTGTGGCGACATCACGGAATTGAAACGCGCTGAGGAAACCGACCGCCGGCTCCGCGAAGTGCAGGAACAAAACCGCATCATCGTCGAGGCCAATCGTGTGAAAAGCGAGTTCCTCGCCAACATGTCCCACGAGCTGCGCACCCCGCTCAACGGCATCATTGGCTTCTCCGAGTTCCTCGTCGACGGCAAACCCGGCCCGTTAAGTCCCAAACAAAGCGAATACCTCCTCGACATCCTCAACAGCGGACGCCACCTCCTCCAGCTCATTAATGATGTTCTCGATCTCTCCAAGATCGAGGCCGGCAAAATGGATTTGAATGTCGCGCCCTTTCGGCTGATCGAGGCCATCGATGAAGTCTGCGCCGTCGTCCGCGGCATCGCGCAAACGAAGCGCATCAAAATCGAAACCCTCGTCGATCCCGGCATTAACGAGGTCACGCTCGACCAGCAGAAGATCAAACAGGTCCTCTACAACCTCCTCTCCAACGCTGTGAAGTTCACCAACGACGGCGGCGAGGTCGAGATCGTCGCCCGCCCCCTCGGCCCCAAACGCTTTCAACTTCAGATCAAGGACAACGGAATCGGCATTCGCAAAGAAGACCTCCCCCGGCTCTTCCGCGCGTTCGAGCAATTGGAATCCGGCGCGTCCCGGCGTTTCGGCGGCACCGGTCTCGGGCTCTCGCTGACCAAGCGCATCGTCGAGCTGCACGAAGGCTCCATCACCGTCGAGAGCAAACCCGAGGTCGGGAGCACTTTCACTGTCGAGATGCCGCAAAACCTCCACCTAACGAATTCATGAAACTCACCATCTTGATCGTCGACGACAGTCCCATCAACCTCATGCTTGTCTGCACCCTGCTGGAACATGAAGGCCACACCGTCCTGCGTGCCCACGACGCGCCCTCCGCCCAGGCAATACTTCAGCAAACGACGCCCGAGATGATTTTAATGGATATCCAAATGCCAGGGATGGACGGCCTCGCCCTCACCCGCCTCCTCCGCGGCGATTCTACTTATCAAGACACTTGCATCGTCGCTCTCACCGCCCACGCCATGGTTGGCGACGCAGAGAAAGGGCTGGCCGCCGGTTGCGACGCCTACATCACCAAGCCCTTTGAGACGCGCACCTTGAACGCCCAGCTCATGCAGATTTACCAGCAATCCCCCGCACGTTGTTCGTCTGCCCCGTAGAGCCTCGCCGAAAAGAAGTGCCGCTGGCCGGACTCGAACCGGCACGGGCCGTTAAGCCCAACGGATTTTAAGTCCGTTGCGTCTGCCATTTCGCCACAGCGGCTGGGAAGCGGCGTCATCTTACTCGTCCCCGCCCCCAGACCAAATCATTTGCGATGCGCTGGCGCGCGCGCCAATCTCATTTCAACCGGTGCGCAAATGACGACTGCCAACAAAATCACCATTGTCCGGATTCTCCTCATCCCGGTGTTCGTCACCATGGCCATCTACTACGGCCAGAGCGTGGCCCGCGGCGAACCGCTGGAATGGCAACGCTTTACCGCCATCGCCATCTTCCTCATCGCCGCCGTCAGCGACGGCCTCGATGGCTACGTCGCGCGACGCTATAACCAGCGCAGCGCCCTCGGCGTTATCCTCGACCCCATCGCGGACAAAGGCCTCCTCCTCAGCGGCATCATCACGCTCAGCATCAGCAATTGGAGTGAACTCGACCCGCAATACGGACGCTTTCCCGCCTGGTTCCCCGTCCTCGTCATCACGCGCGACGCCGTCATCCTCATCGGCAGCGCAGTGCTGCACTTGTTGAACGGCAAGGTTGTGGTGCGCCCGAGCTGGACCGGAAAGGTCGCGACCTTCCTGCAAATGACCGCGATCGCCTGGGTGATGTTGCAATTGCACTTCCTCGCCCTTATCTACGTGGTGGTCGCCGCCGGCCTTTTCACCGCCATCTCCGGCGTCATCTACGTCATGGACGGCGTGCGCCAGCTTCAAGAAGAAGGACACGCCAACGCGCGGCCCGACTAAGCCACGCGCGCCGCCTCCTTCCTCTCCCAATCCATGAAAACGCAGCCTCCCGAAGATTACGCGGGCAAAGTCGCCATCGTTGGCCGTCCCAACGTCGGCAAGTCCGCCCTCTTCAACCGCCTCGCCGGCCGCACCATCGCCATCGTCCACGACCAGCCCGGGATCACCCGCGATCGTCTCGCTGCGCCCTGCACCAAAGGCGCGCGCCCCTTTTTGATCTGGGATACCGGCGGCATCGGCGGTGCCGGCGAGAAAGAACTCGGTGCCCAGGTCCGCACCGCAGCCGATGCCGCTATGCGCGAAAGCGATGTCATCCTTTTTGTCGTCGATGCTCAGCACGGTCTCGCCCCGATCGATCAGGAGCTCGCGACCATGCTGCGCAAATCGCGCACGCCCGTCGTGCTCGTGATCAACAAGATCGACCACCCGAACCACGAAGCTCTCGAGTCCGACTTCGCGACTCTTAATTTCTCCCACCTCGTTCCCATCAGTGCCGCCCATGGCCGTGGCATCTCCGAGCTCCTCGAGACGATCGACCGCCTCCTCCCCCATTCCGCAGTCCGAGATCCACAACCCGAAATTCAAAAAAGTCCTCTCGCCCTCGCCATCATCGGTCGCCCGAACGCCGGCAAATCCTCCCTCATTAATTCCATCCTGCGCGACCAGCGCACTATCGTCAGCGACATCCCCGGCACCACGCGCGACGCCGTCGACATCGCCTACGAGCGCGAGGGTGAGAAGTATCTCCTCATCGACACCGCCGGCATGCGCGCCCGGAGTAAACACTCCACCTCCGTCGAAGTCTTCAGCGTCATGCGCGCGGAGCGCACCATCCGGCGCGCCGATCTCTGCGTCCTCGTCGTCGATGTCACCAGCGGCGTCACGTCGCAGGACAAACGCATCGCCGGTTTGATCCAGGAATCGCGCAAGCCATCCCTCATCGTCCTAAACAAATGGGATCTGGTAAAACCGGACCGCGGTGCCAAGGCCGCGATGCAGGAACTCGTCACGACCGCACGCGAGCAATTGTTCTTCCTCGATTACGCCCCCGTTCTCATCGCCTCTGCCGTCACCGGCGAAAACGTGACCCAGCTCTTCGACTTGATCGCGGAAGTCCGCCGCGCGGCCGGTGTGCGCATCAGCACCGGCGTCTTGAACCGAATGCTCCGCGCCGCCTTCGATGCCGCGCCGCCGCCCACCATCGGCACCAAGCGCTTGAAGTTGTTCTACGCCGCGCAATCCAAAGGCGAATCGGACCGCACGATCGATCCGCCCAAGTTCGTCCTCTTCGTCAATCAACCGAAACTGCTGAGCGACGGCTACGGCCGCTACATCGAAGGCCGCATCCGGCAGGTTGAGCCCTACCCTGGGTTACCGGTCCTGCTCAGCACGCGCGCGCGCAGCGAATCTCCGGCCCGTGCAGCCGCGCGGCGTTGATTCGTTAGGCGGACGCGTCCCGGCGCAAGGGGAACCGGCGGCCGTAGGTCAGGCAACGCCAGACCCATTCCACCGGTCCGAAGCGGAAACGCTCCAGCCACCAGCGGCTCCACCATAACTGCACCGCGAAGATGATCGCGCCCGCCGCCAACACTCCGGCCAATCCGAAGCGCGGTCCGATTCCAAATCCCACGCCGTAGAACAATGCGATCCCGAGCACGGTCTGCGTTAGGTAATTCGTCAACGCCATCCGTCCGACCGGCGAAAAATATTGAAGCCAGCCGCGCCAACGCGCCTTCTGGAAAAGCTCGACAAAAAGAGCGACATAACCGAGCCCGAGAAAAAGCGAACCGCCGCTGCGCGCGATGCGAAGGATGCTGCGACCCGGTTCCGTTTTCCACCAAACCGAGGCGGCGCCAAGCACTCCCTGATCGCGCAGCATCACAAAAGTCGTCAGCAAAATCCCCAACGAGAGCCCCACCCACCGAAGGCGACGCCAGAAGCGCTCGTTCGATTTCGGATCGCGCAACACGTCCGCGTAACCAAGCGCCACGCCCAGCAGGAGTCGCCCGAGGGTGAAGAACGGCAGACCCCACGCGGAAAGGCGCGACCAGAGAGCATGCGAAGCGTTTGCCGAGAGCATGCCGTCCCACTGGCTCGCGCCAAACGCAGTCAGCGCGGTCGCCGACGCCTCGGGTGCCGGCGCGATTTTCGGCAGCCATTCGTTCATCCACGGGCGGAGCAACGGCGAGGAGAACAAGGCGACCGCGAGCCCGAGCAGCGCCAACGTCCGCGCCCGCAGCCGAGCGAACGGGATCAGCAGTAATCCCATCAAAGCGTAGAGCATGAGAATATCGCCCCACCATATGGACGCGTGCACCAGGCCGATCAGCAGAAGCACGAACAGGCGCCGGAGATAGGTGACCTTTCTTCCCGCCGCTTCGGCTGAGCGCTGCATCTGCAGCGCGAATCCGACGCCGAATAAGATCGTAAAAAGGGTCATGGCCTTCCCGTCCACCAGCGCCGCCATGCCCAGTTCGATAAAGTGATCCCAGCCCGCCGTCGGCAAAGCCGCTCGTGCCGTTTCGGGCAGAAGTTCGAAGAGCGAGAAATCGCGCAAATTCACCACCAACACGCCCAACAAGGCGAAACCGCGCAACGCGTCCATTACCTCGATCCGCCCGCCTTTCGCGGTCGGCGCAAAGTCAACCGCCGGTGCCGTGCTCGGTCGAGCTTTCAAGGGGGGTGGTGCATGGAGGAAACACGACTGCCTAGTTGCTTCGTCCGCGATTCACAAGGATAGAAGTCCGACGCAACGCCGGGCGTGTGAAAAACTTGTCAAGTTTCGAACGCCTTTCCCCGACGTTTGTCTCACACAGTTCCAATGAAATCGACGCAGGAAATCACCCAGGAAGTGCAGCAACTCGGACAATGGATTCCGCAGCTGCGGGAACAGGTCGGCCAGGTCGTCATCGGGCAAAAATATCTCGTCGATCGCTTGTTGCTTGGCCTCCTCGCCAACGGCCACATTCTCCTCGAAGGCGTCCCGGGTTTGGCGAAAACGCTCACCGTCAAAACCATGGCCGCGGCGATCCAGACCGGTTTCCAGCGGTTGCAGTTCACGCCCGATCTTCTCCCCGCCGACTTGATCGGCACGCTCATTTACAATCCGCGCAGCGGCGAATTCACCACCAAGCTTGGTCCCCTTTTCTCGAACCTCATCCTCGCCGACGAAATCAATCGCGCGCCCGCCAAAGTGCAAAGCGCGCTTCTCGAAGCGATGCAGGAACGTCAGGTCACGATCGGCGACAAAACCTACCCGCTTTCCGACCCGTTCCTGGTCCTCGCCACCCAGAATCCCCTCGAACAGGAAGGCACCTACCAGCTGCCCGAAGCGCAACTCGATCGCTTCATGTTGAAACTGAACGTCGGTTATCCGTTGAAAGCCGAGGAGCGGAAGATTCTCGATTTGATGGCGACTTCCGCGCCCAATCTCACCGTCAATCCGGTGGTCGATCCCAAACAAATCATCGCCGCGCGCGCCGTCGTGAATGAAATCTACATCGACGATCGCGTGAAGGACTACATCGTCGACGTCGTCTGGGCCACACGCGAACCGGCCAGCTACAAGCTCCAACTCGAAGGCCTGATCCGCTATGGCGCCTCCCCGCGCGCCACCATTTACCTCGCGCTCGCCGCCCGCGCCCACGCTTTTCTCAACGGCCGCGGCTACGTCACGCCCCAGGACGTCAAGAGCATCGGCCACGACGTCCTGCGCCACCGCATCATCGTCAGCTACGAAGCCGAGGCGGAGACCATCTCGAGCGAAACCATCATCGATCGGATCTTCGCGGGCCTCCCAGTGCCGTGATGGAAACCGCCGAGATCCTCAGCAAGATCCGCGCGCTCGAGATCAAGACCAAGGGTCTCGTGCAGACCGTCTTCGCCGGCGATTACCACAGCGTCTTCAAGGGACGCGGGATGAACTTCGACGAAGTCCGCGAGTATCAGCCGGGCGATGAGATTCGCGCGATTGATTGGAACGTGACCGCGCGCATGGGCGACGCGTTTATCAAAAAATTCACCGAAGAACGAGAGCTAACCGTCCTGCTCGTGGTGGACGTGAGCGCTTCCGGCAACTTCGGCAGCAACACGCAGTCGAAACGCGAACTCGCGGCGGAGGTGGCGGCCTTGCTCGCCTTCAGTGCGATTCGAAACAACGACAAAGTCGGTCTCTTACTTTTCACCGACGTGGTCGAACTCTACATCCCGGCGAAGAAAGGTCGCTCGCACGCGTTGCGTTTGATTCGTGAGATCCTGTTCTTCGAACCACAAAACAAAGGCACCGATCCCGCGCTCGCCTTGCGCTATCTGAACAAGGTCGTCACCCGCCGCGCCGTCGTTTTCTTCGTCTCGGATTTTCAAGCGGGCGATTTCTCGCGCGAACTGGCTGTGACTGGGCGACGGCACGATTTTATCGCCATCCACGTGCAGGACGAACGCGAGCAAGTGCTGCCCAACGTCGGCATCATCACTCTTGAAGACGCGGAAACCGGCGAGCAGATCGAGATCAACACCGGCGACCGCCAACTGCGTAAACATTTTGCCGAGCTGGCCGTGGCCAAGGCCGCGGAACTGAAACGCACCCTGCATCGCAACCACATCGACACCATCTCCCTGCAAACCGGCCAGGATTACCTGCCTGGCCTGCGAGCCTTCTTCAAGCAACGCGAGCGGCGCCTGGCCGTGCGATGAACCATGCCACTTCTTCTCGCACAAGAGCTGCACGACATCTCGCCGCCGGTCGATTACTCGCTCACGCCGCTTTGGGTGATCTGGGCCGCCGCGTTCTTAGCGCTCGCTTTCCTTGGCTTGATCGGATGGCTCATCGTGCGCTGGAAGCGCCGGCCGAAACCTGAGATCTCTCCACGCACGCGCGCCTTGGAATTGCTCGAGCGCGCCCGCGGCGAGATCGCGCAGCTGAATCCATATCAATTTAGCATTCGTGTTTCCGATATTTTGCGCCGCTACGTGACCGAGCAATATCGCCTGCCGGTAACACGTCAGACCTCGGTCGAGTTTCTCGAGACGCTCGCGCAAACTTCGCCCTTCTCTGCGGATGAACGCTCGCTCCTCGGCGATTTCTTGAACCGCTGCGACTTGATCAAGTTCGCGCGTTACGACGCCACCATCAGCGACAGCGAACTGTTGCTCGAGGAAGCCACCCGTTTTGTAAAAGGAGGCCAACTTGAAGTTGCTTGATTGGTGGCCGCAGGACGAGGCGCTCACCTTCGCCAATCCGTGGCTGCTGCTTCTGCTCCTCGCGCTGCCGTTGCTCGCGTATCTCCTCGGGCAGCGTGGGCCCGCCGCCGCCCTCGTCTTCTCATCCACCAGCGTCCTGCGTGGCCTCGGGAAATCGAGCGCCGCGCGCGCCGGGAGAATATTGCGCGTCCTTCTTTTTCTCACGCTCGCCATTTTCATCATCGCGCTGGCGCGGCCCCGCCTCGGCAAGAGCCTCACCCAGGTGGAAGCGAGCGGGATCGACATCATGATCGTGCTCGACGTTTCCGGATCGATGTTGATCAAGGATTTCACCATCGGCGGCGATCAAGCCACGCGCGTGGACGCGATTCGCGAGGTCACGCGCAAGTTCATCGAAGGCCGGCCGAACGACCGGATCGGCATTATCGCATTTGGCGGACGACCTTACGTGGTCAGTCCGATGACGCTCGATCACGATTGGCTCCTGAAAAATCTCGACCGCGTGCGCATCGGATTGGTGGAAGACGGGACCGCGATTGGTTCCGCCGCCGCCTCGGCCGCCAATCGCCTGACCGATAAGAAATCCAAGAGCCGCGCCATCGTGCTCCTGACGGACGGTGAGAACAACGTCGGCAAAATTCCACCCGCGACCGCGGCGGAGGCGATCAAAGCGCTGAAGATTAACTTCTACGCCATCGGCGCCGGGATTAACGGCGTCGCGCCGGCACCGATCGGCGACCGCCGCGGCGGCTTCCTGACCGATCTTTCCGGCAATCTGATTTACCAAAACCAGCCGGTCCACTTTAACGAAGCCGGCTTGAAAGAAATGGCGCAGATCGCGGAAGGAAAATTCTATCGCGCCACCGATACCCGCTCGCTCGAACAAATTTTTGCCGACATCGACAAGCTGGAAACGTCGACCATCACGATGACGAAATTTCAGCAATACCGCGATTTATTCCCCGCTTGCCTCATGGCCGGTTGCGGACTGCTCATCGCGCAAATTCTGCTCGCGCAAACCGTGTGGAGGAAGCTCCCGTGAGGAGGTCGCCATGACTTTTGGCGCCATCGCCTGGCTTTGGGCGTTGCTCGTTCTGCCCGCGCTCGGCCTGCTTTTTCTCCGCGCCGAGCAACGCAGCGCCGCGCGCCTGAAGGATTTCGTCGCTCCGAAATTGTTGCCCACGCTCGGCGCGACCGTAAATCGCTTCCGCCGCAATTTGCGCTTTGGCCTGCTCCTTCTCGGCCTCGCGCTCGCCATCGTTGCGCTCGCGAAACCGCGTTACGGCTACAATTACGAGGAGGTTAGGCGCAAAGGCCTGGACCTCATCATGGCGGTCGATACATCGCGCAGCATGCTGGCGAATGACGTCCCGCCGAACCGGCTGCAACGCGTCAAGCTGAGCGCGCAGGATTTGATTAACGAACTGCGCGGTGATCGGGTGGGCCTCATCGCGTTCGCCGGACGCGCCTTTTTGCAGGCGCCGCTCACGATCGACTACGACGCCGCCGTCACGGCCTTGAACGAACTCGATACCGAAATCATCCCGGAAGGCGGCACCAATATTTCGGAAGCGATCAGTCTGGCGGTAAAGACGTTTGGCAAATCCGCCATCGGCAATCGCGCCCTCATCATCTTCACCGACGGCGAAGAGCTGGCCGGCGAAGCGGGCAAGGCCGCGCAGGAAGCGGCCGAGGCCGGCGTGCGCATTTTTACCATCGGCGTGGGCACGCCGGAAGGGTCCCTCATTCCCCTCTCGGACCAGACCGGCGGAACGGGCTTCGTGAAAGACCCGAGCGGACAGGTGGTGAAATCGAAACTGGACGAGAATCGCCTGCGCGAAATCGCGGAGACGACTGGCGGAATGTTTCTGCCGCTCGGCAATGGCCCGGCCACGATGCGGAAACTTTACGAAGACGGACTTTCGAAAATGCAGGCGGGCGAGATCGACACCAAGATGTCGCGCCAGCCGATCGAGCGCTATCAATGGCCGCTCGGCGCCGCGCTCCTCGCTTTAGCGGCGTCGTTGCTCGTGAGCGAACGCAAACGTGCGCGGCGAAAGCAGACTCCGCTGCCCGCGAAGAAGAAGCCGGCGTTGGCCGCCGTGGCGGTTTTGCTTTCGACCGCGGCTTTGGCCCAGGCCGCGGCGCCGGGTTTGGACGCGTATCGGCAGGAGCAATACGGGAAGGCTTACGAGCAATTTCAGCAGACGTTGCAGAAGCATCCCGACTCGCGCGCGACCGATAAAATTCAATTCGATGCCGGCGCCGCCGCCTACAAGATGAAGGACTACAGCAAGGCGCTGCAATCCTTTAGCCAGGCGCTCCTCTCGCCCAATCCGCAATTGCAAAGCCGCAGTCACTACAATCTCGGCAACACGCTCTACCAGCGCGGCGAAACCCAAAAATCGCCCGACGAGAAACTGCAGGATTGGACCAACGCGCTCCAGCACTACGAGCAAACGCTCAAGCTCGATCCCGAAAACAAAGAGGCGAAGGAGAACCGTGAGTTCGTGCAGAACAAAATCGAAGAGCTGAAAAAGCAGCAGGAACAGCAGCCGAGCCCGACGCCCAGCCCGTCGCCCTCGCCGGATCAGCAAAAAAAGGACAATCAGAAACAAGATCAGAACAAGGACCAGCAAAAGGATCAATCCGGGGAGCAGGATCAGGAGAACAAAGATTCATCGCAGGACCCGCAGGACGGCTCCGAGCAGAAACAGGATCAGCCAAAGCCCGGCGAAAGTCCTCCGCCCTCACCGTCACCCGGAGAAGAGAGTCAAGGCCCGTCGCCCAGCCCCAGCCCGGGCGGTTCGCCGGAAGAAGGCGCGAGCCCATCACCGTCACCGGGCGAGAATGGCGAAGGCCCCTCCCCATCACCGTCTCCGGGCGAAGGCGAACAGGAGGGAAGCGAAGGAAGTTCGCCTGCGCCGAGCCCGAGTCCCATGGGCACGCCGGATAAGAAACTCGAAGGCGAAGTCAAAGGCGCCGATGGCCAGCCTTCGGAACAGCCACCGCAGGAAGGCGCTGAAGCGGAGGCCGAGGTCGTGCCGCCGGAAGGCGAGATGAGCGAGCAGCAAGCGCAACGCCTGCTCGAAGCCATGAAGGACGAAGAGGCGCGCGTGCAGCTCGATGAACGCAGGAAGGTGCGTCGTGTCTATAAGGATTGGTAGGCGCGCGCGGTTGAAGCTGCCGCGGCCTTGGTTAATGGGAATAGGGATGTCACGCATTCGCACCGCAATTTTCTGCCTCGCGCTCCTCGCGTGTGGCGGGGTGCGCCCGCTTCTGGCGGAAGCACCGAGTGTGACCGCGGTGTTGAGCAACTCGGAGACGGACATCGGCCAGCCCGTGGAATTGCAGATCCAGGTGACCGGCGCGTCGAATCCCAAGCCGCCGGCCGAGATTGCAGTGGACGGTCTCGAGTTCCAATCCACCGGGACGTCGCGCCAGTATCAGATGCAGAATTTCAGCATCAGCTACAGCTTCACCTTTAGTTACATGGTGACGCCGTTGCGCGCGGGCCGTTTCACCATTCCGCCTTTGGGCGTGGAGGCGTCCGGGCAAACCCTGAGCACGCCCGAACTGACGCTGAATGTGGCGGACGCAGCCGGGCGCTCCGGCGGGCGGCCCAACAGCACCAACCCCAAAATCGATCCCGCGCAGATCGGTTTCATTGAGATGCTGGTGCCGAAAGCGACGGCGTATGTCGGCGAGATGGTGCCGGTGCAATTCCGCCTCGGCCTGAACCTGCGCGCGCCGGTGGAATCGCTCCAGGCCGGCGTGCAACTTGCAGGCCAGGGATTCACCACGCAGAAGATGACCGAGCCGCGGCAGACGATCGAGAACATCAACGGCCGTAGCTATCAGGTTTTCATTTTCAAATCCGCGATCTCACCCGCGCGCAGCGGCAATCTGGAAATCGGGCCGGCGGAGATCAATCCCGTGGTCCGGATTCCGCGCGGCGGTTCGCGCAATCCGGTCATGCCCCGCGGCGGGCCGTTCGATGATCCGTTTTTCAACAACCTCTTCAGCGACCCGGCCTTCGCACCCTCAGTCCCGAAGGAAGTGAAGCTGAAAACCGAAGTCGCGAATCTGGAAGTGAAACCACTCCCGCCGAAGGCGCCGCCGGAGTTCGCCGGGGCGATCGGCAATTTCACCATGCAGGTCACGGCCAATCCGAAGCAGGCGCAGGTGGGCGACCCCATCACCATCACCGCCACGATTACGGGTCGCGGAAATTTTGATCGCGTAAACGCCCCCGCCTTGGCGGACGAGAACGGCTGGCACAAGTATCCGGCGTCCGACAAATTCAAGCAGGACGACGATGTCGGCATCAGCGGCACGAAGACGTTCGAGATCGTGGTCAGCGCGAAGGAAAACAAGCAGGCGTTGCCGCCGTTCGTGTTCAGCTACTTCGATCCGGTGAAGGAGGATTACGTCACCTTGCGGAGCGATGAGATCCCATTGCAAATCAGCGGAGGGAACGCGCCCGCCGCGACACCGGCGCAAGAGAGCCCCCCCGGAACCGCGCCCTCTGCCCCCGCAGCTTCGCCTCCGCCACAGGCGATCGAGGATATTCTCCCGCAACTGGACGATCGCGTCACCGCGCCGCGCACCTTTACCCCGCTCTACGCGCAACGCGTTTTCTGGCTGGCGCAGCTCGTGCCGTTGCTGGCGTTGCTCGGGTTCATCGGTTGGAAGTGGCAACAGGCCCGCGCCAACAATCGCGAAGCGCGCCGGCTGGCCACCTTGCAAAAGGAAACCGCGGAAGCGCAGCGGAAATTGCGCGAAGACGGGAGCACTCCCCAGGAGTATTTGCTCCAGGCGTCACGTGCGGTGCAGTTGAAGAGTGCACTGGCCGCGAATGTGAACGCCAACACGGTGGACGCCGAAGTCGCCGCGAACATTTTCCGGCTCGATGCGGAGGCGCGAAAACGTTTGCAGCAGCTCTTCGCGCAACGCGACGAGTTGCGCTACAGCGGCGAGCGCAACGGCAACATCCTTTCCGCGGAGCGAGCGGCGGGAGATTCGAGAACTGGTGGAGAACTTGCGCGCATGAGGACGATCTCCCGAGCCTTTGCACATGTGTTTTGTTTGCTCTCTGTCGCGAGCGTTTGTGCGGCGGCCGCCGTGCCCGCATCAGATACGCTGGCCGAAGCCAAGGCGGAATATCAGGCGGGCAATTTCGCGGCGGCGGTCGAGCATTATCAAGCGGCCGTGGAGGCGGGGGCGCGGAACGCGGCGCTTTTTTATAATCTGGGCAATGCCGCGTTTCGCGCGGGCGACTCCGGCCGGGCGATTTTGAACTACGAGCGCGCTCTGCTTCTGGATCCGCAGCATCCGGAGGCGCGGGCTAATTTGCTTCTCGTGCGGGACAAGGCCCGCGCCCTGGAGTTGCGGCGGCAATGGTGGGACGCGATCATCGCGCGCGCGACCGCAAACCAACTTTCCATCGCGGTCGCGGTCAGCTTTTGGCTGGCGACATTTTGTTTCGCGGTTGGAGATTGGCGACGCGGCGGAGTCCGTTACTCGCGACGTTTGCGGCGGCGGCTTTGCTCGCAACCGCGGTCTTGGCGGCGGCGCTGTATGCTTTGGAGACCGGCAGACACGGACGCGCTTTCGCCATCGTCACCGGCACGAAGATCGAAGCGCGCGTCGCGACTGCGGATAGCGCGGGCAGCGTGCTCGTTCTGCCGCCGGGCAGCGAAATTAGAATACTGAGCCGGCGCGGTGATTGGATTTACGCCGCGTTGCCGAACGATCTGCGCGGTTGGATTCGCTCCGACAGCGCGGAATCGGTGCGGCTGTAATCGCGATCCGGCGTAGAGCTTTCACGCAGGCGAAACCACGCGTCACTGGGGGGTTTCGCCCCTTTGCTTTCTTGTTCGGTTGAGAAGAGCGCGATAGTCCACATCTTGAGAGCCTATGAACGCTGAGATGGATGTGGGGACAAACAAGAAAGCGTTCCAGATCAATTTGGACCAGCAGAAGTATGGCACCTTTGCCGAGATCGGCGCGGGCCAGGAGGTGGCGCGGCGTTTTTTTCATGTGGGCGGCGCTTCGGGGACGGTGGCGAAAACGATGTCGGCCTACGACATGACCTTCAGCGACGCGATCTATGGCCCGACGGATCGCTACGTGAGCCGGAAACGATTGCACACCATGCTGGACCACGAGTATTCGCTCCTGGTCGAACGCCTGGATGAGCAATGTGGGGCGGAGCGAACATTCTTTGTTTTTGCCGACACGGTGGCGGCGCGCAGTTTCAAGCAGCACAACGAGTCGCACGGCTGGCTGGGCGTTCGTTTCCAGACCGAGACACGCGGGGCGCCGAGTGAAATCATCATTCACGTGCGCATGCTCGATGAGTCGAACGTGGATCAACAGGAAGCGCTCGGCGTGGTGGGCGTGAATCTAGTTTACGGCGCCTTCTATTATCAACAGCCGGAAAAGTTGATCGCGTCGCTGCAGGAGAACCTGGCGGACGACCGCATCCAGGTGGACATGATCAAGTTCTCTGGCCCGGCCTACGAGCACGTCGATAACCGGCTCATGAGTTTGCAATTGGTGAGCCAGGGCCTGACCAATGCGGTCATGTTCCGCGCCGACGGCGAGACGGTTCAGCCGGCGGAGGTCTTCTACAAGAAAGCCATCCTGGTGGAGCGTGGTAATTTCCGGCCCGTCACCTACGCCACGAACGACATGCTCAACGGCGCGCGCAGCGTCTTCCTCAAGCAATGCGATGCCGGCGAGGAAGACCTCATCGTCCTGATGGAGATGACGCTGGAGAATTTGCTCTCGGAAGGACAACTCAATCACGCCGATTTTCTCGCGCGCGTGGATATCCTCGGAGCGCTGGGACGGACGGTGTTGATCTCGAAGTTCGGCGAATACTATCGCCTGGCGGCGTATCTGGCGCGCTACACGAACAGGATGATCGGGCTCGTCATGGGCGTACCAAGTTTGCTCGAAATCTTCGACGAAAAGTATTATCTCAATCTCGAAGGCGGTATCCTTGAGGCACTTGGACGCATGTTTAAGAGCGGGCTCAAGCTCTACGTCTACCCGATGGTGGACGAGGAAACCGGGCGATTGATCACTGCGACCAAGATCGATGTCGCGCCGAACCTGCAGTCCCTCTTCCGTTACTTGATCGAAAACCAGTTCATTCAGGAGGTGGAGGAATACAATCCGGAGTACCTCCGCATTCATCCGCCGGATGCGCTCGCGAAACTGCAATCGGGCGACCCCGCCTGGGAGAAAATGGTTCCGTCGGAAGTGGTCGCCATCATCAAGAAGCGCGAGTTTTTCGGCTACAGCCCGATGGACGCCGGCTCAAAATCCTAAGGTTTTCTGGTTTTTCGTGGGCTGCAACGAGGCGGCGGACTTTTTCTTGCCTTACGTTGGCAAAAACCCGGAAACCGACGGTATCGGCACGCTTCCCGCTACATGGCTTTTCAGCATCATGGCGAAACGCAGCAACTCTGTCATCGGCATCGACCTCGGCAAACACGTCTTCAAGGGTGTCGTGTTGCAGCGCAAAGGCGATAACCGCTTCGTCCTCACGGGCTACGCCTCGCATCAGGTGCCGGAAAAATTCGCCACCGCCGACGAGCTCGGGCAGGAACTCAAAACCCTCCTGAAAGAGCTGGGCGGCAGCGCGAAAAACTGCGCCATTGCCGTTTCCGATCCCGGAGCCCTTCTTCGCATCATCGAGCAGCCCGATACTCCGGTCGATCTCCTGCGCAGCGCCCTGCGCCTGAACGGCCTCCACGTCCTTAATCAGGAGTGCAAAGATTTCGTGCTCGATTGCGCGCAGGTCTCGCTCAATGGCCACGGCAGCAACGGCCACGCCTCCGCAGGCGAGATCACACTCGCAGCGACGCCCGGCGCGAGTTCCTCCTCCTCTGCCACAACGTCGAAAACCGGAACTTGGAAGAAATATCTCGTCGGCGGCATGCTCCGCCCAGTGGTGAAGCAGATCGTGGAAGCGACTGCGAAAGTCAAAGTGACCGCCGACGTCCTGCAGTTGGCGCCCATTTGTTCCTTCAACGCCTTCGAGCTCGCGTACCCTGACATTTTCGCCAACGACACCTTCCTTCTCCTCGACATGGGCCACCTGCAGAGCACGGTCATGATCGGGTCGAAAAGGGAACTGCTTCTCATCCGCAGCATTGATTACGGCGGCAAACATCTCACCCAGGCCTTGACCGCCGACGGCGCGCTAGATCAGGACGCGGCTCAGCTGTTGATGCGCGAAGGCGACGCCGGGATGGCGGATATCTGCCGCTGCTCCCTCAATCGTCTCGCCACGGAGGTGCGAAACTCGATCGGCTTCTTCGAAGGCCAACGCGAGGAAAGCCTGCACCGAATTTTCGTTTCCGGCGGTCTGGCCCGCACCGAGACCGTCCTGCAAATGTTGAGCGACGAGCTCGGCCTCCCCTGCGAAATTTGGGATCCGCTCGAAACCTGTGAAGTGGCTCTGCCCCCGGCTAAACGCCAGGCGCTTCCGAAAGAATTTGTCTCCCTGAACGTGGCCTGCGGCGCCGCCTTCGAGTATCTGCGGAACTAGGACGCATCGCCATGGCCCTGCATCTTAATCTTCTTCACGAGGAAATTACCGAGGAGCGTCAGCGCCAGCGCGATCCGCTCAAGATCGGCACCAAAGCGCTCGCCGCGCTGGGCGTGTTGATGGTGGTCTTTTACATGTTCAAGGCCTATCAGACCCTGGCCATCAAAGGCCGCCTCAAACGCGTGCAGGCCGAGTGGGCTAGAGTGGAACCGGGCGTCACCGCCGCGCAAAAGCAGACGGCCGAACTCACCGCCGTCATCGACACGACCAAGGTTCTCGACACCCTCGTGGAAGGCCGTTTCTATTGGGCCCCCTTGCTTGAGCATCTTTCGCGTTGCGTCGCTCCGAATGCGCAACTGACCGGGTTGACCGGCGCGCTCAGTGAAGAAGGCACCGAGGTCAACCTCACCATCGAGGGCATCGCCGCGGGCCGTGAACCCCGCGAGGCGGCTGAGGAATTGCGGCAATTGCTCGGTGTGCAGCTGGGCGAGAGTTACGACGGCGTGACGGTCGCGTTCAAAAATCTGGAAGACCTCGACACCCTGGTCAATGTCGCCGGCTCAAGCATGCCCACAGCCCACTACCTCATTTCGGTGAAGTTCTCCCCCACCAAATCCGCGCAGGATAACCCCGGGCCGCGCACGGCCAGCAAGAAATGACTCCCACCAAGCTCAACAAAGATCAGATCCAGAAGATCATTCTCAGTGGGCTTGGTTTTATCGCGCTCATCTACGTTTATTTCACCTTCTTCCTTGGTCCCTTGAACAAAGGACGCACCACCGCGGAGGCGACAATGAACGATCTCAATGCCAAGCTCGCCTCCTCGAAGACCGAGATGGAGAAAGCCCGCACCCTCGCCCAGCGCGCCGGCGTCGCCACCAGCCGCTTCGCCGCCCTCAAGGCCATGAGCCCCGACGGCGCGCCCATCGCCTGGTTCCCGCCGCGCCTTAAAACCCTGTTCGCCAACCAGCAAATCGATCGCGCCACCGCTCGCCTGGAAAGTAACGAACCCTTCAAGGAACCTGAGATGGCGGATTGGAACCGCTACAAATGGATCATCGATCTCCCACAGAGCGACTTCGTCACGCTCGGTCAGGCCCTCGCCGCCCTCGAAAACAGCGAGCCCCTTCTCGCCATTCAAAAGCTCAACATCAAAGCCGTCGGCGACGATCCGCAATTCCAACAAGTGAGCCTGAACGCGGTCTCCACCCTCCGAAAGCAATGAAGAAGCTCACCCTCATCTTGATCCTTCTCGGTGCCGGGGCCTTCCCGTCTTACGCCGACACTGAGCCTGAACCCGCTGCCGCCGCTGAGGAAGCCCCGCCCACCCTGGAGTTGAAAAACAAATCCTCCTTCGGCCTGGACGAAAATACCCGGAATCCCTTCTGGCCCATCGGCTGGAGGCCTACGGCCAAGGTCACCAATAATACCAGCGACACCGTCGGCTCGGATATCCTGCCCACTTCCTTCGTCGTCAGCTCGATCACCGTCGATAAAGGAGGCCGCTTCGCCATCATCAACGGCAGGGCCATGAACGAGGGCCAGGTCTTCGGTCTCCAGCTCGGCAATCAGACCTACCAGATCACCGTCAAGGCCATCCACGACGGCGAGGTCATTCTCCTCCGACGCGACCAGGAGATCGCCGTCCCGCTTCGGCGCAAGTAATCGTCACGCCGATTCCCGCGCCTTCGGCCGCAACACCGCCTGCGCAAATCGTGCCGCCCCGATCGCGACCACGCCCACGCTCAGGCAAAGCAACAGCAACGCCGCCAGCGCGAGCATAAAATTTCCCGTGCCAAAATGCTGCCGGATCATGAGCGAGAGCGCCGCAATCGTTGTCACGATCATAAAGATGGCCGGCAGGAGCGCGAACCAATGTTGCCGCGCCCGTTGCACCAGCCACACACTCACCGTGGTCAGGGCAAGCGCGCCGATTAGTTGATTGCCCGCGCCGAAAACCGGCCACATCTGTCGCACCGTCGCGCTCACCGCGAAGAGAAACATCATCCCAACTGCGATCGCGGTATTGAAAAGCGGATGCCGGAAGAGCGCCGGCGCGGCGCCAGCGAAAACGTAATCCCAGAATTCATCCAAAAGATAACGCGCCAGTCGCACCGAGCTGTCCAAGGTGGTCACCACGAAACCCTCGATCATGAGAATCCCCAGCACCGCCGCCACCGCCACCGGCACAAACGGCAGCGCCGTGTTCACCATCCGTCCGACGCCCAGCGCGAAGGCGAGGATCGGATTCGAAGGCGCGCCCTCGGGAAAGACCACGCGCAAATATTCCTGCTGCGGCAGCATCGACGCCACCGCCACCAGCACGAGCACCGCGAGGAAACTCTCCAGCACCATCGCCCCGTAACCGATCCGCCGCACATCGCTCTCCCGCGGCAACTGTTTCACCGTCGTCCCGCTCGCGACCAGGCTGTGAAACCCGCTGATCGCTCCGCAGGCCACCGTGATAAACAGGATCGGCCAGATTGTTCCCTTCAACGCCGCCTCCCCCGTCGCCAGATCAAAGGCCGGTGCCTGAATCGATGCGCCGTGAAACGCTCCCACGATCAGGATCGAGACCAACAGCAATCCCATCCCGCCGTAGAGCAGCTGCACATTGGTAAAATCGCGCGGCTGCAAGACAAACCACACCGGCAGCGCGCAGGCCGCGAAAACATACAGCGTCATCAGGACGCGCCACGCATCCGCCTCCAGCATGATCGGCGCGATGAACCCGGCAAAAACGCTCGCCACGCACACGCCCCTGCGAGCAGATAGGCCACTCCCATCGACAGACCGCGCGACCGAATCAGCCAACCCAAGAGCGGCGCGAAAAGCGTGATCACAAGGACGGAAGTCGTCGCGATGCCGCCGATCTTTCCCATCACCACGCCCTCGCGCGTCACCGTTTTCAGAATCGTTTGGTCGCCCGCGAGACCCAGCGACTCGAGCGGATAAGCCGACGTCAACGCCACGACCGAGAGATTGAGAAAGATCGCGTTCACGATCGTGAGCACGAAGATAAGCACGATGAGATTGAGCACGTAACCCGCCGGCCCCAGCACATCCTTCGCGATCCGCGCCACCGATCGCCCGCCTTCGCGCACGCTCGTAAACATCGCCGTCATGTCGTGCACCGCGCCGAAGAAAATTCCGCCCAGCACCACCCATAGCCACACCGGCTCCCATCCAAACGCCAGCGCCAGGATCGGCCCCACGATCGGCCCCGCTCCCGCGATCGTCGCAAAATGATGTCCAAACACGACCTGCGACCGGCTCTTCACAAAATCCCGCCCGTCCGCAAACGTCTCCGCCGGCACGGGGTTGGCATCGTCCTCGCGGAAAACTCGCGCGATCCAGCGCGGATAAATCCGCAGCGCAATCCACAACACCACCGCGGCCACCGCCACCGGCACGAGAATATTCATCGCCCCCATTTTGAACCAAAGGGACACCCGCCGCCAGTGACGCCTGGTTTTTGACTTCGCTCATCCCCTCCCTTAGGAAGTGCGCTCGCCTCGCCATGCGCTTCTCGGAGAAAATCAGAAAGCTTGCCGATCCCCGCCTCCCGGGGAGCATGAAGCGGCACGCCCGGCGCTTTCTCCTCACCCGGCGCTTCGTCTTCCGGATCACTCCGGAGCGCATTCTCGCCACGATCGATTCCGAGAAATTCCGCGCCATCCAGACGCGTCACGGCGTGCCCGATCCCGGCGACGCCCCGGAAAAGTATCTCGAACTCACCCGCTGGCTCGACGTCAACATCCGTCGCATTCGCTACCTCGATCTCGATTGCGCCCCGCGCCGCCGCGTCCTCGATATCGGCTGCGGTGCCGGCTATTTTCTTTACCTCTGCCGCTGGCTCGGACACGACGTCCAGGGTCTCGATCTCGATGAGTCGCCCATGTTCCGCGACCTGACCGAATTGCTCGGCATCCCGCGCATCATCGCGCGCATCGAACCGCACGTCCCGCTCCCCGATCTCGGCCCGCCCTTCGATGTCATTACCGCCTACATGATTTGTTTCAACGGCCACAAATCCGATCACATCTGGGGCCCGGCAGAATGGGAATTCTTCCTCAAGGATGCCGCTCAACATCTCCGCCCCGGTGGCCTGATTCATCTTGAGCTGAACCAGGAATACGACGGCACCTGCTATACGCCGGAACTGCGCGCCTTCTTTCTCGACCGCGGCGCCACCGTCGACAACAACCGCATCACGCTCACCCCAAGCTCGCGCGCGCGGCCCTGAGCTGCTTCAACTTCTCCGCGAAATCGATTTTCCGCTGCTTGTGCTCCGCCACCACATCCGGCGGCGCTTTCTCGACAAACGAGGCATTGGAAAGCTTCCGCACCGTCGCGTCCAACTCCTTCTCCAGTTTCGCGATTTCCTTGTCCAGTCGCTCGCGTTCCAGCCGCCGGCATCCGCCTGCATCTCGGCTAACAAATACAGCTCGCCCAGATCCGTCGCCGCCATCGGTAAGTGCCCTTCCCGGCCTCATAATTCGGCTCCACCTTCAATTCCTCCGCGCTCAGCAAACGCGCGATCGTCGGCGCTTCCTCCGCCACCCATCCCTCGGCCGTGCGCAGGAGGAACGGCACCTTCTTGTTCGAAGGCACCCGCGATTCCGCCCGCAGATTTCGCCCTGCCTGCACCAAACCGTAAAGCGCCGCCACCCGCTCCGCGTCCTTCGGCGCTCGCCCTTCCCACGCTCGCATTCGGCGGCGTCGCAAACTGAATCGACCCTTCGCCAAATCCGAGCAACGCCCAAAGCTCCTCCGTGATGTGCGGCATGAGCGGATGCAACAGACGCAACACCGCCGACAACACGTGATCCATCACTGCCAGCACCGCCGCCTTCCGCGCTGGATCTTCCGCGAAAATGTCCGTCTTCGCCGCCTCCACGAACCAGTCGCAATAGTCGCCCCAGAAAAAGTCGTAGAGCGCCTGCGCCACCTCGTTGAAGTGATAACCGCCATACGCCTCCTCGATCGCCACGATGGTTTCGTCCAGCCGCGCCAGCACCTCCACCGCGTAAACGGAAAGCACGTGATTCTCCGAGCTGCGGAGCCGCCTCGCTCGGTCCGTGCATCTGCCGAAAACGCGCCGCGTTCCAGAGCTTGGTCGCGAAGTTCCGCCCCTCCTCCACCTGCTTTTCATCGAAGCGAATGTCCTGCCCGCTCGGCGCGATTCGCATCAACCCAAAGCGCACGCCATCCGCGCCAAACTTCGCCATCAAGTCCAGCGGATCAGGCGAATTGCCCGAGCGACTTGCTCATCTTCCGCCCCGAGCGATCCCGAATCAGCCCCGTGAAATAGACATCGCGGAACGGAATATTGTCCGCGTCCTTCGCACTCTGCCCCGGCTTGAACTCCAGCCCCGCGATAATCATCCGCGCGACCCAAAAGAAAATAATATCCGGCGCCGTCACCAGCACCGAGGTCGGATAAAACTTCGCCCGCGTCGCCGCGTCCATCGTCTCATACGCCCAGAGCCACGAAGAAAACCACGTATCCAGCGTGTCCTCATCCTGCCGCCAACCCTCGCCCGGCGATTCGAGCTGCACGCGAATCTCCTCGTCAGGTCCATACCAGGCCGGAATCCGATGTCCCCACCATACCTGCCGGCTGATGCACCAGTCCTGAATATTCTCAGCCACTGCTCGTAAACCTTCTCCCAGTGCGTGGGAAAAAACCGAATGAGATGGTCGCGCACCACGCGCAAGGCCTCCTCCGTTTTCGGATAACGCAAAAACCACTGCTCGCTGAGACGCGGCTCGATCGGCACACCCGCGCGTTCGCTGAAGCCGACCGTGTTTTCGTACGGCTCCTCTTTCGCCAGCAAGCCTTGCTCCGCCAATAATTCCCCCGCCCGCTTCCGCGCCTCGAACCGCTCCATCCCATCCAGCTCCGGCGAGCGCGGGACAATTGATCCGCCCATTCGGATGCAAGACATCGACCACCGGCAAGCCGTTCCGTTGCCCGATCTCGAAATCCACCTTGTCGTGCGCGGGCGTGATCTTGAGAATGCCCGTTCCAAATTCCGGATCGATCACGTCATCGGCCAGCACCGGAATCTCCTCCCGCACCAGCGGCCGCCACACCTTCTTCCCGATCAACTCCCGATAACGCGCATCGTTCGGATGCACCGCCAAGTCCCACGTCGGCCATGATCGTTTCCGGCCGCGTCGTCGCCACTTCCAGGAAACGCCCGGGCTGCTCCACGATTTCGTAGCGCACATAATAGAGCACGCTCTTCTGCTTCGTCGGGATCACTTCCTCATCCGAGAGCGCCGTCTGCGCCGCCGGATCCCAATTGATCATCCGTTTCCCGCGATAGATCAGCCCCTTCGCGTGCAGATCCACAAACACCTGCTGCACCGCGCGCACATAATCCGCGTCGAAGGTGTAGCGCTGCCGCGCCCAATCGCACGAGCACCCCAGCCGCTTCAACTGCTCGATGATGATCCCGCCGTGCTTGTCCTGCCATTCCACCACCCGCCGCAGGAATTCCTCGCGCCCGTAATCCTGCCGCTTCTTCTTCTCCGTCTTCGACAGATGCTTCTCCACCGCCGTCTGCGTCGCCACGCCCGCGTGATCGGTCCCCGGCAGCCACAGCACCTCATGTCCGAGTCATCCGCGCCCGTCGCGCCAGGATATCCTGGATCGTATTGTTCAAGACATGCCCCAGCGTGAGCACGCCCGTGATATTCGGCGGCGGAATGACAATCGAGAACGCGGGCTTCGTCGAACTCGCGTCCGCATGATAATCCCCGCGCTCCAGCCAGTGGGCATACCACTTCGGCTCGACGGCGGCGGGGTCGTAAGTCTTCGGCAATTCGGCCACGGGGCAGAATCATCGAAGCGACCGCCCCGAATGCAAAACGAAAGGTTGTGCCTCCCTCTACTTGCAGCGCTCCGCGGGCGCAGCCAGCTTCCCCGTTCCGATGGAACTCCGGACGCTTCTCCACTCGCTTGCCGGCGCCTGGCCTTCTCGCGTCCACCGCCTTCGCCACGGAGTGGAAAGTCATCCGCGCGCGACGATCGCGATTACGTTTCCTTCGCCAACGTGGCCGAGTTTTACCAATTCGGCGAATACAGCCACGCCCACCGCACCATCTCGCTCCGCAGCCCGCAACGCGCCATCCGCGCCCAGGTCGGCACGAGCGAACTCTACATCAACGGCGTCCGCTTTTTCACCCATTTCCCGCTCCGCGAACAGGCCGAAGGTCAGCTCGTCTCCGCCTTCGATGTCGGCAAATTAATCGAGCCCATCCTCCGCCCCAGCCGCATCGAGCCCACGCAGAAGGTCGAGACCGTCGTCCTCGATCCCGGCCACGGCGGCACCGACAGCGGCACCGCCAATCGCTGGGGCAACGAAAAACACTTCACCCTCGAAGTCGCCTTGCGCGCGCGCGCGAACTCCTGCTTCAGGCCGGCTACAAAGTCGAGATGACGCGCGCCGACGATACCGGCATCTCCCTCGACGATCGCATCGCCTTCGCGAACCGTTTCCCCAACGCCGTCTTCGTCAGCATTCACTTCAACGCCGGGCAGCGGCGGCAACGGCGTCGAAAGCTACCGTCTCGCTCCGCCGGGCGCGCCCTCCAACGCCGCCACCTCCGGCGAAGTGTCACGAGACCGACAACGGCGAATCCGATACGGATGCAGGCAACGCCCAGGACGACCACAACATCACTCTCACCGCCGCCATCCACGCCGCCGTCCTCTCCCACGCGCGACCCTACGATCGCGGCGTGCGCCACGCGCGCTTCAAGGTCCTGCGCCACCTTCGCATTCCCGGCGTCCTGCTCGAAGCCGGTTTCCTCAACGATCCCGCCGAAGGCCGCCGCATCGCCACCGCGCAGTATCGCCAGCAACTCGGCGACCGCCATCGCGCAAGGCGTGCAAAGCTACGACGCCGCCGTCAACCTTCGCTCCGGCAACACCACCTTCGCCCTCGTCCGCGCCAATCTCCCGCCCGCACGATCGTCCCATCACCGAACCGCTCGACGCGCGCGCCGCCTGCCGAGCCTCCGCCGCCGCAAGCTCCCTCCGCTTCCATCAATGCCGGCGAATAAGAAATCTGACCAGCGACCCTCGCCCCATCGGCGTCTTCGATTCCGGCATCGGCGGTCTCACCGTCGTCAGTGCCTTGCGCAAGTTGTTGCCTAACGAATCCATTCAATACCTCGGCGACACCGCCCGCGTGCCCTACGGCGGCAAAAGCGCCACCACTGTCCAGCGTTACAGCCTCGAGATCGCCTCACTTCTACTCGCGCGCGACGCCAAGACCATCGTCGTCGCCTGCAACACCGCCTCCGCTCTGGCGCTGCCCGTCCTCGAGGAGCGCCTGCCCATCACCGTCACCGGCGTCATCGCCCCCGGCGCGCAAGCCGCCGCCAGCGCGACGCGCAACGGCCACATCGGCGTCATCGGCACCCGCGCCACGATCAAGAGCGGCGCCTACGAACGCGCCATCCAGGAATTGCATCCCGAGGTCCGCGTCGTCGCCCGCGCCTGCCCGCTTCTCGTCCCGCTCATCGAAGAAGGCTGGCTCGAAAGCAAAATCACCGACCAGATTCTCCTGCAATATCTGCAGCCCATGCTCGACGACGGCATCGACACCCTCGTCCTCGGCTGCACCCATTATCCGCTCCTGCGTCCGGCCATCAGCCGTTTGTTAGGCGACGCCGTCACGCTCGTGGATTCCGCCGAGAACTGCGCCCTCGCCGTGCGCGACCTCCTTGCTTCCGAACACCTGCAAGCTGGAGAGAACAACCAGGCCGCCCTCCAGGTCGCGCTCACCGATCCACCCGATGCCTTCCTCCGCGTCGCCCGCGAGGCTCTGCAGCTGGAGATCGGCGAAGTGGAAACGCGCCCGCTTTAGCATTTCTCATGAAGCACGCCATCATTCCGCCGTTCTCGTCCTCTCGCTCCTCATCGGCCCGGGCTTCTTGCGGGCTAATCAGCAACCCGGCCCAGCATCCTTGTCGGACGTGATTCTCCGGGCCGATGCCGCACTCTTTGACGCCTTCAACCGGCACGACACCACCGCCCTCATGGCGCACTTCGATGCCGATCTTGAGTTTTTCCATGACACGGGCGGCGTTACCCGATTCGAGGAAACGAAAACCAACTTCGAAAAACTTTTCGCCAACACGCCGGACATTCGCCGCGATCTCATCCCCGGAAGCGTGGTCGTGTATCCGATCAAGGATTACGGCGCCATCCAGATCGGCTCGCATCGCTTCTGCCACGAAGAGAACGGGAAGGCCGATTGCGGGACTTTCGGTTTCACGAACATCTGGCAGAAAACCGGCGAGACATGGAAAGTCACGCGCGCACTGAGCTACGGCCACCGACCCTAAGTCAGCTTCGCGCGCGTTGCCTTGGGCAAACCTGCGACCACCAGTGCATACGAGTGGTCGATCATTTGCCGCACTTCCGCGTCCGGCAGCCCGCCACCGATCTCCACCGTATTCCAGTGGCGCTTGTTCATGTGGTAACCCGGCCGCACCTGCTCATAGCGATCGCGCAACTCGAGTGCGCGATCCGGGTCGCACTTCAGATTCGCCGTCACCGGCACCTCCTCATAACCGAGCAGGGCAAACATCTTGCCGCCGACCTTGAAGACGAGATGCTCCGGCCCAAACGGCGTTTCCTCCGTCGCGCCCGGTTTTCCCAGGCAATATTCGCGAAACATATCCGCCTGCATCGTTAGCCGACCTCCGTGTCGTCGTCCGCGCTGGGCGCGCCCAGGCGCCGGGAATGCAGCCAGAGGAAAATCGCCGGCGTCACGATCAGGATATGCAGCAAGCTGCTGATCATCCCGCCGATCACCGGGGTGGCGAGCGGCTTCATCACTTCCGCGCCCGTGCGCGTGCTCCACATAATCGGCAGCAAGCTGGCCACGATCGTCGCCACCGTCATCACCTTCGGCCGCAAACGCAGCCGCGCGCCTTCCTTCACCGCGTCGACCAGGTCGGCGTAACTAAACGCGGCGCCGAGTTGCGCGCGCCGTCGCTGGACCGCTTCCTCCAGGTAAACCACCATCACCACGCCCGTTTGAATGGCCGTGCCGAAAAGCGCGATGTATCCGACCCAAACCGCGACGCTGAAGTTGTAGCCCATCAGATATTGCAGGAAAACGCCGCCGCTGAGCGCGAACGGCACTGCCAGGATGACGTGGGCCGCTTCGCGCGCGCTGCGATACACGATGTAGAGCAGGATGAAGATGATGAAGAGCACCGCGGGCACGATCAGCCGCAACGTCTTCCCAGCGCGGATTTGGTTCTCAAATTCGCCGCTGTATTCGATCGTCATCCCCGCCGGTAACGACGGGACGATGTCGCGGTTGATCCGCTCTTTCACTTCCTCAACGAAACCGCCGAGGTCGCGATTCTGCACGTTCGCCTGCACGAAAACGCGCAGCCTGCCGTTCTCGCTCGCGATCTCAGCCGGTCCCTCCACGCGCTTGATTTCTGCCACCTGGCCGAGCGGGATGACCTTCCCGTTCGGCGCCGAGACGAGCACGTTCTTTAAGCCGCGTCAGGTCTTCGCGCTCGCTCCGTTCGAACCGCACCTGGATCGGGTAACGCGCGCGGCCCTCGATCGTCATGCCGACATTCTTGCCGCCGAGGCCGATCTCCACCGTGTCGAGGACGTCCTTCGCCTGGAGGCCGTAGCGCGCCATCGCCTCGCGGTTCACTGCCACCTCGATGAACGGCTTGCCCTGCACCCGGCTGGCCGCGATCCCGGCCGCGCCGGTCACTTCCTGCATCACGCGCTCGACTTCGAACGCTTTCGCCTGCAAGGCGTCGAGATCGTCGCCTAAAATTTTCACGCCGAGCTGCGCGCGGATGCCGGTGGAAGTCATGAGCACGCGATTCTCGATCGGCTGCAAAAATCCCGGCACCGCGCCGGGGACCTGCCGCAATTTCTCCGTCAGTTCGTCGACTAATTTTTGCTTGGTCATGCCCGCGCGCCATTCGCTCCGGGGCTTCAACATGATCGTCGTTTCGATCATCTCCGTCGGCGCAGGGTCGGTCGCGGTCTCAGCGCGGCCGAGCTTCCCGGCCACGGACGCGACCTCCGGCGTCTGGCTCAAGACGCGGTCCTGCCAGGCCATCACGCGTTTCACTTCCGTCATCGCCGTCGCCGGGACAAACGTCGGCATCAAGAGCAGGCTGCCTTCATCCAGCGGCGGCATGAATTCCTTGCCCATGCCCGCGGTTAGCCGCTGCAACGGCGGCGCAAAACTCAGCAGGCGATTGATCCCCGCCGGCAGTCCAAACGCCAGCAGCGCCGCGAGAAGCAGAAGCACCGCTGCGCCTAGGAGCACCGTCCCCTGCCGGCGCAATGCGAACGACAGCGCCGGGTCGTAAAGCCGCAGCAGGAAACGCATGACGACGTTGCGATCTTCCGAATGAAACGGCCCGCGCACCAGCCAGGTGCAAAGCACCGGCACGATCGTGACCGCGAGCAAGGTCGAGCCGACCATCGCGAAGGTCTTGGTGAACGCGAGCGGATGGAAAAGTTTCCCTTCCTGACCGGTGAGCGCGAAGACCGGAACGAACGCGAGGATGATGATCGCCATCGCGAAGAAGATCG
>CAVYMO010000001.1:0-118669 GCA_963769625.1 uncultured Verrucomicrobiae bacterium | reverse complement strand
GAGATGCTGGCGCTCGGCGTTTTCGGCGGGCGCTACCTGACTGACTGCATCGAGGAATTTCCCGCAAGCTGGTTCAAGCAGGCGAAACTTTGCCCGGAGCGGCATGAAGCGTCGTTAAACTTCTTCGGCGTGAATGCTTCGCAACCGCTCGCGGTCTGGCGCGAGAAGGGGTGGATTTACGAAGAGGATCCGCGCGGATGGTTCCAGTGGTATTGCCGATATTATTCCGGTCGTCGTTGCGAAGATGATTTGCGCCAGATCAAACGCTGGTGCGCGGTGCGGCGACACATCGCGCAATTAAAAAAGAACTGCGCGCATCGCGATTTCACCTGCCGACCGAAACAACGGCAAGCCTTGCTGCATTGGGCCTACGATTCGCGCAAGATTTGATCGTGGGACGGGGGCGCCGCCTCCGGGCTTGTCTTTCCGTGCGCGACTGCCAACGATGTTCGCATGAGCAACCAGCTCGGCTTTACCATCATCAACCTCGCGCTTGTAATGAGTTCCGCCTTGGCGCGAGGGGACACCGGGACCGATGAGAACGCCCTGCGGCATTCCGTCGAGCAGTTACAGAGCGCGATCGGAAAATGGAATGTGGTCACCGAATTCCTGAAGGAGGACGGGGCGGTGGCGAAGTCTGCGCAGGGAACTTACGAATTTTCCTGGATCGTGCCGGATCGCGTGGTGACGGGAAAGAGTGAGATCCCGGAGTTAAAGCAGGCGTCGGGAATTCTTTTCTACATCAACGAAAAGAAGAAGCTGATCGAGATGGTGTCGGTGGGCGCTGACGGCGCGCTCTGGACCATGACCGGGCCTCTCGGCGGCGAGGAACGTCTCTCGCAAGAGTTCAAAACGACCGACGGCGGCACCGGACGATTGCGCTTCACGCGCTTCAACGTTTCGCCGGATGCCTTCGAATCAAAAATGGAACACACGTCGGATGGCGGGAAGACGTGGAAACCGGGGAATCACCAGATGTTTCGGCGCGCTGCGACGAAGCCGTGAATTCTCTTAACGCGTCCAGACGCCATACCGTTCCAGCTCGTTCGCAACGATCCCAGCCCAATCGCGATTCGCCGCGGGACTCGCGGGACTGGGATGGAGAACGCGGCCTACTGTCGGCTTTCCATCGGGAAAAACTTCCTGCGCACGGGTGGCAGCGAACTGGCCAATCCCGATCACCCATTTGGGATCAAGCTCCTTGACCTCGGCGCGCAAATGTTGGTCGCAGGCGCGAAAGAGCGCGTCCTTCTCCGGCCGCCAGCAACTTGTTGACGTTGGATTAGCCCCGCCGGCTTCAGCCCCACTCGCCGCAAGGCCACCAACACACTGCGCTCTTCTCCACCAAGGTGCAATACATCATCCCCACCTTCCGGCCAGATTTCTTCCCTTTCCAAAGCCTTCTTTTTTCCTTTCCTCCACACGTCGTCCGTGTTGCACTTCGTATGTGAATCCGCCACATCTAACGAGGCGATACAGCGAACGGCGGACCCGCCTTGCGATTCACTTTTGAGATGGCTCCTTCCCTTTCACTGCGAGCGACGAGCGTCCGTGTCCGCCGTCGCTCATCGTGTTCTCGTCAGGGCAAACAAGACAAAAAAGCAAAACCATGAAAAACAAATCAACCAAACAAAAAGACCGGTCGAAACGCGCTGTCCAGCTGAAGGACATCAAGCCTGCAAAGGACGCCAGAGCGGGCGCGAAGAAAATTTCGGCTTCGATTGGGAAAGGCGGGAGCCACTGAATTGTGGCCAGTGTCCAAATCTTGACCAGCGACGCGGCATTGGCGCGTACCCCATCTTCTCTGGGTCGCGCACGCTAAGCGTGTTGACGGTGGTGTTCCACCGCCGTCACACTTTGGTTCACGAAGGCGGGACATGACAGTCGCGCTTCACGCGGTTCAATGCTCGCCGGATGCCTTCGAATCGAAAATGGAATACACGGAGGATGGCGGGAAGAGCTGGAAGCCGGGGAATCATCAGACGTTTCAGCGCGTTGCCGCGAAGTCGTGACGTCTCACGGTGACCAGACGCCAAGCTGTTTCAGCTCGCGCTCGGCCACGCCCGCCCAGTCGCGGTTCGCCGCGGGACTCGCAGGACTGGGATGGAGAATGCGGCCCACCGTCGGCTTTCCATCGGGAAAAACTTCCTGCGCACGGGTGGCAGCGAACTGGCCAATCCCGATCACCCACTCGGGATCGAGCGCTTGGACGACGGCGCGCAAATGTTGGTCGCAGGCGCGGAAGAGCGCGTCCTTCTCCGCCGCCGGCAACTTCTCTGGCGTCCGATTGGCCCCACTCGCTTCCATGAAGACGAGAGGGCAGTAGTTGAGGACAAAATGCTCGGCGAAAAATTTGTCCGCGGTCCCAAACCGCTGCGAGAAAAGTCCCCACAAGCGTTGCCCACTGATCTCGCTGCGCGCGCAAGCGAAGCCAGTGATCGGTCGCTTGAGATGTTCGCGTGCCGGCTTTCCGATCCCCGCCGCGATACCCAGCCAATCCCGCACCGCCGCGACCTCGCCAAACGGGACCCCGGTTTGCGCCATGCCAAACGGCCCCGGATTCATGCCGAGAAAGACGACGCGCTTCCGCGTTCGTGCGTAACGTCGCACATACATTTCGTGGGCGGCCCACGCATACTCGAGCGGATTGTAGGTTAACGCGACCGGCGCGGCGTGACGCAACGCGCTCACCGCACCGCGCAATTCCGCCGCGGCTCGCAGCACGGCTACGCTTCTCTCATCAGGCATCGCGGAATGTAGCAGCGCCTTGCGTTTCGGCAGCGGATGAGGACGTTTTGGCATGTGTCGGAATATCAAAACACTGCACAACTTCGCGCCACCCGCGACCGAGGACGAGATTCACGCCTCCGCGTTGCAGTTCGTGCGCAAGCTGAGCGGATTCAGCAAACCTTCGCACGCGAACGAAGAGGCTTTTGCGCGCGCCGTCGAGAAGGTAACCGAAGCTGCGTGCGAGCTGCTCGCTTCGCTCGTGACCAACGCTCCGCCCCGCGATCGTGAGGTGGAAGCCGCCAAGGCGCGCGCACGTTCGGCTGAGCGTTATGGCACGGCGGCGGCCTAGATTATTCGAGCGCGTAGAGGGAGCCGTCGGTGCTGCCGAAATAGACGACGCCGTCCGCGATCAACGGCGAAGAGAAAATTGAGCCCACGCTGGTTTGCCGATCCTGCGCGAGAAGCGGTGCTTCGCGCCAGTTATCGAAAAAGAGCATCGGATTGTTGAAGCGGCGCTCGGATGTGAGAACCCAGCCCTTGTTCTCCTGCGACGCCTCCGTTTGAAAATCCCAGAGGAGCGCACCGGTCTTCAAATCGCGCGCCTCGAGCGTGCCGTTGAGCACGCCGATGAAGACCACGCCATCCGCCACCGCGGGCGAGGCGAAGATGTAAGCCTTGCCGTCCTGTTGGTAGATCGGTTTCCCGGTCGCCGCTTCCACCACGTGAATCAACGCGGTGTCGGAAGTGGCAAAGATCACCTTCCCATCGTGCACCGCCGGCGAAGTGATGACCCAGCTCAGTTGGTTATCGAACTTCCATTTCTCTTTCCCGGTGGCCGCATCGAGGGCGTAGAGCTGCGCGTCGCGGCAACCGACGTAGACCACACCGCCGACCACCGCGGCCGAGGATTGAAAACCCTGCTGGTTGTGAATCAACGGATCTTCGCCCGCGTGAAAGCGCCATTTCTCTTTCCCGGTCGCAGCGTCCACCGCGTAGAAGTAACTGTCCCAACTGCCGACAAATAAAACTCCATCGACCAGGGCCGGCGAAGCGTGGATGACATCGCCCGTCTTAAATTTCCAACTCAACTCACCCGTCGTCGCATCGAGCGCGTAGAGATTGCCGTCGCCACTTCCAAAATAAACCTTCCCCTGCCCCACGACCGGACTGGAAAGATAGATGTCGAACGGGTCGGCGATCGTTTGCGTTTTCGGTTGCATGCCGTGTAGGCCCCTGGCCTCGAAACGTCGCTCGCCTTCGGTCGCGAATTTCCATTTCACCGCGCCCGTCTCCGCGTTGAGCGCGTAGAACTTCCCGTCGTAACTCCCGACGTAGAGGATGCCGTTCGCAATCGCCGGCGTAGCTCGGCACGGGACCACGCGTCGTCGTTTTCCAAATCTGCCGCCCGCTTTCTGCATCGACCGCGTAAACGTTCCCGTCGTCGCTTCCAAAGTAGACGACCTTCTCCAGGATGATGGGCGAACCAACGACCCGACTGCCGGTGGGAAACTTCCATTTCACGCGATGGAATTCCCGCGGGGCGGGGCCGGCGTAGAGGCCGGTGTGCGCCGCATCGCCGCGGAACATGGATTGCGCTTCGAGCGAAGTGGCAAGGCCGAACGCGAAAAGAAAGAGAACGATTTTCATAGGCGGGAACTAGTTTGCTCGTTTCATCGTGACCGGAATTTCGAGCGGTCCCTGTAAAACCATGCCCCTGATTTCATCCTTCCCCACCCGCCCTTCGAAGCTGAGTCCGGTTTCGTGCGAATGGATCTCGATGAAGTCTCCTTCCTGCGTCACGAGATCGACCGGGAGATGGTTTTCCTTTTTCCCGACGATCAGAAAGTCGGCCGTCGCTCCATCGGCCCCGCGATTCTGAAGTTTAATCGTTACCTTGCGCGGATAACCGAAGAGCTCGTAGCCCCCTTTCCATTCGCCCTCGAGCTTCTTCGCGATCGCCGTGCTGCGCGGCGCCGCCGCGACCTGCGGAGGGCCGATCTTCGTCAAACTAAACGGCGCGCGATTTCCGGCCTGCGTGCATTCGCCCGCCATCTTTCCATCGGCCGCGAGACGGGCGTTGAACTTCGCGGGTCCGCTCTTTGGATCCGCCAGCGCGGTCTTGATCGAAAAGCTGAACTCGTCGTCCTTGCGCGTGATATCGGAAAGCGCGGCGCCGGAGACGCCCAGGCCAGAAATGATGATGGAACCGTTCCAAGCTCCGGCGTCATCTGGCACGAGATCGACGATGATCGGCAGCTCGCGGCCCGGAATTTGCAACGTTCCTTCCCATCGTCCGGCTGGATCTTCCTGCGCTCGTGCCAGCAGGGCACTGGCAAAAAATAGGAGAGAGATTGCTCGCATCGACCAATTCTTTGCAAGGCTCGTGCCGTGCAAAGGGAAACCACGTAAGGAACGGTTTGCGTGTCGGTTACGACTTCTACGTCGCCCGAGAAGACCGCCGATCGGCTCCGAGATTGGGACCGATCCTTCCCGGCTTCGGGAAACTCAACTCGAGCGATTCGGGAGCTTGCGCAAAGTGAAACGGTTGTTTGCCGTTTCCCAGAGCCGCAGCCGTTGCAGACGATTCCACAAGAGTGGATTCATTTTTTCCCACAGCGTCTGCACGATGTTCTCTCCCGTGGACGGGCGGTTTTTAAATTCTTCCGTCTCTAGATCGAGATGACGATTATCCCAGGCCGACACCGCTTCGCGGAGCGCGTCTCGAAACTCCGTGAAGTTGCACATCGTCCCGCTGCGTTCATCGAACGCGCCCCCGATTGTCGCCTCACTTACGTAAAGATGGCCGTGGCCGCGCGGGTTGTTGCACTTCCCGTACATCGCCGTGTTTTGCTCGGGCGAATGCTCATAGCTCTGCAACCGATGCACCGCGCTGAACGGCATCTGCATCCCGAGCAGTCGTTCGCCGGAGGCATGATACTCCGCAAAAAAATCCGCCCGTTCGTGCAACCGAACCCGCGTCAGTGGAAGTGAGACGCTGGCGCGCTCGAAGATGTATTGCGCGATGACTTCCGTCGTCATCGGTCGTCCCGCCAGGCCGGAAACCTCAGCATTCAGATGTCGATGATCAAGCTCAGCGAGAAGTGAGTCCACGCACGCTTGCACCTCCGCATTCGGCGCCGCCTTTTCATTGCCCTCTAATGTGAGTCGCACGCGATACTCGTGGCCATGCCCGGCCGGCGACGCCGCCGCGCCAAAGAGTTGGGCGTTCTCTTTCTCCGACAAGTGCGGTGACATCGTTTGCCGCGCTGCGGAAAAACGGAACTCATAATTCGCGTCCACCCTTCCATCCGCATAGGCGGTTGCGCTGCGTTGTGACGTTTCCTCCAGATGCACTGCGCTCAATTCCGCGCCCGAATCGCGGAAGAGCGGCGCCACATCGCGCACGAGCTGCCGCGCCACATTCTCCGCGGTCGGGACCACACTCGCGAAGTCCGCGTTGTCCTCATTCAAAAATCTGTGGTCGTAGCGATCGTCGATCACCGCCCCAGCGCGTTGTTTAATTTCGCTGATGTTCATCAGCATGCCGGTCGCCGGGTCCGTCGCGCCGGTGAAAGCAAACCACGCCACGTAGTTTCGACCCGCGCCATGGCGCGCGCTCGTTTCCGCGCCGAAGGCGCGCTCATTCCGCTCCGCGTCCCAATCCGGAACGAAAAGCCGACGCGAAGCGGAAAACTCCAGGCGTTTGCTGACCGTCAGGAACATGACGCCCGTCTGGTTATCGCAAGAGCGAGAGAAATTCGGAGCGCGTGCGCGCGTCTTCTTTGAAAGAGCCGAGTAGACACGACGTGGTCATGATGGAGTTCTGCTTCTCCACCCCGCGCATCATCATGCACAGATGCTTGGCCTCGATCACCACCGCGACGCCGTTCGGATGCAACGTCTCCATGATCGCGTCCGCCACCTGCGTCGTCAGCTGCTCCTGAATCTGCAGCCGCCGCGCAAAGACGTCCACAATACGCGCGACTTTCGAGAGGCCGATGACTTTGCCGTTCGGGATATAAGCGACGTGCGCTTTGCCGATAAACGGCAACAAGTGATGTTCGCACATCGAGTAAAGTTCGATGTCCTTCACGAGCACGATCTCGCTCGCCTCCGAATCGAAGATCGCGTCGTTCACGATCTCTTCCACGCTTTGCTGGTAACCCTGGGTAATGAACTCGAAGGCGCGCGCCGCGCGCGCTGGCGTCTTGAGCAAGCCCTGCCGCTGCGGATCTTCGCCGATGGCTTCGAGGATTTCGTGGAACGCGTTGGTTAGCGTTTCCAAATGTGAGCCGTCCATCCGATTCGCCGGACGCGTCAATCGTTCGCTGATTTCAAGATTCGAATCGCCATCACGCATGGGCGAAACTAGCGGCGTTGCGCAAAGGCACAAGGAGTGGCGCTCTCCAGGTCGCCGCGTTTTCAGCTGGCAACCGGGGCGGCCTGAAAGAGCGCCCCTCCTTGGTTAATCCAGCGCGAAGCCTTCCACCAAAGCGACGCCGGTGGATTCTCCGGTGCCGCGCACGATCGCGGTGTAGGCCCCGGGCGGCAGCGTTCGCACGATGGCCGCTTCCAGATTGTTCGACGGCGGGACATGGGTCGCAATGATTTCCCCTTCCTGATGGCTGCGCCAATTATCGTTCGTCGCCAGCAGCGCTCCGTTGCCATCGCGCAATTCCAGCCTCGGATCAGCCAGCGCGCCGCTCACTGGCAGAGACGGCCCGATCGCGCGCACGATGACGCGCCGCGGATCGGTACCGGTTAAAATCAGTCCACCGATGAGCACGTTGTCGCCGGTTTGCACGAGACCGCGGGTCGAGATATTCGCGAGCTGCGAATCGGAACCCGCTTCGAGATCGTACACTTCCACGAGCGCGACTCCGCTCGATCCATTCGCCCCGCGCACCACCGCGGTGTGGCTGCCGGGCAGGACACGCGTGAGGATGGCGGGCTCGGTCGGCTGTAGCGGCGCGAGGGTGGAATCGATGATCTCCTGTCGGTTAGGCGCGTCCTGCCAATTATCGTTTACGGCCACGAGCTGGCCGGCGCCGTTGTAGAGTTCGAGCACGGGGTCGGCCAGCGGACCCGCGACCGGCACGGAGGGACCGGGGGCGCGGACGAGGATTCGTTTTGACCCATTGCCCGTCACGATAAAACCGCCGATGAGGACGTTATCCCCCGGCTCCACCCGGAGGCGCGTGGAGATGTTCGCAAAGGTCGATTTGCGATCGACGATGAAAACATCGTGCACACTCGAGGCGCCGAAGCCTTCCACCTCGCCGCCGCCGGCCAGGTAAATTCGATTGCCAATAACCGAAGCCCAGATGCCGTGACGTGGCCTCGGCATGGGCGGGAGGCTGCGCCAGGTGTTCGTCGCGGGATTGTACGCTTCCACTTCGGGGCGTAAGCCGGGGAGCTCACCGCCGAAAACCCAAAGCTCGCCGTTCGCCGCCGCGACGCCGATACCGGAACGTCCGGTCAACATCGGTGCCCGGGTCGACCAGGAATTCGTCGCGGGATCGTAGACTTCGAGCGCGGTCGTCGCGCCGGGACCGCCGCGCCCGCCCACAACGTAGAATTTGCCGTTGAGAAACGCGCCGCCGGTGTGGTTCCGCGGCACGGACATGTGGGGAAGGTTCGTCCAGGTGTTGGTGGCGGGATCGTAGACTTCCAGCGCGCCAGTGCTTGCACTACCCTGAAGTCCGCCGGCGACGTAGATCTTATCGTTAAAGACGGCGGCGGCGGCAGTGGCACCGTGCTGGAAGTTCATCGACGCCACTTCCGTCCACGAATCACTCGCTGGTTGATAAGCGAAGACGCGTCTGCCGCTGGCGCCGAAGCTATAGAGCTTGCCCGCCGCGACCGCCGCGCTGCCGTGATTGACCGCAAAAGGCAAGTTCGCTGCCGCGCTCCACGTATCCGTGGCGGGATTGTAAACTTCCATCGTGGCGGTGGAAGCTCCGTTTCCGTCGTAACCGCCGAGAACGTAAATCTTGCCGTCCAAAACCGCGCTCGCCAGTTCCTGCCGGGAGCTCGGCAGAAGGGCGAGCGATTGCCAGGTGCCGCCGCCTTGCGCGCCCGCTGGCACGGGGATTGAAACCGCGAAAACGAAACTCAACACAACAACCTTGAGTTTATTACCCATGACGGATAACAGACTTCGCGCGGCCGCATGCACAAGGAAAGGCGCGCCTCTCCTTGGGATCAATCCAGCCAGCTCAGCGGATATTTTTCGTCGTCCAGCGCCACGGCTTGTTCGGTCAGCTCGAGCGTGTGCTCAGTGTCGAACATGACCGCGAGTTCTTCCGTGCGCGTGGCATCCTTGCTCGCGATGATCGTGCCCGGATGCGGCCCGTGGGGAATGCCGCGCGGGTGGAGCGTCATGGAGCCGGCTTCGATGCCTTTCCGGGAACCGAAGTTGCCCCGGACGTAGAAGAGCACTTCATCCGCTTCGACGTTGTCGTGCACCCACGGAATCTTGACCGCTTCCGGATGGTAATCGAGCAACCGCGGCGCGAACGTGCAAACCACGTAACCGCGGATCTCAAACGTCTGATGAATCGGCGGCGGTTGATGCACTGTGCCGGTGATTGGCTCGAAATCCTGCGCGTTAAAGGTGAACGGATAAACGTAGCCATCCCAGCCCACGACATCGAAAGGATGATGCGCGTGCACCACCCGCGTCCAGCGCGGGCCATCTTTTACGAGCACGGCGATGTCTTCATCCTTGTCGACGACCAGCGTTTCCGTCGGGCCATGAAAATCGCGCTCCGAGTAGGGCGAGCCCATGCGGATCTGGCCTTGGTGATTCAGATACCGCTCCGGAATTCGCACCGGCCCGGTGGATTCGAGGATGAGATAATCTTCCTCTTCGATTTTGTCCGGCACGAGCCGGTAGGTGATGCCGCGCGGGATGACGATATAATCCTCCGCGCGATAACGCAGCTTGCCGAAGGGCGACTCCAGGGTGCCGGCGCCGTGAAAAACAAAGATAATCTCATCGGCGCCGCCGTTGCGGTAGTACTCATATTCGCCGTACGCCTTTGCCGGTTTCTGCCGATAGGCGATCATGTCCTGATTGAAGAGCATCGGGATGCGGCCGGTGTAGAGATCGCCTTTCCGTGGCACATTCGCCGCCTTCAAGTGATGATGACGCAGCGGCGCATCCGTCACCTTCTTCAGCTCCTCACACTTCAACAGCTCCACACTGCGCACCCGCGTCGGCGGGCGCAGGTGATACATGATCGAGTAGGCTTCGTTGAAGCCCTCGGTCGTGATCACGTGCTCGTAGTAGATGCCCTCGTTCTTGTAACCCGGTCCCGCACCGTTGCGGTGGAACCAGATGTGATGTTTCCGCGGGATGTCCCCGAGCTTTTGATATTGCGGCATGTTCTCCTCTTCTTTTTACCCTGTCATCCTGAGCGAAGTCGAAGGATCTCTGATTATTTCAACGCATCTGGCGGCGGAAAACAATGCCTCGCTGCGCTCAACATGACGACCGTGATTACAGATTCCCTCGCGCGTCCTGCTCTTTCTCCAGCGCCTCGAAAAGCGCCTTGAAATTTCCTTTCCCGAAACTCTTCGCGCCTTTGCGCTGAATGATCTCGAAAAATAACGTCGGCCGATCTTCCACCGGCTTGGTGAAGATCTGGAGCAGGTAGCCTTCTTCGTCGCGATCGATCAGAATCCCGAGCTTCTGCAACGGCTCGAGGTCTTCATCGATCTTGCCCACGCGATCGAGCACCGTCTCGTAGTAGCTCGCCGGAATGTTCAGAAACTCCACCCCGCGGCTCTGCAAATCCGACACCGTCTTCACGATGTCGTTCGTCGCCAGCGCGCAATGCTGCACGCCTTCGCCGTCGTAAAAATCGAGATACTCCTCCACCTGCGACTTCTTTTTCCCTTCCGCCGGTTCGTTGATCGGAAACTTCACGAAGCCGTTCCCATTGCTCATCACCTTGCTCATGAGCGCCGAATATTCCGTCGAGATGTCCTTGTCGTCGAAGGAGAGGATGTTGCGGAAGCCCATCACATCCTCGTAAAATTTCACCCACGGATTCATCTGGTTCCAGCCGACATTGCCCACGCAATGATCGACGTACATCAGCCCCGTCTCCGGCGGATTGTAATTCGACTCCCACTTGCGAAAGCCCGGCATGAAGGCGCCGTTGTAATCTTCGCGCTCGATGAAGAGATGCACCGTCTCCCCGTAGGTATGGATACCGCTCATGACCACGCGGCCGTCGTCATCCGAGAGCACGGTCGGCTCCAGGTAGCTCTTGCCGCCGCGTTTCGTCGTTTCCTGCCAGGCCGAGGTCGCATCCTTCACCTTCAAGGCCAGCACTTTCACCCCATCGCCGTGTTTGTAGATGTGATCCGCGATCGGACCCTTCGACCGCAACGGCGTCGTCAGCATCAAGGTCAATTTATTCTGTCGGATGACGTAGCTGACGCGATCCCTCACGCCGGTCTCCGGCCCGGCATAGGCGAGGCTCTGGAAACCGAACGCCGTTTTGTAAAAATGGGCCGCCTGCTTCGCGTTCCCGACATAGAACTCGACGTAGTCAGTCCCCTGCAGCGGTAAAAAATCCGCCTCCGGCTGGTGCTCCGCCTTCATCCGATCGGCGACGCTGCTTTTCTTCTGCGGTTCAACAATGGTCGTGCTCATAAGGTTTTTCTTTCGCGTGGGAGGAATGCGCCACCGTGGCGGTCGCGCCCTCGGAATATAGGTTCGACGCTCCGCGCTCGCAAGGTCGTCACCGCACCGGCTGCGCGGCGGCCTAAAACGCGAAGCCGAAGCTGAAATGGAAGGCGCCGAAGGCTTCGCCGTCCCGCGGGTTCGGATTCACCCCGTAATCGATGCGCAACGGGCCAATCGGCAATTGATAACGCAGACCCAGCCCGACCGCATAGCGCATGTCGCGGAAGCCGAAATCGCCCGCATCGCTCAGCAGATTACCGGCATCGCCGAAGATGGCGAGATGCAATTCGCCGTATACCGGGAAGCTGTATTCAACGTTGTAGATGCCGAAAAATTCGCCGCCGATCGGGTTGCCGCGATCCATCGGGCCCAGTTCGCGCTCCGCAAAACTGCGCACAGAATTCGCGCCGCCATTGTAAAAGCGCTCGTCAATCGGCAGCGTCCCGCTCCCACCCACGCTCTGGATCACGCCCGCGCGCGCGCCAAACGAGAGCATGGTGCGACGAAACCAACGTTCCCAGGCCGGCACTTCTTCGTCCGACGCGATGGGGTTGATCTTCACCACCTTGTCGTCCCGCGAGAACGGAATGTAATAACTCACACGCCCTGTCGCGCGGACGAATTCTACCTGGCTGCCGATCGCCTCGCTCGCATAGTCGAACGTCGTGTCCACCGCCAGTCCACGTGGCGAAACCAGCGGGCTCTTGCGCAGGTCGAGGCTTTGCGTGAAGCCAACTGTGTTCACCAGATATGAAGTGCGCCCAAGAAACTGCGGAGCAATCGACGCGCTCGTGATGTCCACATGCCGCGTGCTGAAAACGGCGCCGAGGCGGTATTGCTTCGTCAGCTGGCGCTCCAGGTCGAAACGTGCCCCGACTTCATCCTTCGAGTAGCCTTCGAAATCGTAGGTCAGGGCATAGAGCCGGGACTTCAGGTGGAACTCCGTGTCGAAGAGATACGGATCCTCAAACGCGATCTCACCCTTGTAACCCCGGCTGGAATACTCCGCCGACGTGGTAAGCGGACGACCGTAGCCAAAAAGATTCCGATCACGATACGACGCGCCGACGATAAACCCGGCGAATGTCCCGTAGCCGACCGAAAGCCCGAACTCCTTGCTCTTTGCTTCCTCGGCCGAGATCTGAAGATGCAAAAGATTGCCGTCTGTCGGCACGGGCTTGATCTGCAGGATGCTGAAGAGCCCCGTCTTCATCATCTCGCGAAACTTCTCGTCCACGATTTCCGGATCGTATCTCTTTCCGCTTAGCTTCCGGAAACGCTTCGTCACATAACCTGGCCGCAACCGCTTCAATCCGGTCACGCTCGCGCCATCGAAGTAATAAACGGGCCCCGGCGCGATCACGACCCGCACCGGTACGCGGCCGTCGTTCGCCGCCTCCGGATTGCCGGTCGCGTCCACTTTCACATCGTGGTGTCCGCGCGCCTTGTACCACGCCTGCAACCGCCGCGGAATATCCGCCAGATGACGCTCCGTATAGGGCTGGCGCAATATGTCCGCGATTTCCTGCTGCAACTCCTCCGCATCGTAGGCGGTGCGGCCGGTAAACTGCACGTTACCGAAGGAATATTGCCGTCGCTCCACGATCGCGATCGTGATATCCACTCGCGTGCCATCCCGCGTGAACTGGTAGTTAGGCGCCTGCACGATCACGTTCAGATAGCCTTCGGCCACATAAAGCCGGCGCACCAGGTCAACGCCTTCCTCGAGGTCGCCCTTCACGAATGGCAGCGTCTTGTCCGTCTTTGCGTAACGCTCGCGCGTCGGCCCGATGAAAAATTCGAAAAGCTTGTCACTCGGGACGCTGTCGTTTCCGACAAAGTTTACGTTCCCCACCGTCACGCGCACGCCCTCGTCCACCATCAAGCTGCAAGCGATCACCGGAAATCTCGTAACGCACCTCCGCGTCTCGGAAACCGTGCTTCCGATAGAACAACTCGAGCAGAAACGCCGCGTCGTCCGCCCGTGGCGCGGTCAAGCCCAGTTGCTCGATCGAGGTAATCTGCTCCTTCAACTGCGTCCGCAGTTCCTCCTCCTTGAACGTCGTCGCGCCGGTGATGGTGAGATTGGAAGCCTGCGCGATTTTTTCCTGCTGCTTCTGCTCCTGTTTCTCGGCCTTCTTCTTCGCCACCACCCCCGGAGCTTCTATTTCGCGTTGCGCCAGAAGCGAAGGTCGCAGTCAAAAGAAACACGAGCAGCGCGACGCACTGTCTCTTCACCATGTTCGCGCGTCGCTTCATCATCGAAATCTAATCAAATACTTCACCGTTCCGCGAAAATCGCCCTGCACTCCGATCTCGCCGATGACCTGCACCTGGTCCGTGGCCCGGTAACGCGCCACCGCGGTTTGTTGTCCGGTGCGCGGGTCCACTCCGCCCACGTCCACCTGCAAGCGGTCGAAGACCGAGTTGGTGTTGTCCGACTTCCCCTTCTTGAAAACCTTCTGATAGAGTTGTTGTCCTAACAACATAAGCGCGCGTCCGGCAAGCACATTGCCGCCGCTCGCCAGCTCCTCCCGCGTCGTGCCGGTGGCCAGGAGCGAAATGATTTCCTCCTGCGGCAACGGCGGCTCACTCGTAAAGACCGCTTCCGGCGCATCCACGGTGCCGTAAACATAAACGCGCACCGTGTAGTCGCGGATCAACGACACTCCCTGCAAGTCCAGCCCCGGATTAAACGGATCCTCCGGGTTGATGTAAATAAAGCCCTGCGTGATCTCAAGCCGACTGAAGGGCAACGTCGCCTCCACATTCTGCAGGCGCACCGAACCGTTGATCACCGGCTTTTCGCCCGTCCCGGTCACCTTCATGTCCACGATCGCGCCGCCACTCGCGAGGTTGCCGCGAATGAGAAACGGATCCTTCGTCGTCACGGAAAGATCGAACGTCCAGTCCCGCAGCGGTGGCTCGGGAAAAGATAACGTCGGCGTCGCCGCGGGCGGCTCCGGCGCGGGCGGCGGACGACCCGGCACGCCGATCGGAATCAGATCAATGTTCTTGAGAAACTTGCTGTTCGTGATCGCGACTTCGCCCGTCACGGCGGCGCTGTTAAACGGACCCACGACGCGGATATTTGCATCCGTCCGCGCGGTCAGGTCATCGCTTCGCGCCACCAGGATGGCATCGGCGCGGACCTGGAGATCGAAATTCGGCTCGGTTAATTTCGGGAACGTGATTTGCCCCGAAAGCGTAAACGGCCCACCCGCCAGCTCGCCGCGGAATTGATCGAAGCTCAATCGATTATCGCGGAAGACGAGACGCGCGTTGAAGTTCGAAATCGAGGGCAACGTGGCGTTGGAAAAACGCGTCGCGTTGATCGTCATGTCCGCCGCGCCGGCGAACGTGGGACTCGCGATCGTGCCGCCGACATCGACATTGAGCGCGAGCGTGCCGTCGATTCGCTCCAGCGCCGACACGAACTGCCGCACGAAATTGATCGGGCTCCGGTCCATCCGCACCGTCGCCTTCACCGGCGTGTTTTCGTCGAGGCTCTTTTCGGCCAGAATTTTCTCCACCGACAACGGCAGGCTGGCGTTAAGGACGACAGGCGCGATCCGATTCTGCTCCAGTTTTCCTTCCACCAGCAGTTGATCATTCGCCAGGCGCGCGTTCAAGCCGAACGTCGCCGGCTGGAAACCCTTCAGCTGATCCGAGCGCAAACCGGTGAACTTCAAATCCAGCGTGGCGCGCAAATCCGCGATCGTCCCATCGGCTTCGAGCTTCAGATCGGCCGACCCGGAAACCGGCGAAGTCGTGCCGAGATCTTTCGCGAGTTTCGCGATGTCGAGGTTCTGCGTCTGGAAATTGATCAACACCTTGCCGTCAGGCGGGACGAGCGGTTTGTCGGTTCCGAGATTCTCCCACACGAACGGGATCGCGACGTAGCCGTCGGCAAATTTCGCGTCGCCCTGGATGATCTGGACCTTCGTCGCTTCCAGCGCGGCGCCCTTCGCCTGCATGATGGCCTGGAACATCAGCTTGTCGCTTTTCACGTAGACGATCGGGATGTTCAACTCCTGCGGCGTGTAGTTGGCATCGATCTTCGCCTCCAACTCATCCAGTTCCCCGTAGCGCCCGTTTTCGAGCGTAAGCTGGAGATCGCCCGTGTTCTTCAAGTTCGCGAGCGAACCGCTCCCCTCCCAATTCACGGCCAGTTTGCCGGCCAGCTTGGTTTGGTTGTCCATCGCGCGCAGCAGCGGTTCGAAGGTGCTCAGGTTCGCCACGCTCAGCTCCAGCTTTCCGCTGTACCGATGCGGCGCATCCAGTCCCACGCTGCCGAACGCGCGCACGTAATCGTTCTTGTTTAACTGCGCGGTCAGGTCGCTCAGGTAAACCACGTTACCCGCGAGCGTGCCATGCGCGCTCACTTCGGGCAGGGTTAAACCTTGTGCCACCAGATTGGTCGCATAGAGATTGAAATAACCGCCGCCGAGCTTCGGCCCCAGATCCGTCTGCGCATACAACTCGACCGAGCCCTTCGCCTTCGCGTCCGCTTCCTTCGCCCAAAACTCGCTCACCGCCGGCGCGGCCAGATGGAACTCCACCGTGCCCGGTTGATCGCCCGCGGTGGCAAAATCGAGCGGCAATTCGTAACGCCCGCGCGCCGTTAAACGATTCGTCTTCCGGTTTACCAACGCTTCCTGCAGAAAGACGTTCTTCTCTTCCGTCCGCACCTTCGCCGTCACGGAGTCCACCGCGTATTCGCCCGTGCGTACCTCGGTCACCTCCAGCTCGATCTCGCTCGTAAGATTCGCGAAATACGGCGGCGGAATCGTTTCCCCACCCACATCTTCTTCGTCGGGCATCGGCGGCGGCATCTTCTTCGTCGCGCGCAGCTTCACCACCGCGCGTTGCACCGAACCCGAACCAAAATCGATCGGCCCGGCCGCGGCTACGAGATCCACCTGAACCGTCGCGTCCCGCACACTGATCTGACCATTCACTTCCGCCGGGCCCGTGATCGGTTGCGCCATCTCCGCCGTGAGCGACCCGAGGTCCGGCACATTCGCGCGCAGCTGAAACGTTGCCGGCACCCGTCCGAATTCTTCCGTGCGCTCAGGCAACGCGGCCGTGCCTTCCAGCGCGATCGTGTTCGCACCGCGCTGCAGCTTGAGACTCTTCACGACCGCCTCGCCATTCGCGGCCTTCACGTCGATCGCGATGCTGTCGAAGACCAGGCCGCCGCTGGCGAAATCACGCACCACGCCCTCGATCTTCCCATTCCACGAACTCGGCTGGTCGAGCCGGCCTTCGCCGACGATGGAAAGGCGCTCCACGTTGCCGCGCAACTTCGAGGGCTCCGGATGCGCCGCGTCCACTTCAGGCGCTTTGATCCGGCCTTCCTCCAATTTCGGCGGCTCAAAATATTCCGTCACCGCCTCGAGCGACGTATCCGCGACGGTGAAATCAATCTTTGTTCCAAGCGATTTCTTCTCCTCGCCGAGCGCGAAACTCCCGTTAATCTTCGCTCCCGCAAAGGTGCCCTGCACCGCCACGTCGAGCTGGTTCGCGCCGATCTTTGAAGCGTCCAGATTGACGACGGCTAGATTGGTTTTCTCGTCGAGGACGAGATTGCGCAAAAACAGATTACGATTCGTATAGCTGGTTTGGGCCGTCACCGCAGTCCAGCGTCGCCCGCTCGTGAGCTGCAATTTGGCGATGCGCAATTCGCCCGGCTGCCGCGGATTCAAATCGAGCGAGAGACCTTCGAGGACAAGATCCTCCGGTTTCGATTTCACGCGCAGATTGATATTGGCGAGCACGAGGCCATCCGGGAAAAACGCCGGGAGCGTGATCGGTTGGCCCTCCACCACTTTCTCCACCGGTGGTGCTTTCGCCGGGTCGAGCACGATCGTCGCATCGCGCACCTCGATGTCCTGCAACAGCTCTGACATCCCGTGCCGGAAGAAACGCCACAAGCTGTAATCGACCCGCACCAGATCGACGTCTGCGGATTGTAAAGCCGATGGCCCGGTCGCGACGGCGCGGACATTGCGCAGCACCAGTCCGCCAAGGATCGAGCCTTCCAGCCGGAAATCGACCTTCAGATTCTCTTTTGCCGCAAAGTGGATCGCTGCCCGCCGCCCTACCGTTTGCAGGATCGGCCGGTGGAACACGAGCAACAGGAGCACGACGACACCCAATGCGATCCCGACTCGTTTGAGCCAGGTGCGCCATGCCGGAACAGAAGTAGTGCTGTTTTCATCCACGAACTCGTTAATCTATTTCTACGGAGGGGAAGAGCAAACCGGACGCCTGCGCAGATGACAATTGCACCGCCCTCCACTCCAGCGGACGCTTCCCTCTCAAAATGAACCCCGACAAGCTTTTCGATTATCTCGACGGCAAGTTGTCCCCGGCCGAGCGCACTCAACTCGAGGAGCAGCTTATGGCCGACGAGCCACTCCGCCGCCAGTTCAACGTTGCGCGCGAGATTCATCGCGGCGGCGGTGTCAGCCGCGAAGTCATTGTACCCGAGGACGTCGAACGCGGCGGGCGTTTGGGCCGCCGCATTCTGCTCGGCGCAGTCATCCTCGTCTTCGCGAACGTGATCGGCGGGCTCACTTTCATCGCGATCAAGAACAAGCAAACGGCCGACAATCGGAGGGGAGAAGAATCCGTCCGCCGCCAGGTCACGCAATCGCTCGGCGTCGCCGCGCAGAACGTGCTGCCCGTTCCGACCTTCGTCCCCGCCGAAGTCCAGCTCATTGCCCCGCGCGCGGAATGGGAAAATGTGGCTGCCCGCGTCATCGCCACGACGGCAGCTTTCGGCGGCGAGGCTCAACGCGGCTTGCCGGATGAAAAGTTCATGACTGTTTTGGCGGACATACCCGCTGCCCGCGAAGACGAATTCCGCCGCGCGCTCCTCTCCGGCGTCGCCGCAACGCCCACACCCGGCGAGGCCTCGGCCAGCGCCACGCCGATCGACCCTAACAAACGTTCCATCGTGCAGGTCCGAATCGCCGAAGCGGCCCCATGATCGCAGTCACCTTCGCGTTGCCATCCGAAAGCTCCGCCTTTCTCGCCCTGCTTCGGAATCGCCAACGCGAAGGCGCACACGCGATTTCGGGAACGCTGCACGGTCGCGATGTTTACGTCCTCCATACCGGCGTGGGCGAAAGGTCCACCCGCACCCGCTTCGTCGATTTGCTGCGAGCGCATCCTCCGCAACTCGTCGTCAGCACGGGTTTCGCCGGCGCACTTCATCGCGATTGGAACGTGGGCGATCTCCTCTACGCGGAAAATTATTCGACTGCGCCATCGGAGTTATCACACGGAATCGATTGCCGACCTGGCCGGCTCGTAACCGCATCCGCGATGATCGACTCGATCGCCGAGCGTGAGCGACTGGCGCGTGACGGCGCGGACGCGGTCGACATGGAAACGCAGCACATCGCCGTGCTCTGCGCGGCCGCGCAGGTGCCGCTGCTTTCCTTGCGCGCGATCAGCGATGCACCGGCCGCGCCGTTTCCGCTTCCACCCGAAAAGTTGTTCGACCTAGGCCGGCAGCGCACCGTTATTTTGCCGCTCCTGTTTCATTTACTGCGCCATCCGTCCGCCATGGGGCGGCTGATTCTATTTGCGCGGCAGGTCGCGCGGACGCGACAGACGCTCGCAGCCGCCGTCGCAGCGATCGTAGCGCGAGTTTGAACACGACCTACGCCGGCTCGACGTGCACGAGCACGTCGGCGATGCGGGCGTTGGTGGAGCAGATGGCATTCTTCACTTCATGCGCGATTTCATGTCCGGCGTGGACCGAGATCGCTCCATCCACTTTCACGTGCAGATCCACGTAGAAATCCAGGCCCATCTTTCGCACCAGGCATTTCTCAACCTCGCACACGCCCGGGACTCGGTCCGCGGCGCTTCGGATGGTGTCCTCCATGTCGCCGCGTGGTGCCGTATCGAGAATCTCATGCAAGGCCGGCGAGAGCAGGCGGTAGCCGTTCACGGCAATGATCACACAAGCGAAGAGCGCCGCCCAATCATCCGCGCTTTCCCATCCCTTCCCACCCAGAAGCGCGATCGCGATCCCGATGAACGCCGCCACCGAGGTGAGCGCATCGAAACGATGATGCCATGCGTCGGTTTGCACGGCGGTGCTCTCGACATTCCGCCCGATACGAATGACGAACCGGTATAACAACTCCTTCACCACCACGACCACGATCAAGACCACGAGCGTGAACGGCGCCGGCGCGTGCTGCGGCGTCAAAATTTCGCGCACACTTTGGAATGCGAGCAGAACCGCCGCCGCGAGCACACCTCCGGCCACGATCGCCGCCGCCACCGGTTCCGCTTTGCCGTGGCCATACGGATGCGTCGCGTCCGGTGGACGGGCGGCAAATTTGAGCCCGCCCCAAATCACAATCGAGCCACCCATATCGAGCGCGGACTCGATGCCATCCGCGATCAGGACGTAGGCGTTGCCGAGAATGCCCGCCGCGATCTTCGCGATCGCGAGCACGAAATTGATCGCGAGCCCGAGCAACGCCACCCGCGCGCCGCTTTGCAAATTGCCGGCCGAGTTGTTGGCTGTAGGCTGGGCCAGAGGAGTCATGCGATGAAGAAAACTATACGCGCCGCGGTTTATGAAACCCACGGAAATCCCGCGGACGTTATTAGCGTGGTGGAGCAGCCGTGGCCCACACCGGCCGATGACGAAGCGGTGGTGCAAATGCAAGCCGCGCCGCTGAACCCCGCGGACCTCAATGCGATCGAGGGGAAATATCCCGTGCGCCCGACTTTGCCGGCCACACCGGGAATGGAAGGCGCCGGCGTCGTGGTGGAACTGGGCTGCGCGGCCCGCGACGTCGCGGTAGGCGATCGCGTGATTGTTCCGCACAATCTCGGGACCTGGCGGGAGGCGTGCGCGGTCAAAGCGGAGAAGTTGGTCGTCGTGCCCATCGAGATCGAGCCCGTGCAAGCGGCGATGTTGAAAGTGAACCCGATCACCGCCTGGCGCATGCTGCACGACTTCGTGACGCTCCAGCCCGGCGATTGGTTCATCCAAAACGCGGCCAACTCCGCCGCAGGACGGGCCGCGATTCAGATCGGGCGCGAGGTGGGCTACAAGAGCGTGAACATCGTGCGGCGCGCCGAGTTGGTGGAGGAATTGCGCGCGGAAGGCGGCGGATGTGGTTTTGGTCGAAAGCGAAAATTTGCGCGACGAAGTCGCCGAGCAGACCGGCGCGCGCCTCGATTCGTCTCGCGCTCAATGCGGTCGGCGGCGAAAGCGCCTTGCGCCTGGCGCGCACGCTGGCGCCGGAAGCGACCATGGTCACCTACGGCGCGATGAGTTTGCAGCCGCTCACGATTCCGAACGGGATGTTGATCTTCAAGAATCTGAACTTCACCGGCTTCTGGGTGAACAAGTGGTACGACGCGGCCACGCCCACACAACGCGCCGAAACCTTCGCGCCCCTTTTCGAGATGGCAAAGCGCGGTCTGCTGCGCACGAAAGTCGATGCGGTCTATTCGTTAGCGGAAGCGACCGCCGCAGTGCGGCACGCGACGCAACACAAGCGCGGCGGGAAGATTGTGTTCCAAATGTAGCGATCGGCGCTCTGTCGCCGTAAAAGCGCTCGAATGCCAAAGGCGCTCTGACGCCAGAAAAGAACGATGAATCCCGAAGAAGATCGTTATCATCGCCGCCCGCTCCGCTTGGAACGCGTTTTTGCGCCGAACCGCCCCTTCTACTTCGTAACTTTCAACACGGCGCGACGCGCGAAGATATTGGCGCGGGATGAAATGCACGAAGTCTTTCGCCATTTCGCCTTCAAGGCGCACCAGCAGTACGACGTCGCCGTGGGCCGCTACGTGATCATGCCAGATCACATTCATCTCTTCGTCGCCCTCCCACCCACCGGCACAATTGTTCCCTTGAAATGGGTGCAGTCACTGCGCAGCGTGCTCGGGAAGGAATTGCTCCGTCTCGGATTTCAGAAGCCACACTGGCAGGAAGGGTTCTTCGATCACGTTCTGCGTAACAGCGAGAGCTACTCGGAGAAATGGAAGTACGTGCGGATGAATCCGGTGCGCGCCGGTTTGTGTCGGGAGGCGGAGACATGGCCGCACCAGGGCGAAATCGTGAGCATTCGCTTTTAGTCACGGGCGGTTACGGCGACAGAGCGCCGTCGCTACAGCACCGAACTTAGCTCGCACTTCCAGCGACGGCGCTCGTCGCCGCCTCGCTGCGTCGAGCTTTCCCCACCCCGCCCTACTGCGCCGCGGGTTCCTGCTTCGGCTTCCGCTTCAGCAACGTGATCTGCTTGATCCGCGCCGAATCATTCGGACTCCAGGTCCCGACTTCCGGGTCGTCTTTGAAAGCGTTGTGCACGATGCGGCGTTCGTAGGAATTCATCGGCTCGAGTTGCAACGAACGGCCACTAATGCGCACGCGCTCGGCCAGGTCGCGCACCCGTTGCACGATCTTGTCCTCGCGCATGGAGCGGTACATCTCGCAATCGACAATCACCTTGCCCGCATCGCGGTCTTTCGCCTGGATGAGGCGGTTGAGGAGAAACTGGATTGCTTCCAAGGTTTCGCCCTCGTGGCCGATGAGCCGCGCGCTTTCCTCGGTGTAAATCTGGAGCGTGAGATTCCCGCCTTCGCTTTTCGTCTCCTCGATCTGCACCACGAAGCCGAGGTAGCCGAGGATGGTGTCGAGTAATTCTTTCGGCGTCATGATTTCCCCTTTTTGCCACGCTTCCCGGTCGGCGCCGCGGTTGCGAGCACCGGCGCGGGTTCTCTGAAGTTCTGCCAAAGCTGCAGAATCGTGAAGAGGTTTTGCGTGGTGTAATACAATGCCAGCGCCGCGGCGAAATTGTAGCAGAAAACCAAGAAAATTAGCGGCATGAACATGAGGAGGCGGCGCTGCATGGCGTCGCCCGTCTTCGGGGTCATGTGCATGAGCCAGACGTTGGTCGCGCCCATGAGGATGGGAAGAATGTTGACCGGCAACCCGGTGGCGGGATGGCCGAGAAACGGAATCCAACCCAGACCCGGGATGGTGAAGAGGGTATCGGGTTGCGAAAGATCGGGCACCCAGAGAAAGGACGCGTTTCGCAGTTCCGCCGCCTGCCCGAGCATGCTGAAGAGCCCGAAGAAGATCGGAATCTGGATCATCATCGGGAGACATCCGCCGACCGGATTCACGCCGTGCTCTTTGTAGAGCTTCATGACCTCGGTGTTCATCTTCGTCGGGTCGTCTTTGAACTTTTCCTTCAGCGCCTGCATCTTCGGCGCGAGCGCAGACATGCGGCGCATCGATTTGTTGGCCTTGTTCTGCAAAGGCCAAAGGACGCCTTTTACGCAGGCGGTGAGAAGGATGATGGCGAGGCCGTAGTTTTGCACCCAGCCGTGGAGGAGGTTGAGGAAATTCAGGAGCGCCTGGCTGATCAACTTGAAGAAACCGAAGTTCATGATCTCGGCTTCTTCGTGCTCGAGCTTGGCGAGTCGGGCGTAGAGTTTGGGACCGGCGTAAATTTGGAACCGCTGCGTACCCGATTGTCCCGGCTGGAGAGTGAACCCGGGCATTCCCATCGCGCCTTCCATGCCGAGAAGCGGCGGCGAATCGGGATACGGAAACTCAAACGGGCGCGCCCACACTTCCGATACCTTTCCGTCCAACGGCGTCACGATGGAAGTGAAGAACTGGTTGCTCATCGCGGCCCAATCCGCGCCGTTCACCTTTTCCTGAAAGACCTTCTGTTCGGCGCGGCGTTCGATCCCGAGCACGGGATACTTCTGCGCGGCAAACCAATTCACATCCGTCGCTTTCGCCTTGCCGCCAAGGAGCCAGACCAGCCGCGTGTAAACGGTCATGTCGCTCGGATGCAGCGGAACGGTGGAGCCAAGCGCGATGAAGTACCCGGGATTCGTGTAAGGCTGCGAGCCGTTGTTTTGGAAATCGAGTTCCATCCCGACCAGGTAATTATCCTTGGGTGCAGCCGGCGGAGGGAAAAAGAAGCGCTTGCGCACCGTGAGCCCGCCCGGCGTGGTGCGCTCGAAAAGAATGCTGCCATCCGCCTGCCGGTTCATCGTAAACTCCGCCAGCGCTTCCGTCGAAGGTTGTTCCAGCACGGCGCCGATCGGCAATCGGTCCGGCGCGTTCAAGATGACCTGACCTTTTTCGTTCGGGCCCGCGTGATGCAGCAGGCGCGCTTCGCTGATACCGCCGCCGCGATTCGTCAGACTGAGTTCGACGTCGGCGTTGCTGAGAACTTCCGCCCGTTCCTCAAAAACGACGCCCGGTTCGGGGGTGGGCGTGGGCGCGGCTGCGACCGGAGTGGCCGACGGAGCCGCGCTCGGCGTCGTCGGGGGCGCCTCAGCCGCGGGCGATGCGCCCGCCACCGCGGGTGCGCGCACCGGCGCCGGCGGTGCGGTCCTGGACATGTATATTTGCCAGCCGACGAGCCCGACTACGCAAAGCGAAACGGCAATCCATGCTTGGCGGTCCATAAACGTGCGCCGGATGGCTACTCACAAACGAGATGGTGCGCGCGCACCGGCGGCACGGGATCGTGGCCCTGCCCGCCCCACGGTTGGCAGCGCCCCAGACGCTTCAAGCCCAGCCAGCTTCCGCGCAGCACTCCGTGCGTCTCGACCGCCTCGAGAAAGTAGTGCGAGCAGGTCGGTTGAAAACGGCAACCGCTCCCGGGCCCGCCCAGCAAGGAAAGCGCGGGCGAGATCGTCACTTGATAGGCGCGAATGAAAAATCGGACGATCAGGAGCATTTAGGGCGCTAGAATAAAAGCGCGCTTTGCGAGACGCAACCTCTCATCTTCCAGCGCCGCGTGGCCCTCCCTTGTGAGAATGGACCAGCGACCCCCCGTGCACGCCAAACCGCCCATCGTGCCTGCGATCTCGAGGGCCCGGCGACGATGTCCTCTCAAGCCGTCCTCCGGAGGCGGCGCGTCCCCGAAACGCAGCAAAGACATCGCCTGGCTCGCCGAGGCAGGAGGCAATTGCATTATATACAAAAAACGCCTGGATCGGTAAGCTGAAAAAAAGGTCGTTAGCCTTGTTCACATGAACTACCGCTTATGAAAACAAATCCCCCCTCGCCCCACCGCCTTGCCCACCCCGTCACTCGTTGCCTCACCGGTGCCGCGGTGGTCCTTTTCGGGATGGCTTCGGGAAGCGCTATCGATCTTCAAACCACGCTTGGTCGAAACGTAGAACCGTTGCGGACGGCTCCGGAAAATGCCTTCAGCCGCTTCGTTGAGAGGGCCAGCGATTTATCTTCGGCCCCGCCGCAAGCGGCCCCTTCCGATTCTGCGCTGCGCCAAAATCTCCCCTTCAACCTGCCGCTCGGCTTCGAAGCGAATGACCCCGACGGTTCACCGGCAAAATTCATTTCCCGCGGCGCCGGCTACGCGTTGGCTCTCGCTCCCGGCGAAGCGGTATTGCAGTTATGGAGCCGGCCCGCCCCAGGGCCGGAGGCGGGAAATGCTTTTCCGCCCAGAGCTCCGCCCCTGCGCTTGAAGTTTATCGGCGCGAATCACGGGGCCTTGATCGAAGCTCTCGATCGGCTGCCGGGGGTAAGCAATTATTACCGCGGGAACGATCCTTCCAAGTGGCGCACCGGCGTCCCGCAATTCGCCAGGGTGCGTTACCACGAAATTTATCCGGGTATCGATCTTGTCTTCTACGGCCGCGGCCGACAGATCGAGTACCGATCTCATCGTCGCGCCGGGCGCCAACCCCAGTCAGATCCGCATCGAGCTCGAAGGCGCGGAGAACGTGAGCATCGATGAAGCAGGAAATCTCGCACTCCGGACCGCGGCGGGCGCCCTTCAGATGCGTCGACCCCTCGTCTATCAGGAGACCGGCGGGGTGCGCCACGAAATCCAGGGCCAGTTCGCGCTTCAATCAATCACAAATCCAAAATCGAAAATCCAAAATCCCGCCGTCGCCTTCCAGCTCGCAAAATATGACACCACTCGCCCGCTCGTGATCGACCCGATCTTCGATTTTACCGCCGGCTTCGGCGGCACGATGCGCGATGAATGCTTCGGGGTCGCAGCAGGCCCCGGCGGAAATATTTACGTCACGGGCAGTACCTCGTCGGTCGACTTCCCGGTCACATCCTACGGAGAGAGAAACTTCCCGGATATCGACGCGTGGATCGCTTTCCTCAATGGCGATGGCACGCAACTCGTTGCCTCAACCTACTTCGGCGGGAGCGGCAATGACGAGGCGCTCGCGATCGCGGTGGACCAGTTTGGGATTGCGTATGTGACCGGCTATACGCAATCGGAAGATTTCCCGATCAGCGGTTCTTTTCTGCGTCCCTACGGCGGTTTGGGCGATGCCTTTATGGCGGCGTTCAGTCTCAGTGGCGCGAGTCTCTACGCGCTTTACTACGGCGGCAGCGGCATCGACCAAGGGAACGGAATCGCCGCCGGCGTCGATGGCAGCGTCTATGTGAGCGGGTGGACGCGTTCGACGGATTTACCGGTGGTCAATCCGCTGCAGGCGACGAATGCCGGCGGGATCGATTTCTTCGTCGCGAAACTCAACCCCGCGGCCACGGCGTTGGATTACGCGACCTATCTCGGCGGCAATAACCACGAGCATATCGCAGGGAATTTTGTCACCAACAGCAGCGCTCCCAGCGGTGGCATCGACGTGGATTCCGCGGGCAACGCCTACGTCACCGGCGGGACCCTATCGGTTGTGTTTCCGACTGTGAACGGCTACCGGCCAAGTGGCGGCGGCGTTTTCCTGAGCAAACTCAATCCCGCGGGCTCGGCCTTGAGCTATTCGAGCACGTTCGGCGGCGGGAGCGGCTACGGCGTGGCGGCGGGTGACGATGGTTATGCGTTCCTTACCGGGGTCACGTTTTCTGAGACTTTCCCGACGCGGCTGGCGGCGCAACCCACCTATGGCGGGAGTGGCGACGCCTTTGTGCTTGGAGTAGCCACAACGATATCGGGCGACGCGTCGCTCGTGCGATCCACTTTTCTCGGCGGCGACGGGGAGGACGAGGGCTACGGGATAACCAGGTTTCCACTGGCGGCCCGCATCGCCGGCAGAACGAACTCGACGAACATGCCATTCACCTTCGAGCCGAGCGGCGGCTCGATTCTCAAGAGTAGCGATGGCGGCGCTACCTGGAGCAAGGCCAATAACGGTCTCGTGAGCGCATCGATCCGACCCGGCACGGCGGGGCAAGTGAACTCGGTTGCCGTCGATCCGACCAATCCCGAGATCGTCTACGCCGGAACGGAGAGCGGCAGCGTTTTCAAAACGACAAACGGCGGCGCGCTATGGCAGCCGATGAACACCGGACTTCCCAGCGATTCCATCTCCGCGCTCGCGGTGGACCCGACGAATCCTTTGAGGATATACGCGGGCACTTTCCAGAGCGGAATCTACTTCAGCGACAATGCCGGCGCGAGCTGGACTGCGCGAAATACCGGCCTGCAAACAAACGCGCCCATTTCCTCGTTCTTAACCGGTCCCCAAGGCACCCTTTTCGCGGCCTCGGATTTCAACGGGGTTTTCAAGACGACCAACGGCGGCATGACCTGGACGGCGATGAACACTGGGTTGACCGACACGCGCGTCACCAGTCTGGCCAGTCATCCGTCCGAACCAGACACGATCCTGGCCGGAACGGCTGGTCGCAGTTCTCCCAGTGGGATCTACAAAACGATCAATGGGGGCGAGAATTGGAGCCTTTTCAACGGCAACCTCGCCAGCATCATGGGACCTAGTGCCGCGACCGATTTTTACATCAGCGCGCTCCTCATTTTCCCGGGGAATGCGCAAGCGCTCTTTGCCTTGGTCAACACGGATTTCGAACGCGTTGGCGGCATGGCGAAAAGCAATGACGGCGGGCAAACCTGGACGGCGCTGGCGCGGTGGGGCGATCCGAACACGGACCTAACTCTCTTCGCCGGTTATCAGGCACGATCCTTCGTGGTCGATCCAAACAATCCGAACAATATTCTCGTCGGCACGACGGCCAATAGCGGCCGCGGCATCATCCGCACCACCAATGGCGGCCGGACGTGGTCGGCCACAGGATCGGTGGGGACGGATGTGAATCTGCTGTCGTTTGTGAATTTCACCGGGCCGATCTATGCCGCGACTACCGGCGGAAACGACGGGTTCATCACGACTATGCCTCTGGATGGCTCAGCCCCGACGACCGAAATCGCCGGCGGCACCGGCGAGGACGAACTGCGGACTTCTGACGAGTTTTTTGACAGTCTTTTTGACGGGCAAGGCGATGTCATTTTGGGAGGGAGTGCCTTGTCGGCCGACTCGTTATTCCAATCGCAATCGCCCCCACCAAACAGCATCCCGCCGGGACCAGTGATTCCGCCGGCCGAGCCGCAGAACGCAATCGTGATCGCAAAGGCCCTCGGCGCCGCGCCCTCGATGAGCGCCGATCTTTCCGTGACAAAGCAGTTGGTCATCTCGGATGGCGCCCTGTCTGAAGTGTTCTGTAGCATTACCGTCCGGAACAATGGACCTGACACCGCGAAGAATGTGAAGCTATTGGACCATGGAAGCAATTTTCAGACGCCCGTGACGGTGCAAAGTGCGACGCCATCCACGGCCTCCCCCGCCAACGGGAATACCCTCACCTTCGACCTTGGCGATATCGCGCCAGCCGGCGTCAAAAACATCCTTCTAAGCTATTCCGTCTATGCCTCGTCCGCTGGCGGCGCAGACCTCGGCAGAACCCGGCATAACACCGCCCAGGCCTACATGGAGAGCAGCGAGGTCCGCGATCCTGTCGTGTCCAACGATATCGCCATCGCAGAGGTCGCGATCCCGCAAACGCCTCCCGGCACCATTCCGCCCCAAACCGCCAACCAATCGACCCGAGTGGCCGTCGGGACGGGCGACGGAGTTGCAATCTCGGGTACCATCATTACGCAGCCGCCGCCACCCGCGCGCCGCACCACCCAGATGGCGTTCGTGAACCAGGGCGCGAATGCAAAGAAGATTATTTTCCGCGCCATTGGGCCCTCCTTGCAAACAGGCAGCACACCGCTCGCAGGAAGGCTGGCCGATCCCAGCCTCGAACTCTACGACAGCACCGGCGCCATCATCGGGCGGAATGACAACTGGCGCACCACGCAGATCGGGGGCGTCATCCCGGGCGACAACGTGGCCGCAATCGAGGCCAGCACGATTCCGCCGACGCACGAAAAGGAGTCCGCCATGGTTGTGGACCTGCCGCCCGGGGCCTACACCGTCGTGGTGCGCGGAGCGGGCGACTCCACCGGCATCGGTCTGGCCGAAGTCTACGATCTCAATTCCGCGGGGGAATTGCGCCTCGCGAATATCTCGACCCGCGGACTCGTCCAAGCGGGCGATAACGTCATGATCGGCGGCGTCATTCTGCTCGGGAATGGCGCGCAACGAATCGTCTGCCGCGCGATTGGCCCCTCGCTCACCGGCCTCGGCGTCGCGGGGGCGCTGCCGGATCCGGCTCTCGGCCTCTTCGACGGCAACGGAAACCCGGTCGGCTCGAACGATAACTGGCGAAGCGATCAGGAGGCAGAACTCATCGCCACCACCGTGCCGCCGTCCCACGATGCGGAAGCGGCCATCGTCACCGACCTTCTGCCCGGTGCCTACACCGCCGTGGTCAGCGGCGTCGCCTCCACCACCGGTGTGGCTTTGGTGGAGATCTACAATCTCGGGCCGCGCCCCTAACAAGTTGCCGAAACCTGCTACCTCGACATTGGCGGGCTCTTTCCTACTCACCCGGTTCTTCATTGGTCTGCGAGGGCCTCAAGACCCAAGAGCTTGCGCGCGCCTTGCCAGACGCAACCACTCATCTTCCAGCGCACGGGAGGAAGCGCGCGCGGCCGCCGGTCGTGCTACCAGCACGAGCCAGAGGCCAGTGCGGATCTCATGTTGGTGCCGACGCACGATCTCGCGCAAACGGCGTCGCACCCGATTCCGCACCACCGCGCCGCCGACCCGTTTCGAAGTTACAAAACCGGCGCGAAACGCTTCGGCGGTGCCGATTTCCAGCAGACCGAGAACGAGGAGGCTCCCGCGTTGTGCCTTCCCCTCGGTCCGGACACGGGCGAACTCCGCCGTACGCGCCAGCCGTCGGCCGGAGCCGAAGCGCAAGCGCGGGGCGCGGGTATCACTGTTCACAGGCCGGGTGTAACATATTCCGCCCCCTCCGCCGCCCCCAAAAAATTGCCCCCGTACAGCAAAAGTCTTCCCGCAGCCGAAGCCGCGGGAAGACTTTGCAAGAGATCCCTTAGTTTAGGGGTTCGGGGTGGACGTCGTCGTGGTGGTCGTGGTCGTGTCAGGAGCCATGGTCGGCGCCGTGTTGATGGTCGTGTTCGTCTCCGTCTTGGGCGCTTCGGCCGGCGTCGGATTCACGATTGTGGTGTTCGACTCCGTCTTGGGCGCGTCTGCCGGCGGGTTCACGATGGTGGTGTCGGGCTTATCAGCCGCGGCCGGGGTGGTAACGTTTTCGGTTTTTTGCTCGCACGCGGTGAAGAGTGCGGCGCTGGCTAGGATGCAGATGTATTTCTTCATAATTAGGATAGGTGCCCTATTGTGGACGAGAGTTGAATCGAAGCAACCCTTCGTTTTGGACCTACGCCGAGGTCATTTCTTCGTTTCTCCACTTTCGCTCGGCTCTTAGAAAGCGGGCTCGTAGCTTAGGCCGTGCGCTTCGGCCACGGCCTGCAAGGTTAGGCGACCGTCGCGGGTATTGATTCCGCCGGTCAGGGCCGGTTGCTTTTTGCAGGCCCCTTCCAAACCCAGATTGGCCAGCAATTCCACATACCGCGCAGTCGCGTTACTCAAAGCCTGCGTGGAGGTGCGCGCATACGCGCCCGGCATATTTGCCACGCAGTAGTGCGTCACGCCTTCCTCGACATAAACCGGATCGTGATGCGTGGTGGCGCGCGAAGTCTCGGCGCAGCCGCCCTGGTCGATCGCGATGTCCACGAAGACGCTTCCCGGTTTCATCTTCGTCAACATTTCGCGCGTGACCAGTTTCGGCGCCTTGGCTCCGGGCACGAGCACCGCCCCGATCAGCAGATCGGTCGTCGGGAGCATGTTGGTCAGGTTGGCCTCGTTCGAGTAGAGCGTGTTCACGTTTTGCATCGTGAGATCGAGGAAGCGCATCCGTTCGCCGTCCACTTCCAGGATCGTGACATCGGCATTCAATCCCACCGCCATCCGCGCCGCGTTCACGCCCGAAGTGCCGCCGCCGATCACGACCACGCGACCGGGCATCACGCCGGGCACGCCGCCCGAGGAGGACGCCGTTGCCGTTATTGTGCTTCGCCAGATAATACGCGCCCATCACCACGGACATGCGGCCCGCGATCTCGCTCATCGGTTCGAGCAACGGCAACTTGTTCCCCACCTGAATCGTTTCGTAGGCGACGCCCGGTCACACCCGAGGCGAGCAACGCATCCGTCAACGGCCGGCTCGCCGCCAGATGCAGATAAGTGAAAAGAATCTGCCCTTTGCGCAGCAGCGCATACTCCGCCTTCAACGGCTCTTTCACTTTCACGATCATGTCCGCCTGCCGGAAAACTTCCTCCGCGGTCTCGACGATGGTCGCGCCCACATCGACGTAATCCTGATCCGGATAACCCGAACCCATGCCCGCTCCTTTTTGCACCAAAACCTTGTGACCGCGGCGCACCAGCGTGGTGGCCGTGGAAGGCACGAGGCCGACGCGGTGTTCCTGTTCTTTGATTTCTTTCGGGACGCCGATGATCATTTTTTTGAGAGGGTAAAAGGTGAGAAGTGAATAGTGATAAGTGGGAGAATCCGGCGCGACGAGTGAAATCTACCGATCGCCCCGTCTAGTTCAGCGACGGATCGTCCGGCGCCGCCGCCAGCAGCTTATACCACGGCCCCAGCCCGCGCATGATCTCAAACCACAGCTTCGGCAAACGTTCCGGCGTCAAGCGCGTCCCGCGTCGGCTTTTGCAAAATCCACGCTTGCTCTTTCATCTCCGCCTCGAGCTGCCCCGCGCTCCAGCCGGCATAACCGACGAACGCTCGGATCGACGCCGGATCTTCCCCCGCCCGCGCGTGCGCTTCGTCGACGTTCACATTGTGATTGAGCCGCAAACCCTCCGGCGCCTCCCATTCGAACGCTGCGAACATGAGTTGATTCTTCCCCACCGGTCCGCCCAGAAACACCGGCACGTCCGCCAGGCCATCCGGCGGCGCTTCGCCGACGAGATCGGCCACCTGTTTGTCGAGCGGGCGGTTCAGGATCACTCCCATCGCGCCCTCCGTTTTGTCGTGCGCGGAGATAAACAAAACCGCACGCCGAAAATTCGGATCGAGCATATTCGGGTGGGCCACCAGCAACGAGCCCGCGAGACTAAGCGGAAGGCCCTTCCCGTGATTGCGCATGCAAAACTAGAAGGCCCGTCCGCGCGCTCCGCAAGTGCCGTCGCTCCGCTAGGCCGCGCCTGCACGGAAAAGTCGCCCTTCGCGCAATTCGAAGACCGGCCCTGCGACGGGCGTCTCCCGCCATTGCAGTGCCGTCGCCGTGACCAGCTTCTGTGATTCGCCCGGCAACGATTCCAGCAATCGATTCCGTCCGCGACGGATCGAGTTCGCCAAAAATATCGTCGATCAAAAGCAGCGGCGCCGTCTCGTCCTCGGCCGCAAAGACGCGCGCCTGCGCAATTTTTAACGCCAACGCGAGCGTGCGCTGCTGGCCCTCGGACGCATACTGCGCCGCCGGCTTCGTATCGACTAGCAACTTGATGTCATCGCGATGCGGCCCCACCACTGTTTGCCGCAGTCGCAATTCCTGCGCGCGCGATGCGCGCGAGATCAGCCGCGAAATCTTCCCCATTCCCGGGCGCGAATTCGAGGCTCAGCGTTTCGTTCATCCCGCTGATCTCGCGATGCGCCTCCGTTGCGAGTGGGCCCAGCTTCACCACCAACGACGCGCGCATGGCCGAGAGATTTGCGCCGTGTTCGAGCAGTGGCGCATCGTAGGCCGCGAGTTCGCGCGGCTTCGGCGTGCGGCGATTTCAGGAGCGCGTTGCGCGAACGCAAGGCCCGCTCGTACGCGCGCAACGTCGACCGATAACGCGGCTCGATCTGCGTCCCGAGAAAATCGAGAAAGCGTCGCCGAAATTCCGAACCGCCGCGCACCATCTCGATGTCCGTATTCGCGAGCGAGACCACCCGCCCGAGCCGCAAATATTCCGCCACGCTCTTCTGTTCGACGCCATCGAACGACAGCTTCCGCCGCAACCCGCTGTAGCGAAATTCGAGCACGTGTTCGTTTACCGTCCCGGCCATCGGCGAGGGATTTCTCCCCAAGTCGAATCAACGGCGCGAGCGTCGTGCTCCGCTGCGATTGCAAACGCAGGAGCACGCACGCCCCTTCGAGAATCGACGTCTTGCCCTGCCCATTTGCGCCCAGCAAGAAATTGAATCCCGACGCGAACTCCACCCGCAGTGCGTCGAAACAACGAAAATTCCGCAGCTGCAATTCCGTCAACATGCGTCCGCGGTGCCTCGACTCACAACTGCAGCAACTCCAACCGGAACGTCACCTCCGAGGGCACGTCGCCCGTCGTGAAAATATTTCCCATCGATCGGCGTGACATCCGCCGGCCGCAATCCCACCGCCGCCGCGATGAAATTGTGATTACAAAACACGCCGTTCGTTCCGTCCATCCCCACCCAGCCCGCGCCCGGCAGATACACTTCCGTCCACGCGTGCAACGATCCCTCGGCGCGTTTCGTTTTCGCGTCCGCCTCGCGCAGATAGCCGCTCACCAATCGCGCCGCCAGGCCGCTCGCGCGCAACACTTCCGCCAACAAACCGCCACATCGCGACACGCGCCGCGCCCACGCCGCAACGTCTCCGCCGGCGCCAGCGCCGGCCCTTCCTCGCGCCGCTCATAGCCGATGCCTTCGTGCATCGCCGATTCAAAGCCACCAGCGCGCTCACCGTCCCGCCGGTTGCCCACGCTCGGCGGCTCTCCAGTCGGGAATCTCCAGCGCGTCCTCCGTTTGTCGCCGCGAATAAGGCGAGAGCCACGATCGCGCCGTCTCCTCCTCATAAGCAAACGGCAGATCGACCGCGTGGGGATCGAGAATAAAATCGAACGCGTCCTTCTCCTCCAGCTCCAGATCGATCTCGAGTTCGAACGAGAGGTCTCGCATTTTTTCCGGGAAGGAACAGTTCGCGACCACGTTATCGAAAACGTCGCGCGCATAACGCACCGTCGCGCCGCCGTTGGGGCGAAACTCCATCCGCCGCACCCGGTGGTAGCGGTCCACGCGCGGAAACAAACGCACCGCGTGCGGCAGAAAACCGACCGGCTTCTCGTACTGATAAACGGTTTTATAGCGCAGCCCGAGCTTCACCGCGTGAGTGTAGGACAAAGTGCGCCGCACGTCGCAATAACTTCCGAGAAAGTTGTTGCGACCATTTGCCAACGCTTAGTTCGTCCGCAGATTTGAAAGATTGTTCTGGGGGGAACAGCCGCCCTTCGTGTCCTTCGGGCGCGGGGGGCGGTACTTTTTTGGAAAAGAAGCAAACGTCCCAACGTTCAACGTTCAATTTTGCAATGGTGAACACGTCTCCGGTGAGCGTTGGACGTTTCGACCCAGTCCGATGAACGAAGCAACCTCGCGGCCTGCACGGCACGCTTCTCCTGGGCGCTCGCGTTCACCCTCATCTTTTTGCTCATCGCGCTCATCGGCGCGTTTGTCTTTTGGCGCATCGAAACCTGGCCGCACGCAACGCCCAGGCCGCCACCGCCGAACTCGAACGCCTCGGCCGCAAAGCGCGCGACGCCTTCGTCGAACTCGCGCAATTGCAACCCCGCGTGACCATTCGCGATCGCGTTTACTTCGAGCAAACCAGCGCCGTCGCCGAACTCGCCATTCTTTCCCGGCAGACCGAAGTCGACCACGAATTCCTGCACACCTGGGCCGGCAGCACCAAACAGATCAAACTCCACGGCACCTTTCACGTCAAAGCCGGCTTCGATCTGCGCGAAGACCTCACCGTCGACGTGCGTGACAGACGAAATCGTTGTCACCTGCCCCACGCCAAAGATCCTCACCGTCGAGAAGCAAAAAGTGGACGTACTCGAATTCGAAAACGGACTCTGGAATCGCATCTCCGCCGCCGATCTCGAAAAAGAACTCGCCGCCCTACCCGCTCTCGCGCGCGAAAAAGCCCGAGCGAGCGATCTAACCGCCGAAGCCGAAGTCACGCTCCGCCACCAACTCGAAGCCCGTCTCGGCGCCGAAACCACCCCTCCGCCTCGTCTTCCCGCCCACGACCACGCTAAAGCCGTAGCCGACGCAATACTATCGTCATCCCGAGCCGGCGAAGCACGGCCGAGGGATCTCTCCGATTCCCTAACGAACACACCGCCGCGACTCCGCGTGCTACAACCAGCGCGCCAGCCGCTCCCGCAACTCCGTCCGTCGCCCCCACGCGCAAATCGCTCCCGGCATCGAGCCGCAAGACCTCACCGTCCGGTCGTTCAAACATTAACCGCACCGCCGTGAACCCCGGCGAAGTCGCCAGTATCTGTCGCACCTCCGCCAAATCCTCCGCCGTCGCGCCGGGCGAAAACCGCAACACCATCGCGCTAAAGTCCCCGCGCGCTTCCACCCCATTCGTCCCACCACTCTCCACCGCTGGCGCCTCGCTATCCGGCAGCAGCACCTTCACCCTCTGCGCGGTCGCACGAATCGAATCATCTCGCTTATCCACCGTCCCCTTGATCGCAATCACCCGCCCCGGCACCAGCGCCTCCGTCACCTTCACGTAAACCTCATTCCACAAAACGACCTCGAGTTGCCCCGTCACATCCTCCAACCAAACCACCGCAAACGGCTTCCCCTCCTTCTTGGTAAACTTCTTGTCCACCTGCGTCAGCGCCCCCGCGATCCGAAACGTCGCCCGGTCCGGCAATTCCCCTAACGACACAATCGTCTGGTATTTCCCGGCCTCGATTCCGCGCGCATAAACGTCCAGCGGGTGTCCCGTGACATAAAACCCGAGCAACTCCTTCTCGTAGGTCATGGTCTCGTGCGGCGACCACGGCGTCACCGCGTGGCGTCCCGTTTTCGGCGCTGGCACCGGCATATCATCGAACAGCGAAACCTGTCCGCTCGCCCGATCCCGATGCGAAGCCGCCGCCGCCGCGAGCGAGTCCTCGATGCAATCGACCAGCTCCGCCCGTTCGCGTCCGAGAAAATCAAACGCCCCGCATTTCACCAGGCTCTCCAGCATCTTGCGATTCGCGATCCGCGAATCGAGCCGCGCGCAAAAATCCTCCAGCGAAGCGAACGCATCCGCACGCTCTCCCGCTCCCGAATCGCCGCCTCCATCGCGGCCTGCCCCACGTTCTTGATCGCAGCCAGGCCATAAGCGAATTGCCGTCCCGTCGCTTCCCCGCCTCGCCGTCTCCGGCGTAAACTTGAGTCCGCTCCGATTCACATCCGGCGGCAAAATCGGAATGCCCATCCGTTTGCACTCGCCGACGAAGATCGAAATCTTGTCCGTGTTGTTGATCTCATTGCTCAGCAAGCCGGCCATGAACTCGACCGGGTAATTCGCCTTCAAATACGCCGTCTGATAACTGATCAACCCGTAGGCCGCGCTGTGGCTCTTGTTGAAGCCGTAGCCGGCGAATTTCTCCAGCAGATCAAAAATCGCGCTCGCCTTCTTCTCCTTGATTCCGTTCGTCTCCGCGCAACCGCGATGAACGTAGCCCGCTCCTTCGCCATCTTCGCGCGGTCCTTCTTGCCCATCGCGCGGCGGAGGAGGTCCGATTGCCCTAACGAGTAACCCGCCAGTAGATTGGCCGCCGCCATGACCTGTTCCTGGTAAATCATCAGTCCGTAGGTATCGGCGCAAACCGTCTCGAGCAGCGGATGCTCATACTTGATCTTCGTCAGCCCTTTCTTCCGCTTCACGAAATCCGGAATCAGTTCCATCGGTCCCGGCCGATAGAGCGCGATCAAGGCAATGATGTCGTCGATTTTCTGGACGTCGAAATTCTTGCACAAACTCGTCATCCCACCGGATTCGAGCTGGAAAATCCCGATCGTCTCGCCGCGATTGAGCAGGGCAAACGTCGCTTCATCCGTCAGCGGAAGTCTATTGATCGCAAACTCCGCCTCGCGTTCGCGGATCAGCGTCACCGTGTCCTCGATTACCGTCAGCGTCTTCAGGCCGAGGAAATCCATCTTCAGCATCCCGAGATCGGTCAGCGGCCCCATCGCGAACTGGCTGATCACGTCCGTGCCCTTGCTGTCGCGACAGAGCGGGACGTATTCGGAAAGATCGCGATCGCCGATCACCACGCCGGCCGCGTGCACGCCCGCGTTGCGCGACAAACCTTCGAGCACCGTCGCGTAGTCCCACAGCTGTCGCACTGACGGCTCGCTCTCCACCGCCTGTTTCAAATCGGCGTTCTTGTCGATCGCTCCCGGCGTATGCGTTGTCTCACCCGTTTCCGGGTCCACCTTATCCGTGCCGTTGAGCGTGATGTTCAGTTCGTTCGGAATCATCTTCGCGATGCGATCCGCCTCGCCGTAGCTAAGACCGATCACGCGCCCGACATCGCGCACCACGCTCTTCGCTTTCAATTTTCCGAAAGTGATGATCTGCGAAACGCGCCGTTCGCCATATTTCTGACGCACGTACTCCAGCACCTCGCCGCGTCGCGCTTCGCAAAAATCGACGTCGATGTCCGGCGGCGACACACGTTCCGGATTGAGGAAGCGCTCGAAGAGCAAATTGAACTGCAACGGATCCACGTCCGTAATCCCGAGCACATACGCCACCATCGAACCGGCCGCCGAGCCGCGCCCCGGACCCACTGGAATGCCGCGCTGTTTCGCGAAATGGATGAAGTCCCAGACGATGAGGAAATAGCTGACGAATCCGGTCTTCTCGAGCACATCTAGCTCGTAGTCGAGTCGCTTGATCAGCTCCGAATCAGTCCGATCTCCGTAGCGCTCCTGCAGCCCCTTGTAGCAAAGTTCACGCAGATACGCCTCGCGCGTCTTTCCTTCCGGCGCGGGATACTCCGGGTACTTCGACTTGTTAAACTCCAGCTTGAGATTGCACCGTTCCGCGATTTCGAGCGTGTTCGTGATCGCGCTCGGATGAGCCGGAAAGAGCGCCCGCATCTCCGCACCGCTCTTGAAATAAAGTTCCGGCGTGTAACGCATCCGCCGCTCGTCGTGCACCATCTTGCCCGTGCCGATGCAGATCATGACGTCGTGCGCCTCATGATGTGTCCGCTCAAGAAAATGCACGTCGTTCGCCGCCACCAGACCGAGCCCGAATTCTTTCGCCAGGCCCGGGAGCGCGGCGTTGCATTTTTGCTGCGCCTCGATCCCGTGATCGTGCAGTTCGAGAAAGAAATTTTCCGCGCCCAGAATGTCGCGAAATTCCGCCGCGCTCGCCCGCGCCCTCGCCATGTTATCCGATTGGATCGCCATGTTGATCTCGCCCTTCAAACACGCGCTCATCCCGATTAATCCCTCTGCGTGCGCAGCGAGCAGTTCCTTATCGATCCGGGGCTTGTAATGCATCCCGTCGAGATGCGCGGTCGAAATCAACTTTACGAGATTGCGATAACCGATCTCGTCCTTCGCCAACAGGGTAAAATGGTACGCCGCATCGCGTTGGTTGTTCGGTCGATCGGTGATCGACCCCGGCGCCATGTAGGCCTCGCAACCGATGATCGGTTTGATCCCCGCATCATCCGCCGCCTGATAAAATTCAATCGCGCCGAAAAGATTCCCGTGATCGGTCATCGCCACCGCCGGCATCCCGAATTCGGCCGCCTTTTTCATCAGCTCCGGCATCCGAATCGCACCGTCGAGAAGCGAGTATTCGGTGTGCAAATGGAGATGAACGAACGGATCAGCGGGCATTTCACCGCAGTATAAACCGCGCGATCGGCGCGGCAAGAAAACGGACTGTCGCCGTGAAATCAGAGTTGCACCGTTCTGGTCGCGTTGTTATTACAGCGCGTGCCGCGGTGATGTTTCCGCTTGTGATTTTCGCCGCCGCGCCAACCCCTATCGCCATGAAAAAACTCGAAGCCATCATCAAGCCGTTCAAACTCGAGGAAGTCAAAGAAGCGCTCGCCGAACTCGGCATCGAGGGCATGACCGTCACCGAGGTGAAAGGTTTCGGCCGACAGAAAGGCCACACTGAAATTTACCGCGGGAGCGAATACACCGTCGATTTCCTGCCCAAGGTGAAAATCGAGATCGTGCTCGCCGACGACATGGTGGACAAAGCCGTCCAGATCGTGGTCGGCGCGGCCAAGACCGGCAAGATTGGCGACGGCAAGGTTTTCGTCATCCCGGTCGAGCACGCCGTGCGCATTCGCACCGAAGAGATCGGCGAAAAAGCAGTTTAAAAACGCCGCGATCGTTCGATTGTCACATCGTTACATGGGGCGCAAGACAGGCGTCGCTGTAGCGATGTATTTTTTTAGATTCACAAACGCGTAGAAATCCAAATGGCCAAAGACAAAAAATCCCCCTCTGACGTCAGTAAAATGATCAAAGACCACGGGGTCAAACTCGTGGACTTCAAGTTCACCGATCTTCCCGGCGCCTGGCAGCACTTCACCACCACGCTCACCGAGTACAACGAGGAAATTTTCACCGAAGGCCTCGGCTTCGATGGCTCCAGCATTCGCGGTTGGCGCGCCATTAACGCCAGCGACATGCTCGTCATTCCCGATCCCACCACCGCCTGGATCGATCCTTTCAACGCCGAGCCCACCCTCAGCCTCATTTGCACCATCGTCGATCCGATCACGCGCGAACCTTACGATCGCGATCCGCGCGGAGTCGCCGAAAAAGCGGAAGCGTATCTGCAAAGCACCGGCATCGCCGACACCGCGTCGTTTGGCCCCGAGGCCGAATTTTTCATCTTTGACGAAGTGCGCTTCAGCTACACCTCGAACTCCTCTTTCCACCTCGTCGACAGCGCTGAAGGCCATTGGAATAGCGGCAAGGAAGAGTTCCCGAATCTCGGCTACAAAATCCGCGCGAAAGAAGGCTATTTCCCCGTTTCGCCCGCCGACACGCAACAGGACATCCGCAACGAGATGTGCCTCGAGTTGGAGAAAGCCGGCATCCCCATCGAGCGCCAGCACCACGAAGTCGCGACAGCGGGCCAGGCGGAGATCGACATCCGTTTCGGGCCCATGAAGCAGATGAGCGACTGGATGCAGTATTACAAGTACATCATCCGCAACGTGGCCAAGAAGCACGGCAAGACGGTTACCTTCATGCCGAAACCGCTTTTCGCCGATAACGGCTCCGGCATGCACACCCACATGTCGCTCTGGAAAGACGGCAAACCACTCTTCGCCGGCAACGGCTACGCCGGTTTGAGCGAGATGGCGCTCTTCTTCATCGGCGGCATTCTGCGTCACGCGCCCGCGCTCACTTGCATCACGAACCCGACCACGAACAGCTACAAGCGTCTCGTCCCCGGTTTCGAAGCGCCGGTCAACCTCGCCTATTCCGCACGCAATCGTTCTGCCGCGATCCGTATTCCCACTTACTCAGCCAGCCCGAAATCAAAGCGTATCGAATTCCGCACCCCCGATCCCGCGGCGAATCCCTACATTGCCTTCTCCGCGCTCCTGCTCGCCGGCTTGGATGGAATCCAAAACCGCATCGATCCTGGCGATCCGCTCGACAAAAACCTCTACGAACTCCCACCCGAAGAACTCGCGCAGGTCCCGAGTGTTCCAGACTCCCTCAGCGGCGCCATCCAGGCTCTTGCGGCTGACCACGCTTTCCTCCTCAAAGGCGACGTCTTCAATGAGGACTTCATCAAGAACTGGATTGAGATGAAGAAAAAAGAAGACGACGCCATGCGAGTGCGCCCACATCCATACGAGTTCGCGATGTATTTCGACGTGTAGACCGCGATGCGCGCTTGGTCATTGCTCAGTGTGTTTCTCGCCTTGAGCGGCGGTGCGATTTTCGCGGAAACTTCGCCCACTCCCTCCATGATAACCGGTATCGAAGGTGTGATGACGATCAGCCCGATTCACGGCGGCCCGATTCGCCAGGGCGTACCCTCTTCCGGGCCGCTCGCTCGGACGGAGTTCGTCGTGCAACAGGACGAGCGAACCGTCGCCGAGTTCGTCACCGACGATGCCGGGCGTTTCCAAATCGCACTCGCGCCGGGAACCTACACCATCGTCGGCAAAGGACCGAAAAGACGCATCGGTTCCTACGGGCCGAAGACCGTCGAAGTGGTGGCGGGTCGAATGATGCGGGTGGAGTGGGACTTCGATACCGGGATGCGTTAGGTCGCACATCGTGAACCGGCGGCGTCTGCAAACATGAAAATCGCCGCCGCCCAAATTTCGTGCGCTCTTGGCGACGTCGCGGCGAACGTGGCAAAGATGCGCGAGTTCTGCACCCGCGCGAAAAATGTCGGCACGGAATTGATCGTCTTTCCCGAGATGGCCGACACCGGTTATTCCATGCCGGTGATCCGAGAGCACGCGCAGGCGTGGAGCGAAGGCGCCGTCCCAGCGCTCTGCGAAACCGCCCGCGAACTTTCGCTCAAGATCATCTGCGGCCTCTCGGAACGGGAAGGCGGCGCTATCTACAATGCGCAAGTCTTCATCGACGAGCATGGCGAGATCGCGGCGAAGTATCGTAAGACGCACCTATTTGCCCCTGGCGACGAGGACGACACGTTCGTCGCCGGCACGGATTTCACCACCGTTGCGCTCGGATCGTGGCGCCTTGGCCTGAGCATCTGCTACGACCTGCGTTTCCCGGAAGTCTATCGCACCCTCGCCTGCGACATGGGCGCCAATGTGCTCGTCAGTTCCTCTGCCTGGCCGTTTCCCCGCGTGGAACATCTCCGCGTTTTGGCCCGGGCGCGGGCAATCGAAAACCAGAGCTACCTCGCCCTCGCCAACCGCGTCGGGAAGGACGAGGGCGTGACCTGTTGCGGTTCATCCGCCATCATCGACCCGGCGGGCGTGATCATAGCCGCGGCCTCGGCTGAGCGCGAAGAACTGATCACCGCGGAGCTTTCGCCCGATGTCCTCGCGGCCGTTCGCGCGCGCATGGATGTCTTCGCCCATCGGCGCCCGGAACTCTACGGACCGCGTCCCGCATGACGGTCACGCCCAAAGGCGCGCTTCTGCGCGTGCTCGGCGTCGGCTTCGGCGTCGCCATTCTCGTCGGCAACACCATCGGCTCAGGCATCCTGCGCGTGCCGGGAGAAATCGCCGGGCATTTGCCGTCGGTGGCGCTTTTCCTCGGCGTCTGGATCGCCGGTGGCATCTACGCGCTCCTCGGGTCGAATGCCGTCGCCGAAGTCGCGTCCATGACATCGGAATCGGGCGGCTACACCGTATTCGTTAGGCGCGGGCTCGGACCCTATCTCGGATTCGTGGCGGGCTGGAGCGACTGGCTCTCCACGTGTTCCAGCACCTCCGCGGCAGCCATCCTCATGGCCGAATCCATCAACGCCCTCATGGGCGGCGGCGGACCAAGGACGTCACTCGTCGCCGCGACCGTCCTGCTCTTTTTCGCGCTCGTGCAATGGCGTGGTGTGCGGTCCGCCGGCAACACGCAAAACATCACCACCGTCCTGAAGGCGCTCGCGTTCATCGCTTTCGTCGTCGTGTGCTTTACCTGGAGCGGCCAACGCTCCGCACCCACGACCGCCGCGCCGCTCGTCCCGCAAGGCCTGCCTCTCTTTATTGCGCTCGTGCTCGCGATGCAGGCCGCGATTTTTGCCTACGATGGCTGGGTGGGCCCCGCGTATTTTGCTGGCGAACTCAAAAATCCCGCACGTGAACTACCGCGCAGCATTTTCGGCGGCGTGGCCGCAGTCATCATCATCTACCTGCTCGTCAATCTCGCCCTGCTCCACGTCCTGCCCATCGAACAACTGGCCGGCGATCCTCTTCCCGCCGGTCGCGTCGCCGCACTCGTCTTCGGCCCGAGCGGCGAAATGATCCTCCGCGCGCTCGTCGTTCTCGTGCTCTTGAGCGCGATCAACGCTTGGCTGCTCATGTCTTCGCGCACCTTCTATGCGCTGAGCGGTGCCACCGGATTCAACGCTGGGCAGCGCGTAAATCGCGGCGGCACGCCCACAATCGCACTTCTCTTTAGCGCGGTCGTCATGCTGGCTTTCGTCTTGAGCGGTGGCTATCAGCGCGTGATTGCAGTGACGGCGTTTCTATTCGTCGCCAATTACACTTTCACCTATCTCAGCCTCTTCGCCCTCCGCCGGAGAGAACCGAACACGCCGCGCCCCTACCGCGCTTGGGGCCATCCCTACACCACCGGGCTCGTCCTCTTTATTTCCATCTCTCTGCTCGCCAGCGCGCTTTTCGCCGATCTTTGGAATAGCCTCGCGTCGATTACCCTCCTGCTCCTCAGCTATCCCATTTTTCGCCTGCTAAAACGGCGCGCCTCAGCGCCTCGACTCGACGCTTGACGTATTCCGCGAAACTCGATAAACCCGAGCCTATGAAGAGTTTCGTACAGTCCCATCTCGCTCTTGCGGGGATGATTGTCTGCCTCGCCTTGCTCACGACCAACGCCGCGCATGCGGATGAGTTCACCTTTAACATCAATGCCACCGGCGCCCAGGAAGTGAGCGCAGGCGACCCGGATGGTTTCGCCATTGGCACTATCACCTTCAACAACGGCACTGGCGCGGGCACGACCGGCTCCGCCACCATCAGCCTGACCATGACCAACATTGATCTGACCAACCTGACGGGCCATCACATCCATCAAGCCAACGTCGGCGTAAACGGAGGCATCGTGCTCGACTTCGGCGACCCAGATAATATTCGCATTGGGGACACGCTGTCCGGCATGATCACCGGCCTTTCGGCAACCACCATCACCGGCATCTTCGCCAATCCCACCAATTTTTACTACAACCTCCACAACAGCGCATTCCCGGGCGGCGCAGTGCGAGATCAATTATCCGCGCCAATTCCGGAACCCCACACCACCGCTTTCCTGGCTTTGGGAGGTCTGGCGCTGCTCGTAGGCTGGCAACGTCACCGCAAGCTCTAGCGCCCACGCCCAGCATGAGCGGCCCCACGGGAAACACCTTGCATCTTCCCGGCACGGGCTCATCTTGCCCTTGAATCCATGATGCCCCTCGCATTTATGAACATTGGCGGCCAGGAGTTGATCCTCATCCTCCTGATCGTGCTCGTCCTTTTCGGCGCGAAGAAGTTACCCGAACTCGCCCGCGGCATGGGCCAGGCGATCAAGGAATTTCAAAAAGCCAAGGATGAGTTCAGCGATGAACTACATTCTGCCGGAAAGACCGACGTCGCCGCCAAGCCGGCGCCTTCCACTGTCCCGCGCATCGAGCAAGCGCCCGCAGCGGACAGCAGCGTCCCGCCTGCGACCAGGCACGCTGCCGAGCCCGGCAGCAAGGTTTAGCACTCGGTTTGACTTCCCTGCGGGTTGCGACACCTTCGCGGCTCGCGCCTATGTCCGATCCGAATCTCCGCCAGAGCATCAAGGAAATGCTCGTGAAAAACCTGATGCTCCAGACCACCGCCGATCAAATTGGCGATGATCTCCCACTCTTTGGTCCGGAAGGTCTTGGCCTCGATTCCATCGACGCACTCGAGCTCGTGGTCAGCATGGAAAAAACTTTCGGCGTCGGCGTCCCAAATTCCGAAGTCGCCGGCAAAGCTCTCCGCAGCGTGAATACGATTCACGACTACATCCTGGAGAAAAAAGCCGAGCCCAGCGCCTAATCTCCAGTCGCTAAGGGAAGGTCGCCGGAGTCGCGACCGTTACGCCGCCTCCGCCAGATTGATCGCATCGATGAACTGCCGGAATCGCCCAAACTCCCGTCGGTGCGGAGTCAGCACCAGGCGCGGCAAATCCCAGATGGCCGGCTCATTTTTTTCCTGCCGCAACGCCTTGCCCTGCCGGATCTCACCGCGCCGCACCAGATCGGCAAACTTCTCATTCAACTCCGACAGCGCTCCCGCGGAAAGCCGCCGATTAATGCGGATCACCAGTTGCTCCCCCACCCACCGCGCCGAGTTATACGTGGTGTAGAAGTGCAGAATTTCCTGAACGGCGTCGCGGGCGTCGTGCACGATTTTGAACAAGTGGAAATCCTCCTCTCCGATCAGCCCAAGCTTGTAGAGGTGATCGGTCAGGAACTTCATCCACGTCTCCCAATACGTCCCATTCGGTTGATCCACGAACACCACCGGAATGATCCGCGCCTTCCCCGTCTGCATCAGCGTCAGCGCCTCGAAACCCTCGTCCATCGTCCCGAAGCCCCCGGGGAAAAGCGCGAGCGCGTGCGTTTCCTTCACGAAATTCAGTTTCCGGGTGAAGAAATAATTGAAGTTAATCAACTTCGCGTCGCCGTGAATCGTCTCGTTCGCGCGTTGTTCGAACGGCAACCGAATGTTCAGCCCGAAGCTATGTTCGCGCCCCGCGCCCCGTTGCGCCGCGCCCATGATTCCATCTCCGCCGCCGGTGATGACCATGTAGTTCTCCGCCACCATTAAACGCGCGAATTCCTCCGCCACGGCAAACTCCGGCGCCGTCGGCAACGTCCGGGCCGAACCGAAGACGCACACCTTGCGGAAATCGCGATAACCGGAAAACACCTTCGCCGCATAGCGCATTTCCTTGAGCGAACGATTCATCAGCTTCAAGTCCGCCGTCCCCATCTTGTCCCGCGCCATCTTCAGCGCGGTCATGATCATCTCTTCCACCAGTTCCGGCGATTTTTCCGCGCCCCAATCCGCCACCAACTGATGAATCCGCGCGTCCCACTCCGCCCCGAGCGAAGTCTGGCGCCGCGTCGGCTGGTTCTGCGTTAACCCTGCGGTAAAATCTTCCACGCCTCCAGTTTCCACGGGTGGCCCCAAGACGCACGGAAAAATGTCACGGCACGAAGCACGCGGTTTACTCGGCAATCAGATCCCGCAAGATTTCCGGCATATGGCGAATGGGCAACGAGTAATGGCCCGCGTCGTCCACCATCTTCAACCGGCAATTCGGCAATCGGGCGCTGAGCTGCTCGGCCAGGTGCGAGGCGAACGTGCGATCCTTTCGCCCGTGCCACAATCGCACCGGTCGCGTGATCGCCTCCGGCTCGAATCCCCACGCCCGCGTGTAAATCTCCGCGTCCGCCATCACGCCTTCCGCCGATCCTCGCCAGGCGCGACGCGCGCTCTCGAAACAAACCTCGAAAGCCGCGCGTTCGCGCAAAACCTCCGCATCGCAACGCGGCAGAAAGCGCACTAACAACGGCCGCAGCCGCACCGCCGAGCGCGCGAGCAAAAGCGGCCGCGCCAGGTGGAATAACATGCGCACCGAGCGTGGACTCCGCCCATGCCACGCGAGTAAACGCCGATGAATCGGCAGCAACCCGCTGTGGTCCTGCAACTCCGCGATGGGTGGCGCCCCACTCACCACTGCCATCCCTTTCACCCTTTCCGGCAACGCCACCGCAGTCGCATACGCGTAGGGCGCGCCTCCGGAAATCGCGAGCACGTGAAACTGTTCGATGCGCAAATGCTCCACCAATTGTCGCACGATCTCCGGCCAATCCAGCAGCGTGCGTCCTTTTTGAAATGTCGATCCCCGAATGCCCGGCCGATCCGCCGAGATCAAGCGCACGCCGCATTCCTGCGCCGCGGACTCGGCCAGTGCCGCCATCGTGCGCGAGCTTGGCCAGCCATGACAAAAAATCACCGGCGTCCCGCGCGGGTCGCCGTATTCATCAAACGCACATGGCTGCCCCCGTCGCGCAACGAGAGCAAGGCCCCGCGCACCGCGGACGCGGTCGTGCCTGGGACTTCGTCGATTGGGCGGATATATTTTTCCATGCGCACAGTCTCGCGTCTATGTTTCGTATAATAGTTGTGTTATGAATGAGCACTCGAAGTCCGGCCTCGGCAAAATCTCCGTGCATGGCAACGGAATGGGCGCGCCGACGCCAGAGTTGATCGAAAAACGCGCGCGCGAAATCGCGATCATCAACGAGCGCCATCCGAACGACTTACCGATGGCGATTGGGACCAGGCCCGGCGTGAACTCCTCGACCTCGAGGAGATCGCTGCCGCCGACGACGCCAATGCCGTGGCTGACAGCATGACCGAGCGCGACGAATTGCCCGACGAACACGGCCACCGCGTCCCGCGCGAAGGTCTGGAGGACGACGACGAATCGCTCGGCGCCCATCTCGTAACCGGCGGGCTCGAGGAAGCCGTGCACGACCGCATGGTGGAGGCAGCGCGCGACGATCAGAAATTGGAAGGCTGAGCGCCGATGCCTGCCTCCACTCTGACGGCACCGCGCTCACGCAAGGTTGGTCGCCCGATCGCCGGACGCAGTTGGTGCAACGCTATCGCGCGCTCCGCGATTTCACCACGCGTCTCTGCCGAAATTTGCAGCCGGAAGATTTCGTCGTGCAATCGATGCCCGATGTCAGCCCGACGAAGTGGCATCTCGCGCACACCACCTGGTTCTTCGAAACCTTCGTCGTGAAGGTGTGGAGACTGGCTACCAATCCGAGGTGCCCGAATACGCCTTTCTCTTTAACTCCTACTACAATGCCGCCGGAACGATGCATCGCCGCGATCTGCGCGGTCTCATCTCCCGGCCCGACGGTGCAGGAAACGTTGCGTTATCGCGAATCGATCGACGAATGCGTCATCAAACTGATCGAGAACGCCGACGACGCGCTCGTCGCCGAGATCGAGCCCATCGTCATTCTCGGTATCCATCACGAGCAGCAACATCAGGAACTGCTCGTCACCGATATCAAACACGTCTTCGCGCAGAACCCGCTGCACCCGGTTTTCGAAAAGACGTGAACCTGCGGTCGCGACGGCCGCCGTTGCGCCATTAAGTTTCATCGAGTTCGACGAAGCGACGGTGGAGATCGGCCACGCGGGCTCCGCGTTTTCCTACGATAACGAAAGCCCACGCCATCGCGCCCTCGTCGGACCGTTCGCGCTCGCCGATCGTTTGATTACAAACGGCGAATACCTTGCCTTCATCAATGACGGCGGGTATCAGCGCTCCGAATTTTGGCTTTCGCTCGGCTGGAGCACCGTGCAGGAATCCGTTCCTGGCGGATGGCAGGCGCCGCTTTATTGGAAACGACGTGATGGAGCGTGGTGGAATTTCACCCTCTCCGGCTTCCGCGCAGTGAACGAAGCGGAACCCGTCACCCACCTCAGCTACTTCGAAGCCGACGCCTACACGAACTGGGCCGGCGCGCGTTTGCCGACTGAGTTCGAATGGGAACGCGCCAGCGCCGGTCTGCCGATCGAAGGCAACTTCGTCGACACGCACCGTTTCCATCCCGCGCCGCTTGAACCCGAAAGCGATGGAGCCGGCCCGCCCTCGGGCCGGACGTCCCCAGACCCACCTCCGGCGCGAGGACGCGCCGGCTCCATCCGCCAGATGTTTGGCGACACTTGGGAATGGACCCGCAGCGCCTACCTCCCCTATCCCGGCTATCGCGCCGCGCCGGGCGCGCTCGGCGAGTACAACGGCAAATTCATGTGCAATCAAATGGTTCTGCGCGGCGGCTCCTGCGCCACCTCGCAAAACCACCTCCGCGCCACTTACCGCAATTTCTTCCAGCCCGAGAAGCGCTGGCAATTCACCGGCCTGCGCCTCGCGCGGGATCTGGCATGAGCACCCCCGCTGGCGGGATTGAGGTGCTAGATCTTGAACCCGCTGCCTCCGATTTCCTGGCTGAAGCCATCGCGGGCCTGTCCGCTTCACCACGCACCCTGCCGTCCAAATTTTTCTACGACGAACGCGGCTCCGATCTCTTTCTCGAAATTTGCGAGCTGCCCGAGTACTACGTCACGCGGACCGAGACCGCCATTCTCGAGCAGTTCGCACCCGAAATGGCGGAATCGATCGGCGCCAACGCCGAGCTGGTCGGCTTCGGCACCGGCGCGGGAATCAAAACGCGTCTCCTCCTCGAGCATCTGGAAAACCCGATCGCCTATGTGCCGGTCGATATCTCCAAACAGCGTCTGATCGAATCCGCCGAAGCACTCCAGTTGCAGATGCCGACGCTCGAAATCCTGCCCGTCTGCGCCGATTACCTGCAACCGTTGCGATTGCCCACCCCGTCCCGCACGCCGGAGCACATCGCGGTTTTCTTTCCTGGCTCCACCATCGGCAACCTCCAACCCGCCCTCGCGGAAGATTTCCTCGGGCGAATCTGCCGGCTCTCCGGTCACAGCGGCGGTCTTATCATCGGCGTCGATTTACAGAAGCCGATCGAGATTCTCGAAGCCGCCTACAACGACCGCGCCGGCGTGACCGCGCAGTTCAACCTCAACATGCTCGCGCGCGCCAACCGCGAGCTGGGCGCCGATTTCGACCTCGCTGCCTGGCAGCATCGCGCCATCTACAATCGCGAACTCCATCGCATCGAGATGCATCTCATCGCCCGCGCCCCCCAGCAGGTTCATCTCGGTGGCCATATTTTTGATTTTGCCAGTGGAGAAAAAATCATCACCGAGTATTCCTACAAACACACCCCGGACGGCTTCGCCGCACTCGCCGCCCGCGCCGGCTTCCAGCTCTCCCGTCAGTGGACCGATGCGCAGCAGTTGTTTGCCGTCTTCCATTTCGTAGTGGCAGACTAGGCGCGGTGAGCGCGCTGGTTAAACTCGTCGGGGTCAGCAAGAAATACGGACGCGCCACCGCGCTCCATCCGCTCGATCTTTCTTTCGCGCCGGGGAGAACCACCGTGCTCATCGGTCCGAGCGGTTGTGGCAAATCCACCATCCTACGGCTCATCATCGGCTTGCTGGAACCGGATGGCGGAAGCGTGCAGCTCAACGACGCCCCGCTCGCGCCGCAAAACCTTGCCTCGATCCGCCGGCAGATCGGCTACGTCATTCAGGACGGCGGTTTGTTCCCGCACCTGACCGCGCGCGCGAACGTTCTTCTCATGGCGCGACACCTCCACCGTCCGGCTGGTGAAATGCACTCGCGTCTGGAGGAACTCTGCACGCTCACGCGTTTCCCGGCCGACGCGCCTCGACCGGTATCCAGTCGAACTTTCCGGCGGCCAACGCCAACGCGTCAGCCTGATGCGCGCGCTCGCACTTTCACCCGATCTTCTCTTGCTCGACGAACCGCTTGGTGCGCTCGATCCGCTCGTGCGCGCCGCGCTCCAGACCGACTTGAAGGAAATCTTCGCGCGTTTGCAACAGACCGCGATTCTCGTCACGCACGATCTCGCGGAAGCAGCCTATCTCGCGGATCACATCGTGTTGCTGAACGAAGGCCGAATCGCGCAACAAGGCACGCTCGCCGATCTGCGCGAACGTCCGGCGAGCGCTTTCGTGACCGATTTCATCAACGCGCAGCGCAGCCTCACGTCCTCGCATGAAAAAAACAAAAACAGAGAACACAGAGTTCACAGAGGGAGGCTCCACCTTCCATCATCTCTCCGCCGCTGATCTCCTGCTTTCCTCTGTGCCTGATTCTCCTTTCTTCGCTTCCGTGCGCAGCCGACCCCAGTCCTGATAGGCTCGAAGAAGTTCACCGAATCCTACGTGCTCGCCGAGATCGCAAAACGTGCACTCGCCGAGGCCGGCATTTCCGTGGAACACCGCCAGGGCATGGGCGGCACCATCATTCTGTGGGAGGCGCTGCGCACCGGCCAACTCGCGCTTTATCCCGGAATACACCGGCACGATCGCTGAGGAGATTCTGAAAACGCCCGGCGTGACCGCGCCCGGAAACGATCCGGGCGGAACTGGCGAAATCCGGACGTCGGCATGACCGAGCGAGCTGGGATTCAACAACACCTACGCGCTCGTCATGCGAGAGAAACAGCGCAAGCGATGGGCATTCGCCGCCTCAGTGATCTGCGCAGCTCACCGGACCTAAATTCGGACTGACCCACGAATTCATCGAGCGTCGCGACGGCTGGCGGCCGCTCGCACAGCGCTACGAACTGCCGACGCTGGACTTGCAGGGGATCGATCACGGCCTCGGCTACGAAGCGCTGCGCAACGGCGCTCGATCGACGTGAAGGACGCGTATTCGACCGACGCCAAAATCGCCGAGAACGATCTCATCGTGCTCGACGGACGACCTGCATTTCTTTCCGCAATACAAAGCCGTCTTTCTTTATCGGCTTTCGCTCCCGCCGCCCGAGGCGCGCCGGCCTGCGAAAGCTGGAGGGGACGCTCGATGAATCCCGCATGATTCGGCTCAATGCCGACCGCCGAGCGAACGAAAGATTACTCGCGCGCGGCTGCCCTCTACTTCGGCGATGCCGGCAACCAGAGCGCACGTTCCATCTGCTTCCCGGATCGCGCGCTGGACGGCGCGGCACCTCGAACTCGCCGGTATTGCACTCCTGCTATCGATCCTCGTCGGCGTCCCGCTCGGGCATCATCGCCAGCCGCGGCGGCGCGATCGGCCATGTCATTCTCGCGATCACGAGCGCCGTGCAAACCATCCCGTCGCTCGCGCTCCTCGCGCTTCTCGTCCCGGTGCCGTTCTTTGGCATCAGCGCGCGCACCGCCATCGCCGCGCTCTTTCTCTACGGGCTTGCTCCCCATCGTGCGCAACACTGCCACCGGTTTGCAGGACATCGCGCAACCGATCCGCGAATCCGCCATCGCGCTCGGCCTAACCAGTGGCGCGCAGACTCCGGCAAATCTACCTCCCGATCGCCTCCCGCACGATTCTGGCCGGCATCAAAACCAGCGCCGTGATCAACATCGGCACCGCCACCCTCGCCGCGCTTGATCGGCGCCGGCGGGCTCGGCGAGCCCATCATCAGCGGCCTCAACTTGAATGATCACGCCACCATTCTCCAGGGCGCCATTCCCGCGGCCTTGCTCGCGCTCCTCGTGCAAGGATCGTTCGAGTTGCTTGATCGGCTCCTGATTCCAGAAGGACTGCGCTTGAAACAACGCTAGGTGGACAACATGGATCCGTGCGAACTGCCATCGGCGAGTGAGGAGCTGACGTTCGTCCTCTGCATCGAGGACAACGCCATCCGCGCGCAAGCCTTGCTCCTGTGCGAAAGCATTCGCGCTTTCTCCCGTTCGGTCGCGGCGGGTTTGAAGCCTTGGACGGGCGTCGATCAAAACGTTCACGCCTCGACTGGATTCGTCGGACGGGAAGCGAGCGAATATTGGGGGTCGAATCAAGCCGCGCTCGCCCTTGCGATCTGGCAGAGCACGCGACGCGTTTTCCATTATCCGCAGAACTACAACGTGCCGCTGCACCTGTTACTGAACGCGAGCACGCCGATTTCGCGCCTCATTCACGTGCACTATCACTGGCTCTTCACGCGCCCCTACTGCGAATCGGCTTTGGCTGCTCTGCGCACTTTAGGCGCGGAAACGCGGCATCTCGATTGGCTGGCCGCGCGGTTGCCGATTGCGCCGACAAGACACGCGACGACCGAGGCGATTCCGATATTTCAGTGAGGCCAGTGGCGGCCTACCCTTTCCCATGTCCATCCTTTCACGCAACCCGGCCACTGGCGAGATCCTCCGCCGTTTCGACGCGCTGGACGACCAGGCGATCGAAGAAAAGCTCACCCGGGCCGCGGCCGCCTTCGCGCAACATCGCCGCACCAGCTTCGCCGAGCGCGCAGAAAAACTGCGGGCCGCCGCTGGATTACTGGAAACGGAGGAAGAATCCTTCGCGCGAATCATTACGCTCGAAATGGGCAAGCCGATCCGCGCCGCGCGCGAAGAGATCGCGAAGTGCGCGAGCGGCTGCCGCTACTACGCGACAAATGCAGAGGAGTTTCTCACTCCACAAAAAATGATGGCGACGACGGGCCGCCGCTACGTTCGTTTCGATCCCCTCGGGCCGATTCTCGCCGTCATGCCGTGGAATTTTCCTTTCTGGCAGGTGATTCGCTTTGCCGCGCCGGCGCTCATGGCTGGCAATGTGGGCTTGCTCAAGCACGCGGGAAACGTTCCGCAATGCGCGCTCGCGCTGGAAGAGATTTTTCGCCGGGCCGGATTCACTGAGAGCGCGTTTCAAACCCTGCTCATCGACGCGGAACAGACCGCCGCCGTGATCGATGATCCACGCGTGCAGGCAGTGACTCTGACCGGCAGCGAACGCGCGGGGGCGGAGGTGGCGAGTCGCGCCGCGCGCCAGATCAAAAAGAGCGTGCTCGAACTTGGCGGGAGCGACCCGTTCATCGTCATGCCGAGCGCCCACCTCGAGAATGCGGTCGCGATCGGCGTGAAATCGCGAACCGTCAATGCCGGCCAGTCCTGCATCGCCGCGAAACGCTTCATCATCGCGGAAGCGATCTACGGGCGCTACGTCGAGCAGTTCGTCGCACGGATGCACGCGCTGAAGATGGGCGATCCTCTGGACGAAAAAACGGAGATTGGTCCACTCGCCAGCGAGCAAATCCGCGACGAGCTGCATGAACAAGTGCAGAAGACGATCGAGGCCGGCGCAAAACTATTGCTCGGTGGCCGGAAGGTGGACGGCCCGGGATTCTTCTACGCGCCAACCGTGCTGGTGGACGTGCCGCTGGATTCACCGGCCGCGCGCGAGGAAATCTTCGGACCCGTGGCCGCATTTTTTTGCGTGCACGATGCGGAGGAAGCGATCGCGCGTGCCAACGACACTCCGTTCGGCCTGGGCGCAAACGCGTGGACGACGGGACGCCGCGGAGCAGGAACGTTTCGCGTCGGAGCTGGAGGCGGGGTTGGTCTTCATCAACGGCATGGTCGCCTCCGATCCCGCCTTGCCATTTGGCGGAGTGAAGCGCTCCGGCTTTGGCCGCGAGTTGGGCGCGGAAGGCATCCGCGAATTTGTGAACGTAAAGACGGTCGTGATCGCCTAGCGACCGCCTGTTCTTTAGTTGCTGGTGGAGAACTGATCCGCCTTGTCCTTGAAGAGGACATTGAAGGTGGTCAGCGAGCCGTAGCAGCGCGTGATGTATTGCTGGAGATCGAACTTGTCGGCGTCGCTCAGTTTGTCGCTCGCGTTCACCTTTTGTTCGAGCACGCGCAGGTTGTTCCGGATCATCACGATCTTGTGAAAGAACGTCTCCAACGGCACCTCCTTCGGCTGGAGCGAAGCTGTCGGCGGATTGCAGGACGAGCGTGCCGCGTCTGCCAGCGATTGGCCAGACCTTCGACAATGCTGTCGGTCTTCTCCAAACCAAGCGCCTCGACCACGCTCTGCGCGGTTTCGCGAATCAGATTCTCCAGCGGAACCTGAAGCTCGCTCAGCGTCGCGGTCGGCTCCGCGGAAGTGAGATCGCTCGAAGCCGGGTCGAGCGTGCGCGGCGCGTCATCGAAGGCAATATCGGCGGTGTGCTCGGTGAGGGAGCGAACGACGCCGACGCCGTAACGCGGGTGCACCACCTTCATTCCGATGTGCAGGCTCTGGATTTGCAAGGACATGCAATTTCCGTAGCATTCCGACTGCCGATGTGCAAGCGACAAGCCGACGTTTTGAGATTGTCAACCGGCCACCGACCCGCCCGCATGCTCACGCCGCATGAGCGAAGCCGTCAGTCCCTCACCAATATCCCGCCGGGATTTCGCCCGCGGCGCGGTCTGAACTGGTTCCTCATCGGCCTGCTCTACGCCTCCTATTACATGTGCCGCTATAACTTCCGCTTCGCCACGCCGGGAATGGTGGAGGAGTTCGGCTTCAGCACGCTCCAGATCACCGGCATGCTCAGCGCGTGGTCGGTCGCCTACGGCACCGGTCAACTCGTGAACGGCCTCCTCACCGACCGCATCGGAGGCAAGGTCGCGATGCTCATCGGCGCCACCGGCACGATCGCGATCAATCTCATCTTCGGTTTCGCCTCCTTCGCCGGCACCTTCACCACCTTCGCCGCCATCTGGCTCATGAACGGCTACATGCAGTCGTTTGGCGCGCCGGGCATGATCAAGATGAACGCCGCCTGGTTTCGCCGCACCGAGCGCGGCACCTTCGCCGGCATCTTCGGTTTCATGATTCAGGCGGGGCAATTCGCGATCAATAATCTCGCGCCCGTTATCCTGGCCGGCTTCACCGTGGGGACGTGGGTGGTGGCACGGAACGACTGGCATTATCTGTTCCGTCTCCCGCCCCTGGTCGTGGCGGTGGTGGCGGTGCTGCTCGCGATTTTCGTCAAAAACACGCCGGAGGAAGCAGGCTATCACGGTGTGATCGAGCCCGCGGGCGAGGACACGAGCAGTCGCACGACATTGCGGGAATCGTTCTCCACCATTTTCACGCACCCGCTGATCTGGTTTTACGCCATCGCCTACGCCTGCACGGGCGCGGTGCGGAACAGTTCGGATCAACTCATGATCCTTTATTTTCACGACCAATTGAAACTGAACATGGCCGACAAACCCGCGGCGGTGCTTTGGACGGTGAACCTGATGCCGCTGGTGGCGGTGCTCGGCTCGCTCAGCGCGGGTTTGATTTCCGACAAGTTTTTCAAGGGCCACCGTTCGCCCGTCGCGATGACGCTCTACTTCGTCGAATGCGCCGTCATTCTGGTGGCAGCGGTCGTGATTGCATCCGGCGTTCGTGGGGCCGACGCCGATGGGCGTTTTCATCGGCTGCATGTTTCTCATGCTCGTCGCGCTCACGGCCAATTCCACCCACGCCATCGTCGGCACCGCCGCGCCGATGGACATCGGCGGCCGCAAGATGGCGGGCTTCGCCTCCGGCGTGATCGATTCCTTTCAATACTACGGCACCGCCATCGCGCTTGCCGTTTACCGGCTGGATGATCGATCGCCACGGCTGGGGCGTGTGGTATCCGATCATGGCCAGCTTTGGCGCCATCGGCGGCATCTCCATGCTGCTCGTCATGCGGAAACAAAAGCGGATGCTGAGCGCAGGCGATGCCCGCGCCATCTCGCGCTGACCCTGTCCCCTGTCATCCCGAGCTCGTCGAGGGATCCCACCGATGCTGGGACGGTCTTCCGTTACGTGAGGACGTCGCTACTGGCATCGGCGAGATCCCTCGGCCGTCTGCGCGGCTCGGGATGACGGGCTCTGGCTGAGCGCAAGCAATGCGCGCGCGTCTCGCGTTTGGCGCGTCACGGAGGGGCGCTCTCCAAGGCGCCCCTGTTCGTCCTTAGAAACGCGGCCGCCTGGAGAGCGCGGCTCCTTGATCGCCGCTAAAGAGCTTCAACTGCTCCACTCTCGGACGGAAGGCCGCGGTCGAAAGCTTCGGTCGTTCGCCGAAGCCCGCGCGCCGACAGCCCACGCGAAACATCGCCTCGATCTGTTCCGCGAAAATCCCCTCGCCGGTCTGGCGTTTTCCACATTGCGCATCGTAAAGATGGTCGCCTCCGCGCAGATCGCGCAAGCGACCGAGCACCTTCTCTTTCCGTTCGGGAAAATGTTCCGCTGAGCCAGCGTTCGAAAAGCGGCGCCACCGCCCACGGCAAACGCAGGACGACGTAGCCGGCAAATTGCGCGCCCGCCTTCGCGCAAGCGGCGAGAATAGCCGGCACTTCATGATCGGTGATTCCCGGGACAATCGGCGCCACCATCACGCCACCGGAATCCCGGCCGCGCGTAGTTGCGCGATCGCATCGAGTCGCGCTTGCGGCGGCGACGTGCGCGGCTCGAGGACGCGCTGTAACTTTCCGATCGAGCGAAGTCACGGAAACGTTCACCGCCACCGCGTCGTGCGCCGCGAGTTCGCGAAAAATATCGATGTCGCGCGTGACGAGACGATTCTTGGTGATAATGCCGACGGGATTGCGAAATTTTGCCAACACCTCCAGACAACGGCGCGTGATCTTGAGTCGTCGCTCGACCGGTTGATACGGATCGGTCACGCCGCTTAGGACAACGATCTGCGGTTCCCATTTCGGTGAGGAAAGCTCCGCCTCCAGTAACGCCGGCGCGTTTTCCTTCACCATGATCCGCGTTTCGAAAGTCGAGCCCGGCGGAAAAGCCGAGGTATTCGTGCGTCGGCCGCGCGTAACAATAGGCGCAACCGTGTTCGCAACCGCGGTAGGGATTCACGCTCGCCTGGAACCCGATATCCGGGCTGTTATTGCGCGAGATGATCGACTTCGTGCCGTCGCGAAAAAACTGCGTCGCGACGCGCTGCGGCTCATCCGGTCTTCCTCCGCGTCCTCCGGCTCGAGCTCGACGTGCAATTTCTCGAAACGACTCGCCGGATTGCCGGATGAACCACGGGTGGGCGAGGCCTCGAAGAGCGCGTTCGCGTAGGTCTGCCAGGCAGCGGTGGGGTTGGCGCGCTTACTCACGCCTAAATGTTCGGTTGAACATGTAACCCTGTCCAGGATCAAGGAGCGCCGCTCCTTGCTCATCCTCCCGCTGGTGGAACAATAGGGACGCGTCATCGATAAATGGAGGGGTGGTCGAGTGGTTGATGGCTCCGGTCTTGAAAACCGGCAGGGCGAAAGCCCTCGTGGGTTCGAATCCCACCCCCTCCGCCAGCGAAAATTTCTGATTGCTGATGGACGAGCATCGACCGCGGCGCGTGACGGCTGGCTCGGGCTGTGGTTAGTGCAGCTGTGGACTTTACCCCCAGACCAGAACCGAAGGGACGCTTCTTCGCCGAACTCGAATCGGCTCGTGGCATCGCGGCTTTGTTCGTGGCCGGCTATCATTGCGCGCATTCTCCGGTTTTGATCGCGGGCTCCGAGCGCCCCCTCTATACCTTGGGAGAGAGTCACTGGACATGGGCCCTTCTGCGCGAGTTTCATCACCTTGTGGTCATGGGCACCGCGGGCCCGCATCTCGGCGTTCTTTTCTTTTTTATCCTTAGTGGATTCGTCCTGACGAATTCGCTGCACCAGGGACCGCAGGCCACGGCGGGAAGGGCCAGCGCTCGATTCTTTCTCGCCCGGTTCCTTCGAATTTACCCTGCCGTCGTCGCCACCATTCTTATCTTTTGGGGCGTCTACGCTTTCACCGGATTCTCTTTTGACCCCAGTATCTATACGGCGCGGTCTCTGCTGCTCAATTTCGCCCTCCTAAGAACAAACATCGACGGAGCGATGTGGACGCTCCAGGTCGAGTTCCTCGCTCTCCCGCTGATTTTTCTCGCCTTCCTTTTGCAATCACGCTTGGGACTGTGGGCCACCTCGCTCCTCGTCCTCGCGCTGACTGCGCTCGCTTTTAGCGGTTGGTGGGTCCGCTTGATTCCAAGTCCGTCGCGCACGGGCTGGCTTTACACATTCCTTTTCGGCGTCATGGCCTACCACCTTGGTCGTAGAATCGTTCCGGCCCTGCGCCAACGGATGGCGACGATAGTCCTGGTCGTTTCCGTCCTCATTTTTTTCCTGATCGGATTACTGATCAGGAAGCAGTGGGAGACGATCGGCACCACGCTGGCCGGAGCGGCTATCGTCGCGGTCCTGGCGTTTGGTCCTACATTGCCCGCCACGGCGCTTTTGCGTGCCCGTCCCATCCGCTTTCTTGGCCGCGTCTCCTACAGCCTTTATCTTCTCCATCCGCTTACCCTGCCGATCATCGCGAAACCGCAAGCGCTCTTCGGTGGGTGGGTGGAACGAGGCGTCCCCGCCATCTTGATCTCCTTAGGCCTTTGGTTCGTGACAGTCGTCGTTATCCTGCCGCTCGCTTGGTTCATGTATCGGATGGTCGAAGTGCCTTTCATTCGCCTTGGGAAACGGTGGCGGGGCGGCGCTCGACGCACCGCGCGTTAAAACATTCTTTTAAGTTTTCCGCGGTTCGGGAGTCTAAGTTGGTGAGGGCTTGATGTTGAACGGAACCGCAGAACTGGACATGACCGAACTGCTCCGGCGTTTCGAACTGCCGCTGTTGCAATACGCCACGCGCATCACCGGCGATCGCGAACGCGCCCGCGATGTCGTGCAGGAGACATTCGTCGAGCTGCAGCGCGGCCACCGCGAGCAACTGGATCATGCGCCAGCGAAATGGCTCTTCACGGTCTGTCGCAATCGCGCGCTCAATGTTTTGCGCAAAGAAAGACGCATGACCTATCTCGACACGGAATTGCTCGAGACCCGCGCCGGGGATGAGTCGGCGCCTTTCGAGCAACTGGAGCAGAAGGAAGCGGCCGGTTTCCTTCTCCGCATCGTCGCCACGCTCCCGCCGCAACAACAGGAAGTCATCCAGCTAAAATTTCAAAACGACCTCAGTTACCAGGAGATCAGCGAGATCACGAATCTCTCCGTCAGCCACGTCGGCGTGCTTCTGCACACCGCGCTCAAGACTCTCCGCCAGCGTTACGCGGGCGCTTCGCGCGATTTCCTCCCCTTCACCCCACGCACCGCATGAAGATGAATCTCGACGACCCCAACCTGACCGCCTACGCCCTCGGCGAACTCTCCGGGCCCGCCCGTGCGGAGATGGAAAGAGTCGTCGCGCAATCAATCGAAGCGCAGGCTTTCGTGCGCGAGACTCAGCAACTGGCCACGCTCCTGGAAACCGAGTTCGCCACGGAATTGAACTCCGCCACCCCGAGGCCACGCAACCTCATGCCGATGCCCGAGGCCCGCAGCTTTTGGTCGGACGCGCGTTGGCTGTCGATCGGTCTCGCGGCCGTGCTGGCGATCGGCGCGGTCGTCGCGGCGGTCGCGCTTTCGGAGCGGCGGTCTGTGATCGCGACTGGTCCGAGCGCGGCTCCGGATTACCCGGATGTGATCATGGAAATGGAAGCCGTCCCGCCGGTCATTGCGACTGAGGCGGGCCCCTCCGCGGTCGGCGAAAACGCGTTTGTCTCCGCGGCGGAGAATCCGTTCTCGGCCTTCGCGCTCCAGGTGGGCGGCGAATCCTTCACCGAAGTGCGCCGCCAACTCGAACGCGGGCAAAAGCCGCCGCGCGACGCGGTCCAGATCGAAGAACTGGTGAACGCCTTTGCTTACAATTACCCACAACCGACGGGCCCGGACCCATTCTCGATCAATCTCGAAGTGGCCGGCTGCCCCTGGGAACCGGCCCATCGTTTGGTCCGCATCGGCCTGCAAGGTCGCGTGACGGGAGGGAACGAGGTGATCGCACGGGACGCCACGGTTCAGGTGGAATTTCAACCAACCGCCGTGGCGAACTATCGGCTTCTCGGCTACGAGAAGCGCGCCCCTGCGTCGCGACGAAACGAGCTGGCGGGAGTGGAAATTTCCTCCGAACATTGCATCACCGCGCTGTACGAAGTCGTGCCGAGCGCGGCAGCGATCGCTGGTTCGGACCTTGTCACGGTCCGGCTCCACTACCGGGAGCCGGGCGGACGGTCGGCCGCAATGCTGGAGCGCTCGCTAGCCGATCACGGCGCCGCGTTCGGCGAAGCGTCGGCTGATTTTCGTTTCGCCGCCGCAGTGGCGGAGTTCGGCATGATCCTGCGCGATTCGCCGCACCGAGGAAATGGCACGCTCGCAGGCGTGCTGGAAGCCGCGCAGGAAGCCAGCGAGCGCGATACGACGGGCGACCGCGCCGATTTCGTGGGGCTCGTGCGCCAAGCGCAGGCGCTCGCGTTTTAGTTTCGGTTGAAACAATCGTTGCGCTGTAGCCACGGCGGGCTCCCCCGGATTGGTCGGGGCTGCGTCGCCGTGTCACGCGTAATTCGAAGATCGAGCGCTCTCCTGGTATTCCACGACACGCCGACGCAGCGGCGTGGCTACAGCGGAAGTTTTGCTACGCGCCCCCAAACTCACCCGATCAACCCGCGCGGACGCGAGCGGGTATCGAGCATGTTGCGCGAGATGAAACGCCACGTGGCGAGCGCGCAGAGCAGACCCACGAGTGCGCCGCCCACCACATCGGAAAGATGATGCGCATTCAGATAGATGCGCGAGGCGCCGATGAGCAGCGGAATCGGCAGCAAAAGCAGGCCGACCCGACGACGCGCCATGATGAGTGTGGCGAAAACCGCGGCCGTGGCGGCGACATGGCCGGAGGGAAAGGAATTATATTTCGAAGTAAAACGGAAGCCGTGCCAGCCGACATCTTCAACCACAGACGGGCGCGCCCGACCGGCTCCGATTTTCACCGCGCGATTTAAAGCCCCGGCTAACGCGCAGGCGATGACGATCGCGGCGCAAATCATGAGCCAGCGCCGGCTGCCGAGCGCATAGGCGATGAGCGCGCCGCAAAATGCCAGAAGGACGTGCGTGGGCCAATCGCCCCACCAACTGACGCGCTCCATAAAAGCAACCGCCGCCGGCGTCTGATGTTGCTGGACCCAGGCCACAACGGCGGCGTCGAGATAGAAGGCGCACACGAGAAGCGCCAGGCCGAGCAAGACCCAAATCGGCCAACGCCGCGGTCGGTTCGCTTTCTTCATCGCAAAAATTCCCGTTTGTTTTTCAAGCGCGAGTATCTTTCAATCCGCCTTTGCAACCTGCAATCCGCAATTTCGTTCTTCTTTTCCTCGGCGCCCTGCTCTTTCACATGGCTGGCTCGTGGACTTTACCCTTGCTCGACCGGGATGAGCCGCGCTTTGCGGAGGCTTCGCGCGAGATGCGGCAGCGGGGCGATTACGTCGTTCCGTATTTCAATAATCGCTATCGCTTCGATAAACCGCCGCTGACTTACTGGGCGCAGTCGGCTCAGTTATCGCGTGTTTGGGGAGAATGATTTTGCGGCGCGGTTTCCGTCGGCGATCGCGGCCGCGCTCACCGCGCTGATGCTCTTCGCGTGGGGGCGACGCGTCGGGAATGAGCGCGTGGGATGGTGGGCGGCGCTCATGTTTTCGCTCTGCTTGCAGACGTTCATGCATGCGCGCGCGGCGGTGGCGGATATGTGGCTGGTGTTTTTTATGACCTCGGCGCATTGGGCGGGGTATGAACTTTTGCGCGATCGGTTAAAGACAGAACGTCCAACGTCCAACGTCCAACCTTCCACGTCATCCAATGCGCTTCGGTCGCGGGCGCTGGTGGTGGATGTTTTACCTTTCGCTGGCGCTCGGGTTTTTGGCCAAGGGGCCGATTGCCTGGATGCCGTTGCTCACGCTCGCGCTGGTGAAGTTGATGATGCCGGATCTTGAAACTCGGGCGGCGGTTTCTGTTTTTCACCGGCGGATTGCTCACGCTTTCGCTGGTATCGCTTTGGGGCATTCCGGCGCTGGTGCGGACGGAGGGCTTGTTTCTCGATATCGGCATCGGACGGCATGTGATCGGCGCGATCGCTTCGATGTGATGGAGGGACACGGGCCGGAGAAGCTCTGGAGTTATCTGGCGACGCTGCCGTTCTATTTTGCGCTCATCTTTGTCTCGTTCGCGCCGTGGTCGCTCAAACTGCCGTGGCTGGCGAAGCGCTTGTGGCGCGAACGCGATCCGCGTCGATCGTTACCTGATCGCGGGTGTCGCGGTCATTTTTATCGTCTTCACCTTGGTGAAAACCAAGCTGCCGCATTACACGATGCCGGCGATTCCGCTGCTCGCTCTGCTGCTGGCCAAAGCGCTCGTCGATCTGCCTGAGGCGGCAGCGTTTCGTTAGGCGAACGGCCATCGTGGGAGCGGTCGTGGCTCTTGTCGTCATCGCGCTCACGCCGGTGGCGGCGCGTTTCGCGCCCACGCTGCAACTGCTCCGGCAGGCGCGCGGCGATTTACGGCGCGAGATGGAAATCGGCGTGCTCGATTATCGCGAGCCCAGCGTGGTTTGGTATTTCCGCAAGTACGTCGATGGCTGGATGGTGAATCTGGGCGCGGAAGATTTGCCGGCATTCTTTGGGAAACCGGGCGGACGGATCGCCATCATGTCGAGCGCGATCGCGGAGAAAGCGTATCCGGTTTTGCCCGCAGGATGGAAAAGTTATCACACCCACGGGTTCAATACCGCGACCGGGAAGTGGGTCGATCTGACTTTAATCTTGAAGCCGGTGGACGCTCATTAGCCGGATGGTTTGCGGTTTGCGTCTGCTCTGTTACCCGTTGCAACGATGATCACCTACCTCGCCGGAAAGCTGGCCGCGGCCTTGCCGACCCAGGCGATCGTGGACGTGAACGGGGTCGGCTATGAGGTGCTGATTCCGCTCTCGAGTTACGATCGTTTGCCGGCGGTCGGGCAACCAGTGCACATCCTCACGCACCTCCATGTGCGGGAGGACGCGCAGATTCTTTACGGCTTCATGAGCGCGCTGGAGCGGGATCTTTTTCGCTCTGCTGGTCAATCACGTGAGCGGGATCGGGCCGAAGCTCGCGCTCGCGGTCCTGAGCGGGATGAGCGTGGGGAATTTTAAGAGCGCAGTGGTGAACAATGACGTGGCCTCGCTCTCGAAGATTAGCGGCCTCGGCAAGAAGACAGCGGAGCGGATCGTGCTGGAATTGAAAGACAAGCTTGGCGTCTCGGCCGTGTGGGAAGCCGCGAGCGCCAGCCATGCCCCAACCGAGGAGGAAAGCCAGGCCAACGAGGCCGTGTTGGCGTTAATCGCGCTCGGCTACAAGCAAGTGGACGCGCACAAGACCGTCCGCGATCTGCAGGAAACAGCCGGAGATCAAATCAGCCGAGGAACTGGTGAAACGATGGCGGCGGGCGCGAGGAAACGTCGAACGCTGAACGGAACTCGAACGCGATGTTGAAGCGGATGGCAGCCGGACGTTGACGTGCCGTCGATCGCCCGCCACAACCGACAAACTTGCCACCATCCGCGCCGCTTTCCCGAAGGAGGGCCTCTTCGCGGAGAAGGATTGGCTGCTCTCGCCCGAGCCTTTTGCGATCGATGAAAGCGTTGGCGAAGGATCTCGATCGGCTCGGTCATCAGCTTTTCGTTTTCCAGCGCGCTTGCAATCAGCTCTATCACCAGAGCGTTAAAGGCAAGCAGCCGGAATGGGTCGCGCGTTATCTCGATGCGCGGAAAACCGGCGGAGCTGATCGAGTTCTCGCGCAGCAAGCAGTTCCGCGACGACCTGCCGGTCGTGATTCGACCGGACCTGATTCTGACCGACGAAGGTTACACCATCGCGGAGATCGATTCCGTGCCCGGCGGGATCGGGCTCACGGGTGGCTGAATCAAACCTACGCCGCGCTGGGCGCGGATGTGATCGGCGGCGCCGAGGGAATGATCGACGGATTCGGATCCGTCGCTCCCGAACGGTGGTGATGTCGTCGTCTCCGCAGAATCGGCCACGTATCGCCCCGAGATGGAGTGGATGGCGCGCACCTGCGCGCGGATTGGCACGTCGCGTCCGACGCGGAAGACTACGCAGCCCACGCGGGGCGGGATGTTTATCGTTTCTTCGAGCTGTTCGATCTGCCGAATCTGCCCGCGCGTCTCGGAATTGATGCGCGCGGCCGGCGAAGGCGCGGTGAGGGTGACGCCACCGTTCAAGCCCTTCCTCGAGGAGAAGATGTGGTTCGCGCTTTTCTGGCTGCAACCGCTGCGCGAATTCTGGCGACGCGAACTGGGCGACAAGTATTTCACGAAGTTGCAATAGGTCATTCCCTACACCTGGATGATGGATCCGACGCCGCTGCCGCAGCACGCCGTGATTCCACGTCTGGAGATTCAGCGATTGGCGCGAGGCGGGAAGGCTCAGCCAAAAAGAGCGCGAACTCGTCTTGAAGGTGAGCGGATTTTCGCCGCTCGGCTGGGGCAGTCGCGGCGTGTCCGTGGGCCAGGATCTGCCGGCGGAGGAATGGCAACGCCTGGTCGAGGAGGCACTGGCGACTTTCGAGACGGAGCCAAGAATCATGCAACGCTTTCACAAGGCGCGCCTCGTCGATCAGCCATACTGGGACCCCGAAACCTCGGAGGTGAAAACGATGCGCGGACGGGTGCGGCTGTGCCCGTATTACTTCGTCGAAACCGAACGCGTGCAACTGCGCGGCGCGCTGGCGACGATCGTGCCCGCGGACAAAAAGCTGCTCCATGGAATGACCGACGCGATCCTCGCGCCGACGCACATCGTCGAGAAATCGTAGCGGTGGGACAGTGGATTGAATCCCATGTGCCAGCGCGGCTCGATCGAATGCCGTGGAATCGCTGGCATTGGTTGATCGTACTCGCACTGGGCGCGACCTGGATTCTGGATGGATTGGAGGTGACGCTCGCGGGTTCGCTCGGCGGAATTTTGACGCACCACGCGACGCTGGGCTTGAGCGATGCGCAGGTGGGCGCGAGCGCGACCTTCTATCTTGCGGGCGCTGTGCTGGGAGCCCTGCTTTTCGGTTACGGCACGGATCGCCTCGGACGGAAGAAAATGTTCTTCATCACGGTGGCGGTTTATTTGGTGGGGACAGCGTTGTCAGCTTTTTCCTGGAGCTTCGCCAGCTACGCGTTTTTTCGTGCCCTCACCGGCGCGGGCATCGGCGGTGAATACGCGGCGATCAATTCGGCGATCGATGAATTGATTCCGGCGCGATTTCGCGGGCGGGTGGCGCTGATGATCAACGGTTCCTATTGGATCGGCGCGGCGATGGGATCGGGTGCGACGATTGTGCTGCTCGATCCGCGGTTCTTGCCGGTGGAGCTGGGCTGGCGGTTTGCGTTTGGGATCGGCGCGGCGCTCGGGTTGATCGTGATCTTTTTTCGTCGCTGGATTCCGGAGAGCCCGCGATGGCTGATGATCCACGGACGGAACGAGGAGGCAGAGCGGATCGTGGATGCGGTGGAGCGAACGATCGAACCGGACGCGGCGCTCTGGCCCGCGCATGAGGCGCCGCCGACGCGGGTTCGGACGCGAACGCACACGCCTTGGCGGCAGATTTGGCACACAATCGTCCACGAGCATCGGCGACGTTCGGTTCTTGGATTCGTGCTCATGCTCTCGCAGGCGTTTTTCTATAACGCGATCTTTTTTACCTACGGTCTGGTGTTGATGCGTTTCTACGATGTCCCGGCAGAACACGTCGGTGGCTATCTGTTGCCCTTCGCGCTCGGCAACGTGCTCGGGCCTTTTGTGATCGGCCATTTCTTCGACACGATCGGACGGAAGAAAATGATCAGCGGGACGTACGCCGTTTCGGGCATCTTGCTGGCCGCGACCGCGTGGTTGTTTCATGCCGGGATGTTGACAGCGCAGACGCAAACGCTGGCGTGGACGGTGATTTTTTTTGTCGCATCGGCGGCCGCCAGCTCGGCTTACCTGACGGTGAGCGAAATTTTCCCGCTGGAGATTCGCGCGATGGCGATCGCGATTTTCTACGCCTGCGGGACGCTGGCCGGCGGCGTGGGCGCGCCGATCCTGTTCGGAGCGATCATTGGCAGCGGTTCGCGCGGCGGGCTGGCGCTCGCGTATTTGGTGGGGGCGGGCTTGATGATCTTTGCGGCGGTCATTGAAGCGTGGATCGGCGTGGCGGCGGAGCGGAAATCGCTCGAGCACGTGGCGGCGCCGCTTTCGAGTCGAGAAATATAGACGGCGCGATTGTGTTGCTCTACGGAGGCTGGGTCGTTATTGAATGCGGACGCCGATGACTTCCGCCGAAGCTACTTTGCCGCGCCGCTCGTTTGGTCAAACGATGCGGCCCGATGCGTGGTGGGCGCAGCCGCTTCTGATTTTCTTCGGCTTTGCCGCCTTTATCCTCTATTCCACCTGGGCGGCGTTTCAGGGCGCGCACTATCATTACGGTCCCGTATCTTTCGCCGTTTTATTCGCCGGAGATTTTCGGCGAATCGGCACATAGCTGGTTCGGACCGAAACCGGGCTGGTGGCCGGGATGGCTCCCGTTTTCCCCGGCGCTGCTCATCCTGTGGGCGCCGGGGGGATTGCGGCTGACCTGTTATTATTATCGCGGTGCGTACTACAAGGCGATGTGGGCCGACCCGCCGGCGTGCGCGGTGGGTGAGCCGCGCAAGACGTATCTCGGCGAGAATTCGTTCCCGCTCATCATGCAGAACGTGCATCGCTATTTTCTCTATCTCGCGATCGCCGTTCATCGTCTTTTTGTCGATTGATGTCTGGAAAGCGATGTGGTTTGCCGATGGCTTTGGGATCGGCGTGGGGACGCTCGTGCTTCGCGATCAATGTCGTGCTGCTGAGCGCGTTTACGTTTGGTTGTCACTCGCTGCGGCATCTGATCGGCGGGTTTCGCGATCAGCCTTCCGAAGTCGCCGACTGCTATCCGCTTACGCTGCGTGACTTGTTTGAATCAACGCCACATGCGCTGGGCGTGGATGAGTTTATTTTGGGTCAGGTTTTCCGATCTCTACGTGCGCCTCTGCGCGATGGGCATCTGGCACGACTTGCGGTTTGCTCTTAGGAAGGACGCGCGATGCCTGACTATCAAACCATCCAACACGATGTGCTGGTCATCGGTGCGGGCGGCGCGGGACTGCGCGCGGCGATCGAGGCATCGGCGGCGGGCGTGAGCGGTGGGGATGATTTGCAAATCGCTGCTCGGCAAAGCGCACACCGTGATGGCGGAGGGCGGCATCGCGGCGGCGCTGGCGAATGTGGACGACCGCGACAACTGGAAGGTGCACTTCGCCGACACGATGCGCGGCGGGCAGTACGTGAACAATTGGCGGATGGCGGAGCTGCACGCGAAGGAGGCGCCGGATCGTGTGCGCGAACTGGAGGCGTGGGGCGCGGTGTTCGATCGCACGACGGACGGGCGCATTCTGCAGCGCAACTTTGGCGGTCACAAATATCCGCGGCTCGCGCACGTGGGCGATCGCACGGGACTGGAGATGATCCGCACGCTGCAGGATCACGGCGTGCATCAGGGCATCGACGTGCACATGGAGCATACGGTGGTGACGCTGCTGAAGGATGGCGAGCGCGTGGTCGGGCGCGTTTGGCTTACGATCGCGAGCGCGGACGGTTTCAAGATTTTCCAAGCGAAAGCGGTCGTGCTCGCGACCGGCGGCATCGGGACGCGCGTTCAAGATCACGAGCAACAGTTGGGAAGGCACGGGCGACGGGCACTCGCTCGCTTATCACGCGGGCGCGGCAGTTGATCGACATGGAGTTCGTGCAGTTCCATCCGACCGGCATGGTCTGGCCGCCGAGCGTGCGCGGGATTCTCGTGACCGAAGGCGTGCGCGGCGAGGGCGGTATCCTGACGAACAAGGAGGGCCGGCGCTTCATGTTCGATTCCATCCCGGACAACTACAAAACGCAGACGGCGGACAACGAGGAGGAAGGCTGGCGTTACTGTCAGGGCGACAAGAATGCGCGGCGTCCGCCGGAACTGCTGACGCGCGATCACGTGGCGCGCTGCATCGTGCGCGAAATCAAAGAAGGCCGCGGCAGCCCGCACGGCGGCGTGTTTCTCGACATCGCGTGGATCAAGGAGCGACTCTCGAACGCGCGACGAGCACATCAAGCGCAAGCTGCCGAGCATGTATCACCAGTTCAAAGCAACTGGCGCGACATCGACATCACGAAGGAGCCGATGGAGGTCGGACCGACGACGCATTACGTGATGGGCGGCATCCGTGTGGATGCGGACACGCAGATGTCGGATGTGCCCGGGCTTGTTTGCGGCGGGCGAATGCGCGGCGGGCATCAATGGCGCGAATCGGCTGGGCGGCAATTCGCTGTCGGACATGATCGTCTTCGGCAAACGCGCGGGCGAATACGCGGCGAAGTTTGCGCAGGAAAATAATCGTTGGGCGTGATCGACGAGACGACAGATCGACAGCGGCGTCGCGCGAGGCGCTGGCAGCCGTTCGACGCGCAGCGCGCAGCGGGCGAAGGCCCTTATCAGGTGCAGCGCGATTTGCAGGAAATGATGCAGGATCTGGTCGGCATTGTGCGCAACGAGGCGGAGATGCAGCGGGCGCTGGAGCGGACTTGCAGCAGCTGTGGGAACGCGCGCGCACGTGTCGGCGGTCGATCGGCCATCGCGAATTCAATCCCGGCTGGCACACGGCGCTCGATCTTGAAGAATCTGCTGACGGTGTCCGAAGCGATCGCGCGTTCGGCCATTGGAACGAAAGGAAAGTCGCGGCGCGCAATTCCGCGATGATTATCCGGAGAAATCGGAGCAGCGTTTCGCAAAGTGAACACGGTCATCTCGCAAAGCGGCGGATGGCGGCATGGAGGTGCGTCTCGAGCCGCTGCCGGAAATGCCGGAGCATCTCAAGCAAGATCATCGAGGAAATGAAGTGAGACCACAGCCACCTTCAGAATCTGGCGCGGCGACGCGAACGGCGGAAAGTTCGGGACTACACGACGGAAATTTCCGAGGGCATGGTGGTGCTGGATGCGGTGCACGATATCCAGGCCGACGCAGGCCAACGACCTGGCGTGCCGCTGGAACTGCAAGGCCGGCAAGTGCGGCTCGTGCTCGGCGGAGATCAACGGCATGCCGAAGCTGATGTGCATGACGCGGCTGAGCGATTTGCCGCTCGACAAGCCGATCACCGTGGAACCGATGAAGACGTTCCCGCTTCTGAAGGATCTTGTCACCGATGTGTCGTGGAATTTTCGGGTGAAGAAGCAGATCAAGCAGTTCAAGCCGCGCGCGCCGGATGCGCCGGACGGGACGTGGCGGATGCAGCAGGAGGACATCGACCGGGTGCAGGAATTCCGGAAATGCATCGAGTGCTTTCTTTGCCAGGATGTGTGCCACGTGCTGCGCGATCATCACAAGCACGACGAGTTTATCGGTCCGCGCTTTCTGGTCTACACGGCGGCGCTGGAGATGCACCCGCTCGACACGGAGGATCGCATCCCGGAATTGCGGGAGGCGCACGGCGTCGGCTATTGCAACATCACGAAGTGCTGCACGAATGTTTGCCCGGAAGACATTCACATCACGGACAACGCGATCATTCCGCTGAAGGAACGCGTGGTGGATCAGTATTTCGATCCGATCGCGAAATTGCTGCGCTGGCTGCGGCGTTAATGCTCGCGTTTTGATGGACGAAAGTTTTAACGTGGGCGACGATGTTCGAGTCTGAAGACAGCTCTCGACGGAGGCGATTCCGGCGGCGTTGGAAAAGGCCGAGCGATATCGTTTTCTGAACGAACCGGCTGAGGCCGAAAGCATTTGCCTGGATGTGCTGGCGGTAGCGCCGGATAACCAGCGGGCGCTGGTGACGCTGCTACTGGCGCTGAGTGATCGGATCGCGAAGGGCTACGGCGTGAGCGACACCCAGGCGAAGGAATTGCTCGGCCGGCTGGCCGGCGAATACGAGCGCGCTTATTTTTCCGGCATCCTGGCGGAGCGGCGCGCGAAGATGAAGCTGGCGCAAGGAGCGCACGGGGCGATGTGGGCCTACGATCTTTTTCGCGAAGCGATGGATTGGTACGAGAAGGCGGAAAAGGTGCGTCCCGTCGAGCAATGACGATGCGGTCCTGCGTTGGAATACCTGTGCGCGCATCATCGCGAAGAACAAGCTGGTGCCGCGGGAAGAAGAGAAGATCGAGCCGGCGTTCGACTGAATCACGCTAGCTCGCACTGACGGCGAGTTCACGCGTATAGGCCGAACCTTCGGGGCCGGGGATGCTCGAGTAGAGTGAAAAAGAGTCCACCGGCGCCAACCCGGCATCGAAGTCGGCGTGCCGCTGCAGGAACGGACGGAGGCTCGTCGCGGCAACATCGCGACAGCGCGCAATGGTGAGGTGAGGGCGCCAGGCGCCCAGATCGGGGCCGAGCCCGGCGCCAAGTGCGGCTTCCTGCACGCGTTGATGCAGGAGGAACAGCTGGGGATGTCCGGAGCCCACGCCGACCCAAAGGACGCGCACGTTCCCGTGCGCGGGAAATGTCCCGAGACCGACGATCGGCAGGAAAAACTTCTGGAAACAAATGGCGCAAAGTTTTTCGCGCAGGACGTCGGCCGGCGCGGCGGCAACATGGCCGAGGAAACTGAGGGTGAGATGGATCTGTTCCGGAGGCAAGGGCCGTAAGCCGGGAAAGTACGGGCTTATTTGCGCGAGCGCATCGCGGACAACGCGCGGGAGATCCAGCGCGACAAAGAGGCGTTGGCCGGCCATTCGTTAGACGCTCGCGCCCACGGGGATGGTTTCGGGGACATCGCCCCGCGGGGGTCGTTTCAGACAAAACGCGAACGCCGTGCCGATGAGGCAAAGGAGCGCGCCGGCATAGAAAGGCGTCTCGCCGTAATGGCGAGGGGTTTGCCGAGATCGAACATGAGGAGCCAGCCGCCGAGCAACGGACCCACGAGACGTGCGGTGCTGCCAGCCGACTGCATCACGCCGAGGGCGCGGCCCTGCCAACTCCGGTCGATCATTCGCGAGGCGAGGCCATTGAGCGGTGGGCTGGCGAACCCGGTGCCGCAGGAGAGCCCGACGCAGGCGACAAGAAGCCAGGCGAGATTGTGACACCATGGCAGCAGCGCGAGTGAGACTGCAGTGAGGAAGACGCCGGTGCGCGCAAGATTGGTTTCACCGAACCTTTTCACCAGTCGCCCGATGAGCCCGCCCTGGACGATGACGGTAATGATGCCAATAAAGCCAAAGATGTAGCCGTTGGCGTGCGCGTCGTAGCCAAAGCGTCTCGCGGTGAAGAGCGCGAAGAGCGTGGTCATGATGGTGAACCCGGCGACGAGGAAGAAATAGGTGCCGACGACGAGGCCAAACATGGTGCCGCTGCCGTGCCGGAAGACTTCGATGGTGGAAGCGTCGGCGTGCGGCCTCACGCGATGCTCCTTGGGCAGGCTCTCAGGGAGAATGAAATAGATGAGGACCACGTTGGCCGCGGCGAGGACCGCGGCGAAATAGAAAGGCGCGCCATACGAAATGCGGCTCATGATTCCGCCGATCATGGGACCAAAGGTGAAACCGAGCCCGAAAGCGGCACCGATCATGCCCATGGACTTTGATCGCGTTTCCGGTGTGGTGACGTCGGCGATGTACGCCTGAGGGATGGAGATGTTCCCACCGGTGATGCCCGCAATGATGCGCGCCACAAAAAGCAGGATGAGCGCTTGGGCCCAGACCCATGAGAGCGAACCCGAGGGCGGTGCCAGCGAGGCTGAGCATCAAGACCGGGCGCCGTCCGAAGCGGATCGGAAAGCCGACCGAGAATAGGCGTGAAGATGATCTGCATGCCGGAATAGATGCCGGTGAGCCATCCGATCGCGACGGCGTGGCGTGGAATTGCTCGCGCGTAGAGCGGGAGGACGCGGAATAATGATCCCGAAGCCCACCATGTCGATGAAGACGGTGAGGAAAAGGACGAATAGCGGCGAACGGAGGCGGGACATGCGAGCGGGTAAGTTGTCGCAGACCGCGTCTTTCTGCAATTCGCGCCGCGGCGCTAGCTGTGGCGACGGTTGAAGCGCGCCACTTCCCGTTCCGTCTCGCGATCGGTGGCGCGCTTCTTTAGGTCGGCGCGTTTGTCGTGTGCGACTTTGCCCTGAGCAACGCCGATCTCCGCTTTCAGGCGACCTTTCTTCCAGTAGATGCTGAGGACGACAAGCGTCCGGCCGGCGACGGCTGTTTCGGTGTAGAGCTTTTCGATCTCCTGACGATGCAGCAGAAGACGGCGGACGCGCTTCGAGGGCGGCACCTCGATGCTGGCTTGGGCGTAGGGCTGGATGTCGGCGTTGTGCAGAAACGCCTGCCCTTTTTCGATGCGGGCAAAGGCGTCGCTGATGTTGGCTTTGCCGCCACGGATGGATTTGACCTCGCTGCCTTTGAGTTCGATCCCAGCCTCGTAACGGTCGAGGATGTGGAAATCGCGCAGCGCTTTCCGGTTAACGATGGAATCCGTCGCCATGATGCGGAAGCTCCGAGGGAAGCGACCGGCATCCTCCGTCCCACGAGCGGGCGGCGCGGCTAGGCGCCTTCGGCCGGATTGCTCTCCGGCGTGAGCTCGTAGGTGAGCTTGCCGCCGATGATCTCGCGCAAAGCGATGTCGGTGAGGGAGGAACGCGGGGTGGCCTCGACGAGGGGACGATGCCCTTGACCAAGCTGCCGCACCCGTCGGGAAACAACGTTGATCAGCAATTGCTGATTGGGAATCACTAGAGCTGCTTCCTGCAGGAGTTGGGTGGTCATATTGCGCAAAGAACGGACGGCCCGGCCGGTATCCGTCGGAAACTGTAGAATCGCCGAGTCGCCGGCCAGGACGGGTGGAATTATCTTCGAAGCGATCATCGGCAGGGAAAAGCGAATCGAGACTTTGAGCGTGCGGGCACTGGCTGTCAACGGGATGTTTGGCTCCAAGGCCGTTTCCGGGACCAAGTGCGCAAAAATATGCAAGCCACGAAAGTGGCTACCTGCTCGGGGCTCCGTCGCAGATCGACGCAAAGCTAATTTGCGGGAAAATCGCGTCTTTCCTGAAAATTCAGTGAGAGAACTTCCGGGGAATCACGAGGGAACCCAGCCGCGTCCGATGATTCTGGCATGAATAATGACTCCGGGCCGTGGCCTGGCCCCGGACTCTTGGTCCTCTAAAAAAAGAAATTTTATTGTTGCTTACGTAGGCAAGAGTCATTAAAAGAATCCCGTTCAGCAGACTGGCATGAAAATATTTATTGACCTTGCGACTCAATTATGACAATTATGGTTCGTTGTTGAAACTGTAGCAAAGATCGAACGCACACTATTATGAAATCCTTCACTTCCCGTCCTTCTCTCGCCAAAACCTATCTTGGCGTCTGCCTTCTCTCCGCCTTCGCTCTCGCGTCGGCCAATGCGGTTGTCGTCACGTGGGATTTCAACCCCACCAGCCAGAACGGCAATGCTGGAACGAGCTCCCTCACCTTCACCCAGTCGGGCTATAACATCACTGCCCGCGGCTACGATGAGACCAATGCTTCCGGACCTGACGCTTCCCGGGAACTTTATTACAAGAGTGAACCCATGAACGGCGGCGCCTTTGAGCGCGGCTTGGGCTTGGTGGGAACACCGAGCAACGAGATCACCCTGAACAGCAATGGTAGCATCGCGAACTACCTGCAACTCGACCTCAGCTCGATCCTTTCGCAGGGCTTCACCAACGGTATGATCCAGGTCGCGAGTCTCCAGTCGGGCGAAGCTTTCCAACTCTTCGGTTCGAACGCGGCAGGCGTGCGCGGCACCCTGCTCTCAGGGACTTGGGGCTCCGGCTTCGATAACGTGTTTGTCGCGGTTCCGAACTTCGGGACCTACCAGTTCATTTCGGTTGTGGCCGCCTCGGGTCGCGTCCTCCCGGTTGCCTTCCAGGCCAGCATCACCCCGATCCCCGAGATGAGCGTGCTCTTCCCGATCGTCGGCTTGCTGGTGGCCGTCTCCTCCACTCAGATCCTGCGCCGCCGCCGCGCCGCGCAGTTGGGTAACGCAAAAGCGTAAACGTTTTCATGTTGCTGCGGCGGCCGTCCTCGCGAGGGGACGGCCGCTTCTTTTTTGGGGATCAGATTTCCCCCAGAGCGAATACCCGGCGACAGCTAGCGCACGTCTTCGACGTAGCTCGCGATCCGGTAATCATTGGGAATACCCACGCCACCAAGCGCTTTATCGAAATGGAATCCCGTGTTGCCGTTGCCGGTGAAGCTTTTCGTCACCACGGCGCCAATAATGTCGGGATTACCCGTGAGTTCCATGTCCGCCCCGGGGGCATAGAACGTGGCACAGACATCGCCCGGCGGCCCAATATCGATTTTTCGGGCAATTCCCAGTGCGGGGTTGATCCCGTAGAATTGCAGATGGCCCGGGCGACTGGTGTTGACTGAATCAATGTAGCTATCAGGCGTCGCCGGATTGCCATCGCGGTTGGGATTGACCATTTTGACCCCGGTCGTCGCGCCATACCCGTCCACATTGCGATTATCCAGGTCCCGAGCCTTCGCGTTGAGGTTGCCGCGGAAATGTATCCGTGCCGTCGCACCTTTGTTCACGGTGACGGCGCCGACGTTCCCCAGGACGACGATGTCATACTCGGTTTCGATCGGCGTAACTCCATCGTAAACCGGGTTGATGGTGACGTTGGCGAAATTGCCCGTGTAGAGATACCAGAACTCGGTCTTGCGCGTGACGCCGTCCACGTCAAAACGCACTGGCGGATTGATCGTGACGGGCGGGAGCCCGATTTCGTAGGTCATCCCCGTGGGAGGAGAAGGCTGTTTCCATGCGGGAATATCGAGAGGCACGTTGTTGTCGATTGCTCCGGTAATCTGGGAGTTGGTGTGGTTCAGGTTTCCGCCGTTTGTGCTCACGTTCCCGTAGATGACGTTGCCCTGATTAAAGGATGCGGAATTAACCGCCACGTTCCCGTCGCGAGCGTCATCGAAGTAGGGCGAGGCAGGATTGGCCGCGGCCAGCCCGCTGGCGTTGGCGGTAGCATAGGAGCCATTGATCGAATTATAACTGTCGACTACGCCTGCGGAGCCGGGACCAGAGAAGCTCACCAGACATTTAATCGCGCCCTCGAACGGCATCGTGGGCACCGCGATCAGCTCGATGCGACGTGTGACCTGTGGATTTGGGACGGGATTGATCGCCTTGCCATTTGCAGCCGTCCCCGCCGCGCCCGGCAGAACGTCTCCGTGCCCATAGGTCGCTTTGAAGTGATCGACCAGGAAATCGATTTTCCGCAGCAGGCTGTCGCCGCGTGTGGTCGCATCGATCCGGCTATCCATGCCGGTGCGGCGCAACCCCTTGACCCGGGCGGTTCCCGTCGCTCGGATGCGAAAGTACGGATTCCCATTTACTTCGGTGAAACGATCCACGCGCACCGCGCTGGAAAGGTTGCCATTTTCGCCAAAGGCCGGAATCGTTTTCGTCCACGTCGGCGTGGCCTCGCCCGTGTCTTTCGTCCAACCGCGGAGCGCCGGAAAAATAGCGCCGGGATCTGCAATGACCTTGCGACACTCGGCATAGGCAAGATCGCCACCCGCCTCCGCCGCGGAAAGCGCCTCTTTCCAGCCTTTGACCTGGCGTGTCGTGACGTTGTAACGCGTCACAGAATTATACAGCACGTTGGCCCCGATCAGGGAAACGACAACGATCGTGCCGAGGGCGTAAAGCAGCACGCTGCCGCTTTCGACCAAATGAGAGGAGGTTTTCATCGCGTTACGGGAAGACTCCTCGTCAACCTCGACGACGGTTCCTCAGATAGGCTTTTCCGAAAACCGTGGTTCCCTGACGCTTCGCAGCCTCCGCAGCCTGCTGGCTGGGTGACCCGCCGCCGCCGGAGTTGAAATTGTACACTGGGAGGAAATTGACCAGCGTGGACGTGTATTCGGTGTTCGCCTGTTCCACGTCCACGGTTTCCGGGATCAATTGGTCCGCGCTGGATGCAATCGTCGTGATGACTCCATTCTCTCGTCGTTCAATGGTTTGATTGTTCAGCGCGTAAACTACCGTGGAATTCTGGGCCCAGGTGATGGTCGAGGGGTTGAGCGTAAGCCTGGCGGCGGGAGCGACGGTGATGCTGTTCGCACTGTTGCGGGCAGTGATCGTGGTTCCTCGCGTGAGCCCCGCGCCCCAGATCGAGGCGCCGACGTCCGCGGCTGTGAAATTTGCGCCCGGGCAAGTAATGGTGGCGGAATTCTTCACCAACGCGGCGTTTGCCATTCGCCGCCCGTAATCGATCTGTGGGCCACCCACCGTGATGGTGACCACGGGAACACGACGCACTCCTTCATTGGTGGCCGCGAGTGCCGTTTCCGAATCTTCCGCCCGAATCACGTAATTCGGAACGGTACACGTGACGGTTTTCTTATCCGGCGCGGTCGTGACCACGGTCGCTCGTTTCACATCGCGGGTGAGATAATCGATGATGCGCACCTGCTGGATCTGATTGGCGAAGAATTTATCGGAAGCCGAAAGGCTCTTCTGCAGCGCGATCGAAGCGCTCAGCGTCGCCGTCACCATCATTCCAGTGATCGCGAGGACGATCATGATCTCGCCCAGCGTGATGCCTGCCTCCTGCCGAAGTATCCGAGCGACCTTCATTTCTTTAGTCCTGCCGCAATGATCGACGAGCTTTCCTCGCTCCGGCTGCGGCCGAGTACCGCCGTATTCCAGCTGTGCTTGACCGTGACCAGGACGGCGTCCGCCTGCGGCAGGGTAAGATCGACCGTTCCCAAGACGGGCGTGACGAGCGTGCCCGCCGGTCGGGTGATGGAAATACCGGTGCCAACGGGTCCGCCGAGGAGGCCAGAAGTGTCGTATGCCACTATTTTGACGTCCTCTACGACCTTCTTCGCAAAATCCGACACGTTTGAGGGTGCCACGAGCAGAGTGTCGCGGAGGTAGTTCGCGTTGGTGAGATCGGCAAAGGCAAGATTGCGCATCGTCTCCAGGCGATCCTGTATCCCTTGAATTGCAGAGATGTTTTCCTTGCTCTGAGAAATGAGCCGCAGGACCAGAGAGTTTAGCTCAAAAATCGAGGCGAAAAAGGTCGCGACGAGGACGACCGCGATCATGAGTTCGGGAAGGGTCGTCCCTCTTTCCTGTGTCGTCGTCCCTTTCACCCCATTCGGTGAAGCAGTTCCAATACCTTTTCCTCATTTCGCTGGGTTTAGTCCCCCAGCTCGGTCAATCACCTACGTACCCGCTCCCACAACTAGGGCGTTGGGTTCATTTTGCGCGCGGCCCTTTCGAACAGGGCTTTCTCTTCCGGGAGCAATGGCGCCGCCGCTCCCAACTCGAGAAAATCGCGTGCTTTCTCGATTTGACCCGCACCGGCGAGAAACATTCCATAATAGGCCGCGAAGGCCGGTGCGCGCAGTTGTTCCTCCGACAACGCTTCCATCACGCGCACCGCTTGGGCGGCATTCCCATTCGCGAAGAGCGAGAAGGCATAGGTGGAAACGTAGGCCGGATCCTTCGGATCTTTTTGGTAAAGATCGGCCGCGAGTTTGCGCGCGCGCGCGGGATCGGCATCGAGCAGGAGGCCAATCTGGGCGAGATTGTTTTGCAGCGATAAATCCTCCGGCATGATCTCCACCAGCCGGAGGAGAGTGCGATAAAGCCCCGCGGTGTCGCCAGTTTCAGAATAGTGCTGATAGAGACCGCGCAGCGCTTCTCTCCGCTCTGAGGGCTCCTTCGCCAACGTCCAAAGCAAATCGACCGCTTCATCTGTCCAGCGCCATCCGATGACGGTGCGCGTGAGCAGCGCCAGCAACCGTGCCTGGTTGCTCACCTCTTTTTTGGCGAGGTTCCATTCCCGCTCTGCGGCCACGGTTTTCTCCTGTTCGCGCAAGGCACGCGCGAGATAGGCGCGCCGCAAGAACTCCATGCCACCCCACGTGTGCGCCTTCGTCCACTCCTCGAGCCCGGTCCAATCGCCCACGCCGGCATGGGAGTCCGCCAGGGCCAGCGGCACCGGCCATTCCACCAGCAGTTCCGGTTGCAACCGACGCGCATAGCTCAGCGCCAGCGCACCCAAGCCGCTCTTGTTCATCCAGGAAAGCAGAGTGGCGAGATCGTTCGGATTCGCCTTCGCTTTTTCCTCCAGATCCGTCAACACGGAGATGTAATCGGGATGTTGCAGCTGCCGCAGGATGTCGAGGTAGAGCAACGCGTCGCTGAAGGAGGCCTCGGTATATTCCCGCAGCTCGCGCGCCAGTTGGAGAACTTGGGCCGTATCCTTCCGGTTCGTGGCTCCGTCCATCAGCAAGGCCCGCGTCGCCGCCACGCGCTGCCCGGGGTCCCGCCGCAGCTCTTCCAGTTTGGCGCGTGCCGGGTCGCGCAGAGCCGCATCGGGGAGCGTCAGGCTGATGGTTGCCAACTCCATCTGGTAGGTTTTGTTTTCCGGTTCGAGCGCGACTGCTCTGACCCAATGCTCGCGCGCTTGCGCCGAATCCTTCTTCGCAACCGCCAGGCGTGCCGACATGGCATAATAGGAGGCAGTTTTCGCTGGCTCCGTCACTTCGGCCAGCGCGCGTTCGGCCATGGCAAAGTCTTCAAACCGGACCGCTGTCCGCGCGAGCGCGATTTGATCGGGCATCGACTCGGGATTGAGCTGCACCGCTTTCTCCCGCCAATCCAGCGCCGTGCGATCGCCCGCTGCTTCCGCTATTTCCGCCAGCATGCGCGCGGCGGGCACGCTCCGCGCATTCAGCTGATACGCCCGCCGCGCGCTCAAGCCGGCCGCGCGGACATCGCCCCCGCTCAAGAACGCTGCCGCGCGCCGCAGGACATGCTTCTCCTGCCAGTTGTAATAAAAACGCGCGCCGCCCCAGATTGCGAAGATGAAGAGGAGCAACCCGGCGATCGAGCCGAGGATGAGGCGCACGTAGGTGCGCTCAGTTTGACGGAGAGATGTTTCCAAAAGTTTTGAGAAGTTGAGAAACGGATGCGCCGGCGCGCGTTCTGGAGCAAATAGTAGGCCCGAGCGTGTGGAGCGGGCAACGCCAATTCCCGTCGCCCGTGGTTCCGCTTGCTCTTGTTTGGTTAATACGCAAAAGTGCCGGCAGTTCGGGCTGTGGCTCAGCTTGGTAGAGCGCCTGTCTCGGGTGCAGGAGGTCCAGGGTTCAAATCCCTGCAGCCCGATTTTCCTCCCTCGCTCGTGCTCCTGCGCGTAATCGTGCTCGCGCTCGGCCTTTCTCGATTACGATCATGATCACGAGCACGATTGAATGAACGACACCGTCCTCACCACCATTGCTGTCACTGGATTCGGCGTCGCTTTTTTCCACGCCGCCATTCCGACGCATTGGCTCCCATTTGTCCTCGCCTCTCGTGCGCAACGCTGGACACACACGAAAACGCTCGGCATCACGGCCCTCGCCGGCACCGGCCACGTTCTCGTCACTGCCTTGCTTGGGCTTTTGATCGCGTGGTTCGGGATCGCGTTGAACGAGCGGATCGGCAGCTGGTTTCCGCGCATCGCCGGGACAGCGTTGCTCCTTCTCGGCGGCTTCTATCTCTATCGGCAACTCATCGGCAAGGGCCACGCCCATCACCATCTTTTCTGCGGACATGCCCACTCCCATGGCGGCGAACTCGAACACGAACACCATCACGCCGCGCCCCCACCCTCCGCGCGCTCAGCCGCGGCCTCGGATCGCATGGCGATCACGAGTTTGCTCGCGCTTCTCACTTTTTCCCCCTGCGAAGCGTTCCTTCCCATCTACGCCTCCGGCGTGCGCTATGGCTGGATGGGCTTCGCGCTCCTCACCGCCATTCTTTCCGTCGGCACCGTCGCCGGCATGGTGATTTTCACCTCGCTCACCCTCGCCGGGGTGCAGAAAATCAAACTCACTCTCCTGGAAAAATACGAAAGCGGCCTGATCGGCAGCCTCCTTTGCATGGTCGGCCTGCTCATCATTCTTTTCGAAAATTAAACCACAATCATGGCTAACGAATTAAAGATCGGCGACGCGGCGCCAGCTTTCCGCGCCACTGCCGTCGGCGGCAAATACGAATCCGGCCAGGAAGTCTCGCTCCAGGATTTTCTCGGCAAAACAGTGGTGCTTTATTTTTATCCAAAAGACGACACGCCCGGCTGCACCACCCAGGCTTGTGGACTGCGCGATGCCTGGCCGGATTTCGATGGCCGCGCCGAGATTTTTGGTGTGAGCGTCGACTCGCCCGCCAGCCATCAAAAGTTCATCGCCAAATACGAACTCCCCTTCCCACTCCTCGCCGATCCCGAGCGCGCAGATCGTCGAATCCTACGGCGTCTGGGTTGAGAAAAGCATGTATGGAAAGAAATACATGGGCGCGGAGCGCAACACCTTTGTCATCAATCCGGAGGGCCGGATTTCCGCCATTTTCCGCAAGGTAAAGCCTGCGGAACACGCCGCGCTTTTGCGCGAATCGCTCGCAAAATAGTCGTTGCCCGCAAAGAAGGGAGTTGCAGAGCCACCCATCCAGTGCTTGCATTGCGCTCCGCGAACGCGGATTGCAAAACTCTATGGGATCACTGAAGAAGCGCCGGAAGGCGAAAATCTCCAAGCATAAGCGCCGCAAGCGCATGAAGGAGAATCGCCACAAAAAGCGTCTGCGTTACAAATCGTAACCGCGCCGCGCGCTGGCTTTGGTCGCCGCTTCGAATTCGGTCTACCTTCCGGAGATGGTTGGGCGGCCGGATGGTTTGCGCCCCTCCCTGCGTAGGCTACACTCGCAGGCATGATGCGGCAGAAGCCCCGGTTCGAACCCCGTAAGGTGCGCTCTGTTCCTGCTCGCCATCCTCGGCACCGCGCTCGTCGATGTCGAGGCTCGCTCGCCTTCGCCTGCTCCCGTGCGCACGGGTATCGATGATTCCCTCCGCCTCATCGCCCCCGCCGATCTCAGCCTCGCGCAGGACGGCCAGCGCCAGGCCGATGCTCTCGCCAATTTCGTGGAAGGCGCCCGGCTTGAGGAAAACGGCGAGGTCGAGGCCGCGCTTGAGATTTATCAAAAGGTCCTCACCGTTCATCCGGGCGAAATCGAACTCGCTTCCCGCGTGGCCTCACTCCTCACCCGGCAGGAGGAATTTCCGCGCGCGATCGACATCTTGAAAGACGCCATCAAAGCGAATCCGAAAGAGACCGCGCCCTTCCTCCAGCTCGCCTTCCTCTACGCGAAGTATCTTCGCAAACCCGATCAGGCCCTCAAATACGCCAACCAAGCCATCGCGCTCGACTCCGAGAATATCGACGCCTACCAGCGCATCTACGAGATCGAGATCACGCGCGGCCGAACCAAGGAAGCCATCGCCGCGCTCGATCGCGCCGCCAAGGTGGGCAGCACCGATCCCGCTTTTTGGACGCGCTTGGGCAAACTTTACGCCGCCAGTTTATTCCAACCCGAATCCGAGCCCGCGCTCGAGGATCTCCGCCGCGTCAACGTGCTCTTCAAACGCGCCGTCGAACATGCCGGCGACGACGCGGCCGCAATCAAAGAGGTGGCCGATTACTTCGCCGCCACGCAGCAGACCGAAGAAGCGATTCCGCTTTATCTCAAGGTGCTCGAGCTGGAGCCCGAGGATTCAAATGCGCGCGAAAAGCTCGCCACCGGTTTCGTGCTCACCAATCAACGCAACAAAGCCGCCGAGCTGCTCCAGCAGATCATCAAGGACTCGCCCCAGAAATATCAGCCCTACGATTTGCTCGCGCAGATTTATGATGATGAAGGGCGCGCCCTCCTTCGCGAAAATCAGGCAGAGGAAGCCAAAGCCCAGTTCGCAAAAGCGGCCGCGAACTACGAGCAAAGCATTCTCATCAATCCCACCCGCGGCCAGACCTATCTCCGCCTGGCCGAGTTGCTCATCGGTCCGCTGCGCGAAAGCGAGCGTGCCGAGAAACTCCTCGCCGAAGCACGCGCCAGGTTTCCGCGCGTGCCCGAGTTTTCCTACTTCCTTGCCCTCGCCCAGCGCGAAGCAAAGCATGCCCATCAGGCGGTCGTGACCTTCGAGGAGGCGCTCCACGAAGCGGAAGAGAGCGCGGAGGGTCTGCTGACAGCCCGCTTCTTTTTCGATTATGGCGTCGCCGCTGATCAGGCCGGCCTCCGCGACAAGGCGGCCGATTTGCTAAAGCGGTCCATTGCCCTAGACCCGGGGAAAGCCGCCGAAACTTACAATTACCTGGGCTACATGTGGGCCGAGCACAACATGCACCTCGACGAAGCCGAGGAGATGATCAAACAAGCCCTCCTCCTCGACGCCGACAACGGCGCCTATCTCGACAGCCTCGGTTGGGTCCATTTCCGCAAAGGTCGCTATCGAGGAGGCGATCACCTATTTACTTCGCGCCGTGCAGAGCCTGCAGAAGGACGATCCCGTCGTCTTTGACCACATCGGCGACACCTATGCGAAAATGAACCGCGTGCCGCAGGCGCTCGAGTACTGGCAGAAAGCCGCCGCACTCGATTCCGGGAACAAAGTGCTCGCGGAAAAGATCCAGAGCACCAAGACGACCATGAGCAAGAGCAGTCCGCCCAAGCCGCTCCCTGTGCCGTGAGGCGCGGAAAGTCGTCGTCGCCCAGCGGCCGCGTGCTCAGAAGTTGCGAGAGAGTTGCACAGAGGCGACGTCGCTAGCATATGAGCCGTCCCATGGCCAAGACCGTCAAGCGCGTGCGTCGCAAGCGAACGCAACCCGCCTCCACCTGGCGGGCCACTCTGCGCCATCCGCATACCGCTTTTTTTGCCGCCGCTGTCCTCGTCGGCTTCGGGCTCGGCTTTCTCACGCTCACCTATGCCCCACGCGGGTATGCGACCTGGCGCGAAGGTCGATTGCTCACCCGCGCCGAAGCCGCTCTGCAGCGCAACGACCTCGACGACGCCACCCGCGCCGCGCAACAGATGCTCCGGGTCAGCCCCGATTCCCTCGCCGCCTTTCGCGTGCTGGCCGAGACCACCGAAAAACAAAACCGCGCTGAGACCGTCGCCTGGCGTTCGCAGATCGCGCGCGCTCAGCCGCAGAATCTCGACGCGCAGTTGAACCTCGCCTCCGCCGCGCTTCGTTTTGGCCAGCTCGATACCGCGCGTCGCGCGCTCGACAGCGTCGCGTCGGGCGATCGCGAGAAGGCGGCCTACCACGTCGTCGCGGGCTGGCTCGCCAAGGCGCAGGGCAACGAAAAAGACGTGGAGGAACATTTCGCCGCCGCCCTTGCTCAGGAACCCGAGAACGAACTCTACCAATTCAATCTCGCCGTTCTGCGCATCAACTCCGCCGCGCCCGCCATTTATGATGAAGCACGCGCCACCCTCGAACGCCTGAGCAAAGTTCAGAATTTCCGTGCTGGTTCCCTCCGCGCGTTGCTCAAGGACGCCGTCGAGCGCGAAGATCTCGAACGCGCCGATCGTCTCGCGCAGGATTTGCAGCTCACCCAGCAGGTCACCTTCGCCGATTACCTGCTCAGCCTCGGGTTCTATCAAAAGCTCGACGAAAAAAAATTCACCGCCGTCCTGGAGAAGATCAAGCCGGTCGCAATGCGCCACCCCGGCGATTTGGCCTTGCTCATGAACTGGATGATCCAGCACGGCATGGCCGCTGAGGTCTTGCAATGGTCCGACAAATTGCCGCCCGAAACCACGACCGACGCCGCCGCCGGCCATCGCGATCGCGGAAGCGTTTGCCGAAGTGAAGAATTGGTCGCGCTTGAAACGCTGGACGCGCAGCGGCGCTTGGGGCGGCGACGAGTACCTCCGCGTCGCCTATCAAGCCTACGCCTCCCGCCAGGCGCGCCAGTCGGGCGCCGAGGCGGAATTTAATTCCCTCTGGAAATCCGCGGAGCGCTACGCCAGCGAGAATCCCGAACGCGAAGCCGCTCTCGCCCGGCTTGCGTTGCGCTGGAATTTGCCGCAGGAAGCCGACCAACTCTGGCAACGCGTAGTGAAGCACGCCCCCATGCGCCGTGAAGCGCTTGATGCCCTCGCTCGTATTTATCGCGACAATAATGATCTGCGTCGGCTCCTCGGCGTCTACCGCCAACTCCACGAGAGCTCGCCGCGCGAATCGGAACTCGCCGCAAACTTCGCCCGCCTTGCCCTTCTCATTGAACCCAGCACGCAGCAGGCGCAGGTCAAGGCCCGCGAGGCCTATGAGGCCGCGCCCGCAAGCGTGAACTGCGCGGTCACCTATGCCTTTGCTCTCTACGGCCTCGGCCGGACCGCGGAAGGCATCAAGATTCTGCACGAGCTTCCGCCCGCGGCGCTGCGCGATTCGCACGCCGCCGTTTACGCCGTCGTCCTCCTGCTCGACGACGGCAAAGACGCGGAAGCGCAGGGATACATCACCGCCGCCCAGGAAGGACCGCTCTTTCCCGAGGAAAAAAAGCTCCTTGAGGAAGCGATCGCCCGCGCCACGCCAATTGCCACCCCTGCGCCCGACGCGCCCATTCCACCGCCTCGTTAGGCCGGGACGCTATCGTCCCGCCATCGCCTTCTCCACCAGCATCGCCGCCATCGGTTCCGTCGCTTTGTCCAGTGCCGCGTTGGCTTTCTTCAACCGTTGCACCTCGCCGCTGGCCAGCGCGGCCCGCAGTTCCGTCAGCAAATTTTCGATCTCCCGCTTTTCGCTCGCGCTGATCTCATTCTGCAACGCGCGAAAGGCGCTCTCCACCGCGCCTGCCATTTCCTCGGCTTTCAACTTCGCCTCCGTCCAGACGCGTTCGTTCATGTCGTCAAAGGCATGATCGAGCGACTCCGAAATCATCGCTTCCACCGCCTCATCGGAAACGTCCACCGCGCTGTTGATCTCAACGATCTGCTCCCGCCCGCTCTTAGTGTCCCGCGCCAGAACATGCAGAATACCGTTGGCGTCAATCTCGAATTGCACGCCCACCCGCGCCACGCCTTTCGGCGCGGGCTCGAAGTCGAGTTCGAACCCACCCAGCGCCCAATTGTCCCGCGCCATCTCGCGTTCGCCTTGCAGAATCCTGATTCGCATCGAGCGCTGGTGATTCACCGCGGTCGTAAACATCTCACCCGCCTTCAGCGGTATGGTGGAATTGCGCGGAATGATCACGTTCATCAAGCCGCCAAACGTCTCGATGCCGAGCGAGAGCGGCGTCACGTCCAGCAGGATCACGTCGCGCACCGCGCCGGATAACACTCCCGCCTGGATCGTCGCGCCCAGTGCCACCGCTTCATCGGGATTCTGCGATGTGTTCGGCGCGCGCCCGAAAACCTCCGCGACCATCGTTTGCACCAACGGCATCCGCGTCATTCCGCCCACCAGTATCACCTCATCCAAATCGCTCGTCGCCAACTTCGCATCCGCCAGCGCACGCAAACAATGCGCGCGAGTGCGTTCTACGATCGGGCGCGCCAGCGTTTCTAATTCGGCACGCGTCAAATGCGCCGAGAAACTCTTGTGTCCCTCTAGAAATGGGAGATCGATTGACGTCTCCTCGTCGGTCGAGAGTCGGTGCTTCGCCGTGATCGCGGCTTCGCGGAGCAACGCCAGCGTCTCGCTGGCAAGTTCGCTGGAATCACTCGAGCGGGACGCTCGCTCCACCAACCACTCAAGCAGCGCGGTATCGACGTCATCCCCACCCAGTCGCGTATTCCCGTTCGTGGCCAGGACTTCGAAAAGCCCGTCGTTCAATTCCAAAATCGAAACGTCAAACGTCCCGCCGCCAAAATCGTAGACCGCGATCTTCGCGCGGCCCTTCAATTTATCGAGACCGTAAGCCAGCGCCGCCGCGGTCGGTTCGTTCACGATTCGCTCGACCGCGAACCCCGCCAACTCGCCCGCTTGTTTGGTCGCGTTCCGTTGCGCATCATTGAAATACGCCGGCACCGTGATGACCGCGCGCGTAACCACCCGGCCCAGCGCCGCCTCCGCGTCCGTCTTCAACTTCCGCAAAACGAACGCCGAAACTTCTTCTGGCGAAAAATCGCGCCCCGCCGCGTGCACTCGCACCGGCTGGCTCGCTTCGCGTTTCAGTTCGTAGCCCACCTCCGCATCGCCGTCGCGCAGTTCGTCACCCCGCAACCCTACGAAACGCTTCACCGAATAAATCGTGTCCGCGGGCGCGAGCACCCGCATCCGCGCCGCCGCCGCACCCACCAGCGGTTCGCCTTCCGCGCGAAAATGCACCACCGACGGCGTCAGCCGCGCCCCATTGGCATCTGCGAGCAAAATCGGAAACCCCGCCTCCATCACGCCGATCGCCGAGTTGGTCGTGCCCAGGTCGATGCCCACAATCTCATCCATGCGGTCACTCTCCGCCGCGCCCGCATCCAGCTCAACTGCCCGCTGCCACGCCCGATGCTATACTCCCGCATGATCACCAACGTCCTCGGCACCGAACTCCGTCCTTGTTGTCACGATCCTCTCACCGGATTTTATCGCGACGGTTATTGCCGCACCGGCCCGGACGATCTCGGGCAGCACACCGTTTGCGTGCAGGTCACGCGCGATTTTCTCGACTTCTCCGTCCTCGACGGAAACGACCTCGTCACCCCGCACCCCGAGTTCGGGTTCCCCGGTCTGGAACCCGGAGATCGCTGGTGCGTCTGCGTCACTCGCTGGGCTGCGGCGTTGAAACGCGGACTCCCGGCGCCGGTCGACCTCGAGGCCACGCATTCCTCTGCGCTCGAGTTCGTTAGTCTCGAGGAACTCAAGGCCCACGCCATCTGATCCGCGAGTCGCCAGCGGTCCCGTCGGTGAGTTTAAGGTTGCGAAAACGCGTCCCGTGGCTTGCGTAGGCAGCATGTTCCGCACTTTTCGATTCCTCGGCCTTTTCCTCCTGCTCGGGCTGGTTCTCTCCGTGCACGCCAAGGAAAAAACCAACACACCGAAACGTCCGCAATTCCGCCCAGCTGTCCTCGGCACGGGACCGGACGCGCTCATCAATCGCATCGACACCAAGAGCCTGCTCGCGAAAGGCCAGAAGGATGGCGCGGTGATGTTTTGCGCCGTGGTTCTGCCCAACGGCAATGCCCTCGCCTCCTGGACCTACCGGCCCATGCCGGGCACGGAAGCGCTCCAGCAGGAACTCGAAAAACGTCTCGTCAGCGTCCGCTTCACTCCCGCCATCTATCAATATCAACCGGTCACCGTTCTCCTTTTCGGTACCGCCGTTTTTTCCGCTACGAAATCTCCTCATCTCCAGATCTTCCTGAATCAGGATCCGGTGGAACTGAAAACCGCCAGCGACTTCATCGCGCCTCAGCCCGTCACCGGCGGCGATTCCCAGTTCGACGGCCTCACCCCACCGGAAGCTGGCACGCCAGTCCCGCTCACCGCGGTGGTCGACCTCAGCCTGCGGGTTAACCGGCAGGGCGTTCTCGAAGACGCGCGCGTTCTCGCCGAGGAACCGCCACTCCTCGGCTTTGGCGCGGCCGCGCTGGCCGATTTCAGCGAAGCGCGCTTTATTCCTGCATTCCGCTTGGGCGATCCCGAGGATGCGACCGTCGTCCAGCCGATTTGCTACAAGCCAGTCGATCCGGAGCCCGCCACGCCCTAGTGCCGCGTCACACGGGCTTGATTGGCGCCGATTTCTTCCAGCGCGACCCACTCGCGTGCGCGCGTGACCTGATCGGAACGCAACTCGTCTGGGGTCGCTGCACCGGCATCATCGTGGAAACGGAAGCCTACCTGACGGAAAACGACGAGGCCTGTCATACCTTCAATCGCCCGAGCACGCGTCGTTTCGTGGAGCGGAACCAACCCGGGGCCGCTTACATCTACTTGAATTACGGCGTGCATTGGATGCTCAACGTCCTCGTGAAAGGCGCGCCACGCACCGGCCTGATTCTGATCCGCGCGATCGAGCCGACAAGTGGGCTCCCACTCATGACACACCGCCGCGGTGTGGAAAATATCCGCCAACTTTGCTCCGGTCCCGGCAAACTTACCCAAGCGCTCGCGATCACGATCCGCCATCACGAGCGCGATCTCTGCGTCGATCCCCGGCATTGTTTCCGAGAGCGCGCGGCCGACGTGGAAGTCGTCGCCGATCCGCGCATCGGCATCACACGTTCGGCGGAGTTGCCGTGGCGTTTCACCCTGCGTGGGAGCGCATTCGTCAGCCGCCCGGTGAGGGTATAGGCCGGTGACCCAAGGTTGACGCCTCCAGCCCGCTACCGAACGTTACCCTCCCATGTCCGCCACCCAACCACGCGTCCTGCTCGGCATGAGCGGCGGCGTTGATTCCAGCGTCGCCGGCTATCTGTTGCGCGAGCAGGGATACGACGTCGTGGGCGTGACCATGAAAGTCTGGCCGCAGGATTGCGTCTCGCGCGCCGAGGATAAATGCTGCGGCCCGCAAGCCGTGGCCGATGCGCGCAGCGTGGCCCACGCCCTCGGCATTCCACATTACGTGGTGGACGAGGCCGACCAATTCGAACGGCTCGTGATCGATTATTTTTCCTCGGAGTATCAGGCGGGGCGCACACCGAATCCCTGCGTGATGTGCAACGAGAAACTCAAGTTCGGCAACCTCTGGCAGAAAGCCCAGGCGCTTGGTTGCGATTATATCGCCACCGGCCACTACGCCATCATCGAGCATCACGCCGATCACGCCGTCCTCCGCAAAGGCGCCGATCCGCGCAAGGATCAATCGTATTTCCTTTTCAGCCTCCGCCAAAAGCAACTTCAGCGCGCGCTTACCCCGCTCGGCGCCATGTCGAAACCGGCGATCCGCGAGATCGCGCGCAACCTTGGCCTCAAGGTCGCCGAGAAAGTGGACAGCCAGGAAATCTGCTTCGTGCCGGGGAACGACTACAAGGCCTTCCTCCGCTCGCATCTGGGCGAGAACGAATTCCACGAAGGCGGTATCTACGATCTCGCGGGCAACTTCGTCGGCGCGCATGAAGGCATCGAGCTCTTCACCATCGGCCAGCGCAAAGGTTTGCCCGGCGGTTCGCCCACGCCGCGTTATGTGGTCGACATCGATCCCGCCACCAACCGCGTCATCGTCGGCAGCGCGGAGGATCTCGTCTCCGAGGAATTTGAAATCGATCGCGTGAACTGGGTGAGCCGCGACAAGTCCGATGCGCCCCGTGAGGTCACGGTGAAGATTCGGTACAGCCATCCCGGTACGCGCGCCACGCTCCATCCGCTTCCGGACGAGTGCGCGCGGATCGAATTGCACGAACCACAAAAAGCGGTCACACCCGGTCAGGCCGCGGTTTTTTACGAGGGCGACCGCGTCCTCGGCGGCGGTTGGATTTGCCGCCACGTGGCGCTCGCGCCCGCCTAAGGCATGGCTGGGGAAGCGCTGCTCGTCCTCAGCACGTTTCCGGATGTGGAAACTGCCCGGCGTATCGCAGGCGAATTACTCGACGCCCACCTCATCGCGTGCGCGAATCTCGCGCCTGCCGTCGAGTCCATTTACCGCTGGGAAGGCAAAATCGAGACCGCATCGGAGACCCTCGCGTTTTTCAAAACCACCGCCGATCGCTTCTCTGAGCTGGAAGCAAAGCTGCGCGCCGCTCATCCATACGACGTGCCGGAAATCATCGCCCTGCCTATCGCGCACGGACTCCCGGCCTACCTGCGTTGGGTGGCGCAAAGCTGCGCCCTGGAATCCTGAGCGGTGCGGGTGACAACAGCGGCGGCGGGGTCACGGCCGCGCTCGACGCACGCACAGGCGTCGCGGTCGGCTGCCCCTGTGGGACGAGGGTGATATCAGCGATCGGCTCATAGCCTTCCCAATCTCGCACCACAAAGTGCCACCACTCCGTGCGCAGGCCGTAGAAACCGGCGCGCGCCATCGCGTTTTGCAGGCGGCGCAGGTTTCGCCGCACCTCCTTGTCGTCGCCCTCGTAGCGCAACATCGCGGCCTGCGTGAATTCATCGAAGTCCGTCGGCATCGCTACTTCCCGTCCCTTTTTGTCCACGAGCGTGGCATCAACCGCGACCCCGCAAGTATGGAGCGAACCGCCCACAGCCGGGTCCGCCAGGTAATCGGTCTGCGGCGCGAGGCGCCACAGCTCTTCATGCGCTTTTGCAGGACGATACGCGTCCCAAATTTTCAAACCGTAACCAGCCTCGCGCAAAATAGCCTGGGCCTTGGCCAGCTTCGCCGCTACATGCGGTCGCACCAGGGCCGGCATGTTCGGTGGATATATCGGGCGACGCGCGATGTTCCGCGCCGTGGCATAGCGCAACTCGACCGCGATCGTGCGATCAACGGAACGAATGGTTACCAGCGCCGGTTCGTCCGCTTTCGCCGCCGCCGGGACGAGCACGTGCAGCAGCACTGCGGCGAACAGGATGTAGACATAAATTTTGCTCACCATGGTTACTTCAAAGAAACGCACGCCGGGGAAATTCCGGGCGCGTGAAAACTAATTGCCCACAATCGCAGGCGGGGTGTTCGTCTTGGCAATGCGCTGTAGGAGCAGTCGGGCGCTGTTCTCGGGCACGATGAAGCGCACCTCCACATCCGATTCCTGCGTTACGACTTCCGGCGCCTGCGCGTAGAGCAGGAAATCAGAATCCTGGAGACGGAGCCAGCGTTGCGGTTCATTGCGCATTTGCTGGGCAATTTGGTTCGCATCCGCCACTGATTTCAAGTGCAACATGAGACGCCCCTTCACCGGGTTCTCCAGGGTCAAACCGAGACCGAGGATCTGCACCGAATCCAGCAATTCTCGCGTAAAGATAGGATGGAAAAAACGCGCGATGCTCGGCGGATCGCTCGAGATCAAGCGCACCGCCGTTTCCTGATCGAGGGCCTGGAAGCGATCGAACAGATGACCTGTGATCTTAAGATCCTGCTCGATCCCCAGTCGCACCCGTACCAGTTCCTCCACTTCGACGCGTCCGCCGACCGCGAGCGTGCGGGGGCCAAGGCGAGCCACGGCAAAATCCGGCCGCAGAAAAATGGTCAGACCTTTCAAGAGCTGCCGCTCAAACTCCCGTTGCTTTTCGATCGAGCCTACCACGTGGGTCACGTCGTCCTTCGCCTGCACCAAGATAAATTCCCGCGGCCCACTCGTTATCGCGCGCGTCACCCGCACCGTGTCGTTGCCAAGATTTAGCACCGGCGTCAACTGCGCCTTCGCCACCAGACCCGACCAAATGCTCTGCCACTCGTCCGGGTGATCCTTTTCCCAACGGCGCGCCAGCTCATCGCCTTTCAGCTTTTGCGTGTTAATGGAGAGAATCGCCTCCGTCTCCGAGGGCAGCCACTCGCGCTTCGGCGGTGACTTCAACACCAGCGGCAGGATGATCGCGAGCAGGACGAGAATCGAAAGCATGCTGAAGTAAAACTTCCGCAGCTCCTGCTGATCGATCTCGCGCGAGAGCACGGCCAGCTCTTCCTTGTGCTTCGAGTGCCGTTCCACCGCGTTGCGATGGCGGTTCACATCGTCCAGCAAATGCGGCGCATTCGGCGGTGCAATGCCCTGCGTGGCGAGATGCCGGCCGATGTTTAAATACGCGGGGTTTTTGCGTTCTTCCACCGTCTGGTGATGCGAGCGCGCTTCCTTCAAGACCTCCTGTTGCGCGCGGCTGTTCTCGTTCAAGGCCCGATCGCGGCTCTCAAAGTCCGCCCGCACCGTCGCGATTCCCTTGTCGAGTTCATCCAGCGCTTTCTGCTCTTGCTCCAGCTTCTCCTTCGCCATCCGGCATGCCTCCGCGCTCCCCACCCGCGCACGTGAGATCTCCGCCCGCTGTTCCGGCAACTGCGCGCGTCTGCTGCTCAGCACATCCGTTTGCGCGTTCAGGTCCGCCGGCGGCGGCGTCTTCCCCTGCAGAGCGGTCAACGCCTGCAACAACTCGCGATCTGTCCTGTCGTTCTCCTGCAAACGCCGATCCACTCCGGCCAGTTCGCGATCGCAGATTTCCGAAGCCTTCTTCGCCTCGTCGCGCTGCTGTTGCAGCGGCTTCTTCTCCTCCTCCAGCACGGCCAGAGCCTCCTGCTGCTCTTTCGCGTCTTGCTGTCGTTGCGCCTCGATTCGCTTGAGCGCGTCCTCGATGTGCGCGATCCGCACGGCGACTTCTTTTTGTTCCTGCTCGATCTTCTTCAGCGCCACGATCTCAGTCCGTAGCTCGGGAAAATTCACGGCCTGCGCCACGCCCTCGCGTCCGAGCGCGATCTCGCTCTTCTGCAACACGCGCTTTTCATGGCGCAACGCCATCCGCGTCTTCTGGCGGCGCACCTTCAGCCCCAGCTCGCGGAATCCTGTCCGAATAAAGCTCACCTGCCAACGCTACGTGCCGACACGCCCCTGCCAAGCCCCGCCGCTGAAACACCGTTCTGGCCGTCGCGCCTCGACGCCCGGCTACTCCTCCCCACGCAACGTCGCCAACACGCTGAAATCCTCCAGCGTCGTCGTATCTCCCGTCACCGCTTCCCCGCTCGCGATCTCCTTCAAAAGCCGCCGCATGATTTTCCCGCTCCGCGTTTTCGGCAATGCCTCCGCAAACCGCACCTCATCCGGTTTCGCGATCGCGCCAATCTGCGTTCCCACATGCGCCCGCAATTCGTGCTTCAACGACGCGGAAGCGTTCACGCCGCTCTTCACCGTCACAAACGCCACCACTCCCTGCCCCTTTAATTCATCCGGCCGTCCCACCACCGCCGCCTCCGCTACCTTCGGATGGCTCACGAGCGCGCTCTCGATTTCCGAAGTGCCAAGACGATGCCCGGCCACGTTCAGCACGTCGTCAATGCGGCCCACGATCCAGAAATATCCGTCCTCATCCCGCCGCGCCCCGTCGCCCGTCAGATAGCTGCCTTTGAATTCGCTCCAGTACCTGCTTCTTGAACCGCTCCTTATCTCCGTAAATCGAGCGCAACATCGACGGCCACGGCCGCCGCACGATTAACTTCCCGCCCACGTTCGGCCCCACTTCCTTCCCCCGCTCATCCACGATCGCCGCGTCCACTCCGAAAAACGGTAACGTCGCGCTCCCCGGTTTCGTCGGCGTCGCGCCCGGCAACGGCGTGATCATGATCGCGCCCGTCTCCGTCTGCCACCACGTGTCGACAATCGGGCAACGCCCGCCGCCCACCTGCTTGTGGTACCACATCCAGGCCTCGGGATTGATGGGTTCGCCCACCGACCCGAGCAGGCGCAAGGACGAAAGATCGTGCTTCTTCAACCAGTGATCACCCCAACGAATGAACGCGCGGATCGCCGTCGGCGCGGTGTAGAGAATGTTCACGCTGTACTCCTCCACGATCCGCCAGAAACGATCCGGCTCCGGCCAGTTCGGCGCGCCCTCGTACATCAGCGTCGTCGCGCCATTCAAGAGCGGCCCATACACCACATAGCTGTGCCCTGTCACCCAGCCCACATCCGCTGTGCACCAGTAAAGATCGTCCTCGCGCAAATCGAAGACGTATTTGGTGGTCGAATAAATCCCCACCATGTAGCCGCCCGTCGTGTGCAGAATGCCCTTCGGTTTCCCCGTCGAACCGCTCGTGTAAAGAATGTAGAGCGGATGCTCACTCTCGAGCGGCACCGCTGGACAATCCGCATCCACATATTCCAGTTCGCGATGCCACCAGACATCGCGGCCTTCCTCGATGTGCACTTCATTGCCCGCGCGACGGAAAACGATCACGCGTTTGATCGTGGTCTTCCCGCTCAGCGCGTCGTCCACATTTTTCTTCAACGGCACAATCGCCCCGCGCCGATAACCGCCGTCCGCCGTGATCACCGCCGTCGCGCCGCAATCCGCAATCCGATCGCGAATGCTGTCCGCACTAAAGCCGCCAAAGATGACCGAGTGCACCGCGCCGATGCGCGCGCAAGCCAGCATCGCGATCGCCGCCTCCGGAATTGTCGGCATATAAATGATCACGCGATCGCCTTTGCGAATCTTGTTCCGCTTCAACACGTTCGCGAAACGACACACATCGCGATGCAATTGCTGATAAGTCAGTGTCCGCTTCTCGCCCGGCTCGCCCTCCCACAGGATCGCGGCCTTGTTCCGATTCGGGCCCGTCAGATGCCGATCGAGGCAGTTCTCGGAAAGATTCACCTTCCCGCCCACGAACCACTTCGCGAACGGCGCCTTCCATTCCAGCACCTTCTTCCACGGCGCGCTCCACTTCAGCTCGCGCGCTTCCCGCGCCCAAAACTTCTCCGGCGACTTGATCGACTCCCGATACATCCGCCGATAATCCTCCAGGCTGCCGATGCGGGCTTTCTTGACAAAAGCGCGCGCCGGCTTCAGCACGCGTTTTTCGACCAGATGCGATTCGATGTTGTTTTGCATAGGGTAGCGCAAGCTTCCAGCTTGCTCGTTCACCAAACCGCAAGCTGGAAGCCCGCGCAAGGCGGGCAGGCTTTTGCGCTACTTTAGATTTGTCGCCCCCGCGGACGCGTGGAAGTTCCGGCATGAGCGACCACGTTTACAAGAAGATCGAGCTTGTCGGCTCGTCCAAAAAAAGCATCGAGAAAGCCGTCAGCAACGCGCTCGCCCGCGCCGGCAAAAGCGTGCGCAACATGCGTTGGTTCGAAGTCACCGAGACGCGCGGCCATATCGTCAATGGCAGGATCGACCACTGGCAGGTCACGCTCAAAGTCGGCTTCACGCTCGAGGACTGATTAGTTCTCGTCGTCGTTCTGCGCCGCTTGGTAGATCTTGGTCGCCCCGTAAATGAGAAGCGCCGGCTTGAGCGCGAGCAATGACACCCGCGCCAGACTGCTCAACATCCGGCAAACCGGCAGCCGATCGATCACCAAACCCGCGAGGAGCGCATACGCCACCGCCCGCGTCGGATTTTCCCGCACGTACTCCTCCGTTTGCTCCATGAGCTGCCCAAATTGTTCCTTCGTGTAACGGAGGCCGCGCTCCGCGATGTCTTCAGTTCCGGCAAGTTGTTCGTCCATCTTCTCTTAGTTCGAATATTGACGGCTCGCCGCGTGTTTCAATTCTTTTAACGCAAGGTCAACCAGAGCGTGCTCGCCCCCGCCGCGGTCGGAAAATCGGGCGGCGCCGGTTCGCTGTGCAGTCCACCCGCCCGGCGCGACGCTTTCAGACAATACTTCGCCATCACTTGCAACGCCCGCGCGTTCAGCTTCGTGCAATTGGTCGAAAGTAATATCCGCGCGTTCCGCTCCGCCACCTCCAGTGCGCGCAGGAGCAAATCCTCAAAATCGCTTTCCACCTGGAACGCTTTTCCGCGATGCGTCCGCGAAAAAGTTGGCGGATCGAGAATGATAAAATCGAACTTCTCGCCTTTCCGCGCCAGTCGCGGCAGATAGGCCATCACATCTTCGGCCACGAAGCGGTGATGCGCCGTCGGAAGCGCGTTGAGCACGAAATTCTCCCGCCCGCGCGCGAGCGATTTTTTCGAAAGGTCGACGCTCAACGTCTCCGCGCCCACCGTTCCAGCCACAACCGAGAACGCGCAGGTGTAAGCGAAACAATTCAGCAGCGTCCGCGGCTTCTCCCGCCGAACGAAGCTGCGGTTCTCTCGCTGGTCGACAAACAAGCCGACCGAGTACCCGCTCGCAAAATCCACCCCGAAACGCACGGCCCGCTCCAGCGTGTTTGTTTTTAGATCCAAATCTGGCGCGCCCAGGAGCAGACGCGGCAGATCGCGCTCCGAGTTTTGCTTCGGCAAAAAACGCGCAAAAATGCGCGTGAATTCGAACTCGACCGACATCGCCCATAAATGAAACTCGGTCGCCAACCGTTCCCGCGCGACCTCCGTCTTGTAAGAAATGAGCACATCGCCCCCGAAGCGTTCCGCCCAACCGTCGTCGAACGTGCACAGCCGGTAGGCATCGGTTTGTTCCGCCGCGAAGGCTTTCACCAGCGAGGCGTCGATCCAGTAGGAGGAGTTCATGGCCACACCGCAGCTTGCGGCTTCTCAAAAGAATCGGGAAACAGTGGCCCCGTGCGCGCCTCGCTCCGCCGTTCGTCTTGCCGCGCGCAGCGAGCGCGGTACGTTGGCACGGCCTGCGGGCGCCTCTGTGGCGCTCGGAAGCGATCATGCCACACGTCACCGTCCGCGTTCCCGCCAGCACCTCGAATTTGGGACCCGGCTACGACTGCCTCGGTGTCGCGCTTCGTCTTTACAACGAAATCACCGTGTCTCGCAGCGATGCCCCCGCGGCGCTCGATTCCATCGCAGAGGAGGCCGCCGACAGCTTCTTCGCGCACGCCAGCGTGACGCCCTTCCCTTTTTCCTGCGCCATCCAGGGCGAAGTGCCCACCAGTCGCGGGCTCGGAAGCAGCGTCACCCTTCGCCTCGGTCTGATGCACGGACTCAACCTCCTCGCTGGGCGTCCTCTGCCGCGCGCCGCGATCTACCAACTGTGCTGTGATCTCGAAGGTCATCCCGACAATGCCGCACCCGCAGAATACGGCGGCTTCAATGTTGTGCACGGAGCGCTTCGCCAACGTTTTGCGGTTGCGGCAGAGCTAAGGTTCGTGCTCTTGATCCCGGATTTCGAGATCCGCACGGCCGACGCCCGCGCGCTTCTTCCTCCGCAAATCGATCGACTCGGCGCGGCTGCGAGCTGTGGCAATGCCTGCGCCATCACCGCAGCGTTTGCTTCCGGCGATTACGCGTATCTCTACGGAAGATTTTCCGACACCCTTCACCAACCTTTTCGCAAGCATCTCCTGCCCTTCTTCGATGCCACCGTCGCTGCAGCGGAGAAAGCCGGCGCGCTCGGCGCGTTTCTCAGCGGCTCCGGCTCCACCATTGCCGCGGTCACCCTGGTGGCCCCGCAAAAAATCGCCGAGGCCATGCAGGCCGCGGCGCCGTCCACCGCGCGCGTCATCATCACCACCGCCGACAACCGCGGCGCGTGCATTCTGCCGCTCAATCAACAGCCAGCCGTCAGCAGCACTACCCGGTGAGTCAACGTTCGGAGCGCCTCGAGCAGTTTGCGATCGACGTCATCATGGGACGACGGCAGGGCTTCCGTGCCTCCGCCCTCCGCGTCCTCCTCTACGGAATGTCTTTTTTTTACGAGCGCGCGGTTCTCCTCCGGCTCTTCCTTTATCGGCACCGCATTTTCCGCGAACGCACGCTCGGTTGTCTCGTCGTCAGCATCGGCAACCTCACCGTTGGCGGCACCGGAAAAACGCCGGTCGTGGAAAAGTTTGCGCGCGCCTTGCGCGATGGCGGCCGGCAGGTCGCGATCCTGAGCCGCGGCTACAAGAGCGTCCCGCAGCACAAGAAAAAGCGTTGGTTCGCCCGCTTCCGCAAAGAAATCCCCACGCCCCCGCGCATCGTCTCCGATGGCAAATCGCTCCTGCTCGATTCCCGCACCGCCGGCGACGAGCCCTACATGCTCGCGAACAATCTTAAAAACGTCGTCGTCCTGGTCGACGTCGATCGCGTGAAGAGCGGGCGTTACGCGATCAAGGAATTCAAAGCCGACACCCTTCTCCTCGACGACGGCCTGCAATATCTCCGCCTCAAACATCGCCTCGACATCGTCCTGATCGATCGCCAGGCGCCCTTCGGCACCGAGCACCTCCTCCCGCGCGGCACCCTTCGCGAACCGCCGCGCAATCTGCGTCGCGCCAGCTACATCTTCATCACCAAATGCACCGGCGAACCGAACGACGAACTCATCGCCCGCATCCGCAAATACAACCGCACCGCCGAGATCATCGAGTGCGCACACAAGCCGCTCCATCTTCAAAACGCGTTCACCGCCGAGCAGTTGCCCTTGGAAAAATTGCGCGACACCTACGTCGGATCCCTCTGCGGCATCGCCGCGCCCGAGAGTTTCGAAGACGGCCTGCGCAAGCTCGGCGCGCGCATCGAACTCTCGAAGCACTACACCGATCACCACCGCTACGACGAAGCCGAGCTGCAATCGTTCATCAACCGTTGCCTCCGCCGCGACCTCGCCATGATCGTCACCACCGAGAAAGACGCCGTCCGTTTCCCGCGTCTCATGAATCCCGAAGTGCCCATCTACTTCCTGCGCGTCGAAATCGAAATCCTCAGCGGCCACGAAAGCTGGGAACATTGCGTCGCCCGCATCTGCCAGCCGCAGCCCCTGCTCTCCCCCGAGCGCTTCTTTTCTTAACGGAGCGCGGCTTTAAAAGCCGCGAGATTGATCCACCCCACGGAAACACCCGGGCTACAAGCCCGGCCTCCGCGATCGTCATCCCGAGCCGCGCAGACGGCCGAGGGATCTCCCCGACGCAGTTCGATTACACCGGCCCGTGTGCCCGCCGAGCGCATGCGAGATCTCTCGGCGCGCTACGCCAGCTTCGAGATGACCGCGCGCGGACGGCTAATCAAACCGCAGAGCCTTCACCGGATCCAACCGCGCCGCGAAGTAAGCCGGAATAATCGCAAACACCCAGCAGATAATAAACGCCCCCACACAAACAATCGCCACATCGCCCGCCACCACCTCCGCCGGAATCTCCGAGAACTGATAGACCTGCCGCGGAAACACCTCGATCCCAAAAGTCGCCGCCAGCAGCCGGCTGAACTCATTTCGAAAACGAATCAACGTCATCCCCAATCCCAGCCCCGCCGCCGTCCCGAACAATCCCACCACCACGCCCTGCCCCATAAAAACCCACACGATCTGCCCCACCGTCGCGCCCAGCGCTTTCATGATTCCGATCTCGCGCCGCTTCTGCACCGTCACCGTGATGAGCGTGTTCATGATTCCAAACGCGGCCACGATCACGATAAAGAAGAGCAGAAAAAACATCACCGTCCGTTCCAGTCGCACCGCCTCGAAGAACTGGCTGTTCATATCAATCCACGTCTGCGCGTACTCGGGCGGCTTGAGGAATTTCTGAATCGAATTCTTCACCGACTCCGCCGCATACGGATCCTGCACTCGCACCGTGATCCCATGGAGCGCGTCCTCCAGGCCATACAGCTCCTGCCCCACATGCACCGGCACGAGCAGAAACTCGGAGTCGTGCAGATAATGGCCCGTCTCGTAAACGCCCGTGACGGTTAATTCTTTCGGCAACACCACATCGCGCAACTGATCGAGCGCCTCCTTTTCCTCCGCCGGATCCTTGTTCTCCAGCTTCTTAATCCCATCGAGAATGTTGCCGAGGTTACCGGGCGAATAGACCGTCAGTTTGTCGCCCACGTCGATCTGAAGCTTGCGCGCCAGCTCCACTCCCAACACCGCGGAGTCGCCCTCCAGATTCAACTCGCCGCGTTTAATAAACTTCCGCAGCGGAATCACCTTCTCCTCCGCCTCCACGTCGATCCCGCGAATCAACGGCGCCAGTCGCCGCCCCTCGAACTCCACGATCACCGGGCCCTGCACGTAGGGCGAAGTCGCGACCACGCCCGGCGTATTCCGCACCTTCACCGTCAGATCGCGCCAATCGCGCAGCACATCCTGCGTCGTCACCAGCATGTGCGCGTCGAACTCCATCACCTTCCGCTTCAGTTCGCGATCGAACCCGGTCATGACCGAGATCACGAGAATCAGCACCGTCACTCCGAGCGTGACCCCGAGAATGGAAATAAGCGTAATGATCGAAACAAACGTCCGCTTCGGTTTTAGATAACGCAGCGCGAGAAATAAGCTGAAGGGCAGTTTCAAATCGCGGATACCGTCGCGAGAAACGACCCGCTTTCCAGCGCGAATCCATCGCCGGCTTGCCACGCCGTCTCGCGCACGTCAATCTCCCGGCGATGGAACTCGATGGGATCGATCACGTCGCACTTGCCGTCCGCGATGTGCAGCGTGCGGCCCAATGGTATATCGACGTCCTCGGCTTCCAGCGCCGTTACGAAGACATGTGGGGCGGCGTCCCGGTTTTCGTCGGCAAAGGCACGACCGCACTTGCGCTCTTCGCCACGCGTGAGGCCAAGCCCATCCCGCGCCCTCCCGAGGGCATCACGATGCTGCACCTCGCGCTTCGCACCAGCCGCGAAGGCTTCGTGACCGCACAGCGCGAACTCAAGGAACGTGGGATTGCCTTCAAGTTTCAGGATCACGAAATCTCACACTCAATCTATTTCAGCGATCCCGACGGTCACCAGTTGGAGATCACCACCTACGAGGTGTAGCGCAAGGCCACGGAGCGCGCGGTGCACACCCACGCGCCCTGCACGGCGACGCAGCGCCGGGGCTACAGCGTCTCCCCATTGCGGCCCATCCCTCCGCCGCGTATCTGTCTCCCCCATGAACCCCGAGAGCACCACCCCGGCGCGCGACGCAATGCGTTTGCTCCGCCCGGGCTCGTTCCGGCGTTACATCATCGGCTCCGCCATCTCGGATACCGGCACCTGGATGCAGGTGATGGCGCAAGGCTGGGTCATGAGCACCCTCACCGACAAGGCGCTCCTCCTCGGCATGGTCCATTTCGCCGCCGGCTTTCCCATGCTTCTGCTCACGATGGTCGGTGGCTCGGCCGCGGATCGCTACGACAAACGCATGATCCTGCTCATCACTCAGGTCGTGCAAATCGCGCTCGCGCTCACGATTGGCTTCCTCCTCTTGCAGGGCACGATCGTGATCTGGCACATCTTCGTCGTCGCCGTCCTCCTCGGCACTTCGAATTCGTTTGAAATGCCCGCCCTCTCCGCGCTCGTGCCGGAGTTGGTGAAGAAGGAAGAGATCGCCGGTGCGATCGCGATGGATCGCGCCGTTTTTCACGGCTCGCGTCTGGCCGGACCGGCCGCGGCAGGTTTGATGATCAGTGCGTGGGGCGCGGCCTCCGCCTTCTTCGTCAATGCCTTTACGTTCGTCGCCTTGATCATCGCGCTCTTCACTCTGCCGGCGCGGGCCAAAGGCACCGCGGAAGAAGAAGCGAAACGCAGCAGCGGGATCAAGGACGGCTTCAAGTTCATCGCCGCCGACAAGGCCAGCCTCGCCATGATTTTTCTCATCGCGACTACGACCGTCTTCATCTTTCCGATTATCTCCGTCATGATGCCGCTCTACGTGAAGAATGTGCTCGGCCTCGGCGCGGATCGCTTCGGCTTCCTCATGGCGTCGTCCGGGATCGGCTCCGTCGTGGGCGCGATCGGATTGCTCAGCGTCCCGCGGACACGCCGCGCCGCTCTTGATGATGATCTGCGGTCAGCATCGTCGCGCTCGCGATCTTCGGTCTTTCCCGCGCGCCGAGCTTTTACGTGGCGGCGGCCCTGATGTCGCTGACGTCGCTCGGCCTCTCCATGAACTTCGGCCTCGCCAACACCGTCGTGCAGGAACGCGCGCCCGATTATCTGCGCGGGCGCGTCTCCGCGGTCTTCGGCTTGAGCTTCTTCGGGCTTATGCCGATCGCCGGTCTCGTGCTCACGAGCGTGTCGGACTTGATCGGAATGCAAAACGCCATGCTCCTGGGCTCGATCGTTTACGGGACGTTGGGCATCATCGTCCTCTCGCGCGTGCGCGGCCAATGCCGCGGCCAGGCCACCGTCGTCCCTGCCGAGCCCACCGTGCCCGTCGCCGCATGATCTCGTTCTCCACCTGCTGGAATTCCGGCCGTCACACCGACGGCGCGGAAATGTTGCGCGAGATCAAGGACGAACTCGGCTTCAATCACATCGAACTCGGACACGGCATCCGCATTTCGCTCATGCCCGGCATTCAGAAAATGTATGAGGCCGGCGAAGTCACCTTCAGCAGTCTGCACAACTTCTGCCCGCTCCCGGTCGAGGTCATGCACGCCTCGCCCGATTGCTATAAATTCTCCGCCGGCACGTCGCGCGAACGCGAACGCGCGGTCAAGCAAACCTTCCAGACGATCGATTTCGCCCAGCGCCTCGGTGCGCCCTACGTCGTCCTGCATTGCGGCGAAGTGCCGATGAATCCGATCACCGACGAGCTGATCGCGCTCGCGAAAAAAGGCGAACATCTCTCGCGCGACTACGTGAAGCGCAAACTCAAGGCCGTGCAGAAACGCGAAGCCGCCGCGCCCTGGCATCTCGACCGCGTCCGCGAATGCCTGAAACCCATCGTCGAATACGCTACGGAGAAAAACATTCGCCTCGGCGTGGAAGGCCGGCGCGGCTACGAAGAAATGCCGAACGAACGCGAGCTGCCGGCACTGCTCGACGAACTCGATTCACCCTTCGTCGGTTACTGGCACGACTTCGGTCACATCCAGATCAAAGAAAATCTTGGCTTCCTCAATCACGAAGAATGGCTCCGCCTCATCGGCCCGCGCGCCTTCGGCTGCCACCTTCAGGATGTGATCTGGCCCGGCCAGGATCATCAACCGCCCTTCGCCGGCCACGTCGATCTCGAGAAACTGATTCCGCTTCTTCCTCCCACCTGCTTGTTTGTTTGGGAAATGAGCCCGCGCAAAACCGCCGAGGAAATCCTGCGCTCGGTCGAAATTTGGAAAGCGCGCTACGGCGAATGAAAAAAATTCTCATCACCATCCTGCAGCTCGCGGTCACGATCGCGGTGCTCTACTGGGTTTTCCACGATCCCGACAAGCGCGCGAAAATGCTCGTCGCGCTCCGCGCAGCCGATCTGCGCTGGATCGGCGCGGCGCTGCTGGTCTATCTCGCGGTCGAAGGCGCCGCCGCCTTGCGCTGGCACGTCCTCCTCCGCGTCCAGGGCATTCGTCTTGCCGTTTCCCCGCGTGGGCGCGTTGTTTTTCATCGGATTGTTCTTCAATCAGTTCCTCCCCGGCGGCACCGGCGGCGACATCGTGAAGTGCTACCTCCTCGTGAAAGAGACGCCGGGGAAAATTGCGGGCGCCTTGCTCGCCACGCTCTTCGATCGCCTCGTCGGCCTCGTTGCGCTCATCGTCATCACCGGTGCGCTCATTGCGCTGCGCTACGATTTTCTCTCGCAAACACCCGAAACGTCGCGCCTGCTTTGGATCCTGCTCGCGATTCTCGCCAGCGCCATCCTTGGACTCGTCACCAGTTTCATTATCAGCGGCTTCAACCTCCTCGATCGCTTGCCCGCAAGAATTTCCCAGGCCGCGATAAGCTGATCGAGCTTTCCGCCGCTTATCATCTTTATGCGCGGCATTGGAGCGCCACCCTGCTGGCGTTTGGTTTTTCCCTCGTCGCCCATCTCGCCACCTTCCTGACCTTCTTTTGCGTCGCCAAAGCCTTCCGCGCCGGCGTGCCTTTGATCGACTTCTTCGCCATCATGCCGGTCGAGCGCACGATCTCGTCGCTCCCGATCAGTTTCGCCGGCGTCGGGGTGCGCGAGCATATTCTGCAAGTCATGTTGAGCGGTCTCTCCGGCGTGTCGCCCGCCGTCGCGGTCTTGATCGGCTCGATGAGCTTTCTCGTCATGCTGACTAGCGCCGCACCCGGCGGGTTGGTCTATCTGCTGTATCGATCCAGCGGCGCGCCTGGCGGGCCAGTCACCCTCAGCGAGATGGAGCACGAAGTCGCACACGCTCGAGCACGACGTCATTATCGAGAAGCAGCCGTGAGCGCGCGCCGCTTACCCACCACCCGCGCGCCGCGGCGTCCTTTTGTCGCCGCCACTTTTGCCATGACCGCCGATGGCCGCATCACGACGCGCGAGTTCACCCCGGTCGATTTCACCTCGCGTGAAGACAAACTGCATCTACTGCGTCAGCGCGCGCTCGCCGATGCTGTCCTCGTCGGTCATAGCACCCTGAAGAAGGACAATGTCCGCCTCGGTCTTCCGAAAGGCGCGATGCGCGACGAGCGCGTCGCGCGCGGTCAAACGCCGGCGCCCCTGCGCGTGATCGTCTCCAACGAGGGCCGGATCGATGCCGACCTCAAGATTTTCCAATCCACCCTTGCGCCCATCATCATTTTCTCGACCACGCGCATGCCGGTGCGTTTTCAGAACGCGCTGCGGCATCACGCCACGCTCCACCTGAGCGAAGCCCGCACGGTCGATCTCGTGTGGATGTTGCAGGAATTGCGTCGCGAATATCACGTGCGCACCGTGGCCTGCGAAGGCGGCGCTTCGCTCTTCCGCTCCATGGTTGCGTTGGGCTTGATCGACCAATTGAATCTCACCCTCGCGCCCTGGCTCTTTGGCGGGAAAGGCGCACCGACCTTGACCGGATTAAGCAGCGACTTCCTTCCCGCCAGCGTCCGGTTCACGCTCACCGATATGCGCGTGGTGGAGGAGGAATGCTTCCTCACCTACCGCATTAAGACGCGCGGCGTGTAGCGGAGGGCTCGTTTGCGCCGGAGGCCGCGCAACCGGATTGTCCATCTGGCGCCATGCACACCGGGAATTCCATCATCATGCACGCCCCGAAGAGCGCGATCTTCGAAACCGCGGCCAACCTCGCGCTCTGGCCGGAAATCCTGCCGCATTATCGTTACATCCGGTACCTGGAACGCGGCGAGACGCGTAACCTCGTCATCATGGCCGCCACGCGTTCCGGTATTCCCATTTCCTGGACCTCCGAGCAGGTGATCGATCGCGAGAAAATGGAAGTGCATTTTCATCATCTCAAGGCCTTCACCAAGGGAATGCGCGTGGTCTGGACTTTCACCCAAACTCCCGCCGGTGTGCTTGTGCAGATCGTGCACGACCTCAAGTTTCGCATCCCGCCCCTGGCGCCGTTGGCCGATCAGATCATTGGCAGCTTCTTCATTCATCACATCGCCTCGCAGACGCTCCATCACATGAAGCTTCACCTTGAGGCGCAAGCGCGATGATCCGGCGCCGCGCGGTCATCACCGGCCTAGGTCCCATCACCTGCATCGGGACCGGTCGAGACGCGTTCTGGCACGGATTGCGGGCGGAAAAGAGCGGCATCCGTCGCATCTCCACCTTCGACACTACCGCCTTCCACGCGCACTGCGGCGGCGAGATTCGCGATTGGATCCCGGAAGATCATTTCCCGCCGCATCGTCTCAAACGGCTCGATCGTTACGCGCAATTCGCCGTCGCCTCCGCGAGGATGGCGCTCGACGACGCGCGCCTGCCCTACGCGCGCGAGCAACCACAGGATCGCGTCGGCGTCAGCTTCGGCACCGCCCTCGGCGGCATCGCCAATGCGGAGACGCAGCATTCTTATTTCCTCAAGAAAGGCACCAAGGGCGTAAAGCAAACGCTGGCCTTGCAGGTCTTCGGCGGCTCCGCGCATTCGAACATCGCGATCGAGTTCGGCTTTCGCGGTGTTGGCACCACCAACTCGAACAGCTGCGCCAGCGGCACGGTCGCGGTCGGCGAAGCGCTCCGTTACATCCGGGATGATTTCGCTGACGTCATCATCGCCGGCGGCGCAGAAGCTCCGCTCAGCCCGCTCACCTACGGCGCCTTTGCCATCATCAAAACCATGAGCCAATGGACCGGTGACCCCGCGCTGGCCTGTCGCCCGTTCGATCTCGCGCGCGACGGTTTCGTCATGGGCGAAGGCGCGGCTTCCCTTGTGATCGAGGAACTGGAACACGCGCAAAAACGTGGCGCCCACATCTACGCCGAAGTACTCGGCTACAGCCTAAACAACGACGCCTTCCACATGACCTCGCCACTGCCGAGCGGCGAATCGTCCATCCGCGCCATGCGCCAGGCCTTAACCGATGCGCAAGTCGCACCCGAGCAGATTGATTACGTGAACGCGCACGCCAGTTCCACGCAGTTAAACGACACCACGGAGACGGCGGCGTTAAAGGAAGTCTTCGGCGCACACGCCGCGCGCATGGCGGTAAGCGGAACGAAAGCCTTCACCGCCCATCCCCTAGGCGCCACCGGCGCGATGGAAGCTGCGATCTGCGCCCTCGCGCTCGAGCACGACTGGGTGCCGCCCACTTTAAACCGCGAGCATTCCGATCCCGCGTGCGATCTCGATGTCGTCCCAAATCACGGCCGCGCGGCGAGGTTGAATTACGTGCTGAGCAATTCCTTCGGCTTCGGCGGCATCAACTCGTGCGTAGTGCTCGGCCGATGCAATTGAGCGACCGTGGCGTGCTGCCGCGCCCCTGTCATCTAGCCCAACAAATCCGGTCGATTCTCTTTCGTGCGTTTTAACGCCTGTTCTTTCCGCCAGGCCGCGATCTCGGCATGGTTTCCCGAGAGCAAGACATCCGGCACCTTCCATCCCCGAAACTCCGCGGGTCGGGTGTAGTGCGGTGCCTCCAATAACCCTCCGGCAAAGCTCTCCTCCACGGCCGAGAGTTCGTGCCCGAGTACGCCCGGCAGCAACCGCGTGATCGCATCCACGATCACCACCGCCGCGATCGCTCCGTTGGTCAGCACATAATCGCCAATCGAAATCTCCGCATCGACCAAGTGCTCCGTCACCCGATGATCGATCCCCTCGTAGTGGCCGCAGATAATAATGAGATGCGACTCGCCTGAAAACTCGGTCGCCGTCTCCTGCTCAAACCGCCGCCCTGCCGGCGACAAGAGAATCACCTTCGGCCTCTTCAATTCGGCGTTCGAAGTTGGGCGTTCGGCGTTCGGCGTTCCTGCCCCCAACTCTTCCACCGCCGCAAAAATCGGCTCCGCCTTCATCACCATCCCCTGTCCGCCGCCGAACGGCGCATCATCCGCCATGCGATGCTTATCCGTCGTCCACTCCCGCAGATCGTGGATGTGCAGCTCGAGCGCCCCGCTGGCCTGCGCCCGCTTCATCATGCTCTCGCCCAGAGGGGCCCGGCAGATCTCCGGGAAGAGCGTGAGGATGTCGATCCGCATGGCGTCGAGCCACGCTACTCCACGATCTCGAGCGTGGCGCGCTGGCCGTGACGATCGGCCGAGCTGGCGAGCAAGGCGCGGATCGCCTGGATGGTCTGGCCATTGCGGCCAATGATGCGGCCCACATCCGATTGCCGCATCTGGAGGCGGAAAAGCGTGAGATTGCCGTCGGACATCTCCGTGATCAAAACCTCGTCGGGAAACTCGACGAGATAGCGAATAACGAATTCGAGAAACGGTTTCACGAGATTAATTGGGAGCGACGGGCGCCGTCCCGTCCAGTCAAAATCACCAACAAGCCACAGCCGGCGTCGATGCCCTACGCTTCGGCTGTCACCGCTGGCTGCGGGGCGGCCGCGACCTTGCGATTCTGCTTCACCAGGCTGCGGACCGTATCGGACGGCTGCGCGCCTTTGGAAATCCAATGCTCGATCCGATCGAGCTTGAGCGTGCTGTTGTGATCCTTCTTCTTCGGATCGTAGGTGCCCACGATCTCGATGAATTTTCCGTCGCGCGGGCTGCGGCTGTCCGCCACCACCACCTTGTAATAGGGGGAATTCTTCGCGCCTTCTCTGCGTAATCTGATTGAAACTGCCATATCGTTAATTTTTCATTCGCGCCATTTGCGCCATCATCTTCTTCATTTTCCCGGCGTTCTTCATCATCTTCCGCATCTGATTGAAACGCTGCAGCAGATCGTTCACTTCCGTAACCGTGCTGCCGCTTCCTTTCGCGATCCGCTGCCGCCGCCGGGCATTCAAAATGTCGGGCCGCGCGCGCTCGTCGCTGGTCATCGAAAGCACAATCGCTTCGGTGCGTTTGATCTGCTTCTCGTCGACCGAAAGGCCCTGCACGTTACTCATGCCGGGGATCATGCCAAGGATATTCTCCAGCGGCCCCATCTTCTTCATCATCTTGAACTGGGCCAGGAAATCGTTGAAATCGAACGAAGCCGTCCGCAGCTTCTTCTCCATCCGCTTCGCTTCCTCCTCGTCGAAGGCTTCCGCGGCCTTTTCCACCAGGCCCACGATGTCGCCCATCCCGAGAATGCGACCCGCCAAGCGGTCCGGCACGAAGGCTTCGAACTGATCCAGCTTCTCGCCGACGCCGGCGAACTTGATCGGCCGCTGCGTCACCTCGCGCATCGAGAGCGCCGCCCCGCCGCGCGCATCGCCATCCAGCTTCGTCAAAATGATGCCGGTGATGCCCGAGCGCCTCGTTAAAATGCGTGGCCACGCTCACCGCCTGCTGACCGGTCGCGGCATCGGCCACCAGCAGAACCTCCTGCGGCTTCAGGAATTCCTTCAGCTGCTTGATCTCCTCGATCAGCGCCGCGTCGATCTCCTGCCGCCCCGCCGTGTCGAAAATCTGCACGTTGCCCGTCTGCGTCTTCGCCCACTCCAGACTCGCCGCCGCGGAACGTCGCACATCCTTCTCCTCCGGCGGCGGCGTGTAAACCGGCACGTCCACCTGTCCCGCGAGCGTCGCCAGCTGCTGGATCGCCGCCGGCCGATGCAAATCGCGACGCGATCAGAAGCGGACGCCGCCCCTGCTTCTTCAAGCAGCATCGCCAGCTTGCGCCGACGAAGTCGTCTTGCCCGCGCCATTCAATCCCACCATCAAAATCCGCGCCGGCTTCTCGAGATTCAGCGGCGCGGCATCGCCGCCGAGGAGCGTCGTCAGCTCATCGTGAAAAATCTTCACCATCTGCTGCCCCGGCGTCACGCTCCGCAGCACCTCCTCGCCCAGCGCCTTCTCCTTCACCCGCGCGATGAACCGCTTCGAGACCTGGAAATCGACATCCGCATCCAGCAACGCCAGCCGCACCTGCCGCAGCGCGTCATTGATATTCGTCTCCGAGATCGCGCCATGCCCGCGCAGATCCTTGAAAATATCCTGAAGCTTGTCGCCTAATTGAGAGAACATCGGACGCGTTTACCGCTCGAGCTATGGCCGATCCGTTGGAGGAATGTTGTTCAGCTCCTTCGACAGCGCGGGCGCGACGTAGATCTTCTCCATCGCTTCCTGCACGGCTGCACTCGAGACCACGATCGTGCGATTGATGCGCGGATCGAAACCATAGGAGCCGCCGAGCGAGTGGATGTTTCCATCAAACGCTGCGCCGAGCACGGAGCCATCGCGCGCGATCACCGGTGAACCGGAATTGCCGCCGATGATGTCGTTCGTCGTGGTGAAATTGTAGACCGTCCCCTTGTCGATCTTTTCTTCCGCAGCCGCGATCTTCGTCGCCAGGTCGTAAGGGAACGCGCCCGTGGCGCGGTCGAAAGTTCCGCCCATCGTGGTGGAGAATGGCACTTCCTTGCCGCGGTCGGTCCAACCCTCAACTGCGCCATAGGAGATGCGGAGCGAGAAGGTCGCATCCGGGTAAGCTGCTTCACCGAAGGCGGCAAAGCGGGCGCTCGCCAATTTCGCCTGCGCAACGGTCGCCGGTCCGTCGTATTCGGCCCGGTAACGATCCAGCAAAGGCCGCGCATGTTTCTCCACCGCAAGCGCAAACTGGATCATCGGGTCCTGCGATGCCTCCACCGCTTTGAGGCCGCCCGTCCAAAGCTCCTTCCGCACCTTCGCATCGCCGAGCTTGGTGCCGGTGATCAGGCGCTTCGCCAGTTGCTCGGGTGATTCCTTGCCGAGCAACTCCTTCACGCGCGGATCGTCGGCGGTGAGGAGTTCGCGCGTTTTCGAGAGCCAGAAGGCCATGGTCAACTCCTCCAGCCACGGATATTTCGGTTTCTCGTCGGTCAGCTGTTTCTCGAGCAACGGCAGCCGCGAGTCGGCATACGCCGGCAGACGCTCCGCAGCTGGTTTCTCGCGTTCCACCGCGCTGCGGACGAGTTCCCGCGCGTAAACGTAAAGGTCAGTGCGCCATCCGCCCCGATCCTCGAGCATGAAGTAATCCGTGAAATAGGGGCGGAAGCTCGTCACCGCCTTGTCGATTTCGCTCCAGGGATCGCCAATTTCCGCGTTGCCTTTCACGCCCTCGCGCAGTTCGCGCTCGGCTTTGGTCAGCCCCGCGCGGAACTCGACGTCGCGCAACGCCTGCCACTGCCCAATAAAGACCTTGTAGCTGTTCTCGACGCCGTGGAGCCGGTCGTTCGCGGTGCGTGTTTTCTCCGCATCGCCCTCCATCGCGGTGAGCAGGCGACCGCGATATTCCGCCGTCAACGGCACGAGCAAGGGGAAATAGAGATCGCGGCGGAAATCGAACTGGGTCTCGGTGAAGAGGCGCTGCGTGCTGCCCGGATTGCCGACAACAAACGTCGGCTCGCCCGCTTTCGGCGCGCGCGGGTTCCACTTCAAATGCTGCGGTGTGGCGGCGGGTTTGCCGTTCTCGTAAACGCGCAAAAAAGCGGCATCGAGATTGAAGCGCGGGAAATTAAAATTGTCGGGATCGCCCCCGAAAAATGCCGCCTGCTGCTCGGGCGCCCAGACGAGGCGAACGTCCGAATACTTCCGATAACGGTAAAGCTTATACTGCCCGCCGCCGTAGAGAGTCACCACCTGGCAACGCTCTTTCTCCTTGTCCTTGCACGATTCGTTTTCGATCGCGGCCGTCTCCGCGTCGCGCGCTTTCGCCAGCTCAGCACCTGTCGCTTTGCCGATGGCCTTCTGCACCCGCGGCGTCACATCACTGATCGAGGTGACGACTTCCGCCTGTTGTCCGGGGCACAGGCGCTCCTCCTCGCGGTTCTGTGCGACAAAACCGTTCGCAATATAATCCTGCTTTGCCGTAGAGAGGTCCTGCACGCAGGTGCTCACGCAATGGTGATTCGTCAGGACCAGGCCTTCCGCCGAGACGAACGACGCCGAGCAACCACCGGTGAGCCGCACCGCGGCGCCCTGCACGCGGTCGAGCCACGCTTTATCCGGCGCCCAGCCAAATTTTTCCTGCACCTGTTTGGACGGGAAATTATCGAAGGTCCACATGCCCTCGTCGGCCGTGGCGACGAGCGTAAGGCAGGCGAAGGAGAGACCGAGACAGAGGAATGACGCAAGAAGGCGGTGTGATTTCATGGCAGGTAGTCGGTTGGTGATGGTGCTGTGAAAGGCGCGGGCGTGCAAGCGCCGGACGTGCCAGAAGCGCGGTCACGGAGCGCGGTTTCAGCCGCTATCCGTAGGCCCGCGACGCAGTGCGACGTGGGCGCGCCTGGCGTTACGGCTTCGCGGGAGCCGGCGACGCGGCGGGGGCGGCCGCGCCGCCTTCGTCGATCTTGAAGGTCCACGAGGCTTCGACGCGTTTGCCGCCGGCTTTGGCGCTGACGATGACGGTGCAGTTGTCGTCGCGAATTTTTTGCGTGGTTTGATAGGAAACGACGCTGGTTTTTTCGTCGAAGCTGGCGGGGACCAAGCCCAAACCGCTGATTCGCATCTGCACGCTGCCTTTTTCGATCGCGCCGAGACTGCTGAGGTCGGCTTTGATGAGCGGGAGCGCGGTGTTGATGGTGGCTCCGTCGGCGGGCTCAGTTTTTAAGGATGACGTGGGAACGCTGGCCGCGCCCGCCGCGACGGCGCCGCCACCGCTGAAGTTCAAGGCGTCGGTGAAGACTTTCGGTTTGTTCCCCTCCATCAGGTAGCGGCCGAGTGAGTTGTTAGGCGAATTGAAACTCAGGACCTGGCCTTGCACGGTGAACAAGGCTTCGTAGCCGGCCTTCATGATGGTGTCGCGCACTTCGTCGTTGATGTAGCCGAACGGGACCGCGAAAGAGTTCACGCGGATGCCGAGTTTCTGCTCGAGCAATTGCTTGGAACCGGCGATCTCGGCTTGCAGCCAGGCCTGGTATTCCTCCGGGTTCAGCTTCTTCTTTTGCACCTTGTCGTAGGGCTTGCGCAAATCCTGGTGGGTGGCGGAGTGCGCCTGGATATCGACGCCGGCGTCGCGCATCTCCGCGAGCATCTCCCAGCTCATGGCCGCGCCGCCGCCGTATTTCATTCCCTTCACGCCTTCGGTATAAATGAAGAGGGTGAACGGGTAGCCGAATTTTTTCATGATCGGCCAGCCGACTTCGTATTGCGTCTTCCAGCCGTCGTCGAAAGTGATGACGGCGGCACGCGGCGGAATGTTTTTTTCGCCCCGCTTCCAGGCCAGGAAATCCTGCATCCCGATGACGGAAATGTTCTTGTCCTTCAACGCCTGCATCTGCCCTTCGAACATCTCGGGCGTCATCTCGGTATCGGGCCGGCGGACGGTTTTCTCGAAGCGGTGATAGCCGTAAATCACGACCTGCGCGGTCTGGTCGATCGCAGGTGGCGCGGGGGTGGGCACCGGCGTGGGAGAGGCGGGCGTGGCACTCGCGGCCGGAGTGGGGCTCGTGGTCTTTTTCTTCGTGGCGAGAAGTTCAGAACCCTTCTCGCACCCGGCGAAAACGAGCGAAGAAAAGAGGGCGAAAACAGCAAATCTTGTCAGCATAAAATGGTTAGTGGCTTTAAATCCGCACGCTCAAAACACAAGCGCTTTTTCCTAATTCGAATTTCAGCGCGGCATTGAGCGCGTAAAGGGCGCCCGCCTTGGCTTCTCCCATGAAAGCGGTGGCACTCTGGCACGGGTTCGGCTATCAATGGGCATGCTTCGAATTCCCGGTTGCCTCCTCGCGGCGGCGGCGCTCTTCGCCCTCGTCAGTTGTGAAACCACCGGCGTGGCCAATCGCAAGGACACGAGTCGCACCTTCAACACCGTGGTGGTGGATGCGGGACACGGCGGCAAAGACAGCGGCGCCAAGCGGCGTTACAGCCCGGCGGAGAAGGCCATCGCCCTCGACGTGGCGCAGCGTCTCAATCGGAAGCTGCGCGCGTCACAACTTCAAACCGTCATGACACGCGACTCCGATGTCTTCATTCCGCTCGATCAGCGGGTGGCGATCGGCAATCGCTACGACAATTCGATTTTCGTGAGCGTGCATTTCAACGATTCGCGCAGCCGGCGCGCGCGCGGGGTTGAAACCTACTACGCCTCGCCTTACGCACGCAGTCTGGCGCAGCGGATCTCGAGCAAGCTGCTCACCCTCCCCGGCGCGAGCGGCGGGGCGGTCCGGACGGCGAACTTCCGCGTCGTACGCAATGCGGTCTATCCCTCGGTTTTGGTCGAGTGCGGCTACCTGAGCAATAAGACGGAGGCGCGGCGCGCGCGGTCCGGCGATTATCGAGATATGGTGGCGGACCGGATCGCGGCGGCGATTCTGGAGGAACGCTACGGGACGAGCGCGCCGCGCTTGCCGGTCCGGGTGGCCAGCGCCGAATCGCCCACGCGAACGCCCGGGACCTCCGGTCGTTAAACAAATCTACGCATCATGATGCGTAGATTTGTTCCTTGCTGACCCCTGTCCCGCCCGCTAGTTTTCCACTGCCATGGCCGTGGAAATTCTTCACCCTTTTGAGGCGCTCCTGCGCGAGCGCATTGCCGTGCTCGACGGCGCCATGGGCACGATGGTGCAGCGCTACAAGTTGAGTGAGGAGGATTTTCGCGGCACGCGCTTCGCAGATTGGAAGGGCAAGGACTTAAAGGGCAGCAACGAAGTCCTGCTCCTAACCAAACCCGACGTGATCGAGGAAATTCACACGCAGTATCTTGAGGCGGGCGCAGACTTGATCGAGACGAACACGTTCAGCGCGACGACGATCGGATTGCACGATTTCCTTTTCCCGGAAGAACCAGCAAACGGCCGAAAGGATCCGGAGTTTTTCCAAGGCGTGGTGGACGACAAACCGCTCCGCGCTTTCACCCACGAGATGAACGTGGTCGCGGCACAGTTGGCGCGAAAAGCTGCGGACCGCGTCGGCCACGAAACCGGGCAACGGCGTTTCGTCGCAGGGTCGTTAGGCCCAATGCCGGTAACCGCTTCGCTTTCGCCGGACGTGAACGATCCGAGTTTCCGCGCGGTCACGTTCGATCAAATCCGGCAATCGTATGCCGACCAGGTGGCGGGATTGCTCGAGGGCGGGGTCGATTTGCTGCTGGTGGAAACGGTCTTCGATACGCTGAACGCGAAGGCTGCACTGGTGGCGATCGCCGAGACCTTCGAACGCGTCGGCCGCAAAGTGCCGCTGATGGTTTCGGGCACGGTGACGGATTTGTCCGGCCGCATGTTGAGCGGGCAAACCGTGGAGGCGTTTCTTATTTCCATCGCGCACGCGCATCCGCTCGTGGTCGGTTTGAATTGCGCGCTCGGGCCGAAGGAAATGCGGCCGTATATCGAGGAGCTGGCGCACAACGCGCCGCTCTACACCAGCGCGTATCCGAACGCCGGCTTGCCCGATCCCCTTTCGGAAACCGGATTCCCCGAGACGCCGGAGAGCCTCGCGCCGCAGTTGCGCGATTGGGCGCAGAACGGCTGGCTCAATGTGGTGGGCGGTTGTTGCGGAACGACCCCGGCGCACATCCGCCAGATCGCGGAGACGGTGCGCGATTGCCGGCCCCGCCAACGAATCATCCCCGACGAGACGACCACGCCCACCTTGCGCCTTTCCGGCCTCGAGCCGCTGAACATCACACCGGAAATGGGCTTCGTGATCGTGGGCGAGCGAACGAACATCACGGGCTCGCCGCGTTTTTCTAAACTGATTCTGGGTGGCGATTTCGAGGGCGCGGTCGCGGTGGCGCGTCAGCAGGTGAAAAACGGCGCCAACATTCTCGACGTTAACATGGACGAAGGGATGATCGACTCGGAGGCCACAATGACGCGCTTCCTGAATTTGATCGGGAGCGAGCCGGAGATCTCGCGCATCCCGTTCATGATCGACAGCTCAAAGTGGAGCGTGCTGGAGGCCGGTCTGCGTTGCGTGCAGGGCAAGCCGGTCGTGAACTCGATCAGCCTCAAGAATGGCGAGGAAGAATTTTTGCATCAGGCCGGGTTGGTGCGGCGCTACGGCGCGGCGGCCATTGTGATGGCGTTCGATGAGAAGGGGCAGGCGGACACGCTCGATCGTCGGACCGAAATTTGCGCGCGCGCTTATCGCTTGCTGACCGACTCCGCGGGCTTTGCGCCTAACGACATTATTTTCGATCCGAATGTCCTGACGATTGCCACCGGGCTGGAGGAGCACCGCAATTACGCGGTCGATTTCATCGAAGCGGTGCGTTGGATCAAAGCGAATCTGCCGGGAGCGCGGACGAGCGGCGGGATCAGCAACATCTCGTTCTCGTTCCGCGGGAACAACGCGGTGCGCGAAGCGATGCACGCGGCGTTTTTGTATCACGCGATTCGCGCCGGGTTGGACATCGGGATCGTGAACGCGGGCCAGCTCGCGGTTTACCAGGAGATCGAGCCGGAGCTGCTCGAGCGCGTCGAGGACGTGATCTTTAACCGAAACGACGAAGCGACGGAGCGGCTGGTTGATTTCGCCGAAAACGTGAAGGCGAAAGACAAGGCGCCAGTCGAGAAGGAAGCGTGGCGCAGCGCTCCGGTGGAAGAACGGCTTTCGCACGCGCTCGTGAAGGGGATCGTGGATTTCATCGATGCGGATACGGAGGAAGCGCGCGCGAAGGCGACGCGTCCACTGGATGTGATCGAAGGACCCCTCATGGCCGGGATGAGCGTGGTGGGTGATCTCTTCGGTGCGGGGAAGATGTTTTTGCCGCAAGTGGTGAAGAGTGCCCGCGTCATGAAAAAAGCGGTCGCCTATTTGATGCCGTTCATGGAAGCGGAGAAGGCCGGCGGCGCGAAACCGCAGGGACGGATCGTGATGGCGACGGTGAAAGGCGACGTGCACGACATTGGCAAAAATATCGTGGGCGTGGTGCTGCAGTGTAACAACTACGAGGTGATCGATCTCGGGGTGATGGTGCCAGCGCCGAAAATTTTGCAGGCGGCGCGGGAACGTAAAGCGGATGCGATTGGCTTGAGCGGGCTGATCACGCCATCGCTCGACGAAATGGTGCACGTGGCGCAGGAGATGGAGCGGGAAGGTTTCAAGGTGCCGTTGCTGATCGGCGGCGCGACCACCAGTCGTGCACATACGGCGGTGAAGATCGCGCAACATTACCAGAGCAGCGTGGTGCACGTGCTCGACGCCTCGCGCGCGGTCGGGGTGGTAAACAGTCTGCTGAATGAAGATTTAAAAGAAAGTTTTGATACGCAGACGCGGGCCGATTACGCAGCATTGCGCGAAGCACACGCGGCGAAGACGCAGGAACGGAAGAGCGTGACGCTGGAACAGGCGCGCGCGAATCGCGGCGCGTTCGATTGGAAAACCTACGAGCCCGCGAAACCGAGCGTTCTCGGCTTACGCGTGGTGGAAACAGCTCGGGGTAGCGCAGGCTGCCAGCCTGCAGTTGCCGGCAGCCTGCCGGCAACACCTTGCGAAGGCGCGACCGAGTCCACCCCCGCGTCTCGGCAGGCTGCCGAGACGAGCAGGCTGGCAGCCTGCGCTACCCAGAAGAACAGCATCACTCTCGAGTACGCTCGTGCCCTACGTCGATTGGTCGCCGTTCTTTCATACTTGGGAATTGCGCGGGCGGTATCCGGCGATTTTTGAGGACGCGGTGGTCGGTGCGCAGGCGAAGGAACTTTTCGAGGACGCGCAAGAATTGCTGCAGCGCATCGTGAATGAAAAATTGCTGACCGCGCGCGGCGTTTTCGCTTTCTGGCCAGCGAATGCGGTGGGCGACGACGTGGAGCTTTACACCGATGAGTCGCGCGCGACGCGGCTGGAGACGTTCCACTTCTTGCGTCAGCAGATTCAGAAACCCTCCGAGCAATCCAATCGCTGCCTCGCGGATTTCATCGCGCCGAAAGAATCGGGGCGGGCGGATTATCTCGGCGGGTTCGCGGTCACGGCGGGAATCGGCGCCGATGCATTGGCGAAGAGCTATTCGGACGCGCACGACGATTACAACGCCATCCTGGTGAAGGCGCTGGCCGATCGACTGGCGGAGGCGTTTGCAGAATATTTGCACCAACAGGCGCGGATCGCGTGGGGCTTCGGCGGCGAGGAGCAACTCACGCATGAGGAGTTGATCCGCGAAAAATATCGCGGCATCCGACCAGCGGCGGGTTATCCGGCTTCACCGGATCACACGGAAAAGCGGACTTTGTTTGCGCTGCTCGAGCCTGAGAAAAATGCCGGGGTCACGTTGACGGAATCTTTCGCGATGCACCCGGGCGCGAGCGTGAGCGGGTTATATTTCGCACATCCCGAGTCGCGCTACTTCGCCGTCGGGAAGATCGAGCGCGATCAAGTGCGCGATTACGCGGCGCGCAAAGGCGAAAGCGTCGAGTTCATCGAGCGCTGGCTCGCGCCGAATCTCGCTTACTAATCCTTCGCGGCGGAATCCGTGTTCGCCTTCAGCGACGGATCCTTGATCTGCGCGCCAAAGAGGAGCATCGCGCCGGCTTCGTCTTCCGAGACGGGCGCCACGGTTTCGAGTTTCTCCGGCTTTGGCCAATGCACGCTCCACGCGAGGCCACCTTTTTCGAGACCCCAGATGATGTAACGCGTGAGATCGAATTCCCACCACTTCCGTCCATGCGCGGCGCAGCGGGGCTGGGCGTGGTGATTGTTATGGTAGCCCTCACCGAAGGCACCGAGGCCGACCCAGAAGTTGTTCTTGCTGTGGTCGGTCGTCTCAAAGGAGCGGTAGCCGAGATTATCCATGTGGCAGATGGAATTGACCGCCCAGGTGAAATTATAAACCACCAGCATCGGCACGTAGAGACACCAGAGGAGCCCGACCCCGCCGAGGGTGAAGTAAAGAATCGCCGCCACCAAGAGGTGCGGGATGATGTAAAAGTACGGCCGCTCCCACAGCTTGCAGTACCAGATTTTCCGCACGTCGGCCGCGTAGCGCAGGGAGCGATCACGGAAACCTTCCGGCTTCCGCACCAGCCACATCATGTGCGCATAAGGGAAGCCGTGGATCGGGCTGTGGATGTCTTCGTCGGTATCGGACTTGAGGTGATGATAACGATGGTCGCCGACCCATGTCACCGGATCACCGGAGAGCGCGACTGCGGATCCGGTGGCGAAGAAAAACTTCAACCAGCCCGGCATTTCAAACCCGCGATGGGTGAGATAGCGGTGGAGATAGAGTGTGGTGCTGATCCCGCCCCACAAATACATGAAGAGCATGATCGGGAGATAGTGCCACTGAAAGCGGGTCCAGAGCGCGGCCACGCCGAGAACCTGTAACCCGATGAGGGAGAGAAAGAGCGTGACGTTAAGTTTTTCGTTTTTGAACATAAGGCGGGGCGCAGATGCGACGCGGCGGAAGACGACCGGCGATTTCGGACGAAGGCCGCCACTATCGCCCGGGAACGGGCGCGCGGCAACCTTACGTTGCGGACCCGAGATTCGCCGCAGCGTCGCAAACAGGGTGCGGATGTTGCGCGCACCTGCTGATAGATGTGGAGATTCCGCATGCGCACGTGGCGACAGCGTGGTAAAGCTCCGGTCGCGCGGGGTGTAGCTTAGCTTGGTAGAGCGCCTGGTTTGGGACCAGGAGGTCGCAGGTTCGAATCCTGTCACCCCGATTTCTTCGACGCATGTTCCACCTTTACGTCCTCAAGAGCGTGAAAACCGGACGCCGTAACGTCGGGTATTGTCAGCAACTGGAAGATCGGCTGCATCGGCACAACACCGGTCAGTCAAAAGCCACCCGCCACGGGGCGCCATGGATATTGCTCCACACCGAAGACGTTCCCTCACGGAGCGAAGCGATGAAACGGGAACGCTTTTACAAAACCGGTCGCGGACGCGAGGAGCTTGACGCACTGGAAAACCCGGAGCGGTCGCCGCGGCGACAGGTCGCAGGTTCGAATCCTGTCACCCCGACCACGTCTATGCTTGGGATGAAAACGTTTCTGCTGCGCGTCAGCCTCTTTACCGCCTGTCTTTTGTTTTCCGAAGTGCGCGCTCAAGATGAGCCGTTACCCAGCCCGGAACCGAAAGCCACCGGCAGCGCCACACCCGCACCCATAATCACTCCTCCGCCCCCGATTATTCCGCCAGAACTTCTGGCGTTACCCGACGAGAGAAACCCGCACGCCCCGCCGTGCCCGAGATACCGGCCCTCGATGAAGGATTCAAACCCGCACCGTTGAGTCCAGAGGCGGAAAACCAACGCAAGCACGTCGAATGGCGCCGTCTGCGGAATGCCGTCCAGAACGACCGGGAGGTGACCGCGGCTCTCCGCGACGCGATGGAGGCACGCACCGACTTGGAAAAACGGAAGCTGCTGGGGCGCTACTACGACCTCTTCTACGGGCGGATGCTGGCCCGGGCGAGCGCAGACATGAGGCCTTTCCTGCTCAAGAAGAAAAGCGAAGCGGTGGGCCTGTTGCCCCAACCACAGGTACGGCCCGGCGTAAGGATGTCCTCCACCACGGGTATGACTCCCTCACCCACACCGGTGGCTTCGCCCACGCCACTCTTTCAGCCTCCGGGCGTTTCCGACCTGCGGCCCTAACTCCCGACCGCGAAAACAATCCCGCGGCGCGACAAGACGCGCTTGCCGATCCGCTGCGCTCGCACTATTTTCCCGCGCTTTAAACGGCGCATTCGTCTAGTGGCTAGGACACAGCCCTCTCAAGGCTGGTGCACGGGTTCGATCCCCG